>NZ_JAEPNI010000005.1 GCF_017643475.1 Maricaulis sp.
ATTTAGTTGAATGTGAACGTGACCGCTCGACCACCCCGGAGGGTTGGGAGCTATTCGTCGAACCAGTCCGCGAGATGGTGCTGGACCGACCGGAGGACGAGCACTTGGTGCTGCTTTTTCATGGCGACCTCACTTCACAGTGCTTTCACGGTAGGAGGAATCCTGGCAGCGGCAAGACGGCTAACCCCTGACGCGAATTTCTGTGGCCGCGCCGCAGCACAAAAAATCCGGGGCTGCGATGCGGCCCCGGATCAATCATTCAAACCTTGCACCAGCCTACCACGGCGGCAGGGTACGGTTGGGTGTCCAGGGGGCACCGGCTTCGCCAAGCGCCGTCTCGAAGGCCGGAATGGCTTCCTCGGTCAGTGCACTCAGACGAGCCCGCAAGCCCTCGAACTCCTCCTCGGCCATGCCCAGCTGGGAAGAGTGAGCCGGAGACGGGCCATAAGTCGCGTTGGACGTGCCCAGTTGGGCAAAGGACAGGCGAGAGCCGACCGTGGACGGTTCGGCGCCGTAACGACCATTTCTCGACTGGTTACCGCCCATGGCTTCCTGGATAGCGAACAGCTCCTGGCGCAGGCCCTCGAGTTGATCATCCAGTGCACCCGGAGCTGTGCGCGAGCGATGCAGGGCAGACTGCAGAACCGCCAGGCGGGTCTGGGTCTGGCCGATCGTCGCATTGGCTGCGGACAACTGGTGCTGCATCTCGGCGAGACGCTCCCAGAAGGCCACGACCTCGTCATCCGGGGAGCCCGGCAGGGCACCCTCAGTCAGACGAACCACCTCAATGCTCTGGCGGTCACCGATGCTGACCGTCTCACCATTGTGCTGACGCACCAGTTCGACGGAATAGGTGCCCGGCGCGACCAGGTATCCGGATGTGGAACTGTCCGGCGTGTCTGGCTGGGTGACAGCGGACCTGCTCGGATAGGTCAGATCCCAAGCCACACGGTGGAAGCCGGCCGTAACCGGTCCCGGCAGACGGCGAACGACATTGTCATTGCTGTCCCGGATCACCAGCCACATGCGCGGCGGCGCCTCACGGCGTTCCGCCTCGACCACATCAAAGCCCGGGAAAGGTGTATCCTCGCCCGCATCATTGGCCGGAGCCTCGGCTTCCTGGCGGATTTCCTCGGCCGTCTGCAGGCCTTCGTGCATGTAATAGGTGATCGTGGCGCCAAAGGCCGGGTTCTCGGCCTGGAAATAGCCATCGCCCTGATAACCCCGGGTGTCGAAGCCCAGCTCATGCTGCTGCTGGTACCACCAGGCCCGGCGGACCGGGAAGAGACGCGTCTCGGTCTCCAGCATTTCCTCGGTCACCTCACGCAAGGCGGAAATGTCATCCAGCACGTAGATGGACCGCCCGAACGTACCGACAACAAGGTCATCTTCACGCTCGTGGATCAGCAGGTCACGCGCCGGGATCGGCGGCATGCCGGCCGTCATCTGGGTCCAGTTATCGCCACCGTCGATGGTGAAATAGACGCCAAAATCGGTACCGATGAACAACAGGTTCGGGTTCTCGTGATCCTGCACGATCCGCCAGACCTGCTGGTCTTCCGGCAGGCCATTGGTGATCATGCGCCAGCTGCGACCGTAATTGTCCGAGCGCATCAGGTATGGCGCGAAATCACCTTCCTTGTGATTGTCCATCGCCATGTAGACCGTACCGGCCTCGAAACGGGACGGCTCGAAATCATTGATGAAGGCCCGATCCGGAACACCGCGCAGGCTGCCCGCACGTGTCTCGGTCCAGCTCGCACCACCATCCGTGGAGACCTGGATCAGACCATCATCAGTACCGGCGTAGAGCACATTCTCGTCGACCGGCGATTCCGCCAGCGCACTGATCGTGTTGTATACGGACATCGCATAGAGGTCCCAGCCCGCATCCCAGGACCACTGACGACCCATGATCGGCAGTTGCATGCGATCCTCATCGCGCGTCAGATCGCCTGACAGAGCTGTCCAGGTGTCGCCCCGGTCATCGGACCGCCAGACACGCTGGGACGCGTGATAAAGCCGCGTCGGCTCGTGCGAGGAGACGACAATCGGCGCATCCCAGTTGAACCGCTCGGCCGGTTCGCCCGGCTGAGGCTGGGCGCGGATATAGATCAGTTCGCCGGTGGACCGGTCGAAACGGACTAGATTGCCCTGCTGCCAGCTGGAATAGGCGATGTCGGGATTACCCGGCTCCACATCCGGCTCGTGGCCATCACCGAACAGCGTCACTTCCCAGTCGGAATTGCGGATGCCGTGACGGCTGTCCGTGCGCGACGGGCCTACCTGGGTGTTGTTGTCCTGGGTACCGCCATAGACGTTGTAGAACGGCTCGGCATCATCCAGCGCAATGTCATAGAACTGCGTAATCGGCAGGTTGGAGATAAAGCGCCAGGTTGCATCACCGTCCAGCGTCTCGTACAGACCACCATCGGAACCGACCAACATGAAATCCGGGTCGGTGGGATGGAAGGCGATCGCATGATCGTCGACGTGTTTGTTCTCATTGTTGATGTCACGGAAACTCGCGCCACCATCGCTGGAAATCTGCGTCGTGTTGGAAACCAGGATGATACGGTCGAAATGGTGCGGGTGAGCGTAGAGCTCCATGTAGTAGTGCGGTCCCGTACCCCCGGAGACCGTGTCGGACATCAGCGTCCAGCTTTCACCGCGATTGCTGGAGCGATAGACACCGCCCTCGCGGCGGTTTTCCTCGATCGCGGCGTAGAGTACGTCCGGATTTTGCGGGGAGATGGCGAGGCCGATCTTGCCCATGTTCCCGGCTGGCAAACCCGCAGTCACTTCGCGCCAGGTTTCACCACCATCATCGGAGACATGCAAGCCGCTTTCCGGGCCAGCCCCCATATACGCGGCGACCGTACGGTGACGCTGCCAGGTTGCGGCGACCAGGCGGTCAGGATTGCGCGGATCCATGACGATGTCGGTGACACCGGTCCACTGACCTGCGGACAGGACCAGGTTCCAGCTTTCGCCACCATCGGTGGACTTGTAGAGACCACGCTCACCGCCCGACGACCACAGCGGCCCCTGGGACGCGACCCAGATGGTGTTCGGATCTTCCGGGTGAACGATGATCTCGGAAATGTGCTCGGAGGATTCCAGGCCGAGATGTTCCCAGCTGCTGCCACCATCGCGGGAGCGGTAGATACCATTGCCGTAACCGACATGGCGGCCGCCATGGTTTTCGCCGGTACCGACCCAGATCGTGTGCGGATTGGACGGATCGACCGTCACCGTACCAATGGAATAGACACCCTGACCATCAAACAGCGACGTCCAGGTCGTTCCCGCATTGTCCGTGCGCCAGACACCACCGGAACCGACGCCGACAATCCAGGTCGACGGGTCATCCTCCATGATCTCGATATCGCCGATACGGCCGGACATGAAGGCCGGGCCGATGCTGCGGAACTCAAAGCCACTGAACGTGCCCGAATTCACGACCCCTGCATCGGTATCGTCCTCCTGCTGCGCACACGCTGCCTGTGGCAGGGTGCACATGAGGACGGCACATAGAATACCTCGCATGGTTCACTCCCCAATTGATTGAATCGGGGGGACCTTAGCAACCCGAAGGGAAAATGAAAGGCTGGGGTTATAGTATCACAGAAATCTGAACATCTAGGCAGTTCAAAGCCTTGACCCGATTGGATCCATCGCAAGGATGCGAGTCATGAAAATCGGCAAGCTTCTCCGCGACATCCATCACTGGGCCTCTCCTGTCATCATGCTCCCGCTGGGCGTGATGATCATCGCCGGCCTGTTCCTGATGCTGAAAAAGGATTTCGACTGGATCCAACCGCCGACCCAGCGCAGCGCCGAAGTCGCTGAAGGTGTTCCTGACACGACGCTGGCACAGCTCTATGAAGCCGCCGTGGCCGTTCCCGAGCTCGAGATTTCAGCCTGGGAAGAGTTCGAGCGAATCGATATCCGCTCGGACCGCGGCATCGCCAAGTTCATTGCGCCAAACCGCTGGGAAGCACAGATCGACCTGGTGACACTGGATGTGCTGTCTCTGGAGTATCGCCGCTCCGATCTGTTCGAACAGATCCATGACGGCTCGTTTTTTGCCGACTGGGTGAAGACTTTCATCTTCCTGCCCGTGGGTATCATCCTGCTGGTTCTGTGGCTGACGGGGATCTGGCTTTTCTTCGAGCCCCATATCAAGCGCTGGCAACGCTCCCGACGCCGCGCGGCAAAACGCTGACCCAAAATAAATAGCGGAGCGATCCGGGTGAGTGGATCGCTCCGCCAGTCCATTCTGACTTACCCCCTAGTTCGTCAGAACGGTATTCTCGACTCTTGCGGGCATCGTAAGCCGAGAACTCACCATCGCTCGAGCCGGAGAGGCGGCAGTCAGAGCAATAGAGATAGCGCTCGCGTCGTTGCCGATTTCCAGCTGGCGCGAGTTCTGACGGAAAATGATCACGCGAAGAGACCGAACTAAATACGCAGATCGACGTATTTTTTCGAAATTCGCCTGGTTGTTTCTTTCGCGCTACTCACGCGTGTCCGTTCGCGGCAGCCGCAGACAGGCATGCACGCCACGCCCCGGCTCGGATCGCATCACCAGGCGGTAGTCGCAATTCTGGGCCAGCCGGAAAATCAGGTCCAATCCGTAGCCCGAAGCACGGTCCGCGCTGTGAATGCGGTGTTCAAAATAGGTCTCGCTGTCGAGCACGATCGGCTCGCTGGACAGACCGCGCCCATTGTCGACCACACACAGCATGACATCCTTACCACAGCGCCTGACGCCCAGCAGGATGCGCTCGGCCTCGGCATGGGCCACCGCATTGATGATCAGATTCAGCAGGATGCGCTCGACCATGCTCTTGCTGGCCTCAACATGGAGCGCGCTGCTCACCTCGCGCCATTGCACCTGATTGACCGAAATGGTCTCCCGCGCCAGAGCGGTGGTGGTTTCAAACAGGTCGGATACCGCAACGGGGCTGGACCGGTTCCAGTCCGACAGGTTTCGTTCGGTCCGGGACAGTTCGAGCACCGAGGTCAGGAATTGCGAGATATTCCGGGTGAGGGATTTCTGCTTGTCTGCTGTCTCCTGCGCCGCGGCGAGGTCGCCGCGGTCGAGCGCCCGGCTGAGCACCGTCGCGTTAAGGTCGAGAGCGAACAGGGGCTGGCGAACATCATGCCCGGTGGACGTCAGCAGGAGTGAGAGAACGGAATTGGCCTTCTCTGCCTCGTCCTTCGCGTCCAGATAGACCTTGTTGAGATAGAAATTGCGCCGCGAGACCCGGCCCGACAGGCGCATCGAGACATACATCGCAATTGCAGCCGGGATCATCGTGGTCAGGGTGATCACATATACCCGGGCCTCACCTGGCTGGAAGAACAGCAACAGCGCAAGGTACCAGGCGATACAGATTACCGAGAACGCCGCGCTGGCCTGGAACAGGTGATAGTTCAACATCCCGATCAACGCGTAACTCATCGCCATCCAGAAGGAGATGGCGAGAAAGCGCGCTGAAAGCCCTTCCGGCGTCGTCTCGTAGTTCAGGTAGAACAGGTTTACCACGGCGACGAGCGACACATAAAAAGCGTACCACCCAACCAGCAACCAACGTACCCAGGATTTCGGGGCTCGCGTGGCCTCGCTCAGCAAGGCACCAACCACAATCAGGCAATACATGAAAAAGCTGACCCGCCAGGCAATCAGCAGACGCACCCCCTGTTGCATGTCCTGGATCTGGAGTTCGTGGGTGACCGAAGTCAGCCAGGTAATCCCCGCAAGAAACGCGGCCAACGCCGCCAGGCGGAAGGCGACTGGACGGACATTCAGCCAGTATTCCTGCTCCAGCGTGTCGTCCTTGAAACGCCCGCTGAACCAAAACCTGTCAGGAAAGTCTGCATCCCGCATCAACGACGCCCTTCACACTCACTCGCTTGCCCCGCCAAGGCTATGTGATACGAAAGCAGAAGACTGTCCAGCCACGCGACCAGAGCGGCCGCCAAGATTAAATGTCCTTCCCCCGCGTTCTCATCATCGACGACCACCCGCTCGTCAGCGACGGCCTGCAATCCCTGCTGAGCGTTGAGGGCATTGCTGACACGGTGAACACATTCACCAGCGCCAGTGCCGCGTTGACAAACGGCACGCCTGAAACCGCCGATCTCGCCCTGGTGGATTTCGGCCTGCCGGACATGACGGGCCTGCAGCTCATCTCGGCCTTGCGGGACAGCAATCCGGATCTCATCTGCGTGCTGATGACCGGTTCTCCGCTGACCGTTTCGGAACGCGAGGAGTTGGCGGGTTTTGCCGGTCATTTCTACCACAAGGGCGACCCTGTAGAGGACCTGGTCGAGGCACTCAAGGCGCCGCTGCCCTCCCCTGCCGCCGACAATGCCGGCAGCGCAGAGCGCATCGCCGAGCTGACGCGGCGGGAACTCGAATTGCTGGCCCTGATCGGCGAAGGGCATGAACTGGGTGAAATGGCCAATATGCTTGGCATTTCCGTGGGCACGGCCCGCAAACACCGCGAGAACCTGATGAACAAGCTGGACGTACGCTCCAGCCTGCGCCTGATGCGGCTTGCCCTGCAGGCCAATATCACGCGACCTGACGCAGACTGACACCAGCGCACCCTGACGGGAACCCGTTCAAACAGGGCGCCGCGTCACGGCATCCGGGATCATCACGGGAGATGGCAAAGGCCGCTTCGCACGCATCGACATGATCAGAACGGCCTTGCCTGGGCGGGCTGATCAGCCGAAACGGCCCATGATGTAATCCTGCGTTTTCTGCTCACGCGGATTGGTGAAGATCGTCTCGGTCGGGCCATGCTCGACCAGGTCTCCCAGGTGGAAGAAGGCCGTCTGCTGGGAGACACGCGCCGCCTGCTGCATGGAGTGGGTCACGATGACGATGCAGTAATTCTCGCGCAGCTCGTCGATCAGCCCCTCGATACGGGCCGTCGCGATCGGGTCGAGTGCCGAACACGGCTCGTCCATCAGGATGACTTCCGGATTGACGGCGATGGCACGGGCAATCACCAGGCGCTGCTGCTGGCCGCCGGACAGGCTTGTGCCCGGATGTGACAGGCGGTCGGAGACCTCTTCCCACAGGCCCGCCTTGCGCAGGCTCTGCTCGACAATATCGTCCAGCTCGTCGGAGGACTGCGCCAGGCCGTGAATACGCGGACCATAGGCGACATTGTCATAGATGGATTTCGGGAAGGGATTCGGCTTCTGGAACACCATGCCGACACGCGCACGCAGGATCACCGGATCCAGGTGTTTGTCGTTGATCTCCTCGCCATCGATCTTGATGGAGCCCTCGACCCGGGCGCCCTCAATCGTGTCATTCATGCGGTTCAGACAACGCAGGAAGGTCGACTTGCCGCAACCCGACGGCCCGATGAACGCGGTGACGCTGTTCTTGGGGATGTCGATGGATACGCTGTTCAGCGCCTGCTTGTCGCCGTAGAAAACGTCGACATCGCGTACTTCGACTTTTGAATTCGTCTCGCTCACTTTGTCCTCACAACCCTGGACCCTGTCTGACAGTGTCCATCCATGCCTACCATCTACGTTCAAACTTGTGTCGCAGATAGATGGCGAGCGCATTGAAACTGATCATCAAGCCCAGCAGCACCATGATCGCGGCAGCTGCGCGCGGCTCGAAGGCGCGTTCGGCGCCATCATACCAAAGGAAAACCTGTACTGGCAGAACCGTCGCCGGCTGCGTCATGCCCTCAATGTCCAGGCTCGGCGTCTCGGCGATAAAGGCCACCATGCCGATCATCAGCAGCGGCGCGGTTTCACCCAGCGCGCGTGACAGGCCGATAATGGAGCCCGTCAGAATACCCGGAGCGGCCAGCGGCAGGACGTGGTGGAAGACGGTCTGCGTCTGCGACGCACCGATACCCAGCGCAGCATCGCGGATCGAGGGCGGCACAGCCTTCATGGCGGCGCGTGTCGCGATGATGATGGTCGGCAGCGTCATCAGCGACAGGACCAGACCACCCAGAACCGGCGAGGATCGCGGCAGGCCGAAGACATTGATGAAGACAGCCAGGCCCAGCATGCCGAACACGATCGACGGCACGGCGGCCAGATTGTTGATATTGACCTCGATCAGATCCGTGACCGGATTCTTCGGCGCAAATTCTTCCAGATAGATCGCGGCAAACACACCCACCGGCACCGACAGGATCAGAGCGATCAGAATGGTGAGGATCGAACCGTGCAGCGCACCACGCACACCGGCGAGCTCAGGCTCGCGCGAGTCGGCATTGCCGAACAGATAGCGGTTCGTGTGTTCCTCGATGACACCGCGGTCACGCAGGACACGGGACCAGACCAGCTGGTTGTCCGAGGAACGCCGGCGGCTTTCCGGCACATCCACGACCAGCAGGTTCCAGCTGTCCGCGCTCTGGCTTTCCGGCTGCACGACCGCACGACCGGTCGCCCGGGTCCCGTCAACAGAAACACCGTCCAGCTTGTAAGCACCGCCTGCCATCTCCACGATGACACTCGGCAGAGTGTCGTCGAGACGGAAAACGCCATCCTCGGCATCGGCCCAGTCCAGCAGCCCCTGCTGGCGCTCACGCAGATTGGCAATACGGTCGACAAGCGCACTGACATCCTCGTCGCCAGCCGCCTGGACCCGCAGGTCCAGCTCGTCGGCACTGGCCCCCAGGGCAACTGCCTCATTGCGCAGGGCTGCACGCTGGTTTTCAAGCAGAGTTGCAAAACCGGCATTATCGCTGACCAACGCGATCGAGCGTCCCTCCTCCTCGGCGCGCAGCGCGGTATTCATCCGGGTCTCGGATTGATCCAACAGCTCGCCCTTGAGGTAAAGATCCATGTCGTCCGACAGCGGCATGCGGAAACGATAGCGCGTGCCGACCAGTGACGGATCCTCGATGACTTCATCCATCAGGCGCGGCGCGTTTAGTGCAGTGTAGAGCTGGAACAGCTGACGCAGATCACGGCGCGCCCGGACTTCCGGGAATTGCTCGCGCATCGCGTTTTGCAACACGCGGGCATAGGAACCCTCGCGCAGAGACACTTCACTGCCATCACCCTGCGGGTCGACCAGATCACGATCCAGATCGACCTCCAGGAAAATCTCGTTGGCGGTATAGGCCGGCAGGCTCTGCATGCCGATGGAACCGAGCAGGATCACCAGGATCGCGACCGCGGAGAAAATCGCGGCGAGACCCAGGCTGCGGAAACGCGCCTCAGACCGGTAACGCTTCGCCAGGCGGGCTTCGACCGCTGCCTTGATGGCGGGTTTTGACACGGACTCAGTCATATTTTTCCCGGTAACGACGAACAACACGCAGGGCGATGATGTTCATGATCAGTGTGAGGATGAAGAGCACCAGTCCCAGGGCAAAGGCCGAGAGCGTCTTGACGCTGTCGAATTCCTGGTCGCCGGTCAGCAACATGACGATCTGCACGGTGATGGTCGTGACTGCTTCGAGCGGGTTCGCCGTGAGGTTTGCACCCTGGCCCGCCGCCATGACCACGATCATGGTCTCGCCGATCGCCCGGCTGATCGCCAGCAGGACAGCACCGACAATCCCGGGAAGGGCCGCCGGCAGAACAACCTGGCGGATCGTTTCAGACTTGGTCGCGCCCATTGCATAGGAGCCATCGCGCAGCGTCTGGGGAACCGAGTTGATGACGTCGTCGGACAGCGAGGAGATGAAGGGAATGATCATCACACCCATGACCAGACCGGCCGACAGGGCGCTCTGGGTCACCACGTCTTCAAATCCCAGCGCACCGAAAATGCCGCGGATGAACGGACCAACCGTCAGCAGGGCGAAGAAGCCGTAGACCACGGTCGGGATGCCGGCGAGGATCTCCAGCAACGGCTTGGCGATCTGGCGGAAACGCGTGCCGGCATATTCCGACAGATAAATTGCAGAGAAAAGGCCGATCGGCACAGCAACGACCATCGCGATCAGAGTGATCATGGCCGTACCGGCAAACAGCGGCACCGCACCGAACGCGCCGGACTGACCGACCTGATCCGCACGAATGGCGATCTGCGGGCTCCACTGCAGGCCGAACAGGAATTCCTGTAGCGGAACTTCACGGAAAAAGCGCAGGCTTTCGAACAACAGGGAGGCCACGATGCCAACCGTTGTCAGGATGGCAATCAGCGACGACAGGAAGAGGACGACCAGGACCAGGCGCTCTACATTGTTGCGAGCGCGGAAGCTGGGCGCGATCTGGAAACGGGAAAGACCGAAACCTGCAATGGCCATGAGAATGACCAACCCCGCCACCGAACGACGGATAAGGGCCTCGGTTTCAACGAGCGACGCCGCGGCTGCATCCAGGGCCGGCGAGGTGCGGCTGGCAATACGCCCGTCTGCAATGCGTCGCGCATCGGCCATGAAGAGTTGTTTGGCTGCATTGCCACCCAGTTCAAGCTGGAAGCCGGCCCTGATGCGATAGCCGCCCGCATCTTCGGCGATACTATCGAGAATGCCCTGGGAGATTTCTTCCTGGCGTCGGACAGCCTGGGCATCCGTATCCGTTGCCAGATTGAGGACTTCGAGCTGTTCCGCGCGTCGCGCCTCGATCATGGCCGGGTCACGATCCTCGCCGCGTGTGCTGCGCAGACGGGAAATCTCTTCGTTCAGCTCGACCACACGGCCACGCTGCTGGGCCGCGGCGGCTGTCAGCGCTTGGTAGTCAGCATCATTGGTCAGGGTCTCGAGATAGGTCGAGGTCAGCGGCGCTGCTTCCCGGGTCAGTTCGGACACGACCATGCGATCCGCGACCTGGCCACCGATCAGCGCATAGGCCATCAGCACCAACAGCGCGGGAAGGCCTGTCCACAGGGCGACATAATATCCGTAATAGTTTGGCAGGGAGTGCAACTCGCGTCGTGCATCACCCACCAGGCGGATCGCTCGAGTGCGTCCTGCGTAGAAGCCTCCGGCGACGACCACCAAGAGGCTAAAAGCGATAATCGTATCGATCGACATCAGTGCCCATTCCAGCGCCAGAAAAGCGCCTCGCCACAATACCCGCACGCCGCATACGAGCGCAGGCATGTCTCCGTCAACTAATTGTTGATGGCGACATGCCTGACTCAAGCTGTTCCCTGCTACGGCGTGGCCTCACAGGGAGCTGAATTTGGTGCCTATTCAGGCACTTCCGTCATAGCGGTCAGAGCGCGAGCGCTGGCAGCCATTTCAGCACGTTCATCATCACCCAGCGGGATCAGGCCACGATCGGTCAGGTAACCAAACTCGCCCCAGGCATCCTCGGAGGTGAATTCACGAACATAACCGGCCAGACCCGGGACCAGATCCGCATGGCGATTCTTCACATAGAAGAACAGCGAACGGGATACCGGGTAGGAGCCGTCTGCGATGGCTTCGAATTCCGGTCCGACACCGTCAATGATCGCACCAGCGAGGCGGTCGGAGTTCTGGTCCAGGAAAGAGAAACCGAAGACGCCGAACGCGGTCGGGGTGTTGACCAAGGTCTGAACGATCGCATTGTCGTTCTCGCCGGCATCAACCCAGACACCGTCTTCGCGGATACGGCTGGCGATCTGCTCGAAACGGTCGCTGTCTGCATCGTCCAGCGCTTCCATGCACGCAATACCGGCAGCGCCACCCTGCATGGCCAGCTCGACGAAAGCGTCTCGCGTGCCGGAGGTCGGCGGCGGGCCAAACACCTCAATGCGCTGCTGCGGCAGGGAGGCGTCGATCTCGGACCAGTACTGGTACGGGTTTTCCTGGAAGGAAGAGCAGGTGTCGTCGGCGGGAACTTCAGCCGCCAGCGCCAGCCACAGCTGCGTCAGGGTCAGTTCCATCGGGCCTTCACCATTGTCGGCGGCGCCCAGGACGATGCCGTCGAAACCAATGCGGACCTCGGTGATGTCGCGCACGCCATTGTTCTGGCAGTTCTCGAATTCGGATGCCTTCATTCGGCGGGACGCATTGGTGATATCCGGATACTCGACACCGACGCCGGAGCAGAACAGGCGCAGTCCACCACCGGAACCGGTGGATTCGACAACCGGGGTCGCATTGCCCGTCTTGGCGCCGAAGGACTCAGCTACTGCGGTAGAGAACGGAAAGACCGTGGACGAACCGACGATGCGGATCTGGTCGCGGCTCTGCGCATCGGCAGCACCGGCAACAGCCAGCGCAGCCGTCATGGCGCAGGTGATAGATTTCAGCGTGCTCTTCATTACGAAGCTCCTAAAAGAGGCGTGTTTCCTAAACGCTCTGTCAGCACCAGCCCGAACCGGCTCACCCGCTCCGCGATGTGGCTGATGAGAACATCAGAACACCCCGGAAGCGGATCTGTGATCGGCTTTCACTCGGACCGGCCAAATCCCCATTTCGAATAAATCCGAAAAAACTCACAGCTCGGATACCGAGTCTGTGTGACAGTTTGACGACAATCGGATGACAAGTTTGTCTCCACCAATTTTCGTTAACTATAACAGGAAGATAAATTCGAATTGCGGAAACCTGTTTTCACCACCTCAACGCACAACGCCGCCCCGGTTCGGAGCGGCGTTGCTGACGATTCTGGTCTTTGTGAAAATCAGAAGTCGATCTGGAAACGGAACTGGGCTGCATCGCCCTCTTCCACATAACCCGGACCATCATGCTCACCATCAACAAGGTTGAACATGACACGGAAATTGCTGTGAACGTACCAGTTCACGCCCAGCGTCGTGGTCTGCAGGGTACCGAGACCGGCATCCCCCATATCCGCGTAGTCAAAACGTGCAGCGATCTCGAACGCACCATAGCCTCCGGCTGTCACAGGAGCATCCGGGCTGGTCCGGTTAAACGTGCCGGAGGACTGCTTGTAACGTCGCGTTTCACCCGTGATGAAATGACCGATGGAGACAAAGCCGCTGACAAATGCCGGGTCGCCGGCAGGCCCGTCGAGCGATACCCGAGCCAGCTCACCGTGAAGATGCGTCGCGCCCCGGACCATCGCTGCTTCGAAGCCGAGGAAGGTCGAGCTGTCGGCTTCGCCCAGCGGCCGACCAGTGCGGTAGTCAGCGGCGGCGAAACGGTTGGACAGGTGCGCGTTCGGGCGGACACGTAGGCGCGTGCCGGCATCGCCGTGGTCCGTCCGGCGAATGGATGCGCCGAGGTGGTAGAGCGGGCCGCCTTCTTCCTGGTTGGACCAGGTGAATCGCGCTGCAACAGCACTGGAATCATTGGCTTCGCGGAAGGCAAAATTGTCATCCAGCGGGGCGCCAAAAATACCGGCGCTCGCCGTGATGCTGTCATTGTTCCAGTAGTAGGCAACGCCGATGCGGCGGTCGAGACCGAACAGGTCCGTCGCCATGCCGCGCTCCATGAAACTGACATAACGCGAAGAGGTCAGTTCCTCCATCGAGTTCATGGTCTTGAACTGCCCAACACGCAGCGACCCCTCGCCGACGGAGAAAGTCAGGTGTACGTCCTTGGCATCAACATCATCACCGGAGAAATCGAACTCGGCGACAAGCTTCGTGCCGTTAAAGCTCGTTTCGATGCCAAGGCGGGCCGTGCGCCATTCTTCGGAGTCACCAGGCTCGGTGCTCAGCGGGCTGTTCCAGTCGATGCTAGCGATATCGAAATAGGCACGACCGCGGAATTTGAAGTAGTTGCCAGATTCCTCAGCATCCCAGCGTGGGCCAGGAGACATGTTGAAGTTCCAGTCGTCGGCAAAGGCCGAGGCCGGCACCGTGAGAGCGAGGGCTGCTGCACCAAGCAGCTTCAGGGTTTGAGTACGCATTCTATTTCGTCCCGTTTGAATAGAGTGTGTGGATCAGGCTGCCCGTATCTGGTCGATGAATGTGGCCAGATCGGATTTGAGTTTTTCAGCGCCGTCGGAAACGCTCCGTGCGGCATTGAGAACTTCGTCAGAGGCCCGGTCGGTATCGCGAACGATTGCTGACAGGGCGGTGATGCTCTCGGTCACCTCGGCCGTTCCTTCGGCGGCCTGGGCAACGCTGTGAGCGATTTCATTAGCAGCCGCATCCTGCTGCTCGACCGCGCTGGAGATGGCGGTGGCGCCGGCGGCGACATTGTCGATGGTTCCGGCCATCGCCTCGATCGCGGCAATGGCCTGTTTGCCACTGGCCTGGATCGCATCGATCTGATCGGCGATCTCCAGCGTTGCATTACCGGTCTGGTCAGCCAGCGCCTTCACCTCGGAGGCAACAACGGCAAAGCCCTTGCCTGCATCGCCCGCTCGCGAGGCCTCGATGGTCGCATTGAGAGCCAGAAGATTGGTCTGCTCTGCAATGGACTGGATGAGGGAGACGACTTCGGAAATTTGTGACACCGCCTCAGCCAGGTCGGATACCGTCTGGCGAGTGGTATTGGCTTCCTCGACCGCGCTCTGGGTATCGGTGGAGGCATCGCTCACCTGCCGGTGGATCTCGCGAATGGAACTGGTCAGCTCCTCTGCTGCAGAGGCAACAGTTTGCGTATTGCCCGATGTCCGCTCGGCGGCAGACGCCACGGTCCCGGCACGTTTGTCAGCGCCCTGGGCAGATCCGTGCAACTCGCCAGCAGAAGCGATCATCTGGCTGGCCGCAGCAGCGAGTTCGTTGACGATCTGACCTATACGGTTGTCGAATTCATCGGCAAGATCATTACGGGCCTTCGCGGCAGTCTCGGCCTCACGGGCCTCGGTCTCTGCACGCTGCGCACGCATCGTCTCCATCTCGTGATACCCGTCCTGGAAAATCCGGAGCGTGCGAGCCATTTCGCCAATCTCGCCGCCGTCCTTGCTGTGTGGCACGTCCGCATCCACTTCGCCGCGCGCCAGTCCGCTCATCACATCAGTGATGGCTCGGATCGGATGGGCGATGGAGCGGGCAACGATCCAGGTCACACCGAAGGTGAGCAGAACCACCACCGCCATGACCGCCAGGCTGACAATCAGGATCTGAGACCGGGATGCCGCCAGCTCGACCAGAGCGGCTTCGCTACCGGCTTGAGCGTGCTCGAGAATGACATCAAAGTCGGTGCTCATCTCGGCGAAAATCGCAGAGAGCGTGGACACGTCTTCATCGAACTGCAGACGCGTTTGCGCCCAGGTTCGGAAATCGCGGCCATAGTTCTGCATCAGCTGGGAGATTTCAGCCTGGTCAGCTGCGCTGTAGCTACGGGTCGCCATCAGTTCGGCGAACTCGACCTGGCGCGTTGCCAACCGGTCGATATAGCGAGACTCAACACGCAGCATGAAGTCCTTCTCGTGCCGGCGCATCATCAACATCAGCACGGTCAGTTCCGCGTCGCCAAACTCGTTGAGGCGGGTCTCGACTGCATGCACAGCGGAGCGTAACCGACCTTCCAGGCCCTCGCTGGGCGTCAGCCCCAGCTCAACGGCCTGGGCAACGACGCTTTCAAACGCGGTCCGGTGACGTGGCAACGCTGTTGCCAGACGCGCCGCCGCGGCGGCGGTTTCGGTGTCCAGATCATGCGACTGAATCTCGCTGATGACCCGCGCAACCGTGTCCGCGTCGGTCAGGTAGCGATCGAGGTACTGGACATCCCGGCGCAGGAGGAAGTCCTTTTCCCGGCGGCGCATCTGCAGCGCACCGATTTCCATCTCGAGCGCCAGGCGCTCGATCTCGGCAAACTCGAGCCCGCGCTCGATCGCCGCATCGGTCTGGGCGCGACTGATGAAGAAGATCGAGAGAAGCGCGATAACTGCGAACGCGGAAAAGCCAGCGAGAATGCCGACCCGCGCGTGGATGGAAAGTCGATTAATAGCTGCCATGGAATACGGCCCTGTTCCTGAAACAACGATTGCACGAGATTTCGCGCATATTCGGATTTCGGTTCTGCCGTATCGCTCGTTTACGTGACAGTTTTATAAAACATTTGGGAATTCACGAATTTTTCACCATAAAATGCCTTGAATTTCCTTCGGTAGCGAAACAGTCAACCGCCCCCCTTTCAGACACGCGTGCAAGTCGCAGAAATCACTTGATTTCAATTATTTCGGGTATTCTCGTAGGGTTGATTGAATCGAACTAACGAGCCGTATTTCCCACTCGGGGGCCCCGCATAATTTTTTTCAATCGACGTTTTCGAAGCCTGTTTCGACCTGGTTTGCGGGAGAGAATCAGCGTTCAGGCAGCGCGTCTCGGCTTCATCGCTCCCGCGATTTCACCCTTGAGGGCGACAAAGTCGACAGGCTTGGTCAGGCACGCAGTGGCACCGGCCTGGCGCAAAGTCTCGCTGGTTCCGGTGTCTGCATCCGCTGTGACCATGATGACCGGCACATCGCGATAAGCTTCCTCGGTAGCGCGGATTTCGCGCAAGGCATCATCACCGGACATGACCGGCATTTGCAGGTCCATCAGAACAACATCAATGGCCGCGTCTTCATCGAGACGGTTGAGTGCCTCCTGGCCGTTTTCCGCCTCGATCACAATATGACCAGAAGCCTTGAGGAATTGCGCCAGCAGGAAGCGGTTGGAGGCAATATCCTCAACGATGAGCACATTGAAACCGCCGCTCTTGTCCGCCCCCGCTGGTGTGGCATCTGGCGTGGGGAGCGCCTCCGGCTTACTCACCTGCTACCGCGGAAGAAGCACAGTGAAACAGCTTCCAACACCAGGCTTGCTGCGCGCCGAGATATCGCCGCCCATAAGGCGCGCAAACTGGCGGGAAATCGCCAGACCCAGTCCAGAACCACCAAACTCCCGCGTGTCGGATTCGTCGATCTGGCTAAAGCGGTCGAAAACGCGAACAAGGTTTGCCTTGGCGATACCCGGACCGGTGTCTTCGACCCGGGTCCACACCTGCCCGCTCTTGCCAGCCCGGTACACATGGATTGCGACATGACCGGTATCCGTGAATTTGACGGCGTTGCCGGCAAGGTTCGTAACGATCTGGCAGACTCGCGTTTCATCGCCCCGGAAAGAACAATCTAGCTCGGGAGAAATCTCCACTCGCATATCCAGCCCCTTGCCGGTCGCCATC
This sequence comes from Maricaulis sp., assembly GCF_017643475.1. Classification (GTDB taxonomy): domain Bacteria; phylum Pseudomonadota; class Alphaproteobacteria; order Caulobacterales; family Maricaulaceae; genus Maricaulis. Next base: position 16,974 of record NZ_JAEPNI010000005.1, read on the forward strand.
GCGCCAACAGCGTCAGCCGAGCGCTGGATCACGTCGGTGAGACGGAATTCATCGGATGCAAGCCGGATCTGTCCCGACTCGATCTTGGACAGATCCAGCACATCTCGGATCAGGTCGAACAGCATGGCTCCGGATGAACGAATAATGCGCAAATATTCTGCCTGGTCCTCGGATAACTCCGTCTTGTCCAGCATCTGTGAAGCGGCCAGCACGCCATTCAGCGGCGTTCGGATTTCATGGCTCATATTGGCCAGGAACTGGGATTTGGCGCGGTCGGCGGCTTCCAGTTCCTGAACCTGATTCAAGCTGTCGCGGAAGCTGAGCAGAGCGCGATTGATATCCCCGATTTCGTCGCGGCGCTTCGTTTCAGGGATGGGCGTTGCCAGCTGGCCAGCTTCCAGGGCCTGAATGGCTTCAATGGAGCGATGGATCGGCTGGCGCACCAGCAGGTGGGACACCGCCAGAAGCGCAAGGATCACGCAGACCACCAGGCCGACACCCGTATAAAGCACCAGCTGCCGGATCTGGATGGCATCCGCCATCACCGTGGCCTCCGGGACCGAGATGACGACCATCCAAGGCTGGTCGAACTGGCGAAGATGGATCGGCGACAACAGGTGCAGCAGCCCGTTCTCCCCCCGCACAATCGTCACATCCTGGGGAATTCCCGGTCCAGTAGCGGACGCCGGCCAGAAATCAGCGGCTGGCGCAACGGGCTCACCCAACTGGCTCTCATCACTGGTCGCGGCCCACATCAGGTCATGCGAGACCAGGCACACCATGCCGTCGCCGTACGGCTTGATACCGGCAAAATGCTCGGACAGCGCTGACAGATCAAAATCAACGCCCACAACGCCGATTGTTTCCCCATCGCGCGAGACCGGAAAAGCCGCCGAGAGAAGCAGCACCCACTGGCCTTCAATCAAATAGGGGGCCCGGGTTCATCACATAGGGCTGCCCAGACGTCAGCGGCACACGATAATAGTCCGACTGTGCCCCTTCGGCGTCAGCGAAGGTCAGGTGATGACACTGGGCACCATTGCCGAAATTGTACACATAAGGCCGGAAATGCCCGGTATCCGGATGGGCCAACCAACCATCGCGCTCCACATTGGCGTCGTTTCCGTCGAGCGCATTCGCCTCGACAACAAACCAGGCGCCCGCGAATATCGGCTCTCCATCGACAAATTGATAGAGCACCTCGGCCGCAGCCGTCTCGGTGAGTTCCCGGGTTGTCAGGCGGGCCACGGTCGCGTCGACGAAATGGGAAATAATCAAAATGGACGCTATCACCAACACCGATGCCAGCACACTGGCAGCAAACGCCATCCGTCCCCCCAGAGACGTCGGCATCAGCGCACGAAGCGCCGCCCCCCGCCCTCCCCGACCGGTTCCGGTTTCATCAATTTAAGACGACGTCTGCAAAGGCGAACATCCGAACAACAACATCGATGGTGATGACTGGCATCACTCAAACAATACCTGATTGTGGATAAGAGTTCGTTAGTGCAACCAAAGGATAAGACCGCACATCACCGGCGTAAACGCGGATCAGACGGCGCCAATCATCAGACCCTCAACATCTGCGCGCAGCGGCAATGATGGCTGGGCGCCCGCTTTCAGGGTGGAGGCGGCTCCGGCGGCACAGGCAAAGGCCAGCGCGTCGGAAGGCGTCATCTGTTCAAGTAGAGCCAGGCTCAATGCCGCGACGAATGTATCTCCGGCACCGGTTGCATCAATCGCCTCGACCTGGGGCGGTGCGCACCGGGCAATCTCCTGGCCGTCGCGGAACAGGGCAGCGCCCCGAACTCCCAGCGTCAGCGCTGTCAGACCTCCGGCCGCAAACAGTCGACCCAGACCGTAATGCTCGCCCTCTGCTTCATTGACGATCAACACATCGGCGCGTTCAAGCAATTCGTTCGGCACCTCGGCGGCCGGCGCGAGATTGAGCACGACCAGTCCCTCGCAACGCCTGGCCGCTTCGGATAGGACCTCGACTGGCGTTTCCAGCTGACCAATCAGAGCCCCCTCAATCCGATCCGGCAAGTCCGCTATGGTCAAACCACCGTTCGCCCCGGAAGCCACGACAATCTGGTTGTCGCCGTCGGGCGCCACGGCGATCATCGCCACGCCGGTGGGCGCCGCTTCGCTCACGCGGCAACGGTCAAGATCCACACCATTTTCACGCAACAGAGCGAGCGCCGCTTCCGCCTCATCATCCGCGCCTACACAGCCAATCATGCTCACAGCTGCCCCAAGGCGCGATGCAGCCAGAGCCTGGTTGGCACCCTTGCCGCCTGGAAATTTCGCGAAACCATCGCCCAGCACGGTCTCTCCGGCCTTCGGCAACTGATCGCAGCGCACGACCAGATCCAGATTGATTGACCCCAGAACCGTGATTACCTGGCTCATCAAAGGCGCTCCATCGAGGTGACAAGAAGGTCGAACAGAGCATCATCATCCAGCCCGGTGACCCAGTTAACACCATTGGCGCATTCAGCTCCGAGCGCGGTATTGCCGCGTTTTTCGTCGTCGGATGTGGTCACCGTCACAGAAACCGACTTGCTGGAGAACAGGCCCGGGTCGAGCAGGTAGCCAATCGTGCAGGGATCGTGCAGCGCGGCACCATCCGCGCCATAGACCTCGCCATAGATCCGGTTGACGTGGGAGATCATCGCTGCTGATGCATGACAGGCCGGATGCCCGGAGGCTTCAAGTCGTTGCATGCGCGGTGGTGTGCAACGGATCTGCAAGGTGGCGTCGAGACCGATCAGCGTCGTGGCACAGCCGCTTTCCAGCACGATCTTGGCTGCGTCGGGGTCTGCATAGATATTGAACTCGGCATGGGCAGTGATATTGCCGCCCTCGATCGCGGCGCCGCCCATGATCACCAGCTCGCGGACACCGCGCATGATCGAGGCGTCGCGCTTCAACGCGGTCGCGAAATTGGTCATCGGCCCCGTGATCACCAGGGTAATCGAGCCCGGCTCGGCCGCAGAGAGCGTATCGCACAGATAATCAACCGCGTGGGTCGTGCTGACCGGTACGCTCGCTTCGGGCAGGCGAGCATCACCCAGCCCCGAAGCCCCATGGATATGTTCGGCGAATTCGGGGTCGACCCGCATCGGACGATCACAGCCGGCATAGACCGGTATGTCCTCGCGCCCGGCCAGCGCCAGCACCCCGCGGGCATTGCGGGCACAAGTTTCCACCGGAACATTGCCGGCAACGACCGTGATAGCCTTCAGATCGAAACGATCCGGCGCACCCAGAGCGGCGAGCAGCGCGATGCAATCATCAACACCGGGGTCACAATCGATGATGATGGATCGCGTCACCTCGTCACCCCACGAACAGCATACCCGCTATCGCCGCACTCATCAGATTTGACAGGGAACCGGCAAGAACGGCGCGGAAACCGAATTTGGCGATCTGGCCCATGCGCTCCGGGATCAGGCTGCCCAGCCCGCCGAGCAGAATGCCGACAGAACTCAGATTGGCAAAACCGCACAAAGCAATAGTCAGGATCGCCTGGCTGCGCGGTGAGAAATCTTCCAGGCTGCCGGACAGGGTCAGGTAGGCGACGAACTCGTTGATCACCAGTTTTTCGCCGACAATGGCGCCTGCGGCCTGGGCCTCGGCAGGCGGAATGCTGAGCACCATCATCAGAGGGGCAAACAGCATGCCCAGCAGGCTCTGAATGGTCACACCCTCAATACCGAACAGGCCACCGACCATCGCAATCAGCCCGTTAACCAGGGCAATCAGCGAGACGAAAGCGATCAGCATCGCTCCGATATTCAAAGCCAGGCTCAGGCCGTCCTTGGCGCCAACAGCAGCGGCCATCACCACATTGGCGTGCGGTTCACGCGCCGGCGGGGCGTTGACGATGTCCTGTTCCTCATCCTTTTCATCGTCCGCCGGCATGATGATGCTGGCCATCAGCAGACCACCCGGAGCCGCCATGAAACTGGCGGCGAGCAGGTATTCAATGCTGATGCCAATCTGGGCGTAGGCCGCCAGGACAGTACCGGCCACAGATGCGAGACCGGAGGTCATGATCGCAAACAATTGCGGCTTGGTGATGCCATCCAGATACGGGCGGATGACCAGCGGCGCCTCTGTCTGGCCGACAAAAATATTCGCGGCCGCATTGAGCGATTCAACCCGTCCGGTCCCCAGCAGAACATTGAGAACCATGCCGACGACACGAACGATCCACTGCATGATGCCGATATGATAGAGCACGGACATCAGCGCGGAGAAGAAGATCACGACCGGCAGGACGTTGAGCGCGAAACTGAATCCAACGGACTCAGACACAAGCGGTCCGAAAACCATTTCAATACCGGCGGCAGAGAATGCGAGCAGCTGGGTCACACCGGCAGACAGGCCGGAAAGCATTTCACGCCCTGCTGGCAGATAGAGCACAAAGCCGCCAATCGCTGCCTGTAACAGCAAGGCGCTGAGCACCGTGCGCAGGCGAATTTTGCGACGATTGGTCGAGAATACAAAGGCGATGACCAGAAGCGTAAGCGCTCCGACACCCGCTAACATATTGGCACTCATGCGGCTGCCCCCACTACTGGCTCGCCTGGAAACGGAACTTCAGAAATTGTTCTGCCACGCGAGCGCACGCGGTGAAAGCACGGATTCACATCTCGGCTCGCATCCGGCCCGGCCAACGGGTCCAGCAGATCAGGCGTCAACAGTATCGAGCGCGCCTTCAACACGCGCCTCTTCGCTGGCTGCTGCCTGCATACGCTCTAGCCAGTGCTTGCGACAGAGCGAGAGATAATTCGCCTTGGCCACGCCGACCTGGACACCTTCAGTGACCGCATCACCCGACGCGTCGAAACGCAGATTCATTGTCGCCTTGCGACCACAGTGACAGATCGTGCGTGCTTCTCGCAGATCATCAGCGATGGCCAAAAGCTCGGCGGCCCCCTCAAACAGCTTGCCCTGGAAATCCGTACGCAGTCCGTAACACAGGACCGGAAGGCCCAACTCGTCTCCAACCCGGGCCAATTGCCAGACCTGGTCGCGGGAGAGGAATTGCGCCTCGTCGACAAAAACCGCATCCAGCCCGTCCGCCTCCCGGAACGCAAGGATCTGCGAATACATGTCCGTACCGTCACGATAGAGATGCGCGGGCGCGTTGAGGCCGATACGCGACTCGATTTCACCGGCATCGCTGTCGTCAGCGGCGCCATGCTGCGAGGTCCACAACATGACCTTCATGCCCTGCTCACCATAGTTGTGAGCGGCCTGGAGAAGAATGGCGGACTTGCCAGCATTCATTGCGCTGTATGTAAAATAGAGTTTGCCCATATCCCGGTGCTAATCCGATTCCCGACCGGGTCGACCCCTCGTGACCGTGGACAAATGTGATCACGTGTACATCAGGTCAATCCCTGCCCAAGCCGCGCCAGCGTGCCGTGGCCGGGACGGGAATGGATCTGCATACGCATCCGTCCTTTTTCTGCCAGTCTGAAGATGATCTCCAGGCCAAGACCCGCGCGGCGATGGCCGGTTTTCCGGCTCTCCTCCACCATCAACATGCTGTCCAGCATCATGACTTCACGGCCAATACCATTGCCGTCATCCACAACCAGCAAATCAATGCCGCCGGCGTTTCGTATGGCCCCGATCAGCACACGCTTGCCACCGGAATGAGTGATCGCGTTGGAGACAAGATTGGTCAGGATATGTTCGACGATGCCGCGATCGATCTCGATGGTCTGGCTGCTGCCAATCCAGCGGACCTCGATCCCCTTGCTGCGCCCGACTTCCTCCAGCGGGGTCACGACCTCGCGGACAAGGTCGCCGATCGCCACCCGCTCCCGATCGACCGGTCGCCGGTCCGTGTCAAGATAGGAAAGTTCAAGAACCGAAGAGAGCAGCGAGGAGACATTCCGAACCACCTCGCGCTGACGGCCGGCCACTTCCTTGGCCTTCTCCCAGTTCTCGGCTTCCAGCAAATCCTCGAGCAAGCTGGCATTGAGGTCGAGCGCGTAGACAGGCTGACGGATATCATGACCTGTTGCAGCCAGGAGGAAGGTCGAGAATTCCTGCGCCTTCTCGGCCGCGATACGGGCTTTCTCGTAAAGCTCGGTCAGATAGAAACGCCGCCGGGCCCGCATGGAAAAGGTCACAGACATGATCCAGGCAAAGGCGCAGCTGGTCCACACCAGCACAGCCTGGGAAAAAACCGGATGCTCCGAAGTGTCATGCCAGTAGATCGCCAGAAAGGCATAGGTCAGCGCATAGGTCACCGAGATCAACGCGATCCAGTTTGCATATGCCGCCAGCGCCACCCCCATCGCCATAACGTGCAGGGACATCCAGGAACTGGTACGCCGGGATCGCTCCGCCTCTGACAAGCGCGTCGTGCTGGCCTGTCTCACCGACGAGGGACTGAATGCTGCCGCAGCGGCTCCGGAATTGTTACAGGCTGGTTTCCTCCGTGAGTTTCGCAAACTGCAGGACTGGGAGCGCGGGATGCTCATCGCATCTCTCCAGCGGATCGCCGAAATGATGGATGCCGAAGACCTCGACGCTTCACCCATCCTGGAGACCGGTGAAATCGAGCCAGACGAACACGGCAACCGGTAAGGGGTTTTCTGCACACCACGCCCATGACAGCCTCCTCGGGCGCAGGTAACATGCCACTGAACCATTTCTGATTGGGAACAAGCGCTTATGAGACGTGTAGTGATTGTTGGTGGCGGCTCCGCCGGTTGGATCATGGCGGCCTATCTGAATGGCGCGATCAATGCGCGCGGTCGCGACAAGAAAATCGACATAACGCTTGTCGAATCTCCAGATGTGCCACGCATCTCGGTCGGCGAGGCCACCGTTCCTTCAATCCATCACGTGCTGGAAGTGATCGGTATCGACGAAAAGGAATTCATGCGCGAAACGGATGCCAGCTTCAAACAGTCGATCAAATACGTGAACTGGCTGGAGAATAACGGATCCGGATATCACCACCCCTTCAACCGCGCGACGCTCGGGCCTATCGACAATAGTGGTGCCAATTGGATGGTCTCGCGGCGCGACATCCCGTTCATGGAAACGGTCAGCGCCCAGACCCTGATCGCCGAAGCATGCCGCGGCCCGAAAACCGGTGATGGCCGCCCCTTCGTGGCTCCAATCAAATACGCATACCATTTCGATGCCCAGCTTTTCGCCGACTATCTGACCAAGATCGCGACAGCGGCCGGCGTTACCCATGTCCGAGCCAATGTGGTCAAGGTGAATACCGGCGAGGATGGGCTGATCAAGACACTCGACCTCGACACAGACAACCAGCTCGAAGGCGATCTGTTTGTCGACTGTACAGGCTTCAAGGCCCTGCTCATCGAAAAGACCATGGGCGTGCCCTTCGAGGACTTTTCCCAATGGCTCTTCTGCAATCAGGCTGTCGTTGCCCAGTTTGGTTATGAGGACCATTTCCCCGGCGTCGTTCGCCCCTATACCACGGCAACCGCCATGTCGGCGGGCTGGATCTGGGACACGCCCACACAGACCCGTCGCGCAATCGGCTATGTACACGCGACCGACTTCATCAGCGCCGATGATGCAGCCCGCGAGCTCCTCGCCTATCAGGGCGTCGACGAGAACAAGGCCGACACGCGAATCGTCAAGTTCAAGGTGGGCAAACGCCAGAAAGCCTGGGCGGGAAATTGCATCGCCGCGGGTCTCGCGAGCGGCTTCATCGAACCACTTGAATCAACCGGCATTTACCTCGCGGAGCTGGCAGCCGTGTTGCTGGCCGAACATTTCCCCTATCGCGATGAGGATCTGGAACCGCTGGCCTTCCGCTTCAATCGTGTGGTTTCGAACAGATATTATGAAGTGCTCGACTTCATCAACATGCACTATTGCCTGACCCGCCGCACCGACACCGAGTTCTGGAGAGCGGTGCAGCGTCCGGAGCACATCACTGACCGCCTGAAAGCAAAGCTGGAACACTGGCGGATGAAACCGCCTTCAATGTCCGATTTTCAGGACCAGGCATTCTCGGGCTTCACCTACGGTCAAACCGTGACGGACGACCCGGAAATCGATCCGCGCCCGCCCGTCGACACCGGAAGTTTGTGGGACCATTCAAGTTACGAAGCCATCCTGTTCGGCATGGACTTCCGTGGACCGGAATTCGAGAATCTCGGCACGAACAGACCGCGCTCGCAGATGCTTGAAATCGTAGCAAACGTGCTGCGCGCAGCGCCGTCCCGGCTGGCGCCGCACCACGCGTGGCTGCATCATAATCTGGGCATGAAGGCCTGGCCGACAGGACCGCGGCCGGCCGGCTGGGTGGATCACCCTCACCTGTAGCCGAGAAGCTCGCGCAGGCCGGGATTGGTGTGATCAACCAGTATCTTTTGCGTTTCCGGGAGTTCCGAAGGAACTTCCTGGCCTTGCAGCTTGAGATTTTCACGCGCGGTGCCGCTTTGCTTGCGATCTGACCCGACCGCGATGCGTTCCTTCCAGTCGGACGGCATATCAATGCCACCGAAGGCCAGCAACTCGCCAAAAAATGCCTCGGCCTCCGGCTTGTCGATATTCTTGAGATGGTGAACGACGTCTTCGTACTTCACGATACGGGCGCTCGTTCCCAACCACGCCACGACGTTATTGTGGTAGATTTCCTGCATCGTCGGAAAGCGGTTGTGGGCTCCGAAGATCATCATGTTCAGATAGTCATGGATCTCGACACGGCCTCCCTTGAGGTGGTCGATATTGGCCTGGAAATTGTCCGACAGGAAAAAGCGCGCACGCGCCAGAACCCAACTATAGGGATCGCGCACCAAGAGCAGGTGATTGACATCCTTCAACAGGATTGCCGGGCCTTCACCGAACAGCAAATGCCCCCATGAGAGCGTGGGATCGCCCTGCAAGGCTTTGGCATGCTGGTTCAGGTTGGGGTACTGGATGAAATCTGCGCTGTACTGCTGCTCGACCGGAACGAACATCCGCACGATGTTCTTCATCAGATGACTGCCGCTCTTCGGGACGCTGTTCAGGAAGAAATGCTTTTTCAGCGGCACCTGGGCGAAGTCGGCATTCTTCTCATCAAGATTGTCCGGGTCGGCGAGTACGATTGGCATGTTTCATGTCCATGTTGTGAAAAAGGCGGGCCACCAGGGCCCGCCTTCTCCAGATACTACAACTTCTCTGAGATTAGAACGTCTTGGAGATGTTGAGGAATGCGCGACGGCCGAGCAGGTCGTACTGCGAGACAATCGGAGAATTGCCTGCAAAGACCAGATCTGGGCTGTCATTGATGTTCGTCAGTGCCGGCGGATGCTCGTCAAAGACGTTGTTGATACCCGCACGGATCGTCCAGCCACCGTCAAGCAGCAGCTCGCCAGAAACGTGGTGGTAGAACATGGCTTCAGCTTCGGTCTTGGTGTTTACCGTCTCACCCAGCTGGGTGATCGTGTACGCACCGCCACCAGCAGGCTGCTCCGACAGCGGAACGCTGGCGAAAACAGACTGGAGCGTGCTGGCTTCACCGACATAGTTCATGCCCCAGCGCAGGGACAGGTCTTCGGTCGGCGACAGCGTCATGTTCATCAGTGCAACCCACTCGGGCTCACCAACAGCGCCGTTCAGGTGACGCGTTGCGGACGCGCCGAGCAGCTGGATGTTGTCTTCAAGCTGTTTGGACAGCTGAAGGTTCATGTCCAGGAAGCCCCACGGCGTGTCACGGTTGGCATTCATCGTGATATCGATACCGCGGTTGGTCTGGGTGTCGATATTGATGAAGGTCGCGGATACGGTCTGGATCCGGTACTCACCACCGATGATGTTGCCGCGAGAGAACAGGTCACAGAGCGGCTCGGAAGCGAAGTTCTGGGACGAGTAACAACCGTTGACGATCTGCGGGCCAGACAGGGTCGAAATCTGATCGTTGATCTCGATTTCGAAGTAGTCCATCGCGAAGCTGACGTTCGCGAACTCGAAGTCCGGCGTCAGGATGAAACCGACGGTCATGTTGTCGGATTCTTCCGGCTTCAGGAAGCCGAAGCCACCACCGCGGAATTCCTGAGCAGAGATCGGCGCACCCGAATAGGTGTCCGGAATACCGTCAGCTGCACAGTTGTCTGCGACCGTCTGGGAAATGTCACCATTGCCCAGTGCGACGCCCCAACCGATACACGGGTCGAGGTCAGACTGACGACGCGAACGCGATTCAGCTGCCAGGAACTGCTCGTACAGCGCCGGGGCACGGAAGGACGTACCGATGGAACCACGGAAACGCAGTGCATCGTTAACAGCCCAATCCAGCGTGAAGCGGTAGTTGGAACCATCAACCGTCAGGGAACGACCGTCACGGTGAGACGACGTGATCTCGTTGTAACGACCGGATGCGATGACGTTCAGGCTCTGAACCAGCGGCATGTCGCCAAAGAGCGGGATGGAAACCTCACCATAGATGGACTGGGTTTCCTGCTCACCGGTGGTGATACCAGCGCTGGAGCCGAAGAACTCGTTACCGGTCAGGGTCGTGTCAGACGGACGGTCCATGATCTCGTCGCGCTGATAGAAGATGCCGAGAGCAGCACTCATCGGACCTTGCGGCAGTTCCCAAACATCACCCGTGATGTAACCATCGAAGGTCGTCTGGGTGAAGTCCGTGGTGCCCGTATCGGTGCCGAGCAGGAAGTCACGCTCACCATCGGTCAGGTTACCAGCAAGGAAGCCCGGATCGAACCAGCGAACGTCGACACAGGAGACGCCAGCAACCGTGACGGTTTCACCGGTGTTCGTCGTAGCAGACGCACCACCGGAGTTCTGGCCCACACAGGACGCCATCTGGTAGTTGGTCGAACGGATCGAGTCGTTACGAACGAACTGTTCGGTGTACTCACCGGCACTGTCTGAGTGCTGGACATACATATCCCAGGACACGTTGGAGAACATGCCGACATCACCGAGGTCGCCACGCAGGCCACCGAGAAGACGCATGTACTCGACAGTTACCTCTTCATCACCCCACTCGACGACTGGCGTCGGGCTGAATTCGATGTTGAGGCCCGGCATCAGCCAGTTCTCACCGCCGTCACCGGACAGGTTCGGGTTACCAGCATAGTCGGTCGCACCATAACGGTAGGACCAGTACTGGTCGTGGCTGTTCACGTAGGTGGAACGACGGTTGAACAGGAACTCACCGTAAGCAGTGATGTTGTCCGTCAGGTCGTACTCGACGTCACCCATGACAGTGACACGCTCGAGTTCACCGGCGACAGAGTCATTGCGCTGCATTTCCGGATACAGGTCGGTGACGCGGTCCGGGTTGCGGTTGCTGACGTCGATACCCGCAAACGCCGGCAGGCCAGCGATGTGATCCGGGGTGTACTCAACCTGGTACCAGTTGGCCGGAGCCGAGATACCGGTGCCGTCCAGTGATGCCGGAATGCCCGGGACCAGACCCGCCATGGTGTTGGTGTAGTCGTACTGGAAGATACGGTTACGCGGGTTCCAGGCGACGTTGTCCGGATTGGCGAGGCCGCTGTAGTTGTAAGCCCAGACGTGACCCCAGATCGTACCGGAACACTGATTGGTGCCGAAACGCGGATCGATAACGTCTGCACGGGTGCCCATTGTGGCATCCGTAAAGGTGTAGCTCTCGCGGCAATCGAGATAGTCGCGGTCGCGACGTGCGAGCTCATTGCGCATATAGTAGTCAGCCGTGACGCGGAAACGACCGCGCTCGAAGCTGTCACCGTGCGTCACGCTTGCGCGGAAGACTTCACCACCGGACTCGAACGGTGCCTCTGTGTAAAAATCGATCTCGCTGCCGTCGCTACGATCGGTGATGTAGTTCACAACGCCCGCGATGGCATCAGAACCGTAGATCGAGGACGCGCCGTCCTTGAGGACGTCAACACGCTCGATACCAACCAGCGGAATGGAACCGAGGTCGAATGCGTTGATAGAACCACGCGTACCGGACGGACCTGCACGGCGACCGTTGATGAGGTCGAGCGTACGGCCAGCGCCAAGGCCACGCAGACCAACGGTTTCCGCGCCAACACCGCCATCAGAGACGTATGCGACGGAAACAGCATTGGTGATCTGGTTGGAACCAGCAGCAGCAGAGGAGCTCTGCAGCAGGCCGGAAACGTCAGCTACACCAGCGGAACGGGCGTCGTCCACCGAGAGAACGTCCATGGAAACCGGGCTAGTGATGGTCGACTGACGGATACGCGTACCGGTAACGACAATGCGTTCAGCCGGTTGCTGATCCTCAGCCGCCGCCGGTGTCTGATCGACACCGCCGTCCTGCGCGAGTGCCGGGCTGATGCCGATTGCGATCAGCGCCGAGCTCGAAAGCAGGGCTTTGGAAAGAGAAAATGATTTCATCGCCTAAAACCTTTAGAATGAATAGTCACGAACTCGGCCACCGAAAGCCATGTGAATCCTAGGGTCAACTGACATCGCCTTAATGGCAGCTCTCCGGTCACAGTTGCGACAAAAATGTATCAATTTATTACAGAGATGTAATGTTATGGCCGGGCTCGTATATCGACCCCGGTGTTTTGCGTTCAAAGATTACAAATCAGCCATTTCTCGGCAGAAGCCGGGGACATAGTCTCGGAGCAACTCGACTAAGCCAGGCGGGCGCCATTCGGCGCATCCTGATCGGGTCACGCCAGGACAATGGCGCCATCGGCATCCGGAAAACCCAGCACCAGCACTTCCGATCTGACCGGTCCAATCTAGCGCGGCGGGAAATTGACCACCGCCATCACCCGGCTCCCCGCCAGCTCCGACGTGGTATAGAGAGTTGTGATCTGCGCAGCGCTGCGTCGCACACCAACACCCGGACCAAAATCGATGCGCAGTTTGAAGGACGGATTGCGGGCCTCCGGGAAGGGCTCGGCCTCGACGATGCTCCCGAGTCGAATGTCGACTTTCAGAAAGTTATCAAACCCGATTTCCTCCGCTGCCGGCGCATCGGGATCATGCGTGAGATGCATCACAAACCTCGTTCAATGTGATCCGCTTCACCAGGCCCTTTTTATGTCGACCCCGGGCGCACCGTCAGCCACCCGTCTGGCGAGCGTGACCGCTGTGGCCCCCAATCACTCGGCTGCGCCTGGCACAGCGTATTGAGGCGCCGGGCGTGCGAAGACACACAGCTCGGATTCCGCGACCGACAGCATTGCCTCAGGGGTTTCCATAAAGCGTCCGACCATCAACATGGCACATCCATCCCCACCCCATTGCTGGGTTGGACCATGCGCTTCCCCCCTCACGCTGACCACGCGGCTGTTCGCGAGGGTCTCGGCGGCGCGCAGCCCCCAGGCTGGAGGCGTCAGGGGATCGAACTCTCCCGCGACGATCAGGGTCGGCACTTCGGAAACCACCGGCGCAATGAACTCGGCGCCCAGCGGCGGCACATCCCAGGCGGCGCAAAGCTCTGGCCGGATCGCGGCGCTTTCATATCCGCCCAGTGCCGGCCCGGCTTGCGAACGCCGGCTCCGGTCACTGAAGGGCAAGGCCTCACGGCACCAGACCGACAGGCGCATGCCCCAGGCAAGATTGCTGGCCGCTCTCGGTCTGGACATCACACCGGCTATGCCTGGGTCGAGATTTGCAACGGCATCCATCCTGCCCGGAGCTGCGATGACATCGCGTCCCGAAGACAGGACAATCAGCGCGGCCAGGTCGGCCCCCGTCGCAGGTTCGGCAAGACCTTCCATGCGGAACGGGGCACGTGTGGACGCTTCGATCCGATTGAAAAAGCGCGCTTCCAGGTCCGGATAGGCCGCCGCGCACGCCGGTTGCGCGGCACAATCTGTTGCGATTGCGCGCAGCGCCGCCTCGAAATTGCCCGCGCTTTCATCGTCATAAATGGCATTGGGCGGCAGGGGTGAATCAAGCACCATGGCCCGCAGGCTCGCGCTGTGATCTCGCGCATATGACAGCGCCAGCCGGGTCCCGTACGACACCGCATAGAAATTCCAGGTCTCGATCTCCAGCACCTGGCGCAGATCCTCGAGATCGGCAACGCTGGCCGGGCTGTGGTAGTGCTCCACGCCTATTCCCGCTGCGGTGAGGCGGTCGCGGCACTGGCGCACGGCATCGGCGAGATCGCTGCCGGAACTCACCGCATCCCGATACTCTGGGCACATCAAGGCCGGCTGTGCACTGGCAGTTCCGCGCTGACCGAAAACGATGAAATCCCGGTCTTCAAGCCAGGGGTAGGCGCCCGGATAGGCCGCCGCCGGAAGTCCTGATGCGCCAGGTCCACCGGCGAGATAAAGGACCGGTTCGCCTCCCCGTCCAGAGCGATTGTGTACGACGGCAACAGGCAGTCTGATCTCCGGGGACTGCGGATCTGTGCGATCCTCCGCGACCACCAGCCAGCCGCGGGTCGAGGCGAAGGACGATGGCACTTGAACCGGAAAATCCTCACCCGCCGCCACCGGCTCGAACCGGGGCAATGATCGCTGCGGTTCACTGGCAGGTTGGCACGCCGCCAACAAGATCACGAGACACAAGGACCAGACGAACAGACGGCTCATATTCTCTCCTTGCGACTTGTCGAAAACGGCTGTGGTACAGACGGGAAACGTACCGACAGTCTAGCTGATCGCCCTTGTAACTCAAGATTTCGAGCGCCGCAGGGTGCCACTCGCTAAGAAAACACGACGAAAGCTGTCACTGACTATCTGTGAGGGCAAATACTAGGACGGATGGTCGAACCGGGACACAACCATCAACGATGTCCACCAATCAGGCTGATCCCACACGCCGACTGCATGTGAATCGAAATTTCATAGCCAAGCAAAAACCCAGGTTTTAGGATTCCCGCATCCCGGCAGAAGGCAATGACATGCAGCACAGGACAGCGGGCCATGGATCCGCGGCGATTACAGGCACCGGAATATTCCTGCCTGGCGCGCCGGTCAGATCGGACGAGCTGGATCAGCGTCTCGGCATGCCGCGCGGCTGGCTCGAGGAAAAATGCGGCGTTCAGACCCGCCATTATGCGACCGAAGCCGACAGCCAGGAAAGCATGGGCGTGGCTGCGGCGCATGCGGCCCTTACGGATGCCGGAATTGAACCGGGTGAGCTGGACCTGCTGATCTTTTGCGGCGCTGTCGGCCGACAGCCCGTGCCCGCGACCGCGCCGCTGATCAAACGGGAACTCGGACTGTCAGCCCATGCTTTCCCGGCCTATGACGTCAACGCGACGTGCCTGGGCACGCTGCTCGGCCTTGACCATGCCGCGATGGCGATCGCCACCGGGCGCGCCAGGACCGTGCTTGTTGTGGTGTCGGAAATGCCCTCACAGGCCATACCGTGGAAACAGGACCCCGCCACAGCCGGACTGTTCGGCGACGGGGCCGCGGCCCTTGTGGTCCAGGCCGGTTCAACAGGCGATATGCGCCTCGGCCCGTTGCTGATGGAAACCCATGCCGACGGTTACGAATACTGCCAGGTCGGCTCCGGAGGTACGCGCTACAACCCGGTCACAGAGGCAGCGGCCTTTGAGGACAATGCCGTCTTCTCCATGGACGGCAAGGGCGTGTTCAGGCTCTCATCGAAAACCTTCCCGCGTTTCCTCGAACAGGTGCTGGACAAGACCGGCTGGTCGCTGGGCGAGGTCGATCTTGTGGTGCCCCACCAGGCCAGCCCGCACGCCATCTCCCTGATGGTCAAACGCTGTGGCATTAGACCCGAACAGATCTTTGATGTCGCCAGGACCATGGGCAACCAGGTTGCGGCCTCCCTGCCCATCGCCCTGCACCAGGCGCGTCTGGCAGGACGTATCCAGTCGGGCATGAAAATCCTGATGGCCGGCACATCCGCGGGTATCTCGCTGGGCGCCATGGCAGTGACGACGTGACGATGCAGACGATCTGGGTCACCGGCGCGACCGGGTTTCTGGGCGGCCGGGTGGTCGAGGACCTGCTGGAGAGCGGCCATACGGTCATCGCCAGCGGTCGCCAGGCCCATGTCCTCGAGCGGTTTCAGCAGAAGGGCGCCCGAACACTCGCCTTCGACCTTGCCGACCCGACCCCGCCTGACCTGCCGGCGGTGGACGCGGTTGTGCACTGCGCCGCGCTGTCCAGCCCCTGGGGCCGTTATGCGGACTTTCACCTTGCCAATGTCCTTGGCACTCGATCCGCGCTGAAGCTGGCCCGGCAGGCGAGCGCAAAACGCTTCGTCCACATCTCCACCCCCAGCGTCTATTTTCGTTTTCGCGACCAGTTCAACGTCCGCGAAACACAGCCCCTGCCATCACCGGTCAATGCCTATGCCGCCACCAAGGCCCGGGCCGAACAAGAGGTGCTGGCGCAGGAGGCGCTCGACCCGGTCATCCTGCGCCCGCGCGGGCTTTACGGACGCGGCGACACCGCCCTGCTCCCGCGCCTCCTGGCGGCAGCCCGGGAACGTCCACTGCCCCTGATGAACAAGGGCAAGACGGTTACCGATCTGACCCATGTCGACGATGTTGTCTCAGCAGTTCGTGCAGCGCTCAATCTCGCGCCTGCCCCGACGCAGCGCCTGTTCAACATCTCGGGTGGTGAAGCTCTGACACTGAAATCCGTCACCGAAGACGCAGCCCGCCGCGCCGGTGTCCAGGTGCGCTGGCGCCCCGTCCCCAGCTGGGTCGCCCTGGCCTATGCACGCGGCCTTGAGACGATTGCGCGCCTTCGCCCCGGCTACCCGGAACCGCGGATCACCGCCTATGGAGTCGGCCTGTTCGCCTACAGCCAGACGCTCGACATTTCTGCGGCGCGGGAGGTGATGGGATGGACACCCAAAATCAGCATTCAAGAGGGCCTGGATCGCACTTTTTGCGAGGACACCGCCCAATGATGCCCAGCTTCCCAGACAGCGCCACGGTGCGCGCACCGGAGCGGCTGGTGCTTCACGGCGGTCGCTGGACAAGCCTCGAGCTGACCGTGCGTTACGGGCGTTTCGAACATCCCGAGGCGGGTACTTGCCTGATCGATACGGGCTACACCTCGCGTGTGACCGAGGGCCGGCGTTCCTTCGCCCTGCGTTTTTACAATGCGTTGCTCAAGCCCGAACTGTCCGCCGATGCCCTGCCTGCAGCCTGGCCAAAGGTCGACACCATTCTGCTCAGCCACCTGCATGCCGACCATGTGTCCGGACTGCGCGATTATCCAGACGCGAAAATCTATGCCCATGGCGGCAGCGTTGACCATTTCACCCAGGCCAGCTGGCTGCATCGCGCGACCCACGGGGTCTTTGCCGAACTGCTCCCGGATGATCTCGCAGACCGGATAATCCGGTTCGAGGACCTGCCGATCGTCTCGGCCCCGCTGGGTCTTGGCCTCGCCTACGACATCTTCGGTGATCAAAGCGTGCTGGCCGTGCCACTGCCCGGGCACATGCTCGGCCATATGGGCTTTTGCTGGCCGGTGCCGGACACGCCCATTCTCTATGCCGCCGATGCGCAATGGCTCCACCAGGCGGCGGTCGAGGGCACTCTGCCACCGCCGCCAGCCCGCTGGATCCTGCATGATCCAAAGGCGGCGCTTGCCACGTCTGCGCGCATCGCCGACTTCGCACGCCAGGGCGGCCGGGTCATTTACTGCCACGATCCGGAGACCGTGTAATGGCACGGACGTCGGCTAAAATCCTGCTGGAGACCGCCCGCACCTGGCTGCAAACCCGCTGGCGTGCATCACGCCTTGCAACCCGCGAAGCGATCGAGCAGCATCGGGTCCGACAACTCCGTCGCTTCCTCAAAGAGGTCGCGCCACGGGCCGAGGCCTTCCGCGATCTGGCGGGAAAGCTGCTGGACGACTTCCCGCGCATGGACAAGGCCAGGCTGATGGCCGGGTTTCATCGTTATAACCGCTACGGGATCAGTGCCGAGGATGCCTGGGCGGCCATGGAGCGCGGCGACACGCTGCACGGCTGCCATGTCGGCGCCAGCACAGGCACGAGCGGCAATCGCGGCCTCTACCTGGTCAATCCGATGGAGCGGGCACGCTGGCTGGGCGTGATGCTGGCCAAGACCGGTATCGATATCCTTCGCACCCGACAGCGTGTCGCCATCCTTCTGCCCACCAACAGCCAGCTCTATGAAACTGCCAATGAAAGCGGGCGGCTCCAGCTGGTCTTCTTTGATCTCAATGAGGGGGTTGCCGCTCACGCGGAGGCGCTGTCCAGCTTCGACCCGACGGTGCTGGTCGCCACACCTCACGTGCTCACCTTGCTGGCCGACATGGATATCGCGCTGAACCCCGAAGTGATCTTTTCCGGCGCAGAGGTTCTCGACCCCACGGATCGCAAGAAGATCGAAACCCGTTTCCAGCGCACCGTGCGCGAAATCTACATGGCGACCGAGGGCCTGTTCGCAGTCGCCTGTTCCCATGGCCGCCTACACCTCACCGAGGATGTGATGGCGTTCGAATGGGACAGCCAGCCGGACCTGCCCGGCCTGCTTGCCCCGGTGATCACGGACTACTCGCGCACCTCCCAGATGATGGTGCGCTATCAGATGAATGACCTCCTGCGCCTGTCCGACACACCCTGCCCCTGCGGATCAGCCCTGCAGGCGGTCGACGAGATCGTCGGGCGGCGTGATGACATTTTCGACCTGCCGGGCACAGCAGCCCGCATCCCGGTCACCCCGGATATAATCCGCAATGCGATCATTCGCACCAGTCCGCGCATCGAGGATTTCCGGGTCACCCAGACCGGCGAGGCCGAGATCGCCCTCGCGCTACCCGAGGCCTGTTCGGATTTGACAGGTGATGCGGCACAGGCGCTGAACACATTATTCGCCCGGCTGGGGGCAAACGCCGACATCACCGCACAGACCGCCCCGCTGGTCAGCCCGCAGACCCGCAAGCTTCGTCGGGTTGTTCGCGAATGGCAGGGACCGGCATGAACCGCGCCGCCTGGTATCCTGTCGCTGCGACACGCGACCTGCGCACCGGTCCCGCAAAGGCTCAGCTGCTGGGAACGCCGCTTGTCATCTGGCGAGGCGAGGACGGTTACGGCGCCCTCGCCGACATCTGCCCGCACCGGGGCGCGCCGCTGTCGGAAGGGTGTGTGAACAAGGGCGCGATCGCCTGCCCCTATCATGGATGGCGCTTTGATACTGAAGGACAGTGCGTGGCGATGCCGGCCCTGGCGGAAACACCCCCCCGCATCCGTGCCCAGGCCTTTGCGACCGCGGAACATGACGGGCTGGTCTTCGTCCGGATGGAAGGCTCGGGACACGGTTTCACACCGCCCCCTCCGCAACAGGACATCGCGTCCGCCACCCGCGCGGATGACGTCACCATTCGCGCCTCGCTGGCCGACATGGCGGAGAATATCCTGGATACGACCCATACCTCTGTCGTGCACGCCGGCTATCTGCGCCAGGCCAACCGGCGGCAACTCGTCCAGCCCGGCGTACGCTGCGGGGCGGACTGGATCGAGGTGGTCTATCCGGAAAGCGCCACGCCCAGCGGCCTTGTCTCCCGCCTGTTCGGAACGGAGTGTTACGAGATCACCGACCGGTTTCGCGCGCCCGGCATTGCCGAGGTCGAATACCGGCGCAACGGCCGGATCGAATTCGCCTCGCGCTTTTACCTGTCCCCTGCCAGCGAAAACGAAACCCGGATCTTTTCCAGACTCTCCATTCGCGGCACATCGCTGTTGTCCCAGCTGAAAGTCTCCATAGTCCGGGCCATGCTGCGCCGGGTGGTCTCCGAGGACGAGGACATTCTGGGGCTGGTGACCGACAATGCTGAACGCTTTGGGCGTCGCCCCGGTCTCATCGCTCCACAGGACTTCCTGCGTGCGGGCATCGACGCCATCCTGCGCGGTGAGGCGCCAGCGCGGCCCGACCACATCCCGCCGATCTACGTGTGAGACCGCGATGTCATTTGCCACGAGCCTGAACTTCACCTCGTCGAATGAAGATGGCCGCACCGAGCTGGCCGCGCTCGACCTGTCACCGGAGGACCGCGTGCTCTGCCTCACGGCCAGTGGCACCCGGCCGCTTGATCTCCTGTTGGGAGATCCCGGCGACATCCTCGCCATCGACATCAACCCGGCCCAGAACCACCTGCTGAGGCTCAAAATCGCGGCGTTCAAGACCCTGGCCGATGACGAATTATATGCCTATCTGGGGCTTCAGCAGACGCCAGACCGGCTGGCCCTGCATGCCCGGGTCGAAACCGTATTGTCAGAGGACGCGCGCCGGTTCTGGAGCACGAGAACGGGTCTTGTCCGCAAGGGCGTCTGGAATACCGGGCGCTGGGAACGGGTGCTGCGCTTCCTGGCGCGCATACTACGCCTGGTCAGGGGCCGACGGCTCGATCAGCTTTTTGCGGCCCGGACGGTCGAGGAGCAACATCAGATCTGGCTGGAGCATTTCGAGGATGCCTTCTGGAAATCCAGTATTCACCTGCTGTCCAGCCGTTTCTTCTGGACCCATGTCATCGGCGAACCAGGCGGACAATTCCTTCCCGACCGCACAGAAACCACCCGTCGCCTGACCGCAGCCTTCCACAATGCCAGCAAACAATTCCTCTTCGGCCAGTCCGATTTCGCGACCCTGATCTTTCTGGGCCAGCACACATCCAGCAGCGCTCTGCCCCTGCACCTGCAGCGCGCCAATCTCGCGCGTGTGCGCGACCGCCTGGATCGGATTGAGATCGCCGATACCGACCTTGCCGCGCTGGAGCCTGATCAGCACGGAAGCTTTACGGCCTTTTCGCTGTCCGATTTCGGGTCCTACTGTACGCCCCAAGCCTATGCGGCGTGCTGGGACGGCGTGCTGAAAACCGCCCGACCCGGCGCGCGCTTCTGCGAACGCGTCTTCATGAATCCGCTCGCCCTGCCGGCCTCGTTGGAACCCCGGATATCACTGGACAAAACCCTGTCAGACCAGTTCTCCAACAGCGACGGCGCAATCATCTATGACATCCGCGCCGGGAGGCTGGAAATCAGCTAGCCGCGAGACCGTTACAGGTCAGCTCACAGGAGCAAACACACCCTATCCGCTGCCACCCCGGATCCGTACGCGGGCGCGTGTTGTGCGGCCCTGGTCGTCCACCGCCTCGATCTCGTAGAAGCCGGGACCGCCCGGCACCCAGACAGCATCCCCGGCGGCGTTGCGAGCGACTTCTTCGCCGTCTGCATACCAGCTCACCGACTGGCTGGACTGGGCGGCCAGCACAAAGCCGCGTCCTGCGCGGTCGGCCCAGACCTCGGCTCCATCCGGTGGAAAGAGGATGTGTGGCGCGACATCGGCGGTGAAGCGTTCCAGTGTGGGCGGTGTCTCGAGGGCCTCTGGCTCGCGCGTGCGGACAAATGCCGGTGACGGGTCGAACTGTTCAACCAGGTCGAACATGCGGAACAGGACGGGCAAGGCGGCCTCGCGACCGGTCAGCCCGTTGCGTGCTGCCCCGTCCGCCCGCCCACTCCAGACAATGATCGTGTATCGTCCCGATATCCCGGCAGCCCAGGCGTCACGGAAACCGTAGGACGTGCCGGTCTTGAAGGCGATGTCCGGCGCCGAACGTGTCAGGCTGGCCGGCATGCGCCCGCCGGGATGCGGAGCCCGGCGCAGGATGTCGACAATCTCGCCCGCGGACTCTGCGCTCAACACGGAAAACCCGCCCTCGGACACAGGCGCCGCCTCGCTCCAGCGCAAGGGCTGGGCAACGCCCTCATCGGCCAGAGCGGAATAGAGCACCGCCAGTTCCCGCACACTCAGCCCAGCCCCGCCAAGCGCCACCGCCAGTCCGTCATCCTGCCCAGCTGTCCGCCGCCGTTCGGGCGCAGCACCGGCAAACCCTAAAACCGCACTGAAACGCCGCGCGCCAACACCGTCCAGCGTCGCGACAGCGGGCACGTTCAGGGAATGCTGGAGCGCTTCGGCAATCGTCACATCACCGCGGAAAGTCCGGTCAAAATTGTCCGGTCGATAACCGGCAAAACGTGTGGGCAGGTCAGCGATCCGTGTGTGCGCAGCCGCCAACCCGTCATCAAAGGCCATGCCGTAGATAAAGGGCTTCAGCGTCGATCCCGGCGAGCGCGCGCGATCTGTCAGATCAATCCAGCCACCTGGACGCGATCGGGACGCAGACCCCAGCGCCGCACGAACCGCGCGGGTCTCGTTCTCGACCACAAGCACCGCCAGCTGGCTGGTGTCATCACCCGTCGGCAATTCGTCGATGATCGCTGTTTCCAGGGCGGACTGGAGGGCGAAATCAAGTGTGGAGACAAGATCAACACCGCCCTGCACTCCACCCCGCTCGCGGACCAGGCTCTCGCTGGCATGCCAGGCCAGGGCCGGAAAGGCCCGGCGCTGTGGCGCGGGATCGAGCGCGGCATCTCGCGCGGCTTCTCTTGAAGCCAGTCCGACCGCGGCCAGCCGGTCCAGGACCCGCCCCCGGGCAATAACGGCCTGCTCCGGTCGACGGTCCGGGCGTCGGGCTTCCGGTGATTGTGGCAGGGCGATCAGCATGGCGATCTGCTCGATCGTCAGCACGTCCGGCTCCCGCCCGAAATACGCCCAGCTGGCCGCACGCACACCTTCAAGATTACCGCCATAGGGGGCCAGGGTCAGATAGGCCTCCAGGATCTCGTCCTTGGACAGGCGCATCTCGATCTGAACGGCGCGGATCATCTGCAGGAATTTGGCGCCCAGAGTGCGTTCCCGCGGCTCAAGCAGGCGCGCCAGCTGCATGCTCAGCGTCGAGGCCCCGGAGACAACCCGCCCTGCCGCCAGGCTGTCGCGGGACGCACGCAGGACGGCCAGCAGGTCGACCCCGGCATGGCTGAAGAAACGCTCATCCTCATAGGCCAGCAGCGCTTCGACAAAATCCGGATCAAGCGTGTCGAGGTCTGCGGGCAGACGCCAGCGCCCCTCCTCGACCGGAAAGGCGCGCAGGACGATGCCATTGCGGTCCCGCACCACATGCGACACCTCCGCGACCTGTGACAGCGGCGGCGGGAAGATCCGGTCGAGCACAAACAGGCCCAGCACAAGGCCGAGCACTCCCAGCAGCAAGCGATATCGGCGCCTCAGTGCGGGCATGGTCCCGTCCTAGCCCTCGCGCGGTGCAATACTGACCGATCGGGATTCGGACCGGCCGAACACATCGGGACGATACATGTCCTCCATCACCGCGCCCGGGAAGGTGTACGTACCCGGGGTAACGGCTCGAACGATATAGGCCAGGCGGATCGGGCGGCGCTCCCGCAGATCGATGGCGGCCACAAACCGGTCATCCCGCGCCTCGGCAATCCGCGGTGAATTCAGCTGGCGAAGCCAGGAATAGGCACCGTTTGCGCCCGCATCGCCAGGATCAACAACCGCCTCGATCTCGAATCCGGCCGGCAGGAGATCAACCACGATCGCCGGGATGGTCCGCATTTCGCTGGGAGCCACGATGATGTCGATGATCATGCGGTCACCCTGGGTGATGGCGTCGAGCGCAACCGGCTGGCCATCCATCGTGCTGAGACGTTTCTGGACAACGACGCCTTGCATCGCGACGGGTGGCGCGCTGACCGGATCACCATGCGCGATCTGGGTCACCCAGACCGGTCCGGAACCAGCATTGTCGAAGCCGAACTGGGCTTGCAGGTCACCCGCCATCAACTCGAATTCCGACTGCCCCGGATTGGCCGCCAGCTCGCCCGCCGAAATATTGATGGTGATGGCCTCACCGCCCATTGCCCGCGCGGCGAGCAGCAGGAAGGCCTTCTCCTGGGTCGTCAGACGGCTGGGCTCGGGAAGCTCGGCAGCCACACGTTCCGCCAGACGTTCGACCCGCTCTGTTTCGCCAGCCTCAGCGGCCAACGCCAGCACACCGGCCAGGTCCCGGCGGGAGGACTGGTACCAGTCACCCGTATTGGCATATCCCAGTGCAGATTCTGCGGCATCGAACGCGCTCTGCGAGCGCGCCCGGTCACCGATCAGGTACAGCGCCACGGCCAGCTGGGCCCGTGCCAGCGGGCTGGCGATCTGTTGCAGGCGTTCATCATGCATGTAGCGAAGACGCGACCGGTCCGCCCGGCCGTCTCGCGCCAGCACATAAAGCGCATAGGCCGCACTGCGGTCGGTCAGGCGCTGGTCCGTATCCGTCTGGCCACGCCACATGCTGATCGTGCGGTCATAGCCATTGACCCGCCAGAGCTCCTGATTGCCGATATGGACAAGCGATTGATAGGCCCGCTCCAGCGCAGCATCCGGAACCGTGTATCCCGCCTCCGCAGCACGCGCGAGGAAGTCGACTGCATAAACACCCAGCCAGGGCGTTGAACCGCGGTCACCGACACGCCATAGCCCGAACGTCCCGTCCGCAGCCTGCCTTGACAACAGGGTGCCGATGGATTCCTGCACGCGTGCCCGCGCCTCGTTCACCCCGTCCGCGCCAGACAGCTGCGCCAGCTGGTCGGCATAGAGCAGCGGCATGGCCCGGCTGGTGATCTGTTCCGAGCAGCCATAGGGATAGCGGCTGAGCGAGCGCAGCAGCGCTGCCTCGTCCAGCGGTGTCGGAGAGAAGCTCACACTGAGCACGCCCGTACCTGGCATGAAGCTGCCGAGCGCATCCGCGCTCACCGTCCAGCTGTCTCCCGGACTCAACCGGCCACGGTCAATGCTGGAATAGGGCAACCAGGCCGAACGAACCTCAAGCGGATAGGATCGCTCGACGGCAAACCCGTCCGGGCCTGTGACGCTGAGCGAAAGCTCGCCAATACCGGTATCGCTCGCAGCGATCGGATGGCGCGGATCGACGCGCTCGCCGGAGGCCAGCTCGTAACGCGTCTCGATATCGGCATTCACCGGCAGCTCGGCGCCGATACGGGCCGCGTACTGACCGGCAGCACCTTCGACATTGTCCAGCGTCAGCGTCGTCATCGACGAATCGCCCGGCGCCAGGAAGCGCGGCAGGATGAGTTCCGCCGGCACCTGATCCCGTACCGTGAGCGGCTGGGCTGCAGACCCGACGCCATTGCCAGACCAGGCCACAGCCATCAGTCGCAACTCGCCATTGAAGTCGGGAATGTCCAGCTCGACCGTCGCGCGTCCGTTGCGATCCAGCGGAACCGGTCCGGAATAAAGCGCCACCGTGCGCGTCGGCACCACGCTCAGCCCGGCTCCACCGATCTGGTCACCCCCGGAGCGAATGGCAGCAGCAGCCCCCTGGTTGGGGTCGAGCAGACGGCCATAATCATCCAGAAGATCCACATCCAGCGTGGTTTTGCCGAAATACCATTCCGCCGGATCAGGGGACTGGAAACGGGTCAGCGCCAGAATGCCTTCATCAACCGCCGCCACGGTGATCCAGGCGCCATCGCGCACCGGCCCGTCAGCCTCGACCTCGAGCGCTAGCGTCTGGCGCGGCCGGACCAGATCCGGAGCATTCAGTGCAATCTCGAATGTGCGATCGGAGACATCGACCGGCAGGTGCATCACCCCGACAGCACGGCGAGGTCTCGGCTCGGCGACCGGATCGCGTGGGGTCAGGACGGACACCATGACGTAGGCGCCAGCCCCCCAGTCCTCATCGACACGCAGCGAAATCTCGGCGCCATCTTCCGGCACGGTAATCGCCCGGGTTTCCAGGACCCGGTCCGTCGCGATGACAATCTCGGCTTCACCGGCATAGGGCGGCAGGATATTGATCACGGCTTCGCCGCCAACAGCCAGCGCTTCATCCGGTCCGGCCAGGCGCACCCGGTCCGGCGCCTGGTTGCCCGAGGATGCCCGCGCACCCCAGCCAACCCAGAAACCCGTCGATGAGGTCACGCCCGTCGTGTCATGCGTCAGCACAAGCTGGTAATCGCCCCAATCCATTGGCGGCAATTGCAACTCGGTCGGGGCGTCATTCGCCAGACCGGCCACACCTTCCTCAACCAGGACAACATTGCGCGACCGGCGCCATTGCCAGCGGCCACCAGAGGTGCGGTACCAGTCATATTCCCAGTCGATACGCAGCAATTGCCAGCTTGCGCTGCCGGCCTCAAGCTGGCCCTGCGCATCCAGGGCGACAAGGTTGAAACCGATTGCCTGCTGGCGCCGCGCCCGTCCCTCGAACTGGGGTTCAACACCCAAATAGACCGGTTGCGGGCGATAGGGCAGACGAACATCATCCGCTACCGCGCGGCCTCCGGGTTCGATGGCACTGATCACCGCGCGAATGCGCAAGGGCACTGAGGCATCAAGACCGGAATTGGCAGGCGTGACCACGATATTTGCCCGCCCTGCGCCGTCAGCCACCGTATCCGGCAGGTCCCGGCTGATTTCGCGGAAAGCCTGATCATGGCGCCCGAAACGAAAGCCCGAATAGTCCGGGAAGGGATTGGGGTCGGTCTCTACCCGGATCCGGCTCTCCACTGTCAGCCCGGCACCGGGCGCACCATAGAGAAAGCGCACATCCGCCGAGACATCCCGCGTCTCGCCGGCCAGCACCGGCGTCTCGCTGTCTGCCTCCAGATCCAGCGCGATGCGCTGTGGAACAAAATCCTCGACCGAGAAACGCGTCTGCGCGACACGGCCATGCCCGTCCAGCTCGGCGTCGATCCGCCACTGGCCGCGCGCAGCTTGCGCGGGAAGATCGAACTCCCAGAATACCGCCCCGGCGGCCTCGGCCGTCTCGAACCGACGGCGATCGGCCTCCAGACCGTTCGGGCCATAGAGGATCAGCGTGCCGGGACGGTCCGTCACCGCCCGCGCCTCGACATCCCGGAAAAGCGCATTGGCATAAACATGCTCGCCCGGCCGATAGATGCCGCGGTCAAGATACAGATAGCCGTCCGCGCCATCGGGACGCTGACGCCCGCCGACGTCCTGACCGGACAGGTCAACCGGGGCCCTTTGCAGGTCCAGCACGGCAAAATCATTATCCGGGCCATAAGCGGTCAGCAGACGCGGAGCCATGACCCCGTCGCCACGTGTCAACGGCGCATCAAACCGGGCGCGACCGCCCTGGTCGGTTGTCGCGCTTGCCAGGATCTCATTGTTGCGGGCGACCAGCTCGACCTCGACGCCCGGCACCGGCCGCGCGGTCTGCAGGGAGCGCACGACATAGTCGATCCCGCCCTCACCGCGATAGGCGGTCAGCGCCAGGTCCGTAATCACCAGCCAGCGACGTGCCCGCGCCGGATTGCGATAACTGCCTTCCTGTTCGGCCGCGTCATCGACCTCGATGAAATAGGCACCCGGCTGCAGCGTTCCGATGGCATCGGCGATCGGGAAAACCGTGGTAACCGGCGTGTTGAGCGCACCGGCCGTATCCATCTCCCCATCCCAGATCCGCTCGGCCACAGAGAACGGATCCTCATCACCGCCAAGCCAGCTATATTCGCCCTCGGCCGCATTGAAGCCGGAAGAAATGGACCGGAAGGCCAGGGCGCGATCGGTGATCCGCCACAGGCGAATGCTGACCGCTTCGACATTGACCGTCTCGATCGCCAACCCGTCCGCATCCAACCGCGGCAGGATCACCCCATCCCCGGCAATGCCGACATAGGCCGGTCGATCGCCAAAATCGATCTCGATGGTCTCGTCCTGGCGCAGGGCCAGGCCATCCGCGGCCGGGAACCCGGCCCGCAGGGTCAGCTGCATGCTCTCGCCAAAACTCATCCCGCCCAGACAGAGAGTCTGTCCCTCGGCAGAAACAGCCAGGCTCTCACCGCTCTCCAGCGCGATATAGGATTGGTAATCGGCGGCCGGGTCGAGCGGGTGGGTAAAGCCGAGACAGATGCCGGGCGCATCAGCGCTGAAATCGACGCGATATCGCAGGAAGGCAAACTGGCTGGCCTGTTCAGGCGCCGCACGCGGTGCATCTGCAGGCCGGGTCTCGAACTCCGGCCCGGGGGCCGTCTCCACATCACTGGCCGGAGAACACGCAGCCAGCAGACCTGCCGCCAGTCCCATCACGGTAAAAACACGCCAGAATGCCATGGAAAATCCCTGTCTCTTTCCTCTGTCCCGGGAGCACAATACGGCGCTTGCAACCGAAATACAGCTCTCAGGGAATAAAAAGACGCGCGATCACCCAAACGTCGCGCCTGAAGGCACAGGGCTATCCCGGGTGGGCAACCAGGTGGCGCTGATCATCACGCCCCATAGAAACGAGAAATGGCGAAGCTGATTGCAAGGTCTGGAACGCGGTCTTGTCATTCATTCCGCGCCAGTCGGCGAGGATTAGGGACTGCGCCACGGCGCCACCGAGCGTCGTGCCCGGTCCGGCAACGATGAAGTAGTCCGGCGCAAATTCACGGGCTGCAACTTCGATGGCGCGGGTGAAGTCGTAAGTCTCAACGACCTGGTGATCGAGCGTATAGGACCACAAGGCCTGCAGATCGCACGCGCCGGGCCACCAGATTGCACCCCGCCCGTCAATCAGCGGGGTTGCTGGCTGTCGAAACCGCTCTGCCGCCAGCAGGGCACGCCCCTCGGCCGCGACCGGGTCTTGCAGGCGGGAATGGAAAGCCGCGTGATTGGACAGGCGCATCGGAAAATTGTCCTGCACCGGCACCGCCGCCTCGAAAGCCGAAAGCCCCGCTTCATCACCCGCCAGCACAAGCATGCCCCCGAGGTCGATCGACAGGGTCAGGACGTGGCCTGCTCGATCATTGATCTCATCAACCAGCGCCAGCAGTGCGGCCCGTCGTTCGGGGTCCGGTGTCCAGTTTTCCGCCAGATGCGGATAGACAAGCTGTCCTCCGATGAGGCTCTCCTGCATCAGGCGCCCCATCGTGTTGACGACGTCAAAACCGTCCTGGGCAGAGAGGGCACCACCACATGCCAGGGCCGAATACCAGCCCATGGAATTGCCAGTGACCGCCACGATGTCGATCTCGCGCGCATCGATGGACAGGAAGTCACCATAAGTCGCCGCATAGATCAGCGCAGACGCATTGTCGCCGCGCGTATGCTTGGCAACCGAATAGCGCTGAGCACTGTCCAGCGCAGTCAGCGTTTCCTGCCCCAGACCCGCACGCCGGGCATCAAATTCCGACAGGAGCGCCGAGTTCGGAAACGATCGCCCCAGCACACCGAGCTCTGACTTGTTGTAGGTGCCGCGCCCCGGGCAGATCAGTACCGCTGTCTTGCTCATCACTCGCCTCCCAGGGCCGATTTGGCAGCTGCGTAGATGCTTTCTTCCGAGGGCAGCGTGGCGCCGTATGCGGGGCCTGTCGCAATGAAACTGTCTTCAGCAGCCAGGCGCGAAAGCGGCACATCCACTTCCTCCGCCAGCATCGCCATCAGCGCCTCTGACATCCCGCCTGTGCGCCGGGTCTCGTCGACAATGAGGACACGTTCGCAGTCCCTGACCGCGTCGACCAGAGCCTCTTGCGGCAGAGGATTGAGCCAGCGCAGGTCAATGACCCGTGCGGACACACCCTCGTCCTCGAGGCGTTTCTGAACCCGGCGGGACAGGTAATACCCGTTGGCATAACTGACGATCGCCAGCTTTTTGCCGGAGCCGGACTGACCGATTTCACCCATCGCGATGCGCTCGTTCTGGGGCGGATACTCGGTCATCCAGCCGCCATCCTTGTCTTCCAGGAGGTCACGCATCGGGTAGAGCGCGATCGGTTCCAGGAAGACCACCAGGCGCTGTTCCTCTCGCGCCAGACGGACACATTCGCGGAGCATGCGCGCAGCGTCAGCGCCATTCGACGGGCACGCCAGGATCAGACCGGGAATATCGCGCAGGACGGCGACGGAATTGTCATTGTGGAAATGCCCGCCGAAACCCTTCTGGTATCCCAGCCCGGCAATGCGGACCACCATGGGA
This sequence comes from Maricaulis sp., assembly GCF_017643475.1. Taxonomy (GTDB): domain Bacteria; phylum Pseudomonadota; class Alphaproteobacteria; order Caulobacterales; family Maricaulaceae; genus Maricaulis. Next base: position 46,745 of record NZ_JAEPNI010000005.1, read on the forward strand.
TTGGTGAACTGGCCGTTCGAGAAGAATGGCAGGGTCGCCGCCTCGCCCCGCAACTGGTCCTCGGCATTGTGCAGGTAGGCGAGGAACTGGATCTCGGGCATCGGGACAAAGCCGTTGTGGGCCATGCCGATACCGAAACCGAGAATGGACTGCTCGTCGAGCAAAGTATCGATCACCCGGTCCTGACCGAAGCGGGTCTGGAGTTTCTGGGTGACGCCATAAACGCCGCCCTTGCGGCCGACATCCTCGCCCATCATGACGATTTCCGGGTGTTCCAGCATCAGGTCGGCGAGCGCCCAGTTAATGATCCGGCTCATGGGCTGGGGATCTTTCTGGGCTTTCAGTTCGCCGCGGAACATTTCCGCGCGGGCTTCGGCCGACGGGCCGTTGGTCGGCGCGCACTCCCGTTTCGGCGGGACAATGCTGGCCATGACGTCGTCGGCTGTAGACAGGCGTGGACGCGTCACGGTCTCACCGGCGACACGGGCAACACGCGCCCGCGTCTGTTCGTAGACATCCAGCGTCTGGGAAGGCGTCGATGCGCCACTTTGCGCCAGCAGGCGCGCGGAATGCAGAAGCGGATCATTTGCCTCATCGGCCTCAACCTCTGCCTTGGACAGATAGGTCGTGGCGACATCCGCTCCGGCATGCCCGTAGAGCCGCACGGTGCGAACATGCAGGAAGGCGGGACGCCGGCGTGTACGCACATACTCCGCCGCCTCGAGCGCAACCCGATAGGTGTCAAAGATATCGAGACCATCACAGAAGAAGTACTTCAGTCCCGGCCGGTGTTCGAACGTCTGGCGGATCCAGCCTGTCGGGGTCTTGGTCGAGATGCCGATGCCATTGTCTTCGCAGACAAAAAGAAGCGGCAGGGGGATGGACTGGAAACAGGTCCACTGGGCGGTGTTGAAGGCTCCCTGCGCCGTCGAGTGGTTGGCCGAGGCATCACCGAAGGAACAGGCCACAATCGCATCTTCAGGGAATTCGCGATGTTCCGGGTCATGTCGCGCGGCGGAAGCCACCGAATAGGCAGCACCGATCGCCTTGGGCAGGTGGCTGGCGATCGTCGAGGTCTGCGGCGGAATGCTGAGCGCCTTCGAACCGAGAACCTTGTGACGCCCGCCGGAAATCGGGTCTTCGGAGGAACAGGAAAAACTCAGCAACATGTCCCAGGCAATCGTCTGCCCGGCTACCTGGGCGCTCCGGGCGATCTGGAACGCTGCATCCCGATAATGAAGGAAGGCCGGATCAGTCGGCCGAAGGGCGTGCGCGACGGCGGCCAGGCCTTCATGTCCCGAGGAGCCAATGGTGTAGTAACCCTCGCCGACCTGCTGCAGGCGGCGGCTTTCCAGATCGAGGGCACGGCTCAGGCACTGGGCCCGAAACACCGACATCGCGTCACTGGCCGTCAACGGGCCCCGAGGCGGCTCGCCTTCGGGCCAATCGGCCGCCGCTACGCGCTGACGAAAATTCGTCTCAACAATGCCGGCTCTGTCCATGGGTCTCACAACACGTGTTTGGGTGGGGATGAATTCAGGAGGAAAATCGTATCGCCCGTTTACGTGGCCAGATCCAGCCTCGATGCGCACTCCGATGCTGCCGGAATGCCGGGCAAGGTACAGAAATGAAACTGCCGCGCCGGGTCTGTCCGGCGCGGCAGGCTCATAACGTCAGGCAGGACCGGCGAGCGGCCAGCCCTATCTGTGGATCAGTAGTGTACCGAGCGCGGATCGAGCGGCGCCTGGTTCGGCGGCGCGAACTTGGTCAGGTCAATGCCGTCGACTGCAGCTGTGTATTCGTCCAGGCTCGGAGTGCGGCCCAGGATCGCGGAGAGCACCACGACCGGAGTGGATGCCAGCAGGGACTCACCCTTCTTGTCGGCAGCATCCTCGACCACGCGCCCCTGGAAGAGGCGTGTCGACGTGGCCAGGACGGTGTCACCCTTGGCGGCCTTTTCCTGGTTACCCATGCACAGGTTACAGCCTGGACGTTCAAGGTAGAGAATATTCTCGTACTCGGTCCGCGCTGCGCTCTTGGGCGCATCATCGTCGAATTCGAAGCCGGAATACTTCTGGAGGATGGCCCAGTCGCCCTCTTCCTTCAGCTCGTCGATTATGTTGTAGGTCGGCGCGGCCACCACCAGCGGCGCATTGAACTCGACACGACCATGGTGCTTTTCGAGGTTCTTGAGCATCTGGGCGACGATCTTCATGTCACCCTTGTGCACCATGCAAGACCCCACAAAACCGAGATCCACGTGCTTTTCGGCGCCGTAATAGGAAATCGGGCGAATGGTGTCGTGGGTATAACGCTTGGAGACATCGTTATTGTTCACGTCGGGATCAGCGATCATCGGTTCGTTGATCTCGTCCAGATCCACAACAAACTCGGCGAAATAGCTGGCATCGGCATCGGGCTGCAACGCCGGGCGCTCGCCGGAACGGATCTCGGCGATACGGTCATCAGCAATCTTGACCAGGCCCGCCAGGGTCTGGGCGGCATTGTCCATGCCCTTGTCGATCATGATCTGGATGCGGCTCTTGGCGATTTCCAGGGATTCGATCAGCGTCTCGTCCTCGGAGATACAGATCGCCGCCTTGGCCTTCATCTCTGCCGTCCAGTCGGTGAAGGTGAAGGCCTGGTCGGCCAGCAAGGTGCCGATATGCACCTCGATCACCCGGCCCTGGAAGACGTTCTCACCGAACTTGCGCAACATCTGGGCCTGGGTCGCATGAACCACGTCACGGAAATCCACATGGTCCTGCAGGCTGCCCTTGAAGGTCACCTTCACCGATTGCGGGATCGGCATGGTCGCCTCACCGGTCGCCAGGGCCAGGGCCACCGTTCCCGAATCCGCACCAAAGGCGACGCCCTTGGACATGCGCGTGTGGGAATCGCCACCGATGATGACCGACCAGTCATCCACCGTGATGTCATTGAGCACCTTGTGGATGACGTCCGTCATCGCATGATATTCGCCCTTGGGATCACGCGCCGTGATCAGGCCGAACCGGTTCATGAACTCCATCAGTTTCGGGATATTGCGCTGGGCCTTGATGTCCCAGACCGAAGCCGTGTGACAGCCAGACTGGTACGCGCCGTCCACGGAGGGCGAGATCACCGTTGCCGCCATCGCCTCGAGCTCCTGCGAGGTCATCAGACCGGTGGTGTCCTGGGAGCCAACGATATTGACGCGAACGCGCACGTCAGAGCCGGCGTGAAGCGCCTTGTCACCCTCAACGCCGACAGCGTTCTTGTTGAAGATTTTCTCGACGGCTGTCAGGCCCTCATCCGGATTGGTCACTTCCTTCGGCGCTGCAAAGACGGCTGGCTTTTCAATGCCGAGGGCGCTGGCAGCGAAGCTCTGGAGTTTCTTGCCGAAAACGATCGCATAGGAACCGCCTGCGCGGATGAATTCGACTTTCTGAGGCGTCAGTGAATCGGCGATATCAGCCAGTTCCTTCTGACCGGTCTCGTCATAGAGTTTCTTGGCCTTGGTGTTGATCGTCAGCACCGTGCCATTGTCGACGGAATAGACCTGTTCCAGCTCCGGATCGCCGACGTTTCCGCCCGATTTCTTGACCCAGTTTTTCAGATCAATGCCGATACCGCCGGTCACACCAACAGTCGTAAGGAAGATCGGGGAAATCCCGTTCGTGCCACCAACAATCGGGGCGATGTTCACGAACGGCACGTAGGGACTGGCCTGTTTACCCGTCCACAGCGCGACATTATTGACGCCGGACATGCGCGAAGAGCCGACACCCATCGTGCCCTTTTCCGCGACAAGCATGACCTGCTTGTCCGGATGCTGGGCCTGCAGCGCCTCGATCTCGGCCTGCGCCTCCTTGGAAATCATGCACTTGCCGTGCAGCTCGCGGTCCGAACGGGAGTGCGCCTGATTGCCGGGCGAAAGCAGGTCGGTTGATACGTCACCTTCGGCGGTGATGTATGTGACGACCTTGATCTCTTCATCGATCTCGGGAAGCGCGGTGAAGAAATCGGCGCGTGCGTAACTTTCGAGGATGTCGCGGGCAACGGCATTGCCAGCCTCAAGGGCTGCCGCCAGGCGATCCGTGTCAGCCTCGTAGAGGAAGACCTGCGTCTTCAGCACGCTTGCCGCCTGCTGGGAGATTTCGGCGTCATCGCCGAGCGCCAGGTCAAGCAGAACCTCGACGGACGGTCCGCCTTTCATGTGAGATAATTGTTCGAAGGCAAACGCCTGGGAAATCTCGTCAATCGCGATCTCACCGGAGGCGACTGCCTTGAGAAAACGCGCTTTCTCGGCTGCGGCCGGCGTTGTGCCCGGAAGCGTATTGTAGATCAGGAAGTCCAGTGCCTGGGCCCGATGAGGACTGTCGGCATCCTTGATGTGTGCAATGATTTCGAGCGTCAGGCCCGCAGCATCAATCGGTTTTGCGCCCAGGCCCTCGCCCTTGCGCGTCTCAATTTCGGAGAGATAGTCAGAATAAGCGCTCATCGAGACCCCGTCTAAAGCGTGTTTTCCCCTGAGGGCGCACGCCATCCGGCGCAGCACGAAGGCCCAGGGTTTCGTTGATGTTGAGATAATTTAGTGCCGAACGCGTTGCAAGATAGCAAACGCGGGTGAGGTCGAGCAAACGCATCGCCTTACCGATGCTTTTCGACACCAGCCTGGTCGTAACTATAGCGCGCCAGTTCTTTGCTCGCGCGCGGTCACTTCCCCAATAATGGAGACGTGACCAGCACGGAGACCGACGCAGCAGCGGCCGCTATCTCACAGATGACCAAGCTGCGGGAACAGGCCATCTGCTCGACATGCGAAGTTTCTAGAGCTCACACGCCATGTCACTCGATGCCTCACCCGCGATCCGGATGTCATCGATCCACAGCTCCAGCCCCGGCGCACCTTCCACGACAAAGGATGCGTCCACGGATGACAAGTCAACGCCAGCGTCCGCGAAACAGGACAGCGGCAGGACAGCGCTCTGCCACCCCTTGCTCTCTGCCCAGCGGATACCGGCGGTGATGTCGAGGCGGCCCTCGCAAGCTTCTCCGCAGGACATGCCCAAATGTACGGGGCCCTCACCGCGCGCGGTAACCTGATACGAGATCTGCAGCAGGCTGTTGGCATCGAGTGTCGCGGAAGAATTCTCAACGCGTAATCCTGCCACTGCCGACCACGTGGCGCGAAGGCTGTCATCCTGCACATCGCGGTCGTCCAGCGTCACGCTAAGCGCCCCGTCTGCAGTCGCGGCGTCCGGCAAGGCCACCGCGACCCGCTCTGCACCACTGACCAGCGCGACTTCATGACCGGCAGCCGCACGACCGTTAGCCAGCAATGCCACAGACCCGGCGCCGACCAGGTCGGCCAGACCGCTCGCCTCGCTCAATACGCCAACAGCCTCACCGGGCTCGGCGTAACTCAGGCCGTAACCATATGCGAACAACGGCTCATAATTCTCATCATGGGGATTGAGCACGGTCTGATCGGCTGAACGCGGCCACGAATATGACAGGCGACCGGAAAAATCATGGCGGGGCTCGCCTGTCTCATCGGAAATCAGAACGTCGGCAATGCCGCCACCTTCCGACCCCGGCAACCAGGCCGCGACAAAGGCATCGGACGCATTGAGTTCGCGGTTCATCCATAACGGTCGACCGGAAATGAAAACGGCAACGGTCGGAATGCCTTCGACCTGGAACTGACGCAGCAATTCCAGACCCCGTTCGTCAGAGAAATTCACATAGTCCTGGTCCCCAAGGAACTCGGCATAGGGGTCCTCGCCAAACACAACGACTGCAACATCAGGCCGATCGGTATAGCTGCCATCTTCACTGACCGTGACCGTGCCACCAGCGGCAGAAACGACCTCATTAAAACCGTCATAGACCGACTGTCCGCCCGGGAAGTCGTCATTGTCATGCCCATCACCTTGCCAGTTGATGGTCCAGCCACCGGACTGCTTGCCAATATTGTCGGCGCCGTCGCCGGCGAGAAGGATATTGGCGGTCGGATCGAGCGGAAGCAGACCGGAGTCGTTCTTCAAGAGCACGAGCGACTCGCGCACGGCCTGTCGCGCCAGCGCCCGATTCGCCTCGCCACCAATGAGCTCGAAATTGCCCGCATGTGTCCGCTCTGACGGCGCCAGCCCGTCGAACATGCCGGCGCGTGCCTTGACCCGCAGGATGCGCGTGACAGCCTCATCCAGGCGCTGCATCGGAATGGTCCCGTCCTGCACCTGGGTCAGCAGGCTCTCATACAAACCCTGCCAGCTTCCTGACGCCATATACATGTCCACACCGGCGAGCAGGGCCTGGGGACAGTTCTCCGGATCACAGCCCGCAATCTGTCCATGCCCCTCCCAGTCACCGATGACAAAGCCGTCAAAACCCATGCGATCGACAAGAACATCGGTCAGCATGGCGCCATTGCCGTGCATCTTGACGCCATGCCAGGAATTGAAGGACGCCATGACGGTCTGCACACCAGCCGCAATGGCCGGCGGATATCCGGCCGCGTGAATGTCGCGCATGTCGGCTTCGCTGGCGCGGTTGTCTCCCTGGTCGATACCGCGATCGGTACCGCCATCGCCTACCCAGTGCTTGGCGGTGGCAACAATATGATCAGCACCGAGCAGGTCATCGCTGTCCGCTGCGCCTTGCAGCCCCTCGACCATGGGCCCGCTCAGATTGGCGACGATTTCCGGGCGCTCGGAATACCCTTCATAGGTCCGTCCCCAGGTGTCATTCTGCACAACCGCCAGGGTGGGCGCAAAGGTCCAGTCCTGGCCGGTGGCCCGGATTTCCAGTGCGGTTGCTTCGCCAATCCGTCGGATCAGGTCAGCATTATTGGCAGCGCCCAATCCGATATTGTGGGGAAAGAGCGTGGCGCCAACGATGTTGGAGTGGCCGTGTACCGCGTCAGTGCCCCAGATAATGGGAATGCCGACACCACCGTCTGAAGTGTCCGTAGTCGCAGCATAATAGGCGTCTGCGAGATCCAGCCACGCTTGCGGAGGCGCGAAATTATCGTCACCGGGACCGGAGTTGCCGCCATTGAGCACGGAGCCAAGGTGATATTGCGCGGCCAGCTCGGGCGTAACGGTGGAAATATCGGCCTGCAGGACCTGGCCGACCTTTTCCTCAACGCTCATACGCGAAACGAGATCAGCAACAAAAGCCTCGACGTCCGCGTCACGCGCAATTCCTGACTGTCCCTCGGGCCAGTTCGCCGGATCGACAACAAGGGAGCTGGTTCCATTTGATACCGTGATTGCGGAGGCCATGGCCGCGGCGGCATCCACCGGCGCTTCAGATGCCGGCTCGGTCGTCGTCTCCGGTGCAGGCTGGCACGCCGCCAACGAGATTGCGGCGAGCGAAACGCCCAGTGTCCACGCTGCGGGCTTCATCTTCGTATGGGTCATCCGGGTCTCCATCAGGCCGTCATTAAGAGCGTCAGTGTCCTGGGGACAGACAAATCCGCTCGCACTCAGTGTAACAAGAATGGGAATTCACGACGCGGCATTGCTGATCTTGGGTGAAAGCCAGGCCGTATCCGCTGATTGCCGGAACAATAGCCGGCACAATCCAAAAAAGGGGCAGGTCGTTAAACCTGCCCCCAATTTTCAGGGCTTGAAACCGTTCGGTTTCAACATGCCTAGAATTCGTAACGAAGGCCGAATTCAAAGCGACGGTCATTGTCGAAGACCGAGCGGGCATAAGTCTGCCCGGCAGCATCAACTTGCTGAGACGCCGTTGCTTGCGTGTCGAGCAGGTTCGCCGCCTGAACACGGAATTCGAGATTGTCCGTCACATCCCAGCGGAAGGACGCATCCAGGAAACCGATATCATCCTGCGAGATCGGGTTACCGGTGACGTAGTCACGGTAGGAGCTCACATACTCCGAACGCCAGTTATAGGCGAGACGGACTTCGAAGCGGTCATCCTGGTAGATACCAATCAGGTTGTAGGACGTGTCGGAAAGACCGAGCAGATCGTCCACACCCCAGCGATAAACTGTCAGGAAGCCCTCAACACCATCACCTTCCGTGTCACGAACAGACGGCAGAGCGGTTGCTTCGGAGTCCAGCAGCGTCAGGTTTGCCTGAACACCGAGGTTTCCGAACAGGCCCGGCCATTCGGTGAAGAATTGCTGGTAGGAGAACTCGATACCTTCAACCGTACCATCATTCAGATTGGTATTGCCGTTGAAGACGATCGGAATGGTGTAACCATCCACGGTGATCGTATCGATCGTTTCCTCACCGTAGACGATGATGTTCTTCAGATCCTTGTAGAACAGGGATGCGGAGAACAGGCCGTCGGAGCCGAAATACCATTCGTAAGAGAGATCGAAATTCGTTGCCTCGATCGGCTCCAGGTTCGGGTTTCCGCCGAACACATTCAGCTGTCCCGGAATGATGTCGGTAACTACCGACGGAGTGACCGAATCGTCAACCACGTATCCAAGCTCGGCGACTGTCGTCTGGTTGGAATTCAGCGCCGCGATATCTGCCGGCGTGATAGCCTGGCTGGCGGCGAAACGAATGATCATCTCGTCGTTCAGGTCCCAGCGCAGGTTGAAGGACGGCAGGATGTACTCGTAGCTGTCGTCGATCGAATTGGCGATGTTGGCCTGATCGAGATAAGCCGCCAGCTCCGGCAGGAAGTCACGCTCCTGCGTGGTGTTGGCCGGATCGTCCTCGGCAAACTCCGCAAACGCTGCAATGCCGCCGCCCGTGGTTTCGGTGCTGACATAGCGCAGACCGAAATTACCAGTGACCGACTGGCCGTTGGAGAATTCCTGGCCGTAGTTGAACTGGACGTAGAAATTGGTCGTTTCCTCGCGGACCGTGCCCTCGGAGCCGCGACCGACATAGTCGACAGAACCGTTCTGGCGCAGCGGCACCCAGTCGCCAACCTGAAGATTTCCGTCACCGTTCACGCCGACACCGATCAGCGTCTCTCCAGCCAGAGAATTCACAAATGCATCATAGTCCTGCATCTGCATGCGGCTCGGGAAGACAATGGACGACATGCCGGTGAAGACACCACCACCCATGAAGTCAGAGAAGTCGGCAACGTCATAGGCACCGGCATCGACGCGGTTGGCGTACGGCAGGTAACCACCTGCCCATGGCGGTGCAATCGCAGCCCAGTTCAGGCCCGCATTGCGGTTTGTCTGCTCACGCTGTGAGAAGCGAGCACCGAACTCAACGGAGTCAAACCAGCCGTCACCATCAAACTCATACTCGGCGTCCGCACGGAATGCGTAGAGATCACCGGCATTGTCCTCGAACTGGTCGGCTGCGTACAGCAGGAAGGCGTAACGCGGATCCGCCAGGTCACCCAGCACACCCGGATCGTCGCCTCGGAAGGTCCCACCCCAGTCGGCAAGACGAACGTCATCAGACAGGAAGAGGTCGATTTCCGGATTTTCGGTGTCGGAGAAATCGAAACGGTAATCAGCGAAGTGGTTACCACCCGCCCAGAGGCGATTCATGGACGCTTCGGCATCCGTGTAGTGACCGTCCAGTTCGATGTACAGGCGATCATTCACGCGCCATTTGAAGTTCGCGCTGATGTCCTGCGTCATCGATTCATTGGTCTGAGCGATTGCCAACGACTGCAACGGCGTTTGCAGATTGCCGGTCTGACCCAGCCAGTCACGCAGGTTGTTGGAAACCACACCGGATTCCATCAGCCCTCCGTCGACACCAATGAGGTTTTCACAGATACCGAGGCCACCGTTCGCCGCTTCACCAGCACCGTTACAACGCGGAATGCCCGCAGAGGTGAACGGCACGATGCTGCGCGAGTCAGGGCCTTCAAGGATAGACCAGGCTGCCCAGGACTCAGCGTCGGTGAAGAACTCGATCGTACGCTCGTCGGTACGGGTAAAGTTTTCGACGCGCGTCGCCTTCAGCGTCAGTTCCATGTCGCCATCGTTCGAGCGCCACTGGCCTGCGACGTAGAAGCTGTCACGTTCACGACCGATTTCCGCATCACGCGCCTGCCAGCCGCCCGGCAGTGCCATGGTCGTACCCGGAGCATCCGGATTCGGAACCGCCAGAAGCGGGCCGTACTGGAAACCGTTAATCGAGGACTCGAGGTCAGACGTCGAGAAAGAGCCCATCAGGCCGAATTCGCCTGCGTCATTCTCCCAGCGGTCACCGAGGATGACGCTGAAGCCCGGGCTCCATTCCTCTGCCTGGTCGGTGTAGATGGTGTCAGCTACAACAACCGCGACACGACCATCGCGATCGAACGGCTCGAGCGTGCGCAGATTAACGGTACCGGCGATACCGCCCTCGATCATGCTGGCTGTCTGGTTTTTGTAAACGTCAACACCGCCGATGAGTTCCGGCGGGATGCTGGCCCATTCCAGAGCACGACCACCGTTCGCGGAGAATGCGTCACGGCCGTTGAACTCCGAACGTACGTACTGGAGACCACGAACAATGTTGCCCGAGCCTTCCGGGGACGGGAAGTCGCCGTCGCTGCCGCCAAGCTCGAAACGCTGGGTCACAACGCCCGGCACACGCGCCAGGGCTTCGGCAACGGATAGATCCGGCAGCTGCGAGACATCGGTCGCGGTAATGGAGTCGACGAAAGTGTCGGCTTCCCGCTTGATGTTTCGCGCGTTCAGAAGGGCGCCGCGCACACCTTCGACCACGATTACTTCGGTCGGACCGCTCTCGTCTGCATCTTCCGCTTCCTGGGCGAATGCAGGCTGAGCACCCAGCGCCGCCACGAGTGCTGACGTTCCCAGCAAAGCGTAGCGAGTAGACCGCCACCGGTCTGGATTGTTCATTTTGCTCACAATGGTCTCCCCTAGACGCACATCATTTATGTTTCCCCGAGCCATATTTCGGCATCGTCTGGATGATAACGTTATCATGACAATTGGGACAATGATAGCGTTATCAGAAGTGCTTTCCTTTTTTCGGGGCGCACTCCATATTCAAACGGTAGTTTTGTTACGTAAAAGGACCAGTCGTGGGCTCGTTTTCCCGAATTTGCATTGTGGGCGGAGGTACAGCCGGCTGGATGACCGCGGCCGCACTATCAAACAAATTCAAGGCCTTAGGATTTGATCTCACTTTGATTGAATCAGATCAGATCGGAACTGTCGGTGTAGGTGAGGCAACTTTGCCACATATCCGATATTTCAATCAGGCGCTTGGAATTGACGAGCCGGAATTCATGAAATTGACCGAGGCCACCTTCAAGCTCGGCATCGAATTCCGTAACTGGGGGAAGGTCGGGGACCACTATATTCACCCCTTCGGCGACTATGGTTTGCCCGCTGACGATCTGGACTTCCATCAGCTCTGGCTCAAACAGCACCAGAACGGTGGAGCAGGACGCTTGAGCGACTACTCCTATCCCATTATCGCTGCCGAACAGGGCCGCTTCAGACTGCCGGGTGAGAACCCGAACGAGATCGGCTCCAACTTTGGCTATGCCTATCAGTTCGACGCCGGCCTCTACGCGAAATTTCTGCGACGCTACAGCGAGCATCGCGGTGTAAAGCGGATCGAAGGTCGGATCGTCGACACCACACTGGACGCCGAGACAGGCGATATTGAGTGCGTTAAACTCGATGATGGCCAGACCGTCGATGCAGACCTGTTCATCGACTGCTCCGGGTTCAGAGGCCTGCTGATCGAGAAAACCCTCAAAACCGGGTATGATGACTGGAGCGAATGGCTACCCTGCAACCGTGCTGTCGCTGTTCCCTGCGAATCCCGCGGCCCCCTGTTGCCCTACACCCGGGCCACGGCGCGCACCGCGGGATGGCAGTGGCGAATTCCGCTGCAGCACAGGACCGGCAATGGTCACGTCTACTGGAGCGACCACATCTCGGATGACGAGGCAACCCATCAATTGATGAGCTCTCTTGAAGGGCCGGCGCTGGCCGAGCCCAAACAGCTCTTCTTCAAGACCGGGCGACGAAAGAAATTCTGGAATCGCAATGTCGTCAGCATCGGCCTGTCTGCAGGCTTCCTGGAACCACTGGAGTCCACGTCCATTCATCTGATCCAGGAGGGCATCACGACGCTCATCGAACTGTTTCCTCACCGCAGCATCAACACGCTCGATGTGGAAGAATACAATGAAAGAATGGGATTGAACTTTGAACGGGTCAGAGATTTCCTTCTGCTCCACTATGTCGCGACACAACGCGAGGACAGCTCGATGTGGCGCCACTTCCGGGATCTGAAACTGCCAGATAGTCTGCAGGAGAAAATCGATGCGTGGATGCACCGCGGCTACGTGATCAAGTATGAATTCGGGGTTTTCCTGCCACCCAGCTGGGTAGCGGTGATGCTCGGACAAAACTTGCAGCCCCGCGGGCATGACCCGCGAATTGATCGATTTGACATGCGCGAACTCCGGCAGAAACTTGATACCATCCGTGATGAAACAGCGCTTCAGGCATCCCGGACCCCGATGCAGGCCGATTTCCTAAAACAACACGGCGGCGCGTCCAGCACGCCGCTCGCCACCGCAACCCAGACCTAGCCGGAAGACACAGTGAATTCTCCATCACCTGCAGTCAAAACTATCGTGGTTTGTGGCGGCGGCCTCGCCGGCCATATGGCAACATTGAGCCTCGTGAATGCGCTGGGCAGTGACCATCACATCGCACAGGTCAATGCCTCTGCCACACCTCCCGCAGACGATATTTACGGGGGCGCGACATCACCGGAGAGCTATAACTTCCTGCGCGGTCTGGGCCTCGACGAACCGTTGCTGATGCTCGAAGGGCGCGCCTCATTTTCGCTCGGAACGCATTTCCGGCGCTGGCGTCCCGGCCAAACCTGGCATCAATGCCACCACGCCCCCTTTCCCACGATTGACGGCACCCCCCTGATTCATCATCTAACCCGAAGCAGGACCCCGCTTTCCGAGGTGCTGATCTCGGCTCAGGCGGCACTGGCCGGGCGCTTTGCCCACCCGCCTGCGGATCCGGCCACCCCCCTCGCTCTGGCTGAGTATGGCTATCAGTTCGATCCACTTGATTGGGTCAGGCTTCTTGATGCCAGGATCGAAACGACCCGCGTCGAACGCCTCAAGGCCGAGACAATCACGGTTCAGTCCCAGGTAGCCGGGCGCACAGTTCTGGCCCTGGACGACGACATCGCCCTTGAGGCAGATCTGATCATTGATGCAACCGGACCGGCGCGCACAGTGATCTCTCAGACCGGATCGCATTTCATCGCGGACCGGACGGTCAATGCCCGCATCTCACGCCAGGCCGCGACGCAAACAGGTCAGCCCGGTCGCGTCATCGAAGCCAGCGAGGAAGGCTGGACACTGAAGGTGTTCCCGCAGGAAACCGAACTCAGTCTGGCCATCACCTCGCCCGCAGAGCCAAATGAAACCTTGAAGGGATTTGACGTGGAACTCGGCCGGGTCAGCGAGGCATGGCAAGGTAACTGTATCGCCATTGGCCACGCCGCCTGGACCATCGAACCGCTCTCTCCGGCACCGATGATGCTGCTGCAGCGCGATATCGAACGGCTGCTCGAACTGATCCCGACCACAGCGGAAGCCAACACCGAACGGCGTGAATACAATCGGCGCTTTCGAGACGATGTCGACCACGCCGGCCTGTTCCACGAGGCGCTGCTCCGACAGGAAGGCGCGATGAACAGCGCATACTGGAAATCTGCAGCAGGCGGTGAGCCCAGTGAAAAGCTGGCGCGAAAACTGCGGCAGTACGGTCATCGCGGCATCGTGCCCCGATATGACCTTGAACCTTTCAATAACGAAGACTGGATCATCCTGCTCGAGGGTCTGGGCAAGACACCTCAAGATTATGACAGGCAGGCAGACAGGCTGCCCGAAGCGGAGACACAAAACCAGTTGAGACAGATGAAAGCGACGATCGACAATCTGATCCCGCGCATGCCTCCGCACCACATCTATGTGGCTAAGCTGAAGCAATACCTCGAGAAAAAGCGCCATGTCTGAGACGAATAGCCAATCTCCGAAGCGCATCATCATTGTCGGCGGTGGATCCGCGGGCTGGATGACGGCGGCAGCCCTTTCCAGTGTATTGCCGGAGAACGCAGCCCGGATCTGCCTGGTCGAATCCGAACAAATCGGAACCATCGGAGTCGGCGAAGCAACAATACCCGACATCATCAACTTCAATGCCATGCTGGGCATCCCCGAGGCGGAGTTTCTGAAGGCGACAAACGGGACGTTCAAACTGGGCATCCAGTTTGTGAATTGGGGCAGGCAAGGCGAAAGCTACATGCACCCATTTGGCCAACATGGCGTCGATATGAACGGCATCGACTTCCATCAGTACTGGCTGAAGTACCGACAGGATCATCCTGACAGCTCGATCGAGGATTTCAGCCTCAGCGCCATTGCCGCTCAAGGCGGCAAGTTTGCAATGCCGGACCCGAATCCGCGCTCAGTGCTCTCACAGCTCAGATACGCGTATCATTTCGACGCGACCGCCTACGCCAGATATCTCCGCGGGTTTGCGGAACAGCGCGGAGTTCGGCGCATTGAGGGCAAGGTCACCCATATCGGCCAACACCCCGAGACAGGCTTCATCACCCATATCGATCTTGAAAGCGGCGAATCCCTCGACGGCGACCTGTTTTTCGATTGCACCGGCTTCCGGGGAATGCTCATCAGCCAGACGCTTGGCGTTTCCTTCCAGGACTGGTCTCACTGGCTCCCCTGCGATACCGCCCAAGCCATCGCGTGCGAACGAACGGGCGAAATTCTCCCCTACACCATCTCCACCGCCAAGCAGGCTGGGTGGCAATGGCGAATTCCCACACAGCACCGAACCGGCAACGGCCATATCTACTCCAGCAAGCTGCTGAGCGATGACGAGGCGATCGACAGCCTGCTGCAAGATCTCGATGGTCCGGCACTCGGCTCTCCGCGCAAGATCCGCTTTCAAACGGGTCACCGGACCAAGCTCTGGGAAAAGAACTGTGTTGCTATCGGACTGTCCGGCGGTTTTCTGGAACCTCTGGAATCGACATCGCTCTTCCTGATCCAGGAAGGCATCAGCAAGTTTATTTCGCTCTATCCAACAGCGGCTATGCCAGCGGTCGTGAGCGATGAATACAACCGTCAGCTGGTGAAAAAATTCGAACAGGTGCGCGACTTCATCATCCTTCACTACAAGGCCACTGAACGGGATGACAGCGAGTTCTGGAACTATACACGGACGATGGACATTCCGGATTCATTGAGTGCGCGGATGGAGCTGTTCCAGGAAGCGGGACGGATCTTCCGCTACGAAGACGAGCTCTTTGCCAAACCAAACTGGATCGCGGTACTTTTGGGTCAGAATATCGCTCCAAAATCAGTTGATCCGATTATAGGTGCTGTAGGCGCAGCAGATATTACGCGCAGTCTGCAGTCCATGCGCTCGGCAATGCAGGGCGCTGTCGCCAAGATGCAGACACACCGCGCATTTCTGGAACATTATGCGTGGTCCGGTGAGACCGTGTAGGGAGTGGGGAAAAACATGCAAGACATGAACATCAAACAGATCGTCATCGTCGGAGGCGGAACTGCCGGATGGATGGCTGCGGCGGCACTCTCGATCCTGTTACGGGACCCCAGCGTCAAGATCCGCCTCGTCGAGTCCGAGGAAATCGGAACGGTTGGCGTCGGTGAGGCGACCATCCCGCACATCCGCTACTTCAACACGCTGGTGGGCCTGAAGGAAAAGGACTATCTGAACCGCACGAATGCGACCTTCAAACTGGGTATCGAGTTCGTGAACTGGGGGCAGGTCGGCGATCGTTACTTCCACCCTTTCAGCCCGTACGGGGTGAATATGGATGGCATTCATTTTCACCATTTCTGGCTGCGGCATATCCAGAAGCCAGGCGCTCAGCCCATCGACGACTACAACCTTCAGGTCCTCGCCTCGAAGCTGAACAAGTTCTCCCACCCCAACCCGAACATCAAGGGCTCACCGCTCGCCAGCATTGACTATGCCTACCAGTTCGACGCCAGTCTGTACGGCAAATACATGCGGGAGGTCGCCGAGTCGCGCGGCGTGGAACGTATCGAGGGCAAGGTTGTCGACGTCGTCCAGAACAGTGAGACCGGCCATGTCGAGAGCCTGAAGCTGGAATCCGGAACGGAAGTCGCCGGCGAACTCTTTATCGACTGTACAGGCTTCCGCGGCCTGTTGATCGAGCAAACGCTCCAGTCAGGATATGATGACTGGTCGAACTACCTGCCCGTTGACCGCGCTGTCGCTCAGACCTGCGAGCTCGCTGGTCCGCTGACACCCTATACCCGCGCCACGGCGCACGAGGCCGGCTGGCAGTGGCGAATTCCGCTGCAAAACCGGCTCGGCAACGGACACGTCTATTGCAGCGAGTATATCAGCGATGATGAAGCCTGCGCCAAGCTACAGGAGGGCCTGGATGGCAAGCCGCTCTCTGACCCGCGCTTCCTGCGCTTCAAGACAGGCATTCGCAAGAAACCTTGGAACAAGAATGTCGTCTCCCTCGGCCTGGCCAGCGGCTTCCTGGAACCACTCGAATCGACTTCCATTCACCTGGTCCAGACTGCCATCGCGCGCCTGTTGACCAATTTCCCGGACAAGCATTTCAATGAGCGCGACATCGAATACTACAACCAGCGCACGCTGGCCGAATTCGAACAGGTTCGAGACTTCCTGATCCTTCACTATTGTGCCACCCAGCGGACGGACAGCCCGTTCTGGAACTACGTGCGCACAATGGAAATCCCGGAGACGCTGCGCCAACGCATCGACATCTATCTGGAGAATGGCCGCCTCTATCGCCACGACAATGAACTGTTCGGCGAACACAGCTGGTTTGCAGTCTTCGAGGGCCAGAATCTGCGTCCGAAACGCTATCACCCGGTCATCAACGCTCTACCCGACGACATGCTGGAAAAACGCATGGCAGAAGTGCGTCGCGCCATGCACAAATGCCTCGAGCAATTCGATGACCACGAAGTCTATCTGAATAGGGCAAGACAGTCGGCCTGACCCGGCCCTACCTCTGTCAGCCCTTGCCGGCCGGAGGCGCCGCCGACTCTCGGATCACCAGATCGTAAGGCAATCTGAGCTTTTCCGGCGGGGCGGCGTTCTTCGCTTCCGGGCCACGGACGCCCCGTTCGAGCGTCTCGATGGCGGCATTCGCCATCTCCCGGATGGGCTGGCGGATTGTCGTCAGAGGCGGCCAGATTGCAGATGCAGTCGCCGTGTCATCGAAACCGACGACCGAGAGATCTTCCGGCACACGCAGACCGGACTGATGGATGCAGGTGATTGCACCGGCAGCCATATCGTCGTTGCTGGCGAAAATCGCTGTCGGGCGTCGCTCCCGATCCACAAGCTTTTTCGCCGCGTGCATGCCGGAAACATAGGTAAAATCACCTTCCCCGATCAGCTCAGGGTCCAGCGCCATCCCCCTCGCCTCGAGCGCCTGCTGGTACCCAATCAGACGCAACTCACTGGCGCGGTGGTCCGGCGGGCCCTTGATCAGCGCCACGCGTTCATGCCCCAGCCCCAGCAAATAATCGGTCATTTCACGCGCAGCGTCGGTGTCATTCATGCCAACGCTGGCGCCCGCATAGCTGTTCAGCCGTGGGCTGACGCAGACATAGGAGATGCCTGTCCGCTCAAGCACGTCGATCAATTGGGGATCGTCAGATAGTGGCGGAACGACGATCAGAGCCTGAATGCTGGTATCCAGGAAACGTCGCTCGATCAGCTCCAGGTCGACCATGTTGCGATCGAGGAAGGGTTCTTCGACAATCAGATTATGCCCAAGGCGTCGGCACGTACTCAGCGCCCCGAGCAGAAACTCGCTGAGATAGCCATAACTTGGATTTCGATAAATCAGTCCGATGAACAAGCCGGATCGGCCGGCGAGGTTACGCGCCATCAGATTGGGACGGTAATTCAGGGCTCGCATGGCGTCCTGCACGCGGCGACGCGTGCTTTCTTTCACGAAGTCATGATTGTTCAGAACGCGTGACACCGTCATGGGAGAAACGGCTGCGAACTCAGCGACATCCTTGATGGTTGTAGTCTGCTTCTTGTTCATTCGACTCCCGCCGTCATAACCACTTCTGTAACAGGCGATTGGTCAGCGCCTGAGCACGATCAACTCAATCAAAAACCCTGCTTTTTATGAGAAGAACTCCCCTTCTAGTTCTCCCTGGACACACGCTCAAGGACTTATGCGGAGCCAGCCTGCCCCCGGTCGTGCCGGGGACAGGCCCGCATTGTTCCGGCGTTACCAGAACCAGACGTAGATACCGATCAGCGTCGCGATTATCGCCAGGCTGGCCATGTTGAAGACCGGATCGGTCGCGAACTTGATACCAGACACGTCCACCGCCCGTGCATCTACCGGTTTACCCGTGACGATGGAGACGAGCATGCCAATCATCAGACACGCTAGGAACACGATCCAGATCCGCACCACGAACGGCAGGTCCAGCGCCTCAAGTCCAACAAGACCCAGAAGTCCCTGTCCGGCGCCACCAAGCGCGGCCGGGTTGGCCATCAGCCAGAACATGAAGGACAGCACCACCGAGCTGATGAGCAGTGCGAACGCTCCCGTCGTGTTGGTCCGCTTCCAGAAGAAGCCCAGGATGAAGACCGCCACCACGCCAGGCGCCACAAATCCGGTGTATTCCTGGATGGTCTGGAAAGCGCTCTCCATACCACCGAGGAATGGCTGCGCCAGAACCAGCGCGATCAGCATTGCGGAGAAAGCCGTAACTCGGCCAACCGTCACATAATGCTGTTCCGACTTCTTCGGACGGAATGAGCGGTAGAGATCCATGGTGAAGATCGTCGAGATGGAGTTCATCATGGATGCCAGCGAAGAGACAATGGCAGCAATCAGAGCTGCAAAGACAAGCCCACGAAGCCCTGTCGGGACTAGCGTCATGAGGACGCCATAGGTGCTGTCCGGGCGCGCATCAAGCGCAGCCTGGTCAAGCATTCCATTCTGCGCCAGGTGCAGGGCAGCGATGCCGGGCACGACCACGATCACCGGGATGAGAAGCTTGAGGCTGGCCGCAAAGGCCAGACCCTTGCGAGCTTCCGCGAGGCTTTTCGAACCCAGCGCCCGCTGGATGATGTACTGATTGAAACCCCAATAGGAGAAGTGCAGTACCCACAGGCCACCGAGCAGCGTCCAGATGCCGGGCAGATCGCCATAGTTGGGATGCTCCGGACTCAGGATCATGTTGAAGTGACCAGGAATACCACTGAGCAGTGTATTGAAGCCGGCAAGCGCACCAGCGCCATCACCAACAAGCCCCAGCGCAATCCAGGTGATGAGAACTCCACCAACAATCAGCACAACGACCTGGATAATATCGGTGAAGGCTACGGCCTTGAGCCCGCCATAAAGCGAGTAGACCACTGCAAACAGGGCCAGAAGCACCATGCCCGGCAAGACCGCCAGTCCGGTCACCGCATTGATCGCGAGGCCGCCCAGCCATAGAACACTGGTCAGATTGACGGCTGTGTAGAGCGCAATCCAGAACACCGCCATGGTCGACTTGACGCCACCGCCAAACCGCTGATCGAGAAATTGCGGCATCGTATAGATGTTGCGGTCGAGGAAGATCGGCAGGAAATACTTGGCGACAACCAACAGCACAATAGCGGCCTGCCACTCATAGGCGGCAATGGCCAAACCGACGACATACCCCTGTCCGGACTGGCCGATGATCTGTTCTGCCGAGATGTTTGCAGCAATCAGAGAGGCTCCAACCGCCCACCACGGAAGTGTCTTGCCCGCAAGAAAGTAATCCGTTGAGTCCTTGGTGTGGCCAGCTTTCTCGCGGCTTACCAGTGTCGCGATCGCGATCAGTCCGAAGGCATAGCCAAAGACAATCACGAGATCGATCATTGAAAGTGTCATTTAATCTCCCCCGGGCGCGACGGTCTGAATTGTTTCGCCGGGCGTTCATTTGAACGCAAAAAACCGGTCGCATTGCCGCTTCCCAGCACAATTGTTAACGCAACCAATTCTTCCGCGCAATGCGTGCCATCCCGCCAATTTGTCGATCCGCGCGACAAACACATCCGCTGCGAACGCCGCCTCACCGGCAATGTCATTGCGATAACACGAGCTTCAATCAAAGCGGGAACCTCCGCGCCGGCAGCCGACGGAATCAACTTGCCAAGCTGAACGCGCCAGCCGTATTGTTAGCGCTATCAAACGGCATCGAATGCACAAACTCGAGTCACGGAAACACCATGTTCGCCGCTGTAGTGGGACTTAGCCTGGGGCTTCAGCCTCTCTCGGATTGTGAGCCCACCGGCGCGCCTGTGGCCATCGTCCTGAACCAGCTCGGCTTCGAACAACAGGGCCCGAAGACCGCGATCCTGCATTCCGCAACAACACGGCCCTTACCCTGGCAGCTTGTCGACGAAAACGGCAATATCCGGGCTGAAGGTCAGTCGCAGCCCTTCGGCCATGATGCCAGCGCCGGCGAAAGCGTGCACCGGATTGAACTGGATATTACCGGCGAGACCGGCGCGGTGTTCCAGCTGATCTCCTGCGGCGCCCGCTCTCGTCCCTTTTCCATTGGCGCAATGCCATGGGGGAGACTGGCCGAGGACAGTCTGCGCTATTTCCATCTCAATCGCCTCGGCATCGATCTGACGCCGGAGTTCACCGGCGGAGCACAATGGGCCCGCGCAGGCGGCTTCATGCAGGCCAGCGCGACCTGTTTCAGCGGCGAAGACAAGACCGGCACAGTCTGGCGAGGCTGCGGGTATGAGCTGGACACGCAGGGTGGCTGGGCTGATGCCGGTGACTATGGTCAGTATGTTGTCAATGGCGGCATCGCGGTGTGGACACTGCAATATGTCTTCGAACGTTTCCAGCAATACGGCGAACTCGCCGGGCTGGGGTGGGACGGCGACCGCCTGCCTCTCCCGGAGAGCCAGCCAGGTGTCAGCGAAATTTTGCTGGAGGCACGCTGGCAGATGGAATTCATGCTGCGGCTCCAGATACCTGATGGCGAACACGTCTGGGTGGATGCCCGAGCAAATGGGGCCGAGGTATCGCATCCGATCGGGATCGATGGCGGCGGTCTGGTCCACCACAAACTTCACGAACGCCAGTGGCTGCCATTGCCGCTACTCCCTGCCGATGCCGACCAGCCGCGCTTCCTGATTCCGCCGTCGACGGCCGCCACACTCAATCTTGCGGCGACCGCCGCGCAGTGCAGCCGGGTCTGGCGAGAGCTGGATCCGGATTTCGCGGGACAATGCCTGACAGCGGCGAGACGCGCCTTCAATGCCGCCACGCGACACCCGGACCTTCTCGCCCGCGACACCTTCGATGGCGGAGGCGCCTATGGCGACCTGGATCTGCGCGACGAGTTCTACTGGGCGGCCACGGAATTATATCTGGCGACGCGCGAGATGGCCTACCTGGACGCCGCGAACACCTTCCGGAGCCAGATGGATCAATGGCGACCGGTTTTCTGGGCCAATACGGAATTACTGGCTGAACTCTCAGCTCAGCTGACTGCGGGTGACACAGCCCTGCGGGCAGCCGCGAACCAGACCATCATCGACACCGCGATGCGGTATCTCGGCGACATGCAGGGCACGGGGTATCTCTATCCGCTCACTCCGGATGAGATCACATGGGGCTCAAACGCCAACCTGCTCAACCGCGCCCTTATCCTGGCCGCAGCCCATGATATCGATCCGACGCAGGGATACCGCGACGGCGTGGTGCATGCGATGGACTATTTGCTCGGCCGCAACCCGCTTGATCAGAGCTATATCGCGGGGCACGGCGAACGCGCCATGCAACACCCCCATCATCGCTTCTGGGCCAATGGCGCCGACCCTGAATTCCCGATCGCGCCGCCGGGCGCTCTTTCAGGAGGCCCCAATCACCGGGTGATGACAGATCCGATCGCCCGTGAAATGCGCGGGAATTGTGCACCACAAACCTGCTGGGCCGACCATGTCGACGCCTATGCCCTCAATGAGGTCGCGATCAACTGGAACGCGCCCTTGTTTGCCATCTCGGCCTTCCTGGAGGCCACTCAACAACAATAGAGAAAGAAGCCAGAGCGCCTTCGGGCCGCTTCTGCGCTGCCGAAAAAGGGGAAGAAATGTCACTCAATCAATCGCGCAAGGCAACCGTGTCCGGTCTCGCATTATCTATCTCGCTCAGTCTGGCTGCCTGCCAGCCCGCGGCGACCGAGCCGGAGGAAGAATCTTCAACCGCGAACGCTGAACCAGCAGCGCAAGCTGCTGTCGAGCCTGTCTTTGTCGACCTGCCGGCTTCCGCGACCGCCAATCCGGACAGCTGGCCCGCCATCGAACCGCTGCCACTGGACCCGCAGGTCGAGGCACGCATCGATTCTGTTCTCGCCTTGATGACGCTGGAACAAAAGGTCGGGCAGGTCATCCAGGCTGACAGCGGGTCAGTCACGGCGGAGGAAGTGCGACAGTATCGCCTGGGCTCGGTGCTCAGCGGCGGCAATTCGGCGCCTGGACCGGAACCCTATGCCGATGCCGAAACCTGGCTGGCAGCAGCAGATGACTATTTCAATGCCTCGATCGACACGGAGGGTGTCGAGATCGCCATTCCGATCATCTGGGGCATTGATGCGGTGCATGGACACGCCAATTTGCGCGGCGCCGTCGTGTTTCCGCACAATATCGGCCTGGGCGCCGCCAACAACCCGGAGCTGATCGAGGAAATCTATCGCGTGACCGCGCGCGAACTGTCAGTGTCCGGGCATGACTGGACCTTCGCCCCCACGCTCGCAGTGCCACGCGATGACCGGTGGGGACGGACCTATGAGGGCTTCTCCGAGGACCCGGAAATCGTCCGCGCCTACGGTGAACGCATTGTCTGGGGCCTGCAGGGACGTCCGGGAACAGATGAGTTCATGGCCACGGGCCGGGTCATCTCCAGTGCCAAGCACTTCCTGGCCGATGGCGGCACAGTTGACGGACGCGACCAGGGCGATGCGGTGATCAGCGAGGCGGAACTGCGCGATATTCATGCCCAGGGCTACTACTCCGCGATTCCGGCTGGCGTTCAGACCGTCATGGCTTCGTTCTCCGGCTGGAACGGCATCCGCATGCACGGCAATCACAGCCTGCTCGAGGATGTTCTCAAGGATCGTATGGGCTTCAATGGCTTCGTGATCGGTGACTGGAATGGCCACGGCCTGATCGATGGCTGTACGGCCACCGACTGCCCAGAGAGTTTCAATGCCGGCGTGGACATGTTCATGGCGCCGGATAGCTGGCAGGAGCTGTATTACAGCACGCTGGAGCATGTGCAGGCGGGCCGCATCTCGATGGAGCGCCTGGATGATGCCGTGCGCCGCATCCTGCGCGTCAAGATTCAGTCCGGCGTATTCGAACAGGTCGCGCCCAGCCAGCGCCCGCTGGCGAATGACACCAGCGTTCTTGCCGCCGAGGAGCACCGCGCTGTCGCACGCCAGGCAGTCCGCGAATCCCTCGTTCTTCTGAAGAACGAGGACAATCTGTTGCCTCTGGATCCGGGTCTCACAGTGCTGGTAGTCGGCGATGGCGCAGACAGCATCACCAAGACGGCCGGTGGCTGGACCCTGTCCTGGCAGGGCGGTGGATACCCCAATTCGGAATTCCCGGCTGGCCAGACCATCCTGGACGGCATCCGTGAGGTGGTTGAGGCGGCCGGCGGATCGGTCGTGTTTGACGTCGAGGGCAGCGGTGATGTCGAGGCCGATGTGGTCATCGCGGTTTATGGCGAGGAACCCTATGCGGAGTTCCAGGGTGATCGCGATCATCTCGATTTCGTACCGAACGGGTTCGACACCACCCGCCTGAACGCCTTTTCCGAAGCCGGCACACCGGTGGTCAGCGTCTTCCTTTCGGGTCGCCCGCTGTGGACCAATCCTGAGATCAATGCCTCCGATGCCTTCGTTGCCGCCTGGCTACCCGGCACCGAGGGCGGCGGGATCGCTGACATGCTGTTCCGCACGGATCCGGGTTTCGACTTCACCGGACGCCTCTCCTTCTCCTGGCCTGCGAGCGCAGTCGCCGCTGAACTCAATCGTGGCGACGCGAGTTATGCGCCCCAATTCGCCTATGGTTACGGACTGAGTTTCTCCGACACCTCCAGCGTGGGCACCCTCTCCGAGGTGTCAGGGCTTTCAGAAGAAGATCTCACCCCCAGCGGATCCTTCTTCCTGCGTGGACAGGCGATCAGCCCCTGGCGCGTGGAAACGGGTCTGGCGGGCGAGTGGACGGCGCAGGCCGATGGCCGCCTGACCTCTGACGCGATGACGCTGGGACGCACGGATCGCATCTCCCAGGAAGACTCGCTGCAGATGACCTGGCGTCAGCCCGACGTCGGCGTTCGCCTCACGACCGAAGAGGCCTTTGACCTCTCCCGCGAGGCCAATGGCGAGATGGAACTCTCTTTCCGTGCGCGCGGGTTTGGCAGCACGGATGTATGGGTGAATGTCGGCATGACCTGCGATAGCGGCGATGCATGCACCCATTCAGTGCCCATCCAGATCACCCAAGGCCCCTGGCGGGAGTACCGTGTCAGCCTGAGCTGTTTCAGCGAGGCGGGGATGGATCTCAGCCGGGTGTCCTCGGTCTTCGAACTGAGCCCAGACAGCGATGAGGGCGAGATCGGTCTCGGCGATATCGTGCTCGCCTCCGACACGGACGCCGCGCAGACCTGTGGCGATGATCGCTAGGATGCTGGCGCTCCCGAAACGCGCCGCGATGCTGGTCACCGGCATCGCGGCCGTAGGCCTTTCAGCGTGCACCCCGACACCAGCATCACACCAGGACGAGACGATACTGGTCCTGTCTCGCGCGGACTATGTGTCCCGGCTGCACGGTTTCTGGCTGGGACAGTCGATCGGCAACTGGACCGGCCTGGTCACCGAGATGGACAAAATCGGCGGCGACGGCCCGCACGGCGTTTTTTATACCCGCGCGGACTGGGGACAGCCGGACCAGCCGGCGATCTGGGGCGAAGGCCAGCCGAGTGACATCTCACCGGTCATCGACTTTGTCCTGCGTCGCCCCGGCGAGACCTGGGGCGCCGACGACGACACCGATATCGAGTATCTCTACCAGGAGGCCCTCTACCACTCCGATGCGACCGCGCTGACCGGAGAGATGATCCGGGACGCCTGGCTGACGCATATCTATGACGAGCGCGAGGAAACGCCCTATGGCCGCGACGGTGAGGTCTGGCAGAACTATCTCTGGGTCTCCAATCAGCGCGCCCATGAATTGATGCTGGAGGGGGTCATCCCGCCGGCGACCGGAAACGCGCAGTACAATCCCCATACCGACATGATCGACGCCCAGCTGACGACCGAGATCTTCGGGCTGTATGCACCGGGCCGGCCGGACATCGCCCGGGAACTTGGGCACCTGCCCGTGCAGACCACGGCGCGCGGGGCCGCCGAGGATGCCGCGCTGTTCTACATCACCCTGCATGCTCTGGCGGCTCGATCAGAGCCAGGCACAGCCATGGCCGAGCAGGTCCGCGCTATGGCGTTCCAAGCCCGTGAAACCCTCCGGGACGATGACTATCCCGCCGCGATGTTCGATTTCGTAGCCGCGGCCCATGCCTCCGGCCAGCCCTGGGAAGACACCCGTGACGCACTGTATGAGCGCTATCAGGTTCGTGGCGAGGATGGATACGACATCTCGGAACGCGGCTTGTACTGCAATGGATGTTTTGCCTCCGGCATCAATTTCGGCGCCAGCCTGATCAGCCTCTTTTACGGCGAGGGCGATATCCGCGAGACCATTCGTATCGCCACACTTGCCGGATGGGACTCCGACAATCCGGCAGCGACGTGGGGCGGACTGCTCGGCTTCATGCTGGGCAGAGACGGCGTTGAGGCCGCATTTGGTATGCCGCTGTCGGAAGAGTTCGACATTCATCGGACACGGCGGAGCTTCCCGAATTCGGGGCGAGACACATTCACGGCGATGGCAGAGAAGGGACAGGCCATTACTGAACGCGTTGTCCTGACACGTCTTGGCGGCCGCTTGAGTGATGACGGCCTCAGCTGGATTATCCCGATGCCCGGCCCAACAGAACCGCGAGACGGATAGGCCGGCCGGGCCTTGCCCGACCGCCCCTGCAACCTATGCCGTGATAGCGAAATGCGTGTGCAAACCGCCGACACTGGAGGGCGCGACCCAGACGTCGAAGTCACCGGGTTCCGCCGCGAAAGCACCGTCACGGCCATAGAACGCCAGCTCATCCGTGTGCAATTCGAAGCGGACACGATGGCTTTGACCCGGCTCGAGGTGAATACGCTCAAATCCCTTGAGCTCGCGCACAGGGCGCGTCAGGCTGCCGAAACGGTCCCGGACATAGAGCTGCACGATCTCGGTCCCGGCCCGATCACCGGTATTGGTGATCGAAGCCTCGACCACAACACGCCCGCCGAGAGGCACGTGATGGCGATCAATCGACAGGTCGGCATAGTCAAATGTCGTGTAACTCAGGCCGAAGCCGAACGGATACAACGGCAAATATCCGGCATCGAGATGAAAAGTCGTCATGCCCAGTGATGTCTGCTCGGCCCCACTGGGAATATCATCAATGTGAATGACCGTTTCCGGTGTCGCCGGACGCCCGGTCTGCTTGTGGGCATAATAGATCGGAACCTGGCCCGACATGGTCGGGAAGCTGACCGGCAGCTTGCCGCTTGGCACGCAGCGCCCGAACAGGGTATCCGCGATCGCCGGACCGCCCATGCTGCCTGGATGCCAGGCATAGATCAGTGCGTCGAATTGGTCGGCAATATCACCCATCGCCAGCGGACGTCCCGCCAGGATGACACCAATCACCGGCTTGCCCGCGCCACGCACGTGCCGCACCAGGTCTGCCTGGACGCCCGGGAGCGTAATGTCTGCGCGACTGTGGGCCTCACCGGACAAGATCGCTTCTTCACCGATAAAGAAAATCGCCATATCGGCGGACTGTGCGGCTGCGAAGGCCGCGTCAAACTGTGATCGATCACGGCTGCGCGTCGTTTCCAGCGCGCGCACATGATCAATCTCGACCTCGCCCTCGAGCATGGCATGCAGAGCGGCCAACGGCGTGACGCTGCGGGCCGGATCACCGTCAAAGACCCAGGTTCCCAGCTGCTCAGCCGGCTCATCCGCAAGCGGACCGATCACTGCGAGGCGGTCAAGGCGCGTGGCTTCCAGCGGAAGGACGGCGTTTTCATTACGCAAAAGAACCAGGCTCTGGGCGGCGGCCTCGCGCACAAGCGCAAGACCTGACATGCGCGCCGGCTCCTCGGGAAGCACCGTGACATCACGGTCCATCAGCCCCGCCTGGATTTTCACGCGCAGCACATTGCCAACCAGGGTGTCGAGACGCTCCATCGGCAATCGTTCGGACGCCACCAGCTCCGGAATATGTCGCTCGTAGACACCGCTGATCATGTCGATATCAACACCGGCACGGGCTGCGAGATAGGTCGCTTCGACATCGTTTTCACACAGGCCGTGAACACACAGCTGGTGGATGGCATCCCAGTCACTGACCACGGCACCATCAAAGCCCCATTCCTGGCGCAGGACCTCATCCAGCAGGAAATCGCTGGCGGTCGCCGGAATGCCGTCAATATCGCTGAACGACGTCATGAAGGTAGCGACACCGGCCTCACGTGCGGCCTTGAACGGCGGCAGGTAGACATTGCGCATCTCGTTCAGGGGAAGATTGGTGGTGTTGTAATCACGACCGGCTTCCGATGCGCCATAACCGGCAAAATGCTTGGCACACGCGATCAGGGTATCTGCCTCGCCGTTGGCACTTTCCTGGAAACCCACAACCATGGCCGCGCCCAGAGCACTGGCGAGGAACGGATCCTCGCCCAGGCTCTCCGCTACCCGGCCCCAGCGTGGATCGCGGGCAATGTCGATCATCGGTGCGAACGTCCAGTTGATGCCATATGCGGTCGCTTCCTGAGCGGATACACGCGCGCATTCGCGCACGAGACCCGGATTCCAGCTGGCGGCCTGTCCCAGCGGCAGGGGCGCCACGGTCTTGAAGCCATGGATCACGTCACGCCCGATAAGCAGGGGAATGCCATGTCGGCTCTCGTGTATGGCGATATGCTGCATGGCGTTGATGGCATCGGGGTCAACGACGTTGATCACCGAACCAACGCGACCCGACCGAATGCCGTGCGCCAGGTCCTCGACCACGTTGGGGCCCGTGCACTGAACCTGGTTCAGCTGACCCACCTTTTCCTCGATCGACATGACCTCGAGAAGCGAACCGATCCGCGTCTCCACATCCTGTGCCTTACCCAATGAATTCATATCCCGTGCACTACTCATGACGGCTATCCCGTACTTCACTCAGGGGCGCAGAACGCCACCCCGTACCTGTTGTCAGTTATTGGTTTCCGCGGCGGTTTCGCCTTCACCGGTCTTGCCTCGACGGGCCTCAAGCTCGGCGCGCACCTTGGCTGCCGACTCGCGGCTGATATCCAGCGTGGTGACCAACCAGATCGCGATCAGATAGAAGCCCACCGGGATGACCACATCCCAGACCCGCAACCAGAACAGCGTCGACTCGGCCTGGTTTCCGCCCAGCGCCTCGTCGAATCCAGTGCTGGCAAGCAGATATCCACCCAGCGCAATGGCGACACTCTGGCCGAGCTTGACCACCCACCAGAAAATCGATCCGAACATGCCCTCACGACGCTGGTGCGTCCGCAACTCGTCCATATCCACCACATCAGCGACCATGGACGGCATCAGGGTGAACAGACCACCAAGGCCAAAGGCCATTAGCGGCGCCGCGAAATACAGCAACCACGGCGCGGTCGGGTCATAGAGGAACCATTTCAGTCCATACCCCAGAGCCGCGATACCGATCGCGATCCCGAACATCTTGCGCTTGCCGACCTTCGTCGCCATCCAGGCAACCACGGCGACAGCCACGAAGGAGAAGGCGATCCTGACGGAATCGACAGCACCATTATGTGCTGCACCGGCCTCGATATCGCCCGAGAACACGTAGTAAGCGACAACATAGAACTGGAAGGCGGCGATCATGATGAAGCCGTTGAAAACCAGGAAGGTCGCTGCGCACAGCTTCAGGAATGGGGTAAAGGAAAGCGCGGAGCCGAACCCTTTCATGAAGTCCCAGATATTGCCGATGATGCCGCGACGGTCCTCACTTGATTCCTCAAGCTCGCGCGCGGCCACGTCGGCCATGCGTTCGCGCAGGAAGACCGCAGGCACGGTGCCAAAAAGCACAACCAGCGCCGAGATACCCCAGGCGATCACCGAAGTGCCCTGAACCATATTGTCGAACAGGTTCTCGTTCTGAGCCCAGAACACCAGCCATGGCGGGATGAAATACGCCAACTGGGCAATGAAATTCTGAGTGCCCATCAGCAGGTTGCGCTGGTCATAGTCCGGCGTCAGCTCGTAGCCCAGTGCCACCCAGGGCGTGGCAAAGAACGTATAGGCGAGGAAGAAGATGAATGAGCCTATGAGGAAGTACCAGAAATAGAACATTTCCGTCTGTCCCTCGGGCAATTGCCAGAGCATGCCGAAGGCGATCGCGGTGGCGATGGCACCAAAGAAGATGTACGGCCGGCGGCGCCCCCAACGAGAGCGGGTGCGGTCGGACACATAACCAACAATCGGGTCGGTCAAGGCGTCAAAGAAACGTGGGAGGCCGCCAAGGAGCCCCACCAGGACCGGGTCCATGCCCAGACCGATGTTCAGGACGACCATCATCGCACCGATCGAGCCTGCAAGCAGATTATTGGCAAAGGCACCGGAGCCGTAGGCCAGTCTCTGCAGGAAGGAAATACGATCTTCCGGACGCGTTTTTGCAACAGATTCAGTCATGATTTCGTCCTATCTTCCCGCCCGCCGGGGACGCTTTAGTGGGCGCAGGCCTGCGCGGTTTCGAGGTCTTCGGGGCAGTCGTAGACACGTACCCAGTCCACCAGGAACTGCCGCGGATACCCGTCATAATCCACACCACCGGCGGTATGGCTTTCCGCCAGATGCCCGCCGATTGCGAGATTGAGGATCAAGTGGAAACGCTGGTCGAACGGCGCGTTCGGATTGCCATCTGCGAGCGGAGAATCCGTGCTCCACTCGTCTGGAGTCAGGCTGCCGTAACTCTCCCCGTTGAGAAACCACTCGACACGACCTTCCGTCCACTCGATCGCGAACACGTGAAATGTTTGCTCACCATCCGAGCCGGTCGGCAGGGTTGTGCGGCGGTTCTGATAACGGTTGTGGGGCCAGGCTCCGCCGAAATGCAACGTGCCGAACATGCGGTTCTCAACCGGCCCGTCGCAATCCTCGCACGGCGCACCAAGATTGACCGCTTCGAGAATATCGATTTCGCCCGAGAGCGCCCAGCCACCGTAAACTTCATCCGTGGGCAGCATCCAGATGGCCGGCCAGGTCCCCTGTCCTTCAGGCAGTTGGGCGCGAACCTCGACACGGCCATATCGCCAGTCCCCCATTCCGGCCGTATTCAAACGGGCAGAACTGAAGGGTTGGGTCTTGATCTCGTCACGCTGTTCCGCGGTCAGATCATCCATCAGGCGGGCAGGCCAGGCGGGCCCGGTTGTCTCTTCGAGATGCGCCTCAATGACCAGGCAACCGTTCTCGAGGCGGGCATTGCGTTCCGAGGCCGTGTAACACTGACGCTCTTCATTGCCGCCACCCCAACAGTCGACTTCCCGGGTCCAGCGATCAGGATCGAGGTTCGCCCCGTCAAACTCATCCGACCAGACGAGTCGCCAATCACCCGCGCCCGCGCGCTGGTGATCAATGCCACCACACTGAGCCCAACTCATTGAAGGTATTACAATACTTGCCGCAAGGGCCAGCACGATACGTCGCACAGCCACACCTCCCCATAAATTTCCGCCGCCCGTTTTCGGTGCGAATTTCCCCCAGTAATCCCTGCGCAGACAAGGCCTGTCAACAAAAATGTCCAACCTTGTCATTTTGCATCTGCAAAAAGGAAGAGGGCGAGAGGTGCCGGAATTCAGCGCGGCGCCGCCGTCGATTTGCGCAGGATGAACTCGTAGTCGAGCGTTATGACCTTCGCGGCCGGCTCGGCATCACTGTCTGCATCGCGAGCGGCCAGGTAGTTGACCGCGGCCTTGCTCATCGCTTCATAGGGCTGGGCAATGGTCGTCAGAGTTGGCCAGATCGTGCGGGCAATGGCGACATCATCAAA
Source organism: Maricaulis sp. (assembly GCF_017643475.1). Taxonomy (GTDB): domain Bacteria; phylum Pseudomonadota; class Alphaproteobacteria; order Caulobacterales; family Maricaulaceae; genus Maricaulis. Next base: position 77,992 of record NZ_JAEPNI010000005.1, read on the forward strand.
CCCGACCACCGACAAGTCCTGGGGCACTTGCAAGCCGAGGCGGCTGGCGGTGAAGTAGACGGCTGCAGCCATCTCATCATTGGATGCGAATATGGCGGTTGGCCGATCAGCGGTATCGAGCAGGTCTTCTGCCGCCTTCAGTGCATGTTCGAAGGTGAACATGCCACATCGAATCCAGTCGGAACGGATCTCTGCCTGCCCGTGTTCCTGCAGGGCAGCGACGAAGCCCTCCTCGCGAAGTGTCGAGGACACGTGATCCGGAGCCCCTGCAATATGGCCGATGCGACGGTGGCCCAGGTCCAGCAAATGCCGCGTCACCTCATGAGCGGCCGCGTAGTCATCCATGCGCACCGCCGGGATCGTTTTGGATGACCTGGCCGGAGACACGAGGACAAATGAAACGCCGCGCTCAACCAGGCGTTCGTGCAGGGCCGAAGCGCCGCTGAGGGGCGGGACCAGAATCATGTTGCGGACGCGCGTGCGCGAGAGAAATGCGCTGAGCTGCCGGTCCCAGTCCGCAGCCTCCTCGTCGAACAACCCCCCGGCCAGAAAATAGCCAGCCTCGTCACAGGCTTTCAGCGCGGAATGATGAAACCGGCTCTGGAATCCACTGCTCGGATCACCAAACAACATGCCGATGGAACGTGACCGGGCCGACCGCAATTCCCGCGCCGCATGGCTTGGATTGTAGTCCAGCTCCTGCATGGCCTGCTCGACGCGCTCACGCGTCGTTTTGCGGACTTTCTCCGCATCATTCATGACCCGGGACACGGTCTTGACCGAAACGCCGGCCCTTTTCGCAACATCGAAGATATTCGACATGAAACCCTCCACGAGCCGATGCGGCCCGTTCTCCCGATCCGATCACAGTCCTGCAGACCAGAACCGTTGCCGTTTGGCAAGCTGACCGCCGGACGCACCTACAGCCGGTCGCGGAACAATTGGGCCATCACCGGCTTGGGGCGCCTGTCCAGCCGGAATAAACCCCAGTGCTTCTCGGGCTCATCCGGATCAGAAGACCCTTTCCAGGGTTCATCAAATGCCTCGAAAACAAAGGTCAGGATGCCCTCGGAATTGGTCCAGTTCATCAGCTGCTCGTAATAGATTCGCTGCAAATCCTCGTTGGCATTGCCCGGGTCGATTCCGCGACCGTTCGAGCGCGTGGTCCATCCGGCCTCGGTAATCACCACCGGCTTGTCCGGGTAACGCCCCTTCACCGCATAGTAATTCTCCTGGGTGTAGGCGAGTGCCTCTTCGATATCCTTGTATTCCCAGACCGGATAAGTGTGCACGCCGAGCAGGTCCAGATGCGCTGCGAGAGGACGCAGCTTGTCCGTCCAGGGCACGTAGTTCTCGCAGAATGTCACCGGGTGCCGGGCTTTGCGGCCCAGCTGTTTGGCAAATTCGATCAGCCGCTCGACGGGGACCATATGGTCATTCCAGTCCACACTGGCCTCATTGCCGATCGAAACAGCCATAACTTCCCTGCGGTAGCGGCGTGAGAGCGCAGCCATGCGGGCGAGTTCCTCGTCATTGGCACGCCGATTGGCCGCCAGCACCGCGTCATCATAGACTCCGCCCCACGGGCAGCCGGGGTTGCTGACTTCCGCCCCCAGTCCCATGCCGAGCATGACCTGGAGCGGCAGACCTTCGTCGCGGATGACCTTGAGCACCGTCTCGGCGTGCTGCGTGCAGTCATAAACCCGCAGATAGCGCCAGTGCTGCACGAGGATCAGCAGATCCTCGCGGATCTGGTCATAGCTCGGGAAAACGCCGGACGGTGGACTTTGCCCCTCCCGATAGCCGGAATAGCAGATCGCATTTGCATGCGGCGGCGCAAACCGGCGCCGGTCGGAAGAGAGAATCCCAAACATCACATACTGCAGTATTTCGGCTTGCCGTCCTTGTCCCACAGCCCCCAGTAGGCGCCGACATCGCCCTCTTTGGCAACCTTCCAGGCTTCATCAAATCCCGCGAAATAGAACAGGTCGATGTTCTCCTCTCGTGTCCATTCCACCGCATCGATGAAATATTTCATCGCATTGATGCGGGACGGGACGGCACCGCGGTCACGCGTACCGATATTCGGCCAACCGGTCTCGGCGATAATGACCTTCTTGCCCTCGGCAACCCGCTGGGCCCGTCGATACATCTCGTGCATGTAGATGTGGGCGTGCTCGATCGGATAGCCCTCCCAGAACGGATAGCAATTGACCAGCACCACATCGCAAGCCGCGGCGACGCGCGGGTGATTTTCGAACAGGAAATAGGCGTCAACATATCCAACAGGAACATCGACCTCGGCCTTGGCGCGCTCGATATAGGCAATCAGCTGATCTTCAGTCAGCTCTTCACGAAGCAAAACCTCGTTGCCGATCGCCAGAATGCCCGCATGTCCCTGGCGTGCCAGCTCGATACCCTTGGCCAGTTCCAGTTCATTGTGCTCGACATCATCATCAATCCACACACCGACCATGGATTTGAGACCCAGCTCGCTGGCGACGACGGGAGCCGCCTCATTGCCGCGCGTGCAGGAGAAGGTGCGCACCCAGTTGGTATGGGGAGCCAGCATCGACATCCGCGCCCGGATCTGTTCCGGCGACACATCACACAGATTGTCCTGGCCATCCACATAAGGGCTGAAAGCCAGACCGTGCAGCCCCTCGGCCAGCATCGCCTCGATGCGGGCAGCCATGCCGGCTTCACCAATGTCTGCGGGGTCAACGCCCGCCAGAGCAAGTTTGCGATTATACGGATTGGACATCACTTTCCCCATCTCGAAACCGTGGCTTTCGCCGCTGCCATGCCATTATGACAACGATGGACATTTTTCAAGAAAGATCGCCTCCGAGTGCTGCAAGATGGGGTCAGAAGTTCTGACGACTAAGGCAAGGCACCCGCCTGACACTGCACTCCGACCGCATTCGTGCGGAGTTGCAGCAAACGATCATGCGCCGTCATGAAGAGCACATCTCCGTTCTCGCCGCCAAAGGCACAATTGGCCGTCGCACGCCCTGTGCGTATCCGTGCCAGAAGGACACCTGCAGGAGAAAGAACAAGAACACCGCCCGGCCCGGTAGCGAAGATCGTGCCGTCTGTACTCACACACATGCCATCAGGAAGTCCCGGGTCGCCGGCCGCCAGAAACTCGCTGCTGTCATACCAGAGTTCCAGCGGGCCGGTCGTGCCATCCGCCAACAATTCTGCGCGGAAGATGTAAGGTGCCGACGGGTCGGATTGCGCGACGTACAGCCACCGCTCATCCGGTGAAAGAGCAATACCGTTGGGGAAACTCAATTGGTCGAAATGGCGCTCACATTGCCCATCAGGCGCCAGACGATAGACACCATTGACGTCCATTTCCTTCAACGGCGAGGCATCCAGCCCCTCAAGTCCGTAGGGCGGGTCCGTGAAATACAGACTTCCATCACTGGCACGCACCAGATCGTTCGGACTGTTGAAACGCTGTCCGCCGAAGCTTTCAACGAGGGTCTCGCGAACTTGCGTATCAGGCCTCATGCGCTGCACGGCACGGACGCCGTGATTGCAGAGATACAGCCACCCGTCGTCGCCGAACCATAAACCATTCGCCCCTGCCTCGCGCATGCCCAGCGCCTGCTCCGGGTCAACTCCGGACGGATCCAGAAAAACTTCCAGACCTGAGGCGGCGGACCACCGGAACGCCTTATTGGAAGGCACGTCGGTGAAGTAGAGACAATGGCGCTCACGGTCCCAGCTGGGCCCTTCACTCCAGACAAATCCCTCCGCAAGCTGTTGCAGGCCCTGCGTGACATCAAAAAGTGCCCGGGCCGCAGGGTCATGAATTTCGATGACATCTGGCAAGCGGGTCTGTTGGCAGCCCGACACTGTGACAAGCGTGGCCGACCCCAGCCCCCAGAGCACTTCGCGACGTGATTTCATGATATTCGCCCCTCTGCCGTACTCTGCACACCTGTCGTGATGGCGGTCAATCGCAGCCTGCGCCTACGGCGACGCGGCACACAGCGAATGCTGGTCCGCTTCCAAAGCGTGCGGCCGGCGAGGAAAAAGCCAGGCGAACGCTCACATTCACCGGCCCTTTCCGTCGATCCCACTGTTTCCGCGCGACCCATGGAAACACACTGCCGTCAGGGTCTTGCGTGAATTTCCTTCACTGCAATACTGGAATAAGTTTCATGTTTCCGGGGGAAAATCATGTTGGATCTTCTAGTCGGTGCCGGTCTGGCGCTGATCGCCCAGCCGAGCGTTACGAGCAACGCCCAATTCGACTGCTCTGCCACAGCGCAAATCGAGGTCACCGGCACGCCATACACGGTGTGTGGTGTCAGAATGGACAGTGAATCCACCTATCTGGTGCAGAATGACGGCTCTGAAACCGTGATCGGCTCCGCGGTTCAGCCTTGGCGACCATCGGGCTCCCGCGACGCCGGAACGCTCTGGGTGGGTCGGCGCGCTGACAACATCATCGTCACAGCGTCATTGGACGGCACTTCAGGCGTTATGTTCGGGCGTAACTCAATGAGTGGAGGCTGGCGCCAATCCGCAATCAATTGCGGCGAACATGGCCTGCAACATGTCTACGGCTTCTCCGACGACGACCGCTATGCCGGCATCGGCTATTCTCACGCAGATCAGTACCTTTTCTGCCGGCTGGATTTCGAAACCATGACCCAGACCCAGGACTGGGTTGAACCTCAAGGTGAGTTCGCCAGCCTGGAAGACCTTCCGGTCGAACGCTGGCTGAACCCTGCGGAGGCAGAACCCAGGGCCGAGCCTGCATCGACGGTGCAAGATGCCTGTAACGACACTGCAACGGCCCTCGCGGCAATCGCACCCATCAATGCCAGAACCGTGCAATGCGGGGTCTCTGTCGACGAAGGTCAGGTGAGGATCCACTATCCCGACGGACGCACCTTCCCGGTCAGTGGGCTGGACGTCGGCAGAAATTGCGAGGCCGATTGTGAACAATATGATCCGAACATGATTTCCGAGTTCTGGGCTCACGACGCCGGCCCAACCAAGGTTCTCGGGCTTCGCAACGCGTTCGAGGACGCGGTGTATCTCATCTCCCGTGATGAAAGCGGAGATCGAGGCTGGTATGCGCGCCCCTTCTACTGCGGCAAGTACGGCCCCTTCCACATCTTTCCCTACACACCCCAGAGTGAGTACTTTTTTGCGGCCAGTTACGAGGAAGAGGGCCTCATCATCTGCGCGCTTCATACCCATGACGGCGCGAGTGAGGCTCTAGGTTTCTGGGAGATGCAAGACGACATCTACAATTACAATGCCACCGCCTTGAGCATCTCTGGCTGGAATTGTGGTGGGCAGGAAGAATTCGACGCGCCTGTTTTGTGCGTGTCCATAACAGCCCCCGATGGGCGCGAGCTCTATCGCTCGGGGAACCCTCAAGGAGAAGCGACACCTCCGGCCAGCCCGGTCGATCCGGTGGTCCTCGAGGCCGTCAACTTTCCTGGCTGGTTCATGCGCCGCGTTTCCGGTCTCGCCGACATGGTCCAGAATTCAACGCCGCTTGCTGACGAGCAATCCAGACTACAGATCGTTCCAGCCCTGAATGGCGCGGAAAACGCCGTCAGCATCGCGTTCATCGGTGAGGACAACCATTATCTGCGGCATGCCGGTTACCGCATCAGGATAAACGCCAATGACGGCACTGAGCTGTTCGCGGCCGACGCAACATTCTACATCCGCCCTGGCTTGGCCGGCGATGGCACGGTTTCCTTCGAATCCGCCAACTTCCCCGGCCATTTTATTCGGCATCGCAATGCCCAGCTGTGGATCGATGCGTCCGACGGGAGCGAACTGTTCGCCCAGGACGCATCCTGGAACGTGAGGCAATAGCCAGTCTGAAACTCAATCGCCCCGCCGGTTCATTCCGGTTGGGGCGGTGACGCGGCAAATGAGCTGGCGGTCAGTCAGCCTTTTTCGGCGCACGGCCAGTCTGCCCCGTGTCCCAGCGCTGCATACGGATGGGAGAACGCAGGCCCGGCACCCCCCCCGCAGTGTTTACCAGCCCGCGGGCCTTTGCTTGGTCCGTCGCCAGCGCTTCGGCAAGCGTGTTGATCGGCCCCGCCGGAATGCCCGCAGCCTCCAGGCCCGCAAGCAGATCTTCACGCGTTCGCTTCGACGTCGCCTCGGCGATCCTGGACACCAGGACATCGCGGTTGGCAACGCGCTCGGCATTGGTGCGATGCCGACCCAGAAGGTCGTCTCCCAGCTGCAGCAAGGTGCACAGGCGCTCGAACTGGCTGTCATTCCCGCAGGCGATAATCAGATGACCGTCCGATGCCGGAAAATCCTGGTAGGGCACGATATTGGGATGGGCATTTCCCATCCGGCGTGGCGCGTCACCCGTCGCCAGATAGTTCATCGCCTGGTTGCCCAACACACCGACCATGCTGTCGAACAAGGCCATGTCGATATGTTGGCCCAGCCCGGTCTTTTCACGCTGGGCGAGCGCCGCCTGAATCCCGATCACGCCGTAAAGACCGGTGAAGATATCGGCAAAGGCCACACCCATTTTCTGCGGTGGCCCGTCGGGAGATCCGGTCAGGTCCATGATCCCGCTCATGGCCTGAATCATGACGTCATAACCGGCGCGATGGGCAAAGGGGCCGGTCTGACCAAACCCTGTCACGGAACAATAGATCAGGCGGGGAAACCGTGCCGACAGGCTGGCATAGTCGAGCCCGTATTTCTCCAGTCCTCCGACCTTGAAATTCTCGATCAGCACATCGGCGGACGCGATCAGTTCGAGCAGCTCCGCCCGCCCCTCATCCGTCGAGAAATCGATCGCCACAGATCGCTTGCCACGATTGCAGGCATGGAAATAAGCCGCGGAACGGGAACCGTCCCCCTCTTCGATCCAGGGCGGCCCCCAGCGACGCGTATCGTCGCCCGCAGGGCTTTCGACCTTGATCACCTCCGCGCCGAGATCGGCCAGCGTCTGACCAATCCACGGACCAGCCAGGATGCGCGCCAGTTCAACCACACGAATACCATCGAGAGGGGCCGGATGGCTCATCCTTCACCTCCGGGGAAATTTGGCTTGCGCTTCTCGAGGAAGGCGCGATAGCCCTCCTGGAAATCTTCGCCCTGGAAAGCATCCAGGAAGATCTGGCGTGTCTCATCTGTGTCGGCATCCACGCCGGAGCGGATCAGCGAGACGATTTTCTTGGTCATGCGCGCGGAGTGTGAGGACGTGGCAGCCAGGCCCTCGGCATAGGTCGCGATTGTTGCATCGAGATCCTTCGCCGCCACCCGGCGATTGATGAGGCCAATCCGGTAAGCTTCCTCGGCGTCCAGCAGACGACCGGAATAGAGAATATCCTTGGCATTCGACACCCCCACCGCATCGATCAGCCGCTTGGTGTCATTGAGCGTATAGGTCAGGCCCAGCTTGGCCGGGGTGATGGCAAAACGACTGCCTTCCGCCGCGAAACGCAGATCACAGGACAGCGCCACACCACAGCCGCCGCCCACGCAAGCACCCTCGATCCGGGCAATCGTCGGCTTGGGAAAGGCGGCGAGACTGTCGAGCGCCAGGCCGATCGATCGGGAATACTGTTCGGCGCGCTCGCGGGTCGCGTAGACCTCCTCGAACTCGCCGATATCCGCGCCCGCCGCAAAACTCCCGCCCTCGCCACGCACGACCACCAGCTTGACCCCGACATCATCGGCCAGCGGTGCGAGCAATTCGGGAATGGCGGTCCACATGGCGCTGGTAATGGCATTGCGCTTGGCCGGACGGTTCAGCACCAGCTCGGCGATCACGCCGTTACGGTTCACATAGATCTCTTCAGTCATGGCTCGGGTCCGTCCCGGTCAGGTTTGCGAAAGGCCAACCCGGCACTGAATACCCGCGTCAATTCAATCGGCATACCCATTCATCAGCGCGATGAGCCCGCAGCGCTCGCCTCAATGAGCGACGCAAGGCTGGCGCCCGCGCGAGAAGCCCGTATGTTCAACGCTCTGCCGATGACCGACCGTCCGGCCAATGTTGACGAAAAGATTGAGCGAGCCATGGGCGAAAATGCCGTCATTCTGACCACGCTGGTCGTCTACAAGTTTGTCCTGATCGGAATCGGGGTCTGGGCTTCGCGCCTGAACAAGACCGAGGGCGATTTTTTCCTGGCCGGCCAGGGGCTGGGGCCCTGGGTCGCCGGCTTGTCATACGCAGCCTCGACCTCGTCGGCCTGGGTGCTTCTGGGATTTTCCGGCTTTGTCTATGCCGTGGGCCTCTCCGCGTTGTGGATGGTTCCTGGCGTGTGGGCGGGGTATGTCGTGATGTGGCTCTATTTCGGACCCCGCCTGCGCGATGAAACCGCGCGCGAAGGTCATGTCACACTGACCGATTTCATGATCACACGCGTGCGCACGGGCTGGAAATTGCCAGTTGCCGTGCTCTCCGCAGTGCTGATCCTGTTCTGTTTTGTCTTCTACATCGCCGCACAGTTCGGTGCGGCCGCCGTGGCCTTTGAGTCGCAATTCGACCTGCCGCGGCTGGAAAGCGTTCTGATCGGTGCTGCCGTGGTGTTGTTCTACGGATTGCTGGGCGGTTTCTGGGCCGTCTCCATCACCGATACGCTGCAGGGGTTCATCATGGCCCTGATCGCGGTGATCCTGCCGATCGTGGCGCTGACAGCTGCCGGTGGTCCCGCCGAAGTCTGGTCAACTCTCGCTGCGTCTGCACCGCCTGAGTATCTGGACTGGGCTGGAGGGCGCGCCGGGCTGGTCGTGTTCGGCTTCATCATCGGGGTCGCCAGCGTTGGCCTGGGCACATTCGGTCAGCCGCATCTCATGTCCCGTCTGATGGCGCTGAAGGATGACAAGGCGCGACGCCAGGGCTTCATCGTCGCCATGAGCTGGGCCGTGCTGGTCTATGCAGGCATGATCACGCTCGCCCTGTCCGGCCGAGCGCTGTTCGAGACCATCGGCAATGGTGAAGCGCTTTTCTATCGCGTTGCGACGGACTATCTGCCCCCCGCGCTCGCGGGCATCGTCATCGCCTCTGTCCTGTCTGCGGTGATGTCGACCGTCGATTCCATCCTGCTCTCCGCGTCTGCGGCAGCAGCGCACGACATGCGCCTGGCCAGGCGCTGGCCAGGGCGGGAAGTTCTTGTGGGGCGCATCGTCATGGTCTCGATCGGTGTGCTGGCCGTCATCCTCACCCTGACCCTGGATGCAACCATTTTCGACCGTGTCCTGTTCGCCTGGTCAGCCCTGGGCGCCGCCTTCGGCCCGGTCGTTCTGATCCGAGTCATGGGACGGGAACCGGATGGTCTTGCCATTTTCACCGCCATCATCCTGGGCTTTGGCACAACCGTCCTGTTCTACGCTTTCGGCCAGGTCGGCTCGGACGGCAGGGGGCTGGCCGGTTTTCTGGCGTTCCTGGCGAGCATTCCGGGGGACCCCTTCGAGCGTTTTGTGCCCTGGCTGGCTCCCATGGCACTGCTCTTCCTGCGCTCGCACCGGGTCGAGACGGAAACATGAAGCATGACCCGCGCCCTTAAGTCCCGCCTGGTCGGCGTCGTGCTGGCCGGAGGTCAATCCGCCCGCATGGGCGAAGACAAGGCCGGTCTGGTCTGGAAGGGTCGCCCCCTGCTGGAACACGCCGAAAGCACGCTGCGCGCGGCTGGATGCGATCCGGTACTGGTCAGCGGCCGACCGGATCGCGCCAACGGTTTTGCCGACAGCCGTCAACAAGCCGGCCCGGCCCACGCCCTGCTTGATGCGCTTGATCAACTTCCCGATGACGCCCGGGGCTTACTGGCCATACCGGTCGACATGCCCCTGGTCAGGGCCGAGGATCTGGCCCCACTGGCAAATGCAACGATGAACAAGCCCTGTGCATGGGCGAACCACCCCCTGCCGCTTTTCCTCCCTGCGACTGCGAATGCCGATGTTCGCGAGGATGTCTGGTCAGTTCGCAAACTGATCGCCGGCATGGGAGTGTCGTGGCTCCCGCTGGATGAAAGACGCGAAGCCCGGTTGCGCAATGTGAACACACCCGAAGATTTCGCTGCCTTGTCCGACCAGCGCTGAACGACCGGTGACGGCAAGACACTTCGCGGCATTGATGCCGCAGATCAGGTCATGGCATTCAAGTCCGAAGCACATACATTTGATTTAACAGCACGACCGGACGCGACCATATCGCGTACCATGGCGCATACAGGAGGCTGATCATGTCGCTCACCGTCAGATATTTCGCCGCCCTGCGCGAACGCATGGGCACCGCTGAGGAAGCCGTCGACACACCGGCCACAACAGGGACGGAATTGATCGCCTGGCTCATCGAACGCGACAGCCGGGCAAATGTGCTGGAACACCCGTCCACCCGCATCATCGTCAATGACGAGATTGTATCCCGCAAGCATGCACTCAAGGCCGGCGATGTCGTCGCCTTCTGCCCGCCTTTCTCGGGAGGTTGAAATGGGCATCCGGGTTCAGGTCCAGAGCGAGCGGTTCGACGCCGGGCAATTGCTCAACGCGATGAGCGGCACCGAGAGCGATTGTGGCGCTGTTGCCAGTTTTTCCGGCCAGGTGCGCGGCGGCAAAGGCCTGATCGCGCTTGAACTGGAACACTATCCCGGCGTGACCGAGAAAGCGCTCCTGCGCATTGCCCAACACGCTGCAGAACGATGGGATCTGCGCCAGGCGACGATCATCCACCGTGTTGGCCGCATGGAGATCGGCGAGGAAATCGTCTTCGTCGGCGCCACCGCCCCACATCGACGCGCAGCGTTGGACGCGGTGAGTTTCATGATCGATGTTCTGAAGACCCAGGCTCCGTTCTGGAAAAAGGAATATGACGCCAACGGCGAACACTGGGTCGAGGCCCGTGGCGAGGACGACCAGGCCGCTGCCCGCTGGCTCCACGAGAAAGAGGAAATGTCCGCATGAACCAGATCCCCGACCAGGTCGGCTTCGCCGTCATGACCGTCTCGGATACGCGCGACACCAAGACCGACAGGACCGGCCCCTGGCTGCGCGAGCAGATCATGGCGGAAGGCCACGCCGTCATTGACCACGCCATCGTCCATGACGAGATCGGACTCATCCAGGCCCAGCTGCGGGCCTGGATTGCGGACAAGACCATCCACGCCATCATCGCCACGGGCGGCACCGGCCTTACCGGTCGTGATGTCACGCCGGAAGCCTTCAAACCACTCTACGACAAGGAGATGGAGGGTTTCAGCGCCGTCTTCCACCAGGTGAGTTTCCAGTCGGTCGGCGTCTCGACCATCCAGTCTCGCGCCACCGCAGGCATTGCGGGCGGCACCTATCTCTTTGCCATTCCAGGGTCGATGGGCGGCTGCAAGGATGCCTGGAACCATGTGCTCAAGGCCGAGTTTGACGAGGCGCACAGACCCTGCAATCTGGTCGAACTCATCCCTCGCCTGACGGAGCGCTGATCATGTCTTCCAATTCCGGCCTGACACACCAGGACAGTGATGGCCGTATTCGCATGGTCGATGTCGGCGACAAGGCAGTGACCACGCGCACGGCCATCGCCCGCGCGCGGATCAGCATGGCGCCCTGCGCCTTCCAGGCCATACGCGAGGGTCAGGGCCCCAAGGGTGACGCGCTGCAAACAGCTGAACTGGCCGGCATCATGGCCGCCAAGCGCACATCCGACCTGATCCCGCTCTGCCATCCCCTCCCGCTGACGAAGGCCCGTGTAAGCATTGAGCCTGTGGAGGGCGAAACGGCTTTTGAGGTCCGCGCCCAGGTTCGCACCGACGGCAAGACAGGTGTCGAGATGGAGGCGCTGACGGCAGCATCCGTTGCAGCGCTTACCCTCTATGACATGGCCAAGGCGCTGGACAAGTCGATGACGATTTCCCAGGTCCAGCTGGTCGAGAAGACCGGCGGCAAGTCCGGGGATTTCAAACGCGACGAGGTCGCTGAATGATCCCGGTCGACCAGGCTCGCGAACGTATTCTCGATGCGCTGAAGCCAACCACCATCATCTCCCTGCCCTATGCTGAAAGCCTCGGGCGTGTGCTCGCAAAACCGGTAGTGGCCGCGCGAACACAACCTCCCTTTGATGCCTCAGCGATGGATGGTTATGCCGTGCGCTCCCGGGACATGACCGGAGAGACCAATACACTCACCTTGCAAGGGGAGTCCGCGGCCGGTCATTCGCTCGGCCGCGCGATTGCTCCGGGCACCGCCGCACGCATCTCGACCGGAGCGCCGGTTCCGGCCGGGGCTGACCAGGTCGTGATCCAGGAGAAAACCGAGCGTGAGGGTGATCAGCTCACCCTGCACGAAGCCGCACGTCCGCACGCCAATATCCGCAAGGCCGGGATTGATTTTTTTGACGGCGACACATTGGTTCCCGCGGGCCTGAAGGTTAATGCCGACATGATCGCGCTGGCCGTCGGTGCCGGACGGGTCTCGCTGGACGTCCATCGCCAGCCGAGAATCGGCATCCTTTCCACCGGCGATGAGCTGGTCGAACCTGGCGAAACCACCGGGCCGGACCAGATCGTCAATTCGGTCTCAAAGGGCCTCGCCGCCCTTGTCAGCGCTAGTGGATGCGAGCCTGTCTATCTGGGCATCGCCCGCGACAACCCGCAGAGTGTTCATGATCATTTCGAAGACGCGAAAGGCCTGGACCTGCTCGTCACCATCGGCGGAGCATCCGTGGGCGATCATGACCATTTGCGGCGCGTCTTCGCAGAAGAAGGGGGCGCGCTGGATTTCGAGAAAATCGCCCTGAAGCCGGGCAAGCCGACCTGGTTTGGCGAGATCAGGGGCCTGCCGGTTCTTGGCCTCCCGGGCAATCCGGTCTCCGCGCTCGTCGTCTCACGCCTGCTGCTTCAGCCCGCCCTGGCCCGACTGAATGGCGAACACAAAAGCCCGGTTTTCATCCCAGCGCGCTGTGCCGTCGACTTGCCGGAGAACGATCACCGGGAAACCTATCTGCGCGGACAATTAAATCAGGACGGCAGTGTGGAACCGCTGCGCAACCAGGACTCTTCGGCGTTGTCGGCGCTGGTTCGGGCCAGCTGTCTGATCCGCCGTCCCATAAACGGTCCGGCCGTCCATCCCGGCGGAGCCGTGGACATTCTGGTACTGGAAGGTCGACAGGCCTGATTTTGCGCCTCACCGGGGTACTCGTAGCGGATATGTGACTTGCGAGCGGAGCGCCGTTTCAACCCCATTTGAACTGCTTTCGATACTGGGTCGGCGAGAGTCCGGTTCTGCGCGCAAATGCCTTGCGGAAGGCATTCTCGTCGGAAAATCCAACCAGAGCGGCGATTTGGGCAATGGAGGCATCCGCATCTTCCAATAACGGCTTCGCCAGGTCGATACAGACGCCCTGAATATAGGCCTGGGGTGTGAGGCCTGTGACCGCTCGGAACTTGCGTAGCATCGTACGCGTACCAACGCCCAGATACCCCGCCAGTTCGTCGACGCTGACATCAACCCCCTTGCGCGACCGGATCCAGCGATCCGCTTTCTCGATCATCGGGTCTCGCGTCCTGGAGTGCGTCGGCACGGCATATAGACGTTGGGATTTCCGGCCGCCATCCACGACGAGGTATTTGGCGCAAAGCCGGGCGACATTCGGTCCGGAGTAGCGCCCGATAAGATGCAGCGCCAAGTCGAGAGATGACGCGCCGGCCGCCGAGGTGATCAATTTGCCCTCGTCAACCAGAAGGTCATCGTCTGCAAGCTGAACGCGTGGAAACTCTGATCGAAAATGATCTGCCATCCACCAAGTGGTCGTTGCGCTCCTTCCGTCCAGGAGACCAGCCTGTGCCAGGATGAACGTACCTGTGCACGCAGCGGCAATCGTGCCCCCCGACTGCGCAAATGCTTGCAGTTGGCCCTCAATACCCTTGTGCGCGCTCAATGCAGCGTCCAGCTCCTCCGTACTGTCGGCGCCTATTCCAGGCAGCAGGAGGACATCGAACTCGCCGCGGGTCAAAGGTCGGGTTTCTCCCACCAGTTCATGCCCGCTGGAGGAAACAACATTGCCTTTGGCCGGGGAAATGATCCGCGTCTCATATTGCTCCGCCGCCAGACCCAGTTGCCGAATGACCTTGTTGGCCGTGCTGAAAAGGTCAGCCGGGCCATGCACTGAAAGTGCGACACACCCTTCGAGCGCGACAATCCCTATCTTGATCGACATTCGAGCCCCAGATTGACGGATATGAACTATTTTATGTCAAATCCGACTATATCCAGTGCGTCCCGATTGGCCAATCATTCTGCCCACATTCACCGTTGAAAGGCCGAACATGACAATTGAATTATGGACTTTGCTGATGGTCTGCGCTCTGGCGCTATTCCTGTCGAGCGTGCCGCTGTTCCGGGCCATGCGCCAGCAATGGGGCTTCAAGGCCATGCTGGGTAATCGAGAAGACCTCACGCCGCTCACCGGCTGGGGTGGACGTGTCGTGCGCGCCTACGGCAATACCGTGGACAATATCGTTTTCTTTGGTGCGGTTGTCATCGCCGCCCACCTCGCCGACGTCTCAAATGAAATCACGGCCGCAGGGGCGCTGACCTTTCTCGCCTGCCGCTTCATCTACGCCATTGTGTACATGCTCGGGGTCCCGATCGTCCGCACAGTCGCCTATCTCGGCGGCGTAATCGGAACGCTCATAATCGCCTCACAGTTGCTCTGATCATCCAATCCGGTGCTGTCAAACGAGAGAGACAAAGCAACCCGCGCCAGCGGAAACCAAACGTCCGGGCACGGCACTTACGACCACTCCCTTGTATCACCGGGCGAAATTCTCCACCGTGTCCTCCGGGGAGATCATGATGACAGAAAATCTTGCGCTGAATCCGTTGCAGATCGGCATTTTCCTGGTTCTGACCTTGGCCATTGGTGCGCTGACCTGGTGGCGCGTGTCCGCCATGAAAAAAACTACAGGCGCCGACGATGAAAGCGAGTACTTTCTCGCCGGCCGCAGCCTCGGCTGGATCCTGGTCGCCGGCTCGATCACGCTGACGAACCTGTCGACCGACCAGCTGGTCGGGATGAATGGCAACCAGATGCTGCTGCTGGCCTGGTGGGAGCTTGCCGCCGTCGCCGGCCTGGTCATTCTCGCCTTTGTCTTCCTGCCGATTTACTACAAGAACAATTGCCGGACGACGACCGAGCTGCTGGGACAGCGCTATAACGACAAGAACATCCGGGCCTTGATCGCCTTGCTGTTCCTTGCAGGCAATGTCATCGTCTTCCTGCCGGTCATGCTCTATACGGGGTCGCTGTTCCTGAAATCCATGTTCGGCGTGGACTGGCCGATCCTGGCCTTTGCCATTCCGCTCGCGTTGATCGGTTCGGCCTATGCCATTTTCGGCGGTCTGCGTGCCGTCGCCGTTTCCGATGCCATTTCCGGTGTTGGTGTGCTTGGCGTTGCGGTGCTGGTCGTGGTGCTGGCCCTCAAGGCAATCGATTTCGACCTGTCCGGCATTCCCGCCGAGCGCCTCACCCTGATCGGTGACAATGACTCGCCGATCCCGTGGCACACCCTGCTGACGGGCATGATTTTCATCCAGATCTTCTACTGGAGCACCAACCAGACCATCACCCAGCGGGCCATGGCAGCCAAGAGCCTGAAGGAAGCCCAGAAAGGCGTCATCGCAGCGGCGGGCATCCGCCTGCTCATCGTTCCGGCGATCGTCGTCATCCCCGGTATCGTCGCCTTCAAGCTGTTCGGTGATGTCGGGGATGCCGCCTACGGCCAGATCGTTGCTGCCGTCCTGCCGCCCTGGCTGTCCGGCGCGTTTGCCGCCATGATCGCGGCAGCGGTGCTGACGAGCTTCAACTCGGTGCTCAATTCCTCAACCACACTCTACGTGCTGGATATCCACGAGACCTATTTCGACTCCACACCCAATGTCGGCCGGATGAACATGATCATCACGCTGGTCTTTGTCGGCAGTTCCATCGCGCTCGTCCCGATCTATCAAAGCGCGGAAAGCATCATCAACCTGGTCCAGCAATTGTTCGGCCTTTTGTCGATGCCTATCCTGTCCGCCTTCATCGTCGGACTGGTCTTCCGCAATGTCGGTGCCGGTGCCGCGATGACGGGCGTCCTGTCGGGGACCGCACTCTATGCGATCTTCACCTTTGCCTGGACACCGTTGCACTACATCCACCTGATGCTGATCACCCTGGTCTGCTCGATCAGTATCGCGCTGATCTTCAACCGGGTCGTGCTGGGCAATCGCGAGGAGTTTGTCGGCCTGCCGCGCTAGATGCGCCAGGCCGCCACGCCTGCAGGCGCAAGCTCGCTAGCGCCGAGCACATATTCGGCGCCTTCGGGCGCCGTGCCCTGCAGGCTGACCGGCTCCGGGCCGTAGTTGAAGGCAAAACGCAATCCGCCCAGCGATCGCAGGCGCACATCCTCGTGCACCGGCATGATGGTGATACCCGCCTCCCGGCAAAGATCCGCCAGCACCCATCCGAGGAGCTCGTCCTCCGGCCATCCGGCCAGATAGGAGAAACGGCTTTCCTGGATCCAGAACGGTGCGCCGTCGGCATAACACGCCCGGACCGGCAATGCCGTCTCGACGGCTTCGCGCCAGCGCTGCACGCCATGTGCCTGACCGTCGAGATCAACACGCTCTTTGATCCCCGCACGCAGGCTTTCAACCCGGGTAATTTTCAACGCCATCAGATCCTGCAATGGCCCCGGGGCCAGATTGGCAGGCAACTGGAAGCTCTGAGTCTTCGACCCGCTGCGACACAGCATCAGGACCTGCCCGGAACAGGATTTAAGCTGATCCAGCAGAGCGTGTTCAACATGCGGCAGTCCCGGCAGCACAACGAGCGCGTAGCCGGACAGGTCGCTCTGCGGAGAAACGATATCCACATCCAGCCCCAGGCGACGCAGGACCGTATAGGTCTCGAACGCTTGGCGTAGCAGGTCGAGCCCCTGCCCCTGCGGCTGCGCCTGGTGGATCCACTGCCCGTCATAGGACCAGACCAGCGCAACCGGCGCCTGGCGTGTTGTCTCGTCGGAAATCAGTGTCACATCCCGCGCGACCTCGGCGGCCTCGGCAAAGGCGGGAGCCGGTTCCGCATCGACACGCAACAGCCCGGCATGCATCTGCTCCTGGGCAAACGGACATTGTCGCCAGCGGAACCAGCTGACCAGGTCCGCGCCATGAGCCAGCGCCTCGAGGCTCCACAGGCGGACCATGCCGTCCAGCGGTGCCGGATTATTGGGCGCCCAGTTCACAGGCCCCGGTTGCTGCTCCATCACGCCCCATTTGCGCGAACAGCCGCGATAGAGATCGTGGTGAAACGCCTGGAAGTCGGGATGACCCTGGCGCAGATACCGCTGTTTCTCGGCGTCGGAGAAGGGCGAGATATCGAGGAAACCCAGCGGATAGCTGTCCCAGGTCGCCACATCGATGTCCGAGCCCACGGCATGGTGGTCAAAGGCCGTAAACCCGCCCATGAAGTTGTGGGTGATCTCGCGTCCAGGGCTCAGCCGTCGCAGGATCTCGACCTGTTCGTCATTGAAACTGCGCACCTGGTCGGAACTGAAGCGCTGGAAGTCCACGACGTGCGACGGGTTGGGCTCCGTAACCGTCCCAACCGGTGGATCGACCTCGTCGAAGGACCTGTATTCCTGGCTCCAGAAGACCGTGCCCCAGGCCGCATTCAAAGCGGCAACGTCGCCATAACGCCGCGCGAGCCAACGCCGGAACGCCCGGCGCGCATTTCCGGAATAGCTCTCGATCGTGTCGTGACAACCGTATTCATTATCCGTCTGCCACATCGCCACGGCGGGGTGCTCGCCATAGCGTTCGCCCATGGCCGTGACGATACGGCGGCACTCGGCGCGATAGGTCTCACTGGAAAAACAGTAATGGCGACGCGAGCCGAAACCGCGAACCTGGCCCTGCGCATCCACCGCAAACATGTCCGGATCGCGATCCACCAGCCATTTGGGTGGTGTTGCCGTGGGCGTTCCCAGGATGACCTTCAGACCGGCCGCGGCCAGCATGTCGATCGCGCGGTCAAACCAGGCCCAGTCATATTGGCCCGGTTCCGGCTCGAAACGCGACCAGGCAAACTCGCCGATGCGGATAAGCGAGAGGCCCAGCCCGGCCATCTGTTGCGCATCCTCGGCCCACCGGCTTTCCGGCCAGTGTTCGGGATAATAACAAACACCCAGACGCATCAGCCTGTCCTTTCAATGTGTATCAAACGCCCGGTCAGCGCTCGGCCCGGATCCAGATTGAGCCCCTCATTCATCAAACCTGCGCCGGAGAACGCCCCCAGCTGCCAGTGGATCGGTGTGCCGTCCAGCGCGATTTCGCTGAGGCTATATCGAGCCGCCGGGTCCAGCCCGGCGAGACGTAATCGGGATTGCAACGGGCGCATCGGCGTCCCGACCCGCATCACCCGCAGCAGGGCCTGACGACCATCATCCGAGCGGACCAGCTGGACATCCGGGTCCGTGTCCGGTTCGGACAGGTTCAGCAAGTCCCCCGCATGCATCCAGTCGCGATGCTGTTTGTAGATCTCGATTCCGCGGATGAGCACGCGCCTGTCATCCTCCGAGACCTTCTCGGGATCCGCTTCGATACCGAAATGTCCGAACAGGGCGGCCAGCACCCGAAACGCCATGGATACCTGTCGCCCGGTCATCGGGTTCGGGCTGGGTCCCACATGGGTGCCCAGGCGTTCGTGCGGCATGACCAGGCCGGCGGCGCGCTGGATGTTCAGCCGGTCGATCGCATCCGTCGCATCGCTGGTCCAGAACCGGTCGGTTCGTGCCGCGATCCCGGCATCAATTCGCCCGCCACCACTTGCGCAACTCTCGATCTCGACCGGATAGCGCGCGCGCAAGCGGTCCAGCAGCCTGTAGAGCCCTTCGGTCTGGGCCCCGGCGCGCACGACGCCGTCCCGGGTTGCCGGATAGAGATCACGATTACAGTCCCATTTGAGATAGGAGATGGCATAACGATCCAGAAGGTCCGAGATGACCGTGAACAGGTGCTCGCGAACCGGTTCCAGCGCCAGGTCCAGGACCAGCTGGTTGCGCCCGGTTGCCAGATCCGTCTCCGGCCATCCCAGCACCCAATCAGGATGCGCGCGATAAAGATCACTGTCCGGGCTGACCATTTCCGGTTCCAGCCACAGGCCAAACTCCATGCCCCCGGCATGCACGGCCTTGATCAGCGGGGTCAGCCCGTCGGGAAAGAGGTCCGCATCGACAGTCCAGTCACCGAGGCTGGTCTGGTCATTGCGCCGCCCCTTGAACCAGCCATCATCCAGCACGAAGCGCTCGGCCCCAAGCGCCGCAGCGCCCTTGACCAGGCCGATGCAATCGGCTTCTGCGACACTGAAATAGCGCGCTTCCCAGGTGTTGAAATGCACCGGCCGCCGCAGCGATCGGCCCTGTCGTCTCTGGCGCGCGTGCAGGCGCGTACTGATCCCGTTAGACCCGGCGCCGGACCGGGTCATCAGCGCGGCAGGCAGATCCAGCGTCTCGCCGCTGCGCAAACACGCCTCTCCGGGCAGGAACAGGCGTTCGGCGAGAACCTGCCCGCTGCCATCAGTCGCCCGTTCTGCGGCCAGCCGGAACGGACCGCTCCAGGCCAGATGCACGGTCAGCCAGCGCCCGTGCGCAACACCGGCATTCGTCTCGGTCAGGCTGAGCGTGGGCCCACCATCAAATCCGGGACGCCCGCTGCGCCCCGATTGCTCGATCCGCCCCGCCGTCCAGCGATGCGTGACCGGATGACCCTCACGCCCCCAGGCTCCGGCATGTGTGCGCACCTCGCTCGCCCAGTCCGGCGCCGGAAGCAGCAGGCTCGCAGCGCGCTGCAGGGACAGGGTGTGCGCCCCCGTATTGCTGACCGAGCCTTCCTGAACCAGGACATCGCCATCAAAACGGAGCCGCGTTCGGACCGTCAGGCCGAGGGCTGCGTCCTCCGCCGTCAGAAGGATCTGCCCGTCCTGTTCAATCAGTTCGGGCTGGCCCAGGCGGATCCGGCGGTGCGTTGCTGTGCAATGACCTTCCACCTGGCTGATGCCATGAAAACCCCGCCCGTGTTCGGGCAGGAGCGCCGGCCCCACCGCTATATCCGGACTGGCAGGCAGGCACTGGAAGCCCGGTGCAGCTGCCATCTCCTCCTCCGCCTGCGGACCGAACCAGGTCAGATGGGCAAGCCCGTCCTCGCCCTGATCAATGATCAAGGACAGCGTGTCGCCGAGGATGCGCGCGCTCACAGGGACCAGTCCTTGCGATGGAAACGCCAGGCATCGGCGACGATCGTTTCGATATCGGAACGTTCCGGATTGAAAGCCAGCAGGTCGCGGGCGCGCTGTGTATTGGACGAGAGGATGGCCGCATCCCCTTCACGACGGGGGTGCAGATTCAGCGGAACGGGAAGACCCGTCACCTTCTCGACGGCGTCAATCACCTGCTTGACGGAAATGCCCTCGCCCGTACCCAGGTTACAGGCAAAGCTCTCCGCGCCGGAGAGGAGGCGGTCGACGGCCGCCAGGTGACCGGTCGCCAGATCATCGACATGGATGAAATCGCGCACACACGTACCGTCCGGGGTCGCATAGTCATCCCCAAACAAGGTAAATTCCGGCAACAAACCCGCTGCGGCCTTCAGGGCGTTTGGGATGAGATGGGTTTCAGGGTCGTGCTTCTCGCCGATTTCCGCGCTCGGGCTGGCTCCCGCAGCATTGAAATAGCGCAGTGCCGCATACCGCAGGACCCCGGTGTGGCTGAGATCGTCCAGCGCCGTTTCCACTGCGAGCTTGGTACGGCCGTACACATTGCCGGGCTTGCGGCTCTCGGCCTCGGTTATGGGGACAATCTCCGGCTGGCCATAGACGGCGCAGGTTGATGAGAAGACAATCACCTCGCAACCATGACGCTGCATGGCGGCTAAGACGCTGAGCGAGCCGGCAAGATTGTTGTCCCAGAAGGCCAGGGGTTCGCGCTCGCCAATACCGACCTCGATGGAGGCGGCAAAATGCATCACGGCATCCGGCTGATGGGTGGCAAAGGTGTGGTCCAGCGCATCACCATCACGGATATCGCCCTCGACGAGCGGTCCCCAGCGCACGAAATCCCGATGCCCGGCGGACAGGTTGTCGAAGACGACGGGGGTATCGCCCCGGGCGGCAATCGCCTTGCAGACATGGGAGCCGATATAGCCCGCCCCACCCAGCACCAGGATCTTCATGCTCAACTCCCTATCTCGCAGACCAGGCGGGCCGCCGGGTGGTTGTCCAGCACGGGCTGGAACCAGTCCTGCCCGACGCCTGCCGGCTTGAGCACCACGATACAGCCGCCAAAGCCGGCCCCGGTGATGCGTGCGCCCGGTGCCCCATGCGCCAGAAAATCCGCCACCAGCCGGTCAATTTCGGGGTTAGAGACGTCGAAATCATCGCGCAACGAGATGTGCGAAGCGGTCATCAGACGCCCGAACGTCTCGGCCTCTCCCGCCTCGAGGGCCCGGATCGCTTCAAGCGCACGCCGGTTCTCGCTGATGACGTGACGGGCAATGGCCTGGTGCTCCGGGTCGAGCACGGACAGGTCGGTGGCATCACACAGCCATTCCTGCTCCAGCTGGTCCGCGGCCTCCAGACATGCCGTTCGCCGCGTCTTGTAGCGCCCGTCGGCCAGTTTGCGTTGTACACCGGAGTGCAGGACTGCGAACCGCCACCCGGATGGCAGGTCAATCGTCTGGAGGGACAGGGTGCGGGTATCCAGCGCCAGGGCTTCTCCCGGACGGGTATGGGCGACGGCCATCTGGTCCATGATGCCGCACGGCACGCCGATAAAGCGGTTCTCGATCTCGCGGGCCAGGACCGCCAGCTCAGTGGCGTCCGTGTCTGCCGGCGCCAGCGCACGCAATACGCCGAGGGTCACGGCAGCAGAGGATGAAACGCCCGCGCCTGCAGGAATGTCGCTGGACAGCTCGGCCCGCGCCCCACCCCTCAGCCAGCCTTTGCGGCGCGCGCACTGCAAGGCGCCAAATACATAATCGGCCCAGTGACCACTCGCCCGGGCATCCAGCTCGGCTTCGGCCAGCCCCTCGAACTGGGCGGATCCAACAATATCGCGCGTGCCGCCGATTTGCGTGACCTCAATCGCCACACCCAGGGGCAGTGCGGCCGGCAGGACCCAGCCACCGTTGAAATCGACCCATTCGCCAATCAGATTGACGCGCCCGGGTGTCCAGCTCTTCGCCATCAGACGGCCTCTCTCAGGGCGGCGGCAGCGGCCTCGGGATCGACGTCGACCGTGAAGACGCCCGTCGATTGCTCGACACCCGCGAGGTATTTCAGGCGCCCCGCCGAGCGCATCAGCGGGTAGAACTGGACGGAGAACTGGTATCTGCCGCAGGTCTCGGCAGGCGCGGCATGGAAACTCATCATATAGGGCATCGGCTCACCGAAGAGCCGGTCGTAACGCGCCACAACATCTCCGAGCAGGCTGGCCAGTCCCTCGACCTCTTCCGCCGAGAACAGCCAGGGACCTGGCGCGCGTGATCGCGTGGAAATCCAGACCTCATAGGGAAAGCGGGACCAGGGCGGACAATGCGCCGTCAGTCCGCCCGCGTCCGCGACGGTGAAGGCCCCACCCCAGCTCATCCGGTCCGCCTCCAGATCATACCCACCAGCGAACCCGGCCTCGGCGCGTGCCTGCGGCCCCGGCACCTCCGGGAACGCATAGATCTGGCCATGCGGATGATGCAGCGTCACGCCCACGGCCTCGCCGCGGTTTTCGAACGGCAACACATAGGCCGCACCCGCGTCGAAATGTTGCCGGTATCTGTCGATGATGGCCTCGATCAACAGGATGCGGCGATCCTGACCAAGCGTGGCAAGACTGCCTTCATCCTCGGGCGAAAACACGATCACCTCGGCCTGCCCCGTGGCCGGCCGGCTCAACCAGCTCGCCTCGGAGGGTTGCGGCGCAAGAGGATGCAGGCTGGGAAATCGGTTGCCGAATACGGCGAGCTCAAATTCGCTGAACGGGATCTCGGTGATCGGCGCACCGGGCCTTGCCGGCGCCAGCGGATTGGCGGCTTTTGAAGGTTTGAAAGTTCTGGCCTGGCGGTGTGGCGCGAACAGTGTCCATTCCTGCCGCAACGGATGAAACCGCATCTCCGACCGGGCGGAAACCTCGTCCTCGAACTCGGGACCGGGCTCGCCCTGGTGGGGGGTGTAGCCGTAAAGGCAGAGCTGGCGCCCGTCGGTTTTTTGGTGATCGCGGCGATAAATCTGACGCGCGCGTCCCTGCAGCTTGGTCTGCATTCTCACTACCCCATCCAACTCACTACCCCATCCAACCCGACAGGATTTTGAGCGCTTTACGAGCTTCAAATCAACGAAGAAACACCGGCCCCAAACTGGAAACCCAGAGAGCGGGTGCAGGAGTGTGTTCGTTCCGCTCAATCGTCGGACACGACTTCGCAAGCACCGAAGACGCGAGGAAGAAACCGCCAGTTCATGGAAAGAGACCAGACCTGCCGGTCTGAGTGGCGAGGGTGTCAGGCGAATACTGACAGGACTCAATGCTCACGATTGTCGCTTGCCGAACAGGCCAGTGCCCAGAACATGAGCATAAGACCCATCATTTCGAGTGATTCCTCCACGGTTGCGAGCAAATCCCGCTTGAGATCGACCACACCGGACCGATCAGGGTCGATCGTGGCGATATATTCACCAGCGATGAGTTCAACGCCGGCTGCTCCGGAGACATACACTGAACCGGCGACCAGCAGTGCCAAAATCAAGCGCCTGTTCTGACGAACAAGCCAAGGTAGGAGCCTCC
This sequence comes from Maricaulis sp., assembly GCF_017643475.1. Classification (GTDB taxonomy): domain Bacteria; phylum Pseudomonadota; class Alphaproteobacteria; order Caulobacterales; family Maricaulaceae; genus Maricaulis. Next base: position 101,808 of record NZ_JAEPNI010000005.1, read on the forward strand.
ATCCAGCCAGTGCAGCCGCAGCCGCATAGGGAAGCGGCCACGCGGCGTACGGCAAAAACCCAGACTCGATGTAATAGTGTAATGCCGCGTCTACCCGCTCATGAATTGATGCAAATTCATCAATCGCGAGAAACAGAAGTATCGCCGCTATCAAAACCCAGCCGGAGCGGTCAATCTCGACCAATCCGTCGTTACGGGCGTGGAAGAATGCCAGCATCGACCCGCCAAGAAGCAGCAAGACCGAGTACAGGGTGGGCAAATTCTGCTCGCGGTCGAAGTGAAACAGGGTGACCAGGCCCCACGCATCTCCAATGTCGAGCCGGTGAACAAGCACCAGTGCGGCCGCGTTTCCTAGCAGCAAAACGCACCAGACAAGCACCACGCACTTCATGACCGGGACGACTGGAAGGCTGATGGTGATGTGACGCATGGGCTGTCCTCTCGCTATCTACCTGTGACGTTTCAAACACCAGACCGTTCCCACAACTCTCTGATATTGTGTAATTATGTCGAAATCCGGCTATGGCACATCCAATTTCTTTTGCATTTTGCAAAAGCCTTTCTCGCTATTTGCGAATTGCAACACGCATATCGCATCACACCCCACGAGGGATAAATCTAAGTATTTATTTTAATTGATTTATTTGCCCACATAATGCTGGCCCGCGACTTGCGACCTCCAAGGGCAGGAGGCCAAGATGCGCAAAGACTTCAAACTATCCTCGCCCAACCAGATCCGGGCATTCGACCGGGCACTGTTTGATTATCTGAATGTGGTTTTCGAGCGCCCGAACCCGCGCAGCGTGTTTGTCGAAGCGCGCAATGAGGGCAGCGAGACGGTCAAGACCATCGATTGCAATTGCCCGCAAACGGCGATCGAACTCGCCAACCACATCGCCAGTGCCCTGGCCCAACGCTCCGCTGGCAGGGCTTGATCGATGAAAGCGCTGCTCGCTCTCCCCCTGGCCCTGACTCTGGCATCCTGCGCTACCGCGTTCGAGGAACCGCGCAATACTGTCGACCTGACAACCCAGGCTTACACCACCGCGCGGCGCCCGATGACCAACGTCGCGGAGGTCCCGCTGCGCGGGCAGGGCCGCTATGGAGACCTGGCACGCTGCGCGGATGCAGACCTACCGATGTCCACCGTGGAGGGGCTGAGCTACGCAGCAAGTTCGGTTCTGGATACTCCGCCCCTGTCGCCCGGTGACATGCTTCGCCTGAGCGTCCCGGCCGGCGAGATGTTCAACGGAAGTTACATCATTGCTGCTGATGGACATTTGTCCGTGCCGCACCTGCCGCCGGTCCCCGCAGCCGGGTTCTCGGTGGAGGTTGTTGAAGCCTTGCTGGCGGAAATGTTTATCGAGGCCGGCTTGTATCGCGCCGGTTTTCTGCAGATTGATCTGGATGTGGCCCAGTGGGCCCCCGTCCAGGTCTATGTATCGGGCGCAGTTTTCCAGCCTGGAGACCAGTTCCTCAACGACCGGCAGGCCGATGCCGTACAGGGTACGCGTGTTGACGCCCAGGGCGACATCTCGTCGGGTCGTACGCTCATCTCCGCCCTGTCCGCGGCCTCGGGCTTGCGCCCGGATGCCGACGTTCGACACGTTGTTCTGGTCCGCGATGGTCAGCGCCAGATCTACGACATGTCCGGTGCATTCAGCGGCCAACGGGTCATGGACCCGCTGCTGGCCGCCGGTGACCAGATCCACGTCCCCTCGCGAGGATGTTTCCAGGAAGCGCTGGCTCGGCCGAGCCGGGTTACCATACCGGGCATTCGCGTGTTCATGTCAAACCTGACGACCCCGGCCTCGTCGAACTCCCAGTCCGCCATCAACCGCGACACAACCAGCCTGCCCTACGGAACCCGGTTCCTGCAGGCCCTGGTGACCGCCAACTGTGTCGGCGGCACGCAGGCGACCAACGCAGACCGCTGGGCCGTCCTCATCTCCCGCAATCCGGTAACCGGCGAAAGCGAAGTTATCGCCCGCTCGATCGAGGGCCTGGTTCGCCGGGCAGATCGCGATGCGTTCAACCCCATTCTTCTGCCCGGGGACGCCATCGCCTGTTACGACTCTCATGTCACCAATGTTCGCGACGTGATCAGCGCCTTCAGTGGCGTCCTGAACCCCGCGATCAACTTGACCATTCTCAGCGGAGCGTCCCGATGAAACGACCGCTGATCCCGAACCCGCCAGAGCCACCGCCGCGCGACACTCCTCGAACCCTGCTGCGCGACGCGGACTTCGCCACCGCCCGTTCGTCCCTCCTAGGGCGGTTGGTCGTCGGCTCTGGCGGACCCCGCCGGTGGTTGCGCTATGTCATGGTTCTCCTGATCGGCGCCCTGTTTTTCGGCGGCACTGCGAGCTTCTACTACCTGACGACTCCAAAGACCTATGTCAGCGGCTTCACCCTGATCCTTCCCGGATCCGGCGCGGGCGCCAACGTAAACCTGACAGAGCTGGGGCAAGCGACGACCGCGACCTCGTCCGCGTTCTCGAGTACGTCACTGAGCCCGACCGAAAACTACAAGCGCCTGCTGCAATCCGACCGGATCCGCGGAGCCGCGGCCCGGCTCGCCAATGTGCCAGCTGAGGATTTTGCCACCACGCGTGTCAGGCTGGTTGACCGGACTCCGCTGATCTATGTCCGACTGACTGAAAATGATCCGGAAGGCGCGCTCCACGCCGCCAATGCCCTGCTCACGGCATTCCAGAGCAATCTCGACGCACTGCGCCAGGAGGAGCTGGATGCCCGCGATCTTGCCTATCGTGAGAGCCTGGCCGGGTATGAACGCAATGTCGTTGCAACGCGCCAGGCCGTGCTGGAATTCCAGGCGGAAAGCGGCCTCATCTCGATTGAACAATACCAGTCGCTGGTGACAGAAACAGACGAGCTTGAACGCACGCTTGATGTCGCCATCAACAACGCACGCGCACTGTCTCGCCGCTCCGCGCGCCTTGGCGAGTTGATCGACCTGCCCGAGGACGTTGCCGCGCGCGTACTGGTATTGCGCGGCGATGCCATCTTCGACGCCCTGCTTGCGCAATTGTCCGAAAGCGCGACTCTGCTGGCCGGCTTTGAAAACATGTACGGCCGCAATCATCCTGAAATGCGGGCAGAGACAGAACGTCATGCCGGACTGTTCGATGCCCTGAATGCGCGGGGCGAAGCCCTGCTCGGGGCAGCCGGGTACGGCCTTCTGCGTCTGGCCGAAATCCAGCTCGATGACGAACGCGCGGAACTGCTGCGCCAGGTCGTGGACCTGTCGGCGCAGGCAGAAGGTGCGCGCACGGAAGCCCGTTCGCTGCAGGACCGGCTGATCCGCAACGAACAGCGTGTCGAACAACTCGCTCCGGTCGCAGCTCGCCTGGACGCCCTGCTGCGCGAGCACCAGGTGGCCGAAACGGTTTTCGCCTCCGCCCTGGCGCGTCTGGACACGTCCCGTGCCGATGTCTTCGCATCCTATCCTCTGGCGCAGTTGCTGGAACCGCCAGCGCGCCCGGATCGCCCGTCATCCCCCTCCAAGAAAATCGCTGCCCTCGCAGCAGTCGGAGGCTTTTTCCTCTATTGCATGGGAGTATTGCTGCTGTGGCTTCGCCTGCCGCTCATCCGCGCGCTGTGGAAGATTATCTAGTCGCGCTTGCACTCGCCGCGACCTGGCCGGTCTACATGATCGGAGGACTGTATGTCCTCGGCCCGGTTCTCGGTGTTTGCCTGACCGCGATTGTCCTGGTCCGCAAATATGTCAGGACACCCACAACCCCGCGTCCCGCACCGCCCAACATTCCAATCGGTGTATGGATCTGGACGGCCGGCATGGTGGTCATGCTGATCGCACTCTGGGTCGGCCACTGGAGCTTCGAGCTGTCGACAGGGCAGACCATCAAGTCCTCCATCGGATGGGCAAAAGGCTGGGCCCTGTTCGCGATGTTCACCCTCGCCGGCGCGTGCCTAGACATTCGCTACGAAACCATCCTGAAGGCGGCAGGCTTGACCTCGCTGATCACCCTGCTCCTCACGCCCGTCCTCTATGTCGCTCCGATGGTTGGACTTCCTGAAGTCCTGTTTGTCTCCCCCTTCCGTTTCGTTGGCGGGCCAGGGCCCGAATTCTTTGCGGTTCAGCTGTATTCCATCGACCCGATGGATGGATTGCCGCGCTGGCGCTTCTTCACACCCTGGTCCCCGGCGGCTGGATTGATCGGCAACCTCTACCTCATCCTCGCCCTAGAAGACCGTCGAACGTTCTGGAAAGTCACGGGCGTCCTGGCAGCCCTGGCCATTATCATCCTGTCCAAATCCCGCCTAGGGCTGTTGACGGCGGTCATCGTCTGGCCGACCGCTTTCGGCGTCTCGCAATTGCGCAGAAGCATCCTGTGGCTTGGCGCAGCAGTTCCCGCATTCCTGGCCGGTCTGTTCTCGCCCTTCATCCTTACCCAGCTCAGCGCCGCCTATGCAGGCCTGCGTGGCATGCGCGCGAACTCCAACCGCGTTCGGGAAGCACTGGGTCGGATCGCGATTGATCGCTGGTGGAATGAAGCTCCTGTCTGGGGACACGGTGTCGTCGAGCGCGGACCGCATCTGGTCGAATACATGCCCATCGGCAGCCACCACACCTGGTTCGGATTGCTGTTTGTGAAGGGGGCCGTCGGCGTTGCAGCACTGGCCCTTCCCCTGCTCTGGAGTCTGCTGGAGTTTGCCCTTTTGGCCCTGTCCAGCAGAATTGGACGCGCTGCGTTCGCAATCACCCTCCTGCTCGCCCTGTTTACGATCGGTGAGAACCTGGAGATCCTCACTTATCTGTTCTGGCCGGGCATGGTCGTAATGGGGCTTGCAATGCGCGAAGCCTCGGAAAAACGCACGTCGAATTCATTTGAGAGGCCCACGACATGAGCCACCCAGTCCGTCCGTTGCTGTTCGTTCCGCGTTATTGGCCGGGCATGGGAGGAGCTGAACTGCACTCCCGCCGCCTGGCACAGGAACTCGCCCTCCAGGTTCCGATCGAAGTCGCCCGGTGCTGCGATGAAGAGGCACGCCCAACTGACCTTGCCTTTGCCTACGCCGAACCGCGATGCGTGCGCGACGATGACATGCTGGTTCACACCATCGCCCCCGCAAATTCCTGGAAGGGCGGTATTCGGCTCCTCGCTGAAGCGTCGAAGCGGTCACGCATTGCCAGGGGTGTTTATGGCCACCTGGCACGCCGCCTCGCCCGATCGAGTTTTCAAAACATCGCCGACGGAGCGACCGTTGCGCATGCAATCTACAATGGCTTCACGCCCGGCGCCCAGGCACTGCAGGCGCTCGGCAAGCCGTTTGTCTGGACGCCCCTCGCCCATACAACCAAACCGACCGGGACCGCCTGGTCATCACCTCAGTTTCGCGCACTGTATCGCAAGGCGGATGCTCTCATCGCCATGACTGATTTTGAGCGCGAATGGCTGATCGGTCAGGGAGCGTCGCCATCGCGCGTCCATGTCTGCCCCATGGCGCCCTTGTTCGCCGAAGATGTCCCCGAACCTCAACTGTTCCGAGAAAATCACGCCCTGGGCGAGGACCCCTTCATTCTCTTTCTGGGCCGCACCGCGCAATACAAGGGCTATGGCACCGTTCTGGAAGCAACGCCCCGGATCTGGGAACAACACCCGACCGCGCGATTTGTATTCGCCGGCCCGGTTACATCCGAGGCAAGCGCGCTGTTTTCCCAACATCAGGATCCCCGCATCCTAGTGACTGGCCCGCTCACAGACGCCGACAAGAAGTCCGCGCTGGCAGCGTGCAGCCTGGTATGCGTCCCGTCGACCGAAGAAAGCCTCGGCGTCGTATATCTGGAGGGCTGGTCGTTCGAGAAACCGGTGATCGCCGCCGATATTCCTGCCCTGCAATCCGTAATCGAGTCCGGCAAAGACGGCCTGCTCATCGAGCCCTCCACACTGGCTGTCGCCAACGCGGTCGCTGAGTTGCTAGGCCGCCCGAGCTGGGCTGCCGAATTGGGCAAGAATGGCGCCCGTAAGGTTGAGCGCCAATATAACTGGGCGTCCATCGCGGACGCCCATCTGAAAATCTACCAATCTGTGATCTGACACTGGCGGCTGGCGCCTAATTTGCAGGCGCTGCACCCGGCAAGGCGATTGCCTCGAGCTGCGCGAAGACAGCTTCCGGCATAATCCTGAGGGCGATCGCCGCCAGAAGTGTTGTTGCCGTTTTCACCGGTTCGCGAAGCAGTGCGACCGGTGCCTTCATCAGAGCCCTGGTTGTCAATTTCAATGCTAGACCCCGATCGCGCATCCGTACGGCTCGACGCGCGAGATAACGAAGCTGGAACGCTTCAGCGGCCGCCTCCCAGCGACGTGCGAAATGCGGCGAAATCCCTCGCACCTTGTTGCGAACGTACAGCCAGCTGTCGAATTGCGCCTCGATATTGGCCGAAAGCCCGCCCGCATTGACACGATAACCGGTGAGAGCTCCCGGGATGCCCTCAAACTGCCAATCAGTCTGCAAGGCGATGCGCAACCAGCAATCGATATCCTCAGACTGTTTCAGACGTTCATCGAACCATTCCGTTTCTCCTGCAAACCGGGAAGAGGGTTGCGCAATGCTATCAAAGACCGCGCGTCTGATAACGGGCGTGGACCCATTACTCACCGGGTTTCGCTGGAAAATGTCGCGCGCCGAGATATTGGTCAGCCGAGGGCGCTGTTCCATGCCCAGGGGCACGCCCCGCTCATCGATCAGCTTGGCCCCGGAAAAACTAACGCCCACGTCCGGCCTCTCGCGCAAATGCTCCAGATGCCGCTCCAGCTTCTGGGGGTGCCACAAGTCATCCGAATCCAGGAAGGCGATGATCTCCCCACGGGCATAGCGAATTCCGCTATTGCGTGCCCCTGCGAGCCCCCGATTCTCCTGGCTGATGATACGAACCCGCGGGTCAATGAACGCCCGGCAAAGCTCGATTGAATTGTCCGAACCGCCATCATCAATGATGAGAAGTTCAAGATTCTCATAGGTCTGGGCCAAGACACTCTCGACCGCCGCCTCGACATATCTCTCGACATTGTAAACAGGCATGGCAACAGAAACGATTGGGGAGGTCATCGTACATACTCCTTGATACGGGGGATGGGCAGAAACATGGCCAGCGCTGCCAGCAGGGTCAGGCCAACGCGCCACGGCATTCGGCAAAAGATCAGAGGGTCCGCAGAACAGGCTCGGGCAATCAGCGCCAACGCTGTTGCCGGCAATCCGCTTCTCAAAGCCCGTCTCGCCTGGTTGCGATGGAAGTCCGCGACCAGCCCACGCCAGATCGGGTCCACCAGTTGCGGCGCAATGGCCCTGGCCCGGGCCATGAAAAGGCGCCAGCTCTTGGCGGTCAGCGCGAGATCGGCGGAACGCGACTGGTCCGACACACGATAGTCCAGCAACACCCGATCAATACCTTCCAGCGTGAACGAGGTTTTGCTGGCCACCCGGAACAGGAAATCCTGGTCCTCGATATGCGCCATGCGCGGGTCGAAGTCGCCCACCTGCTCGATCACGCTCGTTCGCACAACGATATTCGATGTCGTGCAGACCGGGTTCTCGGACAATAATTGTGCCGGCGTGAGAACATCAAAATGTGGCGTCGGTCGCCGCGCGGCCTGACCATCCCCGTCCAGCAACGCAACACGCGTGTAGACCACACCGACATGCGGGTTGCGGCTGAAGTGCGCCAGACACGCCCCCAACCGATCCCTGTGCCAGTGGTCGTCTGCGTCAAGGAAGGCGATCAACCGACCCCGCGACAACTTGATCCCCACATTGCGAGCAGCAGCGGGACCCGCGTTCTCCTGCGCGGTTACCCTGATACGCTCATCCAGCGCCTCCAGGCCCAAAGCGATTTCGAGCGTGTCATCAGAGGAGCCATCATCTACCAGGATCAGTTCCCAATTGCGGAATGTCTGTGCTTGAACCGAGAGCACGGCCTTGGTGATCGTCGCCCGTGCGTTGAAGACGGGCATGACCACTGAGATTGTCGGATGACTAATCATGGATTTGGCTCCTTTCGAGACGTGAATGAGGGCTGCGGGCGTTGAGTGTCAGGACGGTGGGATAAAGAGCCAGCGCGATCAGGGTCGCTGCGAGCGCGAGCGCGATGGCGGCGGCGAACAGACCGATCTGGGCGCCCATCAGAATTGCCCCCAGGCAGACGGCTGTTGAGGCGAACACGGCGAGAAACTCAAACCGGGGCAGGCCGGATGCGCGCAGCAGCAGCGCACAGGCATCGGTCAGGAGCTTGGCAGGCCCGCTCAGGCAGAGAACAGCGATCAGGGGGATGGCGAAAGACCATTCCTCGCCAAAGACCAAGGGGACATAGAAGGGCACCGCAGCGGCCTGCAGCAGGAAAACACCTGCCAGAGGCGCCGCAACAGTCCGCAGGCCCTCGCGGAATGCCGCGACTGCCGACCCGGTGGCTCGAATGGCCGCGCAAAGATTGGGATAAAACGCGCCATTGAAGGCTGTCGACAAGGCCGATGAGAGGCCTAATCCGGCGTTGAAGGCGAAGTAGTAGACCCCCAGCAACTCAAGCCCGCAGACCGCACCGATAATCAGCTTGTCAACGTGAAGTCGTGCTGCATTGAGCAATTCGGATCCCAGGACCGGGGCTGCGAAAACCACCAGCTTGCGCGGAGATGAGAAACCAGCGCTTCGGTCCGGACGCCAGGGCCGCCCCCACATCACTCCAATCAACCACAGTGGAGCGGTCAGGAGTTTCGGCAGGACAATCGCCCACGGCCCGAAACCGGTAAGCGCAAGGCCCGCGGTCAGTATATTGTCCGTCGAGACCTGGACCGCATTGACGGTCGCGAGGCGCGACATGCGCTGCTGACGCTGCAGCATCCACCCGTGCGGAACACCCGCCGGCATGACCAGATAGACCCCGGCCAAACAGACGATCATCAAGGCGACCTCGCCCGACCCGGTCGAGCGCGCGACGATACCGGCCACGAGCACCTGCACGCCTGTCAGAACAAGGCATGTCGCCCATCCAGCCAGATGAGCCGTGCGCATCAGCGCCGGCAAATCGTCTTCATCTGCGGCAACAACTGCTGCGCCGATACCGTTCTGGTTGAACACCCGTACGAGCTCGAACACGGTGATCGCCACAGCAGCCGTGCCAAACTCAATCGGTGTGAGCATGCGCGCCAGACAGATCGCTGCGAGGATCCGGGTGACGCGGGAGACCATTTCAGCGGACGCCAGCCAACCAACATTCCTGAGCAAGGTGTGCGAGCGGAGTCTGTCTACCACCAACTGGATCATGAAAGTGTCCTTTCGTTGATCCTGAGGTTTCAATTCCGGCGCCAGACACCTGGAAATCTATTTATATGAATAATTTCAGAAGCTTATGAATTCCCTTCTTTCAGGCAGCACGATCGGAATTCGCGATATGCGAGACAGATCTGGCAAATCACGCCTCTGACCATTGCATTTTGAAAATCAACTGCGCGCCACCTTCACTTCTATATTCGAATTAAAATCATTAAAACATACACTTAGATACTATTCTGCAAAACTGGTTCTCAGCTTGAAGCACTCCGAGTGAAGTTTAAGGAGTAATAACATGGTTGATTTGCCGCTGACCGCATCGGATGAAAGCCTGGCTTCGATCGCTGCATTCAAGCCCCAGACGACGACCTTTTGCCAACCGACAAGAGAGGAGGTCGGCCCGACAACCGATGTCCTGGGGCTCCAGCTTCTTACCTTGTCGCAGTCAGAGACCATCGATCTCCTGATTGAACGCCTCAACCACAGGGCCAAGACTCGTATTGCCTTCCTGAATGCGCATTGCGCCAATGTCGCATCAACGGACTGGCAGTATCGCCAAGCCCTGGAGTCGTGCACCTTGGTTCTGCCGGACGGCATCGGCATTGAGATGGCCAGCCGCCTCGGTGGAGATCCGATCAAACATGATCTCAATGGCACGGACTTGTTTCCTAAACTCTGTGACGCTCTGCGCGATGCCGACAAATCGGTATTCTTCCTCGGCGGGCGGCCAGGGATCGCGGAAGCTACGGCGCAGGCGGCGGTGAAAACCTGTCCAGGCTTGCGCATCGCAGGCACCCAACATGGGTATTTCGGCCCACAGGACGAAACCGCCATTATCGACCAGATCAATGTGGCACGCCCGGACGTGGTGCTGGTCGCGATGGGTGTTCCTGTTCAGGATACCTGGCTGGCCAGGGTAGGCGCCCGCATCAATGCTCCATTATTGGCAGGTGTCGGCGGCCTGTTCGATTTCGTCTCCGGCGCAACGCCCCGCGCACCGGCATGGGTACGCAAAACCCGCCTCGAATGGGCCTACCGGCTGATCCAGGAACCACGCCGGATGTGGAAACGATACCTTCTCGGAAACATCGCCTTTGTCGCACGAGCGCTGGCTCATGGCTGGAAACGACGCTCAGCGGCTCGCCGAAAAACACTCAGCCTGGCCCTCAAGCGCGCACTCGACCTCTGCGCCAGCGCCCTGGCCATCACCGCACTCTCGCCAGTCCTTCTGCTCACAGCGCTCTCGATCCGACTGGAAAGCCGTGGCCCGGTATTGTTCCGCCAACAACGGGTCGGCGAAGACGGAACGACTTTCGAGATGTTCAAATTCAGATCCATGTACACCGACGCAGAGGCCCGGCTGGATCAGCTTCTACAGGCTAATGATCGTAACGATGGCGTCACCTTCAAACTCAAGCACGACCCCCGCGTAACCGGCATCGGTCGCTGGATCCGAAAGTATTCGATCGATGAGTTACCCCAGCTTTTCAACGTCTGGCGCGGGGACATGTCGCTTGTCGGCCCTCGCCCGGCACTACAGCGCGAAGTGGAGAGGTATTCCGCATTGGATCGCGAGCGCCTTTGTGGCAAGCCCGGTATCACCGGCATCTGGCAAGTGAGCGGTCGCGCTGACATTCCGTTCCAGAAAATGGTCGAGATGGATGTGCGCTATCTCAAGACGCGGACACTGATCACGGATCTTGTCATTCTTGCCCGGACGCCTCTCGCTGTTGTGTCCGCACGGGGCGCTTACTGACGCAAACACCCCATAATGGTGGTTGCAAAATGAAAAAATGTGGTGTTGCATATTGCAATGACACTGCAATATGCAACAAATCGTGTCGGGCGAGATCCCACTAAACCTTTGATCAAAGGTCACATCTCGCCCCACAAGACCCGGCCCTCCCCTTGCAGCGCCCAGCACTGCGAGAAGGAGATCCGGGATGACACACGCCAAAACAACCTCATCGACAACAGGGGCACTCGGGAGGTTAGCCGTGGGCTCTCATGACCAACACGCCGAGGACGCGGATGCCGCTTTGCGAGCTGCGCTCTTCCAGGCGGCCCTCGACTGCATCATCATTATCGACTCCGCCGGGTTGATCGTGGAGTTCAACGAAGCAGCTGAACGAACCTTTGGTCACAAGCGCGGCGCCGTGCTGGGGCAATGCATGGCCGAAATCCTGGTGCCCGAGAAGCTGCGCAATGCACATTTCTCAGGCATGGAGAAATACCTGCAATCAGGAGCCCATGCCGTCTTGGGAAAGCGCATCGAAGTTCCCGCCCTGCACAAGGATGGACGCGAACTAATGGTCGAGCTGGCGATCACGCCGGTCCACCTTACCGATCAGACGTATTTTACAGCCTACCTGCGTGACATCACAGAGCGCCTGGCCGCCGAAGCAGAACTCAAGAATTCCCGCCAGCGCTATCGCGACCTGTTCGAGAGCTCCGGCGACGCGATCTTCATCCATTCGCTGGATGGAAAGATCATCGATGTAAACGAGAGTGCGGAACAACTGGTCGGCTGGAAGCGGGATGAATTGATCGGCATGCGTCTTCCAACGCTCCACCCGGTCGACGACCACGCAGTGGCCAAGACCGCAATCGCGAAGGTCCGGGAAGCGGGAGACACCCGCCTGGACATCCGCTTCCTGCACAAGTCAGGCGTCGAAATTCCAACCGAAGTGAATGCACGAACATTTGAGGCAGACGGAGAGGTTCTGGTGCATGCGGTCGTGCGAGACGTATCAGAAAGGGCGCGGACCGAAGCCGAACTAAGAGCGGCAAAAACCGAGGCCGAACAAGCGAATGCCGCCAAGACCGAGTTTCTGGCCAATATGAGTCATGAAATGCGCACGCCGCTGAATGGTGTCATCGGCCCGCTCGGTCTGATCCAGCGCTCCGAGCTAAGCCCCGAGGCCGCACGCATGGTGAAATTGGCAGAGCGCTCCGCAGAAAGCCTGCTGACCCTGATCGACGACGTTCTCGACATCAGCCACATCGAATCCGGGCGCATCGAGTTGAGCGACGAAGCCTACGCCCCCAACGACATCCTCGACCAGGTCCGCGAGATATTTTCCAACTCAACAGCGGACAAGGGCATCAGCCTTGCCGTCGATAACCTTCCGGAGACCCTGCGACTGGTCGGAGACGCAGGCCGGGTTCGCCAGGTCCTGTTCAATCTGGTTGGCAATGCGATCAAGTTCACGTCGTCCGGCTCGGTCACAGTCAAGGCAGGGCTGACATCATCACCGGACGGACCGCAACTCTCCTTCTCGGTCATCGATACTGGCGTAGGTTTTGACCAGGACCGTCTGCCGGAACTGTTCTCACGCTTTCAACAGGGCGGTGGCGCCAGCTCGGTGACGGATGGTGTAGGCCTCGGGCTCGCCATCACGCGGGAGCTTGTGGAGCTGATGGGGGGGGACATCGACGCAACCAGCAAGGTGGGCGAAGGCAGCACTTTTTGTGTGCGAATTCCGGCGATAGACGCAGCCCCGGAAACTCCGTCAACTCCTGACAGACAACGCCAATCGGAACATCTGCAGGGGCGTGTCCTGTTGGCGGAAGACAGCAATACCAACGCCGTCGTCGTTGCCAATATGCTGGCCAGAATTGGAATCGAGCCTGTAATCGTTCCCGACGGAGCGGCAGCGGTTCAAGCCATTGAGGACCAGGTGTTCGATCTGATTATCATGGACGTCGGAATGCCTGTCATGGACGGCCTGGAAGCGTCTCGACTGATCCGCCAGTCCGGCAACAATATTCCCATCATCGCCCTGACAGCGCACGCACTGCCCGAAAACCGGGAACAGACCCAGGCGGCCGGCATGAATGGATTCCTGACCAAACCCATCCGATTGAACGAGCTTGTACGCGAATTACGCAAATGGCTGCCTGCCGCCGACATCGCCGCGCACGCTGTACTCGATCCTGGCTGCATCACCGAACGCTGGGAAGACGACCTGGATGGGTATGCCTTTGTCCTCGGCATCTTCCTGGATGAGCTTGCCAACCGGCAGGCAACCATCACCGAACATCTGCAGTCCCAAGACCTGGGCAGGCTGAGACATGAGGCCCACGCCATCAAGGGTGGTGCCAGCAATGTCGGCGCCGACGCCTTGTCACACGCCGCGGGGCGACTGGAACACGCCTCCGGTATGGATCAGCGTGACGGCACTCTGGACAGGCTGCTGGCCAACCTGGGCCGTGCCGCCGAGGCCTTCAGACAGGAGGCCGAGAAACACATCACCCCACCCCAAGGAGAACAAGGATGAGCATTGGCCGCGTCCTGATCATTGAAGACAGCCCGTCCCTGGCCCGCACCTACGAGGCCCAGCTCAAACGCGATGCGGCCGCGATCGAGATCGCCGAAGATGGGGCCGCCGGCGAACGCGCCATGGGCGCTGGCCGACCTGACTGTATTCTCCTCGACCTGAACCTGCCCGACGCCAACGGCATGGACCTGCTCAAGGCGTGGCGCGCATCCGGCGTGACAACGCCGGTCGTCGTGATCACCGCCAACGGCTCGATCAATGTTGCCATCGATGCCATGCGCGAGGGCGCAACGGACTTTCTGGTCAAACCCTTTGGCGCCGACCGTCTGATCACGACCGTGAAGAATTCGGTTGAGAAATCCAAGCTGGAAAAGGTCGTTCGAGCGCTCGAGCAGAGCAAACCGAAGACCCAGTTTGCGGAGTTTATCGGCTCCTCCCTGCCCATGCAGGCCGTCTACCGCGTATTGGAAACGGCCGCCCCGTCAAACGCCGGCGTGTTCATCACCGGCGAGACCGGAACGGGCAAGGAATTGGCGGCCCGCGCTGTGCACAACTCCAGTGCCCGTGCCGGCAGGGCCTTTATCGCCGTGAACTGCGGCGCCATCCCGAAAGATCTGATCGAAAGCGAACTTTTCGGTCACGTAAAGGGCGCCTTCACCGGCGCAACATCGGACCGGGCCGGCGCTGCGGAATTGGCGAATGGCGGCACACTATTCTTGGATGAGATCGGCGAAATGCCGATTGACCTGCAGCCGAAACTCTTGCGCTTCCTGCAAACCGGAACCTATGCGCGGGTCGGCGACAGTCGCGTTCGTCAAACCGACATCCGGATTGTTGGCGCAACCAATCGTGACCCGTGGGGCGCTGTGCGCGCCGGCCAGTTGCGGGAGGACCTTTACTTCCGCCTGAACGTCATACCTGTTGAGCTTCCGCCGTTGCGTGACCGCGGCGGCGATGTCCTCGCTCTCGCTGACGCCTTCCTGACACGATACGCCGAAGATGAAGGTCGCGACGCCTTGCTGTTCACCGAGGATGCCCGCCAGGCCTTGCTCGCTCACCACTGGCCCGGAAATGTCCGGGAGCTGGAAAACCTGGTCCGTCGCTGCGTTGTGTTGGCCGAAGGGTCGACGGTGGAGGCCTCAGACCTGGCGCTCGAACAGGGCTTTGCCCCTCGGAGCGAAGCGTTGTCCGCTGGAGTTGAGGCGACGCCCGCAACTCCGCAACCCCGCGTCACGGGCATGGCACCTGCTGCGGCATCTCCGAGCGGCAACGGTATTGAGCCGCTGTGGGTTGTCGAGAAACGCGCCATCGAACACGCGATCGCGCTGTGTCATGACAATATAACCGAGGCCGCGAAAAAGCTGGAAATCGCTCCATCCACGATCTATCGCAAGCGGGAACAGTGGGTCGAGAAAACCTGAATCGTCTTTAGGCTCGACCATAACCTGCCCAACGATACCGATCACGGGAACAACTGATACCCAGTTGCTTCCGGTGTTTCGCGACCGAGCGACGCGCTATCGCGATGCCCATTGCGCCAAGCCGGGACGAGATCAGCGCATCGGACATTTCGCCGGGGACGGCCTCCTCGCGGATGAGCCGATTTATATGAGCCCGAACCGCTGTTGAAGACGACGCTTCACGCCCCTCATCCTGCCGGTCGACCGAGACCGAGAAGAACTGCCGGAGGGCCAGCACACCTCGCCGCGTCAGGATGTATTTGTGCGCCACCGCACGGCTGATCGTCGATTCATGGACACCCAGCTCCGCCGCCACCTCTCGCATGGTCAGCGGAATGAGATGGACGTCCCCTTCCTCCAGAAACCGATACTGGCGCCGAACCAGCAGACGCCCGACGCGCAGCAAGATTGCGCCTCGCTGCCTCAAAGCCTGCTGCAGCCAGTTCACCTCGAGCTGCGCGGACTCCAGAAACCGGTGCGCCTCGGCGCAGAGCGTCCGGTCGGACCGCCAGTTCCGGTAGTCGACCTCCATGCTCAGCCGCGGACCACACCCGCGTGCCAGTACGAGCTGGGTGTCACCGTCGCCCCCGGACCTCAGAACAAGGTCCGGCCTTACTTCAATGGGCTCAACAGGATCGTATTTGAGCCCCGGCGTCGGATCGAGCTGGCGCAGCAGGTCGAGCATGTCACGCAGCTCCACTTCATCAACATCACAAAGCCGGGCAAACGCGCTTGCCGGCACCTTGTGCAGCTCCGCCAGGTGTTCGAACAGTTTTCGCCACGCCTTTCGGGACTTCACGGCAGGATCCAGCTGAAGCCAGAAGCATTCTGGCAGATTGCGGGAGGCAACTCCGGCTGGTTCGAGCGATTGCACCAATTGCAGCGCCTTTCCGGCCTCGACATATTCACGCTCGATCCGCTCCCAATCGCCCGGGTCCAGTCGACCGGTGGGGTCAAGGCTATCAATGATCATACACGCCAGGTGTCGTACGCCGGCGCTGGTCCGCACCAATCCCAGCTGCGCCTTGAGGTCCTCTCCCAGGTGTCGACGCTCAGGCATCGAGGCAATCCTGTCTTCGCATTGCCCGGCAGACCCTCGCGATCGGGCCCATGTCGGCATCTCGGCGATCAACGGATTGGCCTCGCAAATCGCCGCCACCTCGCGCTCCAGATCATCCTGAGCAAGCCCTAGCAGATACATGGAGCGCTGAAGCTCCGGAGATATCGTCTGTTGCGTCGACAGCGAGTGAGAAATCTTGAAACGATGTGACAACTGGTTCATGGCGTCCCCCACCACCAGTATCCGCCCGCCAGCCCACCTCTCCAATACCTATACTTTTCAGTAAGATAGACAAAATGCGCCGCTTCCTGCGAAGAAACGCGTTGCAATTTGCATCGCGATCTCTCGCGAAACGCATTGCAGGTATTGGCGCGGATCGGGCCGGGCCTCCCAAAGCCCCAGCAAATGAAGCCCTTCCGGCAGGTTGCATGTTCAATGCGCCGTCCGGTCAAACCTTTGCAGCCTCCAGAGACAGGATTGCTGCATCGGAGGATGAGATGACGCGCAAAATTCTTGTTCTGGGGGGAGCTGGCTATATCGGCGCCCATGTCGCCAAGGCTATCGCCCTGCGTGGCGACGTGCCGATAGTCATGGACAACTTGTCGTCGGGCCGGTCCGATTTCGTCAAATGGGGTCCGCTGGTGAAAGCCGACATCCGCGAGACCGCCGCCCTTGATGCCGTATTTCGGACCTTCCGACCGGACGCGGTCATGCACTTCGCGGCATCCATCGAGGTCGGCCTGGGTGAAACCGACCCAATCGGTTTCTGGAACAACAACGTGGCCGGAGCGCTGAATGTCCTGGAAGCCATGCAACTGCACAGCTGTCGATCGTTTGTCTTCTCCTCGACGTGCGCAGTCTATGGAAACCCCGAACGGCTACCGCTGTTCGAAACCCATTCGCGCCGCCCTATCAACACCTATGGCCGCACCAAGCTCGCAATCGAACAGGCGCTCGAAGACGCCGCCCGGGCCGGCCATATCGACTATGCAGTCCTGCGCTACTTCAATGCGTCCGGCGCCAGCCCAGACGGCGAGATTGGTGAGGAACACGACCCCGAGACCCATCTCATACCACTGGCCCTGTTCGCAGCGCACGGTACGGGAGCACCGCTAAAAGTCTTCGGCTCGGATTACGAGACAGCAGACGGGAGCTGCATTCGCGACTACATCCATGTCAGCGATCTCGCGCGTGGACATCTACGCGCCCTGGATCGCCTGTTTGCGAGGCAGGAAAGTTTCACCTGCAATCTCGGCACCGGCCAGGGCGTATCGGTGTTTGAGGTCCTGCAGGCAGTCGAGCGTGTAACGGGGCGCAAAGTGCCCTTCTCGATCGCGCCCAGGCGAGACGGCGACCCGGCAGCCCTTTACGCCAATATCGAGTACGCCAAACACGTCCTCGGCTTCGTCACGCACCGGTCAACCATCAATCAAATCGTTCAGGACGCGTGGAACTATCACCGGCACCAGCCGGGTGCGGACCACCTGCCTGGAACCATGTGCTCACAAGGCGGCTAATGCGACACGCATTGCAACCTTCAATTTCTCACCACGACAGCCCCCAGCCACGTAACGGGCCATGACGGAGATTGAATCACCCACGGACGGTGTCATGCAGTGAGACCAAACCTGCCGGTCTGAGTGGCGGCAGTGCCAGACGGCGGTGGATCGGTCTTGAATGAGCGGGGTCGGACCTAACTCAGGCGACAAGTTCACGCCATTCGGCTAGGGCTTGGGAACAGTTTTCCTTGAATTCTTCGCGGCGGTAGAAGTGGCGTTCGAGGCTGAAGGAGTTGTGAACAGAGGATTGGACGACGGCGAACTTTTGAAGACTTCGCATCGACCTGAACCGGTTCATGATTTTCTCTCGTCGCCGCAAGGGCTGATGTGAGTTTTCGGCCCTGTTGTTGAGCCACCTCCCGGTTTCATGCAGGCTGGCAATTCCGAGTTCACGAAACGCGGCCTTGTACGACGGCAGCTTGTCGGTCACGATTTGGTCTGGCGCTCCATATCGCTTCATCGCCTTACGCAGAAACTTCAATGCAGCCTTGCGACTCCGCGTCTTGGTGACATACGCCTCGAGCACTTCACCCTCATGATTGACGGCCCGCCAGAGATAATGGAGTTCGCCGTTTATGCGCACGAAAACCTCATCCAGATGCCACGCCCAGTTCGAATAGTTCGTGCTCTGCACGCGCCATTTTCGGATCGACTTCGCGAAGAGTGGACCGAAGCGATTCCACCAGAACCGCACAGTTTCATGCGTGATGTCGATGCCCCGTTCATGGAGCAGATCTTCAACGTTGCGCAGTGAGAGCGGGAAGCGGATATACATCATCACCGCAAGACGAATAATCTCGGGCGAAGTCTTGAAATATCGGAACGGGTTACGCATCACAAAACGCTACGAAATCAGGCGAACCCGCTAAAACCGTTTTTCTTCTGACAGCGCCCGCCCCGTTGATCCAATCGAAACTGGCAAACGAGCGCCAACATCCGGCCGCTTTCGCGCCCAGACCCAACACAAATTTCAACAAGATTTCCCCCGTCACTCTACATCTGGCATCGCCGGTTATCTTGATCGACCGAAATCCCGGTCAACACACATGATTTCGTCTCACAACTAAAATAGAGCTCTGTTGCGACAACCCAAAAAACGAATTGGCGAAAGCAATATCTTCACAATATTTCAGGGCCTTGGCCGCATTTACAAATTCTCGAAAGCACTCACTAACGAACAACAGTCGCAACCTGAAACCTCTATTTTTCCACAGCATCAGGCACCTAGTCAGGTTGATGATCCGGCACGCAGATAAGGCGTCGCCAGCATCTGGATATCGACCTGCGCTCTCATTCGGCGCGCCAGCAGATATAACCCGCCGAACTTTCGGTGAAGGTAGAGGACGTCCATTGGCGGGACCTCCCGGTACCCGGCCTCCAATCCAAGCGCCATCGCCTGGTCGCGAAGGCGCACTGCGAGGTCGGAAGCCGCGAAGTCGAAGCCGTCCTTGGCCCGCAATGGCTCAAAAGCAGCGTTCATGATCGGAAGCAAGAAGTCGATCTGCTGCGCGGGTGTACCCGGGCCGATATATCCAATCTGCTGAGACGCTGCCCGCAACCCCGCGATGTCATTCTGCGACCCTGCCCGTAGTAAATCGCGATAGGCTTCCGCCAAATCAGGAGGGACAGTCCGGGTCGCGCCAAAATCGAGGAGAACGAGGCGTTCCTCTTGCGGGTCGAAGCGATAGTTCGCGAGGTTCGGATCGGATTGAACTCGTCTGAACTCAAACAATTCTCGGAACGAAAGCGCGAACAGTTCCGTGACGACCCGGTCGCGCAAGGCCTGCGGCGCGTCGTCCAGGGTCTCCAAGGGTCTGGATGACAAATACTCCATCGCCAAGACATCCGGTGTTGTCAGATCGCGATGCAACGCTGGCAGGCGGTACTCCGGTGCCGTCTGCAGCAAGCCATTGAACTCCGCGAGCGCATCGGCTTCAGCAAGGTAGTCTGCCTCCTCATGCAACTGCCGCTTGGCTTCCTCAAGCAGGGGCCGGACTTCGAACCCTGATGGCATCAGGCCAGACAAGCGGATAAGCGTGCCCACATTGTCAACATCGCTATCAATGCTTTCGCGGACGCCCGGAAACTGAACCTTTACAGCGAGGTCTCGGCCATCCGGCGTAATGGCACGATGAACTTGCCCGATCGACGCGGCTGCGAGCGGGCGCAGGTCAAAGCGCTTGAACCGACCATACCAGCCTTCTCCCCAGGCTTTGTTGAGCACTGTGCGAAGTTGGCGTGGTGGCATGGGATGCGCGCTCGAGCGCAGCTGGGCCAGAACCGAGGCGAATTCAGGCGGCAGGAGATCACCGGCATCCATTGACATCAGCTGACCGACTTTCATCGCAGCGCCGCGCATGCGAGAAAGTTCGCGGGTCAAGCGCAGAGCATTGCCCGGGCTCAAGGCGATGCCCTGCAGATCAACAGGCCTGCCGGTGACCACCGCTCCCAGCCCCTTGCCAATCACCTCAGCTCCGATACCCGCTGCGGTCGCGCTGAGCCGCACGAACCGGTTTAGCCGACCGCGTGGCACGGCAACGCCGTTTGTGGATCGGTCTCGCTCGGACATAAGTCGTTCCCTACCTAACGCCTGGTTTCGAGGTAAGGCCGAAGTGCGAGTCGGCAAGCGCGCTCAGTCCGCACGCTGCTGACGAAACGTCGCAGACGGGTGGTGTCAGACAAACCGACCGGGTCTTTCAAGGTCTGCCTTAATATTGCTCAGGCCAGACCGCTTCTCCCGTCTGCGCCTTGGTCCAGGCCTGCGCGGACGGGTCAGGCACAGGGAATACCACCCGACGGTGAGTGAAAACAGGGAATTACCCTACCCGATCTGCCCGAAACCCCGGACTGAGACTTTCCACCGGAAATGCCCTTCAGCGCGGGGACGTCGGGGTCTCGACTTCGGGAGCCCCGTGCGAAGGCACGGAAATGCCGCCGGATTTCCGGGGCTCGGGCACGCTTTGTGATTTCAGGGAAAAGAGTGGCGGTGCTGGCAGACGCAAACAGATCGGTCTCGAAAGACCGATTTTGATCCTGTATCAGGCCACAGGCTGACGCCATTCGGCCAGGGCTTGGGTGCGGTTCTCCTTGAAGTCTGACCGGCGATAAAGATGACGTTCGAGATTGAAGTGGTTATGAACAGAGGATTGGACGACGGAGAACTTTTGAAGACTTCGCATCGATCTGAACCGGTTCATGATCTTCTCTCGTCGCCGCAACGGCCGATGTGAGTTTTCGGCCCTGTTGTTGAGCCACCTCCCCGTCTCCCGGCGGCTGGCAATTCCCAGATCACGAAGCGCCGCCTTGTAGGACGGTAGCTTATCGGTCACGACCCGGTCCGGCGCCCCATATCGCTTTATCGCTTTGCGCAGAAACTTCAGCGCTACCTTGCGATTCCGCGTCTTGGTGACATACGCCTCGAGCACTTCACCCTCATGATCGACGGCCCGCCAAAGATAGTGAAGCTCGCCGTTTATGCGCACGAAAACCTCGTCGAGGTGCCAAGCCCAATTCGAGTAGTGTCCCTCCCGAACGCGTCGATTGCGGATCGACTTCGCGAACATCGGACCGAACCGGTTCCACCAGAAACGCACTGTCTCATACGTGATGTCGATACCGCGCTCATGCAGCAGATCTTCAACATTGCGCAGCGAGAGCGGGAAGCGGATATACATCATCACCGCAAGGCGAATGATCTCGGGCGAAGTCTTGAAGTACTTGAACGGGTCACGCATACGCAGAGGCTACGAAACCGCCACCTTGCGCTCAAGGCCACCTTCCTCTGACACTACCATCTCAAGCTCTACCGGAGTGGGTGGTCGAGACCTGGTTCCAATTCGGCCCTGTCCTGTTCCCGATCGCAGCACTCGTTATTTGAACTGTTATACAAAACAGGTCCCGAAGTGGACTATGAACTCGTCGGCCCAGATCTCTTCAGTGCTACCGATTGCGGAGCCACCTGGCCAATGATGCGGGTGCATCAAACTCCTTGCGGTTTGCTTGAATTGCCGTCCCCTCGTCTGTTCGGCTGGAGTAGGAGGCCGCAGAACGAAAGCCGTAAAAATCGCCTCCGTGGGAAAGTGTGAAATTCCCCTCGACATCTGTCCGGATGAATAGTCCCAGGCCGTAGTGAAGGCCCGCTGCAGCGTTCACCGGATTGGGTCTCGATGTCATAAGCTCCAATTCTGCCGGAAACTCCCCGCCCCCAAGTCTTTGGAAGAAACATGCGAGATCCTCGGGAGACGTCACTAGCCCCCCCGCGGCCCACTCATAGTCCAGCGGACGGTTCAGTGAACCATATTCGCCGCTAAGGCGATCACGAAAGATGCCAGGTCGAACTGCAACGGCGAGGTTATCATGCCGCCGGCCAAGTTGAGGCTGTGTTTGCTGAAGGTTGAAGCGTTCGATCACACGCTGCTCAACGAGGTCGGTGTAACGTTGTCCAGTCACTCGCTCAACGATCAGTCCGGCAAGGATGTAGTGAGAATCTGAGTACGCGAAGTGCGCTCCAGGCTCCCCGGATGCATTCGAATGAACCATATAGTGGAGCAAATCTGTCGGAGTGAGATCACGCTGGAGATCCCGCGCGAAAAGATGAAACCGCCAGCTCTCTAGATAGTCCGGAACGCCTGCGGAGTGGTTGAGCAACTGCCGCAGCGTTATCCGATCATGATTGGGCAAACGACTGAAGCTGGGCACATCCTCAAAATGTGCGACTACAGGTTCGTCGAGATTCAAAACCCCTTCGATCACGAGCTGAGCGACAATAAAGGCAGTAAATGTCTTACCGATGCTCCCGCCGAGGAATCGGGTCGAGACATCAACAGATGGCCCAGCCGGCCCCGCCGGCCCGGCTGCAGCAAAGTGAACGTCAGTGTCCGTGCATATTGCCGCGCCTATACCCAAACCCGAGGCCGCTGAGGCCTCACGGTCAACATGGTCTCGCAATTCCGGAAAAGCGGTTGCACTCTGCCCCATCGCCATACCCGCTGATGACGTGAAGACAATCGAAACAGCCAGCAAACAGCTACGACCCCATTTCGCTCCAGTCCGGGTGATAAGCATCCTGATCCCTCGCGTTGCTACCGCATCTCAAAGCGGTTCGTTTCCTGTATTCTCGACCCCAGTTTCTCGTCTCATCTGCGAGATTGCACAACATCAATCAATGCATGGGAGCTCAACAGAACTCGTGCGGCTCTGACCCGCCGGTTGCGCTTGGGTCGGGCAGGCTGGGCCAGCACGTCGCTGGTTCACCCAAGGCGCAACTTTCGGGTGGATTGCACCCGCGGTGCCGGCAATTTGGTGCCTCCAATTCACACAGGAGCCCCGATTAATGGGA
Source organism: Maricaulis sp. (assembly GCF_017643475.1). GTDB lineage: Bacteria > Pseudomonadota > Alphaproteobacteria > Caulobacterales > Maricaulaceae > Maricaulis. Next base: position 124,811 of record NZ_JAEPNI010000005.1, read on the forward strand.
TATCTCATCAAAGGTCTTTCACCCGAAACCTTCTCCCCACTTTTCGAACTCGACCACAACGCTCTTGCTGTGAGAGAGATGAAGCGCGTCACAGCGATTTCCAAACCGGGCTACCCGTGCCGGGTCAGCCTCCAGGATGCCGAACAGGGTGCTGTCAGACCAAAACGGATCGGTCTCAAAGGATCGAGTTTGAACCTATCTCAAGCCACAAGTTGACGCCATTCGGCCAGGGCTTGGGCGCGGTTCTCCTTGAAATTTTCGCGGCGGTAGAAATAGCGTTCGAGATTGAAGTGATTGTGGACGGAGGATTGGATGGTGGCGAACTTTTGAAGACTTCGCATCGACCTGAACCGGGTCATGATTTTCTCTCGTCGCCGCAAGGGCTGATATGAGTTCTCGGCCCTTTTGTTGAGCCATCTTCCCGTCTCCTGTCGGCTGGCAATTCCCAACTCACGCAGCGCGGATTTGTAGGACGGTAGCTTGTCGGTCACCACCACTTCCGGGCAGCCATATCGCTTCGTCGCCTTGCGCAGAAATCGTAGCGCCGCCTTGCGATCACGGCGCTTGGTGACGTACGCCTCAAGAACTTCGCCCTCGTGGTCGACGGCGCGCCAGTGGTAGTGGAGCTCTCCGATGATCCGGATAAAAACCTCGTCGAGATGCCAGGCCCAGTTCGAGTAGTTTGTGTTCTGGGCGCGCTGCTTCTGGATAGACTTCGCGAAGAGCGGACCGAACCGGTTCCACCAGAAGCGAACCGTCTCGTGTGTTATATCAATGCCACGCTCGTGGAGCAGGTCCTCTACGTTCCGAAGCGAGAGCGGGAAGCGGATGTACATCATCACCGCAAGGCGGATGATCTCGGGCGAGGTTTTGAAATATCGGAACGGATTGCGCATCACAAAACGCTACGATTTCAGGCCAATCCGCTCAAACCGTTTTTCTTCTGACAGCACCTCTCTTACACTCCGTTAAGTTGACCAGGCGTTGCACACATATATTTTGCCCTGGTCGGCACGCTATGCCGCATTCTCGGCGGTGCTACGCCCTAACGACCGCGTCATTTGCCGACTAAAATCAACTACAGTTGGAGCTTCCAGTTGTCCGCCTTGCTCACCCGAATGGCAAAAGGCCTTTGCTTGTCTGCCACTGTCATTGCGTTCCCGCTTTCCGCACCCAGCTTCGCGCAATCCGACCCTGCCAGCTTTGTGGACAAACTTCGACCTCGTGTCTGGTTTGGCGGTGTAGAAGAGCGCTATTCCCTCGATGAACGTATGGCGGATTATGGCGTGCCGGGAGTTGCTGTCGCCATCATTGATGATGGGGAGGTCGTTTTTGCCTCGGGATTTGGCGTGCGACAATCCGGTGCGGCGGATCCAGTCGATGCCGACACCGTGTTTTCAGCAGGATCCGTCAGCAAGGTTGCTACGGCTAGCCTTGTATTGAGACTTGCGAACGAAGGCGCCCTCGACCTGGATGCCCCCATTGCCACTCAGTTGACGAGCTGGTCCCTGCCGGATCATCCCGAGTTTGACGAAAGTCGCGTTACGCTGCGCACGATCCTGTCGCACACGTCTGGCTTCAACATGCACGGTTTTCGTGATTTCCAGCCTGGCGACGATCTCCCGTCGACGATCGATACCCTGGAGGGCCGAAGTCCGGCCGTGAACGACCCGCTCACACTCCTGTTCGAGCCGGGGACGGAGTACAAGTACTCCGGAGGCGGCTATACGCTCGCCCAACAGGTCGTAAACGACACTGCCCCGGCAGCGGGTTTCGACATGATCGCGAGTTCACACCTGCTGGCGCCGCTCGGTATGACTCGCAGCACATTCACCAACCCACTGCCGCCGGAGCATGGCAATATCGCCATGGCTCACAACCGGGACGGCGCGGCCGTCGCGCTACCACGCGGCTATGAGGCCTTCCCGGAACGCGCAGCGTCCGGCCTATGGACAAGCGCGAACGATCTCGCGAACCTGGTTGGCGCCCTTCTGGCCAGTTATCGGGATGATGACGGCTTTCTCCCTCGCTCTCTGGCACAAGACATGATGACGCCAGTGTCACCCAGCGAACACGGGCTGGGACCGCGTATTGAAGGCCGTCATGGTGTGCTCCTCTTTCACCATGGTGGCGTAAACTCCTCCTACCATGCCTGGATCGAGGGTCATCTGGCTACCGGTGACGGGTTGGTCATTCTGACCAATGGCGCCGGTGGTAATGGCCTGATAACGGAAATCAGAAACGGCGTTTCCGACGCGATGAACTGGGAGATCAACGAGCCAATCTCGGTTCCCGAGATCGCTCTCTCCGCGGAGCAGCTTTCTGACTATGCCGGTTCGTATAGCGTCGACACGGGCTTTCCCTACGCCTTGCGCCGCATTATGACACGCCGGATTTTCGACCAGCGAATTCACATTGCTGTAGACGGCGAGCGATTGACCATGACCGTCGACGGCGATGACGGCGCCATCGCACTCATCCCGCTATCACCCAACCGGTTCTGGATTGAGGGTTTCGGATTGCGCTTGGGCATTGCCGAACTGGAATTCCACCGCGATGCATCCGGGGATACCCAATCGGTTACTTTCCATTTACCGAACGCCAGCTCTCACTACGTGCGCGACTAGGCGTTCAGGGTAGCCGATTGGCCAACCCGCCCTACCAGGGCATCAGATCGTCGAGGACGATCATAGCACCTGGCACGTGAACTACTTGCGTCAAATGTCCCAGCGGGGTGCTGGCAGACACAAACGGATCTGTCTCGAAAGACCGGGATCGAACCTATCTCAGGCCGCAAGCTGACGCCATTCGGCCAGGGCTTGGGTGCGGTTCTCCTTGAAGTCTGATCGAGAGTAAAAGTGACGTTCGAGATTAAAGTGGTTATGGACGGACGATTGGATAGCGGCGAACTTTTGAAGACTTCGCATCGACCTGAACCGGTTCATGATCTTCTCTCGCCGGCGCAGCGGCTGATGCGAGTTTTCAGCTCTGTTGTTCAGCCACCTCGCGGTCGCCTCGCGATGCGCAATTCCCAGATCACGAAGCGCCGCCTTGTCGGACGGTAGCTTGTCAGTGACGACTTGATCCGGCGCCCCATATCGCTTCATCGCCTTACGCAGAAACTTTAGCGCAGTCTTGCGATCCCGCCGCTTGGTGACAAACGCTTCAAGCACTTCACCCTCATGATCGACGGCCCGCCAGAGATAGTGGAGTTCGCCGTTTATCCGGACGAAAACTTCGTCGAGATACCAGGTCCAGTTCGAGTAGTTAGTGTTCTGGAGGCGGCGTCCTCGGATCGACTTCGCGAGAAGTGGACCGAACCGGTTCCACCAGAAACGCACTGTCTCATGCGTGATGTCGATGCCGCGCTCGTGCAGCAGATCTTCGACGTTCCTCAGCGAAAGCGGGAAGCGGATGTACATCATCACGGCCAGGCGGATGATTTCGGGTGAAGTTTTAAAGTATCGGAACGGATTGCGCATCGCGCGACGCTAGGAAACTGGCGCTCCACTCTCAAGCCGAAGCTCCTCTGACACTGCCAGCGGAGATCGGCGCAAATCGAGCTGCACGTATGAAAACGGCATCGCATCGATTGTGGATGGTTAGCCATCTACTAACGATTTCGATTTATTCAGTGTCGTAACGCAACTGGGCAGTTGAGGATACGATGCTTACTCAATCTAGAACCACTAACATCAAATCCAAATTCGACGCGATAAGCAGGTCACAGGCGATCATCGAGTTCGATACGTCAGGCAAGATACTTTTGGCCAATGAGAATTTTTGCAATGCGATGGGGTATTCGCTCGATGAAATTCGAGGGCAGTACCATCGGATGTTCGTCGACGCTGAGTATGCTGAGACCGATGAGTATCGCGAGTTCTGGGCACAACTCGGGCGCGGCGAATTTTCGGCGGCTGAATACAAACGACTCGCGAAGGGGGGGCGTCCCGTTTGGATTCAAGCGAGCTATAATCCGATTTTTGATGACCGAGGCTCTCCGATCGGCGTCATTAAGGTGGCGACCGACATAACAGGCGAAAAACAGCGGCAGGCTGAAATTGCGGGCAAGCTCGAAGCCGTCGATCGAGTGCAGGCCGTCATCGAGTTTGATATGGATGGCATCATCCAACATGCCAATGAGAACTTCCTGGCAGCCGTTGGATACGATCTCGATCAGGTTGTCGGCAAACACCATCGGATGTTCATGGATCCCGTTGAGGCGGAAAGCGACGCGTATCAGACGTTCTGGTCGGAACTCAATTCGGGCCAGTTCAAAACCGGAGAGTTCCGTCGCATAGGTAACCATGGAAAAGAGGTTTGGATCCTCGCCAGCTACAACCCCGTGTTCGACCCTGACGGTCAACCAATTAAAGTCGTTAAGTTCGCGACCGATATCACCGCTCAAGTCCAGGAAAGGGCAGAGCGAGCGGACGCGCAAAACGGGATAACGCGAGACCTCGAAAAGATCTCAACATCCGCGTCGGAGGTTTCGCGACAATCGGCTGAAGTCGCGACGTCTTCTGAGCAAGCTTCACAAGGCGTCCAGTCCGTCGCTTCTGGAGCTGAGGAGCTTGCTGCGTCGTCACGTGAAATTTCCCAGCAAGTTTCTCGGGCGATGGAAGTTACGCGCAATGCCGTCGAAGAAGCGGATGTCACCAATGAGTTCGTCTCCGGGCTATCCGACTCGGCAAACCGGATCGGTGAGATCGTTGAAATGATTAATGCAATCGCCGAGCAGACCAATCTGCTTGCCCTCAACGCCACAATTGAGGCGGCCAGGGCCGGTGATGCAGGGAAGGGTTTCGCCGTTGTCGCTAGCGAAGTGAAGGGCTTGGCCAACCAAGCCGCAAGGGCCACCGATGAGATCGGTGCGCAGATCACCCAAGTGCAAGACGTAACTGCCAAATCGGTGACTGCGATCCAGTCGATCCGCCTGACCATCGGTGAAGTGGACGAGATCTCGTCTGCGGTCGTGGCGGCTGTTGAGGAACAAAACAGCGTGACGTCGGATATTTCTGCGAGCATGCAGCAGGTCGCATCCGGCATGGCGGATGTAACGCGCAGTATGCAGGCTATTGACGAGGCGACCGGGGAGGTTGAAGCGGCAACTAAGGTCGTGAGGAAAGCCGCCCAAGCCATCTGTTAGTGCAAGCTTGCGAGGGTCAATAGTCAGGATGGTGCTGTCAGACGAAACCGGATCGGTCTCGAAAGTCGAAGTTTGAGCCCAACTCAGGCCGCAAGCTGACGCCATTCGGCCAGGGCGGCGGAGCGGTTTACCTTGAATTCTTCGCAGCGTTAGAAATTACGTTCAAGGTTGAAGTGGTTGTGAATCGACGACTGGACGGCGGCGAACTTTTGAAGACTCCGCGTCGACCTGAACCGGTTCATGATTTTCTCTCGTCGCCGCAATGGCTGGTGTGAGTTTTCGGCCCTGTTGTTGAGCCACCTCCCGGTTTCCTGCCGGCTGGCAATTCCGAGTTCACGAAGCGCCGCTCTGTAGGACGGAAGCTTATCGGTCACGACCCGCTCCGGCGCCCCATATCGCTTCATCGCCTTGCGCAGAAACTTCAGCACTGCCTTGCGATCACGGCGTTTGGTGACAAACGCCTCAAGCACTTCACCCTCATGATCAACGGCCCGCCAGAGATAGAGGAGTTCGCCGTTTATTCGGACGAAAACTTCATCGAGATGTCAGGTCCAGTTCGAGTAGTTTGTGTTCTGGACGCGGCATCTTCGGATCGACGTCGCGAAGAGTGGACCGAAGCTGTTCCACCAAAATCTCACTGTTTCATGAGTGATATCGATGCCGCGTTCGTGGAGCAGATCCTCGACGTTCCGGAGCGACAGCGGAAAACGGACATACAGCATCACGGCCAGGCGGATGATCTCGGGCGACGTCTTGAAAATATTTGAATGGGTTACGCATCCGCAGAGGCTACGAAACCGCTACCTTACGCTCAAGCCCAAGTTCCTCTGACACTGCCCCCTGAACCGCGCAGCAGTGCGCGCATCAGTCCAGATTGCGGCGCTCGACACGGTCATGCTCTCGCACACTGGCATCAAGCCCGGTGCCGGCCAGCCAGGCCAGCGCATCGGTATCGCCATTGAGATGGGCTTGCCAGAACACGGTTGTGATCTCGGCAGTCACCGCCTGCACGTCCGGATACCAATCCGGCACCGCACCGCCGCCGGGCGCCCGGCGACGCCCCCCGAACACGCTGTGATCTCCGTCCTGGAAAACGACCAGATATTGCTCGCCATCCGGGATCAGCTGAAAGGGGATGGTGCGGTCGGCCGGGTCGATATCAGGCTGCACGGCAGCGCGGTCTTCCGTTCCGGTCATGTGCAGCATCGGCGTCGACATGTTGGCGTAGAGCCGCGGATGCGCGCGCGCCGGCAGCCGGGCAGGCGGCGCTGTCGGACTGAGGGCGATACCGGCATCAATCCGGTCGTCACCAAACTGGCCACGCGGGCCGAAACTGCGGCCGAGCAGGGCGATCGTTGTTGCAGCGCCGTAGGAATGGCCGGACAGACCCAGCCGGTTGGTATCCACTGCCAGCTCGCCCGCGGCAGCGCGGCGTTCCAGCTCGTCGATGATGAAGGGAATATCCTCGAAACGCGCGCGTGCACTCGCCGGATCACGGCGGCCGCGCAGGGCGGAGATGGCCTCTTCGCGGCTGGTCATGCCCTCCAACAGGGACCGGTCCGTGCCGGGGTGCTGGACGAAGACGCCCAGAAATCCGTGACTGGCCCAGTGCTCGCCAAGATAAGGCGCTGCCTCGCGTGAGCCGGCCAGACCGTGTGAAAAGATCACGACGGGGAAGGGGCCCTCGCCATCGGGCAGGTAGAGTTTGACCGGAACCTCCCGCTCGCGCGCGGTATCCGTCCACGTCTCAAGCACGGTCTCTACCGTATGCGGTCCGTGATCATCATACAGCGTTCCCGCATCGCTCTGCGCCATGGGAACAAGCGCAAGAAGTGCGGCAAGACACGCAAACACACCAATATTCTGAACCATGTTTCCCCCCTGGGTACGGGGGTTGAACGGGTGAGCAGCGGAAATCCGTCGCGCGTATGCTGATCAACACCCCCCATGGTCCTAACCGATCGAGTAATCCGCGCCTGCGCGTCAGGGTGCCGGGCCGCGCGGGCAGACAAGGCTGGCGCGAACACCTTTCCCAGGGTGCTGTCAGACGAAAACGGATCGGTCTCGAAAGACCGGGACCGAGCCTAACTCAGGCCGCGAGTTGACACCATTCGAGCAGGGCTTGAGTGCGGCTTTCCTTGAATTCTTCACGCCGGTAGAAATGGCGTTCGAGATTG
>NZ_JAEPNI010000006.1 GCF_017643475.1 Maricaulis sp.
TGTCGTCCTCGACCGTATTGCAGATCATCCGGTCAACAAGATCGACGAACTCCTCCCCTGGAACATCGACCTCCAAGCCTGATCCCCTCACGAAAACTGAAAACATTCTTACGTCAAGGTAGCCGTGAAAAGACGCTTACGATATTTCTGGAACTTTTGCTCATGGCGCGATGGCGCCATAGGTGTTGATGTCGCCTACGCATGGCAAGGTTGTGTTCTGTAGAATCGGGCCGACCAATGCGGCTTGGGGAGGTTGCACAAGCAAGTCACGTTGGGATTCACGCTGACATACCGCCAGAACTGCTATTACGACGCGGGGTTCCTCGCTTATCCAAGCTTTAATAAGCGCTTCAGAGCTAGTCGGTAGCGCGCCGGAGCAGTCTTCCAGGCGAGAGGAAGCAGGGTTATGAGCCCAAGGGCGAGCACCGTTAACCCGGCACGCCGCCAGTCACCGGAGGCGAGCTCATCTCCGAAATGCGCGAGCAGGAAGCTCGCCGGGATGATACCGAACAGGGTAGCAAGGGCAAAGCGCCAAGTCCTGAGCGGCGTCAGACCGGCGGCGTAGCTGATGACGTCGAAGGACAGGAACGGCATGAGCCGTGTCGCGAACACAACCGCCATGAGGGCGTTCTGGGACGTGATGAAGCGGTGCAGGACACCCGTCGACAGCCGCGTGCCGAGCCATGCCTTGAGTGCGTCGTATCCGATGAGGCGCGCGACGCCAAAAGCGGTTAGGGCGCCGATCTCGGAGCCAATGGCAACGTAGAACGCGCCCCAGTAATGGCCGTAGGCCGCGCCGGAGGCGAGCGCGATCGGCGCGCTTGGAATCGGGCTCATGACAATGGCGACGGTCATCAGGCCGATGATCAAAAAGGGACCGAGCGGGCCGAATTGCATCACAGCCTGCTCAAGCGCTGCGCCGTCGCGCAGGCGGTCCAGTATGCCGATGCGCCATAACACAAGGACGGTCGCGAGGAAGACGGCCAACACCGCCAGACCGGCGATGATGCGGGGCCAGGGTGGATTGGGTCGTGTGTCCTGCCCTTCGTTCACATTGGTCCTTTGGTGATTTCGCTCAGGGGACGGTGCACGTCGAACAGCTTGGCGTTGAGGTTTTCGATGGCGGGCGCCAGCCCGTCCATCGCCTCGACCGTGTCCTGGCCGAAGGGACCGTTACAGACGAAGTCGAACTGCATCAGCATCACAGAACCGTCCCTTTCTCTCCTTGGGGGCGGCTTCCGCATTCAGGATGCGGCAGCCGCCTTCCAGACGTTAGCGGTCTTCGTCCATCTCCATCATCATGCGCTGCTGTTCGAGCATCTGTTGCATCATCTGCTGCATCATGCCCTGCTGTTCTTGCATGCGCCCCATCATCTGCTGCATCCGTTCGGACATATCGCCCGACATGTCCCCGGACATGCCCATGCCCTGACTGCCGGATCCCTGATCGCCCGACATCCGGCCGCCCATCTGGCCCTGCATGGGCATGTTCCCCATCATGCCGTGCATCGCCTGCATCTTCTCGACCATCATCTGCATGTGCTGGCGCGTGAGCTGACGGCGCTCGGCGGGGTCTGTTGTCTCGCGGGCCTGCTGCATCATCTCCTGCATGCGCTCGAAGGACGGCCCGCCTTGCATCTGCTGCTGCATCTGCTGGGATTGGCCTTGCTGTGGCTTTGCTCCATGCTGGGCCGCCAATGCACCTGCCGCGGTGAGGACGGTGAGGCCCGCGGCTATGGCGAGAGCTTTCAAACCCGGCAAACGCATCGTGCTGGAAGGTATCATCGGCCGTGAATCTGTCATCTCCGGTCTCCTTGGTTGGGATGAAAGACGCTGTAGGGGTGGAGGGGGCGCAACCGGTGCAGCGTCGGACATCGGATCGCTATGGTGACCCGAAGGCACAACCATCTGGACTTACAGACGGAACGACTTGCCCGCCGTTACAGCTTCAGCCCACCTGCCGGCCCCGTGCACAATCCGTCTCTTCACAGCGGCAGTCGAGGAAACCATGGATCGGGCAGATCAGGCACAAACAAACCCCCTGCTGCTGCTTTTCCAGTGCTTGCTTGGTCGTGATGCAGCCTCACAGCGACATTCTTCAAGTCGGCGCCGAGGCGCTGCCGCACAATTCCGCGAATCTCCCAACAGCTCTACGCGCGACATCAAGTCGGCGCATTCTAGCCTGAGCGTGGACAAGGAGGCTGTGGGGAGAAAGTTGCATATCCCGTCGCCGAATTCCGCGTCGGTCTCGGTCGAGAAGGCTTCGAGATCGTTTGGACTCACCACCTCGCGCGCACTTCAGCTTGAGTATGTCGGCAAGGGTTCTCTTTCATCGCTCCATCCTCTTGAGAGTTAAAGCCTTCGGCAAACCCGGCGCGGTTCAGCCCGCCGATAGAAGGGCAGTTGTAGAACTTTGTGATAGTTACAAGCTACAGCTCTTGCCGTCGCGCATTGATTCACAAGTGCAGTCGTCAAATCTACCTTCGGAGCAATCGGTGCAGAACGCTGCTAGAGAAACACGCAGTGCTTGGCGCGCCCGATGCAGGCGCACTCTCGCATTCGATGGTGTGATCCCAAGATCAGCTGCGGCTCGTTCACGCGGTTCATCCGACAGATCGATCCGTTCAAGAATCTCTGCATAGTCCGGGCGCAACCCCGGCACAAGCTTTCGAAGACAGCTGCAAACGCCTTTCTCGTTCGCTAGATCTACCTGGCCGTCGGCCAATACCATCTGGTCTTGCATGTAGCTGTCTTTTCGGCGCCGCCGTGCAGCCTCACTGCGGTAATGATCGGTCAGCACCGAGCGCAACACCGTATACAACCAGGCGACCACACTTTCGCTATTCCTAAGTACTGTCCCGCTGTTGATGACTCGCACGCAGAAAGTTTGAAGCACATCCTCCGCAGTGACCGAATCGCCGACCCGGCGCACGAGATAGCGACGAAATTCGTGATAATAGTCGGTGAGTGCCATTTCTATTTCCGGGGTCATCGGCCGTGACGTGTTGTCGAGCTCATCGGAAAGTGGGTCGGTTTCAATCGTCTTATGTGTTGCTACAGTCATGCTCAAAACCTCGGCCCGAGTTGGCAAGATCGGGCGATCTGGAAACATCTTCGGGCTGAGCGCCTTAGGTCAACGCACAAAAACACCCCACGCTAGCCTTGCGCTAAAACCCACCATAGGGGTCGAGTTTCGGGCTCATAATACGAGAATCGAGAGCAACGGCATTGATCTAAATCAAAGCCATAAAGAGTAACGGTACAGTAGTTCAGTAAGGGCAACCGCCGTGGTCGAAGGTAAGTCGAGAGAAATCTGTGGTGGACGCCGGGCGCGAACCTAGGCCGGGCAGCAGCAAACCAACACGGTTGCCCTTATCCGGCCATTCTGGCCGGCTTAGTCCCTCTGCGCGTCACCAACACGACCCCAAGAATCGCAAGGACAATGCCGACGATCTGCATCCAGCCAAGGGTCTCACCGTAAAACAAAGCGCCCATTGCAAGGCCGAAAATCGGGATCAGGAAGCTTAACGCGTTCGCGCGGTTGAGAGGCGCTTTCTCCAGCACGGAGAACCATAGCCAGTATACTAACGCCGACCCGAACAGACTGAGAACAAGGAGCGCGCCTACAAATGGCAACGACCATCGGATCGTTGTTGGCTCCTCCGTGGCCCAGGCGACAATAGCGAGCGGAACACTGCCGATGAGCAACTGGAGGCCCATTGCCATAAGGGCGTCGACGTTTCCGGCAATTCGTTTAATTACAACGTTGCTCACCGTGACGCCGAGTGCAGCCAGGACAATATAGGCTACTCCTAGAATGTAATTTTCTTGCCCGCCGGTGAGTATCTGGGGCGAAGTGATGACGAGTATCCCCATAAAGCCCAAGGCAAGGCCTGCTTTGCCCAGCGCGGTCAACTGTTCTTTGAGGATGATACCCGCCAGGCCCGCCGCCAACAGCGGTTGGGTGTTGGCGATTACAGTGGCGATGCCCGGGGAAACGAATTCCGCGGCATGGAACATCCCCAAGAAGCCCAGGCTGGTGGCACCTGCGCCAACGATGGCCAACATTGTCCAGATTCGACGACTTTTGGGCAGGGGCTGCCGCAATGCAAGCGCGACGATGATCAACGCTGCGCCTGCCAGGAACGCGCGCAGCGTGGCGAATGTCAGGTGAGGGGCAAATTCAATGCCGACGGTTATCAGCGGGAAGCAGGCAGCCCAAAGCAACATGACCAGAATGATTTGCGCGATGATTCCAACGGTCACTCGACTTTCATCCCATCGTCTATCCGTCCCGCGACACCACCATCACGACCTACTGGCGTTTGTCTGCCAAGTCTCGTGTCGTTGCTGATTGGATTCACACGAGTTGATCCGTTCGGTTCACGCACACTGGCAGGGATGAACGGCCCGGTTTTCCGCGCCGCGCGACATCTCGCGGGTCAACCAGAAACCGGCCCCGAGCAGCAATGCGCCACCATAGATCATGCCCTGCGCCGGGATTTCGGCGAAGATAAGGTAGCCCAGCGTTGACGCCACGACCGGCGAGACGATGATATCGACGAGCGCATAGACATTGGCGTTGAGCGTCTTGAGGACGATGGAGATGCCGAAATAGGCGAAGCCGGTCGAGACGATGCCCAGCCCCGCTGCCCAGAGCATCACCGGCAGGTCCATCCCGAGTGCGGCATAGGAGATGGTCGCGGCGGGCGTGCCGGGGCCGGCGAGGATGAGCGCTGGCGACAGGATCAGCGCCCCCGCGAGCATCGACCAGGCGATGTCGTTGCCGGCCTCGGTCTTTCCTTCGTAGCGCATGTAGGTGACCATGGCGGCGTAGATCGCGCCGTCGCCGAGTGCGACGAGGTTGCCGATCATGTGGCCGCCCTCAAGCGGCTTGGCGAGGACGATACCGGTCAGCGCGACGGCGAAGATCAGGATGTAGCTCTTGCGTGCCTTTTCACCGAGAAACAGCGCCGAGAAGATGAACACGAAGAAGGGCGCGACGCTCCAGAAGATCACCGCATTGGCGATGGGCACCAGCGTCATGGCGTAGTTGAAAACGCTGATCTGCGTGGCGATCAGCACGCCGATGATCGCGGTGTCTTTCAGGTTGCCTTTCGGAAAGCGCAAGGGCCGGCCGGTCGCCAGCGGCATGACCGCCATCAGAAAGGCGGCCGCGAAGCTCAGAGCGTAGAAATTCAGCGTCTGGATCGGGATCAGTCCGTCGGTGAGCTTCACGAACACGCCGATTGTGGCCTCCGACAGCGTGATCAGCAGGAGCAGGAGAACGATCTTCATTTCCGGCTGCGGCCCCCTGCCGTGCGCGTCACGTCGATGGCTTCAGCCCCGGACTCATCAAGGCAGGTGTCCTCGACCTGCAAGGTGACGAAGAAGAATCCGAATTTTTCTTTGAGCATGGCGTGCGCTGCCGCCAGGACCGCTTGGGGATCGGTCTCGTCGGCGACGCGCACATGACCGGAGAAGACGTAACGGCCGCTGGTCAGAGCCCAGGCATGAACGTGGTGGGCATTCGCAACGCCTTCGACCTGCTCCAGCGCGCCGGTGACATCGGACAGGCCGACGTCGGCCGGTGTGCCTTCCATCAATAGGTGAGCAGCGTCGCGCAGAATGCCCCAGCTGGCCCAGAGCAGCACGAAGCCGAAGCCCATACCAAGGATCGGATCGATCAGCAGGAACCCGGTGAATTGAATCACGAGTGCCGTCACGATAATGAGCAGGCTGCCGACGAAGGTTTGAATGATATGCCAAAGTGCGCCTTTCACGTTCAGGTCGCTCTGGCTCTGCTTCCAGATCAAGCCGAGCGAAATAAACTCGGTGAAAAGCCCGCCCGCCGCGGCCCAAAGCATCGGCCCGGTAGGCAGCTCGATCGGGTCGGACAGCCGCATCGCACCCATTACGATCACGATGAGCGCCATGCCCAGAAGGAAGCCGCCATTGACGAGCGCTCCGATAATCTCGGCGCGGTACCAGCCGAAACTGCGATCCTCGTCGGCGGGGCGGCGGGCAAGCTTGGCGGCGACGATCGCGACTAGTACGCCACCCACCGCCGAGAAGGTGTGGAAGGCGTCGGAAATCACCGCGATCGAGCCCGTCCAGAGGCCGATGCCCATCTCGATTACGAAATAGATGCCGGTCAGCCAAGCCGAGATCACCATTCCCCGTCCGCTTGACGGCATGTGGCCGGCATGGCCGCTATGGGCTTGGCTCATTGATTCTATCCTCTCTTCACGTACTCTTTGACTACAAAGTTCTGCGTTCATTTCGCGCCACGGCGAGGCAGACGCTCCCGCGGCTACCACCGGCTTCAGCGTGAAAGGATCCAGGATCATTGCATCGCATCAGACCACCTGTCACTCCCCTCTTCGAGATCAGCCCCTATCTCATCCCTTGATTGGACGGGACAGGGGTAAATTCGCAGAAACTCGAGAGTTATTGCCAATTTATCTGTCGCTACTGTCGATTCCAAGTAAATTCTTGATTGCCGTTTTATTTCCCAGCACGGAACAGTCAAAATGTTTGGGCATCAAACCTTAAGAGGGGGTTCCAGCGTCAACATGACGAGGTGTAGGAGGGTCCGGCGGCCTAGCTGAAGTCGTCTGATGACTATCTGTTCGCTGAGACCGAGATCTGTGGCGATCCTGGTGGGCGGATGATTCAGAATTTCCGCGCGCCACACCACCTCGGCGTAGCGGGGTTCCAAGAGACGCATAAGCGTTTCGATAAACTCCTGCAGAATTGCCTCCATCTCGGTGTCGTCGGAGCCGTCCGAGTCCGGTGGACACCCAGAATCTCCCTCCCCGTCGCTATTTCCGTTCCGGCCTTTGTGTGCCGCCAAAACGCCACCATCAAGGCTGTCGCGCTGGCGTCGGCATGGCTGGCACCTTGGGGTTAAAAACCCTTCTGGATGAACGAGCTGTTCGTTATCTGGATCAATCAGGCCGGCTTTTGAAGCGGCGCGGTTTCCATCTTCCATCGTCTCGATCACTTGGCCTCGCTCCTCCGCTGCTCAAAACCGGGACGGTGTGCCCACCCGGATTTTCATTGGCGTCACATAAGACGTGAATGGGTCGCCGAAAGTTACACAAATCCTTCACGGCCACCGGAGCGGGTCGGAGCTTTCCTTCCCGTCGAACGACTATGCGATCAGCGCTCCTTGTGTAACGGAGCCAGCCGGGCATCGTCTTCTAGACATGGAGGACCCCGAAGGATTGAGCCCGTCAGGAGGAATGAACGTGATCAAAGACCTTGCCCAACGCGACACAACGCAATCTGCAGTTTTCGCACAAGGCTACAACGGCCGTTGCAGAGCGGCTGGTATCTCTTACGGGGGTTGAAATCATGGGACGAACGGCATTGGTGACCGGCGGCACGCGCGGAATCGGCTCCGCGATTGCCAGAACCCTGCGCGATGCGGGCTATACGGTCGCCGCTAGCTACCACGGCAACGATCTGGCGGCCGAAGACTTCAAGGCGGCAACGGGCATCCCTGTTTTCAAATGGGATGTGGCCGATGACGAGGCCTGCGCCGCCGCCGTCGCGAAAATCACCACCGCATATGGCCCGGTCGAGATTCTCGTGAACAATGCGGGGATCACCCGCGACGCTATGCTCCATAAATTAACGTCAGAGCACTGGCGCGCGGTAATCGATACCGATTTGACCGCTTGTTTCACTATGTGCCGCACCGTCATTTCCCCGATGCGGGAGCGCGGTTACGGCCGCATTATCAACATCAGCTCGATTAATGGCCAGAAGGGCCAACTGGGCCAGACCAACTATGCGGCGGCGAAAGCCGGTCTTCTGGGATTCACCAAGGCGCTAGCGCTCGAGAGCGCCGCCAAAGGCGTCACCGTCAACGCCATTGCCCCGGGCTATATCGAGACCGACATGGTCGCCGACGTTCCCCCTAAGGTTCTCGATAGCATCGTCGCCCAGATCCCGGTCGGCCGCCTCGGCCAACCCGAGGAAATTGCCCGGGCCGTGGTGTTTCTGGCGAGCGACGACGCGGGTTTCATCACGGGTTCGACACTGACCGTCAATGGCGGCCAGTACCTGATCTGAGCGGAATCAGGAACCAATCCACTCAAGCGAGACAAGAAGGAAAGCACACCGATGACTCACAAGCAGGTTATGCTTTGTACCCCCGTGCGCACCGCGATCGGCACCTATGGAGGATCCTTGAAAGATCTGCCGGCGACCGAGCTCGGCGCAACGGCGATCCGCGCGACGATCGAGCGGTCGGGCGTCGATCCCTCGCTCGTTCAAACCGTGGTCATGGGACAGGTGATCCAGGCGGGCGCCAGAATGAACCCTTCACGCCAGGCGGCAATCGGTGCTGACATTCCGGTTGGCGTGCCAGCGATGACCGTCAATCGGGTGTGCGGCTCTGGGGCTCAGGCGATCGCCTCGGCGGCCCAGGAGATCATGCTCGGACATATCGACTGCGCGGTCGCCGGCGGCATGGAGAACATGGACCAGGCCCCCTACATCGTTCAAAACGGGCGCTGGGGTTATCGCATGGGTGATGCCCAGATGCACGACAGCATGCTCCGTGACGGCCTGAACGACGCCTTTTCCAGCGAGCACTCCGGCTGGCACACGGAAGACTTGGTGAAGAAGGCTCAGATTACGCGCGAAGATCAGGATCGCTGGGCCGAACGCTCTCAGCGGCGCTTTTCCGAGGCGCAGGCTGCTGGCAATTTCAAGCAAGAGATCGCTCCGGTAGAACTCAAGACTCGTAAGGAGACGACCACATTCGACGCCGATGAACACAACCGACCCGACACGACCCTCGACAGTCTGAGCAAGCTCAGGCCTGCCTTCCGCAAGGAGGGTACGATTACGGCTGGCAATGCGCCGGGACTCAACAGCGGCGCGGCGGCGATGATAATCGCCGAGGCGACTTGGGCGGAGAAGAACGGTCTTAAACCCATGGCCAGGTTGGTTTCCTACGGTGTGGGCGCGGTCGATCCCGGCATGTTCGGCCTCGGACCGGTACCGGCCGTCTTTCAGGCTCTGGAGCGGGCGGGCTGGAGCGTTGGCGATCTCGACCGCGTCGAGATCAATGAGGCCTTTGCCGCCATTGCCGTTGCGCTCGCGCGTGAGATCGGAATCGAACAAGACATCGTCAACGTCGAAGGCGGCGCTATTGCCCACGGTCATCCGATCGGCGCAACGGGGGCCGTTTTGACGACGCGACTCCTGCATGCAATGGAGCGCAATGGGGTCAAGCGGGGCTTGGTGACGCTCTGCATCGGCGGCGGGCAGGGCATCGCACTCACCTTGGAGCGGACGTCCTGATGCTGACTGTCGGATCCGCAGGTGACGGGCAGGTAGCTTGAAGATGCCGTTCAAACCTACCGTCGCTGCGTGACCATAGTGCTTCATGCCGTTTTCTCCGCGTTCAAGCGGCCACAAAGATACTTAAAAACAAGAATGCCGAAGGATAGGGGCCAAAATGCTTGTCGCGACAATACTGGCGCTGTCACTCGCCATATTGACGTTCTTATTTCATTATGCGGTTCTGCGTTGGCTGTCCGGTGGCATGGCGCGCATCGCGATGACCGCTGGTGTGCGTATCCTGGTCATCGTTCTTATGGTGACCGCAGCGCATCTCATCGAGATTGGGATTTATGCGGTCGCCTATGCGCTTGGTGATGGCGTCCTCGCCCTCGGCGGTTTCGGCGGCCTGGCCGTCGCCGAGCCGCTCGACTACCTCTATTTTTCGATCGTGAGCTACACCTCGCTCGGGCTCGGCGATGTGTTTCCTTCTGATCACCTCCGCTTCATCACCGGCGTTGAGGCCTTGAACGGCCTGTTGCTGATCGCTTGGTCGGGATCCTTCATATATATCGCGATGGCACGTCTTTGGCCGTGGCGATCCTGCACCGAGCCGACTCGCGGCAACGCGGACAAGAGGTTCAAGTCGGCCCCGATGCCACCTCAAAATACGGACAGTATGAATTAGCCTTCCAAATGCTCATAGAATATTTCTGGTGTGGGCAGAACGGCAGAGACAATGTGCAGTATAGGAATGCCCATATTCTATAGAGTGGGCGAGAGGATCTGATGAAATCTGATTACCAGGCGAACAGCATCACTCTGACCGGCGGTGTCTCGATGGGCACCGGCGTCATGATCGGAGCGGGAATCTTCGCGCTTACCGGTCAGATTGCAGAACTTGCGGGCCCGTGGTTTCCGCTTTCCTTCATCGCCGGCGGGATCGTTACCGGATTCAGCGCCTATACCTATGTGAAGATGTCGAATGCTTTCCCGTCCGCTGGCGGAATCGCAATGATCTTGCAGAAGGCCTATGGGCCGGGGGCAATTGCGGCCGCCGCCGCTTTGCTGATGGCGCTCTCCATGGTGATCAACGAGAGTCTCGTCGCGCGGACTTTCGGCGCCTACGTTCTCAGGCCATTCGAATTAGAGGCAGGCAGCATTCTCGTGCCCGCGCTTGGCGTCGGGCTGATCGTCTTCGCCTATCTTGTTAACATATCGGGCAATCGCTCCGTTGGCCTGTTCTCAGTCGTCATGGCATTCCTGAAAATCGGTGGCATCGCCGCCTTCGGCATTGCCGCGCTGGTGGCCGGCGGCTTCACCTTCGAGCCGGCGTCAGGGTCGTCGCAATCCATCCCGATCGCCGGCTTCACGGCGTCGATCGCGTTTTCGATCCTCGCATTCAAGGGCTTCACGACGATCACCAACAGTGGCGCCGAGATCGTCGATCCGCATCGCAATGTCGGCCGCACGATCATCATTTCAATCGCGATTTGCGTGGTGGTCTATCTGCTGGTCGCGTTCGCGGTCGGTTCCAGTCTCTCGCTCGACGAGATCGTCGCCGCGAAAGACTATTCGCTCGCGGAGGCAGCCGAACCGGCCCTCGGTCCTTACGGTTTCTATTTCACCATCGCGCTTGCTGTTGTCGCGACCGCCTCGGGGCTGCTCGCCAGTGTCTTTGCCGTCTCGCGCATGCTGGCGATGCTGACCGACATGAAGATGATCCCCCACAGTCATTTCGGCATGTCCGGTCCGATCCGCGAGCACACGTTGGTTTACACCGTGGTGATTGCGGGAGTCCTGACGGTGCTTTTTGATCTCAGCCGCATCGCATCGCTCGGCGCCTTCTTCTACCTGGTGATGGATATCCTGATCCATTGGGGCGTGTTCCGCCGCCTGCGCCACGAGATCGACGCGAGCGGCTGGGTACTGATTATGGCTATCGCGCTCGACGCGCTCGTGCTCGGCGTCTTTGGCGCCATAAAGCTGCAATCAGATCCGCTTATCGTGGTCATCGCGGTCGCCGCCATCGCCGCAGTGTTCGCCTATGAGCGCGTCTTTCTGTCGCGCTGGACCGCGGAGGAAAAACATGGCGGTCACTGAGCAGTTGCCAAGCCCCGCTCATCATCCGGCGATCACGCTATTTTCGAGATTTATATCGCAACAGGTGAAAATGATCTCTCGCCATATCTACGAGGCCGGGAGAGAACATGACTGACGATCAAGACAGTGATTCACCACGAGACGCTGTCCATGCAGTCATGGTGGAAATTCAGCAGGACTTCTTTCGCTTTCTCGCGCGGCGGCTCGGCAATGAAGAGGAGGCCGCCGACGTTCTGCACGATTTCTACGTCAAGGTGCTTGCCCGGGTTGGCGATGTTCGCGACACGGAAAAGCTGCGCGCCTGGATGCGCCGGGTGTTGGAGACGACGTTAGTCGACTATTACCGCGCCCAAGGCAAGAAGCGTCAAAGGGACGCGGAATACCACTATCTGGAGTCAGTGCTCTTGACCGGCGAAGCCAAGAGCGATCTCGATCTCTTTGTCTGTGTGTGCCTTTACAAACTTCTTCCGACCCTAAAGTCGGAGTATGCGGAAATCTTGTGGCGCGCCGACTTGATCGGCGAGTCCCGCCAAAGTATCGCTGGCACGCTCGGCATCACGGAGAGCAATTTTCGCGTGCGTCTGCACCGGGCCCGCCAGGCCTTGCGGCAGCAGCTGGAAGAGACCTGTCGGACCTGCCCAATTCATGGCTATCTCGATTGCGAGTGCGACTACGCCGGCCATGTTCGTGCGGAGATCGGGGAAGGACCCTCCGAACTGTAACGAATTGCTCCCCGGACCGTCTATCTGAACGACGGCCCGAATACATTGGCGCGCCGTCGCGCACCAGCTTCAGGTCACCCGTTCTCAATCTGATGGACCATCCGAAGGAGCCGACCATGCCAAACACATCCAAACCCACCAATCCCGCAGTTCTGCAGTATCGGGGGCTCGACCTCGAAGCCATCACGGCCCTGCAAATGCGTAATGTTGAAGCGCTCCGGAGCATGACGAATCTCATGTTCGACACGACGGAAGCGGTCACTAGGCGCCAGGCCGAATTCCTTGAAACCCGCGTCGGCCAGATGAGCGCGGCGTTCGAGCCTGGCGAAAACGCTTCGGATCCAAAGGCTCTTTTCGAACGGCAAGCCGAGGCCTATCGCGATCTCTTCGGGGCGCTCGCCAGCCATGTTGGGGAGCTTGCCGAGATCACGTCCAAATGCTGCGCCGGGCTGGTGCACGAGGCGAGCCGAGCGGCGGCGGGCCAGGACGACGAGAGCGCTGCCGTGAAGCGGTCGGAGAACGACGGCACCGCAGCCTCGAAGACAAGCGCAGCGAAAAAGTAGTCGCGGGCAGGGTTCATGAACGCGCTTTCCTACTTCCTGATCTGGGCGGTGATCATCTTCGTGATGATGCGCTTCGGCTGCGGCGCCCATGTCATGGGACATGGGCACGGCAAGGCCAAGCACGGCGATGCGAACCACAGCCGGCAAAAGAATGCCGAGGAGTTGCGGTGGATTCCCCCAACCAAGGACGTCGATCCCGTCTGCGGCAAGACCGTCAGTACCGACAAGGCCAAGCCGAGCGTCCATGACGGCAGTGTTTATTATTTTTGCTCGCGGGAATGCCGGGAGCGCTTTGAGGCTGCGCCCGAGCAATATGTCGGACCCGGTGCCAAGACCGAGACGCCGACGCCCCAGTTGGAGGACCGCCATGTCTGATCTCAATATCTCTTCGAGGACGCCGCCGCGCGCGGGGACGCCCCTGCCGGTTCAGTCTGCTTCAAGAATACCCGTGATGGCGCTCGGCTTGAGCCTAGGCCTCTTCCTGGCCGTCACCTTCGCTCTTTGCGTCGGCTTCGACCTTTTGTTTCCCGGCCAGGCGATGTATCAAAGCTGGTTCCGGCTCCTTCCTGGCTTCACTTGGCTGAGCTGGCAGAGCTTTTTCCTCGGCCTGGCCGAGAGCTTCGCCTATGGCTGGTATGTGGCACTGGTCTTCGCGCCGCTTTACAATTTCTTTGCCGCGCACAGTGGCCGGGGAGGCCGGCCATGACGACGGCAAAGAGGCAAAAAGCCACGACCGATGCCGGCGACAAACGGGCACCCGCACTTAAACTGGTAAGCCAGGCGGATGCCCGGCGTCAGAAGCGTGTGGAGGATGCTTCGGACGCTCGACTGCCGGGCCAGGATCTCGTCGACTACCAGGTCGACCTCTGGCAGCGGACGATCCTTTTCTGGGACACGCTCAGACAACGCGCCGACAATATGCTCGAGCATGAACGCGCCGGTTTGCCGCCGTTGCTCGACTTCAAATACGAGACGATCCTCGACGCACGGCGCTTCGAGCCTCCCGCGAACTATGCGCTCCTGCGGATTACGGAAGTCGGCGATGACTGCTGGGACGACTGCGTCGATCCCGACAAGCCGCCGGTCATCGTGGTCGATCCGCGCGCCGGGCACGGGCCGGGGATCGGCGGGTTCAAGCACGATTCCGAAGTCGGCATGGCGCTCCACGAGGGGCATCCAACATATTTCGTGATCTTTTTCCCGGAGCCATCGCCCGGCCAGACACTGGCCGACGTGTTACATGCACTCAGGCGCTTCGTGGAGGAGGTCGCCGGACGCCATTCCGGCACGCCGCCTGTCCTTTACGGCAACTGTCAGGCCGGTTGGGCGATGACTCTGCTCTCGGCCGACTGTGAGGGTCTGGTCGGCCCTGCTGTGCTGAACGGCTCGCCGCTGTCCTATTGGTCAGGCGAGGCCGGCGTCAATCCGATGCGGGTGACCGGAGGACTGCTCGGCGGCGCCTGGCTCACGCATTTGACGGCCGATCTCGGCAACGGCCGCTTCGATGGCGCGTGGCTGGCCCTGAATTTCGAGAACCTGAAGCCGGAAAAGGCTATTTGGGAGAAATACGCCGGTCTGTTCCACAAGGTCGATACCGAGAGCGAGCGCTTCCTCGAGTTCGAGCGCTGGTGGAACGGGTTCTATTTCCTCAGCCGCGAAGAAATACTGGCGATCGTCGAAAACCTGTTCATCGGCAACAAGCTGGAACAGGGCATCATGCGCATCTGCGACGGCTGCATCGCCGATTTGCGCCGCATCCGCAATCCGTTGGTCATCTTTGCCTCCTACGGAGACAACATCACGCCGCCGCATCAGGCTCTGGGCTGGATTCCGACCGTATATGAGGATACGGCCGATCTGAAGAAGGCGGGTAAACGGATCGTCTATCTGACCAATCCGCATGTGGGCCATCTCGGCATCTTCGTGTCGGCCAAGGTCGCCCGCCTTGAACATCGCGCCATTCTCGAAAACCTCGATGAGATCGAAGCCCTCGCTCCGGGCCTCTACGAGATGAAGATCGACAACCCGAGCGGCGACCCCGACTGCCACAAGCCGCAATTCACCGTGCGGTTTGACGAGCGGCGGGTCGAGGATCTGAAGTTTCCGGAGCAAAGCCAGGCATTCGAACAAGTGCGGGCTGTTTCCGAGGCGGGCGAGGCGTTCTACCGGAGCTTCGTCAGTCCGTGGGTTCAGATGGCGAGCAATCCATGGACCGCGGAGTCGTTGAAGTGGCTGCATCCGATGCGAACGAGCCGTTACTTGTTTTCCGAGTCGTTCAACCCATGGATGCGCGGTGTCGCGGCTCTGGCAGATGGTATTGCCAAGACGCGGAAACCGCTGCCCGAGGATCATCCTTTGCTGGAAAGGGAACGGGAGCTTTTCGCCGAATTTTCCGGGGCGATCGAGCAGGTCCGCGAGTGGCGCGACGCCGGCTACGAACAGGCGTTCGGGCAGCTTTACGGCCAGGAGACATCCGCGGCGGGAACAGTAGGGAATGAAGGCGAGGCGAAGAACTATGGCCGTTGATGGCGCGATCCTGGTCATCAATAGTGGATCCTCCAGCGTCAAGTTCGCGCTGTTCGACGCGGCTCCCGCCGAGCCCCAGCGAACCTGGTCGGGTTCTCTGGAACGCATTGGCTTCGACGAAGGACGTTTCCTTGTGAGGGCAGCGGACGGGACGGCACTGGTCGATGAAATGCGGGCAATTCCCGACCATGACGCGGCCCTCGACCTGCTTCTGAACTGGGCCGAGGATCGCGACACGCAAGCGACACCCGTTGCCGTTGGCCACCGGTTGGTACATGGCGGAGAGGGCTGTGATTGTTCGCTTGTGGTCACGCCCGCGCTTGAGGTCCGGCTGAAGCAACTGGTCCCGCTCGCGCCCCTCCATCTGCCCCATAACCTGGCCGGCATCACGGCGGTCCGACGACAACGGCCCGATCTCCCGCAGGTCGCCTGCTTCGACACCGCGTTTCACCATGGCTTGTCACGTGTGGCGCGCTTGACCGGCTTGCCGCGCCGTTTCGAGCAAGAGGGTATCCGGCGCTACGGTTTTCACGGCCTGTCTTATGAGTATGTCATCGGCGAGGTACGCCGGCGTGACGGCGACGCAGCTGCGGAGGAACGAATCATTGTTGCCCATCTCGGCAACGGCGCGTCGATGGCGGCGATCAGGAACGGACACAGCGTCGAGACCACCATGGGCTTCAGTACACTTGCCGGCCTTCCCATGGGGACGCGTCCCGGCGATCTCGATCCCGGCGTTCTCCTGCATCTCCTGATCGAAAAGCAAATGACTCCCGACGCCCTTCAACAGGTGCTCTACACCGAATCGGGCCTGCTCGGTCTGTCCGGCTTGAGCCGCAACATGGCCGATCTCCTGGCCCGGCGGGACGTTCCAGAGGCGGCGGAGGCGATCGACTTCTTCAGCCACCATGCACGCCGGCACCTGGCTGGCCTGACGGCCGCGCTCGGCGGTCTCGATCGGTTGATTTTCACCGGCGGTATTGGCGCTAACTCGCCCGAAATCCGCGCCAGCATCTGCGAGGGGCTCGATTATCTCGGTCTCACGCTTGATGCGGAGCGGAACGCCGGTCAACAACGCGTTGTCTCGACCGACGACAGCGGTGTGCTCATCGAAGCCTTCAAGACTGACGAGGAGTTGGCCATCGCGCGCCATACTCAAAACATTCTGAGGGCATCCGGAAAGGAGAATGTGCGAGCCCATGGTTGATCATCCCGCCACTCTCGAAGATCTCGTCGCACGCGCGAAGGAGCGCACGCCGATCCGCGTCGCCGTGGTCGCCGCCGATCAAGGCCTTGTCCTCGAAACGGTTCAGGAAGCCGTGGCGCTTGGCCTGATCGAGCCCCGGCTCGTCGGCGATCCCGACGCGATTCTGGCCTGCGCAGCCTCCTCCAATGTGGAGATCGACCGGGCTGCGATCGTATCCGCAAAGAGCGACGCCGAGACAGCCCGCGCCGGTGTCGATCTCGTCCGAAACGGCGATGCCGACGCGGTCATGAAAGGTCACATTCACACCGATGCCTTCATGCGGGCCCTGCTAGACACGGACCAGGGCCTCAGACTCCCAGGTCGCCGCGTCAGCCACGTCTTCATGGTCGACATTCCAGCCTATCCGAAGCTCCTCGCGATCACGGACGCGGCCATCAACATCATGCCGGACCTCAACGCGAAAGCGCAGATTCTTGAGAACGCCATCGCACTTTTCACGCTCCTTGGCATAGAAGCACCGAAGGCAGCTGTGTTGTCGGCGGTCGAGACGGTCAATCCGGCCATTGCATCGACCCTCGACGCGGCCTGTCTCGCTTTGATGGCCAAACGGGGCCAGATTGCAGGTGCGATCGTCGATGGCCCGATGGCTTTTGACAACGCCATCTCAGCCGACGCAGCCCGCGAGAAAGGCATCGTCTCGGAGGTCGCCGGAGATGTCGATATCCTGCTGGTCCCCGATCTCGTTTCCGGCAACATCTTGGCCAAGAATCTCGAATATCTGGCCGGCGCCACGGCGGCGGGCGTCGTCATGGGCCTCGCCGCGCCGGTGGTGCTCAGCTCCCGCGCCGATCCGCCGGCCGCCCGGTTGGCGGCGCTGGCGCTCGCCGTCCTGATGCATCAACCTGCGCTGCCTCGGTCGCAGCAGTTGCAACAAGGAGAATCGGAATCGGCCATTCATTGCGCGGCTCAACCTGAAGCCGCGTGCTGTCCGATGGGAGCGTGAACCATGGGGCACCATCCAACGAAAATACGAACGGAGCAAACCGCGCTGGCAACGCCTCGCAACGAACCGATGGGAAGGGGTTTATCCCTGGATCAACCTCTCCACGCGACACTCGGGCAGATCACCGCCGGTGTGTCGCCCGTGGCGCTTGCTCAAGCGTATACGGACTGGGCGCAGCATCTCGTCATGTCGCCCGACAAGCAAATAGAACTAGTTCGGAAGGCCGCCCGCAAATGGGCGCGCTATCTGGAATACTGTTCACGGGCTTGCTCGGATCCTCATTGCGAGGCCTGCATCGAGCCCCTGCCGCAGGACAAACGCTTTGCCGGTGATCCGTGGCAGGCATGGCCATATAACGCGATCTATCAGGGTTTTCTCCTGACCCAGCAATGGTGGCACAACGCTACAACCGGCATCTCCGGCGTCTCCAGGCACCATGAAGAGGTCGTTTCCTTCGTTGCCCGGCAGTTGCTCGATATGATGTCGCCTGCGAATTTTCCGTCGAGCAACCCCGAGGTCCTGAAGGAGACCCTCGATACCGGGGGCCAAAATCTGGTACGCGGCGCGGTGAACTTCTTCGAGGACTGGCAACGCGCGGTCCGTGGGGGGCCACCTGCCGGCACGGAACGGTTTGCGGTCGGCGACAACCTGGCGGTTACACCGGGCCAAGTGATTTTCCGTAACGAATTGATCGAACTGATCCAATACATGCCGGCGACGGATAAGGTTCATCCCGAGCCTATCCTGATCGTGCCTGCCTGGATCATGAAATACTATATCCTCGACCTTAGCCCCGAGAACTCGCTGGTGAAATACTTGGTCGAGAAGGGTCACACGGTCTTCATGATCTCCTGGAAAAATCCGACGGTCGAAGATCGCGACCTTGGTATGGAGGACTATCGCCGGCTGGGCGTCATGGCCGCGCTCGACGCGGTGTCAGCTATCGCGCCGGAAAGCCGCGTCCACGGCGTCGGCTACTGCCTCGGTGGAACGCTCTTATCGATTGCTGCGGCGGCCATGGTCCGCGATGGCGACGACCGGCTGGCAACCATGACCCTCTTCGCCGCGCAGACGGACTTCACGGAAGCCGGCGAATTGATGCTGTTCATTGACGAGGCCCAGGTCAGCTTTCTTGAGGACATCATGGCCGAGCAGGGCTGTCTCGATACCAAGCAGATGGCCGGCACGTTCCAGCTGCTTCGCTCCAACGACCTCATCTGGTCGGCCATGGTTCAGAATTATCTCATGGGACAGCGCCGACCGATGTTCGACCTGATGGCGTGGAATGCTGACGCCACGCGCATGCCTGCCAGGATGCACTCCGAATATCTCCGGCAGCTGTTCCTCGATAATGATCTGGCGGACGAACGCTATTGCGTCGACGGTCGCCCGGTGTCGTTGCATGACATCCGCATTCCGATTTTTGCGGTCAGCACGCTCTCGGACCATGTCGCGCCGTGGCGGTCGGTTTACAAGATCCACAGCCAAACCAATGCTGATGTTACCTTCGTACTATCCAATGGCGGCCACAATGCCGGCATTGTGAGCCCACCTGGCAACACCCGGCGTCGTCACCAGATCGCCACCCACGATGATCTCGCGGCCTACCTGGACCCTGACACCTGGCAGGCGCGGGCCACCCACCATGAGGGTTCATGGTGGCCCTGTTGGCTAGGGTGGCTTAGCAACCATTCGGGTGAACCCGTTAAGCCCCCTGGCCTGGGGGCGGCGCGCAAGGGCTATCGGCGGCTGGGCGAAGCGCCCGGCACCTATGTGCTGATGCCCTGACCCAGGCTGTGACCCTGTCGTCCGCAGCTATGTCTGGTCCCGAATAATATCGTGCGCGGCGAGACGGATCGCGCCTGGCCCGCCTGGCCGGAGAAAGGAGCAAGCGCAAAAAATGGAACTCATCGATATGAAAGGCCGGAAGGGGTTGGTGGTGGGAATTGCCAACGAACACAGTTTGGCCTGGTCGGCGGCCCAGCATTTTCGGAACGCCGGCGCCGATCTTGCCATCACCTATCTGAACGACAAGGCCAAGCCCTTTGTTGAGCCGCTTTCGCAACAGGTGGACGCGCAACTTTTCCTGCCCTGCAATGTCGCCGAGCCGGGACAATTGGAGGCCGTCTTCGGGGAGATCGAGCAGAAATGGGGCCGATTGGATTTTCTGTTTCATGCGATCGGGTGGGCCCGTAAGGAAGATCTCCATGGCCGGTTGACCGATTGTTCGGGAGAAGGCTTCGCTGAATCGATGCTTATCTCGTGCCACTCCTTCATCCGTATGGCGAAGCTCGCCGAGCCGCTCATGGACAAAGGTGGCAGCTTGACGACGCTCAGCTACTACGGCGCAGAAAAAGTGGTCGATCATTACAATGTCATGGGGCCAGTCAAAGCCGCCCTTGAAGCGTCTGTACGCTACCTGGCCCATGAACACGGTGGCAAGGCGATCCGGGTGAACGCGATTTCGGCCGGGGCGGTCGCGACACGCGCCGCCTCGGGCATCGAGCATTTCGACGAACTATTGAATGAGACCGTCCGCAAGGCACCGCTGCGGCGCACGGTGGACGCCTGCGAGGTGGGACGTACGGCGCTTATGCTGGCGAGCGATTATACGAGCGCCATCACCGGGGAAACGCTCTACGTCGACGCGGGCTTTCACATCGAAGGGATGGTGTTTCACTGATGGCCGGCTTCGAACCCGAAAAAGACGTAGTGGTCACCGACCCGGTATGCGGCATGCGCCTGACGCCCGAAAAGGCCGTCGCTCACGAGGAGCGTGAGGGCTGGGCGTATTTTTTCTGCTCGGAGGGCTGTCACAAGCTCTTTCTTACAGCGCCGGAACGATACTCCTCCTCACTGGCCTATTTCTCGCAGCCATCGGCCGGTAAGGATACGTAGCCGCAGACCTGTGACGTCAGACGAAGAACGGATCGTCGTAAAAGCGTGAGCGATGCGTCCCTTGCAGAGGACCTTTACGAGTATCCGGGACGCAATTTTGTAGGGTTTCGAACGACCGATCTATGGAAGATCGGCAGCCGATTTCGGGCCGAGTGCCGCTGTTCCGCCTTCGCTCTACGCCTGTTCAGGCACGGCAGGCGAGGCTCCCAAAGGGCTTCAGACGATCTCTGCCGCCTCAGTCCGCCCGCCCGGCGGCCACTGCCTGTGAATCCCCGTCACTGTAACGCTGAGCGTCTCTCGTCGTCCTTATAGATGTGAGAACAGAGATCCTGCGAACGTTTCCGCGAATACCGACAGCGGTGACGGTTTGTACGCCGAAGTCGCATTTCACATCGAAGAGATGATTGGACAGGCCATGTACCACGAAAGGAGCGTCAAATGAGAAGACGATTGACGAATTTGGCCCTGGCGCTGCCCACCGCGGTGGTCTCGATGCCGGCACTTGCGCAAACCTCGGCCGATCGATCCGACTATTGGCACTATGGCTGGGGCTGGGGACACATGATTTTTGGCTCCGTCATGATGATTGTCTTCTGGGGCGGGATCATCCTCGCGATCGTGCTCGCGGTCCGCTGGCTGGGTGGCGATTGAGGACGGGTAACCCGATCGCAATCACGAACGAACGGGCCCCTCGACATCCTTCACGAACGCTTTGCCCGCGGCGAGATCGACAAGGAAGAGTTCGAAGAACGAAAGCGTCTGCTCTCCGACTGAAACCGTCTTCCAACAAAAGCCAGAGCCGCGGAAGACCGCACATCCATCGTCAATCGAACCGGAAAGCCGGAACAAGCCAATGAATAAGCACGATGATCACGATCACAGCCATCGCTCTGACGGTACAACAGGTTCCGTCAAGGCTATGACGGCCAGAGATCCGGTTTGCGGAATGACGGTGCAGTTGGATCAGGACAAGCCGAGCCAAGAGTACGAGGGTGAGACCTATCACTTTTGTTCTCAAAAGTGCCACGACAAGTTCGCGGCCGACCCGGAGCATTATCTCGCCGGCGAGCACAAGGCCGAAACAGCGCCTAAGGGCACGAAATATACCTGCCCGATGCATCCCGAGATCGTGCGGGACGAACCGGGAGAATGTCCGATCTGCGGCATGGCGCTGGAGCCTATGGGGGTTCCAGCCCCCGATGACGGACCGAATCCCGAGCTTGTTGATTTCAAGCGCCGGTTTTGGATCGGCGCCGTGCTGACGGTTCCGCTTCTTGTGCTGACGATGGGCCCCTTTGTTGGGCTCGGTTTCGTCCGCGACATCTTCGGCGAGCGTGCGACGCTGTGGATCGAACTCGCTTTGGGGACACCGGTCATTCTCTGGGCCGGTTGGCCATTCTTCGTGCGTGGCGTCAAGTCGGTGATCAACCGCAGTCTCAACATGTTCACGCTCATCGGGATGGGCGTCGGCGCGGCCTATCTCTTCAGTGTCGTCGCCGTGCTCGTGCCGGAGATTTTCCCGGACGGATTTCGCGATGCGGAGGGCCATGTCGGGGTTTATTTCGAAGCCGGCGCCGTGATCGTCGTGCTGGTGCTGCTCGGCCAGGTGATGGAGCTTGGCGCGCGCGAGCGAACGGGCTCGGCGATTCGCGCCCTTTTGGATATGGCCGCCAAGACCGCCCGGGTGATCCGCAAGGACGGGAGCGAGGAAGAAATCCCGCTCGAGGACGTCAAGGTCGGCGATCGGCTGCGCGTCCGCCCGGGCGATAAGGTCCCCGTCGACGGCGTGGTGGTCGAGGGACGTTCGTCGATCGATGAATCGATGATCTCTGGCGAACCGGTTCCGGTCGAGAAAGTCGAGGGCGACAAGGTCACCGGCGCCACAATCAACGGCACGGGCAGTCTCGTGATCGAAGCCGAACGCGTCGGCTCCGACACCATGCTGAGCCAGATCGTCGAGATGGTCGCGAACGCGCAGCGCAGCCGTGCCCCGATCCAGAAACTTGCCGACTCTGTGGCGGGCAAGTTCGTACCAGCCGTGATCGTCATTGCAATTCTCTCGTTCATCGCATGGTCTCTTTGGGGGCCTGCCCCGGCCCTCTCATACGGACTGGTCTCGGCAGTCGCCGTTTTGATCATCGCCTGTCCGTGCGCGCTGGGCCTGGCAACGCCGATGTCGATCATGACGGCGACGGGCCGAGGCGCGCAAGCCGGCGTGCTCATCAAGAACGCCGAGGCGCTGGAACGCTTCGCCAAGGTCGACACGCTGATCGTCGACAAGACGGGGACGCTGACCGTCGGCAAGCCGAAGCTCGTCGCGGTCTTGCCGCAACCCGGGCATGAGGAGGACGAGGTGCTGCGCTTGGCCGCAAGCCTGGAGCGGGGCTCGGAGCACCCACTCGCCGAAGCCATCGTCACCGGGGCCGAAGAACGCGATGTTGCGCTGGCTAACGCGGATGAATTCGAAGCCGTCACCGGCAAAGGGGTAAAAGGCGTCGTCGACGGCAAATCAGTGGCGCTCGGCAACGCAAAGCTGCTCGCCGATCTGGGGCTCGACGGCGGCAAGCTCTCCGAGACCGCCAATGCTCGACGTGACGAAGGCGAAACGGTGATGTTCGTCATCGTCGGGTCCGAAATCGCCGGTCTCGTGTCGGTTGCCGATCCGGTCAAGGAGACGACGCCGGACGCGCTGAAGGCGCTGCACGAACAAGGCTTCCGCATCGTCATGGCGACTGGCGACAACGAGCGTACCGCGAAGGCGGTGGCTGGAAAACTCGGGATCGACGAGATCCGTGCCGACGTGTTGCCCGAAGACAAGGCGCGCATCATCAAGGATCTGCAAGACGAAGGCCGAAAGGTCGTGATGGCAGGCGATGGCGTCAACGACGCGCCTGCACTGGCCCAGGCCGATGTCGGCATCGCCATGGGCACCGGCGCCGACGTGGCGATCGAGAGCGCGGGTTTCACCTTGGTCAAGGGTGATCTCAACGGCATCGTCCGGGCCAGGAAGCTCTCGCGCGCGACGATGCGCAACATCAAGCAGAACCTGTTCTTCGCCCTGTTCTACAACGCCGCAGGCGTGCCGGTGGCGGCAGGGGTTCTGTTCCCGTTCTTCGGGATTTTGATCTCGCCGATATTCGCAGCCGCGGCGATGAGCCTGTCGTCCGTATCGGTAGTCGGCAACGCTCTCCGGCTGCGCTCGGTGAAGATCTAGAAGGGCTCATCCCGGCGCGGCAATGCGCTTTATGGAAAGGAACCACAAGCTATGAACGTCATATCGTTTTCCCGGGCCGCCGCCTGGACAGGACTGATGGCCTTGGCGTTGGGAGCGCAGACGGCTCTTGCTGAACCGCTCGTGTATGTGCCTCTCGGCGGGGAGAACAAGATCGTCGCTGTCGATGCCGCGACGGACGAAATCGTCGATACGTTGACTGGTCCGGCGGCGGTTCATGGGCTCGCCGGAACGCCCGACGGACAGTTCTTGATTGCCGGAAGCTTCGAGACGCGCGCATCAGACGGCGAAGCTGTCGCGAAGCCGGCGGGCGTTTCCGAAGACGAGCATGCCGCGCACCATGGTGCCGCCTCCCCCGATGCCAGGAACGCCGTCGCGGAAGTCAGCACGGTCTCGGTTGTTCGAACGGTCGACGGGTCCGTGGTCCGGCGCATCGACGTACCCGGCGCCGTCCATCACGTCGCGGTCAGTGACGATGGCCGGTTCGCCGTCGTCACCCATCCCAACGCCGGATCAATCAGTGCCATCGACCTCGGCTCCTATGAGGTGGTCGCGACGGTCGCCACCGGGCCCCTGCCCAATTACGCGGCCTTCGCTCCTGGCGGTGACCGTCTTTACGTCAGCAACGCCGGCAACGACACGGTCAGCGAGATCGACACGGCACGGTGGATCGTCCGGTCGAATACCGTTGTCGGCGGCAGCCCCGAACACATCGTTCTGTCCAGAGATGGCGTCACTCTCTACGTCAACAACGTCGACGACGGCACGGTCTCCGTCGTTGAGGTCGGCGACCAGACGGTTGTGAAGACGATTCGCCTCGAAACGGCCCTCCACGGGATCGACCTGTCCGATGACGGCGGCGCGCTCTTCATCGCGGTCCTTGGTGGCGACAAGGTGGTTGCCATCGATCTCGCTACCGGCGCCCAGCGCAGTGTTTCCTCGGCTCCCGCCCCGTACCACCTCGCCGTCATTCGCGGGACGGGCAAGCTCTACGTCTCCAGCGCCGACGAGCCGAAAATTTGGGTGATCGATCAGCGGGATCTCAGGATTCGCGGAGAGATCCAGATCGGCGGCAAAGGCCATCAGATGGTTCAGGGGGCGGGCGGATGACCTCGACCGTATTTCGGAAACGACGAGGGTCGGAAGAGGGGACGCGACATGGCGCAGCATGAAACCAGCGGCTTTCGGAGCTTCATTTTCTCCCGTTCGGGCATGGTGTTGCTCGGATTCCTGGCAGTGGCGGGTTACTTCCTGTGGGAAGAGCATGCCGCGCATATTCTGGGCTATCTGCCGCTCCTCCTCATTCTCGGACTCTGCGTGGGCATGCATTTCTTCATGCATGGCAGCCACGGGGGCGATCACGGATCGCACCGCGACGAACCGCGGGAGGACGACAGATGAGCAACGAAGTTCCAGCCTACGGCCTCTGGTTCTTGGTGGTGGTCAACTCGGCGATCTTCATCCTGTTCGCCTTTAGCTTCTTTAAGCCGAAGACTGGCCGGGACTGGCGCTCATTCGGTGCTTTCAGCGCCTTTCTGGTCGCGCTTTTCACTGAGATGTACGGCTTCCCGCTCACCATATATTTCCTATCGGGCTGGTTGCAGACCAACTACCCAAGCGTCGACTGGCTTGCCCATGATTCCGGCCATCTCCTGGAAATGCTGTTTGGCTGGAAGGCAAACCCGCACCTCGGGCCCTTCCACATTCTGAGTTTCGGCTTTATCGGCGGCGGGTTCATCCTGCTCTCCGCCGCTTGGCGCGTCCTTTACCAAGCACAACGGACGGGAACGCTCGCGACCACGGGGCCTTACGCCCGCATTCGCCATCCTCAATATGTCGGCTTCGTCCTGATTCTGGTTGGGTTCCTGTTCCAGTGGCCGACCATTCTCACACTGGCGATGTTTCCCGTTCTGCTTGTCATGTACTGGCGTCTTTCCCTGCGCGAAGAGCGGGAAGTCGAAGCCGAATTGGGTGACGTGTACCGACGCTACGCCGAGAGAGTGCCCCGGTTCATGCCCCGCCTCAAAGACATTTTCACCAGCCCGGCCGTTGAGGGGGACCGACAATGAGCCGAATTCATTATCGGCTCCATAGACCAGTCGGAATGACCGGTTGTCGACGGCGCCCGCACGACTCTCGACTGGATGCCAACGCATCGGAAGAGATTAGACATGAACCAAAAGAAGTATAAGCGCTCAGCCACGGACCTGCAGCGCCGTTCAAGTCCGGCCGCCATTTTTGTCATCACCGTGGTCGCTGCCGGTGCTGTCTTTGTCGGATGGAAAGCCATCGCACCATTGTCGCGCGACACGACGACTGACGTCACCGTTCCGAGGCTCTGCCCCTCGCAAGAGCAGGCAAGGCGGCGTTCGACGCCAACTGCGCGCCTATGCCAACGTACCGGAGGCCCGCGCCTCGATCAGCCGGTACCTGGCGTTCTACAACGGCCGGAGACCCCAATCATCGCTTGGCGGGCAGGCCCCCGATCAGGCATATCTCACGACGCAGCAGCCAATCCCGGCCGCAGCCTAACCTAGGCGGACATCCACTTAGCGACAGCCCCGAAACTGTTCAGACAAGCCGAGCCACCTCTCGGCGTCCGTTCGCCAGCGCCTCACCAACCGCGCCCGCGAGCGCGGCGAGGACGTCGATCTCGTCTTCATCCGCTACGCCCTGGAACGGCTTCTCTATCGCCTCGGGACGTCTGGTCATTGGGACCGCTTCATCCTGAAAGGCGCCCTGCTCTTCATCCTCTGGACCGGTGAACCGTATCGCGCCACGCGCGACCTCGACCTTCTCGGCTTCGGCGAACGGGACATCGAGGCGCTGACCACGACCTTCCGGGCGCTCTGCGATACGCCCGTGGAGGAAGACGACGGCCTTGAGTTCATCACCGAGTCCGTCCAGGTCGAGCCGATGCGGGACGAGGAAGGGCACCCCGGCGCCCGCGTGCGCCTCGAGGCACAGCTCGCCAGTGCCCGCCTATCGGTTCAGGTCGACATCGGTTTCGGCGACGCCGTGACGCCGAAGGCCGAGGAGATCGAGTCCCCGTCGCTTCTCGCGCTTCCCGCCCCGCGCATCCGCGCCTATCCACGGGAGACGGTAGTCGCCGAAAAGTACGAGGCGATCGTCTCGCTCGGCATGCTGAACAGCCGTAAGCGTCTTTTCACGGCTACCTTGACGTAAGAATGTTTTCAGTTTTCGTGAGGGGATCAGGCTTGGAGGTCGATGTTCCAGGGGAGGAGTTCGTCGATCTTGTTGACCGGATGATCTGCAATACGGTCGAGGACGACA
>NZ_JAEPNI010000002.1 GCF_017643475.1 Maricaulis sp.
CATCGGGCCGTCAGCAGCGTTAACAACCAGGATAGCGCCGTCCATCTGGGCAGCACCGGTGATCATGTTCTTCACGTAGTCGGCGTGGCCCGGGCAATCAACGTGAGCGTAGTGACGGTTTTCCGTCTCGTACTCAACGTGTGCCGTGGAAATCGTGATACCACGTGCCTTCTCTTCCGGCGCGCTGTCGATCTCGTCATAGCCCTTCGCTTCACCACCGGAAGCCTCAGCCAGAACCATCGTGATAGCAGCCGTCAGCGTGGTCTTGCCGTGGTCAACGTGACCAATCGTACCAATGTTCGCGTGCGGCTTTGTGCGCTCAAACTTTTCCTTCGCCATCGATCTTTACCTCATTAGATGCCGATCTGGAGACGAATGGCCGATCGACTAGAGTGGATATGACATGGATGCGTAGCATCCGGTTATGGTGCGGCCTGATACACAAGGATTGCCCTGCTAGGCAAGTCCGAATGCAGCCGAAGTCTCAGTCGCTTGAAAGAAAGATTGGAGCGGGTAGTCGGGATCGAACCGGCATCCTCAGCTTGGAAGGCTGCTGCACTACCATTGTGCTATACCCGCGCCATCTGAGTTGTTTAGCCGCTTCGTTTCCGGGCGTCGAGGGGGTAAGTGCGCACTGTTGCAGTTGTTTAAGCAGGTGTTGAAGGCGGTCGCAGCGCGAGGTCTAGCGCAGCGCTTTTGTCCCTGCGCAAGCCGTGTGACGGCATTTCACGTTTATCCTCCCCTCGGGGAGGTGTCCCGAAGGGACGGAGGGACCGGAGGGCGAAGCCCGGAGGTTTAGTGCTCACTAGCGTTCGCACCCCCTTCGACCTCGCCTTCGCCAAGGCTACGGCGAGCCCACTTCCTCGCGAGCGGGGAAGATATCCACAGCGCTCAAACCTCGGGCATACTCTCCGGTGGTCCATGTCGTGGGAGGCGAGAGCTCAGTCTTTTCGGGCGTGGATGTGCGGGGAGCGTCTGCCGACCCTTGAGGGTCAATTCTGGCATGGCAGACAGCAGACCCGTGTGCGGGAGGCCCTTAACCCCTGCTTTTGAATATACATCCGGTTTCACCGGCCTTCCGCATGCCTCTCACTCCAGATCGCGAGATCGTGGAGATTTTGGTGTTTGCCCCTAATCGCCCTTCTTCGCCAAGGCTGCGAAGGGCACTTCTCCCCCGAGGGAGAAGGATGAGAACAAGACGTCACCCGACGCCAAAGGCGTCGCCCCATCGGAGGCGTGAGCAAAGCGAACTGCCGTGAGATAAGAAAACAGCGACCTCACCACAGGCGCTTATTGGCGAACGCTCTGCCGGAACCAGACTTTAGATATCGCTCGAACGCGAGCGCGCGGTCGCGAGACTCGAAGCAAAGCACCATCACCACTCGTCACGGCGCTGCAAAACGCGTGGCTTTAGATTTGCCGGCATTGTGCTCGGCGAGTCTTCGCCCGACATCGTTTGTGAAACCGATATATCGATGAGATGGCATTACATCGCTACGCAAAAGATAGACGTAGTACATTCGCGCCTCCCACGGAGGCACCTTACAGCGCATGATGAAAGCGGACCGTGACACCTGTCACGCAACCCGCCTGCACCTTGCGGCTTCGGCGGGCATCTCTTCGCCCATTCTATTGAGTGTGGCTCGCCAGCCGGAGCCCAGAGGGCGAAGGATGGTGGAGGGGGTTGGATTCGAACCAACGTACGCTCTCGCGGCCAGATTTACAGTCTGGTGCCTTTAACCACTCGACCACCCCTCCACAGGGTGTGTGAAACACGACTTAGCCGGGTCTCACCGGACCTGCAACAAAGGGTCTCAGTAATTGCTGCGACATGTTATGGAGCCGCCCAATCAAGACACCGCCCTGAAACAGGAGCGCGGACTATAGTGACGAAGCCAACAGACCGCAACACTCGCAAACGCACGGATTACACACGACGCTCCAAGCCTTCTGGCGCAAGCCAATCGGGCTGGATCTGGGGGCGTCACGCCGTGCTTGCGGCCATCGAAAATCCGCGTCGGGAGATTCTCGACCTGCGGGTGACACTCAATGCTGCACGTGATCTGCCGGAAGGTACGCCGCACACGCTGGCCAAGCCGGACGAGATTGATCGCCAGCTGCCCGACAGTGCCGTGCACCAGGGATTCGCGGCCGAGGCCCGAGCGCTCGATCCCGAGCCGATCAATGCCGTGCTCGATCCGACTCACGGAACGGTCCTCGTGCTCGACCAGGTCACCGACCCGCACAATGTCGGCGCCATCATGCGCTCCGCCGCCGCTTTCGGCATCCGCGCCATGGTCATGCAGGACCGCAAGTCCCCGCCCCTGTTTGGCACGGTGTGTAAAAGCGCGGTGGGTGCAGCGGAGCGTGTACCGCATATCCGCGTGACCAATATCGCCGATACCCTGCTGGACATGCGCAAGAAGGGTCGTTTTGTCGTCGGTCTGGCGGGTGAAGGCGAACAATCCCTTGCCGAGGCGCTGGCCGGTCCGGATGGACAGGGGCACGGCGCTGGCCTGGTGATTGTCATGGGCTCGGAAGACAAAGGCCTCCGCCCACGAGTGGCAGAGGCCTGTGATGTTCTCGCGCGGATCCCGATGAGCGACACAATCGAGAGCCTGAATGTCTCCAACGCCGCTGCGATCACGCTTTACGAGGCGGCGAAGTGGCGGCCGGTCAGGAACCGGCCAGCCGACGTGGCCTAACGGGAATTCCCGGTGCGCAGCACGGTCCGACCGTGACGGCGCCAGTTGATCGATCCCTCGATCTCGTTGATCTCGACATCGCCAGAACCGTTTTCATTGACGGTGACATTGGTGGCCGTGCCGCCAAAATCGATATCGCCGGAACCGTTGATGCGGGCTTCGAACGGCTGCGCCTGGCCACCGCGTACGCGGATATCACCGGAGCCGGAAATCCCGGCATTGAAGGCACCGTTCATGCTGTCAGCAACAATGTCGCCGGAGCCGGAAATACGGATACTCAGGGACTGAACGTCACCCAGTTCAACATCGCCAGAACCGGAAATACCGATCTCGACATCGCCATCAACACTGCCGGCTTCGACATCACCGGAACCTGAAATACCGATATCCATCATGCCGCCGACAGTGCCCATGAAGACATCGCCGGAACCTGAAATGCCGATATCCGCCGTACCGCCGACATTTTGCAGGCGCACATCACCGGAACCGGAAATACCGATATCCGCGTCGCCAGCAACATTGCCCGCTTCGAAACGGCCACACTTGGACATGCCGATATCCATGGACGCCATATCTTCCGCCGTACCGACAAACAGGCTGCGCTCGATTTCCAGTGCCAGATCGGCCGGCGCGGTAATCGTCAGCATCGGGTATTCATCGAGCGACTCGCGACTCTCGCCCTGCTCCCAGACCTGGTAGCGGTTATTGCGGCTGTTACAGCGCATGCGGCGCATGTTCAGACCACCGTCGACGATAACGGTCTCGCCGCTTTGATTGACACTCGGCGTGTCGACATGACCACCGGAATTGGTAACAGCGACAGAGATGTCGGAACCGCCGGTGCGGATCTCGATCCGGCCAGCAAAATTGGTGATGCGCAAGGCGTCGGCACCGGCATAACGGCTGCCGTCCTGCAAGGCCGTGGCGGAGCTGGTCGTCGCCGCATTGGCAAGACCGGCGATACCGGCAATCACAAGCGCGGAGGTCGCGATGAGCGTGGTTTTGGTCGGCATGATTATTCCCTCGAAAATGTCCCTGTTGTCCCCTAGATGCGCGAAACGCCTCTTCCGGATGCAAATAATCACATCGAGACGCACAAAATGCTGACCGCAACATGACGGTCACTTAATGCGCCGGGCGAATTCGGCTTCATAGAGAGATTGGCCCGGCGGGCGTCCCGCCAGGCCAACAGGCCTTAGCCGGGCCAGAACTGGTAGACGGCGGTGGCTATAATCGTGCCCAGTGCATAACCAAACACGCCCACCAGGACACCAGGCGTGACCAGGTCCTTCCAACCTTTTGCCGCAGCCAGCGCCGGGGCCGTCGTCGCCCCGAGAATGGCAGCGTTGGAGGCGGTGATCAGCTCCGGCAGGGAGAGCTTGAAAATGGCGCCGAGACCAAAGGTCACAATGCCATGCACCGCGAGCAGGATGGCAATGATCAGAAGCAGCAGAGGCGCTTCGCTGATAACTGCCTGCAGGTCCGCGCCCGCAGCAATCGCAGCGAAGAACACAAAGCTCAGCGCAATACCCAGCTCGTAACCGCCATGCATCTTCGCCATGCGTTTCGGGAACAGGGTCGCCGGGATCAGGGCGAGGACAGTGATGATCGCGTAACGCCAATTGCCCCAGCTGTCAGAGACAGTCTCGCGCAGATAACCAGTAATCCAGTCACCAAGCGCAACCACGATCAGCGCGAAAGTGATGGAATAGGTCAGCGTGGCAGCCGTCGGCTTGCCTTCTTTCTCCACGACGACATCGCCTTCGCTGTGGTCACGTTTGACGAACTTGTTGGCGATCCAGGTGATACCCGGCATAACCGCCAGAAAGCCCAGGAAGAGACCGGAATAAAGATTGTCCACGGCGGTAGCGGCAGACACAAAGGCCGGGTTGTTCTCGCGCAGGCCCGTCAGATCAACCAACGCTGCATAGTTCACCGAGCCGCCGATGTAGGTCGCGGTGAAAGTACCGGCGGCTGCCGCCTGGTTTTCACCAATATTGACCAGAGAGAAGGCCACGATCGCGCCGGCGACCGTGCCGACCGCCGCTAGCAGAAAGGCCAGCGTCATGCGCGTCGTCTCGAAGAAGATCTTCTTGAGATCCGCCTTCATCAGGAAGAGCGGGATCAGGATCGGAACGAAATAGGTGAAAACGAAGCTGTAACCGGCAGAGCTTTGCGGGATCAGCCCGATATTCGACGCCAGGATCGCGAACAGGATGGCCCAGACCGCACCGGTCAGCAGCGCACCGATCCGCGTTTTCTCCATGAGGAAGCCTGCTGCCGCAATGACAAACAGGGCAGCAACGCTGGCAACAGCGTTATCAGCTGGGATGAGAGACATGAAACAACTCCTCTGGGCCGCTATGCCGGTTCGGCATGGCTGGCGTCGATCTCACTGGCTTTGATGAAGGCGGGGCGAGCGGTCAGGCGCTCGACATAGGACACGAATAGCGGGTCCTTCTCCATCATGTTGAAATTCATAAGAAAGCTCATTGTGGACCCCAGCGCGATATCGGCTGCGCTGAAACGGTCATTGACCAGGTAAGACTTGCGCTCAAGCCCCTGACGCAAGGTTTCGAGGACACGCTCCCAATTGCCCCAACCGATCGCACCGGCGGGCGCGTCACGGCCCGTGGCCTTGTCAAAACTGGCCGGCTCCATGACGGCAGAGCCAAAGAACATCCAGCGCATCAGGCTGGCCCGCCCCGCCTCGCCGATCGCCGGCGTCAGGCCCGCATCCGGATGGGCATCGGCCAGGTAGAGACAGATCGCGGCAGTCTCCGTAATCAGCTCGTCACCGATCTGCAGGGCAGGAACCTTGCGCATGGGAGAAACGGCGGCAAAGGCCTCGCTCTCGATCTCGTTGCGTACATTGACCGGCACCAGCTTGTAGGGCGCGCCGACCTCTTCCAGCATCCACAGTGCCGTACGACAGCGCGTTTGCGGGCAGTAATACAGCTTGTACTCGCTCATCCTCAGCCCTCCCCGGCCACAAAGGCGTCGGCCTCGATCTCGATGAGATATTCCGGCCCGATAAAGCGAGAGACCTCGACCATTGTCGTGGCAGGTTCATTGTCCCGGAAACGGCGGCCATGCACGGCGCCAAAGGCATCGGACATGGAGATATCGGTCACGAACATGCGGGTGCGCATGATGTCGGTGAATTTCGCCCCCACCTGTTCCAGTGCCGCTTCGATGATGTCGAAACAGCGTTCGGCCTGTCCGCCCGGATCACCGATAGCATGCGGATTGCCTTCCGCATCGACCGAAACAGTCCCGGTCACCCAGACATGATCGCCACGACGGATGGCGCGGCAATACCCGACATCCTTTTCCCAGCGGGCGCCGGAGAAAGCGCGTCTAGTTTCCACCCGCGGCTCCATCGACCGGAGCGAGCAGGTCCAGCGTCACCGCCGTCATCGCCTCGGTCGCCTGGGTGATCGTCGTCATCGGATCATCCGGGGCAAATTCCGGTGTGTGATTGGACGGGCGGGACATGCCGCGCGCATCGTAATCCTCCAGCCGGGCCTGCGTCGTGCCGCCGACCCAGAACATGAAGGTAGGAACCTCGTGTTCGGTGCGGTGGTACTGGGAATAATCCTCACCGCCCATGATCGGCGGAACCTCGCGCACATGGTCGCTGCCAAATCGCGACCGCATTACCGAAACAGCCCGCGCCGCCAGCACCGGGTCATTGAACAGGGACGGCGTATAGGTCTCCTCGATCTCGACGCGCGGATACTCGTCCGGCTCGAGCCCGTAGGAGGCCGCCTGCGAGGCGGCGATGCGCTGGATGCCTTCCAGCAATTGCGCGCGCACATCATCGGAATAGGAGCGCACGGTCAGCTGCAGATGCGCCTCCGGACCGATAATGTTGTGCTTGGTTCCGGCATGGAAGGCGCCCACCGTGACCACGCCCGGTTCCAGCGGGTTGAGCTCGCGGGACACCAGTCCCTGCAGCGCCACAACAATCTGCGAGGCGAGATAGATCGGGTCTTTCGTGGTGTGTGGATAGGCCCCATGACCGCCGCGCCCCTGCACATAGATGTCGACCGAGTCGACATTCGCCATCGCATAACCCGGGTGATAGGTGATGTCGCCGACGGCCGTGGAGGCAAATGTGTGGAAGGACAGATTGTAGTCCGGCAGCGGGAACCGCTCGTAGAGCCCGTCATCCAGCATCGCCACGGCGCCCAGCCCCAGCTCCTCTGCCGGCTGGGCAATCAGGACCAGCGTGCCGGACCATTCATCCGTGCGTTCGGACAACTGGCGCGCGGCGCCGATCAGCGCTGCCATGTGTGTGTCATGGGCACAGGCGTGCATGACCGGGAATTCATTGCCGATCCGGTCCTGGCCGACCACGGTCGAGGCATAGGATACATCCGTGTTCTCCTGCATCGGCAGCGCGTCCATATCCGC
Organism: Maricaulis sp.; assembly: GCF_017643475.1. GTDB lineage: Bacteria > Pseudomonadota > Alphaproteobacteria > Caulobacterales > Maricaulaceae > Maricaulis. The sequence continues at coordinate 7,125 of NZ_JAEPNI010000002.1, forward strand.
CCGCAGGGTTACGGTTGCCCCCTCGCCATTGCGCAATACACCGACGACGCCGGTGCGGCCGACACCTTCAGTGACCTCGAACCCCAGCGCCCGCATTTCCTCGGCCATGCGCGCCGCCGTCTCGATCTCCATGAAGGAGAGTTCCGGATTGGCGTGGAAATGCTCGTAGAGCGGACCGATATGGGTGGTGTAATCGGCGCGGATCGCCTCGCGCAGGGCGTCATCGCCCGGTGCGCTGACGGTTTCAGCCAGACCATCCATCGGGACGTCACCCGACACGGCGGCTTCCTCGGTTTGCGCGGCGTTATCCGCAGGCGAACAGGCGGCCAGCGCTAGGACGGCGACAGCACTCAGCAGGCGCAGCTTCATGGTGATCCCTCGATTTCCCTTCCCTTGATCGCGCGATATTCGACCGTTCCGGCCAAGCGGGTCAATCAAAACCGCAAAGGGGGGACGCAGATGGCGCACAATCCCCTTGCCGCGCTTGCCCAGGCTGGCAGCATTGGCCACCTAGTACAGGTGCTCACATGTCTTCTCCCCTCCCCCTTGAAATAAAGGGACTTTCACGGCGCTTTGGCGCGGTGCAAGCGCTACGTGACGTCACGCTGAATGTGCCAGAAGGCAGTATCTACGCTTTCCTTGGCCCGAACGGTGCGGGCAAAACCACCGCGATCCGCTGCATGCTGGGCCTGATCCAGGCGAATGGCGGCGAGGTTCGAATCGCCGGTCACGATCTGCGCAGGAAACGCACCAAGGCCCTCGCCAGTGTCGGTGCGGTAGTGGAAACGCCCGCCCTCTTCCCCAATCTGACCGGTCGCGAAAACCTCGCCTTGACCGCCCGTGTGCTCGGTCACGAAAAGGCCGAGATTGATCGCGTTCTGGACGTCACCGAGATGAGCCATGCTGCGGAGCGCCGTGTCGGCCAGTACTCGCTCGGCATGCGCCAGCGTGTAGGTATCGCCCGCGCCCTTCTGGGCCGCCCACGCCTGCTTGTCCTGGATGAACCCTCCAACGGCCTCGACCCGGCCGGCATTCGCGACATGCGCAGCCTGATCAAGGCGCTGCCGGAGCGCGAGAACACCACCGTCTTCATGTCCAGTCACTTGCTGTCAGAAGTCGAGCAAACCGCAACCCACGTCTCGCTGATGCGAGCCGGTTCGACACTCTTCTCGGGTTCCCTTGACGAGCTGGCTGCATTGCAGCCAACCACCATCCGCCTCAAGGCCGATCCCGCCTCCGGTGCCGAGCAGATCGCCAGCAATGCCGGTTTCTCGACCGCAAAAGAAGACGACACGCTTGTGCTCACCCGTGACGAGGACATCACGTTGGACACGATCGCCGAACTCAACCGCACGCTCATCGCCGCTGACATTGCCGTCCACGAACTGCGCCTGGCCAAATCCGGCCTCGAGGAAATTTTCCTCAAGATGGCGCATGACGAGACCCCTGCCAAAAAAGGAGAGGTGCAATGATATCGCTCCTGCGCGCGGAAGCGCTGAAACTGCGCCGTTCCCTTGTTCTGTTGGTCGCCGCCACCCCGGCCCTGATGGTCTTCGCGCTCGGCTTCCTGGTAACGATATCCGACAACGGTCCCGACAATTGGCAAATCCAGATCATGAGCGGATCAGCCATCTGGGGATTTTTCCTGTTGCCAATGAGCGCCATCGGCCTCACCGCCCTGCAGGCCCAGCTGGAACACGCCCCCAATACCTGGTCACACACGCTCGCTCTGCCCCGTCCCAAATGGCAGGTTTTCCTGGCCAAGGCGATCTGGGCCCAGCTCATTCTCGCCATTGTCAGCGTGCTGGTGATGCTGGCCGGCATCTCGAGCACCATGCTTGGCCTGCCCTTCTCGGAACACGGCGCCATGACAGATGACATCAACTGGAGCCAGGCCGTCTCACTCTACAGCCGCATGTATGTCGCGGCGCTTTTCGTAACGGCCCTGCAATGGCTAATCGCGACCCGTTTTCGAAGTTTCGCGGTCGCTGTCTCGGTCGGTATCGGCGGCACGTTTGTGGCCGTCGCGGCAACCAGCTCGAAATGGGGGCTCTACTTCCCCTGGCTGATGCCGGTGAACATCCTTGCCAGTGAGCCGGAAAGCGCCAACCTGGCCATGACCTACGGCCTGACCGGCGGTGTTGTGATCTACCTGATCGGCATTATCTGGCTGGCGCGCCGCGACTGGGGCTAGTCCCCGCTCGCACGCCGAACCGGTGCCGGCATCCGACAGGCCTCGATGACCGGCGGCGGGGTGTTAATGAACCATTCGTGGGTGCGATTCCGGGAGGCGGCCTTGGCATTGAAAAACGCTTCGCCGCGCGTATCCATGACCTCGAAACGAGGCTGTTCGTCCACCGGAAGGTCCGCTGCGACGCGCATCGACACTATGGGGTCCCGCCCGGCAGGGTCAGCAATCACGCCGGAGTTTACTGCCGCATCACCACGGCGGATGGCCTGGATGTGATCCATCCCCTCCAGCACACGGCCAAACACGGTCGTATTGCGATCGAGATAACGCGGGGCGTGTCCGATCACGATGAAGAATTCCACATCTGCGCTGTCGGCATCATTGTCGCGGGCCATGGCCATCGTGCCCAGGCAATGCAGCATCCAGGTCTGATCACCGTCACGGCCAACCGCGAACCCATCCACATGCCCGACTTCCGGCGCATAGAGGTCGCGATCCTGCATCGCGGTGAAGGTTACGCTGTCAGCCGCCACAGCTAGCTCTGCGGCAAGCGCCGGGTATTGCGGCAGGACTTCGGAATTTTCCTCCTCGCCCCGGCCGCCCTGAACGACAAAGCCATCAATGACGCGATAGAATTCGCGACCATCGTAAAATCCGTCCCGCGCCGCCTGGCGCATGCGCGCAGCGTGATTGGGTGCAAACTGGTCAGCCAGCTCCACATAGACCACACCCGTGCGGGTCTCGATCACCAGGACATCCTCCGGGTCAACCGCACGCCAATCAGGGATATCCGTGAAATCCAGTCCGCCAATCACGCCGCCATCCATCGCAGGCGCATCACTGCAGCCTGCTCCACATTCCGGTTCATCCGGCGCCTGGCAAGCCGCGACACCCAGGGCCAGTGAGGCCAATAAAAAGCGCATGATCTCGTCCCCCGCTTGCCCTCCGACTCTATCCAGCGCGGCAACCGACGCAATCCCCTCGACCAGAGGACAAGCTGAACGCAGGATGAAGGCAAGGGTCTGACAGCGTTCAGCCTGGGTGTTAGATGGTGTGTCTCGAACTTCAGAGAGGGAATTGAGATGAGTCTCGTGCGTTTCTTGGTCGGCGGTCTTGCCCTGGTGGCAGCCCAGTCCACTCCAGCCTTGGCACAGGAAGTCGTGCTGTATGACGGCCAGAATTATCAAGGTCGCAGCCTTCGCCTGTCCAGCGATGCGCCCAATTTAAATGATCTCGGTTACAACGACCGCGCCAGCTCCATCCGAATCATTTCCGGCACCTGGGAATTCTGCAAACACGCGCGTTATCGCGGCGATTGTTTTGTCGCCAGCGCGGACCAGGCCAGCATCTATGGCCTGGATAACCGTATTTCATCGGCGCGCCTGATCAGCGCCGGGCGCGGGCACAGAGGCAGGCCTCGCGATCGTGATTCTGGCTGGGATGACCGGCGCGATGATCGCTGGGATGACCGCGGCGACCGTCGCCGGGATCGCCGGCGCGGCCGCTCCGAGATCACGCTGTATTCCGGCCCCAATTTTACCGGTCAGTCGATTACGCTCGGCAGCACCGCCGACAATCTGCACAATTACCGTTTCAATGACCGTGCACGCTCGATCCGCGTCGAAGGCCGTGGTGGTTGGGTCGTTTGCCAGCATGCCCATTTCGAAGGCGCCTGCATGCAGGTCAATGATGATATTGCCTATCTACAAGGCGGCATGGCCGGTGTGATCTCCTCGGCGCGTCCAGACAGCAATTCCAATCGCCGCGGCACGCGCCCTCGTGAAGGTGTCTGGCTGTATGATGGTAGAGAATTCGTTGGCCGCCGATTCGAAACGGTCAACGACGTCCCCAATATCAACGACCTCGGCTTCAATGACCTCGCGGACAGCATCGTGGTCGCGCGTGGTGAAACCTGGGAAATCTGCGAACATGCGCGCTATCGCGGTCGCTGTGAAATTGTCGACAGCGAAAGCATTTCCGACCTGGCGCGTTACGGCTTCCAGAACCGGATTTCCTCTCTAAGACGGGTGGACGGATACAGTCGCTGGTAAGGCGAGCTTCGTTCCGCAAGGGCGGCCCCGCGGGGTCTCCCTTTTCACTTACCCATTCTGTGCAGACCGCTCGTCCACAAACAGCCAGGTCTCGGCCTCCTGACGAGTTGCAAAGATACTGTATTCGCCCAGCGGCCGCTCATCAGACCGGTGGATAAAGTGCTCTATGGCCAGCTTGTTCAGCGGATCCGGGCAGACAAATACAGTCTGCTCAATACCGTCTTCTCCGAACAGGGCGGCACGGTCCCGGACAAGCCGGGCCTGCATCCTGTCCATCGCTTCGGCATCCATGTCGGAGACATCCACCCCTCGGCTGTAGACGATCATCAAATAGCGGCAGGCGCGCGCAACCTCGCCGATCTCGATCAAGGCAGCGAAATGATCTCTGAATTCCTCAGCCGTCTGCCGGCCGGGGAAATAGGTCCAGATCATCAAGGATCTGGATTCATCGATTTCAAGCCCGATTGCCATCTGCTGCCCTTACCGCTGAATGAATAAAAATATTCATACAAAAAGCGGAGGGCGCATGGAAGGCTTCGATGTCAGCTATTCTGCACCGCCAAAGCGTTCCGACCAGGCCTCGACATCGGTGTCCTCGATCTTCTTGAACAGGACTTCCGGAGGCTCGACAGCCTGGCCCAGCGGCAGCGCGGTCAGCATCTCGCGCACATCGCACGCGGGCCAGGTCCGCTCGTCGTCTGCCACGCCCAGCGCGTCGAGAATCGTCTTCGCCGCGTCGGGGATGATAGGCTGGGCGATTTTCGCCATCACCGTCATGTAGTTCAGCGCCGTACGCACGCCGATCGCCGCTGCGCTCGGATCCGCCTTGAACTTGGTCCACGGCTCGGCACGGGTCAGGTATTCATTGCCCAGCGCCCAGATCGCCCGGACCTCGCCCGCAGCCTTGCGGAATTCCATCGCCTCGAAATGGGTGGCAGCGTCCTTGAGACGCGCCTCCAGCTCTGAAGCCAGCCAGTCTTCGTCCGCGCCCCATTCGCCGCCTTCCGGCACCACACCGTCAAAGCGCGACTTGTTGAAGCGCAGGATGCGGTTGACGTAATTGCCCAGCACATTGGCCAGGTCGGTATTGATCAGGCTCTGGAAATGTTCCCAGGTAAACGCACTGTCAGAACCTTCCGGCGCGTTCGCCGTCAGATACCAGCGCCAGTAATCGCCCGGCAAGAGGTCCAGCGCCTGGTCCATGAAGACACCGCGCTTTTCCGAGGTCGAGAACTTGCCGCCATACCAGGTCAGCCAGTTGAACGCCTTGAGCTTGTCCACCGTTTTCCACGGCTCTTCGGACCCCAGGATCGTGGCCGGGAAGGACACCGTGTGGAAGGCGACATTATCCTTGCCCATGAACTGGACATAGGTGACGTCCTCGGCGCCCTTGTCGGTGCGCCACCAGCTTTCCCAGTCATTGCCGGTTGCATCGGCCCATTCCCGCGTCGCGCCGACATAGCCGATCGGGGCGTCGAACCAGACGTAAAAGACCTTGCTCTCGAAACCCTCGCGCGGCGTCCCGTCCTTGGCCACCGGCACACCCCATTTCAGATCGCGGGTGATGGACCGGTCGCGCAGGCCTTCATCCAGCCATTTATAGGCGATCGACTTGGCCAGGGACGGCCAGCCATCGGAGGCATCAACCCAGGCGCGGATCTTGTCTTCCATCTTGGTCTGCAACAGGTGCAGGTGCGCTGTCTCGCGCACTTCGAGATTCTTGGAACCGGAAATCTTGGAATACGGCTCCTTGAGATCCGTCGGCTCGAGCAGGCGTCCGCAATTGTCACACTGGTCGCCGCGCGCACGTTCAAATCCGCAATGCGGGCACGTGCCCTCGACATAACGATCGGGCAGGAAACGGTCATCATCGATCGAGAAGACCTGGTGCTCGACGCGCTCCTCGATCAGGCCTTTGTCTTCCAGCACGGCGGCAAAATGCTGGGTCAGCTCGATATTCGGTGTGTTCGACGTGCGGCCGAAATAGTCATAACTCAGCCCGTAACCCGCACCGGCCTGGCGCTGGATATCGTGTTGCTCGTCACAATAGGTGCGCACATCCTTGTCCTCGGCCGCCGCGGCCAGCTCGGCCGGCGTACCGTGTTCATCGGTGGCGCAGATATAGAGAACATCATGCCCGGACAGGCGCTGGAAACGCGCATAGACATCCGCCGGCAACATCGATCCGGCCAGATTGCCAAGGTGTTTCACACCGTTGATGTACGGCAGGGCGCTGGTGATCAGGATACGGGCCATTTGCGGATCTTCTTCTCGGGCGAATATGTTCATGCTTACTCACCTGTGACGCGAGTCGTCACAAGGGACAGGACAGACCGGCACTCTTAGCCGTCTGCGCATGGGGAGGAAACACCTAATGCCACGCCTTTTCGGACTCAATATCATCGCGAGCCTGGTCGCCGGCCTCGCATTCTGGATGCTGGGTTATCTCTGGTACGGGAATCTGTTCCTGGATCCGTGGACAGCAATGCAGAATTTCACCCCCGAACAGGAAGCCTATGGCGAGGCCAATATGGGCATGCTCATGGGGCTGGGTTTTCTGATCGCGCTCATTTCCTCGGGCTTTATCGGCTTTGTCCTGCGCAAGATCGGCGCGACCGAGCTTGTCGACACGATCAAGATGTCGCTGGTCCTGTGTTTCGGCTTTGTCGCCCTGACCCAGCTTTATGACGTGGTCTACGCCCTGGAACCGATGCATCTCTTCTTCATCGATGCCGGCTACCAGGTCATCGGCTTCCCGCTGATGGCGGCGATCCACACGCTGATGGCCAATGTGATGGTCAAGGACTGAGCCACAAAAACCGGCGCTGGCAGACGCGACGACAGCGCCAACCGCAGCAAACGCTTGTGCACAGGCGCGGAGGCGACTATCAGTCCCCTCCGCGCCCAACAGCGCAACCCAGAGTGCCGGCTTAGCTCAGCTGGTAGAGCATCTGATTTGTAATCAGAGGGTCGGGGGTTCGAGTCCCTCAGCCGGCACCATTTTTCTATAACATTTCAATGAGATATACAGCGAATGCCATTCGTTGTTTTCGTGGACTTTGGATTTGGAAGCATATTGGAAGCAATAGGAACAGATCTGTTAGACCCAAAACCCACCCCCGAAATGCGCTTTGGCGAAAAAAGAGCTCTGCCAATTGAACTATTCACATCGGTGGTTCAACCCGCCCCACCAGAAATTTCTATGGCGCACAACAACTTAAGATGCTCGAGAAAACGTTCCAGCCTGGATGCAAGGACCTTGGGCATATCGCAACTGATAAGCGATATTGAGCCCGAGTGACTTCATCATGCTTCTAGACGTTGCGCCCTAAATCACTTCAGACGGTTTCTCGGAGATGTCGCGTGTTACAGCGACCACCATCTTACCGTCAGCAAGACCGTCGCTTACCGCCTCACACTTTTCTACAACTAATGCGACGAGGCCTTCGAAGTTCACCCGGTTGCCGCCGACCGCCTTGCGGAAAGCACTTCTTTTTATCTCATTCGTTTTTTTGTCCCTCACTACCTTCCTGGGGCGCGACGCGTTAACGAGCACATATATGCCAGTATGAGATGAATTCTCGAATAGATACTGATTTGAGAGCTGCTCATCAGGAGTGTTGACCAATTCATCTCCATTCCAATGCTTCATATCCGCAAGCTTGATTTCTATTGAAACATTCCCTAACCCAGCTTCCCTCGAATGCAGCCGCAGGTCAGGCCGCTTTTCACCGGCCACTTCTTGCTCTCTGATGACCGTATAATAGCGCTCTCCTACTTCTCTGAGGCGCCCAGCCAACCAATTTCGTAAATCGCCTTCCATCGCTTCGCCACGGCGGAAAAATGCGCTTTCATCGTCATCCGACGTGTGCAGCTTTTCGAGAAGCGTCTCCAAGTGCGCTTGGCACAGTTTTCTGAACTCCGCTGTAGTTGCGGGCGGCTTGGAGTGCTCGTTTAAAAATTTGGTACACTCATCGGGGGTGAGCTCAGGCCTTCTTCCGGCCCCTCGCTTCATGACCTCGATCTGATACAAAAACTGATCACGATGCTTCGAAAGTTCCTTTAAATTCGATAATCTTTCGAAGGCACTGACGCCATCAGGCGTTAGACAAGCCGCCAAGAGATTGGTGTAACTGCGCCGGTTAGACTCGGCGTGGTCCTCTTTTCCTGGCGAATAAACATCTTCGTGTCTGACATCATACTCGGGCGGCCATGCCAAGAATGACGCACGGATCAACCACTCCAGCAAGTCTTCATCACGCTCGAATTCCTTGCGGATATCTCCTGTTTCACTCTGGAAAATCGGTCTATTTTCTTCCCGTGCCAGGTATTCGAAGAAGAGCCCCTTCTGCCATCTTTGATCTAACTCGCCAAACGTTGCAGCGAGAACGTTTTTTGCTGCGCTGGAGTTAGCGTGCATCAACCCATCCAGCCATGCCCAAGCCTCGCGGAAATCGAAACAAGTCCTTGCCGCGCGGTAGCCCGAGGCCAAAAACCTAGAAATCTGATTTCGTTCAACAGTCGAAGCGCGAGCGACGATGTCGAGGCAAAGCGCCCTATCGCGACGGTTTCTAGGAGTATGACGCATGAGCATACGTAAAAGCATCGGCGCCACCAGGTTTCTGATTACTGGACCAGAGTACGCTATTTTGCTTACGCAATCCGACGCATGATGGTCATCCTCACCTCGCTCGGTGTCAAAGTCTGCTAGTAGGGCAATCTTTATCTCCGAGCAAAATTGGCTTGGGAAACTTCTTGCTAAGCCCTCAACCCAATCTGGAAAGCCGCTCAATTCGTGAAATGCGTATCGGAAGGCTTTTTTTGCCAACTCAGCGTCATTCGGCAACTCTCCAAGTGCGTGATCCAAATTGACGCCCGCTAAGCCGATGTGGCCAAGATATGTTTGCCTATCTGTGTAGCTCGTATCATGGACCGTCCAGAATTTCCGCAGGCCGTCGCTAAATAGCTGTGCAATTTCAGCGTCGTATGCCTCCCCTATGGCGCGGACCGTTCCAGGCCCAAGATCATTTGGAGCCATCTCGAAAAGCCAACGCGCATTGCCGTTGTCGAACTCCCCGGAAGCGATACCCTTGCGGTTATTCGTGAAGAATTTTCGGTTTTTTTGGGCAGCCATCCAAGATTGAACGGCTTCTTTCCTGCGCCGAAGCCACGTTTTTGCGGCATAGAAGTATCGGTACTGGACGCGTGACCTTGCTTGTAAAAACCAAGCGCTAACACCGAATTGCCGCCGCTGCTCGACGTCTCCATATTTCTTCAGACATCGGTTGAACACATCCGACGCGTTACCGCGCTCGCCTCTAGGGAGTCGGTTTAGAATGCGTCTTGCCAGATCAAGTAGGAACGCTCGCTCGCTTTGATCGAGAGTGATTGATGCGTGCTCGCAATAGTGAGACACATCGAATTCGTCAAAAACGTCTCCACAATTCTCCGTATCATCGAACTTTATGGGGTCGATCACCCTGAATGGGACACGGTGTCGCTGAGCTTCGTCCGCAAAAAGAGCTATTCGTCGCTGAATAAGAGCGTGTTTGACAGCCGCTCTAGCCTGGAGGCGGCTCGCCAGTTGCTTAGTAGGTTCTCCGCGAACAAAGATGTCAATCCGGTCGTTCTTGACCATCGCCAGCTCAACGGCATTCAGCAAATCTTCGTCGTCAGGACGCACTTCCTCATCAATCAACAACTCCGATGCTAGATAGATAATGGCAGGCACAAACCTTCTATACCGAGCCGACACAATGGGCATTCGGTCCTGGTTCTCGGATCGGCCAGTAAGTGCAAAGCGCAGCAGTATTGAAAGCCAGATTTGCTTTTGTGGCCTGGGCTGGCCTTCAAGTATTTCTATCAAATACTGCGATGTCGCAGATGAGTAGTTTGAACGTTCTCGTCGGATTCTCGCGAGAAATGCTATCCTGTCGAGTATCGTTGCTTGGTCGAGGCTGTACTTCAATGCCTTCAGCTGGAACATGTTCCAGTTCGGCGCAGAATCGGCATCCTCAGGTTCGGGAAGTGTGGCCAACAGGGCTTTTGACAGTACACCAACTTGAAAAGATCGATCTCCTATCTCTTCAAGGGCGGCACACGCCTCCGCTTTGCTATGATTGCTAATTGCCGGATCTTCCACATAGCCGGCCAGCTTGTGCGCAAGCGGAACCATGTGACCGAAGCCAGCGACCTTGATCAAGAAGTCGGTCAACTCGGGAGAGTGTGATTTGTCCAAGAGTTCATCAACGACTGTCGACAACTCAGAGTGAGCGAAGCGCTCGACGTCTTCGTTGCGGAACCACTCGCCTCTATATCGCAGGGAGTCGTAGAGCCGCGCTTGGTTGCGTAGTATGATCTCCTTGTCTCCAACGGATAGTGATTTCGGATCACCCGTTTCGATCAGGAGAGCTGGCCTGATTTCCGCAACGACCGCTTTTGCCGAGCCGTTCAAAGCAGCCAACCAGCCCATGACACGCTCTGTCGATTGAGGGATGGATCGCCCTCCCAACCCTTCGGCAATTAGCGGTGCGATCGTTTCTTGCGAATGCGCCCTAGCCCTCAAGCTTTCATCGAAATGCTTTGCTGCCAGAAAGTCCCGAATTTCCCGATGCGTGAACCTGATGCGCCCCCCTATCGACGGCTGAAACAACCCGCAAGCGAGCAGTTGGCGAACCTCTGACGCAGTCCAAGCATCCACATCTGTTGAGAGGATGCGCGCTGCATTCGCGGCTTCGGCTGCCGCTAGTGGATGGACCGAAAAATCCTGCTGGCCTGACACAACCGCGAAGGCCGCCAATTTTGCTACAGCCTTGCGTGCACGGTTAACATCAATGTTCAACTGATCCTTGCTTTCGGAGCGCCCCGACAAACGCCACTCTACCAAGTCATCGATGACTTGAAGTCTCGATTTGAAAATCTCTTCCGGAGCACGGCCTCCGTCTAAGGCCTTTTTCCAGACATCAAAGAACATGTGCGCGTCCAGCGGCTGCTGGATTAGACCGGTTGATAGATGGGTGTTTACGGCTGAGATGAAAGCTGAAGGTTCCACACCGCGAGATGTTGCGAGTTTTTCAATGTCTGGAGCCGTCAACGGCGCGAGGCGATAGATCTTCTGGGTCGGTTCTCCTTGAGTCGGATCCTGTTTGGCGCCCCTTGTCTTCCTTATGAAACTAGCCAAACGCGCTAAGTCACCATCTCCCAGCCATTCGCTCGGGCGACTAGTGACCAAAACATGTAGCGGTCCCTGTCGGCGCCCAATCTCTCGCGCGACTACGTCGAGCGCTTTCTCCAACGCGCTTTCATTTCGGGAAGACGGTAGCCGCGCTTCATCGAGTGCATCAAAAAATAGAAATCCGCCTTTTCTTGAGCGGTTCCACTTCGCGAAATCCTCCGCTTGATTTTCCAACGCGAAATCGAACGAGTCGCTCACAGTGCCACCTTGCAGCTCTTCCAAGCGCATCAGGAATGCATCTTGTCCCGCCTCTGTGAGACGCCGCACCTGCTCACGAACCTCGGTTGTTTTGCCCGAGCCTGCAGTGCCAAGGAGAACAGAGACATCGTGCTTGAGAATTTCGTCCCAAGAATTTCCGGTTTCGCGGTTCGAAAGAGTAGCCCAGATACTATCCTGTTCAGCACCAAAGTCTGCAAATTGGATATCGACGAAGCGTCGTGACAAAGAAACGTACTGGCCGTTTTTCACAGAGACCCCCTGATACAATCTGACGAAGGGTATCAGGGGGATTACATGCGCACCACCTGGAGTGGTAGGGAAACCATCGTTTTCAACAAGGTTCAGCGTGATTGATAATGGGGGCAAAATCCAACACCTGACAAACCCTCATTCGACGCCTAACAGCCATACCGAGCTTCAAACTCACCGCCCCGCCGAACCAGGAACGCGCCCGCTCCCTCAACTTTTCCAGCCAACGCCGCTTCGACGTCTAATCCCACCTGCTTGAGAACTGTCGGCAAATCACCCTCGTTGAGCCCATAAGCCGCCGCTTGCGCGAGCACCAATCCGACTGTTTGCGCTTCAAGCGTCCGCAAATTCGCAGCTTTCAGCTCCGCGATGATCCGCGACACGTCAACATCGCTATCGTGATCGAGCGAAATTCGCTCCAATTCACGCTGGCAAACATCCCAAATACGAGCGTTTGGCCAGCGCGCTCTATTCGTGTCCGAACTCGGTTCGGCCAAACGCGTCTGGAAGGCGAGCTTCCGAAAGATATGGGCGGGGTTTCTCGTGAACGCTTCCCAGGTTCGCCGCCTGAGGAGCGCGTCAATCGCCTTACGGCCTGCCCGGAATTCGAACCTCCAAATTTCTGAGTCTTTCGACAGAGCAACACCGGCTTCGCTCGCGCGCTTCTCCCAGATCTCCCACCAATAAGGTCTACGCTTGTCGATCACCTCGCGCCGCTTGTCGTAGATGCAGATTTCAGCATTGGGCATTTTGCCGATCAGGATGCCATTCGTGACGGTGCCTCTCTGTTTTTGCGAGAACTCGCCTGAGATCGACTTGGTGCGCCGCGCGTGGCTCACAAAGTTTTCGGGTTCAATTGAGAATCCCGGCAGCAGGAAGTCCAAAGCGTAGTCGAGGCGGGATATGCGCCTGTCCACCTCTTCGAACGTCATGCCCAGGTCGGTCAGAAACTGGTCCATCGCTTGTTTGACATGTTCGATGCCATGAACCGCCAATGGCAGCGCTCTGGAAGAAGCGCGAACGCCCCAGGGATCACGGGCCGTGCGCGGCTCCTTGAACCACCAATTCGCACCGAGCTCGCCTGTATCGACCGAGTAAGCATAACCGCCTCGACCACCATGCCCCTCGACCATGAAGGTGTGGCCGCCAAATGTAACCGGCTGCGCTCTCCTCTCCTCCATCGCCGCCACTTTGGCAACAGCCAGGACCTTTTGAAGGTCGGCGCCAATCTGCGTGTTGTAAGCGAGGTCGAAATTGTCAAAGCCCGCATGAAGTAGGATTGGATCATTCATGAGATTATCTCCTGTATGCCCAGAGAGGGGTGATACATGGACCCCTCTCTGGGTCGTCTGGCGTTAAGCGGCTTGTTCCTGGCGGCGGCGCCAGGTTGCGTTTGCGGTTTCGCCATCCTTGAAGACGGCGAAATTGAGTGGGTGCGAAAAGCTTGGGTCGTCGAGCGTGACGGAGAGAAAAGTCTCGCCAGCGTTCGGCCCGCGATTGAGCGTCTTTGTCCAGGCGCTACCCAGCTCCATGTGATCGCCTTCGGCATCTCGCATGAACACACGGTGGGTAGGTGCGCCCGGGGATATCGGTGTGCCCACAATAATGGCGATACGAATTTCGCCCTTGAAGGATAGTGTGCGGATTTCTCCGCGAAGGTCCGACCAGAAATCGCCGGGACCAGTTTGTTTGAGTGTGCCTATCTTAGACATTTGAAGTCTCCCAAATTTGAGAATGAAATGCGCGCTTCGCGCAGAGATCCCTTTTGTTTTTGGAAAGCAGACGCACCTCTCCCGTTGAGGCCGGAGCTTCGCTCCGGCCCCTTTCGGGAGCTGTTGCTCTCCAAAAATCCCTGGCGTCGGGATCAGCTTCGCCAGGGCAAAAACGGGTTAGCGGAGGATGCCGAGATCAGAGGTCGATCGGCGTGTCCGCCGTTCGGCCCAGTCCAGCAGATCGCTCATGCGATAGCGGATGCAGCGCGCCGAAATCTTCACGAATTTCGGGCCGCTGCCGCGAGTGCGCCAATTGCGCAAGGTGCGCTCAGAAAGAGCGAGGAAATCAGCGGCCGACTTTTCATCGACCAATGCGCGGGGATCTTTCCCGTCGAGTACAGCCATGTCGGCCCCCTCTAGCTGCGGCGCCGTCTGCGCCAGATGACACCAAGCTAAAGGGCGATGACCCGATGCTCACGGGTCGCGGCGGGGACTTTTTTTGCCCGCCCACGAACCGAAGCGATCCTATTGTTTCATTGTTATTTTTTTCATTTGAGAAAAGACACTCGACCTGTCCAGCATCGGATCGACAATCCGGCACACGAAGCAGGTGAACTGCGTTGCTTTGTTCCCCGGGGCTCCCGCCCCTTCATTCCAATATGGAGCAAAAGCTTCAGCGCCAGGCGCGTCAGACCGTTCGATCCAGTAGTTCCCAATATTTGCCAGCATGAGCCGCAGACCGGGATTTTTGGGCCACTCGGGAATCCTGGGACGAGGCGAAAAATCAAGCTGAGCCTCGATCTGGTCAGCCGCTTCTTCCAACAACTCCAACACTTCATGACCGCGCAGGCCCACGGCTACATCAACATCGTCCAAATCCGATAGAGCTTTTACGTCTCGTAACCTCGCGAGATGGTCGAGCCTAGAAAGGATATTTCGACCCGCTAGTGAATCAGGATCACGCAAGTAGCTCAGGGTTTTCCGTAAGGAGAGGAAAACCTTGTTGGCATTCCGAGCATGATCCTTCATGGGGGACACCAAGTCCCTGCTATTCGTGTCGTAATAGACGTCAGCCCATACTTGCATTGAACGATGCAAAGCATCCGGATTCGGAATCTCGAATAGCCTAGCGATCCTTTGAGCCTTTCTCCGGTGGATTTGGACCGGTCCAGGCGAAACGAACGGCCCTTGGACAAAATCGGTCATGAACCCCTCCGGAATTCGACGATGGCATCGTCTTCACTCGATCCATCGTCTGCTAGAAACCCACCAATCAACGCACCCACATCATCCGAAGCGCGGCGCGTCACGGCGTCGGCCAGGTGTGCATAGCGCGCCGTGGTCTGCGCCTGGGTGTGACCGAGTAGATTTCCGATCATGTGGAGTGAGTGCCCGGCCATCGCGGCGAAAGATGCGTAGGTGTGCCGAAGGTCGTGGATGCGCACATCCTCAAGCTTGGCTTCCTTACGGATGCGTCGCCATGGTTTTTGAAGGTTTATCGCGTGCTGCCCTTCCACTTCTCCAACAATGACATATGGGTTTCCTTCAACACGCGGAAGATCAGACAAGACCTTTCGTGCCAACTCGGCCAGCATCACACGGCGCGGTCCTGTTTTGGCATCCGGCAGCCAAATCACTTCGCCCCGCACATATGACCATTTCAGAGTTTGGATCTCGGAAAGACGGCAACCGGTGAGCAAAAGCAGGCGATAGGCCGCCGCGACATGTTCCGTCACCTCCCCAAGTGAAACCACGTGGTCCAGCGTATTCCAGAGGGTCTTGATCTCTTCATGTGAAAGGAAGCGCTCTCGTTTGCGCTCAGCATACTTCCGCACGTGTCGGGTCGGATTTGAGCCATCAGGCCTAAGTCCCCACACCTCAGCCTGGCTAAACATCTTCGAAATCACCGCCAAGACACGGTTCGCTTGGTATGGTTTATCGCGAAGTTTGTGGTGCATGTCCGCGATATCGGTTCGAACCACATCTTGGACACGCATCATGCCAAGCTTCGGGCGGATGTAATTCTTGCAAACCGCCCGGTAATCACGGGCTGTGGTCGCCTTACAGCGAGAGGCCACGTATTCGTCGAGAAAACGGTCGCACAAACTCGAAACTGTCGGTGCGCGTCGATCTCGCTCAATCTGCCCGGCGGGATCTTCCCCTCGGGCAACCTCTCCCATGGTCTGGCGTGCCAGAGCCCTGGCCTCGTCCGGCGTGATTGCGCCGTGAACACCCAGGCTCACCCGTTTGGTGCGACCACCAACACGATATTGGACCGTGTAGGTCTTGCGTCCTTTCGGCGAGACGCGCACGCCGAAGCCGGGAATGAGACTGTCCCATTCAAAGTAGTCGGTCGCCTTGGGAGCCAATGCGTCGACGGAACGTTTCGTGATCTTAGCCATGAGCCATCACCGATTTGGAAGCATATTGGAAGCAGCAGGGAGCGCTTCAGCGGGTATGCAAGGTGACAACGCGAGTCTAACAGGTCAACAAAAATAATTGAATTCATTAAAGAAATGGCGCTGTGGAGCCATCGAGAGACAACCCGGGAAATGGCCCGAAATGAATTTGTAATCAGAGGGTCGGGGGTTCGAGTCCCTCAGCCGGCACCACTACTCCACCGCAACATCCGCTTCATACCCCCACCACACGCTCGCCGGCCGGGCGTTTCCGACCAGGGGTTCCAGCAGCTCGCTGATGAAGCTGAGACCGGAATAGCCGTTTGTCATCACCGCGACACTGGTGTCGGTTGCCGGCGAATAGGCCAGGAAGGCGCGGAACTGGCCGTTATTGCCGGCGTGGAGATAGATCCGGTCCTCGCCGGATTGCTGGGCGGCCCAGGCCAGGGTCCAGCTGATCTCGGCTCCGTCCGGGATCGAAAAACCCCAGTGTTCCGGTGATACCTCGACATGGGAACTCAGGGACTGCTCGAACATCCTTTCGCTCAGACCGCCTCCGGAAAAATAGAAGGCGGAGAAGCGTGCCAGGTCTTCCGCGGTCGAGATCAGCGAGAAGGCGGCCATGCCGCGCGGGAATTCGATGATGTCGCGCTCGGTCCCGTCCGGACCGACGGCGCGTGCGTAATGTTCTTCCCCGCCATTGTGACTGATGAAGCTGGAATGGCGCAGGCCGGCCTCCAGCGCCAGCTCATGGAAGAGGGCTTCGAAACTCTGGCCGGTGCGGTGTTCGATGAAGGCCTGCAGGGCCGTATACCCCTCACCGGAATAACCATACCCCTCGCCCGGCCGGGCAATGAAATCGACCGGATCGCGATCCGGATTGAGCGCCCAGCCACCCCAATTGGGCAATCCGCCCCTGTGGGTGAGCAGCAGGCGCGGCGTCAGCATCTGATAACGCGGGTCATGATCGAGCAGGCGATAATCAAATGTGTCCGCGATGGGCTCGTCGAGATCCAGAACGCCCTGGTCCGCAAGCCGCAGCGTGATCAGTCCCAGCACGACCTTGCCGATGGACGCGGCCTCGAACACCGTGTCGCGCTCGACCGGCGCCTGGCTCTCCAGCGACGCGACACCGAAAGTGCGTGACCACGCCATGTCCTGCCCGTGCATGACAGCGATCGAGAGGCCGGGCACGTCAGCCTCCTGCATCCATTGGTCAATGCGCGTTTCAAGCGTTTCGAAAACCACCTCATCCTGTGACCAGGCGGGCGCGCTGATGGCAATACCGGCCAGTGTGGCCAGCAGGCCGCATCGCATGTGTTCAAGCATGTCTATCCCCTTTGCTCGGGCCCCTTTGCTCGGGCCCCTTTTGTTTGCGCGCGACATTCCTTTCGCGCGAAACAGCCATGGGGATTTCGCCTGACGACAGATGTCGGGAAGCCAACAGCAGGGTTACGCTCTGGCCATGATGGCGCAGACCCGCGCCCACGACCCTCACCTCCCGCCCGAAATAGCCACATAAAAACAATCACCTATGAGATATTCTAATTAAATGTCATTTTGCCACTTGTCTACTGGGTGGCCTTATGTCACTTATTGTCTCGACAGGGAGGTCGCCATGCCGATCGAGATCCGACACAACACTGCAGAACTGCACGCCGAGACGCTTGGATTTGCGGGGGGTGAACGTCATGTGCAGCTGGATGTGGAGGCCTTCAAGGCGCTTGCCCCCGCCCCGCAGCTCACCGTCCGCGCCCGTCTCACCACGAGTGATGAAATCCTTGATCTGATGCTGACGCTGGACGCAATCACACGGCTGGTTCCGAAAGCGCGTTTCGATCTGGAACTGCCCTACCTGCCCTATGCGCGGCAGGACCGGGTCTGCGCTCCGGGACAGGCTTTTTCGCTCGAGCTGTTTGCCAACCTGCTCAAGGCCCTGCCCAATCTCGGCGAGATCATCACCTGGGACTGCCACAGCCCCGTAGGCATCGAGCTAACCGGTGCCCGCAATATCTCGCCCGAGATTCTGATCCGTCGGGACGATGAGCTGACCACCCTGATCCAGGCGAAAACAAGTGTCCTGGTCTGCCCGGACAAGGGTGCGATCGAGCGCACGCGCAAGATCGCCGAGGCGCTGGGAGAGACCGAAATCGCCTTTGCCAGCAAGGTCCGCAATCCCATCACCGGTCGCATTGAACGCACCGAGATCGACGACACGCCACTCGCCGGCCGGACGGCCGTCATCGTCGACGATATCTGCGATGGCGGTTTCACTTTCCTGGAGCTGGCCAGGGCCTTGCGCGAAGCGGGCGCAGACCGCGTGGTCCTGTATGTGACACACGGGATTTTCAGCCGCGGCCTCGATGCCTTCGACGGCCTCATCGACAAGTTTTTCACCACTGACAGTTTTGCCCGGACCGACGATGCCCGGGTCAAGACGATCAGCTATCGCCACGCATTCTGACGCTGGAGATCGAGATGTATATCAATCCCCTCAACGCGATCGACTTTTACAAGGCCGACCATCGCCGCCAGTATCCAAAAGGCACGGAATTCGTCTATTCCAACTTCACTCCGCGCAGCTGTAAGCTGGCGCCGGTGCTGGATGATTTCGACGACAGCGTGGTGTTTTTCGGCCTCCAGGGCTTCGTCAAACACTTCCTGATCGACACGTGGAACCGGAACTTCTTCGAACGCCCGAAACACGATGTCATCGAACAATATCGCCGCCGCATGGACGCCGCCCTCGGCGAGGGCGCCATCCCGGTCGACCATATCGAGGCGCTGCACGATCTGGGCTATCTGCCCATCCGCATCAAGGCGCTGGAGGAAGGCAGCCGGGTGAATGCCCGTGTGCCCATGCTGACCATTATCAACACGGACAAACGCTTTTTCTGGCTGACCAATTACCTGGAAACCTGCATGAGCGCCGAATTGTGGAAGAGCTGCGCGACGGCGACGCTGGCAAACGAGTATCGCCGCCTGATCTGTCGTTACGCCGAAAAGACAGGCGCCCCGGCGGATTTCACGGCGATCCAGGCCCATGATTTCAGCTGCCGCGGCATGAGCGGCATCTATGACGCGGCCCAGGCCGGCGCGGGTCATCTGACCAGCTTCATCGGCACCGACACCGTCGCCGCGATCGACTATGTCGAAACCTATTACGGTGCCGAAGGAGTGATCGGGGTGTCTGTCCCCGCGACCGAGCACAGCGTGATGTGCATGGGTACCAAGGAGGACGAGATCAATACGTTTCGCCGCCTGATCTGCGAACTCTATCCCACAGGCGTGGTCAGCATCGTTTCTGACACCTGGGATTTCTGGCAGGTCATCACCGAATTCGCAGCGGAGCTGAAAGACGAAATCCGTGATCGCCAGAGGGATACAAACGGTCTCGCGAAAACCGTGTTCCGCCCGGACAGCGGCGACCCGGTGAAGATTATCTGCGGTGACCCGGATGCGCCCGCAGGAACGCCCCGGCACAAGGGCGCTGTTGAATGCCTGTGGGAGATTTTCGGCGGTACCAAGACCCATAAGGGCTTCAAATGCCTGGATGAACATGTCGGCCTGATCTATGGCGACAGCATCACGCTGGAACGGGCGCGTGACATCCTGGAAGGGCTGGCTGCCAAGGGCTTTGCCTCCAACAACATCGTCTTCGGTGTGGGCAGCTATACCTATCAATACCTGACCCGAGACAGCTTCGGCTTTGCCATGAAGGCGACCTGGGGACAGGTGGATGGTCAGCCGCGGGAGATCTTCAAGGATCCCGTCACCGACAACGGCGCCAAACGCTCTGCCAAGGGCCTGTTGCGCGTGGACAAAACCGAAGACGGTTTCCGTCTGCTTGACCAGCAAAGCGCTGAACAGGAAGCAGGTGGGGCGCTGGCCACCGTGTTCGAGGATGGTAGGCTGGTCCGCGAAACCACGCTGCAGGATATTCGCGGCCGGCTGATGGCCGCCTGAGGGGGAAAATGACGGACGAAGAGCGCAAATTCCTGGACGCCTATGACGCCTCCGCGTTTGCCGGCCCGCTGGCGACGGTCGACATGGCGATCTTCTGCATCCGGGAGGATGCGCTCCACGTCCTGCTCATCAAGCGTGGCAATCATCCCGACAAGGGTCGCTGGGCCCTGCCGGGCGGATTTGTCGACACAAGCCGCGATGCCGACACCCACGCTACCGCCCTGCGCAAACTGTCGGAAAAGACCGGTGTCAAAACGCCCTATCTGGAACAGGTGGTAACTGTTGGAGGAGCAGATCGCGATCCAAGAGGCTGGGCGCTGACCGTGCTCTATTTCGCTCTGATCGATCACGCGGCGCTCAGTCCCGCCAACGAAAATGTCGAGGAAGCCGAATGGGTTGAGGTGCATGAGGCGCTGGAACGCGAATTGGCATTCGATCACCGCGAGCTCCTGACCCGAGCGGCGCGCAGGCTGGCTTACAAGGCGCGCTATTCCGCCCTGCCCCTGCGGCTGTTACCCGCTGAATTCACCCTGGTGGAGACCCAGCGCGTATTCGAGATCCTGCTGGGCGCCCGGCTGGAAAAGAAATCCTTCCGCCGCCGCATCCTGGCTGCCGATATCGTCGAGGAGACCGGGCAAACCCGCCCCTCGGCCCGGCGACCGGCACAGCTCTATCGGCTAACCCGCGAAATCGAGGAAGACTTCGCCTTCCCCGGCCTCATCCACACCAAGCCTGCCCTGCTCTAGCCCCTGCCGGACCAGTTCACGGTGCGTGCACCGTTGGGGTGAACCGGTCCGGGTCGGCTTCCGCGGGGAAGGTCTAGCGACAACGCTGGCCGCGTCCGGCCGGGTCTGTGCGGTAATTGGTGGCCTGGGTGTCGCTGTCCGTGCAGCTGCCCCGGCTGCCGCCGCGACCGCGACCGGGCGCGTCACCCGGGTCCAGATCCGTCGTTCCGCCCTGTTGCTGGGTTGGCTGGGGCGCACGCGGCGCATTCGGGCCACGGCCATGGCCGGCCCGATCCGCCCAGCGCCCGCCATCGCGGTCCGTATAGCCTGTCCGGGGCTGGCCGGTCGTGGCGCAGCCCGTGACCAGGGCGCCAGCGCCCGTCAGGGCAACACCGCCGGTGACCTGTCCCAGGAAGGAGCGACGGGAGATATCTGTTTTCCGGGCCATGTCAGCCTCCTGTTACCGTCCAGCGAACACCGCGACCCGCACCGACATTGAAGCGCTGATAGGCTTCGCCCGTCCCGGACATCTGGCCATTGGGACCACCTGCACCGACATCCCAGCAACCAGAGGACACGGTAAAACGATAGGAGCGTCCCGGCGGGACGACGACGCCGGCCGGCAGCCGGTTGAGGCCATAACTCATCGCGCTGCAGCGCGAGATGAGGATCTGGGTGATGGCGATATTGGAGCGATTGACGACCTCGATCACACTGGTTGGTGTGCCCGGCTCGACCAGCGGACCGCCGGTCAGGGTCGCACAGGCGGTCATCGACCAGGCCAGCGCGCCAATAATCGCCGATCTAACTAGTGTGTTCATGTCTGCACTCTCCCTGTCTGGATGGCGGCACCTCACGGGAAGCAACCGCACGTTTTCCTCTGGATTTCGGCAAGTTAAGCCAGTCTAATCCCCCATAACCATCCCCTGTTCCGGGGACGTTCAAGCGCGCTCTAGCGCGCTAGCTTGGGGGTAAAGGGAATAATCATGACACCGGTGACCTCGCATATCGGCGACACGCCTTCGCCCATCTCTCCGAGCGTACGCCTCGGTGGTGTGATGACGATCCTGCTGAGCCTGACTGTACTGGCTTTCTTCCTGGCTCTGGCACCGTTCGACAGCGCTCAGAGCTGGCGCTCCCCCTTTGCACTGCCCGCCATTTTCTGGATCCCCATGAGCACAGGGTTCGGCTCCTTCCTGATCGCGGGCTGGGTCTGGTCCCTGCGACCGGCCGATCTGGCCACGCGCCTGTTCGCGCTTAGCGGTGTCGCCACGCTCGCATTCACTTTCGCGCCGGCCATTACCTATTCAACCCGACTGGAGCTGCCCGAGACGGTCTCCCTCGCACTGTCCCTGACCAACTCCATAGGTGCGTCCGCCTTTGGCATCGCCATGATCGCGCTCTGCCTTGTCTATCCGGCGCGATTGCCGGGGCTGAGGATCTGGATGACGCTGAATGTCGGTGTTTTCGGCCTGGCCACTCTCGGCGCCCTTCTGGAAATCCTGCCGCGCGCGTTCGGTGTGCATCTGATCACGTCGGTGGAGATGGTCTGCATTGTCATCGCAGTCGTCGGCCAGCTGCTGCATTCACGCCGGGACCCCACCCAGCGTGCCATCGCCTTGTGGCTCGGACTGGCCATCCTGTTTGGCGCGGGCGGTTTCATTGTCACCACGGCAGCGCCCTCCGTGTTCAACGGTGCGCCACTGATCCCGGCCGTCTATTCCTTCGGATTCTTCCTGCTGATCTATATCGGCATCGCTGCGGGATTGCGCCGTTTCCGCCTGTTCGAGCTGGGAGAATGGGCCTATCGCGTCTTCTTCTATGTGGTGGGCAGCGCCCTGCTGGTGCTGGTCGACATCACCCTGGTCATCCTGCTGCCCATCGGTCCGGGCATGGCCTTTGGTGCGGCGCTGATCATCGTGGCGCTGGTCTATCTGCCCTTGCGCGACGTGTTTGCCCGCATGCTGTTGCCACGCCCCGACCTGTCCGATGACCAGGTCTTCCAGTCCATCGTCGATGTCGCCCTGGAACCGGACACCGTCCGCCGGACCCGGCTCTGGCAGGGCCTGATGCAACGCCTGTTCAAACCCATCGAGGTGGAGGCCTGCAGTTTCAGCGGCACCGAAGCGGTCACCGGCATTGATGGCGTTGAGCTCTACATACCCGCGATCAGCCAGTTGCCCGCCATTCGCTTGCGTTACCCCTGGAACGGGCGCGGCCTGTTCGGTCCGCCTCACCAGCGCACCGCTGCCCGCCTGGCGCAATTGCTGAGCCATGTGGAGGCGGGCCGCCAGGCTTATGACCGCGGCGTGGCGTCCGAGCGCCAGCGCATCGCCCGCGACATGCACGACAATATCGGTGCGCAATTGCTCAGCGCCCTGCACAGTTCTGACCAGGGCCGCAAGGACATGATGATCCGCGAATCCCTGTCTGACCTGCGCGACATCATCAATGACAATTCCGCCTCCGATCTCTCGCTTGAAGAAGTGCTGTCCGATCTGCGGGCGGAGACGGCGGAACGCTGTGCAGCTCAGGATCTCGAGCTGGGCTGGACGCTGTCCGGCACGGACAA
Source organism: Maricaulis sp. (assembly GCF_017643475.1). Taxonomy (GTDB): domain Bacteria; phylum Pseudomonadota; class Alphaproteobacteria; order Caulobacterales; family Maricaulaceae; genus Maricaulis. The sequence continues at coordinate 30,443 of NZ_JAEPNI010000002.1, forward strand.
TATCGCCCTTGCCCCGGCCGCATCTCACGCACTTCGCTCGGTGATCCGGGAGATTGTGTCCAATACGATCAAACACGCCGCTGCGAGCATGCTGGACATCTCGATCGCCACTGCGAGCGACCGCCTCGAGTTCACCTGCCGCGACAATGGACAGGGGTTTGATCCGGCGACGATCACCCCGGGCAACGGGCTGGACAACCTGGAAAACCGCATTTCCGCCCTGGGCGGCGAACTGACGACTACGCCCTCCACAGACGGCGTTGAAACCCGTGGCAGCTTTCCACTTCAAACACCGGAGCAGACATCATGACCCGCGTTCTTGTTGTTGAAGACGTCAAGGAAACCCGGCTCTGGCTGAGCGATATCGCCGGCCGGGCCTTCTCTGAGCCGCAGATCACCGAGGCCGGCTCCATGCGCGCAGGGCTCGCTGCTGTGAACAGTAAGGATTTCGACCTGGCGCTGATCGATCTCGGCCTGCCGGACGGGTCGGGGCTGGAGGTTCTGCGCAATCTGAAACTGGTGTGCTCGGAGGCGATCTGCATCGTCACCACGGTGATGGGTGATGACGCCCACATCGTCGCCGCCCTGTCCGCAGGTGCGGATGGCTACCTCCTCAAGGACACGCCGGAGGATCTGTTTGAACGGCAGCTGAAACAGCTCGCAGATGGCACGCCAGCGCTCTCGCCCTCGATTGCGCGGCGCATCATGGAACATTTCCGTTTCACCGGCCCGGCCGCCAGCCCGGAAGACGAGCTGTCACCGCGTGAGCGAGAGGTACTGGGCCTGATCGGGCGCGGATTGAGAAATGCCGATGTTGCGAAGGACCTGGAACTGGCAGAGAGCACGGTCGCGAGCCATATCAAGTCGATCTATCGCAAGCTGGGCATATCCTCCCGCGCGGAAGCTGCATGGCATGCGGCCCGGATGGGGCTTTCAACCACGCCGTGACTTTCACTGCGCTAACGGCGCAGTCGCACACCCAGGCTGAACGCCCGTTCCTCGCCGGGGAAATAGCGCTCTGACCCAAAGGCGAAATCCGCACGTTCGGCATAACGCGTATCGAACAGGTTTCGCACGGCCGCAAACACCTCGACGCCCTCGGCCAGATCCGCCTGTGCCCGCAGATTGACCAGGTCATGGCCCTCATAAACATGCGTATTGGCGGCGTTCATTGCGTATTCGCCGACATGACGCCATTCCAGCTGTGTGGCCACACGCTCGCTGACCTGCCAGTTCAGCCCGGCGGTCCACATCCATTCCGGCGCAGTGTCGATCAGGTCACCGGCGCGGATCGCCTCGCTGGCATTGCCCACAGGCCGGTCGAAATCATATTCATGCCGCGCCCAACTGCCTGCCAGTTGCGCAGAGACGCGCTCGCCCAGCGGCAGGAAAAGCGCCAGTTCCACGCCATGATGTGCCGTCTTGCCATCAGTCACATTGATGCCGTCGGCATCGCGGAAAAACACATTGCGTTTCTGCATGAGAAAGCCGGTGAGATCGACATATCCGCCACCGGCCAGATCCCGGCGATATCCCGCTTCCAGACTGTCCAGCGTCTCCGGCTCGATCGCGTCAATCACCTGGCCCGCCTGCAGCCGGTAGAGCTCGGCTGTTTGCGGAGCCCGGGCCCCGCGCGCCAGACGCGCGGAAAACTGATGATCACCCTCGCTCCAGATCGCTCCGATACTCGGTGTCAGCACGTCGAAACTGTCCTCGCGGTCCGCAAGACGCTGGAACCGCCCGGTCACGCCAGTGGCGGTTTGATTGTCATAGTCGAACCGGGTCGCCTCCCAGCGCAGGCCGGCAAACACGGCAAGCTGCTCAGACAGCGTCCAGCGGCGCTGGGCATAAAGCGCCAGCACATCGGCATCGACCTCATAGTCATAATGCGTGCCCTGGACGAAAGAGAAAATGGTCGGCCGTTCCTGCACCTCGCTCAGCGCCCCCGCCGTGCGCTCGACATCAAGACCAAGCGTCAGTCGTCCGCCCGCCGCATCATCACGGCTCAGCGAGGCCTGCAGGCCCAGACTGTCATGCCCGCTCTCTTCCAGCGCTTCAGAAGGCACGAAATGCATCAGGAAATCCATGCGGTTGGCGCGCAGGTACGGCGTCAGTCTCCAGGACCAGTCAGCGTCCAGATCGCCGGTCAGGAAGAGCGCCGAACGAACCGCCCAGGCATCACGATAGGCCTCCGGATCGGCATTGCTGCGTGCCAGGGCCAGATCCTCATACGCCAGCGGCCCGCGAACAAAACCCGCTGTTTCCTGGTTGAGCGACACCGCCGCCGTACGCCAGGACCAGCTCACCTCGCCCCATTGCCCGTCAAACCGAGCGAAACCTTCAACCCGATCAAGCCCGGCATCATCGCGCCAGCCATCTTCATGCTGGCCCGCGAGCCCGATCACGGCATTCTCACCCCATCCGGAAACAAGACGGCCGCGATAGCGGCCGAACGAGCCAAGTTCGGCCTCCAACTCACCGCGCTCTCCCGTCCGCGGGGTCAGCGTATTGACCAGGCCATGCAGCGCGTTCGACCCGTAAAGCGCTGGTCCCGGACCGCGAACAAGTTCAACGCCACCGGCCAGCTGGTTCAGGTTCTCGAACAACCCGTTCACATTGCCAAATCCCGCTGCCCGCAAGGCGATACCATCCTCCAGATAGAGGAAAGATCCAGCGCCTGCTCCACCCGTCAGAACCGGCGAGCGGATCGCGGTGAGATGTTCCGCGCCATTGCCGCGATGCAGGTTGACGCCCGGCAGCTGATTGATGATCTCGGCCACATGCTGGGCCCCGGTGAGTGCCAGCTGATCGCTATCAATGCGGCTGATCGCGAGACTGGTCCGCTCCTCGCCCGCACGATCGCCGGTGACGTAGATGATCTCGGAACCGGACTCGGCCGGTACAGCCTGGATGGCCAATGCCAGAAGGGAAATCACGCTTTTACTCCTGCCCTCTTGTTCGGGGCAGACTTAGGCCATTCACCGCCGGACGCAAGCCGCCTGCATGCGAGAACGCGGAAAAGTGTTGTCCGGGCCTGTTGCGCACACGGATCCATCAAACAGCACGGGGAACGGCCTGCATCGAGCGACTGAAAGCGCGCTTGCCGCCGATGAGTGAGCACGGAAGAATATTGCATCAATGGAGCCCGCCCGTGATCAGATACCCAGCGTCCCTCGCCCCCGGCAGGCGCATCGCCCTTACCGCCTTTTCAGACGGTGTTCGCGAGAGCGCCCATGCGCGTCTCGACCTGGTGATCCGGCAACTAAAGCAGCGCGGGTTCGAGATCGTGGAAGGCGCCTGCCTGCGCGCGAGCGTCGGCCATGTCAGCGCCCCCGTCAGCGAACGTGCGGCCGAGTTCATGCGTTTTGCGCTGGATGACACCATCGCCGTCATCGCGCCGCCCTGGGGCGGGGAGCTGGCGATGGAATTGCTGCCGCTGCTGGACTATGACGCGCTGGCCAGAGCCCGACCGAAATGGGTGTTCGGCTTTTCCGATGTCAGCACGCTCACGGCCAAACTGACGGCGCGGTGCGGCTGGGCGACGGTGCACAGCGCCAATCTGATGGATCTCGTGGACAGCCAGACAGACTCGCTGACCGCACGTACGCTGGACTGGCTCGCCCTGCCCGCCGGAGCCCGGTTCACACAGGACGCATCCAGCCATTTCCAGAAGGGTTTCCCGGCCATCGAGACGGATCCGCATGCCGCGCTGGAACCGACCCATGCCACACGCTGGCAATACCTGCCGACCGCCGCGTCTAGTGACAATGGCAAGATCAGCATCGAGGGGCGCCTTCTGGGCGGATGCCTGGACACGCTGGCTCATCTCCTCGGACAGGACGGCATCGACCCGGCGGGCTTTGCCCGAACGCATGGCGATCTGCCCTGCCTTCTCTATCTGGAGAATGTCGAGCTCACCCCGACCCAGCTGGCTCGCACGCTGATGGGATTGAAACATCGCGGCGTGTTTACGGACATCGCCGGCCTTCTGATGGGCCGCAATGCCGGCCCGGCGAAGGATCATGCCGGTTTCAGCGATCTTGATGCGCTGAATACCGCCCTTGCCGACGCGCCCTTCCCGGTGCTCTTCGATCTGGATATCGGCCACCGCCCGCCCAATCTGACGCTGATCAATGGCGCACGGGCCCGGGTGTGGCTGGACGGGGAAACGGGGGGAGTGGAACAGGTGCTGGACTAACACTCCACGATCACACCCGGTCTGTGAGAAAAATGGTACCGCCTTCCCGGTTCGAACGGGAGACCTCTAGATCCACAATCTAGCGCTGGCACCCCACAACGCACCCCAAGACATGGATTAAACTCAATATTTTCATGCACATAAGAAGAAAATCGAAACATCGGAAATACGCCGTCAGGGGACGAATAAGGCCAAAACGGCCCATAGAGGGGGCACAAAAAGGGGCACAATACCAAACGGATTGACGAGATCGCTTTGCGCAAAATCAGAATCCGCTAAAGTTGCAAGGTCGTAAAGACCAACTATGGGCAACACAGTGCTGCTCGCGCCTCACTTCAAATGAGTTCCTCCCGATTAATGCCGATGTCCTCTCTGACTTCCCGATGAAACAGCACATTCTCGACAAAAACCGAAGAGACCGGGCACGCGTGAAAACACGGGAACTCTTAAGAAGCTCAAATCCGTATGATTTTTTCAGGCTAATCTGGGCAGTGCGTGGCTTGCAAACTGGCTCCGAGGCCGTTCATGAGAACCAATTCAGAAACGTGCCGCCTGAGGCAATTAACGCCGATGTTACAAGCCGATATTACGCTCACCCTTGGCTACTAGAAACGCTGGCGAATGAGTACCTGGTCTCAAACGCGGACCGTCGGTTAGACAGGGGTGCAACTGATCCTAGCAAGCTGAGTTGGGACTATCTCGCTGAACTAGTGAATTCATTGAAGAACTTAGAGGAGGCGGAGACAGCGATATTTGGCGCCTTGGACGACGTACTCAGGGAGATCGTCAGAATTAAATACCGCCAATTCCATTGGCAAAGCGGCCTAGTCGTATTCTCCTCCTTGTACAGAAGCCATTACCTGCTGAACGCGCCTGAAATTCACGCGAACTTCGAAAAGGAAATGGGGGTTTCGCTGGACCTTTTTGTTCGCTGTTCATTCGGTCTTTGGGCTCTCTCCATGTCGAGACCTTCCAACTATCTCACCGCCAGTCTCGAGCGCATTGGCGTCACCCTCGACGACAAAAGAAAAGTCATCTCGAAAATCGGTTACGATTGGCAGAGCGCCACAAACGAAGCGTCTCGTATTCGAGACGAAGACGGCGAGGTTGCGTACAAGCCCAGCTTGCTCCGAGAGCGTCCGGTTTTGCTACTACCAGGACCGCCGACACAGGTGTTTGTCCCGATGGTTGAATTGCTTTTCAACCGATTCACGGGGAACTTGTTCTACGATTGTGTTGTTGGGTCTGATGAATGCCAGAATATCTATGCTGAACGGTTCGAAGCTTATTGTCTGAAACTGCTTTGCGCGTCGTTGGATGACAGCGATTGGAGCGGCGAAATCCACTATGGCACGAAGAATCGCCCACAGCTAACGCCTGATATTCTCGGCATCAAAGATGGCGATGCTGCCCTCATCGTCGAATGCAAAGCCAAGCGGGTGCCGTTTCGTTTCAAGGCGGATATCCGAGCTCAAGAGAAACTCGGAGAGTTCATATCAGAATTGGCTTATGGTCAGTATCAAATCTGGAAGTTTGCACATGATGTGCGAACCGGGAAATTCAAGAAACCCGAGCTTTTCAATTCCGTCAGCAACGGCGCTGGTCTCGTCGTTACGTTCGAGGATTGGTCGACAACACTGCGAGATTTTCGGGAAACGATTAATGACATGGCCAATCAAAAGGCGATCGACAAAGGTGTCGAACTAATCGATGCGGATCGTATTCCTACCTGCTTTGTATGTGTAGAAACTCTGGAAAGGCTCACATCCTGCGCGGACACAGACTCTCTAGTGGAGAGCATTAAGCGTTATTCAAAGGATTTCGAAGGTTGGGACCTACAGCACGTATGGCGCCGATTGAATCCAGATAACAAGACCGATCGCCCTTACGCCTTCATCGATGACCTACAGGAAGTCCTGCCTTGGTTCGATAACCTTTAGCAAGCGAGACATCGAGCACCATTGCCGACGTGAAGCCCGCAATACCTTTCGCGAAAAGGGGCACATTTAGGGGGCACAATCGACCAAATCACGGTTTCTGGTGCAACCTAAGGCAAAACAACACAATGATTTCATAGAGAAAAAATGGTACCGCCTCCCCGGTTCGAACGGGGGACCTCTAGATCCACAATCTAGCGCTCTAACCAACTGAGCTAAGGCGGCACGCTGTACTCACGGGAATGCTTTGCCGTGAGGCGCGGGAAACTAGCCTTCCCGCCCCCCTCTGGCAACACCCCAGTCAGGCGATTTGCACATGCTTGTGCAGGTGCCTGGAAACAGGGGTCTAGGTATAGCCACGCGCGGTCATATGGGAGCGCATGGCGGCGATGCGGTTCTCGTCGGACGGGTGGGTCGACATGAATTCCGCGGTACTGCCCCGGTGCAGAGTCGACATGGCGACCCAGAAGTCGATGGCCTGGCGCGGATCATAGGATGAGCGGGCCATGTAATCGACGCCGAGACGGTCGGCCTCGTATTCGTGCTGGCGGCTATAGGGCAGGATCACGCCCAGCGTGACACCCATGCCGAGCGCGGCGCCGATATCATCGGAATACTCGACCGTATTCTGGTTGGCCCCGAGGGCCGAGGTCAGCAGCGATACGCCAACCTGGGCGGCGATCTGCTGGCTGGCACGCTCGGCAGAGTGGCGGCCGGCGACATGGCCAACCTCGTGGCCCATCACGGTGGCGAGATGATCATCGGTCTCCATCAGGTCGAGAATACCCTTGTAGAAACCGACCTTGCCATTGGGCAGGACCCAGGCATTGACCGTATCGCTGTCGAACACGACAAATTCCCAGTCCAGATGACCCTGGCCAGACGCATCGACGACACGCTGGCCAACACGGTTGAGACGGCGGGTATATCCCGGATCGCGCAGCACACGTTCACGGCCAAGACTATCACGCCAGGCCTGGTCAGAGAGCTGGGCCAACTGGCCGTCGGAGACCAGCATCAGCTGGGAGCGACCCAGCGACGCATTATCCGCGCAACCGGATACAAACGGCACGATGGAGCCGGCGGCGAGGCCCATAATGACTTCGCGACGCTGCATCAGGCTCGTTTTATTGGATGACGACATGCACCTTCCCCCTTCGATTGTGCGGCTGCCTCTGGTCGATTAACTTAAACATGTCCTCACCGTTCGCCAAGAAACGGTCACGTGACAGCGTTAGTTTTCGTGCTCGCCATACGGGAATCCCAATCATGTCTCGCATTATTCGTTATGCCCTCCTCGGTCTTGTCGGCCTGGTCATCATCGCGCTGGCCCTGCCATTCCTGATTCCCGTGAACTCCTATCGCGAGCGAATTGCCGAGGAAGCCTCCCGCACCCTGCACCGGGATGTGGTCCTGGCCGGCGATCTGAGCCTTCAGATCCTGCCCAGCCTGCAAATCACTGCGCGCGATGTGAGCCTGGCCAATGCGGACGGGTTCGGCGAGACACCGATGGCGGAAATGGCGGAAATGCGCGTGGGCGTGAAACTCATCCCGCTCCTGTCCTCCGACGTACAGATCACCGAATTTGTGCTGATCGACCCGGTGATCCGGCTGCAGCAGAACCGCTCCGGCAATAACTGGACCTTCCGTTCGCCCGACGCGCCGACGACGGAGATGGCGAGTTCCGGCGAGGGTTTTGTGCGCCGCCCGGGCGCCCTGCCCTTCGAAGCGTCTTTTGGCGATGTGCGCATCGAGAATGCCAGCATCCATTTCGAGGACGGCCAGCAACAACGCGACATTACCGGCCTTACCCTGCAAGTGTCCCTGCCCTCACTGGACGAGGAAGCCGCGATTTCCGGTCAGCTGACAGCCGATGGCGAACGGCTGAGCTTTGACGGCGCCGTGGGCTCGATCCGCGGCGTGTTCGAGGGCGCGGAAACACAAGTCACCATGGAATTCGGCGGCAATCTGGTCTCGGCCAGTTTTGATGGCCGCCTGGCGGCGTCGGAAGCGTTTGAGCTGGATGGCGAGATCGACGCCAACATCCCGTCCCTGCGTAACCTGGCTACCTTTGCCGGCGCGGAATTGCCACCGGGTGATCGCCTGCAGGCGTTCGCGGCGCAGGGGTCAATCGATGTTGCGCCGGGCAATGTCCGCCTCGTCGCGTCCAATATCCGTTTCGACGACATCAGCGGCTCCGGGCGCCTGAACATCGCCACCTCCGGCGCGCGCCCGAACATCACCGGTGCGCTGGACCTGCCCAATCTGGATGTGACACCCTATCTGCCCGAACAGACCTCCGGCAGTGACGCCGAGAATTCCAATGCCGGTATCCCGCCCTGGAGCGAGGACGAGATCGATCTGGCCGGGCTCAACCTGGTGGATGCCGACCTGGATCTGAATGTCGGCCTGTTCGAATATGGCGATATAGATATCGAGAATGTCCGCCTCGACGTGACCCTGGATCGTGGCCGCCTGGTCGCCAATCTCTCGGATTTCCAGCTTTATGACGGTACGGGTTCCGTCCGGGTCGTGGCCAATAATCGCACCGCGACACCGTCCTACAGCGTCAACGCCCAGCTCTCCGACCTCAACGCCCTGCCCTTCCTGCAGGCGGCGGCCGGGTTTGAACGCCTGACAGGAACAGGCGGCATCGCGCTGGACCTGCAAGCCTCCGGTGCCAGCCAGGCGGCGATCATGCGCTCGCTGGCCGGTAACGGGAATTTCGGCTTCGAGGATGGCGCGATTGTCGGCATCAACCTGGCCGAGACGATCCGCAATGTGAACAGCTTCTTTGGCGCCCAATCCTCTCCGCAGGAGGCGGAAACCAGCAGTGATGACAGCGAACAGGTCGAGGCTGGGGATCAGACCCAGACCGACTTTTCCTCGCTCTCGGGCAGTTTCACGATCAATGGCGGCCGCGCTGACAATACCGACTTCGCCATGCTCAGCCCGCTGCTGCGTGTGGGGGGCTCCGGCTTTGTCGATCTGCCCTCGCAATCGCTGGATTATCGCATGCGCCCGCGCCTTGTCGCCTCGATCGAAGGCCAGGGCGGCGCGGCTGACCTGCGCGGTGTCGAGATCCCGGTGCGTATTCGCGGCGGTTTCAACGATATCAGCATCGGTGTCGACACCTCCGCTGTGGGCCAGGCGCTGATCTCCGGCGCGCTCAGCAGCGCTCTGGGCGGCAATAGCGACGCGACCCGCCCGGAAGATGTGTTGCGCGACAGCCTGCTTGACGCCATCGGCCTGGGCGGCAATGACGCCCAACAACAAGATGGCGAAGAAGAACAGCCGGAGGCCGATCCCGCCCAGCAATTGCTCCAGGGCCTGTTCAACCGGGGGCGCCGTGACGAGGACGAGAGCGGCGACGACAATAACTGAGGCGAATTGGCGCAAGTCACAGCAAGCGACTTGGGTCCGGGCAGATTCGGCGCTATAACTAGTTTCACTTGAAACTAGTTAGGCGGAGACGTCCCATGCCTGTCCACGATCCCGTTGTTGCCGAACAAACACCGGCAGAAGACATGACGATCGACCAGAAATGGGAACGTTATTCCACGGAAGAACACGCGATCTGGACGACGCTCTACAAGCGCCAGATGGAAGTGCTCAAGGGCCGTGCCGCGGACGAGCACTTCAGTGGGCTGGAACTGCTGAACCTCAATGAGGGTGGCATTCCCGATTTCCGCCGCGTCAACGAGAAGCTGGAAAAACTCACCGGCTGGACGGTCGTCACCGTGCCGGGCCTCATTGGCGAGAAGGAGTTCTACGACCATCTCGCCAATCGCCGCTTTGTCTCCGGCCGTTTCATTCGCGATGGCGACAAGCTGGACTATCTGCCCGAGCCGGACATTTTCCACGATGTCTTCGGACACGTGCCGCTGCTAACCCAACCAGTCTTTGCCGACTATATGCAGGCCTATGGCAAGGGCGGGCTGCGTTCGCTGGAGTTCAACACCATCACCAATATGGCGCGCCTTTACTGGTACACCGTCGAATTCGGCCTCATCAACACGCCGGAAGGTCGCCGCATATATGGCGCTGGCATCGTCTCGTCCAAGGCCGAGTCGATCTTCAGCCTGGAAGCCAAGTCGCCGAACCGCATGCATTTCGACCTGGAGCGCGTCATGCGCACCGATTACCGGTATGATGACTTCCAGCAGACCTATTTCGTCATCGACAGCTATGACGAGCTGATGGAAGCCACCTACCAGGACTTCGCCCCGCTCTATGAACGCCTGCCCGACCTCTCGGAATACAAGCCGTCAGACGTGGCAGAGGGCGACAAGGTCTATTCCCGAGGCTCCCAGGAGTACGCCATGAATGGCGGCCTGGTCGGTCACGCCGAAGCGGTCTGAGACCGCACCGGCATCTGCCCTACTCCCTCCGCCTTTCCACAAGCGAATACTGGCCTGGCTGCCAGGTTTCTCCGTCGTCATAGGAGAGCTCGGAGCGCATGCTCCAACCGAGCGCGGTGATGTCGGAATAGGTCTCGCGATTGAGGAATTCCTGGCCCTGGCGGTTGGTCTCCTTGATGGTGACCACCATGTTTGCGCCGTCACGCGCCGAGGTCATCCTGCGCGCCTGGCCACCATTCATCGTATAGACGTTATAACCCTGCCAGCCACCGTCGACAGCGTTGTAGTAACGCAGCTCGATGCCCTTGGTGTAGGGGCCGCGCCATTCCTGGACCAGCGCGACACCATCGGCCAGCCAGCTGTTCTGCCACTCGGCCTGATAGACATTGCCATTGGCCAGAGTGACCTCGACATCCCACTCACCAATGACAAATTCGAACTGGTCGCGGACCTCCTGCGGGAGCACGAAGCTGTTATTGCTCTGGGCCAGGGCACCGGTGTGAAGTGCGCTGGAAACAAGGCATGCCGCCAAGGCCCACTGGCCGAGTCGTTTCTGAGGAGACATGATTTCCTACCTTTCCCCGAAAAACAGGGAAGATAGAAAAGCCGATCGTCAGAAAGCGAGTTAAATAAAGCTCAGAATTGGAAACTTCTGGTCAGGACACCAGAATAGACAGCTTGCCATCCGGATCGGATTTGAGGCTCACACCGGCCAACCCCTCCACCGCACCAACCAGCTTGTCGCGCGTTACCGGCTTGACGATGTAAAAGAGAGCGCCGAGATCGCGGCAACGTAGCTCCATTTCCGGGTTCCTCGTGCCGGAATAGACACCAACCGCACCGCCATTGAGATAGGGCTGGCAGGCCTCGATCAGGCGCAGCGCCGCATCATCGGCCAGGCTGAGATCGGTGAGCAGAAGGACCGGATTGTTACTACGCTCCTGGAGGTGTTCCAGCGCGAGGTCAGCCTTGGTGAAGGCCGAGAATTCAAACAATACGCCAGCGTCCTTCAAATCCTCGTGGAAAAGAAGGTGTTCATCCGGATCATCGTCGACCAGTACAATATCGACTGAAATTCCCAAGTCCTCGCAGCCCCAAAACTTCGTGCGGCGAAGACTATGACGCGATTCGTGCGACTTCAATCTCAAACAAGGAGGGGATCAGGAGCGCTGGAAGTCGTAAAAATCCGAACCCAGTTCAAGAATAGAGGTCAGCTCGTCTAGCGCCCGCTGGCTTTCGCCAAGCAATTGCGGATCTGCAAGGTCTGCAGGTGCCAACCGGTCCCGGTAATGTCGCTCGGCCCAGTCGACCAGTCGGTCATAAAGATCGTCCGTCAACCAGACCGCTGGATTGACGGCTTGTCGCTCAGCCTCGTTCAACACGACACGCAACCGCAAGCACGCAGGTCCACCGCCATTGCGCATGGACTCGCGAACGCCGGCAAATTGCACGGCACCAATGGCCGAATTGCCCGCGACGAGGCGCTCGCAATAGGCTGCGGTCGCCTTGTTTTCACGTGTCTCCTCCGGCGCGAGCAAGACCAGACGCTCCTCTCCTGGCACCTGCAGCAATTGGGAATTGAACAGGTAGGAAGAAACCGCGTCCTCCAGCGAAACTTCGTCTGCGGGTACCTCGATCAGGTCAAGATCAAAACGCCCCCGCGCGGCGCGCTGGAGATCCTCTTCCAATTGCCGGCGGTCCTCGAAGGCCTGCTCATGGAAAAACAGCGTGTTGAGCGTCCCGACGCAAACGACATCATTGTGGAAAGCGCCTGCATCGATGGCTTCACGGGATTGTTGCGCCAACACGGTACGGCGACCGTCCAGACCATGTCCGCGCCGGATCGCCTCGCAGGCCTGGCGCGTCTGGCGCGCGGGAAACTTGCCGTCATCGGCGACGAGGCCGTCGCGGCCCCAGACAAGCAATTCCACACCGGGCTCACCATGATTGCGCGCAAGACGCACATGATTGGCGGCGCCCTCGTCAGCGAACAGGGCGTGACCGGGCAACGGGACATGGACCTTGAAACGTTCGCGGTCGGAGAAAACCCGCTCCAGCGCACTCTGGGTCTGAGGGCCCTCGATCGCGCGGTGCGCTGTGGTGTGCAGATTGGCCGGCGTGAAATGCACCCGGCCGTCGCCGGTGTCGGCGGACGGCGAGACCGTCGCCGCATTGGCAGCCCACATCGAGGAAGCCGAGGACAGTATCTTCAGATAGTAAGGCTCTTCCCAGGTCACCTTGGCGAGAATTTCGCTGTCCCGACCGCCATAGCCAATCGCCCTGAGGGCGGGGATGAAGGGCCGTTCCTGGGGCGGCAAGACCCCTTGAGGAATGCCCAGGCGCGCCAGTTCGCGCATTTTCGCCAGGCCTTCCAGCACGGCGTTTCTGGGCGAGGACACACTGCCCTCATTGCGCGCACTGGCCAAATTGCCCGGCGAGAGCCCCCCATAATTATGGGTGGGCCCTACCAGACCATCAAAATTGGCTTCCAGCGCGTCGCTCACGATTAGTCGATCCCCTTGATCGCCATGCGCTCCGGTTCGCGCGCAGCCTGTGTGGCGACCGGGTAGGCACAATAGTCAGCAGCGTAGTAAGCGCTCGGACGCAGATTGCCCGACTGGCCTGGCCCGCCGAACGGCATGTTCGAAGCCGCACCACAGGTCGGACGGTTCCAGTTGACGATGCCGGCACGGCTCTCGACCCAGAAACGCTCCCAAAGGCTCTCATCATCGGAGACAAGGCCAGAGGACAGGCCATAGGCCGTGTCATTGGCCGCAGCGATGGCGTCATCAAAACTGGAGACGCGAATGACCTGGATGACGGGACCAAAGATCTCCTCGTCCTCCACCTGCACTCCCGTGACATCGATAATGCCCGGGCGGATAAAGGCCTCACCGAGATCCATCGGCTCAGCTGCGCGGATCGCGGTGGCACCGGCTTCCAGCAGCTCGTCCTGCGCCTTGAGCACATTGCGAGCGGCCTGGGCGGACACGAGCGGGCCGATGAAGGGCTGGTCCGCGTCATCCCACTTGCCGATCGTCAGGCGACCGGCAAAGTCGGCGATATGATCAACCACGGCCTGACCGAACTCATTGTCCGGAATGATCAGGCGACGGGCGCAGGAACAGCGTTGCCCAGCGGTGATGTAGGAAGAATTGACGGCGATGCGCGCCGCAGCTTCCGCATCCTTGGCACCCCAGACAACAAGCGGGTTATTGCCGCCCATTTCCAGTGCCAGCTGGACACCGGTGCGACCGGCAAATTTCTCGTGGATGAACTTGCCCGTACCCCAGGAGCCGGTGAACAGGACACCATCAAGCTCGGCATTGTCCAGCGAGGCTGCACCGGTTTCACGTGCGCCCTGGACCAGGTTGAGAACGCCAGCCGGCAAACCGGCAGCTTCCCAGGCCTTGACCATGAATTCTCCGACAGCCGGCGTGACCTCGGATGGTTTGAAGACGATCGTATTGCCAGCCAGCAAAGCCGGGATGATATGACCATTGGGCAGGTGCCCCGGGAAGTTGTACGGCCCGAGCACGAACATCACGCCCAGCGGCTTGTGCGCCATTGCGGCATATCCAAACGCCGTGTCGTTGGAAAACTCGCCTGTACGTTCCTTGTAGGCTGCCTTGGAAATATCGACCTTGCCGATCATGGCACCGACTTCGGTGACGCTTTCCCAGCGCGGCTTGCCGGTCTCCCTCGCAATCAGGTCGCCAAGCTCTTCCTTGTGCGCGTCCAGATAGGCCTTGTAGGCATCGACCATGGCGACACGTTCCGGATAGAGGCGACGTCCCCATTCCGGAAAGGCTGCGCGGGCCGCCGTAAAGGCTGCATCAACATCGGCCGGGGCCGCGGAGCGCCCCTCCCAGACCAGGGTGTCGTCTGCGGGACAATGGGACTGAAACAGTTCGCCAGCGCCTTCGCGCCACTCGCCGTTGATGAAGAGCATGATTTTATCCTTGCTTGCGCCAGAAACGGGCGCGGTCGCCGTCAGTCAGGTTGAGCGCTTCCATGACGTCGTGAGACAGACCAATCACGTCGCCATCCACCACGACATGTGCCTGGCAGGTGCGGAAGTCGTCGAAACGATCGGTAGAGACAATGCCCGGCACACCGCCAGCCGTGGTGGCCGCTCGGACAGTGACTTCCCGGCTTTCATTCAGGGTGCGGATATTCTCGGTCCAGGCCGAGACCAGCGGACCGCCGTCGAAAATGTCGATATAGCGATCATAGTGGAAGCCTTCCCACTCCAACAACCTGCGCGCACCACCACCATCGCGGTGGGTCTGGCCGATGACGTCACGCGCGCTTTTCGGCAGCAGGTCGACATAGAGAAGGTGTTGCGGCCCCAGATCCAGGATGAACTGGTTATCCGTGGCCGCGCTGAGCGCATCGGCCTCGTCGAAATCCATGCGGAAAAAGGGTCGGGAGACGTGGTCGAAGAAGGGTGAGGATCCATCCGCCTCGACGACGCCGCGCAGCTCCGCGACGACTTTCTCGCCAAACCGGGGCCGGCCAGCGGCGATCAACAGGTAGCGAGACTGGGCGACCAGGCGCCCTGCCCCTGAGCCGCGCCCGGCCTCCGAGACAAACAGGGTGCCGACCTCGGTCGCGCCGGCAAAGTCATTGACCAGCAGGAGTGCATCCATGTCGAAACGGCGGTCCGCCTCACTGGAGTGTTGGGCAAGCGTGATGATCTTGAAATCCCAATAGGGTTTGGACACGCCGATCATCGCCTTGACCGCGGAACAGCCAACGATCTGGCCACTCTCGGTGTCCTCCAGCATCAGCTGATAGACATCCTCGGTCTGCTCCGTGCCAGGCAGACCGAAGGCCTTTTCCGACTTGATCAGTTTTTCTTCCAGCGCTTCCGGCGGCAGAGCCAGGCTCGTGAAACCGGTACCGGCCTCAGCAGCCAGCTTGATCAGCGCATCGATGTCGGAGCGTTTGCCCGCGCGTACGATCAGCATGTCTTCCCCTGTGTCAGGCCTGGCTTGTTTTCGCCAGTGCTCTTGCTTGTTTGGCGTCGAACTCGCCGCGCGCGAATTTCATCAGCAAAACGGCTGACAGTTTCGCCCGCTCGGCAAAGCTCGACAGTTTGACGATCTCGCGATCGGAATGGATATCGGCACCGCGCACGCCCAGCGTATCCACATTGGGACAGCCTGCAGCCCACAGATTATTGCCTTCACAGACACCGCCCGTGTCCTGCCAGCGAATGTCCAGGCCCAGCGCGCCGCCAGCGGCCTTGGTCCATTCGAACATCTTGGCATTCGCTGGGGACATCGGCTTGGGCGGGCGTGTGAACCCCCCATGCAGCTCGGCTTCGATACCATCGCGCACGCGGATCTCGTCGAGCAGGCGTTCAAGCTCGGCCTCGACCCAGATGCGGTCGTTTTCCTGGCCAACACGGATGTTGAACCGGGCCACGGCATTGTCCGGCACGACATTGGGCGGGCCACCGCCATCAATCTTGGCCATGTTGAACGTCACGCCCTCACGGCGGCCATTGAGCTCGTCCAGGCCCAGCCCGAACTGACAGGCTGCGACCAGCGCATTTCGACCCAGATGGTGCTCACGGCCAGCGTGAGCCGCCTTGCCGGAAACCTTCAGCGACCAGTTGCCGGATCCCTTGCGAGCGCCCGCCAGCGAACCATCAGCCAGGGCCGGCTCATAGGTCATGCCGATATCGGCACCCGTGGCCAGGTCCGCCAGGATCGGTGCAGAACCCAGCGACCCGATCTCCTCGTCTGGTGAGATCAGCACATCCACGCCGATCTCGTCCTTCCAGGGGCTGCGCTCGAGTGCCAGAAGTCCGTGCAGCATCACCAGGATGCCGCCCTTCATGTCGGCGACGCCGGGTCCGTTGAGCGTGTCGTCATCCCAGTAGGTACAGGTCTGGAAATGACTGTCCTTGGGGAAAACCGTATCGTGGTGTCCCGTCATGACAATGCGGATCGGCGCCTGGGGGCGGATGCGGCAATGGAAGGACGGGGTGTATTCCTGCTCGACCACCTGGCCATCTGGCAGCACGGCCTTGGAAGGCGGGAGTTCAACGGCGGAGATCTCTCCACCCAGCTCGGCAAACGCTTCGCCCAGCTTGCCTCGCATCAGTTCAAGGCCCTCCGGGTTCTTGCTGCCGGAATTGATCGACGCCCAGTCCTTGACGGTCTCGATCATGTGGTCTGCGCGGCTGTCGATCCAATCGAGGACCGCGCGCTCTTCTGCATTGAGTTCGACGTTTTTCAGCATCTAGCTGTGATAGCCGTTTAAACGCGGACGTCTACCCCCGCGGCCGCCAAGCCGCGGGGATTAACTGCATAAGACTACGCGTGCTCGAGGGCCTGTTTGAGATCGGCGATCAGATCATCCGGATTCTCGATACCGACAGAGATACGGACCAGGCCGTCTGAGAAGCCCTGGCGACGGCGCAGCTCAGGGTCAACACCCCGGTGAGTCGTCGAGCCCGGGTGACAGATCAGAGTCTCGGTTCCGCCGAGGCTGACAGCCAGCTTCATCACCTGGAGAGCGTTGAGCATGCGGAACGCCGCCGCTTCGTCAGGCAGGTCGAAAGCAAAGGTGGAACCGGCAAAGTCGCACTGTTCGGCATAGACCCGTGCCTCGCGGCTGCCCTCTTCCTGGAAGCCCAGATAGCGGACACGATCGACCTTGGGATGCTCACGCAGGAATTCCGCAACCTTGCGAGCACCGGCAGCCGCCGCTTCCATGCGGATTTTCACGGTTTCCAGGGAACGCAGCAGCATCCAGCAGGTGTGAGCATCCAGATTGGTGCCCAGATAACCACGCAGACCACGCACCTTGGCCATGGCTTCCGGCTCACCAAGGGCAGCACCGGCAATCAGGTCACTGTGACCGCCGACATATTTGGTGAGGGAATAGACCAGAACATCAGCACCCAGCGTCAGCGGGGACTTGTTGACCGGCCCAAGGAACGTGTTGTCGACCACGATTTTGGGGCGTGTGCCCTGGGCTTCACCGATCATGTCGGCGACGCGGCCCAATGCGCCAAGATCGACCAGGTCATTGGTCGGGTTGGTTGGCGTCTCGCAATATATGACCGAAACCTCGCCCAAACTCATGGCTTCGTCGGCGGCTGCGCGGATCGCGTCTTCCTCGGCGCCAGAATCAAAGTCGACGGACTTGATGCCGTAATTCGGCAGGAACTTACGGATCAGGCTTTCCGTACCACCATAAAGCGGTGTGGATTGCAGGATCACGGAACCGGCATGCGCCAGTGCCATCAGCGTGGTGGAGATCGCGGCCATGCCCGAAGAGAAGACACAGGCATCATCGGCACCATCAAAGATGGCGAGACGGTCCTCCAGGACTTCCATGTTCGGGTTATTGAAACGCGAATACATCAGACCCGCGGCATCCGGATCACCTTCCTCGGCCTGGCCCAGGGTGACACGGAAGAAGGCTGCGCCCTCCTCAGCCGTCGCAAAGGCAAAGGTCGAGGTCAGGAAGACCGGCGGCTTGATCGACATCTCGGAGAGCTTCGGATCAAATCCATAGCTCATCATCTGGGTTTCAGGGGACAGGACGTGCCCAGCAACGTCCTTCTTGCGGTATGGTTTGTCCGGCTTGCTCACAGCCTCTCCTCCAGGTTCTGTCGGCCTTCTGAAAAGACCGTGGAGAGGATTTGAACCGCTCAAATCCAGCGGTCAAGGCCATACTCAGCAGCGCGAAAAATGTAACTTGATCGACCCGAAAACCGGTCGATTTGAGCACGTTTATTCCAAAAAAGAACGGCCCGGCGAAATGCCGAGCCGTTCTCTTGAATTCGCGTTCGACGATTAGTCGAGCGTGATAACCACTTCCGTACGACGGTTCAGCGGCTCACGAACGCCATCAGCCGTCGGACGTGCGTTCTGGGTCTCACCATTAGCTTCCATCGAGATGGTGCTTGCAGCGATGCCGAGACGAACCAGCTCGTCACGTACCGCAGAAGCGCGGCGCTCGGAGAGGCGTACGTTGTAGGATGCAGCGCCAGAACGGTCGGTATAACCCGCAACGTTCACACGAACCACATCACAATTAGCAGCTTCGTTCGCAGCCTGAGCGATGATCGAACGCGCCTGAGCGGTCAGGTCAGAGCGATCCCACTCGAAGTAGACACGGAAGTCCACATCTTCACACTCCGGCGGCGGAGGCGGCGGCGGCGGCGGCGGCGGCGGCGGCGGCGGCGGAGGCGGCGGAGGCGGCGGCGGAGGCGGCGGAGGCGGCGGAGCTGCGAAAGAATAACGCAGACCGAACCAAGCCTCGTGACCGGACATCGAGTCAACACTGACGCCCGGCTCGAAGTCGGTGCCAGCTACGGAGAAGTAGCGGTACTCGGTGTCGAGGGTCAGTCGATCGGTCAGATCCCAACCGATACCAGCCAGAACCTGCCACGTGAATGCAGTGTCGCTGTCGCGTGCAATCACATAGTCAGATGCCACCGGGATCGGCGGCGTCGTGCCAGCGGTGAAACCAGCAAGGTAGCCGGAAACGTCCGTCAGACCGATACCGATACCAACGTACGGATGGTAGAGACCTTCCGGATTGAAGTCGAAAATGGCGTTCGCCATTGCCGACCACATCTGGAAATCAGACGTGCTGTTCTCGAACGAGCCAATAGCACCCGTGTCATTGTAACGGTGAGCCAGCTCAGCCTCGAAACGCAGGCCGTCAGCCCACGAATAACCGAGAGCTGCTGCTTCACGCAGATCGCTTCTACCGTTGATTACGCCATTGAGGCTGCCAGAGACGTCGGTGTCGCCCGGGCCGCCATAACCGACAGCACCGCGGACATACCAGCCTTCGTCAGCGAACGCAGGAGCCGCTGCGAGGATGGCTCCGACGGCGGCCGCCGTGAAAAGCCGTGTTTTCATCATTCCCCCTCCGGAGGCTCTGCCTCCTTGGTGTGACTGACCAAATTCGATCCATATCGAATTACGCAGAATCGTCCCCTGCGGACAATTCCTAAAAATTCACTACATCAAATACCGGGTTGAGGCCATAGCTCATCGCGTCAAAACACGTATTTGGTGCAAAAAAATCGGTCCGTTGCTCCAGAGTGACACTTACACACGCTGACCACCGCCAGAGCTTTGATGTTTAGGTGTATTTGTTCCGCAAGACCTATTCGAGCGCTATCGCGAGATTTTCCTGCAACTCCACCAGTTCGGATCGGGTCGGCTGATAGCCGTCCAACGCCGCCTGATACGCCGTGACCAGACGCGTGTCGCGCCCGTAAAGGTCGTTGAGATACCGCACATCGCCGTTCTCGTCCCCGACAACTGTCCAATAGGCGATATGAACACGAATGCGTTCGTCGAGCCAGACGACGGTGGGCGTATTGCCCTGCACTACCTGGGAAATACGCTCCTCATCATAGCCATCCTGTCCAGCCAATATCCAGCGCGCAAGCTCCAGCGGATCATCCACGCGAATACACCCGGCGGAGAAATCCCGACGGGTCCGCACAAACTGGTCCCGCTCGGTCGTGTCATGGATGTAGACATTGTGGCGATTGGGGAAGATGAACTTGACCTCTCCCATGGGATTGGTCGGACCAGGGGCTTGCGACAGACGATAGGGCCAGGATCGCCCCCATTGCGACCAGTCTATTTCCCAAGGTTGTATCGCGCTGCCCGCGGAATCGAAAATGCGAAACCCGTAATAGTCGACGACATTCGGATTGCGACGAATCGAACGGAAGCGCGAGCGAGCAGACCCGGTTGGCACGCCCCACCAGGGATTGAAGACCAGGTATTCCATTTCGTCGGAGAATTCCGGCGTTGAACTGGCCGTGCGCCCAACCATTACCTCATGCGTACGCACGAGTTCGCCGTCTTCCCACGCCTCCAGACGATAGTCGGCGATATTCACCCAGATATGCTTGCGTCCCAGATCGCGCTCGCGCCAACGCCGCTGTTCCAGATTGGCGCGCAGTTGCGACAGGCGATCAAGAGGACTGATATTGAGTTGGCGCAGCGTATTGCGATCCATTCGGCCGCTCGGCGCCAGATTGACCCGTCCCTGGAAACGCCGAACAGCGGTCTCCAGTCGTGGCCCGTAGGGGGCACCATCCTCCCAGTCGGACCGATAAAGGCCTTCCGCTGCCAGGCGCGCGCGCAATTGCTCGACACGCGGCCCCGTCGCCCCGGGCTCCAGTGCCCCGCCCTCGAACTCGATTTCCGGCCAGATCGGCTGCAGCGCCATCATGCGCAACATTTCCCGACGCAGGATTTCATAATCCCGGACCCGCGGCGCAAACCCATCCAGGGCCGCGGCGACATCTCCGTTGGCCAGGGCCTCACTCAGAGCGGCAATAATCGTGTTGCGCTCCTCGTTGGAAAGGTCACGAACAGCATGTGTTTCTTGGTCGATCAGCCCGAAACGCAACCAACCGCCATATTGCAGGAATGCGTGCTGCGCCAACGCCTGTCGGCTCTCCAGCGCTTCCTGCGGATTGGCGATACGAAAAGCGAGGTGGTCCAGCGAGGGCAGGCCGTGACTGGGGGCCTCGAACAGCGTTGTGACGATCGAATCAAGATCGGCCGCATCCCACAGCTCAAGCGCGGGCTGAGGCAGAAGCGGCACTTCGGGCTCGGCTTCTTCGACGACACCGTCGGATTGAAGCACACCAATGGAATCAGGATCCTCCTCTGGGTCCTGCGCAAAAGCGCCCGCACCCAGAGCGATGGAAAGCGCTATCCCCAGCAAATGCTTCACCACACGACTCCGTACAAGTTACCGGGAGATTAACCACTCCGGCCAGTCAGGTGAAGCGGTTTTCACTCACAAGTTGAGATAGTTTATTCTTTCGGCGCAGGTTCTTGATTATCCGAACGTTCCCGCTCTTCCTCATCCTGCGCCATCAACTCGGCAAACTCGTCAGCGCGGCTCTTGGCGCGGGCGATGTAAGTCGGGTTGGAAAATACGTCTAGCTCTGCATCCCAGACTTCCATCAGGTGGCGCAGCCCCGCGGTGTCATGCTCGTCAAACGCCCTCGCCTTGCGATCGGCATCATCTTCACTGTGCCCGAGCTCAATCAGCGCGGATTTGGCCATTGCCACTGAGGAGCCGAACATCTCGCGAAAGGCGGTATCCGCCCCGGCTGCACACAGGCGACAGACATGATCGCGATCTGCCGCGCGTGCCAGGATGCGAACCTGCGGATAACGACGGCGCACAAAGTCAACCAGTTCAACCGCGCGATCACGGCCGTCAATCGCGACGATGAAGAGTTTTGCATTGGCGATACCGGCTGCAACCAGCATGTCCGGACGCACCGCGTCACCGTAATAGACATCAATTCCGAACTTGCGTAGCGAATCGATGTGCTCGGCGGAAGAATCAAGGACGACGGGCCGATGGCCGGTCATCACCAGCATGCGCTGCACGATCTGCCCAAACCGGCCCATGCCGGCGATAATCACACTCCCCGTCTCCTCGATTTTGTCATGTGAGCGATCCGTCCCCTCACCCAGACGCACCCGGGGCGCGACAAGGTGTTCATAGGACAAGAGCAGAGCCGGGGTCGCCAGCATGGACAACGCAACAACCAGTGAGGTGAAGGCAGCGATCTCTGCTGGCAGGACGTGGGAGCTGACGGCGAAAGTCAGCAGGACAAAGGCGAACTCGCCAGCCTGGGCCAGCGACATGGAAAACAGCCAGCGCTCCCGCTTGCGCAGCCCGAAACCGGTCCCCAGCAGCCACAAGACTATGCCCTTGAGCAGTATGAGCGCCACCGCGCCTGAAACAATCTGCACGGGCTGGGCTGCCAGCAAATCAAAATCAATCCCGGCTCCAACCGTGATGAAGAACACGCCGAGCAGCAGCCCCTTGAACGAGGCAAGGTCACTTTCCAGCTCGTGCCGGTATTCACTGTCAGCCAGGACCACGCCGGCCAGGAAAGTCCCGAGCGCGGGTGACAGGCCTACATAGCTCATCAACATGGCGATGAGGATGACGAGCAAGAGCGCGGAGCCCAGAAAAAGTTCTCGCAGGCCGGTTCGGGCGATGATCCGAAAGGCCGGACGCGTCAGATAACGACCAACCAGAATGACCACGGCCACCGCAGACAATGTCAGTACGGCCTGTGCCCAGGCGGGATAGTCCGCAATCAGGCTGGCGGTTGCATGACCACTGCCTGACGCGCTTTCCCCGGCACCGCCAATGGCCAGGAAAGGCAGGAGCGCCAGGATCGGGATAACCGCGATGTCCTGGAACAGGAGCACGCCAAAGGCCGACTGCCCGCCCTCACTGCGAAGCCACTTCTTCTCGCCAAGCGTCTGCAGGACAATTGCTGTCGAGGAGAGCGCCAGGATCAGGCCCAGTGCCGACGCGGTGGCGACCGGTTGCCCAAACAGGTAGAGACCGCCGGCGATTACGCTGGCTGTCACCAGAACCTGTGCCCCGCCCAGACCGAACAGGCGCGAACGCATCGACCAGAGCAGACCCGGCTGCAATTCCAGCCCGATCAGGAACAGCATCATTACAACGCCAAACTCGGCGAAATGCTGCACGGTCTCATGATCCGACCCGACCTGTTCCAGCAGCGGAGCAATGAGAATGCCCGCAACCAAATAGCCCAGCACAGAGCCCAGCCCCAGCCGGTGTGCCAGCGGCACGGCGACCGCGCCGGCGCCCAGATAGATGGCGGCCTGTAGCAGGAATTCATTCATCGATTTGCGGACCTGTCCTTATGCAAACCCGTGTAGCCCCATTCGCCCTGCCAGCGCCACAGCCAGAAAGCGCCCGGGCCAATTGGTCGCATCGTGTTGCCCGGCGAAGCTGAAATACCCTTAAATAAAGAGAGACTATTATGGGACGTGAAATTTCCAGCCAGGAAGTCTTGTGTGAGGATACTTTCCAGCACCGGCTGCGCTCTGAAACGAGCCTCGTGATGCAATGGTTCCGGGAAGGCGCCTTCAACCCCGCCTCACCCGCCTTCAGCGGCCTGGAGCTTGAGGCCTGGCTGATTGACGTCGATTGCTTTCCCGCCGAACGAAATCTGGAATTCCTCGAACGGCTGAATGATCCGGCCATGGTGCCAGAGCTGGCCGCGTTCAATTTCGAGTTCAACTCCGAACCGCGCGCCCTCTCCTGTCGCTGTTTCAGCGACTTTGAGGATGAGCTCAACACGCATTGGAAACAGGCCAGGACGACCGCGCAGGAGATCGGACTGCGCCCGATGATGATCGGCATCCCGCCCACCCTTCGCGAAGGCCATCTCTCACTCGACACCATCACCCCGTCGGAGCGCTACCGCCTGCTCAATGAACGTCTTTTCCAGCTGCGCGGCGGCAAACCGCTTTGCGTCGATATCGAAGGGCGTGACCAGCTCTCGCTCATACAGGACCACCTGATGACCGAGGCCGCCTGTACATCGCTGCAGGTTCACCTGATGACCTCAGAGGAGAACGCGGTCCGTAACTACAACGCAATGCAGGTCGCCTCCGCAGCGATCGTGGCCGTATCCGCGAACTCGCCATTCCTCTACGGCCGCCGTCTGTGGGAGGAGACGCGCATCCCTGCGTTTGAATCCGCGGTGAACCTGCCAGGACCGCGCGGCGTGGATGGTCGACATGCCAGCCGGGTGACGTTTGGCGAGCGTTATCTCAGGTCATCCCTGATGGAATTGTTCATCGAGAATCTGGACACCTACATCCCCTTCCTGCCGATGGTTTCGCAAAGCGAGCGCGAGGAGCTGGTCCATCTCAAGCTCCAGCACGGCACGATCTGGCGCTGGAACCGGCCAATTTTTCACGCCTCGCCAGGCGAGGCTCCACACCTGCGTATCGAAAACCGGGTCATGGCGGCGGGTCCAACGGTTGTCGATGTCGTCGCAAACACCGCCTTTGCCATCGGTCTGACCTTGCACCTGGCACAGGAAGACGGACTGGAGGAACGCCTGCCTTTCGAGCTGGCCTGACGGAATCTCTATGCCTGCGCCAAGCGTGGTCTCGGCGCTTCGGTCGTCTGGCTGGACGGGCAGGTGCACGATATCCAGAGCCTGATCTGCAACGCGCTGGCCGACCTTGCTGAACAGGCACTGATCGATGCCGGGATCAGCGCGCTGGATGCGAGCCACTATATGGGCATCATCCGGGCCCGAGCCCGCAATGGCCAGACTGGCGCAGCCTGGCAGCGTGCCCACGCCAACTGCCATGGCAATGATCATCAGATGATGGTTCAAGGCTATCTGGACCGCCAGGAAAAAGGCCAACCGGTTCATCGATGGACACACTAGATCTCACGCTCGATGAGCGTCACGACCTGCCCGCTGAACTCTTGCGTATCAATGCGCGTGAGATCCGCAAGCTGTTTCCCAATCCCTGCCTGGTCGAGCTGAAGGGGCGGTCGGAAGAAACCGTGTTCTTATCTGTTCTCCTGCACGGCAATGAGACAACTGGGTTTAGCGTGTTGCAACGCCTGGCGCGCTGGATGCGCAGCCATCCCCTGCCCCGCACCGTGCTCGTCTTCATTGGCAATGTACGGGCCGCCGAGGCCGGTCTGCGCCATATTGCGGGCCAGCCGGACTACAACCGAATCTGGAATGGCGGCGACAGCGCCGAACATGCACTGGCGAACCGGGTGCTGGACAAGCTTGCGGGTCGCAATCTGTTTGCCGCCATCGACATCCACAACAATACAGGACGCAATCCGCTCTATGGCTGTATCAACAGTCTGGCACCCGACTTCCTGCACCTGGCCTCGATGTTCAGCCCGACCGTGGTCTATTTCCGCAATCCGGCGAGTGTCATCTCCATGGCGCTCTCACGCCTGTGCCCCGCCGTTACTGTTGAGGCAGGTCGACCGGGCGAACCGGCCGGTGTCGAGCGCGCCTTTGATCTTGTGCA
This sequence comes from Maricaulis sp., assembly GCF_017643475.1. Lineage (GTDB taxonomy): Bacteria > Pseudomonadota > Alphaproteobacteria > Caulobacterales > Maricaulaceae > Maricaulis. Next base: position 55,815 of record NZ_JAEPNI010000002.1, read on the forward strand.
CGACACCCTGCACCTCAGTGCCTTTCGACAAACGGGGCGGGACCGTGATCTGACCGTCTATCATACGGTGGGCCGGATGGAGATCGAACCGGGGTGGCGCATCGGCTTCACGCCATCCTCGGACGCCCCGCTTCTCTTTCCCTCCGGAATGGATGAGTGGAATTTCTCGCCCAGACAGGCCGGTACGCACTGGGCGCGGGTGTCACAGTCCGGCATGCCGCTGCGCGTGTTCAATGCAGCGCGCCAGGATATTACCGAACACTTTTTCGAACGTCAGGCGGACGGTCTGATCCTGGTTCGCGACGCAACACCGTCCATGATCACGCTCGACACAACCATCATCCATGACGATTGTTTCGGCTATCTCATGGAAGCGGTTGATCTGGACAATCAGCAGGTTATGGCCGCCGAAATCTGATCCGCATCGCTCGGGTTCCAGCCCGTCAGTTCCTCGGCCACCACGCAGCGCTGGCGATCATCCAGACGATCGTCCTGCGCCAAGCCCTCGAGAATTCCGGCAAGGCTCTCCTCGCCCACCATCATCTGCTGGCCACCTTCCAACGGCGTGTCGAAACGCATCAGCGCCCCACCCGCCTGCCAGCGATCCCAGTCACTGCCCGGAACACCCTCATGGGCAAACCGGCCCCAGTGCGCGCCCATGGCCGCCGCAATGGCCTCGCGGCCCTCGGCATTGCCATCGGTGAACAACAGGCCGTCCAGCGCGCCATAGAATTCAAAATGGTTGAAGACGAAGGGGATCTCCATCGAGTGCGCCGCACCGAACAATTGCCCGCTATCCGTGACCAGGAAGGAACCACCATCATTCCAGTCAAAACGATAGGCCCAGACATTCTCATGTCCGCTGGCCCGCAGGCGATTGGCCAGTTCGTCCACGGCCAGCGCTCGCCAGAAACGGCTGGGATATTCCGCTACGGCCTCATAGGCGCCCGCATCGCGCGGCCATAAAAGCATGCCGAAACGGCGCACCAGGTCCGGGTCCAGCGCCTTGTAGAGCTTCATTTCCTCCAGATTGGTGCCGGTAATCACCGGCAGGTCATTGAAACCGCCCGGCGTCGAGGCCGCGGCCAGAATGCCGCCCTCGCCCAGTACGACACCATCCTCGATCATGCGCGGCATGTCGGTGATGCCTTCATCCTCATAGGCCGCAAACAGCGCTTCCAGACCGATCGCGCGGATATCCGCAGCGCTGGCCTCGCTCCCTACCAGTCCCGCGATGGTCGGAACCGCGCCATGCTGCTCCCAGTCCGAACCGTGTTCCGCCACGTCCAGCGGACGAGACCAGACAATACCGCTCTGGATAATGCCTGCGTGGAAGAGACCACGCGCCCGCGGGCTTGCCATCAGGCCGGCGACATTATGCCCGCCGGCACTTTCGCCGAATATCGTCACACGGTCGGTGTCACCGCCAAACGCCGCGGCATTCGCCTGCACCCATTCCAGCGCCGCGATCATGTCGAGCAGGGCGAAGCTGGCCGCTGCATCGGCTTCTGTCTCGGCGTCAGCACGCAAGGTCGGATGCGCCATCCAGCCCAGCGGGCCAAGGCGATACTGGATCGCGATCACCACCACATCCTGGTCGAGCGCCAACTGGGAGCCGTTATAGGCGCCCGAACGCCCCCACACATTGCCGCCGCCATGGATCCACACCATGACCGGCAGGTTTTCGGCATTGGGCGGCGCATAGATGTCCAGGGTCAGGCAATCTTCGCTACCCACGATCAGGCCCGACTCCAGACCTTCTGCCTCATCCAGACCATTGGTCAGCTGGGGACAGCGCACGCCATGGCTCAGAGCCTCGAACGGCCCGTCAAACCCGGCAGCCGGCCGCGGCGCACGCCAGCGCAGGTCACCAACCGGCGGCGCGGCATAGGGAATGGCGAGCCAGGCCTCGGCCCCCTGTTCTGTCGCAAAACCGATCACCTCTCCCTGTGCGATGACCCGTCGGGTGTTTTCGAGAGCCTGGGGCGGCTCGGCGACGCGCTCTCCGCCACAGGCAGCCAACAGGGCCCCGCACAACATGGCGAGCACAGACGTTTTACGAACTGGTGACATGATCCTCTCCCCTTTTGCGAAGGAGATTAGGGGCAATCGCCGGTGAGGCAAGCTCAGAAGATCGGCAACGCGACAGAGAAAGGTCAATTCGACCACAGATCCACGATATATGCGGATAATTTAGCCACAAATCCGCGCTGACAGGAAGTATTGTCGCATCATTGGAGGATTTCATGTTGCTCGAATTGCCCCGCTTCTCGACACCGATACTACACCAGCTGCGCGATGCATCAGCCGGCCTCAATGCCCGCATCGGTCTTGCCGGCCCCGCGGGCCTGCCCGCGCTCGGCGGGATCCGGGTCCTGCCCTATACCAGCGATGAAGCGGCAGACGAGGATGCGCGTCGCCTGTCAGAGGGCATGGCGCGCAAGGCTGCGGTTCTGGACCTGCCTTATGCCGGAGGAAAGACCGTGGTTCGCGGTGATCCGGGCAATATCAAGACGGATGCCTTCTGGGCAGCACTTGGAGCGGGTATCAACACGCTGGAGGGACGTTACGTCGGCGGCGAGGACGTCAATATGTCCGTCAGTGATGTCGAGGCGCTGCGACAGCACACACCCTATGCCGTGGGCACGTCGCAGGGCTGCGGTAATCCGGCTCCGTTTACCGCGCGCGGTGTCTTCAATGCCATGAAGGCCGCGATCGAATACCGGTTCGGCGCGCAGGGTTTCACCGGCATCAAGGTCCTGATCCAGGGCGCCGGCTCCGTGGGTCATGAACTCGCGCGGCTCGTTCATGCAGCGGGCGGAGAGCTGGCTGTTTGCGAAATACAGCCCTGGCGCGCGGCCAGGCTGGCCCAGCTATTTGGTGCCGAAATCGTCTCGCCGAAAAGCCTGTTCGATCGCCGCATCGATGTTTTCGCCCCATGTGCACTGGGATCCGTAATCCAGGGCAATAACCTTGCCCGCCTGGATATCGGCGTGATTTGCGGGGCCGCGAACAACCAGCTGGAAAGCCCGGCTCTCGCCGATCTCCTGCATCGCATGGGCATTGTCTATGTGCCGGACTATCTCGCCAATGGCGGCGGCCTGATTGCCGGTGCCGAGGAATACGAGGCGGACCGCGAAGGGCGCGTCTTCGACCCCATCAGGGTCGATGCGAAACTGGAAAGCATAGCCGAGCTCAGCGCGAGCTATCTGAAACGATCCGCAGCCGAATCACGTTCCCCCGCCGCGGTCTGCGAAGACGTCATAGCAGAGCGTTTGAACCGTCCGGCCTAGTCGGTTGGCAGTGGCAGGCTGCTGCGGGTTTTCGGTTCGTCCAGGACGACGTGCGTCGTCACCTCGGTCACGCCGGGCAGGTTGACCAGATCCGCCATCATGAAATCGCGATAATCCTTGATGTCTCGCGCGTGCACACGAAGCATGTAATCGGCGCCACCGGTCACCAGGCAACACTCGGTAATCGCATCATTCTTGGCCACGGCCGCGAGGAACTCATCCACGGTCTCCCGGCGGTGCTTGCCAAGACGGATCATGACCCAGACGCAGAAATTCAGTCCCAGGCTCGCCGGATCCAGGACCGCCGCGTAATGCTCGATCAGCCCGTCATCCTCCAGCATTTTCACCCGCCGCTGGGTCGGCGTCTTTGACAGTCCCACACGTTCAGCCAGATCAACGATCGACATACGCCCGTCCCGCTGCAGGTGGCGAAGGATGGAACGGTCATACTGGTCGAGTTTGCGCATTGTATTTCCGTCGCTTGCAAGATGTGCAGGTTTCACGAGCGCGGGACACAAATCAAGCATACCGGCTGAACCCGGCTGATTGTGCGCAAGGAGAATCACACTCGCGCAGAACGCGATAGTCTTACCCGTCACTCCCGGGATACGGGAGTTGGGAGAACCACTTCCTGTGCGATCAAATATTTGAATTTAGGAGGAAATGGTGAGCCGACAGGGATTCGAACCCTGGACCGTCTGATTAAAAGTCAGATGCTCTACCAGCTGAGCTATCGGCTCCCGTCCCGAAGGAGCGCGGAACATATGCGCGAGATTCCGCGGGGTCAATCCGCGATTGCTGCGATATTTCAGCATTTTTGATGATCTTTCGTCACATTCTTCAGTAAGATGCTTCTCATGAGGGGAATGAATTTCATTTTTGCGTGTGTTATTGCGGCGTTAGCGGCAAGTGCATGCTCGTCGACCCGCCAGCGTGCTGGCGAGGCATCGGACTTTGCACAAACGGAAACCCGGGTTGCGCTGGAAGATGCCGCCGGACTGCCACGGCGGCGCCCCGGCGCCGTCATGGTTGATGAAGGCGATGACACCGTGCCCACGCCCTATGGCGGTGAAGGCTCGCGCCGTCGCTGTTCGACGGTGGCGCGCGACATCGCCCGCCTGACGGTGGTGCTTGGCCCCGATATCGAGGAAGTCCAGCGCCGCGAAGCTGAAGACAATCCGGAAGATGAAGGCTGGGTCTCGCGCGGCGCCCGTGCGGCCTCCCGAGCGCCCGGCGCTGCGGCCAGTGGCGCACGCAGCCTCTATCGCTCCACCATTGTCGGTCTCAATCCGGTTCGCCCGGTCGTGCGTTTCATTGGGGGTGCCGGCCGCATTGAACGCGAAGCCGACCAGCAACGCGACTACGCCCAGCGCCGCCGCGGCTATCTGCGCGGCCTCTATGACGGATTCGGCTGCCCGCCTGCACAGATGCGTCGGGCGTTCGAAGCCTATGGGCTCGTGGAGGAAGAGGATTAAGGCTGCGCCGCGCGCTGCGCCTGCCCCTCTTGCCAGCGTTCGTTGAACTGTTTGCGGAAGGCCGCGAATTCGCCCGTCTTGATCGCTTCGCGCATGCGCCGCGTCAGGTCCTGGAAGTAGGCGATATTGTGCCAGCTCAGGAGCATGGCGGAAAGATACTCGCCAGACCGGAAGAGGTGATTGAGATAGGCCTTTGAATAATCGCGGCTGGCCGGACAGTTGAGCTCAGGCATCAGCGGGCTGTCATCATCGACGAATTCGGCGCGCTTGATATTGATCGGGCCCCAGTCGGACCAGGCCTGGCCATGACGACCGGAACGGGTCGGCAGAACGCAGTCAAACATATCGACGCCGCGGGCCACGGATTCGACCAGGTCGATCGGCTTGCCCACGCCCATCAGGTAACGCGGGCGCTCGCTTGGCAGGTGCGGTGTGGTGTAGTCGAGGACTTCACACATCACTTCAAACCCCTCGCCTACCGCGAGTCCGCCAATGGCATATCCGTCATACCCGGTTTCGATGGACCGTTCCGCGCTTTCGCGGCGAAGGTTCTCGAACACCGATCCCTGGACAATGCCGAACAGCGCCTGGGTGTCCCGCGTGCCAAAGGCCTGTTTGGAGCGCGCGCCCCAGCGCAGGGAGAGCTCCATGGAGGCACGGGCCTCTTCTTGCGAACAGCCAAAGGGGGTGCACTCGTCCAGCTGCATGGAAATGTCCGCGCCCAAGAGGTCCGCCTGGATCTCGATCGAGCGTTCCGGCGTCAGATTGTATTCCGACCCGTCGATATGGGAGCGGAACTTCACCCCCTCCTCGGTCATCTTTCGGAGCTTGGAGAGCGACCAGACCTGGAAACCGCCACTATCGGTCAGCATCGGACCCTGCCAGGTCGAGAATTTGTGCAAACCGCCCAGACTCTTCACCCGCTCGGCACCCGGGCGCAGCATGAGGTGATAGGTATTGCCCAGGATGATGTCGGCGCCGGTGCCCTTCACCTGGTCCATATAGAGCGCCTTGACCGTGCCTGCCGTGCCCACAGGCATGAAGGCCGGCGTCTGGATATCGCCGCGCGAGGTGGAAAGCGTGCCACAGCGCGCCGCGCCGTCGGTTGCATGGATCGTATAGGGAAAGGCGCTCATGTCTGTCGCTCCAGCAGGCACGCATCGCCGTAGGAATAGAAACGATATTCCTCGGCGATGGCGTGGGCATAGGCCTTCTGCATCACATCCAGCCCACTCATCGCACTGACCAGCATGAAGAGCGTGGACTTGGGCAGATGAAAATTGGTCATCAGGGCGTCGGCGATGCGGAATTCATAACCTGGCGTGATGAAGATATTGGTGTCGCGACTGGTTGCCTCGACCTTGCCCGGCTCAGACGCCAGGCTTTCAAGCGTGCGCAGAGCCGTGGTGCCGACAGGGATGACCCGGCGACCATCCGCCTTGGCCTGGTTGATCTGTTGAGCAGCGGCCTTTGAAATCGTGCACCATTCCGAGTGCATGTCATGATCATCGGTGTCATCCACCTTGACCGGCAGGAAAGTGCCGGCCCCCACATGCAGGGTCACATGGACCAGCTCCACGCCGCGATCCCTGAGCGCCTGCAACAGGCCCTCGGTAAAGTGCAGGCCAGCCGTCGGCGCAGCAACCGATCCCTCTTCCCGCGCGAACAGGGTCTGGTAGTCTTCATTGTCCTGCTCGTCGACACCACGCTTGCGCGCGATATATGGCGGCAGCGGCGGCGCGCCGGTTGCGGCAATCGCCTCGTCCAGCAAGGCCCCGGACTGATCGAACCGCAACAGCGTGTCTCCACCGTCCGACTTGGCCTCGACCACAGCCGACAGCGCGCCAAAGCGGACCGTATCGCCTTCCCGGATGCGTTTGGCGGGGCGAATGAAGGCGCGCCAGGCATCAGCGGCCTCGCGCTTGTGCAGATTGACTTCAAGCGTCACATCCCCGCCGCCGCCATGCGCGCGGGCGGGGCGAATGCCTTCCAGCGCGGCCGGAATGACCCTGGTGTCGTTGATGACCATCAGGTCCCCGGGTTGCAGCAGGTCCGGCAGGTCGCGCACGCCCTTGTCGGCCAACGCGCCGCCGGCCGCGACGTGCAACAGGCGTGCAGCATCACGGGGACGCGCCGGACGAAGCGCGATACGCTCCTCGGGCAGTTCAAAGTCGAAGTCAGTTACTTTCATGCCGCACCGTCTATCTTTCGCCATTCTTGTCGGCAACACGCAAGCGGCGATTTCTCTGCACATGGAGCGTTGAATGAACTGGATCCGCTCGGGTCTGTTACTGGCAAGCAGCGGGTTGATCCTGCTGACAGCCGCCTGTCTTGCGGGGGTATTTGGCGCGCCCACCGACACATTCAACCATCTCTGGCCTGTCTGGATGGCTGGCGCGATCGGCCTGCTGGTCGCGACCCTGGCCCTGCGCACCCTCGCCCTCGCGGCCGCCACCAGTATCTGCATCACCCTGCTCGCGGCGATCGCCGTCGACACACGCGATATTCCGGTTATCGAAACCGGGCGAGACATCCGAATTGTGAGTCATAATCTGTGGGGTTCAACCCGCGCCGCGCGCGGGCTGGTCGAGGTGGTCGAGGCCAGCGATCCGGACATCATCGCGCTGCAGGAAGCCTATAACCACCAGAACCCCATGCTGGAGGCGCTGGAAGGCGAATACCCTTATTTCATCCGTTGCCGCTGGGAATCGACGCGCATCTACAGCCGCCTGCCGCTGAGCGGCAGTGGCTGTCTGCGGCCGAACCATCGCCCGGGTGAGCCCTATCTGGATCTGCCCTCGAGCGCCTGGGCCGAAGTTGAGCTGGCCGATGGCACTCGCTTCATGCTGGGATCAATTCACCTCACATGGCCGGAACCTCTCTCCCACCAGGGCGAGCAGATCGACGCCATTGCCCAGGAGCTGGGCCGGGTCGAGCGGCCGGATCTCGTTCTGGTCGGAGATTTCAACGCCGCCTCGCCCGCCCATGCTCTGCGCAGGATGGAGATGGACTGGCAGCTGACGCGCCTGACACGCCACCAGGCCAGCTGGCCGGCACCCTTGCCGATTGTCGGGATTGATCACGCCTTCGCCGGCGAGAACTGGGCCCGGGTTGAGATCGAGGTTGGACCCGCAACCGGCTCCGACCACCGTCCCCTGATCATCGATCTCGCCCGTATCGAGTCTGACTAGCCGTGTGACCAGTCGTCCGGGCTATCGCTGTCATTGGGTGACAGGCCGAGCTCCTCGCCCACATGGCTGACACCCAGCCCCAGCACGGTGCGGTTGGCATAGGCAAAATAGGCAGTGACCTGGTTGATCTCCAGGACCTCTCCGTCGTCAAAGCCCGCCGCGCGCATGCGCTCGATAACTTCACCACTCAGCGCAGAGGGCTGCCGGGTCAGTTCACGCGCGTATTCCAGCCCGGCCAGATCACGACCGTCGAAAGCGGACGCCAGGTCATCGCTCTCCAGCGCCGAGCGGATCTCAGCAGCGCGAGCATCATCACCCAACAGACGTTTCAGGCCTGCAAAATGGTGTTCGACACAATAGGCGCATTTGTTGAGCATGCTGACATAGGTGCCGATCGTTTCCAGATAGGCCTTGTCCAGCGTATTGCCGAAATGATGCAGCGTCGCCTTGTAGAGGGCCATATGGCCTTCCAGCGTGTGCGGGCGCAGGCTGTGCGACGCCAGGATATTGTCGATCTGACCATCCGGACCGGCCACCCGGTCATAGATAGACTTGAGGCGGCCAGTGGCCGCCTCTCGTGAAACTGTCTTGATCCAGCTCAAAGCCCTATGCCTCGATGACGGTGGCCTTGATGATCTTGCCCGGCTCGGCCGGCGGCTCGCCCTTCGGCAGCGCGTCGACGTGTTCCATGCCGGATTCAACCTGGCCCCAGACGGTGTACTGGTTGTTGAGGTACGGAACTTCGTCCAGGCAGATGAAGAACTGGCTGGACGCGGAGTTCGGATCCGCAGCGCGGGCCATGGACATGGTGCCACGCACATGCGGCTCGGCATTGAACTCGGCCGGGATATTCGTACCGGATCCACCCATGCCATTGCCGTTCGGGCAACCGCCCTGGGCGACAAAACCGTCGATGACGCGGTGGAAGGTCAGGCCGTCGTAGAAGCCATCCTTGACCAGTTTGGTGATCTGCTCGACATGCTTCGGCGCCAGGTCCGGGCGCAGTCCGATCACAACATCACCGCCATCAAGGGTGAATACGATTTTTTCGTCAGCCATTCGTCTTAGTCCTGAATTCGAGTGGGAATATCAATCGCGCAGACATCCGGCAGTGCTCCGGAGGTGTCACGCAGGGTTTCGAGATAGGCCGCGAAGGACGGGTGGTCCGTGTCGACAACCTGAACATTGGTACGCTCTGCCTCGGGCAGTTCAGCCTCCACCCGCATGGATCGGATGAGGTCCGGGGTGAAACCCGGATCCTGCTGATACGTGCCCACGGCGATATTGTTGACAGCATCCTGTCCGTAACGCACCCGACCCCAGACCGTGTAGGAGGCGTTGAGGTGCTCGGCATCGCCGCGCGTGATGTAGAACTGGCTGCCAGCCGAGTTCGGGTCATTGGTCCGCGCCATGGCAGCGGCGCCCTGGCAGTGCAGCAGCCAGCTGGCGACCTGGCCTGTGGCCGTGATCATGGACTGGGCAATCGGCTGGGTACCGGCCGGGAAGGAATTCCAGAAACCGGCCTTGCCCACCTGCGGAATGGACGGGCTGACCTGGCGGTCCATCAGCTCGGAAATCTCGAGCTCCGCACCACGCTGCACCGTGAACTCGGCCTGCAGGCCCGGCAGATCGGCACGGTGGTTGGCATTGGCGCGGGATCCACCGCCCTGCGCCATGAACCCGTCAATCACGCGGTGCCAGACCAGGAAGTCGTAAAAACGCTCGCGCGCAAGCGACTTCATGCGATCGACATGGGCCGGCGCAAACTCCGGGGCCAGTTCCACAACGATCCGACCGTGATCAGTTTCAATGTAGAGCGTATTTTCCGGGTCCAGGTCGCGCCAGGCGTCTTCCGGAAAATCATAGGCAGTAACCGCCTCTTCCTGGACGGAGGTCGCCACTGCTGTGGTTGCAGCCGACGCCGTAGCACTCTCGGTGCTTGCCTCGGTTTCAGTTTCCGCTTCGCGGGCACAGGCCGTGGCGGTCAGGGCCAGTGCGAGGGCAGTCGACAGGAATAAACGCATGATCACGCAAAACGCTCCTTGAGACGGCTTTCAATCCGCGGCGGGACAAAAGCCGATACATCACCGCCCAGGGCGGCTATTTCCTTGACCAGACGGGAGGCGATGGCCTGGTGACGTGGATCGGCCATCAAGAACACGGTCTCGATCTCGTCATTCAGCTGCTGGTTCATCGCAACCATCTGGAACTCATATTCAAAATCAGATACAGCTCGCAATCCACGCATGATGGACTGGGCGCCGACCTGCTCAGCAAAATGCATCAGAAGGCCATCAAACGGGCGCACCTCGATCTCGGCATTCTCTGCCAGGTGCGCGACTTCCTGTTCGACGATCTGCACGCGTTCCTCGAGGGAGAAAAGCGGTCGCTTGGCCTCGTTGATCGCCACGCCGATGATCAGCTTGTCGACCAGTTTCACGGCCCGCCCGATAATATCGAGATGACCATTCGTCAGCGGGTCGAACGTGCCCGGATAAAGCGCGGTGCGCGACATGGCGAGACAATCCTTCTTGCCGACATCACCAGCCGGGTCCATCCCCGGCGGCAACATCGTTTGCTCGTGCCGTATCTCTTGCAGATGCAGGTAGGAAGATCAATCTCTTGATACTTTTGCGACTGCCGCCTAGGCATGATGTGACGCTCATACTTGAGCGGGCTCGGGGCAGGACAATTCATGAATTTCGCGCAGGAACAGAACCAGGCGGTTGCCGCCCTGAAACGGGGAGATCGTGCCACCTGCCTGACCGCTCTCTCCCGGCTGGCCGATGCTCCTGACACCGCCGCCATCGCCTTTGCGCCCCTGGCCCGTCTCGCGGATGCCATCGGCGCCTGCGGACATGCGCGCCGTTTTGCACTCCGGGTTCTGGACCGGAGCTCCGGACAGGAGCCCGAACTGCTCGGGCTTCTGGACATTCTTGTTCGCAATGGCGGCATGAGCGAAGCACGTGAACGCGCGCACTCCGCGCTCGAACGCCTTCCGCAAAGCCTCGGCCTCAATCATTTCTGCGGTGTGATCGCCAGCCAGCTCGGCGAGACCGAGGCAGCGCGCGAGCATTTCGACCGTGTTCTCAGCCAGGCCCCGCTCGCAGCACCGGCCTGGGTCAGCTTCGCCAACCTGCCAGGAACCGGTTCAGAACGGGAGATCGAGGCGCTCAAACAGGCATTGAGCCAGGCCGTCCGCACGCCGCCCGAAAACCAGGCGGCCATGCAATCCGCGCTCGGCTTGTGGCAACACCGCGCTGACGATCGATCCGCGTTTGACTATTGGGACCGGGCGGCGGCCCTGATGCGCTCCGTACGCCCCTACGACCGATCCCGGGAAGAAGCTGCAGTTGATGCCCTTATTGCCAGTACGCCGCGCGCCGAAATGGGCTGGAAACCTAGCACGCAGACATCCACCCGCCCTATCCTGGTGACCAGCCTGCCACGCTCGGGCTCGACCCTGGTGGAACAGATCCTGTGCTCGCACAGCACGGTCACCGATGGCGCGGAGCTCAACCTGTTCAAACACGCGCTGATGCCGATTGGCGGTGGCGTCCAGCCTGCGCTTGCCGAACGCTTCAACGCCGCTCACCCTGACCCGTGGAGCATGGTCGGCGGGTTTTACCTGGACATGCTGGACGGCCGCTTTGGACCGGAAGGGCGGATCGTCGACAAGACGCTGAATTTCTCGCGTTTCCTGCCCTGGCTGGAGGCCAGCCTGCCCGAGGCCCCGCTGATCTGGATGCGCCGCAATCCGGAAGCCGCCGCGCTGTCCTGTTACCGGACCTGGTTCCCGCAAGGGCTCAACTGGTCCTGGTCGCTTGAGGACATCGCGCATCAATTCCGGCTTGAAGACCGGCTATATGAGCACTGGTCGACACTTTACCCGGATCGCATACTGAGCGTTCAGTACGAGGACCTTGTCGCCGATGCCGACAGCTGGATCGCGCGTATCGCGGAACATTGCGGCCTGGCGCCGGAACCGCAAATGTCACGTTTCCACGAGACCCGCCGCGCAGTCCTGACCGCTTCCGTCGACCAGGTTCGGCAGCCGCTCTATGACAAGGCGGTTGCAGGCTGGAAACAGTATGAAGTGCAGATGCGCCCCTTCAGCGAGGCCTATCGCCCGGCCTAGTGGCTGCGGCGCAGGGCCAGCCAGCTGGCGGCCAGGAAAATCAGCCCGCCGCTCATCTTGTTGACCAGACGCTGGAACCGCGCCTTGCGCAGGTAACGCGACAGTCCTCCGCCCATAACGGCATAGGCGCTGTCCAGCACCAGGGCGACCAAAAGGAATACGCCGGCGAGCGTGAAAAGCTGAGGTGTTGTTGCGCGTGTCGGATCAACAAAGACCGGCAGGAAAGCGGCGTGAAAAACCATCGTCTTGGGATTGGCCAGGGCAGTGGCTGCTCCGTGCATGAAAAGCTGGCCGTCCAGGGGTTTGGCTTCACCTGATGGCGGGGCTGTCCAGATCTTGAACGCCATCCAGACCAGATAGGCGACACCGGCCCATTTCAGGACCGTGAACGCCCACCCCCAGATCGAGAGCAGAACACCGAGTCCCACAACAACGAGCGCGATCTGGGCTGCCTGGGCCAGCGTCGTTCCGGCGACAACCAGCAGCGCGCTGCGCGTCCCGTGCGCTGCCCCGGTGGCGAGGATCACCGCGACATTGGGACCGGGCATGATGATCAGGGCCACGCTCGCTGCGATGAACGAGAGTAGCGTGGCCCCTTCAATCATTCTTCGCCGCCGTCAGAGCTGCCGGCTTCCGGGGTTTCGCCCTCGGAACCGCCCTCGACGCCTGCGCCATCTTCGACATCCGCGCCTTCATCATCACCGGCATCCTCGATGCGGACGACGGCCACGACCTGTTCCTCGCCATTCAGGCGGATCAGGCGGACACCGCGGGTCGAACGTCCGGCGATACGCACCCCGTCGATCGGGAAGCGGATCAGCTGGCCACCATCGGTGACGGCCATGATCTGATCGGCGTCCTCGACCGGGAAGCTGGCCGACAGCATGGCACCGCGGGACAGGTCCTGCGCAGCGACACCCTGATTGCCCCGTCCCATGACACGGTAGTCATAGGCCGATGAACGCTTGCCCATGCCGTCGGCGCCAACCGTCAGCAGGAATTGCTCGGCCGCGCCCAGTTCGGCGATGCGTTCCGGCGTCAGAGCCGCCTCATCACCGTCCTCGGCCGGTTCCGTCGTCGGCAGATCCGCCTCGTCATCGCCCAGCGCACGGCGCATGGCGGTGGCGTGTTTCATGTAGGCGCGAGCCTCGGCCGGCGTGACGTCCACATGGCGCAGAATGGCCATGGAGATCAGATTGTCATCAGCCCCCATGCGGATCCCGCGAACGCCGATCGAGTTACGGCCGGCAAAGACACGCACATCGGTGACCGGGAAGCGGATGGCGCGACCGCGGTCAGAGACCAGGAAGACATCATCCTGTTCGGTGCAGAGGCGGACATCGATAATGCGCTCCTCCTCACCTTCCAGCTTCATGGCGATCTTGCCGTTGCGGTTGACCTGGACGAAGTCGGACAGCTTGTTGCGACGTACCGTGCCGGACTTGGTCGCAAACATGACGTTGAGATCGGCCCAGGTGCTCTCATCCTCCGGCAGCGCCATGATCGAGGTGATGGTCTCACCCTGGTCCAGCGGCAGAAGGTTCACCAGCGCCTTGCCCTTGGTGTTCGGCGCGCCGAGCGGCAGGCGCCAGGTCTTGGTCTTGTAGACCATGCCCTTGTTGGAGAAGAACAGGAGCGGTGCGTGGGTCGAGGCCACGAACAGGGTCGAGATGAAATCCTCGTCCTTGGTCGCCATGCCGGCGCGGCCCTTGCCGCCACGACGCTGGGCCCGATAGTCGGACAGCGCCGTACGCTTGGCGTAACCGCCATGCGTGACCGTAACGACCATTTCCTCGCGCGGGATGAGATCCTCGTCCTCGAAGTCGAGGCCACCATCCATGAACTCGGAGCGGCGCGGCGTCGCGTAATTCTCGCGCACTTCCAGCATTTCCGAGCGGATGATGTCGAGCACACGAGCGCGCGAACGCAGGATGTCGAGCAGGTCCTCGATCTCCTCGGCCAGCGTCTTGGCTTCATTGCCCAGCTCGTCGCGACCCAGACCGGTCAGGCGGTTGAGGCGCAGCTCGAGAATAGCGCGGGCCTGTTCCTCGGTGAGGCGCAGCGTGCCGTTCGAGGTCAGCATGGAGCGCGGATCCGCCACCAGCTCGACCAGCGGCGCGACATCGGCGGCCGGCCACTCACGGGCCATCAACTGCTCGCGTGCTTCCGTCGGGTTCGGCGCATTGCGGATCAGGGCGATGACCTCGTCGATATTGGCGACAGCCAGGGCCAGGCCAATGATGACGTGTGCACGGTCGCGGGCCTTGTTCAGTTCGAACTTGGCACGGCGGGCAACAACTTCCTCGCGGAAGCGCAGGAAGACCTTGATGATCTCACGCGCGCCCAGCAATTGCGGGCGACCATCGACCAGCGACAGCATGTTGGCGCCGAAACTCGTCTGCATGGAGGACCAGCGGAAGAGCTGGTTCAGGACGACATCGCCATTGGCATCACGCTTGAGCTCGATGACGACGCGGATGCCGGAATGGTCACTCTCGTCGCGCAGGTCGGCAATGCCCTCGATCTTCTTGTCGCGGACCAGTTCCGCGATCTTCTCGATCATCGTCGCCTTGTTCACCTGATAGGGAATTTCCGTGACGATAATAGCCTGGCGACCGCTGCGGACCTCTTCGAAATCGGTCTTGGCGCGCATGACGATGGAGCCACGGCCGGTCTGGATGGCGCTGCGCGCACCGGCGCGGCCGAGGATCAGGCCACCGGTCGGGAAGTCAGGTCCCGGCAGGATGTCGAGAAATTCCTCTTCCGACAGGTCCGGATTGTCCAACAGGGCCAGCGAGGCGTCGATCACCTCACCCGGGTTGTGCGGCGGGATATTCGTCGCCATGCCTACGGCGATACCATTGGCACCATTGACTAGAAGGTTCGGGAAACGGGCCGGCAGGACTGTCGGTTCCTGGCGCTCGGCGGAGTAGTTCTCGACGAAATCCACCGTGTCCTTGTCGATATCGGCCAGCAGCGACTGCGCGACCTTTTCCATCCGGCTCTCGGTGTAACGATAGGCGGCCGGCGGGTCACCATCGATGGAACCGAAATTGCCCTGGCCGTCGATCAACGGCACGCGCATGGACCAGTCCTGCGCCAGGCGCACCAGCGCGTCATAGACGGCCTGGTCACCGTGCGGGTGATAACGACCCATGACGTCACCGACGGCGGTCGCACACTTGCGATAGGCCTTTTCGTGCGTCTGACCGTTCTCGTGCATCGTGTAGAGGATCCGGCGGTGAACCGGCTTGAGACCGTCACGCGAATCCGGAATGGCGCGGCTGACGATCACGCTCATGGCGTAATCGAGATAGGAGCGGCGCATCTCCTCTTCGATGGCGATATTGCCTACACCTTCCGGAAGGCCAGAATCAGATGCTGTCAGGTCGTCGTCGTGATCGCTCAAAGCGGGTCTCTTTCATTGATGCCGAACGAGCCGGAAAGGCCTGTCCTACAAGGAATTCGCCGCCCAGCTCTCGCGCTCGCGTGCGCGCGCGTGAATCAGGCGGTCGGTTTCTACCCAAGTCTTAACAATTGGCGTGATTCCAAGCAAATGCGCGCTGCCGTTCAAGCCTGACCAATTCGTGAGACACGACAGGCCGATTCTCCGCTAGGCTGGGTTCAAAGTGGAGGAGCGGATGAACCTGTTTTCCAGACGGACTTTCATGCTCGGCACGGCCGGCACTGTGGCGACGATGGCGAGTGGCACTGGTCATGCCCGGCAGACAGGGGCATGGGCCAATTGGCCTTCGCTTCCGATCGTCGCCCAAGAGATCTATCCCACGAGCCTGAACGGCCGGATCTTTGTCGCGGGGGGCTTCACACGAACCGCTAGCGGGTTCGCCATCAGTCGCAATGGCTATGTTCTGGGAATGCAGGCGGACGACTGCTCAGACGTTGATACCGACACATGCAGCCCGACCTGGCAATCTTTGTCCCCGCTTCCGGAGCCACGGCACCACCCGAACCTCGTAGGGCACGACGAATTTGTCTACGCGTTCGGCGGGTTTCGGGCCAACGTAGATGGTGCCTGGAATATGATCGCGAATACAACGCGTCTAAGCCCGGAGACGCTCGGATGGACGGAAATGTCCCCCATGCCCCTGCCCTATGGCGAGACCGTCGCCATGAGCCTGGGCGATCACATCCATGTCGCCACCGGTCGTCAGCCCAATGGCTCGGCCAATGCGAACTGGAATGATCATGGCGATCGCGGCATGCATTATGTCTATGACCCGGCGTCCGACAGCTGGGACACCGCTGCTCCCAATCCGAACCCGCGCAATTCCGCCGCTGGCGGCGTCATTGACGGGCGTTTGCATGTGGTCGGGGGGCGTGTGGTCAATGACGGCAATCGCGCTCACCACGAGGCCTATGATCCGATTGAGGACCGCTGGCACGAACTTGCGCCCCTGCCCCAGGGCCAGGCCGGGCTGTGCGCGGCGGTGCTCAACGGCAAGCTCTATGCGATGGGCGGAGAGTATTTCGCCAATGGCGGCGGTGTGTACCCCGAGTGCTGGATCTATGACCCGGTCTCTGACAGCTGGGAGGCTGGTCCGGACATGCTGACCCCGCGCCACGGTCTGGGCGCGGTGACGATTGGAGATGGTATCGTCGTCATTGGCGGGGCAACACAGGCCGGAGGCAATGGCACCTCCGACCTCGTTGAAGTGCTTTATCCCGACAGGATCTAGCTGCGCGCGTAGCGCATGAACTCGCTGCGCGTCACCCAAGCATCGGAATTGGCATCCATTTCGTTGAAAATCCCCTGAACGCTGGTCGCGGCCGATGACTGTGCACTCTCCAGCGACTGGGCCAGCAGGCGTTCAAAGTCGATCGACAACACCTCCTCCTGGATCAAGGCACTGTTTTCGATCATCGCGGCCTGGACCGTATCGGTGATCTCCTTGACCATTTCCTGGCTCAGTTCACCCTGCGCAGTAAGCCCGGCAAGCTCATACATGGCTGTCAGATCGAAACGATTATCGCCATCCGCGTCGATCTGGGCGAAGGCCGCCTCGGGATCACGGCGATCACCGATCGCGGACTGGGTCGGCAGGAAAGCGCTGGCAGCCAGGCTGGCTGAGAGGACAGCAACGAGAGAAAAGCTCATGACGGGTTCCTTGTTTGGCATGGTCAATCTTGGCCAAACCCGCCGGCGTGGTTTCACGGGATATGCCTCGACAAAATCGCGAATGACTTCGCTGGCTGTCAGCCCCTTGTCCTTGCAGGCTTGCATGAACTCCTGCTTGGCCTGGTGGCCGAGACGGATTTCGAGGCTTTCCGAGCGTTTTTCTCGTCGTGTCATATCCGGTGTCACCGCACGCTAATTCTCACCAGTGGGCAGGACCGTCATCAAGACTTCCCGCGCCACCGGACCAGATAAACAAAATAGCCGTCCCGAAGCAGTAAAAAACCTGTCCGGACACTGAATTGCCTGTAATGACAGGCGAGTTGAGGCGCCCCGTCACGAAATTATGCGTTTGCCTTGGGCGCCAACAGCTCTAGAAGGACTGCACTTGGGCGATCAATCGAGGAAATTCATGTCTGTCCGTACACTCAAGACGGCCCTGATTCTGGGTCTGAGCAGCATGCTTGCCGCCTGTGCGAGCGTGGAAACGCCAGTGGCGGAAGCACCGGGAGAAGATCCCATTGTCCTGATGATCGGCCTGGACGGGCTGCGTTACGACGCCATCGACCGTTTCGAGGCGCCAAACCTGCGGGCCCTGGCAGCCCGCGGCACTCGCCCGCAGAGCATGTATCCGGTCATGCCGTCCAAGACCTTCGTGAATTTCTACTCCATCGCCACCGGGCTTTATCCGGAAAACCACGGTATGCTGGCCAATGCGCCCTATGACCGCGAAGCCGACACCATGTTCTCCAATCGCAATGGCGATGCCCAGAACCCGTTCTGGTGGGCTGGCGAGCCGATCTGGCAGACGGCGGAAAACCAGGGCCTGCGGGCGCATGTGATGTTCTGGCTGGGTTCCGAGGTCGAGGGCCAGCGTCCGACGGTCTGGCACCCGTATGAACACGAGAAACCCTATGAGGACCGTGTCGAGGAAGTGCTCGCCTGGTTCGACGCGCCCGCTGACGGCCAGCCGGATTTCGCCGCGGTCTATTTCGACCATGTCGACAGCATCATCCACCGCTCCGGCCCCTTCACCGAGGAAGAAGGCCAAGCGGTTGCGCGTGTGGACGGGCTGGTCGGCGATCTGGTCGCCGGACTGGAAGCCCGCGGCCTGATGGAACGCACGACGATCATCGTGCTCTCTGACCACGGCATGGCTCCGACCTCGACCGAACGTGTTGTCATGCTCGACGCGCTGGCCGATCTGGACGGTCTCTACATGCCGGACTTCCTGGGCCGTTTTGGCGCCGGGCTGGAACCCTATGTCTATGCCTGGGGCGAGGACGAGGTTGTCGAGCGGGCCTATCACGCGCTGAACGGCGCCCATGACAACATCTCGGTCTATCGGCCCGAGGACATGCCGGATCACTATCATATCGACCACCCGACACGTGCGCCGGACCTGTTGATCGTCGGCGATCCCGGCTGGCATCTCAGCCTCTCCAGCGCCAATCTGGAAAACCCCTACCTCGCGGGTCTGCGCGGCAATCACGGCTTTGACAATTATTCCGAGGAAATGGGCGCAACCTTCATCGGCGCCGGCCCGATCTTCCCGGCCGGCACGCGTCCGGACAGCTTCGAGAACGTCAATGTCTATGGCCTGATCGCCTGCGCCCTGGGAATCGAACCTGCCGAGACAAATGGCGATCCGGCAGAGGTGGAGCGCATTTCCGGCGGACGCTGTCCGGCAGAGTAAGCCGGCGCGCTAGAAAATCGGCTTGGTGATCATCAGGGCAAAGATCCCGATCAGCGCCGTGAAAGCCGGCCAGCCGAGCCAGAACCAGTAGCGCATCAGTTTGTGAGTGGCGTCAGGAATGGCGCCGCCCTCGCCCGCCTCGGCGAGCTGGTTGCGCACGCGCAGCTGGATCCACACGACCGGCAGCCAGCAGATCCCGATCAGGACATAAAGCGCATAACTGGCCAGCAGCCAGGGTTCGAACAGGCTGTATCCCGCGCTTATTGCCAGCATGACGCCGGAGACGGGCTGGACGATGACGGCGGTTGTGGTGAAGAGGAAATCGGCCGTGACAGTGAAACGCGCGGCGAAATAGAACTCGTTGAGCTTGCCCGAACGCCAGCCCGTCAGCATGAAATAGGCGATCACCGCCCCGCCCCCGAACAGGACGCCGGAGGAAAGGATGTGGACCAGACGAAGGAGCGGATAGAGTTCGCTCATCTCTCATCCTCGGTCGCGGCGATCATCAGCGCCATGCCGATCAGCGGCACGGATTTGAGCGCCGGCCCCAACGCGCCGGACCACAGGCCGGGCAGGCTGATCGTGATCGCGGTCAGATAGGCAATCGTCATCGTCGCCATCAGCCAGGCCGCCATGCGCACATGGCGTTTGAGCAACATGGCTGCGCCGACAATCATGTCAAAGATGGACCCGCCCCACAGGACAATCTGTTGCATCTCCGGTGAGAACCCGCCGCGTTCCAGGATGAACAGGGCTTCTGATCGCGCGATGGTGAGCGAGAGAATGCCCGTGACCAGCCAGAAGGCAGCGAGCAGGACACGCGCCAGCGGTCGGGCAAAACCCAACCGGGCGAACCAGCGATCCTGCGCTCCCGCGGGAGAGGCGTTGAGGAAATCCGTGAAGCCCCGCGGTTTGGCGCCGGTCGCTTCCAGCCAGGGCTGCGGATCGCCTTCGACGTCGAAATCAAGCTGTTTGAGCGAATTGGTGCGCATGGCCGTCTTGATACCCAGCCAGCCCAGCATGTCGCCGAACAGGAAGGCCGGACGCGCCATCCAACGCGGCACTTTCACCAGGCGTGTCTCGCCAAAGCCCAGCCAGCGACGATAAGCGACCAGGATATCGGCCAGGTTGATCCGCTCCGGTCCGGACAGGTCCCAGCGCACACCGGCGGGCGAACCCGGGCGGCAGCACTGTTCCACCGCATCAACAACATCATCCACCGCGATCGGTCGGAAGACCTGCTCCCCGCCCACGACCGGTGTGATCCAGGGCAGGCCGGCCAGGGCGCGGATGAGGCTGGTGCCCCCATAACTGTTGCGGCCAACGACCAGGGAGGGCCGCAAAACGACGCTGTCCAGAGCGTCCCCTTGTCCGGCATCGAGCACGAGCTGTTCGCCCGCCTCCTTGTCTGCTGCATAGGTCGAACCGGAGGCCGACACGGCACCCACGGCCGAGATATGGACGAAACGGGCGACGCCTGTTTTCTGACAGGCCTCAATCAATTCGGTGAGCCCGTCGACATGCACGGCGCGGGAGTTTTCATTCAGCCCGTTCTGGAGCACGCCGACACAATTGATCACCGCATTCACACCCTCGAGCCGGCCTGTCCAGTCGGCCGTCTTGTCGGTGGTAAAGTCACACGGGATCCAGTCCAGCGCGGGCAAGCGTGTCCGGGCCGACCGCCAGGAGCGTGCCGCGGCGATCACCTCATGACCGCGCGCCTGGAGGGCTGTTGCGATGTGGGAGCCGATAAAGCCCGCTGCGCCGGCGACGAGAAGTTTCATTCAAAAGCTCCGCCGCCGGATCATGATCAGGGTTGAGCGTTCGCCTGGGCTCTCGCGCTCTGAACAATCAGCAGATTTCCCTCGATATTGCGGCGCACGGTATCCTGCAACGAGGACCAGGTTGCCTCGACCTTCAGCCATTCATTGCCCGCCATCGGGGAATTGTTCACCGCCGCATAATAGGCGGCCTGCCCGAAGGAACAGGCCCACCAGGGTGAAGCCTGGCTGGAAAAGGCTTCGCCGGAATTGAGCAGACGTTCCAGTGCCGGCTCGGCCAGGTCGAGCCTTTCCGACAACAGGGTCACAATGCCCTCACCGGCATATTGCGAGGCCATGTCGACCACTTCCATCGACGTGCTGTCGACACAGCGCATGGCGTCATAAACAGACCGGGCACGCCCGAGGAAATAAGCCTCCAGCGCCCGCTCCGGATTGCTTGCAGCCTCGCGGCGGGCCACCTCAAACAGGAAAACCGGCGGATTCAGATCGCGACGCTCCCAGAGTTGCTGGGAGATGGCCTCGGCTTGCGCTTCATCTGCACTGCGCACGGCCGACAGGGTCGCCAGGACATCGCCCCATGCCGCATCACCGACTACAAACTCACCTCTCACCCCTTCATGTTCGATCACATAGATCGACGGGGTTCGCAGATTGGGATCCTCCTGGCTGATCGCGGGACCAGCCAGGCAAAGGGCGCCAAGGGAAGCCGTCAGAAATGCACGCATGTCATGCTCCGATTTAGCCATCTGCCAGGAAGCTTGCGGCACAAGACGGCGAATTCATGTCCTAGAACGGGATTTCATCATCCAGATCTGCGTTCCGGAAGTCCTCTTTCGGGCCATCCATCGCCGCCGGAGCACTTCTGGACGGAGCCGATTCAAAACTGCTGCCACCTTCACTGCGGCCGTCGAGCATTTGCAATTCGCCGCGGAATTTCTGGAGCACAACCTCGGTGGAGTATTTTTCCTGGCCGTTCTGGTCGGTCCACTTGCGGGTCTGCAGCTGGCCTTCGACATAGACCTTGGAGCCCTTGCGCAGATAGTTCTCGCAGACCTTCACCAGGTTCTCGTTGAAGATGACCACGCGGTGCCATTCCGTCTTCTCGCGTTTCTCGCCGGTCTGGCGGTCACGCCAGCTCTCCGACGTCGCGATGGACAGATTGCAGACCGCATCGCCGGAATTCATGCGACGGACTTCCGGGTCACGGCCCAGATTACCTACCAGAATTACCTTGTTCACACCCGCCATCGCCCTGGTCTCCATTCTCGGCCAGCTTCTCGCCCGCCATTTGTTCACATTCTGTTCCGCGCGTCAAACACGCGATTCTTGCGGCGGAGTGTGGACGGCGAAAAGACGGGATGTCCAGAGCGCAGCGCTGTGCTTCCACAGGCGTGTACAGGTGGTCGTACCCTTCAAACCTTTGTCGCTTCAGCGCGGAGGTCAGCTGCTCGCTGCGCTCGCCCCCAAGGCCAAGCGTGCGGACTATCGCCTCCAAAATCCAATTGGCTCAGAACTGCAGCCAAGCGCAGATCAATTTCCACCTTGACCACAGCCTGACCAATTCCGAAATTCGGTCCAGGATACTCGGCGGTCGACCTCGCTCTGTTCTCCCAATTACTCTCCGCCCGAACCAAAATCGCTTCACGACCCTCAGTTGGTTTTTCGCGCTCAAGTAATTCAAAGTACGACCGATACGTGCGCGCGATTTCTCCGCGCCCCGCGAGAAGCGATTTTGCCTTTTCCGTAGCAGCTGCGGGGACGGGCTTGCCCAATATATTTGCGATCAAAACACCATCAACGACATCCCATGGATAGACGGTCGCGAACGTTGGAAATATTTGAGGAATCAGCTCGGCTTTGCCCGCCGCGATCAAGAGGAGATGAAGTGAATTGATGGATTCTCCCTCCACAATTCTTCCGCCCGGAAGCTGGGATAGTTCGAGTGCAACCTCCTGCAGGCGAAGCAGGGCGTGCAGCGCATCCTCATACTCACCTCGCACCCTCCAGTTTGTCACGACGAGCTGCACCCACGCACCTATCTCGGACTCCAACATCCGAACCTGGTGAACAACATTCCCGCGCTCGCACGCCTGAGCTCGAGCAATAGCGGTTTGTTCTGCATCCGCTCGAAAATCCCGCAGGCTCCGCTCACGGTACGTTTCCTCGTCGCACTCAACTGGTTTGACAGTCTTCTTTTTGCCCCAGTTGAACATCTCAGGCTCCGTTATGTTCGAGGTGGCTGGTAGGCGCACCAACAGTCCGCGACAAGACAGACACTCACACAATTGTGTTCTTGTCTAGCGACACCCAGAAACGCAGCTCGGGCCTGGATCGGCCGCTCGATCCGCGAGCTCGAACTATCCTCCACCTCGGGGAGGTGGATCCGCCGTAGCCTTGGCGAAGGCGGAGACGGAGGGGCCGGAGGGCGAAGCCCGTAGGTCAGCTCGCTCCGCTCGCCCCCCTTCGCCTCCGCTTTGCTCCGGCACTTCCCCGGAGGGGAAGATAATCGGAACACCACTGGATACCAGGGGCTCGCATCTCTGTCCCTCGCCCGGGCGTGCCATTCTCGTCGTCAAGAATGTTCGCTGAGCCATCAAGCGAACCGCGTGTCCCCATTAATCAGTCGACAGCTAATTGCCCCAGGGAATCGTTATCTCACCGGCGTTCGGATGCTTTGAAGCGCCCTCCAGGTCCTTGGCCCAATTGAACAGGATCCCTTCTCTCCAAAGGGCGCGGCGCAATCCGTCTCGATCTGCTTCGCGAGTGTCCCACACCCACATGTCCCGGCTCATCTGCCGCAAGTGACCGCGGTGTTCCCCTGCACTGATCCAGGTTTCCAGCGACATTCCTTCAATTGGCCGTTTCAGGTGTTGTCGGTTCAGATAGTTTTGGAGATAGACGCTTCGCATCTGACCGTGTTTCCAAACCGCCTCCCTCCGCGCGTGGTTCCAAAATGATATATTGAGATGTTCGGAGTCACTGTCCTCACTGCTTCCATCCCAATTGCCTTGCACCCTGCCTAAAGCATACGTAACGACTCCAGCAGATCTGGCTCTCTCATATTCGAACCCATAGCCTGCCGGCACACTCCCCACCAACAATTCGACAAGGTCCGCCATGGCGCTTTCGTTTTGACGCCACAGCGCGCTCTCAGCAACAAGATTGGCGACACCGTTCTCCAGCGAAACCATGAGGTACATCCGGAAATCGAAAACGGGATGACGGCCCTCCCTCGTCAAACCGACAAGCTGAAAGCTACCGACACCTTCATCGAGGCTCGCGATCTTTCCCTTTGACCGGGTAAAAGAGACCAATTTCCCGGAGAATCCCGGGGCCGCAAGCGCGCATTTATCGATTTGCACACCAGCTTGTTCGAATAGCTCAATCGCCTTTTTGAGCCATGAAATTGTATCAGTCACGCCTTCGTTCAGTCCGTAGATAACGAAGCCGGTGCAACTCTCATCCATACCGTTCTCTCGGGTGCAAAACCGGAACACAGCGCCTGTTCCAACGCACAAGCAGGGACACACACTCTTCAGCCGCTGTCCAGCCGGTTTCCCCACCAGGCACCAGCCAACTGACCTCCCGAAACCCACTACCAGGTCGGCCGCTCGATCCGCGAGCTCGACCATCCTCCCCCTCGGGGAGGTGGATCCGCCGTAGCCTTGGCGAAGGCGGAGACGGAGGGGCCGGAGGGCGCAGCCCGGAGGAATAGCTCGCTATCGCTCCCCCCCTTCGCCTCCGCTTCGCTCCGGCACTTCTCGGGAGGAGAAGATAGGGGAAGCGGGCGCACACACCCGCGCAATGATGCGTCACGGCTGAGACGAATGGTTGCCGCGGTGTTCCTGCTGCCTACGTTGTGTCAGGAGGAGGCAGACCCGGCGCTGGACGCGCGCGCTTCTGTTCTCTAAATGTTCACAGACGTTTTCGACTCATTTGGGCAGGGTTTCCCGACATGGCGCTAGACAGGATCCGCGTGCAGGGCGCACGCGAGCACAATCTCAAAAACGTCTCGGTGGATCTGCCGCGCGACAGCCTGATCGTGTTCACGGGCCTGTCCGGCTCGGGCAAGTCCTCGCTCGCCTTCGACACCATCTATGCCGAGGGTCAGCGGCGGTATGTCGAGAGTCTGTCCGCCTATGCGCGCCAGTTCCTGGAGCTGATGGCCAAGCCGGACATGGACTCCATCGAGGGCCTCTCCCCGGCGATCTCGATCGAACAGAAGACGACCTCGAAAAACCCGCGCTCCACGGTGGGTACGGTGACCGAGATCTATGACTATATGCGCCTGTTGTTTGCGCGTGTGGGCACGCCCTACTCGCCAGCGACCGGACTGCCGATCGAGAGCCAGACCGTTAGCCAGATGGTCGACCGGCTGATGGAGCTGGGTGATGGCGCGCGGCTCTACCTGCTGGCCCCGGTCGTCCGCGGTCGCAAGGGCGAATACCGCAAGGAATTTGCCGAATGGCTGAAGACCGGCTTCCAGCGGGTCAAGGTGGATGGCGAGTTCTACACGCTGGAAGACGCGCCCGAGCTCGACAAGAAGTTCAAGCACGATATCGACGTCGTCGTGGACCGCGTGGTCATCAAGGAGGGGCTGGAAAGCCGCCTTGCCGACAGCCTGGAAACCGCCCTGCGCCTGACCGATGGCATCGCCGTCGCCGAGTTTGCCGATCGCAAGGACGAAAAAGGCAATCCGGAACGCATCATCTTTTCCGAGCGTTTCGCCTGCCCGGTCTCCGGGTTCACCATTCCGGAAATCGAGCCGCGCCTGTTCTCGTTCAACAACCCGTTTGGCGCCTGTCCGACCTGTGACGGCCTCGGCCAGTCACTGAAATTCGACCAGGACCTGGTCGTTCCCGATCGCGACAAATCCCTCAATGACGGCGCCATCGCACCGTGGAGCCGAGCGACGTCCAAGCTTTACATGCAAACCCTTCAGGCCTTGGCCCAGCACGCGGGCGGCGACATGTTCACGCCCTGGCACGACCTGCCGGAAGACTTCCGCAAGCTGGTCCTCTTCGGCACCAAGGAGGATGTCACCTTCATCTATGAGGACGGGCTGCGTAAGTTCGAGACCAAAAAACCCTTCGAAGGCGTCATCCCCAATCTGGAGCGCCGCTGGCGCGAGACCGACAGCAGCTGGGTGCGCGAGGACCTGTCGCGTTTCCAGTCCTCCCAGCCGTGCGAGACCTGTGGCGGTCGGCGCCTCAAGCCGGAAGCCCTGGCGGTGAAGATTGACGGCAAGGACATCTCCCAGACGTCGGAAATGTCGATCCGCAATGCGCGCGACTGGTTTGGCGAGATCGAGGACACGCTCTCACCCAAGAACCGGCAGATCGCCGAGCGCATTCTCAAGGAAATCCGCGAGCGCCTGAAATTCCTGGTCGATGTGGGGCTGGACTATCTGACACTGGATCGCGCCTCAGGCACCCTCTCCGGCGGTGAAAGCCAGCGCATCCGTCTGGCCAGCCAGATCGGTTCGGGCCTGACCGGCGTGCTTTACGTGCTCGACGAACCGTCCATCGGTCTGCACCAGCGCGACAATACCCGCCTGCTGGACAGTCTCCAGGGCCTGCGTGATCTGGGCAATACGGTCATCATCGTCGAGCATGACGAGGAAGCCATCCTGACGGCCGACTATGTCGTCGATCTCGGCCCCGCTGCGGGTGTGCATGGTGGTGAGGTCATCGCTGCGGGCACGCCGGCGGAAGTCCAGGCCAATCCGAACAGCCTGACGGGTCAGTACCTCTCCGGCGCACGCCAGATCGAGGTGCCGGCCAAGCGCCGCAAGGTCGACAAGAAGAAACAGGTCAGCGTCGTCGGCGCGACGGGCAATAATCTCAAGGACGTGACGGCCGACTTCCCGCTAAAAGTCCTGACCTGTGTGACCGGTGTGTCCGGCGGCGGCAAGTCGACCCTGACGATCGAGACGTTCTACAAGGCGGCCGCGCGTCGCCTGGCCAAGGCCCAGCAAGTCCCTGCTCCGCACGACCGCATTGAAGGTCTGGACGCGCTGGACAAGGTCATCGACATTGACCAGAGCCCGATCGGCCGCACACCGCGCTCCAACCCGGCGACCTATACCGGTGCGTTCACGCCGATCCGCGAATGGTTTGCCCAGCTACCCGAAGCCAAGACACGCGGCTACAAGCCCGGCCGTTTCTCCTTCAACGTGAAGGGCGGTCGCTGTGAAGCCTGCCAGGGCGATGGTGTGGTGAAGATCGAGATGCACTTTCTGCCGGACGTCTATGTCCCGTGCGATGTGTGTCACGGCAAGCGCTTCAACCGCGAGACGCTGGAGATCCAGTTCAAGGGCAAGTCGATCGCCGATGTGCTCGACATGACGGTCGAGGAAGCCGCCGACTTCTTCAAGGCGGTCCCGGCCGTGCGCGACAAGATGGAAACGCTCAAGCGTGTCGGTCTTGGCTATGTGAAGGTCGGCCAGCCTGCGACCCAGCTGTCGGGCGGTGAGGCCCAGCGCGTGAAACTCTCCAAGGAACTGTCCAAACGCGCGACGGGCAAGACGCTCTACATTCTCGACGAACCCACAACGGGCCTGCATTTCGAGGATGTGCGCAAGCTGCTCGAAGTCCTGCACGAGCTGGTCGATGCCGGCAACACGGTCGTGGTGATCGAGCACAATCTCGATGTCATCAAGACAGCCGACTGGCTGATCGATCTGGGTCCCGAGGGCGGTGATGGCGGCGGCATGATCGTCGCGGCCGGCACGCCGGAGGATGTGGCAAAGGTCGAGGCGAGCTGGACCGGACGCTATCTGAAACCGCTGCTGGAACGGGATGCCGAGCGTGAATCGAAACGGGCCGGCTAGGACACGCTACCGCTCGCCTGTGCGTCTCCCGCCTTGGCCGCCACGGCCGCTGTTGGGCCCAACATGGCGATCAGGATGACGATATAGGCTGGTGCGGCGATATAGAGCCCTTCACCGTAGGGATTGGCCATCAAGGCCAGCTGATCGTCAGAGAGCCCGCTGCCGCCCGCGCCCATCTCGAAACTCGCCATCATCATGTCGCCAACCAGGAAAAACTGGATGATGGTGCTCACGACAAAGAGCACGAGATGCGCGCCCAACAGGGCCCAGCCCTGCCCCTTGCTGGCTTTCCAGCCGCCCAGTGTGAGGCGTTTTTCCTTGATACTCAGCGGATAGCTGACCGAGACGCGCCCCGTCACATAGATCAGCCCGACCAGGGCCGGAATGAAGAGGATGATCCCGGTCACCGCCACGAACAGGTCGACAATCCCGCCCGCTCCATTGCTCACCCCCTCAATGAAGAGGTCGATGAATAGGCCGATGATCAAACCGATCAGCCCCAGGATGAGCAGATAGCCTGCCGAGATCGCGAGAACGAGCAGGGTGACGCCGACAGTGACGCCGAAAACGCGCAGCTCATCCGCGCCGATCTGGAACGGCAGCCAGATCTTGGATTTCTCGCGCACGAGAAATCGGTAAGCCCCACTATAGGCGATCATGGCGATCCCGATACCGGCCAGTATCGGGATGATGAGCGCAGACAGAATAGGCATCCACTCGCCCTGCGACAGAGCGGCCGTTGCGTCCATATAGGACCGCATCCAGGCCAGCCCGCCCGGGCTCTGCACCCAAGTGTAGTAGGCGATCATCGCGGCACTCGCGATGACGATCAGAATGACGGCATGGACCGGACGCCGGACCAGCGCGCGGAAGCCATGGGTCAGCATCTCCCAGAAAGGCACTGTCTCGTTCACAACTCACCCCCAGATATTTGCCGCGAGATTGTCATCAAACCGCTGCCAAGAGCAAGTTGAATTTCGGCTCCAAAACCCCACTTTAGGTTAAACTTACACAGACTTGCGTGAATTCTATTCATCGCAATACTGGGCGCGAGAATCTGATTTCAGGGGGAATTCATGTTAGATTTTTTGGTAGGCGCCGGCTTGGCCCTGTTGGTCCAGCCGAGCGTGGCTGACGGCGCGATTATCAGCTGTCAGGCCTCCGCCGCGATCATCGATTCAACGGCCGAGGAGACGCTTTGCCATAGCGCGAAGCTGATCGATGGCGAGCTCAGATTCGATGGTCAAGGTTATGACGATTTCGAGCTCGGAACCGCGCCGCGCGTGACCGGCCTGCCAGGACAAGGTGATGAAACCTTCTGGGCAATGTCCCATGCGGACCGCTACATCATCGGCAGCAGTTCGGACGGTTATTCACGTGCCGCCATGGTGCATTGGACGGAATGGGCCCGTGAAGGGACCCATTCGAATTATGACTGGCGCCGTGAGGAAATTTCCTGCGGCAGATACGGACCGCAGCATGTGTTTGGCTTCTCCCACAATGGCCGGTTCGCCGTCATTGGCTATTCCTCCGAGGGCCAGAACACGCTTTGCCGACTCGATTTCGAGACGATGACGCAATACCAGATCCAACTACGGCAAAGAGCGGAGCCCGTACGCCTCCAGGATATCCAGCTCACCGTGGCCTATGACGGCCTGATGGTGGCGACGACGCCGGATGGTGAAGAAATCCTGCGCGACCGCCCCGAGCCACCCGCGATTAATTGCGGTCGCTATGGCGAGGCCATCGGTCTTCTCGGCATCACCAGCCAGCTCTGCGGCATCAGCGTGGGCGAATATTATCTCAGGATGGATGGCCGCACCATCGCCCCCTCTCCCTATCACCCCGGGCTTGGTCTCAGGGAGCGGCCTGAAATATGGGTCGTACGCCAGGGGGATTATGCGCTCGTCGGCGTGCGCACCGGCCGACGAATGTTTGATATCATGATGATGGTCAGCAAATCCGGTCCGCGCCGTTTCGCGCCTGTTTATTGCGGCCCGAACCCGGTCATCTCAGTCTCCGGCTTTGAAGAACGGGATAGTCGCTTCCTCGATATTGTCGGCCAAGGATGGGAGAATACGAGATTTTCCTGCCGTCTGGATTTCCAGGAATGGGTCCAGACTATTGAGGTCGACAATAGCGAAGAGGGCCATTGAGGCGCCCTTGCGCGGCTGCGCCTGGTAAGAGCAATCACAGCGCTCGACCGAGCGCGCTTCGAGCTCATCCAACTGGCGTAGCCAAGGCGTGGACATGTCATCGCTTCTGAGCGCCAGAACGGCCGCCAGGCTCTGCGCGGTCAGCCGTGAAGGCAGGCGCAGCTATGCCAGTAATGATGGAGACCGTGATCAGTCCCCTGCGAGGCAGTCAACAGAATCAACGCAGAAAGGACAGCCGACATGCAAGGTTTCCCGTTGAAATCTGTCTAGGCACACGTCAGCGAGACCGGATCCGATCACTGCCCACTCTGCTATTCTCCAGGGATATCCTGCGCCACTGCCGCCTCCACACCGAAATCCGCGGCGCGACCGAACAACAGCACAATCACACAGCCCGTCGCGAACACCGCCGCCGTGACCACGCTGGCTTCCGGACCGAAGGGGCCACCGGTGATCCACCAGGGCACGTCATTGGTGGACGCCAGGTCGACGATCAGAGGCTGTTCCACGATATGCCCGCCGGAGACTTCCAGCCCGAACCCGACGCCCAGCAACCAGTTCCACGAGGCATGGAACCCACACACGCCCCAGATCGAACCTTCCTTGAGCGCATAGAGCGCCAGGAACAGGCCCACGAGCACGATGTTTGTCACCCCCAGATAGAGCACATGGCCTGGCGGAATGTTGAACCCGTGCAACAGGCCGAACAGGACCGAGGTGATGAGGATGGCCCAGAAGGCGCCATGGCGTGAGGAGATCACGCTCATCAACC
This sequence comes from Maricaulis sp., assembly GCF_017643475.1. Lineage (GTDB taxonomy): Bacteria > Pseudomonadota > Alphaproteobacteria > Caulobacterales > Maricaulaceae > Maricaulis. Next base: position 86,286 of record NZ_JAEPNI010000002.1, read on the forward strand.
AGCCCCGGAAGAGGATCTCCTCGGTCGACCCCTGGATGATGAAACCCAGCAGGATTACCCCGATCGGGACAAGAGCTGCGACGGCCAGCGACCCGCTGCCTTCGACCTCATATCCGCCCATATAGGCGATAATGCCAACCACGCCGGCCAGGAAACCAAGTCCGACCACATACCCGCGCAGGAACCGCACAAGAAAGCGTCCGTTCAGGCCGATCGCGCCAATCCCGCGGCGTTCGAAAATGAAGACCCAGAGCAGGCAGACAAGACTCACAAGACCAAAGCTGACACCAAGCTGGTAGGCCACTGGCCCCCAGCTGTATTCCGCCATCAGGGCGTCCCAACCGAAAAATGTAGAAAGTTCACGAGCCAGCAGGAAACCGCCGACCAGGAAAACGGCCAGCAGGACGATACCCGCAATGGTCCAGGTACGACGGTGTTTGGCGCGCCTTGGCGCGAAGAGTTCCCGTCCAGCCATACTCACCCCACAACTCGAGACGGCGAGAGATTATCCGGGAATTCGCGCCGGCACCAGATGCCTATACAAAAAGCCCCGCGACCGGCGCGGGGCTTTTGCTGGCGTGTGTGGAAGGCCTAGCCCTCGCTCGGGCTGGCGCCCATCGGATGGTCCTTGCCGAGCACCGGGGCATCGCCTTCCTCGCCGGCGCCGTCGGCCCGGTGGCGAACCACATTATACGCGGCCACCGAATGCCACATGCCTTCGAACACGATCTGCATGATGTAGAAGAGCGCAAAACCGCCCGCAAACAACGTCATCGGAACCGGCTGGAGGAATGTCTCGCGCAGCATCGCCATGACGTCCTCGAACGTCGGATCGATGTTGGCGTCGGCAAACTCGGAGAGCGGTTCGGCCACAGCCAGCATGCCACCCAGGAAAGGCAGAGCCGCTCCGGCCGACAATATGGTCGACAGGATCATGATCAATATGCCGACAACCGCGTAGGACACCGCCATCGGCAAGAAGACACCATTGGTGGCCTCCCAGCTTTCAAAGAAACGGAATTTGCGGTCGTGAATGGTCAGGGCCGGCGCGCTGGAGAGTTTCACCATCAGGAAGATGGCGCCGATGAACACACCCAGCATGCCCAGCGACACGACCAGGCCCGTACCGATCGCCGTGACAACCTCGTCGCCGCCCATCACAGCCAGAAGGCCACCGCTGGACAGGCCCAGCGTGATCAACAATGTGACGATACCGAAATAGGCCGCCATCACGACGACGATATACATAATGTTGACGCCCAGAAGACGGAATTCGTCGCCACCGAAACGGAAGGGGATAACCGGCGCGACTTCGCGGCGCACCAGGAAGCGCAGCCAGGCGCCCTGGAACATCAGGCTGGCGACAATGCCGACGAGCACGGCGACAAAGCCGCCGGAATAGACGCCGAACAAGGATCGCAGAATGCCAAAGGCTGCCTGGTCATCATCGATCCGGCCGGCTTCCACATCCATGATCAGTTCGATCAGGTCGGAATAGAAAGGCCAGATGAAATAGAAAACGGCCGCGCTCGCCGCCGCGCCAAAGATCAATTGCCACAGCGCGATCCACATCGCGCCTGCCGGATTCTGCCCGAAGCGTTTGAAGAAAAAGAAGATACCGTCGCCGATATCGAAAGATTTGCCAGCCATGCTCAACCCCTGTCGCAAGCGTGCCCAATAATGCCACCAGTGTGCCGCATCAGGGGAAAACCGCTAGGGGGATACGCCCGGAACGTGTCCCGTCAGGCCTTTTGGTCCTGGTTCTCGGTGCGATTGCGATAGATGTAGGCGTAGAGGCCGGTGAGGAGTGGGTAGTTGATGCCAGCCATCAGTCCGAACCAGCGCAGGTACTCCCGCACCTGGGCCATGACCGGCGCGTCTCCCTCAACACGCGCGATCAACTCGAGCTGTTGGAATGGTCGTTCGCCAAGAGCAGCCCCCAGCAGATGATAAACCCCGACCTCCAACAGAAGCAGAGGGCCTATCGTCAACGCAGCCGCTGCGGCTACACGCCACGCTGTTTGATTGGTCAGCGGCCAGACAGAAAGAACGAGCACCCGCCCCTTGTCGATGGTCGCTGGCATGGCCATCGACACACGTGCCGACAACCACAGTACCAGCGCCAGAGCGGCGATGCCGACAACCGCGAGGACAGCCCAGTCTGCCGTTGAGAGATAACCCCAGGCCATCTCCATTTCCGCATCGGCTGCTGCGGGGTCGATGCCAGCGCGCTCAAGAGCCCCGCCGGCGACACTTAGCATCACGGCGATAACGAACATCAAGGCGAGCACAAGACTCACGAACATCAGGACACCAACCAGGATTGCTACAAGGAAGATGCGCCACTCGTCGTGTCCCAACTTCAACCCGAACCGGCCAGAGTAATCGCCCTTCACAGCCATCCTGAGCATGGCCCCCGTCAACGCCAGAAGCGCCATGGGGGTCACCAGCCAAAGCATCCAGTAGAAAGAGAGCGTGATTTCGGAGGGCGCTCCGGCAGTAAGAAGATTCGCCAGCAAGAACAGCTGAGCCACATACAACAGCGTATACGGCGCTGCCGCGATCAGGGCACGTTGCCAGTGGGAGATCAGGAAAGCATAGGCCGCTGCGACCGAGCGCAGGATGGGAACGGGCGTCGTAGTCATGTCACCTCTCTTAGTGCCTCCATAAATAGCGACTACCGTTCCAAGGCAAGACGGGGCGTCAGTATGGCGCAGGCAGTGGATGAGCTCCTGAACTGAAAAATGAACTGGGCTCGCACACCCGACCGAACCACAGGCACGCCCCCTCGAGAGCGGCTTCATACTACCAATTGTGACATTCCACGTTGTCTCACGCGAGAGAAACTGGCTAGCCCCTACCGTCCGGCGCGGTTACTGTCCGCCGCAGCTTGCCGGATTGGGACATGGGTTGGAGGCCGTTTCACCGCGATATCCGCGCTGCAGGGTTTCGCCAAACCCACGCAGACAGGATTGGTCGCCGCGCGACAACTGTGCGCCATCACGCCAATCCGGTCGCTGCAGCAGGCAGGAACCAGCCGCGTCACCATTCATCGCAGTACCGCCGGCTGCCATCGCCTCCCCGTCGGCGAACATGATCAATTCTACAAGTCCCGGACGGACAACCACCTGACCATCAAATCGCGCAGCAGCATACTCACGCCCCCGCACTGCCGTCAGTGCAGCGTCACTGAACACGCCCTGTGGCTGCTCGAAAACGATGTTGAGATTTTGTGGCTGCCCGGCACGGTCGACATCGAATTGCACCACCACAACGCCGCCCTGTTCGCCGGCACTCGCCGGAAAGCTCACGCGAGGAGCTGTCTCAAGCCGCACGTCCTCATAGCCGGGCTGTTCGACGAGATCTCTACGCTCCAGCCGGTTCGCCGCCGCATCATAATGAGCGCTCAGCTCGGCATCGATGTCCGCATAGGGTTGTTCACCAAGTTCATCGCCTGAGCTGGCCGCCAGAAAACCGGCGATCGCAGCATAGGACCAGGCATTCCACAACGTGCTGTCAGAGGCCTCCGCGACCGTCAGCAAAGCCAGGGACATATGATAATGATCCTGCGCCAGCGCCCAGTTTCCAGCCGCGTATTCAGCTTCGCCGAGACTGTAGAACAATAATCCGTAACGGCCATCGAGATCGCGTTGATCCGCTCGGAAAGCCGCGATCGCGTTCCGCGCGGCGCCACCGGCTGCGGCAACATTTCCGCGTCCTCGCAGGATCTGGGCCCGGAGATAATGCATGTCTGCAGCGATCGGACGGTCCTGTTCGTCGATTTGCGGCCGTTCGGCGAGCGCGCTCAAAGCTGCATCCGCGTGCGAAAGTGCGCTCTCGTCCTGTCCAAGAGCGTCAGCAGCACTGGCAACGAGGCTCCAGCGCCACGCCCGATCCGAGGCCGAAGCCCCGGTTTCCGAAGCGATCCGGGCCGCAGTCCGCAGCACGTCGAAAGCGATACCGTGGTCACCGTTCTCACTGGCGAGATATCCGTAAATTTCCGCCAGCAAACCCTGTGTGGCCCGATCAACGCCACTTGCGATGGCCGCATTGTAAGCCTCGCCGGCCGCGGCCTGGGCCCCGCGCAGATCTCCCGCCTCCTGGGCAGCCTGATAGCGCAGATACGGCTCTGCAACAGCAGGAGGCAAACCTTGGGACAGGCTGGTTTGAGACAACAGAAGGAAACTGGCCAAGACCAGCCCAAGAAAGGAAATTTTGCGCATTGCCCGCTCCCAAATCATACTCGACCGAACATGTTAAATGCTCGATCGCGGCACCTTCTCGAAAAAAACGAGGCAGGTACCCACCCCCGTCCGGGCAAAATGATAGCGCAATCATTTCACCACCGGCAAGTCCGGAAAGGCCGTGGACATAGCCTGTCAGGCTGCGCGGTGACCGTTACAGCTGCGTCCTGCTCCCTCACTGAAACAGCAACAACCGTGACCTCGAAGAGCGGCAAGCGCCCCCAAGGCAGGACAGGGCGCCAGTATGGTCCAGGTTGGGGGCTAGTTCGCGAGCTCGAAGTTGAATTGGGTTTCAACACCCCGGCGAACGACCGGCTCGCCATCGAGCGTGGCAGGCTCATAGGTCCAGTTCGAGATCGCGTCGATGGCCGCTTCGTCAAACACCCCGCTTGGAATCGAGAAGATCACACGATGATTGATTGTTCGTCCGCGCTCATCGACGTCAAAGCGAACGGCCAGGAAACCTTCATACCCATTCTGGGAGGCATAGTTGGGGTATTGCGGCGGCCGACGGTTAAGGGCCTGCGCATCAATTGCGCCGTCGCGTGGGCGGAAGTCTTCCCCGTCTTCTTCCGGGGTCGGCAGGTGGAACGGATACGCTTCCAATAACCCTGCCATTTCAGCGTCAAACAGCTCCGCCGCGGCCTGGTAACGTCGATTCTCGCTGTTATCGCTTATTTCTCGCAGCGCTCGTCTACGCGCGTAGCCGGAGAGGACACGAGCTGTCTCCTGTTCAGCTTCCGCCGCGTCTATCTGGACAAACACATCTCGTGCCAGGCGCAGTTTCACCGCCGCCGGCATATAGTTATTGCCGGCCAGCTCATTCAAACCGGCATAAAAATAGGCCATTGCTGTCGCCCGATCGATCGCGCGCTCCTCGCTCTCGATCAAGGCAAGCGCTCGCTCAGCCGCCTCCCCGGCTTGCCGGCGTCGTCCGTTGTCACCGGCCAGGCGCGCCGCAAGCACATGGGCCTGGATGGCGTATTCACTAGCACCGACTGGAAGCGTTCCCGCACGAGCGTACGCGTTGCTGGCGTTTCGCGAACATCGGAACGCATCCCGGTGATCTCCCAAGCGATAGGCCGCGATCGCCGCGTTTTGCCAGCGATAACCAGACATGACGTGATCGTCGTCGGAATTCTCCGCCGCAATCCGCCATGCTTCATAGGCGCGATCAAAATCACCGATAGCTCGCGCGTAGAAGCCTACATTCTCGGCAAGGGTCCCGAGCGTGGCGTCATCAATCCGGGCCTCGCGGGCTGCATCGAAAACGGCCTCGGCTGCCTGCAGGGTGATTGCAGCATCACCACCTTGCTCTGCCTGCTGATAAACAACATAGAGCTGCGCCACATGATCAGGTAGCGGCTCTTGCGCATAGGTCGCCGAGATACCAAACGCGCCGATCAATGCACTCAGACTGATGATGGTGTTACGCATATCGCCCCCGAAAATCGCGTTCCCAGCATGATCCACAACGCCCCTCGATTTGCAACCCAGCACACGGTTTCGCCACCACACATCTTTTCATTGCAACCCGCCACCGCCTCCAAAACTTGACTTGTTCGCACGGCGGATCGATATGCCGCGCATGACTGAGACAGCGATCAAACCCGTACATGTCGTCGGTGGCGGCATGGCCGGATCCGAGGCAGCCTGGCAGCTGGCAAGCGCCGGCGTACCCGTCATCCTGCACGAAATGCGCGGCGTGGTGGAAACCGACGCTCACAATACGGACGGCCTGGCAGAGCTGGTCTGTTCCAATTCCTTCCGGTCAGATGATCACGAGACCAATGCGGTGGGTGTCCTGCACCAGGAGATGCGCCTGCTCGACTCCATCATCATGTCCGAGGGCGATGCCAATCGCCTGCCGGCCGGCGGCGCGCTCGCTGTTGATCGTGATGCATTCTCCCAGGCCGTGACAGCGCGCCTGGAAGCCCATCCGCTGGTCACCATTGTGCGCGAGGAAATCCCCGCCCTGCCGCCGGAAGACTGGGACAGCGCGATCATCGCGACCGGCCCCCTCACCTCCGAAAGCCTGTCTGCGTCCATCCTCCAGGAAACCGGTGAAGGCGAACTGGCCTTCTTTGATGCCATCGCACCAGTCATCCACCGCGACAGCATCAACATGGACAAGGCCTGGTTTCAGTCGCGCTACGACAAGGGCGAGACCGAGGCTGACCGCACCGCCTATCTGAACTGCCCGATGGATGAGGAACAGTACAACGCCTTCATCGATGCCCTGATCGAAGCGCCCAAGACCGAGTTCAAGGAGTGGGAAGACACGCCGTATTTCGACGGCTGCCTGCCCATCGAGGTGATGGCTGAGCGCGGCCGGGAAACCCTGCGCCATGGTCCGATGAAACCGGTCGGCCTGACCAATCCGCACCAACCGGAGATAAAGGCCCATGCCATCGTGCAATTGCGCCAGGACAATGCCCTGGGCACGCTGTTCAACATGGTCGGCTTCCAGACCAAGATGAAATACGGCGCCCAGACCGAGGTCTTTCGCATGATCCCGGGTCTGGAAGATGCGCAGTTTGCGCGCCTGGGCGGCATTCACCGCAACACATTCATGAATTCGCCACGCCTGCTGGACAAGCAATTGCGGTTGAAGTCACAGCCGCGCCTGCGTTTTGCCGGCCAGCTGATCGGCGTCGAAGGTTATGTTGAAAGTGCAGCCATGGGCCTGATGGCCGGCAGGTTCGCCGCCGCTGAACGTCTCGGGGAGACCGTGACGCCGCCGCCGGAAACCACCGCCATGGGCGCCCTGATCGAGCATGTCACCGGCGGCCACCTGGACACCGGCAAGGGCAGTTTCCAACCGATGAATGTCAATTTCGGGCTGTTTCCACAGATGGTTGCGCCCTCTCGCGACGAAGATGGCAATCGTTTGCGCGGAAAGGCCAAGGGCGTTGCGCGCAAGAAGCTGATGGCCAAGCGAGCGCTGGAGGACATTGCCGGGTGGCGCGACGGAACATGAATTTCTCCTGTCCCTGATATTGCCTTTTGGAAAGATTAGCGCTCTCCTGCGGGTGACCAACAAGTAATCCGGGGGGAGATGTTGTGATTTATCGCCTGATCAGCGCTTTCGCTAGCCTTTTTGCCCTGTGCGGTGCCGCCCTGGCGCAGCCGCCTGTGGAGCAGTTTGCCCAGTTGCCTGACATGCAACTGGCAACGCTCTCTCCAAGCGGAGAGAAGCTGGCCTATTTCACCAATTATCGAGGTATACGGGCTCTGGCCGTCAGCAATCTGGAGACCGGGGAAGCCCAGGTTGCAGACATGTCAAACGTTGACCCGCGCTTCCTGCGCTGGGCCGATGACCGCGTGCTTCTCGTCTCTGCCAGCGTGAACGAAGAGATCCCGGGAATTCGTGGCAGTGTCGACATCTCTTCCAGCTTCTCGATCGATACAGATCGTGGCATGCGCGCGCGTCAGCTGCTGCGCGACAATGACGACCTGGCCTTCAATTTCGGCCTCGGCCGTATCATCGGTGTCGACCCCGAATCCGGTGATGTCCTGATCCCGGCCTACAGCGACGATCGCAGCTACGATCTCTACGCCGCTGATCCGCTCAGCCGTCGTGCGCGCCGCATCGCCCGCGGCCGCAATACGACCCAGGACTGGATCCTCAACGCCAACGGCGAGCCCGTCGCGCGTAACGACATGTCCGAACAGCGTGAAGAACAGGTCCTTGCCGTCAGACGCGGCGACGAGTGGGAAACCGTCAGCCAGACTGAGGATGTCAATCGCCCGGCCTTCAGCGCGGTCGGCCTGCTCCCGGATGGCAATATCGCGATCACGACCACATTCCGCGGCGATGAGGACTCTCAACGCCGGAGCCTCTACGCCATGTCCATGCAGACAGGCGGCATCACCGAGGCGCTCTTCTCGCACGAGACCTACGACCTGGGAGGTGTTCTGGTAGATCCCTACACCAACGTCGTCAGCGGCGTGACCTATGATGACGAGTTTACCCGTCACATCTGGTTCGATGAGGAATTGGGCAATTGGCAGGCCAGCCTTGAGGCTGCCTTCCCGGGTATGATCGTGCGGATCACGAGCTGGACCCGTGACCGCACCAAGATGACCCTGCAGGTGGAAGGCCCGCGCCAGGCGCCGATGGTCTACCTGTTTGATGCGGAAAACCTGGGCGTATCCCTCGCCGGATCCCAGTATGGCGTGCTGGGAGCAACCCCACTGCCGGAACGCATGCATATCCATTATCCGGCCCGTGATGGCGAGCAGATCCCGGCCTACATGACACTGCCGGAGGGCGAAGGCCCCTTCCCGACTGTGATCCTGCCGCACGGTGGCCCGGCCGCCCGCGATATTGGCGGTTACGACTATCTCGCCCACTTCTTCGCCAGCCGCGGCTATGCCGTGCTGCAGCCGAACTTCCGGGGCTCCTCCGGTTATGGCTATCGCTGGCAAGCTGCCGGTCATGGCGGCTGGGGCACGGGTATCATGCAGCACGATGTCACCGACGGGCTGGAGGCGATGGTTGATGCCGGCTATTCCGACCCGGAACGCGTCTGCATCGTCGGGTGGAGTTATGGCGGCTACGCAGCACTTGCCGGTGCGGCCTTCACACCGGATCTCTATCAGTGTGCGGTGGCCATTGCCCCGGCCACAGACCTGCCCGAGATGGTCAATTTTGTTCGCGACCGCTCCGGACGCAATCACTGGAGTTATGAATTCTGGCGTGAATTCATGGACGGTGATGCCAATGCGGAAGGCAATGCAACACTGATCGCCGTCTCGCCCTCGCGCAATGCGGAGAACATCAACATTCCCGTTCTGCTGATCCACGGTGAAGCGGACAATATCGTTCCGATCCGCCAGAGCGAGGTCATGGAGCGTGCGCTGGAACGGGCCAATGTGGATGTGGAATTCATCGCGCTGGAAGACGGCGACCACTCACTGACCAACCAGGCCATGCGAGAACGCCTGCTGACCGAGATGGAGAGCTTCCTGGCGACACATCTGAACGACTAAATCGCCACGCACACACAAGAAAGGGCGCGTCCGGTCTCCGGACGCGCCCTTTTTCTTTTACCAACGGGAGCTGAAGCTACCAGCTCAGATCTTCACCGCTGACGTGGAAGAACCGGCCATTCATCGCCGCATTGCCATAGGCGCGTGCGATCAGGTCGAGCTGTCCCGAGACCGATTCCTCGACCGTCAGCAGGCCACCGGCTCCGCCCATATCTGTACGGACCCATCCCGGGTGCATGACAAGGGTGACGATACCGCGGTCACGCAGATCGATACTGAGCGACTTGCCGATCGCGTTGAGCGCCGCCTTGGACGCGCGATAGCCATAGGCACCACCGCTGTCATTATCGGCGATGGAACCCATGCGGCTCGATTGGAGGGCGATGACCTTCATCTCGGACTTGGCGACCTGATCCGCAAAAGCCTCCACCAGCGCAAGCGGTGCGAGCGCATTGACGCGCATTTCCTCGATGAAATGCTCGCATCCGGCCGTGCCGAAACTGCGTGTTTCACCAGACATCATACCGGCATTGGCGAAGAGCAGATCGATCGGACCGGTGACATTCTCGGCCAGCTTGACCGCCGCAGAAACATCGCTGGCGTCATAGGCGAACAGGTTGAGACGTCCATCGCCCTGGTCGAGCGCCTTGAGTTCAGTGGCTGCGGACGGGTCGCGGACAGCAGCAGAGATCACCCAGCCGCGTTCCAGCAGCTGCCGGCAATGCTCCAGGCCAAGTCCACGATTGGAGCCGGTAATCAAAGCGTGCGGCATGAAAATCTCTCCTGTATCGAATCTGTCACGAAAGTTAGTCGAAAACGTCGCGCTGTCAGCCTTGAAATATGAGTTTTCCAAATGCTGTCCAGCTAGCGCCCGGTCAGGGCGAGCCAGTTCAGCCTCAGCTGACGGCCAAGCAAGGCGGGCTCAGGAGCCATCTCGTAGGGATTGGCCGGCAGACGTTTGAGATAGGACGGTACCAGGCGCACATACCCCAACGCCGGAACGGCCTCGGCGGGGATCGGGCCCAGCACGTTGAAGGCATCAAGCGCGCCCTGACAGGCCGCGCGAACGGGTTCGACGAGACGGGCCGCCTTGTCCTCGCCCAGACCCTGGGCCAACATGGCAGCACTCCCGCCCTCGCTCACCAACTCATCGCCAGCCACCGGTGCTCGCCCGATGCTCGCGCGATGGGCAAAGGCCCTCAGCAGACCGCACAGCCCCCACGCCCGGCCGCCCTGACGCGCCCAGTCATCCGGCAGATCACATTCGCTGACCTGCAGGGCCGAACGCATCAGCGCGCCTGCGGTCTGGTCGACATAGGCGACCAGCTCACCCAGATCGGCGTACGGGCGCGCGGAAACATCATCGAAGCGGGCAGAAACCAGGCCCAGAAGCGCCTCGCGCTGGATGCGGTCAGTCAACCCAGCCAATGCCTCCGGCACCGCATGGCGGCGCACTTTGGGCTCATCGAGATAGAGATCCTCGACCGCATCACGCCACCAGGTCAGTTTCATCTCGCCGATCAGGCTTTCCGACGTCGCTTCGGCAATGCGCGCGACTTCCTGGTTGAAGGCATACAGCGCGAACAACCGCTCACGGATGTCTTCGGGCGCAAAGAGCGCGGATAACCGACGGTCCGGGTCGGATTTTTGTAACAGCGTGTTGAAATCTTCAGCCGACATGTGTGCTCCTGCTGGACAGAACCTTGTTACACCCCATATGCACACCAGCAATGTTTCGCAGCACACCGCTGCGGCTTTCTTCGCATATCAGTCCCCACGCTTGAAACGAGGTCCTTCATGGCTTTCACCCTTCCCGATCTGCCGTACGCCAAAGACGCCCTGGCGCCGCACATTTCCGCCGAGACGCTGGATTTCCACCATGGCAAGCATCACAACGCATATGTCGGCAAGCTCAACGGCCTGATCGACGGTTCTGAGCTGGCAGATAAATCCCTGGAAGACATCATCAAGGCCTCTGCCGGTGATGCTGCCCAGGCGGGTGTCTTCAACAATGCTGCCCAGATCTGGAACCACACCTTTTACTGGCATTCCATGGCGCCGAATGGCGGCGGCACCCCGAGCGGTGAGCTGGCCGAGCTTATCGACCGTGATTTCGGTTCCCTGGACGCTTTCAAGACGGCTTTCGCTGACGCCGGTGCGACACAGTTCGGGTCCGGCTGGGCGTGGCTGGTTCTGGCCAATGGCAAGCTGGAAGTGCGCAAGACACTGAACGCGGAAACGCCGCTGACCGAAGACGGTGTCACCCCGCTGCTGACCATGGATGTGTGGGAACACGCCTACTACATCGATTTCCGCAATGCCCGCCCGAGCTATATCGACACTTTCCTCGACAAGCTGATCAACTGGGACTTCGCCGCCCAGAACCTGCAGGCCGCCCTCGCCGACGCAGCATAAGGCAACAAGCCGCTCGCCAAGAGCGGCTGGCCGCCCTACTCTCCCCCTCGGTCGATAAAAATATCCCGAGGGGGAATTCATGTTTGCTCGTACAGTCGTGACAGCCGCCGCGCTGGCGCTGTCTTCTGTGTCACCCGTCTTCGCGCTGCAACCCCAGCTGTCCGAGGATGGTTTCAATCCCGCCGCACTTGCCGCGCTAGATGCCCAGCTGGATGCGCTGGCGGCCCAGGGGCACCGCCCGGGCTATGCCGCGATCATTGCCCGGGGCGAGGAAATCATATTCACGTCCGAGGCGGGTTATTCCGATCTGGAAAATGCGACCCCCTTCACCATCGACACACCGGTCCGCATTGCCTCGATGACCAAGCCGGTCACAGTGCTGGCAGCAATGATGCTGGTCGAGAGGGGCGAGCTTGGACTGGACGACCCGGTCAGCGACTACATCCCGTCCTTTGCCGACATGCAGGTCGCCCTTTCCCCCATGGCCAATGCCGACGGACAGATTGAAACCCGTCCGGCCGGCACGGTGATGACCGTCCGCCATCTGATGACCCATACCGCGGGTCTGGGCTACCTGTTCGAAGCCGAAAGTGATCTGGGCCGGCTCTATCTCGAGAACTCGCTCTATGCCGGCGAAGGCAATCTTGAAGCGCGTATGGAGCAGCTGGCGGGCCTGGTACTCTATTCGGACCCGGGAGAGCGCTGGTTCTATTCCTACTCGAATGACGTGCTCGGGCGCGTCGTCGAAGTGGCGTCCGAGACCCCTTTCGAGGACTTCATGGAAGAGCGGATCTTCGAGCCGCTCGGCATGCACTCCACGGGATTCTTCTTTGAGGATACGGATCTGAGCGAAGAGGACATGTCCCCGCTCTACATCCACACCGAGACCGGTGAGATGGTCGAGTTTGAACAGGGCAATCCGGACTGGGCGTCCGGCGGCGGTGGCCTGGTCTCCACGGGCACCGATTACATTCGCTTTGCCATGATGCTGGCCAATGGCGGCGCGCTGGGTGAAGTCCGCCTGATCCAGCCGGAAACCCTGATGCAGATGGGCAGCCCGCAAGTCACGACCGAACAGCTGGGCGGCGGCTGGGGCGCCGCGTCCTATGGCTTCGGCCTCGCAGTCGTGCTTCCTCCGCAGGAGGGTCAGGAACCGCAAGGTGTGCCCGGCGACATCTCCTGGGGCGGCATGTTCGATACCGACTTCTTTGCCAGCCCGGCGACCGGCGTGTCTGCGGTCCTGATGACCCAGATCCAGCCGAGCCCGCACCGTCCGGAGCCGCGCTCCTCGGACGTCTTCCGACCAATGGTCTATGGCTCGATGGTGTTTGAGGAATAGATCACATACAAAAAAGGCCCGCCAACCGGCGGGCCTTCTTCTTTATGTGGGCCGTCGGATCAGCCAAACAGGGTCTGGGCCATCGACATGGCGATCAGCATCGGGAAGCTGAGCAGCGTATTGGTGCGCGAGAACAGCATTGCGGTGCGCGCGGCGGCCGGTTTGGCATCTGCGTCTGCCTCGACAATGCCCAGGGCGATCTTCTGGTTGGGCCAGATCACGAACCAGACATTGAAGGCCATGATCAGCGCCATCCACATGCCGATACCGATGAAGGAATATTGCGGCGTGTAGGCGTCGGCCAGCAGACCAAGGCTCAGCACTTCAACAAGGTAACCGCGCAGGGCAGCGACAATGAGACCGGTCAGGACAGTCGCAGCGGCCCCCCAGCGGAACCAGAACAGGGCGGCCGGTGCGATCACCTTGCCGATCGCCGGTTTCTGATCGTCCGGGATATTGGGCATGTTGGGGATCTGGACGAAGTTGAAATACCACAACAGGCCAATCCACATGATGCCGGCAACCACATGGGTCCAGCGTGCGATGGCCTCGTAGTTCAGCGCGGTCCCGCCCGCAAGCACATAGCCGACATAATACAGTATCGCGAGCGCCAGCGAGACATGCACCGTCGTGCGAAGATTGGTCAGAATAGCGGCCATGAAATTCCCCTCCCCGAGAATCAACCGATTGCAAGAGGAGGGGAAATTACAACAATTCGCGTGAAACGCTAATCGCCTAGAATTTCACGACGTCGACGTCTTCTTCCGTGGAGCGATTCACATTGGTGAAGAGCAGCAACGGAGCAGCGACGAAGATCGAGGAATAGGTACCGATCAGGACACCCCAGATCATCGCGGCGGAGAAGCCCTGCAGCGTGGCTCCACCGATCAGGTAGAGGGCCAGCAGCGCCAGCAGCGTGGTCACGGATGTCAGAATGGTCCGCGACAGCGTGTCATTGATCGACAGGTTGAGAACCTCCTCGACCGACAACTTCTTGTATGAGCGCAGATTCTCGCGGATCCGGTCATAGACGACGACGGTATCGTTCATCGAGTAACCGACAATCGTCAAAATGGCTGCGACCGTGGCAAGGTCGAACGTCATCTGGGTGATCGAGAAGAACCCGATCGTGGCGATGACGTCGTGTGTCAGGGCCACGATGGCGCCAACCGAATACTGCCACTCGAAGCGGAACCAGATATAGATCAGCATGAAGAAGAGCGCGACCACGATCGCGGTGACACCCTTGACCACCAGCTCGCCGGAAACGGCGCCACCAACGGTCGCTGTACCCAGGATCTGGGCATCTTCAATGCCAGCTTCCAGGCCAGCACGAAGATCCAGAACTGCCTGGTTCTGGGCCTCTTCACCTTCAAGCCCCTCACCTTCCTGGAGCGGCATGGTCACCAGTACGGAGCGACGCTCACCGGCGGCGGCAACCGACGCCTGGATCTTGGACTCGCCCAGCCCGAGACTGTCGGCCACAGCACGGATGTCCTCGACCGGCAGGGCAGTTTCAACGTCCGCCTGAACACCACCGCGGAAATCGATACCGAAATTGATCCCCATCACACCGAATGCAGCCAGTGACCCGATCATCAGGAAAATCGAAACGCCCAACGCCACCATACGGTTGCGAATAAAGGGAATGGTCGTTCCGGACGGCAGGAATTTAACAAGAGCAAAAGACATGTCGTGACCCTCCCCTTAAACCGGCAGTTTCTGCGGCTTGGTTGCACGCAACCAGACAACCGCAAGCAGGCGGGAGAAAACAAAGGCCGTGAAGACCGAGGTGATAATACCGATGCCCAGGGTAACCGCGAAACCGCGGACCGGGCCGGCACCGAGCATGAACAGAACGCCTGCGGCGATCAGCGTCGTGATATTGGCATCAAGAATGGCCGCCAGGGCCCGTTGATAGCCCGTCTCGATCGACTTGGCCGGTTTGGAGTTCGGCTTACGCGATTCCTCTCGGATGCGCTCATAGATCAGGACGTTGGCGTCAACCGCCATACCAATGGTCAGAATGATGCCGGCGATACCCGGCAGGGTCAGCGTTGCCCCAAGTCCGGACAACCCGCCCAGGATCAACACCACATTGACCAGCAGGGCCAGCGTGGAGAAGAGGCCAAGAATGCCATAGGCCGCGACCATGAAGACAATCACGAGGCCAAAACCGATCATCACGGCCAGGCGGCCGCTCTCGATCTGGTCCGCACCGAGGCTCGGCGTCACATTGCGCTGCTCGACCGGTGTCAGCGACGCCGGAAGTGCACCGGCGTTCAACAGGATCACAAGGTTCGTAGCCGACTCGTAGGTGTAACCGCCACCGATCACACCGGAACCGGACAGGATCGGCTCATTGATGCGCGGCGAGGAGATCACCTCACCATCCAGTACAATAGCAAACCGGCGACCGCGATTTTGCTGGGTCAACTCACCGAAAACCAGTGAACCCTGCGTATCGAGGCGGAAGCCGACAACCGGGCCGACATAGTTGGGGTGGGTGGTGACACTGGCATTGGCAAGATTATCGCCGGTCAGCGTTGCGCGGCTGTGAACAACCACAAAACCACCGCCGTCACTGGAGGCGACCGGGAAAACCGCGCGCCCCGGGGGAACCCGGGCCTGCCCGTCGATACCCGGATCGATGGTTTCATCCACCAGGTGGAAACTCATGGACGCAGAAGCGCCAACCAGTTCAATGATCGCACGCGGGTCATCGGCACCGGGGACCTGAACCAGCACCCGGCTGTCGCCCTGACGAACGATGGTCGGGTCTGTCGTGCCCATGCCGTCCAGGCGACGGCGGATAACTTCAATCGACTGCTGAACCGTACGGCTCTCAATGGCGGCGTATTGCTCGTCAGTGATCCGAGCGCGCACCACATTGGGCTCGTCAGCCCCACCGCTGACCACTTCCAGGGTTTGGTCGATCGAGAATGCGCCCGGCTGCTGGTCGACCGGTTCGGACAGATCCTGCATGCGTTGCAGAGCGGTGTCGCGATCCTCGGCCTGGACCGTCATGGCCACGACCTCATCGCCGATCACGGCTACAGAACGGTAGATGCGGCGTCCATCGACACGCAGCGCCTGCTCGACATCGGAACGCAATGCCTCGAGCTGCTGATCGCGGACTTCAGCCATATTGACCTGGAAGACGATGTGGGAACCGCCCTGCAGATCGAGACCGAGATTAACCGAACTGCTTGGAATATAGCGCCAGACGCCCTGGGCTTCGTATTCGCCCGCATCATTCAGCTGATACCGTTGTTCATACGGCACGACATTGGGCACGGAAAACAGGACGCCCAAAAGGACGACCAGCAAAATCGTGATGAGTTTCGAAGGCCCGAAGTGCATCATGGCGGACTATCCAATATTCTGGGAAATCAGGACTTTTCGGCGTCGTTCGCAGCAGCCGGAGCGGTGCGATTGCGGACGTCGAGAACGGTCGACTTGACCACCTTGACCTTGACGCCTTCGCCAACATCCAGGGTGACTTCGCCCTCAGCAACCTTGGTCACCTTGCCGATCATACCGCCCTGCGTCACGACCTCATCACCCTTCTTCAGGCTTTCCAGCAAAGCCTGGTGCTCTTTCTGGCGCTTCTGCTGCGGACGGATCATGAAGAAGTAGAGGACCGCAATCATCAGGCCGAACATGATGATTGTTTGCGTCATTTCCGGTGTCATTTGAGCGTAAGCTCCCGCTATTGTCTGCTGCCGGACAGAATCCGGCCCAAAAGAAGTTGGCCGGGACTATATCGGTGTCCCGGACACTTGCAACAAGGCCAAGCGGTTATTGATTTTCGTTCATCAGCGTCACGGCGCTTTTTGGCATCAGCGCAGATGCGCCATCGGGTCTTCCGGATTCACGCCGCGTCTGATCTCGAAATGAAGCTGCGGACTGTCCACTGTGCCGGTTGAACCGGCGCGCGCGATCACCTGGCCACGCTCGACCTGGTCACTCTCGCGCACCAGCAACTGGCTGTTATGCGCATAGGCAGTAACATAGCCATTAGAGTGACGGATCAGCACCAGCTGACCATAACCATCCAGCTCACCACCCGCGTAAACGACCTGGCCGGCTGCAGACGCCCGCACCTCGGCACCGTGGCGAACCTCGATATTGATACCGTCATTGCGACCGCCCTCAGACGTGCGGCCGAAGCTGGAAATCACCCGGCCACGGATCGGCCAGTCAAAGCGCGGGGCATTGGCGGCCGGCTCGGACCGTTCAACACGGGCGTTGCGGGTATTGCGTGAGGTATTGCTGGTGGAACGCGTGCTGGACGCAGAGACATTGCTGGCACGGGCACCAATCGGCAAACGGATCTGTTGACCGACTTCCAGCTCGTAGGGTGCACCGATGCCATTGTGGCTGGCCAGTTGCTGGAAGGGAATATTGTAGCGAAGGCCAATACGGTAAAGGTTCTCGCCCCGCTGTACGACATGCACAGGCGGGCGCGGCATATCCAGGCGCTGGCCAACCCGCAGCGTATAGGGGCGGTTCAGGCCATTGGCCTCGGCCAACTCGCGCATGGGGACACCGCAATGCTCGGCCACCTCGGACAATGTATCGCCCCCGCGCACCTCATAGCCATTGCGACAATCGCGGCGCACCACGGCACCGGACGCCGTCGTATAGGGCGAGGCATTGCGATACTGGACCCGTGCCGGCTCACGAATGCTGGTCGCCGCACAAGCCGACAGGCTGGCGCTCAGCGCAGCAAAAAGGCTTATGACAACGGGCAGACGCATGGGTTCGGACGGATCTCCGGATGAACAGTTACAGCCCATCAAGCCAGAGAAGTTTTAACCAGCGGTTATCCATAGGCAGGAAAGCGCGTTGTGATTCGAATATTGAATCACCGGCTACACCCTGGCTCACATCGCCTTGGCGACGCCCTTTACCAGCGGCACGAAACGCACCGTCATCAGATCCGTCTCAGTAATCTGACCGTCCTGTTTGTCGTAACGCACAAGGATCTGCTCCTTGTCACGATCCACAGGCGCGACGGCGATGCCACCATCCTTGAGCTGTTCCAGGATCCTGTCCGGGCGTTTGGGCGCCGAAGCGGTCAGGATGATGCGATCAAAGGGCGCCTGTTCCGGCCAGCCCAGCGAGCCGTCACCGATGCGTGTGACGATATTGTTGATGCCCTGCCCGTGGAACCGTTCCTCGGCGATCTTTGAGAGGGTGCGATAGCGCTCGACCGAATAGACACGCCTTGCCAGCTTGGAGAGAATGGCGGCCTGGTAGCCCGACCCGGTCCCGATCTCGAGCACCTTGTCGCGGTCGCCGATCTTCAGGGCCTGGGTCATCAGACCGACGATCAGCGGTTGGGAGATCGTCTGGCCACAGTCAATCGGCAGCGGCCGGTCATCAAAGGCCTGGTCGGAGAAACGCTCCGGAACGAAAACCTCGCGCGGTGTCCGCTCCATCGCCGCCAGAACAGCCATATCCGTCACCCCGCCACCGCGCAGCGACATCACCAGCTGGATCATCCGGGGATCAGGAAACGACATCGACCAGCCTTCTCAGCGTCAGGATTTGGGCGGCACGCCACCCAGCATGCTCTTCAGATTGCCGAGAGTCTCGCCGTGTGTCAGGTCCATGTGAAGCGGCGTGACCGAGATCTTGCCGTCATAGATGGCTTTCAGATCGACACCCTCCGGCGGGTTGGACAGCTTGCCGTGGAAATCCAGCCAGTAATAGTCGACCCCGCGCGGGTCCGTGCGTTTCTTGGCATGCAATATGTGCTGGTCGCGCTGACCCTGACGGGTCACCTCGACCTCGGTGACATCATCCGGCGGGCAATCCGGGAAATTGACGTTGATCAGCACGTGTTCCGGCCATTTCAGGTCGAACAGGCGGCGCAGGATGGGCGCGGCATAGGTCTCGGCGGTTTCCCAGTGGATCGTTGAATCGATCTTGAATCCATAGGCCTGGCTCAACGCCACGGACGGAATGCCCAGCTGCATGCCCTGCATGGCACCGGCCACCGTACCGGAGAACGTCACATCCTCCGCGATGTTCTGACCACGATTGACGCCCGACAGGACCAGGTCCGGCTGGCGATCCGGGATCAGGTCCTGGATGCCCATCAGCACACAATCCGTCGGCGTACCGGTGACCGAGAAACGCCGTTCATCCCACTGACGTACCCGCAAGGGCTGGTGCAAGGTCAGCGAACGCCCTGCCCCGGACTGCTCCTCGTGCGGCGCCACGATCCAGATATCATCGGACAGCTCGCGGGCGATCTTCTCCAGCGATTTCAGGCCATGGGCGCGGATACCATCATCATTGGTCAGCAGAATGCGGGGATTTTCAGGGATCATGGCAGCCTCGTCGATTGTCTGGGACTGGTTCTAGACCAATTTGTCCGCCTGGCCATCGCATCGCCTGCGGAAAACTTGTTGGCTCTCCGGCTTGTGATATCATGATACATCATGATGGAACTCACGAGGTCAGCATGACAGTCCAGCGAGAGAAGTTTGCAACCCAGCTCGATAGCGCCTTGCTGGCGGAGTTGCGCGACCTAGCAAAGGCCGAGGGGCGACAGATCCAGACGCTTGTCGAAGAAGCTGTCGCCTCGATGCTCGAAAAAAAGCGTGCGGGTTCAAAGCGCGACCGTGCCATGGCCCTGCATGAGAAATCCATGGCCAAGTACGACGCACTTTACAAAAAGCTGGCCGAGTGATGCGGGACTATCTCGAGGTCGAACTGGTCCTCGAAATCCACGCGGCCCAGATCGCTCGGTTTGGAGGCGCCAGGGGATTGCGTGACCCGGGTCAGCTTGAAGCCGCGCTACACCGCCCGCAGACCGGATATTATCGCGACATCATCGAGGAGGCCGCCGCACTCTGGGAAAGCCTGTCGCAGAACAACCCGTTTGTTGACGGAAACAAGCGCACCGCATTCGCCGCCATGGACATTTTTCTGGGGCTCAACGGCTATGAACTGACTGCCGATGTGGAGACAGCAATCACCTTCATTCTCGACCTCTACGAAACCGGCACATTCAGCTTCGAGAAACTTGAGCCCTGGCTGCGCGAACACGTGGTTTTGCCGGCCGAATAAGCTGTCTGCTCCTTAACTTGCTGCCTTCCCCAAGTCTGCGCCCATACTGGCGACAAAGGGAGAAGATCATGACTATCCAGCGGTTCCCCGGTTCAGTTCCGGGGCGGTCCCGCATCGTCGTTCATAACGGCCTCGTCTACACCGTGGCCACGGCCGCCTCGGACAGCGAGGACATTGCCGAACAGATCCGACTGTGTCTGGCTTATCTGGACAAACATCTGCACGAAGCGGGCACCGATCGCTCCGGGCTCCTGTAGGTCACCGTCTACCTCTCCGACATGAGACAAAAGCCGGTCTTCGACGCAATCTGGCGAGACTGGATCGGCGGCCGGGAGAACTGGCCTCAACGGGCCTGTGTGGGCGCGCAACTGGCAGGGTCTGACCTGGTGGAGATCGTGGCTGTGGCGGCGGTGGCGGATTAGCGGGTTTCGCAATCGGTCCCGTCATCCTCCGGACAAGTCGGGGATGACGAGAG
The DNA here is from genome assembly GCF_017643475.1 of Maricaulis sp. GTDB lineage: Bacteria > Pseudomonadota > Alphaproteobacteria > Caulobacterales > Maricaulaceae > Maricaulis. The sequence continues at coordinate 106,840 of NZ_JAEPNI010000002.1, forward strand.
CGGCATTTCCGGAATTCAAGTCAAAGCGTGACTGCAACCCCATGCCCCACATCTAGCCGTTATGCGAGTTCCAAGCGACGATCACTTAGAAGAACGTCGCCCCCCGCAGCCCGGAATTCCTCCACCGTCACTACCGTCTCCGCCACCGCCTCTCCAGATGGGCAAGAGCTACAACGGTAGTGAACCAACGGTGATGGGCGGTTCTTCAGATATTTTTGAAAACTTGACCCTTGTGCGGAAGACGTGCGCTCAACGCGCGAGAGGCGTGGATAGATGAATTCTTCCCCCATCAACGTCGAAACGCGCTGCTCCAACGCATCGCCGCCCTCGTTAGCCAAGTCGTGCCATTCATCCGGCTCCGCGATCGCCAACACCACCGCTTGACGGTTCGGTGAAGTTAATGAAACGACGCCATCAAGCCCTTGATCGGTATCCGATACAACCACAAGAATTGGCAGAGTGTCTTCCCCATCGGTGCACTTCAAAAGATGAATTTCACCCTCAATGAGATAGCTCTCGGGATCATTCTCGCTCCGCTCTGACGCACCATGCATCAGCCGGGTCGAGCGCGGCGCGTCGGCCAGCACAGCAACACCGTTCCCCTCCCGCTCAGGCGCCCCACGCAGCAACCAGATCGAGCGCGGCATCCCGGCAAGCACACCCACGCCGATCGCGCCCCAGACTGCCCAGGCAGCCTCGATTGGCCAGACCTGCCAGGCAGCGTAGCCGGCGACGGCAAACAGGAAGAATTCGATCAACAGGCGGATCGGGCCCGGGGTCGGGATGATGACGTGTTTCTTGTCACCGCGGGTAGAGAACACCGCTGGCAGAGCCACGAGCCCGACGAGCGCTATCGCGGCGCCCGACCAGCCATAGACTGCAAATACGGCCCACGGTCCGGCAATCCAAGCGACAAGTTCGAGGATGAAGCGGGTCAGGGACGAAACGATATTGTCCCGGTTACCCAGACCCGCCACCATGATCAGGCCTCGATCTTGTCCAGCCCGCCCATATAGGGGCGCAGGGCTTCGGGGATGGTGATCGAGCCGTCTTCGTTCTGATGGTTTTCCATCACCGCCAGCATGGCCCGGCCGACAGCAACGCCGGAGCCGTTGAGCGTGTGCAGGAAGGCCGGACGTTTCTCGCCCTCCTTGCGGTAACGCGCATTCATGCGGCGCGCCTGGAAGTCACCGCAGTTCGAACAGGACGAAATCTCGCGATAGGTGTCCTGGCTCGGCAGCCAGACCTCAAGGTCGTAGGTGCGCTTGGCGGAGAAGCCCATATCGCCCGTGCACAGCAGCATGACGCGATACGGCAGATCCAGCAGCTGCAAGATCTTTTCCGCACAGCCGGTCATGCGATCGAGCTCTGCCTCGCTCTCTTCCGGCGCGACGATGGAGACCATCTCGACCTTCTGGAACTGGTGCATGCGGATCATGCCGCGCGTATCCCGGCCAGCCGAACCGGCCTCGGCGCGGAAACACGGCGTGAAGGCCGTCATGCGCATCGGCAGAGCGGTCTCGTCATGGATGGTGTCGCGCGCCAGATTGGTCAGCGGCACTTCTGCGGTCGGGATCAGCCAACGATCATCCGTCGTACGGAAGAGATCCTCGGCGAACTTGGGCAATTGCCCCGTGCCGAACATGGCCTCGTCGCGCACCAGGAAAGGCGGGCTGACCTCGGTATAGTTGTGCTGGGTCGTGTGCACATCGAGCATGAATTGCGCGAGCGCGCGTTCCAGACGGGCCAGCGGGCCTTTCAGGGCGACAAAACGCGAACCGGACAGTTCGGCCGCCTTTTCGAAATCCATCTGGCCCAGGCCCTCACCGAGATCGACGTGATCGCGCGGCTTGAAATCATAGGATTTCGGCTCGCCCCAGCGGCGCACTTCGGCGTTGTCCGCCTCGTCCGCGCCTTGCGGCACACCGTCTTCCGGCAAGTTTGGCAGGGCTGCCAGGTGTTGATTGAGGGCTTCGCCGAAATGGCGCGCCTCCTCGCTGGCTTCTTCCAGCACCGTTTTCAGGCGATCGACCTCGCCACGCAGACGATTGAACTCGTCCTCATCGCCCTGGGCTTTTGCCCGACCGATCTGTTTGGACAGGGTGTTGCGCTCGGTCTCGGCTTCCTGCTGGCGCGTCTTGGCCTCGCGCACCTTCTTGTCCAGATCGATCAGGCGACCGGACTGGGCCTCAAGCGAGCGTTTCGCCAGGCCAGCATCGAATTGGGCAGGTTCTTCACGGATCAGCTTGATATCATGCATGGGTTCAGGTCCGGACGGAGGAAAATAGTGACGCGGCTATAACCCTGCCCGGCGGGCAGGTAAACCGATCAGCTGTCGGATGAGGTCTCTTCTTCGTCCTCGAGCTTGGGTTCCATGAGTTTCATGGCCCCGATCGAGAGGAAGTAGAGGGCCAGCAAGGCACTACCGAGCATAATTTGCGAGATCGGATCCGGCGGCGTGGCAAAGGCAGCAAACAGCGCGATGCCGACAACCGCGAAACGCCAGCCATTGAGCATGGTTGTGGAACGCACAATCCCCGCCTTGGCCAGCAGCATCATCAGGATCGGCATCTGGAAGGAGATCCCGAACACCAGCATCAGCGTGGTGATCAGGTTCATGTAGTCCGAAACGTTCAGCAGAAGCTCGATGGAGAGCCCTGTATCCGCACCCACCTGTTCCTGGCCCAGCGAGAAACGCATGACCATCGGCAGGACGATGAAATAGACAAAGGCGACACCCAGGCCGAACAGGATCGGCGACAGCACCAGGAAGGGCGCAAAGGCACCCTTCTCATTCTTGTAGAGACCGGGAGAAACAAACTCGTAGATCTGCCAGGCAATGATCGGGAAGATCACCATAATGGCGCCGACCAGGGAGAGTTTGAGGCGGACGAAGAAGAACTCCAGCGGTGCGAAGAAATTGGCCGTCAGGTCCAGCTCGTCGACCGGCACGCCACGGGTCGCCGAAGCGGCTTCCTGATAGGGCAGCAGCAAGAGCTCGTACAGCGTGGTCGAGAAGGTGAAACAGCCGACGAACCCGACCACCAGGAACGCGATGACCAGCAACAGGCGCTGGCGCAGCTCCACGAGATGCTCCATCAACGGCGCGCGGCTGGCCTCGACCTCGTCCTCTTCGATATGGGACATGGCTATTCTTCGTCTTCCGGAGCGATTTGCGGCTTGGGTGCCGGCTTGTTCACAGGCTTGGACATTGGCTTGCGCGGATGCGCCGGCGGAAACGGGTCCGCCTTGGCCATTTTCAGCTTGCGGATCTCGTCATTCTGGGCTTCCAGCGCGACCTGGTCGATCTCGCCCTTGATCTCTTCGATCGGATTGGCGTTTTTCAGGGCCTCGATTTCCTTGCGCAGCTCGTCGAGCTCGGTCTGGCGACCGATTTCGTCGAAACTTGCCTGGAATTCCTTGGCCATGCCACGCGCCTGCGCGACCATGCGACCCACACGCCGCATGAGAACGGGAAGCTGCTGCGGGCCGACCACGACAAGGGCGAGGACCAGCACCACCAGCATTTCCGGCATGCCGATGCCGGGGCTCATGGCTTAGCTCCCGGTTTTTTCGTCGTCGCGGCTTTCGTCGCGAATGGCAGAGGTGTCTTCGGCGTCGTTTGCCGTTTCGTCCTCATCATCCTTCAGACCCTTGCGGAAACTGGTGATGCCCTTGGCGAAATCACCCATGACCGCAGCGATCTTTCCGCGCCCGCCGAACAGTACGGCAGCGAGAAGAACAACAAGCAGGATTTGCCACATACCCGGAGCCATCAAGCCCTCCGTCTAAACCATTTGAAACAGGTCTAAAGCAGTTGTGGCGCGGCGTCCAACCCCTCAATCAGGGTGTTTCGGTTTCCGGGGTCTCATCCTCGGCCATGAAGTCGATGTGGAAGGCGTGAGCCTCCTCTTCATCCATCGGGTCTTCCAGCAGGGATTCCTCGATATGACGCTCCGGGTCCGGCACGGTGAAGTCCGGCGGCACACGCGGATCCAGCAGTCCCGCCGCCTTGAGATCGGTCTGCCCCGGCAGGTCGCCAATCGTCTTGAGCCCGAAATACTCCAGGAAAAGCGGCGTGGTGCCATAGGTCACCGGACGTCCCGGCGAACGACGGCGGCCACGCGGGCGCACCCAGCGCAGCTCGAACAACAGATCCAGCGTGCCCTTGGACACTGCGACACCGCGAATCTCCTCGATCTCGGCGCGCGTCACGGGCTGGTGGTAGGCGATAATCGACAAGGTCTCGAGCGCAGCCTGGGAGAGTTTGCGCGGCTCCTGGCGCACCTCATTGAGGACTTCAGCGAGATCCGGCGCGGTCTCGAACCGCCAGCGTCCGCCAACCTCGACCAGACGCACGCCACGCTCGGCATAGTCTTCCTGCAGCATATTCAGCAAGGTCGGGATATTCGCTTCCAGTGGCAGGCGGCCGATCAGCGTCTCCTCGTCCAGCGGCTCGGCCGCCGCAAAGAGAAGCGCTTCCAGGATGCGCATGTATTTGCGCTCGGTATCGACGGCGAGGCGCAGGCCCAGCGTCTGGGCGACATCTTCTTCCGTCTCGACCGGGCCCTGATGAGCGGCCTGGGCTTTCAGCGCCTCGATGGCCTGGGAAATCGGGTCTTCCGGGGCGCCCTGCTCGTCGTCACTCATCTTTTCCCTCATCCCGCTTCTCGCTCCGGACAAAGAGCGGTGCGTAGGCCTCGCGTTGTCTGAGACGCGCGCGGCCTTCTTTTGTGATCTCCAGAGCAGCAAGCATCGAACTGGCTCGCACGGACCGCCGCGGCGGCGGGTCCTCGCCCAGCTCCTGCTCCTCCGGCAGAAGGCTGTCCAAATCCTGCCAATCACGCACTTGCGGGATCAGCCCCTCCAGCCTGCCTCTTGCAGTTTCCAGGCCATACACCTTGGGCACGTACGGCCGATAGGTGGATCGCGCCTGAAGCGAACGACGATGGGCGTAGGCTTTCAAAAGATCATACAGCTCAGCCTCATAGACGACCGAACGGGTGGACCGCACACCTTCCGGCATTCCGCGCATCATCACATCGCGTTGCGCAATGGGACGGGCATAGAGCGCCTCGCCGGCGGCTCGCATCGCCTCGAGACGGCGCAGGCGAAACGCCAGGGCCGCTGCCATCACCTCGGCCGGAGCCTCCTCGTCATCCTTCTTGGGCTTGGGCAGAAGCAGCTTGGATTTGAGGAACGCCAACCAGGCCGCCATCACCAGATAGTCCGCGGCCAGATCCAGGCGCAGCCGGCGGGCCTCGGCCATGAAGGCGAGATATTGCTCGGCAAGTTCAAGAATGGAGATTTTGGCGAGGTCGATCTTCTTCTTGCGCGCGAGCGCCAGCAACAGGTGTAACGGACCTTCAAATCCGTCCACATCCACGACAAGAGAATCTGTCTCGGCCTCTTCTGCCGCCTCAAAGCGGAGGTCTTCCTCGAAGTCGTCGCTCACATCCTGCTCATGCGGAAACCAGTTCCAGCAGGCTATTCAGCCGTGATTCGCCCTCACGCGCGTCAAAACTCTCGATTTCCTCGCGCACGGCCTCGGCCGCCTGTGCGCGTTCCAGCGCCTTGCCGGCAAATTCAGGCGCCGCCTCGGCCACGCCGCGCATCTCGCCAGGATCACCATTACAGTGCAGCAGAAGATCACAGCCGGCCTCGATTGAGGCCTCGCCACGCTCGCGGAACGTGCCGGTCAGCGCTTTCATCGACAAGTCGTCCGTCATCAACAGGCCGTCAAAGCCGATCTCCTCGCGGATAACCTGGTTGACCAGCACATCAGAGGTCGTTGCCGGACGCTCCGGATCGATATCGCGATAGACGATGTGGGCCGTCATCGCCATGACGGCATCATTGAGTGCCTTGAAGGGCGCAAAATCGGTTTCAGAGAGCAGCTCGTGCTCTTCCTCGACCACGGGCAGTTCGAGATGACTGTCCGCATCGGCTCGGCCATGACCGGGGATATGCTTGATGATCGGCGCGACGCCTCCGGCCTGGACGCCCTCGATCGCAGCCCGGCCGAGATGGATGATCGGCTCCGGCGTTTCGCCAAAGGCCCGGTCACCGATAATGGCATCCGCGCCCGGAATTCGCAGATCGAGACAGGGCACACAGTCCACATCAATACCGACCGCGCGCATCTCCTCCGCCATCAGGCGGTGGTTCAGCCAGACGGCCTCGATGGCCGCTTCCGGTTCGCGCCTGAACAGGTTGGCATAGACTTCCGCTGCCACCATTTCGCGCCAGTTCGGCGGGCGCAGGCGGCGCACGCGACCGCCTTCCTGGTCGACAAGGATCGGTGCATCTCGCCCCACACAATCGCGCAGGCTCATGGTCAGGCGAGCGAGCTGTTTCGGCGTGTCGATATTGCGCGCAAAGACGATGAACCCCCAGGGGTCGGCATCGCGGAAAAAATCGTGTTCGTCCTTGGAGAGCTCGGTTCCGCCGAGCCCGTAAATCATGGCGCGGGCGGTCATCGACGCGCCACCAGACAGTCCTGTCCACGCCCCTGCAGGGTTGAGCAGAAGCTCACCGCGTCATCGCGCGTGGAGAACGCAGCAATGCGCAGGCGGTGATAGGTGCCGCGTTCGGCAATCTCGACAGAGGCGATATCCGGGCCGAGGCCGCTGGAAATGTCGGAGAAACGTCCCTGGAAAGCGAGCCAGGCCGCTTCGGCGTCCACGACGGAGCGGAAGGAGGCGATCTGTACGACCCAGTCACCCGCAGGTGTCGCAGCCGGAATGACCGGCTCGGGATCGGGATCCGGCTGTCGGGTTTCCGACTGGCGGGTCTGAGGCTCCGGCTCGCGGGTCTCAGGCTCGGGATCCGGTTGACGCTGTGGCCGGTCCGGAGCCTGGCGCGGCGTTACATCCGTGGTCGGTTCCTCCAGCGGAGTTTCCTCGATCTGCTGGCTGGTATCGGGCTGGGCAGCTTCCGTGGCATCGGCATCAACGGTCTCGATGCGCAGTGACGGCCGCGTGTCTTCCAGCGGCTCCTCTGCTGCCGGACGCGGCGAGACATCCTCGTCGCCATCATTGTCACCGGTCAGGCGATTATAGACATCCAGATTGGTGTCCGGCGTCTGTTCGCCGCCCGGATCAGCTGGGCGTTCGCGATAGGGCTCGACCTCGGCCAGCAGCCGCGGCGCTTCGTCACGCTCGCGCACACCCTGGTTGAAGGCGCTCCAGACGACACCGACAAACAGGACAAGAACCGCGATCGCCGTTGTCAACAATAAGGTTCCGCGCCGGTTTTCTTCCTCGCGGGCATCAAAGGTCTCAAATTCATCCGCCGGCGGCGCATAAGCGCCAATTCGGGAGTCGTCGTCGTCCGTCATACTTGTCTGGCCTGTTCAGTGCTTTCGCGAATCGGAAAGGATGCTCCAAGATAGCATTTGAAATCTGGCATGCCCGTCTCTCGCGCTGACTAAAAATATCCCTGCACGGTAAACAAACGGCGATGCTCTTCCATCGCAAACCGGTCGGTCATCGCCGCGATGTGGTCACAGATGCCCCGGGCCGCCGCTTCCTCGCCCTGTCCCTCGAACTGCGCCTGGACTTCCGTTGGCAACACTCCCGGGTCTGACAGGTAGAGATCGAACAGATCACGCGTTACGCGACCAGCCTGGCTCATCATGCGATTTACCTTGTAGTGCGTGTACATGTGGGCAAATAAATGGCGACGCAGCACGGCCAGCGTTTCCATCATGTCTTCGGAGAAGGTCACGACCGGCTCGGACAGCCGACGCAGGTCATCAGCACTGTCCGGCTTGTGCACGGCGAGACGGCGGCGCGTTTCCTCCAGCACATCGCCGACCATGATGCCGATCAGCTCGCGCACCACTTCATGGGTCTTCACGGTCTTGTTGATATCGGGCCAACGCTGTTCGACCCGGTCGAATATCCCGCCGATCAGCGGGATCTCTCGCAGCGGCTCCACCTCCAGAATTCCGGAGCGGATACCGTCATCAATATCGTGATTATTGTACGCGATATCGTCGGAAAGCGCAGCGATCTGGGCCTCAAGCCCCGCATGCGTATCCAGCTCCAATTCCTGCCAGTGTGCGTAATCGGTGAACGCCCAGGCCAGATCCTCGACCTCGCGTCCGGGGCCGATCAGAGGGCCATTATGCTTGACGATTCCCTCCAGGCTCTCCCAGGTCAGGTTGAGCCCGTCGAACTCCGGATAACGCACTTCCAGCTTGGTGATCACACGTAGCGTCTGGGCGTTGTGATCAAAGCCACCAAACGCCTTCATGCGATCGGCCAGCACACGCTCGCCTTCATGCCCGAAGGGCGGATGGCCCAGATCGTGTGCCAGGGCGAGCGCCTCGGCAAGGTCTTCATCCGCACCCAGCGCCCGCGCCAGGGTTCTGGCAATCTGCGCGACTTCCAGCGAGTGGGTTAGACGCGTGCGGTACTGATCACCTTCATGCGCCACAAAAACCTGGGTCTTTTCCTTTAGCCGGCGAAAGGCTGCGGAATGGATGATGCGGTCGCGATCGCGCTGGAATGCATTGCGCATGGCACTGTCAGCCTGACCAAAAAATCGCCCGCGAGATTGCGAGGGATGGGAGGCATAGGGCGCACGAGACCGGTCGGTTGCCGCAATTGTCATCAGATGGGGGCCTTCCTAAAGGCATCAGAGAGGTCCATATACCTATAGACACACGATCGGAAATAGCCAGTTTTCAAAACGATGAGCCTCAGCGTTACCCTCTCTGCCTCGGCAGCTAAACAGATCAACACCATCATGGCGGCCCAAGCGGACGCGCAATTTCTGCGCGTCGGCGTGGTCGGCGGCGGCTGCTCCGGCTTTTCCTATACGTTCGACCTGGCCAATGAGAAAGCCGGTGACGACCTGGTCATCGAGCTTGACGGCGCCAGCGTGCTGATCGACGAAGCCTCCCTGCCCTTCCTGGAAGGCTCGGAAATCGACTATGTCGACGAGCTGATCGGCGCAGCCTTCAAGATCAACAATCCCAACGCCACTGCGGCCTGTGGCTGTGGAACGAGTTTTTCCGTCTGATTTCACTCGACGGTTGAATCGCTCTGGTCCAAACTCCTGAAAAACCTCGGGAGGATGCCATGAGTTATGTCGACGGGTTTGTCATTCCGGTCGCCACTGCGAACAAGGAAGATTACGTCAAGGTCGCCAATGACATGGCCGAACTCTTCATCAAGCATGGCGCCAGCACGGTCCGTGAATGCTGGGGCGTGGATGTCCCACCGGGTGAAACCACATCCTTTCCGGCAGCTGTAAAGCTCAAGGACGGCGAAACGGTCGTCTTCTCCTGGGTGGAATGGCCCTCCAAGGAGGCGCGCGACAAGGCCATGCCAGCGCTTTCCGACGAAATGCAGTCCGGCATGACACCCGATAACATGCCCTTTGACGGCCAGCGCCTTATCTTTGGAAGCTTCGAAACCATCGTCCTTCGCCAGAGCTGAGCCTGATGACCACTGACACCTCCCTTTCCGCCGTGATGCGTCGTCGCATCTCGACCCGCGCCTTTCTGGACACGCCTGTCAGCGAGGCCGAGATCCGGGAATTGCTCGACACGGCCCGCTGGGCAGCGTCCGGTGGTAATCTTCAGCCCTGGAATGTGCACGTCGTCGCCGGTGAAGCGCGCCAGCGTGTCATCGACGCTGTGCGGGCACGACTGGAGGCGGCGCCCTTCGAGGATGAAAACGAGTTCGGCGCCTATCCCAACAAGCTCTGGGAACCCTATCGCACCCGCCGCTTCGAGCTGGGTGAGCAGATGTATGACACGATTGGTATCCCTCGAGAGGACAAGGCCGGACGCCTCAATCACCTGTTGTCGAATTTCGAGTTCTTCGGGGCCCCGGTCGGCATCTTCTTCAGCCTCGACAAGGAGATGAACCCCAATCAGTGGGGCCATCTGGGCATGTTCATCATGGCTTTCATGCTGGCCGCCGAAGAGAAGGGCCTGGCGACCTGCGCCCAGGAAGCCTGGATGACCCGCCACAAGACCATCGCCACCACACTGGGCCTCGCGGAAGACCAGCGCATCTGGTGCGGCCTGGCCCTGGGACATGCCGATCCGGATGCGGCAGTGAATTCACTGCGCTCCGAACGGGTCGAGGTAAACGAGTTCGCGGTGTTTGAAGGATTTTAACGCTTCCCCCCACGAACGTCACCACAATCAATCAAGTATTGCTGATATTCCGCGTCCCGGATCTGTGGGTTCACAACGAAAAGATACCAAAGCAGTGGCGCAAGAACGACCAAGTCAAAAGCAATTCGCGGCTTTTGCTTGATCGTGAGTGTAGCCGCCACGACCAGAACAACCACGGCCAGCGGCATCCAAAGCAGCTGCAGCCCCCAGAGGCCGCCAGCGACCTCGGAAGGCACGTCCAGCAACGCCATTGGGTTAAGCAATACGAACGAGAGGATCACGAACCAGGCCAGAGCCAGCAGCCAGGCAAGCAGTTGGAGCAGATTCAGCATTCCGGTATCCGTTTCAACAGCACGAGATCCATCTACATCCCCCGCTTTCCTCGCGCGACGAACGCCATACACTGAGGCCAACAGCCGCTCGAGATTCTCCCATGACCCTGACCGTCGCTTCCTGGAACGTCAATTCCGTAAAGGCCCGCCTGCCCAACGTGCTGGACTGGCTGCGCGAGGCCAAGCCGGATGTCGTCTGCCTGCAGGAAATCAAGACGGTGGACGAGGGTTTCCCACGCATGGAGATCGAGGATCTGGGCTATAATATCGAGACCCACGGCCAGAAATCCTACAATGGTGTCGCCATCCTTTCGCGTTACCCGATAGAGGAATGCACCGCGCGCCTTCCCGGCGATGATGAGGATGAGCAGGCCCGCTATATCGAAGCCGTGATCTCGGCGGAGAGCGGTCCGGTGCGCGTAGCCTCGATCTACCTGCCCAATGGCAATCCGGCGCCCGGCCCCAAATACGACTACAAGCTGGCCTGGATGGAACGTCTCTACGCCCACGCCAAGGGCTTTTTGGAGCTGGAAGAACCTTTGATCCTGGCTGGTGATTACAACTGTATTCCGCGCGACAGCGATTGCTGGGACATGGCGGTTTGGGCCGATGACGCGCTCGCCCTGCCGGCCACACGTGCCGCCTTCAAGAAGCTCCGCTGGCTCGGTCTGACCGAAGCCTTTGAACAGCTCGACGGGCGGGGTCATCAATACACGTTCTACGACTATCAGGGCGGCGCCTGGCAGAAAGGCAATGGCATCCGCATCGACCATCTCCTGTGTTCGCCGCAAGCTTCCGACGCCCTCGAAAAGATCGACATCCACCGCAAGACGCGCGGTGAGCCGAAAGCCTCCGACCACATTCCGATTGTGGGCACCTTCGCGCTTTAGGCCAAACACGCGCACTCCCCCTCAACGAGCAAAATTCACACTGGGTTCACGCAGGAAGTGTGTTAATGTCGCTTTAACGAACCAAGGGGACAGGAGATCCATGCGCCTGCTACTCGTTTCTGCCTGCACGTTTGCCTTTTCTGGCGGCGCTGCACTGGCCCAGGACCAGCAACAACCGGCCAACGCGATGGAAGAGGAATTGTCCGAGCGTGGCGTGAACTATGCCCGTGATGATTCGACCCAGGATCGCGCCCGCAACTATGCGCGCGACGCCCAGCGCATCGCCCAGCGCCGCGAGAGTGAGGGCGAGGATGAAGACGCACCGCTTCCGCTCGGTGAGGCAGTGATTGTCGACAATTCCCGCCGTTCCGGTCCGGATAACTGATCATGCGTTTCCTGCTCGTTTGTCTTTCCCTTGTTGCCGCGTTGGCGATTGCCCCGACAGCGCAGGCGGAGAGCAACAGCGAGCCGGTCGATGCCTTCTCCCTTCGCGAGATGGCGGATTTCTCAAAACAGATCGAACAGGAGCTCGCTTCCCGCGGGGCCTATGTCGCCATGGTCTTTCGCACCGGGCGCCAGCGTTCACAATTGCCAGGCGAAATCCGCTACACGCACGGCGCCTTCTGGGTCTATGCGCCTGTCCCGACTCTGGGCGGCGGCACTCAGTATGGTTATGCGGTCTATAATCTCTATCACGAGATCGATCCGGTAACATTGTCCGGTCTTTACCAGGACTGGCCGCTCGATTTCACGCGCGGGGACTCCGTTGGTCAGGTCGGTGTGATCATCCCGAATCGCGAGATGCAACGTCGCATTCTGGACGTCATCGCCTCTCCCTATTTTGAGGCCCTGCACCACCCCGAATACTCGCTCCTGTCCAATCCGGCCGACGAGCGTTTCCAGAACTGTACCGAATTCATGCTGGACGTGGTCTCTTCGGCCATCTGGCAGACCGCAAGCCGCGAGCAGATCAAGGTCAATATTGACGCCTATTTCCGCCCGACCCGTGTCCAGCTGAACGTGTTCCAGCGCTTCCTGGCACCGCTAACGGACGCGCGCCTGCGTTTCGACGACCAGCGCGATGGCATTCGCACGGCGACCTTCGCCTCCCTGGCCGATTTCATGCTGGCATTTGACCTGGCAGACGAGGACCAGATCTTCGAGATTGATGCGCCCTATTCCCGCGCCGAGGATATGGTCTATCGCGGCGGCGAGGCAGCAGCCACAGCAGTGGACTAAGCCTCTCTTAGCCATCCTCTTTCCCGCGCGACCTCCACACGCGAGCGCGCGACCGGGACACGCTGCCCGTCCGCAAGCACGAGTTTCCAGTCCCGCCCGTCCTTGAGCGCAGAGACAACAGCGCGATCCGCCACCCACCAGGACCTGTGACACCGGGTGCCGAGTGCCGCACCACCGTCACCGATATACTTGCCTAGCCGTCCGCGCACGAAACGCCGGCGCGTATCGCTGACAATCTCCAGATAGTGGTCCTGAGCCTGGACGTAGAGCACACCTGACAAATCGGACCGCTCGTCAGGCTGCGGATTCGCTTCCGCATGGGTCTGCGTCGCGACCTCGGGCTCAAGATAAAGCTCTTCCCAGGCGAGGCGCAGAAAGAGCACAAAGCCGGCCACCGTGACCACAGGCGGAGCAAGAAAGACAATGAACTCCATCCACGGGTCAGGCTCCTTGGGCAGGATGGGTGTGCGTTTAAGCGCTTCCAGCTCCATCGCCATGAGCGGGATGCTGAGCAGGGTGGCGCAGACCAGACCGCCGATCTCGCCGACCCGGGTCCGCGGGAGCAAACGCGCAAGCTGCCAGTCGATGAGCACCGGCTGCACCACCATCAACCCGGCCACCAGCCACCACAGTGCCAGCCGGTGCCAGAGGGGCAGATTCCCCGTCGAGAACGCATCAGAAAACGCGTAATTCAGCCCCATGAAGAGGATCAGCCCACCCAGGAGCCGCCAGTTATGGTGCCAGGGCGCGCGATAGCGTCCCGACGGGCTGCGACCACTCACGACAGTTCCGGACATTTGGCGACACTCCGCTGGTTCGACATCAGATTTCGCGCAATTCGTTTGGCTCATCAAGCGCTTGCCGAGCGCAACGCAAAACGAAACCTGAAAGGACCATCCTCGTGAAACTGACCAAACTCCTCCCCCTCGCCTTCCTCGCCATCAGCCACATCGCCCCTGCCGATGCGCAGGAGCGCCGCGAGATCCCGGATTACCGCGAAACCGGTTTCGAACAGAACGCCGCGCTGAGCGCCGAGCTGTACGATTTCCTCGCCGCCTATACCGCCGCCTGGGGCGCACAGGATACCGACAGCTTCATCGCGCTTCACCACGAAGACACCGAATGGATCAACGCCTATGCGCGCATGTTCCAGTCCAGCGAGAGCCTTGCCGTCTTCCTGGAGGAGCGCCTCTTCCCGGCTTTTGCAGCACAGGTCTCGCGAACCGAAGTCGCCAATATGCGCCGTGTATCCACGCGCCTGGTCGGCGATGATGTCGCCATCCTGCACCTCTACACAGACGGCAATCGCGGCCAATCCCGCAATGCGGGCGAGACCGCCCGCCGGACGCATTTCCACCTGGTGCTCAGCCGCTCGGACGGCATGTGGAAGGTCGAGCACACGGCCATCATGGATGCGCGCAACTGACGCAAAGAGCGTTTCGCGGTGAATCGAAATTTCCCCCTTGTTTGAATTTGATTCACCGCCAGCCTTCTAATCCGGGCCCACATGGTTAAACCACGTGAACAAGGAGGCGGACATGAAACGGTCTCTCTCAACACTCTGCATCAGCACCCTTGCGAGTGTTCTCGTCCTCACACCGGGTGCCTTTGCCACCCAATCCGGAACACCCGCTGCCCGCGCCTCGGGCGAGAGCGCCGGAGCCTCTGTCGAGGTCACGGCGACACTCGCCTCGGGCGCGGTCGTCATTGCCCCCGCGCTGCCGTCATCATGATGAGCACCGGCGCAACCCTGGTCACCGGCGACCCGGCCTTCATCGAGGAAGGCGCGGAGTACGCCGAGGACATGCTGGCCTGGGGATTTGGCATGGAACCGCTCGACGTCAGTGATGAAGTTGTCGTCGCCCCGCCGCCGGACGTGCCTTACGAGGCTCAGCGTCATGACAACGACTAAACTGCTCGCGGCCACTGCTCTGGCCCTTGTCCTGGGAGAGGCGGAAGCCGGTTCCGGGGCGACACCGATCTCGCCCTTCCCGGTCGAGGACAGCGCTGATTTTGCCAAACAGATCGAGCGGGAACTTGCCGGCCAGGGCGCGCGTATCGCCCTGGTCTTCCGGACCGGCCGCGCACGCGAGGACCTGCCCGACGGCATTCGCTATACGCACGGCGCCTTCTGGGTCTATTCGGAGATGCAGACAGAAACCGGCGAACGTATTCGCGGTTATTCCGTGCACAATCTCTATTACGGCGAGGAAAACCGTCGCCGCTCGCACCTCGCCCAGGACTGGCCGCTCAACTTCACCCAGGGCGATGTGATCGGAGAGGTCGGCATCATCGTACCCTCACCGGAGATGCAGCGCCGCTTGCTCGGCCTGTTTGCCAGCGGCGACATCAACACCCTGCACCAGCCGGAATACTCTCTGATCTCCAACCCGCACGATCTGCGCTTCCAGAACTGCAATGAATTCATGCTGGACGTGCTGGCGGCAGCGGCCTGGGAGACGACGGACCGAGACACGCTGAAAACCAATCTGGCGGCCTGGTACGAGCCCGCGCGCGTCCAGACCAGCCAGCTGGAGCGCATGTTCGGCCCATCCGTCGACGAACGGGTCCGTCTCGACGATCACCGCGGCCCCATCCGCAACGCAACCTTCGCCTCGATGGCCGATTTCATGACCGGGTTCAATCTTGCCAGCGCGGTCTATGAGCTGGAAGCAGATTTTCTGGTGGAGACCGTCGACGGGGGGACGGGTTAATCGTTTCCATCCAATTGCAATCAGAGGACGCAAAGCGCACAGTATTCTCCACCTTCAAGGATGAATACTGTGCTCGGATCTCTGCTCTCGCTCTATTTGGTCGCCGCACCAGAGGCTTCGCCTGCGCTACAAAGCCGGGTGCTCGAACAAATCAGTGAAACGCTTCAGCACCAGCACGCAGAGCGCCTCGGAGAGCTTGAGGCGGACCTTCATGCGTTCGACAATTTGGCACCGCTGCCACCCCAGCGGGATTTGGCCGATGCCCTGTTCGAGCGCGTTGTCGCCATCCAACAGCACACCTCGCCTCGGTTCACGCCATTGGACGATCACGGTCTTCTGGGCCCCGTGGCTGAAAGCCTGGTGGCTTTCCAGCCCGCTCAAAAAGCCGCGCTGCAAGAAGCCTTGCTGACCGAAATCGACGCTCTGATTTCCCGGCACAGCGTCATGGAATGGCGGGTAACCGCACTCGATCTGGATGCAGCTCTTGGTGCGGCAGGGCTGATCGAGTTTCGCGAAACCGTGCAGCAAAAATGGCTGAACGCACCGGTTACAGACCCGACTGAAAGCGACCTAGACTGGCAAGTCGAGCAACGGTTGTCTCATATCAATTTGCGGGAAGCTTTCGGAGATTCTCAGGGCGCGCTAGATGCGCGAGCCCGTCTGGTTGATACGCTTCTGGCAGCCGACAATCCGGACGCACTTCCGGAATTCGATTTCTGGCAATTGCCATGGACGCCCCGGCTGCGTCAGCAAATTGACCGTGTCTGGGTGACACAGGATAGCCGGCGCCTGCAAACGCTGATGGGACGAGGTGTTTCCGAAGACGATGTGCTGCCCCTGACAGAGGTACGGCTGGCCTGGCTGGACGGTGCGCGACCTATTCCGGGTTCCCCGGACCTTTCGGTTCTGCCCACGGCGCACATGCGGAATAGAGGGGCACTTTTGCTCCTGAATGCCCAAGACCTCATCGCTCATGGCAATCTGGAAGCTGCGCGCTCTCGACTATGGATGCTGGAGCAGGACCATCCCGCCGGTTGGAGTGGACATGCCAGGCGCATTCAACCGGCTCTCGATGCTGGCCTGGAAGAGCTGGCTGTTCGTAGCGCCGAACGAGCAGCCGCCCACATTCCGCTGGACGCCCCAATCGACCTCCTCCGGTTCGATGCAAACGTATTAGCTCATGCCCACGTCGAACACCTCGTCGCTACATCACCCATGATGGGTGTTGGCGAGGACATTCGCGCCCTGCTGGATGCCAACATGGTTTCACCGGCCATGCGATTGCTGGCTTCTTCCAGCGTTTACCGTCACGACCCGCTCGCACCTTTGCCGGTCGGTGAGGCATTGGCTGCCAGTCGGACCATGCGCTTTCTCCGCACTATTCCCGCCTCGGAACAGCGAACTGAGTTATTGCGTCGGATGTGGCGGAATGTGCAGTTTGAAACGCCGGGCGACGAGTACAGGATCGCTGCAGCCATGATTAGGGATCTCAGCTTCCGGCAGAGGGACCTGGACACCCTCCACCTTGCCGCTGTCTACGCGGGCCCCGCGAGTTCCAGCGTACTAACCGAAGACATGCGCACACTTTTACTGCAGGCGGCGTGGACCGCCAGCCAGTTTGCAGTCGAAGACCGATCCCCGCGGAGAGAAAGTGACAGTATCGAGGCTCAGCTGGCGATCTTGCGCGCGTTGGATGCGCGAAATCCGGCAGAGTAACCCTACTCCACCCGAACGCCCGGTTCGCCGGCTTGCATGCGACCGATGACGGTGGCGGCGCTGTGGCCTGCCGCGTGGAAACAGGCGAGCACGTCGTCCACCGCGTCTGCGCTGCAGGAGACCATCAGGCCGCCAGAGGTTTGGGGATCGCACCAGAGGATTTCGTCCAGTTCCGACCAGTCGGCGGGCGTGGTGACCTTGTCACCGACAGCCGCCCAGTTGCGGCCGGACGCGCCCGTCTTGATCCCGGCCTCGGCCAGGCGGCGCGCTTCGGAAAAGACCGGGACTTTTGCGCGTTCGACAATACCGGTCAGGCCCGCGCCCTCGCACATTTCGGAGAGATGGCCCAGCAGGCCGAAGCCGGTGACATCGGTGATGGCATGGACGCCCTCCAGCTGGCTCAAAGCTGCGCCGGGCGTGTTGAGCAGGGTGGTGGAAGCGACCATGGCGTCATAGGCCTCCGGCGAGAGCTCGCCGCGTTTCAGCGCCGCACTGAACACCCCGACACCAATGGACTTGCCCAGCACCAGCACATCGCCGGCCTTGGCGCCGGCATTGGTCTTCAGACAATCGGGATGGGCCGTGCCCAGGGCCACCAGGCCATAGATGGGCTCGGCAGCATCAATCGAGTGACCGCCCGCAATGGGTGCGCCTGCAGCCTCTGCGACAGAACGTCCGCCCGCCAGGATGGCGCGCACCATCTCGCGCGGCAGCTTGTTGACCGGCATGCCGACAATGGCGAGGCAGAAGATCGGCGTCGCGCCCATGGCGTAGACATCCGACAGCGCATTGGTCGCGGCGATCTTTCCGAAGACTTCCGGGTCATCGACGATGGGCGTAAAAAAGTCGGTGGTGGCCACCAGCACCGTTTCATCATTGATGCGCCAGACCGCCGCGTCATCGCGTGTGGCCGCATCCACCAGCAGTTCCGACGGCATCGGCATGGCGGGTGCACCGCCGAGAATGTCGCTCAGCACAGCCGGATCGAGCTTGCAGCCACAGCCGCCGCCATGGGCCAGAGCGCTGAGGCGAACTGCTTGAGTGTCATCCATGATCCACAAACCCTTGTCTGATCGGCTAATGTTGTTTCAGGAGACATAATCGCCGATGCAATCCTTCGCCACCACAAAAGACCTCTCCAGCGACGCGCTGGCGCAGTATGACGCCATTATCGATGTGCGTTCGCCCGGCGAGTTTGCCGAGGACCACCTGCCCGGCGCCATCAACCTGCCTGTGCTGGATGATGAAGAACGGGCGCACGTCGGCACGCATTACAAGCAGGTCTCGGTCTTCGAGGCCCGCCGCATGGGCGCCGCCCTCACCTCGCGCAATATTGCCCGGCATATCGAGACGGTGCTGGCTGACAAGCCCAAGGCTTTCCGGCCGCTGATCTATTGCTGGCGCGGGGGCATGCGGTCCTCCTCCATGGCGACTGTGCTTTCGGCGGTTGGCTGGAAGGTGACGCTCGTCCATGGCGGTTATCGCCGCTGGCGCGACCAGGTGCGCGAAGCGCTGGAAGCTGAGCAAACACACAAGATCACGCTGATTGACGGCCAGACCGGAACGGCCAAGACCCGCCTTTTGCACGTGCTGGCCGAGCGCGGTGAACAGGTCATCGACCTGGAAGGCCTCGCGCATCATCGCGGTTCGATCTTCGGCGATTTCGCCGGTGAGGACCAACCCAGTCAGAAAGCCTTCGAAACCCGGATCTGGACCCGGCTCCGCAATCTCGACCCGGCCCGCCCGACCTATATCGAGGCTGAAAGCAAGCTGGTCGGTCGCAGGCGCGTGCCGGTCGGATTGTGGAATGCCATGCAGGCGGCAGATCGCCTTGTCATCAAGGCTCCTGTTGAAGAGCGCGCCCGCTATCTCATGCGCGCCTATCCCGACCTTGCCGCCAATACGGACAAGCTGGTCCAGGCCATTAAAGGCCTTAGACAGTTCCAGTCAGGCGAGACAATCACGGAATGGCTCACCATGGCCGAGGCCGGTGATTTCCATCCGCTCGCCATCGCCCTGGTGGAGGCCCATTACGACCCGGCCTACGACCGGGCTCGACGGCGTGACGGTGCCGAGTGGGCTGAGCGTGTGTTGGACACGGCATCGCTGGATGATGCTGCGCTCAGCGATCTCGCGGATCAAATCTGCGAGCGAGAGACGGTCTAGACTTCCGGATTGCGATCCAGCATGGCCTGGACATCCGCGCTGTCGACACCGCTCTCGACCAGCATTTTCACCAGGCCTGTCACCAGGTTCAGCTCGTCGATGATCGACTTGATGCGGCCCTGGTCTGCCAGCGGTTTCCACATGGACCCCACTTCGAAGAGATTACCGGTTTCCGCGGCGATCAACAGCTCGCCCTTGCCGCTGTCCTGGTCGAACATGGCCCGCACACGCTTGCCTTTCAGGGCCTTTTCCAGGTCGAGCAAGCGTTCCATGAAGCTGGGTGTCAGCATGTAGCGCGCCAGCACCTGGTCATTGCCATAGACCTCGAACGCCTTCTCGAATTTGGGATCGACAAGACCGATGCGTTCCAGCTTGGTGGACCCGAAGGACCGCGACAGCTTTTGCAGGGAGTTCAGCCAGCCCTGGTCACGCGTGATGACGGTCACCCCTTCCACCTTGCGCGGGAAGGTAATGCGCATCAGCACGCCGCGAAAGACGGTGACGTAATAGGTGCGATTCTTCGAGCGACGACGCTGTTCGAGATGCGCTTCGTAAAGCTCGAAATCACAGCCATCGATCTCGCCGGAAAAATGATCCTCGAAATGCTTGCGGTTGAAGACCGGCAGCAAGTCATACTGGCGGAAGGTGGAAAACCGCGCCGGCGAATACGGCCGCACCGAATAGGCCATGCCACAGGCCTCGGCGATGGCGGTGTTGAGCTCTTCCTTGACCCGCTTGCGCAGCTTGCTGAGCTTGCTGTTGCCCGCCACGATGGCAAAAAAGGCAAACACCAGAAAAACAAAGAAAAAGCCGAAATTGTCGTCATTCATGGAACCGACGACAACCAGCCCCACAACCACGATTGCAATGGCCACAAACAACCAGATCCAGAAGGATCCGGTCGCCTGCTTGCGCTCCTTCTCCAGCCCTTCCAGCCAGGGCTGGAGGCGTTCCTGCCAGAGTTCCTGAAACTTAGCGTCCACGTCTACGCCGTCTCCAGACGTCCCAGGGCCTCGGAGACCTTGGTTTTCTGGGCGGTGTAGTCGGCCAGCTTGGCTTTTTCGCCGGCGACGACCTCTTCCGGGGCGTTGGCGACGAATTTGGCGTTCCCGAGCTTTTTCTCCAGGCGCATGATCTCGCCATCGAGCTTTTTCAGCTCCTTGGCCAGGCGATCACGTTCGGCGTCCAGATCGATCACCCCGTCCAGCGGCAGGGCGATGACCGTCTCACCGACCACCGTCTGCGCCGAGGCCGGCGGGACGCTGTCAGAAGCCGAGATCTCCTCGAGGCGGGCCATGCGGGCCAGCAGCGGGCGATTGCGCTCGACGCGGTCGAGAATGTCCTGCGACGCGCCCACCAGAACCGCGTTGAGCGGCTTGCCCGGCGCGATATTCATCTCGGCCTTGAGGCTGCGGATATTGGTGATGACGTCGATGAGCCAGCTCATCTCGGCCTCAGCATCCGCATTGGCCAGACCGTCCAGCTGCGGCCAGTCGGCCACGATCAGCTGGGTGTCGCGCCTGGCAGTTTCCGCCCACAGCGCCTCGGTCACGAATGGCATGAAGGGGTGCAGGATCTTCAGCGCGATATCGAGCACATAGGCGGTCGTCGCCTGGGTCTCGGCCTTGGCCGCTGCATCCTCACCGCCAAACAGCGGCTTGGCGAATTCCAGATGCCAGTCACAGAAGATGTTCCAGACGAAACGATAGGCGGCAGCTGCGGCCTCGTTGAACCGGTATTCGTCCAGGCCTTTGTTGACCGCAGCAACGGTCGACTGGGCTTCGGCCAGGATCCACTTGTTGACGGTCTGGGTGACGGAAGACGGGTCGAAACCGGCCGGTACCGCACACTCATTCATCTCGCAGAAGCGCGCCGCATTCCAGAGTTTGGTTCCGAAATTGCGATAACCTTCAACGCGTTGCGTGGACATACGGATGTCCCGCCCCTGCCCGGCCTGGACCGCGAGGGTGAAACGCACCGCGTCCGCGCCGTATTCATCGACCAGTTCCAGCGGGTCAATCACATTGCCCTTGGACTTGGACATTTTCTGGCCCTTCTCGTCGCGGACCAGGGCGTGGATATAAACGTCCTTGAACGGCACCTGCGGCTTGCCGTCTTCGTCCTTCATGAAGTGCAGCCCCTGCATCATCATGCGGGCGACCCAGAAGAAGATGATGTCGAACGCCGTGATGAGGACGGTGTTGGGATAGAATTTTGCGACTTCCGGCGTCTTGTCCGGCCAGCCCAGGGTCGAGAACGGCCAGAGGGCGGAGGAGAACCAGGTGTCGAGAACGTCGGGATCGCGGGTCAGAGACTTGCCACCTGACTGTGCGATGGCTTCTTCCTCGCTCTCGGCAACATAGACATTGCCTTCGTCATCATACCAGGCCGGGATCTGGTGCCCCCACCACAGCTGACGCGAAACACACCAGGGCTGGATGTTGCGCATCCATTCAAAATACGTCTTTTCCCAGTTTTTCGGGTGGAAGGTCGTGCGGCCATCCTCGACGGCGGCGATGGCTTCCTTGGCCAGCTCACCGGCATTGGCGAACCACTGGTCCGTCAGCATCGGCTCGATAACGACATTGGACCGGTCACCGAAAGGCTGTTGGATTTTCTTGTTTTCCACCAGCGGGATGGGCTGAGGTGCTTCCTCATCCCCATCCTTGGCTTCCGGCGTCACCATGACAGCGAGACCTTCCGCCGTGATATCGGCAATGATTTTCTCGCGCGCCTCGAACCGGTCGAGACCGCGATAGTCTTCCGGCACCAGGTTGATCGCATCAACCTCGGCCTCGGACGGCAGGTCTGCGCCCCTGGCAATCGCCTGGGCCTTGGTCGCACACTCGTCATAGGACGGCCCATCGGCGCGCATGGCGGCCTGGGTGTCCATCAGGCGATAGAGCGGGATGTTGTTGCGCTTGGCGACTTCATAGTCGTTGAAATCATGGGCGCCGGTGATCTTGACCGCACCGGAACCAAATTCCGGGTCCGGGTACTCGTCCGTGATGATCGGGATCAGGCGGCGGTGTTCCTTGGGGCCCACCGGGATTTCGCACAGCTCACCGACGATCGGCGCATAACGCTCATCATCGGGGTGAACGGCAACCGCGCCGTCGCCGAGCATGGTTTCCGGGCGGGTCGTCGCGATGGAGATATAGTCGCGCTCTTCGGTGAGCGTGACATTCCCGTCCTCGTCCTTTTCCACATACGTATAGGTCTTGCCGCCGGCGAGCGGGTATTTGAAGTGCCACATGTGGCCGTCAACTTCGATATTCTCGACCTCGAGGTCGGAAATCGCCGTCTCGAACTTGGGATCCCAGTTCACCAGGCGCTTGCCGCGATACATCAGGCCCTGCTTGTAGAGCTCGACGAAGACTTTCAGCACCGCCTCGGAGAGGCCCTCATCCAGGGTGAAACGCTCGCGCGACCAGTCACAGCTGGTACCCAGGCGGCGCAGCTGTTGCAGGATCATGCCACCGGACTCTTCCTTCCACTCCCAGACACGTTCCACGAATTTCTCGCGGCCCATATCGCGGCGGGACGGTTCCTGGTTGGCGGCCAGCTGGCGTTCAACCACCATCTGCGTGGCAATGCCCGCATGGTCGGTGCCCGGCTGCCACAGCACGCTGTCACCCAGCATGCGCTTGTAGCGGCTCAACACGTCCTGCAGCGTGTTGTTCAGCGCGTGACCAATGTGCAGGCGACCTGTCACATTGGGCGGCGGGATGACGATACAGAACGGCTTGGCGTTCGGGTCATCCTTGGGCTGGAAGGCTCCGGACTGCTCCCACGCATCATAGATACGGGTTTCGGCTTGGGCTGGGTTGAATGTCTTTTCCATCATGATCCGCGCATGAATAAAGGGCACCGACGCTCTCGTCGATGCCCTTAGATGATTTCAGTGTTCGACGAAAGAGTTAGCGACGGCGTGCCACGCGGTCGATCTCGGCCTGTACCTTTTCATCCACAATGCTCGGCAGGTTGGCATCGAGCCATTCCTTGAGCATCGGGCGAAGCAGAGCGCGGACGACACCTTCCAGTGTACGGCCCTCTTCTTCGGAAATGCGGATGCTGTCAGCCAGCGTGTGGAAGGAGCCCATCGCCGCTGCAGCAGCGCCATCAGACATGATGCCATCGGCTACTTCGGCCTCGACCGCGTCGAAATCGACCACCGGCTCCGGCTCGGCCACGACTTCCGGCTCTTCCTCTTCGCGATCGACGATCATCAGATCATCGTCCATCGTCATGGGATCCGTGCCTGCATCCGGCTCGTCGACCATGTCGGTCAGCTCGAGCACGTCCTCCGCCTCGGGCCCCGGCTCTTCCTCAGCAGCGGGCGCCTCGTCAAACATCGAATCGATGTCGTCCTGGGAGTTGGATTCTTCTTCCGCCGGGGCAGCTTCTGCTTCGGCAGCAGGAGCCTCGTCCTCGTCCTCGTTTATGATCCGGCGGATCGAGGAGAGGATTTCTTCCATTGACGGTTCGTTTTCAGCAGCATCAGCCATGTGTGCGGATCCTTTGTCCGGCAATTCTCGTCTAACGCGAATAAACCGGGGCGGACGGCGGATGTCCACCCCCACGTTTCGCCTTCAAGGCTAATTCCAGGGCGTTAAGTCAAAGTTATTGAAGCGCGAGCGGGAGTTTTCCACAGCTGCAGGATCATACAGCTCAACACCCAGTCCCAGACTGTCTGCCGATAGCAGGCCCATGGCCTGAAGCAGACGATAACCGGCGACATAGCTGTCACGCTCGGCCGTCACCAAGGTCAGGCGGCTTTCCAGCAATTCCTGTTCGGCATCCAGTACGTCCAGCGTCGTTCGAAGGCCGACATAGGCCTCCTGCTCCACACCATCCAGCGCAATCTCGTTGGCCAGAACGGCCTGACGGCTGGAATCGATGACAGCAAGAGATGCAACGTAAGCAGTCCAGGCATTTGTCACACCTTCAGTCACCTGGCGGCGGGCTTCATTGACCTGGAAACGGGCCTGTTCTTCCGATGCCACGGCCGCGCGCACACGTGAGCGGTTGAGACCACCGGTGAAGATCGGCATGGACACGGTACCCGTGATCGACGTGCTGTCGCGCTCATCACCGGAGAAACTGCTGTCACGTGCCGCAGATGCAGACGCTCGCAGGGACACTTCCGGACGCATCGCGCCGCGTGCGACCTGGATGCCGTGGCGGGCCGCTTCCTCGCCATACTGGGCCGCGCGCAATTGCGGGCTGTTGTCAAAGGCGGCAGAGGCTGCGTCGGCAAGATTGTCCGGCAGTGACGGCAGGGCCGGCGGCTGTTCCAGCGTTGCAGCCGGCTCGCCAGTCACACGCTCATAGGCCGCGCGGCTGACGGACAGCTGCGACTGGGCACCGGCCAGCTGGGCCTGAGCACCGGACAGGCGCGCCTCGGCCTGGGCCACGTCGGTGCGGGTGATCTCACCCACTTCAAACCGGTCCTGGGCGGCCTGCAGGTGCTGGGCCAGGACGTCGACATTGTTGCGGCGGATTGACACGACTTCCATGTCACGGCGGACATCCATGAACGCAGTAACGGCATCCACCAGGACGCCCTGCTCTACAGCACGCAGGCTTTCACGACCGGCCATGACCTGGGCACTGGCCTGGTTGATCTGACCAGACGTGCGGCCTCCACGATAGATCGATTGTGTCGCCGTAAT
The DNA here is from genome assembly GCF_017643475.1 of Maricaulis sp. Lineage (GTDB taxonomy): Bacteria > Pseudomonadota > Alphaproteobacteria > Caulobacterales > Maricaulaceae > Maricaulis. The sequence goes on from NZ_JAEPNI010000002.1 coordinate 131,710, forward strand.
GGAGTAGTTCTTCGGCGTGGAATCTGTTTCCGACTGCGAGACGACTTGCTGGTTACCGAGAACAAATGTGCTGCGGCTCTCCGTGCTGTTGCGCGAGATCGAGGCGTCGGCGGACACGGAAGGCAGTCGCGCCGAGCGCGCCTGGACCCAGCTTTCATCGGTCGCGCGAAGACGTGCGCGCTCGGCCTGCAGGGTCGGGTTGGTATTGTAGGCGTGGGCCAGGGCTTCTTCCAGGGACTGGGCCTGGGCGTTTGCGGCAACAGCCAGCAGCGAAACTCCGGCGGTCAGGGCCGCAACCCAACGAGACATGCGAACCATACTTCTGTCCTCTTTCCGGCAACAGACTCAGCAATTGTCTGCACCCATCATAACGTGACCCGCGCCAGAAACCAGCGCGAGCCTGTCGTCCATATAGGGTACCAAATAGCAGAAGTGAACAGCGTTCACTCTTTTATTTTGGTAATTCTTTTAACGCGTGCTTGAACGTAGGGCTCGACGGCGTTCCGTCGCGCCCCCAGCTGCTTTTTTAGAGCGAAAAGCTCTCAGCGCACTCGAAACCTGGAATAGTTGAGGTGGATGCGTCGAAGACAACCTTCTCGCCGATGCCCGAAGCAGAGCGCGTGAAAATCGTCGCCTTGCCCACCGGGCCCTTGCGCACGACAACGGCCAGACGGCCACCATCAGCAAGCTGGTCGAGCCAGGCCTGCGGGACGTCTTCAACGGCACCGTTGACGAAGATCACATTGTACGGACCCTGGTCGGCCTCGCCGGCCTTGGGGTCACCGGAGATGACGACAGCGTTGTCGGCACCACACTCGGACAGCAGGTCGCTGGCGCGAGACTGGCCGTCCTCATCATCATCGAGACCGACAACGGTTTCCGCGAGCTTGGCCAGGATGGCGGTGGAATAACCACGACCACAGGCAATATCCAGCACCATCTCATCGCCCCGGATGTCAGCAGCCTGGATCAGCTTGGACATGTCGCGCGGACGCATCATGCGGCGCGCCTCGCTTGTGGCGACCTCACCGTCCGCATAGGCAGAAGCCAGCTTGGAGCGCGGCGTGAAGACGTGACGCGGCACCGTCTCGAAAGCGCCGAGCAAACGGCGGTCGGTGATATCGGACGGGCGGATCTGGCAATCCACCATCTGCTGTCGGGCCAGGTCGAAGTCGCTCACGGAGATCTCCTCAGCGAATGGGAAGGCAAGTTGCGCGTGATATATCCTGTGCCGCGCCTTGCGGGCAAGCATCACGCTGCGCGACAGGCCAAAACAACGCAGGCGCGGCGAATTTCAGTAGAAAATGTCGTGGCCGATTGCCCCACCCGTCCGGGTTGGTTATAGATCGCGCCTCGCATTTTCGGCACCGTGGCGGAGTGGCTACGCAGCGGATTGCAAATCCGTGGACCCCGGTTCGATTCCGGGCGGTGCCTCCACCCTTCGCGCTTCGCGCTTCGGGTGGCGAGCCACCCCAAGCGTGAATACGAGCGAAGCGCGTGCGCGAAGAGGTGCCCTTCGAAGCCTTGGCGTAGAAGGGCTGCCGCTCCCCTAGAACTCCACCCGCTTTCCCTTGTGGTCGAACAGCTTTCCCGTGTCGGTCGGCGCAAGACTATCCAACACGTCCAGTATCTCCTCAGCGGCAACTTCGGGCGTGCGCACATCCAGCCCGGATTTGGAGAACGGTTCCGACAGGCGACTCGCCACTGTTCCCGGATGGATGGCAACACAGATCGCCTCGGGGTTCTTGCGCGCCAGCTCGATCGAGCAGGTCCGCACCATCTGGTTCAATGCCGCCTTGGATGCGCGATAGCTGTGCCACCCGCCCAGCCGATTGTCTGAAATCGACCCGACCCGGGCGGACAAGGTGGCGAAAACCGCGCGCGAATCACGCTGCAGCAGGGGCAGGAAATGCTTCATCAACAAGGCCGGTCCAACCGTGTTGAGCTGGTAATCCAGCAGCATGTGTTCGGCGTCCAGCGCACGCCAGCTGCGCTCGGGCATATACCCGTCGCCGTGCAGGAAACCGGTGGCATCAAACACCAGTTCTACCGGCTGGCCGACCTCGCGAACATGGTCGGCGACGGCTTTGATGCTGGCCTCGTCTGTCAGGTCCAGCGCGGGCGTCGTTGTGCGTGCCACGCGCAACACCGTATCGTCCTGCTCTTCCAGCCGGTCGGCGATTGCCGCGCCAATCGCCCCGCTCGCCCCGATGACTATTTTCGTCAAGATCATGCTCCGCTGACAGGTCCAACCCGGTACACCAGACGTAGATCATGCAGGTACAGCGAAAAGGGCAGGCATGACCGATCTCGTTCTCATTCTGGGTGATCAGCTGACGCCCCAGATCTCCAGCCTGTCACAGGCCAGCCCCGAGACGGCCCACATCGTCATGGCCGAGGTGACGGATGAGGCGTCCTATGTTCGCCACCACAAACGCAAGCTGGCCTTCACGTTTTCTGCCATGCGCCATTTCCGCGACGCGCTGCGCGCCGCGGGCTGGAACGTCACCTATTTCACGCTGGACGCTGGTCTAGCGAGCCTTCGCGAGGCCGTTGCCCGCACCCTGCAGGACGGTGCCTACAAGCGTGTTCTGGTGACCGAGGCGGGGGAATGGCGCCTGCACCAGGAGATGCGCACCTGGGCCGACACGCTGGGCCTGCCGGTGCTTGTCGCGGAGGACGGGCGCTTCCTTGCCTCCCATGACGACTTCGCGCGCTGGGCGGAGGGCCGCAAACAGCTGCGCATGGAGTATTTCTATCGCGAGATGCGCAAGCGCACAGGCCTGCTCATGGATGGTGACAAGCCTGCCGGCGGTCAGTGGAATTTCGACAAGGACAATCGCAAGCCCGCCGAAGCCAGCCTGTTCATGCCACCGCGCCATGCAACACCCGTGGATGCGGTGACGCAGGAGGTGCTCGACCTCGTCGCAGACCAGTTCGCGGAGCATCCCGGCAGCCTCGACAGGTTCGATTTGCCGGTCACCCGCGCCGAGGCCGAACAATCGCGTGATCATTTCATGCAACACGCCCTGCCGGGTTTCGGGGATTACCAGGACGCCATGCTGGCCGCAGAGCCCCTGCTCTATCACTCCAACCTGTCGACAGCGCTCAATGCCGGCCTGCTCGATCCGCTCGATCTGTGCCAGCGAGCAGAGCGCGAATATCGCGACGGTCGTGCCCCGCTCAATGCCGTCGAAGGCTTCATCCGCCAGATCCTCGGCTGGCGAGAGTATGTGCGCGGGATCTATTGGCGCGAAGGCCCGGATTATGTTCGCCGCAACGCGCTGGATGCCCGCCGCCCCCTGCCCGACTTCTACTGGACGGGCGAGACGGATATGACCTGCCTGTCCAAGGCCATCGGACAGACCCTGGAACTGGGTTACGCGCATCACATCCAGCGGCTGATGGTGACCGGCCTGTTCGCGATGCTGGCGGACGTCGACCCCTTCCAAGTGCACGAGTGGTACCTGGCCGTCTACACCGATGCCTATGAGTGGGTGGAGGCGCCCAATGTGATCGGCATGAGCCAGTTTGCCGATGGCGGGCTGTTGGGCTCGAAACCCTATGCGGCCAGCGGTGCCTATATCGATCGCATGTCGGATTACTGCTCTGGCTGCAAATACGATGTGAAACAGAAAACCGGGCCGACGGCGTGCCCCTTCAATGCGCTCTACTGGGACTTCCTCGCGCGTCACGACGCGACACTGCGCGGCAATCCGCGGCTTGGGCCCGTCTATCGCAACTGGGACCGCATGGACGCTGACCGCCAGTCCGCCTTGCGCCGCAGTGCCGAGGCGTTTCTCGCCTCGCTCTAGCGCGCGCGGCGACAGCGCTCCGAGCAGTATTTCACCTCGTCCCAGACCTTTTCCCATTTCTTGCGCCACTCGAAAGGCCGCTGGCAGACCGCGCAGGTCTTGGTTGGCTTGGGTTGGCGGGCGGAATGACGGGCCATCTCAAAGCCCCAGCGTCAGTTGATTGGACGGTTTGCCGCCGGATCGTGCCGGCGAACGTCGGCGGCCGGACCGGCTGGCGTGCTTGCGTACGATGCTGGCCGCCTCATCGCGAAAGCCCGGCGCCTTGCGTGCCGCGTGGATCCGCTCACGCGCGGCCCGTGCCGCCGCAGCGACATCGACAATCGGCGCAGGATAAGCGCCCGGGGCTGCAGCAGCGCGCGTGGACCACTTCCAGGGCTCATGCAGGAAACCGTCAGGTATATCGGCCAGCTCCGGGCACCATTGCCGGATGAAGACACCGTCTGGGTCCTGGTCATGTCCCTGTTTGACCGGGTTATAGATGCGGATCGTGTTGATCCCCGTCGTACCGGACTGCATCTGGATCTGGGACCAGTGAATGCCAGGCTCATAGTCGAGGAACATGCGCGCCAAGTGCTGTCCCGACGACTGCCAAGGCTGCCAGAGATGATAACTGGCGAAGGAAACGAGCATGGCCCGCATGCGAAAATTCAGCCAGCCCGTGCGGTTGAGCGAACGCATACAGGCGTCGACAAAGGGAATACCGGTCTGCCCCTCGCGCCAGGCCGCCATGCGCGCTTCATCGACCGCGTCGCGCTCGAGTCCTGAAAGCCCCGGGTGCAGGTTGTCAAATTCGATCGAGGGCTGGTCTTCCAGCTTCTGCATGAAATGGTCGCGCCATTGCAGCCGGGACCGGAAACTCTGCAACGAGCCGCGCCAATGGCGTCCCACCGCGCCAGCGGGGACATCCGCTCGGCGATCTTGCAGACGGTGGTAAACCTCGCGGACGCTCATCACCCCAAGGGCCAGATAGGGCGAAAGCCGAGAACACGCTGCTGCACCGTCCAGCGGACTCGACATGGCCGAACGGTAGAACTCACCGCGTTCAAGCAGGAAACCTTCAAGCACGCGCTCGGCGGCATGGCGACCTCCGGCCTGCCCGGCCCGCTCAGGCTGCAAACCCAGCTCTTGCGGCTCAGGCACCCTGTCATGCCGGACATCCGGCGCTGGCTGCAGGACCGGACGGTCGGCGACCGGCGCAGCGACATGGCGTTGCCAGTTGCCGGCCCAGCCATCGCGCGACGGCAGCCGCCGGATTACGCCGCCCTGGCTCAGCTCGTTCCACTCGACCGACAAATTGCGCAAGGCCTGCGCCACGGCGAGATCGCGTCGATAGGTCCAGGCATTGCCGGTTTCCTCGTGAGACCACAGCGTGCAGTCGGGAAACTGGCGAGTGAGATCTGCGAGGATATCGACGGCATCACCGACGCGAATACAGAGCAGGCTGCCCAGCGCCTGCAAATCCGCATTCAGCCCCTCGAGGCATTGCTGGAGGAAATCATACTGACGACCAGAGACATCTTCCTGGCGCCAGAATTCCGGCTCGACGATATAAAGCGGCAGGACAGGCCCAGCCGCAGACGCCTCGCGCAGGGCGAGGTGATCGCTGACCCGCAGGTCGCGCTTGAACCAGAGAATTTGAACAGGACCAGAGCTCGCCATACTGGATGAGTTAGCGCGCCTGGGATCAGGATCTAGCCTTCCGCTTCAGCAGCAGAGGACTTGGCGGTAACACCAGCCCGCTCGAGCTCCGGTCCGAGCTTGCCCATCAGGAACATGCCGAACATCTTGTAGTCCGCGATCAGCGACCACAGCGGATAGGTAAAGGTCGCCGGCTTGTTGTGCTCGACAAAGGCATGGCTGACCCAGGCGAAGAAATAACCCGAAACCGGAACAGCCAGCAGCAATAACCAGGTCTGGCTGATCAGCGCCCCCAGCAGGACCGCGATCGCCAGAGTCGAACCGACATAATGCCAGGCGCGAGTCGCCGGGTCGGAGTGTTCACGCAGGTAAAAGGGCCAGAACTCGCCGAATGTATTGTATTCTCTCATTTCAAACCTCCCCGATTCGCCGTTCGGATCAGTATGGCATAGTGATTCGCGGTCAATAAAGCGCCGGGTGATGGTAAATACCGACTCTTCAGAGTCCGCTGTATTTTGATGATTCCATTAGGGATTCATCAAGGACAATAAACCAATTCCCCAATTCTACCCATTGAATTAACCCTCCATTAAGAGATTCGGCCCGATGTTTTACCCGTCTTCCCGTGAAGACACCCCACCATCCACCCAATGCCTTTTCGGGAGCCTTCGTGGCTCCCGATTTTTTTGCAGCAAACGGGTGCGATTACCGCTTTTGGGTGCTTGCGCTTTTGCCCAACGCTCTGATAAAAGCCCGGTCTCGCTTGTGAGAACGGTATTCCCCTGTAGCTCAGTTGGTAGAGCAGGTGACTGTTAATCACCGGGTCGGCGGTTCGAGCCCGTCCGGGGGAGCCATTCTCAAGCGAGGTTTCCAGAACAAGACGCCAGACACGCCGCTGACAGTGATTACATCAGCGCGGGCAATCAGTGCGCCTTGCGCCGCGCCCCAGGACCAAACTGCGAGATCTCCATGAAACTTTCCACGCTTGTTGCCCTTCCCCTCTCCTGCCTGGCCCTGGTGGCCTGTGGCCAGTCCACTGAGGCGCCTGGGGAAACAGGAGAAGCGGTACGAGCCGATTCGCAAACCAGTGCCTTTGCGCCCATCGTTGACAGCTGGGCGGAGCGGACGCGGTTCAGCGGCAATGTCCTGGTCGTGCGGGAGAATGAGCAGATTTTCGAAACCTCGTTCGGTTTGGCCAACCGCGAGGCGAATATCCCTGTCGATGCCGACACATCCTTTGTTGTCGCCTCGCTGACCAAGACCTTCACAACCGTGCTCACCCTGCAAGCGGTCGAGGCGGGGCGACTGGAGCTTGATGCGAGCTTGGCCTCTGTCCTGCCGGAGTTCGTGGCGCCCTGGGCCAACACGGTCACGGTGCGCCAGATGCTGCAGAACCGCAGCGGCCTGCCGCACTATATCGACCTGCCGGGCTGGTTCGAGCCGGGCGGGAAACTGCCTTATACCCGCGAGCACCTGCTGGACACGCTCGCCAGCATGCCGCTGCGCTTTGAACCCGGCACGGAGTATTATTACTCGAACGCCAATTTCTATCTGCTCGGCCTGATCCTCGACCGGGTCGGCGACCAGCCCTATGAGCAGCAATTGATCAGCCAGTTGCTTGAACCTGCAGGCCTCACGGCCACCGGCCAGATTTACCAACAGGACGAGAGGCTTCGCCTGGCAGGCAACTACATGCCCGACGAAGACGGTGGCTATTTCCAGGTCGAGATAGAAAACCCGGCGGTCTTCCGAGCTACGGGCAGCCTGCATGCAACAGCCACCGACCTACTGGCCTGGGGGCAGGCCATGATGCGAGGTGATTTCCTCAGCCAGGAGAGCCAGGCTGTCATGCTCGACCCAGACCAGCCCATGACCTGGATCCTGACCGAGGTTCCGACACTCGATGACAGCGAGATGATCGCGGTCCGCACCTATAACGGACGCATTGCCGGCCATGTTTCGATGCTCACCCTGTTGCCGCAATCGCAGGAAATCGTCATCGTGATCTCCAATAATGGCGTGGATTACGGCGAGCTGGCAGGTCTGAGCGTGGAAATCGCCCAACACCTTCACGCCGGAGCGAACTGACGCGCGCGCTGGCAGGCTTCAACGTAGGCAAACCGGGTCATCATGCCCTCCATTCGCCTAATTGCCCTGACCGTCCAGTCCTTTGCCCTTGCAACCTGTGCCAGCGTGCAAGAGCGGCTGGACGATAGGCGATCTCCGAGCACCTAGTCCTGTCGTGGAAAATCGAGGTTGCGGACGCGATTTCGGTCGACGGTGAGGCCGGTTGACAGGCCGCGCCCATCCCGCACCACCCGGATTCTATAGTCATTCCAGGTCAGGTAATCGCGTCCCACAAGCTGCAGCGTTCTGGGTCGATCATTCTTGACCATGACATACTCACCGTCCGCCGTGTGTTGAAGAATGATCTCCGTTTCCGTTTCGGCATTGAAATAACGTCCTTCGATGCTGGCGGGATAGGTCTCTTCATCGGGAGTTGGCGGGACTTGCTGTGCGAATTGCGGGCTCTGGCTGGGCGCATAGAGCGCGAACCCTCGCCGCCCCTCGGCAGACTGTGTCAGCGTGAGCCGGAGATTCGGATTTGTCTCGTAGTGATAAAGATTGTCAGCTTCGGGGATCAACCTGACCGGCTCGCGCCATTCGATTTCCCTGAACAGATCTCCATCGCGTGAGACCAGCCGGACAAATGTCCCGCTGTCCAGTTCGTACAGTCCGAGAAAGCCATCTAGGGAGCCGATATCGCTGATCACGTCAGGACCAGCGGGATAGGTCGCTGCATCGGTGAAGACATTGTCAAAGGCAAGATTGGCTGTGCGCACGGCCAGCGCGACCGCGCTGATATTGCGATTATTGCTTACAACCACGATCGACGCCTGAAAATCGGGAAACCGCAAGACATGGGTATTGTAACTGCCCGTTGCCCCCTCATGGAAGACGGTCCGGGCGCCGCGGTAAAAACCAAACTCCAATCCGTAACCATAGGCCGGGTTGGACAATCCCTCGATCGGGCGCTGGCTCATCTCGATCAGGTCATCAGGCAGGCTTCTGTCTGCACCCCAGATCTGGGTTTCCCAGCGCAGCAGATCCGGTAGCGAGGCATACATGAAACCGTCGCCTTGGGTATTGGCGATATCCGCATCCTCCAGCCAGCCGGAGCCATAATTGCCATAGGCTCGCGCCAGCCGCGGAATGACAACGCCATAACGCCGCCGAATACTGGAATCCCCCAGTCCGCGCTCGGAGAGGAAGCGGGTTGCGTAGACGTGAAACGGTTCATCGACAACCGCAGAGACAAGTTCGGCCAGCAGGATATAATTGGAATTGCTGTACCGATAATCCGTGCCCGGCTCAAAATTGAGCGCGACCTGACGGTTGAGTAATGTCAGCGCTGTGCGATTGTCGAAATCGGTTTCATACCAGGTGGCATTGGTAATGAAGTAGAGGTCATAGACGTCACGAATTCCGCTGGTGTGATTGATCAACTGACCCACCGAGATTGGCGGATCAATCCCCTCCATCACACCGGGTAGATAGGTCCTGAAGTCCTGCGACAGGTCCACGCGACCGGATTGCGCGAGCTCCAGCACCATCAGCGCCGTGTATTGCTTGGCGACCGACGCAATATTAAAGCGCGTGCTTGCGTCGATCGGTGTCGGCGTATCGAGATTGGCCAAGCCTGCGTAATGGCTGAAGACGACATCACCACCCAGCACAATGCCGACACCGGCGCCAGGCTGGCCGGGCTCGACCATTTCCTCGACTAGCCTGCTTATGGCCTGGACGGCATCGTCCTGGAGTGCTGGCGCAGCTTGAGCTGCGCTGTTTCCCGGTACAAGCCAAACGGCCACGCTTGCGATGATACACCGCAAATTGATCCAGTTTCCCACGATTTCCCCGCTTCAACTGCAAAAGCGTCTGCCCGGTGAGACGCGAAAACTGCACTCCTGCGCCAAATATAGCCAAAAATGTTGATGCACAAGGGTTTTGGGCCGAGAAAATCAAAGCAAGCGGGAGGCCGAAATGCCTATTGCGCGGACTGTTGGAGGCTGGAAGAGGGATCGGACACTTCACCCGCCTCGCTCTGGCGCGCCCACATTTCGGCATAAATGCCACCGAGCTCCAACAACGCGTTATGCGTGCCCGTCTCGGCAATGCCGCCATCCTTCATGACCACGATGCGGTCTGCATTGGCGATGGTGGAAAGGCGATGGGCGACAGCGATGGTTGTGCGGCCACGAGCGGCTTCGGTCAGGGCAGCCTGAACCTCTTTTTCCGTCTGGCTGTCGAGCGCTGATGTCGCTTCATCCAGGACCAGCACCGCCGGCTCCTTGAGAATGGCCCTGGCGACGCCTACCCGCTGTTTCTCACCGCCGGAGAGTTTCAGCCCGCGTTCGCCGACCTTGGTGTCGAGCCCGTCTTGCAGATCGCGCACAAAATCACCCAGCTGGGCGCGTTCGATCGCTTCCCAGATTTCGTCCTCGCTGGCTTCCGGACGGCCGTAGAGCACATTGGCGCGCAGCGTGTCGTTGAACAGGACGACGTCCTGGGGAACCAGGCCCAGCGCCGAACGCAGGCTCTCCTGGCTGACATCGCGCAGATCCTGGCCGTCAATCGAGACCGCACCACCGGCCGGATCGTAGAAACGGAACAGCAGTTTCAGCATCGTCGACTTGCCGGCGCCTGAGGGCCCGCACAGGCCGACAAAACTGCCCGGGGGCACATCCAGGCTGACCTGGTCTACCGAGCGCTCACGACCCTCATGGGCGAAGCTGACCGCATCAAACCGCACCGCGCCGCCTTTCAGCGCCAGGTCTGACGCGTCAGGCTTGTCATCAACATCGGGTTTGATCGCCAGCGTGTCGAACAGGCGCTCCATGTCGACTGCACCCTGTTTGATCTCGCGATAGGCCCAGCCCAGAATGTTCAGCGGCTGGTAGATATTCATCAGGATCAGCGTCACCGCCGCCACATCGCCAGGCTGCAACACGCCATTCCAGGCCTTCCAGCCTGCCGTTAGCGCCATGGCCAGCAGGCCGGCATTCATGATGAAGGCCTGGGCGCCATTGAGAAGCGCCAGCGAGGACTGCGAACGCACCGCGGCTCCGGCATAGCGCTGCAGCGCATTGTCGTATAGGTCGGTCTCGCGACGCTCGGCGGCGAAGGCCTTCACAGTCTCGAAATTGATCAGGCTGTCGACCGCGCGAGCATTGGCCTCGTTGTCGGCGTCATTCATCTTGCGGCGGATCTTCACGCGCCACTCGGTCACCGTCCAGGTCAGGCCCATATAGATCACCACCGTCGCCACCGCGATGGCAGCAAACTCCCAGCCGTAATTGAGGCTCAGCATGCCCGCAGCCAATACCAGCTCGAACAGGGTGGGCGCGATATTGAAGACCAGGAAGCGCATCAGGAAATCAACCGCACGCGCCCCGCGATCAATGATCCGGTTCAGCGCGCCGGTGCGCTTCGTCTGGTGATAGGACAGTGACAGCCGCTGCACATGTCCAAAGGTGCGCACCTGGGTCAGGCGCTGCGCATCCTGGCTGACTGGTGCGAACATGGCATCGCGCAGCTGCGGCATGCCCACCGACAGGAAACGCGCTCCGGCATAGACCAGGAAGGCGATAACAAACAGCGAGCTCGCATCTGCGACGCTGACACCCTCTCCGCGCTCGGTGATCAGGTTGATGCCATCACCGAAATAGACCGGCGCCGCTACTGCGAACAGTTTCGCCACCACGGTCAGCGCCAGGGCAATCACCATGCGCAGGCGCCATTTTTTCATCTCCGGCGAAGCCAGCAGCCCGAACAGCCGTGCCATCGCCATGCCCAGACTGCCCGTCGGGGCAGCCTTGGTCTCGTCTTCACTATCAGGAACAGAAGGTCTCATCGCGCCCAGAGATAGGGCGGGATGGCGTCCAGCGCTAGGGGGGTGGCGTTTACCCGCCCTGCCCGTCTTCCGTATCAGGCGCAGTAAACACCTGTCCCGGATAGATCAGGTTGGGGTCGCGGATCTGGTCACGGTTGGCTTCGTAGATGACGGTGTACTGGACACCTTCGCCATAGAGACGACGTGCCAGGCGCCAAAGCGAGTTGCCCGGCTGGACGACGACACTGTCCGGGCCGAGATTGATGTCCTCCGGCGCGACACGCTCGAAGGGCAGTGCGATGACAGCGGAGACAAGGCCTTCCGGCGTGACCTGGTCGATCTGGAGATCATAAATGCCCGGTGCCAGCAAGGCTCCGGCCTGCAGCGTCCAGCGACCGTCACTGCCGACTTCGCCCTCGCCCACCATAGCGCCATTAGCGAAGATGCGCACTGACGTGCCGGTTTCCGCACGACCGGAGAAGATCACCGCTCCGGTCTCGTCATAATCGATGGTTTCCAGCACCAGGGCACCCATATCGGCATCGGCGCAGGACGGGCATTGCCAGACACGACTGGCTTCACCCGGACGGCCGACAATGACCAGCGGGGTCGGGCCCGGAACTTCCGGAATCGAGACGACGACAACCTGTTCGGATCGCAGTTCCTGGCCATTGGTCGTCCGCATGAGGAGACCCAGCTGGATAGCACCGGATGGCAGGGGTTCATCCACGATGATGACCCATTCGCCGCGCTCATTGACCGGCATCTCAGTGGTCCGACGACCATCATGCTGGAAGCTGATCGGCGCGTCATCGGCAAGGACCTGGATGATAGCGCCCGGCTCACCACGCCCCGCCATGACGGCAGAACCTCTCGGATCGACACGCACAATGTCGAATACCGGCGGCGCCAGCGGCAGACCTGTCTCAACTTCGGACACAACCTCGGCGGTGTCTCCGGAGACGTCTTCGGATACAGGAGCGCGATCCTCGGCATCATCGGCGGAGGGGCGATACATGATGAAAGCCAGCGCAGACACGACTGCCAGCACTGCCAAGACTGCGGCGATAATGAACGACCGCGTGGCGGTCATGTTCGGCCTCCTAATTTTTCCGTCGGAATACGCGGGAACTGCAATCGGATCGGAATTTTTCCGATGCAAGCCTCGCGCCGACGTCTATCGGCGAATACCATCCCCTCAGAAGAATGCAAACATGGACGGTGCTTAGATGGCAAAAGTAAGGTCGATTGGTGTCTTTTGCGGTTCACGACTTGGCGAGCGAGCCAGTTACGAAATCGCCGCGGAGGCTGTAGGCCAGGCCATCGCCAAGGCCGGGGCCAGGCTGGTCTATGGTGGCGGTGATGTAGGCCTGATGGGGGTATCCGCTTCCAGCGCAGCAGCGCTGGGTGGTGACGTGCTGGGCATTATCCCAGGATTTCTCATCGCCCGTGAAGGTCATCTTGACGGTGTCGAAGTGCGCATCGTGGAAACCATGTCCGAGCGCAAGAGCCAGCTGATCGCCGAATCGGATGCCTACCTGATCATGCCTGGCGGAACCGGTACGCTGGAGGAAGTCTTCGATGTCGTCTCGCGCCAGCAACTCGGCCTGCACGACAAGCCGATCGCCTTCCTGGACATTGACGGGTTCTGGCAGCCCCTGATCGAGCTGATCAACCATACGGTCACCGAGGGATTCTCGCCGCAGACGATTGCCGACCACATGGTGCTGGAAGCCGACCCGGCAAAGGCCATCGACTTCCTGCTCGACAATATGCAGGAGGAGCAGGACGCCTAGTCCGGCTCCCCTTTCGGATCAAAAACATCCTCGATCTTGAGATCGAAAGCCTCGGCCAGGGCAAAGGCCAGGGTCAGTGATGGATCGTGTTTGGACGTTTCCACCGCGTTGATGGCCTGGCGGGAGACGCCGACACGTTCTCCCAGCTCGGCCTGGCTCCAGCGGCGCTCTGCACGAAGAACTCGCAAGCGATTCCTCATGAGTAACGCCACTTCAGGACACAGGCCATCAGGCCGTAAGTTCCTATGAGCGCTGGGAATATCCAGATTGTCGGAATGGCCGGCAGGTCCAGCGAGGCCTCCAGGAATCCCCAGGCGAAAGTCCCGAAACCCACCAACAGGGAGGCGATCAGCATCGCCTCCGCAATGACACGTTTCTGGAACTCATCGATCGCTCGGTAGAAAGTCAGTACCGCATAGAGCCCGAACAGGGCCGGCACCACCGGCGACACGGCTAGAATGCCAGTGACAACAGGTCCGTAATCACCGGAACGCAGAATATAGACCGAGCCGAACAGGATCAGCATATAGCCCACCATCGAGCCGCCGAACTGGATAAAATAGCGCTTCACATGAGGCTGCATCATCATCTCCCCAGAACTAGTCATCGAGCTCGCCACGCAGAAACTCCACGAAACGCTCGGGCTGGTCGAACATTATGAAGTGCCGTGAGTCGGTGATCATGTGCACCTCGGCATCGCGCGCAGTCGCGTACTGACCCTCATAGATGCCGCGCAGCTGGTCCTGTGTCACCGGCGCCCCCGGCGCCCAGGCCACAAGCACATCAATCTCTGCATCGACATCGCCAAGCACAGGCGAGAAATCCGTGCCGGCCACCTCACCCATGGCGCGAGCCACCGCGGACTGGTCAGCGCGCTCCATATAGGACATGACGCGGGCCTGGCCGTCCTCGGTGATCGACTGGATCATCAGGCCCTGGCGGCTCATCGACAGGTATTGATCGCGTGACATGGAAGCCATCTGGGCTGCCATGCCCTGGCCAAATCCTGCCGCCTGCTCCGGCGTGATCGCCGGATTGAACAGGCGCGCATAGAATGGCGCGCTATCAACGACGATGACCTGGTCCACGGCCTGTGGACGAACAGCCGCGAGCTGCAGGGCGATCTGCGCGCCCATGGAATGCCCGACCAGGGTCAGCCCCTCGATCTGATGGGAGTCCACATAGGCGGCCAGGTCCTCGACCAGAGGGGCGATGAAGGCCCCCTCGCCCGACGGAGCGAGATCCCCGAAACCGGCTGCGGTGATCACATGGGCGTCGATCTCGCTGCCAAGGGCGTCCACCGTTTCGGTCCAGACCTCACCCGGCGAGGCCAGGCCCGGAATGAACATCACGTCCTGAGCGTGGCTGTCGCCGGCACGCTCTGCGGTGAAATGAGTCTGGGCTTCTGCCTCGGGCGAGAAAACCAGGGCACAGGCCGCAACGCCGGCGGCCAGATAAAACGGCAGGCTCATCCGATCACTCCCGTCGCTACGAAAATCGCAATGAAAACGGCGATGACAACGCCGAAACTCATACCTTCTTTTTTGCACATGTCTGCACTCCATGACTGAATGTAATGCAAACCTGACACTTGACGGCACGAATGTCAACACGACCTGACACATTGTCATTTATACGAGTCAATATGTCGACCTCTCGCGACCTGGACAGGCCGCGAGCAGGTTCAATAATATGATTGAATTACGGAGATTTAGGCCGCTTCGCCCCGGAGGCGGGCCAGCACCTTGTCGCGACCGATCAGCGGCAGCAGGACCGCCATTTCCGGGCCCCGCGGCTGGCCGGTCAGTGCGTGGCGCAGCGGCATGAACAGGCCCTTGCCCTTGCGTCCGGTTGCTTCCTTGAGTGCGCCTGTCCATTCACCCCAGCTGGCTTCCGTCAGCTCGCTGGCCGGCAAAGCGTCAGCAGCAGCAGCGATGAAATCGGCATCCTCGCCCTCGATCACCGGGGTGACCGGGCCGTTGACCAGCGCTGCCCAGTCCTTGGCATCGCGAAGGCGTTCCAGGTTCGGACGCACGGCGGCCCAGACGGCCTCGCCAGCATCTGCCCCCATATCCGCCAGACGCTCCTGAACCACGGCATAGCCGGTCTCGTGCAGGATCTTGGCATTGAGACGGGCCAGCTCTTCCGGATCAAAGCGCGCCGGTGAACGGGTCAACCGGTCCAGCGAGAAACCGTCGAGCAGGTCTTCCAGGGCCATGAAGGGCTCGACCGGATCGGAGGTCCCGATACGCCCCAGCAGCGAGTTGACGGCCATGGCCTCGAAACCCTCTTCCTCACGCAGGTCCTGCATGGAAAGCGAACCGAGGCGCTTGGACAGCTTGCCACCATCAGCGCCCACTAGCAGGGCCTGGTGACCAAAGCTCGGCGCCTTGCCACCCAGTGCCTCGAAGATCTCGATCTGGGCGCCGGAATTGGTGGTGTGGTCCTCGCCGCGGATGATGTGCGTGATTTCAGCGTCGATATCATCGCAGACCGACGGCAGGGTGTAGAGATAGCTGCCATCCTCACGGATCAGGATCGGGTCGGACAGGGAAGAGGTCTCGATGGTCACGTCACCGCGCACCAGATCTGTCCAGCTGACCGGATTGCCGGACAGTTTGAAACGCCAGTGCGGCTTGCGGCCTTCCGCTTCCAGCGCGGCCTTTTCAGCGTCGGTCAGTTTCAGCGCAGCGCGGTCATAGACCGGCGGACGGCCATTGGCCATTTGCAGACGACGCTTGCGGTCCAGCTCTTCACCGGTCTCGTAACAGGCATAGAGCAGGCCCTTGGCCTTGAGGTCCTCAGCAGCAGCGTTGTAGCGGTCAAACCGCTCGGACTGCTTGAACGTCTCGTCCCACGTCATGCCCAGCCAAGTCAGATCGGTACGGATACCGTCCTCATACTCCTGGGTGGAGCGTTCCAGGTCCGTATCATCGATCCGCAGCACAAATGTGCCACCGGCCTTGCGCGCGAACAGATAGTTGAACAGCGCAGTGCGGACATTGCCGACATGAAGCTTGCCGGTCGGGCTGGGAGCAAAACGGACTTTGGTCATGGGATCAGGCCTGTGAAATCAAGAGGCCGTGGATTACTCCGCAAGCGCCTGAAGGGCAAGCGGCGGGGTTAGTTGGGCTTCCCCGCGAGCCACCAGTAAGTGAGCCCTCCCACAGCGCCAGCGGCAGCGAAGAGGAAGAACAGGCCTTCCCCGCCATTCTGCAAGGGCTGCATGATGACGCTGATCAGTCCACCGCCCATCAGCGCTCCGAGCACCAGGTCGGCAAATCCGCGCTTCACGCCTACCAGCTTTGCGATCCAGACCAGGACGGGCCAGACCAGAACCGTATAAAGCGCGACGAAGAAACCGATGAACAGGGCATAGAGGAACATGCCGCCGAGAAAACTCAACACCTCCTGCCAGCCGGTATTCGCATTGATCGCCATCACTCCGATCGGGATGATGATCGCCAGACCGGCCGCGTAACAGGCACCAAACCAGGCGGCGAGCGCGCGGAAAAACTTTTCGAGTTCCAGATCGTCTCCCGGCTCGGTGGTGACAACCAGGGCACGCGTCATGACATCCTCCATTTAGTAATTTCTGTCATGACAGAAATTACTAAATGCGCGGGATTTGACGATGTGGCGGGGTGACGCATCGTTGGTTCAGATGGGTTTGACCGGGACGTCCGGGCGGCCGGCAAGGGACCAATAGCTCAGGCCGGCCAGCAGGCCGATCGTCGCAAACACTGCATAGGCTTGCCATTGCGACAGGTAACCTTCGGACACATTGGCTTGGGCGTTGTGCACTAAAAAGGCGCCTAGCGCAGCTCCGGCAATACCATCTCCCCAGCCGCGGGGCAGACGCAGAAGGCGCAACAGCATGACGATTACAAAACTCGGCACCGCCAGAATGAAGGCCGCGACAACACCGGATATGATCACGGCGACAGGCAAACCCATCAAGACTGTGAGCGCTTCGTCCGACGACACCCCCTCTCCGATGATCGATAGGGTATACATGACGCTGATCAGTAACAGGGTGGCGACCAGGCAGGCCCCCGCCCACGCCAAGACTGGTCGGATAACGGTATGGAACATGTCCCCTCCTTTGACTCGTGCGTCAGGAGAACATGCCGAGCACATTTCACCCATCCCCGATTTGGGGGATCAGGTACTGGCCCGGAAACGATTGGTGATCGGGTAACGGCGGTCACGGCCGAAATTCTTGTGACCGATCTTCACCCCCGGCGGCGCCTGTCGGCGCTTGTACTCTGCGCGATAAAGCAGGTTCTCCACCCGGCGGACCGTTTCGGCGTCATGGCCCTCAGCAATCAGTTCGTCCGCACCACGCTCCTCCTCGATCAGGGCAAAGAGGATGGCGTCCAGAACATCATATTCCGGCAGGCTGTCCTGGTCGGTCTGGTCTTCACGTAGCTCGGCGCTGGGCGGTTTGGTGATGATCCGTTCGGGAATGACCTCGCCGACAGGGCCCAAGCCCGGAGAGGTCTCGCAGGCATTGCGCCAGCGGCACAGGGCAAAGACTTCCGTCTTGTAGACATCCTTCAGGGCGTTATAGCCGCCATTCATGTCGCCATAGAGCGTCGCGTATCCGACCGCCATCTCCGACTTGTTGCCGGTCGACAGGACCATCGGACCGAACTTGTTCGACAGCGCCATCAGGATGACCCCGCGTGAGCGCGATTGCAGGTTTTCCTCGGTCTCGTTGGGCTCGGTGCCCTGGAAGGAAGGTGCCAGTACGGTGTTGAAACTTTCGATCGTCGGTTCGACATCGATGATGTCATAACGCACGCCCAGACGCTCGGCGCAGGCCTTGGCGTCCTCCAGGCTCTCCTTGGATGTGTATTTCGACGGCATCATCACCGCCCACACCCGGTCCGCCCCCAGCGCGTCAGCAGCGATAGCGCAGCTGATGGCACTATCCACTCCACCCGACATGCCCAGGACGACGCCCGGAAAACGGTTCTTGTCGACATAGTCGGCAAGCGCCTTGACCATGGCCTTCCAGTCCGCTTCCAGACCGGAAACGGCCGGTTCGCGGCGGGCGCCAGCAGCGGCCCAGCCATTGCCGGTGCGGATCCAGTCGAACGTGTCGAGGCATTCCTCGAACGCGGGCAGGCGCTGGATTTCCTCGCCCTTGCTGTCGCGCACGAAACTGGCGCCGTCAAAGACAAGCTCGTCCTGGCCACCGACCTGGTTGACGAAGATCAGACCCTTCTCGCCCTGCCAGCGATCATACCAGCGCGAGAACGCGTCCCAGCGCTCGGTCTCGATTGAGCGACGCCAGGGGGATCCGTTAATGGAGATGAAAAAGTCGGCGCCCTGCTCGATCAGCGCGTCCGGTACGGTCTCCAGCCAGATATCCTCACAAATCGGCAGGCCGATGCGGAGACCGCGCCACTTGACGATTTTCGGGATCGGCCCCGCATCAAAGACACGCTTCTCGTCGAATACAGCGTAATTGGGCAATTCATGTTTGAAGCGCAGGGCATGCAGATGCCCGTCGTCCAGCAGGGCTACCGCATTGTGCAGCTTGCTGCCCTGTTTCCACGGCAGGCCGATCAGCACGGCCGGGCCGTCGCGGGTCTCCCGCGCCAGTTCCTCCATGGCATCGGCGCAGGCTTTCACCGCAGCCGGCTTCAGGACGAGATCCTCGGGTGGGTAACCCATCAGGAACATTTCAGGGAAGACGACCAGGTCCGCCTGGCGCGCCCGCGACTCGGCATGGGCCGCACGGGCCTTGGCCAGATTGCCAGCGATATCCCCGACGACCGGGTTCAGCTGGGCAGAGACAATCTTCAAACGATCAGCCATGCCCGCGACTTAGACCCGCGGGAGGCCGGGCGCAAGAGGTCAGGACCCGTATTCGCGCTCGCCATCAATGGCGCGTGCTGCATCGAGCGCCCTCAGGCCCGCAATACCCGGAACGGCGACCGGAGCGCCCTCGAGCACGGAGGCGATGAATGCATTGACATTCGCGCCCAGTGAATCCTTCGCGGTCTCGGTTTCCGCGAAGTTCGCATTGAGCGCGTAGGAGGTCGTGTTCTCGAAGGTCTTGGCTATGAAATCGATGTTGAGAGACCCGTTTTCATACGCGACCTGCATCTTCCGGTCTCGCTCGTGGTGGATGCGGCTGGAGATCAGCTCGGCGACGCAGCCATTGTCGAATGTGATGACGGCCTCGGCGATGTCCGGTGAGCCGAAACGACCTTCATCGACCTTGCCAACGACAGATTTGATCGGCGCCCCGGCCAGGGCGATGACCAGGTCCAGGTCATGAACCATCAGGTCCAGAGTGACAGACACATCTAGATTACGGTCGGAGGGTGGCCCCATGCGGCGCGCGACGATACGCGTGGGGACTTCGGGAACTTCCAGCAACCCCATGGCATGGAAGACAAACCGTTCCTGGTGACCAACCTGCAACACACACCCGTGCGAAGAGGCAAGATTGATCAGCTCGCGCGCTTCCTCGACAGAGGATGCAACCGGCTTTTCAACCAGGACATGCTTCCCAAAGGCCAGCGCTGCAGCCGCAGCGGCAAAATGGTGGACGGCCGGGCTGGCCACGGTGACCACATCAACCTCCGCCAGCAGGTGTTCGAGCGTGTCGAACGGCTTGGCACCGTGTTTGTCCGCCAGCGCCCGCGCCTTGTTCACGTCGGGATCAAAAACGCCCACCAGCTCGGTCCGATCATGGGCGGCATATTTGGAGGCGTGAAAGCCTCCGAACACCCCGGCGCCAACAACCCCTGCCTTCAGACTTTTGATTTCCATGACGTCTTCCACTCGGACAAAACTCTCTGCAGGGTGAATAAAGCCCCCTGTGGATCAATCAAGATTAACGCGCATCACCTCTTGTTTCTCAGAATTGCTGGATGCGGATATTGCTCCCTTGCGTGTCGAGGATCGGCGGATAAGTTGTTCGCGGGGAGAACAGACATGGCCGAATCTGAGCCTGGCTCGCAAGCAAACCAAACCAGAAACAAGAGCCGCGCCGCAGGTTCCCAGGATGCGCTTGACTCGATCTCCGTAGCTGCATTCGAAGTGGATGGCCGGATTTTCCGGACGCTTTGGCACTCATTCACCCAACCCAATGCGATTGCCCGGGCGGCGCTGGAAGCCGATTACCAGGCTTATCTATCGCCCGTCCGCGTCTTTGTTGCGCTGTTTAGCTTCCAGTTCGCCATCGCCGCCCTGTTCGGTGTGCCGCTGGAAAGCTCGCTTGAGTCCCTGACGGTCTACGTAGACCCTTCCTCAGTCACTGCCTGGCTTCAGACGGGACACCGCACAGACCTCACCGCTGCTGATATCGATCCGGCGCTCGCTGACTGGTCGGCGGTGATGTTATGGCCGATCACGATCGTCAGTTCGCTGCCCTACCTGGTCTTGCTCAAGCTCTACCGCAGATCGCTGAGCTGGTGGGGGCATGTGCTTCTGTATCTGGTCCCGGTGAATGGCAGTTTCGTTATCCTGCTGGTGTTTCTTCCGCTCTACCCGCTGGTGCCCCACGAGGACCTGCGCATGGTGCTCTTTGCCCTGTCGACACTGCTCGGCATGATCTTGTATTTCGTGCTGGCAGCGCGCGTCATAGCCAGGTTCTATGCCCGCACAGCGACGGGCGTTGCGCTGCGCATAGCCGGCCTGCTCGCAGTCTTCCCAATCACAATAACCATAACAATCCTCTTGCAGTACTTCCTCACCGCAGCCCTCCTCCAATACGAGTTCGGCCTGCGGATCGATGAATTGCTTCTCACTGAATTCACAAATGGAGTTGGTCAATGAAAACCCGTGAAATCCATCTCAATGCCTATCTGAAAGGCGAACCAAAACCGGAGAATTACTCGGTCGCGGAAACCGAGCTCGCAGAGCCCGGCGAAGGTGAGGTCCAGGTCAAGAATCTCTACATCTCTGTCGATCCGTACATGCGCGGGCGCATGAGCGGGATCAAAACCTATATCGAGCCCTTCCAGATCGGTGCGGTCATGGAAGGCGGCGCGGTCGGCGAAGTCACAGCCTCGAATTTCGACGGCCTCAAGCCCGGCGATCACGTCATGTCCATGTTTGGTTGGCGCGAGGGCTATACCAAGCCGGGCAAGGGGTTGATGAAGATCGACACTTCCATCCTGCCGCCCCAGGCCTATCTGGGCATCGCGGGGCTAACAGGCATGACGGCCTATGTCGGCCTCAAGCGCATGATCGACCTGAAGCCGGGTGAAACGCTGTGGATGTCCGCGGGTGCGGGCGCTGTCGGTTCTGCCGGCATTCAGTTTGCCAAAGCGATGGGTGCCACCGTGATCGCCACGGCGCGCGGCCAGGAAAAGGTGGACTATCTCAAATCCATCGGCGCGGACCACGCAATCGATTACTCGGCGACCGACAATCTCGCCGCCTCGCTCCGCGAAGTCGCTCCGGCAGGTGTGGATGCCTATTTCGAGAATGTCGGGGGCACCCATTTCACAGCTGCTCTGGAAGTGCTCAAACAGCATGGTCGCATGGCCGCCTGCGGCATGATCCAGCGTTACAATGACGCCGAGCCTGCCTCCATCACGGACAATCTGACCTATATCGTCGGCAAGTCGCTTAATATCCGCGGCTTCATTGTCTCTGATCACATGGACATGCAGGGCGAGTTCGTCAAAGACCTCACCGAATGGATGATGGCCGGCAAGATCAATCCAGCTGAAACCATCATGGACGGTATCGAAAAGGCACCGGAAGCCTTCACCGGCCTCTTCTCCGGCGCCAACAAAGGCAAGATGCTGGTGAAAATCTAGTGACAGAGCGGAACCTAATCGTTCCTCAGATTGCCGACAGAGCGCTTGCCATTATCCGCTCCGTCTTTCGGACGGTCGTGACATTCGGCCTCGCCGCCTTCTTTCCCGCTCGCCTCTATTCCAAAATTGAGGCGGGTGGGAAGACCGGCGTTTATTGGTCTCTCGGCAGTCTCGTTGGACTGGCAACGATACAGGCGGCGTTCGGTGTCTTATCGGAACGGTATCAAGACCGGGCCGCATCCCTTGTTCTACAGGACCCTGAGGCCCGCTCCTCATTGATCTCGATGGCAAGTCGTCGCGTTCCTGAGGGACTATCCGCGGGGGATGCACGCCGCGAGATTGATCTGATGATGTACGACGCTTGGCAAGCCACCTCTACAACTGTTGCGATCAGCCTCCCGCTTATCTCGACGTGCCTGGTCCTTTTGACGCTCCTATTGTGGCGCAGAACCCCCGGAGGAAAAGCCAGTAGTCATCTCGCAGTTGTGCCCCTGCTTGCGTGCATTTGTGTTGGCACGGGGCTGAAACTGCTCACATCGACTAGCGACCTCACAATACTGTTTACGGTATCCGCTGTGTATTTTGTCACCGCAATTCGTGCACCAAACCGTAACTCAGAAGGAAAGCTTGGCGATACGCTGGCCAGGACCCTGATCCTCACCGGGTTCTTTGCGGCTGCAACCTATATAAGCATTTTCGTTGTCGATTTTATCGCCGTTACGGTCGGCGCTTTATCAATCGCCATCCGCCCGTATTGATACCCATGATCGACCAGCATCCGCCAGATCTATTTATGCTCGCCCCAGCCACAGCCTTGTACCCCCACAATTAGAACCTGAACAACGCCTCGGCGGCACCGTCATTTCGGGTGCCCTCAACGTTCTCTGCGGGCTGCCCTAGCAGCCAGCCTAGCCCAGCGTCGCCAGATCAATCACAAACCGGTATTTCACATCGCTCTTGAGCATGCGCTCATAGGCCGTGTTGATCTCGTCCATGCGGATCATCTCGATATCGGAATGAATGCCGTGTTCGGCACAGAAATCGAGCATTTCCTGGGTCTCCCGGATGCCCCCGATCAGCGAACCGGCCAGCGAGCGGCGTTTCATGATCAGCGGGCCCATGCCCGGTGCGGGGTGGGCTTCATCAGGCAGGCCGACCATGACCATCACACCATCCAGGCTGAGGGCCATCAGATAGGGATCCAGCTTGTGCGGCGCGGCGACCGTGTTGAGAATGAAGTCCAGCTCTCCCCTCACCGCTTTCATCTGCTCGCGATCCTTCGAGATCACCACGCGGCTGGCGCCCAGCGTCCTGGCGTCCTCGGCCTTTCCCGGCGAAGTGGTGAACAGCGTCACCTCTGCCCCCATGGCGGCGGCCAGTTTGACAGCCATGTGGCCCAGCCCGCCCAGGCCGACAACGCCCACCTTGTCACCGGCCTTCACCCCCCAGTGGCGCAGCGGTGACCAGGTGGTGATCCCGGCACACAGTAGTGGTGCTGCGGCGGCCGGATCCAGCTTGTCGGAGATGGAGAGAACAAATTCCTCGCGCACAACGATGTGTTTGGAATAACCACCGAACGTGTAACCGCCCCCCGGCAGGGAGCCGTTATAGGTGCCCGTCATGCCGGTCTCACAGTATTGCTCCAGCCCCGCATCGCAGGAGGAACAGGACTGACAGCTATCGACCATGCAGCCGACGCCAACGCGCTGTCCGGGCTGGAACTTGCTGACGCGTTCGCCCACAGCAACAACACGCCCTACGATTTCATGACCGGGCACACAGGGGTATTTCGTGCCACCCCAGTCATCGCGCGCCGTGTGCAGGTCGGAATGACAGACACCGCAAAACTCGATGTCGATCGCGACTTCATTGGCTGCCGGCGCGTGGCGATGGATGTGGGTTTTTGCAAGGTCCGCGTCGGCGGACTGCGCGGCGTAGGCTGCGACGTCTGACATGATATTCCCCTCTCGTTGCGTGCACAGCTTATCTGGGTCGATCGCAGCGGGGAACAAGCTCGCGCCTACAGATCAGATCGCGTATCCACGGGCGTGTCGATTTCCAGCGGAATATCGACCCAGAACTGGGCCCCGCCCTGCGGCGTATTGAAGACTCCCACATCGCCTCCCAGAAGACGGGCAAACGCCTTGCACACGGACAGGCCCAACCCGCTTCCGCCAAAGCGCCGCGTCGGGGAGCCATCACCCTGGCGAAAGCGCTCGAAGATCTCCGCCTGGTCGCCTTCGGGTACACCCTTGCCATTGTCTATGACGGATATTCGCACTGCATCTTCACGCTCCGGCGAGGGAGAAAGGTCAATACGCATCACGCGCTGCGGCGCGAATTTGTGCGCGTTGGAAACGAAATTGGCGATGATCTGCAAAAGCTTGCTGCGATCGGTCTTTAGTTCGAGATGGCTGACCGGCAGTGTTTCGACACCGACACTCGGCACCGGCACGTCCGCGGCAGGCGGCAGTCCCAGTTGCGCGCCCTCACGCACCGCATCCAGCAGGTTGAAGCGTTCGACCTTCAGCGTGATCGATCCATCCTCGAGCGAAGCGAGGTCGAGCATTGTCGCCACCGTGTTCAGCAACCACCGACCGGAGCTGTCTATCACCCCAAGCCAGCGCTCCAGCGCTTCGGGACTGTGGTCATGTTGCAGGATGGAAACCCCGCCCAGAATCCCGTTCAGGGGCGTCCGGAGTTCATGGGAGGTATTGGCCAGGAATTGGGTCTTGAGCCGGTTGGCAGCCTCTGCCTCCGCTTTCGCACGTTCTGCTTCAGCAAGAGCTTCCACCAGGCGCTCATTGGAGCGCTCAAGCGCTCGGGCAATCTTCTCGCGCTCAAACAACTCCATCGACAGACCGACAAAATCGCCCAGGGATGCAACAAAGGCGCATTCTTCCTCGCTCCATTCCCGCGCCGGCCCGACATGTTCGCAACACACAACGCCGCGCAGCCCTTTTCGATCGGAAATCTGGGTGTCCAGCATAGAGGTGATGCCAAGCACATCGAGATAGCCGACGGCGAACTCGCAGGTCCTCGGATCAGTGACCGCGTCATCGGCATTGACCACGCGCGAGCAGCGGAAAGCTTCGAAATAGGCAGGATAGTCGCTGGCCTTCAACGTGGCGCCCGAGCTGATTTCGCTGGTGTTCTGATCATAAAGACACAGACAGCCCAGTTCGACATGTTGATTGTCCAGAATCCAGATGCTGGCCCGCTCCGCCCCGACTGAAGTGCTGAGGCTTCGCACCACTTCCTCCAGCAAGCGGTCAATGCCGGGGTTCTCCTCCAGGCGAAAACGCGTAAGCCGGTCCAGCTCCCTGTTGAAGTGAGCAGATTGCCTAGCTTGCCCGTTTTTCGAACGCTCTACAATGTCCGCCATGGATACCTCCGAGCATCAGGCGACATAGGTCTTGACCAACTCCGCGATTTCTTCCGGATCGTAGGGCCGCTGCTTGACACCGGCGACCCCCTGTTCGGTCATGCGGTTAACAAGCGGCTGGTTCATGGCCGCCGTCACCACAAGGACCCGGTTGAGAATCTCAGCCTGGGTGGCGGCGAGATCGGTCACGACCTCCTCACCACCAATAATGGGCATCATGACATCGAGCAGGACCAGATCGTAAACGCCAGTCCGGATGGCGTCGGCTGCACCGACCCCGCTCGTCAGCTCGTCAATCTCGTGCTGGTCCTGCAGCGCCCACCGGAACAATTCCCGATTCACTGCGTCATCATCCACAACGAGAATCTTTGCCATCTGCCCTCAACCTGTCGGTTCAAAACAAAGTATGGCGCGTTGGCGGAATATTTCAATTCGAAGGGTGTGGCGAACGACAAAGACGTCCCAGCGTCCAGCCGCCCGCGATCGCCCCTGCGACCGGCGCGTACAAGTCCCCCGCTCCCGCATACACAGCCAGCAGATAACCGATGAGTGCGGCGATCAGAGCCAGTGGCAGCATGCGAATCGGGCGAATCATGTTGCGCTCTCCAACGGCGTCTCAGCGTGAAACATACTGTAAAACACCCGCAAAATCGGGGCCGAGAGCCAAAAAACAGGGTTTTTCCCGGAAAATTACAGCAAATCCGGCCCGATTCGCCTGTTATTGCTTGCAAAGCACCTCCGAACTTGGCCTTCATGAAGCGTGTTAGAACCAAGTGGCTCTCTATCGGGCACGATGACCGTACCGATTGAACCACGACAATTTGGGGGGAACCCTATGAACAAGTCTGATCTTGCTAAAGCCGTTGCCGACAAAACCGGCCTGTCCCGCGCTCAAGCTGGCGAAGCTGTCGATGCTGCCATCGAAGCTATCGTTGGTTCTGTAAAGGCAAACGACAGCGTTCAGCTGGCTGGCTTCGGTACGTTCCATGCGAAGCACCGCGAAGCTCGCGAAGTTCGCAACCCGCGCACCGGCGAGAAAATGATGTCCAAGGCACGCACGCAGGCGGCTTTCCGCCCGGCAGCGGCTCTGAAAGACATCTGATCCCCTCAGGGTTAGAAAAACCCCGCCAGGAGAGATCCTGGCGGGGTTTTTTATTGCCGGCTGTCAGAACGCCACTCAGGCGGCATTGGCAGCGGAATTGTTCTTGCGCACCCGCTTGAGCGATTCAGCAATGCGGAAGGACATGTCGAGCGCCTGATCGGCATTGAGGCGCGGATCACAATGCGTGTGATAGCGCGAGGCCAGATCAGCCTCGGTCACCGTCTTGGCACCACCGACACACTCGGTCACATCGCGACCGGTCATCTCGAAATGCACACCGCCGGGATAGGCGCCTTCCGCGTAGAGCACGTCCATGAAGCCCTCGAGCTCGTTGAGGACCTTGTCAAACTCACGTGTTTTATAGCCATTGCCCGTTTTCACGGTATTGCCGTGCATCGGATCGGACGACCAGACAACCTTCTTGCCTTCCTGGGTCACCGCACGCGCCAGCGCCGGCAACGTCTCGCGCACATTATTGGCCCCCTGGCGAACGATTAGGACCAGACGTCCGGCCTCGTTTTTGGGATTGAGCGTGTCGATCAGCTGCAGCAGATCATCCGGCTGCATGGTCGGACCACATTTCACACCGATCGGATTGGCGATGCCCTGCGCGTATTCAACATGAGCGCCATCAAGCTGGCGGGTCCGTTCACCGATCCAGATCATGTGAGCCGAAGTCGCATACCACTGGTTGGTATTCGGGTCGCGACGCGTCAGGGCCTCCTCGAAGGGAAGGTGCAACGCCTCGTGGCTGGTGAAGAAGTCGACACTCTCCAGCGACGGTGCACTGTCGCGGCCAACACCACAGGCCTTCATGAAGGCCAGCGCTTCGGAAATGCGCGACGCGGTCTCCGCATAACGTTCTGCCGCGGGGCTGTCCTTGACGAAATCCTGGGTCCACTGATGCACATTGTGCAGATCCGCATAACCGCCGGACGCAAACGCGCGCAAAAGGTTCAGCGTGGAGGCTGACTGGTCATAGGCCCGGATCAAACGATGTGGGTCCGGCTCCCGGCTTTCCGGCGTGAAAGCGGCGTCATTGACACTGTCACCGCGATAACTTGGCAGTGAAACACCATCGCGAGTCTCGGTATCGGACGAGCGCGGCTTGGCGAACTGGCCCGCAATCCGTCCCACTTTGACCACTGGCTTGGAAGCCGCAAATGTCAGGACAACCGCCATCTGCAGGAGAACGCGGAATGTGTCGCGAACCCCTTCGGTGGAGAATTCCTTGAAACTCTCGGCACAATCACCGCCCTGCAGCAAGAAGGCATTGCCCGCGGTCACATCCGCCAGCTGTTTGCGCAAACGACGCGCCTCGCCTGCAAACACAAGGGCCGGCCGTGCGGCCAGCTCGGCCATCACAGCATCAACAGCCGCCTGATCCGTGTAGGTCGGCATTTGCATCACCGGCTTTTCGCGCCAGGACCGGGGGGACCAATTCATCTCTGTCGCCTTCTCACTTACTCGTCTGGCGACCACTTCTCGCTCATGGTCACCAATTCCTCTGCGCTGGTGGGATGCACAGCGCATGCCGCATCATATTGTGATTTCGTCAAACCTGCTTTGACGGCAATCCCGGCGAGCTGGATCATCTCCGGCGCGTCAGGACCGACAATATGCACACCCAAAACGCGTTCTGTCTCCCCGTCGACGACAAGTTTCATCAGCATTCTGCTGCCAACGTCACTCAGCGTGTACTTCATCGGGCGGAAGCTTGTTTTATAGATGTCCACTTTCGCGACAGATTTTCGCGCCTCTTCCTCGGTCATGCCCACCGAGCCGACAGGCGGCTGGGTGAAGACGGCCGAGGCGATATCGGAATGGTCATAGGCTGTCGGCGTGTCATTGAAGACCGTCGCCGCAAAGGCCGCGCCCTCACGAATGGCGACCGGCGTCAGGTTGACCCGGTTAGTGACGTCGCCCACGGCGTAGATGTGGTCCGCTGTAGTCTTGGAATAGGCGTCAACCTTGATCGCACCCTTCCCGTCCAGCTCGACACCGGCCTTGTCCAGGCCCAGCCCGTGCGTATAGGGCGTGCGGCCGACCGCATACATCACGAGATCCGTATCAATCGTGTCGCTGTTTTTCAAATGCACCCGCTTGGAGCCATCAGCGAGCGCCTCGATTTTCGTGAACACGGTCTCCGTGACAATCTTGACGCCCGAGGCCTCGATTTCCTTGTGTACATGCGTGCGCACATCCGCATCGAAGCCGCGCAGAACCTCATCACCGCGATAGACCTGCACCACATCTGAGCCCATGCCGTTGAAGATCTGGGCGAACTCACAGGCGATATAGCCACCGCCGGCGATCACCACACGCTTGGGCAATTCAGGCAGATAGAAGGCCTCGTTCGAGGTGATGCCGAGATCATGCCCCGGAATATCGTCCGGCACGAAAGGCGTTCCACCCACCGCGATCAGGATCTTGGCCGCAGTGACCGTACGGTCCTGATTGACGAGGCGGATCGTGTTCGGACCTTCCAGCACAGCGCGGTCATCAATGGCTTCAACACCACTGCCGGCCAGCAGGCGGCCATAAATGCCCTCGAGACGCTCGATCTCCTTGTCCTTGGCGGCGATAAGCCTTTCCCAGCTGAACTCGCTCTCGCCCACATCCCAGCCGAAACTCTCGGCCAGCTGGAAGGTCTTTGCGAACTCGGACGCGTAGACCAGCAGTTTCTTGGGAACACAGCCACGGATCACACAGGTTCCGCCATAACGGTGTTCCTCGGCGATCGCGATCTTGCCGGCGCCGTACTTGGCGGCCATGCGCGACGCGCGCACACCGCCAGAACCGGCACCGATGACAAAGAGGTCGTAGTCAAAATCAGGCATTGGAAGACTTTCCCGGTTTTACTGGAAGATCGCCTGGACGCGGCCAAGATTGGCGTTCACCGCCTCGGTCCCAAGACGTTCACCGATGACGCTGGCCTCGCTCGTAATGCCCGGCAATTCCTGCAACACCTTTTGCCCAAGCGGTGTCGAGTTGAATGCCTGCAGTTCCTCGAGCTCCGCAAGGGTGAAGCGTGATGCATAGAGCCCTGCGCTTTCCTCGATCATGTCGTCATAGGTCGACATCATGATTTCCATCATCAAATCCATGGCCTCATCAAGCTGAGCGTCTGTCGCACCAGGAATACTGACTTGGAAACTGTTACGGATGAGCGGCATGGTCGTCTCGAGGGCGGTGCGGTACATGTCCTCAGTGGTGGTTTGCAAAACGATCTCGCGAGCGATGACGAGACGATCGGACGCGTCATCTGCCTGGACACGGGGCACAAAGGCGATGAACGCAAAAGCAATCCCAATAATCAGGTTTCTCATAGCTTCCCCCTAGAGCTCCATCACGCGCGCCTGATTGTCTTCGCCGACAATCACCACGCGGGCCAAATTCAGAAACAGGCCGTGCTCGACGACCCCTGGAATGCGCTTGAGTTCCCGATCCACTGCCTCGGCATCCGGGATTTCCTCGCAAGCACAATCGAGAATGTAGTTACCGCCATCGGTTATGAAAGGCTCCAGCCCGTCGCCCTTGCGGCGCAGCTGCACGTCGGGGTGTTTCACGCCGGCCTTGCGCAGACCGTCAAAGATCTGCTTGGCACCGATGGAGAAACCGAACGGGTCGACCTCCACCGGCAGCGGGAATTTCCCCAGCGTGGACACGAGTTTGCCTTCGTCCACGACGACCACCATGAGGTCCGAGGCCTGGGCGATGATCTTCTCTCGCAGGTGTCGTCCACCGCCGCCCTTGATGAGCTGGAAACGGCCATCCACCTCGTCGGCACCGTCAATGGTCACCGCAATGTGATCGACATGATCGACATCAGCGAGCTCGATACCGAGCTCCCGCGCCAGAGCGGCAGTCTGATCCGAGGTCGGCACGCCCTTGACGCGCAACCCGTCCTTGACCCGCTCGGCGAGCAGTTTGACAAAAATCTCGGCCGTCGAGCCGGAGCCCAGGCCAATCGTCATTCCGTCTTCGACATAATCCAGCGCTGCTGCTGCGGCGTGGGTCTTCTGGCGATCGCTCATGCGTCCACCCCTCCCAGGAGTATGTATTTCAACTCGGTGAACTCCTCGACACCCCACTTGCCGCCCTCGCGGCCGATGCCGGATTCCTTGACCCCGCCGAACGGCGTGGAGGCTGCACCAACCATGGGCGCATTGACTCCGATCATGCCGTATTCCAGCGCCTCGGTCAGGCGGTGAATGCGATTGACGTCATTGGTATAGATATAGGCGGCCAGGCCATAGGGCGTGTCATTGGCCAGGCGCACGATCTCATCCTCGCTCTCGGCCCGGTAGACCGAGGCCACGGGGCCGAAAATCTCGAAACAGGCAAGGTCCATATCCGTGGAACCGCCCTCGATCAGGGTCGGCGCGTAAAACGCTCCGCCCAGCTCGTCCACCAGCGGCTTGCCACCAGCCAGGATACTCGCGCCGCTCTCACGGGCGTTCTTCACCAGGGCATCAACACGTTCGACCGCTTCCATATGGATCAGCGGACCCACATCCGTGTCGCCCTCGAAACCATCACCCGGGGTCAGCGCCTCAACCCGCTTTTGCAATGCCTCGACCAGCGCATCGGCAATGCCCGGCTGGGCGATAATGCGGTTGGCAGACACACAGGTCTGTCCGGACACGCGGTATTTGGAGGCGACGATACCGTCGGCGGCCTTGTCGACATCCGCATCGTCCATGACGATGAAGGGCGCATTGCCGCCCAGTTCCAGGGCGACACGTTTCACACCGTCGGCCGCCTGGCGCATCAACAGCTTGCCGACCGGCGTCGAGCCGGTGAAGCCGATCATGCGAACCTCGTCCGAACCGGTCAGCACCGGGCCGATGGCCTGGGCATCACCGCAGACCACGTTGAAGACACCGTCGGGAATGCCGGCGCGCTTGGCCAGCTCGGCTAGGGCCAGCGCCGAGAGCGGTGTCTCGGGAGCCGGCTTGATGACCATCGTACAGCCCGCCGCCAGCGCCGGAGCGCACTTGCGAGTGATCATGGCGTTGGGGAAGTTCCACGGCGTGATACAGGCCACCACACCGATCGGCTGGCGGATGGTCCAGCCACGCGAGCCCGGGAAAGGCGGTGTCATGGTCTCGCCATGCACACGCTTGCCCTCTTCCGCGGACCAGTCGATGAAACCGGCGCCATAAACGATCTCGCCCTGGGCCTCGCGATAGGTCTTGCCCATCTCAGCCGTGATGATTGTCGCCAGATCCGCCGTATTTTGCAGGATCAGCTCGCGCCATTTCATCAACAAGGCTGCGCGTTCGAAGGGAGAAACCTTCTTCCAGCTTTCAAAAGCCCGGGCCGCTGCAGCGACCGCCGACCGTGCGCCTGCGTCTCCGACATCGGCAACATCGGCCAGTTTCTGGCCGGTCGCCGGATTGCTCACTTCAAACTGGGCATCGGCTGAAACCCACTCGCCATCAATGAAGGACGCGGATTGCAGCAGTGTCGGGTCCTGAAGACGCTCGATCAGATTCATCAGGCTTGTTCTCCTTTGTTCTTGCGCGCCAGCTTTGCCTTGCGATAGCGCTCCGCCCAGCCATCCTTGTGCACCTGCTCGGCCCGGGCGACAGCCAGGGCATTGTCCGGCACGTCATTGGTGACGACACCGCCAGACCCTGTATAGGCGCCCTCGCCCACCTTGACCGGCGCGACCAGCGAGGTGTTGGAACCAATAAAGGCCCCGGCGCCGATCTCGGTCAGGTGCTTGTCGTATCCGTCATAGTTACAGGTGATCGTGCCAGCTCCGATATTGGCGCCCTCGCCAATGTGCGCATCGCCGATATAGGAAAGGTGGGAGACTTTCGCACCGTCAGCCAGCTGCGCCTTCTTCACCTCGACAAAATTGCCGATCTTGGCGTTGGGACCAATGTCCGCCCCCGGACGCAATCGCGCATAGGGGCCAACAGACGCGCCGTTACGCACGGTGGTGCCTTCCAGATGGGAGAATGCCTTCACGGTCGCATCTTCCTCGATCTTCACACCCGGTGCGAAGACGACATGCGGCTCAACCACGACATCACGCTCGATCTCGGTGTCATGGGAGAAGAAGACCGTTTCCGGCGCGACCAGGGTCACGCCTGCCCTCATCATCTCCTCGCGCTTGCGAGTCTGGAAGGCCGCCTCGGCCTCAGCCAGATCCACACGCGAGTTAACGCCCAGCACCTCGTCGGCATCCGCACGGACAGCAACAGCTCGCAAACCGCGGCCACGGGCCAGGCCGACAACATCGGTGAGGTAGTATTCGCCATTGGCATTGTCGTTGGTGACTTCGCCGAGCAGTTCGAACATCAAGTCGGCCCGCGCAGCCATCACGCCGGAGTTCACCAGGCGAACAGCGCGTTCTTCTTCATTGGCGTCCTTGTATTCGACGATCCGGTCCAGATTGCCGTCAGCATCCTCGATCAAACGGCCATAGGCGGCCGGATCTTCCGGTTCGAAACCGAGCACCGCGACCGCAGCACCTTCTGCTAGGGCGTCAAACACCCGCTCAACCGTTTCCGCACGAATCAACGGAGTGTCGGCGTAGAGCACAATGAGATCGCCATCAAAACCGTCAAAGGCCCCCTCGGCGGCCTGGACAGCGTGCCCCGTCCCCTGCGGCGGGTCCTGGAGGGCGGTTTCCGCGCCCAGCGCATCGCCCGCATCACGTACAGCCGGCGAGTGAGCCCCGTAGACAACCACTCGCTTGGACGCATCGGCGTCATCGGCCAGCTGGGCTGCCCAGTCGAGCATCGGCCGACCGCCGACAGAGTGAAGCACTTTTACCGTTTTAGATTTCATGCGGGTTCCCTGACCCGCAGCCAAAATCACCGCCGCGCGCGCACGTGACATGCCATTCCACCCTTTCAAGTGAATCGATACTGGACCTATATGCCAGCGCTATAACCCATAGAGACCGGATGTGTCAGCATATCCGGCGGGCTGAGAAGAAACTTGTTTCAGGGATTGCACAGATGACACTGTCCAAAGACGTTTTCGCCAATGCCTCGATCGCGTTCGATCTTGATGGCACGCTGGTGGATACAGCGCCGGATCTGGTCCGCGCGCTCAATGCTGTCATCCTGCCCCGCGGCCTGCAGCCGGTTCTGGTATCCGATGTTCGTGAAATGGTGGGCCGGGGCGCCAAGGCGATGATCCGCCGCGCCCATGATCGCCAGGATGTCGCACTGACAGAGACCGAGGTGGACGCGCTGTTTCCAGCTTTTATCGAAAGCTATCACAGCAATGTCGCCGCCGACAGCATTCCCTTCCCGAATGTGCGCGAGACGCTGGATCGCCTGGCCGAGGCCGGCGCGCGCCTGTCGGTCTGCACCAATAAACCCTCGGTCTTGGCGGACCTGCTGCTGCGGGAATTGGAGCTGGACGGCTATTTCGAACGCGTGATCGGACCGGAACGAACGCGGGCGAAGAAACCGGCAGCGGATCATGTTCATGATGCGCTCGGGGCGGGTCACCACCGCGCCGCTATGGTCGGCGACAGCGCCCCGGACGTGGATGCCGCGAAGGCCGCCGGCGTCCCGTCTATCATCCTGAGCTATGGTTATAGTGAAAAACCGGCCGGCTCGCTGGGAGCCGACCGGTTAATTCATGAATTCTCAGATGTGCCTGAGACGCTCGCCGAGATCTGGCGAACGGTGTCGGACTAATCCGACTTACGCCGTACGGCGCTCGCGACCCATGTCATTGGCCGGGCGAGTCGGCATGCCGTTGACCAGGTTCGAACGTACATCGGTACGTGCCGAACGCATGGCCGGCATGAAGCCTGCGTCGACCAGGTCGACACTGACATCATAACCGCGCTCTGCCCAATAGGCTTCAATGCGGGACTTCAAGCGACGTGCGCCTTCCGGCGTGCACAGATCGTTACTCATGAACAAAACCTCCTACGCGACCGAGCTTCCCTCGGTCGGGAATGACGTCCAATCAAATTGATAATTACGGGGCCCACGCCCTGGGTAATCCCGAATGTGCGCAGGCTGATATATGCCGGAGCGGTTTATGACGAGACCATGAAGGTGTGTCAAGTTGTCACACCAAGGGCGAAATGCAGTAGAGATTCAACTTTCGCCTGCATTGCCCTCAAAAGCTCCCGATCACCCAGAACCCCATTTCTGCGTGCAATCCCGTCAGGGGAGACATTTCGGGATCGTGCGATCAGCACTATCCAGCCCGCCTCAATCCCTAACGAAATCTCGACTTTTTCCGTTAATCCACAGGTAGGGTGCCCCGGGACGGTTTGCCGCAGCGAGAACCTGCCCAATCCAGTTGCGAGGCGTTCGCAAAAATGCGAGACATGCTTCAACTCGAAATCCGATGGATAAGTTATGAAAAATACCCTCACGCTTTTTGCCGCCACGCTTGCACTCGCCGCGTGCAATCCGGCATCACAAACGTCTGATTCCGCCAGCGCAGAATCGGAAGGCCGTGTCGTCAATGTCTACTCGGCGCGCCACTACAGCAGTGACGCTGTCGTCTATGCGGCCTTCACGGAAGCGACGGGTATCGAGATCAACCTGATCGAGGCCCGTGGTGACCAGCTGATCGAACGTATCCGCGCCGATGGTGAACGCAGCCCGGCCGACGTCATCGTCACCGTCGATGCCGCCCGCCTGCATCGCGCTGAAGAGGCCGGCCTGTTTGCCCAGAGCGATTACAGCGAATTTGCCGACCGCTTGCCGGACCACCTGATCCACCCGCAGGGCTATTGGGTCGGTGTTGCGCAGCGTTCGCGTGTCATCGCCTATTCCAATGAGCGTGTTCAGGACGGTGAGATCACAACCTATGCCGACCTGGCGGATGAGCGCTGGAATGGCCGCATCTGTGTGCGCAGCTCCGGCAGCGTCTACAACCAGTCCCTGCTCGCCTCCATCGTCGCTCACGAAGGTGAGGAAGCCGCCGAGGCCTGGGCCCAGGCCATCGTCAACAACATGGCCCGCGCTCCGCAGGGCGGTGACCGCGACCAGCTCCGCGCCATTGCCGCGGGCGAATGTGATGTCGCCATCACGAACCACTATTATTTCGCGATGATGGCCAATTCCAACGAGCCGGCCGACCAGGCCGTCGTCGAGCAGACGACGCTCTTCTTCCCGAACCAGGATACCACCGGTGCGCACATGAACGTCTCCGGCGCCGGTATCGCCCTGAACGCCCCGCACCCGGACGAGGCCCGCGAATTCATCGCCTTCCTCGTTTCCGATGAGGCCCAGCGCATCTTTGCCGAGATGACCAACGAGGTCCCGGCCGTTCCGACCGCACAGTGGGACAATGCGACGCTTTCCGCGATGATGCCCTTTACCCAGGACGATCTCGAAATCGCTGAACTTGGCGCCAATAATGCCGTCGCCCAGCGCATCTTCGACCGCGTCGGCTGGCAGTGATCGGCGCCAGTAAAACCCAGCCTACCGGGACGGCGATGAACATCATCGCCGTCCTTGCTGCTTTTATATGCGGGCTTCCCATCCTGGCCGTCGCAGCCATCGCGCTGGGCGGCGGATCCACCGACTATTTGCGTCATCTCGCGGAAACCCGCCTGCCCACCTATCTCTTTCACTCCGCCTATGTCGGTCTGGTGGCCTCGGTGACAGCAGCCGCCATCGGCACCGGCCTCGCCTGGCTGACCGCACGCTGCGAGTTTCCCGGCCGGAAATTCTTCACCTGGGCGCTGATCCTGCCGCTCGCCGTGCCGGCCTATGTAGCCGCCTATGCGTGGCTCGACATCTCCCAGGCCGGCGGACCGCTGGATCGCATGAGCTGGGGGCTCTTCCCGACCATCCGCGGCACCTGGGGCTCGGGACTGATGTTCGCCCTCGTCCTTTACCCCTATGTCTATCTGCTCGCCCGCAATGCCTTCACCGGCCAGTCCGCCGACGCCTACGACGCAGCCCGCACGCTGGGCGCGTCCGCCTTCGGGGCGTTCTGGCGCACCTCACTGCCCATGGCCCGGCCGGCCATCGCCGCGGGCATGGCGCTGGTGATCATGGAAGCGCTGGCTGACTATGGCACGGTCGCCCACCTCGGCTCACCAACCCTTTCGATCGGCCTCATCCGGGCCTGGTCCGGGGCCGGCTCCCTGCTCGATGCCGCTCGCCTGTCGCTGATCCTGGTTGTCTTCGCGCTGGTGATTTTCGGACTGGAGCGCCATGGCCGCCGGCGCATGCAGGTCCAGACCAGTTCGGGCAAACAACGTCCCGCCCGCCGTTTCCTGCTCAGCCCGCTACAGGCGGGACTGGCGACCCTGGCGGCCTTCATGGCGCTCTTCCTGTCGATGGTCCTGCCACTGGGCCGCCTCGCCTGGCGCGCCCTGCGCGAACCCGTGGCCAATGGCCTGGCCCAAGCTTCCTTCAACAGCCTCACGGTCGCTGGCAGCGCCGCCGTCATCGCCACACTTGTTGGCCTGACTACCGCCTACGCCCTGCGTCGCAAATCGGTTCTGGGAACCGCAGCGGCGCGACTGGCCGGTGTCGGTTATGCTGTGCCCGGAGCCGTCGCAGCTGTGGGTGTGATCGCCCTGCTCTCTGGTATCCAGCGCTGGCTGGACCCGACCTGGGAAAGCCTGACAGGCAGTGTCCTCCCGATCCTGCTGACGGGCACGGCCGCCGCCCTCGTCCTCGCCTATCTCAGCCGGTTTGTCGCAGCGGCCATCAGCCCGTGCGAGACCGCGCTGGCCCGCGTGACCAGGTCGCTGGACGGTGCGGCCAAGACGCTGGGCGCCAACACACGCCGCCGCCTGCTGGCCGTGCACCTGCCGCTGATCGCGCCGGGTGTCGCCTCGGCCCTGATCCTGAGCTTCGTCGAGATTCTCAAGGAATTGCCGGCGACGATGATCCTGCGCCCGTTCAATTTCAACACCCTGGCAATCATCGCCCACCAATACGCCTCGGATGAGCGCCTGGGCGAAGCCGCAGCGCCGGCACTGCTGATCCCGCTCATCGCCACCCTTCCCATGATTTTCGTGGCGCGATATCTCTCTTCGTCTGGGGAGAACGGGGCCAGGCCATGAGCCGTGTCGAAACACTGAGTATCCGCGGCGCGCGCCGGGCCTTCACGAAGAACCACGCAGCGCTTGAAAGCGCGTCGCTGGAGCTGCATGCCGGCGAGATCACGGCCCTGTTGGGGGCGTCCGGCAGCGGCAAGTCGACCCTGTTGAGAGCCGTCGCCGGCCTGGAACAGCTCGATGCCGGCGAGATCACCGCGGATGGCGTTACCTGGACCGGGCCCAAGACCTTCCTCGCCCCCGAACAACGCCGGGTCGGACTGGTCTTCCAGGACTACGCCCTCTTCCCGCACATGACCGCCGTCGAGAATGTCGCTTTTGGCCTCACCGGCACTGACCGCAAGTCCCGGGCGCTGGACCAGCTGCGGGCGGTCGAGCTGGAGCACAAGGCCAGCCAGTATCCACACGAACTCTCCGGCGGCGAACAACAACGCGTGGCCCTCGCCCGGGCGCTCGCGCCCCGGCCTGGTGTTGTCCTGCTGGATGAACCTTTCTCCGGCCTCGATCGGCGCCTGCGCGGCGATGTGCGCCAGCGGACCATGGATGTATTGCGCGCTGCCGGCACGGCCGTGCTGTTCGTCACCCACGACGCCGAGGAAGCGCTGGAAAGCGCAGACCAGCTTGCGCTGATGGATGCCGGACGCATCATCCAGTGCGGCGCGCCGCAGGATGTCTGGTTCAACCCGGTCAGCGAAACCGCCGCCCGTCTGGTGGGAGATGTTCAGACCTGCGAGACAGTCGTGGCCGCTGGCACGGCCGTGTTGCCGCTCGGCACGATCCAGACGGACCTGCCAGACGGCACGAGCATCCTTGCACTGATCCGCCCCCAGGCTGTTCGCGTCGTTGAGGGTGACGCGTTCTCGATTGTCGGCACCACCTATTCCGGTCCCAATTGTGACGTCACCTTGAAGGCGAAGGATGGCACGCTTTGGACCGCCAAAGCCCCGGCAACCCAAGCACTTTGTGTCGGAGACAAGGTTTCTGTGAACCTCGACCCGGCCTTTGTCACCCTGTTGGAAAGATGAGCGTGCGTCATGCGTCATCGGGGCGAGTTGTTATACCCACTCGCTGCAGTACAGGACGAAAGCGAAGGAATTCAGCGCACTGAATGGCCATCCCCGAGACTGGGCAAGGCGACGCGCTCCCGCACCGCGACGGGAAACTGAAAGAAGGCCTGCATGGTTACTATTCCAGAGAACATTGAACAAAAGTGGCGTAGAGGTTGGCGGATCACCAAATCCGATATGGAAAAGCTCCATCGTGCAGAACTGGACAAATCCATCGGTGAACTTCGTGAATACATCGAAACAGGAAAACTTGTCCTGCCAGTTGCGCGCGAACGTCCACAAGTAGAGCCGCCCTTTGAGGATTGGGAAAGTGTCAGACTTTGCGGGGCCTTGGCGACACTAGGGGAAATCCGCTGTTTTGAAGCTGAACGGAACTCGGAAGAAAACGAGAGCTTCAATTTCTTAGCCGCATTTAGAGCATTCGAGGCGTTCGAACTCCTTACTTCGTTAGATCTAGTTCAGTGCAAGCGTTATTCGCAGAGATTTGGACGCGAAGATAGGATGATGACAGCGAAAACAGTGGGTAAAATCGCGCTGGGCGCCATTCTTGGGCAAACTCAGCGTTCAGCCGCTCTGTTCCGGATTTATGCGACCTATGCCCAGAGAGGGTGTGTGTTTGATCAGGATTATCTACCGGCCTATCGGTTTCAGTTTCGTCTGATGGCTCAGCACTACGACACCGGTGTGCCGGACATACTCAACGGCGAGATGGAATTTGGTCCCCTCAATCAGCTGCTTGCGAACCTCTATTCGGAGAATTTCGATGAGATCGTGGACGATCTCTCTCAAGTCTGCGATTTCCATATGTATCGCAGCGTGGGCAAGCGCGGGGAGGAGTTCATCGATTACGATCTGGGCCCATTTGTAAGGCTACCGGTTGAAGCACTGTTGGTGTTTGCGTTGCGGAAGGACAGGGGATTGGACAATGGGCGAGTCGATCATTGCATGATGAGCGCGCCCTTTGATCAATTGCCGCCGACCACGGACGTTGAGCCCGACCCGCTCATATCAGCCGTGCGTCAACGCATGGAGGCGGATGGCTTTGACTGGCGAGAGGCGTGTTCTGATTGCCGTTCGTAAAGCGCTGGACGGCTCGCCTCGGACCGCCCAGATCCCGGCAACCCAGCTCCTCTCGGTCGGTGCCAGCGCCTCCGTAGTTCTGGATCCCGATTTCACACACGCCTCAAGGCCTGAGCCTTACCCTCCTCGCCCTTGATGGGCGAGGTGGATCCGGCGAAGCTTTAGCGTAGGCGGAGACGGAGTGGGTGCGCGCCGAAGGCGCCTCTAAAGCTGGCCCTTCGGGCCGCACCCTATCCCCCTCCTTCGCTTAAGCTACGGGGGGGACCTTTCCCATCAAGGGAAAGGAAATCCGCTATAGGGATGATGCAGGCAAAGAAAATAGCCCGCTCGATCGAGCGGGCCTTTCTAATTCAAATGGATGCAGCGGCTTACGCCGGTTCCATCGTCTTGGAGGACCGCTTGTCCTCGATGCGATTGCGCGCGATCTCGTCGGCAATGATGTTGGACGGGCGGCCCTCGTTTTCAGACTGGTCGAGGATCTCGCCCAGCGTGTTCTCGAGACCAACCAGCTTGCCCTGGACCCAGGCCGGGTCGAAATCGCCCTGGATCTCGCCCATCACATTGATGATGCCGCCAGCGTTGAGGACGTAATCCGGCGCGTAGATCTTGCCGCGCTTCTGGATTTCAGCGCCCATCTCGCGGGTGGCCAGCTGGTTGTTGGCTGCTCCGGCGATGATTTTAGCCTTTATGCGGTCAATCGTGTCCGGATTGACGATGGCGCCCAGCGCACATGGTGCAAACACGTCGACGTCCTGGTCATAGATCTCGTCGAGACCGACGATCTTGGCGCCGTACTTGGCTTCCAGTTCTTTCAGGCCCGGCTCGTTGATATCGGTGATGATCAACTCGGCACCGGCTTCGGCCAGGTGACCGGAGAGATAGGCACCGACGTGACCGGCAGCGCCCTGGATGGCAACACGAACGCCGGACAGGTCGGATTTGCCCAGACCGCGCTCGATGCAGACCTTCATGCCGCGGAACACACCTTCGGCCGTGATTGGCGACGGGTCACCA
Organism: Maricaulis sp.; assembly: GCF_017643475.1. Lineage (GTDB taxonomy): Bacteria > Pseudomonadota > Alphaproteobacteria > Caulobacterales > Maricaulaceae > Maricaulis. The sequence goes on from NZ_JAEPNI010000002.1 coordinate 172,312, forward strand.
GACGCGGCCTTGCCCTCGGGCAGACCAACAACGTGCTTGGTGGACTGGCGAACGGCCATCATGTCGTCCGGGCTGACACCCACGTCCTCGGCAGTGATGTACTGACCGCCCAGGCTTTCGACCGCGCGACCAAAGGCCTCGAACAGTTCCTGGCGGTTGAATTCGCCTTCCGGCTTCATGATTACGGACTTGCCGCCACCGATCGGAAGATCGGCCATGATGTTCTTGTAGCTCATGCCCTGGGACAGACGCAGAACGTCCTCCAGTGCTTCCGCGGAGCTGGGATAGGACCACATACGGCAACCACCACACGCCGGTCCGGAGACCGTGGAGTGAACGCCGATGATGGCCTGGAGACCCGTGACCTTGTCGGTCGCGAAAAGAATTTTCTCGTGGTTGTCGTAAGACGGGTGTTCGAAAACACTCATGACGCGCAAACCCTTTCTGTGCGAGAACAGCATCGCTGCAAATTCGCGCGTGGCATACCCTTTCACGAGAGCTGCGGCAAGCGCGCGAAAACACTAAAAATCATGGTGCCGATAACATCTCAGCGATGCGGCACCGCAGCATCGGGAGAATTTTTTCCCCGAACCAGGGATTCTTCTTCAACCACGCATTATTACGCCAGGACGGGTGCGGAAGCGGCAGATATCGAGGAAAATATTGCGCCGCATTCTTAACTGTATCTGTGAGCGTTTTTTGCGCCTGCGAACGCAGATAAAACTTCTGTGCATATTGTCCGACGAGCAGGGTCAGCCCGGCCTGCGGCATGAACGCGTGCACTTTTTCCTGCCAGAGCGGCGCGCATTCCTTGCGTGGTGGTAGATCGCCGCCCTTGGCGTCCAGGCCTGGAAAACAGAAACCCATCGGCACAATGGCGATGCGGCTTTCATCATAGAAGGTCGCCTCATCCACCTGCATCCATTCGCGCAGGCGATCACCCGACGGGTCGGTGAAGGGCTTGCCGGAAGCATGCACGCGCGTACCCGGCGCCTGGCCGACAATGGCTATGCGTGCTGTCGATGACGCCCGGATCACCGGGCGCGGGGTGTGCGGCATGCTCTCTTCGCAGACCCGGCAGGCGCGGATCTCCGCGAGCAGATCGTCGAGCGGCTCAGACACGGCCCAGACGATAAACGCCCTTGAACGTGTCGGTATCCGGCACCGGCTTGCCCTTGCGCAGGATGGCGATCTCCCCTGCCTTGTGCAGGCGCACCGCGGCCTGGCGAACATGGCCGAAACGCTTGGTGTGATTGTCCGGATCCACCAGTTTGGCAACATCAGCCGGAGAGACGCTGCGCCCTTCCTTCACCTCGGCCACCAGCTTGCGAATGGCATCCTCGAAAGGATCATTCAGGTTCTCTTCGCTCATCTCGCTCATCGTCCGCTCCTAGCTGGTGGGGATGGAATAGGTCGCCGTGGCGTGAGCCACCATGTCGTCTGAGCCCTCGGTGTAGATCTCGCAGTCCGTCACCGCCAGTCGTTTGCCCAGTTTGAGCAGTCGCGTCCGGCCGATCAGCACACCCGGCTCGGGCTTGCGCATGAAATTGATATTGAGATTGGTCGTCACCGCCAGCGCCTTGGGACCGACATGCCCCAGCACCACCGCATAGGCGCAGACATCTGCCATGGCGAACATGGTCGGACCGGACACGGTTCCCCCGGGACGCAAATGACGCTCATTGGTGGCAAAGCGCACCTCGGTCTCGCCGGGCTGCATCTGGGTGACCACAAACCGCCCACGCCCGGCCGTATCCTGCTGGAAGGCCTGGTCGAGAAAGGCGGTAACCTCCTCGGCATTCATCACAACTGTCAGGCTCACTTCAATCCTCCAACAGAGACATCCAGTCGCGCGCTCCGTGCAGAATGCGCAGCAATTCCAGACTGTCCCTCCTCGCCGTGTAGACGATCAGATAGTTACCCGCCGGCTGGATGCGCACCGTCCGTTTCGGCAGGGCGACCACCCTGCCCATATCCGGGAACGTCGCCAAGCCTTGAATTTTCCGCTCGATATCCTCCAGAACCGTGCGAGCAGCGCGAGGTGAATCGGCAGCAATATGGCGATAGATGGATATCAGATCACGACGCACAACCGGGCGTCGCACCACTTTGAGCACCCCGGCTTCGCACGAGCCGGGGTTCATGCCTTGCGCTCAGCCTCGGCGATAATGTCGTCCAGACTTTCCAGCGGCTCCGGTTCGCCACTCTCATAGGCCTGCTGGACCAGGTCCTGCAGGCCGCCCAGCGCTGCGACCTGTCGCTCCTCGTGCGCCTCAAGCAGGCGAAGTCCGGCCCGGACGACCTCGGAGACGCCATGATAGCGACCGGAGCTGATCATCCGCTCGACAAAAGCCTGCTGATGTTCGGTCATTGAAATGCTTGGATTTCTCGACATTACTGTCTCCCTGACCCCGACAATGTAGCATTATTGGCTACACACTCCAAGGCTGGACCATGAGACGCGATCACCGCCCATACTGGATGCACCGACTGTGGGAGCAGTTCGAGAACTGGTGGACCGGTCATTTCACCCGGCCGCATTTCGAAACGCTTGGCCGCAAACCCAAGCTGGTGCGTCCGTGGCATATCGAGGTGTTCGGGCCGAACATTCATGCTGGTCACCAGCTGCACCTCGTCGCCAGCGCCGCAGATCCGATCCGTTTCACCGTCTGGTCACCGCAGGACCAGGCCGGCACGATCGAGATCGGGGATTATGTCTTCATGGCGGGCGGTACGCGTATTCTCGCAGCCGGCCGGGTCGAGATCGGCGACAGCTGTCTCATCGCGCGCGAGGCAACGATTACCGATTGCGACTGGCATGGGCTCTATGACCGTGTCGATCCCAACCCGCCATTCAAGCCCGTGAAGATCGGCAACAATGTCTGGATCGGCGACGGTGCCTTCATTGGCAAGGGCGTGACCATCGGCGATCACGCTGTCATCGGCGCCCGCGCCGTCATCACCAAGGATGTGGAACCCTATGCCGTCATGGCTGGCAATCCGGCCAAACTGGTCAAGCGCCTGGACGCGGATGAACCCATGAAAACCCGCGCCGACCTTCTCGGCGAGCTGGAGACGCTGGACCGCTTCATGGAAAATTCCTATCGCGACGCGATGAAGGGCAATTCCACCTGGGGCTGGCTGCGGTCCAAGCTGTTTCCCCGCCGCGGCGACTGATTGGCCCTTGCCAATTGCGCGAACAGGTCAGATGTAGTGAGCATGAGCACGCCCATCAAAACACCCTGTGTCAAAGTCTGTTTCGTCGACCCGAAACAGGGCGTCTGCGTCGGCTGTTTCCGCACCATGGAAGAGCTGGGAAAGTGGACACGCTACAGCGATGCGGAACGTGACGGCATCATGCAGGATCTACCCCGCCGCCGCGATGCCTATGGCGCACGCGAAAACCCGGCTGGTTAAACAGTGATGAGCTTCGAGTGATGGATCGGTTTATCAGTCGCGCAGCCCTTCCCCTGCTGGGCACGGCCCTCACCCTTCTGGCCCTGCGTCTGGTCAGCTGGCCCCTCTGGGATGATATGAACACGCTGGTGCGCATGATTTACGCGCTGACCATCCTGGCGGTTCTGTTCGCAGCGGTGATGTTTGCGGGACACTCACCACACGGCTATCCGCGGCGCAATCAGGTATTGTGGAGTGGAGTTGTCGCCGGTTTCATAGGCATGGCCCTCTTCAACAATGAGTTTCGCGAATGGGAACTCGACCGCATGTGGGCCCCGACCCGCACTGACCAGCGCGCTGCCATGGATGAGCGCGAAGACACCATCACCCTCCAGCGCCAGCGTGACGGCCATTATTATCTGGATGCCTGGGCGGGCCAGGCCCGGGTGGACTTCCTCGTTGATACAGGCGCGACGGGTGTGGCGATCAGCTATGAAGATGCCCGCCGTATGGGGATCCGCGTTGAAGCGCTCAGCTTCGACCTGCCAATGTCGACTGCAGACGGCATCGCCTATGGCGCCGGCGTGGTGATCCCCGAACTGATCATTCGCGGGCACCGTTTCGAATATGTGCGCGCGGTCGTCATGCGCAATGGCGAGAGGTCCCTTTTGGGCATGAGCGTGTTGTCGGAATTCTCGTCAGTGGAAATATCCGGGGACCGGCTGACCCTGCGCCGCTAACCGCCCAGCACGGCCTCGCGCACCAGCATCACCCCGACAATCGCCAGGCCCAGTGCGAAGAAGCGCTTGAGGTTCTTTTCCGGCAGGGAATGCGCGAGTTTCGCCCCCAGCGGTGCCACGAAAAATGCGGATCCCGCGAGGAGGGCAAAACCGGGCATGTTCACATAGCCCAGCGAGAACGGGACTTCATTCGCCCCCCATCCATTGATGATGAAGCCCAAAGCTCCGGGGATACCGATCGCCACGCCAAAACCGGCAGCCGTTGCCACGGCGCGGTGGATGGTCTTCCCGCACAGCGTCATCAGGGTCACGCCCATGACACCGCCGCCGATGCCCATCAGGGCCGAGAGCACACCGATCGTATTGCCCAGAACAATGCGCGGCAGACCTCCGGGCATCTCCTCGGCCAGTTTCCAGCTGGGGCGACCAAAGAAAAACTGTAACGACAACAGGAGGGCCATCCCGCCAAACAGTCCGGTCAGGCCACGGCTTGGGATGTAGTCCGCCACGACCGTGCCGATCAGCGTACCGATGACGATGAATGGCACCCATTGTTTCAGCACGGCGAAATCCACCGCGCCCTTCTTGGCGTGGGCACTGACACTGCGCAGGGAGGTGGCGATGATGACAGCCAGCGACGTACCGACAGCAACATGCATCACCCGGTCGCCTTCATATCCCAGCGCACCAAAGACGTAATACATGGCGGGGACCATGACGATACCGCCGCCGATTCCAAACAGGCCGGCAATCAGCCCGGCCAGGGCGCCGGTCGCCGCCAGCGCCAGGATCAACACGTAATACTCTTCCATCAAGCCGCCTCGTCGCGCGGGGTGACGGCCGCCTTGGCTTCTTCGATCACATCAATACTGGCACCGTGGCGCCCGCCCTTTTCCGACAGGATACGCCGCCAGTTGCGACCGCCCGGCTGGGCATGGAAAAGACCGAGAATATGCCGGGTGATGGAATGCAGCTGCACACCCTCGGACATGCGCCGCTCGATATAGGGCAAATAGGCGTCAATCGCCTCGATCCGGGTCTTCACCGGATCCGTCGCGCCAAACACCTTGCTGTCCGCCTCCGCCAGCACCCAGGGGGTGTAATAGGCTGCTCGGCCAAGCATGAACCCGTCCAGCTCCGCGCTTTCGGCCAGACCATGATCAAGCCCCTCAAGCCCGCCATTGAGGATGACTTCCAGCTCCGGACGCTCGCGCTTGAGACGCCGGACCAGCTCATAGTCCAGCGGCGGAATGGTGCGGTTTTCCTTGGGGCTCAGCCCTTTCAGCCACGCCTTGCGCGCATGCACGGTAAAGCTTTTAACCCCGGCTGCCGCGACAGTCTCGACAAAGTCGAACAGCGCGGTTTCCGGATCCTGATCGTCAACTCCGATGCGGCTTTTGACCGTGACCGGAACATCGACCACGTCCTGCATGGCCTTTACACAATCGGCCACCAGCTCCGGCTCCTGCATCAGACAGGCCCCGAAACGTCCCGCCTGGACCCGGTCCGAGGGACAGCCAACATTGAGATTGATCTCGACATAGCCATAAGCCACCGCGATTTTCGCGGCCTTGGCCAGATTGGCTGGGTCCGATCCACCCAGTTGCAGCGCGACAGGCTGCTCTGTCGGGTCGAAACCGATCAGGAAATCGCGATTGCCATGGATCACCGCCATGTCGACGGCCATTTCAGTGTACAGCAAGGTATTGCGTGTCAGCACCCGGTGAAACGCCCGGCAATGCCGGTCGGTCCAGTCCATCATCGGGGCGACGCTCAGGCGGCGATCAATTTTATCGACAACACTCATATGCGCCACTTAGCCTGTCCGGCGGCGAAGTCCAAATAGGGGCCTGCAATCAATCTGTTCAAATTTGTCCTAATCCGTTCAGCGGATTTCAAACTCTCTTTGCTCAGATGTGGGTTCGGGAGGATGTCATGGCAAAAGCAATATTCCACAAACACCAGCGCGTTTTCGTTCAGCCGGTCGGGACCTGGGCGCTTGTCGAGCACGTAAAACCGCAATGGGTGAAGGATGTCGAGGAACCCGTTCGGGTCTTCTATGACTGCGGGCTTGGCCGTGACTTCACAGCGGAGGAGCTTTCGGCCGAACATTCCGAAATCGTCGAGACGGGCCATTGGCGGCTGCTGCGCGCCAAGAACAAGTGGCAGAGCGACGAGGAATGCGCGCGCCATCCGCACCCGGGCACGTTTCCGGTTATTGTGACGGACAGCATGGACTGGGGTGGTTGGCGTGTTCCTGCGGCGGAATATGACCGTGACCCAACCAAGGTGGAAGCCCAGGCGCGACTGATCGTGCACGCCCCCCAGCTTCTCGCCATCGCCGAAGACCTGTCGCAGCTGACGGAGCAGGAAACCGATCTTCCCGCCGAATGGGCAGAATTGGTCAAGAAAACCCGTGAAGTCATCCGTAATATTAGTTCAACGCCAGCAAAAGCGCAGAGAACCAACGCTGCGAAAGCAGCATAAAGAATTTCCGGAAACTTAAGTCCACAATAACACTTTCTGTCCTCTACTGAGGCTTGGAAAATGGTATTGGGCAAGCCATGTCTTTGATTGAACAACGCAACAGGTTCCTTTCCTTTGCGTTTGCATCGGCCGATGTGCTGATCGAAACAGATCTTAGCGGAACGACGGAATACGCCTCCGGTGCGACGGCCACGCTTGGCGAGCCGCCCATCGAGGACACGAGCTGCCATCTGGCTGACCGTTTCGACCGCACCTCCCGCCCTATTATCATGGCCCTGTTGAAAAGCGTGCGCCCCGGTCGTCGTGTCGGCCCTGTCCGGGTCACCCTGAATGGTCGTGAAGCCAAGCTGGGCGGCTGGACGCTGGGCGATGATCACAAGATCCGCTGGACCGTGTCCTTTGAGGCCCTGACGGCACCGGAGGAAGTTGAACCGCAGGCGTTCGAACGATCAGCGGGCGACGCTATCGCCTCGGCCCGCAGCGCCGGCACGGCGTTGTCCATGTCAGTCATGCGCATTGAAGGCATCGAGGATATCGATCGCCAAATCGGCCCTGCCGCGGCCACCCAGGTCCACGACGCGATCAGTGCCGCCTGCGGGCTGGCCGTTGGCGAGTTGGGCGTGGCCAAACATGTCGACAATAGCCGCACCGCCCTTATCCACGAAACCTCTGCCGATCTCGCCGAACTGAAGCAAGAGGTCGAGGCCATCCTCGCCGACAGCAAGCTCGGCGATGCAGAGGTCAAGATCGACACGGTGCCGGATGCGCCGGACCTCGAGCCGGAAATCGCCGTCCAGGCCTTTATCCATGCCGTGAACCAGGCCGCCGATACCGATGCGGCTCTGGATATTCGCAGCCTCAAGGATGCGGCGGCCGAGATGATGGAATCGACGACACAGCGCATGAAGGAATTGCGCACGACGATCGCGGGACGGGTTATCGAGCCGCATGCCCAACCCATCGTCGACCTGAAGACCGGCGAGATCCATCACTACGAATTGCTCCTGCGTCTGCCCGGCGGCAAACCGATCCAGGAGGCGGTGGGTTTCGCCGAGAGCACAGGTCTGATCTACGAGATCGACTTCGCCATGACCGAGATAGCCGCGACCTTCCTGCGCGATGATTTCGACCGCCCGTCCCTGGCCGTGAACCTGTCGGGCAAGTCCATCGCCAACACGACCTGGTCCAAGCGCTTCCTGAAAATGCTGGCGGATATCAAGATCGACCGGAAACGCCTGAGCTTCGAACTCACCGAGACCGCGACGATCAAGAACATCAAGGCGGCCAATGCCGTGATCGAGAAGGTCCGTGAGCGTGGGCACCATGTCTGCCTGGATGACTTCGGTGCGGGCGCGGCAGGCTTCCATTATCTGCGCGATTTCCCCGCCGACATTGTCAAGATCGACGGATCCTATGTGAAGCGCGCAGGACGCACGGAGCGCGACACGACCATCCTCAAGGGCATGGTGGATCTGTGCCAGCAGCTGGGCACCGAGACCGTTGCCGAGATGATCGAGAACGAGAGCATGGCCAAGCGCATGAAGTCCTTCGGCATCACTTATGGACAGGGTTACTATTTCGGTAAGCCTATCCCGCTAAAAACGCTCACAGACCCAAGGAATCGCGCCACAAAGGCGGCGTAGAAGAAGAGGCAGAGTGTTATGGCCGTCGATATGAGCCGCGTGAAAGTGCTGATTGTCGATGACAATGGCTACATGCTGACCATTCTTCGGACGATCCTGCATGGCTTTGGGATCAAGCAGATTCTCGAATCCAAGGACCCGGCAGACGCGTTCGATATGGTGCGCTCCGACAGTGTCGACATCATTATCACCGACTACCAGATGGAAATCCTGGACGGTCTGGATTTCGTGCGTCTGGTTCGCACCGCCGATGACAGCCCCAATCCGCTGATTCCCATCATCATGCTCAGCGCCTACTCGGAAAAATCCCGGGTCGAAGGCGCGCGTGATGCCGGTGTTACCGAATTCTGCTGCAAGCCGATCACCGCCAAGGAAATGTTTGCGAAAATCGCTGCAGTCATCAACGAACCGCGTCCCTTCATCCGCAACAAGACCTATTTTGGCCCGGATCGCCGGCGCCTGCCGACTGAGGAATCCAACTACAAGGGTTCCGAACGCCGCAAAGGCCTTAAAAAAGTCGCCGGTGGAGACGAAGATGACGGTATGGATGTCTCGCCCTCGGGCGATGACGCAACCTCCGCGGCTTGATCGCGGCACGGCTTAGCCGTGGATAGTGCGCACGTGCCTGTCGACATCGACGCGCGACGCACCTTAGTTTGACGAGAATGGCACAGAATGCGTCGCATACGCGTGAGGCGGGCAGGTCCCGCGCCAGTGCCGGTGAGCTTTCACCGGACAAGAATCGTGCGCGCGGCTCAGGCGTCGGCTGGATCGTCCTGGCCATTGCGATTTTCACTATTGGATATGGCGGCATCTTTGCCGTCAAGATTCAGCAGGAGCGTGCCTCGCTGGTCTCCGAGGCCGAGCGTTCGCAAGCCAATGCGGCTGGCTACCTGGCCGAACGTGTCTCCGCCCGGCTGAGCGAGGTCCGTTATGCGTTGGCCGTTGCCTCTAGTGATTTTGGCGCCCTGCCTGACACCGATATCGAACGTGTCGCACAAACCCGGCTGACGGCCCTGATGCAGTCCGAACTGCTCGACGGGATCGGCCTGCTTCTGCCCGATGGCCGCACCTTTGTGGCGGGCGAGACGGTCACACCAAACGCCATGCGCGAACTGACCGGCCTGGCGCTCAACTCGGAGGAAGCGGTCGTCTCCAGCCTGTCTGATGACGGGCTCGCCGTTTTTGCCCTGACCCAGCCGGTTGCCCTGGCAGACGGTACCGTCGGTGCACTGACAGCACGCATCCCGGCCATCAACGCCTTGCCCGACTGGGGCACCAACAGGGTGGTCGCCCTGGCCAATAATGACGGCGAGATGCTGGCGCTTCGTCCGGTGATGAACGGCGTCTCGGCCGGCACGCCGCTGGCTGAGCGTTTCGGACTTACCCGCGGTTATGTCGCCGATCTGGCCGGTGGCGGTGGCGGCGCAACATCGGATGCGAGTTTTGGCGGCGAGGATGTGACCTTTGCCGTGGCTCCGGTCGGGGGCACGCCTTTCCAGGTCTATGCGCTGAGCGCCACCCGTATCAATCAAAGCGCCTGGATGCGAACCATCTCCTTTTACGGGCTGATGTTTGTTGCGCCGATCATCGTTGCACTGGGCCTTGTCGCCCTGGTCTTCATGCAAATGGGCCGCTTGCGCTCCACCCGTGCCCAGCTGGCGGACAGCGAACAGCGTTTCCGTTTCGCCATCGAGGGCGCGCGCTGTGGTGTCTGGGACTGGAACCCGGACGCGGACACGGTCTATGTCACCGATAGCTTGGCGCGCATGCTCGGACTTAAAGCTGCAATCGAGTGCTCAGGCCAGGACTTCCTGCGCCTGTTCAGCCGCCCGGACCGTGACCGCCTGCGCGCGGCCATGCGGTCCGCACCCAAGGGCACGGAAGTTGATCTGGAAGTTTTGGCCTCGGTCGCTCCGGTTTATCTGCAGATCCGCGGTCGCCTGCTCTCTGCCGCTCCGGACGGCGAGGCGCGCATCGTCGGTGTGGCCATCGACGTTACCGAGCGCAAGGGCGCCCAGGCGCGGGTTGCTGCTGCGGAGAGCCGTTTGCGCGCAGCGCTGGAATCCATGTCGGAGAGCTTTGTGCTGTGGGATTCCCGCCGCCGCCTCGTCCTGTGGAACCGCAAGTTCCGCGACTTCTTTGACCTCGGAGACGGTCATCTCAAGCCGGGTCTGTCCTATGCCATGGTCGAAAAGACTGCGGCGCGGGCGATCAAGACTGTGCATGGCGAAACAGATGGCGTGGATGCCTACGAGATCGAACTGGCCGATGGCCGCTGGCTGCATTACTCGGAACGCCCGACCGCCGATGGCGGCCTGGTCAGTTTTGGCGCGGACATTACCGATCTGAAGCGCCACGAAGCGGCACTGACGGAGAACGAGTCCCAGCTGCGCCGCTCAGTTGATGACCTGGAAACCAGCCGGACGCATATCTCCGATCTCGCCAAGAAATACGAGGTCGAGAAGATCCGCGCCGAGGAAGCCAACCGCTCCAAGAGCGAGTTCCTGGCCAATATGAGCCACGAGCTACGCACGCCGCTCAACGCCATCAACGGCTTCTCGGAAATCATGTTGCGCGAGATGTTCGGCCCGCTCGGGGACGAGCGTTACAAGGGATACACCAAGGATATCCTTGACAGTGGCCAGCATCTGCTTGAACTGATCAACGACATTCTCGACATGTCCAAGATCGAAGCCGGCAAGATGACCCTTCAGACCGAGCCGACCGATGCCGCCGAGCTGGTCGAGCAATGCCTGCGCATCGTGCGCGGCCGTGCGGAGGAGAAACAGCTTCAGCTGCACGCTGATGTCACCGATTTGCCTGAGATCGAACTGGACCCGCGCGCCTTCAAACAGGTGATGATCAACCTGGTCTCCAACGCGGTGAAATTCACCCCGGAAGGCGGCCGGGTGACCATTCGCGGCTTCCTGTCCGGGCCGGGCGTAGCCTTCCAGGTCTCTGATACCGGTATCGGCATCGCCCAGGAAGACCTGCCGCGTCTGGGACGTCCGTTCGAACAGATCGAGAGCCAGCACGCCAAGAGTTATCAGGGTTCCGGCCTGGGCCTCGCCCTGTCCAAATCGCTCATCGATCTGCACGGCGGCTCGCTGGCGATTGATTCCAAGCTGGGTGAAGGCACCACGGTCAGCTTTGTCCTGCCGATCACCCAAGCTCAACTCATCGACCCGGAAGCCGCATTGGCAGGAGATCTGGATGATGAGGGTTTCCTGGGCGAAGACATCGAGTTCGTCGATGGTGAACCGCCCCGGGCGGCCGAATAATCAGGATCTAATCCCTGTCGCCGCGACGACGCTCCGGAGGTGGTCCGCGGCGATCAAAACGTGGCGGCCCCCGGCGTTCGCTTTGGGGCGGGCCCCGACGAGCCGAGCGTAGCACCTCTTCTCGAACATCGGGATCGAGCTCGGAGGCTATTTCGACAATCGCACGTTCGATATGAGCCTCAATGGCTGCCCGTGTCTCACGGCGACGTTCCAGCGCCGCCTGAACAGCGGCAGCGTCAAACGGTTCCTCGAGCAGGACTTCAGCGGCATCGATACGAGCCTCACGCGCCTCGCGCATCAGCGCGCGCATGTCACCCATCTCGGTTTCCATGCGTTCACGCAGGGAGGCCCGCTGTTCTTCCGGCAGGGCTTCGATGAAACCGCGCAGATCGAAACTTCCCGGCCCGCCCGCACCGCGCAATTGCAACCGCGCTTCTCGCTCGGTCGGCACGTCCGGTGCGACTTCTCGCTGGAGAACAAATCCGATCAGTGCGCCATTGGCCAGGACAGAGACCAGGAGCGCAATGATCCAGGGTGTGGCAGACCTCACGTATCCTCTCCCAGCCAGTCGACCCAGTCTTCGCCGAGACTGTCATAGGCGTCAGCATAGATGGCTTCGACATCCTGTTCAGCCGGAGCAACATAACCGCCCGCAAAGCCGATGCTCACACCGACCACCAGGGCGATGCCCGCCGCGATCGGCGCCCGCCATCCCCATTGCGCGACCGGCTCCGGCACTGCGCGCAGGATGCGGTGCTGCAACAATTCGCTCGGTTCGGGATCAGGCATGGCCAGCAAAGCATCCAGCTCGGCTTCGATATCCACCTCGGCCAGCAATTCGGGATGCAGGTCTAGGAAAGCCTCGACAGCCTCGCGCTCCGCGCCCGGCCAGCGTGCCGGATTGGCGCCATAGGCGTGGAGGATTTCAAGCACCCTGTCCTGGGTCATCGGTCCAACTCCTCATGTGCCTGAGCCTCGCCCTCGTAGGAGCTGATGAGGTCTCCGGCGTCTTCCATCAACAGTGCTTTCAACTTGCGCCGTCCACGGGCCAGCAGGGATTCGAGTGCTTCCACACTTACAGACATGATCTCTGCCGCCCTGATATTACTCAATTCCTGAAAGTGAACGAGCTCCATGGCCATTCTCTGACGCTCTGGAAGCCTGTTCACGGCGTCCACCACCCGGTTCGCGCTTTCATCGCGTACCATGGCTGTTTCCTGGCTGATACCCTGGTCGGCCCGTTCAGGCACTTCATCAGTCAGCACTTCGCGGCGCTTGCGCAGCCGGTCGTAACACAGATTGATGGCAATCCTGCTGATCCAGGTCGACACCTGTGCCCGCCCCTTCTCGAAGCGGTCCGCTGCCTTCCAGACCCGGATAAACGTTTCCTGGGCCACGTCCTCGGCTTCCAGGGGATCACTCAGCATGCGCTGGGCCAGGCCGAGGATCTTGGGCAGCATGCGATCCATCAACACCCGCGCAGCATCACGGTCTCCGCGGCCGACGCGCTCGATGAGCTCCTCGTCGGCCACAGGACGATCTGACGTGATAACGCGGAAGGCCGAACGGCCCTTGAGGCTCATGTCTGCTGCTACCCTTCCGCGCCCGTCCAACATCAAAGACGTATCAGTCACGCCACCAGAAACGACGATTTTCACGACGTTCCGCGGCTGCGTCCAGCTCTTCCGGCGTGATCGAGCCATTCTCGTCCGAATCCAGACGTTCAAACCAGCGATGCTCGACGTTCATGAACTCCTCGCGGGAGACCCGCCCGTCTTCATTTGTATCGGCCCGGCGACCGCGACGACGCGGACGTTCTCGGCCATCAGAACCTTCACGCTCGCGCATTTCACGCAGGCGCCGGTTCATCGGGGACATGTCGGAATCATCGAGATAACCGTCGGCATTGCGGTCCATCCAGTCGAACATCTCCGACTGCAATTCCGCGACTTCCTCGCGGGTGATGGTGTTGTCGCCATTGGCATCGGATGCACGCAGCAACATGATCGTGCGGGCAGGACCGCCACCGCGCATACCGTCCTGACCTTGGCCGCCACGCGGGCCGCGCTGGGCCTCGGCGATGGCACCGGAGATCATCACCGCGGAACTACACAGCAAAATGACCATTTTCGAGCGTTTCATTGACTTTCTTCCTTGTCAGTTTGACCTCGCATGTCAGTTCAACGCAGGGTCGCCGGAATTCCGTCGCTTGATATCAGATTTCTCGCACATGTCGGTTGAACAGCGTCCGCACATGCCCACACCTCTCGACCAGATCCTCCTCCAGCTCGGCCAAAGTCTGGTGGCCTGCAGTACGAGCAAGGCCCGCCTGGCAAGCACGACTGGCCCGTTCCGGGGTGAAACCGCTGCCGTGGGTCGTGCGCAGGACCTGCAACATGCCCAGTTGTCGTGTCAGCGTCTCGATCAGGAAACGCGCATCATCAACGGCCAGTATGCCGGCATGCCCCAGCGCCGCGATTGCGGCCGTCGTGGACTGGCGCACGCCGCCCAGCTGTCGCGCATGCGCCAGCTGCAGGGTCTGGGCGATGAACTCGATGTCCTGGATGCCACCGGCCCGTGCCTTGACGTCCCAGACCGATTGCGCCGGCTTGGCCTCCTGCAGGCGTACGCGCATGTCCGCAGCATCGTTCAGCACGGTCTCGACATCGCGCTCACGCAGTAGGATGCCCTCGATGGTCTCGTCAATCCGCGTGCAAAGGCCCGCATCACCGGCCACGGTGCGGGCCCGTGTCAGCGCCATCAACTCCCAGGTCCAGGCTTCACGGGTGTAATACGGGTCGAACCGCGAGAACTGCACGGCCACGGGCCCGGACTTGCCCGAAGGACGCAGTTGCATGTCGATCTCGTAGAGTTCGCCCTCTTCGGTCGGCACCGAGAGCGCGCTGACCAGACGCTGGGTAAACCGCGAGAACCAGGTCTGAGTCATCTCGTCGCCGTCATAGATGAGCGTGATGTCGAGGTCGCTGTCGGCCGCCAGCTCCCGCCCGCCCAGCTTGCCCATGCCCAGCACGGCAAACCGCCCCGGCATCTCGCCGTATTTGCGTTCGGTCTCGATCCGGGCTGCGTCCGCAAGCACCTCGATGGCCGCTTCCGCGAGGTCGGAATAGGCCGCTCCGGCCGTCTGGCCCTCGATACTGCCGCGCAGGATCTGGCTGCCGATGCGAAACTTCTGTTCGCGAAGGACACGTCGCGACGTGTTCAGCGCCACCTCGTAAGGCGTGTCCAGCGTGATCTCCCGGCGCAACATGTCCAGCGCCGCACCGGGTGGGTCCTGATCCAGCGGGATGGAGAAACGCTGATCCAGCATGGTGTCGAGAAGGTTGGGCCGTCGCGCCAGATCCGTCGCCATTTTCGGCGCCATGGTGATGATACCGATGAGATCACCGGCCAGCTCGTGCTCGTTCATCAACAGCGAGAGCGGCTGCACCCCCATCGGCAGGTTCTCGAAGAAGGACGCAAAGCGCGCGAACGCATCATCGGCCTCACCGGTCTCGGCGATCATGTCGACAAGCTTTGGTGCCAGCTTGGCAAACAGGGAACGCGCCCGTGTCGAGCGCACGGCCCTGGCCCGGCCTGCGCCCCAGGCATTGAGCTGTCGCCAGGTCAGTTCGGGGCGTTTGAAACCCAGCTCCGTCAGCGTGGCCAACGTATCGGGCTCCGGCTCGACACCGGTCAGAACCAGGCTGCCGGCGCGCGATGACAGCGGAATATCCGCTTCGAACTGGTCGGAGAAATAGCCATGCACGCGGCGCAGGACAGCCTCGACGGCCCGGTCGAATTCCGCCAGCTCGCCAAACCCGGCCATATGGGCCACCTGCAGCCGGTCTTCATCGCGGATGGGCAGGAGCTGGGTCGGCTCGTCCTGGCGCATCTGGATTCGGTGTTCCCAGCTCCGCAGCAAACGATAGTCCTGGCTTAGCGCCACAGCGGTCCCGGATTCGATCGCCAGCTCGTCCGCCAGCCGGTCCAGCGCCGCCAGCGTGCCGGGCACCCGGACCGCCTTGTTGCGCCCGCCAAAGACCAGCTGGTGAATTTGTGCAAAGAACTCGATTTCCCGGATACCGCCCCGGCCGAGCTTGAGATCATGTCCTGCAGGCTGGATCTCGGCACGCCGCCCCACGGTCTGGATCTGCGTTGCCAGGCTGCGGATATCGTCAATGGCCGCATAATCTAGCGCGCGTCGCCAGATGAAGGGCTGGAGGAAATTGAGGAAAGTCTCTGCCGCTGGCCGGTCACCGGCACATGGACGCGCCTTGATCCAGGCCGCGCGTTCCCAGGTCTGGCCCATCGTCTCGTAATAGTTCAGCGCTGCATCGGTGGAGATGGCAACCGGGGTCGCCCCGGGGTCCGGTCGCAGACGCAGATCGGTGCGGAAGACATAGCCATCGGCCGTGATGTCATTGAGACTTTTGACAATCGCCTGGACCAGGCGCGGCAGACGTTTGCGCGGTTCCTGGCTTTCCGGCAGCGCCAGCTGTTCGCCATCGTAGAAGACAACCAGGTCAATATCGGAGGAATAGTTGAGCTCGCGCGTACCCATCTTGCCCAGCGCCAGGATCACCAGCCCAGGCAGCGGGTTATCCGGGTCCTCGACCGGCAGGCAGTGGTCCTGTTCGGCTGCAAGGCGCGTATGAGCGTGCAGGGCAGTGTGGACAGCCGCGTCGGCGAAATCGGTAACGGCACCGGTGACCGTCTCAACATCTGCGGCCCCGCCGAGATCGGCCAGTCCAACCACGAGGTGCATGCCCGCCTTGGCCTGGCGCAGGCGCTGATCGAGTTCAGCGACGTCGCTGGCTTCTGCCGCGATGCGTGGGAGTTCGGCGAGCTGATTGGCTAGAATGTCGGAGAGTGGCAGGCGGGCGGCTTGCGCCAGTACATCCGGGAATCGCTGGGCGAGCCGGCTGAGATGGGGCGCACAGCTGAAAACACTGGTCAGGAACGCGTCGTGCGGCGCCAGCTCGGCCTGGAGTTCACGCTCAAGCTCACCCAGGCAATAGCGTCCCTGCTCCAGGTCCGGTGTCGGCAGGGGATGGCATTGGGAGAGGAGATCAGCTGGCGTCGTCATGACGCCAAACTGAACCCTTCGGGGTGAGTCTTAAACCCCCTCGTCCCGTTCTTCCGGTGCCAGCGGGAAACACATGGCGGCCCGCAGGCCCGGCCCGTGATCGCCTTCGGCATGTCCGGGACCTTCGCCCAGTTCGAAGCGGCCATTGTGCACATCGACAATCGCCTGCACGAGCGACAGCCCGAGGCCAGAACCGGGCAGGGTCCGTGAATTGTCCAGGCGCACAAAACGCTGGGTCACCCGCTCACGATCCTCGGTCGGAATACCCGGGCCTGTATCGGTGACTGAAAACTCGGCACAGCCTTCCGAATTCTGGCGCAGACGCAGGGTCACGGCGCCACCGGACGGTGTGTATTTCACAGCGTTGCCCAGGAGATTATCCAGCCCCTGCAACAACAGGCCGCGATCGGCGAAGACTTCCATGCCCCGCTCGACTTCCAGAGAGAATTCCAGGCCCTCATCCTCACACACATATTCATAGGTCTCGGCCAGGTCCTCGGCCACGACAGCAGGATCCATGCGTCCGATCGTCTTGCGGCTTTCGCCGGACTCCAGGCGCGAGAGCGAGAGGATGGAGTTGAAAATGCCCAACAACTCATCGGTATCGGTAACGGCGCGTTCCAGCGTTTGCTCGCGGGCAACCAGATCGCCTTCCTCACGCAGCGCCTCGTCCAGGCGGTTGCGCATGCGTGTGAGTGGGGTTCTCAGGTCGTGGGCGATACTGTCACCGGTATGACGCATGCGGTGCATCAGCGCCTCGACCCGGTCGAGCATGTTGTTGAAATTCTCGGACAGCTCGTCCAGCTCGTCGCCGGTATTGTTGCGCGGCGCCCGTCGGGTCAGGTCACCGGCCCGGACATTCCGCGCCACGTTGTTGATCGCGTCCAGTCGGGCGACAAACCGCCTCGAGATGAAGATGCCACCGGCGACCCCCAGCGCCAGGGCCAGGGCAGAGGCCGCAAAAATGGTGTTGAGCATCCTGCCGACTAGCGAATTCTCCTCGTCGACATCCAGTCCCACAAACAGCTGATATCCGCTGGGCAATTCGACCAGGCGGCCACGCGCGGCACGCGTATCCTTCTCGTCGTCCTCGGCCGTCGCCCCCGCCACGACCGGGCGGCGATAGGTGAATTGCAGGCGCCCCTCATTGTCCGGAACAGTCTCGGGAAGATCGGACAGATTGCCCGACAGGCTGCGCCCGGACGGGTGCACCAGCAGATAAAGATAATCCGCCCCACCCCCGACAGTGCGCTGCAGAATGTAGCGGTTGATCGAGCGGATGCCGCCAGCCTGGAAACGTGCCTCGAGCGCCGTCACCTCTTCATTGATGGAGGCGTCGGCCCGACGCAGCATCATTCCCGCCGATGCCACATAGACAAAGGCGAGAATGACGAAGCTGGACAGGGCGAACAGCGCCGCCGACAGCATGGTCTGTCGGAAGGCTGTTGTCCGCAAGAATGCGGGACTGCGCGCACTCACCCCGGTTTACGCCTGCAGGCGGTAGCCGGCGCCGCGAACCGTGTGCAACAGCGAACGCGGGAACGGCTTGTCGATTTTCGAGCGCAGGCGGGAGATGTGCACGTCGATGACATTGGTCTGGGGGTCGAAGTGATAATCCCAGACTTTTTCCAGCAGCATGGTGCGGGTCACGACCTGGCCGGAATGCTTCATGAGAAACTCCAGCAGGCGGAATTCGCGAGGTTGAAGCAGGATTTCCTCCTCGCCGCGATTGACCGTGCGAGCCAGCAGATCCATTTCCAGATCACCGACAACCAGCTTGGTGCGCACGGTTTCCGGATCCCGGCGACGGGCCAGGGCCTCGACGCGGGCCAGAAGTTCGGCAAAGGCGTAGGGCTTGACCAGATAGTCATCGCCACCGGCCTTGAGACCTTCAACGCGGTCATCCACCTCGCCCAGGGCGGAGAGGATAAGAACCGGGGTGTGGTCATCGTCCTGACGCAGGGTTTCCACCATCGTCAGGCCATCCATGCGCGGCATCATGCGGTCAACGACCAGCACGTCATATTCAGCGGCGCGAGCCATTTCCAGGCCTTCCGAGCCGTCGACCGCGTGATCGGCCACATGACCGGATTCACGCATGCCCTTGCGGATATAACTCGCCGCTTCGCGGTCATCTTCTACAATCAGAATACGCATGTTGTGTCCCTCTGTTCTTGTACTTATTCGTCGTCGAGCTGGAGAGCGGAATAGCGTTGCCCGCCACGCCCTTCGACCAGGAGGAGGATGGCTGAACGGCCATCGGTGCGGGCTTCCTCGACGACATTGCCCAGGGTTTCAGTATCGGTCATCGCCTGACCGCCGGCTTCCAGGATGACATCACCGCGGGCAAAGCCCTTTTCAGCAGCTTCACTGCCCGGATCGACCTCTTCAACAACCAGGCCGGTCTGGTCCGCGGACAGGCCGCGCATCTCGCGCAGCTCGTCGGTCAGCGGTGCCAGGCTCATGCCGAAATAGCGGCTGACCTCGACCGTCTCGTCTTCCGTGCTCGGCATCTCGTTCAGATCATTTTCGCTGGGGCGATCGCCCAGGCGCACACGCAGCGTCTGTTCCTCACCATCACGCAGGATGGTGAAACGGACACGCTCACCGGCCGCGATATCCGCGATACGGCGGGTCAGATCGCGGGAGCTTTCCACGTCATTGCCGTTGACGGCCAGGATGACATCCTCACGCTGGAAACCACCCTCGTCAGCAGGGCCGCCCGCCACGATGGAGCTGACGATGGCACCGGTACGGCCCTCGATGCCCATCGCGGACGCGATATCCTCGGTAACGTTCTGAATCTGCACGCCAAGCCAGCCGCGCGATACACGGCCGCCTTCACGCAGCTGGTCAATGATGCGCGAGGCAACATCAGACGGAATGGCAAAGCCGATACCGACATTGCCGCCAGTCGGAGAAAAGATCTGGGAGTTCACACCCACGACATTACCGGCGAGATCAAAGGTCGGACCGCCGGAATTACCGCGGTTGATCGGCGCGTCGATCTGCATGAAGTCGTTATAGGTGGAATTGCCGATCTCGCGCCCGGTCGCAGAGATGATACCGGCCGTTGCCGTACCGCCCAGGCCGAACGGATTGCCGACAGCCACGACCCAGTCGCCCACGCGATATTGCGGATTGCGATCCAGCGTTACATAGGGAAATTCAATGTCCTCATCGACCTTCAGTAGGGCCAGGTCGGTCTGCGGGTCCAGTCCGATCACACGTGCGGAATAGGTCTCTCCGTCAGACGTGCCGATCTCGATCTCGGTGGCGCCGGCAACGACGTGGTTATTGGTTACGACCAGGCCGTCAGCAGAGATGAAGAAGCCCGATCCCAGCGAACGACGCGGCTGCGGATTGGGCTGGCGTGGCGCCTGGCCACCAAACTGGCGCTCCAGCCACTCACGAAATTGCGGAGGCATTTCCTCGCCTTCCGAGCCCTCAAGCTGGATATCTTCCGGCGAGGCGCTGGCCTGGATGGTCACAACGGACGGGCTGACACTTTCGATCAGGTCTGCAAACGACATCGGCGCGCCGGCCGGAACCGCCGCAGAGAAACGCGGCTGGGACTGTTGGGCATGGGCGGCGGCACCGGTATGGTCAATGACCATGCCTGCTGCAGCCAGGCTCAGCACAGCCAGGGAAACACCACCAAGAATTCCAAGACGTTTTACAGACTTCATGAGAAAGAAAGACCCTTCTTTTTCGAACATGGACGTATCATTGCCAGCCGCGAGTTATCCGTTGGCTGTCCCTTACATTACAACTACATTACAAACCGTAATTTTCCGGTAAGCCGGAATCAGGCCAGTTTCGTGCGCACAACGACCGAGCTGTGCAGGCTTTTGTGCACAGGGCATTTGTCGGCGATTTCCAGCAAGCGACCATGCTGTTCCGCGTTCAGATTCCCCTTCACGCGGATCGTGCGCTCGAAGATATCCACCTTGACGTCCCGGCCCTCGACACAGGTTTCGCAATCTTCCGCATGATCCTTGGCGTGGATGACTTCAACGAGAATGTCATCGATCGGCCAGCCCTTGCGGTCTGCATACATGCGCAGCGTCATTGAAGTGCAGGTTCCCAGCGAGGCGCTAAGCAATTCATAGGGCGTGGGACCGTTACCCGTTCCACCGACCGCGGGCGGTTCACCCGCCAGCGAGACATGACCATTGGCCACGACCCAGTTTTCGTATTTTCCGGCGCCGGTCTCTGAAACCACGACGGTATTCGGCTTCGCCCGAGGCGGCGCGCGACGTGCGGGGGCTGCGAGATATTTGCCGGCCCAGCTGGCGATCATGTCGGCGGCGAAGACGGCGTCCTCTTCCCGGCTCAACAGATGATCCGCACCGTCCAGGCTGACAAAGCTCTTGGGATGCTTGGCTGCCAGGAAGAGACGCGAGGCATTGTCGATCCCGACCGTGGCGTCCACCGGAGAGTGCGCGATCAGCAAGGGTCGGCGCAGACTGGCGAGCGCGTTTTCAAGCGTATGCCCCTGGATGTCCTCCAGCAAATGCTTGCGAATGGTGAAGGGACGCCCGCCAAGCGAGACCTCGGCCACGCCTTCGCGCTCGATCTCCTCGACCCGATCGATGAACTGGTGTTTGACGTGCTCCGCGTCTGATGGCGCGCCCAGCGTCGCGATGGCTTTCACGGACGGCAAGGCACTGGCCGCCGCGATCACCGCAGCACCACCCAGGCTGTGACCGATCAACAGGCTTGGCGCCTCGTATTCGTTCTCCAGGAAACGTGCTGCCGCGACGAGATCATCAATATTCGAAGAAAAATTCGTATTCGCGAAATCACCTTCCGAATGCCCAAGCCCGGTGAAGTCAAAACGCAAGACAGCATAGCCATGCCCTGCGAGTTGCCGCGCGATGCGGTTGGCGGCGAAAATGTCTTTCGAACAGGAAAAGCAATGCGCGAAGATCGCATAACCCAGCGGCGTGCCGGCCGGCCATTCCATACGGGCGGCAAGGGCATCACCTTGTGATCCGGTAAACTCCACGCGAACAGTACTGGCCATGCCAAGCTCCCTGATTGTCTACCAGAGAGCTAGTATCGCGCAGTCAGATCACAACTCAACTCGGCTGACAAAATCGTCAGTAGCCGCCCTCTTGCGCGCTGTCTTCAGCTTCGCCCTCACCCTGCCAGACACCGCTTTCCTGCAGGGCTTCAGCGACCTCCGGCGGCATGTAGGTCTCGTCGTGCTTGGCCAGCACGGTCTCGGCAGTAAACACGGTCGGCGTCAGGAAGGCGCCTTCAACCACAACGCCCTGCCCCTCGCGGAACAGGTCCGGCAGGATGCCTTCATACTGGATCAGCACGTCATTGGCGTTGTCAGTCACGCTGAAGGAGACCAGATCACCATCGCCCGGGTCGATGGAACCGGCCACCACCAGGCCGCCGACGCGGATGCGTTCGCCGATCTCCACGCCTTCCTCGGCGATCTCGGTCGGGGAGTAGAAATAAACCAGAGCATCCTTCATCGCGAACATGGCGAGCGCTATGGCTCCGGCCAGAACAACTCCGGCAACAGCGATAGTGGCGAGGCGGCGATTACGATGACGCATGTTCGGCTCCGGCGAACTTGAAGATCAGGGACAGGTTATTGGCGGGCATGTTGACCCGGCGCTCAAGGGTTAGGCCTCCAGAGGCCATTTCCGCAAGCACGACATCCAGGTCGCGCACCCCCCATTCCGGATTGCGCGATTGCAGGGAACGGTCGAAATCCAGATTGGACGGGGCGGTGGCCTCGCCTTCCTTGTAGGGGCCGTACAGGAAAACCACCCCGTGGCCACTCAACAGCCGACGCGCCTGGGCAGCGATCTGCTGGCACACGCCCCAGGGCGAGATGTGGATGACATTCATGCAGACCAGCGCATCAAAAGGGCCCAGGCCGGCCGCCCAGTCAGGCTGGAGCAGGTTGAGATCCTTCGAGGGCATGATCTGATCCGGCGCGTCCAGGGCCCATGCATCCTGGCTGGCCCGGGAGATGACATCGGGATCACTGGGCTGCCAGAGAAGATCACTGCGACAGGAGACAGCTTCCAGCGCGTGCTGACCTGTGCCGGAGCCAATTTCCAGCACCCGGGCGCCGGACGGCAGGGTCTCGGCCAGCAGTTTCGCGATCACGCCCTTGTTGCGCTCGGCACTGGGCGAGCTCAGGCGATCACCGATCTGCGCGCGCTTTTCCAGCGCGGTGGGCGTGTCAGACGTGTCCATAGGGAGGCAATTAGACAGCCTGCCCGGTCTCGGCAAGCGGCCTTATCGCCGCATCATGCGGCAGCGGCAGAGTTTCCGCGGCGTCGCAGTGTCGCAGCCTCGGCCGTGGCATCGGCAGCTTCGAGCAGCCGGGCGGTAATCATCAGGCCTTCCTGCGCCACATTGCGGTTCTGACCCTCGCTGGAAGCGACCAGGTCGACCAGCAATTCACCGGCGTCTTGCAGGCGTTTGACCGACGCATCAGCGATGCGTTTCTGGGTGCTCGCAACAGCGGCGGCGTTGGCATGCTCGCGAGCCTTGGCGAGGAAATAGATAAGACCTTCGGCGCGATCGACCGAGGCTTCCGGCGGCAATTGTGCCGGGATAATTCGGCCACTCTTGCCACGGCGCGGCTCCGGCAGTCCGGAATCCAGCGCCAGCGGCACTTTCTCGAATACTTTCTCTGTATTGGTCGAGGCTTCGGCACGCAGGCTGAACAGGGCCTGCCCCCAGCGACCAGCCTTGCGGATGCCGAACTCCTGGGTCATGCCCGTGGAATAGGAGACAAAGCGGTCATAACGCTCATAGGTCTTTTTCGCCTCGTCCAGATCAGCTGGCGGCGATTTTAGCTTCGCGGCAAAGAAACCGGTATCAGCAAGCACGGCATCGCCCACAGCAGCCAGCTCGGTCTTGGAGACGACCAGATCATCGCCCCGCTTGCCGATCCGCTCGATGACGCGGAAGATCTCCCAGGGCTGTTCCAGCCGCCCCATGGTCAGCAGCAGCATCCAGACAGCTCCGTCCGGCGCTTCTTCCATCAGCTGTTCGTGCATCTGGGTGATGCGGGTTACCAGGTCTTCATCGAGGTCATAGACCCGTGCCGGCACGCGGTTCATGCAGTCATCAATCGGCTTGGCATTGCGCAGCAGGACCACGGCGTCGCGCAGCATGTCAGCGCTGTCGCCGCCGCCAAAACGCTTGGCCAGTGCCGTCATGTCCTTGGGAACACGCTCGGCTTTCTGGATACCCTCGTTCAGGGCCTCGCCCAGCTGGGCACGGAATTCATACCAGATCTCGTCGGTGGGCGGCTTCTTGCACTTCTTCGCCGTCTCGATGGTCTGTTTGGCCAGGTGACGTCCCAGCCAGCCCCAAAGCTTGCTGACCTGGTCCGGGCTGAAACGGGCACGTGACGGCTGCACGCTGTCCGGATCCCCGATCAGGGGTTTGAGCGGCGCCAGAAGATAGGCCTTGGCGAGAGCGCCCGCGGGTTCCTGGATGGCGTCCTGCAATTCCTTGAAGACACCGATCAGCCGGTTTGACGCCTCGTCCTGCCCCGCAGACGCCTGCGCGGAAGCCACCAGTGCAGAGCGCATATGCACAGGCATGCTGCGCCAGAGCGCTTCCAGCTTTGCTTTCTGGTTAGGCGTTAAACGGGTCATGTATAAGTCAAACCACTGCGATACAGACCACAGTCTTGCCCAAGTACAGTTAATTTAGCTTTATCGAGAAGTTGCCGGAAGTTTTACACTTGCCAGAAGACCGCCCATTTCCGAGCGGGAAAACTCAACCTCGCCCTCATAGGCCTTGGCCAGATCGGTCACGATCGACAGGCCCAGGCCGGAGCCCGGCGCTTTCTCGTCCAGGCGTACGCCGCGCTTGAGCGCCGTCTGTGCCTGTTCATCCGTCAGGCCCGGACCGTCATCCTCGATACGGATTTCCAGCTCCCGGTCGCCCGTGCGTACAGAGCTGACGCGAACCTGTGAACTGGCCCACTTGCAGGCATTGTCCATCAGATTGCCGATCATTTCCTCCAGATCCTGGCGTTCGCCGCGGAAGATCAGACCCGGCTCGATCTCGGCGCTGACAGCGATACCCTGGCGTGAATAGATTTTCTCCAGCGTCCGTGCGAGATCGGACAGCACGCCGCCGGTTTCGGTACGCGCGCCCACGGCCTTGGCGTGAGCCGCCGCCCTCGCCCGGCGCAGATGGTGGTCGACCTGTTTGGACATGATCTCTGTCTGCTTGCCCACCAGTTCGGCGAAATCACCATCCTGGCTGCGCGCCTCATTGGTGAGCACGGCCACAGGGGTTTTCAGGGCATGCGCCAGATTGCCGACATGCGTGCGTGATCGCTCCACCAGCTCGCGGGAATGATCCAGCGTCGCATTGAGCTCGTCGGCCAGCGGCTGCAGCTCGTCGGGGAATTCCCCGTCCACACGTTCGGCATCACCATGGCGCACTTCCGCCACCGTCCGGCCCATGCGCAGGACCGGTTCCAGACCGATCCGGACCTGCAGGAACACGCCCGCCGCGATGGCCGTGGCAAAACCCAGGAACATCAGCCCGGAAGTGATGGCAAAATTGCGCACTTCCCGGTCCGCCGGACTGCGATCCTCCGCCGCCAGCATGAGAGACAGGTTTGTGCGGTTCTGCAGACGCACGGCCTGGGCAACGATACGAAGCGGCTCGCGGTCCGGTCCCTTGGTCTCGCTGGTCAGGATAGCACCGGGCTGGGCCATGGCGCGCTCGATCAGCTCGTAGGGCGCGGCCAGCTGCTCGTCCCACATCGAGCGCGAGACGATGAGGATACGTGTATTGCCGTCCTCGGCCACATCCAGGACTTCCCAGTAACGGCCGGAAAAGACACGTGCGTATTCAGGATCAGAGGGGCGCCTGGCCAAAACGACATCGCCAGCCGGATCGGTTTCCGCAGCGGCTACCAGCGCGCCGACGACACTGGTCAGGCGGCCATCAAGTGTGCGGATAACGGAGCGCTGGTAGAGCGTGGTCAGCGCAATGGCGCCGACCAGCAACAGGACAAAGGCCCAGGCCGCTGCGCCTGCGAACAGGCGGAATGCGAGCGACCTGGGTAACCTCACGAGACCGGTCGAGCCACCGGATCAACCAGGCGATATCCCAGACCGCGCACGGTCTCGATACGGTCAGGCCCGATCTTCTTGCGAAGGCGGCCGACAAATACCTCGATCGTATTGCTGTCACGATCAAAGTCCTGGTCGTAGATATGTTCCACCAGCTCGGTGCGAGAAATCACGCGGTCCTGGTGATGGGCGAGATAGCTGAGCATGCGGAATTCGTGCGAGGTCACCTTGACCGGCGCGCCTTCGATGAAGACGCGGGCACCGCGTGTATCAATGCTCAGATCACCGCATTCAATCGTCGAGGACGTGTGCCCTGCGGCACGACGGGTCAGCGCCCGCAAGCGCGCCAGCAATTCCTCGGTGTGGAAAGGTTTGGTGAGATAATCATCAGCGCCCGCATCAAATCCGGCGACCTTTTCGCTCCACCGATCGCGGGCTGTCAGGATGAGAACCGGGAAGTCCCGGCCCTCGGAACGCCAGCGTTCCAGCACCGTCACGCCGTCCAGCTTGGGCAGGCCCAGATCGAGGACAACAACATCGTAAGGCTCTGTATCGCCCAGGAAATGCCCGTCTTCGCCATCCACGGCGCTGTCCACGGCATAACCGCTGTCTTCCAGCGCTCGGCCGAGCTGGCGGTTCAGGTCCGGATCATCTTCAACGACTAATGCGCGCATGATTCCCTCTCAGCGTTCGAACAGTATAGCGCCAGTACGCGCATCCGCCACAACATCGATCCGGCGACCATCCTCGGTCAGGATCTTGACGATGTAGCGCGGATTGGAACCACCCTCGAGCTCGGCGTCGAGGACGCTGGCTCGCGGATAGCGCTGTCGCACCTGGCTGATGACTCGAATGGCGGGGACGACATCGCCCTGCCGACGCGCATCCCGCGCCTCACCCGCCGTATAGCGGTCACGCGACTGGAACACTTTCGCTTCGAAAGGTTCCGCGATGACAGCTCCCGGTGCGAGCAGAGCGGTGGTTACGCCTAATGTGACTACGAGTTTCTTCAACATGCGACACACACTGCAGGACTGCCGCTGAACGCGGCCTGAACGATATGCTAACACTTTTTCACGCTCAGGACTTCAATCCCTTGCGCGGATCATGCCCGTCAGCGGGGCTCCAGGCTTCCAGGAACTCCTGCAAGGCCTGGTCACGCTCCGGCAGGGAAATCATCAAACGGATGATCTGGTCGCCGCGCGCACCCTTGGCACTTGCAAACCCCTTGCCACGCAAACGCAGCAGACCGCCACTGTTGGAACCGGGCGGAATACGCACATCCACATCACCATCGATCGTGGGTATGCGCACCTTGGCGCCCATCGCCGCTTCTTTCAGTGTGATGGGCAGATCCAGCATCACATTATCGCCCTCGCGGGAGAAATACTTGTGTTCGCGGATGCGGATCTCGACCAACGCATCGCCCTGGGCACCACCAGTGGCAGATGGGTGGCCCTGGCCGCGCAGGCGCAGCACCTGTCCCTCGCTGGCACCCGGCGGAACAGCCACGTCCACGGACCGGCCACCGGGCAGGACAACGCGGTGTTTGCCGCCCTCGGCCGCCTGCATGAAATCCAACACCAGGCTCTGGCGAAGATCTTCTCCCTTGCGGCGCGGCTGATGACTCTGCTGGGCACCGGCTGCACCGAAATCGGTAAACAGGTCGGAGAAGATATCGCCGATATCGTCAAACCCGCGCCCGCTCTGGCGCCCCTGGCGGAAATTGAACGGGCTGCGTTGATGGCGCCCGCCCCCCATGCCTCCGGACGCATATTGTGAGCCCAGGCCCGCGCGCGCAGCCGCATCGTATTCGGCGCGCTTGTCTGAATCAGACAGCAGGTTGAAGGCCGCGGAGACATTCTTGAACCGCTCTTCGGCGGCCTTGTCACCCGGATTGGCATCCGGATGCAGCTCCTTCGCAAGCTTGCGGTAAGCCTTGCGAATCTCCTCCTGGGAGGCAGTCTTGGAAACACCGAGTGTCTTGTAGGGATCGTCCATGCAGAGCGGTCCGGTTGCGCGTTACTTTCCCCATGCATGTAAGGGGCTTTGGGGCGGATCGCAAAGCCTGCTCACAGCATCACTTCCAGCCGGGCCGGATGGCCTGCGCCCGCCCGGTCGGAAATCTGCGCGACTTCGATGACACAAACCTCATCGCCGCCGGCAGAAGAGCTGAGGATTTCCAGCGCCGGCAAGGTGAGCTGCGGTGTGTCGGTCTGCGTGGCCCAGTCACCATACCCGTCCCGTCGCAGGCTGACACGATAGGCTTCGGTCACCTCCCCAAGCGGCAGGGGGTGAATATCCCAGCGGTCACCATCCACACGGGTTCGCCGCCGCCAGCGCAGCACGCCCGCTTCCAGCCGCAAATGCACCGGCGCAAACGGTTTGAGCCCGCCGTGTTGAGGCAGGACATTCGCCATCGTCGCATCCGCCTCGCCAGCGCCCGTCAGACGCGCCTGCACACTTACCTGCCGCCCGATCTCACTGTCCCTCGGCGCCAGCGTGCCGACAGCATCATCGAGAAGCACACAGATAGCGCCCGTCTCAGCTGTGCCCTCGGCAAAACTGCCATGCAGGCCCCGCAACAGGCGGCTCAGGCGATAACGTCGAGGCGCGATCATCTCGGCGCGGGCAAATTGCAGGATTTCCCAACGCCCGTCCGATTGCTGGACCGCCAGCCTGTTGGCGCCATTGAGCACGGCCCGGTCTGTATGGCTGGCCAGCTCGCCACGCACCAGATCCAGCTCCATCACTGCCGCCTCGTCCCAGCGCCCCAGCGGCCCGGGCGCAAGCGGAGTGGTCAGCACGCCCATCACCGCATGCCGAGGCAATTGCAGGCGAGCCGTCCAGCCCGCAGACGCACTGCCGGTCGAGATCAAAAGCGGCGCCTGGCCCTGGCGTGTGGCGGCAGCCACCCAGAGCCCCGCCTCCGCCAGGTCCATCACGGCGAGCACCGGTCGGCTGGGGCTCGCAGGTCCTGTTCCGCTCGCGCTGCGGGAGGCCCTGTATTCAGCCTGGCCAGTCTTCACAGGCCGGACCAGTTGCGCGCGCAGCTCGGCCTGGCGATCCAGCGCACTGACCTGCCAGCGCTCTTCATCGACAAGCAGGACATCGCCCGGTTCAACCGCCAGCGCCTGTGGCGGCAGGACGATGCGTCGGCTTTCCAGCTGCATGTTCGCCATGCCCAGCCGGTCCTGCGCCAGGGCGCGTGCCAGGCCTTCATCCAGCAACAACCGTCCGGTGAGGGCCAGTCGGCGGTGACCGCCAGCCTCCCCGTCCGCCCAGACCCAGCCGGGCTGATAGGCCTTGCCGTCATCGACAAAGGACAGGCTGACATCGCCAAAACGCGCATCACTGGTGGCCGGGCTCAATTGCAGATCTGCTTCGCCCGCCAGATAGGCCGGATCTTCCAGCGTGATCTCGCCCGCCCCGAGCCCGGACGATACAAAGGCCAGCCGGTCCACCCGAGGCCAGGCTTCGATGCCCAGCAGCGACAGCAAGGGTTCAAGGCCAGCCCGTGCTGCCGTCAGCCCGTGCATCGCATAACCGGACACCATGCCCAGTGCAGCGCTCGTATCGACCTCGGAAAGCCCTGCCTGCGCACAGATCTCGGTGATGACCTGACCGACCGGTACAGCCCCAACTCGCCCGTTGAGCCAGTGCCCGCGCTGCCAGTTCTCATTGTCGGACCAGATGTCCCCGCGGGAGGGAAATTCCGGGAAGGGCCGCGCATCCCAGGCCCAGACATGCACCCAGTCCGGCATCACCATGGGGCCGGCATAGACCGGCGACACCGGATTCCCGGCCCCGCCCTCACCCCAGTGTGACAACAGCGCCATCAAGGCGCGGCGCTGCAACAGGTCATCGCGCGCACCACTGGAGAAATGCGGCAAGGCACTCTCGGAACTCTTGGGATCAAAAAACACATTGGGCTGGTTGCTGCCCTTGTCGACCGCAGGAAAGCCCACCTCGGTCAGCCAGACAGGCTTGCCCTTCGGGACCCAGTCCGTTGGCACAGCGGAACGCACACCGTCCGGGCGATCATGATGGGCATTCTCCCACCAGCCTCGCAGATCCTTGATGCGCCAGATCCAGCCCTCGCCATGCGCCAGATCCTGAATCGGCGTGCGGACCTGGGCCGCGCGATCAGTCTCGCACGCGTAATACCAGTCATACCCCTCACCGCTGCTCAGCCCCGCCGCCAGATAATCCGGATCGTGAATGCGCTCTGCCAGGGCGCTGTCGAGATGCCCGGGCGTGTCACGCCAGTCCGTCATCGGCGCGTACCAGTCGATGGCAACAGCATCGATCTCGGCGCAGGCCCAGAGCGGGTCGAGATGGAAGATCCGCTCGCCGCCCTCACCCCACACACCGGCATATTCGCTCCAGTCCGCAGCATAGGAGAGGCGGCAATCCGGGCCGAGCAATTGGCGCGCTTCAACCGCCAGCGCGACCAGTTCTGAAACAGCGGGAAAGACACCGGCTTCGCTCGAGGTCGTCAGCGCGACCATTTCCGATCCGATGAGAAACCCGTCCACACCGCCAGCCGCCTTGGCCAGCGCCGCACAGTGCAGGATGAAACGCCGGAAGCGCCAATCCGCGGGACCCGCATAACTGACTGCGGCCGAAGTCGTGGTGAAATCCGCCGCGCTGGCTGTGCCGAAAAACTCGGCGATCTGACCGGCAACAGCCGGCCCTGTCTGCGCCGTGATCCGTCCGCGCCAGGGAAAGGCCGCCTGCTCTGCCCCGCCATGCGGGTCGGGCAGGCCATTGCCCGCCGGGATATCCATTAGGATGAAGGGATAGATCGTGACGGCAAAACCGCGCGCCCTGAGTTCACCGATCAGGGCGATCACTCCGGCATCGTCCGGCGTGCCACCGTAAACCGGCCGGCCTTCCAGCGTACCGACAAGCCAGGCAGAACCGCGATCCTCGCCCGCCACCGACCACTCAACGGGACGCGTCTGCTTGTCCCGGGTTTCGACCCCGGGCCGGATCTCGCATTCCCCGCAGCGCAGATCCGTACCGAACCAGCTCAGCACCAGCTGCACCGAACGGCAGGCCGGAAGATCGCGCTGCAGCTGGTCCAGCGCGCTCAATACATCCGCCTCACCGCTCCAGGAGTGCCGATTTTCGGCCAGCTCATCGCCCGGTCCCAGCAAACGTTTCACCGGCTGGGTCGTCAGGGAAAACTCGCCACTGCCCGGGATCAGGTTGACGCCGCGCACCAGGTTTTCCAGCGCGCCCGTCTCACCCTGGCGAAAAACCTCGAAGGAAAAATTGGGAATGCGATGACCGAAGGGCTGCAGCGCCAGATCCTCCAGCACGACATAGGCCGTATCGCGGAAAGCGGGCGCGTCGGCGCCCTCGATCGTCTCGATCAGCGGGTCAGCCTCTTGCGCGGGCGTGCCGGTATAAAGCCGCATGTTGAGCGTCGAGACGTCGAGCGGTTCGCCATTGGCCCAGATCCGGCCGATGCCAGAAATGACGCCCTCGCAAAGTCCGACGGCCAGGCTGATGGAATAGGTATACTGGCTCGACCCTCCCCCGCCCTTGCCACCGCTGGAGTGTTCGTGCTCGCGATAGTTCGACGCCCAGATCACCTCACCAGCCAGGCGATAACGCCCCCAGATCCGCGCCATGGGCGAACCGGAGACCGAGGTCTGGATATCCAGACTGTCAATCCGCGGCCCGTCCGGCGCTCCCGGCGCAAGCGCGTGATGCACGGCGGCCTGGGCCAGGCGTGGCAGGACATGCCGGGCCGTCTCGGCACCGACCCTGAGCAGCATTTCTCCCATCTCAATCCTCCAGATCCGGAAAGCTGAAAGCCGCGACCCAGCGGGCCTGCCACCAGGGGGTCAGCGCGGTCTCGGCAACGGCGCGTCCCCAATAGGCGTGGATGATGCGGCCGGGTGCAGACAGGATGGCGCAGTGTTTGGCTGGCCCCTCCCGGCGCGGCCGGAAGAGCAGGACATCGCCGGGCGCTGCTGTTTCGAGACATCTTTCCTGGAAGTATTGCCGGGCCGCGTCGAGCAGGGTTTCCTGCCCGCTTCGCTCGGCCCAGTCGGGGGTATAGGCGGGCAATGGCTGAGGCTCCGCGCCCACCTGCTCGCGCCAGATGCCGCGGACGAGCCCGAGGCAATCACAACCCGCCCCACAGCAACTGGCCTGGTGGCGATAGGGCGTTCCGATCCAGCGACGGGCGCTGGCGATGATATCCGCGCGCCTCATCCGCCCAGCCCCCGTGATCCGCCATCACGCGCGTTCTCATTGGCGGGGCTGGCGATCAGCACGTCATTGCCGACGAGATAGGGAAAACCACGGAAGTTGGATGTGTTGGAAAACCGGTCGCGACAGGTCGCGAAAGCCCGGTCACAGCCCAGAGGGTAGTTCGCGTGCATAGCTTCGACACCACAACGCACATCTCCCAGGCTGGCATCACAGCTGCGCGCGAACACGCGGCCGATCTGGCGCTCCAGCCTGTGTTCCCGTCCCAGCAGCTCGACTTCGCAGCCCTGGTTGAAAATCGCGACTGCCCCGAACCACCAGGCCTGGACGCGGACATTCTGGTCCGGCGCAGACCAGTCGGCACGCAACAGCTCGACCTGTGTCTCGTCCCACACTCCGGCCCGTAATTCGCCCAGCGTGATGCGATCATCCTCCAGCACCAGGCTCAGCCCGGCCTGGTCGGGGGCCAGACCTGTTTCCGTTTCAGCATCGGGAGACGCCATGCGGGCCATGGGCAGAAAACCGAGCCCGTCGATCTCCAGCGCCTGGTCATGGTCACAAAAGCCCAGTTTGAAACCGTCCGGCCGCGTCAGGCGCCAGCACCAGCACAGCGTGGATGTCCCGGCTTCCAGCTGGGCACTGATGGATGGGGGAATTGTCAGCATGTCAGCTCCTCACCTCGACCAGCGGGATTGACGGCACCTGGCCGGCGCGGACATGGTCAAGAGCGATGTCCAGCTGGTCGGTGTCGAAACGCACGGCACAGTCAAAACGGAACCCAGCCGTGATGGCCTGCCCGGCTGCGGGCGGGCTGGCAAAGTCGATCTCGCCGGTCAGCGTGTCGACCTGTGGCGAGACGGGACTGCCATCCAGGGCGACGAGAACCGAACCCGCCACGGGCCTGGTGATCACGCGCGTCCAGCTTTCCCTGCCGCTGGCATAGCGCTTGGTCAGCCGGAAACGGGTCGTGCTGCCATCCCCTGTTCCCACAGGCTGGTCCAGCGCTGAAGGCGTCTGTGAGGGGCGGCAGGACTGGTAATCCAGCGGATCACGGAAACGGAAGGTGTGCAATCGTCCGCGCCGCGCTTCGAAAAAATCGATCAGGGCGGCGATATCGTCCAGCGTCTGGACGGCGAGGCCGATATCCCAGCGCCGCTGGCTGTCGGCCCAGGGCGTGTTGCGCTGTTCACGGCCGGAGGCCAGGCGGGTGATGTCGGTGCGGCGCTGCGGGCCGCCAACCGCGCCCAGGCTGATCGCAAACGGCAGGCTGATGTCATGGAAATCACTCACAGGTATCGGCTCCCTTTCTGGACAGCGCGGGCGATCTGGCGGGCGAGACGCGTGGCACTGGGTGGATTGCCGGCCTCAATGGCAGGCATGGCGAGATTGACGGTGATGCCCGGTTCCAGTGGCTGGACCTGCGCGCCCATGCCCGGCATGAGGATTTCCGGACCACGCTCGCCCACCAGATATGCCCCTCCCGCTGCGACCGGCCCGCCCTCGGCGCGGGCGCCAGTGACTGCCGGTGGCGATGGGGCAAGGGCGCCCAGCGCCGGTTGGACAACAAACCGGTCGACGGCCAGACGGGCGAGATCGGCGAGGATGGACTGGGTCATGCGGGAAAAATCCAGCTCGCCCGAACGGGCCGCAGCCGCGAGCGAACGCTCAATGCCCTGGCCGGCCCGTTCAAACGCGGCCTCGATCGTGACGGCAGCTTCGCTGGCCGGGCCATCAGCGAGGTCCTGCAAACGGGTCGCGGCGGTTTCAGCCTTGCGGTTCATGTCGGTCTCCGGATGTGTGGTTTTCGATCAGCGTGTTGAGTTCCGCGCGGGAAAGCGGTCGGCGGGCCGCGTCCGGTTCGGTCAGGGCGCGCCATTCGCGCAGGCTCAGCGCCCAGAACTCTGCCGGTGTCAGGCCCAGCCGGGCTGCCAGCGCCAGGGCGGCGGTCCAGTGGGATCCGCTCACACCAGATCCTCCAGCGCCTGTTCGATCGCATCCTGGATTTCAGGGATCGCCGCAAGATTATTCGCAAGCGAAACTTTTTCACTGGACAGGATCTCGAACAGGCGTTCCAGACGGTCCTGCGGGGACTGATCTGTTGGCAGGGCCTGCAAGCGCGCCAGCCCGGCCATGGTCAGGCAGAGCAGATAGCTGCGTCCGCCCAGTTCCAGCGAAACCTCGCCGCGTGCCGGATTGGCCATCATGTGGCTGTAAAAGCGAGTTCGCCGGCAGAGGCGAGGCTGATCGACCAGCTCGCCTCGCCGTCGAAACGCCCGGAATAATCCAGCGCCGCGACGAGGAATTTCCCGGCCATCACCCCGGCCCCCGCCAGGACGAGCTGCCAGTCCGCAGCCTGCTGGTCAAAAAAGAGCTGGCGCAGGCGGATGGCGGCGGCGTCATCAACAAACACCCCGGCCCCGGAGATCGTGCAGGTTTTCAGCCCCACGCCTTCCAGCAGCTCGCGCCAGCCCCCGGCACTGTCGGCATGGGTGACGTCAACGGTGCGGGCATTGAGCGACAGGGTGCGCGTGCGCAACCCGGCCACCGGGGCAAAGGCCTGCGGCTCGGCGCCATCGCCCAGTTTCAAAAGCAGGTCCCGGCCTGCAGCAATACTCATGATGTTGGCTCCTCGATCTGCCCCATGACAGCGCGCAGGCGGATCAGTCCGCGACGCACGCCGAGGCGGTTGGTGTTGAAGGTGTCGGTGAAAACAGGGACCAGGCTGATGACACACCAGGGCGCCGCCACATTGATGGTCAGCTGGCGCAGGAGGGTGCGCAGCTGACCGGTCAGCGCCGGGGCATCACCCTCCTGTTCCCAGACCATGAGGTCCTGGCGCAGCTCGATCAGATCGACCCCGTCGGCAGATTTGTCAGAGGTCTGTGCCCTGCCCCAGCTAAGATGAGGAAAGGCCAGGTGACGGCTTGGCCGGTCGGCCAGGCGCAGGGGATCACCGAAGAGGGCCTGCGCTTCCGGCGAAGCGGCCAGCGCAGTGCTGATGGCCTCGCGGATGATCTGGCTGGCCGCGCTCACAGGCCCGCCCTCCGCCAGGGGGCCAGCAACAGCGAAACGGGCGACGGCAAGGCTACGCCTTCAGGCTCGCGGGATGGCGTCAGCAAGAGATGTTCAGCCAGCCCGGCGACGGCTTCACACAGATCCGGCGGGACAGCAGAGGCCTCAACGCCAAAGCCGGCCCTGTAACGAATTTCCAGCCCGTTGGCAGGACTGCCAATTGTGGGGAAACTGCCCGCTGGTCGGGTCACCAGCCAGGCAGATCGGACATCCCGCACCAGCTCATAGGCGCTGGCCGCCCAGATCTCTGACGTGCCATCCGCCGCGGTGATGCTGACGCTCTCAACCGCGATGACCGGGCCAAGGCCCAGCCGGAACCGCGTGCCAAACGCGCTTAACCGCCCACCCTCGTGCCAGCTGTCGTGGCGCTCAATCCAGCGCTGTTCGATCAGCGCCAGGCCGCATTCGGCCTCGACGCGTCGGCGGCTTGCCGATATGACCGCCTGTATTCGGTCGTCCTGGTCGGTGTGGGTGAATCGCAAACGCGCCTTCATCCCGGCCAGCGTGACCGGCTCCAGCGCCGGCGGCTCTGCGAGTTCGAGGGACATGGGTTTTCCTGTCGGGGTTGGGAATGACGAACAATGCCATCAACGCCCTCATCGCCTGGACACTGGCGATCGGCATTTGTGCATTGGTCACCCTTGCGAGCGGCTATGGATTTCTGAGCCTGTTCAGCGCGATAGCCGAATTTGCTGAATCAGAACCGGAAGTTTTCTGGGCGATTTGGAGCGTTTTGGGCCTGATCGGGGCGTTTTTCGCCCTCAGACCGCTTGAGAACTTCATCCGTCATCTCGGCTACGGGCTTAAGTCCGTTGAAGAAACGACAAAACTCTCGAACGGCGATGCGATCAGCGATGAAGCAGAAAATGCCCTCGCCGATCGCCTCCGCGACGAGCTTGGAAAAGACTAGGCCGCGCTGAATTTGAGCAGTTTGATGGCGTCAAAATCCTGCACGCCACCGGCCACGCGTTTGGTCGTGTAGAACAGCACATAGGGTTTTGCGCTGAACGGATCGCGCAGCACTTCCACACCCTGGCGGTCGATGATCAGATAGCCCTTGCGGAAATCTCCAAAAGCAATCGCACTCGCATTGGCAGCGATATCGGGCATGTCTTCCGCCTCGCTGACCGGATAGCCCAGGAGGGTGGACGTGCCGGCCTCGCTGAGACCGGGCTGCCAGAGATAATTGCCATCCGCGTCCTTGAAGCGGCGCACGGCGGAGACCGTGCGGCGGTTCATCAGGAAACGCCCGCTGGCCCGATAGGCATTCTTCGGCGCATAGATGAGATCGATCAGCGCATCGCCGGGATCGGTGGCGGCGAAACCGCCCTCCACCCCCGTCGCCACATAACCCAGCTCACCCCAGGCCTGCCCCCCCTCGACATTGCATGTATAGCTGAGGAAACCGCGCGGTTTGTTGACCCCGTCACCGGAGATGAAGGCAGCGCTTTCCTGGGCGGCAAAGACATCGCGGATCTCATCCGCCAGCCATTGGTCGATATCGACCATGGCATCATCCAGCAATTGCTGGGTCGCGGCGGGCATGGCGTAGAGCTCGGCGGCCGGAAAATCGAGCAGGTCGAGATCCGGTGAAGTGGTTTCCGGGCGGGCGGCCGTCTCGGTGACCCAGCCCGATGCAGCCCCGCCTCGCGAGACCGGCTTGCGGAAGACCGCGGCAGAGGAAGACCGTACGCTGGCGATGGCGCGCAGCGGCGAAGCCTCGGCCAGCTGGCGGTCGATCAGGGCCTCGGTCTCCTGCGGCACAACATATCCGCCCTCACCCGCCGTACCGGCATTAAGCGATTTGGCCTCCTGAAAGGCCGCCACATCGCCCTGGCGCACATAGCGCTGCCAGCCGGGATTGTTGAGCTTGTCGGTGCCACTGACCGC
Source organism: Maricaulis sp. (assembly GCF_017643475.1). Classification (GTDB taxonomy): domain Bacteria; phylum Pseudomonadota; class Alphaproteobacteria; order Caulobacterales; family Maricaulaceae; genus Maricaulis. The sequence goes on from NZ_JAEPNI010000002.1 coordinate 209,224, forward strand.
CGGGCGTTGCTGGTCCAGAAGCAGACGATCCAGCGCGGTTTTCTGCTGGTCCAGCGCCGCATCGATGCGCGAGACCTTGTCCTCGAGCAGGATATCGGCGCTGGCGCGTTTCTCGATCTCGCCGAGACGCTGGTCATTGGCGGACTTGAACGCCTCGAAGGCGGTCATCACCTCGGCCAGGGCGGCACGGGTTTCGGTGGAGACAGGGGTCATTTTCACTTCCTTGGTCATGGAGAATTCCTGTGGGGTTCAAGCAGCCCGGCGGTCGCTGGCGGCCAGGGAAAGCCGGGCCTGGGGCAGCATCGGAAAGGTGACGATCGAGACTTCCCAGAGCTCGATCGCCTCGAGAAAACGCCCGCGCGACGGGCGCGGACGGGAGGAACGGGTGCGAAATCCGATGGACAGGCCATTGAGCGCACCGCGCCGGACAAGCGCCTGCACGGAGCGGGACTGTTCGCTGGCATCCACGATCTCGCCCTCGACCCACAGCCCTTTCCTGTCCTGGCGTATGATCTGCCAGCGTCCGACCGGCTCGGTTGGCTCGTGCTGGTAGAGCATGGGGACGTTGCGCCCGGCTGTACGCCCGCCAGCTAGCCCGTCAGCAAAGGCGCCTGGCAGGACGATATCGCCGCTCAGATCTTCCAGGTTGAACAGGCTGGCATAGCCTTCAATTGCCAGAGACGACATCAATCATCCTCCATGCGCTGTTCGATACGATTGAGGCTCTGGCGGACCAGGCGCATCTCGGTTTCAACCCCGGCCAGTCGCTCGGCAAAGGGCGAGGCGCGCACGCTGGCGCGTTCAAGGTGATTGAGACGTTCGCCCACACGCCCGGCCCAGATCAGGGCGCCGGAAGTCTGCACCAGGATGGCGATCAGTACGCCCAGCGTGATCTGGCGTTGCAGGTGCCAGCGTGGATTATCCGTCATCGCCACCTCCGCGGTGAGCGGCCGTGACCTGTGTGGCCCTGCCCAGCCAGGGACGCAGCCAGACGGTCAGCGCAGCGGCTGTCTTGTCGACCAGCGGGTCGATGGTCTGGCTCCAGAAGGCCTGGTTCGCCTCGACATAGTTCGCATACGTATTATCGCCAGGAAGTCCAAGCAGAAGCGGTGGCACACCCAGGGCCAGGGCGATCTCGCGCGCCGCCTCGCGCCGGGCCTGGACAAAATCCATATCCGCCGGCGTCAGCGACATGGGTTTCCAGTCCAGCCCGCCTTCCAGCAACATGGGACGGCCTGCATTCTCGGGGCCGGAATGGGTCTCGCCCAGCTCGGACTTGAGCCGCTCATACTGTTCCACACTCAACCGGCCATCGGCATTGTCGACCACCAGCGCACCGGAGGGGCGCGCGGCATTGTCCAAGAGAGACTTGGCCCAGCGTCCGCCCGCATTGTGCAGGTCCAGCGCCGCCGCTGCTGCCTGCAGCGGGGAATAGCCATAGGCGTCATCCGCCGGCGAAAAGAGCCGCATGTGAAACAACGCGCTGCGCTGGGTCACGGGATCGCGCTCGAAGACACGCTTGTGTTCCCCGGCGCGGTATTCATAGAGCTGCGGCCAGCCGCGCACGCCCGGCACTGCCCGCACCCGGTCGGGGCGCAGCACATACATTTCGCGCGGACGCCCCTCCAGCGTGGACAGTTCGACATAGGCGTTTCCAGCCAGGATGAGATGGCCGTAAAAACTCTCCCAGAATTCCGGACCGGACTGGTCTGGATTGGGGCCAGCCAGCAATTGCGCGGCAGGCCCGGGCGACGCGAGGGTCCGGCTGGCGGCGGCCTCGGCAATGAGGCGTACACAGCGATGCACGATGGCATTCCGCTCATAACCGGTCCGCACCAGGCCCTGCACATCGCGCACGATGCGGTTCACGGCCGTATTGCGGGCCAGTTCATACAGTGCGCGCGGCACACCACTCTTGCTCTCCCGCCCCAGCAGGCGGTCGATCCATCCGGGCATAAGCCCCTCCCTTGAAATTGAAATGTCTAGAGACGCCGCAGGCGCGGCATGGCCGGACTGGCCAGCAATAAGGCACTGATCGCCCAGACCAGCGCATCCACCCGGTCGGGGCTGGACGCCGTGCTGCCCGGCGCGCCAAAGGCACACATCTGGTCTTCCAGGGCGCTGAACCGCCCGGCATGAAAAACCCGTCCCGCGCTGTAGAGCGCAGCAACCGGCTCGGCCCGGGTCCGCTTGCCCCGGGTGGCGTGCACGCGCCTGACGGGAACGTTCGGGTCAATCGTGGCTATGATTTCGGACACCATCTCACCACCCTGATTGCTCTCGGCAACCACGGCATCGGCCTGGTGCGCGTGCCAGGCCGCCACCACGCGCTCGGCCCAGTCTGCAGGCGCTGCAGGACCGAAACTCTCATCCGCCAGCACAAAGGCCCGCCGCGCATGCCCCTCGCCCACAGCGCCGGCCACGACGATGCCGCACTCGTCGGAGCGGGCATGCGAGGTCACCGGCGGGTCGACGGCCACGATCAGGCGATCAAGATCCGGCGGCGGAGCGACGAAGGCCGCTTCCACCTCGCTGCGTTTCCACAGCGCTCCGGGCGGATCATCGATCAGCAAGCCTTCCAGTTCCTGGCGCCCCAGAACACTGCCGCCGTAAGCGGCCTGCATGGCCGTCACAAACCCCGGCGCGAGATGATCGGCATTGGCCGAGGTCGGCTGATGCGTCACGCGCACACCGGACTGTTTCAACAGGGCCTTCAGCGCCGCGATGGGCCGCGGTGTCGTGGTGATGACGATGCGCGGATCACTGCCCAGACGCACCCCCATGCGCAGCGTATCCAGCGCCATCTGTGGATCCGGCCAGGCCGCAAATTCGTCGATCCAGGCGAGCTCGAATTGCGGCCCACGCAACCCGTCCGGGTCTGTGGCGGAAAAGGCAAAGGCCTCTGCGCCATTGGGCCAGACCAGGCGATGGCGGCTGCTCTCGTAAACCGGCCTCTCATCGGGCGGGCCGATGGAACGCAGGCCGGAGACCCCTTCGATCATCACTTCGCGCACATCAGAGAAGGTCGGCCCCACCAGCGCCACCCGGCGTGCACCCTCGAGAATGCGGCCGCGGACCCATTCAGCCCCCGCCCGGGTCTTGCCCGCTCCGCGGCCGCCCAGGAACAGCCAGGTGTGCCACGCCCCGCCCGGGGGGATCTGGTTCTCGTGCGGGCTCCAGCCCAGCTCCAGCATGCGGCGGGCGGACCGGGTCGCATCCTCTTCCCTTTTCAAGGCGAGCAGCTCGGCGGAAGACCAGGGCACGCTCAATATATTTTCGCCGAACTTCACGGCGCAGGGCCTGATGGTCTCCAGGATCTGTTGTATCGTCTTGGGTGTTGTCACTCATCGTCTCTCGACTTTGTTGTTCAGCCTCGATGGCCTTGGCCATGGCGGTAATGCCGGCAGCCAGGCGCGCAGCTTCGGCGGGCGATCCCAGCATGAGTTCGGCATCTGCCCGCGCCACCAGGCGCTGCAGGGCCACTTCACGCAGGGCGCGCCATTGATCCTCGTCCAGGGCGGCCAGGCGGCGCATGCAGCGGGCCGTCCAGTTCTTTGAACGGCCAGCCTCCCGGGCCACGGCCTCAAGCGAGGCACCGCCCTGGTATTTGCGGAAAAAGGGGAACCAGTCCGCATTGTCGCGGAAGCGTCTGTCGGTTTTTCTGGGCATAGCGATTTATACCCCGCGGCTGCATGCCCGGGATTGTTTCGCAGATGAAATTGAAAAACGTCACATTCTCAGTGACCTGCCCCCGTGTCGCAACGGGATTGGCCCCGCACTATCCTCAGGCAGCAGAGCCCAGGTCCAGCTTGCGGCCGGTGAGGGAGAGTTTGGAAATCTCGGCCATGGCGCGGGACGCGTTGACGAACTGGAGCTCCATGCCCTTGTTCACAACGGTATCGTGCAGGACCATCAACAGGCCCAGCGTGGTGACATCGGCGCGGCCGAGCTTTTTCAGATCGAGACGCACACGTTCGGCATCGCTTTTCTCGATCATCTCGATGAGGGATTTGAAGCTCTGGTGCTCCTTGAAGGCCAGCTGACCTTCCAGTTCGATCACCAAGGCATCTCCGTCACGCCGCGTCGTCTGGCGCAGCTCGGTCGTCTTCGCTGTATTTGTCGACATGCCCGTGTCTTACCCTGCACTGGCGCCGCAAGATCCGCCCCCCAAAGGCGATATCTGTCTCACGCTCGTGAACTGGAGACGGAGAAATATCCCATTTGTCTCCAATTTTATACAATATCCAGCTTGTTTAGTTAAAATTCGGTGCACCGATATAGTATAATATAAGTATGCTCTTTGTTCGCCGATAGCAGCAACAAGCATTGCACCAACTATACTGAGCATCCCTCGGCCAGACCTTTCGTTTCGCGAGAACAACTCGCTTGCATCCGCCCGATGCCTCTGGATGATAGCGACTGGGATGGGGGAAATTCATGTTGGCGTTTTGGGTTCTGCTGGCCGCGCACGCCATGTCGTCGGCTAACCAGCTGAGCGATCTGCCTGAAGTTGAGATTCGTGAGGAAATCGTCGGGGATTTCGATAATGACGGTACGCAGGATATCGTCCGGCTGACTATGGACGATGAGGGCTGGGTCCGGATCACGGCAGAGCTTTCATCCGCCGGCCTTGTCGAAATCCATTCAGACCACCGATCGAGTGGCAGCGGGCTTGGCATTGAGACGAGCGAAGACGGGCTGATCCGCTATCACTACAGCAGCAATGTCGCCAGCCGCGGAAACTGGGCCAATGCTGATACGCTCGAGTATCGCGGTGACGCCTTCTATATCGTCCATCGCACGACAAGCTGGCGTGATGGCAATAACCCGTCCAACCGGGGCGAGTGCGACTTCGACCTGCGGACCGGCGAAGGCGTTCGCAACGGCGTTGAAGTCAGCGCAGATATCGAACCGAGGCGATGGAGCCCATCGACCGCTTCAGGAGATCTCGTCAGCGCGGCGTGCCGCGAATTCGTGCAGGACGATGTCGTGCTGTCAGGCGGTTTCGACGGAGACGGCAGTGATGACCGTGTCACGCTGGACGGTGGAAGCTTTGCGGCAAGCCTGACAATTGAGACGAGCAGGAATGATCCCCAACGCTATTCACCCATGTTCATCGGGTCTGGGCACGAGATGGCGCTGACGTCGCACGGCTCGATCCAGGTGAGCTGGTGGCATTCGTTCGGGCCTGTCAACCACGCTCCGATGACAGCGACGATCGCCTATCGCGATGGTGCATTCCGCGTGGCCGGTCTGACCCGCGAGGCGATGCAGGTCGGATATCCGGTGACGGTTATCCCGCGCTGTGATGTGAACTTCCTGACCGGGCGGGGCGAAATGGGTGGTGAAAGCTTCACCACCGATCTGCCGGCCATTACCCTGGAACAGATGGCTGCTCACGCCCTTGAAACCGGTGAACTGGCCAATTACCCGCCGCAATGCGGTGGACCCGCGGAAGACTGAGCCCGGGCGCGCCGGCGCCTAGTCCTCATCGCCTTCGCCGGGCCATTCCACGATGTGTTTGTCCCACTCGATCTCGCCGGAGAAACTCTCCTCCGAGCGCACCTGGTTGATAACCGACATGCCGGCCTTGTGCGTGCTGTCCGGATCGCCGGTGACCAGCGGATGCCAGTCGTAAAGATCCTTGCCCTCGGCCAGCAGGCGATAGGCACAGGTCTTCGGGATCCAGGGCAATTCGTGCACGCTGGTCGGGGTCAGCACAACGCAATCGGGGACCACGGTCTTGCGCAGCTCGTACTGCTTGCAGCGGCAGGTCGTCGGGTTGAACAATTTGCAGCTGACATCGGTTTCCAGACGCAGGCCCGTATCCTCGTCTTCCAGCTTGATCAGACAGCATTTTCCGCAGCCATCACAAAGAGATTCCCATTCATCACGGGTCATCTCTGATAGAGTTTTCATCTTCCAGAAAGGCAAGGACATGGATATCGCCTGAATTTGGCCCTTTTCTCGGGGCCTTAGGTCACACACACGAAATATGTGGGGACGTATAACATGATCATGGAGCCGTTTCGCGCGGATCACATGATGGAAAGGCAGCGCCGCGAGCGCCGCAACCGCCTGATCGCAGGCGGGGTGACGGCATTTGTGCTGCTGTTCGGCGTCCTTTTCTCCGGCGGGCTCTGGCACTGGGCCTTCCATGACCTGCCTGATGCACCGGCCTCGGCCTCCGAATTGTGGATCACCCGGCGGGAGCCGTCTGTCACCCTGCAGGACATGAACGGTGACGTGCTCGCCGTGCGCGGACCGCTCTATGCGCGGGCTGTGGGCCTGGACACCCTGCCTGAACATGTGCCCCAGGCCTTCCTCGCCATCGAGGACCAGCGCTTTTACGAACATGACGGGGTCGACCGTCGCGGCGTGATGCGCGCCCTGTGGCGGAATTTCCAGGCCGGGCGCAGCGTTCAGGGCGGCTCGACCATCACCATGCAGCTGGTGAAGAACCTGATCCTGTCACCGGAACGTCGCCTGCGCCGCAAGCTGCAGGAGATCCGCCTGGCGATGGCGCTGGAGCGCAATCTCACCAAGACCGAGATCCTGGAGCTTTATCTCAACCGCATCTATCTCGGCGCCCGTGCCTTTGGCGTCGAAGCTGCCAGCCAGCGCTATTTCGGCAAGTCCGCGACCGAGCTTACCCTGCAAGAAGCCGCCCTGCTGGCCGCCCTGCCCAAAGCGCCCTCGCGGCTCGACCCGACCGTCAATCTGGAAGCTGCCCAGGCCCGCGCAGCAACAGTCCTCGACGCCATGCTGGATGCCGGTTTTATCGACCAGGCGGCGCATGATGACGCGATCGCCAATCCGGCGGTTCCGGTCGAGCCCGATATCGACCCGCAGGCCGGTGTGACCTGGGGCCATGTGTTTGACTATGCCGTGGTGGAAGCGGAACGCCTGCTGGGGCCGGAAAACATTCCCGACCTGGTCATCCGCACGACCATTGATCCGGACCTGACCCTGGCGGCCCACCGGGCTGCAGACGGCGTGCTGGGCAATGATGGTTCAGGTCAGGGCGCCAGCGAGGCGGCCATCGTATTGCTTGCCCAGGACGGGGCGATCCGCGCCTTTCATGGTGGCCGCGACTATCTGGACAGCCAGTTCAACCGCGCCCTCCAGGCCCAGCGCCAGCCGGGCTCGGCCTTCAAGCCCATCGTCTTTATCGCCGCGCTGGAAGCGGGATATGCCCCCTCCACCGCAGTGTGGGACGAACCGGTCGATCTGGAAGGCTGGACGCCACAGAATTTCTCCGGAAACTATCGCGGCCTGGTCACCCTGCAGGAAGCGCTCAAACGCTCCATCAACACGGTCGCCGCCCAGATCGGCGACGAGCTGGGAATCGAGCGTATCGTTGAGGTCGGCCATCGCCTGGGCATCCGCTCCAACCTGCCCGCCCTGCCCTCGATCGCGCTGGGTGCAGCAGAAGCCAATCTGCTGGAACTGACCGCGGCCTATTCCGTGTTCCCGCGCAATGGCCAGCGCTTCGATCCGTACTTCGTGACCTCGATCTCCAATTCCCGCGGCGACGTCTTGTACGAACACACCGAGCTTGAAGGCGAACAGGTCGTCACCCGCGATGTCGCCCAGCACATGTCGACCATGTTGCAGGATGTGGTGCTGACCGGGACCGGCCGCCGCGCGGCCCTGCCGGACCGTTCCGTGGGCGGCAAGACCGGCACCAGCCAGTCCTTCCGCGATGCCTGGTTTATCGGTTTCACCGAGGATTACACGGCCGGTGTCTGGGTCGGCAATGATGACGACAGCCCGATGCAGAATGTCACCGGTGGCGGCCTGCCGGCCCAGATCTGGCAGGCCTTCATGACGGATGTGCACGCGAACCTTCCGCCACGCGATCTCAGCGCTTCTGCACCGCGTACACGCTCGGAACGGGAAGAGCGCCTGGCGGCCTTCTATTCCGAGCTGTCAGGGGCTTTCGAGGCGTTGCTGGAACCCTCCTCCGAGGACGCGTCCAACGAGCGCTGAAGCATGCCGCCCAGCTGGCGGATTTCCGCCCGCAATTCCGAGATCTCGCGATGCAGTTCAGCCCGGTCAGCCTGGGCTTCCTCGTCGCGCGCATCCTCATCGTCGAAATGCTTGGCCTGCAGGCTGTCCACGATAATGGCGATGAACAGGTTGAGGACGGCGAAACTGGTCAGGACGATGAAAATCAGGAAAAACGACCAGGCCCAGGGATGGTGTTCACGCACCGGGTTCTGAACCTCGGTCGCCCAGCCTTCCAGCGTCATCACCTGGAACAGGGTGATCGCGCTTTCGCCCAGCGTTCCGAACAATTCCGGATTGCTTTCGGCAAAGAGCTTCGCCGCCATGACCGAGGAGACATAGAAGATCAGCGCCAGCACGGCGATGACCGAGCTCATGCCCGGGATCGCCCGCAACAGGGCTTCCACGACCTTGCGCATTTCCGGCATCACCGAGAACAGGCGGAAGGCCCGCAGGATGCGCAGCGACCGCAGGACCGCAAAACCGCCGGCATCCGGCATGATGGAAACACCGATCACGATCAGGTCGAACCAGTTCCAGCCCGACATGAAGAAGCGATGGCGATAGGCAATCAGCTTGAGAAAGATCTCGAACACAAACACCGAGACCACGATGCGATCAACGATCGGCAGAACCGTGGTGAACCAGAGCCCCTCATAGGGGTAAGTCTCCAGCCCCAGCGTGATCGCATTCAGGACGATCAGTCCGAGAATGAAATTCCTGAAGCCCGCGCTTTCGATAAACGCGATCAGCCGATTGGTAAAACTGTCCTGAGTGCGCTGCATGTCTGCCCCTCGCTTGCGCGCCATCCCCTATCGCCGGAATTGTACAAATTCAACGGTGATTTGAAGGAATTATTAGCGCACTGGGACAAGAATGCGGCAAATGAGGATTTTCCTGACGCTTTTTCTTGTTTTCACACAGATTTCCGCGCCGCTTGCAGCGCAGGATGTGATGGAGGGCTATGAGCGTACAGGATCGATCTACGAACGACTGGATATTGGCACCCGGTCCGCCGACCGCTGCGCCGCCCTGTGTGATGGCGACATGGCCTGCCAGTCCTGGGTCTGGGCCCGTCCGGGCCTGTATGGCGACAACGCCCAGTGCGCCCTTCTGTCCTCCCCTCCGACACCGCGCCTGGCGCCGGGCCGCGTGACCGGTCTCAGCCAGGTTCTGCGTGAACGTATCGAGGCGGCCTATGAACGCCCGCTAACAGAGCGCGAGATCGAGGCCCTGCGTGCGGTTGATGACGGCCCGCAGCGCTGAACAGCGATTGTGCGCAATTTGAACGATCGCCCGTACGGTTTTTTTACGGGTCTGTGGGAGAGTGCCAAGGACTGGTGTCGAGGAGTGACCAATGGCGGTCGTCAGCAAGTTGAACAATCTGGTCGATCTCGCCCGGGAGAAATCGTCGGAACGACGACGCACCCTGCTGCGGGAAGTGACCGATCTGTTCTTTGACGAACCACCCGGCCGCGACACCGAAGTTTCCAAACAGTTTGACGATGTCCTCTCGGCCCTGGCCGAACAGACGGCCCAGGAAGCGCGGGCGGAATTGTCCGAGCGTTTCTCCGATTCCCCGCTGGCGCCGAAAGGCCTGGTGTTGAAACTGGCCCAGGATGCCATCGAGGTCGCCGCCCCCATCCTGGCCAAGTCGACCGTGCTGGAGGAAAAGGACCTGCTCTCCATCGCCGAGACCGGGGAACAGACCCACCTGAAAGCCATCTCCCAGCGGGAGACGGTTTCCGAGCGGATTTCCGACACGATTGTCCGCCGCGGCGACGATCACACGGTGGCGACCCTGGTGCGCAATGAAGGCGCCAAGATTTCGCACCAGACCTTCGAGGCCGTCTCGGAACGTGCTGAAAATTCGGCGGTTCTGCAGGAACCCCTGGTCGAGCGCTCCGATACACCAAACGATATCCTTGCCGATCTGATGCTGACGGTGGAAAATCGCCTGCGCGATCGCATTGTTGAACGCTTTGACGAGGTTGACCCGTCAGTGCTGGAACAGGCCATGGAAGCGTCTCGCCAGCGCCTCGCTGCGCGTCTTGAAGAAGATCGGGAGATCGAGGAAGCGCGCAAATACATCCGCTCGCAACAGGTCCGCCGCCAGCTGAACGGAAGCCTGCTCGCCCGGCTTTTGCGCGAGCGCGAATTCATGCGTTTCCATGTCGGGTTTTCCGAGATGACCGGCGTCGACCTGGTGGCGGCCCGCCGGGCCATCGAACAGGACTGCATCGACCCGCTGGCCCTGATCTGCAAGGCTGCCGGTTTCGACAAGGCGCTGTTTGTGACCCTGGCTGTGCTGCGAAGCGCCGCCAATGCCGAAGCCTTCAACGACGCCAAGGAACTCGGCCGCCTCTACGACAAGATCACCCTGGAAGACAGCGAACGCGCCATGCGCTTCTGGCGCATGCGCCGGGACGTGGCGGCTTAGGGCCAAGGCACTCCGACAAGCAATATTGCGCTTATCCTCGCCCTTGATGGGCGAGGTGGATCCGCCGAAGCTTTAGCGCAGGCGGAGACGGAGTGGGTGCGCGCCAAAGGCGCAATCAAGAGTCTGTTATCGGCCCTGTCGGGCCGCACCCTATCCCCCTCCTTCGCTAAAGCTTCGGAGGGACCTTTCCCATCAAGGGAAAGGAGGGACAAAACGGCGCCCAGATCAATGTCATCCCGACGCAATGATGGGCCGGGATGACAAAAACTCAGAGGAAAACGACTACTCTTCCGCCTCCTCATCGCCCGGATAGCGATCGAACCATTCCTGCAGGTAAAGCTGGGTCCGCAGCATGTTGGAGGGCACGCTGGACGTGCCGTGATATTCCCGGTTCATCGAAATCAGCATGGACGGAACACCGCGGCGGACGAGGTTGGCATAGACTTCCTCGGCCTGGGCCAGCGGGGTACGCAAATCCTCGGCGCCGGTCATGTAGAGCGTCGGGGTCGTGATGCGATGCGCGTGCATGACGGGTGAGTGTTCCAGCCACTCGGTCGGATCTTCCCAATAGTTCGGGCGGAAACGATCAAAACTCCATGCCCCGATATCGGCCTGTCCGGTAAAGCTGATCCAGTTGGACACCGTGCACAGGGACGCCGCAGCCGCGAAACGGTCGGTATGGGCCACCAGCCAGGTGGTCAGGACACCGCCGCCGGAACAGCCGGTGACATAGAGGCGTTCCTCGTCGACCAGTCCGCGCTCGACCAGGTGATCAACACCACCCAGGAGGTCTTCCAGATCAGCCCTTCCGGGATAGGCATTGTCGATGGCATTGGCGAACGCCGGCGTATAGCCGGTCGACCCCCGAGGGTTGGTGAACAGGACGATATAGCCCCGCGCCGCCCACTCCTGGAAACGGAAGTTGAAATTCACCCCGTACATGGCGTGCGGTCCGCCATGGATATGCATTACCATCGGATAGGTCTGTGAAGGATCATAATCCGGCGGATAGATCACCCAGCCCTGGACCGGCGTCCCGTCGGCCGAGCTGTAATTGATCTCCTCGATCTCTCCCAGCGTGACCCCGTCGAGAATATCGCCATTGAGATCCGTCAGGATATCGATCTCGCCATTGCGGCCGACCAGGCCGACATTGCGGGTCACATCGGGGGAACTGATCGTTCCTGCAGCACGTCCATTGCGGCTCATGGATGACAGGCCGAACCGGTGCATGCCCTCGGTCAACACCCGAGTACCACCACCCGTGTCCGTAAAGTTGAGCTCAGTGGAACCACGGTAATTCATCGAGTAGTAGACGCCGCGACTATTGCCGGCCCAGATCGGTTGGCCAGCTCCGTCAGGCAGGTCCTCGCGGATCGCCGTGCCGCCGGAACCGTCGATATTCATCATCATCAGATGGGTTGCGGGATAGTTCACATTGTCTTCCGGAAAGCCGGAATAGACGATACGTCGCCCGTCGGGGGAAACCGACGGATTGCCCCAGAAACCGGTGCCAGAGGTCAGCGTGGTGATCTCGCGGCTGGCCACATCAATGATGTGAACATCAGACCGGCGACTGTCACCGGTTGGCGAGGGCTCTCGATTGCCGTCAAAGACGATGCTGCGGCTGTCAGGCGTCCAGGCGAAACTGCCCGAGCCGACACCGGACATGCGCATGGTCGCATCCCATTCCCCCTCGGTCAGCTGGCGCTCGGAGCCGCCGTCAGAGGGAATGACAAAGAGATGGTCGTAACCGGTCTTCAGCCCCTGCCGGTCGATGCGGTAATTCAGGTCATCGGTGACCATCGGGTCAGCGGTCCAGTTGGCGCCGCTCGGGCGTCCCGGCAGCGAGATCGACATGGCCGGCCCCATCGGAACCTCGCCGAGGAAAGCGATACGCTGGCCGTCCGGCGACCATTCAATGGCCTTGATGCGGTACTCGGAATGACTGACCTGGCTTTCCGCGCCTTCGGCATCCATCCAGCGGGTAAAGATCTGCGGCTTGCCATCAACCCCGCGCATGAAGGCGATCCGCCGCCCGTCCGGTGACCAGGTCACACCACCGCCATTGGTCAGGAAACGATGCCGGTCGCCATCCGCCTCCATGATCCACAGCTCGCTGGTAAAACCGTCATTAACCGGATCCACCCGGCGGCGCGTATAGATGATGGTATTGCCGTCCGGAGAAATCTGCGGCGACCCGGCCTGTTCCCACTCCAGATACTGTTCGAGCTGGAGCGTATCGACTCCGCCCTCCTCCTGCGCCGCCACAGGATGAGACGTCAGACACACAGCGGCCAGACCGGCCATCAGAAACTTACGCATATTGCCCTCCCCAAGGTGTTGCCCGCACGGTTTCACGCCATGCGGATTCAAAGGGAGACTAGTTCGCGTGTGAGGGGGTGTCCAATCGGGTGCGTGGTTGTGTTGAATGGCACCTTCGGTGCGCACCCACTCCACCATTGCTGCGCAATGGTCCCCCTCGCCCATCAAGGGCGAGGATGGCTGTGTCGCCGCCTTTGCTTCATCCTTTCCCTTGACGGGAAAGGTCCCTCCGTAGCTTTAGCGAAGGAGGGGGATAGGGTGCGACCCGAAGGGCCAGCAGAAAGTCCGTCCTCAAAGCGCGATAAACTACTCCGGCTTTGCCCCGGGCGGATTGAATACCTCTGCGCCCTGTTCCAGGTAGACACTGGTCGACGGGAAGGCAAAATCGGTGCCGGCGGCTTCGACGATTTCCTTGATCTTGAAAGCGAGATCTTCCTTGAGCCGCAGCCATTCACCCCAGTTCGTGGTCTTGGTGAAGCAATACAGCATGAAGTCGATCGAGCTGTCGGAGAACTTGTCCACGCGCATGAAAGTCGAGACTTCCGGCGGGTGGGCGTATTCGGGATGGGTGAGGACATAGTCCAGCACCTGGTCGCGGATCTGCTGCAGCTGTTCGACGGTGGCATCGTAACGCACACCGATGATCCAGTAGGTCCGGCGGTGCGTCATGCGGGAGAAGTTGATGACGGCATTGTCGGCCAGTTTCGCATTGGGCACATAGACCGGCCCCTTGTCGAAGCGGCGCACCAGGGTGGAGCGGAAATTAACTTCCTCCACAGTGCCCTCGACCACACCATCCACCTTGATCCAGTCCCCCGGCAGGAAACGCTTCTCGGTCAGGATCAGGAGGCCGGCGATCAGGTTCTTGAACAGATCCTGGGCGCCCAGACCGACCGCAACACCAAACAGGCCCAGCCCGGCAATGATCGGACCGACAGAGATGCCCCACAGCTCCAGGATGGCGGCCACGCCGACAATGATGAAGACGATTTTCAGCGCCTTGTTCATCCAGTCCAGCATCAGCGGGGTCAGCGTGTTCTGCAGCCCCTTGAACAGGTGCATAACCGGATCGACCGCATTGTGCAGCGCCCAGAAGATCACCACCGTGATCAGGGTGCGGATGATGTTCTCGCCATCGCCGATGAAGAAGGAACTGTCCGCCGAGCCCGCCTGCAGCGTGTTGAGCGCAAAGAAGAGCGCTATGATCACCGGCACAAGTTTGAGCGGTCCGGCCAGCGCGTCGACCACCGCATCATCCAGCTGCGTCTCGCTCTTGGCGGCCAGGCGCCGCAGGGAGGCGACGATCCAGCTGGCAATTGCGGACCGCAGGCTGAGGCCCAGAAAGAGGATCAGCACAGCGGAAATGCCATGCCCGACACTCACGCCCAGGAAAGAAGTGTTCCAGACCTCGACCGTAATGGCCCAGAGCCGTTCCAGCTCACTCATGACTTCAGACTGCGAGGACGTCCGCATCAGCTGCGCTCCTTGGCACGGTGGAAGGTGAGATCGGGGAATTTCTCCTCCGAATAGGAAACTTCCCAGGCGCTCTTGGCCAGGAAGACCGGATCGCCATTTATATCCTCGGCCATCGCAGATTTATGGCGGTCCGCAAACGCCTCGATCTTGGCATCATCGCCGGTCAGCCAGCGCGCCGTCTCATAAGGTGCCGGTTCGAAGGTCACTTCCAGCCCGTATTCGGCGGCCACGCGTTCGCGCATCACATCGATCTGCAGCGCACCGACGGCGCCCACCACGAAATCGCCCCCAATGATCGGGCGGAAGAGCTGGGTCACCCCCTCCTCGGCCAGGCTTTCCAGCGCCTTTTTCAGGTGTTTCGCCTTCAACGGATCGGCCAGGCGGGCACGGCGCAGGATTTCCGGGGCGAAATTGGGAATGCCGGAAAAACGGATCTTGCCGCTCTCGGACAGGCTGTCACCGACCCGCAGGGTGCCGTGATTGGGCACGCCCATCACATCGCCGGCAAAGGCCTCGTCGGCGATTTCGCGGTCCTGGGCGAAAAATAGCGTCGGCGAGGACACCGTCAGCTGTTTGCCCGTCTCGGTCTTGAGTTTCATGCCGCGTTTGAACTTGCCCGAACACAGGCGCACAAAGGCGACGCGGTCGCGGTGGTTCGGATCCATGTTCGCCTGGACCTTGAAGACAAAGCCCGCGACTTCCTTGCCGCCCGGTTCCATCTCACCCGGCTTGCCATTGATATCGGCCGCGACGGCTGCGGGGCCTGGAATATTGTCCGCCAGCCCGTCCAGCAATTCGTGCACACCAAAGCCGCGCAAGGCCGAGCCAAAGAAGACCGGCGTCAGATGGCCTTCCAGGAAGCTCTGCATCTTGAAGGGCGGGCACAGCTCGCGTGCGACTTCGGCGCCTTCCTTGACCTCGTCCAGCTCCTCTTCGGAGAGAACTTCCGCGATCATGTTGGAATTGATGTCGACCACTTCGCTGGGCTCACCGGGAGAGCGCTCCTCGCCCGGGCGCTGATAGATGTGGAAGCCTTCAGTCTTGAGGTCCATCACGCCCTTGAAACGATTGCCCGAGCCGACCGGCCATTGCATCGGCGCCGTGTCCAGCGCCAGCTTCTCCTGGATGTCTTCCAGCAGCTCGACGGGGTCCAGCGCCTCGCGGTCCATCTTGTTGATGAAGGTGACGATCGGGATATCGCGCAGGCGGCAGACCTCGACCAATTTCAGTGTCCGCGGCTCCACGCCCTTGGCCGCATCGAGCACCATGATGGCGCTGTCGGCAGCGGTGAGCGTGCGATAGGTGTCCTCGGAGAAATCCTCGTGACCGGGCGTATCGAGCAGGTTGAACAGCAAGGTGCGGTGTTCATAGGTCATCACAGAGGCAGAGACCGAGATCCCGCGCTCCTGCTCGATCTTCATCCAGTCGGACTGGGTCCGGCGGTTCTCGCCCCTCGCCCTCACCTGGCCGGCCAGGCGGATGGCGCCTGCGGACAACAGCAGGTTCTCGGTCAGCGTCGTCTTGCCGGCGTCCGGGTGAGAGACAATGGCGTAGGAACGGCGACGCGCCCATTCGGGCTGGTCAGGGGTCGGAGTTGTCATGGATCGGCTCACACAAGATGTCAGCCGCCCGGTTAGCCTGATCAGTGGGCGCTATGCAAGGTCCCGGTGACATTGGCCCAGACTTCCGAATTGATCTCGTGCGCTGTGAGATGCTCCTCATTCTGGCGTCGCCACAGATAGGCGATCGTCGTCATGGGAACGTTGGCAAAGCGCAAACCGACATCTTCCGGACCATTGGCGCCCGCATGGCGTACGGCCAGCAGGGCATTCGCCCCCGGCGCCCGATAGGCGATCAGGGCGCACAAATGCTGGCACTGGTCCGGTTTGGTTTGGGCAATATTCGGATCAACAAAGACCGCCTCCCTGACCAATTGGGTCAGGTGGGCCGGTGTGAGGGTCTCGAATTGCGAGACCGTAAGAGGAATCGTGCCGTCTCTGAGAAGAGTGCTCAGATCACCCAGATCGAAGACGACATCGTTGAATAAAAACAACATCACCAAGACACCAATAGGAGCAATTTGATGAAAGCAGTCTGGCAGCGATTCGTTAAATATCTTCGACCGGCTCAGTCAGGAAGTGCCTGCCCTGGCGGTCCTCGATCTCCACGATCCATAAATCCGGGTCCGAATTGACGCGCCTCTGGCAGTATTCGTCGATCACGCGCTCTTCACAGTCGTCGCGCGAATGACGCACCCAGATTCGTTCGCCGTTTTCGTCCCGTTGCGGGACATAGAGCTGGCACACGTCCCGGGATTTCACCACCTTTACGAGCACCGCGCCAGCATCTTCGTCTCCACGGCGAATCACATAAACCGACGCGAGCGCCGATTCAGCCCTTCTAATCAAGGCATCCACCCAAAAATTTGCTCTTAGATGCATCATTTTCGTTGATGGCAGCTCAATTGCTTAATAATCTGTAAATGGGTGAGGGAGCGTTCCATGTCGGTACGAGTAGCGTGCGCCGCTATTGCTTTGATGGCAGTTATGGCTGGGGGAAGCCTGGCTGTCGAGACGGAAGCCGAAACCGAGGTTTTGGCGACTGAACTGGCTTTACAAGAGTCTGTGTATACAGAAGAGCGTAGTCTGGCTGACCTCCGGTCCGGCATGGACGCCTTCGTCCTCTCACCCTCCCAGAATCGTCAGAGCATTGCCTTCGAGCTGCCGCCGAACGCCCAAGCCACCGAAGCCTGGCTGCGCCTCGCCGCTCGCCCGGCAAGCGAAACCACCACCGGTCTGATCCACGTCTCCGTCAATGGCGGCGACCCGATCACCATCCGCCCGCAAGCGCGTGCCATGGAAGCGCGTTTTGCGCTGTATTCCGGCGATGTCCGTCCGGGCGGGAATACGCTGGAAATCGAGTTCAGCACCGAAACGGCTACGGCGGGCTGGATCGTTGACGCGTCCCGGTCGCAACTGCGCCTGTCGCTGGAGCGTCAGGAGCGAATCGGCTCCCTGCACGAGCTGGAAGAGACCCTGGCGTCCGATTACGCGGCCCTGCGCCGGGTTGCCCTGATCTCCGAAGACAATAGCGAACGCGCCACGGCGGAAAGCCTCATTGCCCAAGGTATTGCCCTGCGTGCCGGCACGGTTCCGATCTTCACCAATGATATCGAGAATTCCGACCTGATCGTGCATATCGCGGAATTCTCCGAACTTCCGGACGAGGATCTTGCCGTCCTGCGTAATCCGCAAGGCGCCGCCGGCCCGGAGATCGCCTTTCGTAATGACGGCACCCCGGAACTGATCATTACCGGTCGCAACGCCGAGGAAACCACTGCAGCAGCCCGCCTGCTCGCAGCACGCTCCTTTGAAGGCTATCAGACGCACTTCCTCGCCGCTGACGCGATTTCCGCCAGCCGCCTGGGCATGCGCCAGGCTCGCGATGCCCGCAACATGGCGCGCGAGGCGGACCTGCGTACCTTTGCTACCTCCGGCCTGCCCTTCGCGGCGGATCAGGGATCACGCACCGCTGTCCAGATCGTGGGCAATGGCGCGGAAGACCGTTTTGGCGCCCTCTCCGTCCTCGCCCGCGCGGCGCTGACCAGCGGCGAAGCCTGGCTCTATGCCTGGTATGGTGACGGCCAACAGGTCGTTCCCAGCGATCACAACCTGCTCGTCATCGGACCGAACAGCACGGATTTCGCCGCTATCGACCAGAATGCTCCGGCCGAGCTGCGCGCCGCCCTTCGTGCTGCGGCACGTTCCCAGGGTGATCGCGGCATGATGCGCCTGGCGGCTGCGGCCTATGCCGACGACAATTCTGCTGCCGACAGCAATGAGAACGCGCCCAATATCGGTGTCGCCTCGCTGTTCGAGGACCGGGCCCAGGCCGGTCGCTGGATCGGCACGCTGACAGCCCCCTCCGAAGCCTCTTTCGAGGCCGCCGGTCGCAGCCTGGCCCGCTCCACCCTGTGGGCATCGCTGGAAGGCCGTGCCGCTGTCTGGAGCACCCGCGGTGTCACGCCGCTGGACTATTCCATCTCTGCACCAACGCTGCAGGAACGCGTTCAGGAGTTCGCGCTGGATCACACCCGTGACGCCGCCTTCATCCTGTTTGGCCTGGCGTTCTTCATGCTGCTGCGCGGCATGTGGCATCGTCGTCGCAGCGTAAACGCGTCGTAAAACCTCCTTTGATATAACCTCGCTTGGATGAGTGGGGTTATGTATGCGTAAATCGCTCCTGGCGATAACAGCCGGGCTGACTGTGACGACAACACAAGCAGCAGCCCAGAATGCCGAAGAGGTCTTTGCCGAGCGCGGATATGCGCTGGCGATGGACGAGCTTTGCGAACTGTTCACGCCTGACCAGCGCGACGCGCTGTCCGTCTTTTACCTGCAGGCTCGCGGCGCCCTGATCAGGGCCGGCGAAAACGCTGTCGAGCTGGATGATTACCGTGCCAGCCTGGACGATGCCGCGTCCCAGCAAGGCTGCCAGTCCGAACACGCACAGCTGATCTATCAGCGTGTGAATGAAGGATATGCCGGCTTTGAACGCCTGATGCGGATGAGTTTCCCGGCCGACCAGTTCAGCTGGGAGGCCAATGCCCCCATCGGACTGTCCCAGACCGAATGGCTGGCGCGCCAGGACGCAGCGCCCGTCGTTGCAGGCCTCGCCCTGGTCAATGGTGAGCTGGAATTTGTCGTCGACCTGCCGGAGGTCTCCGGCGTCGCCTCTGCTGTCCTGGTCCTGCGCGACATGCGGCGCGA
Source organism: Maricaulis sp. (assembly GCF_017643475.1). Lineage (GTDB taxonomy): Bacteria > Pseudomonadota > Alphaproteobacteria > Caulobacterales > Maricaulaceae > Maricaulis. The sequence continues at coordinate 228,244 of NZ_JAEPNI010000002.1, forward strand.
ACCCGATCTTTACGACCCGACAGTGGGTGGGCTTTTCCCCACCCCGGCAGAAGCCCCCTGGCTACGCTGGAGTGCGCCGGACTATGCCCGCCAGCTGGTCTTTTCGCGCGGGCGGATCAATGCCGAAACCGCTGTGGAGCTCAATCCCGCCGGGGCCCGCCAGATCTTCCGCTTCTCCGTCGCCGACGCCGAACGCATCGCCGAGCGCGACCCCAGAGAAGCCGCTCGCATCGACCTGATGAACCGCCGCGGCGAACGCATCACATCCTACTATTTCGAAGTCGGAGACCTGGGCGCCGCGATCGCGTTTGTCAGATCGCGTGCACATCTCAATCAGGACGAATCCGGACGCACGGGCTAGCGGACGCTCCTCGTCCTCGCTGGGCGTGAGCGCAGGAGAAGACGATGCAGGTGCGTGCCGAAGGCGCCTCTAAAGCTGGCCCTCCTGGGCCGCACCCTATCCCCCTCCTTCGCCAAGGCTACTGAGGGACCTTTCCCATCGAGGGAAAATCAGTGACCACCTTCGTGACCGCCGCCATAGGCGGCCATGGCACGGCGCATCAGTTCTTCTTCCCAACCGCCGGGGATGCCGAGATTGTAGACCTCGTTTTCCGCGATGTCGTAGCGCGCGATGCGGGCTCCGCCCTGGACGATTTCCTGGTAGTAAAGCGAGTTGCTGTCCGCGCTCCAGGCGGGGCGGGCATGGTATTCCGAGGAGCTCTCGATCTGGCGTGCCCCGCCCTCTTCGAGATCGAAGATCACAACCCGGTAGAAATCATAATTCTGGAAACCCACTGACGCCGCAATGTAACGGCCATCCGGGGAATAGGTTACACCCATTTCCTTGTAGGTCTCGATCTCCATGAACTGGCTGACCTCACGGCTCTCCACATCAACCAGGAAAATATCCGCCGTATCCGCATCGAAATCACCGCCGGTAAAGGCAATCGTCGCCCCATCCGCCGACCAGGACGGCAGGATGGTATAGCCGAGCGCATCGGCCCCGCCCGTCAGATTGGTCAAGTCGGACCCGTCCGGGCGCATCATGAAGATATCATTGCGTGTGGCGTCCTCGGACACCTGACCGGCAAAGGTGATCCATTCACCATTCGGGGAGACATCCGGATTAATGGCCAGATTGCCCGGCGTGACGATTTCCGCGTTGTGGGACCCATCCAGCGCCACCCGGCGCAGCGACCAGACCGAACCGTCATCATTTCCGACCTGGTAGACAATCCACTGACCGTCCGGGCTGAAACGCGGGAATTTCTCGTGCTGGTCCGGCGTCTGCGTCAGCTGGGTCAGCGTGCGCGTTTCCATGTCCCACAGATAAAGGTCATCATCCGTGCGCGAGCGTTCGCTGTGAAAGACCACATAACGCCCGTCCGGCGATATATCCGGATTCCAGTCCCAGGGCTCATCCCCGATCTGGCCAAACGCCGGCGCTGCCAGCACACCCGCCAGAACGGCGGCAAAAAACATCTTCATCCTTACAACTCCCAATCGGCGCCCAGAGCATCAAGCAGCAACAGGCCTAGCCGCACCGCGGTCGGTGACGAGAATGCAAGTGATGAGTGGTGCGATAGCACGGATGAGAGGTGAGTAATCCTTCCATCATGCTGCAGTTTATCCCCATGACGCACCGCGCCCTTAAAGCGGCGGCCGTCCATACGCGTTGGGACAGGCGGGAAGCTGAGCCCTGCCCGGAGCCCGACCTAGCCCTGCAGGAAAAATGAGTTCACGGTCAACCGGCCCGCATTCACGTCTGTTGCGTAGGAGAAATCCTCGGGAATATCACCCGAATGCAGCAGCACACCACGATACATCACGACGCGATTAAAGCGCGCTTCTGTCCGGGCAATTCGCTGGAAGCGAGAATTGGTGCCATCGAAATAGGCTGGGGACGGTGCACCGTCTTTCTGTTCTTCATCCGCCAGCGTTTCGAGATATGTATCCAAACGCTCCTGGCGAATAGTCTCATAGCCGGTCGCAGCATGGCGATAGTGGCTCGTGCCGCCCTTCTCCGGGCCTGACAGATAATGGAGCATCGCGATCAGGTTGGGATCGGTGGAGTCATGGTGGGGAATTCGTTGCGCGGAGTAGAGCTGTTCTGGTGGAGTGGTGACGAGCGAAAAACTACACTCGATCAACTTGGCATCGCGGGTATAGCCAAACACATCGGCCAAAATTTCACGCAGCAATGCGGCCCGGGTCATCAGATACTCCGAGGGCGCTCTCGCCCTGACACCGGGATAACCAGGCGGCGGAGTTGTGAAGGCGCTGCGCGCCGCCTCGGCAACCAGTGCATCAGGATGCGCGAAAAAATCGTCGATCACAACTAGGGGCTCGGCTTCCTGCCCCAACAATTGAACAGTATAGCCAGCTCGATACTCTGTTTTGGACATGGAAGCCGTCGATCTCTCACTTTCAGCTCTAGCTAGTTCGAACAGAGAGCTCAGCAATAGCAAACGCATGATGTTTCGGCGCTTCTCACGCCGACCATCATCAAGGCGCATCCCACACCCATCGATGAGCGGAGTGGCACCCACGCTTGTGGCGTTCTAACGCCTGACTGTCACAGTATGGTTTCGTTGCCAGCGTCACCTGCGAGGCGACACTGTCACCCCTCCGGCATGCCGGAAGAATGGTGGGAGATGATCAGCCAGTTGGTGCCATCCCATTTGTAGACAAAGGTGTAGCGCGCTTTCACAACGGCGCCGGAAGCGCCCATGGTGAAGGTGTAGAGGCCGCTGTCTACGGCGATGTCACCGCTGATCTCGATCTGGCGCATGTCGATGACGCCGGACGGCTTGTTCTGGAGGAAGTGGACAAAATAATCCTCCTTCTCCGCCGGTGTCAGGCGCGGCGTGTTGGAGACGGTCGGCAGCAGGATGGACTGTTCTGCATAATTGGCCACGACCTGTTTGGGATCACCTGTCTGAAGGCTGTTATTCCAGCGGTCAAACAACGCCGCAATGGTTTCGCTCGTCGCGTTCATCGATACTTCCCCGATATTTCCGACCGCCCGGCTTGATACCGCCCGGTCCTGTTCCTGGCGGCAGAATTACAGGAGAGCAGAGCAGGTGAACACCGGCGCGACAGGACTTTTGGCAGCGTCGTGCGCTTAGCCGGCCGAGGCCAGGGTCTTGGAGGCGGCTTGGGCACGTTCGATCTGAGCACGCACACCCATATCATCGGAACCCGCGACGACCTCGCCCTTTGTTTCCACCAGGATGGGCAGCGTAACCGTGACCGTGGTGCCAACGCCCTTTCGGCTGGCAATGCTCATCGTGCCGCCATGCAGTTCGGACAGGGCACGCACCAAGGACAGGCCGAGGCCGGTGCCACGGTTTTCGATATCGCGGGCATTGGTGGCCTGGCGATAGGGTTGGCCCAGGCGTTCGGCTTCTTCCGGGTCGAGACCGACACCGCTGTCGCCAACAGCCAGAACGAGATTGCTGCCCAGGGAACGCGCCATGACGACCACGGCACCGCCCGCCGGCGTGAATTTCACGGCATTGGACAGGAGATTGAGCAGGATCTGACGCAGGGCCTTGCGATCAGCCGTCACCTCGATCGGCTCGTCCAGCGGATCCACGGACAGGGTGAGCCCAGCCTCTTCCGCCTGCAGGCGCATCATCTTGGCGGTGACCGAGAGAACCTCGGCAATGTCGAACGCTTCCGGCGCCAGTTCGTAACGGTCAGCTTCGATCTTGGACATGTCCAGCACGTCACCGATCAGCTCCATCAGGTGCTGGCCGCTTTCATGGATCAGGTCGGCATATTCCGCATAACGCGCCGGCATCGGGCCGAACAGGCGCGTTTTCATCACATCGGAGAAACCGATGATGGCGTTCAGCGGCGTGCGCAGTTCATGGCTGACAGACGCCAGGTATTGCGATTTGGACAAGGCCTCCTCGATCGCTTCGCGGCGGGCCTCCTCGGCTTCGCGCAGTGCGGTTTCCACAACGACACTGTCATCACTGGCCAGCGAGGCGACCGAACCACCGGAGATCGGCGTGGCACTCAGCTTGACGGTTTCCGGACGACCGCGATCACCGCGGATGGACAGAAGTTCCTCGACATCACGGCCAGCGCTCTTGCGCGCTGCGGTGGTGAGCAGGACACGGTCCTCGTCCTCAAAACCCAGATCGCTGACCGGCAGGTCGACGATCGAGCGCGGCAGTCCCGGAGAGAGTTCACGCAATCCCTGGGAGGCCGCCAGCACGCGGCCCTTCTGGTCACAGGCCACCAGCGGCGCCGGTGCAGCGTCAAAGGCACGTGCGCGGATGCGGCCGGCCTCGGCCTCTTCCCGGATACGATCCGCCAGCTTGATCGCGCGAATGGACGCGCAGGTGAAGCCATAGGCCAGCATGCTCAGCGCGCCGAGCACGAAGGGCATGTGAAAGTTTACCATTTGCGGGGCGGGCTGGATGAAACCGGTCATGTCCAGCGCCAGCGTGACGGCAAACGCCATCAGTGCCACGGCGCTTGCCTTGATCACCGCTTCACGATCGCCATAGGCGGCCGCCACTGCTGGTGCGAGCGGAAATAGAATGACGCCCAGACCGCTGATGCCGCCGCCAGCCGCCGTCACGGCGACCGCCAGCGAAGTCCACAACATGGCGATCAGGAAACGGTCGAAATCCTTGGTAAGACGGGCAGATAGCACAAGCCCGGCGACCGCGGGCAGAGCCAGGACACCAATGCCGGCGACCTTCATCCACACCGCAATATCCAGCATCGGCCAGATACGACTGGCCGCCCAGCCGACAGTTGCCAGCCAGATCAGGTTGACCACGGGGCCACCATGTTCTGCGATCCAGAGCGTTATGTCTCGGCGGGCTTGTTTCATGTCCTCACAGTGCGCGACTCAGTCACAAATCCACCTCGTTAATCTTCGCCGCAACGGTTAACAAAGCCTGAATCTTAAAGCTTGAGCGTTTACGCTTGTGAATAAGAAATCCTGTGCTGAACAATTCATGATTCCAGTCTTGGAGACGGGCCTGCCGCGGGGCATAGTGATTGTCCAAGGGCTATGGAGGCATCGAGATGTTGAAACTGTTTGTTGCAGGTCTTCTCGCAAGCACGTCACTGCAGGATCAAACCACCCAGCCCGAAACCGCGCAAGCTGACACCGCGCCGGTCCTCCAGCTGGAAGCCCCGGCCGAAGATCCCTCGGCCCTGCGCGAGGAAGCCTCCTCCTATGCCGCCTATCACAGTGTCATCGCGGACCTGCGCGATGCCCCGATCGGTTCGGCCGAGGATCTCGACAATGCCATGGACACCCTTTCCTCCTTCTATAGCGAGGATCGTCTGGTGCGCGCCTGGATCGCCTATACGGCCATGATCGCCGCCCGGCACCCGGAATATCTCGATGATGTGCGTGAGCTGGCGGATTATTATGGTCCGGAGGCCGCCATGTCGGGGCTGATGTATGATCCGGCCTATGCCACCAGTTTTGAAAATTCCGGCGACGCCCAGCAATCCGTGGTGGATGCGCTCGAGCGTGATACGGCCCAGATCCGCGAAGTCTCCGAACGTTACCGCGCCGCCGCCTATGACCTGCAGACCGCTCGCTGGGCCAATGTCCGCGCTCGCGATCGTGAAAGCCGTCTCGCCGCAATCGAAGATGCTGCCCAGCGCAATATTGCCCTGGACAGCGATGTCCAGAACCGGATCGGTTCCGGCGCAGCGTCTGAATTGTTTGAAACCGGCGCTGCCGCCGACGATACAGCCATGGCACCGCAGCTTTCCCTCACCGTGGGCGAAACGGCCATTGATCCGGACCGCCAGCGTATTGGCCGCATACTCTCTGTGGCCGCCCTGGAAGATCTCTCCGCCGACCCGCAACGTTCCCGCGAGGTGATCGATGCGCTGTTGTCTGATCCGGTCGTGGAACGCTGCATGGCCTGGGTGCGGCTGGACCTTCAGCAATGCATCGCCGCCGGCCATTTCAAGTATGAGGACAGTTTCTGTATCGCAGAACACGCCCTGCTCGATGTCAGCCGCTGTATCGGTGCCTCCACCGCGACCAATTAGGGCCTCGCCAGGGCGTTAACGGATCCGGCGTAATTTTAACATTCCTTACCAAAAAGTGTCTCGCTCCGGGACAAGATAAAATTGCGCACAAATTTTAGACAAAACCTGTGCTCCAAATTCGCACGTTATTGTCGGTAAACCCTACAAACGCTCGCTATTTCGGGCTCTCTCACCTAGCCTCTATCCTGCAAAGAAGAAGAACAGCCGCAAAGGCTGTCGATGAGGTGGTTAGAGCATGTTCCTTATTCGTGCTGCATTTTGGCTCGCTGTAGTCAGCCTGTTTGTTCCCAAGGAATTCGCAGGCAGCGAAATTGTCCTGCCGCAGGCCGTGGCAGAAACGCGCATCGATGCAGAAGGCGCTGTTGGAGACTGGTGTACTGAACGCCAGGAGATTTGCGATGCCGGCGAGGAAGCGGCGCGTCTCGGCGCATTCCTGGCGGATATGGCCGTTGACCGGATCGAAGCAGCGATCGAAGACCAAGACGAAAGCGCCCGCTAGGTCGCGACTTCACAACACACTTGCGCCCCGCGACCTCTCGCACTAGGTCGCGGGTATGAACACATCCAGCATCCAGGACGAGGTCGAGGAACTGGTCGAGGAATTCGACCTGCTCGACGATTGGGAACAGCGCTACAAATATCTCATCGATATGGGCAAGGCGCTGCAGCCGCTCGACGCCGCCGAGAAAAACGACATCACCAAGGTGAAGGGCTGTGTCAGCCAGGTCTGGCTGGTGCACGAGATCGACGACGACACCCACATCTTCCGCGCCGAAAGCGATGCCCACATCGTCAAGGGCCTCGCCGCCCTGCTCGTCCGCCTTTATTCCGGCCGCACCGGCGAGGAGATCCTTTCCATCGATGCCCGCGAGGTCCTGCAGACTATCGGCCTGGCCGAACACCTCTCTCCCCAGCGCTCCAACGGCCTCGCCTCAATGATCAAGCGCATCCAGACGGTCGCGGCAGGCTAGGCGTTCACCAGACCTTCCAGCGCTTCCGTCACAATGCTGCGGCCCTGCCGGGGATTGCCCGCGAAACGACGTCCCAGGGCGGCCAGGCTTTCCTCGCGCACCAGTGCACCGAGCAATACCTCGCCGTCGCGTCGTCCCAGCCGGTCAAACACGGACATCACCCGCTTCGTCGCGGCGAGCCGGGACAGGGTCGCGGTCTCCTGGCCGTTACCACCACGGCCGCTCCGTGCCTGGGCGTCCAGGTTCCAGTTGCGAGTGACCGGCTGGGTCAGGGTCGAGCTGTGATAATCGCGCAGGAAGTTCTCAGCCGCATTGATCTGGGCTGCGGTGAGGAAATGCGCCCAGCGCGCCACAGGGCTTTCATTACAATTGGCAAGAACGCGGGTCACACGGCCCTTGCGGTCGAAAATTTCCCGCAGGGCAAGGACGCGGTGCTGGCTGTGAAATCCGCCACGCTCCCGCTTGACCGCCAGCCGGCCCGCTTCGGTCTGACGGTATTCATCAACGCAAAATTCCAGGCGCCCCTCCGAGATGGCCTCGCGCGCCTCGGCCCTGTCCAGCCTGGCCAGGGCACGCCTGCGCCGGTCTCCGTCGGGAAACACACCAAGCCGGTCTGATCCGCCCGGCAATGGCAAGAGCCGGGCCCCTGCCCGTGCCAGACAGCGCTCCCATCGCGCTGGTCGGCCCATCAGTTCACAATGGCCGGACGCGGCGCGGTGCGCAGGCAGGCCTCCAGCTGTTCCAGGCAGGTGTCGAAATCGTGGTTATCCCGCTCGTCCTCGATGCGGTGACAGGCATGGGCTGCGGTCGAGCGATCACGGTCAAAGGCCGAGGCTACGCGCGCCAGCGGCAGGCCGAATGAGACATGCATCAGATACATGGCGATCTGGCGGGCAAAGGCGGCTTCGCGGGAACGTCGGGTTGGCGCCACGACATCCTGGGTGGCGATGCCGAAACTGTAGGCGACCGCGCTGGCGGCCAGTTGCGCACAGGCCAGGTCCTGGAGCCTGGTCCGGTTTCTCATCGGCGTCCCGGCTGGGTGGGGACGTGCTGTACTTTCAATCATCCTGCTCTCCCGTTCTGGTCGAGAAGCCGTTTTCGACTTCCCGTTCATGCTAGGAGGCTACGCCCGGGTGTGGATTATATTCCTACTGTTCACGCAAAGCCAGAGATTACACGCAGGACGTGCAACTCTGAGCTTTCCGCTGTAAGGCGAGGAAATATCAGGGCGCCAGGTAAGCGATGAGCAGGACCACCGCCAAGAGCGCACTGGTCCAGATCGCAAGGACACCACTCGGGATATCCCGGCTGAGCTGTCCGCCCGGGCTGAAGATTTCGAAGGCCTTGCCGCCCATGCGGGCCTGGGTCGCAGTGACGATATTGCCGACAGCCGCATTGAGGCGATCAATCATCTGCCAGCCCCAACGCGCCGTACCGTCCAGGAAACGACGATAGACCCAGTCAAAATCGATATTCACCGACCGCTTCTCCTCCGGATAGAGGTTGAACCTCACCAGGAGTGTGAAGGCGAACATGGCCGCCAATAACAACTGCATCTGCCCGACAATGTGATCGAAGGTGTAAGGCTCGTAGTGCAGCGCCGCTTCCGGATACGGAACCAGCTCGTAGAGCACGCCGTAATTGATACCCAGATAGACACACAGAAGCGCCGCCAGGCCCATAGCCATCAGCATGTTCACCGGCGCCTCGCGGACACGCAGTCCTCGATCATGGGCGAAGAAGGCGAAATACGGGATCTTGATACCGGAGTGTTCCAGGACACCTGCAGAGGCAAAGACCAGGACCAGCCAGACCAGGGTGTGGTGTTCCTGCGCGACCGCTGCCAGGGTCAGCGCCTTGGCGACAAAACCGGAGAACAGCGGGAATGCCGAGATCGAGGCCGCGCCGATGAGACAGAACACAGTCGTCGCCGGCATGGACTTGAACAACCCGCCCAGTTCCGAGCCCTTGACCGTGCCGACACGGTGCAGCACCGCGCCCATGCTCATGAACAGGAGCGCCTTGTAGATGATGTGCACAAAGGCGTGCGCCGCAGCACCATTGAGCGCCAGTTCGGTGCCGACACCGATACCAACGACCATGAAGCCGAGCTGGTTGTTGAGCGAATAGGACAGCACCTTGCGCAGATCATTCTCGACCACAGCAAAGAAGACCGGGAAGGCCGTCATCACGGCGCCGATATAGATCAGGATCTCGGTGCCTGCATATCCCCGCGCCAGGGCATAGACCGCCAGCTTGGTGGTGAAGGCAGAGAGCACGACAGCGCCGGTGATCGTCGCCTTGGGATAGGCGTCCTGCAGCCAGTTGTGCAGGAAGGGGAAGGCGCATTTGATGCCAAAGGCGATGAAGATCAGGAAGCCGCCAACCGTGTCGATCGACAGACTGCCATCAAAGGCCCAGCTGCCGGTCTCGCTGGCACGGATCACAGCGCCAGCCAGCAGCAGTACGCCGGACAGGATGTGGATGCCCAGATACCGCAGGCCAGCCTTGTAGGAGGCATTGTTGCGCGAACCCCAGATCAGGAAGACAGACGAGATCGCCGTCAGCTCCCAGAAGAAGAAGAGCGTCAGCAAGTCACCGGCAAACACAGCGCCCAGACCGGCACCGGAATAGATCAGCCCCATGACATCGGCCAGGCGATCCTTCTCGTGCAGGCCGTAAAGCCCGTTGATAAAGGCGGCGATGATGAAGACCAGCGACCAGATGCGCGAAAGATTGTCGTAGCGGAAGGTCTCGAGCGTGAACCCGCCGAACTCGATCAGGCCATAGGTGCCCGTCGTGACCGGATTGAACCACAGCACCAGTGCGACGATGGGGGCCAGCAGCGCCAGCGCCTTGCGCACATGATTGTTCGAGATCAGCGCGGCAACGAGGCCCGCAATGATGACCGGCCAGGCCGGAGAGACATGCGCCAGGCTTTCAATGTGGAAGGTCTCAATCATTGTCACCCTCCTCGTCCCAGTAGTTTTCCTCGCGACCAAGCACGCCGCGGATGACGATCCAGCCGATCATCACGGCCAGGACAAAGGCACCGAAACCCCACATGGCGTAAAAACCGGTGATCTCGGCGAGGTGCACATATTCATGACGCGGATGGAAAACATCCGCTGCAACAAAGGCCACAGTCAGGATTCCGAAGATCCAAAACATGGAGGACTTCAGCCATTTGGCGTCCAGCCACAGGAAGGGACGCGCCAACGGGTGTATCAGCTCGTCGTTTTTCTTGTTGTCGTCACTCATCACAGAGCTCCTGCGCTGGCCAGCGGCATGAAGACGGGTTCCAGATAATCCCGGATCGGCCCGATCAGGAAGAAGAGCACGATCACGCCCGCAGCGGTGATGACCGGCGGGAGGATGACCAGGGCCGGCGGCTGTTTCTTCAGCTTGGCTTCGTCAGCCGGAGCAAAGAAGCCCCGCGCCGAGAGCGGCAGAAGATAGGCCACATTGAGAATGGAAGATGCGACCAGGGCCACGATCATGATCGCCTGCCCGGCATCCCAGGCGCCCTGCATCAGGAAGAGCTTGGGCCAGGACCCACCCAGCGGTGGCAGACCGATGATCGACAGCGCACCGACCGTATAGGCGCCAAACAGCCAGGGCATGTACTTGCCCAGACCGCGCATTTGCGAGATCTCGGTTTTCTTGGTCGCGGTATAGATCGCACCGGCGCTCATGAAGAGCGTGATCTTGCCCCAGGCGTGCATGATGATCTGCAGCGCAGCGCCCAGCATCGCCAGCGGCGAGGCCAGCATCACACCCAGCGTCACATAGGAGAGCTGGGAGACAGTGGAAAAGGCCAGGCGCGCCTTGAGATTATCCTTGGTGATGGCGACCACGGAGGCCAGCACGATTGAAATCGCGGCGATCCAGGCCAGCGGCTCCGAGCTCGGCGCGGCCGCGATCAGCGTCGGTCCGAAGATATAAGTGCCCACCTTGAGGATGGAGAAAACGCCGGCCTTCACAACCGCCACAGCGTGCAGGAGTGCGGAGACCGGGGTCGGCGCGACCATGGCATTGGGCAGCCAGGGGTGCATCGGCATCAGCGCCGCCTTGCCGATACCAAAGGCAAACATGATCAGGAGGATGCCGGCGATCATCGGCTGGACGTCATTGAGCGCCAGCAGGCCACCGGCGACGAAGTCGGTAGAGCCTGCCAGGAAATGCGTCGCGATGACGGCCGGAAGGAAAAGACCGATCGAGGTGCCCATCAGAATGGTCAGGTAGATCTTGCCGCCACGCTTGGCGTTTTCATCGCCCTTGTGCGTGACCAGCGGATAGGTCGACAGCGACAGCACCTCATAGAAGAGGAACATGGTCAAGAGGTTGCCAGACAGGGCAACCCCCATGGCCGAGGCGATGGCGATACAGAAACAGACATAGAAACGCGTCTGGTTCTTCTCGTTATTGCCGCGCATATAGCCGATGGAATAAAGCGAGTTGACGATCCACAGACCGGAGGCCACAGCCGCGAAGATCGCGCCCAGCGGTTCCAGCTTGAAGGTCAGCTGCAGGCCCGGCGCGATATTGGCCAGGACCAGGGTCGGTTCGCTCGGAGCAATCTCGACCAGGTAGGCGACATTGATCGCCAGCAGCACGGCCGAGACCAGGGTCGCACCCTCGCGCAGATTGGGTTTATTGCCCAGCAGCGCCACGAAGACACCGCCAACGGCCGGAATGGTCAGGGCCAGGGCGAGAGAGAGTTCAGCAGACCACATGGCTTAATGCCCTCCCGTCACGGCGTTCGCCGCAGCCTCGGCCAGACCGACCAGAACATCGGCGTGGAAGAAGAAATACAGATTGGCAAAGGCCAGGATGCCCATCGGCACCAGCACCATGTAAGGCGCATGACGCGCGGCGGGCTTGGCACCGTGATGTTCTGGCGGGCTTTCCATCCAGATCGCCGAGAGCATGCGAGCCACATAGGCCAGCGCCATCAGCGAGGAGATGATCAGGGCGGCCACCGCCCACCACCAGCCGCGCTCCAGCGCTGCGGTGATGAGATACCATTTCGAGGTAAAGCCGATCGTCAGCGGCACACCGACCAGCGACAGGCCGGCAATGGTGAACGCCCCTGCCGAGGCCGGCATGGTGCGGCCAAGACCGTTGAGGTCACGGATCTGACGGACGCCGAAATGCAGCGCAAACGCGCCGAGCGCCATGAACAGCGCGCCCTTCATGATGGCGTGATTGATCAGGTGCAGGATACCGGCCGACAGGCCTGCCGCCGTCCCCATGCCCAGACCCAGCATCATGTAGCCCACCTGGGCAACAGAGGAATAGGCGAGCAGACGCCGCGCATCGGTCTGGAAGATCGCCTGGCTGGACGCCACCATCATGGCGATGACGCCAACGGCTGCGAAGACCCAGGTGAAGGAGAGTTCGACAAAGGCCACATCGGGATGGAAGACGGAAAAGAGGAAACGGATCAGGGCGTAGAAGGCGACCTTGGTCGCTGTCGACGCCAGGAAGGCCGTCACGAAATTCGGTGCGAACGCATAGGCATTGGGCAGCCAGACATGCAGCGGGAACATCGCGGCCTTCAGGCCCAGCCCGACCACGATGAAGGCAAAGGCCGCCTGGGTGACCCGGTTATGCCCCTGCTCCTGCAGGATCTGGCCGATATCGGCCATGTTGAGCGAACCGGTCGCCATGTAGAGGAAACCGACGCCGATCACGAAGAAGGTCGCGCCGATCGTGCCCAGGATGAGGTAGTTGTAGGACGCGGTCAGGGCCCGGCGATCCTTGCCGGCGCCCATGGCGATAATCGTGTAAGTCGAGATCGAGGAGATCTCGAGAAAGACGAAGACGTTGAACGCATCGCCTGTAATCGTCACACCGAGCAGACCCGCCAGCGCCACCAGGAAGGCGGAGTAGAAGAGCGCCTGCTTGCCCTCTTCGATCTCGTCACCCACGCTGGGCAGGGCAAAGATCACACAGAGCAGTCCGACAACACCGACAAGGGCAAGGACGACGGCGTTGAGCGCATCAACACGCAGCTCGATGCCATAGGGCGGCTCCCAGCCCCCCATGTGATAGCTGATCAGCCCGTCGCTCAGCACCAGGCCAAGGACGACAAGCGAGAAGAAAGCCACCAGCGAGGCTGTGACCATGGCAACGATCCAGCCGAGACGGCCGTTTGGCATCAGCGCTGCGACAGCCGCGGCGACGAGCGGGATGACAATCACCAGCGCCGGAGCGTGGTGGGCCAGTCCGGAAGGAAGAAGATTGACCAGAAAATCCATTATTCACTGCCCCCCGTCTCGCGGTTGTAGTCCGCGGCGTTGAGCCCATCATCTTCAATGGTTCCATAGGCTTCGCGGATCCGGACCACCAGGGCCAGGCCAACAGCCAGGGTCGCGACGCCGACGACGATCGCAGTCAGGATCAATACGTGCGGCAGCGGGTTGGAATAGAGCACTTCGCTGGCGTGATGCGCGGCATCAGCACCGGCGGCATAATCGGACGCGTGCTCGACAGCCTCAGTTGCGTGATCGCCGGCATGGGCGTCCGCAGCCGGTTCGGCGTGACTGTCCGCGGCAGCGTGGTCACCGCCTGCCTCGCCGTGCCCCGCAGCAGCGTAACCGGCACCGTGGGAGCCCTCCTCATCGCCGTGATGGGCGCCATCGAGAATGGGCGGCTGGCCGCCAAACACCTTGCCGATGGTTATGTAGAGGAGGAAGACCGAGGTCTGGAACAGCGACAGGCCAACCAGTCGCTTGACCAGATTGCCGGTCGCGATGACCACATACAGGCCCGTCATCATCAGGATGATGATCGGGATATAGTTGAAACGTTCGAGGATGATATCGAGCATTCTACCACTCCTCGTCCGGGATATCCGGCACACGTCCGGCGAAGGCGTAGAAAATCGCCAGCATGACCGAGGCGACCGTGGTCAGAACGCCCAGCTCGATCAGCAGGATGCCGTAGTGCTGGCCGCTGTGGTGACCCTGGTCGGGATGCAGCGCGTCATAATCAAGGAAGTTCACCGCCTCGCCCGCGAACGGCAGAAAGAGCGTCGCCACGCCCACACCGGCATAGATCAGAACGCCTGTTGCCGCGCCGATGCGCGCAACATTTGGCGGAACCGCCTTCTGGGCTTCTTCAATGCCGAAGATCAGGGCGTAGAGAATGACGGAAACAGCGATGATCACACCGGCCTGGAAACCGCCACCGGGACCATAATCACCGTGGAACTGAACATAAAAGCCGAACACGACGATCATCGGGATCAGCAGTTTGGAAACAACGCGAAGGATCAGGTGCGGGTTCATGACTTGCCCTCCCCCTTCTTGCGGCCATTGCCGAAGCCCAGCAGAAGGATAACGCCCAGCGCGGCGGTGAAGATCACCACCACCTCGCCGAAGGTGTCATAACCCCGATAGCTGGCCAGGACGGCCGTGACCACGTTGGGCACCGAGATCTCGTTCGGCGTACGGGTCATGTATTCCATGCCCACGCCCGCATTGGCCGGAGAGTGCGCATCGCCATAAACCGGCATGTCCGGAATGGCGAAGAAGAGCGCCAGTCCTGCCACGGCAACAACCGCAAAGGCGGCCCAGTGGCGACCAGCGCCGGCCGGCTCGGCCTCGCGCGCGGTCAACAGCATCGCGCCCAGCATCAGAACGGTTGAGATACCTGCGCCGACGGCAGCCTCGGTAAAGGCGACATCGACCGCGTCCAGGGACACGAACCAGGCCGCGGACAGAAGTGAATACACCCCGGTCAGCATGACGACCGCGAACAGGTTGCGCAGGCGGACAATGGCAAAACCGACGGCCAGCAACATGGCAATCAGCGTGTAGTCCAGGAATTGAGTGAGATCAGCACCGGTCACGACGCGCTCTCCTCTTTCACGGCATCACGGGGATGCTCCGGCTTGAACTTGGACAGGTCCGGCTTCTGGCCGGCCCGGTGGGCGGCATTTGCAACCGCATGCGTCGCTGTCGGACTGGTCAGGAAGAGCAGCAGGCCGACAAGCGCCAGCTTGGCCATGGTCTGCCAGTCACCGGCCTGCAGGATCAGGCCGAGAATGATCAGCTCGGCGCCCAGCGTGTCGGTGACACCGGCCGCGTGCATGCGCGTGTAGAAATCCGGCAGGCGGATGACACCAATGGCGCCGGCCAGAACGAGCATAAGACCGAGGGTCATGGAACCCACAGCGATGGCGAACAGGGCGTGTTGTCCGAATTCAACCAGGGTCATTCGTCGAAATCCCCGTCCACGGCCTTGCGCAGCGACATGCGCGCCAGGGCGATCTCGAGCGAGCGATAGCGGAAGAATTTCAGGATCGCGATCGTCGCCACAAAATTGATCAACGCATAGAGCAGCGCGATATCGATGGCGTCCTGGCGTCCGGCAATCGCAGAGAAGACCAGCAGGAAAAGCACCGTCTTGGTACCAAAGGAATTGGCGGCCAGGACGCGGTCATACAATGTCGGCCCGGCAAACAGGCGAGCGAGCATGATCGCCATCGCACCGGCCATACCCAACGCGATAACAAAGTTC
This sequence comes from Maricaulis sp., assembly GCF_017643475.1. Lineage (GTDB taxonomy): Bacteria > Pseudomonadota > Alphaproteobacteria > Caulobacterales > Maricaulaceae > Maricaulis. The sequence goes on from NZ_JAEPNI010000002.1 coordinate 243,786, forward strand.
ACAAGATCCATTATTCAGCCTCCCGGCGTCCGTCCGACGCTTCATCCGTACGGGCTGCCATTTCGGCAAAGCCTTCCGGAGCGGTGAAGGAATTGTCCAGCGCGTGCACGAGGAAGCCATCCTCCTCCACATCCACCGTCACCGTTCCCGGTGTCAGCGTGATGGAATTGGCGAACACACATCGCGCCAGGCCCGTGCGCAGATCGACCGGCACGCGAATCAGGCGCGGCTCAACTTCGATCTCGGGTTTCATGATCAGCTTCACAACAGCCAGATTGGCCGCCACGATTTCCCGGCCAAGCCAACCCCAATACCCGAATAGGGCAAAGGCGGGCTTCAGGGGCACCGTCTCGCGATCAAGAATACGCATGCGAACAGTCAGATAGACTGCACCCGCAATGCTCAATACGGACATGACCAGCAGGACCTTGTGGTCGCCGGACAGGGTGTAGGAACCGGATAAAACTAGCCAAAGCACCACCAGGACGGCGGTGAGGCCGACACCATAAGCCATGGAATCTCCCCGCGCGTTAACGCTCAGTAACGGTTATTAGCGATCAGGAATTGGCTTGGCCAGACAAACCGTCAGGATTTCGCACACCTACCCACACTGTATCAGGCAAATGTGATCGGCAGGGTTGGCAAACTGCGCGCTTTCAGGGATTCCCAGCGCCAAAACCCCAACTTTTCGCGGGTTAATGTGCGCCGGTCTCGGTGGACAGGTTCCAGTAACGCAGCACGGTCTGGGCCTTTTCAACCGAAAGCATGGCATAGACATGGCGGGCCTGTTCGGCCTGGACGCTGTCGGTCTGGCGCCCCACGCCAACCCAGAAGGCCTCGAAAGACGGCCATTTCAGTCCCGTCGCCTTGCACAGGACGGCAAAGGGTTCCCCGGACATGTCGTCGACCAGCTTGCGCATCAGGCCGATATCAATACCCGACAGGGTCGCGACCTCGGAGATGATGTCCTGGCGAGGTCCAGCCACACGCATGGCCTCCAGAGCACCTTCCAGGCTGTCGAACGGGCTGAGCGTCACGGCCTCACGATTGCGCTGGCGCCGGTCGATATAGCGCAGGATGCGTCGCACCAGCGGGTCGGACCAGCCCTCCGCCCGGGCCATCGGGAAAATGTCTTCCGAGGCATCGATGAGAATGGTGCGATCCACGGCGAAACGCTCGAGGATTTCCAGCCGGTTTTCATGATCACAGCCCCAGAAGAGGCGAAACGCCTGGGCCGGTCGCAACTCGCCACGACGGATGATCAGCGGGGCGTAACTCGGCTCTTCCCGCGCTGCGGCGACAACATGGTCAATTGTCGGAGCCGCCAGCAAGGCCGTCTTGTTCTTGAGCAGGCGTTTGACGACTGCAACTTCGCCATAGGCCGCCAGCGCTGCGGCAACCGTCTCCGAGAGATTTTCCCGGCGGGCAATCGCCAGGCGATGATCCACCGTGCCGCCCTGGACGATTTCCAGCATGTCGAAATCGGTCAGCGCCATGCACTCTTCGAGAATGGGCTCGGCAATCTCGAACTTGTCAACGGCCAGCATGCGTAAGAGACGGTGCGGCGCTTCGTTCAGCCCGGCCAGACGCTGGGCCACCCGCTTGCGAAGCTGCTCATCCCCCTGCCGCAAAAGATCATGCAGCAAGTCGCCGACAATCCAGCGCTCGCGCGGCGTCAGTCGCGAGGTCGGCAGCCCGACAATATCCGCCAGACGACGCGCCAGAACAGCCCGCGCACGTGAGGTGACGGGCTGATCCAGGTCAAAGGGTTCAGCTTGGGCCATCGGGCTGGATCCGTTTTGTTCGCAGCCAGACTGGCGGTGTGGTGTTAAAAAAGCGTGCGCGGGAGGGGGTGGATTGTCGGGAAAGGTTAGCTGGAGCAAGCCGATACAAAGATTGACATCAAATCTGTTGTTTCAATCAACGCTGCCGTCATCCCACGGTGGCTGCGAAGCAGACATCCGGGGGACCTCGGCTATCCTGTCGAGAGGCGAGCTGAGGTCACCCGGACAAGCCGGATGATGACGGAGGTTTGTGGAGCAGAAAAGTACATTCCCGCCCATCAAGGGTAAGGAAGATCCACCCTACCCCTTGCCGATCACCGGCAGGTGCTCGCGGTCGATGACCGTCAGTACGGCGGACAGGCCCCCGAACACGACGGCCATGCCGAACAGCATGGGGCTGAACTCATAGCCACCACCTTCGGCAAAGGCGACCGGGGCATTGATGCCGAGCCATGGCGACAGGTGAAAGCCGATCGCGCCGCCAATCACGCCCAGTGACAAAAGCGCGCCGAGGCCGCGGAACTTGCCGGCGAAGACACCGACCAGCAGCAACACTGCTGCCAGGACTTCCGCCACACCGGTGGCAGTGCGGATCACGGGCTCGAACAGCTCGATCCCGGAATTGGCGGCCAGATAGGAGAAAACCGGATTGGAGGCGCCGAACTTCTGCGCGCCCATGAAGAGCATGAACAGCGCCAGCACCACGCTGCCACCCAGACGAACCATTTTCATTACAGTCACTCCTTGGCCTGCATCAGATGAATTTGCTTAAGCCCTACATGTTGCTAGACAGGACGCAATACCAATCACACTCCATCACGAGCGCTTGGCGGTCTCGTGAGGACAAACGGGAAAACTCAATTGCCGCTGTTTCGTCCCCTCGCCGGTAATCGCAAGCTGCGCATGCCGCCCTTCGGCGCATACCTGGTGCTGGTGGCGGGCTGGTTTTTCGGCTTCGGACTGCAGACCACCCTGTTTCCCGGCGTGATCACCTTCACCCTGATGGAAAGCCCGGAGCGGCTGAGTTTCGCCCAGGCCGCCCTTACCGCGCCCATGGCGCTCTTGCTGCCTGCGGCCGGCGTGCTCGCGGAACGCAAGGACCGGCGCGGCATCATCTTCTATTTCTACCTGTTTGCCGGCCTGTGCACGATCGGCCTCGCTTCCATGATGATGAGCGATATCCTGACCTATATGAACCTGGTCATTTTCGCCGCCCTGGTCGGTGTGGCCGGGGGATTCGTCATGCCGGCCCGCGACAGCGCCATCAATCCCATCGTGCGCATTTCCGCCAAGACCCGTCATGGCGGGATCGAGCTGCAGCGTGCGGTTGTCATGGCCTCTGCCGTCCAGTTCGGCGCCCAGATCGCCGGCATGGCCGCCGGCTATTTCGCCGCGATCACGGGCCCGGGCCCGCTGTTCCTGATGATGGGCGTGGGCCTGGTCATCGGTGGCCTGTCGGCCGCTTTCCTGCCGCGCCTGGGCTCGAAACGGAACAAGTCGACCGAACACCCGCTGCGCGACCTCAAGGACGGGTTGGATGCCGTTTTGCACTCGCCCGTGCTGATGCCGATGACGGCGATCATGGTGGCGATCGGAATTTTCATTGTCGGCGGCGCCTTCCTGGTGCTGATCCCGATTCTGATCCGTGATGCTTATGGCGGTGGATATCCCGAACTCTCCAGCCTGATGGTCACCTTCTGGCTTGGTGCCTTCGTGGCCAATGTCCTGCTGGTGAAATTCGGCCAGATCGAACGCCCGGGACGGGCGCTGATCGCCGCCCAGGGTGTCACCGTGCTCGCCGTAGGCGCCTTTGCCGCCCCCATTCCCTTCTGGTCGCTCTACGGTCTCGTCTTCGCCTGGGGGCTGGGCGCGGGCATCGCCATCTCGCTCAGCCGTTCTGTGGTCCAGGAACAGGCCCCGCCGGACAAGCTGGCCCGGGTCATGTCGGTGTACCAGCTGGGACTTTTTGGCGGCATGCCAGCGGGCATTTTGCTGATGGGGCCGATCGTCGGTGCCATTGGCGCACGACCAGCCGCCCTCATCCCGATGATCGGCCTGGGCCTGGTGCTGGTTCTCATTTGCGTCGCAACACCTATCTTGTCGGTGAAGCGCGCCGAACCGGTCGCGCTCAAACACGAGCCGAAGGAGAAAGATGATGCCGAGACTGAGTGATGCCGAAATCGCCACGCTGCGCGAGAAGCTGAGCCCGGAAGAAGACGCGATCGCTTTTGCCGAGGCCACCGAGTACGCCTTCTCCCACCCGCTCTACACCGAGAAACGCCCCGGTGAGTATCACTGCACGGTGTGCGGTGAATTCCTGTTTGCCGCCAATGACAAATACGATTCCGGCTCCGGCTGGCCCTCCTTCTCCCAGGTCGCGCGCCAGGGCGCGGTGGAGACCAAGGAAGACCTCAAGCTGGCCCTGCCACGCACCGAGGTGCATTGTGCCAATTGCGGCGCACATCTGGGACATGTTTTCCCCGATGGCCCCGGTCCTGATGGCCTGCGATACTGCATCAATGGGAACGTTCTGGATTTTCGACCCGCACAGGATTGAACGCCTTCGGGTCGGGGGAGAGTAAAGTGAAACACAGATTATCGACGACCATGCTCAGGGGCGTGGTGACTGGCTTTGCGGCCGTCACGCTGGCCGCCTGCAGCCAGGAGACTTCCATGAACTCAGAGACACCTCAAACGGCGAGCTCCGCCCTCATCGAGCGCGCCCGGGGGCTGGAAGCCCCGCAGGTGGAACAGCGCCCGGTGACCATTGAACAGGTCGGCTTCACACGTGTGGACGAATACCAGTGGATCAAGGACGAGAACTGGCAGCAGGTCATGCGCGAGCCTGACACGCTGCAGGAAGACATCCGCGCCGTGCTGGATGCCGAGAACGCCTATCTCGACGCCGTCATGGAGCCGACCGAGGCCTTGCAGGAGCGGATTTTCCAGGAGATCCGCGGTCGCATCAAGGAAGACGACAGCTCTGTCCCGCAGCCGCACGGCAATTATGAATACTTCACCCGCTATCGTGAAGGCGGCCAGTATCCGGTCTTCTCGCGCCGTCCGATCGACCCGGAAACCGGTGAGCCGACGGGCGAGGAAGAGATCCTCATCGATGGTGATGCCGAGGCCGGTGATTTCGACTATCTGGACTTTGGCAATGTCGAGCACAGCCCGAACCATGAATTCGTGGCCTATGCCGTGGATACACGCGGTTCGGAATACTATGAGATCATTATCCGCGAAGTCGCCACCGGTTCGGTCATCGCCACGCTGACGGATGAAAGCACCGGCGATTTTGTCTGGGCCAATGACAGCTCCACCCTCTACTGGGTGTGGCGCGATGATAATGGCCGCTCCAAGCGCGTCTATCGCCAGAACCGCGATGGCGGCACGTCCGAGCTGATCTATGACGAGGAAGATCCGGGTTTCTTCGTCAGCGTCGGTTCGTCTGACGGCGAGAACTACATCGTCATCAATGCCGGGGGTCACACCTCTAACGAGATCCGCGTCATCGACGCGGCCGATCCGGCCGGCGAGCCGGTGCTGATCGCGGCCCGTGAAGAGGGTGTGGAATACTATCTGACCGAAGCCACGGACCGTTTCTACTTCCGCACCAATGCGGACGGCGCTGTCGACTTCAAGATCGTCACCGCTCCGCTGGACAATCCGGGCCGGGAAAACTGGGAAGACTTTGTCGCCCACCGTCCGGGCGTGCTGGTCAATGGTGTGATCGGTTTTGAAGACTGGCTGGTGCGTTCCGAGCGTGAAAACGCCCTGCCGCGCATTGTCGTGCACGAATACGCCACCGGCGAGGAGCACGAGATCGCCTTCGAGGAAGAGGCCTATTCGCTGGGCATGTCGGGCGGCTACGAGTTCGCCGTCGACCGCCTGCGTTTCTCCTATGAAAGCCCGTCCACGCCGGAAGAGACCTATGACTACAACATGCGCTCGCGCGAGCGTGTGCTGCGCAAGCGCCAGGAAGTCCCCTCCGGTCACAATCCGGACGACTATGTCGTGCGCCGTATCATGGCTCCCGGTCATGATGGCGTGGAAATCCCGGTCACCATCCTGCATCACCGCGACACGCCGATCGACGGTTCCGCGCCGCTGATGCTCTATGGCTACGGCTCCTATGGCATCACCATCCCGGCCAGCTTCCGCGTCACCCCGCTCTCACTGGCAGATCGCGGCATGGTCTACGCCATCGCCCATATCCGTGGCTCCATGGCGCGCGGTTACCAGTGGTATCTGGACGGCAAGCTCGAGCTGAAGATGAACACCTTCCGCGACTTCGTCTCGGCCGGTGAGGCGCTGGCCGCTGAGGGTTACACCTCGCGCGGCAATATCGTCGCCTATGGCGGCTCGGCCGGCGGCCTCCTTGTCGGTGCAGCGGTCAACCTGCAGCCGGACCTGTTTGCCGGTGCCATTGCAGCCGTGCCCTTTGTCGACGTGATCAACACCATGTCCGACGCCGAACTGCCGCTGACCCCGCCGGAATGGCCGGAATGGGGTAATCCGATCGAGAGTGCCGAGGATTACCAGACGATGATCGAGTACAGCCCGTACGACCAGATCACCGAGACGGCCTATCCGCATATCCTCGCCACCGGTGGCCTGACCGATCCGCGCGTGACCTATTGGGAACCGACCAAATACGTCGCCCGCATGCGTGATCGCCGCACCGATGACGGTCTCACCCTACTCAAGATGAATATGGGTGCCGGCCACGGCGGCGCGTCCGGTCGTTTCGACAGCCTGCGCGAGGTCGCCCTCAACTGGGCCTTCGCCCTGATGGTCACCGGCCTCGCCGATAGCGAAGTCGAGGACATCGCCGCGGAGTAACTTCGCTCCAAGGTTTTCAGGAAAGGCGCGGGCTGAATGGTCCGCGCCTTTTTTGTTCGCTACGCTCATGCCCCCTCCCCCTCGCTTCGCTCGACCTCTCCCCGTGGGGAGAGGGATAGAGCCACCATCGCAAATCGAAGCCCTCCGGGCTTCGCGAGCGCGACCGCGCTCCGGCCGGTCAGGCCGCCCCGTCGGAGCCGCGAGCAAAGCGAGTTGGCGTGAGATAAAAAAATGCCCGCTGCGTTGCGACGACGCAGCGGGCGACCTGGTTCTCGCAAGACCACAGATACCGAGGACCAGGCTGTTGTTTACTGTTCCAGCGCGTAGAGCAATTGGGTGCGGGCACCCTGGAAGGTGATCGGCTGGCCGTTGCGGACCTGCGGGTTGTAACGCCAGCGTTCCACGGCCCTGACCGATGTGCGTTCAAAAGCGCGATTGGTGCAGGACAGGACGCGCACATTGGTCGTCGTACCATTGGGCAGGATGTCGAAAATCATGTCGCACTGCCCCTCGATACCGCGCTCCGCCATGAGGGTCGGGTAACTCGGATTGATGCGCACGACCGGTGTCGGATTGCCGTCGCGGGAAAAATTCACCTCGGTCGAGCTGAGCGTGGGTGAATCGATCGCCGGGACTTCATAATTCGTCGTCATGGCCGTGCTGTCTGGCACGGCGCGCTCCACCTCACTCGGACGAACCGCGGGTGGCGGATCAATCGTTTCAGCGTCCGGCATGGGTCGTGGTGTGCGAACTTCTGCGTCCGGGACTTCCAGATTCATCACGATATCGAGCTCTGGCGGCGCCTCCTCGAAGACCACCGGGCCGATATCGATCAGCGCCCGCATCATCAGGAAAAGGCCGACTGTTGCGCCTGCCGCCAGCGGCAGGACTAAGGGTGTTCTAAGTGCTGTATTCACGGTTCTACCTCCCCATGGGCAGATGCCGTCATGGCCCAACCGGGCAAACGCCCCGAAGCCTCGCCAGATCCCCGGATCAAAACCCCTCTGACCCGTCTGCCGAGGGCGACACGGACTACAACTCAGCACCGCGTCGCATCCTCATCAGACCCCGGCCTCACGGCAAAAGCGTGCCGCGATTGAGATCAATTGTGATCATTTGGGGGAGAATTTGGGCGCTGTCTCGCGGCGATCAAACCGAGCTGCTCTCGCCAGGCCAGTAGCGTTGGGTGGACCACCTCCATACGGGAGGCGTGGCCAACGACGTCAGCGAACTGATCAGGCAGCTCTGTCTCGGCATCCGTCAAACACGCCGTCGCCCGCAAATGGATGATCGTGTCGCGCACATTGCTGGCCCGAATGTACAGCTGGGCCAGATTGAAATGAACGCTCGCCGCCTCATCCGGGAACAGCATCCTGGTCGACACGGCCCGCTCCCAATAATCCAAAGACGCGTCCTTACGATCCAGGTTGTAGTAAGCGCCGCCGAGATAGACGTAAGCCAGCGCCCTGGTCCGCGCATTCAGCTCGTTTGCCCCGAACGCGGGTTGGGCCAGCGCATGTTCCAATTCCAACACGGATTGCCGCAAGTCCTCAGGGTGAGGGCGCAGAATTACATCAAGAACTTCTCGTGCGTACGGAGTCTGCAAAGCGTCAGCGGCAATCGTTTCCGTCACCAACGGATCAGGGGCGATCCGGGGGCGACACAAGTCACCGTGTACCGGATCTCCACTTAACAGCCCAACGGCCAACGCCATTCCCAACACGCCGAACATGCCCCTCGTTCCTACAAAAACCCCTGCCAGTCCGGCAGGCGTTCGCCCAGGCGGTTGAAATAGGTCCCGCATTCACTGGGCAGTTCGAACACACGGCGGTTGTCGTCCGTGAACTCGGTTTCATCGGTGGGCACCGATCGCCGTTCCGCCTCCAGCCAGATCTCGCAGCGTTCGATCGCCGTCACGTGCACCAGCTCCTCACCCCGACGGATGATGGCGATGCGGCGTTCGATAAAGTCGATCCAGCCCTGGGCGGTCGCACGCGAATACTCCCAGCTCAAGGCGCGTTCAAACGCGTCGATGGCGCCGACAAAATCATGTTGTTCATATCGCGCATTGCCGATCAGCGTCATGGTGTCGCCGGGGCGGCGGATATTGCCCTGTTCGAGCGCCTGTTCGAACATCACCTCCGCCTCGGCATATTCGGCGCGCTGATAGAGGGCCTCGCCGAGCGCCTCGTAGTCCGGGCCGAAGCCGGTCGTGGTTGCGACACGATGCAGAACCGGCAGGGCGCGATCCCATTCGCGGGCCTGACGCCAATAGCTCGCCAGCATGCGCAGATGATCCGGAGTTTCCTCGATCCGGCCGGAATTGATCTCGCGGGACATGATGTCCGCCGCCCGGTAGGGATAACCATTGAAGGCGTAATACTGGACCAGCCGGATCAGCTCATCATTCTCGCTGAGCAGGCCGTTGTTATACATGATAACATTGACGTTGAAGGCTTCCTCGACCCGGTCCTGGCGGCCCAGCAGGGCAGCCCAGCGGGACCAGTAACGCTTTTCCTCCGGCCAGCGCTCGACCATGTCCACGATCAGCGCCAACTGGTCACCCTCCATGCCGAGATTTTCGAAATAGAAGAGCAGCAGCGAGTAATGGTTCTGCCGCCGGTTGTCTGCGAGATCGAAGGCCTGGCGCGCAAAGCGCAGTCCGGAGGCGTAATCCTCCATCTGGCCATAGGCCTGGGCCATGCGCATGGCGATATCGGCACTGAGCGGTGCACCCAGGGCGAGCGCGGTCTCGATCATGTGCGTACCACCGCCATAATCCGCCTCACCAATCAGCAATTGCCCGGCATTAAGACGTAATGTGTTGTCCGCATCGACACCGAGCGCGCCCAGATCAATCGCACGCCGCCAGTCCTCCACGGCACGCTGCGGCTGTTCAAGCTCGTAAAAGACCCGGCCACGCAATTGCAGCACGGTCGCCTCCTCGAAGGGCTGCAGCCTGCCCTCCTCAAGCAAGGATGTGTATCCGTTTGCCGCGTCCAGCCAGAGCCCCTCCTGCTCGGCTTCGATATAGCGCAGGATCTGGTCGCCCACGTGCGGACGCAGGACCTGGTTCTCCTCGGCGGTCTGGAATTCAAGAGCACTGGCCGGTGCGGCGGCCAGAATGAGCGCGAACGCGCTTAAGACACCGGCCCAGCCGGCGTGACGGGTCTGTCCCATCATGTGCACCTCCCCAATTCATGACACGAACTCCCCAGCCCCGGTGCATGCTGTCATGATGTGGAAAGCCTCGCGTCATCTGATGGCGAGAATAAGGCGCGCAGAAATTGTATTGGGTGAACAGTGTATACCGGACATAGAAAAACGCCCCGACCAGACGGCCGGGGCGTTGATCCAAAAGCCTTGGTGACAGCGGTCTAGCCGTTATCGCTTTCCGCGGCAGCGTCATTGGACGCAACTTCGTCAATCGGCTCGCCAAAGCGGTTGAAGAAGGGCTGGCAGCGCTCGGGAACATCAATGTTCACGCGGCCTTCCTCGTCAACGTCACCGAACAGGCGCGCACCATTGACCAGGTCGGTCACGGTGAAGCCGCACTCGTCACGGGCAATCTGGCGGCGCAGGCGGGCACGATCGGCCTCACCATTGATCTCCGCTCGGATGAAGGTCGCCCAGCCGTTCGCCGTCGAACGCGCATAGGGATAACGCGAACCTTCCTGGAAGGCGGCGATAGCAGACTGGCGACGGCCCAGCTCGTAGCGCACCGTGCCAAGCAGGTTCCAGGTATCGCCCGGACGGTTGATACCGCCGCGGTTCAGCGCTTCCTGGAACGCGGTCTCGGCTTCGGACAGCTGGTCCTCCTGGTAGAGGGCCTCGGCCAGTTTCACCCAGTCATCACCTTCACCAGTCAGCTGTGCCAGCTGACGCAGAACCGGAATTGCCCGCTCCCACTCACGCGACTGACGCCACATATTGGCCAGCAGGTTGAGATTGGCCTGGTCACGATCCACACGGCCCGCATTCATCTCGCGCTCGAGAATGACAGCGCCCCGATAGGGATATTCGAAGAAGGAATAATACTGCGCGACCCGCTCGATCTCGGGACCTTCATTGAGCATGCCGTTGATGTACATGATCTTGTTGGCTTCGAACGCGTCCGTTTCACGACCCGTCTGAGCCAGCAGGGATGCGTAGGACGTCCAGTTGCGCTTCTCGTCAGGCCAACGGGCGACCATCGCCTCGACGATTTCCATCTGCTGCGGAACCATGTCCATCTGCTGATAGTAGAACAGCATCAGCGAATAGTCGCCGCGTGTCCGTTCCGCGACCGGGCGCAATTCCCAGAAGGTCTCGGCCCAGCGCAGGCCGTCGGCATAACGTTCAGCCTGGGCGTAGGCCTGGGAGAGCATGCGGGCCAGCGGCGCCGTGATGATCTCGTCGCCGGCATCACGAATGGCCGACTCAAGCGTGCTGATACCCTGGTCGTACTGGCCTTCGGTAATGTAGAGCTGGCCGATATTGATACGCAGGTTCGCAATCTCGGAGCGCAGCATAGCGCCGGTCGTGATCGCGGTTTCCCAGTCCGTAATCGCCCGCTGAACCTGTTCCTGCTCATAATAGGCACGACCGCGCATTTGCAGCGCGATGGAACGTTCATAGGGGTTGATACTATTGTTTCCGAGCGCGCGGTTCAGCGTCACGATGGACTCTGCAAAGAGTTCCTCGGCCTGCTGGTTCTGCGCCTCGAGCACGATTTCACCGATCGCGGCGGAGAAGACGCGTTCCGCAGCATCTTCTTCCGATTGCTCGGCATCACGGCGATTGCGGCGCTGTGCGTCAGCGTCGGAAACAGCCGTTCCGAACAGCACACCGGCAAGCACGATCATCGACGCAGAGCGCGTGAATTTCGCTAGATCGAATCCGTCAAAACGGGTCATCGATGGCTCCTTCATACCAGTCCCTCTCCCTGGACCGGTGCTTTCTGGCGCCTTGGCGTCGTCTGGAACAGACGGGCCGCGGGGCCGGAAGATGAGGTGGTCCGCCCAGTGGCGAGACCACCCCTGACTACATCTTAATCCGCAAGTTCGAAGTTGAACTGGGTTTCCACGCCGCGACGTGCGACCGGAACACCGTTTTCGACCTTGGGATTATAACGCCAGCGCTCGACAGCACGGATGGATGCACGTTCGAACATGGAACTGGAACAGTTCATGATCGTGACATTGGTCGGCGTACCGTCCGGTGTCACATCGAAACGTACAGCACAGGTTCCCTCGACACCCCGCTCCGCAGCACGCGGCGGATATTGCGGCTCGATCCGGACCAGCGGCTGGGCATCACGGTCGGAGACCGAGAAGCTTACGCTGTCAGAACCCAGCTGCGGCGTGTCGAATTCCGGGATCTGACCCACGATGGTGTCAAGACCTTCGGTCGGCTGTTCGGCGGCCTGGCGTTCGATCTGCGGCGGCGGGGGCGGCGGATCAATCTGATCCACATCGTCAATCGTGGTGTCACGACGACGCGCTTCCACCTCTGCAACCTCGTCATTGATCGAGATGCGGAGGTTTTCACCTTCCTCGCCAATATCAACTTCATCGGGAACGATGAGGTTGTACATGATCACGAAGAGACCAATCGTCACCAGGGCGGCAATCGGAACACCGATAACGAGACGAATAATACTTCCCATCATTCCTCTCCTTATTCCTGCAGGGTCGAGATCGTGACATCCACACCCATCTCCAGGAGCAGGTCCTGGACATCGAGGATGACACCGATTTCGGCCTCTTGGTCGCCCTGAATGGTAGCGCGGGCACGCGGGTTCTCTTGCAGAAGCTGCTCGATCACCGTGCGAAGCTCGGCCTGTTCATAGGCGCGGCGATTGACCCAGATCTCGCTCTCCGACGTGACGGCGACGAGCATGGACGGGTTGAGATCGTCTTGCGTCACGGCCTCGGGACGGAGCGGATCCACCCCCGGTTCCTTGATGAAGACGGATGTGACGATGAAAAAGATGAGGAGGATGAAGACGACGTCCAGCATGGGCGTCATATCCAGTTCAACATCACTATCGTCTGTTGATACTCGGCTAGTGCGACGAGCCATTAACTCACCTCCCCGGCTATTGCTGTTGACCGCTTGCGCGGCTCAGCGAGACCGGCACACCGTTGGCAGACATGTCATCCCAAATCCGAACGATGATGCCGTGGGAGGCTTCATCATTGGCTTCGATCAGAACTGCACTGCCGGCAGACTCGGCACGGAAACGGTTCACGGCTGAAATCACACGGTCGACATCGGTCCGCACGCGGTTGACGAAGATATTATTGTCCTCGTCCACCTGGACCACGATCGGTGACGGCGCATCCTCCGGCGGCGGAGCATCGCTCTCCGGCGGCGGCTGCATGTTGATGCCTTCCTCGTTGAGGAAAGTAGCCGTTACGATGAAGAAGATGAGCAGGATGAAGACGATGTCGAGCATCGGCGTCATGTTGACTTCTGCCTGTTCATCTCCCTGTTGCTTGCGACGACGCATGGCTAGGCCTCCTCAATCTCGAGATCGCCGGCAAGAACCGCTACGCGGCGCTTTGCCATTCTCTCGATGTAATTGGCGAGGATGAGCCCCGAGAGGGACGCCACCATGCCAGCCATGGTCGGGATCGTCGCACGCGATACACCGGCCGACATGGCCTGGGCATCTGACGATCCGGAAATGGACATTACGTCAAAGACTGAGACCATGCCGGTCACTGTCCCCAACAGTCCGAAGAGCGGCGCTACAGCGACGAGCGTCTTGATGAGCTCGACATTCTGATCGGCGCTTGCCTTGACCTCCGAGATGAGCTGGTCGCGGATCGCGTGTGCATACCAAGTCTTCTTGTCTGCACGTGCGGCCCACTCCCGCTTCGCTCTGTCTGCATCACCCTTCTGGGCGAGGAAGAAGTAAGCGAAGCGCTCGAGCATGAAGGCCCACATTACAAAGGTCGTAAACATGATGACGACCAGAACGGGGCCCCCGCGTTCGAGGAACTCCTGAAGGCCGGAATATACGGCCTGGAAATCCATCGTGCTTCCTCCGATCAGCCGTTGGATTCTTCAGCGTGACGAGCGACCAGACCAGCGGCCTGCTCTTCCAGGACAGCCTGGACACCACGCGCGAAGCTGGCTGCGAAGCTGTGAATGAACAGCAGCGGAATGGCAGCAATAAGGCCAAGCACCGTGGTCATCAGGGCTTCCGAGATACCACCGGCCATTACGCGCGGGTCACCCGTACCGAAGAGGGTAATCTGCGTGAAGGTCTTGATCATACCGGTAACCGTACCGAGCAGACCCAGCAGCGGAGCAATACCGGCAGCCAGCTTCAGGAAGTTCAGACCGAAGTCGAGCTTCGGCGTTTCCTGCAGGATGGCGTTGTCGAGCTTCAGCTCGATCGTCTCGGTGTCACGATCCTTGACGGATTCATAAGCGAGCATAACACGGCCCAGCGGGTTGGACTTGGATGCCTTGGACTTGCGCTTCTGACCGCTGACAGCAGCTTGCGTCGTGAACAGCATGAAGATGCGGAACAGACCGAAAGCAGCAGACAGGACCAGCAGGCCGATGATCACCAGACCAACATTACCGGACTGGTCGATACGCTCGGAAATATCCGGAACGTCCTTGTAGATGTCGAGAAGCGGTCCACGGGACGGGTCGAGCACGCCCATGACAACTTCACCGGCATCAGCGCTGTACATGGCAGATGCACCGGACACGAACTGTGCCGGGGGCTGGCGAGCCAGGTCGGACAGACGCCAGATATTGGTGCCATCTTCCTGGGACCACAGCGCGAAACGCTGATTGTTGTTGTGGTTGGACCAGGCAACAAACGGACCAACACGGGTAACCGTGGTCGGCTCACCGCCATTGACGCCGTAGACAACGCTTTGGAAGTTCACAACGCGCTGCTGCTGGATCATTTCCTCGATCACGCGGCGCGGGATGAAGTCCAGCTCGGCACGCGTCGGCAGAACATTGGAGTTCGCCAGAGAATCAAGGGCGTCAGCACGACCCGGGAATTGAGCGGAAACAATCGAGCTGTCGATCTGAGCGGCAAATTCGCCGGCGACCTGGCGAGCGGTACCGAAGACTTCACCGAACGCACCCTGGCGCTGGCGAAGGATGTCAGCCTGCTCGTCGATCGCGATCTGGTTGGCGTCGAACTGAGCGGACAGCTGATCCGCCTGACGCTCGAGCGCCGACAGTTCACCGCGAGCCTGAGACAGCAGTGCGGACTGCTGATTGCGCGAGCCGGTGAACTCGTTGAGGCGCTGCTGGTTTTCCTGGCTGGCTTCACGCGTGTCCTGACGGACGCGGTTCAGCAGCTCGTTAAGAGACGTGGCCGGCTGCGTCTGTGCGACAACACCGGAGGACAGGGCAACGCCGAGAGACATTGCAGCTGCGAGAATTTTCATCGTCGTTTTCATCGTTCTACTCTCCGAACCTGACCGTTATTGCGCGGCCGACGGGCCCGGAAGCGGGACCAGGAAGACAGACGGGGTCGTGACTTCTTCCGCGATGCGGAAGGCACGGTTTACGTTGGACAGGGCGCTGGACGGAACGTCCTGGTAGCCGGAAGCACCTGCATAGAGGATCGAGAGGCTCTGGTCCGTGCGAGACTTGCGGATCAAGGCAACGCGGCCGATGCGCAGTACGTCAACGATCACCGGAGCGCCGTCTTCGAGAACCGTTTCCTCGAACACGACAACGGAGCGGCCGTAGGACGCTTCGATTTCATAGGCGTTCAGGATCACGCGGTAGCGCTCGGCCTGGGAGACCTCGGCATCGTCAACGAGCTCGTAGAGACGCTCGATGCGAGCGCGGCGACCATCTTCACCTTCAAGGTTGAAAGGCAGGTCGAGGTTCACAAACTGGTCAAGCTGCACAACCATTTCACGCATCATCGGAGCGAGGTCACGCTCGATATTGTCAACGCGTTCGATCTGCTGCTGCAGGGAGGTCAGCTCGTTCTCCTGCGAACGGATGAAAACCTGCTGCTGTTCAACGAACAGGCGCTGGGATTCGATCTGCTGCAGCAGAGCGCGATATTCCAGTTCAATGTCCGTACGCTGGTCATCGAGTCGATCGACCTGCTGCTGGGTCTCACGACCGTTATTCGTGCTCTGCTCTGCAACGTCCAGCGTCTGGTTGAGCACCGCGCTTTGCGCGCTAGCGACACCCCCAAAGGCTGCCGTCGCAACCGCCGCCATAAGCGACGCGCGAACCAAATTCTTCAAGTTCACCATTTCTCGCCTCACAATGGTCAATGCGGGTCCCCCATACGAGATTCCCGCTTACTAATTTCGTGCTGAACCGGCGTCAGCCTGCCGGTTTGGCCCCCTACCCTAAATTCAAACGGCACTGCCGCCGTCGTCTATAACGCCGACATAGCGCTTATTTCTGGATGAGTGGTTACCGAGCCTGTTGAAACTGCAGTTCACTCACATCGCGATGGTTGCTCCACCGACTCATAGGCGCAGACACGCCGCTTGAAATTTGGATGAACGCTAACACCAGCAAAGTGCGGCGATCAATAGAGCAATGTGGGCGGAACCGTCCCATAACTGCGCTTTTTCGGCCCAAATTCGCCTGACAGGACGCGCAATTGTCGTGAACTCGCCTGCAGATAGCAGATTGCGAAAGCTTGAAATCTGCCTGTGGCTACAATGATAATTTATCTATCACCCGTGTCTCAAAGCGCACGAAAACGGGCACAAACATTAAATTTCAGGCCTCGCCTGAAAATCGCGTACAAATTTTCTTGAAGAGTTGGCTGGGGCACCAGGATTCGAACCTGGGAATGTCGGTACCAAAAACCGATGCCTTACCACTTGGCGATGCCCCAACCGGTTCCGCGTTTCCAGCGGAGCGGGCTAAATAACGACTCGGCTCAAATGATGCAACGGGTCTGTGCGGTAAAATGCCGTTCAATTGCAGACGCGTGCTCAAATACCAGTGCAATCGGCCACTGCTGCACTTCATGTGCGGCTGGCTGATATTAGCGCGTTGCACCTACCAACATTGTTGGCTATAAGCCGCGCCTCGGTTCGGAGTGTAGCTCAGCCTGGTAGAGCACTGTCTTCGGGAGGCAGGGGTCGTGAGTTCGAATCTCGCCACTCCGACCATTCATTTTCCCGCCCTTCATCAACATCCCCTGCGGCCTTTCGGTCACGCTGTGCGATATTGATTCGTGCGTGGACACATTCCCTCGCAATCCCCCTCGACCGTGCCGTTCAGGAGCACTAGTTTCCCTCCAAAGGCGGACCGGATCTTGCAGTTTTCTGGTGCAAGCCGGGCGGATCGCTGTGTCAGCGACATTAAGGGGTTAAAATGAAACAGTTCTGGATCACCTTCTTTGGTTCGATCTTTGGTGTGATTGTCGGGTCAGTTCTGGCCGTCATCGTATTTACGATCATGTTGTTCTCGCTCTTTGCGTCAGCCATGAGCAGCGCAGAGAAAGAAGTGGCGCTGCCGGTCGACGGCATCGTGCTGGAGCTGGATCTGCGGACCGGCCGTCTCGACAGCCCGTCGAGCTCGCCCTTCGCCTTTTCCGAGCCGCTGTCTGTCGTGGACGTCGTGCGCACGCTGGAGCGCGCCGAAGCCGATGAGCGCGTCCAGGGCCTCTTCATCCGCGCCAACGAATTCGGCATGTCCCCGGCCACCGCCGAGGAAATCCGCACCGCGATCACCAATTTCCAGGCGAGCGGTCGTTTTGTCATGACCCACGCCCAGGGTTTTGAAGGCACGTCACTGACCGGATACTATGCCGTTGCTGCGTCCGACGAGATCTGGCTGCAGGATACGGCCAGCTTCACGCCAGCGGGCCTCGCTGCCGAAATCACCTTCCTGGGCGGCCTGTTCGACCAGTTCGATGCGGTGCCCCAGTTCGAACAATTCTATGAGTACAAGAACGCTGCCAACCAATACGTCGAAACCGGCCTGACCGAAGCGCATCGTGAGGCCATGACCTCCTACATGACCTCGATCTATGACACGGCCGTTGCCTCGATCGCTGATGATCGCGATCAGTCTGTCACCGATATCACCGGCGTTTTTGAAACTGCACCGCACACGGCCGAGACCGCTCAGGAAGCGGGCATGATCGACCGCCTTGGCCACGTCGTGGAAGCCCGCGAAGCGGCCCTCGCCCGTGCGGGCGCAGGCTCCAGTGCCGTGTCCATCTATGACTACGCCCAGGCACCGGCCGACTTCAGCTCGGCTCCGGTCATCGCCCTCATCGAGGGCCAGGGCGCCATCGTCACCGGTTCCGGCGCAGCCGGTCCGTTTGGCGGCACGGACATGATCGGCGGCGACGCGATGTCCGAGAACATCCTCGCGGCAGCGGAAGACCCGAATGTCCGCGCCATCGTCATCCGCGTTGATTCCGGTGGCGGTTCCGCAATCGCCTCCGACCAGATCTGGCACGCCGTCATCCGCGCCCGCGAAGCCGGCAAGCCGGTTGTCATCTCCATGGCCAATGCGGCCGCGTCGGGTGGTTACTACCTGGCCGCGCCGGCGGACTACATCATTGCTCACGCCACCACCATCACCGGTTCCATCGGTGTTCTGGGGGGCAAGGTCGATCTTTCCGGCACCTATGCCCGCCTGGGTCTGAACACTGAGTCTGTTTCCGTCGGCGGCGAGTATGCAACCGCATTCTCGGGCCAGCAGAGCTGGACGGAAAGCCAGCGCGAGGCCTATCGCACCCAGATGGAAGACATCTACGAGGACTTCACCTCACGCGTGGCCGATGGACGTGACCTGCCGCTCGAGCGCGTGCTGGAAATTGCCCGTGGCCGTGTCTGGACCGGCGCCCAGGCGCTGGACCTGGGTCTGGTCGACGAGATCGGCGGCTTCCGTGACGCTATTGGCGCCGCCAAGGAACTGGCCGGTATCGCACCGGAAGGTGAGATCCGCCTGCGCCGCTATCCGGAACCGCTGACCGGTTTCGAGGCCTTCCAACAGCTGTTCGGCGTTTCCGCTGACAGCGCCGAGGCCATGGCACGCATGAATGCGCTGATGGACCTGCCGGAAGTCCAGGCCGCCGTGGAAGCACGCCAGCAGATGGATGCCCGCGGCGTCCAGCTCCGCTCTACGGCCCCGCAACCGCGCTAGGCCGAACGCCATATCCAAAAAGAAAGGGCCCGCTGATCGGCGGGCCCTTTTTTGTGACACGTTCTTGTGGAGGCGTGCCGCCCTAGCCGCTGAGAAAGGCAAGGAACAGCGCGATGATCGTGCCAATAGCCAGCAGGATCGAATAGGCGAAGTTGAGCACAATCACCCGCAAGGCCGATGAAAACCGGCCATGATCATAAACCCGCCGGTGTATCCGGTAGAGGTAGAAATTCGACCATATCAACAGGATGAATATCGCCCAGCCGGCACCGATGATGGCTGAAATCCCCATTGTGACCAGCATGAACAGGTACAAGAAGGCATGGAAATGCAATGAAACGACCATGTGATCGTAGAAAAAATAGCCGCGCTTGTAGAAATGCATGAAGGCCAGCAGGAAGCCGTATACCGGCACCATGATGAACATCACGCGCGGGATCCACTTTTCCAGCTCACGCCGCATCAGCTGGCCGTCGTCGTTGATCACGCTCTCGGCCTGGTCCGCCAGGAAACGGCGAATCTCCAGCGGCATGTCTGATATATCTTCGCCGACACTGACCGAGACTCCCTCTTCCAGCTCGATCACGCCGCCCGGAACCGCCTCGGCATCACCTTCATCTGAGGTTTCAGCTACCAGTTCGGGGTACAGTTCAGGGACCAGTGCGACACGCACGCCATTGATCGCGCTTTCTTTCCAGTTCTCTTCCTGCGCAGCTTGCACAACGGGGTCAGAGGCAACTTCGGCAAGCGCTTCGCGCCCCGCTTCGGCTGCTGAAAGCGCCTGGTCTATCTCCTCCCCCGACATGCCGGCAGCTTCCATCTGCTCCCGCGCCGTCACCAAGCCCTGTTCGACAGCTGCCTGCTGAGCCTCGATCTCAGCAGCAGTCGGAGCATCTCCGAAATCCATATTCGTCGCACCGAACACGACCAAGAAGAACAGAACACTCGCCGTCAGATAGAGACGGAACGGCATCACATAACGTGCGCGCACGCCGGACAGGTATTGGCGGGTGATATGGCCGGGGCGGTAAAGCAGCGGCGGGATGGTGCGCCACATGCGGCCTTCGAAACCGAAAAGACCGTCAAAGATCTCGGTCAGCAATTCCCACACCGGTCGATGGAAACTGTCCGCCGTCTGGCCACAGCTGTGACAGACCGGCCCCGACAATTGCGTGCCGCAATTCGAGCACGTGCCCTCGGCTGTGGGAGACTGGAATGCGCTGTCGCGATTCCGCTTGGTACGTTTGGACGCGTGGATCGCGTCCTCGATCTCGCCGGCTCCAGAGCCGGCGATAATCGCATCAGTTACTGTGTCTGCGCCCGACATATCCCTACCCCGACCTGCGCTATACTTGCGTACAGGCTAGGTCGGGTCGGGATTGTCTGCAAGGCGACTTATTCTGCTGCTTCAACGTCGTTGAAGCAGATGTAGCGCGAACGGTGGATGTTGACGACATTGTCGACCCAGCCTGTGACGCGCGGGCTGACCAGGTTCTTGTTGACATAAAACACGATCGGAATGATCGGCATGTCATCAATCATCATCTGTTCCGCCTGGGCCATCATCTGGCCACGGGCCGCCAGGTCCAGCTCCTGGTTCGCTGCAGTGACCAGCGCATCATATTCCGGATTGTTATAGCGCGAGTAATTCATCGGCACTGACCGGAACTCCGCCAGGAAGAGGAAGTTGTACGGGTCATTATAGTCCGCGATCCAACCGCCATCAGCGACCTGGAAGTCGGAGGCGCGCAGATTGTCGTAATGGATCTGGGTATCGTTGACGATCAGCTCGGGGATGACCCACTCGGCGATTGACGACCAGTCATTCTGCACGACCGGCGCAATACGCGGATTATCGCCCGTCGCCCGGTAGGTGTATTCGAAACGCAGCGGATTGTCCGGGCCATAACCGGCCGCCTCGAGGATCTCGCGCGCGGTTTCACGGCGCTGCTCAACCGGAATATTGGACCAGCTCGCAGCCACACCGCCCGGATAATTGGCCACGCCCGGCGGCACCATGGAATAGGCCGGCGGCTGACCGGCCTGGAGAATTTGTTCAGCGATGAAGGTCCGGTCGATGGCCATGCCCAGCGCATTGCGGACCTGGGCATCCTCGAACTGTTCCAGCTGGGTGTTCAGGGAGAAGTAGATCGTACCCATGAACGGATGAACGCGGACATATTCAGGGATTTCGCGCATCAGGAAGTCGAGCTGCTGGCCCGGGAATTCCATGTTCAGGTCCAGCTCGCCATTGCGAACGCGGCGGCTGGCCGCGCTGTTATCCACCGTCGGATAGAAGAAGACTTCATCCAGGCAGACATTCGAGTTGTCGAAGAAGTTCTCGTTGCGCACCAGGTGTACGTAGTTGTTCGTGCGCCAGTCAGAGAGGCGGAAGGCACCATTGGACTGGATGTTTTCCGGGCGCACCCATTCATCGCCATACTGTTCAACCACGTGCTGCGGCATCGGGAAGGCCGTGTAGTGCGTCAGCAGGCCCGGCAGGTAGGGCGCCGGATTTTCCAGGGAAATCTCCAGCGTCCGGTCGTCAATCGCACGAACACCGATCTGGTCCGGGGAGATCTCACCACGGCTGGCTGCGGCAATGCCCTCGATCGGGAACAGCAGCGAAACATATTGGGCGCCGGTCTGCGGATCGGAAATACGACGCAGGGAGAACACGAAATCGCTGGCCGTGACCGGCTCGCCATCCGACCAGAGAGCTTCACGCAAGGTGAAGGTCCAGGTCAGGCCGTCCTCGGCAACTTCCCAGCTCTCGGCCATGCCCGGAATGGGCGAACCGCTGGCATCCTCGGTGAACAGGCCGACGAACATGTCGCCGATGATATTGTTCTCCCAGGTGCCGCTGGCACGGTGCGGGTCAAGCGAAAGAGGCTCGGCATTGTTACCGCGGTGAAGCGTAACGGAATCACTATTGTTCGGCTGTCCGCCGCCGCAGGCCGCCAGGGCCAGCAGTGATGTGGTTACAAGAGCGGCTTTGATGATACGATTGCGCAGCACGGTTTCGGTCTCCCCTCCGACACGTGAAAAATGATTTCAGCGGTAGTTCTAGACTATCGTCGCCAAGTGGTCGACAGTCGCACACCGCTTGTGAATGGCAAATAAACGCCCGTACTGGAGTGTCAATGATGAATTCCCGCCTTTCGATCCTGCTCGCCTGCTCGACGGGCCTGACCGCACTGATTGCGGCACCCGCGCTGGCACAGGACAATACGCGCGATGCCCTGATCGCCTGCCGCGGCGAGAGCGACAGCCTTGCTCGCCTGGTTTGTTACGATCGCATCGTGGAACAGATGTCCCGTGACAGCCAATTCGGTCAACGCGAATCGCGTGTCGCTGACGCGGCCGGGGCCGCCGCAGAGGCCGCACCGGAACGCCGCCGCCTGATCCCGCGGGTTCGTCTCCCCGGTTTTGGCAATCGTGACGAGGAACGCGCCGTCGCCGAAGCCGATCGCGGAGATGACGCCGTCGCGGAGTTCGGCTCGCGCCCGGTGCGTGAACCATCCCTGGCCGAAAGCGATATCGGGGGCGAGTCCCAGGTCGTCGAGCGCAATCGCGATGGTACGCCGGATACGGTGCGCATGCCGATCGCCAGCTATCGCGTTGTGGGTCTGGGCACGCATATCTTCACGATGGAGAACGGACAGGTCTGGCGTCAGACCGACGAGCGTGGCGTTCGCATTCCGCGCGGCGACATCTATGCCGAGATCAGCGAGGCTGCGCTGGACAGCTACATGATGCGCATCAACGGCCAGGGCCGTTCCATCCGCGTCCGCCGCGTCGACAACCGCTAGCCGACACAGGCTTTCCACAAAAGAAAAGGGCCGCTCGATGCGGCCCTTTTTTTCATGTCCGGGGATGCGATCAGCGATCCTTGGGATCGATCGCGTCGCGCAGGCCATCACCGATGAAGTTCAGGCAGAACAGCGTGATCATCATCGTCACAGCCGGCACGATCAGCGTCCACGGTGCGACTTCCATGTCCTGCGCACCTGTCGAGATCAGGCGACCCAGCGAGGTCAGCGGTTCCTGGACACCCAGGCCCAGGAAGGACAGGAAGCTCTCGGCCAGGACCACAACCGGGATCATCAGCGTCACATAGACCACAACCGGGCCCAGCACGTTCGGGATGATGTGGCGCTGGATGATCTTGCCACGCGAGACACCTGCGGCCTCGGCCGCCTCGACAAATTCCATCTTGGCCAGGGCCAGGGTCTGGCCACGCACGATGCGCGCCATGGTCAGCCATTCAACCGCGCCGATGGCGACAAAGATCAGGACGATATTGCGCCCGAACACGACCATCAGGATGATGACGAAGAAGATGAAGGGCAGCGAATACAGGATGTCGACAAAACGCATCATGATCTGGTCGATACGCCCGCCGACAAATCCGGCTGTCGCCCCCCAGGTCACACCGATGACCAGCGAGACAATGGTGGCGACAACGCCCACCATCAGCGACACGCCCAGTCCGACCAGCGTGCGGGCCAGAAGGTCCCGCCCCTGGGCATCCGTGCCCAGGATGTGCCAGTTGTCCAGGGTCGGCGCGATGGACACACGATCACGATAGATCGTGTCATAATCATGCACCCAGATGCCCAGCTGGCCGATAATCGCCAGCACGACCAGCACGCCCAGGATGAACATCGAGGCCACAGCGGCCTTGTTGCGCATCAGGCGCGTGCGGGCATCATCCCAGAGCGAACGGCCCCGGACCGCCGCCTTGGTCAGCATTTCTTGTTTTTCCTTGGGATTGACGATCGTGGTCATGAGTCGAACTTCACCCTCGGATTGAGCACGCTGTAGAGCAGGTCTGCCAGCAAATTCAGGAATATGATCAGGCTGGCGTAAACAACGACAACGCCCATCACCAGCGTATAGTCACGCTGCAGGGCGGCATCGACGAAATACGCGCCCATGCCCGGCAGCTGGAAGACACGTTCAATCACCAGCGAGCCGGAGATCACTGCGGCAGAGGCCGGACCGAGATAGCTGACCAGTGGCAGAACCGCGGAGCGCAGGGCGTGGCGGACCATGACCGCCGGGGCCGACAGGCCCTTGGCACGGGCGGTGCGGATATAGTTGGAGCGGATCACCTCGATCATGCTCGCCCGCATCAGGCGCGCAATGATGGCGATCTGTGGCAGGGCCAGCGTGATCACTGGCAGGACCAGCACACTCAGCCCATAGCGATTGAAATTGAGACCGCCCGTCGGTAACAGGTTCATGTACAGACCCAGCACAAGGGCCAGGATCGGCCCCATGACAAGGGGCGGGATACTGACCCCGATCATGGCGAAACCCATAACTGCATAGTCGCTGGACTTGTTCTGGCGCAGCGCGGCAATGGCGCCCAGCAGCGTGCCGACAAACACGGCGAGCAACATGGCCAGCGAGCCGATCATGATGGAGACAGGGAAACCCTCGCCGATCAATTCCGCGACGTCCTTGTCATGGAATTTCAGCGACGGGCCGAGATCGCCCTGGGCCAGATTAACCATATAGTCGAGATATTGCTTCCAGACCGGTTGATCCATGCCATAGCGCTCAAGCAGGCGCTCACGGATCTCGTCCGGCATCGGCCGCTCAAGGTCGAAGGGACCGCCTGGCGCGACCTTCATCATGAAGAAGGCCAGAGCCGTAATCACAATCAAAGTCGGGATGGCGACGAGTAATCTTCGCAGTACAAAGGAAAACATATATTGTGACGCAGCTCTTCAAATCAGGCGTGCAGTTTCAATTTCAGGGCGCACTTGTCAATCAACCGGATGCCGTTGCACCGCAGCATCTGTTGCGCTTATAGGTGCAATTGATACAGATCGGCTGCTTGAACGGTCGGGCTGCATCGCTACCCAGACCATGTTAAATGCGAGTATCGCAACAAAAAGCCACGCCAATCGCAGTAATCGCCTGTTGAGAAACTTCGCCACCTTCACATTCACCTTTCTGTGATCTTGCTAACCTGCTAGCAAGATCTGGGCCGGGTGTGATGCGGTGTGATTTGCAGGCACAATGCGAATTCCCATATTGGACGTGTCGCGCGGAGTAGAAGGATATCAGCCATGCACAGCGCGCTGTGGTGGAAGGATTTCGAATATTCGAACGGTATCGTCACCGTGAAGAAGACGGGTGCGCGCCTGCCGATCGAGCCCGGTCTGATCGGTGAGGTGCTCAACTGGTTCCCGTTTTACTTCGTGGTGGAGTCCTGGAGGCTGAAAACCCCGTCCCAAACCGGGCCACGTATCTGGTTCGCGCCGGACCGTCCCCGCCCCTGGTATCTGATCTGGAGTGTGCTGCACGCTGCGGGCGCCTCGATCGCCAAACAACCGTCTGAGGCCGATGTCGTTTTCTACTTTGATGACAGCACCACCTGCGACGACACTCCGGTGCCGCCGGGCGCCCATGTCATCAACCGCCACTGCGCCAGCATCGCCAAGAGCCATGTCACCAAGGTGTTCGAGGAAGTCTTCGGCTATTCGCTGAGCGTTGATCCGACCAGCTGTACAGGCGCCATGGTGATGAAGTCGGAAAAGAACGGCGCCCATGACGGCCGTATCGTCCAGGGTCCGTGCGAACCGGTCGAGGGCTATGTCTATCAACGGGTCATCGACAACCGCATTGAACGCGGCCTGGTCGAGGATCTGCGCTGTCCAACCATTGGCGGACGTATTCCGCTGGTCCTGCCCAAGCGTCGCCGGGTCGAGGATCGTTTTTCCAACTCCAATGACGAAGTCCTGATCACCGATACGGACCAGGTCCTTTCCCGCGATGAACAGGACATGCTGGCGCGCTTCACCCGCGCCATGGGCCTTGACTGGGGCGGCCTCGATGTTTTGCGCGACCGTACGGACGGCCGTCTCTACGTCGTCGATGTGAACAAGACCGACATGGGTCCACCTATCGCAATGTCACTTGATGATAAAATCCGCGTGACACGGCGTTTGGCCGACGCGTTTTTGGAGTATCTGGAAGCTTCAACTTCCAATGCTCGGGAACTCAACTAAATGACAAGTATTCCTTTTGTGCGCGATTTCGACTTCGAGTACGGCCGCTGTGACCAGCTGTCACCGCTGATCCGTCGCGTCGTTGCACAAAATCCTGGCCCCTTCACCTATACCGGCACCGGCGTCTACATCATCGGTACGGATGATGTTGCGGTCATCGATCCCGGCCCGGTGCAGGACGATCATATCGCCGCGCTCGACAAGGCGCTGGAGGGCCAGCGCGTCACCCACGTCTTCGTTACGCACCACCATCTGGATCATTCGCCTATGGCGCACCCGCTGGCGAAGAAACATGGCGCAAAGGTCTATGGTTTCGGTCCGCAGAACATTGCGCCGACCGGTGGCGAGGTCCGTCTCGAGGCCGGGGATGATGTCGGTTTCCAGCCGGACGTCCAGATCAATGACGAGCAGGTGTTTTCCGGATCCAACTGGTCCATTCGCGCCCTGCACACGCCGGGACATACGTCCAACCATGTCTGTTACGCGCTGGAAGAGGAAAACACCCTGTTCTGTGGCGATCATGTCATGGCCTGGTCGACTAGTGTGATCTCTCCGCCTGATGGTTCGATGGGGGATTATCTGCGCGAGCTCGCCCGTATTCGCGACAATGGGTATGACCGCCTGTGGCCGACCCATGGCCCGGCTGTCGAGACCCCGTCAGAGTTCATCCAGGCCTATATCGACCACCGCCTGCAACGCGAGGAACAGATCCTGGTCCGGCTGCGTGCCGGCCAGGAGAACATCCGTGACATGGTTTCGGTGATGTATGCCGATGTGGACAAGCGCCTGCACCCGGCAGCCGCCCACTCCGTGCTGGCCCACATGATCCACCTGGTGGAAACCAACCGTGTCATCTGCGATGGCGCAGCCGACCTGCAGGCCCGCTATTCACTGCCGGTGCCCGCCTGAGCACCGGCCTCGGCCCAGGCATCGACATCCGTCGGCTCGACCTGAACCGCTTCCAGGAAGGCGGCGACACGGTGTGCATTGCGCCCGAGGTCATGCATCTCGCGACGTGACAGTGAACGCACATCGATGATCGAGCCCTCACCCTCCTCGGTCTCGCGCACCCGCACGACAATGTCGTCGGTAAAGCCGAACCAGAAACTCTCCGCAGTGGCCTCGAACATGCCTGCAGAATGGGAGGCGGCACCGACATGCCAGCCCATATCCCGCGCCGTCAGCAAGGCCCGGCGGAAAGCCGCTTCCGGATCCATGTCCAGGTAAAGGCTTGTCAGTTGGGGGTAATATTCCGCCTGGGCGTCGGCATAGGCCCGCCCCTCAGCATCGGTCTTGGTCGCGTAGTCCAGCCCCTGGTCACTGGCCAGACGGCGCCGAACATTGGACTGGGTAAACCCGGGCGGGTCCTGGGTATCGGTGGAGATATCCACCAGATAGGGCGTCTCGCCGCGCTGATCGAGGGTCAACGTCATCCAGCCAATGCCGACAACGCCCATCACGACCGCCCACACCGGGGTGGCGATCACACCAAAGGCGCGTTTCGTCAGGATGCGGTGGGCAATGATCACGCCCAGCGCCAGCACGCCCGACACGATCGAGGTCAACAGCACGCTCAGACCAAGCTGGTTGATCATCACGCCCAGGCCGAGTTCCCAGTTGATGAAATCGAATTTCACCCCGAAAGAGGCCAGGGCGAACCATGCGGGTACGAGCAGCATCAACAGGCCGCACCACCACGTAAGCACAGACACACTTGTACGAAGAACCGACGTTATCCGGTCCATCGCTACCCCCTGTCAGCCCGTTTGGAGCCTCAAGGATACAACCGGGAGGTACTCCATGGCGAGGAAAAATCGTCCCGCGCGAAGGTCAGTCTGTCATGCAGACGGAAGGGACGATCGCGCCAGAACTCCAAGCTCATGGGGCGTATGATGAATCCGGACCAGTGCTGCGGACGCGGCACTTCGCCCAGGCCAAAACGCGCCGCCTCCCTGGCCACGGATTTCTCCAGCGCAAAGCGACTTTCCAGCGGGCGGGACTGTTTCGAGGCCCAGGCCCCGATTCGGCTGTCCCGCGCCCGGGAGGCGAAATAGGCGTCCGCTTCCTCAGCCGGAACCGCCTCGACCAGCCCCCTCACCCGCACCTGGCGACGCAAGGATTTCCAATGGAAACACAGCGCCGCCTTGGCATTCTCGGCAAGTTGCTGGCCCTTGGCGCTGTCCAGATTGGTGTAGAAGATGAAACCGCGCTCATCGACGCCTTTCAAAAGCACCATGCGCACATCAGGAAGCCCGTCCTCGTCCGCCGTGGCCAGGGCCATGGCATTGGCGTCATTGGGCTCCTTTTTCTTGGCATCCTCCAGCCAGTGGGAGAACAGCTCGTACGGGTCCTCGCGATCGAAAATCTCCACCGCATTGGCGTCAGCCGTTTTCTGGTACTCCGCATCACTGGGCGATGGCGGAATAAGCGGGTCCCTGGACATGGCGAGCGCTCCTTGCTGTCTTTACCGCTAGGTAGAGATCCCACGCAGCGCGTCAACCTTTCGGGAATCTTTCGGATTTACTCTGGGACACATGACATCGCGTGTTGGAAGTATTCGTGAAGCTTATGCCGTGCTCGGACTGGATCCGGGTGCGGGTTTCAAGGCTGCGAAATCCGCCTTCCGCGACGCGGCCAAGCGCCTGCACCCCGATGTCTCAACGCCCTCTCCCGACACCCTGTCCGAGCTGGCCGATATCGTCGCGGCGATCCGCATGATCGAGGCCAATCGCCCGGCCTGCCTCGAAATCGAGGTGACAGCAGCCGATGCCCAGCGCGGCGTTTCCCGCGCCCTCAAACTCGGTGACAAGCCTGTCATCGTCCGTATTCCGGCCGGCACCGAGGATGGCGCCCAGCTGGCCGCGGTCGGCGAGGACAATGTCATGGTCACGATCTCCATTCGCGAAACTGCGGATGGCTGGGAAAAACTGACCGGCGAGAATGATGACGAGGCGCTGTCCAACTTCGTCGACGAGTTCTCCCGCCCTTCACCCATGTCCCGCTTTGCCCGCTGGATCCGCAATTCCCAGTCGGTCGCCTAGCTCCAATGGTCCGCATGTACCCGGATCGTGCATATCCGGATTTCGCAGTGTGTGGCGTGACGGCTAGACCTCGGCTCGCTAATCTCGCGCAAACGGCGGATGAATCATGTCTCACAACACATTTGGTCATATGTTCCGGGTCACCACCTGGGGGGAAAGCCACGGCCCCGCAATCGGAGCCGTCGTGGATGGCTGTCCGGCAGGTATTCCGCTGAGCGCAGCCGACCTCCAGCCCTGGCTGGATCTGCGCCGCCCGGGCACCAGCCGCCACGTCACGCCACGCCAGGAACCGGACCAGGTCCGCATCCTCTCCGGCGTGTTCGAGGATGACCGCACCAACGGGCCGGTGACCACCGGCACGCCGATCAGCCTGATGATCGAGAATGTCGATGCACGCTCAAAGGATTACGGTGACATCCGAGACAAGTGGCGCCCCGGCCACGCGGACTTTACCTACGACATGAAATACGGCGTGCGCGATTATCGCGGCGGCGGGCGCTCGTCCGCGCGTGAGACCGCCATGCGCGTCGCTGCCGGCGGCATTGCCCGCAAGGTGCTGAGCGAGGATATCCGGATCCGCGCCGCGCTGATCCAGATCGGTGAGCGCTCCATCGACCGTGCGCGCTGGAACTGGGACGAGGTGGCCAACAACCCGTTTTTCTGCCCGGATGCCGAGACGGTAAGCTTGTGGGAAGCGGACATGGACCAACTGCGCCGGGATGGCAGTTCCACGGGCGGCATCGTCGAAGTTGTCGTCTCGGGCCTGCCGGCCGGTTGGGGCGCGCCGATCTATGCCAAGCTGGATAGCGAGATCGCCGCAGCGATGATGACGATCAATGCCGTCAAGGGCGTCGAGATCGGGGCGGGTTTTGCCTCCGCCGCCATGCGGGGCGAAGCGGCCGCGGACGAGATGCGCGCGGGCGATAACGGTCCGGAATTTCTCTCCAACCATAATGGCGGCGTGCTGGGCGGGATCTCCACCGGGCAGGATCTCGTTGTTCGCATTGCCGTCAAGCCGACCTCCTCGATCCGGGTGCCGCGCGACACGCTGGACCGGTCCTTCGAGGAGACCCAGATCGTCACCCATGGCCGCCATGATCCCTGTGTCGCCATTCGTGCCGTTCCTGTCGGCGAAGCCATGGCCGCGCTTGTCCTGGCAGACCAGAAACTGCGTCACGAAGCCCAGGCAGCCTGGTAAAATCCCAACATGACACACCCGTTCATGCTGGGCTCATCGACCAGGTTTTAGCTTCCCGTTAACGCCGGACATCCCGGCCCATCGATAGGGAGCGATCGAGATGAACCAGAAGAACTTCTCCAAAGCCGCCTTAATGGCTGCCGCCCTGCTGCCCTCCGTGATGTTTATCGGTTCCGCGGAAGCCTCCGCGATTGTCGAGGAAGCCGCGTTCGAGGTTCAGCAGGAAGTCAATGAGCGGCGCATTCGTGCGGCTCAGGAACGACGCGCGGAGGGTCGTCAGGAACGACGACAGAACCGCGCTGAAAATCGCCAGGAACGCCGGTCCGAGAGCCGTCAGCAACGTCGCCAGGAAAACCGCTCGGAAAACCGCCAGCAGCGCCGGGAAAACCGTTCGGAAAATCGCCAGGAGCGCCGGCAGGAGAACCGTCAACAACGACGCCAGGAAAACCGCTCGGAAAATCGCCAGCGACGCCAGGAAAATCGCTCGGAGAACCGCCAGCAGCGCCGGGAAAACCGTTCGGAAAACCGCCAGGAGCGCCGGCAGGAAAACCGTCAGCAGCGTCGCCAGGAAAACCGCGCTGATAATCGCCAGCAACGTCGCGAGAACCGCGCGGAAAACCGTCAGGAACGCCGCGTACAGGTGCAGGACCGGATCAATAATGGCCGCGCCGCGGATGCCCGCCAGGAACGCCGGCGCGAGCGCCGCGAGGACCGGACGGATCGCCGTCGGGACCGGGTTGAGGACCGCCAGGACCGGCGTCGTGAACGGTTCGAGGAGCAACGCCGCGATACGGTAGATAATCGCCGTGATCGCCGCCGGGATCGTGTCGAAAACCGCCGCGACCGCCGGGAAGATCGCCGAGACGCCCGCCGTGATCGTCGGGAGGACCGTCGTGACTATCGCCGGGACCGTCGCGAGGACCGCTGGGATCGTCGTGAAGACCGTCGGGACGCCCGCCGGGATCGGCGCGACTATCGTGAAGCCCGTCGTGACGAGCGCCGCTGGCGCCGTGCGGAACGCCGCCGCCAATTCTATCGCGATCAGCGCCGCCTGCGTCAGCAGACCCGCTGGATCCGCCACATGAACCATGGCTGGTCGAACTCGCGTTATTACGGCCACTGGGGTCCGTCCAGCCGCTGGCGCTATCATGACCGGTATTACCGTTATGGTTATGACCGCCGCCGTTTCGCCTACTACGATGGTCTGTGCCGCTATGACGGAAACAATGACGGCGCTGTCATCGGAGCCATCCTGGGCGCCATTATCGGCGGAGCTGCCGCCAATGATGACGACACCGCCGTGGGCATCCTGCTGGGTGCAGGTTTTGGCGCCGCCCTGGGCAGCAGTGTCGACCGCCTGGATAACTGCGACCGCGCCCAGTACCAGTACGCGATGAACTATGCCTTCGAGTATGGCGAGCCGTATTACTGGGCCAACCCGCACTCGGGCATTCGCGGCTCGATCACCATCCGCGAGAACTATCGTTACGGCGGCAATGAATGTCGCTGGGGTGATGCGGAGATCTACATGCCGGACGGCACCTATCGCCTCGACGAGGTCCGCATGTGCCGCGACGCTTACGGCGAATGGCAGGTCGCCCGCTACCAGTAACCCTCGCAAGACCACACGAGGCAGAACCGGCTCCGAGAGGGGCCGGTTCTTTTTTGTGAGGCAGAGCGCGCGTCTGTGGGGTGAAAAAGCCACCAAGCTTGTCATCCCGGACGAAGGCCCCGCGAAAGCGGGGCGCAGATCCGGGACCCACAGCGCTGACCGCATGGGTCCCGGATCTCCAGCCGGGTCAGGCCCGGCTATCCGTCCGGGATGACAAGTGTTGGGGATCGTGGACAGACGAGGGGCAGGGGTCACCCTTCCCGCGGCGAAACCCAAACCAGGCCCTTTTCTTGCACAATGGTAATCGGGTGAACCCGACCGTTCATGTTGGGCTCATCGACGGCGCTATAGCTTGGCTCCAGCACTTGACGAGCTGCGTGGTAATTGGCTCACGAGGAGACCGCACATGAAACTGCTGACAACCGCCCTTCTTTCCGCGAGCGCCATGGCCCTGTTTGCCAATGGGGCCCACGCACAGTCGAACTATCAAAGTTACGAGGAATGCGTTTCCGATCGCCAGGGTCGCCAGGTCGCCGGCGCGCTGATCGGTGGCATTCTGGGCGCTGTCATCGGCAGCGAGATCGCCGACGAGAATATCGATAACCGCCGCGAGCGCCGCGCCCATCGCGGCCGCCATCACCGTCGCGGTGGCTACCGCCACCACCGCCGCCGCCATCATCGTGATGCCAGCGATGACGATGCGGCCACGGTCGCCGGCGCAGGCGTCGGCGCCCTGATTGGCGCGGGTATTGCCAGCGGGGATGATTGCGAGAACCTGCGTTATCGCGATAGCCGCTATAACGACCGCTATGACCGCCGTTATGACGACCAGTATGATGATCGTTACTCCGGCAAGCCGGATGATCGTTACCAGGACAGCTATTATGACGACGGGTATTCCTCGGATGATTATGGCTATACCGACGGGTCCGACAGCTATTCAAACGGTGAACTGCTCGGCGGCGCCCAGCCCAGCCAGAACGCCCGCAGCTACAACGCCTCGTCCGGTTACAGCTCCGGCGCCAGCTATAATTCCGCCGACTGGGTCTGCGAATACCAGACCACCCGCCGCCGCGGCCCGGATGGTTATGTCGGCGAAGTCCAGGTCTATATGTGCCAGGGCGATGACGGCATCTGGCGCCCCTACGACACGATTGTCGGCAATTAGTGAATAGAGTAGTGCGAACACGAAGCGGCGATCCGGAAACGGGTCGCCGTTTTGTTTGGGGGGGGCGGCCCCTACCCCTTGCGCGCCACCACCAGGTATTCCTGATTGCCATCACCACCGGCGATCGGGCTGGGGATGACATTGTCGACCCGAAAGCCTGCCATGCCGTCCAGAGCGGTGCGGACACTGTCCACTGCGCGCAGGGCCTCGTCCTCGGACCGGACCAGCCCGCCGCGGCCAATACCGTCGCGGCCGACCTCGAACTGGGGTTTGATCAGCCCCACAAAGACCGCCCGCTCCGCGGCCAGGGACAGGGGCACGGGAATGACTTTCAGGAGCGAGATGAAACTCGCATCACAGACGATCAGCGAGGGCGGAGCGTCAAAATCCTCGGCCGTTAGATCCCGCGCATCGGTCGCTTCCATCGAGACCACGCGATCATCTCCGCGCAGGCGCGCGTGCAATTGCTCGCGGCCGACATCCACGGCGTAGACTTTCATCGCCCCGCGTTCCAGCAGGACCTCGGTAAAACCGCCCGTGGACGAGCCCACATCCAGACAGATCAGACCCGTCGGGTCGACGCCGAAGACATCCAGCCCGCCCACCAGTTTCAGCGCCGCACGACTGACATAGGGATGCAGGGCCTGGGCCTCGATTTTCGCGCCGGCCGGCACTTTCTGAGACGCCTTGCGCAAGGCCACCCCGTCCAGCGTCACCAGCCCCGCCTCGATCGCTTCCTGCGCGCGCGCGCGGGTCTCGAAATGGCCGTTTTCAACGAGGTATTTGTCTGCACGCATGGCATCTTTTCACTCGAACACCGGCAGTTCGCAAGCTCCAATAGCGCTTAGATAATCCGAGGGAGGACCTAAGAGGTATTTTGCTTTGCACGAACAACCCTACCCGCTATTACTGTCCGAACGACGCCCGACACCCCAATTCTAGCGACCGAGGGGAACCGCCATGCTGCCTGCCCGCTTCGGGATGATCGCAATAACCGCAGCGCTCGCATCCGCTTGTGTATCGCCCGCTGCCCATCAAACGTCACAGACTGTGCACGTTCATATCGGTATGGCCCACTGCGATTACCGGGCGGCTGAATGGTACGTAACATTCGATGATTTCGAGTGGAGCGAGACGCCAAGACAACTCGCTCTCGGCCCCGACATCAGCGGCGACATCATTGAGGTGGTGACCGGCACGCGGCCTCAAACCACTCCATCTTTGGAAATAGCGCTGACCGAAAACGGACACCCAACCCTTCTTCTTACGAGCAATGACGGAGGTGCAGCCGGTCAATGGTCAGTTACTGCGGACCAACCGCTGGGCGAGATTGGAAGAAGCCGCATGGGCGGCTGGCAAGCGCATGAGCATGGGCCGGACAGGGGCTGGTTCATGACACTGATCGTCGACAACCGCTCACCTCTCGAGCGTGCCTTGCGACTACACAATGAGACGCGGCGTTCATCCGGGTCTGTGCCGGAATGCTTGCGGCGCACTTAACGTCTACGCGCGCATCCCGCCCGTCGACGGATCGGATCGAATTTGGATCAACATCTGCAGGGGCTTCGTCCTAATCACAGCAATGATGCCGCCTACCGGCAGCCGCAAGCCCACGCGCCAGCATTAAAGCGATCTCAGTTTCACCAGAAAAACCGGCAGTAGATGCCCACCCACCGAGCTGGAGCAACAATTACTCAGCCTGCACGCCCGCAGCCATCACCTGTGCCGCTTCCTGTTCGCGGCCCAGGGCTTCCAGGGCCCTGGCGGCGATGTGGCGGGCGTTGAGGCCGGCGGTTTCATACATGTTGAACGGGGTGTCCTGGTCCTGGAACACGTCCGGCAGGGTCATGGTGCGGATCTTCAGGCCGCGGTCCAGCGCGCCACGTTCAGCCAGCATGTGCAGGACAAAGGCTCCGAAACCGCCCACAGCGCCCTCTTCCACCGTGATCAGCACTTCGTGCTCACGCGCCAGACGCAGAATGAGTTCCTCATCCAGCGGCTTGGCGAAGCGGGCATCGGCAACCGTGGTCGGGAAACCCTTGGCGGCCAGTTCGTCGGCGGCCTTGAGGGATTCTTCCAGACGCGTGCCCAGCGACAGAATGGCGATGGAACCGCCCTCGCGCACGATCCGGCCCTTGCCGATCTCCAGCACGTCCGCAACGTCCGGCAGGTCAACGCCGGTGCCATTGCCACGCGGATAGCGGAAGGCAGACGGGCGGTCATCGATCTGGTTGGCGGTCGCGATCATGTGGCAGAGCTCGGCCTCGTCTGCCGCAGCCATGATTACCATGCCCGGCAGGGCGCCGAGATATCCGACATCGAAGGAACCGGCGTGCGTGCAACCATCCGCACCGACCAGGCCCGCCCGGTCGATGGCAAAACGCACGGGCAGTTTCTGGATCGCTACATCGTGCACGACCTGGTCATAACCGCGCTGCAGGAAGGTGGAATAGAGCGCGCAATAGGGTTTCATACCGTCTGCGGCGAGACCGCCAGCAAAGGTCACGGCATGCTGTTCGGCAATGCCGACATCGAACATGCGATCGGGAAAACGCTCGGCGAACTTGTCCAGGCCGGTACCGCCGGGCATGGCCGCGGTGACGCCGACGACACGGTCATCCGCCTCGGCTTCCTTGATCAGCTGATGCGCAAACACGCCGGTATAGGACGGCGCACCGCCCTTGGATTTTTGCTGTTCGCCCGTGACGACATTGAACTTGGCGACACCGTGATACTTGTCAGCCGCCGCTTCCGCAGGGGCGTAGCCCTTGCCCTTCTGGGTGACGACATGGATCAGGACCGGGCCTTCCTCGCCATCACGCACGTTGCGCAGGACGGGGACCAGCTGGCTCACATCATGACCGTCGATCGGGCCGACATAGCGAAAGCCCATCTCCTCGAACAACGTGCCGCCCATGGCCATGCCACGCATGTATTCCTCGGCCCGGCGCGCCGCTTCCTGGACGTGCAATGCCTTGGCGACACCCTTGCCGACTTTGCGGATGTTTCGATAGCTCTGGCTGGAGACCAGGCGAGAGAAATAATGGCTCATCGCGCCAACCGGCGGCGCGATGGACATGTCATTATCGTTGAGGATGACGATCAGGCGCGAATTCAGCGCGCCGGCATTATTCATGGCTTCATAGGCCATGCCCGCGGTCATCGAGCCGTCACCGATGACGGCGATGACATTGCGGCTTTCCTCTTTCAGATCACGCGCGACAGCAAAACCCAGCCCGGCGGAAATGGACGTCGAGGCATGCGCAGCACCGAACGGGTCATACTCGCTCTCGGCACGCTTGGTGAAACCGGACAGTCCGCCCCCCTGGCGCAGGGTACGGATGCGGTCACGGCGCTCGGTCAGGATCTTGTGCGGGTAACACTGGTGGCCCACATCCCAGATCACCTTGTCGTCCGGCGTATCGAAGACATGGTGCAACGCCGTGGTCAGCTCGACGACACCCAGGGCAGAGCCGAGATGACCACCGGTGACAGAAACTGCGTCGATGGTCTCGGCGCGCAATTCGTCGGCAACCGACTTAAGCGTGTCCAGGTCGAGATTCTTGAGGTCCGAAGGATTTTGAATTCGATCAAGATTCGGCGTCTTTACAGACATTCCGGCTACCCGCCTTTCAAGAGCGGCGCTTCAGGACAAAGTCGACCGCTTCCCTCAACAAATTTGCACGCTCGCCGAACGGATCAAGGTGCTCCTTGGCCTGCGCGGCCAAGTGTCGCGACCGTTCCTCGGCACCCTCAACGCCCAGAATGGTGACAAAGGTGGCTTTTCCTTGACCGGCATCCTTGCCGACAGCCTTGCCCGCTTCGTCGACATCTCCCGTGGCATCCAGAAGGTCGTCCGTGATCTGATAAGCCAAGCCAAGATCGTGTGCAAACCCTTCTAGCGCACGGCGGATGTGATCTTCCACATCCTTCAGCGTGGTCACGGCCTCGGCGGTGAAATTGATCAGGGCGCCGGTCTTCATGCGATGCATGCGCGTAACCACTGAAATATCGAGCGTTTCGCGTTCGCCGATAATGTCGATCATCTGCCCGCCGACCATGCCGCTGGCACCGCTGGCGCGGGCCAGTTTTTCCACCAGACGCGCCCGCACGGCGCCCTGGGTATGTGTGTCCGGGTGCGCCAGGATTTCATAGGCAATGGATTGCAGCCCGTCTCCGGCCAGCACCGCCGTCGCCTCGTCATAGGCCTTGTGCACGGTCGGCCGCCCGCGGCGCAGGTCGTCATCATCCATGCAGGGCAGATCATCATGGATCAGGGAATAGGCGTGAATGCACTCCACCGCACAGGCTGCACGCAACAGACCGCGCTCGTCACCGTGCACCAGATTACCCAGCTCCATGGTCAGGAAAGGACGCAGGCGCTTGCCCGGCCCCAGGGCTGCGTAACGCATGGCGGAATTGAGCGAGGCTTCCGGGCCCTCGGCACGCGGCAGAAGCGCGTCCAGCGCGACGGTGACACGGTCAGCGGTCTCGTTCAGTTTCTGCTCGAAGCTCTCAGCGCTCATGCGGCTCTCTCAACAGGGCGACCTTCAGCGGGTCGCAGCTTGATACTTGGAAATCACACGAAACCCGGGCGGGTCCTTACTGGTCCAGCTGGGCCGGTTCAAGCGAGAGTGAACCGTCCTCACCCTTGACGATCTTGTCGACCTTCAGCTCGGCATCCTTCAGCTTGCCTTCGCAATGCGCGCGCAGGGCAGCGCCGCGCTCATAGATCGCGATTGAACGCTCCAGCTCCACCTCACCGCTTTCAAGCTGCTGGACGATTCGTTCCAGCTCGGCCAGGGCCTGCTCGAAATTCATGGTCGCGATGTCGGCATTGGGCGTTTCAGGCATTGGGTCTTCTCCAGGACACGCCGCACAATAGGCAGGCTCGGGCACGCGGGCAACGCGTCATTTGCCGCGATATTCGTATTGGCGATAGGACCAATAGCTGTCCCCGCCATCATGCACACATTTCCAGCCTGCCTGCTTGATATAGGGGCGCATCATGCGGTTGAACCAACCATGCGCGCAGACGGTGACATCACCCTCCTGCGCGGCCTCGACAAGGCGGTTCACCGCCTGCTGCGCGCGGGCTTCCGCATCAACCCGGCTTTCCCGGCCGCGGGACATGCCAAACCACCAGCTGCAGCGTGCAAACACGCCCCAGGTCTTGGCCATGTAACGCCCCGGGATCGGTGGCGGTGGCAATTCGGCCTCCACAAACACCGGATCAATCACCAGCTCGCGCCCGGGCGCCGCGCCCTGCGCGGTCTCGATTGCGCGCTGAAGCGTGGAGGCAAAGACGATATGGGACGCCGCAGCGGCGGCCTTGAGATTGTCACAGGCATCCTGCCCGGGCACCAGGCTGGCTGGCTGATAGGTATTGTCCCACCAGTCCTCATACCCGCGCCAGTCAAGCATCTGCTCGCGGTTTGCGTCAGGCTTGCCGTGCCGGGCGACGGTAAGACGTCCGGGAACTCGCGGGGCTTTGACGGGGACAGGGCTCGACATTCACGCTCATCCAGTTGGCACCAGCCATAGCCCCGCCTCACAGACGGTTCTACGGCGCGCTGTACAGACCCGAGACAAAGGCAGCAGCAGCCCGGCCAAGCGCGGGGCAGTCGTATCCCCCCTCCAGCACGGAAACAAGCCGGGAATGCGCAAATTCATCCGCGCTCGCGCGTATTTTTCCGGCCACCCAGCCGTAATCGGCATCGGTCAGGTTCAACCCACCCAGCGGATCCGCCTCGTGCGCGTCAAATCCGGCCGAGACCAGAATGACCTCCGGACGAAACCTCGCGAGTACCGGCAGGACCTCTGCCTCGAAGCGCTGACGCCAAAGAGCGGAGCTGGAATTGTCGGCGAAGGTGAGGTTGAGAACATTGCCATTGAGCCCCGTCTCCCCTTCCCGGCCTGTGCCGGGATAAAGTGGCGCCTGGTGCAGGGAACTGAAGAAGACACGCTCATCGCGCTCGGCCAGGCACTGGCTGCCATTGCCGTGATGCACATCGATATCAATGATCGCCACCCGGCCGAGCCCGTAGGCTTCCAGCGCGTGAAGGGCTGCAATGGCAACGGAATTGAACAGGCAAAAACCCATCACCCGGTCCGGTTCAGCGTGATGCCCCGGTGGGCGGGCGAGACAAAAGGCCTGTCGCGGCCCCCCGGCCATCACACGATCCACGGCCTCCAGCGCCGCGCCTGCCGCATGCAATCCGGCCGCAGCCGAGGATTGCTGCACATGGGTGTCCCAGTCCAGCCCATGCCAGCCACCTTCTTCGGCGGCAGCACAGGCCGACAGCACACGCTCCACATGCCCAGGCGTGTGAAACCGCTCCAGCTCGTCACGGGTCGCAGAACGGCTTTCGATCCACTCACCGCCAGAAAGCTGCTGAAGCGCGCGCCTGACCGCCGCATAACGTCCGGGATGTTCCGGATTGTCCGGCGGCACTGCGTGTCCGGCGCTGGCCGGACTGTCGACGATCAGGACGCTCATAGTGTCAGCCGGCCAGTCCCGACAGGTCCATGATCTTCACGCCCGGCGGGGTCGGCGCCTCGTCCTCTTCCGGCACGAAGAAGTCCGGCAGCAGATCGGTGCCCGGCTCGACGGAATAATGGTCGAAATCGGTTACGCCCTCCGAATAGAGGAAGGTGTCGTCGATGAGGAAATTGCCGGTGAATTCCTTCGCCGGCTTGTTGAGCACGGCATAGGCTGTGTCGGCGAGAATTTCCGGCTTGCGACAGGTCTTCATCGCCTCGTCATTGGCCAAGACGTTGGAAATCGCGGCCGTGGCAACCGCTGTGCGCGGCCAGATGGCATTGGCGCCGATACGCCCCTTGAATTCTGCTCCCCAGCCCAGCACGCACAGGCTCATCTGGTATTTGGCGCTGGTATAGGCCACGTGCGGACCGAACCAGAGCGGGCGCATGTCCAGGGGCGGCGAGAGTACAAGAATGTGCGGGTTTTCCGCCTTTTCCAGATGCGGCAGGCATTTCTGGGTCACCAGGAAGGTGCCACGTCCGTTGACGCCGTGCATCAGGTCATACCGCTTCATCGGAACATCGGCCGTGCCGCGCGGATAGATGGCCGAGGCATTGTTGACCACGGCATCAATGCCGCCGAAACGCTCGACCGCCTGGGCGACCGCAGTTTCGACATTGGCTTCATCGCGGATATCGCACTGCACCGCCAGGGCCTGGCCGCCGGCGGCTTCCACTGCTTCTGCCGCTGTGTGGATGGTGCCGCCCAGTCGCGAATCCTCGGTCACGGATTTGGCTGCGATAACGATATTGGCGCCGTCACGTGCACAGCGCTCGGCAATCGCCAGGCCAATGCCACGGCTGGCACCGGTGATGAAGATGGTCTTGTTTTTGAGGCTCATTCTGGTCTCCCGCCCTTTATCGAGTACAGGAAACTAGAGCGGGATCAGAGCGGACGCCAGACCCGGCCTGTCGGACAGTGTAGTTCCGGCTCGTTATCGCAGCGCTCGAAGGTGAACGGCACCGTCTCCGCCCGGCCGATGATATTGACCATCGGTACGAAGCCCGGTCCGCCCGCGGCACGACTGTCGATGGAATTGTCGCGGTTATCGCCCATCAGGAAGACATGCCCGACCGGAACCGAGATCGGGCCGAAATCATCCAGCGGATGACGGTCGGTACGCTCATAGATCCAGTGTGTAGACGCCCCGGGCAGCTCTTCCTCGAACGCCATCACATCAACGACAGCTGGAAAACCATTGTGCTGGCGATAACGGCGCGTTTCTGTTTCTGCGCGCGAGACCAGGTCACCATTGATGATCAGGCGGCCATTGCGCACCTCGATACTGTCGCCCGGAACACCGACCACGCGCTTGATCAGCACCAGGTCCTCACGCGGGGACTGCAGCACGATGACATCGCCACGCTCGGGTTCGGCCCAGCCGATCCGGCCGTCCCAGCTGTCCGGCAACCAGTGCCCCAGCCCCAGCGGCAGGGAGTGGCGCGAATAACCATAGGCCCATTTGGACACGATGATACGGTCGCCGACTTCCAGCGTCGGCTGCATGCTTTCGCTGGGGATGTAATAGGTCGCAAAGGCGATCGAGGACCAGGCAAACCAGATTGCCACGACGCCGGAGAAGAAGCGTACGGCCTCGACACCTTCTCTCAAGCCGGCCCGCACCCAGCGGGGCAATCGACGCAGCAGGCGATACGTGCGCGACATGACCTAGAGGCCTCTCCAGACACGGCCCGTCGGGCAATAAAGTTCAGCTTCACGGCGACAATTGGCCATGGTGAACATCACCGTCTCGGCGCGGCCGACAACATTGGCCAGCGGGACCAGGCCCGGCCCGCTTGGCGCGCGGCTGTCATTGGAGGCGTC
The DNA here is from genome assembly GCF_017643475.1 of Maricaulis sp. GTDB lineage: Bacteria > Pseudomonadota > Alphaproteobacteria > Caulobacterales > Maricaulaceae > Maricaulis. The sequence continues at coordinate 284,938 of NZ_JAEPNI010000002.1, forward strand.
ACGATTATCGCCCATCACGAAAACCGTGCCGGGCAGAACGGTCACAGGACCATAATCGTCCAGTGCGAAATCATCCGTGCGCTCATAGATTTCGTGTTCGCGATCACCGGGCAGGACCTCGGTATAGAGGGTCGCAGTACGCAGGACAGGCGAACGGCCTTCGCGATAGGTGCGCACCTCTTCCAGCACGCGCGGAGCAGCCTCGCCATTCAGGTAGAGGCGGCCATCACGCATCTCGATCGTATCGCCGGCAACGCCAATAACACGCTTGATCAGATTACGCGGACGACCATCGGCCTGGCGTTCGTCGCGGAATACCACCACATCGCCGCGCTGCGGATCCGCCCAGGCAATGCGTCCATTCCAACTACTGGGCAACAGATAGCCAATGCCCAGCGGCAGGGAGTGGCGCGAATAACCATAGGCCCATTTGGAGACAAGAACGCGATCACCGACTTCCAGCGTCGGCTGCATGGAGCCGGACGGGATGTGAAATGCGGCAAAGATGAAGGTCACAAGGACCAGCCAGACGGCGATCACTCCGCCGAGAAATCTAACGATTTCGAGCACTTCGCCAGCGGCCCGGTCCATCAATCGCTGCACTAGAGGATTCATTTGAGTTTTACCGCCGTTCCGTACGCGAGAATTTCTGCTGATCCATCCATAACAGTCGCCGTCGACAGGCGGAAAGTGATAACCGCATCCGCGCCCAGCTCCTCGGCGTGGCGGACCATGCGGTCCATGGCCTGTTCACGGCTCTCGGCCAGGAGTTTGGTGTATTCCGGCACCTCGCCGCCGACCAGATTGCGCAAACCTGCAATAAAGTCGCGACCGAAGAAACGCGCCCGCACAACATTGCCGCGCGCCAGTCCGATGACGCTGTCGATTTCGTGTCCCGGGACGTTGTCAGACATAGTGACGATCATGGCGCACTCTCCTCGTTACTCTCTTGCTCGTACAGCCGCTCGGCTGCGAGATATTGTTCTGCCAGAGAGATCGCGATCAGGGCCGGACAGATCAGAACCACCAGCGCCCAGGGCCAGCCAACTCTGATACCGAACAGAAGATGCAGCAGGATCAGGATGAGCAAGCCAGCGAGGCCCGTCACAAACTGCAGCAAATTCCGGTTCGTCTTGATCCAGTCCAGGCGCACGCGCCGATCTCCCTATGGCCCATAAGGGCTCCCCGACGACATGGGTAAATCGAAACCCGGCGACAAGAAACCCCTTCGGCATCAACACGCCCAGATTTTGCCGCAGCGTGGCGGCAGTGTCGCGGGGGACAGTCACAACCCTGTTCCCCCTGCCCTTCCACGTGGGACCGGATACATTCAGGCTAAAGGAGCCCCTCGATGAGCGACACGATATACGAAGCCCCGTCCAACAAGGCCGCAGACCGCGACGACAAGCTGTTTGCCGGGCTGGGTTATGTGCTCATGCTGCTGGGCAATATCATCGGCGTCTCATCGATCATCGCCGTCATCATCGGCTATGCCCGCAGAGACCAGGCGCCAAACTGGCTGCACTCCCACTACGAATTCCAGATCCGCACCTTCTGGGCGGCGCTGGTCGGCCTGGTCCTCTCTACCGTGATGATCTTCACCTTTATCCTGATGCCCATCGGCTTTCTGGGATATGCCGCGATCTGGCTGTGGGTGCTGATCCGCAATGTCGTCGGCTTCATCCGCCTGCTGGACGGCCGCGGCGTCGGCAATGCCTCCACGATGTGGGTCTGATCAGCCCGCCTCGAAACCCAGTTCCGAAATCATGTCATAGCCAATCGTGATATCGTCGACGCGTGACGGCGACAGCGCCAGCACGGCCTCGGCATAGAAATTGGCCAGGGCGATGCGTTCGGCAGCGAATTTCGGGTCACCGATATTCTCTTTCTGGCGACGACGTACGGCGACAGCGCCCACACACAGCATCCAGCCACCGATCACCTCACCCGCCAGGGTCAGGAACGGCGTTGCACCGGACAGGCGGTCGGCCGGATCGGACGAATTGAGCCAGGCGGCCGCTTCCTTGAGCGCGTCCAGACCATCTTCCAGACGCTCGGCCAGCGGCGGCAGATCGGGGTGGGACGAAGTGGAACAGGACTCGATGGTCTGTTCGATATCGGCGTAGAGCTCCTCAAACGCCGCGCCGCCCGCCATCGAGAGCTTGCGTCCGGCCAGGTCGAGCGCCTGGATGGCATTGGTTCCCTCATAGATCGGAGCGATGCGCGCATCGCGCAGATGCTGGGCGGCACCGGTCTCCTCGATAAAGCCCATACCACCGTGGATCTGGATACCCATGGAGGCAACCTCGACACCGATATCGGTCGACCAGGCCTTGGCGATCGGGGTCAGCAACTCCTCGCGGCGCTTGGCCGCGGCGCGCTCTTCCTCATCCTCGGCATGTTCAGCCAGGTCGGCCGCGACCGCCGTGGCGATGCAAATGGCGCGGGACGCCGCGATCTTGGCGCGCATCATGGCGAGCGTGCGCTGGATATCGGGATGTTCGATGATGGCGTGCGGCCCGGGACCATCGGCCTCGATGGCCTTGCCCTGCTTGCGATCCTTGGCATAGGCCAGCGCCTGTTGATAGGCGCGCTCGGCAATGCCCACGCCCTGGACACCGACATTGAGGCGCGCAGAATTCATCATCGTGAACATGCAGCGCATGCCGGCATTCTCGCCACCGATCAGCCAGCCCTTGGCGCCGGCATATTCCATCGTACAGGTCGGCGAGCCGTGAATGCCCAGCTTGTGCTCCAGCCCGATCGCGGTCGCGGCATTGCGCGTCCCGTCGTCCAGGAATTTCGGCACAATGAAGAGCGAGATGCCCTTGGTGCCTTCCGGCGATCCCGGCGTGCGGGCCAGCACCAGGTGAATGATATTGTCCGTGCAGTCGTGCTCACCCCAGGTGATGTAGATTTTCTGCCCGGAGATGGACCACGACCCGTCGGGATTGGGTTCGGCCTTAGTGCGCAGCGCACCGACATCCGATCCGGCCTGCGGCTCGGTCAGGTTCATCGTTGCAGTCCACTCGCCGGTCAGCAATTTGGGCAGGTACTGGTCGCGCTGCTCCTGCGTGCCGTGCGCCAGCAGCGCCTCGATCGCGCCATAAGTCAGCATCGGACCCAGGCCAAAGGCCATGTTGGCCGACTGGATCATTTCCAGCACGGCCACGCCCAGAGCGCGCGGCAGTCCCATGCCACCCACTTCAGCCGGGAATTGCAGCCCCTGCCAGCCGCCTTCGACAAACTGGGCATAAGCGTCCTTGAAACCTTCGGGGGTGGTGATCACGCCATCCTTGAGCGTACAGCCCTGCAAATCGCCCGTGCGATTGAGCGGAGCCAGCACGCCCCCCGCCAGTTTTGCGGCTTCTTCCAGGATCGCAAAGGTGAGATCCTCGGAAAACTCGGCAAACGCGCCACCGGATTTGACTGCGCCTACCGCAGCCACTTCCTCGAGCGTGAAACGCAATTCATCGACGGGTGCCTGATATGTCATGAAGTCCTCCAACCAGCGCCCCGAACATAACGCGCAAAACGAAACTTGCGAGACTGGAAAAGGTGATTTTCTCAGCTTTCACGGCAAGAGCGGTTACATTCTGCAGGTGTGAGAATAGATTGGGGCCATGCGTATACGTCATCTGATACCTTTTGCCGCGCTGGTTCTCAGCGCCTGCATTACCCCCGTCACCGCGCCTGCGCGCCTGCCAACAGGCAGCTGGGAACTCGACCCCAGCCATACCAGTGTCGCCTGGCGGGTCCGGCATACGGGCATTTCCTGGTATGTCGGCCGCTTTGACACGATGGATGCCAGCCTGGACTTCGACCCAGCCTCGCCGGAAACAGCCCGACTGGTCGCCACGGTCGATGCTGCCAGCATTTCCACCGGCGACACCGAATTTGACCTGGACCTCGCCAATGGCTGGCTCAATGCCGGGTCCAGCCCACAGATCCGCTTTGAAAGCACACAGATCGAGGTCATCTCACAAGCGAGCGGACGCGCGACCGGCACGCTTTTTCTCAACGGGCGCGAGATCGACACCGTGATGGAGATCGACTTCCATGGCGGTGTATTAAATCCATTCGAACAGCGACGCGCCCTGGGCTTTTCCGGGCGAATGCAGATTGACCGCACGGCCTTTGGCATTGGCAATTTGCCACAATCCATTGTCGGCGCTGATGTGTTTATTGAGATCGAAGCCGAGTTTCTAAGGACAGGAGCACTCGATGACTGAGGCCCGTTATTCCACTGTTGCGATTATTCTGCACTGGCTGCTCGCCATCCTGCTGGTCGGCATGGTGTTTTTCGGCTGGTACATGGATGGCCTGCTGGAAGACGCCCAGGCCGGGGGCGGCACCACGCTCACCGAAGTCCAGGCCGCCTACAACATGCACAAGACCACCGGCATCATCGTGTTGATGCTAAGCCTGATCCGGCTGGGCTGGCGGTTCACACATCCGGTCCCGGCCCTGCCCGAGGGCATGAAACCCTGGGAGAAAACGGTCGCCCACGGCACGCACATGGCTTTCTATGCGATCATGATCGGCATGCCGGTTGGCGGCTGGATGGCCTCTTCCGCTTCGCCGTTCCCGTCCTATCTCTTCAATAATCCGGACCTGACCCTGCCGCGTCTGCCGGTCCCGCAGACCGAGGCCTTTGCCGACACGATGGGCTCGGCCCACGGTGCTGGTGGATGGGTGATCCTCATCCTGGTCGGTCTGCACGCAGCGGCGGCGCTGAAACACCAGTTCCTCGACCGGGACAATCTCCTCGCCCGCATGATCCCCTTACTCAAAGGATAGCCCCACCATGTTGCGTACCCTCCTCCCCGTCTCCATCGCTCTTCTCGCAGCACCGGCCGCAGCGCAGGAGTGGACACTCGACACAGATGCCAGCCGCGTCGGCTTTGTCACGCAGGCCTTTGGCGGGTCTGTCGAAGGTGAATTCACCGATTATGAGGCCGCGGTCACACTGGACCCGTCCGATCTGGAGAATGCCCGCATCGAAGCCCGTGTCGGCACGGCCAGCGGCTCGACCGGCAATGGCCAGATGGATGATTCCATGTTGAGCGAGGAAGGCCTCGCGCCTCAGAGCCATGAAGCAGCGCGTTTCGTGTCAGAGGATGTACGTGCGACCGACACCGGTTATGAAGCCCATGGCACGCTGAGTATTCGCGGCACTGACCAGGCCGTGGTCCTGCCCTTCTCTCTCACCATCGATGGCGGCCGTGCTGTCGCCGATGCCGAGCTTGAGATCGCGCGCTCCGATTACGGTGTCGGTGCCTCGGGATGGGGCGATACCGCCGCAAACGTCACAATCGTGCTGCATATCGAGGCAGATGCCGCGAACTAGGCTTGCGTTGCAGTGCAGCATGGCGCTAGCTGTGCGGCATGAGTACCGAAATTATTCCCGCCAGCCATGACGAGGCCATCGAACGCGCTGCAGACCTCCTGCGCGGCGGCGGGCTTGTGGCCATGCCAACCGAGACGGTTTACGGCCTGGCCGCCAATGCCGCCGACGCGGATGCTGTTGCTCGTCTGTACGAGGCCAAGGGACGTCCGCGCTTTAACCCGCTGATTGCCCATGTCACCGATGCGGCCATGGCGGCGCGGCTGGCGCATGTACCGGAACTGGCGCGCGGCTTGATGCAGGCCTTCTGGCCCGGCCCGCTGACTTTGGTCCTGCCAAAAAAATCCACAGCGCCGATCTGTGATCTTGCCAATGCAGGTCTCGACAGCGTCGCCATTCGCGCTCCGGCCCATCCAGCGGCTCAGGCGCTGATCCGCGCGGTCGACCGGCCGCTGGTCGCACCCAGCGCCAACCCTTCCGGCTCCATCAGCCCGACAACAGCGCAGCACGTTTTTGAAGGCCTGGGGCACAAGATCGATCTTATCCTGGATGGCGGCGCCTGCCCGGTAGGTGTCGAGTCCACCGTGGTCATGGTCGAGGACGATACGGCCAATCTTTTGCGCCCCGGTGGTCTTGATCGCGGCGCCATCGAACCGCTGACCGGCCCCCTGGCCCGGATCGAGGACAGCGCCACACCGGCCAGTCCCGGCATGCTGAAAAGCCATTACGCGCCCGGCGCAAAGGTGCGCCTGAACGCGACCGAGGCGCGCAATGACGAGATCCTGCTGGGTTTCGGCGAGATTGCCGGCGATCTCAACCTGTCCGAAACCGGTGATCTGGCGGAGGCGGCCACCGGCCTGTTCGCGGCGCTCAGACAACTCGACACCAGCGGCGCGGCGACAATTGCCGTCGCACCCATTCCCGCAACTGGCCTGGGCGAGGCCATCAATGACCGGCTGCAACGTGCTGCAGCCCCGAGAGACAGCTGATGACGCAAGTGACCGAGGAAATCCGCCAGGCCCTCAAGGACGCGCTCGGACCAAAGGGCTGGAGCGAGGACGCCAGCGAACTGGCCCCGCATGTCGAGGACTGGCGCGGCCGTTATCAGGGCTCGACCCCGATCCTGCTCAAGCCGGGTTCAACCGAAGACGTCTCGGCGGCCGTCAGGATCTGCGCCGAAGCCGGCATCGCCATCACCCCCCAGGGCGGCAATACCTCGTTGTGTGGCGCGGCAACGCCCCAGGGGGAGGTGCTGATCTCGCTGAAACGCATGACCCGGGTCCGCGCGATGGATATCGGCAATGACTCGATGACCGTCGAGGCCGGCTGCGTGCTGGAAAACCTGCAGAATATCGCCGCCGATGCCGAGCGCTTGTTCCCGCTGGCGCTGGGCTCACAGGGCTCGGCCATGATTGGCGGTCTGATCTCGACCAATGCCGGCGGGGTGCAGGTCCTGCGTTACGGCATGACGCGGGAGTTGGTGCTGGGCCTCGAGGCGGTGTTGCCCGACGGCACGATCTGGTCGGGGCTGACCGGCCTGCGCAAGGACAATACCGGTTATGATCTCAAGCAATTGCTGATCGGCGCCGAAGGCACGCTGGGCATTATCACCGCGGCCACGCTGAAACTCTTCCCACGCCCGGCCCGCACCGAGCTGGCCTTTGTCGGCATGGACAGTGTCGAGGACGCCGTAACCTTCCTGGGCCTGGCCAAACGCCTGTCCGGCAATGCCGTGACCGCCTTCGAGATCCTGCCGCGCATCGCCCTGGAGCGTGTTCTGGAACACGTGCCCGGCACCCGTGACCCGCTGGAAACCCAACAGGCCTGGTATGTGCTGTGCGAACTCAGCTTCGGCCGCGCCGACGGTGCCCGGGAAACGCTGGAGGAGACGCTGGGAGACGGCTTTGAACAGGGCCTCATCAAGGACGGTGCCATCGCCGAGAACGAGACCCAGGCCAGGGATTTCTGGCGCCTGCGCGAGAGCATCGCCGAGGCTGAACGTGCCTATGGCCGCTCGGTCAAACACGATGTCTCCATCCCGGTTTCGCGCATGGCGGAATTCATCGAGCTCGGCAGCGAACGCGTAACCCAGGCCTATCCGGAAGCGGTGGTGTTCTGTTTCGGCCATGTCGGCGACGGCAATGTCCACTTCAATTTCGCCTCCCCCAGCCCGGGCCAGGCGGAGGCATTCATGGCCAACGCCTCCGGCATTTCCGGCATCGTCTACGACACCGTCGCCGAGTTCGACGGTTCCATCTCGGCCGAGCATGGCATCGGCGTCCTCAAACGCGAGGAACTGGCCAGCCGCAAACCGGTCGATGTAAAGGTCATGAAAGCGATCAAGTCCGCCCTGGACCCGAAAGGCATCATGAATCCGCGGGTTTTGTTGTAGAGTAGTGATCGCAACCGCCCCTGTCTGCCAGATGAACACGCAGCTCAGGATTGGCTCAGCCAAGCCGACCTACAAAGAGGTTCGAAACGACGGAGCTCGCCCATGAAAATCCTGTCTGCTGCCCTTGCTGCCCTGGCTGTGACCGCTGCCGCCGATGCGCAACGCGCGCCCTATGGCCTGCCCCTGCAGCCCGGTGAGGACTGCGCTGTGCGCTGGTATGAACGCGATGGCAGCGGCGAGCTGGTCGCCAAGACCCGCACCGAACGAGCGGGTTCCTACTCCATCCACATCCGCGAAGGTCGCGAGACGCTGGTTGAGGCCGAAGGCGAGTTCTCACCGCACCCCTGGGGTGAGACGCTCCTGCTGCGAACGATCCTGACCGCGCGCCATGAGGACAATTCCCGTCGCGATGGACGCTGGTCTACGGGCCCGGACGACCTCAATGTGGATCTGCGTGTCTATAACACCCGCGGCCAGCTGATCTGCCGCGACCAGTCCCTGGATGTGCGCGAATTCACTTCACTGTTCAGCTCCTACCAGCAAGCCCGCCCAAACCGCGTGGATCCCTCCATTCTGCAGCGCCGCTGGTAGGCCCTTTATCCAGACCCGAGTGAAGCGGGCGAGCCGGTGTGTAACATCACACACCAGCGCGCCCCTTCCCTAGCCGCCTGCCTGTGCTTATCTCTGGGACAAAGGAGATTCGCCCGATGCTCGTATTGTTGTCGCCCGCCAAGAACATGAATTTCGACCCGGTTGATCGCGATCTGCCGAAGACGCAGCCCTCGCTGATCGACGAGACGCGCATCCTCTCGAAAACCACGCGTGGACTGACGATCTCCAAGATCAAGACGATGATGAAGATCAATGATGATCTGGCCAAGCTGAACCGCGAGCGTTTCCAGGCGTTCGACGCCGAACAGCCGGGCGAGAAACAGGCCGCCTTTGCGTTCAACGGCGAGGTCTATCGCGGTCTGGACGCGGCCAGCCTCTCCGCCGAGGACCTCGACTGGGCCCAGGGTCATCTGCGCCTTCTCTCCGGCATGTACGGCACGCTGCGCCCGCTGGACGGCATCCACCCCTATCGCCTGGAAATGGGCCGCAAGCTGCACACCCGCCGCGGCGAAAGCCTCTACGACTTCTGGGGCCAGACGATTGCCAAGGATCTCAATGCCGCCATGGACGGAGACGCGGACCCCGTCATCCTCAACCTGGCCTCGAACGAATACTTCAAATCCGTCGACCGGAAGGCCCTGAAAACGCGGGTCATCACAGCGAACTTCAAGGAAGAAAAGGACGGCCAGCTGCGCGCGCTTATGGTCTACGCCAAGAAAGCCCGTGGCATGATGGCTCGCTGGGTCATCGAAAACCGCGTCACCGACCCGGCCGACCTGGTGAAGTTTGATGCCGGTGGTTATCGCTTCGAACCCGAAGGTTCGAAGGATGGCGAACTCCTGTTCACGCGGCCCCAGCCGGCGGCGGCGGGCAAGAAAGCGGCGTAGGCGTAATTCAATGCGGCTCAGCCTACGCTTTGTGCCAGATATGATTTCGGCGCAGTTTTATTCTGTGCCGGTAAGTGTGTTTGAACTCGTGTCCGATGGCGTTCCCAGACACTGTTCGCTAGGCGATGGCCTAATTAGGTGCACAGGAGTAATCGTCGACATGCCAGACAGAGGACCGCTCACTCGCATAGATGGCTCGTCGGTGCGTCGTATTCTGCTCCGCAATCGGCATGCGGGTGAATTTGATCTCAAAAGCGGATGTGCATTGTACGTCGAAGATATCGTGGAAACACCGCAATTGATCAACGCTGACCCGATTGTGATCCGCCATCAAAACATTGGTGTCGCCAGTTTGGTATCAACCACCCCTTGACCCGCCCCCAACCGGCCGCGGCTGGGAAGAAGGCGGCGGAACTTCCGCACATCCCTGCATTGTGTTATGCTCCAAGGGCCGCTTGGGACAGGTACGAACTGTCCCCTTTGGCCGCCCTTTAGGCGATAGATAGTCGGATCTCCAGCGTCCAGCCTTTGATCCGATTTCTCCTCACCCGAAGGACGAGAGTGCATTTCGGAAACCGAAACATTGCGCTCTCCTATTGACGCCGGCCTGAATGGGCCGGCGTTTTCATTAGAACACAAATTCAATTTGAAATTGCAGTTTATGGATACTCGCCCAAACAACCCCTTGACCCCCCGCGCCTGATCCCCTTTCTTGCGCACAGCACAAACTTGAAAGGTCATTCATGTCTGGAGTTCGCACTGATCTCACCGGCCAGGTGGCCATCGTCACTGGCTCGACCAGCGGGATTGGTGCGGCCATGGCCGAGGCACTCGCAGAGAACGGCGCCCACATCGTCCTCAACGGGCTGGGAGATGCCGACGAGATCGAGGCGCTGCGTTCGAAAATTTCGGCCGATCATGGAGTCGAGGTGCGTTACCACGGCGCCAACATGCTCAAGGCGGACGAGATCGCCGACATGGTTGCCTCGACCGAGAAAGAGTTCGGGCGGCTGGACATCCTGATGAACAATGCTGGCATCCAGCATGTCTCCCCGGTTGAGGATTTCCCGGCCGAGAAATGGGATGCGATCATAGCTATCAACCTGTCGTCCGTCTTCCATGGTGCCAAGGCGGCCGTGCCGATCATGAAACGCCAGGGCAAGGGTCGGATCGTCAACCTGGCCTCGGCCCACGGCCTGGTCGCCTCGCCGTTCAAATCCGCCTATGTCGCGGCCAAACACGGCGTGATGGGCTTTACCAAGACGCTGGCCCTGGAAGTGGCGGAGGACGGTATCACCTGTAACGCCATCTGCCCGGGATATGTGAAGACACCGCTGGTGGAAAACCAGATCGCCGACACGGCCAGGGCGCGCGGTATTTCCGAAGAGGAAGTCGTGCGCGATGTCATGCTGGCCGCCCAGCCAACCAAGCAGTTCGTCACTTATGAACAGCTCGCTGGCGCGTTGCTCTATCTTGTCTCCGACGCCGGGGCCAATATGAATGGTTCCTGGATCAGCGTGGATGGCGGATGGACCGCCAAATAGGCGGACATGAGCGACACTCCCGTACTGAAAATCGACTATAACGAACTGCCCGTCACCGACATGGACGCGGCCAAGGCGTTCTACGCCAATGCCTTCGGCTGGACCTTCGAGGATTATGGCCCGGGCTATGCGGCGTTCACGAATGCGGGGCTCGACGGCGGTCTGCGACTGGAGGAGAAGCCCTTCCCCACCGGCGCGCTGATTATTCTGGCGGCCGATGACCTGGAAGCGGCCGAACGCCGTGTCGAGGCCGCGGGCTCGACCGTGTTCGACCGCCAGAATTTCCCGGGCGGGCGCCGTTTCCACTTCAAGGATCCCAGTGACAATGAACTCGCGGTCTGGTCCCCCAATGGACAATATGATGTCTGATCGCGCCCCTGTTCCCGCGGCCGGCATTGTCGTCATTCGCGGCGAGAGCGAAGTCCTGCTGATCCGCCGCGGCAAACCACCCTATCAGGGCGAATGGTCCATTCCGGGCGGCAAGATCGAGTATGGCGAAACCACCTCGGAAGCCGCCTTGCGCGAGCTGAAGGAAGAGACCGGTGTCGAGGCGGAAATTGTCGGCCTGATCGATGTCGTCGACAGCATCGGCCTGCGCGAAAAGGGACAGCCGGGCGACTGGCATTACCTACTGGTCGACTATGCCGCTCGCTGGGTCTCGGGCGAGCCGCTGGCGCAGGATGATGTGGATGAAGCGGTCTTCTATCCGCTCGAGGAAGCCCTGGCCCTGACCCGCTGGGACAAGACCCGCGATGTCATCGGGCGTGCCCTAAAAATGGTCAGCGCCATGCAGCCGCCACAATCAGCGGTGAAATAGGCATCATGCGCGCGCTGACTGTCATTCTGTGTCTTTGCCTCCTGCCGATCACCGCTGAAGCCCAGAAGCCTCAGCGCGGCGATAACAGGGCTATTGACCTGCGCACCAACCAGACCTTCCGCGACAGTCCGAGCGATCGAACACAGCAACGGGACAACCGGTTCGACAATCGTCGTGACAACCGCAACTTCCGCGAGGAGGAACCGGCCGAGCCCAGTGTCGATGTCGAACGCATCCTGCCCTATCTCGCCTATACACTCGGTGAGCTGCACTATCTGGACTATGCCTGCTCGGGCAATGATGCCCAGGTCTGGCGCGACCAGATGATCGCCCTTCTGGCCATGGAAGCTGCCGAATCCCGCAATCGCCGTGACCGCCTGATCGAGAATTTCAACGAAGGCTATCGCGTCCAGCAACGCTTCCGCGCCGTCTGCGGCCCCCAGGTCGAAGCCGAACGCCGGGCGCTGGCCCATCGCGGCCGGGATTTGTCGGAACTGATGCGGTCGGCGTATTTCGACTAGCGGGAAACTTCCTGCAGGAATCCGCTCGAATTCGCTCGCCAGAACGACAATTATGCTTAATAAATGCGCGTGCGAGTTGAGGGGGTACCACCATGTCTGATCGCAGTTCCCAACTGCATTCCTTGAGCATTGACCGAAGCGATGATGAAGGTCCGTCCGGTGCCGGATTCGGAACAGTCGCCACCGTAGCCGTTCTCGCGGCGGCGCTGGGTGCTGCCGGCACCTGGTGGTTAATGCGGAGCGACGCGACAGAGCAGCCGCAGGAAGCCGCTGCCCAGCAGGCCACGACGACACCGCCGCCTGTCCCGCAGGAAACAACACCTGCCCCGACCCGGCCGGAGCGGTCTTCCGGTCTTGTGGCATCCGGATATGTAGTGGCGCGACGCCAGGCGACCGTATCCGCTGACCTGACTGGGCGTATCCGGGAGGTCCTGGTCGAGGAAGGCACCGTCGTCGAGGAGGGCCAGATTCTCGCCAGACTGGATGATGAACGGGCTCAGATCCAGCTCAGTGTCCTGCGCACTCAGTCAACGGCGTCACAGGCCCGGAGCCGCTCGCTTGTCGCCGATGTCGAGGAAGCACAGCGTGTCCTTGATCGGGCAACGACCTTGCTTGAGCGCGAGATCGGATCAGAAGCCAGTGTCACAGCCGCCCAGGCCCGCCTGTCGAGCCTCCAGGCCCAGCTGGCCGCATCACGCGCCGACGCGGCCAGCATTCGCGAGCAGATCCGTTCCCAGGAAGATCTCATCGATCGCCATATCGTGCGTGCGCCGTTTGCTGGCGTTGTTATCGCCAAGAACGCCCAGGTCGGTGAAATCCTGTCCCCAGCCTCAGCCGGCGGTGGCTTTACGCGAACCGGTGTTGCGACCCTTGTCGACATGCAATCGTTGGAGATCGAAGTCGACGTCAATGAAAGCCAGATCGGTCGTGTCGTGCGCAATCAGAGGGTTGAGGCTCGCCTGGACGCCTATGCGGACTGGCGCATTGCCGCCCATGTAGAAGCGATCATTCCCACCGCAGACCGCAGCCGCGCGACCATCCGCGTCCGCGTCGCCTTCGACGAACGCGACGACCGGATTCTGCCGGACATGGCTGCGCGTGTGACTTTTGTTGAATAAAAGTACTTTGTGATTTAAAGTTTCTGGATATACCCGGAAAGGACATAGAGATGACCGCCCTGTATACGCTTACTGACCTGTCCAAACGCTATACGCGGGGCAAGGAGTCGATCACGATCTTCGAGCAACTCGACATGACGATCGACCAGGGCGATTTCATCTCGATCATGGGGCCTTCAGGCTCAGGCAAGACGACCTTGCTCAACCTGCTCGGCGGCATCGACCGCCCCTCCTCCGGTGCTGTCGATTGCGAAGGCACCCGGGTCGACAAATTGTCCGAGGGCAAGCTTGCCAAATGGCGCTCCCAGCATGTCGGTTTCATCTTCCAGTTCTACAATCTCATGCCGACGCTGAGTGCGGCACAGAATGTCGAGCTTCCCCTGCTGCTGACCAACCTGTCTGGCAAGGAACGCAAGCGCCGGGTTGAAACCGCGCTCGACATTGTCGGCATTCTCGATCGCAAGGGGCACCGCCCCGCGCAATTGTCCGGCGGCCAGCAACAGCGTGTGGGCATCGCCCGCGCCATCGTCGCTGACCCGAAAGTCCTGTTGTGTGACGAGCCGACCGGTGACCTGGACCGCAATACGGCTGATGAAGTGCTGGAGACGCTGCAGCTGCTCAACCGCGAGCTCAACAAGACCATCGTCATGGTCACGCACGACCCGGCCGCCGCGGGCTATGCAAGCCGCCAACTCAATCTCGACAAGGGCCGCTTCGTGGAGACGGGAGCAGCCTGATGAATGATCTGACCCTGATCCGGAAGAATCTCTTCCGCAAGAAGCTGAGGGCCATCCTCCTCACCTTCTCCATCATGATCGCCTTCCTGATCTTTGGTGCTCTTGGCGCCTTCTACAATGTCTGGACGGCCGGGGTGGACCTGGCTGCTGCCAATCGATTGATCACGGTCAATCGCATCAATTTCACCCAGGACATGCCGATCGCCTATTACTCCCGCGTGCAGTCTGTGCAAGGCGTGGAGAATGTCAGCCACGCGAACTGGTTCGGCGGCTATTACCAGGACCCGCGCAACTTCGTGCAGACCTTTGCCGTCGAGCCGGAAACCTGGCTCTCTGTCTATCCGGAAATGGTGATGCCGGATGATCAACGTGCCGCGTTCATCACGGACCGGACCTGCCTCCTGGTCGGAGCCGACCTGGCAGCACAGTTCGAATGGTCACTCGGGGACAGGATCCCGCTGAATTCGAACATCTGGCAGCAAAACGACGGCAGTTCTGACTGGGATTTCAACATCTGCGCCATCTTTGACGGTGCCGAGGAAACCGCACCGTCGAACTATGCCGTATTTCACTACGAGTATTATAATGAAAGCCTGGCCTTCAACCGGGACCGCATCGGCTGGATGGTCGTCACGACGACGGGGTCGGACATCAATGATGCGGTGATCCGCGAGGTGGACGCCCTGTTCGCAAACTCGTCCGCCGAAACCGAGACCACCACCGAAGCGGCTTTCAACAAGGCGTTCCTGGAGCAGGTTGGCAATATCGCCATGATCCTGCTGTCCGTCATCGGCGCGGCTTTCGCGACCATCCTGATGATTGTGGGCACGACGATGATCATGGCGATCAATGAGCGCACCAAGGAGATCGCGGTGATGAAGACGCTGGGCTTCCCCTCCCCGCGCATCTTCCGCATGGTGCTCGCTGAATCCGTTCTGCTCAGCTTTGTCGGCGGCTTGGTCGGATTGGGCCTGGCGACCCTGATCGTCAATGGGGCTGCGGGTGCCCTCGCCGGCTTCCTGCCCGGCTTGTCCATGCCCATGGACGTTGTGGGGATCGCGCTGGGATTGATGCTGGCCCTGGGCCTTATCACCGGGGTCGGTCCCGCCCTGGCAGCCCAGCGCCTGTCCATCATTGACGCGTTCAACAAGCACTAGGAGGCTGGCCATGTTTTCCCAAACCCTCGCGGTCACCATGATCAATCTCCGCTCCATCCCGCAAAGATGGGCGCTGTCACTGGCCACGGTTTTCTCGATCGCCCTCGTTGTTGCCGTCCTGCTCGGTTTTCTGGCCATGGCCAATGGCTTCCGCGCGACGCTCTCTTCAACGGGTTCCGATGATGTCGCGATCATGCTGCGCGGCGGCTCCCAGGCCGAACTCAATTCCGGCCTCAGCCTCGACCAGCAACGCCTGATCGAGGAAGCCCCCGGCATTGCGCGCGATGCTGAGGGCGAAGCCATTGTGTCCGGCGAACTCTATGTCATCGTCGATGGCATCAAGCGCTCCAGCCAGACCGAGGCCAATCTGCCCTTGCGCGGCGTCGGCGCAGCTGCACCGTCCCTGCGCGACAATTTTTCCATTGTCGAGGGCCGCATGTTCGAGGTCGGTTCGAACGAACTTCTGGTGGGGCAATCGGTTCAGCGTGAGTTTGAAGGCTTTGACCTTGGCCAATCCATCCGCCTCGGCACGAATGAATGGGTCGTCGTCGGCACATTCTCGACCGGCGGGTCTGTCTTCGAGAGTGAAATCTGGGCCGATCTCGGCACCATCCAGAACCTCTATCAGCGTGGTACGTCCATCCAGTCCATCCGCGCCCAGCTGTCCTCCCCGGAGGCCATCGAGGAGCTGAGAACCTATGCCGAGAACGAGCCTCGCCTCAATCTGGATATCAATAACGAGGTCGAGTATTTCGCTGAACAGGCTGGCGGCACCTCCGACCTGATCATGTTCCTGGGTTGGCCGCTGGCCATCGCCATGGCGGTGGGTGCG
Source organism: Maricaulis sp. (assembly GCF_017643475.1). Classification (GTDB taxonomy): domain Bacteria; phylum Pseudomonadota; class Alphaproteobacteria; order Caulobacterales; family Maricaulaceae; genus Maricaulis. The sequence goes on from NZ_JAEPNI010000002.1 coordinate 300,902, forward strand.
CTAGCGGGGGCCTGGAACACCATGTATTCATCGGTGGATACGCGGATGAAGGAGATCGCCACCCTGCGTGCCATCGGCTTCTCGGGCAGTTCCGCAGCGATCGGCACCATGGTGGAGAGCCTGCTGCTGGCCGCACTCGGCGGACTTGTTGGCGCGCTGGCGGTCTATCTGGTGTTTGACGGTATCAGCGCGTCGACGCTGGGCAGTGGTTTCACCCAGGTCGTATTCTCATTCGCCGTGACCAGCGATGCCGTGTTCGGCGGGATCATCCTGGCGTTGATCGTCGGCTTCCTGGGCGGGTTCGTGCCCGCATTGCGCGCCGCACGGGTGCCTTTGCTGGCTGTGCACCGCTCCAGCTAGCCGTAATAATCGTCCTCCGCCTCACGAAGCTTTTCTTCGTCTTTGTGGGGCGGGAGGATTTCCATCTTCACGTGGCGACGGCGATTGGTGGAGATGACGAAAAAGCGTTTCTCCGGATAGTCCAGCTTGGACTGGAGCATGGCCGAGGTGATCAGGTCGACGTTTTTCAGGTCATCATCCGACATGCCGAAGGAATGCGGCAGGCTGCGGCCGTAGCGTTCAAGGCCGATCTCCACACATTGGTGGATGGCCTCGCGCTTGAGCGCGGCCGTGGTCAGGTGGGTGCCCAACTCCTCGCGCACTTCCGGGTTGGAGACCGGATAGATCGCCAGGTAGTCGGGTTCTTCCGGCAGGTGACCGGAATCAACCAGCAGCTTGATGCCTGCCTTGATGATCTCGCGGGAGTGCTGGCGCGCGGTGATGATGGCGATCGGGCGACGCTTGAGTACGGCGTATTTGAATATCTTCCAGGACGGCCCCCGCCAGTTGGCCGTATCCAGGGCCCGGCGGACGTCGCGCAGCAGGTATTCCTCGCCATTGCGGTCCTGGCCATCAGCGAATTCGCGATAGGACCGCGCCGGCGGATCGGCCCAGTCTTCCCACAGGCCAGGCACACCGAGATAGGCTTTGATCTCTTCATACTCATGCTGGCGCATGGGCCGCTCCTCACCGGTCATGGTGTTGAGCAGGTGCACACGTGTCGGCAGGTGCAGGATATTTTCGTCGATGTCGAAAAAATAGAAACTCTGACGCTGGTCCAAGGTCTTCTCCATCAACTCTGCCTCACGCTTACAGCTTATTGCTTTGGAAGCGCTTCCAGGAACTTAACAGGCTCGCCCAGCCCGTGCCCGACCAGCTCGTCATCGCGCATCACCGTCTTGCCGCGCACGATGGTCATAATCGGCCAGCCCTTGACGGTGCGTCCGTGGAACGGCGTCCAGCCGGACTTGGAGGCGGACCATTCATCGGTGATCTCACGCGAGTGGTTCATGTCGACAATGGTGAAATCGGCATCCCAGCCCGCCGCCATACGGCCCTTGCCGGACAGACCGAAAATGCGCTGCACGCCGTGCGAGGTCAGGTCGACAAAACGCTCCAGCGTCAGCCGGCCCGCATTGACGTGATCCAGCATGACCGGAACCAGGGTCTGCACGCCCGGCATGCCGGACGGGCTTTGCGGATAGGGCTTGGCCTTTTCTTCCAGCGTGTGCGGCGCGTGATCGGAACCGATAACGTCGACAACACCGCGCTGCAGTCCGCGCCACAGGCCCGCAATATGATGCGCCTCGCGCACCGGCGGGTTCATCTGGGCGCGGCCCTTGATCTCTTCGTAGATGCCCGGCGCTTCCAGCGTCAGGTGCTGGGGCGTCGCTTCGACACTGGCGATATCGCGATGCTGGGCCAGGAATTCCATTTCCTCGGCGGTGGAGATGTGCAGCACATGGATGCGCTTGCCCGTCTTGCGCGCCAGGCGTACCAGGCGTTTCGTGCTCATCATTGCCGCTTCCGGATCGCGCACGACCGGGTGGCTGGTCCAGTCGCCCTCAACGGCGAGCCCACGGCGCTCGGCGAGGCGGTACTCGTCTTCGGAGTGGAAAGCCGCCCGGCGCTGGATGGAGTTGAGCACACGCTCCACACCTTCATCATCCTGCACCAGGAGGGAGCCGGTGGAGGCGCCCATGAAGACCTTCACACCACAACAGCCCAGCATGCGCTCCATCTCGCCCAGAACGCCCGTATTCTCGTTGGTCGCGCCGGCATAGAAGGCATGGTCGCAATGCATGCGATCCTTGGCCCGGTTGAGCTTGTCGATCAGCATGTCCGGCGACGTCGTCGTCGGCTCGGTATTGGGCATTTCGAAGACAGCCGTCACACCGCCCAGCACCGCACACAGGGATCCGGACTGGAGGTCCTCTTTCCACTCCATGCCCGGCTCGCGGAAATGCACCTGGCTGTCGATGACGCCGGGCAGCACGGTCAGGCCGGTACAGTCGATCACCTCGCCGGCCGAGGCCTGGCTGAGATCACCGATCTCCACCGTCTTGCCATCAATGATGCCTACATCCGCCCGGCCGCGACCGGAGTGATTTACTACTTCGCCGCCCTTGAGCAGCAAGTCGAATGTCTGGCTCATTGTTCTTCTGTCCTTTGCAAGAGAGATATGGCGGCTTCATACGCCGCCTCGACGTCGAGGTCGAGCATCAGGCTTTCCGGCTGGAAACGCCGCTTGTTCTTGAAACGCGCATAATGTTCCTCAAACGAGGTGGCGCCGCGCACCACCGCCGTGTTTTCACCCCAGGGCCCGTAGAGCCGGTCATCCGTTGGCCCCATCAACCCCAGCGTAGGTGTCCCGGCCGCAGCAGAGATATGCATCAGCCCGCTGTCATTACCGATATAGAGGCGCGGACGGTGCAGACAGGCTGCCACATCATCCAGCGCCAGCTTACCGGTCAGGTCGAGCACCTGGTCGTTCTCCAGCGCATCGAGAATGGGCGTGGCGGCATCATGATCGCCCGGACCGCCGAATATCGCGACTTTCGCGCCGGCCATCGGGCCGTCGGCAGCGATCAGGCGTTTGAGCAGTTCACCGAAGCGCTCGCCCGGCCAGACCTTGTATGGTGCCGAGGCAGAGGGACAAACGGCCAGCCAGGGCTGTTTGTCATTGAGGGTTTCCAGCGCGCCTCTGTGGCCGTCATCGGACACGTAGAGCGTCGGATCCGGCACATGACCAAGGCGCAGGATGGAGGCCGCTTCCTCGACCTTGTTGATCGGGGTTTCCGGGCGTTTGAGGATGCGGCGCTTTTTCGTCCAGAGGAAATAGCTGGTGCCCGAGCCGCGGATATCCACCACCAGGTCCCAGCGCTTTTTGACCGTGCGCTGCCACAGGTCCATCCAGTGACCACCGCCCTTTTTCTTGGCCATGACGATGATCTCGTCTAGGCGCGGCAGGGCGCGAAACAGCGGCTCGGCCAGCGGACCACAGGCAATCGTGAAACGCGCCTCGGGGCGGGTCTCGAGCAAATGCTGCAGGATGCCGGAATTGATCACGGCATCGCCGATCCGGGTCGAAGTGATGAAAAGCACGCGTTCCATGGGCGCCGGGGATAACCCGCACCGCCCCTCTTGGCCAGCCAGCGCTGCAATGCCATATGCTAAGGCATGACCAGTGATGCCATTTTTCAACTGCCCGAACGCGCCATCCTGCGGCTGGTGGGCCCGGACACCCGCGCCCTGCTGCAACGCGTGATCACCGCCGATGTCGAGAATTTCCCGGTCGGCATCGCCCGCCCCGGCGCCCTGCTGACACCCCAGGGCAAGATCATCTGTGATTTCATGATGTTTTCTCGCAAGAACGGGATCGATATCGATATCCATGAAAGCGCAGGCACGGCCCTGCTGAAACGCCTGACGATGTACCGACTCAAGGCGGATGTGACCCTGTCGCACGAAACCGCCCTGCATGCGCTCTGGTCCACCGCCGCCTTCGAGGGTGCCAGCGAGGATCCGCGTCTGCCCGGCCAGCTATGGCGGGCGGTGAGCGATGCGGACCATGAAACACGCCCGCTCGATGCGATCGAGATTCCTGCTGGCATCCCCGCCTTCGGTCGCGATTATGGCGAGGCCGAAGTGTTTCCAACCGATGTGAACCTGGACGTTTATGGCGGCGTCGGCTGGACCAAGGGCTGTTTCATTGGCCAGGAAGTCGTCTCCCGCATGAAACGTCGCGGCACCATCCGCAAGCGCTCCCTGGCCGTGACCTTTGACGGCGAGGCTCCGCCCGCAGGCAGCACGCTCAAGGCGGGTGACACGAGCATTGGCGAGATCACCTCCAGCCGCGAAGACCAGGCGGTCGCCCTGGTGCGGCTGGACAAGCTGGATAAGGCCGAGGGCACGCTGGGCGCCGATGACATAACTGCCTCGACAACCGTTCCCGACGCGCTCAAGCCAGAACCGGCAGCGGAACGCATCTGATGCAGCACCGCTGTGCCTGGGTGAACACGCCTGATCCGATCTATGCCGAGTATCACGACACTGAATGGGGTGTGCCGGAATATGATAGCCGGGCCTTGTGGGAAAAGCTGATCCTGGACGGTTTCCAGGCCGGTCTGTCGTGGATCACCATCCTGCGCAAGCGCGAGAATTTCCGCACCGCCTTTGACGGTTTCGAGCCGGAGATCATCGCCCGGTATGACGAGGCCAGGATCGAGACCCTGCTGGGCAATGCTGGCATCATCCGCTCGCGATCCAAGATCGAGGCGACGATCGGCAATGCCCGCGCCTATCTGGACATGCGGGATCGAGATATCGATTTCTCAGATTATCTCTGGGATTTTGTCGATGGCACACCGATCCAGAACCGGTTCCGGACGATGGCGGACATCCCGGCCAAGACGGCGCTGAGCGAGCAGATCTCGAAGGATCTCAAGAAACGGGGTTTCAAGTTTGCAGGTCCGGTGATCGTCTATGCCTTCATGCAGGCCATGGGCATGGTCAATGACCACGAAGTCACTTGCCCCCGCCACCGAGAGGTGCAAGCCTTCATCCGTGGCTGATCAGGCGTAGTGTGTAAAGGACCGCACAGATGAAAACGATGATTGCACGTCTCTCCCTTATTGGATTTTCCGCCGCGAGCATCGCTGGTTGCGCCAGCTTTGACGGCTTTGACCGAGATGATTATCCGCGGGCCGACGAGCTTGGCCCCAATGACTGCTACCAGTCCGGCCCTCACGACCCGACCGCGCCGGGCGAATGGATCTGCCCGGACGAAACCGGTCACGACCGCGTCCAGCCCCGTCATCGTGTGGAAGACCGGGATTAGGGCGCAGCTAGACACTTTTCGTCCAACCGGAAGCATACCTGAGCTAGAGCCGGGGCGCACGAGCTGCGCCGTAGGCGACAAGCAGTCTACTCGTGCGTCGTAATGACAAAACCGCGCGTGACCCGACGAGTTACAGCTGCGCAATCCCCACAAGAAACACCGTCCCGCAGATCAGGGTCACAATTGCGGAGATGCCAGCAAACAAAACTGCCGCGATTTTTTGGTCGAAGCTATTGAAGCTAATACCCTTGGTGATGAGCCCCCTCAGCAAAACCACGGTCAAGACAAACACCAGAACGCGGTCAAGCCAGAGCCATTGTGGATTGCCATCGCGAAAAGCACTCATGCTGAACGCGAAATACGCCAGCGACATCAGCGCGAACACCAAAACGCAAAGCGCCGTAAGCGCCTTTCCTGCAAGCCCAGTCAACTGCCTGCTTCTCCTACCAGCATTGAGGGAACATAGCCGCACAACCTCAACAAGGTCTTGCAGCATATCACATCTTTTCGCATTCCGGGCGAACCCAATGCCGCCCCCCCTTTACCCCTTAAATCTTATGCCGAGATCGGGCCGTACAGGGTTTCTCAGGTCAAGGGTGAAACCGCGACGCGGCGCTGCGCGCCCTTGACCTGAGAAACCCTGTACGGCGTCCTGCCTGCATGAGATTTAAGCCTTGTTCCCTCCGCTGGAGGCCAGGATTACTCGACTCATCCTCGCCCCACCGCCGTCACCCTGACGAAGGTCAGGGCCCAGTTCGTCGAGCACAAGGATTTCAGGAAAATGAACCTTCTGGAACAGGCCCCAGCCCCAGGAACTGGGTCCTGACCTTCGTCAGGATGACGCCGTGTTTTACCAAGGTCCATTTCCCGACGCTTACGAACTGCCCCCAATCGCAGCTTTCCCCGTGACCTGTCGCAGCAATCTCACTAGGTTCCGCGGTTCCTGATCGCGTTGGAGTAAGCGCCATGAATGCCGTTATCCGTTCCACCGGCCTGTGGACACCGGACGAGAGTGTCTCGAACGAGGAGCTCGTGGAATGCTTCAACGCCTGGGTCGAGAAGCATAATGCCGAACATGCCGACGCCATCGAGCGCGGCTCGGTAGAACCGCTCAACCCCTCCTCCACCGCCTTCATCGAGAAAGCGTCCGGCATCAAGTCGCGCTACACGATCGATAAGGCTGGCGTACTGGATGTGGATCGCATGCGCCCGCGCATTGCACCGCGCCCGGACGAGGACATTTGTCTGATGGCGGAAGCGGGTGTCGCGGCAGCGAAGCAGGCACTGGAAACGGCAGGCCGTGACGCGGCTGACGTCGATGCGGTGATCTGTTCCGCCACATCCATGCAGCGCACCTATCCATGCATCGCTGTCGAGATCCAGCAGGCGCTGGGCATCGAGGGTTTTGGCTACGACATGTCGGTCGCGTGTTCCTCCGGCACATTCGGCATGATCTCAGCGATCAACATGATCAAGACCGGCATGGCCCGGTCGGTGCTGGTCGTCACACCGGAAATCACCACGCCGCAGCTCAATTTCCGGGATCGGGACAGTCATTTCATCTTTGGCGATGTCGCCGTAGCGGTGCTGATCGAGGCCGAGGACATCGCCGGGGACGGTGGCTGGGACATCATGATGACACGCATGATGACGAAGTTCTCCAACAATATCCGCTCGAATTTCGGTTTCCTGAATGCCTCCGAAGACCCCGAGCCGGAGTTCCAGGACCGCTATTTTGTCCAGGAGGGCCGCAAGGTTTTCAAGGAAGTCTGCCCGATGGTCATCGAGATGATCCTGGGGGACCTGGCGAAACAGGACCTAACCGCGTCCGACATGAAACGCCTGTGGCTGCACCAGGCCAATATCAACATGAACCAGATGATTGCGCGCAAGGTCTTTGACCGCGATTTCGAACCGCATGAAGCGCCGGTCGTTCTGGACGAGTTTGCCAATATCGCCGGCGCCGGATCGCTGGTCGCCTTCCACCGTCACAGCGATGATTTCGAAGCAGGCGAAAAGGGGCTGATCTGTTCCTTTGGTGCGGGTTATTCGGCTGGTTCGATCTACGTGCAGAAGCGCTGATCACCGCGCCTCGCCGGTCATTGATACCTCCGCATCGAACAGGCGACCGTTTCTGACGCCCCTGCCTGTCAGCTTGACCCCGTCAGCAACGGAGGTCTCTGCATGCGCGCCCTGGAATTCCTGTCCAAGCTTCTCAACACCGTTATCGCAGTGGCCTTTGTCATTGCGCTGGCCGGTGTGTGGTAAAAAAAGGCCCGGTAGCGCTTGCTACCGGGCCAGTGAAACGTCTCAAACCGGGGAGGAGTGGTTTAGACGCGAAACTTGGTCGGGGCCGGTCAGTTGACCGATTCTCCGTGCAGGGAAGTGTCGAGGCCCTTGATCTCTTCCTCTTCCTCAACCCGCAATTTCATCAGCCTGGACTGGACAAACAGGATGCCAGTGGTGACAACGGCGCAGTAGATGGCTGCCGCCAGCGCGCCCCAGGTCTGGGTCCACACCTGCATCAGATTGCCTTCGATGGCACCGCCCGTGCCGCCAATCGCCTCGACCGCGAAGACACCCGTCAAAATAGCGCCCACAAGGCCGCCTACACCGTGCAGGCCGAACGCATCCAGGCTGTCATCGATCTTGAGCAGGCGTTTGAGGCCGGTCACACCGTAATAAGCGCCCAGCGCACCGCCGATGCCGACAAAAAAGCTCGCCCAGGCCGGAACAAATCCTGCAGCTGGCGTGATGGCTACCAGGCCGGCAACCGCACCGGAGGCTGCGCCCAGCGCGCTTGCCTTGCCGCGCAGCACCCATTCCAGGACCATCCACGTCACAACAGCCGCAGCCGTCGCCAGCTGAGTCGTCACCATGGCGTGGGCTGCACTGCCATTGGCACCCAGGGCCGAACCGCCATTGAAGCCAAACCAGCCAACCCACAACAGGCCTGCACCGATCAGCGTCAACACCAGATTGTCCGGCATCATGGAGCCGCCCGGATAGCCGCGGCGCGGTCCGAGAAATTTGGCCAGCACCAGACCAGCCACACCGGCATTGATGTGCACCACAGCACCACCGGCAAAGTCCAGCACGCCGGCCTCGCCCAGGAAACCGCCGCCCCAGACCCAGTGACAGATCGGCGCATAAACCAGCACCATCCATACCGCGCCAAAGATCAGGAAGGCAGAAAAACGGATACGCTCAACAGCAGCGCCGGCGATGATTGCGACGGTGATGACCGCAAAGGTGAGCTGGAACATGAAGAACAGGTTCTCAGGCAGGTCCCCCGACACCGTGTCCGGCGTCACGCCGGCCAGAAAAACCCGATCCAGACCCCCGACAAAACTGTTGAGCGCTCCCCCGTCCGTAAAAGCGAGTGAATAGGCTGCCACCGCCCAGACCAGGGTCACCACAGCTGCAGCGCCGTAACTCTGCATCATCGTCGACAACACATTCATACGGCGAACCATGCCGGCATAGAAAAGGGCCAGGCCCGGCAGCGTCATCAGCAAGACCAGGGCTGTTGAAGTAAGGATCCAGGCGACATTGCCGCTATCTGGTGCGATCTGTTCCATTGGGGTTACCTCCCGCTTTTTTGCGTTGCACAAAAACTAGGGAGCGCCATCGGCCCGCGTCGAATCTGCGGCAGGATTTTTTCTGCTTTCTTGCGACTTCGCTGCAATCTTGGGCAGACTTGCCGCACATTCGAGCAAAACGAAATTTTTTCGGCGCGATGCTGCGATGCATTGATTAGCTATTCGCAATCGTTAGGCTGCCGACAAGTGTAACAAGCGGGGCATTCTCGTGCAGACCAGCATCATCCGCTCGACGGGTTCTTGGATTCCTGAAGACGTCATCACCAATGAAGAGCTCGTCGCCAGCTATAACAGCTATGCAGAGCGCTTTAACTCCGACAATGCGGCCGCCATCGCCGCGGGCGCGATGGATGAGGTTCCCCTCTCCTCTGCCGAATTCATCGTCAATGCGTCAGGCATTGAACGTCGGCATGTGATCGAGAAGTCGGGCATTCTCAATACCGACACCCTGGTGCCGCGCATCGAACCGCGCCCCTTCGAGGAGACCGCCTTCCAGGCCGAATGCGCCATGAAAGCCGTCACGCCGGCGCTGGAAAAGGCCGGTGTCGCGGGTTCGGATGTTGATGGCGTTATCGTCGCCTCCTCCGCCCAGCAGCGCAATTTCCCGGGCATGGCCTGCGAGATCCAGGACAAGATCGGCTCGGCGGGCTTTTCCTTTGACCTGACCATGGCCTGTGCCTCCGCGCTCTACGGCCTGCATATCGCCAATGGCATGATCAAGTCCGGCCAGGCCAAGCGTATCCTGGTGTGCTCGCCGGAAATCATGACCTGTATCAATGTGCACTCGCGCCGCGATGTGCACTTCATCTTCGGTGACGCAGCCAGTGCAATCCTGGTAGAAGCCGATGAGGGCCGCGAAGGCGGCTGGGAAGTGCTCGGCACACACTGCCAGAACAAGTATTCCATCGCCCTGCGCTCTGATTTCGGCTTCCTCAACGAGGCCGAGCGCACGGTCCAGGCCGATTACACACCGGGTCTCGACCAGGATGGTCACAAGGTCTTCAAGGACGTGGTCGGTTTCGCACCGACCGTGGCCAAGTCGTTGATGGAACAGATCGACCTCGCGCCGGAAGACGTGCGCCGCACCTGGCTGCACCAGGCCAATATCCGCATGGTCGACATGATTGCCAAACGTATCCTGGGACGCGACCGGACGCCGGAGAATGCGCCGGCCACCCTGCAGGAATACGGAAACACATCCTCCTCCTCTGTCGTGATCAATTTCGAACAACACTCCGAGGACATGGCCGCCGGCGAGAACGGTGTCATGTGTGCCTTCGGCGCCGGTTACGGCGTGGGTGCTGCAGCCGTGAGGAAACGTTGATGCGTATTACCCTTTCACTTTTGCTGGCCGCCGGCCTGGCCGCCTGTTCCGCGACTGAAACCGAGACGCCTGAAGAGGAAACACCGGTTGAAGCGGCTGCCGCTGAAACCGAGGCTCCGGCCGAGGAAGAGGCTGCGGAGGACGTCCCCGCTCCGCCGAGCCAGGACATCTATCTCTACGCACTCAGCTGGGACGGCGACACGCCAGCCCTCGGCGATCAGATCGGTCGCATCGGTGATGAGGGTTATGACAACCAGCCCTTCTTCACGATTGATGGCGGCGTGCTCTACACGTCTGCTGGCGAAAACGGCAATACCGATATCTGGCGCTACGACCTGGCGTCAGGCGAAAGCGCCCAGCTGACCGATACGCCGGATGCGAGCGAATACTCGCCGAAAGTCCCGCCGTCCGAAGGCGCGCTGTCCTATCTCTACCAGCCGCCGGGCGGTTATGCCGGCAATGCCTATCTGGCGGATGACGGCAATGCCAATCCGCGTGCGGCGCACGCGCTGGCGCCGGTTGGCTATTACGAATTTTCCGCCGACCTGCGTTATGTCGCGACGTTCTATCTGGGTGAGCCGGACAGCGGTAATCCCTTTACCCTGCAGCTGATCGACCGCTCGACCGCGCCGGAGACCGTGACCCAGATCGCGGAGAATCCGGGTCGCACCTTCTGGCGCGATCCGCGCGGCACGGGTGTTTATCACTCCCTCGCCGATGCAGACGGCAATCACACGGTTCACTATCTCGACTTCCGCGCCGCAGAAGACACACCGCTGTTTGCCATGCCAGAGGGGGTGGAGGACTTCGTCAGCGCGGGCCTGCCCACTGATGGCGTTGCCTTCCTGTCGACATCGAACGGCCAGCTGGTCTACTGGAATGGAGACGCCTGGACTGAAGCCGGCGACATTTCCGCCCTGGCAGGCGCCACCCGCCTGGCCATCAGCCCGGACCTGTCCGTCATCGCGATCGTCGCTGAGGAATAGGCCTCACCGCTCCTGCGACACAAACCGCCCTCAGCCCCTCGCTGAGGGCGTTTTGCTGTCGGGGCAGCGGGCGTTCCCGAGCTAGACTTTCTGTGCTTCGGTGATCTTGTAGGTCAGGTCATCGCCGTCGGCTTCGTGGATGGTGAGATACTCTCCGATCCGTAGCAGATGATCACCGAGGCTGAAGACCGGTTCGTCCGGGCCTTCGTGTTCCTCGTCATATTGGAAGAACCAGTGACTGCCGCGATGAGTCAGCCAGCCATCCGCCTTCTCCGCGTCCTCGGGCGAGAAACGATCGACCGTGCAGCGGGCGCGGTGTTCGCGCCACATCTCCACATCGAGATGCCCGTCCTTGTCCAGCGGCGCCACGACGACATAGCCGTGATTGTCATCCCCTTCGGGGTAACCAGCATCGGGATTGCGCCCCAGGCGCATGACCACACGTGTCAGAGACATGGAATTCTCCCTTATTTATTTATGGATATATCAGCCAAGGTCGGGCCACCGGTCCAGACCTGCAAGCGCGACAAGACCGCACAGTTTTCATCAGCTGCGTGCAGCACATCGGTGGAGCCGCGGCGCTGGCTCTGTTACATCCTGCCTGTCAATCAGTCATTTGAGGCCTCATGCCCCGCGCCACTGCCGCCAGTAAAACCAAACAGCCCCGTGCCTGGCAGAGAATGATCTCCGGCCGCCGGCTGGACCTGCTCGACCCCTCGCCCTTTGATGTGGAGATCGAGGATATCGCCCATGGCCTCGCACGTGTTGCGCGCTGGAATGGCCAGACCAAGGGCGATCACGCCTTCTCTGTTGCGGAACACTCTGTCGTGGTGCTTGAGATTGTCGATCATCTCTATCCCGGCCTGGCACCGAAATGGCGACTGGCCGCCCTGCTGCACGACGCACCGGAATATGTGATCGGTGACATGATCAGCCCGTTCAAGGCGGCACTCGGTGTGGATTATCGTGCTTTCGAGGACCGGCTCGAGGCTGCTGTCCACCTGCGGTTCGGCCTGCCGCCAAAGCTGAGCCAGGACGTCAAACGCAAGATCAAGCGCGCCGACATTGTCTGCGCCTATTTCGAGGCGACCCAGATCGCCGGCTTCACGCACGAGGAATCCGTTGAATTCTTCGGTCGCCCGCCGCCCGGGCTGGAAATCGCCATCCGCCCGTTGTGCGTCAAGGACGCCCAGGCCTTGTTCCTCGACCGGTTTGAGCAGACGCTTGCAGAAGTCGAGGATGCCGGCTGATGCCAACAGCGACTGAACTTGTGGTGGGACTGAATGCGGTGATCCTGACCGTAAACCAGGATCGCCCGCAGGTTCTCATCGTGCCCCAGGACAATACCGAGGTGGCCCTGCCCTTCGGTCCGTTCAACCCGGCGGAACACCGCACATTTGAGATCGGCCTGCGCCGCTGGGTGCAGGAACAGGCGCGTTTCCAGCTGGGTTATGTCGAACAGCTCTACACATTCGGTGATCGCGGCCGGGAGGCGCCCGTGGCCGCGATGACCGATATCGGCGATGGCCGCATCATCTCGGTCGGCTATCTCGCCCTGACGTCTGACACCTCCACGCCGCCCGATGGCGGTGGCCTGTGGCGCGACTGGTATGGCTTTTTCCCCTGGGAAGACTGGCGTGAGGGCAAACCCGCTGTCATCGACGCGGAAATCCTGCCGCGCCTGTCGGCCTGGGCGGACGAGGCCGCGGCGCCCGGTCGCCGCGCCACCCGTCACGACCGGCTCAAACAAACCTTCGGCGAAGGCGGATCACGCTGGAATGAAGAACGGGTGCTGGATCGCTACGAGCTGCTGTACGAGGCCGGTCTGGTTGAGGAAGCTGCCCGCGACGGCCAGGCGGATCGCCCTTCTGGCTGTCCTGGCCTCGGCCTGACCATGGCCTCCGATCATCGCCGCATCCTGGCCACGGCCCTCTCCCGCCTGCGTGGCAAGGTGAAATACCGGCCAGTCGCCTTCGAATTGATGCCGGAAGCCTTCACCCTCTCCACCCTGCAGCACTCGGTGGAAGCTATTATCGGCTATCGCCTGCACAAGCAGAATTTCCGCCGCGCGCTTGATCGCGCTGGTTTTGTAGAAGGCACGGGCAAGATGGAAAGCCAGACGGGCGGACGCCCGGCCGAGCTCTATCGCTATTGCCGCGAAGCCCTGGCGGGCCTGCCTTCGCTGGGCCTGGCCACGCCAAAACTGCGCGACGCCTGAGCGACGGATGACCACGAGCCCGCAAGTCGACATCGTGTATCAGCTTCACGCCCTTTGGAATAATGGCGATCTTTCGCGCATTGCAACGATCTATCACCCGGACTTCCTGGCCCATTGGCCGGGCAGCAGCGAACCCCCTCACCGCTCGGGATTTGCCGGGGTTGAATACGGCGTCGAGCGGATCCGCTCCGCCTTCCCCGACTGGACGGAAACCGTGCTCGACACGATCGAACAATATGACCGGGTTGTGACGCGCTATGTTTCGACGGGCACCCATGAGGGCCCATTCTGGGGTATCGCCCCGACAGGACGAAAAATCCGCATCGAGGAAATGTCGATTTATCGTTTCCAGTCCGGCCGGATCATCGAGCAATGGTGTCTATGCGACGAGCTGGCCCGGCTACGGCAGCTCGGCGTTGCCCTGCCACACGAATAGAATTCAAAGATCCGTGAGATAGGTTGCATATTCACCCTCACCACACATAATTGCCGCCGCTTCCGGGGGAGTGTGTTGTGCGTACCAGTGTGATTACGAATGCGGGCCTTTCCGGTCTCAGCTATCTGGCCGCCCTCTTGGCCGCGTTTCATGAGATTTATCTTCTGTCACTGTTGTTTGCCATCCTGACCACCATCCCGCTGCTGGGATTTTCATGGGATTCGCGCGGCGTGAAACGCACACTTTTCGGCGTGATTACAACGGCTTCCGCTCTGTTCGCGGTCTATTCCGGCGTCGTCGTCTCCTGAGCGATCAAACTCTTGCACTATGCTCCGGCTGAGCATATACAGGGATCACCAATTAGGCTCACTTCGAGCAAAAGGCGATTGTTCTGATCGCCAATTTTCAGATCTGAGTAATGCTCACTTTGAGCAAAATGGAGGGGAAGATGGACGGACTTAGCTGGGACAAGAACCTGCAGGCCGATGAAGGCCGCACGTCCGACACCTATGACTTGCCCTATACGGACGAGGTGAAAGCCGCGACCGATCATCTCTATGCGCGCGTGAAACACGTTGTCACACCGATGGAATGGCCGCAGAAGGCCGCGCTGATCCACGCCATCAACGAACTGAAAAAAGAGAAGAAAGCCGTCATCCTGGCGCACAACTACATGACCGCCGACATCTTCCACACGGTTGGCGATCTGATGGGCGACAGCCTGGCCCTGGCGCGCATGGCCGCCGACAGCGATGCCGAGATCATTGTCCAGGCCGGTGTGCATTTCATGGCCGAGACCGCCAAGTGCATGGCGCCGAACAAGACGGTTCTCATCCCCGACACCCGCGCCGGCTGCAGCCTGGCGACCTCCATCACGGCCGAGGATGTGCGCCGCATCAAGGCTGCCTATCCGGGCATTCCGGTGGCGACCTATGTGAACACGACGGCGGATGTGAAAGCCGAGTGCGATATCACCTGCACCAGCTCCAACGCCGTCCAGGTCGTTGAAAGCCTCGGCAGCGACACCGTCATCCTGTTGCCGGACCAGTATTTGGCCAAGAATGTCGCCGCCCAGACGGATGTGAAAATCCTCACCTGGGCCGGAAGCTGTGAAGTGCACGAGCAATTCACTGCCCAGGACGTTCAGGACCTGCGCGATGCCCATCCCGGCGTGGTGATCATCACCCACCCGGAAAGCCCGCTGGACGTGGTCCAGGCTGCCGATTTCGCCGGCTCCACCGCCGCCATGGCCGACTGGGCGCGCAAAAGCGGCGCCAGGACCGCCGTTCTGCTGACCGAATGCTCCATGAGCGACAATGTCACGGTTGAGGTTCCGGAAGTGAATTTCGTGCGCCCGTGCAATCTCTGCCCGCACATGAAGAAGATCACGCTGGAAAACATCTATGACTGCCTGAAATTCGGCCAGCACGAGGTCGAGGTCGACGACACCGTCATCGAAGGCGCCCGCGCCGCCGTCCAGGCCATGCTCGACCTGCCCAAGCCCGCCGTCCCGGCCAGCTTTGACCCGAGCAAGCAGGAAAAACCGGTCGAGCTGGTCAGCATCTAGTCGCGGAGGCCATCATGGCCAACGTAGAACTCATACGTCAAAGCATTGTCGAGCTTGAGGTCGATGCGATCGTCAACGCTGCCAACCGCCGCATGCTCGGTGGTGGTGGCGTTGATGGCGTGATCCACCGCGCCGCCGGCCCCGGCCTCCTGGAAGAATGTCGCCTCGCGGGTGGATGTGAGACCGGGGATGCCAAGGTCACTGGCGCCCACGACCTGCCGTGCCGCTGGATCATCCACACCGTCGGCCCGATGTGGCGCGGTGGCGATAACGGCGAAGCTGACCTGCTGCAATCCTGTTACCGCCGCTCGATCGCGGAGGCCGACGCTCTCGGCGCGAAAACCCTGGCCTTCCCCGCCATCTCCACGGGCGCCTATGGTTTCCCCGTCGAGGCGGCAGCTCGCATCGCCGTTCAAACCGTCGCACAAGCCGCCCAGGCGACCAGGCTGGAAACCATCTTCCTGGTCACTTTCGACAAACGTAATCACAGCGCCCTCAAACAGGCCCTGCGCCGGGAGGAGCTGTTAGGATGATCCGTTTACGCTTGTTCTGCACATTCTTGTTTGCGCTTCTCTTTCCGGCTACCGCAGCAGCCGTCGCGCAAGACCACATCGTCATACCGGAACCGGCAATTTGCGCCGACATGTCCGTCGAAGATCAAGGCACTTCCCCCAACGCCCCTATCACAGCGACGATGTCTCAGATACTCGCAGATCTCGACCGCCGACGACTGACGGGACAACCGTCCGAATTCCAATGTCGCTGGGTCCGGCTGAGCGGGCACCTGCGCATGAACCACTTCCGCCTGCCGTCAGGCGACCACATGTTTTACAAGGATCTTTCAGAAGTTTATGCCAGAACCTCGCCGCCGCCCGGTCTACCGAGCGGGAGCATGCCCCCGACCGCAATCATGATCGAAACCTTCGCGGATCCACATATCGATTTCGATGAAGTTGATGCCCGCGACATGGAACTCATCGCCTTTGTCTATCAGCCGCTTTGCCGGGTTGTGGAGCGTGGTCAGGGGGGAGAGACTCCTCGCGATTGTTGGCGTGACAGAGAAGGTTACACCCGTCTTCTGGATGCACGCATTCACGAAGTAAAAACCGAGCGCCCGATACGCCTTACCGGAGAGCGCAATCGTCCGCTTATCGGAAACTTGATTCATGTGGAAGATAACATCGGCATCGACCGCAACCTAAGCATCACCGCCTTCAACATGCGGCTTGATCAACTGCTGGAGGCAGATGTCACAGTTCGGCCAACGGACCGGCGGGACGCTCGCACCATCTCACACAGACCGAGCAATCCGGCGATTGTTCGCCCCGGCGAGGTCTCGCTGGTCGCGCGGATACCACCAAGCTGGGATGAGAGGCAGGTCGCGTTGTTCGTCGCGAATTATGACCCTGACCGTGGGCTTGGAACATATCCCGCCAGCTATGGCTGCGTATGCCTGAGCGGCGACTGTTCAGATCAATGGCCGTTGCACACCAATGATCTTGATCGCGTGCATGGCGACTTTCTTTGCCGGATCATCCGCCACCATGACGATTTCCTGTTGGAGCTGCGTGAACCATGATGACCCGCCCCGTTCTCATCATCGGAGCCGGAATTGCCGGGCTTTGGGCGGCATTGAAGATGGCGCCGCGCGAGGTTGTGTTGCTGACAGGTGCGCCGCTGGGCCAGGGCGCTGCGTCTGGCTGGGCTCAGGGTGGTGTGTCTGCCGCGCTGGCTGATGATGACAGCCCGGCCCTGCATGCGCGCGACACGATGATGGCAGGTGCCGGCCTGGTTGAGGCTGATGCAGCCCATGCCCTGGCCGACGGCGCGGCGGCGGAAGTCCGGGCGCTGGCCGCGATTGGCGCGCCGTTCGAACGCAACGGGTCTGACTGGTCCCTGTCGCGCGAAGCCGCCCACTCCGCACATCGAGTTGCCCGTGTGAAGGGGGATGGCGCGGGCGCTGCGATCATGGCGACACTGATCGAGGCCGTGCGCGCCAACAAACACATTCATGTCCGCGATGGCTGGCATGCGGTTCACCTGCTGGAAGGCGAGACTGGGTGTGCGGGTGCCCTTGCCGAAGGACCAAACGGTGAGACTGAAACCATCTTCGGCGACGACACAGTTCTGGCCATGGGCGGTGCGGGCGGCCTGTTTGCCCTGACCACAACTCCGGCCGGGGCGCAGGGACAGGCCATGGCCATGGCGGCCCGGCTGGGCGCGCAGATCCAGGATCCGGAATTCGTGCAATTCCACCCGACCGCGCTCAATGCCGATCTCGACCCGGCACCCTTGTGCACCGAAGCCCTGCGCGGCGAAGGCGCCGTCCTGATCGACAAGACAGGCGAGCGCTTCATGAAGCCGGTCCATGATCTGGCCGAGCTGGCGCCGCGCGATGTCGTCGCCCGCGCCGTACATCGCCAGAATGCCCGCGGCCTGGGGGCCTTCCTGGATTGCCGTGAGGCCATTGGCGAGACATTCCCCGACCGTTTCCCAGCCGTGTTCGCCGCCTGCCAGCGCGCCGGCATCGATCCACGTGTGGAACCCATCCCCGTCGCCCCGACCGCGCACTATCATATGGGCGGCGTCAAAACCGATATCGATGGCCGCACGAACGTCAGCGGCCTGTGGGCCATCGGCGAGTGCGCCTCGAGCGGCCTGCACGGCGCCAACCGGCTCGCGTCCAACTCGCTGGCAGAGGGCCTGGTTGCTGCCGCGCGGTGTGCGAAGGCCGTCAATCTTCCCCACCGGGGAAGTGGGCTCGCCGCAGCGCAAGTGGAGGCGAGGTCGAAGGGGACGAGCAGCAGCGAGCTGACCGGCGGGCTGCCCCACTCCGGCCCCTCCACCGCTACGCGGTCCCCCTCCCCGCACGCGGGGAGGATCAATCTCCCCCATCTCGCTCTGCAGCGTTTGCGGCAGGCGATTAGCGCGCATTGCGGGGTCGAGCGCTCCGCCAGTGGCTTGCGGGAGCTGCTCGCGCTGATCAATGCGCTGGAAGCCAGCCATGGTCCGGCCGATGCGCTGCTGGCCGCTCGTTTCATTGTCACCGCAGCCCTGCGCCGCATGGAAAGCCGGGGCGGGCATTTCCGTACCGACTATCCCGCCACAGCGAACACCGCCGAACACACCGTCTACACCCTGGCTGATCTCGATCAGCCCAGCACCGAAGCCGCGCGCCACAGCGTGCCGGCTGAATAGGACTTTCCATGCCCGTCAATCCGATCCCGCGCCATCTCGTTTCCGAGGCTGTCACCCGTGCCCTGGCGGAAGACCAAGGTGGCCGCGGCGATGTCACCGCTCTGGCCTGCATTCCGGCCAAGGCCGAGAGCAAATTCTATTTCGTTTCGCGCCAGGACGGCATGTTCTGTGGGATGCAGCCAGCGCTCGAAGCCGTCTGGCAGATGGATCCGGAAGCCCTGGTCAGCCCCCAGGTCGAGGACGGCAGCAAAGTTGCCAAGGGCGATGTCCTGGCCAGTGTCACCGGCAATGCCCGCGCACTCCTGTCAGCAGAACGTATCGCGCTGAACTTCATGGGCCGAATGAGCGGTATCGCCACCTTCACCCGCCAGTATGTAGACGCGGTCGCCGAGACCGGTACGCGTATCGCGCACACCCGCAAGACCACGCCGGGATTCCGCGCCTTCGAGCTGCAAGCGGTCCAGGCCGGTGGCGGGGCGCTGCATCGTTTCGGGCTGGATGACGCCATCCTGATCAAGGACAATCACGTGGCCGTCTGTGGCGGTGTGGCCGAAGCTGTGAAGGCGGCCCGGGACAGCGCCGGTCACATGACCCGTGTTGCGGTCGAAGTGGATCGGCTGGACCAGCTCGGTGACGCTGTTGAGGCCGGCGCGGAAAGCGTTCTGCTGGACAATTTCTCGCTGGATGACCTGCGCGGCGCAGTCGCCCAGGCCAAGGGCAAGGTGACGCTGGAAGCCTCCGGAGGCGTCAATCTGGACACGGTACGCGGCATTGCGGAAACCGGGGTCGATATTATCTCGGTGGGAGCGCTGACCCACTCGGCACCCAATTTCGATATTGGTCTGGACGAGGGCTAGGGCTCAGCCGTCCGACTGGACCAGCTTGCCGAGCGGCAAGGGTCCCATTTCCGGATCCGGCAGAACACCGTCCAGCCGGGCCTGTCCGTAACAGAACCCCTCGCTCATACTGTCATACCAGAGTACGTCGCTGCCATTGCGCGCGACCACCCAGAAGCCGAACCCGTGTTCGGCCCCGGCCTCACGAACCCAGACCTCCGGTTCGATTCGCAGGCTCTCCCACAGCGTCAGCTGGGCTGCGGACAGCTCTCCCTCGGCGACCAGGACAAGCCCGCGGATCTGGGCCTCGGTGATCAGGCTCAATCGCCACCCCCGAGATCAGCCGGCAGACCGGAGGCTGCCAGCTCGTCATCGGCCAGACCGCAGAGCTCGTGCGGGAAGACCAGCCATTCATCACACTCGTGGATGAAATAGTCCGGCAAGAGGTTGGTCTGATTACGGGTCGGTTTGTAATAGACCGTCGCGATGCGGATATCCGCTGGCAGGTTGCGCCGGCACTTGCGCCCCAGAACCTGCAGCAGTGCCTCGATCGAGCGACCACTGTCGAAGACATCATCCACGATCAGCACCCGGTCATCGGCGTTCAGGGTGTCAACGAGATAGCCCTCGCCATAGACGCGAACCTCGCGCGACTGCTCGTCTATGCCCGTATAGGACGAGGTTCGAATGGCGATGTGATCAGCCTTGTGGCCCTTGAATTCGAGGTATTCCTGCACCGCGATACCGATTGGCGCGCCGCCCCGCCAGACCCCAACAATATGCGTTGGCTCGAACCCGTCGGCGCGCACCTTCTCGCCCAGGCGAAAACTGTCGGCCAGCAGGTCGGAGGCGGAAATGAAAGTCTTTTCAATGCTCATGGAAGATCTCGCGCGCGGGAAGACGATCGAGCCTAACCCGATACAATCCGGGCTGAAAGTGATTCCACTCACCTGCTGCCACCCGGTTTCCGCAATCGTCTCGAGCGTTGATAGCATCCTGCGCGCGCCCCTCTGATCGAGACCGGTTTTCCATTACGATTTGCCCGGAATCATCGGCTATGTCTGACGGGGCGCCGACGGGGCAGTCGTATTCGCAGGCCGGCACTGGTATCAGGATCGCAAATCCGGGGGAGACAGGACATGCAAAGAGGCGAATTCCCGCGTGGACGGGTTGAGCAGCTAGAGATCGACAGCCAGGCCATCGCCAACAACATGCTCGGCGATCCGACCCGGCGGCGTGTCGATGTCTATATCCCGCACGGTCATGACGGATCAGGCCTGCCGCTGCTGGTCGACCTGGTCGGTTTCACCTCCGGCGGTCCCAAGCATACAAGCTGGTACAATTTCGGAGAAAATGTCCCCGAACGCGCCGATCGCCTGGTCGCGCAAGGCGCGATGGCGCCCTGCGTCATCGCCTTCCCGGACTGTTTCACACGGCTGGGCGGCAATCAGTACGTCAATTCCGCCGCCATGGGGAACTGGGCTGAATTCATCACGCAGGAATGCGTGCCCGGCATCGAGGCGCAGTTCGGCTGCGGCGGTTCTGGCAGACGCGGTGTCTTCGGCAAGAGTTCCGGCGGTTACGCGGCCATGGTGCACGCCCTTCTCTATCCGGATTTCTGGTCCGCCGCAGCCAGCCATTCCGGCGATATGGGGTTTGAGCTCATGTTCGCCGCCGACTTCGCCCACACGCTGCGCCGGATCGACAAGCGCGGTGGCACGATCGAGGCCTTTATCGAGAATTTCGAGAAGGCCGTGAAAGTTGATGGCAGCGACCTGCATGCGCTGATGATCCTGGCCATGGCGGCGACCTATGATCCCGATCCGGATAGCTATCTGGGTATTCGCCTGCCCGTGACGATGGACACCTGCGAACGCATTCCGGAACGCTGGGCGCAATGGCTGAAATGGGACCCGCTGGAAATGCTCGACGAGCATGGCGACGGGCTGAAACAGCTCAAGGGCCTGTTCATCGATTGCGGTGATGTCGACCAGTACAATCTGCTCTACGGCGCTCGGCGCATGCACAAACAGCTCACTGCGCGCGGCATCGGGCATGTCTACGAGGAATTCCCCGACAACCACTCCTCGACCGATTATCGCATGGATATCAGCCTGCCCTATCTGGCGCGCGTCCTCTCGGACTAGCGCGCCGGCGCCATGTAATGCGCCTCGTTTCCACCCACGGCAGACGATACCGACGTCGCCAGGATAGCGATCAGCATGCGTGCCACGATTGTGAAGAAGAGCAGCAGGATCTGATCATCGGCAACCAGGAGCCGCAGGATATTATTCCACCGGAAGGGCAGTCCCGTATTCTCCAGCCGCGCCTCGACCCAGCCGGCCGCCGACAACATGTTGTCGAGGATATCCGGCGCAACAATGCCCAGCGACACCAGCATCAGGATACCCAGGACGAAGGCAAAGAAGAGCGAGGCCGTCATCGATCCGATACTGGCGAGCAGTGTACCTATCCCGTTCATACGCGAGGAAAACGGTGCCAGTCCGATGGCCAGGATGACCCGAGCAATGATGGTGAAGATGAGGATGACGATCGCTTCAGACGCCGCGAAAATACCGACCCAGACATTATATTTGCTGGGCAGGCCGGTGGATGTCACAGCGCGCTCGATCAGGTCGGCACCATTCTGCACCCAGTGCAGCCATAACGGCGCATAAACGCCCAACAGCACCAGGATTGCCAGCGCCAATACCATGGCGACCATCACGGTCAGCCCGGTCATTGCCATACGTCCGAACATCATTTCCCCCTGCGCCACATCGAGCGGCAGTCTGATATCCCGCAAACCCTAGAACCGGATTGAGGCAAGGTCGCGGCAAATCCCCTCACAGGCGAACATAACAAAACAGGCGACCACTGGCCGCCTGTTTTCTGTTTCCGGACTTATCGGATGAAATCAGTAGATTTCCTCTACTTCCTCGGAATCGGGCGTGGGGACTTCCACGATCTGGACCCAGTATTCCCCGATGGAATTGACCACACGCATCAGACGGTCCAGCGAGATCGGCTTGACGATGTAGGAAGAGGCACCCAGCCCGTAGCTGGACAGAATGTCGTCCTCACTCTTGGACGTGGTCAGAACGATGATGGGGATATGCCGTAGTTCCGGATCAGCCTTGACCTCTTCCAGCGCCTCGCGGCCATCCTTCAGCGGCATGTTCAGGTCGAGCAGGATAATGCCCGGGAATGGCTCGTCCTTGAGATGGGAATATGAGCCCTGGCGTTTGAGGTAGTCGACCAGCTGCTCGCCATTCTCGAGAAATTCGAGCGGATTGCGCAGCCGAACCTCCTCGCACGCCTCCTTGAACAGCAGACGATCATCGGGATCGTCATCCACCATCAGGATCGTGAAAAGCGAGTTTTCAGTGCTCATTATGCCAGCCTCTTTGCCAGATCTGCCCCAACCCCAGGACTTAGAAACACAACTTCTACTGATACTTGGGCAAGATCAAGGAAAACTCGGCGCCCTGCCCCGGATTAGACTCCGCCGTCAGCGAACCGCCATGGCGTTCGGCTATCCTAGCGCAGGTCGCGAGCCCAATTCCACTCCCCTCGAACTCACTTCTGGAGTGAAGTCGCTCGAACATCTGGAAAATGCGTTCGGAGTATTTGGCGTCGAAACCGATTCCATTGTCGCGCACCCGGATGCCGACCATCTCCTCGTCCTCGGGCTCGAAATACTCGACTGACACTTCCGGCACCTGACCGTCAGGCTGGTATTTGAGTGCATTGTTCAAAAGGTTCGAAAAGATGATGCGCATCTGCGTCTCATCGGCCTGGACCACTGGCAGCTCCGTGACATCAATGCGTGCCTTGAGGCTCTTGATGCGCGCTGAATTGTCGGTCAGCACGGACTTCCACAGCGCTTCCAGGTCAACATCAGCGATGCTGGTATTGCTGTCATTGACCCGGGCAAAGGTCAGCAGCGCGTCGATCAACCGGCGCATCCGGCCCGAGGCATCCACCATGCGATGCAGATAGGTGCGCCCGGTCTCGTCGAGCACGTCATCATACTTGTCGTGCAGACGCTGGCCGAAACTCTCGATTTTGCGCAAGGGTTCCTGCAGATCATGCGAGGCTGCAGAGGCGAACACCTGCAGGTCCTGGTTCGACCTTTCCAGCTCGAGGGCGTACTTCTCGATCAAATCGGATTGTTCGCGGGCGGCCTTGCCGTTCTCGCCTCGGCCCAGCGCCATCAAAACGGCGATCACCCCGCCAATCCCAACCAGCGCCGCCACCAGGGCCAGCAACCAGGACGTATTCATCACCGCTATGACCAGCGCTGCAGCAAGCGCAAGTAATACAGGCGCGAGGGCCTTTAGCGTGGTTGATGTATCGGCGCGGAAATTCAATCCGGTCTCCGTTCCGGTCTGGATACGATACCTATATCACTGTTCCCTGGCGGATTGGCAGTATTAGAGTAAACACGGCGCCAGCCTCCGGCTCGCCCCAGGCGGACAATTCACCGGAATGGCGCTCGGCAATCTTGCGGCATGTCGCCAGGCCAACACCGGTGCCATCAAACTCCTCGCGACCATGCAGCCGCTCGAACATGCCGAAAATGCGTTCGGCATGACGTGGTTCGAAACCGATACCATTGTCAGTGATCGAGATACGCGCGACCGCGCCAGCCTCACCGACCTCGACATTACTCTCGATCGTGATGTTCGGGGTCACTCCCGGGCGGCAGAATTTCAGGGCATTGGCCAAAAGGTTCAGGAAAAGCTGGTGCATCTGGCCGGGATCTGCCTCGATGGCCGGCAATTCACCCACACGGATCTTGGCATCTTCTGCAGCGATCCGCGGTTCCAGATCGGACAGAACATCTGCCACAACACCCGCCAGTTCGACCGGTAGATAGGACGTCGTCTTGGAGTTCACACGCGAATAGGACAAAAGATCATCGATCAGGCGGCGCATGCGCCCCGCCGCATCGACCATGCGTTCCAGATAATGCCGACCGGTATCGTCGAGCGCGGGCGCGTACTTGTTATTCAAACGCTCGCCAAACGCCTGGATCTTGCGAAGCGGTTCTTGCAGGTCGTGCGAAGCGGCGTAGGCAAACTCCTGCAGCTCGGCGTTCGAGCGCTTGAGCTCCTGGGCATATCGGCGCAGGGCCTGTTCATCGCGTTTGCGCTTGGCGATGTCGCGGAACGTAATAACGGCGCCAAGGCTTGGATCGTCCGGATCGATGACAGATGTCGCAAACTCGATCGGGATGGGTTGGCCGTTCTTGGTCCAGAAGACTTCCTTGTCGGTCTCCTCGATCGGGACGCCATAGGTGTGAACCGGGCATTCCTCTTTCGGATAGAGCGAACCATCACGGTGGGAGTGGTGCACCATGGTGTGCATCACCTTGCCGATCAGCTCCTCCTCGGTATAGCCGAGCATCTCGCACGCCCGCGGGTTGATGAAGGTCACATGCCCCTCGCCATCAATACCGTAAATGCCCTCGGCGGCGGTCATCAGGATCTGGGAGAAACGCTGTTTGGCTTCATGGGTCGCCTGGGCGCGCTGGCGGGAAATATTACGGTGGGCGCTGAACAGGACAGCCAGCAGGATAAACGACAGCGCCATCGCCACGGCGAAGACACGCAGGACAGCGCGCGCCTGGTTCGCACCGGCGAGCGCCTCGGAGACCTCGACCTCGGTGACGAGGCCAAAATTGCGGTCCGGGAACCATTGCCAGGCACCCATGACGAGAATGCCGCGCAGATCACGGTAGCCGCGGAGATTTGTGCCGGAATTGCCTGCAACCACATCGGCGGCGGCATAGGTCAGCGGCCATTCGTCATAGGGACGCTGCGGGCGCCCGACGACTGTGAGATCAAGCCCCGGATCGCGCACTTCCAGATGCAGAAGCGAGGGGTGGCTTTCCACCAGGAGCCCCTCGGCGATCATGATGTCCTCATATCGTGAACTCGAAAGCAGCCGGCCCTGGTTGTCGACCACGAATGTATCGCCGGAAGCGCCCGTCCGCCCGACCTGGAACGTCGTCGTATACTGGCGCCGCGGATCGAGATCGAAGACCAGATAGCCCATCAGATCTTCACCATCCTGGATCAGGGAGACCGCATGCATCAGCGGACGTTCTAGCAGGCCATGCTCGTCTGCCTCGCCCAGATCATCGGAGATATAGGGCGCGCTGAGCGTCACCCCGTTGGCGATCAGGCGCGCCATATCGACATGGGTGATGGCCATGGACGCGGCGCCAAGCTCCTCGCTGGCACTGCCGGCCAGGACGACGCCATCGGGTGAAACGACGGAAAAGCCGGTATAGCCATACTCGTTCAGCCAGGGCGTGAGCATGACCGAAAGCTCGACCTGCAAAGGTGAGGCGCGCAGCACATTCGCGGCGGGCACGAAATTGAGTTCGCGCACAGCGCCCTGGACGTCGACGTCCTGGGACCAGATGCGGACATGGCTTTCCTGTTGCGCCGCCCAGTCTTCATAACGCTGGAAAGTATTGGCCAGGACGGTTTCCAGGGTGGCCTGGTTGGTGGTGCGTGCCGACGACATCAGCGCGCGCTCGCCGGCCATCACCGCGAGGGCAACAATGATGATGAAACCGACCGCCAGAATTCCGGGCAGAATCTGGCCGATCCAGCTATCCGGCTCCAGCAGGTCATCATCCTGGAGCACGGGGGGCTGTTCGCGGTCTGCTTGCGAAGCCTGATCGTCAGAAGTGTCAGCCATTTAGCGTCTTAGAATCGATCCCCTCAGTACTCTAAGCCGATCTCGCCACGAATTGGACCACTAAACCACAATCTTGTGCCGTTTCCACGGCGAAACTGGGGTCGATTGCTTCAGCCAGCGTTCAGCCAGCCTCACCTAGTTTCGACAGCGTGCGCCCCGCGGTGTGCCGGAGATCCTCATCCACAAACCCTCGCAGGATCGGGTCAACGGCACACCGCAACTTTTCCTACCAGTGCAGATTTCTGACCCACTCGCCGGTGTGTTCCCGGATACGCCTGAGCGTGGCCGGGGAGATGTCTTCCGGCAGGGCATCAAGGCCAAACCACGCCCGTTCGGCGATCTCGCCCTGCTCGACTGGCGAACAAGTTCCCGGAGCGTCGACGGAATAAAGTATAACATGGTCACCACGGAAGAATTTGTGGTTCGCGTACACGCCCGCAAGCTTCAAATGGCCGCGTGCGACCAGACCGGCTTCCTCTTCCAGCTCGCGTTCGGCGGCCTCTTCGGCAACCTCTCCGCTCTCCACGCCACCGCCAGGCAAATGCCAACCGCTGATATAAGTGTGCTTGACCAGCATGATAGCTCCGTCCTCGCGCTGTGCGAGCACGCGAACACCCAGCGTGGCACCACGTTTCATGCGCCACCAGGCCTGGAAAACCGGGCGCAAAACAGGTTCCAGCTTCCATCTCCAGCTCATACGACGTCTCCGACTGGCCAGAGGGCCACGGGCGCGCTATGTAGCCTTCGAACTAAATTGATTTGGGGTCTATCCATGTACGCTCTTGTTGCCCTCGGCCTGGTTGCCGGCCTGTTCGGACTGCTCAATCTCATCGAGTACCATCGCTTCGACTAGTCCAATATCTGAGTACTGAGTTAATTTATGTCGGCTCCGGTTTTCATAGCATTGATTCTCGGCGGGATCGTCGTCCTACTGTTCGGTGGCGACTATCTGGTCCGGGGCGGAGCCGGTCTGGCACGGCGCTGGAAACTTCCATCGCTGTTTGTCGGCCTGACCATCATCGCCTTTGGCACGTCTGCACCGGAACTGGTGGTCAGTGTGCAGTCCGCCCTGGCGGGAGCCCCGGGCCTGGCGATGGGCAATATCGTTGGCTCCAATATCGCCAACTTCCTACTTGTGCTCGGATTGCCGGCCGTCTTTGGCGCCATCGCCACGACCACGCCAGGTGTGCGCCGCAATGCCATCTTTGCGCTGGTTGCAGCGATCGCCCTCATCGGTGTCGGCTATGATCACACCATCTCGCCCACCGAAGCCTACGCACTGTTTGGCACCATCATCGCCTATGTCGCCATTCTGGGTTTCCTGGCGCGCGGCAAGACGGATGATCCAAGCCTGGCCGAGCTGACCGATATCGACGGTATGGAAGGCCTGCCGCACAAGTGGAGCAATATCCTGTTCGCGCTTGCTGTCGGCCTCGTCGCCCTGCCTGTCGGCGCCCAGATGATCGTCATCGGTGGCACCGAGGCGGCGCGCGCCCTGGATATCGACGAATCGATCATCGGCCTCACCGCCCTGGCGTTCGGCACCTCCCTGCCCGAGCTGGCGACTGTCGTCATGGCCTCGCTGCGTCGCCAGGCTGATCTGGCCATCGGCAATGTGCTCGGCTCGAACATTTTCAATGTCTTCGCCGTGGGTGGCGCGACCGGTATCGCGGCAGCTGCTGTCAGCGCAGACCTGCCGGTTCCCGATGGTTTCTTCGCCCTGGATTTCTGGGTCATGCTGGCCGCCAGCGTCGTCATCGCTGGCATCGTCCTGGCCCGCCGCCCTATTGGACGTTTCTTCGGCCTGCTGCTGTTTGCCGCCTATGTCGGCTATATCGCCGTCCTCGCCCAGAGCGTGCTCTAGCAGACTTCACAGGGGACGCGCCGGGCGCTTTTCCCCGAGACTTCTGCAACGCACCGGTCTAGCTTGCCGCGCCTGACAGGGGAGAGCGGCATGGCTGAACCACAAACCAACCGACTTGTAAGTATTGATGCGCTGCGCGGGATCGCCGTGCTGGGCATCCTGATGATGAATGTCCAGGGGTTTGCAATGACCCCGATGGCGTATGACGACCCGACAATGATGATGGACCTTACCGGAGCCAATCTGACGGTCTGGTCTGTTGCCCACACTTTCTTCGCGATGAAGTTCATCACGATTTTCTCCACCCTCTTTGGCGCCGGCATCATCCTGATGGCAGGCGACGGGGACAACACAGGCAAACACTATCCGCGCATGCTCTGGCTGCTGCTGATCGGTGCCATCCACGCTTATATCTTCTGGTGGGGCGATATCCTGGTCCACTACGCGCTGCTGGGCATGATCGCCGTGAATGCGCGCAAGATGTCCGTGGCCAAGCTGACCATCTTCGGCATCCTGTTGGTGCTGATCGGCGGCCTGATCATGATCGGGCTGACCTATCTGGGCGCTATGTTCACGCCTGCCGAGGGTGCTGCTGATCAACAGCAAATGATGGCCGACATGCAAACCGGCATGATCGAGGCCTATCAGGCCGGTTTCGTCCAGCATATCGGTGTCAACGCGATCTGGGCCGGCATCGGACAAGTCGTGAGCCTGATCTTTATGGGCCCGCGCACGCTGGGTCTGATGTTCCTGGGCATGGCGCTCTACAAGAGTGGCTTCCTCTCCGCCGCCTGGAGTACGTCTCGTTATCTCGTCCTCAGCGTCGTGGTGATTGCCGCTGGTGTATATCTGAACTGGATGTCGACCACGACACTTATCGGCGGCGAATTCTCGGCACAGGCCAAGGCCGACGGTCTCGCCTGGTCCTTCTTCGGCAGCGTTGTCCTGTCCTTTGGTTACGCCAGCCTTGTCATGCTTCTCTCGAAGATTGGCGCCTTCAGGCTGATCATCGCCTGGTTCGCCAGTGTCGGCCGCATGGCCTTCACCAATTATCTGAGCCAGACGCTGATCATGACCTTCATCTTTGTCGGTGCGCCGGGGCTTGGACTGTTCGGCACGGTTGAACGGGTCGACCAGCTCAAACTGGTCCTGCTGGTCTGGGCCATCCAGCTGATCTGGTCGCCGCTATGGCTATCCCGCTTCAAGTTCGGTCCGCTGGAATGGCTCTGGCGTTCACTGACCTATGGCAAGCTGCAGCCGATCGTGAAGCGCTAGGCCGCATCCCATATGACTGGCGACGGGCAGGTATTTGTGAGAGACAGCCCTTTCTATCAATCACTTGCTCGTCGTCATGTCGCCTGTGCCCGCATCCATGACCGCTTCCGAAGCGAACGACCGTCCGCCCTCCGGGGCGATGGACCCGGTGCGGGTCTTTCGCGAGTTTGCTGTCGACGTCGCCGGCATTCGTGACGAAGTCCAGCTCTATCGTTATGTCGCCCGCAATGTCGTGGCCCGGCTGGGTTATATCGACTGCGTGGTTTACCGCCTCGACAGGGATCGCGGCGAGCTCGTACAGATGGCTGCAATTGGCGAGAAAACGCTGGACGACGAGGACGGCGCCATCATCAACCGCCTGACCATCCCGGTCGGAGACGGCATTACCGGCACGGTGGCCACGACCGGCCAGTCGATCCGTATCGACGAGCTGGCGGATGATCCGCGCTACATCCAGGACCTCATGCAGGCCCGTTCGGAACTGTGCGTGCCCATTCTCGTCGGCGAGCGCATTGTCGGCGTCATCGACAGTGAACATCACGAGCCCGGTTTCTTCTCGCCCAAATGCCAGGAATTGTTCGAGTCCATCGCCGCCCTCACCGCCGCCCAGCTGCGTCATATCTGGGCGCTGGACGAGCTGACCCATGCCCGAAGCGAGCTTGAGGACGCGCTGGAAATTTCCCGCAATGCCGAACAGATGCAGGCGAGTTTCCTGGCCAATGCCTCCCACGAGCTGCGCACGCCGCTCAATGCGATCATCGGCTTTTCCGGCCTGTTGACCCGCGAGGGCTACATCGCCGAAGACACCGGCCGGGCCCTTGAACAGGCCGAAACGATCAAGACAGCCGGCGACCGGCTGGCCCGCATCATCAATGACATCCTGGACCTCTCCAAGATCGCCGGCGGCAAACTGCCCAGCGCGCTGGAGAGTTTCGACGCCATCTGGGAAGCGGAAAACGCCATGGCGCCCTTCCAGCGCATGGCCGGCGAGAGCGGCGTTACGCTGACGCTGGATGATGGCGACGCAGACGAATTGCTGGCGGTGGGTGACATCCGCCATGTCCATCGCATTCTCGGCATGTTGCTGGAAAACGCGATCCGCTACTCCCCCGAGGGCGGCACGGTCCATGTGCGCATCAGCGCCGATGATGACGATGTCGCCATCGGCATCGAAGACAGCGGCATCGGTCTTGACGACGAGGCCCTGGACCGCATTTTCGAGCCCTTCCACCGCGAGGAAGACGCCACCGAAATCTCCACCGAGGGTACCGGCCTCGGCCTGACACTGGCCCGCGAACTCGCCGACCTGAACTTCGCCCGCATCAGCGTCCAAAGCGCCCCCGGTGTCGGCAGCCGCTTTGCCCTGCATCTGCAGAAGGCGGATGAGGGTTAGTGGGTTGCGGTGGGGTGTGCCGCCGTCTCTTGGAACGCCCCCACAATATTTGTCATCCCGGACGCATGCCCGGCCCCGAGCCGGGCGGAGATCCGGGATCCGACGAGAGCGCCATAGGTCCCCGCTCTGCGCCCCGCTTTCGCGGGGCATCCGGCGGGGATGACAAGTTTGAGTATGTTCTGGATGTGGGCCGTTCCAAAAACAGGAGCACGCACGCCTTTCCAAGCCGAAATTCTCAACCCTTCCTCCCCCCCCCCATCTTCCCCGGACGTGCGCAGCACGATCCGGGGCCAACCAAACGACCGGCCGGCTCGTTGGTCCCGGCTCTGCGGCCGGGAAAGAGGCGTGGTATCGGACTGAGAGTGGGTAGAGCCCCCTGTTTCCCCCGGACTTGTTCCGAGGCCTCGCATGCAGTGGAATTCTTATGAGAACCTTCGTTTCAACCGTGCTTGATCTGCTTATTGTCAGCAACGCTGTACCTGTGAAATCATCGCGATTGCGCTGCCTTAAACGGTCGAAGAGGAGCGGAAGCTTATGAAAAGAGCTATTATTGCGGGCGTGTGCCTCGTCACCTTATCCGCTTGCGAATTCATTCACGGTGAGCAAGCCGATCCATCCCTGCTGCCAGCTGAAGTGTTCGATCCGGACCTCCGTCGGCGACTGCGCGACGATACGGTTGTGACCTACGGGCTCTTGGAGAGAAATACTGAGGGGTATGTTATCGTATTGCCGAACCAGGAGATGACAGGTCCGTCGACTGTGGCCCCTGTTCGTTTTGCGCTTCTTGATGTCGAACCAATCGGCAGCTGTTTATCCGGACACACCGGTTCGTTTGTCGACATTTGGATCGAATATTTTGGTCGAGAAGACAGGGAGTTTATCTCAAGGGTACTCGTGCAGGCGTTTGACGGCGAAGGCGGACTTCAAGATGTCGCGCTGTGCACCGTGGGCGATGGGCACTGAAGAAGTCTATGACCACCTCACCAGCGGGCCCGGTTCACCCTCACCGCGACCGCATCCTCGATCCCCGGGGCAAGCCCGGAATGAGGGTGACGTAAAAGCGAGCACGAGCCCCGTCGCTGGCGAGATCTCCACAAAATTCCCTATTTCACAAACAACACCCCCCCGGACGAGCACGGCGAGATCCGGGGCCAACTCGCGTACGGACCGCCTCGTTGATCCCGGCTCTGCGGCCGGGAAAGAGTGAGTGATGTGAGCTGGGGAAGCCCCCCAACTACCCCTTCCGCCGAAACCGCGTAAGCCCCACCGCTTCAGCATCCGGATAGGCATCCACCTTGCGTGTGGTCACCTGGGCCGCAACAACGCTTTCCGGGCCAAGCGCGATGTCCAGGATTTCGCCGCACAGGGTTTCCTGGAGGTCGAACTGGCGTTTTTCCATCTCCTTGATGCCGTGCAGGATATAGTCGTAATCGACCACGGTGTTGATGTCGTCATCGCCGCTCCAGGCCTTGTCGACCAGTGTGACGACATCGACGAGGACACGTTGTTTCACGCCGCGCTCATAGTCGTGGATACCGATCTCGATATCCATTTTCACGCCCTCGAGGCGATAGACAAAGACGTCCCGCCCGGTGGCATTGGCCAGCGCGTTTTCGATCACCTGATCCAGCCGCATCAGCGATCCTCCTGAATTCCCGGCGCGTACATGACGTCGCGCGGGCGGGCGTCCAGATGCTGGCCGCCATCCACAATGATGGTCTCGCCCGTCATGGACGGTGTCGCAAGGATGAAACGCACCGTGCGGACAATATCCTCCGGCGTGGATCCACCCTGCATCGGGTTGAGGCTGTGGGCACGTTCGAATTCTTCCACGCTCTGCCCCCCCGAAGGAAGCGTAATGCCCGGCGCTACCGCGTTGACCCGCACACGCGGGGCCAGGGCCATGGCCATGGTCTGGGTGGCACCGAGAAGCGCGTATTTGGACAGGGTGTAGGAGAAGAAATCCGGGTTCAGATTGAACAGTTTCTGGTCCAGCACATTGATCACACAGCCCGAGGCGCGGCCCTCATGCGCCTTGGCCATTTCCGAAGCCAGCAGGACGGGCGCCATCAGATTGACCCGCATCATGCGCTCCAGCATGTCCGGGCCGACATCCTCGGGACGGTCCATCTCGAATAGGGAGGCGGAATTGATCAGCGCATCGATACGGCCGGCCTTGCGCACAAAGTCCGCGACCTGCACCGAGTTTTCCAGGTCCAGCTGACAGATCTCTGCTGACCCACCGTTGTCGGTAAGGCGCTGTTTGAGGGCTTCCGCCTCCTCACCCGATTCATTGTAGTGAATCAGTACGTGCCAGCCGTCTGCGGCCAGGCCTTCCACGATTTTAGCACCCAGGCGCTTGCCGCCACCCGTAACCAGCGCGATCTTGTCCGCCATGTCGTCCTCGAAACCCACGTCGTCTGAGATAGATGCCGCGTCCGGAGAGCCAGCGCAATCGCTGCATGGACCCGAGCTCATCGCCGACTATGTCAAACGCCTGCCGTCAAAGCCGGGCGTTTACCGCATGTTCGACGAGGATGGGGCGGTTTTGTATGTCGGCAAGGCCCGCAATCTGAAAAACCGCGTCAGCAATTATGCCAATGGCCGCGGCCACTCCAATCGCATCGCCCTGATGATCGCCCTCACCCGCTCCATGGAGTTCGTGGTGACGCAGACCGAGACCGAGGCGCTGCTACTGGAAGCCAATCTGATCAAGCGATTAAAGCCGCGCTTCAATATCCTGCTTCGCGATGACAAGAGCTTTCCCTATATCCTGATCCGCCGCGATCACGCCGCGCCGCAATTGCTCAAACACCGCGGGGCACGCAAGGTGAAGGGCGATTATTTCGGTCCGTTCGCTTCGGTCGGCGCGGTCAATCACACGCTCAACACTCTACAAAAAGCCTTCATGCTGCGCACCTGTACCGACAGTGTCTATGAAGGCCGCACCCGCCCCTGCATGCTCTATCAGATCAAGCGTTGTGCGGGGCCGTGCGTGGATCTCGTCACGCCCCAGGCCTATGACGAGCTGGTCTCCCAGGCGACGGATTTCCTGCGCGGCAAATCCAATGCCCTGCGCGAGGACTTGCAGGACCGCATGCAGACCGCCTCGGACGAGCTGGATTTCGAACTCGCTGCCCGTCTGCGCGACCGCATCCGCGCCATCGCCGCGGTGACCACCGACCAGGGCATCAATCCGGACGGGATCGAGGAGGCCGATGTGATCGCTGTCGCCCAGGATGGCGGCAAGTCCTGTGTCCAGGTCTTCTTTTTCCGGGCCGGCCAGAACTGGGGCAACCAGTCCTTCTTCCCGCGCCATGACAGCGAGGCAGAACCCGCTGACGTGCTCGCCGCCTTCCTGGCGCAGTTCTACGACGACCGTCCCGCACCCGGCACGATCCTGCTCTCCCACACGGTGGAGGAAAGCGAGCTGATCTCCGAAGCACTGTCCCTGCGCGCGGAACGCAAGGTCAACCTTTTGGTGCCTCAGCGTGGCGAGAAGAAAAAACTGGTCGACCAGACCGCCCACAATGCCCGCGAGGCCCTCGCCCGCCGCCTGGCGGAAAGCGCCACCCAGACCCAGCTGCTGCAGGGTGTGCAACGTGTCTTCAAGCTGGAAGAGGAACCGACCCGGATCGAGGTCTATGACAACTCCCACATCCAGGGCACCAATGCGCTGGGCGCAATGATTGTCGCCGGGCCGGAAGGCTTCGAGAAAAACCATTATCGCCGTTTCAACATGAAGGGTGATGACGCCGCCACAAACGACGATTTCGCCATGATGGCCGCCATGATGCGCCGGCGTTTCTCGCGCCTGCTCAAGGAACGCGAGGAAGGCGCGCCCGTGCCCAGCCTCGTGCTGATCGATGGCGGCAAGGGGCAATTGTCCAGCGTGCTCAAGGTGATGGAAGAGCTGGGCGTCACCGATATCCCGATCGCTGCCATCGCCAAGGGACCGGAACGTGATGCCGGCCGCGAGGCCTTCTACCTGCCCGGTGAAGCGCCGTTCAAAATGCCCATGAAGGACCCGGTCCTCTATTACCTCCAGCGCCTGCGCGATGAAGCCCACCGCTTTGCCATTGGCGGCCACCGGGCCAAGCGCAAGAAAGCCATGTCGGACAATCCGCTGGACGATGTCCCCGGCATCGGCCCGTCCCGCAAGAAGGCCCTGCTGGCCCATTTCGGATCGGCCAAGGCAGTGCGAAATGCGGCGCTGGCGGACCTGGAAGCGGTTGACGGCGTGTCCAAAGCCATGGCCAAACGCATACATGACTGGTTCCAGAGCTGAGACATGATCCGACACCTGCCCAACATCCTGACCCTTCTGCGCATTCTTGTCGGCGCCGCCGGCGCAATCGCGCTCTGGCTCTCCTGGCGCTGGGAAGCGAGCGGTGAGGTCCCGGCAGGCCTGGGCGATCCGGTCGCCGTGATCACCGGCCTGGCCAGTTTCGCGGTGTTTGCCTTCGTCTTTGCCGCGCTGACCGACTGGCTCGACGGATTCCTCGCCCGCAAGCTCAAGGCAGAGAGCACGCTGGGCGCCTTTCTCGACCCGATCGGCGACAAGGTGCTGGTCAACGGCTATCTGCTCGCCTATGCGGCCATCCTGTCCTTCCCTGTCGAGATCATCGTCCCGATCCTGGCGATCGTCAGCCGCGATATCATCGTGACCATCTTGCGTGTGTCCGGCGACAAGCCCGCCGGCGAGACCCTGCCGGTCTCGCTCTCGGCCAAACTCAAAACCGTCCTGGCCATGCTGACCGCCGGCTTCCCGCTGCTGGCCTTCGTGATGGGATGGCAATCCACCGACTGGGCCCTGCTCGTCTGGATCGGTGCCTTGTGGCTGACGGCATCCATGACCCTGCTGACCGGGCTCAACTATCTGATTGAGAAACGGGCGGGGTAGTATTGGGTCTCTCCGCGTTTTTAGCGCCCCTCCCCACACACCGTCATCACCCGGCTTGTCCGGGTGACCTCGACCATCCTGCTGCCAGGTTAGCTAAGGTCCCCCGGATGATCGCTGCGCGACCACCGTGGGATGACGGAAATGAGAGAGCTCATTTTGTTTCCTCCTTTCCCTTGATGGAAAAGGTGCCCACGAAGTGGGTGGATAGGGTGCGGCCCGAAGGGCCGAAAAGAGACTCTTGTTGGCGCCTGCGGCGCGCACCCACTCCTTCTCCGCCTTCGCCGCTCAAGTCGATGCCTTCAGGATTGATGTCTGATGTCTTGAGAGACCGGATTACCCGGCGCTGCCCAAGCTTGGTAATTCTCCGTTTGGCCCCACGCGGAACAGCCAACCATACCATCCTCTTCGGTCCATTACGGGTTCACCGTTCGTGGTTGCTCCGGCGACAAGTGCGGAACCGTCCTCAAGCATGTAAACAGCTCGAGCATGATCGGAACCGGACGACCCGAACGTTTCGACCCGGATCAACTCTCCGTCTGAGCTGATCCAGACCAGCAGAGCATCGAGCTCACCACTTTGGGGGTCGCTGGTATGACCAACAGCGAAGACGCCGCCCTCCGGAGTTGCCGCCAGACCAGTCACGCGTTGCATACCGAGACCCAAGGCAACCGGGTTTGTGCCTCGACTAGGTAGCGATAGATCAAGCTCCACCTCGTGGAGGACCTCTCCATCAGCATCGACACGAATGAGCACGGTTTGCGCTAGGCCTCCAACCGCCCCAGCCATCCACGCACCACCGTCTTCAGTCGCCAATACTGCATCGAACGATGCACTATAACTGCCCGTACCAAAAAACCGCTCGAACAACGGGTTACCTTCGCGATCAAAGCGCCCGATCCATGCTCGGATCCCTGTACGCGGATTGCCTGTCGATTTCTTGCCTACGACCCAGATTTCTCCGTCAGGTGTCAATGCTGCACTTCTCGCCATATCATCTCCAGGCGAGTGTGATCGGTAGGTCCAAACTGGATTCAAGGAATCACTGAAACGGATGATTTCAACATCCTGGCCTGTCGGCTGCTCTGCCCCCCTGGCGCTGCCAACCGACTGAACGACGAACATTCCGCCGCCCTCTAGCGGCAATAGAGCCTCAGCTCCGTTGTAAGTCATACTTTCGTGGAAACCGCGGTCCGGTTCGGGTTCGGCTTCGGTGAAGCTATAGACAAATAGCCCCTCCGGTCCTCGTGGCTGCGAGTAAAAGTCACTGTAAAACCCTGCTGTCCAAACCTGCCCGTCTGCAGCAACAGATACGCGGCCCCAGCGGGCGATCACGCCTTGCCCATAACCATGATCGTCCAGAATTTCCCCAGCCTGACTCAATCGAACGATACGAGCTCCGCCGCTCGCTTCGCAACCGCGGCCGACCACCCAGATCCTTCCAGAATTGTCCACAGCGAGGCTGCTCGGTTCGTCGACAATGACTGTTTCAATCAAACGGCTCCAATACTCGCCGCCAGCATTGACCGTGGACTCCAAGTCCGGAGGAATTTGGCAGGTGGCCCCCTGCGCAGTAGCGCTCGATGCACCGAACACCATCGCCGCAATCGCAAACCCAGCGCGCATTTTCACCCCTCAACTCGCAATGTCACGTTGAGTTTGATCAAGCCGTATACGACCGAGCAGGTCAATAGAACAAGGATGCACCAACAAGAAGAAATGGTGACACGCCCAATCCACCAAAACGCTCCAACCTCCGGGCCCCGGCACGAGGCCGGGGAAAAGTTGCGGAGATTGCCGCTCCGCTCCATCGTCAGCCTGATGAAGATCAGGGCCCAGTTCAAAGGGCTCGGTGGTCGTGACCTGTTCTAAGACAATATCGCTCGATGAACTGGGTCCCAACTTTCGTTGGGATGACGGGATTGGGCACGCGCAGGTCGCCTCCATCTCTCATCCCACAGCAAAAACCGCGGCCTCACCCGATATCGGCACTGGTGCAAAACCGACAGAGCGCATTATGCTCCCGTTTGACGACCACCGGCACCCGGCCAGCGACAACCACCCGGCCCGAACCAGGGAGGACCCCGCCCCTTGAACGACACGCCTTTTGAAGACGCGCACATTCTGGTCGTTGATGATGATGACCGCATCCGTGCCTTGCTGAAACGTTTCCTGCAGGAGCGCGGATATCGCGTATCAACGGCGGCCAATGCCGAAAAGGCGCTGTCGACCATGAAGGCGCTGGAGTTTGATCTCTTGGTGCTCGACGTGATGATGCCCGGCATGGACGGGTTCGAGCTGACCAGAACCATTCGCGAGAAACAGGAAACGCCCATCCTCCTGCTCACCGCCCGGGGCGAGGCCCAGGACCGGATCGAGGGGCTCAGCCTGGGGGCGGACGATTATCTGGCCAAACCGTTTGAGCCGGAGGAGCTGGTCCTGCGTCTCAACGCCATCCTGCGCCGCACGAAAGTCCAGTCCACGGTGATCAAGCGGGTGGAGTTCGGGGAGTGGTGTTTCGATGTCGAGCGCGAACAACTCACCCGTGCCGGCGAAACCACCCGCCTGACCGGTGGTGAAAGCGCCCTGCTCGCAGCGCTGGCAGCCAGTGCCGGCCAGACCGTATCCCGCCTGACCCTGTCGGAACGCACCGGTGCCGGCGAACGGGCTGTGGACGTCCAGGTCACCCGCCTGCGCCGCAAGATCGAGAAAGACCCCAAGGAACCGCTTCACCTACAGACCGTCAGGGGCGAGGGTTATCGCCTGGCCGCTGACCCGGTGTTCGAGAGCTGATCCGAGCCGATGAACCTTATCCGTCGCCTCACACCCAAGGGCCTGTTTGCCCGCACCCTGCTGATCATCGTCATGCCTGTGGCGCTGATGCAGGTGGCGGTGGCCTGGTCCTTTTTCGAGGAACACTGGGAGACGGTGACCAGCCGCCTTTCTGAAGGGGTGGCTGGCGATATCGCCATGATGACGGCGCTTTACGAACAATCCGGCGACGACCTCGAAAGCTTCGATCGACTGGCGGACACAGCTTACGAGACGATGCGCCTCTCCGTGGACTTCCGACCGGAAGAGACGCTGCCAACCTCGCGGCGCTCCTCCTTTTTCCGCACACTGGACCGGACCCTCAACAGCGCGCTGTCCGACCAGATCACCAATGATTTCTGGTTCGATACCACGCGCTATCCCAGCTATGTGGACGTCCGGGTTGAGGTGGATGAAGGCGTATTGCGTTTCATCGCCCTGCGCGAACGGGTTTTCGCCACGACCGGGCATATCTTCCTGTTATGGATCATCGGGGCCTCGACCCTGCTGACAGCGGTCTCGGTCGTATTCATCCGCAACCAGGTCAAACCCATCCGACGCCTCGCCGATGCCGCCGAGCAATTCGGCCGCGGCCAGGATGTCGCCCATTTCCGTCCCTCCGGGGCCACCGAGGTGCGCCAGGCCGCTCATGCCTTCCTGGGCATGCGAGCGAGGATCAAACGCCACCTCGAACAGCGCACGGCCATTCTCGCCGGCGTCAGCCATGACCTGCGCACGCCCCTCACCCGGCTCAAGCTACAACTCGCCCTCATGCCGGCCAGTCCGGAACGGGATGATGCCAAGGCGGATATCGCCGCGATGGAAGAGATGCTGGACGAGTATCTCGACTTTGCGCGTGGCCAGCTGGTCGAGGCCACCGAGCGTTTCGACCTGGGCCAGCTGGCCGAACAGGTCGTCGACAATGCCCGGCGCGGGGATGTCGATATCGAATTTGTCAGCGAACCGGACCTGTTTGCAGAGGTCCGCGCCGTGACCGTCCAGCGTGCTCTGGAAAATCTCATCGGCAATGCCACCAGTTTCGGCAACAGCGTTCGTGTCACGGTCGCACGCGCGGGTTCGCGGATCGAAATGAGTGTCGAGGATAATGGTCCCGGCATTCCGGAAGACCAGTATGACGAGGCGCTGAAGCCGTTCAACCGCCTGGATGAAAGCCGCAACCAGAACCGCAAGGGTGTCGGGCTGGGCCTGGCCATCGCACGCGATGTCGCCCGCAATCACGGTGGTGAAATGCGGCTGGGCAAGAGCGATCTGGGTGGCCTGAAGGCGACGCTGAGTCTGCCGGGCTAGTTATTGTCCGGATCTGCGCCCATCTGGCGGGAACGTCGCTCGGCGGCGTTGACGGCCATGCGCACAAGTTCCGGCAAACCGCCACCTGCACCCATCAACACGTCCAGAGCCGCCTGGGTCGTCCCGTTCGGCGATGTGACCGCGCGGCGCAGGGCCTGCGGATCTTTCTCGGACGCTGCGAGCAAGGCTCCGGCACCGATCACCGTCTGGCGCGCCAGCTTGTCGGCCAGTTCACGCGGCAGGCCTTCGCCAAAGCCCGCGCCTGCCAGCGCCTCGGCCAGCAGGAAGACGTAAGCCGGACCGGAACCGGATACAGCAGTAACCGCGCCCAGCAGGCGCTCGTCACGGACCCATTCCACTTCTCCGGCAACGGAAAGCAGCTTGGTCGCGCTCTTCTCGATCGCTTCACCGGCGAGGTTGGAGACACAGACGGAAATGCCCGCGCCCACAGCAGCGGGCGTATTCGGCATGGCACGCACGATCGGGCGATCGCCAAAGACGGTTTCCAGTCGCTTGATCGTGGTGCCGGCCATGATCGAGATCACGGCGGTCTCCGGCGCCAGGACCGGCGCCAGTGTCGGTGCGATCTTGTCGAGCATTTGCGGCTTGATCGCAACCAGGACGGTGGCGACCTGGGTGGACATGGCCAGCGTCATCGCCGGCGCGTGTTCCAGGCCATGTTCTTCGATCAGGGCCTGGACCTCGTCACTCGGGCTGGGATCCAGCACGATGACGTTTTCAGGCTTGATGCCGGTGGATTTACGGCGAAGCCAGCCCGCAAGCAGGGCTCCACCCATATGTCCCGCGCCCAGAAGGGCGATCTTTTGCGCGTTGCTCATCGAGACTGTTATGCCTCACCCGCGGTTTCGAACATAGCGGCGGCGGCAGCTTCCTGCGGGCTTTTTCCACCCCAGACCAGGAAATGAAACGCCGGATAGAAACGCTCACCCGCCTCCCGTGCCGCGGCCAGCATGGCTGCAGCCTGTGCCGGAGAGACGCTTTCACCGCCCGGAACGGCAATGGCATGGCGGTAGAGAATGGAACCATCCTCGGCCCAGACATCGAAATGGCCCATCCACAGCTTTTCGTTCAGGCGCGCGACAAGCTCGCAGACCTCGCTGAAACGATTGGCCGGGATTTTCAGGTCAAGGCTGGCACAGATGTGCAGCGCATCCAGCTCCGGACGCCAGGCGAACCAGATCTGGTGATCACGCCAATTGCCCGGCGCGCTGAGATGCAGCTCGCCACCTTCGTCACGATCATAGGGAAATTGTTCAGCGATGACGGCCTGTTCGACCGCGTCAAGCGGATCAGTCACGCTGAGCGTGACATCGTCGGAAAGCAGGTCCATGGGGTCGTCTCCCTCATCCGCTGGCGATTCACACCGCCATATGACGGTATGCCTCTGCCCGGGCGGGTGCAATAAAAAGCGCGGCTTTCGCGCTATCAGTCTGTGGATTTCGTCGCGGCCGTTTTGGCCTTGCTGGCACGCGGTTTTCGCGTCGCTGCTGGTTTCTTTGCCTTTTCAAGCTTTTCCAGCCGGGCCTCCAGGGCTGCGATCTGGTCATGCGCATCGGCGAGCGAGGCTTTGACAGCGTCGTATTCCTCGCGGCTGACCAGGTCCATATCCGCGACCAGGCGATCCGCCTGGGCCCGGAAAACGGCCTGCGCTTCCTCGCCGACAGCCTGGGCTGCCCCGACGGCATCAGTCATCAAATCTGCGAAATCATTGAGAAGCGGGTTGCGCGTTTGCATCAAAGAAAGCCATTTATCAAAAGTTCGTTCTCCTATATGCGGCGGGACAGAGAAA
Organism: Maricaulis sp.; assembly: GCF_017643475.1. GTDB lineage: Bacteria > Pseudomonadota > Alphaproteobacteria > Caulobacterales > Maricaulaceae > Maricaulis. Next base: position 342,326 of record NZ_JAEPNI010000002.1, read on the forward strand.
AGCGCAACGCGCTGTTCCGTCACAGATGCATCTCGAAATGAGTAGCCGCCATGCAGACCTGCCCAGCCAGTTTCGACCTGATCGACCCGATCCTGTTCACGATCGGACCGGATGGCTTCACCCTGGGAACCCATGAGCCGGCCTGGTTTGCCCTGCGCTGGTATGCGCTGGCCTATATCGCGGGCCTGATGCTGGGCTGGCGCTACATGATCTCTCTCTCGCGTCGCGCCAACATGTGGCATCCGCGCGACGACAAGAAAGGCAAGGCACCGTTCAGCGAGGCCCAGGTGGACGACCTGCTGATCTGGGCGACGCTGGGCGTCATTCTGGGTGGCCGACTGGGTTATGTCGTCTTCTACATGCCCGAAATGATCTGGGAACGGCCGCTGGACATCATTTTCGGCATCACCGATGGCGGTATGGCCTTCCATGGCGGGTTGATCGGCGTTGGCCTGGCGCTGTGGTATTTCGCCCGCTCGCAAAAGCTCAATCTCTGGCAGATCGCCGACGCGGCGGCCGTCGTCACACCGATTGGTCTGTTCTTCGGGCGCATGGCCAACTTCATCAATGGCGAGCTGTGGGGCCGCCCCTGGGATGGCCCCTGGGCGATGACCTTTGCCAATGATCCCTATTGTGTGCCGCGCCATCCCAGCCAGCTCTACGAAGCCGCACTGGAAGGCCTGGCCCTGTTTGCCATCATCAATATTGCGACGTGGAAATTCCGCTCGCTGGCCAAGCCGGGTCTCAATGCCGGCCTCTTCCTTCTGTGTTACGGCCTGTTCCGGGCGCTGATGGAAACCGTGCGCGAACCCGATGCTCACATGCCCGAAGCCCTGCAGGGCATCGTCACCATGGGCATGCTGCTCTCCCTGCCGATGATCGGACTGGGTGCGTGGCTGATCTGGCGCAACGTCAAGGATGACCTCAAGCTTCCGGCCGGCAAAGCATGATCGCAGACAGCATTCGCGACCGCATCCGGGACAATGGTCCCATCTCCATCGCCAGCTTCATGACCGAGGCCCTGTTCGATCCCACGGAAGGTTTCTACGCCACCAAGGACCCGATCGGGGCCGGGTCAGACTTCATCACCGCGCCGGAAATCTCGCAGATGTTCGGTGAGTTGATGGGGCTGTGGATCATGCAGTCCTGGGACGATATGGGTCGCCCCGAACGTTTCAACCTGGTCGAGATGGGCCCGGGTCGCGGCACGATGATGTTCGACATCCTGCGCACCGGCCGCGCCCTGCCGGACTTTCTCAAAGCCGTACACGTCTATCTGATCGAGGCCAGTGCCGCACTCAAATCCGTCCAGGCCAAATCGCTCGGCACCAGTGGCGTCCAGGCCAGCTGGATCCAGCGCCTCGACCAGGTGCCTCAGGGCCCCTGCCTGATCATCGGCAATGAATTCCTCGACTGCCTTCCCATCCGCCAGGCCATCAAGATCGAAGGCAAATGGTATGAACGCATGGTTGGCCTGGTCGACGAGGCCCTGAGCTTCGTGCGCGGCCCCCAGCTCAACACCGATATCGAACCCATCCCGGCCAGCCTTCTGGACGCGCCGGATGGCGCGCTGGTTGAGCTTCGCCCGGGTGACGAACAGGTGCTGGACCAGCTCGTTGCACACTTTGAAACCTCACCCGGACGCGCGCTCTTCATCGACTACGGCCCGGCCGACAGTGAAACCGGCGATACGCTGCAGGCGATTCGCCAGCACGAGAAGGTGGAACCGCTTGATCAGCCCGGAACCGCGGATCTGACGGCGCGGGTGGATTTCGGCCAGCTCAGCCGGCATGCACAAACGCTGGGCTTGCGTGTGGCTGGTCCGGTCACCCAGGGCGATTTCCTGAACGGGCTGGGCATCGAGGCACGCGCTGCCGCGCTCTCCCAGCATGCCCCGGAAAAGAGGGCACAAATCGCGCGCCAGCTCTGGCGCCTGACGGACCCGGAAGAAATGGGTGAACTGTTCAAGTTGATCGTGCTTGATCACGAGAGCATGCCCGCCCCGCCGGGATTCACCGCACGCTGATTATTTTGGCTTCAATCTGGATACGCCCTCTGATAAGCAGCGCGAGATCACTGCAGCCGGGGCAAAATCCATGAAACTGATGTCAGGCACGTCCAACGAACCGTTGGCCAAGGCGATTGCCGATTATCTCGACGCACCTCTCACCGCCAGCGAGATCGAACGTTTCGCGGATGGCGAGATTTTTGTCCGGATCGACGAAAACGTGCGCGGCGAGGATGTGTTTATCATCCAGTCGACCTCCTACCCCGCAAATGACCATTTGATGGAATTGCTGATCTGTATCGACGCCCTGGTCCGCGCCAGCGCCCGTCGCATCACAGCTGTCATTCCCTATTTCGGTTACGCCCGCCAGGACCGCAAGACCGGCGGCCGCACACCGATCTCCGCCAAGCTGGTCGCCAATCTGATCGCCAAGGCCGGTGCCGACCGCGTTCTGACCATCGATCTGCACGCCGGACAGATTCAGGGCTTTTTCGATATCCCGACAGACAATCTCTTCGCCACCCGCGTGATCGAGGATGATATCCGCCGGAACTACAAGACCGACGACCTGATGATCGTTTCGCCGGATGTCGGCGGTGTGGTCCGTGCCCGCGCGCTGGCCAAACTGCTCGATGCCGAGATCGCAATCGTCGACAAGCGTCGCCCCAAAGCCGGCGTGTCCGAGGTGATGAATATTATCGGTGATGTCGAAGGCCGTCGCTGCATCCTGTTTGACGACATGTGCGATAGCGGTGGCACACTGTGCAACGCGGCTGATGCCCTGCTCAAGGAAGGCGCGGTGGAAGTCTCTGCCTATGTCACCCACGGCGTTCTGTCCAATGACGCCCAGGGCCGTGTCCACAAGTCTGCCCTGCGCGAGATCGTGGTCACCGATTCCATTACGGAAATCCCCGGCTCGACGCAGACGGATAAAGTCCGGCGCCTGCCAGTCGCCCCCCTGCTCGGTGAAGCCATTCGACGCATCGCCAATGATGAGTCGGTATCGAAACTGTTTGACTAGGGCATGAATGCCCAGGCGGGTGCGCTGCAGCTCTTTCGGGCGCTGCGCCCCGCTAGATGTTCAAAATGGCCTTGATGACGAAAAACATCGTCAGCGCGTAAGCGATCAACACGGACGTGCTGAAGACACGCTGTGCCAGGGCGCCTTCGATCTGCCGGCCGGCATAATGTCCTGCCCATCCCGAGACAAAAAAAGCGCCGATGAGGTTGGCGAAAATCAGTGCAGTAAACGCCCCCCCTCCAGGAGCGGGACGTCAAAGATGAGGCTGAATAAAACAAATGCCACCGCAATCATGGCGACAAGTCCTGCAATTCGCCTGAGGTCGAGCGCATTGAACCAGTCCCGATCATCAGGATCACGGCCCGTCCCTTGGTTGCGATCTGACATTCACCTCTCCTTACACGCCTCACCTACTGTATTAGCACTGACTCTTACGCGCGCGTGTGGTTGCGCCTCGCGCGGGGTTGGGTTATAGCCCGCCGCTCGAAAGATTACGTGGCACGACGCCAAAGCAAAGACGCTGCCCCCCTCGTAGAGGCGGCGCGCATATTTAAGGAACTGGACCGATGAGCTCCAACATCGTTCTCACTGTAGACGTTCGCGAAGGCACCGGCACGGGCGCGGCTCGCGCTGCCCGCCGTGAAGACCTGGTCCCGGGCGTCCTCTATGGCGGCAAGCTGGACCCGGTTGCGATCAACCTGCGTGGCAATGAAGTCCGCAAGGCCCTGCTGACCGGCAACTTCATCTCTTCCATGATGGAGCTGGACCACGAAGGCAAGCGCCAGCAAGTCATCGCTCGCGATGTTCAATTCCACCCGGTTTCCGACCAGGTCATGCACGTTGACCTGTTCCGCGTTGACGAAGACACCAAGATCAACGTCGAAGTTGCGGTCCGTTTCGTCAACGAAAGCGACTCTCCGGGCATGAAGCGCGGCGGCGTTCTCAACGTCGTACGTCACTCCGTCGAGCTGGTCGTTCCGGCTGGCAACATTCCGGACGCAATCGAAGCTGACCTGACCGGCCTCGACATTGGCGATTCGGTGCACATCTCCGCAATCAAGCTGCCGGACGGCGCGAAGCCGGCGATCGCCGATCGCGACTTCACCGTTGCCACGCTGCAGGGCTCCCGTGCCGTTCTCACGGCTGACGAGGAAGAAGGCGCTGACGTGGCTGCTGACGCGGTCGAAGCGACCGAGCAGAAGAGCGACGAGGACTAGGTCCTCCCTGCTCCCTAGTGGGAGCCGTCGAGCTGAATTCAAAGGCCGCGATCTCGCAAGGGTTCGCGGCCTTGTGCTGAGAGGGGCACGAGAACGCCATGATGATCCTCGCCGGTCTCGGCAATCCCGAGGCGAAATATCTCCGCAACAGGCATAATGTGGGTTTCATGGCGCTGGACGTCATTGCCCAGGCCTATCATTGCGGCCCCTGGCGCAAGCGTTTCCAGGGACTGGCGACGGACCTGGTCATCGGGTCGAACAAGTTTCTCCTGCTCAAACCCCAGACCTTCTACAATAACTCCGGCCACGCGATCGGCGAGGCGGCGAATTTCTTCAAGGTCGATCCGTCCAAGGTCGTCGTCTTCCATGACGAGCTGGACCTGGCGCCGGGCAAGTTCCGTCTGAAGAAGGGCGGCGGCGCCGCCGGAAACAACGGCATCAAATCCACCACCAGCCAGCTGGGACCGGACTTCCTGCGCGGCCGTATCGGCGTCGGACATCCCGGCGACCGCAATCGCGTAACCGGCTATGTGCTCTCGGACTTCTCCAAGGCTGAGGAAAACTGGCTGATCGATTTGCTGGATGCGATCGCAGGCAGTATTGACCTGCTCGGCAAGGGCGAACTCGACGCCTTCCAGACACAAGTGACACACAAGGCACCGGCCCCCGAGCCGGTCAAGCGCGGCCCGCCCGCCAAAGAGGACTAGATCTCATGGGTTTCAAATGCGGCATTGTTGGCCTGCCCAACGTTGGCAAGTCCACGCTCTTCAACGCTCTGACGCAGACCGCTGCGGCCCAGGCGGCGAATTATCCGTTCTGTACCATCGAGCCGAATGTCGGTGATGTGGCTGTGCCGGAACCGCGCCTGGCCAAGCTGGCCGAGATCGCCCAGTCCAAGGAAGTCCTGCCGGCACGCATGAACTTCGTCGACATTGCCGGCCTGGTGGCGGGCGCGTCCAAGGGCGAAGGCCTGGGCAACCAGTTCCTCGCCAATATCCGCGAGACCGACGCCATCGCCTATGTGCTGCGCTGTTTCGATGATGATGACGTCACCCATGTCGCCAACAAGATCGACCCGCTGGCCGATCTCGAGACGGTTGAGACCGAGTTGATGCTGGCCGACCTGGAGAGCCTGGAAAAACGCCGCACCAATCTCGAAAAGAAAGCCAAATCCGGTGACAAGGACGCCAAGGCGACCATCGTCCTGGTCGACCTGGCGCTGGAACAGCTCAACAATGGCAAGCCGGCGCGTTTCGCCGAGGTCAACAAGGATGACGAGAAAGCCTGGAAGGGCCTACAGCTTCTGACCACCAAGCCGGTTCTCTTCATCGCCAATGTCGATGAAAACAGCGCTGCTGACGGCAATGACTACTCGAAAATCGTCTTCAAGCGCGCCGAGGAAGAAGGCGCCCAAGCGGTTGTCATCTCGGCCAAGATCGAGAGTGAGCTGGCCCTCCTGGAAGACGAGGAAGAGCGCGCGGAATATCTCGAGACCATCGGCCTTGAAGAGCCGGGCCTCGACCGCCTGATCCACACGGGATACGCGCTGCTGGGCCTACAGACCTATTTCACGGCCGGCCCCAAGGAAGCACGCGCCTGGACCATTCGCGAGGGCTATACCGCGCCGCAGGCTGCCGGTGTCATTCACGGTGATTTCGAGAAGGGTTTCATCCGCGCCGAGACCATCGCCTATGACGATTATGTCGCCTGTGGCGGTGAAAGCCCGGCCAAGGAAGCCGGCAAGATGCGCGCAGAAGGCAAGGATTACATCGTCCAGGACGGCGATGTGATGCATTTCCGCTTCAACGTCTGATCCTGAAGGCGGGGCCGCACACACCGGTGGCGGCCCGCAGAACCGGCAATGCCTTAATCATGGTTGATCGGGTGTGTGGAGATAACCACATCATCGATCACCACGCGGCCATCATTGACCGGCTGCAGCATCGCATCTCCACCGCCGTAATAGGACGCGAACACAAGCTTGTTGAGACGCAGGCTTTCCGTGTCGCGAAAACGAACGCCTTGCTCGATGAGCGCAAGCTCTCCGTCCAGGGTGACCTCGATGACACCATCGGACAGGCCGGGCGTGTTCAGGCGGATGTGTTGCTCGATCGTATGCCATTCACCGACGCGAAACTGCCTGGTGCCGGAATCGCCGTAGTCCCAAGGCAGGACATCTCCCGTGTCCGACAGCTGTGCCGGGTGATACAGCCGCTGCGCCACATCACCGCCGGGTCGCCAGACGACCGGTGCCGACCACCAGTCCATACCGTTGGCGAGGCTGTCGGGGTTTCCACCCGCCAGGCCGGTCAGCGTACCGCCGGCGCCAAAGTCGAAGCCCGGCTCGAACCGGATCCTGTAAGACAGATACAACTCATCCCGCGCCGGGAGGCTCGTGATCCAGTGAGCGCCGCTATACCGCTCCCCGACCGCCAGCGCGTCCAGTGAAATCGCCAGGGCCTGCCCCTGGAAGGCCTCTGGCCAGCTGACGATTTCCGCACGCCCTGCGTTCACGCCGCTCACACGCTGAGCATTGCTGAAAAGCGGCTCCAGTTCGGCCGCGGACAGCTTGCCAGTCACGCTGCCGTTGAAATTCTGCACATTGCTGCTGCCAGGCGCCGGGATGGTTCGGGTCTCATAAAGCGGCGTTCCATCACGAAGATGGGCCTCGATGAAGTTCAGGGTGAGATCGAAGAACGTCACGCCATCAACCCCCAGCCGGGTGGTCGCGACCCCGTGCCCGCCGCCGTCCACGGTGTAGAAAGCATAGGGGACCTGATTTAGGTCGGCATCGGCTTGCAGCGCCAGCGCGCTGTCGTAATCGACCGTCGGGTCTTCGTCCCCATGCAGGATGAACAGAGGCGCATCGCCGGCCTGCATGGCGTCGGGAACGATCTGCGCTCCCCAGTAGTCAATCACTACCGACTGTCCGACCGGCGCCAGGCCGGCATCGTCGAGCGCATAGCCGAGCAAAAGGCTGATATACGCACCGGCAGACCGTCCCCAAAGGGCGAACCGGTCGGGGTCCACACAAAGCTCATCCGCATTCTCCTGCACCCATTCAACCGCGCTGCGCGCATCCCCGACCGAACTGGCAATGGTCCTGAGCAATTGCAGGTCTTCCGGCGTGAGCTCGGTGTTTTCATCGACCAGGCTGAGAAAGAGCTGGTACAGCGCATCGATTTCGGGACCGGGCTCGGGGTCATCACCAAAAAGCCGATAATCGATGGCGACACCCACGAAATCGCGTTCGGCCAAGGCTTCACCGCTTTCCGGCCAGACGGACTTCGAGCCTCCGGTAAAACCGCCACCATGGATCATGACCACAAAGGGCCGCGGGTCACCGCATGCCTCGCCGGACTGATAAACATCCAACAACAGGTCAAGCTGGGCGTTGCCGCCGTCAACAGCGGCGCTGCCATAGACAACATCCGTCATACTGAGCGGAGGAGAAGAAGGCGGCGGTGGCGGTGGCGGTGGCGCTGGCGGCGAGGGAACGCCACCTCCACCGGAGCCAGACGATCCACCACCACCGCACGCGCTCAAGCTTGCCGCGGCCAAAAAACTCAAAACAACTGCCCTGATATTCAATGTCATCCCCATCCCAAAGCACCACACAAGACGATCGTCAAAGACCGCCCTCAGGACTGGAAACGGAATGAATAATCATATTCCGTCGGTAAGATCGTTTTTTTGCGACCAGACCGCAAATTTTCTCAGCACCGCGCGTTGCTATCTCGGCTTAACCCAGTGGGTCCTCCAGGATCGTCTCGAATGCACCCGCATCAATCATGGTGCGGGCCATGAGCAGGCCGGGATTGCCCTTCTTGCGCGGCGTGCCCCCTCGGTTCGCCGGTAAAGTCGAATCCAGCTGCCCGCTTTCGAAATGCCGACGCACATGCGCCGCGCCGCCTCACGCGTGGACAAACCCTCCTCTGCGACCAGACGTTCAACCCGCCAGCGTAGATCCTCGCTCATCGCTCCCGGCACGCTTGCCCGGCCAAATCATCGACTATGACAGGATCAGACTCTCGAAATAAACGAGGAACTGGAGGGGCCCAGGTCATACCTTAAGTGCCGACCCGGCTTAATCAGACTTGAGACCCGTCCGCCCTCGCCTCCACCCACACAATAGCTGGTCAAGGCCAGATGCCTCGAGCCTCGCTTCTGGCCTCCTCGACTGGCTGGGTAGACATAATCAGATCATCGAACAAAATTTCGCTATCATTTATCGGCTGAGCATGCGCCTCGCCGCCGCCAAAATATGCAGAAAAGACGAGTTTATTTATGTAGAGATTGTCGAATTCACGTAGATTTATCCCGTCGATCTGGATGATATTTTCGCCATTTACCGAAACTTCAACCAAACCATCGGCCTCCCCTGGAGTGTTCATTCGAATGAACTGAAGAACGGAATACCACTCCCCAGTGTCAAAATTCCATGGACCTGAGACGGGTACGTTCGGGAGAAAGATGTCACCTGTCGGGTTTGTTTGTTCGAAGTAAGTTAGTCGCTGGGCAATGGTCCCGCTAGGCCGCCAGACAATCGGTGCCGACCACGAATTTACGGTATTCAGGTTACCGCCTGCGAGGCCAGGGAGAGTACCACCAGCATCAAAATCAAATCCGTCTGCAAACTGTACGCGATAAGAAAGATAAAATTCATTGCGCCTGGAAATCGGTGTGATCCAAGAGGCGCCACTGTTATCGGCCCCGACGTTTAGAGCATCAACGCGTATCTCCAATACCCGCTCCGATGCTAAATTTTCCAATTCTGTTACAAATACACGACCCTCCGAGACGCCGTTAATATCGCGTGAATCAGGAAAAAGACTATCTAGGGCCTCGGGGGACACGACCCCCGGTTGAGCACTTTCAAAGTCTTGCACAAAGTTGCGCCCAAGCGACGGCACGGTTCTTTGCTCATAATGAGGGCTACCTCCGGTGAGATGATCTTCAACAAAATCCAGAGTAATTTCCAAGAAGCTCTTGCCATCAACTCCGTTTGTGAAAACCCCTACCTCATCTTTACCGTGTCCGGCCCTGTCTACTGTGTAGAAGCTATATGGTAATTGGGCGAGCTCGAGCTCGTCCTGTATCGATAATGCCTCGGAATATTCAACGGTGAGGTCAGCATTGCCGTGTAGAATGAGCAACGGAGAATCATCAGACCGAATTGTGTCCGGGACGATTAGTGAGCCATAGTAGTCGATAACGGCTAATTGATTTGTGGCCTCGAGTTCTGCGTCGTCCATCACGTAACCAAGTGTCATAGCGATGGTGGCGCCGGCCGACGCGCCCCAAATGGCTATGCGATCTGCGTCCGCGCAAATCTCGTCAGAGTGATCAACGACCCAATCCAACGCCTTTCTCGCGTCTTCGACAGAACTTACAACTGTATCCACATATTGAAGCTGTTCTGTGGTAGGATCGGAGACGTCACTGTTTTCCAGGATCAAATCCCTAAGTGTGCCGTAGGGTGAGCTGATTTCCGGATCATCGCTGAAAATCCGATAGTCTATTGAGATTCCAACAAAGCCGCGGTCTGCAACGGCGGCACCTATCTCCCTCCACAACTCAGCGGATTTGGACCCGCCCGTAAAGCCGCCGCCATGGACAAGTAAAACAACAGGGCGAGGCACCCCACAGGTTTGTCCTGACTGGTAAACATCAAGAAGCAGTTCGACCTCCGCATTACCACCGTCTACTGAGCCCGTCGCATATACAACATCCGTCATACTGAGCGGAGGAGAAGAAGGCGGCGGTGGCGGTGGCGGTGGCGCTGGCGGCGAGGGAACAGAGCCTCCACCGGAGCCAGACGATCCACCACCACCGCACGCACTCAAGCTTGCCGCGACCAAAAAACTCAAAACAACTGCCTTGATATTCAATGTCATCCCCATCCCAAAGCACCACACAAGACGACCGTCAAAGACCGCCCTCAGGACTGGAAACGGAATGAATAATCATATTCCGTCGGTAAGATCGGCTTTTCACGAATCTGGCAGAGAGTTTACCCGGCGCAGCGAGCGATATCCGGCTTAACCCAGCGGGTCTTCCAGGATCGTCTCGAATACACCCACATCAATCATGGTGCGGGCCATGATCATGGCGCCCTGGAGCTTGGCGATGAGGGTCAGGGCGGCGCGTTCGCGCGCGTCATCATCGGCAAAGCGCGTATCATCCGCCAGTACCGCCATCAGCCAGTCCCGGTTCCTCTCGAAGAAGACCCGGGTTTCCTCGGCAACATTGCCGGGCAGGCTGGTTACCTCGGCGCCAAACAGACCGCACAGACACATCAGCCGATCCTCGATCATCGAGGTGCGGAAAGCATTGATATAACGCGCGATCTTCTCGTCGACCGTACCCTCGCCTCGAGGATCCCCCAGACCGTGGATGAAACGCTCGTTGTAGCGCTGGGTCATCGCGATCCCGAGATCTTCTTTGGTCGGGAAATGATAGTGCACGCTGGCCGACTTGATCCCGACGCCCCGGGCAAGATCACGGAAACTGAACCCGCCATACCCGCCGGAACGCGCCAGTTTTTCAGCGGCATCGAGTATCTCTTCGGCCTTTTGCGCCCGCATGGCACGCTCCTCTTCTATCAGCTGATAGATAGGAGGGCTCGCCTGTTGCAGCAAGCCTGCGACAGTTTGCAGCGTGCCTCAGGCTTGCGTTATGTGCCCGGTCAATTACATGCATCTTGAATACCAGTTATGGATACCCAGATGAGCACGCCCTACCCGCCCCGCGTCACCGAAGCTCGCGAGAAAGCCCATGCGGACGCAGATCGAGCCGGTATTGACCGAGAACTGATCTCTGACCTCGTGGATACATTTTACGAAAATGTGCGCGCTCACCCGGCGCTAGGGCCGATCTTTGACGGGCAGATCCAGGACAATTGGGAACCGCACCTGGAGACGATGAAACAATTCTGGGGCTCACTGGTCTTCCATGACGGCCAGTATTCCGGCCGCCCCATGCCGGCGCACATGAAACTGAAGCACCGTGTCCACCGCGGCCATTTCCAGACCTGGCTGGCACTGTTCGACCAGTCGCTGCAGGAAATCGGTGCCACCGAGGAGGCGCGGAACTGGTTCCTGGAGCGCGCCAATCGCATCGCCAATTCCTTCCAGTTGCAGATGTATTACACGCCACGCTGAACTGAAGTTTTTCCGCCTGGCCGCTTGCTGTAACGCATTTTGAGGCGCAGTCTGCCCCTCCAACCCCGACGGATTGCCCCGATGACGACGTCAAACACCAAAACAGCCGAGGAGCTGCCGCTCCCGGTGTGGGAACTGGTTGCGCTGTTTGTAGCCATGACCGCACTGGTCGCCCTGGCCATCGACATGATGCTGCCGGCCCTGGACGATATCGCCCGGGAACTCAGCGTCGAGCGTGCCAATGACCAGCAATATGTGATCACCGCCTATCTGGCCGGTTTTTCTGCCCTGCAGATCTTCTACGGGCCGCTGGCGGACCGGTTCGGGCGCAAGCCCGTCATGCTGACGGCCATCGCGCTGTTCCTGCTGGTCACCGTCATCTGTGCCTTCACGCCCAGCTTCTCGCTGCTCTTGCTCGCGCGCTTCCTGCAGGGCGGTGCCGCTGCGGCCAGCCGCGTGATCACGGTGGCCATTGCCCGCGACCTGACCTCCGGCCGTCGCATGGCCGAAATCATGTCCATGGTCATGACCGCTTTCATGGCTGTGCCCGTCCTGGCCCCCAGTATCGGTCAGATCGTGTTGACGATCTTTGGCGACTGGCGAGCGATTTTCGGTTTCCTGATCGTGTTCGGCGTGGCCCTGGCCGCGTGGATCCAGATCCGCCTGCCCGAAACCCTGCACCCGGAATACAGGACCGAGCTGAATGTGCCCGTGGTCGCCAAGTCATTTGCCGAGGCGATGAGCAATCGCATCATGCTGGGCTACACGATCGCAGGCCTGTCCTTCTTTGGCGGTCTCTACGCCTTCCTGGGCAGTTCACAGCAGATTTTCGTCGAGCATTTCGGCCTGACCGACAATCAATTCCCGATCGCTTTTGCCGTCCTTGCCACAGGCATGAGTTTCACCAGCTATGCCAATTCCAAACTCGTGAGCCGGCTGGGGCAGAGGCGGCTGGCGCATGGTGCGCTGATCGGCTTCACCGGCATCAGCGCCCTGCACGCGCTCATCCTGCTGGCGGGCATCGACAATCTCTACCTCTTCATTTTCCTGCTTTCAGTCGCACTGGCTTTCCTAGGCCTGATCGCGGCCAATTTCAGCTCTATCGCCATGGAGCCCATGGGCCATATCGCCGGCACCGCCTCAGCGGCCTATGGCTTCGTCAGCGGTATTGGCGCCACCATGGTCGGCATGTTTATCGGCCAGTTGTATGACGGCACCGCGGTGCCGCTGATCGCTGGCCAGGCCGTCGTGGGCGGGCTAAGCCTGATCGCAGTGTTCATCACCGAGCGCGGACAATTGTTTGGCGTAGGCGAGGACAGCGAGGCGGGCTAAGCTTCTCCCAAAAGGGGAGATTTCATGAGCTTTGACACCGTCCGCCTCGATATCGACGAACAAATCGCCACGATCACGCTTAACCGTCCGCATCGGCTCAACGCCTTCACCTATGAAATGGGAGACGAGCTGATCGATATCTTCGACCAGCTTGATGCCGATGATGAGGTCCGCGCGATCATCATCACCGGCGAGGGCAAGGCGTTTTGTGCGGGAGCAGACCTGTCCACCGGCGCCGAGACCTTCGACATGGTCGCCCAGACCCAGCATGACGGCACGTTCGACCCGATGGACGAGAAATGGCGTGATCGCGGCGGCGTGCTGAACCTGCGCATCTGGAATTCAAAAAAGCCCGTCATCGCCGCCATCAACGGTGCCTCGGTCGGCATTGGCGCGACCATGATCCTGCCCATGGATATCCGTCTGGCCGGGATGAGCGCCAAATTCGCCTTTCCCTTCGCCAAGCGCGGCATTGTCTGGGATGGATGTGCCAGCTGGTTCCTGCCCCGTGTGGTTGGAATCTCAACGGCTATGGACTGGGGCCTGACCGGACGGACCTTCAGCTCCGCCGAGGCCTTCGAGAACGGCCTCGTCTCACGCGTCGTCCCGGACGAGGACCTGATGGCAGAGGCCCGTGAACGCGCGCGCCTGATGGCGGAGAACTGCGCGCCGGTTTCGCTCGCCCTGATGCGTCAGATGGCCTGGCGAATGCAGGGAGCTGACCACCCCATGATCGCCCACCGGATCGAAACCCGGGGCATTCTGAAGGCCGGCATGGGCAAGGATGCCGAGGAAGGCGTGATGTCCTTCTTGGAGAAACGGCAACCAAACTTCCCAATGAAGGTTTCCGAAGACTTGCCGGACTGGTACCCTTGGTGGGCTGAGGCGGAAGACGCTTATTCTGCGGGCTGAGTTTGCAAACGCTGGGGGCGTTTGACGCGAGGGACGAGGTTTGATGTCTGAACAATCACGCGTGCGCATTGGCGCCGATTTCTACCTGTTGACCCTGTTGATGGTGCCCGTGACCTATCTCCTGCATGAGCTGGGTCATTGGGGGGCCGGTGAAATGCTGGGGGTCGATATGTGGATGACCCTCAACAAGGCCGGGCCAGTTGATCGCTCCTATCCCAGCGAGGAGATCTCTATCCTTGTCTCTCTCGCCGGCCCTGCCGTGACGGTCGCCATCGGGATTTTCGCCTATTTCTACGCAATCATGTTCCGCTCGGTCGTGGCGTACGGCATCTTGTACATCCAATTCCTGTTGCGCGGCCTTGCCGGCGGCATCTCGCTGCTCGGCGAGCATCCCAATGATGAGGCCGCGGCGGGTCTTGCACTGGGCATCGGCATCTACCCGATCACCCTGGGCGTGGTGGGTTTCCTGTTCATCCTGCTCTGGGATGCGGCCCGGCGACTGCGTCCGGGCTTTGCGCACAACCTGGGCGCCTATGTGCTGATCAATGCCGTGATCACCGCCATCGTCTTCTCTGACGGGGCCTTGCGCGCTGCAGACATCCGCCTGCTCTAGAGCAACTCACCGCGGGAAATCATCACGGCATCCCCACCGATCATGGCGTCGGTGAGCTGGCCGTTTCCCAGTTTCAGGACAAGGCGCAACAGGCTCGGGCGCCCCATCTCGATGCCCTGGTAGACAGACAATGCCGTCTCGCCTTCGCCGAACCCGCCCTGCTCGGCGAGAAGCCCCATGAAGGCCGCTGCCGCTCCGCCTGTAGCCGGGTCCTCGAGAATTCCCAGGTGCGGCGCAAACATGCGCACGCGCCAGTCATTGGTGTGTTCCATCGAGCTGGCCTTGGCGACGAGATAGGCCTGGATTGGGGTATCTCCGCCAAACACGGCTTCAAACGCGGGCATGTTCAGCTGGATCCGCGCCAGGTCCTCGGCATAACGCACCGGAACAATGCCAATCGGCACACCGGCCGACCAGACGCCCATATCCAGCGGCGTATTCAGGAAACAATCCGGCTCGATGCCAAACGCCTCGGATAACCGGTCCGGGCTCGGGATATCCGCGACGCGTTCGGGCAGGCGTGGCAGGAAAAAGCGGGCAGAGCCATGAGTGGCTGAATTGATGCGCGCATCCGCAGTGATATCCCCCACAGTCTCTTCCAGCACATAACGCTTGCGCGTGCCCGGCTCACCACCGGCCTTCAGGGCCAGGGCGATCGCCGACCCCACGGTCGGGTGGCCGGCAAAGGGCAGTTCTTCCTTGGGCGTGAAGATGCGCACGCCCCAGTCAGCGTCACGGCCGCGAGGCTCGGTAATGAACACGGTTTCAGACAGGTTGAACTCGGCAGCAATTGCCTGCATCGCCGCATCGTCCAGATCATCCGCCTCATAAACGACAGCCAGGGGATTACCCGCCATCGGCGTATCGGTAAAAACGTCGAAAGTTTCAAAACGATGGGGCATGCGGTCCTCGCGGTTCGAGCAGAAGTCTCAGGCGACCATTTCGGATCAGTCGGCCAGGTCTTCAAGGTCCTCGTCTGTCAACGCGCCATCGACGCGCCAGCCATACCCATCCCCCTGGGCCAGCGTGTCAGCGATCCAGGGCAGGCCTTGGACCAGCTTCTCTTCCAGTGTCCAGGGCGGATTGATGACCACCACGCCGGCGCCCGCGAGCTTGCCCTCGCTTGCCAGGTCTCGGATCCACAGATCAGCGCGCAGGATTTTTTCTGGTGCCAGCTGTTTCTCCGAGATCAGCCACTCCGCCAGGCCGTTGTCGAAGCGGTCGGCGGCCCAGAGATTTTTCAGCGAACGCCAGAACACGAATGTGCCTGTCGGCCACTTGTCCAGCGCCGCCATGACGGCCTCAGCCATGTGCGCCAGCTCATCCTTGTCCTCGAACGGCGGGTCGATCAGCACAAGACCGCGTTTTTCCGGCGGCGGCACCAGCGATTTGAGCGCCTTGTAGCCATCGCGCTGCTCGACCCTCACCCGCTTATCGCGCTTGTAGCGCGCATCCAGCGTTTCGCTGTCCTGGGGATGGAGTTCACACAAATGCAGCCGGTCGCCCTCGCGCATCAGGCGCGTCGCGATCTCCGGCGAACCGGGATAATGGCGCAGGGTGTCGCCTTCATTCATATCGCGAATAATGCCGAGATACGGGGCCAGCAGACTTTCAACCGCGTCAGGCAGCTCCGCGTTGATCAGGCGTCCGATGCCGTCCTTCCATTCCGGGCTCCGCGCGGCTTCGTCACCGGCGAGGTCATAGCCACCGATACCGGAATGCGTGTCGATATAGCGGTAGGGTTTGGGCTTGGCGTTGAGATGCTCAACACACTTGGCCAGGACAAGATGTTTGAGAATGTCGGCAAAATTGCCGGCGTGAAAAGCGTGGCGGTAATTCATGGGCGGGCTATAGCGCGCGCCTGCATGTCCTGCAATCGAAGAGCGGACTCACAACGAGTTCACTTTGCGCCGCGGGTTCACCGCTCTAGTTTGGGTCCCAGATCTCGGGGAGAGAAACATGATCCGTTCACTTTGCGCCGCGCTCGCTGCGCTTTGCCTGTCCGTGTCCAGCCTGGCCCAGGACGGCAACACACCGGAACCACGCGTTTACGAGAGCCGCGGCCAGGTCAGCATTGACGGCCAGCGTATCCGCTACAGCGTCACCGCGGGCGAGACCTATCTGGAAGACAATGAAGGCAATCCGGTCGCCTCCATTTTCTCCACCGCCTATATCGCGGACGGCATGACAGACCCGCGCACACGCCCCGTCGCCTTTGTCTTCAATGGCGGACCGGGCTCTGCCAGCCTGTGGCTGCACATGGGCGTATTCGGCCCGCAGCGCCTCGCCCTGCCCGACGCGATGGATGACGGCGCCGCGCCCTTTGACGTCGTCGAGAATGTGCATTCCATCCTCGATGTGGCGGATCTGGTTTTTGTCGACCCGGTTGGCACGGGCTGGAGCCGCACGCTGGGTGAAGGCGAAACGAGCGATTACTGGGGCGTCACCGAGGATGCCGAGAGCCTCGCGACCTTCATTCGCCAGTGGCTGGCCGACAATCAGCGCTGGAATTCGCCCAAATACCTGCTGGGTGAAAGTTACGGCACGCTGCGCATCGGCGCCCTGCTGAACGAGCTGGAAGGGGGGTATACCGACGTGGCCATTAATGGTGTCGCCCTGATCTCCACTGTCGTGGACTTCCGCTATGACGATACCTCGCCGGGCAATGATATCGGCTATGTCGGCCTGATGCCGGGCTTTGCCGCGACCGCCTGGTATCACGGCAAGGTCGACCAGGCCCGCTGGAATGGTGATCTGGAAGCCTTCCTGGCCGATGCGCGCACCTTTGCCATCGAGGAATACATGCCGGCCCTGCTGTATGGCGTGATGCTGGACGAGGGTCGTCGCGCCCGCATCGTCGCCGAGCTGTCCGACTATATCGGCCTGTCCGAGCAATTCATCGACCGCGCCAATCTGCGCATCTCGCTGCAGCGTTTCCAGCGCGAGCCGCGTCGCGATGAGGGCCTGTCCGTAGGCCGTCTCGACAGCCGTTTCACCGGTCTCGAGGTCGACGGTGTCGGCGAAGGTCCGGAAACCGATCCGAGCTTTTACGGCATTGATGCCAGCTTCACGGCCTCCATGCTGGATTATTTCACACGCACGCTGGGCGTTGATATCTCGGACTATTATTCCACCATTGGCGGCGTGCGCGGCTGGAACTGGAATGCCGGAAGGTCAGGCAATAACAACTACATCAATGTCGGTCCGTGGATCGCCCGCGCCATGCGCCAGAACTCAGATCTCGAAGTGCTGGTCGCCCAGGGCTATTACGACCTGGCCACCCCCTTCTTCGCCGCCGAACTGATGTTCAACCAGCCCGGCTTCGTCCAGGACCGTGTAACCTTCACCTATTATGAAGCCGGCCACATGATGTACATCCACGAACCCTCCCTGGAGACGTTCGCACAGGATGTGCGCGAGATGATCGCGGAGTAGTTTCCACACTCACCGTCACCCTGACGAAGGTCCGGGCCCAGTTCGAAGGGCGATGGCGTTTCAGGAACAAGCGCTTTCTGGAGCGGGACCCAGCCTAATGAACTGGGTCCCTGCCTTCGCAGGGATGACGGGGGTAGAAGGCGCAGTTGTCTTCATCCTTTCCCTTAATGGGAAAGGTGTCCGCGAAGCGGGCGGATAGGGTGCGGCCCGAAAGGGCCGACTTGAAACCGCGCCTTCGGCACGCCCTACTCGCCCTCATACTCCACGAGCGAAGACACAGGCACGCCCATCGCTTCGATACGCTTGGCACCGCCCAGGTCCGGCAGATCGATAACAAAGGCTGCGCCGACCACTGTTGCACCGGCACGCTGAAGCAGCTTGATCGACGCCTCAGCCGTCCCACCCGTCGCGATCAGATCGTCGACCAGGAGCACGCGGTCGCCTTCCTTGATGGCGTCGACATGGATCTCGATCGTGTCGGTGCCATATTCCAGCTCATAATCCTCGGCGATGGTGCGATAGGGCAGCTTGCCCTTCTTGCGCACCGGCGTGAAACCGACGGAGAGCTGATGCGCCACAGCGCCGCCCAGGATGAAGCCCCGCGCTTCGGTGCCCGCGACCATGTCGATCTTGGCGCCGGCCCAGGGCTGGACCATCTGGTCGACTGCCACGCGGAACGCGCGCGCATCACCAATCAGGGTTGTTACATCACGGAACATGATCCCCGGCTTGGGATAGTCGGGAATGGTGCGAATAACCGATTTCAGGTCCATGAGAGCCTCTAGAGAGGGTTTTCGTAGGGATTCGTATAGTCTTCTAGCTGGGCTTTGGAATGCCAGTCCAGATAATCTTTCTCCGACAGCAGGGTGTCGCAATAGGACTGGGCTTCGGAATGCAGCTCGACGGCATAACTTCTGAAACGGCTGGCCACGGGCGTGAAGAAAGCATCCGCGATCGACCACTCGCCGAACATGAATTCGCCGGCGGGCGTCATGACATCATGCCAGAGTGCCTGCATGACAGCGATATCCATCTGGGTGACGTCGTCGAGATCCTTGTAGACACCCTCCCGGCACAGATCCATCGGACAGTGTTCGCGCAGCGACAGGAAACCGGCGTGCATGGATGAGACAGCCGCCCGGGCACGGGCTCGCAACATGTCCTGGGCTGGCCAGAGGTCTGGCTTGCGTTCGGCCGCCCATTCACAGATCGCCAGCGAGTCCCAGATCACGCCATCGGCAGTATGCAGCGCGGGTACGGTGCCACCGGGAGAAATCTCGGAAATGGCCGAGCGGGTTTCCCCCTCATTGAGCGGGATCAGGCGTGTTTCGAACTCGATGCCGGATTTCTGCAGCACAAGCCAGGCGCGCAGCGACCAGCTCGAAAAACGGCGATTACCGATATAAAGGACGGGCAGGCTCAACTAGTTGCTCTCCAGCTCCGATTGGCGGGCGCGTGTCATCGCGACCTGGCAGTCCAGCGTGATATCCGTGCGAGAGGCCTCGCTGACAAACATCAGGGCGCCCCGGCGACCACATTCCGCATCGCGATAGGTCTGCCAGTGCTGATGCGCCGTTTCCAGCATCTCCGCCGCGCGGAACATGCCCCCACTGTCCAGATCGGCCTCCCCGGCCTCCTGGCGGGCATTGTCCAGCGCCGTGTCGAGCTGCCGTTCCGCATCCCGCAACAGATCACGCAGGCAATTATGCCTGGCGCGGTCATTGGTCAGGTGCTGGGAACATTCAACGAGCGGACGGCGCGGCGCGAGGGCCAGGTCCTGGGTGGCAGAGGCCGCCGCCAGGGCGAAAACGAACTCGATCATCGTCTACTCCGATAATGGGTCCGACTTTATGGACGAGCTGGAGGGATTTCAAAAGCCCCCAAATCGGGAATATCAAAACACGCGCGGTACGATAGCCTTGAGACGGTCGACAATTTCCGGATCGCGACTGGCCGGCGGCGTTACCACAGCGGCGTCCAGCACGGTTTCGATGTCATCCGGGCTCGGAGTGCGCTCGACGGCGCTCAGCTGCTCTGTGAGGCCTGTCAGCAGGCGTTTGGCCTTCTCGGTATTGCCACGCATCACGGCGAGCACAGCGGCCACGTCGACACTGTCCTCCTCCTCGTGCCAGCAATCATAATCCGTCACCATCGCCACGGCGGCATAGGGCAGTTCCGCCTCGCGGGCGAACCTTGCTTCGGGCATGTTGGTCATGCCGATCACATCCAGCCCCCAGGACCGATAGAGTTCACTTTCCGCACGGGTGGAGAATTGCGGGCCTTCCATGACCAGATAGGTGCCACCCTTGGTGATCCCGATCCCGGCCGCCTCGCCGGCTTCATAGACCAGCCGGCTCATGCGGGAACACACCGGGTCAGCCATCGGCACATGCGCGACACAGCCTTCACCAAAGAAGCTTCGCGGACGGCCCTGGCTGCGATCAACATACTGGTCCACGACAACGAAATGGCCTGGCGCATATTCCTCGCGCAGGGATCCGCAGGCGGAAATGGCGATGATATCGCTACAGCCTGCCATTTTCAGAGCCGCGATATTGGCGTCATAGGGAACCTTTGAGGGCGGGATGGCGTGGGCAGTGCCGTGGCGCGGCAGAAAGACCAGTTCGATCCCGTTCAGCGTGCCCATCGTGAGATCCGCAGAGGGCATGCCCCAGGGCGTCTCCACGCTTTGCGTACGCACATTCTCAAGCCCATCCAGGCTGTACAGGCCGGAGCCGCCGATAATTCCGAGTTTCCAGTTGTTCATGGGATCATCCCCCAAAAGAAAAAGGCTGCGGGCATATGCCCACAGCCTTCAGATCTTGCAAGTGCTGGTAACGCCTAGTGCTCGACGTTCGCCCAGACCTGGCGATAGGCCAGATAGACCAGGATGGCGAACACGAAGAGATACAGCAGAACCATCAGGCCCATGGACTTGCGTGCCTCCATGTGCGGGTCGGAGGCCCAGGCCAGGAAGACGGTGACGTCTTCGGCCATCTGCTCGACCGTAGCTTCGGTACCGTCAGCGTATTCGACCTGGCCGTCGAAAGAGATCGGGGCAGCCATGGCGATCGCACCACCGGTGAAGTACTCATTGTAGTACTGGCCAGGGCTGAGATCGGTGCCTTCCGGAGCCTCTCCATAACCTGTCAGCAGGGCGTAGATGTAATCTGCACCATGCGAACGGGCCTTGACGATCAGGGACAGATCCGGCGGCAGCGCACCGGCATTGGCGGCACGCGCCATCTGTTCATTCTCGAACGGAGCCGGGAAATAATCCGCCGGGATACCCGGACGCTGGAACATGTCGCCATCGTCATTCGGGCCGTCCCAGATCTGGTAGTTCGCCGCGATCTGCATGACGACCGTATTGTCGTTCGGATTCTCGAAGCGCTCATCCCAGAATGGACCAGCAGCCTGCCCCAGATTGCGGAAGCTGATCAGGTCAAGCGAGTGACAGGACGCACAGACTTCCTGATAAACCTGCAAACCACGCTGGAGCTGATACCGCTCGCCATGGTCGCCGTCAGCATACGTGCCGAACGGTCCAGAGAAGATCCATTCGCGTTTTTCCGGCGCGTGTGCATCGCCCTCAAGGGCAGAAGCCGTAGCAGTGAGGCCCAGAGCGGCCAGGCCAGCGGCGATGATGTGAACCATTTTCATGATCGTCGCTCCCTTAGGACTTATCTGTGCCCAGGACCGCCGCCTCGATGGAGGCCGGACGTTCCTTCGGCTTTTCGATGATGCCCATGATCGGCAGGATCACCAGGAAATAGGCGAAGTAGTAGAGGGTCAAAAGCTGACCGAACCACAGGAATTTGAAGCCCACTTCATGGCCTTCCGCGTCGTGCCCCATGACGAACACCAGATCATCCGGGTTCTTCGCGCCACACCAGCCCAGACCCAGGCAGGCGAGTACGAAGAAGATGAAGAACCAGCGTGTCAGCGGACGGTAACGCATGGAGCGTACGCGGGACGTATCCAGCCAGGGCAGGACAAACAGGATCGCGATGGCGCCGAACATGGCCAGGACACCGCCCAGCTTGGCGTCGATCGGACCGATGTCGAAGGTGACCGCACGCAGGATCGCGTAGAAGGGCAGGAAATACCATTCCGGTACGATGTGCGCCGGCGTCGACAGCGGGTTGGCTTCGATGAAGTTGTCCGCGTGACCCAGAACATTCGGCATGAAGAAGACGAAGGTTGCGAAGACCATCAGGTAGACGATGATCGCGAAGCCGTCCTTGACCGTGTAGTACGGGTGGAAGGGCAGCGTGTCCTTCTTGCCGGAATCGCCCTTGCGGACGTCCAGTCCGACCGGGTTGCCATTGCCCGGCACGTGCAGGGCCCAGATGTGCAGGCCAACCACGCCGGCGATAACAAAGGGCAGCAGGTAGTGCAGGGAGAAGAAGCGGTTCAGCGTGGCCTGACCAACGGAGAAACCGCCCCACAGCCATTCGCGGATCGCGTCACCGACAAACGGCAGCGCACCGATCAGGTTGGTGATCACCATAGCGCCCCAGTAGGACATCTGGCCCCACGGCAGGACATAACCCATGAAGGCCGTGGCCATCATCAGAAGGTAGATCACGACACCCAGGATCCACAGGATCTCGCGCGGCGCCTTGTAGGAACCGTAATAGAGACCGCGGAACATGTGCAGATAGACCGCAACGAAGAAGAAGGCCGCGCCATTGGCGTGCATGGACTGGATCATCCAGCCGAAATTCACGTCGCGACGAATGCGCTCGACACTGTCGAAAGCCATGCTTTCGTGCGGTACATAGTGCATGGCGAGGATGATACCGGAGATGATCTGGATCATCAGGAAGACGGCGAGAATGCCACCGAATGTCCACCAGTAGTTCAGGTTACGCGGCGTCGGGAAGTCAACAAAGCTGTCCCAGCCCAGGCGGATGATCGGCAGGCGATCATCTAGCCAACGCGTGAAGCCGGATTTCGGCTCGTAGGTCGAAGGTCCGCTCATGCTACTGCCCACCCCGAGTTTGCTGCTTCTTCGCCAGACAGGCCGAGCTTAACGACCGTCTCGCTTTCGAAGAAATAATCCGGAACCGGAAGGTTTTCCGGAGCCGGTCCGCGACGGATGCGTGCGGACTTGTCGTAGTGCGAGCCGTGGCACGGACAGTACCAGGCTTCGTACTCGCCACCCTGAGAGGTTTCCTGGCTCGTCGGAACGCAGCCGAGGTGAGTACAATTGCCTTTGACAATCAGGAATTCCGGGCGAAGGACGCGGTTCGCGTCATAGGCCGGAGCACCTTCCATGCCCGCATTCTCGTTACGTGCGTCTTCATCCGGCAAGGCCGACAGGTCAACGTCACGGGCGTCGGCGATCTCCTCTTCCGTACGGTGACGGATGAAGACCGGCGCCCCGCGCCACATCACTGTGATTTCCGATCCCGCAGAAACCTGCGAGACATCGACACGGATGGAACCCAGTGCAAGCGTATCCGCTGCCGGGTTCATCTGGTCGACGAACGGCCAAGCTACAAGACCGCCACCGACAGCGGCCGCGCCGCCTGCAGCGATATAGATGAAGTCGCGACGGGACGGTTCTTGACCGTGTCCGTCGGGCGCGCCGTTGTGTTCCGTCACGAGCCGACCTCTTCTCTTCGTGTTTACGGGTCCACGCAAGTGCGTGTCCCTGCCCCAGAAAATCGCCAAATCTGCGTTCACAGGTTTGACGACCATAACCTATCGCCGTAAGGCGGATCGCGTACGCGGCGCGTTGCCGCACACACTTCCGGACTCTTGGCTTGAGCGCGGCTTAAAATGCGGATCGTTTTTTTTCAACCAGATATTCCGCAAAACCTCGGGGCAGCGATGCGCGTCGCAGCCTGTTTCGGGGCGGATCTCGACGTCATCGAACCCTGCGCCTTTCCCCTTACTGCAAAGGGTATACGCAAGGCAGCCATGGACTATGAGGCGACCATTTCCCCTGTCAGACATAGCTCCTGGAGCCAGTATCTGACGGTCCAGCCCGCGTCAAAAGGTCGCCTCGTCCTGTTTACAACGCGTGGCGCAGACAACCTATGGGACTTCAAATTCCGTCCGGATGACCGACTGCTATTTGGTCGGGAAAGTGCAGGCGTTCCGGACGAGGTTCATGATCAGGCCGATGCACGCGTCATCATCCCGATTCGTCCGGAAACCCGGTCACTCAACGTCGTTGTTTCCGCCGGCATCGCCCTCGCCGAGGCCCAGAGGCAGTTGCGCTAGCCGCCTGACATCAGTCCCGCCCGGACCATGTCGGCGGCATATTCGTGATTGAGCTGGAATTCCAGCAGATCCGCCATCGCATCACAGGCCGCGGCGAACTCTGCATCATTCTGCGGCTCATAGCCCGAGAAATACCGCAGACGGTTCTCGTCATAATTGTTGAAAACAAATCCCTGCATCTCCCCCGTCCCGAGGGTCGCGCGGTCGAGATCGTACGGAATCGCCTCGGGGCCGGCCGCCAGCACAAGCGCTACCATGGCGTCCTGCATCGGTGCGTAGGCCGCATGCCGCCCCGCTTCCATCGCCTGCCGCGAGGAGATGTTCTGCGGCGCGATACCGGAATAGAGCAGCGTGTAACAATATTGTGGTTCGCTCATCAGATTTCGCGCCACACTCAGCAAGGTGCGCTGAAGGCCTAGCAGAGCTTCATCTGTCGCCCGCGGCCCATAGATCACGACAGCCGTCTGGCCAAGCACGAAGGCCTCTTCATACATCACCTGTTCGGCCTGCTCGGAACCTCCGCTGCGATAAGCTTCGATCGCCCGCTCCCGCATGCGTTGCTGGGCGTCGGGATCAACGGTCGCGAGTGCCTGCAGCATCTGGTTCTCGGCAAACATCGCATCTACTTCGGCGCCCATATCGCGTCCGCCATGGGCTTCTCGCTCACCGGAAAGCAGCGGGCCGGCAGCCAGCGGCACAATCAGGGCGCCGGCCACGGTCAGGGCAATCGCGATGATTTGCGGCAGGCCAAAACCGTCTCCGCGGCGCGGCATGCGCGCGCCGAGAAGAATCCCCAGGCCCGCGCCCAGAGCGCCGCCAATTCCGGCCAGGATAATGTTTGTGATGTCCATCTCGTGCCCCTGTTTTCGGGCGCAGACTAGGGCGGGCAGGCGGGCGAGAACAAGACTGGGCGCTCAGTTGGCCCGGCGCGCCGTAACGGAAATCACTTGTGGATTGCTGCAAAAACGAGCATACCGCGCGCAACGCCACGGCGTGGACCTTTGATCTCAAAGTTCGTGGCTCATTTTTGCGCAATCTCGCGCCTTCTCGAATTCGCTCGGCGAATTCACCTCCGCCGGACGGCTGACCCACGCTCAACACGTTCACCCACCCCAACCAGCCTGCGCTGCAGTCTGGTGTGAACAGGTATTGTTTTGACGCATTTTCACGACCTTGGCCTCGCCAAACCGCTTATCAAGGCCATCGACGCTTCCGGGTACACAACCCCGACCCCGATCCAGGCGCGCGCCATCCCGAAACTCCTGACCGGATCCGATCTCGTGGGCATCGCCCAGACCGGTACCGGCAAGACCGCGGCCTTCACCCTGCCCCTGCTGCATCAGCTGCTGGATTATGACGAACCGGTCGGCGCGCGTCGCTGTCGCGCCCTGGTCCTCGCCCCGACTCGAGAGCTAGCCGCCCAGATTGAGGAAAACGCCGCGCGTTATGCCCAGAACACCAAGCTGCGTCTGACCACGGTGTTTGGCGGAGTGAAACCGCGCCCGCAGATCAAGGCGCTGGAACCGGGCGTCGACATGCTGATTGCGACGCCGGGCCGCCTGATGGACCATATCTCCACCGGCGCCCTGCGCATTGACCGGGTCGACATGGTCGTGCTGGACGAGGCTGACCAGATGCTGGATCTCGGCTTCATGCCGACCATCCGCCAGCTGATGGCCAAGCTGACGCGCAAGCGCCAGACCGTCCTTTTTTCCGCCACCATGCCCAAACAGATCCGCAAGCTGGCCGAGGATTTCCTGACCAGGCCGGTCGAAGTCTCGGTGGCACCGCAATCCACACCGATCGAACGCATCGAACAGGACGTCCAGCTGCTGGAGCGAAGCGAGAAGCGCGCCGCCCTGCGCGACCTCCTGGCGCCACGCGAAATGGAACGCGCCATCGTCTTCACACGCACCAAACACGGGGCCAACCGGGTTGTCAGCAATCTGGAAAAGGACGGGCTGAAGGCGGTCGCCATCCACGGCAACAAGTCCCAGAACCAGCGCGAGAAAGCCCTGGCAGCCTTCCGTGAAGGCTCTGTGCGCATCCTCGTCGCGACGGATATCGCTGCGCGCGGCATCGATATTCCCGGCGTCAGCCATGTCATCAATTTCGACCTGCCCAATGTGCCCGAAGCCTATGTGCACCGGATCGGCCGTACGGCACGGGCCGGAACGGACGGGGTCGCCATCTCGCTGGTCGAGCCGGGCGATCGCATCCTGCTGCGCGATATTGAAAAGCTGATTGGTCGTCACCTCTCCGCTTTTGGTGCCGAACTGGAAATCCCCAAGGACGCCAAACGCCCCGGCAGTGGTGGCGGAGGCGGCGGCAAGCGCGGCGGTGGCGGTGGAGGCGGTGGCAATCGTCGTCGGCGCCCTGCTGGCAACCAGGCGAAGTCCGGTGGTGACAAGCCACGGCAGGGCAATGGCAAGCCGGGTGGAAAGCCCAAGGCGAAACCGGCCAGCGGCGAGAGTGGCCAGTCCAAACCAGCCGGAGCCGGACAGGGGCGACGCCGGGTGCGCCGCCGCAAGTCCAATGCGACCCGCGTCGGTTCGTAACACCTCTTGCCTATTGCCAGACGCGCCCCAGCGCGTATGCATGTCGCCATGACGGAACAAGCACTCAATATCGATCTCGCCCGCGCCTCTGCCCGGGCCTGGTTTAAAGACCTGCGCGACCAGATCTGCGCCGAATTTGAACGCCTGGAAGACGAGGCCCCGGCTGAGCTTTATCCTGGCGAGGCCGGACGTTTTGAATACGAGGACTGGTCACGCGGCGAGGACCAGGGCGGTGGCCAGATGGGCATCATGCGCGGTCGGCTTTTCGAAAAGGTCGGCGTGCACGTCTCCACCGTGCATGGCGAGTTTTCCGAACAATTCCGCAAGCAAATCCCCGGCGCCGAGGAAGATCCGCGTTTCTGGGCGTCGGGCATTTCCCTGATCGCCCACATGTGGAACCCGAATGTTCCGGCCGTGCACATGAATACGCGCTTCATCACCACGACGAAGTGGTGGTTTGGCGGCGGCATGGACCTGACCCCCGTGCTCGACAGCGCCCGCACCCAGGCTCATCCCGATGCTAGGGACTTCCACGCTGCCTGCAAGACGGCCTGTGACAAACACGGCGAGGATTACCACCAGCGTTTCAAGAAATGGTGCGACGAGTATTTCTACCTGCCACACCGGGACGAACCGCGCGGCATTGGCGGGATTTTCTACGACCGCCACAATACCGGCGACTGGGACGAGGATTTTGCCTTTACCCGGGATGTCGGTCTGGCTTTCCTCGACATCTACCCAACGCTTGTCCGCCGCCGCATGAACGAGACATGGACCGCCGACCAGCGCGAGGAACAACTTGTTCGTCGTGGTCGTTATGCCGAGTTCAACCTGCTCTATGATCGTGGCACCAAGTTCGGCCTGGAAACCGGTGGCAATGTAAAGTCGATCCTGTCCTCCATGCCGCCCGAGGCGAAGTGGCCGTAGCCGCACAAACGGGACACCCAGCGGCGTGTTCCCGCTTGGCTGTTCAACAGATGCATCCGATATCGCCCCGGGAAACATCTCATCACTGATGAGACAAGGGCGAGTACAGATGCGAAACGGACGAGTCACCACAGCCGCCGGGCCGCACAAGCGGTTTGAAGCAGTGTTCAGCGGTCGTGCCTTCGCGCCGCACCGGCATGATACCTATACCTTTGCCCTGACCCTGAAGGGTGTGCAGAGTTTCGAGTATCGCGGCGCCTGCCGGCACTCCTTGCCGGGCGAGCTGGTCATCCTGCACCCCGATGAACTGCATGACGGCATGGCCGGAACCGACGAGGCGTTCGGCTATCGCGGTATCAATATCCGTCCCGAGGAATTCGAACACGCCCTGGCCGGTCGCGCCCTGCCCTTCATCGAAGGCGGTCGCAGTACGGACCGACAACTGATCTCACTGGTTCACGGCCTCGTCCGGGATCTCGCCACGCCGGTGGACGCGCTGGACTGGAGCGCGGTGATGACCGAGCTGGTCGACCGTCTGTGTGCCGTGGAAACCGGACAGGACATTGATCGCCCGATCGATCACCAGGCCGTTTATCGCGCCCGCGACTATATCCTGGCCCACCTGGATGAGCCGATCACCATGGAGGCGCTGGAAAACGTGACGGGCCGGTCCCGCTGGAACCTGGCCCGTGATTTCCGCGCCCTGATGGGGACCAGCCCCTATCGTTACGTCACCCTGCGCCGCCTCGATGCCGCCCGCGTGCTGATCGCCAATGGTACGTCCCTGGCGAGCGCAGCCTGTGCGACCGGTTTTTCCGATCAGGCCCATCTGACCCGCCAGTTCAAGGGCAATTTCGGCGTCACCCCGAAGGTCTGGCTGAAACTGCTCGACACCGGCACCAACGGCACGATCATTCAATAAATCAGGTCCGCCGCGCTCTATCTCGATGGAAAGTTTTGTTGGGCCCTGCCCGTTCCGAAGAGAAAAAGCATGACCAATACTTCCCCCTCCCGTTCCCGGGCCGCGCTGGAACTGCTCGCTGCCCTGACCATCGCCTTTGGTTCGAAAGTTGTACTGGACCAGTTCATCTGGAAATTCGCTGGACCAGCTTCCCTGCTCATCGTCCTGAGTGTCGCCACCGTCTATCTGCACCATCGCGGTGAAACCTGGACGGGCCTGGGCCTCGCCCGGCCGCGCGGCTGGAAATCCGGCCTCCTGATCCTGCCCCAGACCTTACTGGCGATCGTGGCTATCCTGGGCAGCGGCGTGGCCATGGCCTATCTGGGTGACGCGGCCGGTCTCTGGAGCTCGGACGCCCTGCCGGAGGGTGTGGAAGCCCGTTGGGGCGATATCGAAGGCAATCTGCCGGTCTATTTGATGTGGCTTGCCATTGTCTGGACCAGTGCGGCCTTCGGCGAGGAAATGTTCTTCCGCGCAGTGCTGGTCAGCCGGGTCGAGCGCATCTTCGCGGGTATCCCGATGCGCGCCCTGCTGAAAGTCTTCATCCCCGCCCTGATTTTCGGTTTTGCCCACATGTATTACCAGGGTGTGCGCGGTCTCGTGGTAACCGGAACCATCGCCTTTGCCCTGGGTACGCTCTACCTGCTCTACAAGCGCAATCTCTGGCCGCTCATCCTGGCACACGGCTTAGTGGACACCCTGGCGATGACCGCCTTCTATCTGGACGCCGACTGGTAGATCCATAACGGGCAAAATCTTCCGGCACCCGGAAAGGTTTACCCGGCAGATCCCGCCATCGCCGCCTCGACTGCGTGGATTTGCCAGCCAGGGCTGGGCCGTTCAGACGGCCCGCCCCTTGCAGCTTCCTATCGGACAACCATCACGAGTGAGACCGAAGATGAGTATTTCCGCACTTGGCATCGGCCCGGCACCCCTGCCCCATGTGACCGGCGCCGAGAGACCGGGCGAGACCGCTGCCAACAAGACGCTACCAGCTCCCGCCTCGCCCGCCTCCCAGGACATGATCGACAAGGCGCCGCAAGCGATGGTGTCGAAAAAGTCAGCCGTGGAGGAATTCCTGCGCTGGGCGGAGATGTCGCCTGCCGAACGCATCCGCGCCCAGTTCCTGGAAAGCCGGGGGCTCAGCGAGGACAGCCTCAAGGCCATGCCGGAAAACGAGCGCGAGGCGATCGAGGCCGAAATCGAGCAACGCATTCGCGACCTGCTTGGGGGTGAGGAGAAACAACCGGCTCGCACCAGCACCGCGGACACCGCGCTCCAGGCCGGCATCGCCTATACGCAGACAAACGCATTACTTCGCTAGGCCCATCACCCGGACAGCGGATACAAGAAAGCCCCGGCGATGACCGGGGCTTTTCTCGTTGGCGTGTAGAGCGATCTACTGTTTCAGACGCGCCAGAAGCTCGTCCTTGCTCGGCTCGAAACGTTCGGCAATCCAGTGGGCCTTCAGCTCATCAAGCGCATCACCCAGCATAGGACCCGGCTCGTAACCCATCAGGATGAGATCACCGCCATTGACCGGGAAATCCGGCTGTTTCCACTCGGCCGCAAACTTGGCCAGCAGGCGCCAATCACGCGGCGGCGGAGCGGTTTCGCCGGCTGCCGCCAGACGGGCCTGGTCCTCAAAAGCCTGTGCACCCAGCGCCATGATGGCACGTTCGGCAGCGGCAAGATCACCAAAGGCGCCATGCACATCCTCGCGGGCAGACGGATCTACCGCGCCCTGCAGGCGTTGTACTTCAGCATTGGACATTTTCAGGTTTGCAGCCATCGTCCTCATCCTTTCCGGTCCGCCATCGGCGAGCGCCACGAATCGCAACAGGGCGTCAGGCGCTAATCCATAATCATTGTCTTGATCAATGATTGCGCTCAGGACTCTTAAGGATCCGTTCACTCCGATCAATTGATTCAATATTCCTCCGGCTTGCATCAGCTCAATCGCCCGCCCCGGATCCGGAGCGGCGAGAAGCTTCTTCAATTCAGACCAGACGCGCTCGACTGACAATGTCGACAGACCGTCACGCAGCTCATAAGCCGCTGAAATGGCGACCTCATCAGGATCACCCTGGCCATACCAGGCCTGAAACCTGAACAGCCGGAGCGTGCGCAGATAGTCTTCCCGAATGCGCTTGCGGGCATCACCGACAAAAACAAAGCGGCGCTCTTCCAGATCCTCCAGACCGCCGGTCGGGTCGTGAATTTTTCCGTGGAAATCTGCGTAGAGCGCGTTCAGGCGGAAGTCGCGTCGCTGTGCGTCCTCCTCCCACCTTTCGGAAAACTCGACAACAGCGCGGCGACCATCGGTGGCGACATCCTTGCGCAGCGTGGTGATTTCATAGGTAACACCGCCAGACACAACAGTGATGGTCCCGTGTTCGAGGCCGGTAGGAATGGCTTTTAGGCCCGCCGAACGGGCAATATCCAGCACACGTTGCGGCAGGATCTGCGTGGAAATATCAACATCCGCAACCGGCGTATCCAGCAAGGCATTGCGTACACAGCCACCAACAAAGCGCGAACCGCCGGGACGCTCCTTCTCAAGCATGTCGATAACAGCGCGCGTCTCAGGCGCGCTCATCCAGCTGTGTTCAGCCGGGTTCAGCGAGACCGGAGTCATTCCTGATCATCGCTCGGCGGGTCTTCCGCTTCCTCACCCGCATCTTCATTTGTGTCGTCCGCAGCCTCATCGGAGCGGATGAAGTAACCCGGCTGGATTTCACCATCCACGAGGCGCGGTGGGACGTATTGGTCCCCTTCATGGCCACCGCGGGCACTGTCCAGGAGAACCAGACCGATCATGACCACAACCGCGGTCGCAGCACCGGCAGCAGCCAGTTTCAGAACCGGGGCCGGCTTGGCTGCGGCTTCCGATGTGCTGACCGTTCGCCACAGGAAAAACAGGCCGAAGGGCAACAGGAAGGACAGGATTTCAATAATTGTGATGCGGACCATGATCTACCCGTAAAGCCTGTCGTAAAGCGACTTCAGCATGCCTGCTGTCGCTCCCCATATATAGTGCCCATTCCACGGCATCGCATAAAAATGCCGCTCCCGCCCCTGCCAGGTGCGGCTATGACGTTCGTGATTGACCGGATTCATCAGGAAATCCACCGGCGCCTCGAAGGTCAGGGCAACCTCGTTCGGGTCAATCGACAAGCGGTATCCGGGACGCACAATTCCCACAAAGGGTTGGACCTCATATCCCGTGACCGTCTCATAACTGTCGAACCGGCCGATCATGTCGACATAAACCGGATCAATCCCGACCTCTTCATGCAGCTCGCGCACCGCGGCATCGGCGGGTGTCAGATCAGTCGGATCAACACGACCACCGGGAAAACTGACCTGGCCCGCATGCTGGCTGAGGTGGGCAGCGCGCTCGGTGAAGAGGAAACGCGGCGGACCGTCATGCAATAACAACGGCGCGATCACGGCTGCAGACCGAAGTTCCCGCCCCGTCGGTGAAGGCGCGCCATTGAGGTCACCATCCCCGCGCACAGGCAGGGCGCCCTGGCTGTCGACCGGGTCCAGCCGGTCCTGCAGGCGCTGGAGAAAGGCTTCAGGCGTCTGCACCATCAACCTCCAGCGGATAAAACTCCCCCTGGCTCCACACACCGGTGACGCCGTCATGTTCCACGGCGATGTCAGCCAGCTCATAAAAGACCGGTCGGGACATCAGCGCATCGAGCTGTCCGCGAATCCTCACCAGGGGCACCGGCTCCTCGCGATCGCCATCCCAGCTGATTTCAATGGGATGATCCGGACCTGCAGCGGCCACATCACCGAAATTTGTTGTGAAAAGCAGTTGCTGGTCCCGGCCCTCGCCGACCCGGTCGACTCGCACCGCCAGGAAAGGCGCGACCTCGACCCGGATACCGATTTTCTCGACCGGCGTGACGAGATAATGAACGCCGTCGTCATCTTTACGCAAGATTGTCGAAAACAAGCGTGTCAGACGTTCCCGGGTTATACGCGTGCCGTCATGCCACCAGGAGCCATCCCGTTTGATGACCATGTCCATCTCGCCGCAATACTCCGGATTCCAGCGATCGACGGGAGGCAATCCCTCGCCGGCGCTTTCTGCTGCCTTGAGCAGCGACTGTAATCCGTTGGCCATTTCGGTATCGGTAGGCATGGACACCTCGTTCCTGCAACGCCATGCTCGACGCACGTTGAAAGACATATAAGTCATCTGTTTCGGAGAGGAATTTAGGACGATGACCGACACGATTGAACCCGGTGCAGACCTGATCGCCGAAGCGGATGCAGCGACCCAGCGCCTGGCGGCCGTAAAAGACAGTATCGGACGCGTCATTTTCGGCCTGGAAAAAGAGGTCGAGCTTTGCCTGACCGCACTCCTGTCCGGTGGCCACACCCTGCTGGTCGGCGCGCCCGGCCTGGCCAAGACACGCCTGGTGGAAACCATCGCCGTTGCAACCGGCCTCGACACCAAGCGTATCCAGTTCACACCGGACCTTATGCCGGCTGATATTCTCGGCTCGGAGATCCTGGAAGAAAGTGATGACGGCAAGCGTCATTTCCGCTTCCTGCCCGGCCCGATCTTCTGTCGCCTGCTGATGGCTGACGAGATCAACCGCGCCAGCCCGCGCACCCAGGCCGCGCTGTTGCAGGCCATGCAGGAAGGTCACGTGACCGTCGCCGGTGAGCGCCATGACCTGCCGCACCCCTTCCACGTGCTGGCGACCCAGAACCCGATCGAGCAGGAAGGCACCTATCCACTGCCGGAAGCCCAGCTCGACCGTTTCCTGCTGCGTGTCGACGTGCCCTATCCGGATCGTGATGCGGAACGCCAGGTCCTGCTCGCCACGACCGGCGCGACCTCTGCGGAAGCTATCGAAGTCCTCAACGCGGAAGAGATCATCAAGCTGCAAAGCCTCGTTCGCCGCCTTCCGGTAGGCGAAAAAGTCCTTGAAGCCATTCTTGACCTGCTGCGTCTGGCCCGTCCGGATGAAAGCGAGATCGAGGCGGTTCGTGAAGGTGTGTCCTGGGGGCCAGGACCGCGTGCCGGCCAGGCGATGATGCTGGCCTGTCGTGCCCGTGCACTGCTGCAGGGCCGCCTGGCTCCGTCCACCGAGGATGTTGCGGCGCTGGCCGAACCCATTCTGAAGCACCGCATGGCCCTGTCCTTCGCGGCCCGTGCGGATGGCCACACGCTGGAAGGTCTGATCCAGACCCTTGCGGACCAGGCCGCCTAGGTCATGAGCCAGGGCGTCGATCGCCATAAGGAAGTCCGCATCGTCTCTTTGCGCCATGAAGGCGAAGAGGCGGCGGCCAGCCTGCCCTCCCTGCTGGCGGAGGCGGAGCGCATTGCTGCGACCGTCGCCCAGGGTGTGCATGGCCGTCGGCGGTCCGGCATTGGCGAGACCTTCTGGCAATACCGCCATCACCGTCCAGAAGACGGTCGTGCCGCCATCGACTGGCGCCAGTCCGCGCGGTCCGATCAGCTGTTTGTGCGTCAGAACGAGTGGGAAGCCGCCAATACGATCTGGCTGTGGCGCGATGGCTCCACGTCGATGCAATACACGTCGGGCAAACACACGCCCAGCAAGCTGGACCGCGCAGCGGTGTGTCAGATCGCCGTCGCAGCCCTTCTGACCCAGGGCGGTGAACGCGTCTCCGTGCTGGGTGAAAGCGCGATTCCACGCACCGGCGCGCTTGGCCTTGAACGCGTCTCCCGTCGCCTTGTGCTGGGACCGGGTGCTGAAAACGCCGTGGAAGCGCCGGAGATCAGCCGTTTTGGCCGGGTTGTCCTGGCCAGTGATTTCCTCGATCCGATCGAGACCTGGGCCGCCCGGCTGTCGCGTTTTGCCGTGCTGGAAGCCCAAGGTGTGATGTTGCGCATCGTCGATCCGGCGGAAGAGGATTTCCCCTATTCCGGCCGCACCCGTTTCGAGCGCCCGCATTCCAATGACAGCCTGTTGTTCGGTCGTGCCGAGGAAGCCCGCAAGACCTATCGCCAGCGCTGGCGGGAACATGGTGATGCACTCGCCGACCTCGCCCGCCAGTATGGCTGGACGATTGTCACCCACCGCACCGACAAGACCGCAACGAGTGCCGTGCTGGCGCTTTATCGTGCACTGGCAAGGGATGTCTGATTGATGTTTGGACTGGGGCCCCTTTCCTTTGGCGCACCGCTGGCGCTGGCCGGTTTGCTGGCACTGCCGGCGCTGTGGCTGCTGCTGCGGGCGACACCGCCGGCACCGAAACGCGCGATTTTCCCGCCGCTGCGCCTGCTGCTGGGTGCACCGGACGACACCGAGACCCCACATCACGCGCCCTGGTGGCTGATCCTCTTCCGCCTGCTGATTGCCTCGCTGATCATTATTGGCCTGTCGCGCCCGATCTGGACACCGCCCGCGGTTGAAGACGAGGAGCGCCCGGCGCTGATCGTCGTCGACAATGGCTGGGCGGCGGCCAATTCCTGGCCGGAAACCGAACGTCGTGCCGAACTACTGATCAGCGATGCGGAGCGGGACAACCGTCTCGTCGCTCTCCTGTTTACAGCGCCGGGCGAAACCGCGCCTGCGCCAATCCGCCTGGATAGCGCCGACACCGCCCGCCGCCTGCTCGAGAGCGCCCGCCCGCAAGCCTGGCCGGTGGATCGAAGCTCTGCCGCCGAGCGCCTGGAAGATGCCATCTCCCAGGACGCCCTGGCCGATGACCTGGCCATCACCTGGCTCAGCGACGGCACGGACAGTTCCGGTGCCCGCGCACTGGCAGACACGCTCAACGATATCGGCACCGTCCGCCTGATCGAACCGGATGCGGGACGCAGTGCCTATGCCCTCGCCCCGCCGGAAGTCACCACAGACGGTCTGGCGGTTGATGTCCTGCGCTCCATGCGGGAGCTGCCGGCGACCATCGGCATTGTGGCCCTGGGTTCAGATGGCCGCGCCATCGCCCGCGCCGATGCCGGGTTTGCCGGTGATGAGGGCCGCACACGTGTCGAGATGAGTCTGCCGTTGGATCTTCGCAATCGCATTGCCAGCATCCGCATCGAGGGGCGTTCAAGCGCGGCCTCTGTGCGCCTGATGGGCGATCGCTGGCGTCGTCCGCGTGTCGGCCTGATCGAGGCGACATCCGAAGACGGCCAGCCGCTGCTCTCTGACCTGCATTATGTTGAAAGCGCGATCAATCCGATCTCCACGCCCAGCCGCGGCACACTCGAGGAATTGCTTGAGGAAGAACCCGCCGCCCTGGTCATGGTCGATGATGCACGCACGGATGACGAGCGCATCGGTGAGTTTGTCGCCAATGGCGGCCTGCTCCTGCGTTTCGCCGGACCACGCCTCGCAGCGCGCGGTGACGAGCTGTTGCCGGTAGACCTGCGCGAAGGTGGCCGCCTCTTTGGTGGCGCTCTGAACTGGGAAGAACCCCAGCGTATTGTCGGTTTCTCGCTCGATAGTCCGTTTGCCGGCCTGCCCACCGACCCAACAGCCACGGTGGACCGCCAGGTTCTCGCCCAGCCGGGCACAGCGACGCCTGACCGTGTCTGGGCACGTCTCGAGGACGGCACCCCGCTGGTCACCGCCCAGCGTCGGGGTCGTGGCTGGATCGTGCTCTTCCACGTGACCGCCGGCCCGACCTGGTCCGACCTGCCGCTCTCCGGCCTGTTCCCGCGCATGCTGGAACGTGTCATGGGCCTGGCCCAGAACGGCGAAGCCACCGGACCTGCCACGGGGGCCTGGGTCGTTGATCAGGCGCTCGACTGGCAGGGTCAGCTGACCAGCCCGCCCTCGACTGCCCGCCCCGTCCCGGCCGAGATTTTCGAAACCGCAGTTGTGTCGCCGAGTGTGCCGGCCGGTCTTTATCGCCTGGGCACGGGAAGCGCCGCGCTGAACGTCATCGCTGCGGACACCACGGTCGAAGCCCTGCCGCGCGACCTGCCCTCGGTGATCTATCAGGGCTTTGACGGCATCCGCCCGATCCTGTTCCAGACACCTCTGCTGGTGATTGCCCTTGTCATGATGATCCTCGACGTCCTCATCGCGCTCGGTCTGGCCGGCCGCCTGCCCCTGCCGGGCCGCGCCGCTGCTGCGGTCGTGCTGGCCTTCGCCCTCGTGCCGCTGGCCGGACGGTTGGAGGCGCAGGAGGTTGACCCGTTTGTGCTGGAAGCCTCGCTGGACCTGCATTTCGGTTATGTCGAGACCGGCGACAGCAATCTGGACAACCGCTCCCGCCAGGGCCTGATCGGTCTGGCCAACGAGCTGACCCGACGCACGGCGATTGAACCGGCCAATCCGATGGCGGTTGATCCGGAACAGCACGAGCTGATCTTCTTCCCGATGATCTACTGGCCGATCATCGACGACGCCCAGCCACTCTCCGAAGAGGCTTCAGCGCGTGTCTCGACCTATCTGCAAAGCGGTGGCCTCATCATTTTCGACACCCAGGATGCTGACGTGTCCATGCTGCGCGCAGGCGAACCGCATCGCGGGCTGGTCACGGTGCTGGAAAGCATTGATGTACCGCCCCTGGCACGTATCCCCGGCGATCATGTGCTGACACGCTCCTTCTACCTGCTGCAGGAATTCCCGGGCCGTTTCGGCGGCGACCCGGTCTGGGTTGAAGCCAATCCGGACGGTGCATCGCGTGACGGAACCTCCGGCGTCGTTATCGGCGCCCACGACTGGGCAGCCGCCTGGGCGGTCGATGAAAACGGACGTCCGGTGGCTACTGTTGATGGTGGCGAGCGCCAGCGCGAGCTGAGCCTGCGCTTCGGCATCAATATCGCCATGTACGCCCTGACCGGTAACTACAAGGCCGACCAGGTCCACATCCCTGATATCCTGGAGCGTCTCGGACAATGACGGCCGCCTCGATCGACTTTTCGCCGCTCATTCCCTGGAGCCCGCTGATTGCGCTCCTGGCGATTGGCTATGCC
This sequence comes from Maricaulis sp., assembly GCF_017643475.1. Classification (GTDB taxonomy): domain Bacteria; phylum Pseudomonadota; class Alphaproteobacteria; order Caulobacterales; family Maricaulaceae; genus Maricaulis. The sequence goes on from NZ_JAEPNI010000002.1 coordinate 379,636, forward strand.
GTGCTCATCTTTGGCGCGATCCAGAAGCTGTCCGGCTGGCTGTGGCGCGGGCTGGGGCTGGCGGCCCTGGGCGTGACCCTGGCCAATCCATCGCTGGTCGAGGAAGAGCGTGATCCGCTCGCCGATGTCGCCATCCTGGTCACGGACACCAGCTCTTCGATGGATATTGGCGGTCGCTCCGAAGCGGCCGACGCCATGGCCGAGGCCCTGCGCCGCCAGGCCGAGAATGACCCGTTGCTTGATCTTGTCGAGGTGGAAGCTGGTGAAGGCGCGGATGGCACGGAGGTCTTTTCCGCTGTCAGCTCAGCGCTTGCCAGCGTGCCCCAGGATCGCCTGGCCGGTATTGTCGTCACCACCGACGGCCAGATCCATGACGCGCCCGCCTCTATTGATGCGCTGAATATCGATGCGCCACTGCACCAGATCATGCCCGGCGATACATCCGCCGGTGATCGTCGCCTGATCATCGAAGAAAGCCCGCGTTACGGCATTGTGGGACAGGGTGCGAGCTTCACCATTCGTGTCGAGGACACGGCCGTGACCGGCAATGCCCAGGTCGCCTTCCGCTTCGAAGGTGGTGAACCGCAAGTGCACCGCATACCGATCGGTCGCTCCATCCGCATTGACGTGCCCGTTGAACAGCGTGGCCAGAACGTCGTCGAGATCGAAGTCGAGGCCGGTCCACAGGAGCTTTCCCTGATCAATAACCGGGCCGCTGTCTCCGTGAACGGTGTGCGGGATCGCCTGCGTGTGCTGCTGGTCACCGGTGAACCGCACAATGGCGCGCGCGCCTGGCGTGACCTGCTGAAGTCCGACCCGTCCGTCGACCTGGTCCACTTCACCATCCTGCGTCCGCCAGACCGTCGCGATTCCACGCCGACCGACGAGCTGGCGCTGATTGCCTTCCCGGTCCAGGAACTCTTCTACGAGCGCCTCGAGGAATTCGATCTCGTGATCTTTGACCGTTATCGCCGCCGCAATATCATGCAGGGCTATTTCGGTAATGTGGCGCGCTATGTTGAAAATGGCGGCGCACTACTGGTCACCACGGGGCCGCCCTTCGCCGGCCCGCCAAGCCTGTTCCGCTCACAACTGTCCAGCGTTCTGCCGGTACGTCCGTCCGGTACGTTGTCGGAAGAAGCCTTCACACCGCAAATGTCCGATCTCGGCCTGCGCCACCCGGTCACCGCCGGGCTGGAAGGCGGCGGCGAGGATCCGGAATGGGGTCGCTGGATGCGCAATATCGAGGGCATCACCCTGGGTGGCCAGGTTCTGCTGGAAAGCGAGGACGGTGATCCGCTTCTGGTATTGCAGCACTCCCAGCAAGGCCGTACGGCGATGGTGATGAGTGACCAGACCTGGTTGTGGTCGCGAGGTTTCGAGGGCGGTGGCCCCTATGGCGAGATGTTCCGCCGTGTGGCGCACTGGCTGATGAAGGAGCCGGAGCTCGACGAGGAACGTCTGACGGCCGTGGCCATGGACGGTGAATTACTGGTGGATCGCGTTACGCTGGCCGATACCGCGCCGCCGCTACAGGTCACCTGGCCCGATGGCCGCCAGGAAGTCGCCAGCATGAGCACGGATGAATCCGGGCGTTTCTCCGCACGCCTGCCGGCTGAAGGCACTGGCCTTGTCCGCCTTCGCTCCGGAGCGCTGACGACCGTTGCGGCCCTGGGGCCGCTCAACCCGCTGGAATATGCCGACCTGCGCCCGACAGACGCGACCCTCGATCCTTTCGTCAATGCCAGTGGTGGCGGTGTCTATACGATTGGTGAAGGTGAGAATGCCCGCCTGCCCGGCATCCGCCGGACCCGCGCCAATGCAGATCATTCCGGCCGCTCTTGGATGGGCCTGAGATCAAACGAGCGTTATGTCGTCCGTGCGACGACCCGCACGCCTTTGCTGCCGGGCCTGCTGATCGTCCTGATCCTGACCGGCCTTCTGGGGCTGGGCTGGTGGCGCGAGGGGCGCTAAGCCTCTTCCCCCACATCCGCCGATTGCGATAGGCTCGTTTTCTTCTAACAGGAGATTCGATGTCCCAGACCCAGCCCGCCGCCGGTTTCGAGCTTGATCTTGCTGCCATCCAGTCGCGGATCGAGGCGGCAATCGACTGGGCCCGCGCCGAGGCGCTGAGCGTCGATTTCGGGCTCCAGCTTGTGCTGGTCGGGGCCGCGATGCTGCTGGCCTTTGCAACCAAGCGTCAGACTACAGCGGTTTTTGCGCGTATCTTCCACATTGACGCTCTGCAGCGTTTCAAGCGCCAGGCCGTGCGTTTCATCCAGCCCATCGCCGGGCCGGCCATGGCGTGGATCCTGTTGTCAGCCGCGCTTGCCGTGCTCGACAGCACGACCGGCTTCGACGTCTATCTCCTGCGATCCGCAAGCAATCTCATGGGCGCCTGGGCGGCGATCCGCCTGCTCTCCAGCTTCATCTCAGAGCCTTTCTGGTCACGCACGGTCGCGCTGATCGCCTGGACACTCGCGGCGCTGAACATTCTGGGCTGGCTGGACCCGACAGCTTTGTTCCTGGACGGGCTGGGCTTCTCCCTTGGGGCGGACACAGAGGGCAATGACCGGCGCATTTCTGCCCTCACCGTCATCCGGGCCGCGATCGTGCTGGCGGTGTTCTACTGGGTGGCGAGCTTTCTCTCCCGCCTGCTGTCAACGCGTGTCGAGCACCTGCCCAGCCTCAACCCATCGGCGCGCATCCTGATCACCAAGGCGGCCCAGATCGTCCTGATGGCCACAGCAGGCCTGATGGCCCTGTCTGCGCTGGGTATCAATCTCTCTGCCCTGGCGATCTTTGGTGGCGCCATTGGTCTGGGCATCGGTTTTGGCCTGCAGAAGATTTTCTCCAACCTCGTTTCCGGCGTGATCCTTCTGCTCGACCGCTCGATCAAGCCGGGCGATGTGGTCACGGTGGATGAGACCTATGGCAAGGTCTCGACCCTGGGCATGCGCTTTGCCTCGGTAAAGACACGCGACGGGCACGAACACCTGATCCCGAACGAGGAATTTATCACCTCGAAAGTCATCAACTGGTCCTATTCCGACCCGTCTGTCCGCATCAAGCGAACCATTGGTATCAGTTACAACAGCGATGTTCGCCTCGCCCGGGAGCTTGTGGTCAAGGCTGCAGAAAGCGTCGCACGTGTCGCGGCGTCGCCCGCCACTCGCTGCCACCTGATCGGTTTCGGTGACAACAGCGTAGACCTGCAGATCCGCTTCTGGATCCGCGATCCGGAGAACGGCGTCTATAACGTCACATCCGAAGTCCTGCTGGCGATCTGGGATACCTTCCAGGAACACGGTATCGAATTCCCCTTCCCACAGCGCGATGTTCATCTGGTTGGCAGCGATACGATCAAGGTGGAAATAGCCAACCCAGATTAATTCCCATCTGGAATTAATGACAATCCAGCAGGCCGATTAATCCCGCGCCTGCCACTCCCTACATTGCCCTCAACACAGCAATACAAGGGAGCCAAAAAATGATTGAGAAACGCTCTTTCGACAGCCTCGGCCATTTCCAGAATGGCTGGCTGAATGCCAAACACCATTTCTCCTTCGGGGGATATTTCGACAAGGCCCGCCTGGGTTGGGGCGCGCTGCGCGTGTGGAATGATGACGAAATCCAGCCGGGCGAGGGTTTCGCGCCCCACCCGCACCGCGACATGGAAATCATCACCTATGTCCGCAATGGGGCTATCACTCACCGCGACAATCTGGGCAATGAAGGCCGGACGGAAGCAGGCGATGTCCAGGTGATGTCGGCCGGGTCCGGAATCATGCACTCCGAATTCAACCGCGAGGACGAGCTGACACGGATCTTCCAGATCTGGATCGTGCCGGAAACCGAGGGCGGAGAGCCACGCTGGGATGCGATGGAGTTCCCCAAGGCCGACCGAGCCGGTGATTTCATCGTCCTTGCGTCGGGCAATCCCGAGCGCGATGGGGGACTGATGATCCGCCAGGACGCCAGGGTCCTGGGCGCCACCCTGACAAGGGGTCAAAGCGTTCGCCACCCCCTGCCCCAGAACCGCCAGGCCTATCTGGTTCTGGCCGAGGGCAAGGCCAAAGTCGGTAATGTCGAGCTGGATGCGCGCGACGGCGCCGCCATCCGTGATATCGGCGAGATCACCATCACCGCCCTGGAAGATACGGAAATCGTCCTGGTTGAGACAAACTAGTCAGCCGGTTTCACACTTCTGAAACGCCTATCGGCGAAGTCTGCGCAATAGAACTCCTGGAGATCATCATGCGCCGGCTTCGCCTCTTTCTTCTGACCCTGTTGATTGCACCCTCGCTGAGCGGTTGCCTGGCTATCGGCGCTGCAGCCCTGGTCACCGATGTCGCGGTTGGAACCGCCGGCACAGTTGTCGGTACGGCTGGAAAGGTCGGCGGTGCGGCGGTCGGCGCTGTCCTTCCGGGCGGCAATGATGACGAGGATGAGGACTAGACCCTCGCTCGCTCGAAATCCTTGCGAAAAGCCCGAGTGTAACGTGACAGGCCGGCGTAACCTCTGTTAGCCTTCCCCACGAGGGACGCGGGCTATCAGCGTAAGGAGATACCCCCATGATGCGCACTATGACTGCCGTACTGGCAGGATCACTGATGATTTCGGGCGCGGCACTGGCCGACGAACCGGTCACCATCGCTCCGATTTCCTTTGGCGAGGAATTGATGGAGAAGGCGGACGAGTATGGCGAACGCGAGTTCGGCCGTCTGGCTCGCTATTTGGAGCGTCAGCTTGAGAACCGCCTGGAAGGCCTGGAAATGGCTGATGGGACAGTTCTGCAAGTGACGATCGTGGATGCCGATCCGAACCGCCCGACGATGGAACAGATGCGGGACACGCCTGGCCTGTCGATGGCCAGCATCAGCTTGGGTGGGGCCGAGCTTGAAGCAGTCCTCGTCAGCGCCGATGGAGACGTGCTCGAACGGTTCGAGTATTCGCGCCGCTCGCACAATATCCGTGACGTGATCGGGGCGTCGACATGGAGCGATGCACGCCGCACCATGCAGGGCTTTGCCCGACAGATCGGTGAGACGGTCGCAGAACGCTCAGGCGCAGACAGCTAGATCGTCGAAAGCTTGCAATCACGGAAGGGCCGGTTTTCCGGCCCTTCTTTTTTGCGCGCTTGTAAGGTCGTCGGGCTCAGGGCGCGCCGATCCATTTATGGGTTTGCAGGCTGAGTGACCATTTGGGGTGTTCCAGACAGTATTCGAACGCTGCCTGGGCATTGCCCATCATGTCATCACCATCCATGGGCTGAAGCAGGAAACGCTCGAACTGCCAGTCCTCGAACTGAGACGGATCCAGCTCCGGTTGAGGGAAGACAAGTTTGAGCTCGCTGCCGCTGCGCTGGACGACGGTGGAATTACCCTTTGGCGAAATTGTCAGCCAGTCGATTCCGGCGGGCGCTGTGATCGTGCCATTGCTCTCTACGGCGATCTCGAAACCGGCCGCATGGATTGCATCGATCAATGGCAGATCGAGCTGCAACAGCGGCTCACCACCTGTAAACACAACCAGCGGATTGCCACCGCCAGGCCAGTGTCCTCGTGCCGCTTCGGCCAAGGCTTTCGGCGTCGTGAACTTGCCGCCGCCGGGACCATCTGTGCCGATAAAGTCAGTGTCGCAGAAATTGCAAACCGCCTCAGCGCGGTCTCGTTCCAGACCGTTCCACAGATTACAGCCGGCGAAGCGGATAAACACCGCTGGGCGTCCGGTTTGGCCGCCCTCGCCCTGCACGGTCAGGAACATTTCCTTGACGGAATACGTCGTCATGCCGCCCCCTTTTCGCGCCAGGCCTGCCAGCCCTTTTCGCGCAGTTCACACGCCGGGCAGGCACCGCAGCCATATCCCCAGTCATGCAATCGAGACCGGTCGCCCGTGTAACAGGTGTGAGTGCGCGAGCGGATCAGTTCGACCAGGGCATCGCCGCCCAGTTCATACGCCAGCGCCCAGGTTTCCCCCTTGTCCAGGAACATCAGCGGCGTTACGATCTCGATCGTCTCGTCCAGCCCCAGCGAAATGGCGTTCTGCAGGGCGCTCAGCGTGTCCTGGCGGCAATCGGGATAACCGGAATAATCCGTCTCGCACATGCCGCCGACCATGGTGCCGTGACCACGGCGATATGCGAGCGCCGACGCAATGGTCAGGAAAACAAGATTGCGGCCCGGTACAAAGGTCGAGGGCAGACCGTTTTCCTGCATCTCGATTGCACGGTCAGCCGTCAACGCGCTCTCGGCCAGGGCGCCATAACCGGCTATATCCACCGTATGGTCCTCGCCCAATCTCGCTTTCCACGCCGCAGACTGCTGCGCCATTGCCGCGCGGACATCCAGACGCGCCTGCATCTCCACATCATGGCGCTGGCCATAGTAGAAGCCGAGCGTCTCAACATGATCAAAACGTTCCAGGGCCCAGGCCAGGCAGGTCGCTGAATCCTGCCCGCCGGAGAACAGGACCAGTGCCGATTTGTCTTGCGTCTTTTCAGTCATCAGCCGGTATATAAAGGCCCGCAGCGGAGATAGCCATGAGCGTTGAACATCACTGGATCTATACCACCTGGCCGGATCTGGAAGCAGCCCGTTCCGCCGCGCGGCATCTGGTCGATGAACGCCTGTGCGGCTGTGCCAATATCCTGCCAGGCGTGGAATCCTTCTATCACTGGGAGGGCACTGTCCAGAACGATACCGAGATCGTGGTCATCCTGAAAGCACCGGCGGGCAATGCCACGGCGCTGAACCAACGCATCGCCGAACTCCACCCCTACACGACGCCGTGCATCATTGCCCTGCCCGTGATCAGCGATGCCAGTGCCCCCGGATTCCTGGCCTGGCTGACGGAACAGGCCTCACCACGCGACGGATAATCCCGCGCCATGCGTTGAAGGCAAGCGTGGGACCCTAGATGGAGACGCTGCCATGATTGGACGCATTATTGCTGTAAGTATTCTCGTTGCCGGCATCAGCACCCCGGCCTTTGCCCATCCGCATGCCTCGGCCCGCCTGGTCAGGGATTGTGCGGAGGATGTGAGGGATCGGCGCGAGGACACGCTCGACCGGCTGGAAGATATCGCTGACCGCCGGGAGGATCGCCGCGATGCACGGCGCTTCACGGGGCTTGGGGATTTGCTGGAGGATGTCGCGGATCGCGCTGAAGATCGCCGCGATCGCCGCGAGGACCGGCGTGACCGCCGCGAAGACCGCCGCGACGCGCGGTTCGGCTGTTACTAGATGAGTGTCCGGATTAGGCGCACCGCAACGGGTGCGCCTAGTCCTCTCGCCCATCGACTTTCTTGAAAACCTCGTGAGCGGCCTCGTCATAACCGTCGCGCCGGGAAATGATCAGGATCGCCGCCAGGCCTCCACCGACAACAACCGACAGGAATGTACCCAGGCCGAGCGCGATCCAGCCATGCCGGCTCATGGTCATTTCCGGCAAAAGACCTACGCCAGCCACTAGATAGGCAACTCCCATCAGGATGGCGATGACCAGGGCAATCAGTGAGAGAATGCTTGCCTTGCTTTTCATGAATATCTCCGCGCCTAGAGGGTGACTGCCAAAACCGCCCATATATACAGCGGGGCCGGAACCGCAATGGCGACAAAGAGCCACGGGGCCAGCGGTAAATAGCGTTCGAATTCGTTTTTCATCTCAGATCCCGTTGAAGACAGCCAACGCCAGAAGCGCCAGGAAAAGCGTACCCAACCCGATCGGAAAGGCCGCGCGGGCAGCCCGAATGATTTCGGTTTCCATACGGTCAGCCGGCGTGTGCCCGGCCCGGGCCGCGAAACGGAAATTCTCCCGTCACAGGCTCGCATAGGCGAAAAACCAGAACAGCGTGAACCCGCCCGCGAACAGCCTGACTATCGTCATCAGGATTTGCATATCCACCCCCATAACTAATATTCTAATTACCGGTTTCAAATGTCGCGTGCAATACTAATATTTCATATGCATCTTTAATGAGCTGACCATGCGACTGACCCTGCACACCGACTATGCCCTGCGATTACTGATGATGCTGGCAGCCCGCCCTGGCGCGCGCGTCACGGTTCCCGACATGGCCGAACGAAACCGGATTTCCCGCAATCACCTGATGAAGGTCGCCCAGGCGCTGGTGAAGGCTGGCTATGTCAGGTCTATCCGGGGCAAGGGCGGTGGCCTGGAACTCGCCAGAGAGCCCAGCGAGATTTCCCTGGGCGAAGTCGTGCGCGAGATCGAGCCCGATTTCTCGTTTGCCGAATGCCATCCACCACGCACAAGCAATTGCTGCCTGCTCCCGGTTTGCGGCCTCAACGGAATACTCAGCGAAGCCGGTCGGGCCTTCCAGGCCGTCCTGGACCAGTACACGCTGGTCGATCTCTTGCTGGATCCGGCTCGGGCGCGAGATATCATCGCCCTGCCCGCGGAATAGAATTCAGGGCTTCCTTCACTGAAAGCACAGGCGGCCGCACCAAAATGCTGCAGCGCACAAGTTAACGCTAGCACTCGCCAACCATCTTTGGCACGCTATGCTCCAGCACAAGGCCGGGAGGGCACGGATCGATGGGAAACTCGCTGGACAACAAGCAGAACCTCTACAGCACGCTGCGTGCCCATGCCGACCTCATCGCGACCAACCCCCAGACCAATTCGGTTTTTCGTTTGGCTCAGGACCTGTTCTTCGGGCTCGGCAAGGATGAAACCGCACCTGCCAGGCTGGTTGAACTGGCGCAAGAGATCGGCAGCGACCTTACGCGTTCGCGCGCTCAGCGGCTGCGCGAACAACACAGGCTGGATAGAGACGACCCTTGGCATGCACTCGAAGGCAAGCTGGATACGCTTGCCCGGGATTTTGAACTCCTGCGGGCCACGGTCGAGAAACCGCTCGGAGGTCTGGTCTTCACAGCCCATCCGACCTTTGCCTATGACCCGGCGACCTATGACCAGTTGGCCGCGTTATCTGTTGGCGAGCTAGGCGCCGACTCAGCGCTTAAACCCTCCCGGCCGCGCACCTCGGTCACTCTGGATGACGAACACTCTGCGACCCAGGCCGGCATCGCCAACGCCCAGGCCTCCGCCCGCAACTACCTCTCCCGCGTGCTCACCAAGGCCAGGGATGCCTACCCTGATGACTGGCACACACTGCGCCCCAATGCACCGAGCATCGCGTCGTGGGTGGGATATGATCTGGACGGCCGCTCCGATATCAGCTGGTCAAAATCCTTCGCCAATCGCTTGAGAGAAAAAGCCGAGCAGCTCGATCGATATTGCACCGCGCTGGACAGTCTAGCGCATTCCGCACGCTCGGAACTGGGCACACTTCGCGACGATCTCAGCCGGGCACTCGCGCTTTCGCGCCGTGAAGCTGCAGCGTTCGATGCCGCCGGGGACGACCTCGCTGGCCAGGTCGAGGCAGCCAACCTCCTCACCACGGCCCACCCGGATCGCATTACCGATCTGGAGCGGGCCCGTGAGATATTGAGGACCGCAGCTGCCGACGCAACACTCGACGACCAGGCCCGTCTGGACTGTGCTATTCTGGCGGCGGAAATGCAGAGTTATGGCCTGGGCACCGCGCGCATCCATCTGCGGCTCAACGCCATCCAGATCGGCTCTGTCATCCGCCGCGACCTCGGCATCCAGCCCAATGATGCGCAGCTGGGCCGGGTCGCTCTGGAAACGCTCAATGAACGCGCCGAGAATATTGAGCCGGTCGCGATCAATTTTGGTGATCTCGTCACCGAACAATCCACCGCTCGGCGCCAGATGATGTTGTGCGCGCAGATCCTCAAACATGTCGACGCGCACACCCCGATCCGCTTCCTGATTGCAGAGAGCGAAAATCCGGCAACCGTCATGGGCGCGCTTTACCTGGCCAAACAGTATGGGGTTGCCGACCATCTCGACATTTCACCCCTGTTCGAGACGCCGGCCGCCCTTAAAAACGGTGGTCGCTTCATCACCCGCCTTATCCGCTCAAGTGCCTTTGCCGATCATGTAAAGACACGCGGCCAGCTGAGTGTGCAGTTCGGCTTCTCCGATGCTGGACGTTTTATTGGCCAGATTGCCGCCGGAATGGCGATCGAGCGAATCCAGAACCTGATCGCGCAGTCGCTCGCCCGGGAACTGCCGGGCATCGCGCTTTTGGTCTTCAACACACACGGGGAATCCATCGGCCGCGGCGCCTATCCCGGCAGTCTGAAAGACCGGCTGGATTATGTCCTGTCCCCCTGGACACAAGCCCGCTGCGCCGCCAAGACAATCGCCCTGCGCAATGAAGTGTCCTTCCAGGGCGGGGACGGCCTGTTGCATTTCGCACGGCCACAGCTCTCTGACAGCACCGTTGCGACGCTTGCCGTTCACGCACTGACGACACCACCCCTGCCCGATGACCCCTTTTATAGCGACACTAACCTGGTCTGGGACGTCTATCGCGAGATCCGGGACTGGCACGAAGACCTGTTCGAAAATGAAAACTATGCCGGCCTGATCAGTGATCTGGGCCCGGGGTTTCTCTGGCAGGCCGGCTCGCGCCCGACCCGTCGCGCCAAAGCGGGCGGTCCGCGCACCCTGCGCGCGATTTCCCACAATGCCATCCTGCAACAGGTTGGCGTGCCGGTGAATTCTGCCTGTGGCTTCGGATCAGCCATGCCATCGGAGCGCGACGAGCTGGTCAGTCTCATCAACCGTTCCGACCGCATGCGCCAGCTGGTCGACCTGGCCATCTCTGCACGAATGAACACTAGCGTACCGGCCCTTCGGGGTTATGCCGAGGTGTATGCGCCCAGCCTCTGGATTGCGCTGTCCAAACAACAATCCGATGAAGTGCGGCACGCGCGCATCCGGGTTGCCGACGAGGTTCGCCGAGGAGGCACAAGTCATCATGTCCAGAATTGCGCAGACCGTTTCTCTGTGGACCTCGGCGAGTTCGACGAGCTGATAAGCCGGCTGGATGAACCACGGCCAATTGATGCCCGGCATGAGGCGAGGATTCCGATCCATGCCCTGCACGCCCTTCGCCAGGGCGCCATGTTACGGGTTCTGGAAATCGCCGGGGCGCTGCCCGCCATATCCGCGCGTCATGGTTATGCCGTGGGCGATATTATCGCCCTTCTGCTGGACATGCGTCTTCGTGAGGCCATTGCAATGCTGTGCGAGGCTTTCCCGTTGTTTGCCGGCGAGACCGAATTGCTGGACCAGCTGACCGAGACACGCAGCCAGGCAGGCTGGCAAGGTGATTACAGCGACATCCGGTGCAGCGTGATCGAGCCGCTAGAAGCCCTCGCGGAGCTGATCGAGACCGTCTCGGTAGAGCTGCCCCAGGCCTATGCCGCTTACGGATAGAGGCAGACAACCTCTTCTTCATCTTGCCCTGCTAGACAATCGCGCTACCCGCCGTCGGATGGTCAACTACCAAGGTATCGATGTTCACTCGCCTGGCTTCCAACAACACGATCTTCCTGACCGGGGTCTTTCTGCTGGTCCTGCAGACGCTCTACGGCCTCTACTGGGCCTGGCATGACATCTCCGCACGGCTTGGCCTGTGGCAGGACGAAGCGGTCGCCCAGGAATTCCTGGCATCCCTGACCTTCACTCAGGAGTTCTTCTTCTTCAGCCATGTCACGCTGAACATCATCGCCCTCCTCCTGCTTCTGCGTCGCAGCCGGTTCGTACTACCGGTGTTTGTTGTCTCATTCCTTTTTGACCGGATCGACTGGGTAATGATGACCAACCACACCCTGTTCAATAACCTGTTCGATGGCAGTGGCCTTACCATGGCCTCCTTCACGGTCCAGGCCTTGATCATCACGGTGTTGACCATTCTGACCTTCGACATCGGAACCGACCCGTCCGACGATCGCCGCGCCTAGCGCTGAAGGCTTTTCCGCCTACCCCAAAACCGCCCGGATCTAAAAGCGATCCGTCGACAATGGCAGGGCTGTTTCATGCTTGACCGTGTCGAGCACGAACACCGTCTGGAAATCTCGCACGCTTTCATAGGTCGCCAAGCGTTTGAGGACAAAATTGGCCAGCGCCTGGTTATCCGGTGCGACGACCTTGAGCAGGTGATCATAAGTCCCGGCCACGGAGTAACATTCCAGCACCCAAGGTTCGCGGTCGATGGCTTTCTTGAACACATCGCTGGCGGCCTCGATGCGCTGATCCAGGCTGACCTGGATGAAGGCCGTGACGTCAAACCCGGTGGCGTGGCGCGCGATCTCGGCGCGATAGCCGGAGATAATGCCGGCCGCTTCCAGTGACCTGACCCGGCGCAGACAGGTTGTCTCGGACATGTTGGCGCGGCGGGCCAGTTCCACCATAGCAATGCGTCCTTCGTTTTGAAGCACGGACAGAAGCCGACGATCGTCTGCATTCAAACTCATGGTGATTTCCTCCGAGATATTGTCAATTTTTGCTTATATTCTTCCATTTTGGAAATTGAAAACACAAAAAAGACGGAATACAGCGAAACGCTGATGGTATTCCTCCACAATAAAATGGAGAAAAACATGTCAGCAACCGAAGACTTCAAAGTAGGCGAGCGTGGCGAAGGTCTGCCGGAGATCACCCAGTTCGAACCCAGCCCGTTCAAAAAGGGCCGCCCGCCGGAGCCGCTGCATTTCGAGGTCAATATCGTCGCCGAGGCCCATGAACGCCAGAGGAAGAGCGGCGTCGTGCAAGTCAACATCCCCGGTTTCAGCCCCGCCAAGCTGTACTGCGATGAACAAAAGCCGGTCGGTGACGACACCGCCCCGCCTCCACTGGCGTATTTCTCGGCCGGCATCGCCTTTTGCCTGCTGACCCATCTCAGCGACATCCTGACGGCGCGCAAGATCGACATTACCTCGATGAAGATCGAACAACGTATCCGCTTCAAGACCAATCTCTCGACCATGCGCGAGCTGGGTTATCCCACTGAGGGCGCCTGTGACGGCATTGAGAGCCATGTCCTGATCGACAGTCCGGAAGACGCCGCCACAGTACAGAAACTGCTGGAAGAGGCCGAAGGTGCCTGCATGGCCCACTTCGCTCTACGCAATCCGCTGCCATGGATGACGCGCCTCGTTCACAATGGTGTCGAACTGGAAAAGCGCGAAGGCGTCGGACCGGAAGAGACCATCGCGGCGGAATAGTCCTGAAGTTGGTTTGGGGTGGGCGTCCGGCGTCCGCCCCGAACCGGTCGCCTCCACCTGAAGGCACATAGGCCCAGATTTACAATTAGCCCGCCATTAATTGCATTATACTACTGTTCGCAAACTGATTCATTTCAGCCTGTGAGTGGGAGCCGCCAAAATGACGCACGACAATTTACACGATCCGGAGGCGTCGCGTCTGCGTGCCATCGTCAGCTCCATCACGGAATGCATCAAGAGTGTCGATCGCGATTGCCGACTGCTCGACATGAACCCTGCCGGCCTGAAAATGATCGCCGCCGACTGCCTCGGTCAGGTCGAGGGACAGTCGGTTCTGAACCTATTGCTGCCCGCGTATCACGACCAGTTCCGTGACGGTGTCCGGCGGGTGTTCGAAGGCGAAACTGTCGACCAGGAATTCGAAATCCAGGGCCTGGACGGGACACGTCGCTGGATGCACCAGATGGCGGTTCCCTATTGCGACCCCAGAGGCAATGGTGAAGTAACCGAAATGATCGCGGTGACCCGCGATGTCACCAGCCGCGTCGCCGCGGAACGTGCCAAGTCCGTCTTCCTCGCCAATATGAGCCACGAAATCCGAACGCCCATGAATGGCGTACTGGGTTTTCTGGAATTGGCCAAACACCGTGAAGACGGCACTTTGTTTCCGGATGAGATCTCGTCCATGCACGCTTCGGCTTCGGCGCTTGTGGTCTTGCTCAACGACATCCTGGACATTTCCAAGCTGGACGCGAACGCCGTGCGCATCACGCCGCGCCCCTGTGATGTGGCCAAGCTGACGGATCAGGTCACCCACCTCTTCTCGGCCCAACTGAAATTCTCCGATGTGGAACTCGGCGTGGACATCGACCCGGCGGTCACTGGACAGTTCAATGTTGATCCGATCCGGCTGCGCCAGATCCTGTCCAACCTGGTCGGCAATGCCATCAAGTTCACCGAACAGGGCCGCATTGATGTTCGCCTGCGCCCGGAGGGTGTCGACAAGCTGCGGTTCGAGGTCGAGGACACTGGCATTGGCATCAGCGAGGAAGACCAGGACCACGTATTCAAGCGCTTCGCCCAGGCCGACGAGACGACGACCCGGCAATATGGTGGTGCTGGGCTGGGGCTGTCGATATGCAACAAGCTCTGTGCGCTCATGGGCGGCAGTATGGGAGTGACCAGCACATCGGGCAGCGGTTCGACCTTCCAATTCACTATCGCCGCTGCAAGGGTTGCTGAAACCGAGACAACAGAACCTGTCTCCAACGCGTGCGCGGGCGAAACCCTCGAGGTCCTGGTCGTGGACGACCAGCGTATCAATCTCACCGTAGCCAGCGCTCTGCTCAACCAGCTCGGCCACGCCACAACAACCGCGGACGATCCGGAAGTCGCCCTGCGGCTGACCGACGAGAAGGCTTTCGACCTCATCCTGATGGACATCCAGATGCCGCTCTGCGACGGAATTGAGCTGACCAAAAGGATTCGCGCGAGCGAAGGCCCGAACACGACAACACCGGTCATCGCCTTTACGGCCAGCACCATGCAGGAAGAACGTGACCGATATGCCCGGGAAGGCCTCAATGGATGCCTGGCCAAACCAATTGAGATGCGCAGCCTCACCGCCATGCTGGAAGAATTGCCTGCCAAGGCTGCCACCGGCCGGAAACGCTTCATCGCTTGACGGCGCGGCCCCCTGCAACAGTCCGCAATCACTTCGGCACGCTCTAGGCGTCGCCTAAGCGCGCCGAGCATGGTGACACTGTCTGCGTGAGAGTCCGGCTCAGGCAACGTCAGTTCAAGGGACCAATCAGGCGGGTGGCTCAGGCTGAGTTGATCGTACTTTCTGTGCGGATCTCCGGCTCGACTTCAGCGCCCTCGCCGCGCCCCGCTCTCCCAGGCGGCTAGACAGGTGTGAGCGTCAAGCCACACAGGAGAAGATTTCCCGCCCTCCTTGCCAAAGATGTTTTGACTCAACTCTGAGTGAAGGACATGATCCGAAACTTTGAAGTTAATACTATATTATGCGGGCAGCCGACGCTCGCCATTTTCTCAAGGGGGAAACAATGAAAATCCAGAACTTCAAATCGGCTCTGATGGTTATGGCGTCCGTTTCGACGCTCGCCTTGGTCTCAACAGCAGCTCACGCGCAGGAGGATGGCGCGTCCGAGGAACGCGAACAGCTCACCGTCCTCGGCTCACGCAACACACAGGCACGCTCGGCCACGGATTCGCCGGTTCCGATCGATGTCATCTCGCGCGAGGACTTCAACTCTCTCGGCAATTCCGCGGACCTGACCGACAATCTCCGCAATCTGGTGCCGTCCTACACGGCGACGCCCGCGACAGGTGACGGCAGTGCCTTCATTCGTCCGACATCGCTGCGTGGCATGGCGCCCGACCAGACGCTCGTCTTGGTCAATGGCAAACGCCGCCACCGCTCTGCGCTGGTCCAGTTCTTCGCGCCTGCAGCTGGTAATGGTGCCCACGGCCCCGATGTCGGCATGATCCCGGGCCTTGCGCTCCAGCGGGTGGAAGTCCTGCGCGATGGTGCGGCCGCTCAGTACGGTTCCGACGCCATCGCAGGCGTCATCAACTTCGCCGCTCGCGAAGACCGTGAAGGCGCAGAGATCGTCGCCCAGTATGGTCAGTTCTACGACGGCGAAGTCAGCTACCGCGTCGCCGGTAATGCCGGTTTCCCGCTCGGCGAAGAAGGCTTCCTGAACATCACCGCTGAATACACCGACAACGAGGCACTCTCGCGCGGTATCCAGCGTCCGGATGCCCAGGCCCTCATCGATGGTGGCACGCCGGGCGTCGGCGCAGACAGCCCGTTTGGCGATGCGCCGCTTGTCCAGACCTGGGGCCGCCCGGAAACCAGCGGCCTGCGCACGTTCTTCAACGCCGGCATTGATATGGGCGGCGGCACCGAGCTCTATGGCTTCGGTAATTATGCCGAGACCGAGGGTCGCTACCGCTTCTTCTACCGCAACCCGAACCACTCCTCGCTGGTACCGCTGCGTAATGCCGGTTTCACGGGACTTCAGGCGGGTTACACCCCGTTCCTGGACGGTGATCAGACCGATTACAGCCTTGTCGGCGGTCTGCGCGGTGAGAAAGACGGTCTTGGCTTCGACTTCAGTGTCGGTTTTGGCCGCAACGAGCTCGACTACTTCCTCAACAACACAATCAACCCGTCGCTCGGTCTGTCCGGTGGCCAGCCGGCCCAGCGCGACTTCGACGTGGGTGGCTATGAGCAGGAAGAGCACAATTTCAACGCCGATTTCTCGCGCGCCCTGGGCGACAACATGAATCTCGGTTTTGGTTTTGAATGGCGCAAGGAAACCTACATCGTCGTGGCAGGCGAGCCGAATTCCTACCAGGGTTCCGGTTCCAACGGCTTTGGCGGTATCCGTCCGGAAGATGCCGGCGATTTCGAGCGTGAGAACACCGCGCTCTATGTCGATCTCGAGCACGATGTCAGCGACAATTTCCTGATGCAGTATGCTCTGCGTTACGAGGACTTCTCTGACTTCGGCGAGACGCTGAACGGCAAGATCGCGGCTCGCTACAATGTCTCTGACACCCTCACCCTGCGCGGTGCGGTGTCCACGGGCTTCCACGCCCCGACACCGGGTCAGGCCAATGTTCGTACGACGATCACAACGTTTGACGGAACGACCGGCCTGCAGGTCGAGGAAGGCCTTGTGCCGGCAACCAACCCGCTGGCGGTCCTCGCCGGTGGCGCGCCGCTTACCGAGGAAAGCTCGGTGAACTACAGCTTCGGTTTCTCCAACCAGTTCGGACAGGCGACGTCGTTGACGGTCGACTTCTACCGCATCGAGGTTGATGACCGGATCTATCGTACCGGCGACATCCAGCCGCAAGGCCCGACCGGTCCGACCATTTCCTTCTACACCAACGCTCTGGACATCGAATCCCAGGGTGTGGATGTGGTACTGACCTCCGGTTTCGACTGGTCCGGCGACATGAATACCGACGTGACCCTGGCCCTGAACTACAACAAGCTTGAAGTTGTCGGCCAGAGCCCGGTCGGCGGCGTCAACCCGGTCAGCGATGCAACGATCGAGGATATCGAGAACAACTATCCGGAGCTTCGTTTCGTTGCCACGGCGAACACCTATTTCGCCGAGAACTGGAACCTGCTGGTGCGTGCCAATTATTATGGCGAGCACTATGACGAGCGTGGCACGATCAACGGTACGGCGGGCAACCGCTCGGCCCTGATCGACCAGACGATCTATTTCGATGCCGAGCTCGGCTATGACGTCTCCGACAGCATGCGCCTCGTCTTCGGTGCAACGAATATCTTCGACAGCTATGTCGATGAAATTCAGAATGACGGCACGTTTGCCAACCGCATCAGCGTTGGCCTGCCCTACCCGCGCCGTAGTGCCGCGAACTATGAAGGTGGTTCCTGGTATCTGCGTGCGACCAAGCGTTTCTAAGAACCGCTTCGCATAAACTGAGGAAAAGCCGGCCAGTCTTGGCCGGCTTTTTCTTTTCCCGATCGCGAAAGCCGGCATTCAGGTCACGTTCAACAGCACGCCGCTTAAATCCCCTCATTACACAGGGGTCGCACCATGTTGAAATTCATCCTCATCACCGCCAGCTTCGCGATGCTGGTCACGGGCATCGTCATCAGCTGAAACCATAGCAATTCGCGACGGAACACCGCCGGCAAGCATGGCTGCCGGTATCGGACCCATTATTCGAGAGAGAAGTGGTGGCGAGGGAGAGACTTGAACTCTCGACCTCACGATTATGAGTCGTGCGCTCTAACCAGCTGAGCTACCTCGCCACGAGGTTTCCCGACAACGGGAGGGTGGCATATACGCAAACCGCCCGCGGCTGGCAAGACGCGGGCGGTGCTAGATTTCAGTTGGTTGCAGTTAGGCGGTGCGAACCTCGGTCAGGAACTGCTCGACAGACCCCTTCAGATCCTCGGACTGACGCGATACCGCGAGCGATGCCTCGAGCACCTGGCCGGCGCTCTGACCCGTCTCCGAGGTCGCCTGATCGACTTCCTGGATATTGGCGAAGACGTCACGCGTACCGTCTGCTGCTTCCTGGGCAGAGCGGGTGATCTCTCCAGCGGCAGCACGCTGCTCTTCCATCGCGGCAGCAATGGCGGTGGCGATCTCGCTCATCTCGTGGATCGTGGAACCGATGGAGCCCATGGCTTCCACGGCCGTCTGGGTCGCAGACTGGATGCCGGAGATGTGCTCGGAGATATTCTGCGTCGCATTACCGGTCTGTTCGGCCAGGGTCTTGACCTCGGAAGCAACGACCGCGAAGCCCTTGCCGGCCTCGCCAGCCCGTGCGGCCTCGATGGTCGCGTTCAGGGCCAGCAGATTGGTCTGCTCGGCGATATCATTGATGAGGCTGACAATGTCGTCGATCGACTTGGCCGCATCATTGAGACGCTGAACGTCAACATTGGTCTTCTCAACCTGGTCAACAGCGCTGCCGGCGATCTCGGTGGAGCGGGAAATCTGCTGGGAGATCTCGCCGATCGAGGAGACCATTTCCTCGGCCGCAGCAGCAACCGTCTGAACGTTCTGGGATGCGCCCTCGGACGCCTGCGCCACGGCGGCGGACTTGCCGGTGGTGGCAGCAGCAGTGGAGCTCATGGCGCGGGCTGCGGTTTCCATCTGACCGGCTGCGTCAGAAACCTGACCCAGAGCATTGGCAGAGGCTTCATCGAAGGCCTGGATGAGGCTTTCAACAGCAGCAGAGCGTTTCTCTTTCATGCGGCGCTCTTCCTCGGTCTCGGCTTCCAGGCGAGCACGCTCGATGGCGTTCTGACGGAAGACGTCGACGGAGCGGGCCATGTCACCGATTTCGTCATTGCCGGGCTCAAAACCCAGATTGACGTCGGAATTGCCCTCGGCCAGCGCTGACATGGTCGAGGCCATGGAGCTGATCCGCTTGAGCAGGATGGAGGATACATAGAACCAGGCAATCGCGACGGCGATACCCAGGCCGATGGCCGCGATAGCAAGCAGCAGGATCCGGCCGGTGGTCACGGCACCATTGGCCGCGGAGGTCGCATCAGAGACGCGCTCGCCGACCTGTTCCTTGAATGCGTTTACATTGGCAACAAGGGCCTCGGCAGAGATGCGCGCCTCTTCCGCGACAGTCTCTGCAGTTGCTTCAGCTGTCAGCTCGGATTTGCGCAGTTCGAAAATACCGCCCGAACCTTCACCAAAACCGATCAGTTGACCGGACAGGTCTCGCATTTCCTGTGTCGCGATCGGTCCGAGAATGGCCAGATTGACATCCAGTTCACCGACGGCTTCATCGAAATTGTCAAAGATTGCATCAACTTCCGCATTGGACGCTGCGGTCGCGACCTCGTTGAAGCTGATCAGGATCTGGTTGGCGGAAACCATGGCGCGCAACAAGCTTTCAATGTCAGCCTCGTCACTGGAATCCAGGGCACCTTCAATGGAAGACGCAAAACCGGCGCGGGTCGTTGTCGCGCGGCTCGTTTCGTAATTGCGGCGGTCACGGATCTGAAGGCGCTGTTCAACAACCTCGTTCATACCGTCTGCCACAGTCACCAGCTCGTCAACGGAAGTTGCCAGGGTTGCCGTTTCCTGTGCACCGGAGAGCGATTGCAGAACGGCTAGTTCCGACTGCAACGTATCGCGCAAGTCTGCGACGTGTGCGTAATTCTCCAGACGCGATTCCACCGTGGGAGAAAGCGCGAACGCCGGGAGTGTCTCGGCGAGGCGCTGGCTGGCTTCCGACAGTGAGCTGATCGCCTGTGTCTCCGGAATGGCCCGGTCCGCGATCTGTTCGACGGCAGAATTCGTAGAGTTGAAGCCGAAGACGCCAACCCCCGCGGCAATCAAAGTCATCGCCGCTGACAGACCAAAGGCTGCAAGCAGTCTCACACGGACACTGGAAGTCTTTTCCAAGAAGTTGGCAATAAAAGCATTCATAGTCTCGGCCCCTAACGGCAATCGAATCCGGACAGCAAAAAACAAGGCGACGCTAACGCGCCGCCGTAAATGAAGTGTTATTATTAATTTTGCTGATCGGTTCTTTTGCCGACAGGCCTAGTCTCGTTAAGACTTAACCATTGCTAGCAAGGCATTTACGCCTTCACTTAACCGCCAAGGTTAAAATCGAAGCGCTGCTGCATGCCGTCCGTAGCAGTTGCAGCCGGGGCGTAGGCCCAACCTTCGATTGCCCGGATAACTGCACGATCAAAGACACCTTCCGGATTGGCTTCGACAACCGTCGCGTTAGCGACCTCGCCGGTTTCCGTCACAGTGTATTCAACAACCGCGTATCCTTCGATACCGCGACGCTCGGCACCTCGGGGATAGCTCGGCGCTTCCACATTGGTGCGCTCGCGATCCTGTGCCATTGCCGGGGCAGCCGCAAAGCTCATTGCCGTCATCGCCGCCGCCATAAACATGATACCCGTCGTTTTCATCGACATTCCCTCATCCATTTACTGCTGGCACCGTGCGAGCTTATTCCCCGTCTTGCGTTGCCGTATACTTTTTCTCAAGGGCCGTTGCGACCCGACGTGATGGAGAATGACAAAAACCGGTTGCGAATTGCTTAAATCGATTCGCGAAATTCGAACGAAAGTGATTTTATGTTTCATAATTAAATCAATAACTTAAAACGTTCAAATTTTATCTATCAACGTTCTGTGTCAGAACGATACAAAATCCGCTCGAGATTACTGGTTAAGATTAACTTACCAGGAAATCACGATTTTTACGGACCGCCCCAAAAGCATGATTCCCGACCCTGCTCGCTTCGATTTCGACCCGCTCCTGGACTTCACAACCGACGTGCTGACAGCCGGCGGCTGCCGTGAGACCGATGCGCGCATCGTCGCCCGGCATCTGGTCGACGCCAACATGGTCGGTCATGACAGCCACGGCGTCGGCATGCTGCCCGCCTATCTCGCCCATATCAAAAAGGGACTGGTTGAACTGGACGCCGAGCTGGAATGGCTCAACCGCATGCCGGCCCTCCTTCAGGCGGACGCGAGGGGCGGCTGGGGCGCTCCCGCAGCCTACACGGCGCTGGATGAGGCCGCGGCCAGGGCCAGCGAGCTGGGTCTGTCCTGCTGCACCCTGGCCAATGCGCACCATCTGGGACGGATCGGAGCCTACGCCGAACACCTTTCGGCAAAAGGCCTGGCCTCCCTGCACTTCGTGAATGTCTATGATCATGCGCCGCTGGTCGCCCCCTTCCGGGGTTCTGACGCGCGTTTCGGCACCAACCCGATCTGCATCGGCTTTCCGGAAACCGCGAAAAATCCGCCCTTCCTGCTCGACATGGCCACCAGCATTATCGCGCTCGGCAAGGTACGCGTCGCGGCCAACAAGGGCATCACGGTTCCGCCGGGCACATTGCTCAACGACCAGGGCATGCCCACTACGGACCCATCCGGCATGGCCGGTTTCGAGATCAGGGGCGCCCTCACCCCGTTTGCCCGCCACAAGGGGTATGGCCTGGCCTATGCCAGCGAGATCCTAGCCGGCGTGCTGTCACGCTCGGGCACGATCCAGCCGCAGCACGAGCGTCGCGGCGGCATCCAGAACTCGATGTTCTCGATCATCCTATCACCGGCCGCCTTTGCCGAGACGGACTGGATCGACCAGGAAATCGCCGCGCTCGGCGAATACGTCACCCAGTCCCCGCCCATGGACTGGGACAGCCCCGTCCTCATCCCCGGAGCCCCGGAACGCGCCTGGCGCGGCAAGCGCGAGCGGGAAGGCATTCCCCTGGACGAGAAGACTGTGGACCAGCTGAACACGCTGGCTGAGGGGCTGGGGATCCCAGACCGCCTCAAGGGCGAGTGATCGACGCAGGTGTGGCCATCACAGCCGTCGGCGGGCACCAGGGCAAGCCGGAGCGAATTGATTAGTCTTGAACGGGCATAAGAGCGATGAATTCGGCGACGGAGATCGTGTCGGGAGTGGTGCCATCAGGCATTTCGATCACGCGAGGCCTCCTAAGCCCAACCCGGCCCTCGCTTACATGGAACTCCGAGAACGCATTCGTTGCAAACATACCGGATGCCTCCATACTGACGTAAAAGGGTGAGTCGAAGAATCCGAAAGGCCCTTCCATCAAGGGCATTGCGCGCAGTGGCGGGCACCAAGAAGTCTGCCGCATCAGAACCGGCCTGGCCGGTATTTCCTCGATCACGATGAACCGCTCGATAACGTCATTCTGAATCCCCCATCCACTGCACCGTGGGTCCAGCAAAGCGCGATAAAACTCTTCCGGATAAATCGTTGTCGCATTCAGATAGGAGCCGAGCTCGCCGACGAGGACCTCCTCGTCCAGCAAGACCTGTTCACCATCCATCCGGGCCCGCACCCGAATGACAGCCGCGCTTCGCTCAAGAAGATCGCGCAGCCGCAATGGCGGAAGCTCCTGCACCTCGCCGGCGAGAACATCTTTTACATATTCGAGCCAGGCATCATCATCGGCCACAGCGATATTCTCATATCCCACTTCGTACTGCAGAGGTCCAAACACCAGGTAGGACGCCCCCTCTGCAAACTCGACGCGGATTCGACAATCCGCACCCAGCCCGCCTCGCCCGCGACCATCCCAGAACGCCGCCGTCGTGTGCGCGTAGTAATTTCCCACCAGCGCTTCATCCGAGTGCCCGTTGGACGAAGCTGAATCAAATCGCGGATATGAGACCGATAGCGATTGAGGGCCATCTCCCTTGAGGTATTCGCGAAACTCCAACTCAAGCCCGGAACCGTCGGATGATCGTACGGCCACGGCCAGACCAATCCAGTCCGCATGGTGGATGGCATCATAAGGACCGAGCAGGCTGTGATAGTCCGCCGGCAAGTCGCAGGCCTCTGCCGGTGCCCCCATCGCGCCAGCAATCAGAGCACCACAAACCAGTCGGGAAAAACGCATCATCCACCCTCCGCACGGCAGAGTGGTATCAAGCGTGCGTTTAAAGCAAGCCCTTCACGCCGAACACGTCGAGCGTTTCGTCGTCAATGCGCAGCGGGCGGCGGGTGACGGAGGACAGGCGGCACCATTCTGTTGTGGCGCGGGCGGAGAAGCGCTTGGCGCCGGGTTTGCGGATATCGACATTGCGTTCAAAACGCGGGCCCTTGTAGGGGCCGAGCCAGGTGCGGATCTCGGCCGTTTCGCCCGGCTCGATCGGATCGCGGTATTCAATCGTGTGTTTCAAGGCAACCCAGACCTCCCCCGCCACACGCTCGGCGGGGCTGATGAGATGCCAGTGTGTCACCGCCATCTCCTGCACCCAGCGCAGATAGACGACATTGTTGACGTGACCCAGCTCGTCGAAATCCTCGGCCCGCGGCGTAATGGTCCGCATCAGCGCGGTTTCATAGGAGATACAGCCCACTCCCTCGCCGGGGGCGAGTGGTTTGTGGTCGATAATGCCGGTCACACCGATCTGGCCGTCGTCCATGTCATCTCCTCGTGTCTCGCACAGAGTCTTCTCACGCGCGCGCACGAGAGGGAAGTGAATGGGTGGTATTCATACCCCTCCGCCCCGCTACGCGGTGCACCTCCCCCTCAAAGGGGGAGGAAACGCGGCACTTCTTCTTCCCCCTTTGAGGGGGAAGTGGCTGGATCCGGATGAAATCCGGAAACAGCCGAAGGGGGCCTATTTTTTCGGTGCGGAGATATGGATCGGGTGGCCCAGCGCGGTCAGCGCCGATTCCAGGAAACCCTCGGTCAGGGTCGGGTGGACGTGGATCGTGCCGGCGATGTCTTCCAGCCGCGCGCCCATCTCGATAGCCAGCGCGAACTCGCCGGAGAGTTCCGACACATGCGTGCCGACGGCGTGGATGCCGAGAATGACATGATCACTCTCACGCGCGGTGACGCGGACAAAACCGCCATCCGTGCCCGCTTCCATGGACAGGTAACGTCCGGACGCCGCCAGCGGGAACTTGCCGGTGATGACCACCTCGCCCTTGGCCTTGGCCTCGTCCGGGGTCAGGCCGACGCCGACGACTTCCGGCTCGGTGAAACAGACCGCCGCGATGGAGACCGGATCAAAGACCCGCTTGTGGCCCGCGATCAGCTCGGCGACCATTTCGCCCTGGGCCGTGGCCTTGTGTGCCAGCAGCGGCTCGCCGACGACATCACCGATCGCCCAGACATTGCGCATGCCGGTGCGGCACTGGTCATCAACCTTGATGAAACGGCCATCGACCAGATCCAGCCCCATATTCTCGACACCCCAACCGTCCAGGCAAGCCTTGCGGCCCACGGCGACCAGGATCTTGTCGGCTTCAATGCTCTGGGTCTCGCCCTTGGCGTCTTCGTATTCCAGAACGGCCATGCCGTCCTTCTGCGTCATGCCCTTGGCCTTGCAGGAGAGGTTCACAGCGACCTTGTGCTTCTTCAGCCACATGGTGATCGGACGCGTGATTTCCTTGTCATAGAGCGGGAGAATGCCGTCAGAGGCCTCGATGAAGGTCACTTCGCTGCCCAGTTTGCGGAAGGCGATACCCAGCTCGAGACCGATATAGCCCGCACCAACGACAACAAGCTTCTCCGGCTTTTCGGAGAGGTCAAGCGCGTCGGTGGAGCCGATCACCTTGTCGCCAAACGGCAGGAAGGGCAGCTCGACCTCAACCGAACCGGTGGCCAGCACGACATGCTCGGCCGTGATCTCGACCTCGCCTTCGTCGGTGTCGACAACACAGGTCTTGGCGTCCCTGAACTTGGCCCAGCCGGAAATGTGTTCAACGCCCGCAGCCTTGATCAACTGGCCCACACCACCGGTCAGCTTGGAGACGATACCGTCCTTCCAGCCCACCAGCTTGCCCATGTCCAGCTTCGGCGCTTCGGCCAGCGAAATACCCAGCTCGTCCTTCTCGGCGTGTTTGGACATTTCCTCATACTTGGTCGCGGCATGGATCATCGCCTTGGAGGGGATACAGCCACGATTGAGACAGGTTCCGCCCAGACCGTGCTTGTCGACGATGATCGTGTCCAGACCCAGCTGGCCCGCACGAATAGCCGCCGGATATCCACCCGGACCACCACCAATGATGAGAACCTGGCACGAACGTGTCTGCATGGGGATGCTCCTTGGAATAAATGGCTGCGAAACCAATGAGGATTTGCGAGGCATTTAGCGTCTTGCGACGCAAAGGGAAAGAGCCGCGTCAGGATGCGCGGTTTTTCGACATAAATTGCCGCGCGAGCGAAACGAGGACAGAACCAACGACAAACACGGGCAGGCTGGTGAAAATGAGCATCGGCAAATGCTCAGGCGCCAGCCCGATATCATCGTGGAAGAACATCAGCGCAAACACGCTGACGGCCCACACGGCCAGGACGCTGACCAGCTGATCCCAAATCTGTTTGAACATGCCTCACTCCCTGCTGCGGACAGGACACGCCAGCGTCCTCCAGGTCAAGCATCCAGATAGTCGCACTGCAGCATTGGATATTGTATCCAATATTGCTATCTGGCATGTATGTCACGACCAACAGGAGCAGGGCCATGATCAACGGAAAACACCTCATCGCCGGACGCTGGACCGAAAGCGACCGCGTCTTCCTTTCCAGCCCCGCAACAGGCGAGGCTCACGAATTCTCCGTCGGCACGCCGGAACTTGTCGATGAAGCCTGCAAGGCGGCCGAACAGGCCTTCATGACCTATGGCTACAGCCCGGTGGCCACACGCGCTGCCCTGCTCAACGCCATCGCCGACGAGATCGAAACACGCGGTGATGACATCACCCGGATCGGTCACGAGGAAACCGGCCTGCCCGAAGCCCGTCTGATCGGGGAACGCGGCCGTACTGTCGGTCAGCTGCGCCTGTTCGCGAGAACCATCCAGGACGGTAACTATCTGGACCGTCGTCATGACGAGGCCCTTCCGGAGCGTCAGCCCGTGCCCCGCCCCGATCTGAAACTCATCCAGCGCCCGATCGGCCCTGTTGCCGTTTTCGGCGCTTCCAACTTCCCGCTCGCCTTCTCCACTGCAGGAGGCGACACGGCCGCGGCCCTGGCGGCCGGCTGCCCGGTCGTGGTCAAGGGCCACAGCGCGCATCCGGGCACGGCGGACATCATCGCCCAGGCCATACAGGCAGCCATCGAGACTGTCGGCGTCCATCCCGGTGTGTTCAGCCAGATCCAGGGCGGTGATCGCTCGGTCGGCACGGCGCTGGTCCGCAATGAATACATTCGCGCGGTTGGCTTCACCGGCTCACTGGCGGGCGGCCGCGCCCTGTTTGACCTCTGCGCAGCGCGCGAGGACCCCATCCCCTTCTTTGGCGAGCTGGGTTCGGTCAATCCGATGTTCCTTCTGCCCGAGGCCCTGGGCGCGCGCGGTGGGGCGATCGCGTCAGGCTGGGTCGCCTCGCTGACGATGGGTGCGGGCCAGTTCTGCACCAATCCGGGCATCGCCGTCGTCGTTGAGGACGATGATGCCGAGGCCTTCATCCACGCTTCCCTGGCCGAGCTGATGAAAGTCCAGGGCCAGACCATGCTGACTGACGGCATCGCCAGCGCCTATCGCAAGGGCCGCGATGGCGTGCGCCGGGCCCGCGGGGTGAAGGAGATCCTGTCCACTGACTGCGAGGCACGCGAAGCCACCCCCAACCTGTTTGTCGTTTCCGGCCAGGACTGGCTTGCCGACGAGACGCTGAGCGAGGAGGTCTTCGGGCCACTCGGCCTGGTGATCACGGTCCGGGACACTGATGAAATGCTGGTCATTGCGCGCGCGCTGAAGGGCCAGCTGACCTGCACGCTGCACATGGACACCGCCGATACCGACCTGGCCCGTCTGCTGATGCCCGTCCTGGAACGCAAGGCCGGACGCATCCTGACAAATGGCTTCCCGACCGGGGTGGAAGTCAGCGAGACGATGGTGCATGGCGGCCCTTATCCGGCCTCCACCAATTTTGGAGCGACCAGTGTGGGTACAATGTCCATCCGCCGTTTCCTGCGTCCGGTCTGCTATCAGAACATGCCCAGGGCGCTGTTGCCGGTGGAGTGGGAGAATGAAGCCGAAAGCGCGGTCAAGAGCGTGCGTGAATTGCTGCCTGCGGAAACGGACTAGGCCGGGCCGCGCAAGCGCAGCAGCTGGCCTTCAATCACCGCTGCCACCTGTTCGGTCAGGAAAGCCTCCAGCTCCGCTGGAGAACGCGGTGCCAGCGTCATCGAGCTGGCCAGGGAAACGAGGCCGTAACTCGCCCCCAGCGCCGAGAAGACAAGGTCGCGGCATATGCGAGCCTCGACCTCATCTCCCAACGCAAGTCGCGCCGAGGCCATGAGATGCTCCAGCATCGCACGGACCGCGGCTTCCAGCGCCGCCCCGTCGAACATCAATTCGCGCGGCCGCGACAGCATCAGCGCGTAGAGATGCGGCCGGGCCAGGGCAAAGCGGATGGAGGCGGTGAAGTCACGCTGCAGCCCCGCCTCCCCCTCTGCCCGCACAAGCTCGCAGAGGAGATCGCGAAAACCGTCCGCGGCGACTTCAGCCAACAGACGGTCGCGATCGGTGAAATGCCGATAGATCGCACGATGGTCCACGCCCACCCTGTTGGCCACAGCCCGCATGGTCACCGCATCCGGGCCGTCAGCCTCGGTGATCGCCAGCGCGGCCGCAACGGCCCCACTGCGCACCTCGCCGTGATGGTAGCGCTTGGCCACCCTAGCCGGTCTTCTTTATGTGCCAGGCTACCGTCATTTCCGCGCAGGTATTCTCGTCGGCATCCCGGAGATCGACATTGACGTCGAACACGACCTTGCCATCAGCGTGGAAGGCTTTCAGCGCTTCCTCTGCCGGAATGCTCGCCGTCGCGATTGCCGTGATATCGGTCTTGGCCGTCTTCACATACTTGATGGAGGCATTGGCCGCGACGGGACGCGCCGCCAGCAGCTGGTCCGCCATCACACCGCCCATCGCCGCACCGGACGCCGCCTCGCCCAGCGTGAACATCGCCCCGGCATGCATGGTCTGGATATGGTTTTCCACCTCGCCGCGCTTGGCCAGCGTGGCCACACCCCGCTCGGCCGAAACCTCTTCCAGCTTCACCCCGGTATAGTTCGCAAACGGCACGCTGGCAGCCATGTGCTGCTTGATCATTTCAAAGATTTCCATCGATCCAACCTTGTTATGTCACCATTGGTGACATTGGGTATAGAGGAAGGCATCGGCGATGGGAAGTCGGAGCTCAATCCGTCTGTGGCCTAAAACCGGAGAGGACCTGGCGGATCATGCGCTCCTGACGGGCGGGATCAGCCTCGTCACGGTGGTGAACCGCCGCCAGCGCCAGCTCGGCCAATACAGCGTTGAGAATGCGGGCCGCAAGATCAATGGAACCCACTTCGAGCTCACCCGCCTCGCTCGCCAGCTGGATCGCGCGCTTCATACCGCCAAGACTGAATTCCTCTTCCAGGTCGCGGGCGCGTTTCCAGCCGAGCACCTGTGGCCCCTGGTCGAGCAGTATGGCGGCGGTCACCGGCTCACGCGCTGCCGCCAGCCAGGCCAGACAGACGGATAATACGTTTTCCAAAGGTGAGCCGGTATGGCTTGCTGCCGCCGCAGCTCCCGCAATCGTAGCTTTTGACTCCGCAATGAAGACTGCTTCGAACAAGGCCTGCTTGCTTGCAAAGTGATGATACATCGCGCCACGCGACACCCTGGCAACCGCCAGGATCTCATTGGTATGCGTCGCGTCATAACCCGCACGGGCAAAGCTGGCCCGCCCGGCTTTCACCAGGGCCTCGCGCGTTGCTTTCCGTCTTTCTGCCTGAGTCGCCATGATTTCACTTTACAGACTTCGTGTCGGTTTTACAGTGGCCACATACCGACACCGTGTCGGTTAATATAAGGAGCCCCGTCATGAGCGACCCTATCGCCTCTCTCGAAAGCATGCTCGCCGCGTGGAACGAGCCCGACCCGGCCAAGGTCCGCCGCCATCTCGATCAGGCGCTCGCCACAGATGTGCGATTTGTCGACCCCTCCATTGATGTGACAGGGATCGACGGGTTTGAGGCAAATGTGCACGAGGTCAAGAAGACCCTGCCGGGCGCGGTCTATGCGCGTGCCAGCGCTGTCGACAGCCAACACAATTTCCACCGCTATCACTGGACAATCCATCAGGACGGAAAGCTATTGCTGGAAGGATTTGATGTGGCGCCGACCGATGAGGCTGGCCGTGTCGTCTGCATGATCGGTTTTTTTGGCGCCCTGGCGCAGGATGCGGCCTGAAACGCTGACTTCGACCGCGCCAGAAACAATAAAGCGGGACACCTCATCGAGACATCCCGCTTCTGCAAATTATCGCGCCCAGATCCGAACAATGGCCAACGCACCGGACAGCAACATCAGGCTTCCGAGGCCTCCCCAAACGACGAGACGTCCGAATTCCCCAGAAACTTGGTCATAGTCAATTTCGGCGCCGAGCGTCTCCATGAACAGGATCCCTCCAGTCAGAAACAGACCGCCCCAGATCCCGAGTGTGACACCAATCGCACCGATCGCAGCGATTATCACCGCCGCGATCGTGATTGCGATCCGCCCCGTCTTCGACATCACATAAACAGCGTCGCCGGGTTCTCCAGATAGCCCTTCACACGCTGGATCAGCATGGCGGCGTCATAACCGTCGACAATGCGGTGATCGAAACAGCTGGACAGGTTCAGCACCTTGCGCGGCACGACCTGACCGTCCGCATTGTAGCGCGGCAGGGTCTGCATCTTGTTGACGCCGATGATGGACACTTCCGGCGCGTTCAGGATCGGCGTTGTGACCAGGCCACCAATGGCCCCCAGCGAGGTGATGGTGATGGTCGAGCCGGACAGCTCGTCCTTGGTCGCCTTGCCGTCCTTGGCGGCCGAGCCCAGGCGTTTCAGCTCACCGGCGATCTCGAACACGTCGAGGCTCTCGGCATGCTTGATGACCGGGACCATCAAACCGTTCGGCGTCGCCGCCGCGACACCGCAATGCACGGCGTCATACTTGGTCAGCAGCATGTTCTCGCCGTCAAAGTGCGCATTGGCCTGCGGGGTTTCCGGCAGGGCCTTGGCCAGCGCCATGACAAGGAAGGGAATGAAGGTCAGCTTGGCCTGGTCATCCCGCTTGGACTTGTTGAGATGCGCGCGCAGCTCTTCCAGCGCCGTGACGTCGATTTCCTCGACATAGGCGATGTCCGGAATGGTGCGCTGGGCGTGGGACATGTTCTCGGAGATCCGGCGACGCAGGCCGATGATCTTCTCCTCGGTCACACCGGTGCGCGGTGCACGCACTGCGGAGCCACCGCCCGCACGCGCGGACAGGCGACCACCGGAAGCGATGAAGTCATCCATGTCCTGGTGGGTGATACGCCCCGCCGGGCCGGTCCCCGGGACCGTGCCCAGATCGATATCAGCATCCAGCGCGCGCTTGCGAACAGCCGGGCTGGCCAGGGCGCGTTCGCCCGCCGGGCGGGCCGCCACAGCCGGAGCAGCCGGGGCCGGAGCGGGCTTGGCCGGGGCTGCTGGTTTCGGCTCTGCCTTGGCCGGTGCAGCCTCGTCAGCCTTGGCCTCTTCCTTGGCGGGAGCTTCCTCTTCAGCCGGCACAGCACCATCGACGGCGATGAACATGATCTCGGTGCCAACAGCGATGATCTCGCCCGGCTCGCCGACCAGCTTGGTCACCGTACCATTCACGGCACAGGGAATTTCCACCGTCGCCTTGTCGGTCATCACGTCGAGAACGTGCTGGTCCTCGGTGACCGTGTCGCCTTCCTTGACGTGCCACTCAACGATTTCCGCTTCGACGATACCTTCGCCGACATCGGGCATTTTATAGCGGTATTCGCTCATTGCTTATGCCTCCAGAACTTCGCGCATGGCGGTGGTGAACCGGGTCAGGCCCGGGAAATAGGCCCACTCATGGGCGTGCGGGTAAGGCGTGTCCCAGCCGGCGATCCGGTAGATCGGCGTTTCCAGCGCGTAGAAACACTCTTCCTGGATTTGCGCAGCCAGCTCGGCACCGAAACCGGAGGTACGCGGCGCTTCCTGGGCGACGATGCAGCGGCCGGTCTTGTTGACGGATTTGGCAATCGTCTCGATGTCGTAGGGCACCAGCGTCTTCAGATCGATGATCTCGGCATCAATACCCTCACGCTCGGCCGCCGCCAGGGCGACATGCACCAGCGTGCCATAGGTGATGATGGAGACATCATTGCCTTCGCGCACGACCTCGGCCTTGCCGATCGGCAGGCTGTAATGCTCTTCCGGCACCTCGCCCTTGGGGTGTTTGCCCCAGGTTTCTAGTGCCTTGCCCGGGTCACCGTCGAACGGACCGTTATAAAGGCGCTTGGGCTCGAAGAAGATGACCGGGTCATCGCTCTCGATCGCGGAGATCAGGAGGCCCTTGGCGTCATACGGGTTGGACGGCATGACGACCTGGACACCCGGGATCTGGGTGAAGAAGGCTTCCGGGCTCATGGAGTGGGTCTGGCCACCGCGGATACCACCGCCACAGGGCGTGCGGATGGTTACCGGCGTGGTGAACTGGCCTGCCGTACGATAACGGATGCGCGACAGTTCGGAGACGATCTGGTCGAGCCCCGGGAAGATGTAGTCGGCGAACTGGATCTCGGCGACCGGGCGCATGCCCTTCACGCCCATGCCGATCGCCATGGCGACAATTGCCGCCTCGTTGATCGGTGCATCGAAGGAGCGGTCCAGGCCGTATTTTTCCTGCAGGCCGGCAGTAACGCGGAAAACGCCACCGAAATAACCGGCATCCTCACCGAAGGAGACCACGTTCGGGTCTTTTTCCATCATGTTGTCGAGCGCTGAATTGAGCGCCTGGATCATGTTCATCTTGGCCATGATTTAGACTCCCAGATCCTGGCGCTGGCGACGCAGGCGCCAGTCCGGTTCGACATAGACATCTTCGAAAATCGTGTGCGTCGGCGAAAGCGGGCCGTCGTGCAGCGTGCCGTGGCTTTCCGCTTCCTTGTAGGAGGCGATGACCAGCTCGTTGAGCTCTTTCTCGAGCGCCTCGTGACGCTCCTCATCCCATTCGCCCAGACCGATCAGGTGCTGTTTCAGGCGCTCGACCGGATCGCCCAGCGGCCATTTCTCTTCCTCGGCCTTGGGGCGATAGCCCGACGGGTCATCCGAGGTGGAGTGCGCATCGGCGCGATAGGTGAAGCTCTCGATGATGGTGGCACCATGGCCCGCACGGGCGCGTTCAGCCGCCCATTGCGTCGCTGCGTAGACCGCCAGGAAGTCATTGCCATCAATGCGCAGGGACGCCAGGCCGTACCCCAGGCCCTTTTCAGCAAAGGTATTGCCCTGGCCGCGCGCGACACCCTGGAAGGTCGAGATCGCCCACTGATTGTTGACGACGTTGAGAATGACCGGCGCCTTGTAGGTCGAGGCCAGCACCAGCGCGCCGTGGAAATCGCCTTCCGCAGACGAGCCCTCACCGATCCAGGAGGCCGCGATCTGCTTCTCGCCCTTGAACTGGCACGCCATCGCATAGCCGACGGCCTGCGGGAATTGCGTGGTCAGATTGCCGGAGATCGAGAAGAAATTGCCTTCCGCCCAGGTGTAGTGAACCGGAAGCTGGCGACCCTTGAGATTGTCACGGCTGTTGGAGATGCAGTGACACATCATGTCGACGATATCGCGACCGCGCGCAAACAGGATGCCCTGCTGGCGATAGGACGGGAAGATCATGTCCTTATTGTCGAGCGCCATGGCGGCGGCGACGGCGACAGCCTCCTCACCCGTGGACTTCATGTAGAAGCTCATCTTGCCCTGACGCTGCAGCTTGAGCATGCGGTCGTCATAAACGCGGGTCAGCACCATGTGCTTGAGGCCTTCGCGCAGGACATCCGCGTCCAGCTTGGGATCCCATTCACCCACCGCCTGGTGGTTATGGTCCAGGACGCGGACCAGTCCGAGCGCGAGATCACGGGTCTCGCTGCCATCGATGTCCACGGCCGGTTTGCGGGCCTCGCCTGCCGGCGGGATTTCGATATGGGAAAAATCAGGCGTGTCGCCAGGCCGGGCGTGCGGCGCGGGGACGTGGAAGCGGGGATCAGATTGCGTCATGGGCTCTCGCTATGACTGGGCGGAAACCGCCAGGAACTGAAGCCACACAGAGTGTGTGATGCGAGGGGCGTCTAACGCGGATGGACGGTGCTTGTCTACTCTTGGGTCAATGTGCCTTTTCCGGGTTCGCATCCGAAGCAGCTTGGACTATTTTCCCAGCAAACCGGCTTTTGAGGAAAAAATGATCGCAGCCCTTGATAATATTGACGTCCGCATTCTTGAGGCCCTGCAAGAAGATGCGGGCCAATCGGTCGCCGAAGTGGCTGAAAAGGTCGGCCTGACGCCCTCTCCCTGCTGGCGCCGCATTCGTCGCCTGGAGACCGAGGGAATCATCAAACGCCGCTCGATCCAGCTCGACCGCCGCGCCATCGGCCTGATGTTCACCGCCTATATCGAGGTGAAGATCGCCCCGGCCCGCCGCGCCAATTACGAGAAGTTCGAGGAAGCCATCCAGAGCTTCGAGGAAGTCACCGAGGCCGTCACCATGACCGGCCCCTACGACTATCTGGTGAAAGTCGTGATGCCGGACATCGACAGTTATAATGATTTTGTGTCCGACAAGCTGATCCCGCTCGATGTGATCGGCGATTTCCGCACCTCCGTGCAGATCCGCAACGTCAAGGACGGCCGCGGCCTGCCGCTGAGCCATATCGAGGGTTAGCCCTCGCATAACAAAAAAGGGCGGCGCCATCGGCCCCGCCCTCTTTTTTTCCGTTATCGCCGGAACGCTTACTGCATGCGCTCGACAGCGACTGCGGTCGCTTCGCCGCCACCGATGCAGAGCGAGGCAACACCCTTGGTCTTGCCCTGTTTTTCCATGGCCGCCAGCAGCGTCACCATGATGCGCGCGCCAGACGCGCCGATCGGGTGACCCAGGGCGCAGGCGCCGCCATTGACGTTGACCTTGTCATGGCTGAGGC
Source organism: Maricaulis sp. (assembly GCF_017643475.1). Lineage (GTDB taxonomy): Bacteria > Pseudomonadota > Alphaproteobacteria > Caulobacterales > Maricaulaceae > Maricaulis. Next base: position 413,780 of record NZ_JAEPNI010000002.1, read on the forward strand.
CGAGTTCCTTCATGGCGATCATCGGAACGACCGCAAAAGCCTCGTTGATTTCCCACAACTCGACATCATCAACCGTCCAGCCCGCGCGCTCGACAGCCTTGCGCATGGCCGGGACCGGCGCGGTGGTGAAATAGGCCGGCTCGTGCGCGTGCGCTGCGGTGGCAACGATCTTGGCGATCGGCTTGAGACCACGACGCTCGGCTTCGGACTGGCGCATCAGGACGAGTGCGGCTGCACCGTCAGAGATGGCAGAGGCATTGGCCGCGGTGACCGTGCCGTCCTTGGAAAAGGCCGGACGCAGGTTCGGGATCTTCTCCGGCATGGCCTTGCGCGGCAGCTCATCGGTTTCAACAGCGATCTCGCCCTTGCGGGTCCTGATCGTGACCGGTGCGATCTCGCGCTTGAAGTCTCCTTCCTCGGTCGCGCGCTGGGCGCGAGCCAGGGTTTCCAGCGCGTAGGCATCCTGCTGCTCACGCGTGAACTGGTACTCATTGGCGATCATGTCGGCGAAATTGCCCATCGGCGCCTTTTCATAGGCGTCCTCGAGACCATCCTGGGCCATGTGGTCCTTGACGGTGTCATGGCCATATTTAAAGCCGCCACGGTGCGACGGAAGCATATGCGGGGCCTGGGTCATGCTCTCCATGCCACCGGCGATGATGATGTCGGCATCACCCGCCATGATGGCTGCGCGGCCCATGATGGCCGCCTGCATGCCGGAACCACACATCTTGTTCAGCGTCGTGGCCTCAACAGAGTTGGGCATGCCGGCCTTGAGCGCCGCCTGGCGGCCCGGGGCCTGGCCCTGGCCAGCCATCAGGACATTGCCCATCAGGATCTGGTCAACATCGTCACCGGCAACGCCAGCTTCTTCCATGGCTGCCTTGACAGCGACTGCGCCCAGCTCGTTGGCACTCTCGCTGCCGAGCTCGCCCAGCAGACCACCCATAGGGGTGCGGGCCATGCCCACGATGACGACGGGATCGTCCATTGCGCTCATTTCAAATCTCCTCCGGTTCGCCATTCGGCGTTAAGCTGGCGCGCATGATCAAATTATGCGGCACCGCGTCAAGCCTTTTCGCAGCTGCAGCACAAACGCTGCGGGCGCGACCGAACCGTGTTCAATGGGGTCAAACACTTCTTATTTCAGCGCTATTTACGCCTACGGCAGGCTATTTGGGGTTATCTGAAAACCTGTTCAAGTTTGCCCTGACAGATGAATTGCAGGCATTCGCCATTGTTGCAGTCGCCGCATTTTTCATCCCCGCCCTCGCCGAAGAGATGGTTTTCCGGGTCTGGCTGGGCGGCAGAACCGGCTGGATTCGTGGTGGTCTGGCGGTCACCGCCTTTGTGCTGTGGCACCCGGCACAGGTCTGGCTGGGCCTGCCGATGGCGCAGGACCTTTTTCTCGAACCGGCCCTTCTGGCCATCACCGCCCTGCTGGGGCTCGCCTGCACCCTGGCCTACCGGCTGAGCGCTTCAATCTGGCCGCCCGTCCTCATTCACTGGATCACGGTGGTTTTGTGGAAGGGCCTAACCGCGCCGGTTACAGGCCTCTGAATCGCCCAGACCACAAGCGCGCTCGTAAAGCTCCACGGCCCGGCGTTCGCGGCGATCCGTCGGCTGATAACCATCCCGGCCACGGACATACATATCCGCCAGGGTCCGGCAGGACACCGCATCTGACATCGTGCACGCAGCCTCGCAATAAGCCTGCTTGCGCATATAACCGGGCCGGTTGCCGTGACAGGCCGCGATATAGGAGGCCTGCGGGTCCACTCCCGTTGTGGCCTCAACATCGGCACGCCGCGCACAGCCATCGCTGAAACCGGCGCGACAGGAGCGGTCCGCATAATCCCAGGCGCGATCCATGTCGCCGAGCTCGTAATACTCACTCGCCGCCTGCCAGCAGGCCATGGTGGAGCGGTTTTCGCAGCCGGAAACAACCATTGGCAGGAAGCGCTCCCGATCGGCCCGCACAGGCGCATAGGGGTTGGGCTCCAGGCGGCGTTCAAACTTCCAGCACGATCCGTCCAGCCCCAGCGAGCAGGCCCGCATGTGCATGTTCACATTTCGCTCGAGCAACCAGGACATGGCATCCTGGCGCTGCCACAGCGCGATGGCATACCCACAGCCCCATTTATCGCCAGCCTCGCAAGCGGCGAGATGTTCGGCCAGGCGCTCCTCGACATCATAGATCTGGCACTGCGCTGGCACAGCCAGAACCAGAAACGCGAACAGCGCCAGAAGACTGCGGATCATTCCCCTCATGCCGGGCAGGATAGCGCAGGCCGTCACCCGATCAAGGTGATTGCAGATCCGGAACGTGCCTTGCCCGCGGTCGAGGCGATCCAGCCGCCACCGAGCACACGATCTTCATCGTCCGGGGAGTAGAAGACACAGGCCTGGCCCGGTGCGACGCCTTCCTCACCCTCTGCGAGAACGACGCCTACACTCTCGCCCTCCACCGACAACGCAGCCGGAACCGGCGGGCGGGTTGAGCGGACTTTCACGCGCACGGGTGCGCCATCGGCAATCGCATCCTCGCCCAGCCAGTTGACGTCATTGAGCTTGATACGATTGACAGCCAGCGCCTCACGAGGACCGACCACGACCTGGGCCTGCTCGGCATCTAGTCGCACGACATAAAGCGGATCACCGGCGGCGATGCCCAGACCGCGGCGCTGGCCGACGGTGTAGCGGATCACGCCTTCATGACGGCCCAGCACACGGCCATCGACATGCACGATCTCGCCGGGACGCGAAGCACCCGGGCGGATTTTCTCGACAATGTCGACATAACGTCCTTCCGGCACAAAACAGATGTCCTGGCTGTCCGGCTTGTCGGCCACGATCAGCCCAAAGGCCTCGGCCAGCTGGCGGGTCTGGTCCTTGTTGAGATGGCCCAGCGGGAAGCGCAGGAAGTCCAGCTGTTCATGCGTGGTCGCGAACAGGAAATAGGACTGGTCCTTGCCCTTGTCCGCGGCCCGGCGAAGCTGCGCCCCGTCATCCCCCATGGCGCGCTGGATATAGTGCCCCGTCGCCATGCAGGCGGCACCCAGTTCGCGCGCGGTCTTCAACAGGTCGGCGAATTTCACCGTCTGGTTACAGCGCACACAGGGAATGGGCGTGAAGCCGGCCAGATAGGTATCGGCAAATTCCTCGATCACCGCTTCGCGGAAGCGGCTTTCATAGTCCAGCACATAGTGCGGGAAGCCGCATTCCTCGGCGACACGCTTGGCGTCATAGATGTCCTGGCCGGCGCAACAGGCGCCCTTTTTCTGGATCGCCGCGCCGTGGTCGTAAAGCTGCAGCGTCACGCCCACGACGTCATAGCCCAGATGGTGCAACAGGGCCGCCGTCACCGAGCTGTCGACACCACCGGACATTGCCACAACAACACGATGGTCAGCCGGATCGCCGCCCAGTCCCAGCGGATCGCCGGAGAGATCGAGTTCGCGAAGCAGTTCATCAACGGCCGCACGCGCGCCGTCGGTCGTATTCACAGTCATATCGCCTCCAACGGGGTCAAGGCCCGCAGCAAACGGTTATCAGGAGGCGGCTATATAGGGGATGTGGGCGGGTGTGGCCAGTGTTCGGCATTTCGCTTCTTTGTCCGAGTATCGCTTACAGGCCGCCGCCACTCAGATTGCTCAATACATCCCTCACGAAACCGTAGGGGTCCGCGAAGATCCTGAGGGCAAGACCGAACGAGAACCCAAACACCAGGGCCCCAACGAGTATCAACAACCACAGCGCCATGCCCCAACAGAGCCATACAACGAGTGTTGTGACGAGCACCGCAACAAGCAAGGCAGGCACACCCGCTCGCTCAAACGCTTCATCGCTGGTGATTTCGCCTTGGTCCCTCATGCACTAAAGCCACTGAACAAGTCACCGAAGAATCCGAAAATCGCGCCAAAAACTTGCCCTAACGCCGACAGAAACGCTTCAAGTATACCAGCCAATCCGGCATCTCCGGCCGCATCGCGAACTGTGGTGCCAAACATGCCACCGCCAACTGCTGCACCGAGCACCGTCCACGGCAAGATCGCGAAGGTCACACCGAGCTCCAGCACGAAAAACAGGAATGCGATCAATGCGCCCAAGGTCGCGCCGCCGATAGTAGGCCGACGTCGTTTTTCCCTACGTGCCATGGATCCCTCCCTTCCAGCCTTCACACTAGAAGAAACCTGCCGCACAACAAAAGCGGGAAAATGCCAGCAAGCGTCCCTATCTCAGGAAGGGCAGCAGGGAGACCTGGCTGAGGGATGAGAAGGTTCGGGCGGAGACATCCAGTGCCGTCTGGGCCTGCTGGAACCGCGTCGCGGCGTCGGCCATGTCGACATCCTCCATCTCGCCGATGAAACGATCGAGGAAGGTCTGGCGATCTTCGTGACTGGCAATCAGCGTGTCGACATGGGCAGCGGTGGCGCCGGCCTCACCGACCTTGGTGAAGACGTTGTCCATCGCCGTGATGATCTGGCTCACCTCGTTGAGGATAAATGTTTCCTGAGCCGAGGTCATCGGCTGCACAAACGGGCCATTCACGCCATTCTCGAAATCAACGATGCGCTTGAAACTGTCCATCAGCTCGCCACCGACCTCATTGGCCAGCAGGCCCACCTCGACGGTGATGTGCGTGTCCATCTGGACGGTCGGGCGGCGATCATTGTGCTGGAAGGCATCGCTTGCAGCGCCCATCGGCAGGAGGTCATCCAGCTTCTCGGCATTGACCGGCAGGACGTCGGACCGTGTTCCGCCAAAGATGTAGGAACCGGTATGTCTGGTGTTGAGCGCGTTGGCCACCTTGTAGAAGGCCTCGCGCACCTCGTGCATGACGTAGTTGCCGTCCTTGGTCGTTACCGCCGTGCGCAGGTCATTGGCCGCATCGGTCAGGTTGTTCAGCGCAGTATCCTGGGCTTCCAGCCGGGCCGCGGCGCGAATGCCAGCCTGCTCATAGGCCATGGAACGGGCCTGGGCGGCACGGGTCGCCTGTAGGGTCTCGGCCTCGTGGCCCACACCCTTGAGATCCGTCGCGCGTTTGCCGGTGATCAGCTGTTTCTGACTCTCGAACACGCTGCGCTGGGCCTTCATCAGGTCAGCCAGTGCGGACTGGTTAGCGGCGAAAGTGGAAATTCGGGTCATCGCTCAGGCCTCCTAAACGACCCGCATCAGCGCATCAGCCATTTCCTTGGCCGCTTGCAACATGCGCGCTGAAGCGTTGTAGGACTGCTGATACATCGTCATCGCAGCCAGTTCCTCGTCCAGATTGACCCCCTCGACATCCGCCCGTTTCTGGGCGGCTGTATCCATCAGAACGACATTGGATTCGGCCATGCTCTCGGCCCGCGCAGCGCGGGAACCAACCACACCGGCGATCCGCGCAGAATAATCCTGCAGCGTCGCGGTGGATGAGGCGAGGGAACCTGCCTGGTTGAAGGATCGCGGGCTGTCCATGGCAGCCTGCAACAGGCGGCCGCCGCGATTATCCCCGGTCGACAGCACGATATCGCCAACCACCGACGCGCCATCAATATCCAGCTGCGCCAGAGAGAGCTGCGAGCTGTCAGCACGGATGGCCGCCTTGACCGAGAACTCCTCGGAGCGGTTGGCCTTGTCATACAGCGTCATGCCGAACAGTTCCGACATGGACTTGCCAGACCCTGCACGCTGGGTGTCATCACTGATCATTGTCACGCCGAACTGCTCGAACCCCGCAACCGGCGTTTCCACCAGGCGACCATCAGCATCCAGCGAGAAAGTGACATAACGACCGACGCCATTGGTCGGGTCGTTGAGATCATTGATCAGGTCCGTGAAAGTATCACCGGCCACCGTTGCCACGGTAACCGAAGTCACGGGCTGGCCCTGCGGTCCGACGATATCGAACACCATGTTCTGACCAGCCGCGAAATCTGTGGCATCCGCACCGGTCATTCCGGTCTCGTGGAAACCGATACGGTCTGACACCACCAGGTCGTTGAGGCCGAAGAAGTGCGAAAAACCCCGGCCACCGCGATCACTCGGCGTTGTCGCATCCTGCAGGAACGCAACGCCATTCGTGCCAGCGGATGCGGATACAGACATCACACCATTGGTAAAGCTCGCAGAACCATTGGCGCCCAGCGCGGTATTGATCGCTGCGGTCAGCGAATTCACCGTCGCACCGATGGCAGCCGCCGCGCCACCGTCGACAGAGAGCGTGCCTGCATCGAAATCGATATCGATACGGCTCACCAGCGTGCCTGTATTGCTGGTCACGGCCAAGGTGGTCGCCCCGGTGAAATTATGCTGGTCAGTGCCATTGAGTCCGGTATTGCGTCCGGTCAATGTCTGCGGTGCGGGATAGGATGAGGAATCATTGTGCGCCTGGTTCAGCGCATCTGCGAAGGCCGCGGAGATCTCGCCAAGCTCCTCCGCCATTTCCGGCAGGATTTCGTCACGCAGCTCGATCAAGCCGCGCAACTCGCCCTTCATGATATGGCTTTCCAGCTCGGTCGCTGTGCCGTTCGGATTGGCTGCGGTGATACGGCCATAATCCGACTTGTAAGAACCGGTACCGGTCGGTGTGTATTGCAGCGTGGCGACAAAATTGTCGAGCAGCAGCACGCCGTCTTCCGTTCTCAGGACCACCCGACCGTCCGACTGGGGCACTGCGCGGATGTCGAGCAGGTTGGAGAGCTCGTCCAGCAATTCGGACTGGCGGTTGGCGGCGCCCGAGGTATCACCCCCACCTGCTGACATGTTCTGAACGCTGGTATTGAGCTCGAACAATTCATTCATCAGTTGGTTGGCGCGCTCGACGCCGGCGCTGATGCGGGCATCCGCTTCCTGACGCTGGGTCTTGATTTCCATCGACAGCCGCTTGGTCTCGTCAAAGAAGCTGTCGATATCAGCCCCTACCGCGAGGCGCGACACCGCGAGGGACGGGTCCACGCTGGCCTGGGCCACGCTCTCGAACACCTTGTTCATGCGCGAGAACATTGAGCCCGGATCATCCAGACCGCCAAACTGCGACTGGACCCGGTCCAGGGCCGTGGCAATGGCACTGGTCTGGCCAGCGGCCGAAATCGCGTTCAGCGAGGCGACCTGGAGAAACTGGTCGGTGATCCGCGTAATGCCCGTGACTTCCACGCCCATGGCGGTTCCACCGACATTGCGGGCAACCATGTTGGGGCTGGTTCGTGCATATCCAGGCGTGTTGACATTGGCGACGTTGTTGGACGACGACCGCATGCCAGCCTGGCTGGCGGTGAGACCTGAAAGTGCGTTTCCGAGAATGCCACTCAGCGACATGGTGCACTCCGCTTATATCGCACGAGACGGACACCGGAACGGAGTTTTCTGCCGCTGCCTCGGCAAGCCTTGCCGGGCGCACGCAGTTGGGAAATGCCGATCCAGGGGATCTGAACCTCACCGTAACCGTATGTTTTAAAAACGTCTTTCATGCGTTCATCATAATTCTGCCTGCGCACCCGCTTGGCGCGCCTACCATGGTTAATCGCAAGGAGCGGGCCAGTTTGGATCTTGCGTGCCAGAATCCGTAAAACCGCTCTCCCGGACCCGAAACGAGCGGCCGGAACGCTGGGTGGGCAGCTTCCGCCGGGTAAGCGGCAGAAATCGCCGGGCCTAACGCGAACTTACAGGTATTAACCACAAATTAATACGCATTTTCAGCATGTTACGCTAACTTCTTTGTGGCACGGCGCTTGCGGAGAGTTGAGCGGATCAGCGCCACCTTTGTGTGGTGCAGCAAGAAAACAGGTTTTGAAACGCCATGCAGGCTTTCTTTATGAACGCGACTTTCCTGAGCTCCGGCACCGCCTCTGCGGCGGGCGCTGTCGCCACGCCCGGCAATAACCAGGCAGGCGGTCAGGATAATGGTGTCTTTCAGGCCCTGCTCGCCGGACAGGCGGCACCACCGGGTGCGGGAGGTTTCGGCACACCGGTCGCGACCAATAATATCGGACGCATTGACCTGCCAGTCGACACGGCCGGAGGCACACTCCTGAAACCTGCTGTCGCGGATACGCTGTCGGACCTGCCGCCGCAGACACGCAGCATCGCGCAGGACCTTGGAACGGTGTTCGCCCAGCTGCGCACCCAGATATCCGAAATCCGCAACGCGCTGGCTTCTGCATCTGACACTGCCGGACAGCCATCTGTCGCGGCGCAGGCTTCGGGCACCGGCATTGCCACCACCACAATTTCCGATGACGTCGCGCCCCTGAACATCCAGCCCGCCGCCTCACAGGCGGACACGGTGCTGAACGACCAGCCGATCCACAATGATCCGCTGATCGCGATGCTCGAGCCCATGCGTGACCAGCTCGCGGCCCTTGGCATTGATATAGACACATTGGGCAGTACCGGCCCCGCCGCTGCAACACCCGCAATCGGCAAGCCGCTTGCTCCGGTTCAAGAGCCGATCGCCACGTCAGCAGCGCTCAAATCAACAGTCCAGGTCCAGGACACGCCAATCCCGGCGACTTCAACCGCTGCGACTGAAACGGGCCTGGCCAAGACACTGCGGCCAGAGCCGGCACGTCCGGAGGCTACCCAGCCCCAGCGCGCTTCGCTGATCGACCGCATGAGCGAACGCCTGGAGGACCTTAAACACAAGCTTGGCGGCCTCCAGCTCCCCACCGCCGTCATGCACGGCCTCGAGAACACAATTTCCCAGCTGAACACGCTGTCACAGCTGAACAGCATGATTACCGCCCCTGTGGCTGAACCGATGATCGCATCGCTGGCCGCACATGGGGCGCCGCTGCCGACCACTCCGGCGAGCAGCACGTCCCCCGCAGGCGCCATGGCAACAGCAACGCCGACCGGACTGACTTCACAACCGTCGCCGCCGGGGGCCCTCGACCCCCTGTCCACCGCGACAACAGAGGAAGCAACCCCGGCTGCTGCCGGGCAAGCTGGCGCTGCCAAACAGGCTTCCGCTAACCAATCAATTCAGGACCCGGCAGCGCAATCCAAGATCGCCCCGGCGATGGCGTCACCGTCCAAGGCAGCGGCCACGCCTGCATCTGAGGCAAACCTGCCAGCGTTCGCCGCGCCGCCGACACGGTCATCGGCCGCGCAGCAAGCCACTGCTGCAGGCCCCCAAGCAACCGCAACCGCACCGGCCACACCCGTGGCGACGACAGCCGCGCCGACGAAATCCGCGGAGCCAGCACCTGAACTCGTGGCCGCTGCCCAGCAGGCGCGCCCGACATCCACGCCCGGCTCACAGCTGGCAGAGCGCAACAACAAGGTCGCTTCGTCCAATGCGCTGGCAGGAAGCTCCGGAGCGAAAGCCGGTACCACTTCTGGTTCCGCGCCCAACACCGGCCAGCCACAGCCGCCAACAAGTCCGAACGCAAGTCCAAACATGACGACACCGGCCGAGGCCATCCTGCAGGAACCCCGTGCGGCAACGCCCATGCCCGGGCAGGCCGGATTTGACCCGCAGCTGGCGCAGTCCCAGCCGGTGAGCGAACAAAATCTTGGTCTGCGGACGGACCAGGACCTGAGCTTGCAGCGCGCCGACGGCCGGTCGGCGGCCGAGCGTCCCACGCATGAGGGCCAGCGCTTCACGCCGCAGTCCGCCCAGCAATTGGCGGCCCAGATCACGCGCCGCTTTGCCAATGGCAATCGTGTCTTTGACATTCGTCTCGACCCGGCCGAACTGGGCCGCGTGGATGTGCGCCTCGAACTGACCGGAGACCAGCGTGTCCAGGCTATCCTCTCGGTCGAGCGCCCGGAAACCCTGGCTGAACTCCAGCGCAGCGCCCGTGATCTCGAGCGCGCCCTCAACGAGGCCGGTCTGGAGCTGGAAAATGACGGTCTGGAATTCCAGCTGAATGAAAATGCGGATGATCAGGGCTTTGATGCCGATGAGGATCCGGACGTGCTGCCTGTTTTCGTCGAGAGCGACGAGCTGGAAATGGCAGCCCTTGCCAATGAACCCGCGATCGAACGCGATGCCTATGGCTTCCGCCTGGCAGCCTCGCGCGATCGCCTGGATATGCGGATCTAGGAACAGGTAGATGACAGATATCTCAGCCCTCACCGCGGCCACCGGCTCGAACAGCGCACTGTCCCAACAGTCCGCGAGCCTGGGCGATAACTTCGAGATGTTCCTCACCCTGCTCACCGAGCAGATGAAGAACCAGGATCCGCTGGACCCTCTGGATTCGACACAATTCGTTAGCCAGCTGGTCGATTTCTCAAGCGTCGAGCAGCAGATCCAGCAGAACCAGAACCTGGAAAACCTGCTCCTGCTCCAGTCGGCAGCAGCCCAGGCCTCTTCCGTCAGCTATATCGGTCGCGTCGGCCTTGCCCAGACCCCGCAGGTGGAGATGACCAACAGTCAGGCGACCTGGGAATACACCATGCCCGAAAACGCCCGCTCCACGACGCTTATCGTCAAGGATGCGGACGGCCGCGAGCTCGGCCGTTTCGATGGCAACAACAATACGGGCACTCACAGCTTTACCTGGGACGGTCTGGATACAGCCGGATCGCAGATGCCGGACGGCGTCTATTCCCTGGAAGTCCTGTCTGTCGATGACGACGGGAACAATATCACTCCCACCATCCGGGCCGAGGGCCTGGTTACGGGAGTGGATCTCTCTGGCAATGAAGTCATTGTCGAGATGGGCGGAATTCGCGTGCCGCTCTCCTCGGTACTCTCTTTGAGGGAGGACGGCACAGTTTGATCCTTCAGGCCGCCGGCCTGAAAAACCGGACCCCAGAATGGGACTTCGGATCCACCTAGCAGAAGGCTCCCTTTGTTTTGAAAACGTAAGGAGCATGCAATGAGCATCAATTCCGCGTTGTTGGCCGGCGCTTCCGGCCTGATCGCAAATTCCAGCGCCCTGGCCGCTGTTTCGGACAATATCGCCAACGTGAACACGGTTGGTTACAAGCGTGCCGAAGCTGTCTTCACCCCGATGTATGACAGCCGCGGCGAAGGTACGCGCTACACCGCTGCCGGTGTCGGCTCGCGCACCCAGTTGAATATCAGCCAGTCAGGCCTGTTGACCGGCTCCACCTCTGCGACCGACCTGGCGATTGCCGGTAACGGCCTGTTCGTCGTACGTGACGACGCCAACGCCAACTCGTCAGACCCGGTCTCCTTTACCCGTGCAGGCCGCTTTGTGGCGGACAGCTCAGGCTATCTCCGCAATGATGCAGGCAAATACCTGGCCGGCTGGCCGGTTGCCGCAGACGGTTCGGTTCCCACCAACCCGTCCGACCTCAACACGCTGGAGACCATCAACCTCTCCTCCATCGGTGGTGCGGCCGAGCCGACCTCCATCATGGGCATCAATGCCAACCTGCTGGCCAGCCAGACCGTCTCCGCAGCCGAGGCGACCTACAATGCCGGCGTTGCAGCCAACAACATGGCATCGGGCGCGGTGACTCCGGACTTCCAGCGCACCATTCCCTTCTATGACAGCCAGGGTGGCGTTCGCTCGATCACCATTTCCATGCTGAAGAGCTCCACGCCGAACCAGTGGCACGCCGAGATTCACATGGTTCCGGCCTCTGAAGTGACCACAGGTGCAGGCCTCAACAACGGCCAGATCCTGACCGGTACCGTCGCGTTTGACACGCAGGGTCGCCTTGACTCCGCCAACACGACCCTGCCGACCACGGTAAACTTCCTCGCGTCGGACAATGTTGCCGCCCTGGGCGCGAATGACTTCCAGTGGTCCGCCGCGACCGGGATTGCCGCCCAGACGCTCACGCTGGACTTCGGTGATCCGAGCTCTCCGGGTGGTTTCACACAGTATGACAGCCCGTCTGCCCTGCTCTCCACCAATGTGAACGGCTCGGCCTTCGGTAACTTTGCCGGTGTGGAAGTTGACGATGAAGGCTTTGTCTTCGCCAAGTTCAACAACGGGATCATCCGCAAGGTCTATCAGATCCCGGTAGCGACCTTTGTGAACCCGGACGGTCTGCAGGCCCAGTCCGGCGGCACCTACACGGTTACCCCGGAGTCCGGTACCTACACGCTGAACCAGCCGGGTCTGGGTTCTGCCGGTACGATCGCGTCCTCCACGCTGGAAAACTCCAATGTCGACCTGGCGACCGAGTTTACCACACTGATCACCACACAGCGGGCGTATTCCGCTTCCTCGAAAATCATCACCACGGCTGATGAGATGCTCGATGAAGCCATCCGGATGAAGCGTTAATCCATCACCTGACGCTTTTAACTAAGGGCTCCGCTTCGGCGGGGCCCTTTTTTATTGCGCCTTGCATGTGGGTAAACGCGATCGCTCAAATCTTATGCGAGTTTTATTCGGATTTTCGCGGAGGCGTTAAACGCAAATTCACCCAGAGGTTTAGGCGGATGTTAAAGGCCTTGGGCTAGGGTCACACCATAAACAAAAACAAACGGGGACCGGACATGCAGCCGCGCCTTAAAAAAGAAAACTACGTCATTGGACCGGATGGTAGCCCTCTTACGCTTGGAGACCTTCCCAAGCCCGAGACACAGCGCTGGGTGGTACGCCGCAAGGCAGAAGTCGTCGCCGCAGTTCGCGGTGGCTTGCTTTCACTGGAAGAAGCTTGCTCACGATATTCGCTGACCGTGGAGGAATTCCTCGGTTGGCAGCGCTCCATCGATAAACATGGACTTGCAGGTCTGCGCACAACGCGTCTGCAGACCTACCGATAGCACCGGATTTTCCGGTTGCTGAGTGAGCGGTGGCCCTCTCCCCCCTTGGGTCACCGTTCATCACATATAATTTCAGTACGTTAGATAATTCTGATGAGAAAAATTCATCAGGATTAATGACGTATGCGCGTATCTTAATACCTCGTTTACGAGACTGGTAGGAAAATTCTGCCCAGTGCTTCGCTACGGAGCACACGAATTATTTGGGCAGGATGACCAGTGAACGCGCTTTTTGAACAGATCAGAGTTTTTGGTGTTGGACGGCTGACCGCGATTTTCGGCCTGGCTGCCGGTGTCGCTGCTGCGCTCGTCTATTTTTCCAGCGCTATTGGCGGTGGTTCGCAGGCCTTGTTGTCTGCAGGTCTGGACCCGGCGGAAGCTGTTGCTGCCGGTCAATTGCTCGATCAGGCAAATATCCCCTACGAAATCACTGAGGGCGGCACGGCCATCTATGTTGCCCGCGACCAGATCGATGCTGCCCGTGTTCGCATTGCTGCTGACGGGCCAATCGGCGGATCTGCAGGATACGAACTGTTTGATCGCCAGGACAGCTTTGGCCAGACCAGCTTTGTACAAAATCTCAACGCCAAACGCGCCCTGGAAGGCGAGCTGGCCCGCACGATCCAGTCCCTGAACTATGTCCGCTCGGCCCGTGTTCACCTGAACCTGCCGGAACGTAGAATGTTTGCGCGCGACCAGCAGGCCCCTACCGCAGCCATCACCATCAATGCCAGCGGTTCCCTCAACAGCGAGCAGATCCGCGTGATCCGAAATATCGTTGCCGGCGGCGCGGGCCTGGAAGCCACAAATATCTCCATCGCCGATGATCGCGGCCGCCTGCTGGCTGCAGCCACGGAAGATGGCAGCACGACGGGCATGATGATGGATGAACGCCAGAGCGCTCTTGAAGCGACCCTGCGTCAGAACATTCTCAATATCGTCGAAGGCGTGGTCGGCCCGGGCGCTGCCCGCGTCCAGGTTACGGCGGAACTGAACCGTCAGAGTGTCACCGAAACTTCCCAGAATTTCGATCCTAACGGCCAGGTTCTGCAGTCACGCGAACGCAACACCGAAACCTCGCGCGACAATGAAGGCGGCAATTCCAACGCCGTGTCTGCCTCTGAAAACCTGCCCGATGGTGGCAATGAAGGCGCCGGTGGACCACAGAGCGCTTCAGAACGTGAAGTATCAAACGAGATCGTCAACTACGAAATCTCCACCACGACACGGACCGAGATCATCGAGGCCGGCTCCATCAACCGCCTCGCCGTCGCTGTCGCTGTCGATGGCATCCTGACCACGAACGAGGATGGCAGCTCTACATGGACGGCGCGCCCTGCCGAGGAAATCGAGCAGATCGAAGCACTTGTCCGCTCGGCCATGGGTTTTGTGAACAACGGCACGCGCACCGACGACCTGACTGTCACCCAGATCGAGTTCGCTCGCGCCAACCCGCTGCTTGGCACGGAAGCGGCCGGCGGTTTCAGCTTCAACAAGAATGACCTGCTGCGTGGTGCCGAAGTCCTGGTGATGTTCATCACAGCTCTATTGGTGATCTTCCTGGTCGCTCGCCCACTGGTCAAAGGCGCCGGAGCCACTGCAGCCGCGCCTGCCGGACTGGCGCTGGCCACGGCCGGTGGCGCCCCGGCGCACACGCTGGATACGGCCAACGCACCAACTGCCCTGCCAACTGCTGAAGTCCCGGCGGCCCTGCCGGCCGGCTCGGCACCACCCACAATCGACAATGCTTTGATCGATATCGAGAAAATCGATGGCCAGGTGAAAGCCTCCTCGATCAAGAAAGTTGCATCCCTAGTCGAACAGCACCCGGAAGAGAGCATCTCCATCCTGCGTAGCTGGCTGCACGACGCCTGAGGCTTCAAATGTCCGAGAAACGACGCTCAATCGAAGATCCCAATCGCCTCGCAGGTCCTGAGAAGGCTGCGGTAATCCTGCTCGCCCTGGGCGAAGAGGACCATGGCCTGTGGAACCATCTCGATGAGGAAGAAATCCGTGAAGTTTCGCAGGCCATGTCCAATCTGGGCACGATCTCTGCGTCTGCCGTCGAGAAACTGATTGTCGATTTTGTCGGCCAGATGTCCTCGACCGGCTCCCTCATGGGCTCGTTCGAGGCGACCCAGCGTCTTCTGACGTCCTTCCTGCCGGGCGAGAAGGTCGAGACCATCATGGAAGAGCTGCGTGGTCCCGCCGGCCGGACCATGTGGGACAAGCTGGGCAATGTGAACGAGGTGGTTCTCGCCAACTATCTCAAGAATGAATATCCCCAGACTGTTGCCGTGGTTCTCTCCAAGGTGAAGTCGGAACATGCCTCGCGTGTTCTCGGCGCCCTGCCGGAAGATTTCGCGATGGAAGTCGTGACCCGCATGCTGCGCATGGAGCCGGTCCAGCGCGAGATTCTCGACCGTATCGAGGAAACGCTGCGCACCGAATTCATGTCCAATCTGGCCCGCACGTCCAAACATGACAGCCACGAGATGATGGCGTCGATCTTCAACAATTTCGATCGCCAGACCGAAAACCGTTTCCTGGCTGCGCTGGAAGAACGCAATCGCGACAGCGCTGAGAAGATCCGCTCCTTGATGTTCGTCTTCGAGGACCTATCCAAGCTCGACCCGGGCGGTATCCAGACACTGATGCGCTCGATCGACAAGGACCAGATGGGGCTGGCGATGAAGGGCGCGTCGGACAGCCTGCGCGACCTGTTCTTCTCGAACATGTCCGAGCGCGCAGCCAAGATCATGAAAGAGGACATGAACGCGTTGGGCCCGGTCCGTCTGAAGGATGTCGACCAGGCCCAACAGAGCATTGTTGCCATGGCCAAGGACCTCGCCGCGAAAGGCGAGATCATGCTGGCCGATGGCGGTGCCGACGACGAACTGATCTACTAGGAGCCCGCCCGTGCAACAACAGCCGACGAAATTCCATTTCGACACTGAGTTCGACCACAACGGCGAAGTGCTCCGTGAAGGTGAAAGCTACAAGCGTTTCTTCACCCAGGACGATGTCGACGCCGCGCGTATGTGGGGTGTCGAGGAAGGTCGCGAGATGGAGGAAGGTCGCTGCGCCCAGTCGCTGCAAGCGATCGCCGCCCAGATGCAGCTCATCCTGGCGCGCCTGACCACGGAATCCGAACAGCTGCGCAATGAAGCCGTCATGCTGGGCATCACCGCGGCCCGCAAGCTCGCCGGCGAAGCGCTGAACCAGTTTCCGGCCGATGCCATTGAGGACGTGGTCCGCGAGGCGGTGATGGATCTGCGTGGCGAGCCACGTTTTTCCGTCCGATGCGCGCCTGACCTGGTGGAAATGCTCGCCGAGCAGCTCGAAAAGACCGCGCGTGACTGTGGCTTTGACGGTGCCGTTGTCGTGCGCGGCGAGGAAGGCATGACCGCAGGCGATATTCGCCTGGAATGGGGCAAGGGCGCGATCCAGCGCAGCCAGGCCGATGTCGAAACGCGTCTCGACGAGATCACCGAACGCTGGCTGGCCGCCCCGACTGAAGACGCAGACCCGATTGATCCCGCAGCCGGCGTACAGCCCGGCTCATCAGCGGCGTAAGGAGGCCAGATATGGCTGACGAAAATAACCTCGACCTGCCCGATCTGGGCAATGAAATGCCGGACATGCCCGCGGAACAGGCGCCTGCTGTGCCTGCCGAGGCCATGATGGAAGAAGAAGAAAAGGCGGCCGCCGACCTGGCGCCGGTCTTCGACGTCCCGGTCAATATCTCTGCCGTTCTCGGCAAGGCGCATATCGATGTAAACTCGCTGCTCAAGCTGACCTCGGGCTCCGTCGTCGAGCTGGATCGCAAGATCGGTGAAGCCATCGATATCTACGTGAATAACCGTCTCGTCGCCCGCGGCGAGGTCGTTGTCGTGGAGGATCGCCTCGGCGTGACCATGACTGAAATCATCAAGGACGGGGACGCAGCATGATGCAGCGCCTTGGTAACAAGAAAAAAATGGAGCGGACGCAATGCGAGTCCTGATCGTTGGAAGCCTTGGCGGGCAGCTTTACACCGCCACAAAAATCGCCACCGACCGCGGAGCCAGCGTCTCCCAGGTCGATACGATCGAACAGGCAACCGCGCACCTGCGGGCCGGCCGGGGGGCCGACCTGCTCATGGTCGACCTGTCGCTGGATGTTCAGTCCCTGATCGACGCCAATGAGCGTGAGCGCATCACGGTCCCGGTTGTCGCCTGTGGCGTCAATGTCCGCCCGGAGATGGCGGCGGCTGCCATCCGCGCAGGTGCCAAGGAATTCATCCCGCTGCCGCCGGATGCCGAGCTGATCGCCGCTGTTCTCGAGGCTGTTGCCGACGACGAACGCGCCATGATCGCCCGCGACTCGTCCATGACGGCGGTCATCGAACTGGCCGATCGCATTTCAGCCTCTGAAGCCTCTGTCCTGATCACCGGTGAAAGCGGTGCGGGTAAAGAGGTCATGGCCCGCTACGTTCACTCCAAGTCCAAGCGGGCTTCCAAGCCGTTTGTGTCCGTGAACTGTGCGGCCATCCCGGAAAACCTGCTGGAATCCGAACTCTTCGGTCACGAGAAAGGCGCGTTTACCGGCGCCATCGCCCGCCGCGTGGGTAAGTTCGAGGAGGCCGATGGTGGTACGCTTCTCCTCGACGAGATCTCGGAAATGGATGTGCGACTGCAAGCCAAGCTGCTGCGTGCGATCCAGGAACGCGAGATTGACCGTGTCGGTGGTACGAAACCGGTCAAGGTGGACATCCGCATCCTGGCGACGTCCAACCGCGATCTGCGCAAGGCCGTTGCCGATGGCTCCTTCCGCGAAGACCTGCTCTTCCGCCTGAATGTGGTCAATCTGGCCCTGCCGCCGCTGCGCGAGCGCCCGACCGACATCATCGCCCTGGCCGATCATTTCGTGAAGAAATACTCCGCTGCCAACCAGGTGGACGAAAAGCCGATTTCCGACGCGGCCCGCACCCAGCTGCTGGCCCGCGAGTGGACCGGTAACGTCCGCGAACTGGAAAACGCTATGCACCGTGCGGTTCTGCTGGCCTCCGGCCGCGAGATCGGTCCGGACGCGATCCGCATGCCGGATGGTTCTGCCTTCACCGGCTCCGGTTCCAGCGTCACCCGCCACGCCGCCGATGCTGCTGACGCGGTTCAGCGAGTGGTCGTCGGCAAGACGGTTGCCGAAGTCGAACAGGATCTCATCCTCGACACGCTGGACCACTGCCTGGGCAACCGGACACATGCCGCCAACATTCTCGGCATCTCGATCCGCACCCTGCGCAACAAGCTGAAGCTCTATGCCGACCAGGGTGTCGACATTCCACAGCCGAACCAGACTACCGCGGGCATTTCCGCAGCCTGACAGGACTAAGACGTGGCAGATACAGCAGGTAGTAACCAGACCCCGGCCACCGGTGCCGGCGGGTTCGACTTTCAGGCTTTCCTGAACCGCACGCTGCGGGGCGATGTCGCCCTGGCCGTGGGTATTCTCGGCATTCTGGTGATGCTGTTGCTACCGATGCCGAGCCTGTTGCTCGACCTGTCGCTGGCGACCTCCATCTCGATTGCCGTCCTGGTCCTGATGACAGCGCTCTTCATCAAGAAGCCGCTGGAATTCTCGGCCTTCCCGGCTGTACTGCTGATCACCACGCTCCTGCGCCTCGGCCTCAACATCGCCTCGACCCGTCTGATCCTGTCCCGCGGTCACGAGGGCACGGACGCTGCCGGCGAGGTCATCGAGGCCTTTGGTGCCTTTGTCATGCAGGGCAATGTCGTGATCGGCGTCATTGTCTTTGCCATCCTGGTGATCGTGAACTTCGTCGTCATCACCAAGGGTTCCGGCCGTATCGCCGAAGTTGCTGCGCGCTTCACCCTGGATTCCATGCCCGGCAAGCAGATGGCCATTGATGCGGACCTCTCCGCCGGCCTGATCACCGAGAACGAGGCCCGCGAACGCCGCAAGGAACTTGAGGGCGAAAGCAATTTCTACGGTGCCATGGATGGTGCCTCGAAATTCGTGCGTGGTGATGCCATGGCCGGCCTGATGATTACGGCCATCAACCTGATCGGCGGTATCATTATCGGTGTGGTCCAGTCCGGCATGCCGTTCGCCGATGCTGCTGCAGCCTATTCCACCCTGACCATCGGTGACGGCCTCGTCTCCCAGATCCCGGCCCTGATCATCTCGGTTGCCGCGGGTCTCCTGGTCTCCAAGGCCGGTGTTGATGGCGAAGCCGACAAAGCCGTGTTCGGCCAGCTGACGGCCAATCCTCAAGGCCTTGGTCTGGTGTCCGGTGTCGCCCTGATCGTCGGCGTCCTGCCGGGCATGCCGTTCATTCCGTTTGCGATGATGTCTGCCGGCGCCGGCGCGCTGGCCTGGATGAACCGGGATATCCAGGAAAGAAAGGCCGCCGAGAAGGAAGCCGCCCGCATCGCTGCCGAACAGCCCGAGGAAGAGGAAGTTGCTCCGGAGGACGCCCCGATCGAGGATAGCCTCACCATTGACGAGCTGAAGATCGAGCTGGGTTACGGCCTGCTGCCGCTGATCAATGACGTGGATGGCCGCAAACTCACCGACCAGATCAAGGCGCTGCGCCGCTCGCTGGCCGAGGAGATGGGCTTTGTCACACCGGCTGTCCGCATTATCGACAACATGCAGCTGGGCAATCAGGAATACTCCATCCGCGTCAAGGAACTGGAGGCCGGCAAGGGCGATCTGGAACTGAACAAGCTGCTGGTCATGGATCCGGCGGGTCTGCCGATCGACATGGCCGGCGATCACGTCAAGGAACCGGCCTTTGGCCTGCCAGCGACCTGGATCGAGGAAAGCCTGCGCGAGGAAGCCTCTTTCCGTGGTTACACCATCGTCGAGCCGGCCGCTGTCATGGTTACGCACCTGACCGAGATTCTCCGCGAGAACATGGCGGACCTCCTGTCCTACGCAGAAGTCGAGAAGCTGATCGACAAGCTGTCCAAGGAGCACAAGAAGCTGGTCGAAGATATTGCGCCGGCCCAGATCAGCCGCGCAGGCATCCAGCGTGTACTGCAGACGCTGATCAAGGAACGCATTTCTATCCGCGACCTGCCGACCATTCTGGAAGGCATCGCCGAAGCCAGCGCCACGACTCAGAATCTCGACGCGATTGTCGAACATGTGCGCACGCGCCTGTCCCGACAAATTTGTTATTCAAACCGTGCGCCGGACGGAAATCTGCCGGTCATGGCCCTCTCCCCGCACTGGGAACAGGCCTTCATGGAAGCCCTGGTTGGCGATGGCGAGCGCAAACAGCTCGCCCTGGCCCCGTCCAAACTTCATGACTTTGTCGCTGCAGTTAGAAACTCTTTCGAAACCGCTTCAGCTCAGGGTCAGGTACCAGTACTGCTGACGAGCCCGCTGATTCGTCCGTATGTGCGTTCTCTGGTTGAGCGATTCAGGCCTCAGACGGTCGTGATGTCGCAAAATGAAATTCACCCGAGCGCGCGCCTGCAGACCCTCGGTCACGTCGGTTAACGACAACAATTTAACTGGTCCGACCTCGTATGCGCCTCAAGACCTTTGCAGCCCAGACTCTGACTCAAGCCATGTCAGACGTCCGCCATGAAATGGGCCCCGATGCCGTCATCATCGCCACGTCGGACGGCCCGGACGGCGGTGTACAGGTCCGCGCGGCCACCGAAGCGCCCATGCGCAACGAGCCCGTCGAACCAGTCCGGGAGATCTCCGAACGTCTGATTGAGGATGCCGATATCGAGCGCGGTGCTTTCGAGGACGCCCAGCTGGACCGTGTCATCCATGCGCTGGGTTATCACCGTGCGCCGGGTATCGCCGCCCAGGCACTGATGCGTTCGGCTCAGGATCTGGCCGACGGCCATTCCGTTGCCCGCCTCGCCCATGCCATGGAAAGCCGCTACACCTTCCAGCCCCTGCCCGCAGTTCCCGAACACCCGGTCCTGTTCGCCGGCACGCCGGGTGTCGGCAAGACCTCTACCCTGGCCAAGACCGCCGCGCGCTGTGTCGCCGCAGGGGCGTCACCAACCCTGATTTCCTGTGATGGCGAGCGCGCCGGGGCCGATGCCCGTCTGCGTGCACTGGCCGAAAAGATGCGGGCCGGTTTCCGCGCTGTAGATGATCCGCGCGAGATGGCTGATGTCATGGCCGAGATCGAGGGCCCGGTCCTGATCGACAGCCCGGCGGTCAATCCGTTCGAGCTGGACGATCTAGACATGACGCTCGCCTTTGCCGACAGCGCCGAGGCCGAGATCGTTTATATCTTTGATGCAGGCCTTTCCGCAGAAGATGCTGAGGACGCCGCCTCTCTGTTTGCCTCCATCGGCGCCAGCCGCGCCATTCCGGTCAAGCTGGACTGCGCGCGCCGCATGGGCGCCATTCTCGGTGTCGGAGAAACAGGTCTGGCCTTCGCACAGATTTCCTCCACCCCCTTCATCGGTGGTGGCCTGGCGCCGGCAACGCCGCTGCGTCTCGCTCGTGCGCTGATCGAAGACCGGCTCACCCCCTTTGACGACGAGGACATGTGATGAAGATTGCATCGGCACCCCAGTCACGCGCCGCTGGCCGCATCCTCGCTATCGCTTCCGGCAAGGGCGGTGTTGGCAAGACCACGCTCGCCATTGGCATGGCCCGCGCCCTCTCCCAGATGGATGAACGTGTCCTGTTGATGGATGGCGATCTGGGCATGGCCAATATCGACGTCCAGCTGGGCCTGCAGCCCTCGGCTGACATCACCAGCGTCATCAATGGCCGGGTTAACCTGGCCGATGCGACCGCGCCTGCCCTGGGCGGTTCGGAGGAACGCGGTGGTTTTGATGTGATTTCCGGTCGTTCAGGTTCGGGTGCGCTGGCCAATATCTCCGGTCCGAGCCTGACCAAGCTGGCCAGTGGTGTCGCCGCGCTGGCAATGTCCTATGACCGCGCCATTCTCGACCTGGCTGCCGGTGCCGACAAATCCACCGTGCGCCTGGCCCTGACGGCCGACGACGTCATCATCGTCATCAATGACGAACCGACCTCGCTGACCGATGCCTATGCCTTTGTGAAAACCCTGCGCCTGCATGATGATGGCGCCTCGCCCCTGGTCGTGGTCAACAACGCCCCGACAAGACAGGCGGCCCACGAGGCCTTCGGCGCATTCAAGAAAACCTGTGAGGCCTTTTTGAGCTTCACACCCACCCTGGCCGGGGTGATCCGCCGCGACGAGGCGGTCCCGGCCGCGATCCGGGCCCAGGCCTGCCTGTCCGTTCGCTCTCCGGCGAGCGAGGCGGCAAAAGATCTCCAGTCCTTGGCGGGAACACTCGCAAGAGGCAAGGAAGCCGCGTAGACTGGCCCCGGGGACAAGTTCAGCGCTTGGGGGCGCACCGCGTATGTATGACTCGTTTTATGATCGCCTGTCGCAGGGTTTCACACCGTTTGACTGGTGGCTGATTATCGTTCTGTCACTGGTCGCCGCGCTGATCATGCGCAAATGGCCACAATGGCCGGCCGCCGCCGCAATCGCCTTCATGGCCGATGCCGTCGCACCCTTCTTCTACCGCTGGGCGACCGGGGTTCCGGCAGATTTCGCCTTCGACTTCGCCTTCTCCCGCCTGGATGAACGCGGCGGCGTTGTGGTGCTGTTGAGGCTGGCGATCTACATGGTCACGATCGGTCTGATCTACTGGACCAAACGCCGGTATTCGAAGCTGTGATCGAGGCAGCGCTTCTGTCTCTGGCCCTTCAGAGTTCCGAATGCCTCTTCGAGAACGAAGCCATCGGCCCATGGGTGACTGAACACCCTGCGATTTCTGCGGTCATCGCGGACGCACCAGCAAGACACGGTGGCTGAAGATATGGACCAGTCCGGCCATGAGATCTCTGTCGCGCAATCGGGCTGCGGTGATTTCCTGGTGACCCTGCAAAGTATCGTCCCGACTGAAACCCTGAACTCCGGCGAACTCGCTCCTCTCCACACCATGTTGGAGATGACGCCGTGTCTCGCGGACCCGGAACTCATCGCTGAGCTGCTGAACAGCCAATGCCCGGGGCGAAACATTGATATTGAACTTGATCTACTAGCCAAAACAACCAGCCGGTCCGCGATCGAATTTGGCCTGCGCCAGTCTGTATCGGCGTCTGATCATACCTGTACGGTTCATTGCACGCTGAATGGCTAGTGCGTGCCGGGGCGACGTTTAGATCCTACGCATGGCAGCTAGCTTAACACGGTCGGCCTGATCTACTGGACCAAGCGGTGCTTTTCGTGGCTTTAGGTGGCTCTACTCCTGACAAGAAAACTTTTCCCCCGGACTTGTTCCGGGGCCTCGCAAACGTGGGAGATTTCTCTCCTCCATTGGTAGGCCCCGGCCTTCGCCGGGGGAAAAGGTGGGAGAGAAAGAGGTACGACTACTCCACCTCAGAAACCTGGCTGCTCAGGACAACCTGCGCTTCCTCCCAGGCCGTCTCGGTATCGGCTATGCCAAACAGGATACGCTGACCGGCATCCAGGACCGGGCCGTAGAGCAAGGTGCCCTCGGCATCATCATCGATGTGGAAACGATATCCCGCGTCTTCAGCCTCGAGCGCGTCGAAATACCCACGCACCAGCGCCCAATAGTCCGCCGTAGCGTCCCAGTAATCATACGCCGCCTGGGCCGAAAACAGTTCGGTGCGGGTATAGGTGTTCACACCCTGCTCGCGCACAATCTCACGCTCGGTACCATCACGCAGGGCGATCTTCGAATTGTCCTGTTCATGGATCCAGCCCCAACCGGTCACGGTGTGGCGGTTGACGGCGGCGATGGTGTCATAATCATCCCGGGTGGTGTCATCACGGCGCGGCAACGGACGCCAGGACACGGGCGGTTCCCAGGTCGACGCCTCCGGCGCGTGATCCCAGGCCGCGACCGCTGCGTAACGCGGGCTGTCATCAACCTGATAGACCGTCTGCGACCAGGCCCCTGCCCCGTCAACATGGCTCACCGCCTCTACGGTCCATTCGTCATGGCCCTGGAAGGCCAGCACGGTGTCCGGCTCATAGCGCCAGTCCTGGCGCCAGTGTTTGACGATGAAGGGATTGTCCTCACTGCCAACCACCAGCAGGTGCTGGAGCATGATGAACTCGCCCGTGTCCTCGACGACGACAACCACTTCGCGGGCCGGCGTGTGTTTCGGTTCGACAAGTTCATACCCCGGCGCAATGGCCACGGTTTCAATGAACTCGAAGGTCACGGCATACTCGCCCTGCATGGCCAGGATCGCCTCGCGATCGCGCTGGAAATCGGCCTCGGAGCGATCAGCGATTGCAGGCACTGACACATCGCTGGTCGTTGCGCAGGCGGTCAGCATCATCGAGGCGGCCAGCCCCGGGATCAGAAACTTCATTTGGATATCCCCAATTTTTCTACATGTAAGATGCGAATGATTCCTACTTGCGTTCGCAGAAACTTCTGCCATGAGTATCGCTACTGATAATCATTCGCAACTCTGAACTTCATAAAGGGACGAAAAATGAAACTCGTGTGGTTGAGTTCCGCGGCACTCGCCGTGGCCCTGGCGCCAGGCGCGCTGACACCGGCAGCTCTGGCACAGGATGATGCAGGAGACCGTGAGGTCATCACCGTTGAGGCGACCAAGACCGAGCTGGAAAGCTTCATCTATCCCGGCCTCACCTCCTCGATCGATGCGGAGGATCTCGACCTCGCCCAGCCGGTGGATCTGGATGACCTGCTGCGCGCGGTGCCCGGCGTCGATGTGCCGGGTGGCCCGCGTCGAACCGGACAGACGATCTCATTGCGAGGCCAGGGCCGAGACAACACCACCCTGCTGATGGATGGCGCCCGCCAGAACTTCACCTCTGGCCATGATGGCGCGATCTTCGTGGATCCCAGCTTGTTGGTCGGGGTTGAGACGGTTCGCGGGCCGGCCTCCGCACTCTACGGATCAGGCGCATCCGGCGGTGTGGTCGCCTTCCGCACGGCCGGTGCGCACGACCTGCTCGATGCCGGAGAGAGCTGGGGTTTCGAACTTGGCGCTGGCTATCGATCAGTGGACGAGGAGCAACGCGGGACCGCGACGGTTTACGGCGTTCGAGGTCAGTTAGACGCCCTCGCCTCCCTTTCCTTCCGAGACAGTGGCGACATCCGCCTCGGCTCCGGGGCAGACCTGCCGGCGGACGACAACTCGCTTTCCGGCCTGGTCAAACTGGGCGCAGACCTGTCGGTCGGTGTCCGTGCAGAGTTGAGCTGGCAGTATTTCGATGGCGACACGACCGAGCCGAACAACGGCCAGGGTGTTGCGGGCGTTGGCGCGTTCAACGCCCTCGTCGACAAGGATATCCAGAGCGACAACATAAATATGGCATTGGACATAACTCCGCCCAGCATCAGATGGCTGGACATGAATGTCTCGATCTATCGCAACGAAACCGGTGTTACCGAGGCCGAGACCGCCAGCACCCGTTTGCTGCGCCGCGACCTGGAAACAACCGGCATCAGTGCTGATCAGCGCTTCGCTTTTGATCTGGGTCGCTATGAAAGCGCCCTCACGATCGGTGGTGAATACTATGAAGACACCCAGGATGGCGGCGACAGTGCGGACGCCAACGGCATTCGCGGTGGGGCTCCGGACGCAGAAGCCAGCTTCACGGCCTTCTACGCCCAGCTGGAGATGCAGGGCCCTGCCCCGTTCGGCCTGCCTGGCGAAATCGTCGTTCTGCCGGGCATCCGCAATGACAGTTTCGAGACGGCTTCGGCCACCTCACTGGCGGCAGAAAACGATGCGACATCCGCGCGTTTCGGTGTCACCTATGCGCCGATCAGCGCGTTCAACATGTTCGTGAACTGGGGCGAAGCCTTTCGCGCGCCATCGATCAACGAGCTCTATATCGATGGCACGCACTTCTCGCTGCCACACATCATCCTCGGCCCGCCGACCTTCATCTCCAACGAGTTCATCGCCAATCCGAATCTGATGCCGGAAGAGACAGAAACCCTGGAAATCGGCTTCAGCCTGGACCTCGCCGATCGGATCGGTGTCGACCAGCTGACCCTGCGCACCTCCTGGTTCGAAACCGACGCGGAAAACCTGATCGACCTGTTTGTCGACTTCCAGTTCGACCCGACCTGTTTCGCGCCGCCCTTCTTTGCGCCCTGTTCTGCCGGAACCACCCAAAGCCGCAATGTCGGCAGTGCCGAACTGTCCGGTTATGAAGGCCAGATCAATTTCGCCAACGGTCCGCTGAGCATTGATGCAAGCTGGTCTGCTGTCGATGGCGAGGATGCTGCAACCGGCGAGGCGCTGGGAAGTCTGACGCCGAACCGCATTTTCGTGGATGCACGTTATGACTTCGGCGATCACATGCTGCTGGGCACGCGTCTCCAGATGGCTGGCGACTATGACAAACCTGCCAATACCGCTGACCACCGCGAAGCCTATACCGTTATCGACCTTTATGGCCGCTTCCGTCCCTTCGACAATGGCCTGACCTTGAATGCAGGCATCGAGAATGTCTTTGACGAGGACTATGAGCGCGTTTTTGCAGGCGTCTCCGAACCGGGTCGGTCGCTGCGTTTTGATGTGAGCTGGCGGCAGAATTTCTAGCCGAGAATTCTGACCACACTCACACCAAGGGCGGGCCGGTTCCCCAGTACCGGCTCGCCCGTTTTTTCGTACGCTGCGGGACGCCGATGCGTTGAATTCCAGACATGAAACGAGCCGAGCCTTGCCAGACCCGGCTCGTTTTTCAGATCTCTGGCGCCAGGCTAGTGCGCGCGGCGGTGACGGATAGAGGCCATCTCGTCCAGCTCGGCCTGTTCGGCTTCACGCAGGGCTGCCTCGGCCCGTGCGACACGGCGCTCTTCGAGCAACTCGTATTTCTTGAGTTCCTGGAACGCCTCGGACAGCCGATTGCGCAAAGCATCGGACTGTGCTTCCACCTCGGACAGCGACGCGCGGATGTTGTCCTTGCGCTTGATGACCGCCTGGGCATAGGAGCCATAGGCGAGATAACCGTCCTTGGACTGGGTCGCGACGGCCTGTTCTTCCGGAACCGAAGCCTCCAGCCGTTCAATCTGACTGATCAGGGCCGCCTTCGAGCGATCGAGCTCGGCCATTTGTTTTTGTAATTCTTCCACCTTGAACCGGGCCAGCCGAATCAGAGGTTCGTGCGAGCGTGCCATTACGCTACTCCTTCACCACCACCTAGTATCCCCGCCAGTGCTGCGAAGGTCGACGGAATGTCCGTCGCCTCGTCTTTTGACTGACCGAGGAACGCTTCCAACGGATCGTTGAGAGCGATTGCCCGGTCCACCACCGGGTTTGATCCCTGGGTGTAAGCCCCCAGACGGATCAATTCCTCCATGTCGGCATAAGCCGACAAAACCTTGCGCGCCTCGGCGACCAGCGGCCGCTCTTCAAGCGCGTAAACCTCCGGCGCCGTCCGGCTGACAGACTTCAATACGTCGATTGCCGGGTAACGTCCGCGTTCCGCGATCGCCCGGCTCATCACCACGTGCCCGTCCAAAATACCTCTCACCGCATCCGCCACAGGTTCGTTATGATCATCACCATCCACCAAAACAGTGAAAAGTCCGGTAATGGATCCCTGTTTTCCACCATCATTGCGTTCCGGCCCCGGTCCGGCCCGCTCAAGTAGCCGTGGCAATTCAGCAAATACGGATGGCGTATAACCGCGCGTGGTCGGCGGCTCACCTGCCGCCAGACCGATTTCACGCTGTGCGAGGGCAAAACGGGTCACGCTGTCCATCAGGCAGAGCACATCCTTGCCCTGGTCCCGGAAAAACTCAGCCGTTGTCAGGGTCAGATGCGCGGCCTGGCGACGCGCCAGCGCCGGGGCGTCAGAGGTCTCGGTGATGACCACAGAGCGCGCCCGGCCTTCCGGTCCCAGCACATCCTCGACAAATTCACGCGCTTCCCTGCCCCGCTCGCCGATCAGGCCGATGACGATGACATCGGCATCACAGCCCTGCGCCAGCATGGACATCAAAACGGATTTACCGACACCCGAGCCGGCGAAGATACCCAGACGCTGGCCTCGGCGCATGGGAACGAATGTATTGAGCACCCGCACACCCAGATCCATGCGCTCGCCCAGACGTGCACGTCCGTGCGCACTCGGCGGATTGCCCTTCAGCGGATAGGGATTGGCGCCTTCCATCAGCGGTGCGCCATTGTCCAGCGGACGACCGAAACCGTCGAGCACCCGCCCCAGCCAGCTGGGCGACGGTCGCACACGCGCGGGTCCCGGCGATAACAGTGTCTTTGCTCCGGGGCGGACACCTTCCAGCGGACCGAAGGGCATCATCAAGGCCGTCTCGCCGCGAAAACCGACGACCTCGCACTCTGCAGGTCCCATCGGGGTCTCGATTGTCGCGTGGGCGCCCAGGCTGAGCCCCGCCTGGGGCCCCTCCGCCTCGATCAGCAGACCATTGAGAGCCGTGACGCGTCCTTCCAGGACACGTGCATCGAGGCGCTCAATGCGATCGATAAGGGTCTGCATCATGGGCGTTTTTGGCTCCGGTCTTCACGGACTTCTGTCCGATTCACCAAGAATATAACCCAAGCCGGTTGCGCACGCGTAAACGGGCGGCAGAAATTGCCGTGTTATTTTTTAAGCTGCAGCGGTTCACTTCTGCGGCCATCACGTTATGTTCCCGGCCTCATGCGGAGCTGGGGCGCCGAAGATGTGAACGCCCACCTGCTCGAGGCCGGAAGAGTCTCGCACAGCTTCGATCACGTAGTCATTGCACAGCCGGTTTGGCTTGGTTGTGCCTTAATAGCTGACGGGAGACACCATATGCCGCCCGCCAATACGAATATTATCGCCGGTTCGCGCCCCAAGAAAAAAGCGCAGAGCCGCCGTCACCGGTCCAATCTTTACGGTCAGATCCAGGACACCAAGTTCAACCGCTACATCCAGCACGACCTGGCGCAATACCGTCGTTATGTCGAAGAAGGTGGTGCGGCTGTCTATTCCATGTCCGAGCTGGACGCGCTGGCCAAGTCCGGCGTCTCCGATCGCCTGCCGCCGCGCGCCACGGGATACTATCTCGACCTGGCCAAGCGCAGCGAAGCGATTCGCAACCTGATCAAGGCCCGTCCGGAAGAAACCGAGGATCTGTCCGGTGAAGCCGACCCGTCCAACCAGCTGAGCTACAGCCCGATCCCGGGCCTGTTGCACAAGTATGAGCTGGTCCTGCTGTATGTCGTACGCACCTGCTCGTCCTGGTGCCGCTATTGCTATCGCTCGGATTTCCTGACCGGCAAGACCGGCAAGGACACAGCCTCCATCCACGAGATCGTGGAGTATATTGAGGACCACAACGCCAAGGCGGCACGTGGCGAGACCTCTCGCCCGCGCATCCGCGAAGCCCTGCTGTCCGGTGGTGACCCGATGGTCCTGTCGAACACCAACCTGTTCGACTATCTCAACGGGCTGGCTGAAGCCGGCCTCGACATCATCCGCATCGGCACCAAGGAAATGGCCTTTTTCCCGGAGCGGTTCGACGACAACTTCTTTGACATGCTAGACCTGTTCCACGAGCTGCACCCGGATGTGCTGGTCAGTTTCATGGTGCATTTCACCCATCCTGACGAGTTCCTCGCGCTGGATGCGCATGGCGGCTACACCTATGACCATCACGGTCGCCCGGCCCGCAATCCCGCCGTGGAAGGTGTCATCCGTCGTATGCGCAGCCGCTCCTTTGTGACGCTGGAAAACCAGACACCGATCATCGACAGCGTCAATGATGACGAGAACACGCTGCGTATCCTGCAGCGCGAAATGAAGCGCCTGGGCGTGAACAATCACTATTTCTTCCAGTGCCGCGAGATCGAGGGGCATCGTGCCTTTGCCGTACCGGTCGAGCGCTCCTACCAGCTGCACCGGGACAGCCAGCACGGCCTGTCAGGCATTGAACGTTCGCGTTTCTCCCTGTCGACCGAGGCCGGCAAGATGGAAGTCGTGGGCATGATCGATCCGATGCCGGAAATGGCAGGCGTTGACAGCCACCTCGCCGAGGCGATGGCGGACGGGCTGATCATCTTCCGCCTGCACCGCACGCCCAAGGAACACCTGCAGGGTGACATCGTGATCGCCCGCCGCAATCCGGACGCCCTGTGGCTGACTGGATATGAGGACCGCATTCTCTTTGACGGCCGCAAGGATGATTTCGACGCCCGCGCGGCCACGCTCCTGGCACTGGCGAATTCGCGTCTACAGGCTGCGGAATAGCCATCGAATCTGTGGAAAATAACTTTTCCCCACCCAAATGCAGAAACAATTTGAGCCCGAAACACACGTTTCGGGCTCTTTTTTCGACTGGATCAAGCATACTTTATGCAGGTGATATTTGATACGAGGCCCGTCTGAAAGCCCTTACCTATCAGGGACCTCTCCCATAAACACCTAATGGTTAACGCGGAATCCGAATCGGTCAGAGTCAATGAAATCCCGCTCAGCTGCGATTCCGAAACATGGTCAAGGCGCAGTTAACTTTCGTTAAGGGTTTCCGCATAGCGTCCGAATAAGGTTAATTCAGAGCTGAGACCGGACGACGCTGATTCGTCCGCCATTAAAACCGGAGGCGAGCCATGCGGGTTCTTCTTATTGAAGATGATCGGGCAACAGCCCAGTCCATCGAGTTGATGCTTAAATCCGAGGGCTTCAACATCTACACCACCGACCTGGGTGAAGAAGGTGTCGATCTCGGAAAGCTGTACGATTACGACATTATCCTTCTCGACCTGAACCTGCCTGACATGCCGGGCTTTGATGTTCTCAAGACGCTCCGTGTCTCCAAGGTCGACACGCCGATCTTGATCCTGACCGGCAATGCGGACATCGACAACAAGGTTCGCGGCCTTGGCTGTGGCGCTGATGACTACATGACCAAGCCGTTCCACAAGGACGAGATGATCGCTCGCATCCATGCTATCGTACGCCGCTCCAAGGGCCACGCCCAGAGCGTCATCCGCACAGGTTCTGTTGCAGTCAATCTCGACGCCAAGACGGTTGAGGTCGATGGCCAGCGCGTCCACCTGACGGGCAAGGAATACCAAATGCTGGAGCTGCTTTCCCTGCGCAAGGGCACGACCCTGACCAAGGAAATGTTCCTGAACCATCTCTATGGCGGCATGGACGAGCCGGAACTGAAGATCATCGACGTCTTCATCTGCAAGCTCCGCAAGAAACTTGCTGCCGCCACCGATGGCGAACACCATATCGAGACAGTCTGGGGCCGTGGCTATGTCCTGCGTGACCCGGTCGAGGAAAAGGCAGCGTCCTGATAACCGGTCTCAGTGTTACGAAAAGGCCCGGGCAAACGCCCGGGCTTTTTTGTGTCTAGCATGCTGGTTGCTGAACCCCGGCACCCAGATCCAAATGAAAACGGCCCCGCTTTCGCAGGGCCGCTGTCAGGGTAAGATCACTTGGCAGTCTACGCGGCGCGTGTCGTGCGTCCGGAACCGGCTTCTGCACGCCCGTAGAGGCCGCGCTTGCCCTCAACCGGGACAAAGTCCTTGGACAGACCGACAACAGTTTCTGCGGCCCCCATGACGAGATAACCGTCATTTGGCGTCTGGCGGGCGATGCGCGAGAGAACCTGTTTCTTGGTTTCCGGATCGAAATAGATCAGCACATTGCGGCAGAAGACGACGTCGAAATTGCCCAGGCTGGCGATCGGCTCCAGCAGATTGTGCTTCTGGAAATTCACCATCTGCCGGATATTCGGCTTGATGCGCCACTGGTCACCGTTCTGCTCGAAATGCTGGACGAGACGCTGAATGGCCAAGCCACGCTGGACCTCAAACTGGGAATAGACACCGGCCTTGGCCTTTTCCAGGACTCGCGGCGCCATGTCGGTGGCGACAATCTCGAAACGCTTGCCGCCGAGACGCGCGCGTTCTTCCTCGAGCAGCATGGCCAGGGAATACGGTTCCTGACCAGAGGAACAGGCTGCACACCAGATGCGGATCGTGGATCCGGCACCGCGGGCGCGGGTCAGCACCGGCAGGATATCGTTCTTGAACAGGTCAAACGGCGTGTTGTCACGGAAGAAAAAGGTCTCGTGCGTCGCCAGGGCTTCAGTGATCGCCCACAGCAAGCGGTCGCTCTGATCGCGACGGGCTGCGGATAAAAGCGCATCAATTGACGGGAAGCCTTCAGCCCGGGCAAGCGGCGCAAGCCGGCTTTCGAGGAGGTAGCCCTTGTCAGCCGACAATACGAGGCCAGAGCGTTTGAACGCTTCTGCGGCGACGAATGTGATGTCGTCTTGTTTGATCATTTTACAGCCCACCTTTCGCGCGTTGTACAATGGCAGATCCCATGTCCTTCAGGGGGAGGATCTCATCCGCCAGACCGGCCTCGGCAACGGCCCCGGGCATGCCCCATACAACACTGGTTTTTTCGTCTTGAGCCAGGACCGTGCCGCCTGCATTTCGCAGTGCTCGCGCGCCTTCCCGGCCATCATGTCCCATTCCGGTCAGCACCACGCCCAAGGCCACGCCCGAGGTCGCTTCGGCAACAGACTGGAACAGCGGATCAACGGCCGGCCGACAGAAATTGATCGGTGGCGTTTGATCCAGGCAAGCATAATACCCGCCGGCATCCTTGCGGATCGTCAGGTGAAAATCACCTGGTGCAATGTAAAGGGTCGCCGGTTTCAGGCGCTCCTTGTCCACTGCTTCCTTGCAGGTCAGCTTGCCTGCCTTGGTGAGATGTTCACCCAGAATTTTCGTGAACAGCGCCGGCATATGCTGTGCCAATACGATCGGCGCCTTGATATCAGCGGGTACAGCCTCGATCACCTCGCGCAGGGCCTGCGGACCACCGGTCGAAGAACCGATGGCGATAATCTGGGGCATGCCCTTGGCTTTGGGCGTATTTCCACGCGCGATCGGCGACCTGGCAACCGGGGCAAAGGCGCGTTTGGCGGGAGCCTTCTCCTTGGCCGTCGGCGCACGGAAGGTCCGGCCTGTCGGTTGTCCCGGCTGGGCAACCTTGCCCGCAGGCAATTCCATACGCTTGCGCGGCGCAAGCGCCTTCAGCTTGGAAATCAACGTGTCGCGGAACTCATCCGCACCAGCCAGACGGCCGGCCTGTGGTTTTGGCGTGTAGTCTGCGGCGCCCATGGAGAGGGCGCGGATCGTCACCTCACCGCCGCGTCGGGTCAGGGTGGATGCCATCACGACCTTGCAGGTCGGAACCGCCTTGAGCAGCAGGGGAAGTGCTGCGAGGCCGTCCATTTTCGGCATTTCGACATCAAGAACGATCAGGTCCGGCTGCAACTCCTTGGCGCGCTCGAGACCCTGCTCACCGTCGACAGCGGAGCCGATCAGTTCGAGATCTCGGTCTTCCTCGATCCAACGGGTCATCAGCCCCCGCGCTACCGCGGAGTCGTCGATGACCAGCACCCGCGCTATGGACTGGGATGCTGCAGATTGTGACGGATTGGCAGACATTCAGTGCCCCTTCAGGACGCGCGCAACAAACCGGTTTGCTGAAATTTCGATTCGATGATGTCGCCATCAAACGGCTTCATGACGTATTCGTCGGCACCGGCACGAAGTGCCTCGGTGATGTGCGCCATGTCGTTTTCAGTCGTACAGAACACGACCACCGGCTGATCACCGGCTTCCTCTCGGCGAAGCGCCTTGACGAAGTCCAGGCCGTTCATGACCGGCATGTTCCAGTCGAGCAGAACCGCATCCGGCATCTGCTTGCGGCACGCTTCCAGGGCTTCGGAGCCATCTGCGGCTTCGACGCACTCGAAATCGAGCTCTTCGATGATTTTGCGGGCGACTTTGCGAATTACGCGGCTGTCGTCCACTACGAGACAAGTTTTCATCCACTTTCCCCTTACGCGGCTTCAGCTCCGGCTGCCGAACCGATCACGGCAGATACATCCAGAACCGCCAAAAGTTCTTTTTCCAGTTTGTGCACACCCTTGACCATCGAACGGAAAGTTGCGTCGACATGAGCGGGCACTGGTTCGAGTTCAGCGCTTGGTCTGCGAAGAACCTCACCAACACTGTCCACGATTAATCCAAAGATTTCGCTACCACGCTCCACACCGAGTGCCATTCCAGCATCTCCGGCCTCGCGCGGCGGCAGTCCAAGGCGGCGGCGTGCGTCAATTGCGGTGACGATACGACCGCGGAGATTGAGCAGTCCGGCGACTTCTGACGGTGCCAGCGGTACTTCGGTGACGGATTGGGGAGTGAATACCTCGCGGATCGCATTGACCGGGGCGCCAAAGAGCTGGTCGCCGATACGAACGGATACGTATTCGTTGACGGCTTCTGCACTCAGCTCATTCACATCGTTCTGGTGACCGGTCATGCCGCATTCTCCTGGTGGGAAACTTGGTCAAGGGTTGCGATAAGCGCGCTGCGATCGGAACGCGGCAGTACAGCCGTGAGGCCCTCGCCGCTACCGTCATCGGGCCAGTCCGTGACAGCGACAGTCGGCAGGTCTGCCCACATGCCAGACGCCTGGATACGCGCCAGCGCTGCCGGATCACCGACAAGAACATCAAACTGCTCCTCGGCTTCGGCGATGGAGTTGACTTCATGCATGCCGCCCGTCGGGGTGACGTCGTAGCCAGCGGCAGCCAGCAGCGGTGCGATCATGCGGCGCGCAAAGGCGTCCGCGTCAACAAGCAGCACGCGGCGGCGGCGCTTGGAGGTGCGACGCTGGATATCGCCAGCCCGGGACTGGTCAAGATACCAGGCGATGTCGACGACATCCGTGGCCTTGCCCTTGATGATGGCGGAACCGATAACACCCTCGCGGTCGGAACCCATCTGCAGGTCGACACGCTCTTCGACCACATCGACGATCTCGTCGACAGCCAGGCCGATGGAAGTGTGGTTCTCGGCGAAGACCAGAACCGGCTGGCGCTGCCCTTCGGTGCACTGGATCTGATCGCCCAGCGGTACGATCGGCATCAGGCGGCCACGATACTGGACCACATTGTGGCCGTTCGTGTGCTCGATGTTGTCCGGATCGAATTCCTCGAGACGTGTGACGAGAGAGAGTGGAACCGCTTTCGGCTCCTCGCCGCCAGCGCGAACCAGCAGCAGGCGTTGGGTTTGAGGCATGTCACTGTTGGCTGCTGCAAGTGCCTCTGCAGAGCTTTCCTCTTCCATGGCGGAGACGATATCGCCTGCCAGTCCGTTCGGGTCGAGGATCATGATAACGGATCCATCACCCAGGATGGTCGCGCCGGAATAGGCGGAGACGCCGCGCAGGCTTTCCGACAGCGGCTTCACAACGATTTCCTCGGTGTCGAGAACATTGTCGACGACCACGCCGACATTGCGGCCGCCCGCATCGAGAACAACAACAAATCCGGCTTCATCTTCCCCCGGATCGCCACTGTCGAGGCGCAGGACGCCTTGCAAATCGACTATAGGCATCAGACGGTCACGCAGTCGCATGACGCTGGCGCCGTTGAGCTTCTCAACCGTATGCTCGGAACCCATGCCGACACGCACCAGCTCGCGAACCGCCAGCTGCGGAATGGCAAAACGCTGTTCCTGGCAGCCCACGATGAGCGCGGAAACGATCGCAAGTGTCAGCGGGATTTTGATGGTGAAGTGGGAACCACGACCAGTCGTGGACGATACATCCACGACGCCGCCGATCTGTTCGATATTCGTGCGCACCACGTCCATGCCGACACCGCGGCCGGAAAGGTTTGTGACCTTGGCTGCCGTCGAGAAGCCCGGCGCAAAGATGAAGCGATGGATCTGCGCCTCGGTCATACGCGACAGTTCTTCGTGCGTAGTCAGGCCTTTTTCCAGGGCCTTGTCGCCGATGCGCTTGGTGTCCAGGCCCTTGCCGTCATCGGCAATGGCAATGATGATGTGACCGCCTTCGTGATAGGCAGAGAGCTTGATGATGCCCTTCTCGGTCTTGCCCGCCTTCACACGATCTTCCGGCATCTCCAGGCCGTGGTCGGCCGAGTTGCGGACCATATGGGTCAGCGGATCCTTGATCAGTTCGAGAACCTGACGGTCCAGCTCGGTATCCTGGCCTTCCATGACCAGTTCAATCTTCTTGCCCAGATCCGTGGAAACATCGCGGATGATGCGGGGAAGCTTGCGCCAGGCATCTCCGATCGGCTGCATCCGGGTCTTCATGACACCGTCCTGCAGCTCGCCGGTTACGGCAGACAGGCGCTGTAGCGGGCCTTTCAGGTCATCGTCTTCCAGACCACGCACAGTCTGCATCAACTGGTTACGTGTCAGTACAAGCTCGGAAACCGTCGTCATCAGCGCTTCAAGCACGTCAACGCCGACACGTACTGTCTGCTGGACACGCGGCCCGCCTTCGGCGGAAGCAGCATCACCGCCGCCCTTGAGCTCCGCCATGGCTGTGGCCAGAGCTTCTTCGGTGCTCATATCCTTGGTGATCAGATCCGGCGTGCCCGGCTCCATGCCCGGATCCGGCTCGGCAGCTGCGAAGGCCGCTTCCAGCTCGGCAGCGGAAACTTCGCCCGGACGCAGTTCGCGGCCCAGATCGGGATCAAAATCACCGGTCTTGAGGTGGCCTTCGCTTTCAGCAGCGGCAGTATCGGCCGGATTTTCGACAGGCACATCTGATTCCGCATTCTGGAACGCGGCTTCCAGATCGGCGAGAGAGACTTCACCCGGGCGCAGTTCGCGGCCCAGATCCTGG
Source organism: Maricaulis sp. (assembly GCF_017643475.1). Taxonomy (GTDB): domain Bacteria; phylum Pseudomonadota; class Alphaproteobacteria; order Caulobacterales; family Maricaulaceae; genus Maricaulis. Next base: position 450,157 of record NZ_JAEPNI010000002.1, read on the forward strand.
TCGTAGTCATCAGGCACTTCCGGTTCGGCCGGAGCGGCGTCCTCGGCAGAGGCGCCCGTATTCAGCTTGCCCATGGCTGCGTCTTCGAGACGCTTGATCAGGGCGCCGTCATCGCCGGCCGGTTCGGCACCGGTTGCTTCCAGCGATTCCAACAGCACCTTGATCTGATCGATCGACTCCAGAACCAGGGTCACCATGGGTGGCGAAACCTGCAATTCTCCGTCACGGAACTTGCCCAGCAGGGTTTCACCTGCGTGTGCAACCGCTTCCAGGCGCGGCAGCCCAAGGAAGCCGCAAGTACCTTTAACGGTGTGAAGAAGACGGAAGATATTATCGAGGATCGCCCGATCGTCCGGGTTATTCTCGAAACGCACCAGTTCGGAGTCGATGACGTCAAGACTTTCCGCGGTCTCGGTCAAAAACTCGCTGATGAGATCATCCATGACAGGCCTCGTATCTTAGGAGTGGACGCACGACTGCGTCTGATTCCCTCGAAACGTGCCATGTGCATGGTTAACGGACTGTTGGCCCGCACCAAGCAAAGTTACGAACAGTGGTTATAGGATATTAATTACGCCGCGCGCTCTGCAGATTCTTCAAGTAGAGCAACAAACTCCACTCGATCTTCATCTGCACGCGCACTTACACGGCCACCGGCATTGCGTGCGATGAGGCCTGCGTAAAACGGCTGGATGGAACGACCGTCCAGGCCATTCTCGGGAATCTGGCCGTCCAGGGCCTGTCCCGCCGCCTCCTCAATCCGGGCGCGACGCCCTTCAGACACGATACGAATACGTGTGCTACCAGCCGTTTCCGTGGCCTCGACGGTCACCGTGCCACCACGTGGCGCAGCGTCGACACCCATGATGCACAGATTCAGCAGCAGGCGCGACGGGGACTTTTCCAGGCCCGGCGCTTCAACTTTCCAGACAATCTCCGGCTTGACCGCCGAGAACATCGCCTCGGTGAGGCGCTGCAGCTCACGCGTATCCAGCGTCGCCGGGGCAGAACCTCCCGCGCCAAACGCGAGGCGCGCAAATTCCAGCTTGGCCTGGGCCTGGCGTGAACTTTCACGAACCAGCTCCATAGCGTCGTCATGCATGTCAGAGCTGTCCGGATCGTCCAGAACGCTCAGCGCAGCACCCAGTGCAGAGACGGGGCTGACTAGATCATGGCAGAGACGCGCGCACAGCAGCGCGGCCAGTTGGTCGGAGGCCAGTTCGGCAGGCAGTTCTTGTGTCATGGCGATACGGATACATGATTCTTCGTGAATCTGACCCTTTTTGACACTTTGTAGCAATTCAAGGCGTGGAAAGGACTTGGCAACCAGATCAGGGCAGGACATGATTCGGACAGCTGGGGAGCTGTCTTTGCAATTCGTGTTTGGCACTGCATATCGGTGCGGAACTTGCTAGAAAGAATTCGCCTGGACATCGAGACGGTGCCAGGCCGAGGTGAGACCGAGCGGAGTTATAGCAAAGTCATGTCCGGATTTGATGTTACCCGAGCCGACAAGAACCGGGCCCGCGGCCTTGTGGCGCTGGCATCCCTGAGTGTTTCTGCAGCCCTGGCCATCGCGCTGTGGACCAGTCGCGATGCAGCGGTTCAAGCTGACAGCTTCATCGCCGAGACGGATATCACCGAACCTGAGTTCGCCGCACTTGCCCCGGTCCCGCCATCCAGCGTCCGCGACCTTGTCCAGCGCGCCACGGCCCCGTCAAACTATGTTGAACCGTCGCGCCTTTACGCCGAGCCCTTCATCTTTGCGCCGCGCACGGATCCGATCGCCTTTGACGCCGATGCTTTTGCCGAATGCGATAGCTGCGCACCGGTTGCCCTGATCGAGCGCTCCGTACCGCGCGGAGGCACGCTTGCGGGCGTGCTGGATGATGCCGGTGTCGACCGTGTTGAAGCGGCCCGGGCGATCGCCGCACTCGGGGACGTTTTCAATCTGCGCCAGCTTCGTGTGGGCGAGGAAATCAGCATCTATCTGGAAAACACGGACACTGGAAATGCCTCTCTGCGTGGCCTCTCCTTCCGCCCGGATATCGAGCGCTCCATCACGGTCGCTCGAACCTATGACAACGGCTATCGCGCCCGCGAGACCACGGCTGAGTTCCGCAGCGAAATGGTTCGCGCGACCGGCTCCATCACCACATCGCTTTATGTTGATGCCCTGAATTCCGGCGCCACCGACCGGGTTGTGGTCGAGCTGGCAACCGTTCTGGGTTACGCCATCGACTTCCAGCGCTCCATCCATCCGGGCGACGAGTTCGACATCCTGTTCGAGCGTTTCGTCGACGAGGAAGGTGACACGGCGCGTACGGGCGACATTCTCTATGCCCGATATGATGGGCGCGGCGAACCGATGGATTTCTTCCGCTTCCAGACCGATGACGGCCTGGTTGGCTATTACAGCGCCGAGGGCGAAAGTGCCCAGCGTCTGTTGATGCTGACCCCGATCAATGGTGCGCGCCTGTCCTCGCATTTCTCACGCGCCCGCCGTCACCCCATACTGGGCTATACACGACGCCATAACGGCACCGACTTCGCCGCTCCGCGTGGCACACCGATCATGGCAGCTGGCAACGGTGTCGTGGAACGTGCCAACCGCTTTGGCAGTTTCGGCAATTACATTCGTATCCGTCACGCCAACGGTTTCCAGACTGCCTATGCGCACCTCAACGGTTTTGCGCGCGGCATTCGCTCCGGCACACGGGTCACCCAGGGCCAGATCATCGGCTATGTCGGCACGACGGGGCGCTCCACCGGTCCACACCTGCACTATGAAGTGCACCTCAACGGCAATCCGGTGAATCCGATGACGCTGGACCTGCCGACAGGTCGCCAGCTGGATGATGACGAGATGCCGGCCTTCTTCGCCGAACGGGATCGTATTATCGCGGTCCGTGATGCGGCGGCGAGTGTGGCTTCCAGCAATCGCCCCGTGTTGGCCGAGGCTGGCGAAGGCGGCGCGCAGTAACAAGGTCTGACTTGACCCGGCGCGCTGGGCTTCTTATCTGACAGCCCGGCCCCGGATTGCCCGCCGCTCGCAGACCTCTGGTCATGGTGAAAATCCGGATCACATCGATCCCATTCCGCACTGCGCGGCATGCGATGCGATGGCAAGGCGAGCCCCATCACGCTTTACGCATGCTTGCAACGCATGAGGAAAGACGATGTCTGACACCCTGAACCTGCCTGATCGTTCGACGATCAAGACCCAGGCCAAACGCCTGCGCCAATCCCTGGTCGCGGAGGGCAATTTTATGTCCCACTCCGAGGCCCTCGAACTTGTCTCGAAACAGTATGGCTTCCGGGACTGGAACACGATGAGCGCAGCGCTGGACAAGCCTGGCAAGACCGGGCTGCAAGTCGGCCACCGCGTCACCGGCCGTTATCTCGGCCATGCCTTTACCGGCACCTTGCTGGGTTTGCAGAACCTGGCCGGCGGTCGCCGCCAGGTCGCCCTGCACCTAGACGAACCCATCGATGTGGTGAAATCCAGCTGGTTTTCATCCTTCCGCCAGCGCATCACGGGCACGCTGGAAAAAACCGGCGAAACCTATGCACGAACGTCGGACGGAGAGCCGGTATTGGCGCTCGACTGCTGATACCGGACAGCTGACAAAGGAAAAGGGGCTGGAAATCCAGCCCCTTTTTTTTGTTCCGGGTCTAGTTGACGGTCTCGCTGACCGGCCTGGCTTCGCTGACAGCGACACCATTGATGACCAGCACACCGGCCTCCGCACTTACACGGATCTCGTCGCCATCCTTGATATCGCCCTGCAGCAACAGGCGGGCGAGCGGATCCTGGACCTCTTTCTGGATCACCCGCTTGAGGGGCCGTGCGCCATAGGCCGGATCAAAGCCTTTCACCGCCAGCCAGTCACGCGCGGCAGCGTCCAGCTCGATCGTCATGCGGCGATCCTCCAGAAGATGTGCGAGACCCCGCAGCTGGATGTCGACAATTGCGCCCATATCCTCCGGCTTGAGCTTGGAGAAGAGGATGGTCTCGTCGATCCGGTTGAGGAATTCCGGCCGGAAATGTCCGCGCATCACCGCCATCACACCATCGCGCGCTTCGGTGACATCATCGACCAGTTGCAGGTGCTCGGCACCCAGATTGGACGTCATGATGATGATTGTGTTGCGGAAATCGACGGTACGCCCCTGACCATCGGTCAGCCGGCCGTCATCGAGCACCTGCAGGAGCACGTTGAAGACATCCGTGTGCGCCTTCTCGACCTCGTCCAGCAGCACGACCTGATAGGGCCGGCGACGGACGCTTTCGGTCAGGGCACCGCCCTCCTCGTAACCGACATAACCCGGAGGCGCGCCGATCATGCGGGCAACGGAGTGTTTCTCCATGTATTCCGACATGTCCATGCGGGTCACCGCAGTCTCGTTATCGAAGAGGAATTCGGCCAATGCCTTGGTCAGCTCGGTCTTGCCGACACCGGTCGGGCCCAGGAACAGGAAGGAACCGATCGGACGGCTTGGATCCTTCAGACCCGCACGCGCACGGCGCACGGCGTCGGACACGGCGACCAGCGCTTCTTCCTGACCGATCACGCGGCCGCGCAATCCGTCTTCCATGCGCAAAAGCTTGTCGCGTTCGCCTTCCAGCATCTTGTCCACCGGAACACCGGTCCAGCGCGAGACGACATGGGCGATTTGCTCGTCATCGACGACTTCCTGCACCATCTGGTCTTCATCGCCCTGCTGCTCGGCTTCTGCGAGCTTGCGCTCCAGATCCGGCAAACGGCCGTATTTGATCTCGGAGGCCTTGGCCAAGTCGCCCCGACGCTCGGCATCAAGAAGTTCCTGGCGCGCCCGTTCGAGGCCTTCCTTCAGCGTGGTCGCCGAGGCCAGCTTGTCCTTCTCGGCGCGCCAGGCGGCGGTCAGTTCGGCGGACCGGGCTTCGAGCTCGGCGATTTCCTTGCCCAGATTGGCAAAACGCTCGCGGGACGCGTCATCGCTTTCCTTCTTCAGCGCTTCCGCCTCGATTTTCAGCTGGATAGCCCGGCGATCGATCTCGTCGAGTTCCTCCGGCTTGCTGTCGACCTGCATGCGCAGGCGCGAGGCGGCCTCGTCCATCAGGTCGATGGCCTTGTCCGGCAGGAAACGGTCGGTGATGTAGCGATTGGACAGATTGGCCGCGGAGACGATGGCACTATCAGCGATACGAACGCCGTGATGCACCTCGTATTTCTCCTTCAGGCCACGCAGGATCGAGACGGTGTCCTCGACCGTCGGCTCCTCGACCATGACCGGCTGGAACCGCCGGGCCAGGGCCGCATCCTTTTCAACATGCTTGCGGTATTCATCCAGTGTCGTGGCACCCACACAGTGCAGTTCACCACGGGCCAGGGCAGGCTTGAGCAGATTGGACGCATCCATGGCGCCATCCGTCTTGCCTGCACCCACAAGCGTATGCATCTCGTCGATGAAGAGCACGATCTCGCCATTGGCGCTTTCGACTTCCGACAGCACGGCCTTGAGACGCTCCTCGAACTCACCGCGATATTTCGCACCGGCGATCAGTGCGCCCATGTCCAAGGCGAGAAGACGTTTTTCCTTGAGGCTTTCCGGCACATCGCCATTGACGATGCGCAGCGCCAGGCCTTCCGCGATGGCGGTCTTGCCGACACCCGGCTCACCGATGAGAACCGGATTGTTCTTGGTCCGGCGGGAAAGCACCTGGATGGCGCGGCGGATTTCCTCGTCCCGGCCGATCACCGGATCTAGCTTGCCCTCGCGCGCAACTTCCGTCAGGTCGCGGGCGTATTTCTTGAGCGCCTCATAACTGTCTTCCGCCGACTGACTGTCCGCCGTGCGGCCGGCACGCAGATCATTGATGGCCGTGTTCAGCGCCTGCGGGGTGACACCCGCAGCCTTGAGCGCGTCATGGGCCTTGTTGTCGGGATTGAGGGAAATCGCCTGCAGGATACGTTCAGCGGAGACGAATTGATCGCCGGCCCGCTTGGCGGCGTCATCTGCAGCGCCGAACACCTTCGCCGTTTGCGGGGCGAGATAGAGCTTGCCCTGGCCGCCTTCCACTTTCGGCATGGCGTCGAGGGCCTGGTCGACGGCGTCCTGCACCTGGCGCAAACGCCCGCCTGCAGCCTGGATGAGGTTTCCGGCCAGACCGGTTTCGTCGTCCAGCAAGGCTTTCAGAATGTGTTCGGGCGCAAATTGCTGGTGGCTGGATTTGAGCGCCAGCCCCTGAGCGGCCTGGATTATGGACCGGGCCCGGTCCGTGTAGTTTTCAAAGTCCATGTCTATCTCCCGTTAGAGGCGAGATGGGTGCGAAGGACCGCCCTGATAAGGCACGGCAAATTCGCTTTTCGTATGGCATGTAGGTGTGGCACAACCATCACACAAGAGGTGGTCGCGCGACATTCTGACCACCCAGCGGAGATTCCACCTTCATGCCCAAGCTTAGCGCCATTCACCGGTTTCCCGTCAAAGGGTTCAGCCCGCAAGTCCTGGACCAGATCGAGCTGACACAGGGAAAAGGCCTGCCATTTGACCGCCACTGGGCGATCGAGAACGGCCCGGGACAGTATGATGCGACCGCACCGGGACATGTCTCCAAGAAGAATTTCCTCATGCTCGCCGCCCAGTCTGACCTGGCGGGCTGGAGCACGCGTTTCAACGCTGAACACCAGATCTGGACCGTCATCGCGCCGGATGGCACCTGCCTCCAGGTCGATCTCAATGATGCGGAAACACACGCGGCACTGTTCGACCATCTCAGCCAGGCCCTGTCGGACCAGGTCCGCGGACGCCTGCGCCTGATTCAGGCGGGCAGCCAGGCCATGACCGATATCCCCGATCCCTACCCGTCCATCATCAATCTTGCCTCGGTGCGCGATCTGGCGGAACGCACCGGCCAGGCGCTCGATCCGGTCCGCTTTCGCGGCAATCTGCTGATCGATGACCTGGAACCCTGGGCCGAGCTGGACATGGTGGGCGAACGCCTGGTGATTGGCGAAGCCGAGGTCGAGATCCGCGCCCGCATCCGCCGCTGTGTCGCGACCAGCATCAACCCTGTCACCGCGGCCAGGGACGCCGACATCCCCAAGGCCCTGTTCGACAGTTTCGGGCACATGGATTGCGGTGTGTATGTATCGGTGGAACGCGGCGGCAGCGTCGCGGCAGGGGACAGAGTTTCAGGCAAATAAAAACCCGCGATCGCCAGGCAATCGCGGGTTCAAATCTTGAAACCTACAGCGTTTAAGCAGCTTCGCTTTCGCTGTCCTCGGAGGATTTTTCGCCGGCTTCGGCAGACGCTTCAGCGCCGTCGGAACCTTCCGATGCGCGCGGACGACGCGGGCGGCGGGTGCGGCGGCGCGGAGCCTCCTCATCACCTTCCGGAGCCGCAGCGGCTTCCTCGGACGACTCTTCGCCATCAGCCTTGGCCGCTTCGGACTGCTCGCCTTCCGGCGTTGCATTATCCTCTTGCTGGCGGCGGCCACGTCCGCGACCACGGCCACGACCGCGACGGTCATTGCCCTCGCCCTGGGACTGGTCCTCGCCCTCGGCGTTCTCGCCATTGGCTTCCGCGTTCTCGGCACCTTCCTCAGCAGCGGGATCGCGCTTGGGCTGGTTGGCCTGGATGATGCGGTAATAGTGTTCGGCGTGCTGATACAGGTTCTCGGCCCGGACGCGGTCGCCCGAGGAGGACGCATCGCGCGCCAGCTGGAGATACTTGTCGTGGATCTGGGTCGCATTGCCCCGGATCTTCACCTCAGGACCATTGCTCTCAAAGGTCCGGTTCGCAGGATTGCCTGGCTTCCGACCTCGACCGCGCTGACGCTTCATATCGTCGTTCCCTGTGTAAACAGCGGTAATAACCTCTGGCCTAACCGTGCAGCTGCAATGATAAGCCTGTCGCCTGTTCGGGGTTGTTCAATTAGCCGGATCTGTCAGGTGGTTCATCCGGCCGCGCACGGCCCCCAAGGCGCGTCCACCTGATGAACGGAACCTAGACCGCCCTTTGCAGCTTTCCAAGCCCTTTTAGCCGTTTCTTTATGACAAAGACCCGAGCACGACACGATCATGCCCGGCCAGATCCTTGATTATGGCGATTCCCGACAGGCCTTGAGCGCCCAGCAGCCCGCTCACCGCCTCGCCCTGGTCATAACCGATCTCGAAAGCCACCAGCCCGCCGGGTTTGACCAGGCCCTGCGCCTCCTCGAGGATGGCGCGATAGGCATCCAGCCCGTCCAAGCCACCGTCCAGCGCCAGGTGCGGTTCGTAATCACGTACTTCCGGATCCAGCGTCTCCATGACATCAGAGCGAATATAGGGCGGGTTGGACACCAGGATGTCGAACGTCGCGGCCGGCAGTCCCCGCCCCCAGCTCGCCTGCAGGAATTCAGCCCGCTCATCCAGACCACAACGGCGTGCATTCCTCGCCGCGACATCCAGGGCCGCCTCGGACACATCCACGCCGACGCCTTGCCAGGCTTGGCGCTCGCTGAGCAGGGCCAAAAGGATCGCACCGGAACCGGTGCCGATATCCAGCACACGCGCGGTCTCGTCTGCCCGTTCCTTCAGCACCGCCTCGACCAGGGTTTCGGTATCCGCGCGCGGGGTCAGCACATCGCCTGTGACCTCCAGCTCGAGCGTCCAGAAGGGCTGGGTGCCCAGAACCTGTGACATCGGCTTGCGGTGGATGCGCTCCCAGGCCAGCTCAGCCAGATGGCTGATCTGTTGCCAGGAACACAGCGCCGGGTCTGCCACGGCCTCCGCAAAACCGGCGGGCGCCAGCACATGCGCCAGCAGAAAACGTGTATCCGTCTCGGCCTCGCCAATGCCGGCCTCGCCGAGGCGTCTGACCAGGTCCGCACGCACCTCCACCAGGCCCAGCTCAGCCCAGGCATCGCGCAGGGGCTTGCTGGCGCTGGCGTCAAAGACGGTGCGGGCATCCACAACCATTTTATCAAAATCGGAGTTCACGGTGGCTCAGCCTGTCTAGCTCCTCGCCCTTGATGGGCGAGGTCCCCGGACCCGTCCGGGGGGAGTGGGTGCGCGGCGCAGCCGCAAAAACGACCGTTGGCTTCGTGCCTTCGGCACGTCACCCTATCCGAACCCGATTTCATCGGGTCCACCTTCCCCATCAAGGGGAAGGAAAATTACCCGTCCTGCTCCATCGCGGCCAGACGCGCAGCCTGGTCCTCGGAGATCAGAGCGGTGACAACCTCGTCCAGCCCGTCTCCGGCGACAATCTGATCCAGCTTGTAGAGCGTCAGATTGATGCGGTGATCGGAAACACGGCCCTGCGGATAATTATAGGTGCGGATACGTTCGGAACGGTCGCCGGAACCGATCTGGTCCTTGCGCTCGGCGGCCCGTTCAGCAGCCGCGGCTTCGCGCTTCATGTCATAGAGCTTGGCCGCAAGCAGCTCGGCGGCCTTGGCACGGTTCTGGTGCTGGGACTTCTCGGCGCAGACCACCATGATGCCCGTCGGCAAGTGGGTCATGCGAACCGCGGACTCGGTCTTGTTGACGTGCTGGCCACCGGCACCGGACGCGCGCATCGTGTCGACACGAACCTCGCTCATATCCAGCCCGCTCTCGATATCGTCCGGCTTGGGCATGATCGCCACCGTCGCCGCAGACGTGTGGATACGGCCCTGGCTTTCCGTCGCCGGCACACGCTGGACACGGTGCACGCCGCTTTCAAACTTCAGACGCCCGAACACGCCCGCTCCGGAAACAGAAGCGATAACTTCCTTATAGCCGCCATGCTCGCCTTCCGACGCACTGTCCAGCTCCCAGGTCCAGCCCTGCAGCTGGGCGTAACGCTCATACATGCGATAGAGATCGCCGGCGAACAACGCCGCCTCGTCACCTCCGGTTCCGGCCCGGATCTCGACCAGGGCGTTGGCGCTGTCATCCTTGTCCTTGGGCAGAAGCAGGAGATTCATCCCGTGCTCCAGCTCGGGCAGGCGCTCCTTCAGCTCGTAGAACTCGTCCTTGGCCATTTCCGCCATCTCGGCATCGTCGGAATTCATCATCTCCTCGAGATCGATGAGTTCCTGACGCGCCGCTTTCAGCTCGGCAGCCTTTTCGGCCACCGGGCGAAGCTCGGCGTGTTCCTTGGAGAGTTTGACGATCTCCTCCGCATCGGCGGCAGCGCCAAGACGGGCTTCGACCTGGTCAAATCGGTCGATGACTTGTTCGAGTCGGGCTTCAGGTGCGTGCATGGGCGTGAGGTATCATTGCGCGCGACAATTGGAAATGCCTTGACGCTGTTATCCCAGCGCCAGCGCTGCCCGCACACCGATGACCATCATGACGATGGTGCTGGCGGCGAAGATGAAGAAGCGCACAGGTATGAAATTCCACAGGGCCTGCACCAGGCTGTGTGAAACACGCAGGCCGACATAGGCCCAGGCCAGGGCGATGTTCAGACCGTCCGCGACGCCGGCCAGGTGGCAATAGATGACCAGCGCGAAAAAGATGGTGGGCTGTTCGTGTAGGTGATTGAAATTGTCCGCGATGCGCTTCACCTCGATGGGCAGCACATCCATCTCGGACTTGGCTTTCATCTTGGCGGCATTGATGCCTGCCTTCTGCATGGCGGGGATTCGGGTCGCATACATCCAGAACCACATGACAAAGGTCCAGATGATCAATGCCAACATAGGTGTGAGAATGGAATTCATCGAATCGCCCCTGAAAAACCAACCAGTCGGGTCGGAGATTAGAGCGCTTCGCCGGAAAAAAGCGAGCGAAATTCCGGTTGTCAGGTCTGCAATGTTTTCAGGCGCACATCCGCGGCAGGCGCCTCATAGCTATCAAACTGTTCCAGCAGGCCTTCCACCCGGTCATCCACCTTCAGTGCGCCACGATGTTCAGGCGCCAGGAAACCCTGTTCCGTCATCGTGTCGAGGAAGCCGACCAGGTCATCATAATAGCCGTCCACATTCAAAAGACCGACCGGGTGGCGGTGTTGGCCGAGCTGTCCCCACGTCCAGATCTCGAACATCTCCTCCATCGTGCCGATCCCGCCCGGCAGGGCAATGAAAGCGTCTGAAAGCTTGACCATCTTGGCCTTGCGCGCGTGCATGGACTGCACGACGTGCAGCTCGGAAAGATCCATGTGGGCGATTTCCTTGAGCGCCATGAATTCGGGGATGACACCGACGACACGCCCGCCGGCGTCCAGTGCCGCGTCGGCGACCTCGCCCATCAGGCCAACCTGGCCCCCGCCATAGACGACTTCGATCCCGCGCCGCGCCAACACCTGGCCGACCTTGCGCGCAGCGGTGACATAGACCGGCTTCTTACCAGGATTGGAACCACAGTAGACGCAAATGGATTTCATCGAGATCAATCCCTGTTGGAACCCCACCCAACTCCTCTATCCTGCTTCCGGCGGAGGAGGAATATGCAAATGAAGTTCGCACTGCTTGCGCTCGCCCTTACGAACCAGCCCGTCGCGGAAACCGTGTCCGGCAATGAGCCCGAATTCCCGATCACCGTGCCCAGCGAGATGTGTCGCGGTTATTTCTTTGTCCCGGTGACCCTGCGCCCCGGCGAAGATGGCGCGGAAGACCGGACGCTCTGGTTCATCTATGACACCGGCGCCTCAACCACCTATGTCGATCCGGACAGTGTGGCGCGCATTTCCTCCACCCGTGTGCGCGAGGGCCAGCGCGCGAACTTTCCGGAAATGTCGATGGGCCCGCTGCGGGTGACCAGCCTGCGCGCCCGTGTACAGGATCTCGATCATCTCTCCCTGGCCCTGGGCCGGGAGGTCGATGGCATTCTCGCCTTTGATGCCTTTGATGATTATCTGCTGACGCTGGATTATGCCCGCGATGAAATGCGTATCGAGCCGGGGGAACTGCCGCGACCGGACCGCCAGACCGTGTTCAATGCCAGCGGACCGGATGACCGCCCCTGGCTGCGGATCGAGTTTTCCAACCGTACCCGGCGCATGCTGATCGATAGCGGCGCGGCGCTCTCCGGCTTTTCGGTCAATCATATCGACCGTTTCGAGACGACCGCCGATCCCGTCGCGTCCGGCGCCTCCTTCCGGCTCAATCATATCGAGCGCCGCTCTTCGGCCCGGCTCAGCGAGAATGCGCGGTTTGGCCCCAACGAGCTGGTCACCCCGACCATCCAGTCCACTCCCGGCACCGAGCTGATCGGTGGCGAGATCATGCAACATTTCATCTGGACCTTTGACCAGCGCCGCGAACGTGTGCGTATCGAACGCATCGATCCGGACGCACCGATCACGTTTGAACCGGTCGTCAGCCACGGCATGGTCTTTCAGCCCGAGCCGAACGGCTTCCGCGTCGCCGACATCCTGCCGAACACGCCGGCCTCACGGGTCGATATTCGCGCAGGCGATCTGATCACCCATTTCCACGGCACACCGATCGGTGAACGCGGCTGTAATCCGCCCGAGGCAAACACCCTGCCCCTGATCATTGAACGCGACGGCGCAGTGATCGAACGCGTGCTGGAGATGTTTGCGATCGTCGACTAGGCCAGCCGCCTGGCCAGCCCGGCAAACGCCTCGATCACACGTTCCGGCGGCATGTCGTAGAGCTTGGCACCCACCGTAACCTCGATGGCCGGACGCTCCTGTTGTGGCAAGTCCCAGCAGCGTGAAAACAGCCAGACGCAATGGTCACGCGCGACCGCATCACGCGCGGCATCAATAGCGTCGACCGAGGCATCAGCCTCGACGTGAAAGAGATTGGTCTGCACTGGGGAGGGCGTCACCGACAGACCGTCCAGCCGGTCAATCGCGTCGCCCAGCATCCTCGCCCGCGCCACCAGTTCCGGCATCAATTCAACCTGTTCGTCCAGCAGGCGCAGCGCATCGGCCGTGTTCGGCCAGGCCATGGGAAACATGCCGCCCAGCCGGGCGCGCCAGGTGCGCATCTGTTCGATAAAGGCCTCTTCCCCGGCCAGGACCGCCCCGCCAATCGCGCCAATATCCTTGTAGAGCGAGACATAGACCGAGGCGAAACCCTCGCAGATCTCGGCATAGGAACGATCGTCGAAATGCGGCCGGGTTGACCACAGGCGGGCGCCGTCCATGTGCAGGGGCAGGTCCAGCTCGGCAGCCCGCGCCTTGAGCGCTTCCAGCACACCCCAGCGCGGCAGGAGACCACCATTATGGCGCTGGCCCAGCTCAACGATCGCGCAACCGGCATTGTCGGGCAGATCACTTGCGGTGAGCACCTTGGCCCACTCCCCCATCTCGACCGGGTCGAGCCCGTGCACATAACGCGCGCCCTCCTGCTCGTGCAGCAGGAGGTGGGAATTTGGGTGCAGGGCGAGGCGGTAATTGCCCCGGCTTTCACAATGCAGCCGCGCCGCCAGCGCCTGGCCCATCGTTCCGGTGGGCATCCAGACCGCAGCCGGCTTTCCGGTCAGTTCGGCGATGCGCTGTTCCAGCGCCTGGGCGGTCTCGCCGGTGACATAGAGTTCCCAGCCCTTGCCGTCCGCCTCCATCCAGTCCGCAATCGCGCGCAGGCGCTGCGCCGGTGTTTCCGGTCGGTGAAAGGGGAAACCCAGATCCAGCTCGCAGCCCGCTTTCAGCGCCTTGTCCATCTCAGACCAGCCCCGCCTGGCTCGCCGCCGTCCAGCCGACACGCACCTCGCCCGCATGTTCAATCACCGGGCGTTTGACCAGGGTCGGGTTTTCCGCCAGCAAGCCCGCCGCATCCGTCTCGACACGCGCCCGCTGGGCCTCGTCCAGACCGCGCCACGTGGTCGAGCGGGTATTCACCAGCGCCTTGGCACCCACAGCCTCCAGCCAGAGCGGTGCCTTCGCCGCCAGGTCAGCCTCGGCGCGGATGTCGACAAATGTGTAGGCCGTGCCCGCCGCATCCATCGCCTTCATGGCTTTCTTGCAGGTGTCGCAATTCTTCAACCCGTACAGCGTGGTCATGATGTCTCCCGGAATCAAAAAGGGAGCAGAACTAGGCCCGCTCCCTCTTTTCATTTCAAGCGTGAAACGCTGATCGGTTTTACTCGATCGTCACGCGCGACAGGTTGTCGTCGGAATTACGATCGACCAGCTTGTTGTACGGATCGATACCGACATAAAGCGGCTCCTCGTCAACGATCAGCTCGAACCGCATCGTGTTCTCGTTCACACGGTGCTTCTCCATGTAGAGCACGTGGTCGGAACCCTCGATAGCTCCCTCGAGATCACGGGTGAACACCCCGATATCGATCAGATAGTCGATCGCCTCCTCGGTCTGCTGGCCTTCGCCATCAGCCTCGAACTTGCGGGCCTCGACATCGATCACGACATCCCAGCGGCCATCTTCCCGCTGCGTCGCCGTCGCGTCGGTGACCTGCAGATCAAACAGGATGATCCGCTCGAAGAAGTCGGTGATCACACTATCCCACTCCGGACCGGCTTCCTCGCGTAGTATACGCAGGAAATCGAGCGTGGTGGCATAGGGTTCGGACGAGAAGGCCCGCTCCTCGATCAGACGCTGCAGGGCCCGGTTCACGGTGTCTTCACCGATATAGTCCTGCAGGGCGTACATGATCACAGAGCCCTTGCGATAGTGGATGTATTGCTGGTTCTCGACCCGATAGAGCGGCTGCTCCTCGATGGCTTCTGAACCACGCGATCCCAGATAGCTGTCCAGCTCGTATTTGAGGAAGCGACGCATCGCGTCCTCGCCATACTCCTGGCGCATGACCATCAGCGCAGAATATTGAGCGAAGGATTCGATCAGCATCGTGCCACCCTGGACATTGGCTGCCATCACCTGGTGCGCCCACCACTGGTGCGCCGCTTCGTGCGCGGTGACGTAGTAGACATAGTCAATGGCGTCCGGATCCGTCAGATCACCGATGAAACCAATGCCTTCCGAATACGGGATCGTGTTCGGGAAGGATTGGGCAAAGGTCTGATAGGACGGGAATTCCAGAATACGGAACTGGCTGTACTGGAACGGGCTGTGCACCTGGGAGAAGTAACGCAGGGAGTCAGCCGAAGCCTCAATCATGCGCTCGACATTCCAGTCATGCGGCTGGTGATAGAAGACCTGCAGATTGATGCCGTCGAACTCCTGTTCGGCAACTTCATAATCGGCAGACAGCCACGAGTAGAAGTTCAGGATCGGGCGATCCATGATGTACTCGTAACAGGCACGGTCACGACCGGATGCGTCCTGTTCGGACCATTCCCGCTCAAGATAACCCGGTGCCACCGCGATTTCGCCCGCCACGGTGCAGACCTCCGTGCGGAAATCGACAAAGTGGGCAGACTGGCCAAAGCCACTTTCAAACCAGCGATGCTCGTCCTCAAGCGGATAGGCCCGCGGCAGAGGCTCCAGACCTTCACGACGACGCTGCTGCCGATCCTGCAGGAACCATCCCTGGTTCACACCGATCTGCGGCATGGACTCGCCGTTGTTAAAGAAGGTGCCGTTGTAGTTGACCGTCGTCACATTGCCGCTGTTACGAAAACCGGGATTGTTGCGATGGACCTCAAAGTCCAGCGTCCGTACTTCGCCCGGCTGCATCGGCGGTTCCAGCGTGAAGGAATAGATGTACATGCCTTCGTCAGTCGTGTCGGGCGTTGCGCCTTCCATCTCTTGACGGACCACAGTCGTGCCCGCGCCATAGGACAGCCAGAGCGTATCCAGCGGCGCCTCGGTCTGGTTTTCCATCACATACTGACCCACCGCTTCATACCGGCGGTCTTCCGGATAAATCTCGACTTCATAGGATGTCGCCGTGATCGTCGGCTGAGGCAGATCTACGAGATGGTCGTAGGTCCGCTCATACTCCGCACGCATGGTGCGCGCCTGCGGTCCGGAGACATACTGGTTGATGACATTGGTGTTGTAGAAGATCCAACCACCGGTCACCCCGGCACCGATCAGCGAAATCATCGCCAGACCTGCCGTTGCGGGGGTAAAGCCGACAAACAGGTTCTTCAGACGAGTACCGATCGGGGTGAGCGCGCCACGGCTCCAGAGCTGATAGGCCAGTACCATGAGGAACAGGGCCCAGAAGCTCCAATACAGCGTGAACCAGAGTGAGATGCCCAGGAAGTGGCCATACCCGTTCATATCCGAATACGGAGCTCCGGGTGAACCGCCATACTGATAGAGATTATGGTCAAAACCGATCTGGCTCATGATCAACGAAGCCACAAAGAAGACCAGCATGGCCGCCATGCCCAGCCAGCGATTATTCAGCAGAACCTGCAGGAAAATCGCCAGCGCGGACAGCAAGGCCGCCGGCACAATGATCTCCATCACCGACCGGATGAAGTACTGATCCATCTCGATGGCCGTATAACCCATCGCCAGCTGAGACAGTGCCGCAGCAACAACGGCCACTACGGCTAGCGAAAGGATGACGACCATCATCGCCAGGAATTTCGAGGTGATAAATACCCAGCTCGGTGTCGGCGTCGCATCCGTGATTTCGTTGAAACGGAAACGACGTTCGCGCCACATCAGTTCAGCCGCGTAATAGATCACGATGATGATCGGGATGATCGAATAAGCACCATTGATGGTGTTCATCATGACCCGAGTGACCGGATAATTATCTGTGCCGTAAATGCCATTGGCGAAGAAAAATCCGGGCACGGTATTGAACAAACCGAACGCCAGGATCACCCAGAAGGCGACGTTCAGGACAACACCTTTCACCTCGAATCCGAGGCGCGCGACGAACTGCTGACGCGTTGTCGTCCCGTTCAGGACCGGCTGCATGCGCGGCAGTTCAAGATCAGAGATCGCGCTCTTCGGTCCAACAGCCGCCTGCGCCTTGCTCTTCTTGGACGCGCTCGCCGAACCGCCCTTGCGGAAGCGGAAAGTGAACACGCTGAGCAGCAACAAGGCCAGACCGATACCGATCCAGATCAGGCGGTTCATCAGGAACAGCCCCTCGAACGGAATGACCTGGGTATTGGCCTCGAATGCGGTCCAATAGCGTGTCACTTCGCCGAATGTGTTGAAGGCAAACGGATCGATCAGCGCGAACTCGTCACGCAATTCCGGCTCCTGGCCGGCGATTGCGCTGCCGACAAAATAGAGCACCAACAGGCCGAGGAAGGCGACCCAGACGAAGATCTGGGAGCGGGTGAAATTGGCGACGGCGAACAAGACCGTGCCCACGACCCACATATTGACCAGGCCGATGGAGGCATAGACGTAGAGATACCAGCCCAGATTGGTCGGTCCGATCAGCTCCTGGTCCAGCCAGGGCATCATGGAACCGATCAGGAAGGCGAGCGGTACGGATGCGAAACACAATGCCGTCGCGATGAAACCGCCTGTGAACCGTCCCAAGACAAAGTCGAACTCCTTCACCGGACGGGAGAAGAAGAGCTCTTCCGACTTGAAACTTCGGTCACGAATTACGCCGGACGACAGAAACGCCGCCGGGATCAGCCCCCCGAAGAGGGAGAAAATCATGATGTTGATGGTCAGGGCGTTGGGCGAATTGATATTCGTCGCACCGCCGCCGCCCACCTGGATGTTGTCAATGGTGACACCGCCAAACACCAGCAGGAAGAAGATGGCGAAGACGGCAATGAATACGGGAGAGAAGAGCTGATAGCGAACCTCAAACCCGGCGATCTTGGAGAGCATGACGTGCTCCTTTCAGACAGGGTTTGAAATCAGGCCGCAGCCGCTTCGGATTGACCACCACGGATGGTGGCGAAATAGACGTCTTCCAGATCCGGCTGGATGGATTCAAAGCCATCACCCGGGTCGCTGTCCGCCAATACGTGGATACGCACCTTACCGACCGTCAGACGCTCGGAGATGATCTGGTACTTGCCACGCAGGCCCGCCAACTCGGATTTCTCGATTGTCTTTGCCCAGACCTTGCCGTTCAGATCTGCAATGAGGTCATTCGGCGCTCCGGCAGAAACAATCTGGCCGCGGTTCATGATGGCCATTTGCGGACACAGGTCAGCCACGTCTTCAACGATGTGCGTGGACAGGATAACCACGACATTCTCACCGATTTCAGACAGCAGGTTGTGGAAGCGGTTACGCTCTTCCGGGTCGAGGCCGGCAGTCGGCTCGTCGACGATGATCAGCTGCGGGTCACCCAGCAAGGCCTGGGCGATGCCGAAACGCTGGCGCATGCCGCCGGAATAACTGGCAACGGCCTTGTTGGCGTGCTGGGACAGATTGGTCTGTTCGAGCAGTGTCTCCACCACAGTCTTGCGCTCCTTGGCGTTCGACAGGCCCTTGAGCACAGCCAGGTGGTCCAGCATGGCGCGCGCCGACATGCGCGGATAGACGCCGAAATCCTGGGGCAGATAACCCAGCGTGGCGCGCAGGGCCTGCGGGTCCTTGAGAATATCGATATCACCAAAGGTCAGGCTGCCCTGATCCGGTGATTGCAGCGTGGCGATCGTGCGCATCAGCGACGACTTGCCCGCGCCATTCGGGCCCAGCAGCCCGAACATCCCCTTGGGGATGGAAAGCGACACGCCATCGAGCGCGCGCACCTTGTTGCCATAGGTTTTCGTAAGTCCGGATAGTTCCAGCATAACAGCTCCCACGGGCCCTGTCGGCCCGGTCCCTCGCAATGTAACTCCTAGCATAAGCCTATTCTGGCTCAGCCGTGCCGGACAAATGAGCTTTTGTTTAGTCTTGGCGAAAGGGGGATGGTTTGCGGGAGCGTCCCGCTAGGTTGTGACTTCCGTCGCAGCGCGTTCAAGAGCTGCTGGATCTGCCAGTCCAAGCCAAGGCATTTATGGAGACGGGCGCTCCAACTTGGGCCACGTTTTCACGCTTCGCATACTTGTTCATCTGCTCACGAACCCAATGCCAATGAATCCGTCTGGTGATGTATTGCACCGCTGTCGCACCAGCGAACATCACCGCCATGACCGTCAGCTCGGACTGCACAGCATCCGGCGAAAACCCTGGGAAACCGACAGAAGCCAACAATGACGGAGCGAAAGCCACCAAGCCGCCCAATAAGGCACTATGGGTGAGGACGAGCCAGCGGGACCGCCCGTCGAAAAAGTACAGCGGATTGTATTTTCGCACCCCGGCGCCGCTCAATCGCTTGGCCCGGAAATATGACCGTGGAAGCTGCCTTGCCAGCCGAAAGCGGACGCGTTCCACAGTTGTTGGAGCAAAGGCTTTCCACCCAAGCTGAACTGTGAACCGGGCTGCAACGACGGCTGCGACAAAAATCGGCAGCAGCGCTATGACCTTGAATGGCCAATCCGGAAGGCTGAGTTCGTTCAGGACAAGATTCAAAACCACAACCAGCATAACGGACAGGCCAGCAACCATGACCACAAATGCATACTCTCGACTCTGCAAAAGCCAGTATTCGCGTGGTATCCTGATTGATCTGTCTTGAGCCCGAAGCATCACTTTACCGTGACGATTGGTGCGCCCGTCTGCAAGCGAAAATCGCGAAAATCGCGTCAAACGTTCTCGGTTTCAGCACGCATTTCCTCAGCGCGTTTCTCAACCATTTCAACGATATGTTCGACCATCTCCTCGTTGGAGACATTGTGGTCGGGTCGGCCGGAGACATACATCTTGCCACGGCCAGCACCACCGCCGGTAAATCCAAGATCGGTCATCAGCGCTTCACCCGGACCATTGACGACACAGCCGATGATGGACAGCGAAATGGGTTCGGAAATGTGCGCCAGACGCTCTTCCAGCGTCTGCACCGTGCGGATCACGTCAAACCCCTGACGCGCGCAGGACGGACAGGCGATGATATTGACGCCTCGCGTGCGCAGGCCCAGCGATTTGAGGATATCAAAACCGACACGGACCTCTTCCTCCGGCTCGGCCGACAGGGACACACGGATGGTGTCACCGATGCCCGCCCATAGGAGGGAGCCGATACCGATGGAGGATTTCACCGTGCCGATGCGCTGCCCGCCGGCCTCGGTGACACCAAGATGCAGCGGCGCATCAGTCGCTTCCGACAAAGCCTGATAAGCGGCCACGGTCAGGAAGGCGTCGGACGCCTTCACCGAGATCTTGTAATCGCGGAAATCGAGATCCTCGAGGATGCGGGCGTGGTCCAGCGCGCTTTCCACCATCGCCTCGGGACAGGGCTCGCCGTATTTTTCCAGCAGGTGTTTTTCCAGCGAACCGGCATTCACACCGATGCGGATGGCACAGCCATGATCGCGCGCGGCCTGGACGACATCCCTTACCCGGTCCATCGAACCGATATTGCCCGGATTGATGCGCAGGCAGGCTGCGCCCGCCTCTGCCGCCTCGATACCGCGCTTGTAGTGAAAATGGATATCGGCAATCAGCGGCACGGTCGCTGCGCGGGCGATTTCCCGGAACGCGGCAGTCGACGCCTCGTCCGGACAGGACACACGCACCATATCGACGCCGGCCTCTTCACAACGACGGATCTGGTCGATCGTCGCGCCGGCATCGGCAGTCACGGTATTGGTCATGGTCTGGACGGTAATCGGCGCATCACCGCCGACCTGCAGATCACCGACCTTGATCTTGCGGCTCTTGCGACGCTCGATCATGCGCCACGGACGAACGCTGCGCGGATCTTTGCTGAGGTCGGACATGCGAAAACGCTCCAATCAGGTTTCAGACCCGATATAGCGGCTTCATGTGGCGCTTTCGAGAGGATGAACTCGCTTAGCGCTCACCTTGTGCAGTTTCCGCCTGGGCCAGAACCGGCTGGTTCTCTACGGATAGGCCTTCCTCGCCCAGCGAACCGACAAGCTCGCCGTCTACCTCCAGCTGGATGGCACCGGCATTGCGGGCGGAAACGGTCAGACCGTCTTCCTGGGCCCGATAGGCTTCACCTGCCGCCAGCTCACGCGCAAAAAGCACACGGCCAGAGGCGTCGCGCACTTCAAACCAGGTCGGCGCTGTGGCCCGCATGATCACGTCCTGTGGTACGGTGGCCGTTCCCAGCGGCAGGTCCGACCAGATATCGGCGACCGTCACCGGCTGGCGATTGGCGGCGAAATCCTCGCGCGCCCAGGCCGGAGCAGCGTCCGGCGGCGATGGCATATTGGTCAGGCCGGTGTCATTGCCTGCCTGCTCGGCATACCAGAAGGCAACAGCCGCAACGCTGGCCAGGATCATGGCAGCGCCAAAAACACCGCGTGGCAGCTTGATTTCGCGACGGGTCTGGGCCGCAGCTGTCGGCTGGGCACGACCTGTTTCGGTATCCACTTCACGTTTGAACTGGTCAACGATGGCGATGCTGTCCAGGGACAGGAAACCGGCATAGGTCCGCAGATAACCAATAGCATAGGCACGCGCCGGAAGGCCGCGCGGATCCATGGTTTCAATCGCTTCAAGATAATCCTTGCGGATACGGGTCTGGGTGGCGGCCTCATCCAGGCTCAGCCCGGCTTTTTCACGCGCCTCACGCAGGCGTTCACCTGCAGAAAGCTGGAGAATATCTACGCCTTCATCTGCAAACACAGCATCAACTGGGACAAAGCCCGTGCTCATAGCTTGACTCGACATTACCACCCATCGCTCATTTCAAGAGCGACCTCACCCAAATGCGCAATCTGAATAGCCCCCTCAGCTCGCGCACCTCGATTAGATCAAATCTTAACCACATTATCAACTGCCGCACCTGGCAGCCCGGCCTCTTCACCTGCTTCGAGCATCATCGAACGCAAGCTATTGACCGGTTCATTCATGTGATCAGCAATCCAGGTGCCAAGCTTGTTCGCATCCATTTGCGAAATCATGCTTTTGACCGGACCGATATTTGAGGCGGACATGGAAAGGCTTTGGAAACCAAGAGCAATCAGCACCGCAGCTTCGAGCGGACGGGAGGCGGTTTCACCGCAAACAGAGACCGGAATCTCGTATTTCTGACAGGTCTGGCTGATCTGCTGGAACAGTCCCAGGGCGGGCGGGCTCAACACATCGTACCGATCCGAGACACGGGCATTGTCCCGGTCCGCCGCGAAGAAGTACTGCATCAGATCATTGGCGCCGACGGACACGAAATCGATGATGTCAACGACTTGTTCCATGGCCCAGGCGATGGCGGGAGTTTCCAGCATCATGCCGACCTGGACTTCGCTGGGCAGTTCGTGTCCCCGCTTTTCCGCCTGACGCAGTTCGCGATCGAGCATGTCGCGCGCCGCGCGCATTTCCCACGGCGCGGCGATCATCGGGAACATGACTCTCAGCGACCGGCCGGCCGCAGCCCCGATCAGCGCCCGCAGCTGGTAACGCAGCAGGCCGGGCCGATCGAGCCCCATGCGGATGGCCCGCCAGCCCAGCGCCGGATTCGGTTCAACAGCTGATGGCGCAAAAGGCGCTACCTTGTCGCCGCCCAGATCCAGCGTGCGGAACACCACCGGCTTGTCCCCGGCAGCTTCCAGAACAGATCGATAGACTGTGGCCTGCTCGTCCAGGCGCGGCAGGGTATCGGAGACCATGAACTGGAATTCGGTGCGGAACAGCCCCACACCATCGGCGCCCAGTTCTTCCAGCTGTGTCATTTCGATCAGCAGGCCGGCATTCATCTGAACCGTGACCTCACGTCCATCCCGGGTCCGGGCCGGACCGCGCAGCTGGGCGTAACGTTCCTGACGGGCCGAACGAGCCTCGATGCGTTCGTCATAGGTCGCGACAACATCATCGGTGGGTCGAATGTGCAGCAGGCCAAACTCGCCATCCAGGATCAGCGGGTCGCCATCCTCGGCGCGGTCGAGCGCGCCCTCCAGATTGCCGACCAGCGGGATGCCGAGCGCCTTGGCGACGATGGCGGCGTGCGAGGAGGCAGACCCCTCCTCCAAGGCTATGCCCTTGAGCTTGTCACGATCGAAATCGAGCACTTCCGCGGGGCCCAGATTGCGGGCCACGATGATCGCATTGTCCGGCAGTTTGATGCTGGCGCCCGTATAGGCCTCGTCCAGGTGCCGCAGCAGGCGGTTGGCCAGGTCTTCCAGATCATGCAGGCGATCGCGGAAATACGGATCCGGCGATTTCATCAGGCGGGCACGGTTCTCGTTTCGCACCCGCTCGACCGCAGCCTCGGCAGTCAGACCAAGACGGACGGCCTCGCGCAGACGTTCCAGCCAGCCCCGGTCCTGGGCAAACATGCGATACGCCTGCAGGACTTCGCGGGTTGGGCCACCAAAGGCACCGCGGCCACCCTCGAGCATCTCGTCCACGGCGGCCCGCAAGGCGGTCAGCGCCAGTTCGAGCCGTAGCTCCTCGCGCTCCATGTCGTCGGCGATCAGATGGTCCGTGCCGACATGCGGCTCGAACAGGACAGCAACGCCCTTGGCCAGACCGCTGGCGAAGGCCCCGCCCTGGAAACGCTCCGGCTTGGACTGGCGAACATCCAGTTCCGCCATTTCCTCGGCTTCGGCGATATCGCCACTGGCGACGATCTCGGCCAGGACCATGGCGACGGTCTGCAGCGTCTCGACTTCCTCCTCGGAAATCTCCCGCTTGGCCGCCGCCTGGGCCGTCAGGACCCCCACCAGGCGACCACCGCGCAGAATTGGAACACCGACAAAGGTGTCGAAGGGTTCCTCACCGGTTTCCGGCTTGTAGGAGAAGGCCGGATGCTGGCTGGCGCTTGATGTCGTCAACGGACGGGCATTGCGGGCGACCAGGCCGACAAGGCCCTCGCCCGGCTTGAGACGAACCTTGTGAACGGACTCGGTTTTCAGACCGTGCGTCGCGCACAGCTCAAGCGAGCTGGATTTTCGCGACAGGTAGATCGAGCACACATCCCAGCCCGCCTCCTCCGAAATCATGTCGGTGAGGTGGTCCAGTCGCTCCTGCGCATTTTCCTGCACGGCCATAAGCTCGCGCATGCGCGTCAGCAGCCTGCGGGGATCCCTGACGGCCGGTTGGGTCGTTTCGGTCATGCGTTGATATGGTCCAGTCCGTAAGCTGCATGCAAGGCCCGCACAGCCTGCTCCACAGCATCATTCTCGATCAGTGCAGAAATCTTGATCTCCGAAGTTGCAAGGACCTTTACGGCGATTCCTGCCTGGCCGAGAACTCCAAAGAGGGAACGGGCGATGTCGGCGCGCTGGCGCAGGCCTGCACCGACAACGGAAACCTTTGCCAGACCGGTCTCATGCGAAAGCACGGATCCGTCCGCGGCCTCTTCAACCGCCGCCAGCGCGCCCCTGAGATCACGCTGGGAAACCGAAAACTCCAGATTATGGCGGCCGTCATCGCGGCCATGCGCCTGGACGATCATGTCCACGCCAATGCCTGCATTCGCGAGCGCCTCGAACACGGTTTCCGCAAGACGGCTCGGCTCCGTCGCGCCCAACAGCGCAATACGCGCCTGGTCACGGGCATAGGCCACACCACTGACCAGTCGGCGCTCGCCCAGCGCTCGCTCAGGCACAACATGGGTCCCCCGACTTTCTCCCGGCGCGGCAAAGCTGGAGACGACTTTCATCTCGACGCCCTGGGCCTTGGCATACTCGACAGATCGCGGCTGCAGGACTTTCGCGCCCTGGCTGGCGAGCTCCAGCATTTCGTCATGACTGACGGCGTCCAGGCGCGTCGCCTGCGGCTCGACACGCGGATCGGTCGTGTAGACACCATCCACATCGGTATAGATGTCACAACGTGCTTTCAGCGCTGCGGCCAGCGCCGCTGCGGACAGATCGGTTCCACCTCGCCCCAGCGTCCGCAATTCGGCCTCACGCGTAATGCCCTGATATCCGGCCAGCACAGGCACTTCGCCTGCCGCCAGCGCGTCCTCGAAAATCTGCACATCCATGTCGGCGATGGAGGCAGCGCCACAGGGGCCCGTCGTCACGACCGGCGCCTGCCAGCCCATGATGGAGCGCGATTTCAGTCCCAGTTCACGCAGAGCCAAGGCCATAAGCGAGGCAGAGACCTGTTCGCCAGCGGCCAGGGCGACATCGGTTTCACGATCGCCCAATCCACCACCCAGTTCGCTGGACAGGCCCAGCAGGCGGTCGGTTTCACCGGACATGGCGGAAACAACGACGATCGGCGTTTCGCCTTGCTCGACAGCGTGTTGGATCAGGCGGGCGGAGTGCCGAATTCTCTCGATAGAGCCCACAGAAGTTCCGCCAAACTTGGCGACAACACGTGTCATTCAGGCCGTCCCTCGCTGCCCCGACTGCTCTATGGCTGCATATAATTGCGCGCGGGCCTCGATTACACCCCGGCCTGCGGCCATATTAAGGCGCGACGCGCCAATCCGTCGCCTGTCCTAATGCGCTGACAGCCGCTATGCAATGTCACAACGCAAGGGACGACGACTCGTGACCGTCCAGAACCGTGGGAATATCAAAGGACAAGCCATGGGCAGCCAAGCCGCACCGGACACTCTCAACCGCCCCTCGATCGACCCGGAAGAGGTCGAGAAATTCTCGCGCATTGCCGCGGAATGGTGGGATCCGGACAGCAAGTTCAAACCCCTGCACAAGTTCAACCCGGTCCGCCTGGACTTCATCCGCGACACCGTCAGCCTGCACTTCAACCGCTCCGGCGACAAACCCTTTGCAGGACTACGCGTGCTGGACATTGGCTGTGGCGGCGGACTGGTTTCCGAACCCATGGCTCGCCTCGGCGCTGAGATGGTGTCGGTCGATGCCTCGGAAGCCAATATCAAGACTGCCAGCGTGCATGCACAGGAAGTCGGGCTGGAGATCGACTATCGCCACGGTGTCGCCGAGCAATTGCTCGAGGCCGGCGAACAATTCGATGTCGTGCTCAATCTGGAAGTGATGGAACATGTCGCCAATCCGCACACTTTCCTGATTGATTGCGCGCACCTGGTCAAACCGGGTGGTCTGATGATCTGTGCCACCATCAACCGCACGCCCAAGGCCTTTGCACTGGCCATTGTCGGGGCGGAATGGATCATGGGATGGCTGCCGCGCGGCACGCATCGTTTCGGCAAGCTTGTACGCCCCTCGGAAATCCGCACAGCCCTGTCCCAGGGCGGCATGGAAACCGAACCACCGGTTGGCGTGACCTATAACCCGCTCAATGACCAGTTCTCGATCGGCAGCGACGTCTCGGTGAATTACATGATGGTCGCACGCAAGCCGGACTAGGCCTGGTCGCGCCAGTCCCGATAAGGGTTCAGCGCCAGATTGATATTCTTGAAACGCGGATCGGTGCTGACCTCGGCGCCGCACCAGTCGGGCAGATCAACGACCTGGTCTTCTTTGTCCAGCTCGATCTCGGCCATCACCAGTCCCGCATTGGCGCCGGCGAAGACATCCAGCTCCCAGACCAAACTGCCCTGCGGCAGCAGGTAGCGCGTCTTCTCCACCACCACGCTCGCCCTGAGCACCTGTGCCATTTCGCGGGCATCGGCGAGCGGGATCTCGTATTCGAACTCCGGCGCAGCAAGACCGGTGGACCAGCCCTTGATAGTCAGCCAGGCCTGTGTCTCGTCGACGATGCGCACACGCAAGGCCGGATCAAACCCCTCACCCAGATAGAACTGGCTGAGCCGCTTCGCCTGCAAACCCGACAGCGGCGGCAATCGCTCCGGCAGGACACGGAATTTCCGCTCGATCTCGACATTCGCGCCCATGCGCTCAGTTCGCTTTCTTGGGCGGTGTCGGGGCAAATGCATCCGGCAGGGGCGCTACCGGAACCCCGTCATCCTTGAGGGACTTGCTCTCCTCGGCGGAGGTCTCCCCATAGATCAGCCGTTCCGGCTTCTCGCCCTCATGCATGGCCCGGGCTTCGGAGGCGAATTCATCGCCGACATAGTCGTAATTGTCCCGGATATGCGCGCGAACTTTCGAGGCCATCTGCTTGACCTGCTCCTCCGGCGAGGCTTCGCGCTTGCGCGAGGTCCGCACCGCAGGCGCCATCAGCGCCTTGCGCACTTCCAGCGAGCCGCAATGCGGGCATTCAACCAGATTGCGAGCGACCTGGTCGTCATAGGATGCCGAATTGGAGAACCAGGCTTCGAATTCATGGTCCTGGTCGCAAAGCAGGGCGTATTTGATCATCGTATCAATCTCTCGCGAAACGCTGCCTGGAGCGTTAACTCGCGATCATGCTCCAGCGCAGGGATCCGCCGGCGTGCCTCGGCCACTTTTCGCAGATCCAGATCGGCGTGCAAGATACCAGGTTCCGCATGCTCCAGCTGGGCGACGATCTCGCCCCACGGGCCAACGATCATCGAATGCCCCCAGGTCTTGCGCCCATCCTCGTGCAGCCCGCCCTGGGCGGGTGCGATGACATAGCTGCCGGTCTCTATCGCCCGGGCGCGCAACAGGACCTCCCAGTGCGCCCGCCCGGTCGGACGGGTAAAGGCCGCCGGCACGGAGATGATCTCCGCCCCCGCCTTTGCCAGCGCCCGGTAAAGATAGGCAAAGCGCACATCATAACAGATGGACAGCCCCAGCCGGGCCTCGCCCAGATCGGTCACGCTGAGCGTCTCACCGGCCTGATAGTTTGCGCTCTCGCGATAAGTCTCGCCCTGGCCCAGGCCGACATCGAACATGTGCGCCTTGTCATATCGCGCCAGGACCTCGCCCTCGGGCCCAAACAGGAAAGAGCGATTGGCGGCCTTGCGCTCGCCCAGCCATATGGCCAGCGAACCGATCAACAGCGTGATACCCAGCTCTTTCGCCAGCGCCGAGAAAGCCGGGATGGCAGGCTCATCTGCCTCGGGCTTCATGACGGCAAAGGCCTGATCGGCATCCTTCTGCACCAGATGAGTTGTCTCCGGCGTCGCGATAAACTCCGCGCCCTCCGCGGCAGCCCGACGGATCATCTCGCAGGCCGTCTCGATATTGGCCTGCGGGTCGATACCCGAACGCATCTGGATAAGGGCGCAGCGCATGGATCAGAGATCCGCAGCGAGCATGGCGTCGAGCTTGCCGGCACGTTCCAGCGCCATCATGTCGTCGCATCCACCAATGTGAGTATCGCCGACAAAGATCTGCGGGAAGGTACGGCTGCCATTGGACTTCTCGAACATTTCCCGGCGCGCCGCGGCATTCATGCCGGCGTCGATCTCGGTGAAATCAGCCTTCTTCTCTTTCAACAGCGCGACAGCGCGGGCGCAGTAACCGCACATCGAGCGCGTATAGATCGTGACTTGGGACATAGAATTCTCCTTTGCTCCCTAAATAGTCAGATCTGTTTCTCTTACAACTCGGCAAAGTGTCACGACGTCCACACGCCCTGATCCAGATCGCTTGAGCAGACTGGCGCAGGCATTCACCGTTGCCCCAGTGGTGAGCACATCATCGACCAGCAGGATATCCTGGCCCTCAAGCTTACCGGTCAGTTCAAACGCGCCTGACACATTGCGCTTGCGCGAGCGGGCGCCCTGACCCGCCTGGCTGGGCGTCGCCTTCCGGCGCAGGAGAAGATCCGGCTCGAAACCCAACCCCGCCTGCCGCGCCATCGCCCGGGCCAGAAGTCCCGCCTGGTTGTAACGACGCTTCATCAGGCGTTTCCAGTGCAGCGGCACGGGCAAAATCAAGGCCCCATCCTGGACCTGTCGGCCGATACTCATCCACATCCAGCGCGCGAAACGCTCCACACTCTCGCGCCGGTCAGCATGTTTGAGCGGCAGAACAAGATCCCGCGACACCTCGTCATAAACCAGTGGCGCACGGGCCCGGTCATAATATGGTGGTCTGGCGATGCAGCTGGCACAAAACCTACCCGTGACATCGGCTCCGCCAAACGGGTAGTCAAAAGGCAGCCCGCAGGTCCTGCACAGCGGGTCGGCGACAAATCGCAGGCGGGACCAGGCCTCTGCCGCCAGCTCGCCATGTGCCCGCACCGGCTGGTGAGACACGGGGCATAGCGGTGGCCAGATCAGATTCTGGGCTTCACTCAATACTGCACGCCACGGCGCCGACATCTTCATATCGCCGGCAAAGAGGGTATATGCACAGGCATGACCGATCTTCCTCCCCAGCTGTTCGACCGCGCATTGCTGAAACACCGCCGCAACCGCGCAGCGGGCAATCTATCGCATTACAGCTTCCTCGCGAAGCGGGCTTTTGACGACATGCTGGATCGGGTGGAGAGCATTACCCGCGATTTCGACCGTGCCCTCATCCTGGGGGGTGGGCCGGATCTGCGCGAGGAGCTCGCCCAGCGCTCGGCAGCCGGAAAGATTGGCTGGCTGGCCCAGAGCGATCTGGCACCTGCAGTGGCTGCGCGGCTTGGCCACCCGGCCCTCGCCATCGATGAGGAATACCTGCCGGTCGCCGAACATTCGCTGGACCTGGTCCTGGCGCCGATGAACCTGCACTGGACCAACGACCTGCCCGGCGTGCTGGTCCAGATCAACCGCGCCTTGAAACCGGACGGATTTTTCGCCGGAGCCCTGTTCGGTGGCGCCTCGCTGACCGAGCTTCGCCAGTCACTGATGACCGCCGAGAGCGAACTGACCGGCGGTGCCAGCGCCCGCGTCTCTCCCCTCGCTGGGACCTTCGACATGGCGGCTCTGCTACAGCGCGCAGGCTTTGCCATGCCCGTCGCAGACATCGATCGTGTCACCGTGCGTTATGACAATGTTTTCAAGTTGATGCACGATCTCCGTGGAATGGGCGAAACGAATATTCTCGCCGAGCGCAGCCGTAAGCCGGCGACACGCGCCCTGATGATGCGAACAGCCGAAATCTACGCAGACCGTTTTGCGGACGCGGATGGGCGGATTCGGGCAAGTTTCGAGATCGTGCATTTTGGCGGCTGGGCGCCGCACCCCGACCAGCCCCGGGCCAAGCGTCCGGGCTCGGCCACGACACGACTGGCGGACGCGCTGGGCGTCAAGGAACATTCGGCCGGTGAAAAGGCGGGTGGTTAGAAAGCGCCGCCAGCGTCCGTGAACATGGTCATCACCGCCGGTCCGATCAGCATGAGCGCTGCCACTCCGGCAATGGAAATCAGCACTGCGATCAGTGAATACTCGATCGCCGAACCACCGTGTTCGCAAGCCAGGAATTTGCGCATCAACTGTCTCATAACCGGTCCCTTATTTCCGCTGCCAGCGGCATGTCAGCAGCCGGCATGGGGTATTTGCGGAGGTTTTCCTTGCGGACCCAGGCCAGTTCCTGGCCTTCATTGGGTTGCGGGAAACCATCCCAAGTACGGCACAGGAAGAGCGGCATGACGATGTGGAAATCGTCATAAGGGTGCGAAACGAATGCGAAGGGATGCAGGCATCTCTCACAGGGCTCAACACTCAATTCCTCTCTCAGCTCGCGGATCGCGGCCTGTTCCGGCGTTTCTCCGGGCTCGATCTTGCCGCCCGGAAACTCCCACAGCCCCGCCATGGGTTTGCCCTCGGGACGTCGTGTGAGCAGGATGCGGCCATCCGCATCGAGCAAGGCACACGCAACAACGTAGAGGACCTTTTTGGGGCCTTGGTCATTCATTATGGGCAATCTCCCTTAAAGACCGGTGCAGAAACACGGTTAATCAAGCCTTATTCAGGCGTCTCGGCAGGGTTGGGATCGGATACATCCCTGCCCTCAACCTCCGCCGGAGCGGGTTGGATGATCGTGATTTCGGCCCCGTCCCGCAGCTCGACCAGCAATTCATTGATGCGCTCGAACATCCGGATCTCGACGATACGCTGCTGCAGCGTCTCGAACGAAGGCGCGGGTTGGCGACGACGATCGACAACGGTCAGCAAATGCCAGCCGAATTCCGTCTCGAAGGGACGCGAAACCTCGCCGACCGGGGTGGCAAAAGCCACCTCGCCAAAAACACTGGAAACACCCGAGCGCGTGAAATAGCCCAGACTGCCACCATCCAGTCGCGTGGCGTGATCCAGGCTGATCCGAACAGCCAGATCAGCGAAATCCTCACCCGCATCGAGCAGCGCCCGGGCTGCGTCGGCCTGCTCCCGGGTCTCCACGAGAATGTGGCGCGCCATGATTTCGTCGTCACGCGGGACCATGCGCACCTGTTCCTGGTAGATACGCTCGATCATTTCCGGCGAAGTCGCTTCGTCGATCTCGCTCTCCAGCAGGACATTGCCCAGGATCTGCTCCTCGGCCTGGGCCATGCGGCGGCGCGCTTCCGGGCTGCGGTGCAGGCCGCGGCTGCGCGCTTCGAGTGCCAGCAGTTTCTGGTCCACCAGTTCGCCAACCACCGCGTCAAAAACTTCCGTACCGCGCTCCGGCATTGCGGCCAGATCGTAATCACGCGCCTGGAATTCTCGATGCACATCGGACAGCCGGATCATGCTGTCATTGACCCGGGCGATCACCGGATCGATCTCGTCGGGCTGGACGATCTCGCTCTCGCTGACAATTTCCTCGGTCGTTTGCCGGGGCTCAGGACCGCACGCGCTCAGCGACGCAACCAGTAGCAGTGCGGCTGAAACCGAAGAAAAGGTCGAAATTTTCATCACTTACCGCCCCGTAACAAAGACTGATAGCCGCGCCGATTGATTGACACACACTCGCCCCATCCTTAAGTCAGCTCAAGGTTTCAAAGCAATGCTAGTGTTAGTGCCACTTCTTGCAGATCCGTGGTAGGGAGCGCTGGCCCTTTTATATAGTTCGCAAAGCACAAACTCATGCTGTCCATCGTCCGCAAACTTTTCGGCACCGCAAATGATCGTCTCATCCGTCGCATGAAACCGACGGTAGAGAAAATCAATGCTCTAGAGCCGGACTTTCAATCTCTGTCCGACGACGAGCTCAAGGCCAAGACCCAGGAGTTCCGGGACCGTCTGGAAAAGGGCGAAAAGCTCGACGACCTGTTGCCGGAAGCGTTCGCAACGGTTCGGGAAGGCGCCAAGCGCGCACTCGGCCTGCGTCACTATGATGTCCAGATGATGGGCGGCATGGTCCTCAATCAGGGCTCGATCGCCGAGATGAAGACCGGTGAGGGCAAGACCCTCGTCGCGACCCTCGCCTGTTACCTCAACGCCTTGCCAGGCAAGGGTGTGCATGTCGTCACGGTCAACGACTACCTGGCCCAGCGCGATGCCGAATGGATGGGCAAGGTCTACGCCCAGCTGGGCATGACAACCGGCGTGATCACCAATGGCATGCAGAAGGATGAGCGTCGCGACGCCTATGCCTGTGACATCACCTACGGCACCAATAACGAGCTCGGCTTCGACTATCTGCGCGACAACATGGAACATTCCACGGAAAACATGGTGCAGCGCGGTCACGCCTACGCCATCGTGGACGAGGTCGATTCAATCCTGGTCGACGAGGCGCGTACGCCGCTGATCATCTCCGGCCCGACCGAGGACAAGACCGAGTTCTACCTCAAGATCAACGAACTCATTCCGCTTCTGGGCGATGAGTGTTTCGAGATCGACGAGAAGGCCCGCTCCATCCTGCTGACGGAAGAGGGTAATGAAGAGATCGAGCGCATCCTGAAAGAGCGCGAGATGATCGCCGAGGATGCGGACCTCTATGACGTCGACAACGTCATGGTCGTGCACCACGTCAACCAAGCGATGAAGGCCCACAAGCTGTTCAATCGCGACAAAGATTACATCATCAAGGACAATGCCGTTGTCCTGATTGATGAGTTCACCGGCCGCATGATGCCGGGCCGCCGCCTGTCCG
Source organism: Maricaulis sp. (assembly GCF_017643475.1). Lineage (GTDB taxonomy): Bacteria > Pseudomonadota > Alphaproteobacteria > Caulobacterales > Maricaulaceae > Maricaulis. Next base: position 482,681 of record NZ_JAEPNI010000002.1, read on the forward strand.
AAGGCCTGCACCAGGCCATCGAGGCCAAGGAAGGCGCCCAGATCCAGCCGGAAAACCAGACCCTGGCCTCGATCACCTTCCAGAACTATTTCCGCCTCTACGGCAAGCTGTCCGGCATGACCGGTACAGCGGCGACCGAGGCCGAGGAATTTCACGACATCTACAAGCTTGGTGTTGTTGAAATCCCGACCAATCGTCCGATTGCCCGTATCGACAATGAGGACGAGGTCTACCGGACCTATGAGGAAAAATACGCCTCCATCATCGACGATATCGTCGATTGCCAGGAGCGCGGCCAGCCCGTCCTCGTCGGTACGGTCTCCATCGAGAAGTCGGAACAGCTCTCCATGCTGCTGAGCGACAAGGCGAGCTTCCGCAAGGCGCTGGGCCATCTCTACCCGAAGGACGAAAAATCCGTCGAGGAATTCAGGAAGACCGGTCGTCCGGATGCCCGTCCGCTGCCGGAAATGCTCAAGCTTATCCCGATTGATCACCAGGTCCTCAACGCCCGCTACCACGAGCAGGAAGCCCTGATCGTCGCGGAAGCCGGTGTTCCCGGGGCAGTGACCATCGCCACCAACATGGCTGGCCGTGGTACCGATATCCAGCTCGGCGGCAATGTCGAGATGCGCCTGTCCGGCTGGCAGACCGAAATGGAAAAGGCCGGCAAGGCTCTCACCGAGGCCGAAATTGCCGAACAGCGCGAGAAGATCGTGGCTGACATTGCGTCCAAGAAGGAAACCGCGCTCAATGCCGGCGGTCTTTATGTTCTCGCGACCGAACGCCACGAGAGCCGCCGTATCGATAACCAGCTGCGTGGTCGTACCGGCCGCCAGGGTGATCCGGGTCGCTCAAAATTCTTCATTTCCGTCCAGGACGACCTGCTGCGCATCTTCGCGCCGGAACGTCTTGACGGTATCATGCGCACGCTGGGCATGAAGGAAGGCGAGGCCATCCAGCACCCGTGGATGTCCAAGGCCCTGGAAACCTCGCAGCGCAAGGTCGAACAACGCAATTTCGACATCCGCAAGAACGTCCTCAAATACGACGACGTGATGAATGACCAGCGCAAGGCGATCTTTGAACAACGCATTGAATTCATGACAGCGGACGATGTCTCTGACGTTATCAGCGACATGCGCCACCAGACGCTTGAGGACATGGTGGAGCGCCACATCCCGCCGAAAGCCTATGCGGACTCCTGGGACATCCAGGGCCTGAACGAGGAGTTCAGCAAGACGTTCGGCTTTGAACAGCCGATCAAGGAGTGGGCGCAGGAAGACGGTATTGCCGACGAGGAGATCCTGGAGCGTCTGAGCGCGGAAGCCGACAAGGTCTACGCTTCAAAAGCGGAAGAGGCCGGGCCGGATCTGATGCGTACAATCGAGAAACGCTTCCTTCTGAGCGCGATCGATCTCAACTGGCGCGAACACCTTCAGGGCCTCGACGCAATGCGTTCCATGATTGGCCTGCGTTCGTATGCCCAGCGCAACCCGCTGAACGAGTTCAAGACTGAAGCCTTCACCATGTTCGAACGCATGATGGATGGACTTCGTTCCGAAGTAACTGCGCGTCTGATGATGGTCCGTTTCGAGCGTGCACCGGCACCGCCACAACCGCCGCAGGGTCTGACCGAGACGCATATCGATCCACGCACCGGCCGCAACGAGATGGATGGTCCCGGTGGAGCACCCGTCGCTCCGCGCGTCGCGCCGACGCATCGTCGTGCCCCGACGGCACTGGATCCGAACAAGCCGGAGACCTGGGGCCGTGTCGCCCGCAACGCCCCCTGCCCGTGTGGCTCCGGCAAGAAGTACAAACACTGCCACGGTGCCCTCAACAACTAGGTCCGCACCGGCATAGACAATCACAACAGCCGCTCCTTCCGGGGCGGCTGTTTTGTTTGTTCCGTCATCTCCAGCCGGAGAAAGTTCGCGCGCAAACGGCGCAAGTGTTGATTCACCGTTTCCTTTGCCCCACAACACCTTCTGCAAGGTTTCGGGGGGGGGACCCAAGGAAGAATGCATCAGGGTCGATCGCATACGCAATTTTGGCCCCTGCCACGGGGCCGGTTCTGGGATCGAGTCTTCGCCTTCGCCAAATTCATCAAGAATAATGGGCGCTTGCCATCTCGCCAGATGCGCTTGAACGACGTGCTCTACCGGATGAAGACTGACAGGGCCTTTCCGACGCCCCAGCAGGTGCTGACCGCAGACAAGGAATTGGCCAAGGCGTATGTCGCCGAGCGTGTGGGCCGCGAGCACACTGTGCCGACCCTGGCTATCCTGCGAACGCCGGAAGAGGTCCACAACTTTGACTATCCCGAGGTCTGTGTGATCAAGGCGACGCATTCGAGTGGCAAATTCTATATCCGCTACAAGGGTGACCCCATCGATCCGGCGATGATCGCTTCCTGGCTGGATGATGATTTCTATATGCGCAGCCGCGAGGCCCAGTACCGCCCATTGGAGCGCAAGATCATCGTCGAACCCCTGGTTTTCAACCGGGAGGACCCGGAAGATTTCCGATTTTTCTGTTTCAAGGGGAAAGTGCGGGCGATCCTGCATGAACCGAACCACTCCAAGGACCTCGCGCGCTTTTACACCAGACGGTGGGAACCGCTGGATTGCTCACTGGGCATGCCGGTTCTCAACTCAACCCGACCCGCTCCCGACTGCCTGGAGCCGCTTCTGCGCGATGTCGAACGCCTGGCGAGGGATTTCTATTTCGTCCGCATCGATGTGTTCTGCAGGAGAGACGAATACGTGTTCGGGGAGTTGACCCATATTCACGGCAACGCGTCCGAACAATTCCACCCCGCAGAGGCAGAACAGGAAATGTCACGGCTGATGTTTCAGGGGGCTTCAGCGGAGAATCTGACGCATGCATCGAGGCCCGCACATGCCCCACGATCCAGCCGTCCGGGCTTCAAGACGCGTCTACGGAACGTGCTGTTCCACCTTCTGCCGGCTTCCGGTTTCGGGGACTGGCTGGCTGGGACGCTCAAATTCGTGTGGACCCAGGGCCGCCTGCCACGCGACCAGATGCTGTTCAACGATGTGCTCTACCGTATCAAGACCGATGGCACCCTGCGCGATGCCTTGCGCAAGCGCACGACGGACAAGGTCGAGGCCAAGTCCTATATCGCCCAGCTGGCAGGACAGCAGCATGTCGTGCCAACTCTGGCGGTGCTGAACACGGCAGACGAGATCCGCAGTTTCGACTTCCCGCCGATCTGCGTGGTCAAGCCGGCACATTCCAGCCAGCACGTGATCCTGCGCACAGGCGGCGAAGAGATCGACCGCGAGGAGATCGTGGGCTGGCTCGACGAGGACTATTACCGGATCAGCCGGGAAGCGAACTATCAGGGACTGCCGCCGCGCATTATTGTCGAGACCCTGATCTTTGGTCAGACCGAGCCTACCGATTACAAGATCTTCTGCCATCGCGGCGAGCCTCGCATGATCCAGTGTGATCTGGATCGCCAGACCCGGCACACACGCCAGCTGTTCGACACGGCGTGGAATCGCCTGCCGTTCTCGCTGTGTTACGAGGGCACCGACCAGGATCATCCTTGCCCGGCCAATCTGGACGCGCTGCTTGATCTGGCAGGGCGACTGGCCCAGCCGTTCGAATTCGTGCGCGTTGACCTCTATACTGACGGGACCGCCATTCTTGTTGGCGAGATCACGCACTGCCACGGCAGTGCCAGTGAAGCCTTCATCCCCCGCTCGGCCGAGCAGCAAGCCTCGCGCCTGATTTTTGGAGCCAAACGCCCGTGACCGCCCCCAAACTCCGCCCGGCCCGTACCGGCGAGGAAGACCAGCTCTCCGAACTCTGCCTCAAGTCCAAGGCGGTCTGGGGATATGATGCCGAATTCATGGACGCCGTCGCGCCGCATCTGCGTGTCACCGCCGAGGCCATCCGCGAAGGCCGTGCCACGGTTGCCGAGAGCGAGGATGGCGAAGTTCTGGGCGTCTGCCAGATCGAGCCGGGCAGTGATCACGGCTCGCTGGACCTGCTTTTCATCTCGCCCACCGCGATCGGCCAGGGTGTTGGCCAGCTCCTGTTCGAACACGCCAAGGATCTGCTGCGTGCCCGCGGCGAGACGGTCATGACGATCCTGTCCGATCCCTATGCCGAACCGGCCTATCTTCACATGGGCGCCAAACGGGTCGCCATGCGCCCGTCCGACGTGTTCAAGGGGCGGGAATTGCCCTGGCTTGAAATCACGCTGTAGCGCCTTGCGGACAGGCAGTAGCCGGCTCTGTGGGAACAGAACCGGCTACCTGGGATGCAATGGAGTTTGAGGGCTGTCATCGCATCCGTCCCTGGAATGCGCTTGGACTAGAAGTCGGTGATGGAACTCACCGATACAGAGTTGCCGATGGCGGCTGCGGTTGCCGAGACATCACCGCTCACATCCGCAATCGTCGCGTTCGCAACAGCGCCGGTATAGGCATTGTTCAACTGCGTGGAATTGATGTTCACATCAGCCGTATTCGGCAGTGTGGAAACGCTGAGCGAGTTGGAGATCGCCGCCGTCGTCGAAGTGACATCGCCCGCAACATCCTCAACACCAACGTTGGAATAGGCGCGCGGGTCGATATTCGTGGTCTGGTAGTTATTGACATTCGCCCAGTCGGTGGACTCGATCTGGAACGAGGCGGAGTTTGCAATTGCCGCCGACGTCAGGGCGACCTCGCCCGTCACGTTCTCGACATGACCATTCAGTTCGGATACGGCATCACCACGGAAAAACTGGCGATTGTTCAGGTTGGCGCCCGAACCGGCGACTTCAACAGACAGCGAGTTACCGATCGCAGCGGCCGTACCGCTTACATCTCCGGCGACACCGTCAACACCGATATTGAGGTCCGCATCGAAATTGCCAATGGCGGCCTGGTAGTTGTTGACGGATGCATAATCACCTTCGGCAGCAATGCTGGCGGAGTTTCCAATGGCAGCCGCCGTCGTTGAGACATTGCCAGTCACACCGTCGATGTCAGCGTTCAGTTCCGCCGCCGCACCGCGGATCGTGTACTGCGCATTGCGGATCTGGGCGTCACCGGCCACATCCGCGGAGAAGGAATTGTTGATCGCCGCAGCGGTCAACGAGACCTCACCATTGATGTTCTCGATGTCGGAGTTGAGCTGCGCACGCGCCTGTGCCCAGTTTGACTGAACATTGTTGATCGTGCGGTCCTGGGCGACCGCTGTTCCAGCGAAAGCAGCAAGGGCGAGTGCGGACGCGGCGTACTTATAAAGAGTCTTGGTTGTCATGTGTGGATCCTTCCAACTTGATGTTCGCCGAACCCCCGTCCGGCAGCACCTGGAAAGTCGCAATTGACGGCCCACCCAATTCGTAACCGATACGTTAAGCTTTACTGGGGGTTAAAATACTTCATCGTATTAAAAACAAATACGAATTTTGCCCGCAATCATCGGCCGTCGAGGAAATGGTTAAAAAGATCAAGTTTTCGCGGCAAAATTAACTCAAATTTCGGCACACAATATTTTAATTTGTTTCATTCGGGCACATCGTTTGGTTGATCAAGTCTTAAGATTTCGATCGTGCCAATTTGAACTGTTTCATATTTTTCCCACTCAATTCATAGCCGTAATAAGAATATTCAACTCGCGCACCAGGCGACAAAATCTGTAGAATTTTATCTATCTCGGCTTATTCTCAGGTGAATATTTACGAAGACTTAACCTTAACGAAATATCGCGAAATCACTCAACTGGTTGTTTTTATTAAAAATTGAATCAAATTACAGTGCGGACGCTCTCCTGCTGGCCCCCTCGTTGCAGCGTGGTGGTCAAGTTTTTATTTTGGAGCGCAAAATGAGTTACCCACTATATTATATAGCTCTTGTGGGCGCCCTGGCCGCCAGCATGCCTGCGAACGCCCAGTCGAACGCGCAACAGGGCACACCGCAGACCCAGCCCTATGGCATGAATGCCGGCGACGCCTCGCGCCCCTACACGCCACCGGCCCGGGACGAGAACGGCAATCGCATTGTCATAAACGGCCAGGTGATCGGGTCCGGTACATCCAATCCGGCGCGCCGCTCCGGCAGCATCGCCAGCCCGGGCGGATCCACCCTGCCGAACTCCACGCTGGGTGCAGCCGGTGTCACGGCCGTCAGCATCGGTAACAGCGTCTCGATCAACGGCACGTTTGGCAGCACGATCATCATCAACCAGACCAATAACGCATCGCAGACGGTCAATGTGAATGGTACCGAACAGGACGGGGGGAACTGAGATGTCGCGATTGATCGCCCCGCTGCTCAGCGCGCTCACCCTTTCGGCCTGCGCCACAAGCATTGACCCGAACGAGCCGGTCGCCCATGTCCAGCCCTTGTCGGGGAGCCCGGTGATGGAAGTCACCAGCGACTACAGCGCCGCCCTGCAATGCCTGTCAGATTATGCACGCGCTCAGCCCTATCCGGCACCGCGTGTTGCGGTAGGTCACATCTCTGACCTTACCGGAGCAGAAGACTATCTATCGGGTCGTCGCCTGACGCAGGGTGCAACGCTGATGGCAATTACAGCGACGTCGGAAGCCGGCATGCGTCTGGTTGAGCGTTTCGACATGGGCGTGGTCCAGGTCGAGCTGGACTATGCCCAGAGCGGTCTGCTGCGCGATGCGCCAAATGTCCTGCGCACGGTTCAACAGGGACAAATGGAGGGCGCCGATCTTTATCTCGTAGGCGGTATCACCGAGTTCAATCCGAATATCCGCTCCAGCGGCACCAATGCCTTCGCCAATACCAGCGGAGAAACCGGTGGCGCCCTGGCTGTCGGTGGCAGCGACTATGTCGTCGATGTCGGCATCGACCTGCGCCTGATTGATGTCCGCTCTACCGAAGTCCTCGCCGTCCGCTCCCTGCGCAAGCAGATCCGCGGCCGAGAGGTTGAGGCCGGTATTTACGCCTTCCTTGATGGCACCGTGCTGGATATCGGCGGCGGCGAACGGGCACTGGAACCGGTTCAGACCGCTGTACGCAGCATGATCGACCGCGCAGTCTTCGAGTTCATGGGCATGCTCTATGATCTGGAATCGGGATCCTGCGTGGGGGGCCAGCCCGCCATCGCGATCCAGCGCCAGACCGCGGCGGCTGCGCCTGCCGCGCAGCCCGCTCCACAACAGCAACAAATGGCCAACACCGCAGCGCCGGTGCAGACCCAATTGCCCGAGGCACAATTGCCGCCCGCCAACGGGTATGGCCTGCACATCGCATCGCAGCACACCGTCTGGCAGGCCAACCAGGACTGGCGTGAGCTGCGGGTCATGTATGCCGATGTCCTGGCCGGACGCGACGCACGGATCACCCGTCTGCAAACGCCGGATCGCGGTGTCGTCTTCCGACTGCTTGCTGGCAGCTGGCAAAACGAGACCGAGGCTTCCGGCGCCTGCGAACAGATCCGCGCGCGCGGCGGGGATTGCCGTGTCACCGCCTATCAGGGATTGCCGGTCATGCGATCCTAGGCAGTAGCGACCTCAGGTTTGCGATCGATGGCGAGCCCTAGAAGCCGTCAGTCGCTATGGTGAGCGAGTTGCCAATCGCAGCCGCCGTGGCTGCCACATCATCACCGATCGCCCCGACACGTATGTCGGCAACCGCGCCGACATAAGCCGTATTGCCCTGTGCCAGGCTGGCATCCATTTGGGACAACCTGGGCAGCGAGTTGGCGGAGAACGAGTTGCCGATGGCCGCTGCGGTTACATCTACGTCATCTTCAACCTTGCGAACGATAGAGCTGAGCTCCGCGAAACGCGCACCTGTATTGGTTTGTTCCGCATCTATACCAACCCGGCGCACTCGTTCGAGATCCAAACTCGCCGAATTACCAATGGCCGCCGTCGTAAGGCTAACATCCTCTCCGACCCGCGATATCCGGGCATACATCTCGGCAGTCGAAGGCGCGCGAGCGACCTGTTCAATCCCCAGCTCAGCACGCCGAATCCGGTTCACCGAGACTGATGCGGAATTGCTCAGTGCCGCACTGGTGCCGGCAACATCGCCGCCAACACGCTGCAGCTGATACAGGTTCAGATCGGCCAGCGTCGCACCGTCAGCAACCTGGTTGACCTCAACGTCCGACCGACGACGCCTTGCGGCGCGGACCGCGCCATCCAGGTCGACTGAAAGCGAGTTGCCGATCGCTGCGGCCGTCGAGGAAACACTCTCCCCCACACCAACGACAGAGATATCGCTGATCGCAGAAGCACCCTGTCGCGCAATCTGGGAGACATCGAGCCCCACACTTCGGTTGAGCGAGACTGAGGCCGAGTTGTTGATGGCCGCAGTCGTCAAATCGACATTTTCGCCTATCCGCCGTATGCCGGCATTCAACTCGGCACGCGTGTAAGCCCAACTATCCTGTGTGGCATCGACATTGCGCGATTGCGCGTGCGCACCGCCAGCATCCAACAAAAAAACTCCAGCCAGTACCAAGAGCGCGACTTTTCGGGCGTTCCGCATTTCGCTTTCCCCTTTTTTCAAGTTTAACGACGCTCGATAGACCTCAAAATTGAGCCCGGTCTCGGGGGAGGGTGGCGAGCTGAACAAAATCGATTAAATTCAACGCCTTGAAGTATATGTTTGGCGCCCCCTTCCACTCCCCAGAATGGCCGCCAACTCATATCGCATCGGTTCGCTTGCAAATTGCGAGGCGGCCATTTGGCGAAATGCGAACAACACTCCAGCACTCAACGTTATCGCAGCGCACCCACACAAACCAAGCCATTGTTTTAAATGTATTTTTATGAATCAAAAGCACTGGAGCAACGATCGGACCTGCTCATGCACCCTCCTGATTGAAGGTCTTAGGAGGAAACATGTTCGCAACCAATGCTCTGTTACTATCCGCATGCTTGGCGCTCGGGTCTTCGGCCGCCGCTCAGGTTTCTGCTGGCCATCCGCAGACCGAGCCCTGGGCTCAAATGATGCGAGTCTATGAAGCGCCCTTCCATCCCTACGCGAGAGACGCATCCAACAATCGCATCATCATCAACGGCGAGGCGGTCACGCTCCGCTCGCCGGGGGGACTATCGCACCATTCCCATCGCCTGCCCTCACCGGGGGAGCATATCGCGCTTCGGGGTCCCCGGGCGATCGCCGTAGGCAATTCCGTCAACATCACCGGAGCTGTGTTCAGCACAATCGTCATCCACCAGATCAATTCCGGAGACCAAAACGCCACCGTTGTGAACCACCACCAAGGACGCTCCGATGACGATCAACCCAATCCGTAATATCCTGGCCAGCGCCTTTGGAGCAGGGCTGATTGCAGGCTGTGCATCGACCATCGACCCCAATCGCCCTGTTGCCCATGTTACGCCGCTTCAAGGCAGCGAAATCGTCGGCGCGGACACCGAATACACACAGCGCCTGGCCTGTTTGGCTGGTTTTGTAGGTCAACAGACTTTTGAAGCGCCGCGCGTTTCGGTAGGCCATATCAACGACCTCACCGGAACGCACGACTATTTTAATGGCCGCCGGCTGACACAAGGCGCGACGCTGATGGCCATGACCGCGATCGGGCAGTCCGGACTAAGATTGGTCGAGCGCTATGACATGGGCATTCCCCAGGTCGAACTTGAACTGTCCCAGTCCGGGCTGGTGCGAGACGCTCCGGACCAGCTGCGCCGGATCGAGCAGGGCCAGATCCAGGGGTCTGACCTTTACCTCGTCGGCGGCATTACCGAATACAATCCCAACATCAGATCCGGCGGCAATAATGCGTTCGCCAATACGGCAGACCGTGATGGCATCGGCGTGACCTTGCGCAACAGCGATTACATCATCGATGTGGGCATTGATCTGAGATTGATTGATGTGCGCTCGACTGAAGTCGTCAGCATCCGGGCATTTCGCAAGCAGATCCGCGGTCGAGAAGTCGAGGCCGGCGTTTTTGCTTTCCTCGATGGCTCAATCATCGATATTGGCGGCGGGGAAAGAGCACTTGAACCCGTACAGACCGCGGTGCGCTCGATGATCGATCGTGCCGTCTGGGAATTTGTTCTGGAGCTCTACAATCTGCCCGAAACCTATTGTGATCGACAGTACGCTTCCTACGCTGAAACCCGTTCTGTCCCGACCTCCGCCGGCTCATATTCCCCAGGCCCAAGGTCGGCCGCGTCGTATGATCTGGATGTCGCTCCACACCCGCACTTCGCGATACACCTGGCGTCGTATGGTTCTCAAACAGCGGCGCGCTACGGATGGCTTGAATTCAGATATCGATATCCCGAGCTGCTCGGGCAACGTTCAGCACGCCTCACAACAATCTCTCGAGACGCCATTGAGCCCTTTCATCGGCTGCAAGCGGGGGCATGGCCAACACGCGGCGCAGCCGAACGGGCATGCAGAATACTACATAGGGACGGTTCATATTGTGAAGTGACCGAGCTGGCGGGCGAGCCGCTAGGCTAGCCCGCCTCGGCTTCCAGACGACCGATGGCCAGGAAGCGCTCGCGGCGTTTCTGGCGCAGGGCTGCGGCGTCCAGACCGTCCATCTTGGCCAGGTTGGACTCGATCGCATCACCCACGGCGCGCATGGTCGCGGTCACGTGGCGGTGCGCTCCACCGATGGGTTCGGGGATGATCTGGTCGACGATCTTCAGGCCCAGAAGGTCCGGGCCGGTGATCTTCATGGCGACAGCCGCATCCTTGGCACGAGCGCTGTCCTTCCACAGGATCGAGGCACAGCCTTCCGGCGAAATCACCGAATAGATGGAGTGTTCCAGCATCATGACGACGTTGGCACTGGCCAGGGCCACAGCACCACCAGAACCACCCTCACCCGTAATGACCGAGATCAGCGGCGTACCCAGCGACAGGCAGCGCTCGGTGGAGCGGGCAATGGCTTCCGCCTGGCCACGCTCTTCAGCGCCCAGGCCCGGATAGGCACCGGCCGTATCGACAAATGTCAGAACAGGCAGGTTGAACTTCTCGGCCATGTCCATCAGGCGGATCGCCTTGCGATAACCTTCCGGACGCGCCATGCCGAAATTGTGCTTCAGACGGCTCTCGGTGTCGTGACCCTTTTCATGGCCCATGACGACAACGGAACGCCCGCGGAAACGGCCCAGACCACCGACAATGGCATTGTCCTCGGAGAAACGGCGGTCACCGCACAGCTCCTCGAAATCCTCGATCAGCGCGGCGCGGTAGTCACGGAAATGCGGACGCTCGGGATGGCGCGCGACCTGGGTCTTGCGCCACGGGTCCAGCTTTCCATAAATCGCTGCGAGCTGTTCTTCCGCCTTCTGACGAAGCCTGGCGGTCTCTTCAGCCGTGTCCGGCGCATCATCACCGGAAGCGCGCGAAATACTCTCCAGCTCTTCGATCTTGGCTTCAAGCTCGGCGAGCGGACGTTCGAAATCGAGATAGGTACGGGTCGGATCAGACATTTAGTGCCACTGTCCTGAACACTGCAAAAGAGCCCGCAAACTAACCAGACCCGACGGGTGTCACAAGAGCGCAATACGGCTGGGGTGCAGGGGAAGCGAACAGGGTTTGCGGAGTGGACGGGTGTTTACGGAATTTCGCTCGGGCGGCGAGACGACAATCCTTCCCACCGGAAAGGTGTCCTTCGTAGCCTTGGCGAAGAAGGACGGAGGTTCGCTCGCTGCGCTCGCCCCCTTCGACCTCGCCTACGCCAAGGCTTCGGCGAGCCCACTTCCCCATGAATGGGGAAGATCACCTCACCCCCTTTTTGCCAGCGGGTGGGCCGAGTTGACGAGTTGTTTCAGACGTTCGTCCAGCACATGGGTATAGATCTGGGTGGTCGAGACATCGGCATGTCCCAGCAGCACCTGTACACTGCGCAGATCCGCGCCGCGACTGAGCAGGTGGGTGGCAAAGGCGTGGCGCAGGACGTGCGGCGAGATCCCGGACGGATCCAGCCCCGCTGCGATGGCGAGCTCACGCAGGATCTGAGCGAAACGCTCGCGGGTCATATGCCCCTGCCTGGACGTCGCCGAGGGAAAGAGAAACTTCCCGGCCCGGCTCCTGTTCTCTTCCGCCTTGGGCAGGTGTGCGGCGCGCACGGCCTTGTAGGCCTCGACCGCCTCCAGTGCGGACAGGGTCATCGGCACCAGCCTCTCCTTGTTGCCCTTGCCCTTCACAAAGATCATGCGCTCGCCCGTGGCGAACGCCTGGAGGGGCAGGCTGACCAGTTCGGTCACACGCAATCCGCCCGCATAAAGCACTTCCATCAGCGCCCGGGTGCGCAATCCTGCCGCGTCGGTTTTTGCAGAACAGGCGGCAAACAGGCGATCAACATCGGCCTCGGCGAGAACTTTGGGCAGGCTGCGACCCTGTTTGGGTCCGCTCAGCGCGTGGCAGGGATCATCCGCGCGAATGCCTTCGGAGAGCAGGAAACGGTAGAAGCGTTTCAGGGCGGACAGTCGCCGCGCCGCTGTGGCGGGTGACAGGCCGTCTGCGCGCAGGTCCGCGAGCACACGCTCGATATCCGCTGTTGCGGCCTTGTCCAGATCCACACCTCGCGCGGCCATGCGCGCGGCAGCATCGTCCAGATCGCGGCGATAGGCATCCAGCGTGTTCTGCGCCGCTCCACGTTCGGCGGCCATCATGTCGAGGAACAAACCTATCGAGGTCTGGCTCATGAGGATCGCTGGATCAATCTTTCAAGCACCAGCTCAAGCATGGCCCGGCGCAGTCCCAGCTCGTTGAGAACCGGTGCCGTGCGCGCCATGGTATCGACATCCTGCGAAGCGTTGAGCGCAGCAACGGCAAACAGGCCGGCCTCGGCACGGGCACCAACAGCAGCCGCCTCTTCCATCGCCAGCACATAGGGCGAGACCGTTTCCGGCTCGCGACCGGCAAGGCGTCCGCGCAGGTTTTCAACCGCCGGAGCACCGAGGCGCTGCAGGGCAATGACATCGGCCAGCACCGTATCGCCATGACGTTCCAGATAGGCAGCCAGCAGGGCTTCCATGGACGGCGTTTCGACCCGGTCTTCCGCCAGCGCCATCGCCAGTTGAACGGCCACGATCTGGTCCGCGGATGCCGGTGTCCATTCCGACGCCACCTCTGCGCCCTCGAGTGCCTCACCCGCCACATCGGGTTTGCCCGGGAGCTCGCCCGGCATCATGTCCGGGGCCGGCGGGCCATCGACCATACCGTTGAGCCAGCGACGTGCCGTGCGGATATCTCCGGCGAGGACAGCGGCCATGGCGAAACGTTCGGCATGGACCAGCGTGTCAGCATCGACCTGGATGCTGGACACATCGGAGCCATAGAGGCGCAGCCCGTCGAGCGGGTCCGCCTCGTCCGTCATCAGCAGGTTCAGCGCTGTTGCGGCGGCGGCATTGTCGCCGGGTGTCGCAAGCACGGAGATCAGCGCGATCCGGCGCTGATGCCCGTCCAGTGTCTCGGCACGGGCGAGTTCAGCTTGCGGATCATCTGTCTGCAGGAAATTGGGCAGGCGCGGCTCGCCGACCGCATTGACCAGCCAGACCGGTGTACCTTCCGCAAACGGAACGCCCGCGCTCTGATCAGCCGCCGTGACACGATAGAGCGCCATGTCGACAGCACTGTCGACGGCCGGCATCTCGTCCTCGATCATCTGCCCCAGCGTGAAGGCAAAGAACATCCGGTTATAGTCCGGATCGGGCTCGATCGTATCGGCCAGTTCAGCCGTCAGCTCGGCAGCCGAGTTCTGGCCTTCCGCGGCCATGCACAGGGCGCGAACCCGCACCCAATAGGCGCTGTCGCGTTCATCCAGCAGGGCGCGCGCGGTGTAACAAGCCCGTTCCACATTATCGGTGGCGAAACCCAGATCTGTGTGCAGGCGCGCCAGTTCCGGACTGCGATTGAGATTTGGGGTACGCTCGAGCAGGTCGAACCCGTCATAGGCCCCGCCCGCAGCCAGCAGACGGTCGGCGCGCAGGGCCGCCAGGCTGGTCTCTCCGCGGGCACCAGATGGCGGATAACCACCCGAGACCAGAATCGCCCGCGACATTTCGGCCAGCGCACTGGAAGCATATCCCTCGCTGTCGGCTGCAGGCAGCTGGCTGAGCGCGGTCCGGGCCAGCATGGCCGTCGTGCCGTCCCACAGCGTCATATCGAAAATGGCGCCGGGAAGTCCGACTTCCATCGGGTCCAGGGCGTCCAGGCTCTGAACCTCGATATCATCCTGCGCAAAGGCATTGGAGCCCAGCGCGAGGACCAGCAGGCTAGCGCGGAAAATCATCATCCAACTCTACTCTGACTTCTTCACGAGTGGGCTCCATGCCGTTGGCGATCAGAACCAGCGCGCCGAAACCTGTCATAACAAGCACCGCAACGACCGCAAAACCGATCAGAAAACCCCGCATGAATATCCCCTCGTGTCCTGGCGTGACCGGCATGGTCACTGCAAACTCTTCGGCGCAAGAGCCTAACCGCGATTGCGGCGATTTCCAGACGCTTTATACCAAAGATATGAGTTTGCAGTGCGCGCCGGATAAAACCATCACCCTCATTGGCCTTATGGGTGTGGGAAAAACAACCGTTGGCCGCCGCCTGGCACAGGCGCTGGATCTGCCGTTCCGCGATGCCGATGAAGAGATCGAACGCGCCGCTGGCCGTTCAGTCAGCGAGATTTTTGCCGATTTCGGCGAGGCCGGCTTTCGCGAGGGCGAACGCAAGGTCATCGCCCGTCTGCTGCAGGAACCGCCCATGGTGCTGGCGCTGGGTGGCGGTGCCTTTGTCGATCCCGATACGCGCGCGCTGATCAAGGCCCATGCGACCTCGATCTGGCTGACAGCTGATGTCGACACGCTGGTCGCACGTGTGAAACGCCGGGATACCCGCCCACTGCTGCGGGGCAAGAACCCCAGAACCGTGTTGGGCGAGCTGCTCGGCAAGCGCACGCCGGCCTATGCCGAGGCCGATCTGCACGTCGATGCGGGCGGGAGCTCCCACCAGGGAACCCTTGACCGTATCGTCGAAGCGCTCAAAACCTTGAATCAGAACAATGTCTGATCTGATCACCGTCGAGATTCCCCTCGGGGAGCGCAGCTATAATGTCGTCATCGGCCCGGAAGCGCTGATGACGGTGTCTCCGCTTGTCGCCGAGATGATGCAGCGTGGCCGGGCGATCATCGTGACGGACGAGATTGTCGCCCAGCACCACCTGGCCGGTGTCAAAACCCTCCTGACGGCCCAGGGACTCACCGTGGAAACCATCACCATGCCACCGGGTGAAACGAGCAAGAGTTTCGCCGGCCTGGAAGGTGTGGTGAGCCGCCTGCTCGATCTCAATGTTGACCGCAACGAGACCATCATCGCCCTGGGCGGCGGGGTCATTGGCGACCTGGCGGGATTTGCAGCGGCCGTGACCAAGCGCGGGGTAAATTTCATCCAGATCCCGACGACGCTGCTGTCGCAAGTCGACAGCTCGGTGGGCGGAAAGACCGGTATCAATACCGGTCACGGCAAGAATTTTGTGGGCGCCTTCCACCAACCCCGGATGGTCGTCGCTGATCTCGGCCTGCTAACCACCCTGCCTGACCGCGAACTGCTGTCGGGATATGCGGAGATCGTGAAAGCAGCGCTGATCGATGACGCCAGGCTCTTTGACTTGCTGGAAAAGATCGGCGTGCAGGTGTTTGACAGCCGCGCGCTATCACAGGCCATCGCTGCCGCCGTCGCCTTCAAGGCCCGCATTGTCGCCGAGGACGAACAGGAACGCGGCCGCCGCGCCCTGCTCAATCTGGGCCACACCTTCGGACACGCGTTCGAGGCCGAGGCGCCCAAGGATGTTATCCGTCATGGCGAGGCCGTGGCAGCCGGCATGGCGCTGGCGTTTGAATACTCGGTGCAGCTGGGCGTCTGCCCGGCAGAGGATGCCGCGCGGGTTATCGCGCACCTGGACGATATCGGCCTGCCCAGCGCAGCCGGAAAGCTCGCTCACACGGAGTGGGATGCGCGGCGGCTGGTTGCCCGCATGCGCGACGACAAGAAAAACCAGGACGGGCGTATCACACTCATCCTCGCGCGCGGCATCGGAAACGCCTACATTGAAACCAATGTGGACGAGACGGATCTCGTCGCCTTTCTGGAGACAAAGCTCAAATGAGCATTGACTGGAGTCTGGTCGGACCAGCACTCATGATTGTCGGACTGCTGTGCCTGTCCGCTTTCTTTTCGGGATCGGAAACGTCCCTTACCGCGACGTCGCGTGCGCGAATGCTGCAGCTGGAGAAGGATGGAACACCCGCCGCCGGCCGGGTCAACCGGTTGATATCAGACGGGGAAAGCCTGCTCGGATCGATCCTGCTTGGCAATAATCTGGTCAATATCGCCGCCTCGATGATCGTCGGACAATTGTTCGAACGCATGCTGGGCGGCAATGCCATTCTCTGGGCCACCCTGGTGATGACCTTCCTGGTTCTGATCTTTGCCGAGGTCCTGCCGAAAACCTATGCCCTGTCCAATCCGGACCGGTTCGCGCTGGCGGTCTCGCGCCCCATCCTGCTGGCCGTACGCGTGTTCGCACCAATCGTGGCGGGCGTTCAGTTCATCGTGCGCGGCGTGCTGACCCTGTTTGGCGCCAAGGTTGAAGGCCCGGTCCTGTCGGCCCATGACGAGCTGCGCGGCACCATCGAGCTGCACCACGAGGAAGGCGGCGTGGTCAAGGATGACCGCGACATGCTGGGTGGCGTGCTGGACCTGCGTGACCTGACCGTCGACGACATCATGGTGCACCGCAAATCCATCCTCATGATTGATGCGGATCGCCCGGCCGAGGAGATCGTCTCCACCGCCCTGCACAGCCCGCATACCCGCCTGCCGCTCTACAAGGACGAGCTGGAGAACATCACCGGCGTGCTGCATGTGCGCGATCTTGCCCGGGCCCTGCACGAAGCCGAGGGTGACGCGTCCCAGGTCGATATCAACGCCATTCGCCGCGATCCTTGGTTTGTACCGGAAACCACCGAAGTGCTCGACCAGCTCAACGCCTTCCGCGAAAAGCGCGAGCATTTTGCCCTGGTCGTCGATGAATACGGTGCCCTGATGGGGCTGGTAACACTCGAAGACATTCTCGAGGAGATTGTCGGCACGATCGAGGATGAACACGATATCCAGGTCGAGGGTATTCAAGCGGAAGAAGACGGCACCTGGGTCGTTGATGGCGTCGTCCCAATCCGCGATCTTAACCGTGCGCTCGACTGGGACCTGCCGGACGAGGAAGCTGTGACGGTGGCCGGACTTGTGATCCACGAGGCCCAGACCATCCCGGAACGCGGCCAGGTTTTCCGCTTCCACGGCGTGCGTTTCGAAGTCATCGAACGCCGCCGCAACCAGCTCACCATGCTGCGCGTCTGCCCGAGCCCGGACTAGTCCTGCGACACGTCTTCGGTCTCGAAGCCCTCACCCTCGAAGTATTCCGGACAGGTTCCGCGCGGCGTATCCCCGCGCGGGCCGCCGGCCTCGTCGCGGGTATTGACCAGCAGGTCGCCGAACGCGTCCGCAAAGGACTGGGCGAGATCCTCGCCATCGGATGTGGAGCCGATATCACCGCGCAACAGGGTCAGGGTGCCGCCGCCCGAGGCCAAGTGATTGCGCGCATCATACTGCATCGCCGCGATCTGCTGACCGCTCTCGTCGAGGAGCTCGCCCTCGGCGGCGAGAGCGCCGATACCAATCGGCACACGCGGGTTAAGCGGTCCGGGCACAAAAACGCCGATAATCCCGGAAGCGCCGGCAGCGACCGGATTGGTCGCGTCAAAGCCGGTAATCGTCAGCTCAACCGAGTGGCTGGCGCCTTCTGCATCACTGCGCACCTCGAAACCGCCCCGCGCGAGCCGGCGACACATCGTGCGTGACAGCACCCCAGCGACCCGGTCCAGCCGCTCGGCATCCACGCCCGAGGCCTCGGCCACACCTGCGGCCACGCTTGCACGCTGGAGATAGATGCTGACCACGCCCGCCATGGCCGCGCTGTCAGCATATTCCCGCACCGGCACCAGACCGCGCTCGGCGTCCTGCAGGCGCTCATAGCTGGACAGGGTCTGCACCTGGGCGACATTGCTCGCGCAGGCACCCAGGGTGAGGCAGCCACCGGCCGCAGCAAGCAGGAATTTCAATCGCATATCACCCTCGCAACTCAACAGTTGCGAGCGAAACTAGGCCCTGCCCGCTCAAGGTCAATGAATAAGCACGACCCCAGAAGATAGGGCGGGCCCGGAAAGCCCGCCCTCGCACCAGGAGACAATTGGCGCGGATCTAGTGATGTGCGCGGGAGCCCTCACCGAACTCGGCCTCGATGCGCTGAAAGAGCGGTCGGCCGGAGAGCTGGGACAGTACATAGCCACCGTTTTCGATGATCTCGATTTCCGTATCCGTACCCATGCGTTCGAAACGGCGATGGGCGGCCTCGCTCTCACGCAGCCAGTAACCGTCATTCTCGCCGACGATGAAACGGATCTGCATGTCGGACAGCGGCTCGTATTCGGAACGCTGGCGTGGATGCCCGGGCATGGCCAGCACGCCGCGGAAACGATCCGGCAGCGCGGCTGCGATACGGAAGACACCGGCACTGCTGGCGGAATAGCCAAAGATGTGGAAACGGTCCGAAGCCACATTCACAGGTGAGGCGATATAGTCCAGCGCCTCGGCAGACTGCTCGACAGAATACTGCCGCTCCTCGACACCGGCACGCACCACAACCCAGCCGAACTCCGCCGGATCGTCGTGCAGGAAAAACGTCCCGACCGATATCATCACCGGATATTCGCGGTCGGGATCAAAATCATCCGGGAAGTAAAAGCCCATGGGCATGCTCGCCCCGCCAGACGGCTCGACCTCGACATATTCGTCCGCCGGGGTTGCCTCATCCGTCTGGGCGAAGGCCGCACCGGTGATCACAAACAGGGACACAGCCCAGCTCAGGAGAGTTTTCATACCGCTTGCTCCAATAAAATTCGAAGCCAGCCATACCCAACCACCTGGCAGGTGCCAGCGGATCAGGGATCAGTGGTGTGAAAAACGAGATGAGCGGTCAGTGTTCGGGATGACGGTCGATTTCACGCGCTACATCATTGGGAACATCCACCGGACGCGACGTCGTCGCCTTTCGGATCATGCCGACAAATCCGACCAGGATCACCAGCGCCAGCCATCCGCCTGCGACCATGCCCAGGACAACCGGACGGAATTCCAGCGTGCCGAAATTCATGAAGTCACGCGCCAACAGGCCACCATAGACCAGGACAGCGAGGACGCCGGACCAGAGGGCGAAAGGAATACGCATCGAACAGGATCTCCCTTGAGTGGGTCCAGTTTAAGACCAAGCGGCAGTTACAGCCAGCCCCTTTCTCGCGCCAAGCGTGCAGCTTCCACCCGGTTCGTTGCGCCCAGCTTGCTGCTGGCCTTGTGCAGATAATTGCGCACCGTGCCCCGCGCCAGCCCGCTTGCCTCCGCGATCTGGATACTGTCCAGCCCTGTCTCGGCAAGGCGAAGCAGGCGGCGTTCGGTGTCATTGAGCGGATCGGTTTCACCCCAGGCCTCCCGGATCAGCCCCTCCTGGATGACCTGTTCGCCCGCCACGACACGGCGGATAGCCTGCGCCAATTCCTGTGAGGGTGTGTCCTTGAGGACATATCCGGCGACACCGGCATCCAGCGCCCGCCGCAGATATCCCGGCCGGTCGAACGTCGTCACGATCAACACCCGGGTGCGGATCGTCTCGCGCCGGATTGTGGCCGCCAGCTCCAGCCCGGTCATGCCCGGCATCTCGATATCGCTGAGCAGAACATCCGGTGCATCCGCGCGCACATGGCGCAGCGCCTCGTCACCGGTCGCAGCGGCGCCGACGATCTCGATATCACTCTCCAGCGCCAGCAATGTTGCCAGGGCGTCGCGCAACATCACCTGGTCCTCGGCAATCAGCACCTTGATCATGACAGCTGCTCCGGCAAGGACACCCGAACAGCAAACCCGCCCTCAACACAGAGTTCGAAAAGACCGTCCACCGCCTCGACGCGCTCGCGCATGCCGCTCAGGCCATTCCCTTCAGCAGGTCTGCCACCACGGCCATTGTCCCGGACGGAAATCAGGTGACGGCCGGCTTCCCTCACAAAAGCAATCTCGACACGGCTGGCCTGTGCATGGCGCAGGATATTGGTCGATGCCTCGCGCAGAACCATCACCAGCGCCGCTTCCGGCTCCCCGCTCAAGGCTGGCAGTTCCCCCTGCACGAGCACCTCGATCCCGGCGCTTTCCAGGGCCGCGATCACGCTTTTCAGCTCGGACTGGAGCGAACGGTCGCGCAGGCCGCTGACCGCATCACGGACCTCGCTGAGCGCGTCCCGGGAAATCGTTTGGATGGCCTCGATTTCCTGGCGCGCCATGTCCGGCTTTTGCTCGAACAGGCGGGCGGCCAGATCCGCCTTGAGCGAAATCACCGACAGCGAGTGCCCCAGCAGGTCGTGCAGATCCTTGGAAATGCGCGAACGCTCCGCTTCCACGGCAGCAGCAGCGGCGCGAGCCTGGCGATCCTCCGCTTCCAGCTCGCTCTCGGCCCTCCGGGCGGCAGAGGATGCTGTCAGGCCCGACAGCGCTGAGAGAACCACCACGGCCAGGGTGAAATACCAGGGCGCACCAATCAGTACACACCCCAGCACCCCCGCCGGCCCCAGCACGATTAGAGCGGGCACACGCAACCGCGTATCCGGCAGGCGCGCGATCATGGGAGCTGCAAAGACGATGAACACGGCGGAACCGAAATTCATGGCAGCCATCGCCAATCCCAGACACACCGCCAGTCCCGATGCCACCAGCACCGTCCAGTCCATGCGCCGCATGGTGAAGACGTAAAGCGCGACAAACCCAACCAGCGCGCCCAGCGAGAGTGCGATCTCTGTCGTGTTAGGCGGGTCGACAAACCAGGCGAGGAAGAAACACCCCAGATAGACCAGGTCCAGCCAGGGTTTCTTCGTGGTGAAAAGGGTTTTCAGGGAAGCCATCATTCGCGTTCAGAATCACCTATTGCGCTTGTCTCTTGCGTACCATGGAAACCTCGAAAGCAATGCCGCCTGCGGCGAGCAAATAGAGAATGGCGATGGCAAAGGGCAGCAGGGTCAGGCGTGCCTCCGGCATGGCGTAGAACATCACCGTAACCACGATCATGCGGGCAAAGGCGTGGATGAAACAGGCTTTGGAAGCATAACCCCAGCCGATCACGACCCAGTGGATGGTCATGCCGATGGCCAGCGTCAGCACGGTCAACTCCGGCTGCACGCCGATCACCGCGAAATGCATGGGCCAGAGGAAGTTGATGCCCATCACCGCCCAGATGGCGGCACCGCCGACCGGCGATTTGGCCTTCATGAAGTTGGCCCGCAGCGGCTTTTGCAGCAACAGGCCCAGCGGGAAGATCATGCCGGACCCGGCAGCCGCAAACAGCGCCCAGTCCGCCAGCGGCAGGCGGGAGCCAAGAATCCCCAGCACGATCCAGTAGATCGCCCCGGCAACCGGGAGCGAAATTCCACCTCCTGCTGCGACAAAATAGCGATGGCGCTCGGCCAGAAGGGCTTGGGAAGTGATCAGAGGAGTATCAGTCATGTCAGGCCTTTTCTTGTGTCTGGCCTCAACATGACCGCCCGCTGGACGATGGAATATTCACACCTGTCACCGAAGTAGAGTGACAGCTGTCATCATTTGCGACAGTTAGACACCTTGGCGCGGTGAGCAACGCATGGTATCCGCTGGCCAAATCCTAATTCGATCCTGGGGAATTCGACATGGCGTCTGACCACGTACGCGGCGAAATGGACATCACCGAGCACAAGTCCACCTTTGACGGCTTCATGACGATGACGGTCTGGTCCTGTCTTCTGACCATCGTCATCCTGCTCTTCTTCATCCTGGTTTTTGCCATCGGCATGAACTGGATGGGTGCATTGATCGCAACGGGTGTTGTCGGCGTCGTTCTCGGCCTGGCCCTGTCGATGAAGACCTCCTGGTATGTCACGGTTGCAGGCCTGTTCGTGTCCGGCCTGATCGGCGGCGGCATCGTCAGCCTCTTCGGTGCCTTCCTTGCTGGCTAACAGCGGAAAGTATTGAACTTTCAAACATCATGACCATCTGCGCCGGGAAGGAATCTTCCTGGCGGGTCTTCCCCTGACGCACGAAATCGCGCAATCTGCCCGCCATACGAGCCAAACGGCGGGACGACATGCGAATAGCCATTCTTAAAGAACGGGATGCGGGCGAAACCCGCGTCGCGGCCACCCCCGAAACCATCAAGAAATTCGTAAAGGCAGGCCATGTGCTTGCGGTCGAGAAAGGCGCCGGTATCGACGCCTCGATCCAGGACGAGGATTTCACCGAGGCCGGTGCCGAGATCGGCACGCTGGCCGCGACCCTGAAGGGCGCGGATGCGGTCTTCGCCGTGCGCAAGCCGGACGAGGCCACGCTCAAGAAAATCACCAGGGGCACGCTGCTGGTCTCGCATCTCGATCCGAGTGCAGAAGTGGCCGATGCCATGGCCGCTTCCGGTCTCGACGCCCTGTCGATGGAATTCGTGCCGCGCATCACCCGGGCCCAGGCCATGGATGCGCTGTCCTCCCAGTCCAACCTCGCCGGCTATCGCGCCGTCATCGAGGCCAGCCAGCTTTATGGCCGTGCCTTTCCGATGATGATGACCGCTGCGGGCACCGTGGCCCCGGCCAAGGCCTTTGTCATGGGCGTCGGCGTTGCCGGCCTGCAGGCGATCGCCACGGCGCGCCGCCTGGGCGCTGTCGTCACGGCTACAGATGTACGTCCGGCCGTGAAGGAACAGGTCGCCTCGCTCGGCGCAAAATTCATCGCTGTCGAGGACGAGGAATTCAAACAGGCCGAGACGGCGGGCGGTTACGCCAAGCAGATGTCAGCGGAATACCAGGCCAAACAGGCCGAGCTGGTCGCCAGCCATATCGCCAAACAGGATGTGGTGGTCACCACCGCCCTCATCCCGGGCCGGCCGGCACCGAAACTGATCACCAAGGCCATGGTGGAGAGCATGAAACCCGGCTCGGTCATCGTCGACCTGGCGGCCCCGACGGGCGGCAATTGCGAGCTGACCAAGGCCGACGAGGTCGTCGATCATAACGGCGTGAAAATCGCCGGTTACAACAATCTTCCCGGCCGTCTCGCCGCCGACGCCTCGGCGCTCTACGCGAAAAACCTGGCCAACCTCCTGCCCCTGCTGGTGGACGAGGACGGCAATCGCGCCCCGCACTGGGATGACGAGATCATCCAGGGCATGGCGCTGAGCCGTGATGGCGCAGTTGTGCACCCGAATTTTGCGAAGGCCGATGCCTGATGCGACTGGCGCTGGCGATCATACTCACTCTTCTGGCAGGCTATCTCGTCGCTAACTACGCCGGGCCGATCGCCAATGCTTTGGGCCTGTTCGGTGAGAGACCGCTCTATATCCCTGTGCCTGCAATTATCGTGAATCTCGCTCTGCCAGGGCTATATGCTCTATTGCTACTGGCGTCCGGTGCTGTGCTGTTACGAGACCACCTGCTTGCCGGGAGGTCGACCCATGCGCACTAGCCTGG
This sequence comes from Maricaulis sp., assembly GCF_017643475.1. Taxonomy (GTDB): domain Bacteria; phylum Pseudomonadota; class Alphaproteobacteria; order Caulobacterales; family Maricaulaceae; genus Maricaulis. Next base: position 506,256 of record NZ_JAEPNI010000002.1, read on the forward strand.
CCTTCATCAACTGCGCGATCGGCGCTGCGATATTGATCTGGATCGCCTTTCACTTCGCCTATCTGGACGGCTGGTTCGGCGGTAGTGAGATGTACCGCCCGATTGGTCCTGATTTCGGCGAGAACACGGCCGGCCTGCTCGCCCTGAGCGCCTTCCACCTGCTCACAGGCGCCTACCTCCTGCGAGGCGGGCACCTCGAACCGGAGGAAGCGTGATGCGAACGCTCTCCCGCCCGCTTCTGGCCTCTACCGGGTTTGTTCTGGTCCTTGCCGGCGTTTTACTGGTGACGTCCGGCGTTGTCACGGACGTGTTCGGACGTACTGAGCCCCCAGACAATTTCGGACGCATCGGTTGGCGACCTGCGTCCAGCTATCTGCTGACCTATTTGTTTGGACCAGTTCTGGTCCTTCTCGGCGGCTGCTTTGCAAGCGCCTATGTGAGAATCGGAGATCAAAATGGAAGCCGTTGATCCAACCATCTATCGCCTGGCGATTTTCGTGCTGGCGGTGTTTGTCGGTTACTACGTGGTCTGGTCGGTAACGCCGGCCCTGCACACGCCACTGATGGCTGTCACAAACGCCATTTCATCGGTGATCATCGTGGGTGCCCTGCTCGCGGCGACCGCCGGTGTCGGCGCTCCTCCGCCAGTGGATGGTGAAGGCGGGGAAGGCTTCTCGCGCATTGTCGGTACAATCGCCATCATCCTGGCCAGTGTGAACATATTCGGCGGCTTCCTTGTCACCCAGCGCATGCTGGCGATGTACAAGAAGAAGGAGCGCTAGATCATGTCAGCCAATCTTGCCGCCCTTCTCTACCTCGCCTCCGGCATCCTGTTCATTCTCGCCCTGCGCGGTCTGTCCAGCCCGGAAACGGCTCGCCAAGGCAATCTGTTTGGCATGGTCGGCATGGCAATCGCCATCGTGACGACCCTCTTCGCCGTCAATCTGGACGGTGCGGGTATCGCACTGATTGTGGGCGGGGTTGCGATTGGCGGCGGTATCGGCGCGATCATCGCGCGCCGTATCCCGATGACGGCCATGCCGCAGCTCGTCGCCGCGTTCCACTCCCTGGTCGGCATGGCCGCCGTACTGGTGGCGGCTGCCGCGCTCTACGCGCCAGAAGCCTTTGGCATTGCCAATGCCGTCGGCGACCTGAAAGGCCTCTCCCTGTTCGAGCTCTCGCTGGGTACGGCCATCGGCGCGATCACCTTCTCGGGTTCGGTCATCGCCTTTGCCAAGCTGAACGGAAACATGTCCGGCGCACCGATCCTGCTGCCGGCCCGGCACATGATCAATATCGCCATCGGTGCCTTTATCGCGGTGATGATCGCCTTCCTGATGGCCTCCGGCGGTGACGCCAAGACGGCGTTCTGGCTGATCACCATTGCGGCCTTCATCCTGGGTGTAACGCTGATCATCCCGATTGGCGGCGCGGACATGCCGGTCGTGGTCTCGATGCTGAACTCCTATTCCGGCTGGGCTGCTGCGGCGCTGGGCTTCACCCTGGAGAACACGGCCCTACTGGTCACCGGCGCCCTGGTGGGCTCTTCCGGTGCAATCCTCTCCTACATCATGTGCAAGGGCATGAACCGCAGCTTCATCTCGGTCATCCTGGGCGGATTTGGTGAGGATGGCGCTGCATCTGCGTCTGCCGGCCCGCAAGGCAATGCCAAACAGGGCTCGGCGGAAGACGCCGCCTTCGTGATGAAAAACGCCGGCAAGGTCATCATCGTCCCGGGTTACGGGATGGCCGTCGCCCAGGCCCAGCACGCGCTGAAGGAAATGGGTGATCTGCTGAAGGCCGAAGGCGTCGATGTCGCCTATGCCATCCACCCGGTCGCCGGCCGCATGCCCGGCCACATGAATGTCCTGCTGGCCGAAGCCAATGTGCCCTATGACGAGGTCTTCGAGCTGGAGGATATCAATTCCGATTTCTCCAATGCGGACGTGGCCTTCGTGATCGGTGCCAACGATGTCACCAACCCGGCCGCCGAGGATGATCCGGGATCGCCGATCTATGGCATGCCGGTCCTGCAGGTCTGGAAAGCCGGAACGGTCTTCTTCGTCAAGCGCTCGCTCGGTTCCGGTTATGCCGGCGTCGAAAATCCGCTCTTCTTCCGCGACAACACCATGATGTTGCTGGGCGATGCCAAGAAGATGACGGAAGAGATCAACAAGGCGATGGGATAGGCTATCCACCTCACCGCGAAATTGGTCCCGCCGAAGCCTCGCCTTCGCCTCTGGCTTCGGCGAGCCCACTTCCCCATGAATGGGGAAGATTGCCAGCTCCGGTTCATCTTGGCTGGTCTAGCCTGACCTGATGTTATTCGAACTCGCCCTGGCAGACGCCGTCACCGATGACTGCACTTTCAATTCCATCCCTCTCTATGGCGAGGTGGAGGTCGTTGAAAGTTTTGCCGATATCCGTGTGCAGGTCGTTACCAGCTTCCCGGACCTGAAGGTCAAACAGGTCACCAGCTTTCCCGATGATTGCGGCAAGTGGGAGTTTGTCGAAAGCTTTCCCGACTTCACCATCGAATTTGTCGACAGCTTCCCGGACATCAAGATCGAATATGTCTTAAGCTTCCCGGGCCTACCCTGAGGCGCATTGACAGCCCCGCTGGTGCAGCGCAAAACCGCGCCATGCACACAACTATACGCACAGTTGCAGACGTTCGGGAGATTCTGGACCGCGCTGATGTGTTTGGACGGCTGACGGATTTCGACCCGCGCTGGGTCGGTTCCATTCCCCTGGATATTCACGGCCCCGAAGCCGACGCGGATATCTGCTGTTCGGCGGGCGATGATCTCGACGGTTTTGCCGCTCACCTCGAGGCCTGTTTTGGTAACCAGCCCGGTTTCAGGGTCCATCCCAATACCCACGCCGACGAAGCCTCCATCATCGCCTATTTCAGTCTCGATGGTCTGCCGGTTGAGGTCTATGGGCGCAAACGGCCCGTGGAAACCCATGAGAGCTACATCCACTGGCTGGCCGAACATCGTCTGCTGGGCCTGGCCGAAGACCGCCTGCGCCTGGATGTGCGTGAGGCAAAGGCAACGGGCCTGAAAACGGAACCGGCATTTGGCAAATGCCTGCAGCTGGGCAGTGATCCCTATATCGAGCTCTTGAAGCTCGCCTCACCCGGCGATGAAGCCCTGGGCCAGATCATTCGTGCTGCCGGATACCAGACGCGCTAGCGTGCCTTTGCGCCAAGCCGTGCAACCGTTTTCAGCCAGCCTTCGATTTGCCTGGGTTTGGGATGACTCGCTCCTGCAAAGCGCGTGATCCGCGCGGGCTTGAAGCCAACGAAGTTTAGGATCTGCCCCTTGATCTGCCAGGCCAGCGCATCCTTGTAGAAAAGCCTGAACACCCAGCCCGGGGTGTCCGATGTCAGGAAGACCCGGGCGGTCCGACCATCCAGCATGGGCAAGGGCATCGTACCCGGCTTCACACGCGTGTCGAACACGCGTCCAGGCAGAAACGAGCGGTCGATCAGCCCTTTCAGCTTCGCCGGCAGTCCGCCCCACCACATCGGCGCGGCGAAAACAAAATGCTCACTCCATTCCAGCGCCTCGAGGAAGTCTTCAAGCTCGGGTTCAAGCGGTTTCTGGTTCTTGTAACCGCCAAAGCCATAGTCCATGTCGAAATCCATATCGTAGATGTTCAACACCCGAACCTCATGCCCCTCACCGCGCGCGGCCTGTGCATAGGTCTCGATGATCTGTTTGGAGATCGAGCTTTCCGCCGGATGTCCGTTGAGCAGAGTGATGCGTTTCGATGTCATGATGCGTCCCTTTATTTTGACCATGGTCAATTTAATAGGCGAAATAATTGACCGCGGTCAATAACAAATTTGACCGAAGTCAGTTTTTGTGAGACGAACGGGTATGGGAAGAGCACCTCAAAAGCGCACGCTGGAAACCCGCGCCAAACTGGTCGCGGCGGCACAAGCCATTGTTTCCGAAAGCAGTTACATCGAGCTACGCACCGAGGAAGTGGTCCAGCGCGCCGGCGTCGCCAAGGGTACGTTTTTTGCCCATTTCAAGGACAAGGATGCGCTGATGGACCAGCTCATCGGCGCCCGCATCAATGACTGTCTGGACCAAATCGAGGCGCGTCCGGCGCCCGGTACGATCGACGAACTGATCAAGGAGCTGATGCCGCTGGTCAATCTGATGCGCTGCGAGCGATACGTGTTCGACGTCATCCTGCGCCTGTCCGGAGCGGCAGCGATCGAGGAGATCGGCCCCATCGCCCAGACGTTCGAGCGCCAGATCATCGTGATGGCGGGCTGGCTGGCCCAGGGCCCCTTCCGCACCGACATCTCACCCCAGCTGATGGCCGAGGGCGTGCAGGCCTTCTACATCCAGGCCATGGCCCTGAATTTCTGTGCGATCAACCAGGTGGTTCCCGTCGAGGAACGTCTCGGGGAGTATCTGCAGGCTTGGCTGATGCCGGCAGCCCAATAGCCTAATCTAGTGGAAAAAAGATCCAACGGCCGCAGTTCGGGCAACTGAAATCATCAAAACCGCTCTCATGAGCTGCCCGATCAGTATGCCCCTGAATAAGCTCAGGCCATCGTTCTTGGATCGTCTCAGCGCGTGCAACATCCAACGGGTCTCTGAGGACAATCAGATCATACCTCCACTTGGTGATATCGACCACCCGATTGCCGTGTTCGACCTCGAACTCCGCTACCTCTCGGATGGCTCGACAGCGAAAGTCTGCCAGCGCGTCTTCAGCGCGGCGAGCGCGCTGTTCAGAATAGTCCTCTCCCTCTTCGACATTAAGCTCCGGCTCTTCACGCCGTTTCTTGCCAGATATCGCTCGCACTAACCAACCAATCATCAAATTCCCCTAGGCACAGCCCGAACACCGCGGCGCGGCCGGGTCTATCTCCAACCGTTTCGCCTCGATCGCCTCACCGCATTCCACGCACCAGCCGTAATCCCCCTCCTCCAGCCGCTGGAGCGCCGCATCAATGCGGCGGATCTCCCGGGCGCGGCGGGCATCGGCCGCCTTGGCCATGGCCTGGACCTGCAGGGAATCCATGCGCGACAAGCGGCCGACCGATTGCTGGTCCAGCTCTACGGGTTTGCGATCATCATCCGCGCCCTCCGACAGCGCCACCAGCTCTGCCTTCAGCGCTGTCAGGGTCTCACGGATCCGGGCATCACTCATTCAATCGTCGCGATCTCTTCACCGAGCTCGGCAGACAGCAGCTCGCTGTCAACAAGACGCGGAATGATATCGCGCCATTGCGGCCAGGCGGCAAATGCGCGGCTGAACAGCGGGCGTGCACCATCCATATCACCGGCGGTCGCCAGGCCGAAAGCATGCCAGAAGGTGACTTCGTGATTGTCCGGCGCCAGCTCGCCCGCCTGCGCGTAGGCGCGACCGGCATGTTCCATATCGCCCTCGGCCATGGCGTCATCGCCTTCGGTCATCAGGGCGTAGACACGGGAAATCGTCAGAAGGCGGCGCATCTCGGCCAGCGGGTCCGGCGCGTCTTCCACACGCAGATCCACGATACGACCGCCCCAGGCCGGCTGGCTGGCGTCCCCGGAGACGACCAGCATGGCGGCGGACTGCTTGCCGCGAATATCCCCGCCCTCGGCCTCGGCGGCTTCCAGCGCCACCATCAGGCGTTCGGCCAGATCACCCTCGGCGCCCAGATAGGCGTCATACATGGCCTGGCAGACCGTATCATTGAGCATCATGTTGGCCTGGACGCTGAAACCGTCACCCTCGATGTGACAGGCGGCAGCGATGGCATTCTCGCCCGTATGCGCCGCAACATTGCCCTGGGCGTCGACCATGCCGACCTGGCGCACGGCGGTCGCGTCATCGGTCGCAAGCGCTGCATCCAGCGCTTCACGTGCACTCATCCCCGCCCGCATGGAGGCGAGACCGTTGGGACCATAATCGGGAAGGACAAAGGACTGTGTCGCCACAGCGCCGACACCCGGCTCGGCCCAGACCACAATCGATCCGACCGAGAACCAGTGCGACTGCACAGCCGCCCCCATCTGCCCTGTTTCCGCATCACGCGCGACGATGGAATAGGTGTTGACCGGGCGCATGGGCACCGGCGTCTCGGCCAGGGCTGCGGATCCGACCGCCAGCAGGGCGCCGGCGCCGATCAGGCTCTTCGTGACAGACATGGTCTCTCCCCTCAAATCTGTGTTCGAGGGGAGTATAGACGGCTGGAACGGGCTGTCAGCTTGCTTACTTGACGTTGGACGCCATCAGGCAGAGCTGTTCGAACATCACGTCGACGGCGGCCAAGGCCGTGATTTCGGTCGGGTCATAGGGCGGCGAGACTTCCATGATGTCGGCCGCGACCAGATTGTCGATCTCGAAGGCGCGCAGGATGCGCTGGGCTTCATAGGTGGTCAGGCCACCGGGGACCGGCGTGCCGGTGCCCGGTGCATAGGCCGGATCCAGCGCGTCGATATCGAAGGACATATAGGTCGGTCCCTCGAATTTCGGCAGACGCTTGATGAAGGCTTCCAGGCCATTCATGCGCACATCGTCCACCGTGGTGACATTGACGCCGAATTTCTCGACCACGCCCATATCATCATTGGCCGCCAGCGGACCCCGAATGCCGAACTGCCAGGTGTTCTGCGGCTTCACCAGGCCTTCTTCCAGTGCGTGTCGCAGGAAGGCTCCGTGGTGATACTCACAGCCCCACGCGGCCGGATAGGTGTCCAGGTGGGCATCGAAATGGATGAAGTTCACCGGGCCGTATTTCTTCGCCACAGCACGCAGCAGCGGCAGGGTGTTGGAGTGATCGCCCCCGACCGCGATGAACTTCTTGTCGCGCGCCAGGATGTCACCGAAGAATGTCTCGACCCGCTCGCCGGTCTGCGCCATGTCGATCGGCACAGTCGGGCAATCACCGATATCGGCGCATTTCAGCTTCTCCACGAAGTTGATTTCACGCGTCATGTGATAGCCGCGCCCCATGGAGGACAGCTCGCGCACCTTTGTCGGCGCAAAACGCGCGCCCGGGCGATAGCTCAGCGCGCCGTCATAAGGCAGGCCCGCCAGGGCAACATCATAACCGGCATCAATGCCGACATGCGGCAGGCGGAAAAAGGTCTTGATGGCCGCAAAACGCGGTTGTTCGCGACCCGGGATCGGTGTGAAATCTATCTCGCTCATTCCCCCGTCCTATCACGCAAAACGGGCATGGCAAGTTGCGATAACGCTCCCACGCTGCAGCATGTTTGCAGGCCCAGCCCGATTGGAGACACGACCATGCGCGAGCACCTGCTCTACCTCGCCGGATATAATCGCTGGGCCAATGCCCGCATTTTCGACATGGCCTGGTCGCTCAGTGAAGCGGACCGCCGCCGCGACTGTCAGGGCTTTTTCAGAAACTTGCATGCAACGCTGGATCATATCATCGTGGCCGAACGCATCTGGCTGGCCCGCTGGAATGGCGAACCCCAGCCCTTCGATGACCTTGCGACCCCGCTGCACGACGATTTCGAGGCGCTGGAAAAGGCTCGGATCGCCCAGGACCACGTTCTCAGCACCATGGTGGACCGGCATGATGATGCTGCCCTGGCGCAAGAGCTCAGCTATCACAACATGGCCGGAGAGCCGCTGAAACTGCAGAAAGGCCTGATCCTGCTGCACCTGTTCAATCACGCCACGCATCATCGTGGCCAGTGCCATCACATGCTGAGCCAGCTGGGCGCCGACGCGCCCGTGCTGGACATGCCGTTCTACCTGCTTGATTTGTAAGGCCAGGTGTAACGGGGGATTGTACATGCTCACAATTCCACTGGCCGAAAGCCCGCAATGCGACTAGCAAACCCGCTGTAACCATGGGGGATGTATGCCCGAAACAATTCTAGAGCTCGCCAACGTCACCAAGACGTTCAAGGGCAAGACCGCGGTCAACGACGTCAGTTTTTCCGTCGAACGCGGTCAGATTACCGGTTTCCTCGGCCCGAACGGTGCCGGCAAGACAACCAGCCTGCGCATGTCGCTGGGTATTCTCACGCCGGATCGCGGCAAGGTCACGCTGTTCGGCAAAAAGCCCGGACCCAAGGCGCTGGATCGTGTCGGCTTCCTGCCGGAAGAGCGCGGCATCTATCGCCGCATGAAGGTGATTGATGTCATCGTCTTCTTTGCCCGCCTCAAGGGTGTTGAAGCCGGTGAGGCCAAGAAACGCGGGCTGAAAATGCTCGACGAGTTCGAGCTTCTGCACGCCGCGGAACAGCCGGTCAAAACCCTCTCCAAGGGCATGGCCCAGAAGGTCCAGATCATCTCGACCCTGGTGCACCAGCCGGAATTCATCATCCTGGACGAGCCGTTTTCCGGTCTCGACCCGGTCAACCAGAAATCCCTCGAGCGCATCGTCCGCGCCCAGGCCGATGCCGGTCGCACAATCCTGTTCTCCACCCACGTGATGGAGCATGCAGAGCGCCTGTGCGACAAGATCCTGCTGATTGCCAATGGCACCAAGATCTTTGACGGTTCCGTCAAACAGGCACTGGGCGAAGTCCCGCGCCGGATCTTCCTGGAAACCGTTTCCGAACACGATCTTCTCGCCCTGCTGGACGCCTATGGCGATGTCCGCCGCGATGAAGGTGGTGATGACGCCGTGCGCTGCTGGTCTCTGGACCTGGCCGCCGGCGCTGATGCCCAGGACGTGCTCAAGGCCTGTGTGGATGCAGGCGTGAAACTCACCCGTTTCGAACCGGTGCGCGCGCACCTGCATGATGCTTTTGTCCACCTCGTCGAAAGCGCTGGCGGCAAACTGACGGAGACGACTGATGCGTAATATCTATCTGATCGCCCGCCGCGAATTTCTCTCCTACGTCGCCACCTGGGGCTTCTGGCTCTCGCTGGCATCCGTCCCGCTGTTCATGGGCCTGGGTTTCGGCCTGCCCATGCTGATCGAGAACTCCCAGCCGACACGCCACTATGTGATTGTGGATGAAAGCGGGGGGCAGTTGGAACAGGCGTTAGTCGACGGCTTTACGCGTGCCCAAGAACAACAGATCGCGGAAATACAGGAAGCCGTCACAGAGATGGTCGGCGACAATCCCCAGGTCCAGCAGGCTATGGCCAGCGGCATGATGCAACAGATCGGCGATGGACGATATCAGCGCATCGACCTTGGATTGACCGATCTGGAGGCACTGCGTCCCTATTTGCTGGAAGAACAAGCCATTGAAATCGACGGCGAAGAAGCCTCGCTTTTCGCGGCTGTCTTTCTCCGTGGCAGTGTCGAAAACGGGATCGAAGTCGACTATTGGAGCAAGAACCGCACGGATAGCGGATTGCGATCGTCGATCAGCCGGGCCCTGGAAGATTACATGCAGGAGGCCCACTTGCTGTCCGGCGGGGTCTCTCCTGGTTTGCTGCAAGCGGCCGAGGCGCTTGAACCGGAAGTTCGTGAACTGAACCCGGAACGCAGCGGCGCAGATGCCACTGTCACCGATGCCGAACGCATTCCGTTCATCATGGGTGTAGCCGTCGCCTTCGCTTTGTGGATCATCATCTTCTCAGTGGTGAACATGCTGCTGACAGCGATGATCGAGGAGAAGGGCAACAAGGTTCTCGAAATGATGATGTCCGCGACACGTCATTACGAAATCCTGACCGGCAAGCTGCTTGGCGTGGCCTGTGTGTCCGCTACACTGCTCGTCTTCTGGATGGGCCTTGCGCTGGGTGGGGCAACCCTGGTCCAGCAAGCCGCTGCAAGCGCCGACATCCCGGTTGCCGAAATCTTCTCGGCCTTGCTTGACCCGGGTCTTCTGTTGCCGGCGCTGGGCTATTTCGTCATCGGCTATCTGATGTATGGCGCGGTTTTCCTGGCCGTCGGTTCGCTCTGCGACACGATCCAGGATGCCCAGACCCTGATGAGCCCGATCATGCTGATCATGATGGTGCCCCTCTTCCTGGTGATGATCTCGGCAGATTCACCGGACAGCCCGATCGTGGCAATCGCCAGCTGGGTTCCGGTGTGGACGCCCTTCATCATGCTGGCCCGCCTGCCGCACGACCCGGCCATGATCGAGCTTGTCGGTACGACGCTGGTGATGCTGGTCACGGCGATTGGCGTGATCTGGGGTGCCGGTGCGGTCTTCCGCCTTGGCTCGCTCAACCAGGCCAATCAGGAGACCATCAAGGGCTGGTTCAGCTTCGGCAAGAAGAGCTAGCTGGCGATCTTCCCCATTCATGGGGAAGTGGGCTCGCCGGAGCCTTGGCGAAGGCGAGGTCGAAGGGGGCGAGCGCAGCGAGCTGACCTCCGGGCTTCGCCCTCCGGCCCCTCCGTCCTTCTTCGCCAAGGCTACGAAGGACACCTCCCCGGTGGGGAGGATAAGGGAGCCTAGCTGGCGATATTGGGTCGGACCCGCACGGCACGCGGGTCCACCACCTCTCCACACTCCGAACAGGTCGTGACGGTGTGGAAATCATGCCCGCAGCTTGTATGGGTGTGAACGACAGGTGGTCCGGCCGGATCGGCGTAATGCCGGTCGCCCCAGTTCACCATCGCCATGAGGGCTGGATAGAGATCCAGCCCTTTTTGCGTCAGGCGATACTCATGACGCACCGGACGTTCCTGATAGGCGTGTTTTTCCAGCACCCCCTCCTCGACCAGATGCGCCAGGCGCTCGGTCAGGACGCGGCGGGCAATGCCCAGGTTTTTCTGGAAGTCCTCGAAGCGGCGAACCCGCAAGAACGCTTCACGCAGGACCAGCAAGGTCCAGCGATCCCCGATCACGGACAGGGTCCGGGCGAGCGAGCATTTCTCGGATCGAAGTTCATTCCAGCGCATGTCAATCTTCTGGCATTGACTCCGTTCCATTTCAAGACTTAGCTGGTCTTAAATTAAGATGGAGTGAGAGATGAGCTCACGAAATGCCTCATGCGCCATCGTCGGGGCCGGCGATTTCATCGGCTCCGCCATAGCCCGCAAGTTCGCCAGCGAGGGCTATACGGTCTTTGCCGGCCGCCGCAATGGCGACAAGCTGGAACCGCTGCGGGCCGAGATCGAGGCGGCAGGCGGCAGGCTGGTTCACGTCTCCATGGATGCGCGCGAGGAAAAAAGCGTGACCGACTTCCTCAACGCCGCCAATGACGCTGCACCGCTGGAGGTCGTCATCTCCAATCCCGGCGCCAATGTGAACTATCCGCTGCTGGACACGACGGAACGGCTTTTCTTCAAGGTCTGGGAAATGGCCTGCAAATCCGGCTTCCTGACGGGCCGTGAGGCCGCGCGCATCATGCTGGAGCATGGGCGCGGCTCGATCTTCTTCACGGGCGCCACGGCCAGCATGCGCGGCGGCAAGGGCTATGCAGCCTTTGCCAGTGCCAAGGGCGGGCTGCGCCTGATGGCCCAGGCCATGGCGCGCGAGCTGGGACCCCAGAATATCCATGTCGCCCACCTGGTCATCGATGCCGGGGTCGACACGGCATTTGTCCGCGAACGCATCGAGGAAGCCGTCGGCAAGGAGGCGCTGGAGAACATGCCTGCCGACCGCTTGATGGACCCGACGTCCATCGCAAACGCTTATTGGGCCCTGCACCAGCAGAGCCGCGACGCCTGGACCTTTGAAATGGACCTGCGCCCCTATGGAGAGACCTGGTAATGTCTGACTTGGAATTCCTGTTCGATTTTGGCAGCCCCAACGCCTATCTGGCCTGGAAGGCCATGCAGACGATGGAGGCGTTCAAGACGGCCGAGATCAAGACGACGCCTGTCCTGCTGGGGGGCATTTTCAAATCAACGGGCAATACGCCGCCCATGCTGGCCTTTGGCGGTGTACCTGCAAAGATGAAGTATCTGGGCACCGAGATGGAGCGCTTCCAGAAGCGCCACGGTATCACCGACTTCCAGTTCAACCCGAATTTCCCGGTCAACACGCTGATGCTGATGCGCGGGTGTTTCGTGGCCATCGATGAAGGTTATCTGGACAAGTATCTCGCTGCAGGATTCCACTACATGTGGGAGGCCGGCTCGAAAATGGACGACAAGACCGTCTTCGCCCGGGCCTTCACCGAAGCCGGCCTGGATGGCGATCACATCCTCGCCCGCTCCCAGGAACCCGCCATCAAGAAAGCCCTCATGGACACCACCCAGTCCGCCGTCGACCGCGACGTCTTCGGCATCCCCAGCTTCTTCGTCGGCGATGACCTCTATTTCGGCAAGGACACGCTGTGGGAGATCGCCGAGCGGGTGGGATAGCCTTATCCTCCCCCTCGGGGAGGTGTCCCGAAGGGACGGAGGGGCCGGAGCGCGAAGCGCGGAGATTTAGTGCTCACTGGCGTTCGCACCCCCTTCGACCTCGCCTTCGCCTCTGGCTTCGGCGACCCCACTTCCCCGCGTACGGGGAAGATATCCCTACCGCTCAAACCTCGGGCATACTCTCCCGTGGTCCATGTCGTGGGAGGCGAGAGCTCAGTCTTTTCGGGCGTGGATGTACGGGAAGCGTCTGTCGACCTATCAAGGTCATCTGGCATGGCAGACAGCAAACCCGTGTGCGGGAGGCCTTTAACCCCTGCTCTAGACTAAATTCCGGTTTAACCGGTCTCCCGCATGCCTCTCACTCCAGATCGCGAGATCGTGGGGATTTTGGTGCTCCCCCCCTCATCGCCCTTCTTCGCCAAGGCTACGAAGGACACTTCTCCCCCAAGGGAGAAGGATAAGAACGAGGCTCCACCCGGGGCCAAAGGCCTCGCAAGCGCGATCGCGCGTCGGCGCCCATGCGCCGCCTTCGCGTCGTGGAAGCTGGACAGGGCAATGATCCTCGGAGTCTGCTACTTCACCATATGGAAATCATCATGTTCCATCCAGTTCCGCGCGAACTCCGGATCACAGACGTGCGAAACCCAATGCTCTCCCGACGCCGTTAGATACGGAAGACTGAACACCCGTCCCCCAATCTTGTCGAGGTAAGCATTAGCCGCGTCGGTGGCAATTTCTCCTCCCGGCCCCAGAGGTTCGATACTCACTGGCAGAATACTGCCACCAAAATCGATCCATCTGTCAAACTCTTGAGCGATCCAGGCGATCAGCTCAGCGAGAATGTGATGATCTGCGGGTTGATTCGAGAGTGCGCTGAGCGAAACAATCGCGCGTGGCCGAAAGCCGATCACTCTTTCAATCTGGTCGAGTTCATCGGCCGGATAGTAGAAAGACTCAGTCTCCAGGAAAAACCCAGCCGTAAGGCTATCAGCTTGTTCTGCCTTTTTAGAAGACGGACAGAACCAGAAGTCATCCTCGCGCCAGTGACTGGCGCGGGATTTTAGAAGCGCCACTAAACGGGCTTTCTGCTCTCGCGAAAGTGCCTGCCTTATAAGCGCCGAAGCAACCGGTCCCATTTCTCACCTTCTTTGACAGTCATCATACGATTTATCGCTGAGAAAAAGAAAAAGCCGCTCCCTTTCGGGAACGGCCTTTTCTTGACTTACTACAGGTCCTGGCGACCCTAGCGACGTCCGCCACGGCGGCCTACGAGGCCTTCGCGCTGGGCGCGTTTGCGAGCGAGCTTGCGCGCACGGCGAATAGCTTCAGCCTTCTGGCGAGCTTTTTTCTCCGACGGCTTCTCGAAATGATTCCGGCGCTTCATCTCACGGAAGGTACCCTCCCGCTGCATTTTCTTTTTCAGCGCGCGGAGCGCTTGCTCCACATTATTGTCGCGCACAACGATCTGTACGATGGCTCTCTCTCCATTAATTAGGATGCGAGGACCCTCCCCACATCGCTGGTTCGCCAGAGGCGCGGCAGATAGCAGAGCTGCGACGCTGTGTCCACAGTGCTGTGACATCTCGGACGGATGACCTTGCAGCAAAGATGACGTAGACAGGGCGCATGACACGTTCTTCCGACACCGCTTCAGACCTTCACCATATCACAAGAGACGCGATTTTGCAGTCTGCACTGGGGATTGCAGCTTTTGACGGCTGGACCGCCGACAGTTTTGCGGCCGCTGTAAAAGAATCGGGTGTCGATGCAGGATTGGCACACCTGGCCTGCCCGCGCGAGGAGCTGGATCTGATCATTCACTGGTCCAACCAGATGGATGCGCAGGCGGAAAAGGCGATTCTCGACAAGGACATCGCGGACATGAAAGTGCGCGACCGGGTGACGTTCTGCGTGCTGGCCCGCCTGGAAGCCATCGGCCCGAACGAGGAAGCCGCTCGTCGCGCGCGTGCGCGGCTGTTGCTGCCCGACGCTGTCACCGAGAGCGCCAGCCTGGTCTGGAACAGTTGTGACACGGTCTGGCGGGCGATCGGCGACCAGTCGACCGATTTCAACTTCTATTCCAAACGCGCCATCCTCTCCGGCGTTTATGGCTCGACGCTCAGCGTCTGGCTGGGCGAGAGCGACCCGGAAAAACCGCGCGCGCGGGAATTCCTCGATCATCGCATCGAGAATGTGATGCAGTTCGAGAAGGCCAAGTGGCAGTTCCGCAAGGCCACCGCCAACCTGCCCGATCTCGGCTCCATCCTCGGCAAGATGCGTTACGGTTTCGGCCCGCGGGTCTGACCGGAAACAACCCCACAAAATGTGTGCGCTTAGCCGCCGCGCGACGGCGTGACATAGCGATTCCGGCGCGCTGATTTCCTAGATTGTCAGCATGACATTGCCCGACAAGGAGGGCCAGATGCAGACCGGAAACCAGGGTCGGATCCACGACCTGGACTATCACCTCAATCCGCAGGGCCTGGGCGACCATATCGCCCTGGGTTTTGTGAAGATGCTGCGTTTTTTCGCCGACACGTTTTTCGCCAAGCGCTACGGGCACCGGGCCGTCGTGCTGGAGACGGTCGCAGCCGTACCGGGCATGGTGGGTGGCCTGCTGCAGCATCTCAAGGCGCTGCGCCGGATCCGAGATGATGAGGGCTGGATCCGCACCTTGCTGGACGAGGCCGAGAATGAGCGCATGCACCTGATGACCTTCATCGAGATCGCCAAGCCGACCCTGTTCGAGCGACTGGTCATCATGATCACGCAGGCGATTTTCTATAACGCCTATTTCTTCCTCTACCTCTTCGCCCCGCGCACCGCCCACCGCGTGGTCGGCTATTTCGAGGAAGAGGCCGTGATCAGCTACACCGCCTATCTAAACGAGATTGATGCAGGCCGCCACGACAATGTTCCGGCACCGGATATCGCCATCAAGTACTGGAACCTGCCGGCGGATGCCCGCCTGCGCGATGTCGTCATCGCTGTGCGCGCCGACGAGGCCGAGCACCGCGATGTCAATCACGGCTTTGCCGACGCGCTGGGCCGCAAGGCGCGAACCGCCGCGGCTTGATCCCGGCCCGGCTTGAACCCGGAGCTGGCAATCCCGATATCTCCCCTGTCAGCCAGGGGAGATATCCATGCATCTTGTCGCCACACCCGCCTCACACTTCGCCCGCAAGGTGCGTCTCCTGCTCGACCATTACGGGCTGGCCTATGACATGGTGGATGCCGGCAATGTTGCCGAGTTCAGCGAGGACAAGTTTGCCGGTAATCCGCTGATGCTGGTGCCGGTGCTCAATGACGGTGATCTGACGGTCTATGACAGCGACCACATCGCCGCCTATCTGGTGCGCAAACATGACCCGGCCGACCGCTATGGTGTGTTGACCACTGATGTGCGGGAGCTGAATACCCGTACGGTCCTGAACGGGATGATGTCGGCGGACACGCGCCTGGTACTGGGCGCCCGGACGGGGCTGAACACCGAGAACCAGCCATTTTTCGACAAGGCCCGGGCGGTTTTCACCAAGGGCTTCGACTGGCTGGACGCCAATATCGATCTCTTCAATGCCGAGACGCCGCGTTATCTCGACTTCCACCTGATCTCGTCCTTTGACCACATGGAGTGTTATGGCCTCGCCATGCCGGACCAGCCAGCGCTCAGGGCGCTTAGGGACAGGCTGCGGGCCCATGTGCGCATCGCGGCCTCAAACCCGCCGGCACCGGCCGTCTATGCCTGAGCCCAGCGGGGTGAGTGGAAATAGGCCTCTTTCGCCCGGACCTGGACCAGATCTCGCTCCGGCCAGCGCATGGCCGTCAGATGCCCCCCGAAACAACAGCCGGTATCGATGCAATAGACATTGTTGAGCTCGCGCACGCCGGGCTCGGCGACATGGCCATGCACGACAGCCCGCTTGCCAGAATACTTCGCTGCCCAGTTCAGACGCACCGGCAGGCCGTACTGGTCGCGCTGTTTGGCAACATCGCCGAACATGGCAAAAGACCGCTCCTCGCCGCTGAAGCGCCCGTGGAACTTCTCGGCCAGGCCGGCATGGGCCACCAGCAGATCACCCTTGTCCAGGATGAGATGGGTCGGCAGCCCCCTGATAAAGTCGCTGCACTCTGCCTTGAAGGCGGCGTCTTCCTGTTCGAACTGCTCCGCTGTCTCCTCGATGCCGTGGGTCATGCGCACAGTCTTGCCATCGAGCCAGCGGCGGAATTTGTCATCGTGGTTGCCCACCACCGCCAGCGCATCGCCGCGTTTGACCATGCCCATGACCAGACGCATCACATCCGGCGAACGCGGCCCGCGGTCGACCATATCGCCCAGGAAGACCGGCTTGCGCCCATGCGGGTGCGAGATGTCATAGAACCGACGACCCTCCGGCCCCTGGAACCCGACGCGATAGCCCAGTTTTTCCAGCAGGATCTCGGTCTCCCCGGCACAGCCGTGAATATCCCCGATCAGGTCGAAGGGGCCGCAATCATTTCGAAACCGGTTGGGAGATATGTCTGCCATCACTTTCTTATACGCCGAGTGACGCGGGAATGCGCGGTTCATCCGCGGCCCGGACGGCTTAACAAATCCTTGCCGGAAGTAGTCATACTAAATTACCAGACACCGTGAGTTGCATCACGTGAATATTCACGAATTCGGGCCATATCTGTCCCGCGTAACGTGAAAGGTCCAGAAAACATGGCGATCAGTGAATCGACACAGCCATCAGAACGTCGCGGTAGAGCCCGCATCCAGATGCAAATCCTGGGCAGCTTCATGACCGATACGATCGGGGCAACGGCCTGCGAGATCTGTGACCTGGCGCCAGGAGGGGTTCGTCTCTCGGCCACACGTCAACCTTCCCAGGATGACCGTATCGGCCTCAACATCCCGGCACTGGGCCGTTTTGTCGGCAAGGTGGTCTGGGTTGATGGCAATGAATTCGGTGTCCAGTTCACCGCGTCTGCAGGTGCACGGGCACTCGCCAACGAGCTGTCCACCCGCCGCAGCCTGGAACGCATGAACATCACCCTGCGCGCGGATGGTGAAGCACCGACGCTGACACTCAGCCGGGAAAATGGCGAAAGCTCGGAAGTCACCCTGCAAAAGCTTACTGTGGAAGGTGCCAGCTTCACCGCCGACACGCTTCCCGAAGTGGACGAGACCGTCAGCATTTGCGACATGCCGGCCACGGTCATGAAGGTCGTGGATGATCGTTTCGCAGTTCGTTTCCACCCACCCCGCGACGTCGCGCTGGACTAGCCCCTACAGCCGCCCCAGACGATTGATGTGGCCCATCTTGCGGCCCGGCTTGGTGGTGCGCTTGCCGTAAAGATGCAGGCGGACTTCAGGATCTGCGGACAGGGCCTGCCAGGCATCCGCGTCATGACCGATGAGATTGGTCATCACGGCAGAGGAGTGCGGCCGGGCATCGCCCAGGGGCCAGCCGGCCACCGCGCGCATATGCTGTTCGAACTGCGAACAGGCACAGGCGTCCTGGGTCCAGTGACCGGTATTGTGTACGCGCGGCGCGATTTCATTGACCAGCAGCTCGCCATTTTCCAGCTCGAACAGCTCGACCGCGAACACACCGACATGATCCAAACCGCCGCCAATGGCACTGGCGATTTCCCCGGCCCGGGCCAGTGTTGTGGCGGGCAGGTTCGGAGCCGGTGCTGTCGTCGTCTTCAGGATACCATCGCCATGCACGTTCTCGCCCAGCGGATAAGCCCGGACCTCACCGTCCAGGCTGCGGGCGGCCACAACGGATAGCTCGCGCACAAAGGCGGCCGCGCCTTCCAGAATGGCTGGCTGCTCACCGATCGCCTTCCAGGCGTGTTCGATATCATCGTGAGAGCGGATCCAGGCCTGGCCCTTGCCGTCATAGCCAAAGCGCCGCGTCTTCAGCACGGACGGCGTCCCGATCAGGGCAACCGCTTCCATCAGCTCGGTCAAATCAGCCACCGGCGCAAACGGCACGGTCGCGACACCGGCCTCATTGATGAAGCTCTTCTCGATCACCCGGTCCTGGGTCAGCTCCAATGACCGCGCGCGAGGGCGCAATTGCGATACACGCGCGGCGATCTCGACGGCCGAGACCGGAACGTTCTCGAATTCATAGGTGATGGCATCGCAGCGATCAGCGAACCCCTGAACCGCGCCCTCATCCGACCACGGCGCGGCCCAGGCACGGGCGGCAACCCGCGAGGCGGGACATTCCGGCTCGGGATCGAAAATATGGATGTCGAATCCCAGCTCTGCGCCGGCGACAGCGAGCATACGGCCCAGCTGCCCCCCGCCAAGAATTCCAATGACCGATCCGGGTGCAAGAGGCGCGTGGCTCATGCGTGTCTAGTCCTTGACGCTTTCAACGACACTGTCGGTCTGGGCCTGGCGCCAGGCGTCCAGGCGTGCGGCGAGATCCGCATCCGACAGGGAGAGAATAGAGGCGGCGAGCAGGCCGGCATTCTTGGCGCCGGCGTCACCGATGGCCAGCGTACCGACGGGAATCCCGCCCGGCATCTGTACGATGGACAGCAGGCTGTCCTGGCCGCTCAGGGCACGGGACTTCACCGGCACGCCCAGCACCGGCAGCGAGGTCATCGAAGCGACCATGCCGGGCAGGTGAGCCGCGCCTCCGGC
This sequence comes from Maricaulis sp., assembly GCF_017643475.1. GTDB lineage: Bacteria > Pseudomonadota > Alphaproteobacteria > Caulobacterales > Maricaulaceae > Maricaulis. The sequence goes on from NZ_JAEPNI010000002.1 coordinate 525,119, forward strand.
TCCGGCGATAATGACCTTGATGCCTTCATCGCGGGCAGACTTGGAAAACTCCACCAGGCGATCCGGCGTGCGGTGTGCAGAGACAACCTTGGACGCATAGGCCACGCCCAGCGTGTCGAGCACGGCAGCGGCATGTTCCATGGTCGGCCAGTCAGAGCGCGAGCCCATGACAATGGCTACATCGGGTTGCTGGGAGTTGGCGGGCGAAACATCGCTCATCTTGCTTCCTGCCTTGAAAAGGAAGCGCGCGACCATAGCTGCACGGGCGACAAGGTCAAGAGTCGAGATTGAGTCGTCTTTGACTTGGGGATTCCTGCCCTGCTTGAGGTTTTCTTAACCTCGAATGTCGAGCCTGAGGGTGGAAAAGAATCACCAGGAGCGCGAGATGCGCATTGGACCGGTAAATACGCCCCAGTCGGTGACGCGAACAAGCAAGACGAAGAGCGCCTCTTCCACCTCATCCTCGACGGGTGGTGCGGCGGCTCCGCGGGACGCTGCGTCAATCATGGGTGTGCCGGAAGCCGAGCTGACACCGAATGTCCAGCGCGCCCTGCTCTCGCTGATGGGCGAGGTCGACCAGCTGCGCAAGGAGACCGAGCGTCTACGTGGTCGTGTGCGCGAACTGGAGAGCCTGGCCGATCACGACGTCATGCTGCCGGTCCTCAACCGCCGCGCTTTCCTGCGCGAGGTTAGCCGGGCCCTGGCCCTGGCCGAGCGACACAATGCGCCGTCTGCCCTCGTCTTTATTGATCTCAACGGCTTCAAGGCCATCAATGATACCTATGGCCATGCCGCCGGCGATGCCGCACTCCACCATGTCTCCGCCCTGTTGAGCGCCCATGTTCGCGAAACCGACGCTGTCGGTCGTCTGGGCGGTGATGAATTTGGTGTGGTCCTGACCCTCACCGGTCCGGAAGGAGCCGAAGCAAAGGCTTGTGAACTCGTCGATCTGATCGACAATACGCCTTTCGAATACGCCGGACGCCAGCTGAGCGTCGGTGCAGCCTGGGGTACACAACCCCTCGTCGCCGGTCGGGATGCCGACGAAGCGCTGGCCGAGGCAGACGCGGCCATGTACGCCCGAAAACAATCGCAAAAGTCCGACGACGATCAACAGCGGACAGGCTGATCAGGCGATAATGTCCGGAGTAATCTGGTCAACGACCTTGCTGATCTCGTCCTTGAGTCTCAGCTTTTCCTTTTTCATGCGCGCAAACTTCAACTGATCGATGACGCCATTTTCGGCGAGGGCATCGACCTCGGCATTCAGGGCTTCATGCTCTTCCTTCAGCGTTTCCAGCTGGGCCAGCAAATCTGCCTGGTCGAGGGATTCTCCGTCCATTCGAGACCGGTCTCTTCAGTTGAATTGGTTCCATGATGGCGAGCGCAGACTCAAACCCTAATGCACTCGGCGGAAGCTATTAATCTAACCCGTTTCCCGGCGCAAATAAATGCTTTGCAATCAAGTTTCGAGTATTTCTATATCCAGCGCTCCGGATCAGCTGCGGCGGCCCTTTTCCAGGTCCTCACCCCAGCGCCGGGTCTCCTGCCAGTCCAGTCCGAACAGGTCCAGGGCTCTCCCCACGGACTGGTCGATCAGATCCTCCATACTCTTCGGGTTGGTATAGAAGGCTGGCAGGGGAGGACAGATGATGGCGCCCATCTCTGTCAGCTTCTCCATCGTCCGGATATGGCCGAGATGATAGGGCGTTTCGCGCACCATCAGGACCAGAGGGCGGCGTTCCTTGAGCACGACATCTGCCGCCCGCGTCAGCAGGCTGGACGTCACCCCGGTGGCGATTTCCGACATGGTCCGCACCGAACACGGGGCGATCAGCATGCCCATAGTGCGAAAGGAGCCGGACGCGATCGGCGCGCCGACATCGGGCATTTTATAGACATGGTCCGCTTCACCCCGAAATGCTGCGATGCTGGAATCAGTCTCGTAATTCAGCGTCATCTCTGCCGCTTTTGAGGCGACGAGATGGGTCTCGATATTCAGTTCACGGAGAATCTGAAGGGCGCGAATTCCGTAAACAATGCCGGACGCGCCAGAAACTCCTACGATAAGCCTTTGAGTTTTCATTCTTCTTCAACCGCGAAACGTTTCGTGAATAGACAGATTGTCAGAGTGTGTTTTCAATATTCGAGTTCCACTTCAGTAGAGGGAGACACACCCATGCCAATCGACGCCCGCATCCGTGAGCTCGACGCTCGACATTCGCGTCTTGATGCCCAGATCGACGAGGTGAAACGACACCCGTCCGCGGACTCGCTTGAAGTGGCCAATCTAAAGAAGGAAAAACTCCGAATAAAGGAACAGATAGAGTCACTTCGACGAACAGAACACACCAGCATGGCGAATTAGTGAGGATCGGGCGGCTTTCGGGTCGCCCTTTTTCTTGGTTAGATAGTGGCATCAGCCGGAGCCATACATGAAACAAATCGTCGCCCTTGCCACCCTTTTCCTGCTTTTCGCCGCACAGGCCCTTGCCCAGGAGGATGACCAGATCTGTGTCACGGCCCTCCAGCAATCCGACCTCGGTGAATTCAACGAGGCGGCCGAGGGGCTGGAGAATTGCCTGGCCAGTGTCGAACTCACCCCCGAACAGGAAGTGATGATCTATGCCGAGCTGGGCTCGGTCCGCATGGCGATGGAGGACTATGCGGGTGCACTGCAGGCGTTTGCCTTCACCTTCGCCATCGCCGAGACCCAGGGCGCACAGATCTCCCATCCGATGATCTATCGCAATCGCGGCATCTCGCTGGGTCAGACCGGCGAGCTGGAACGAGCCCTGGGCGACCTGCTGCAGGCCTATTCCATGCTGGGCGATGACCCGCTCACCCTCGTTAATCTGGGCTGGACCTATGGTCAGCTTGAACGGCATGAGGACGCGGTTGTCATCTATGACCGGCTGGTACGGACCGAACCGGAATGGTCCGGCGCCTGGCTGAACCGCTCCGCCGCCTTCCTCGATCTGGGCATGGTTTCCGAAGCCGTATCCGATGCCCGCCGGGCAGTCGAGATCGATCCGGAGGACGGCTCCACACTGAACATGTTGTGCTGGACGCTGATCCAGGACGGCCGCGCTGAAACCGCCCTGCCCCTGTGCCGACAGGCTGCGGAGCTGGAACCGGAAAGCGGTCATGTCATCCACTCCCTGGCAACCGCGCTGGAGGCCACAGGCTCGAACCGTCGCGCCCGCCGCCTGTTCGCGCAGGCCTATGAAATGGAACCTGAAGATCCGGAAATCATCGCGGATTACGAACGTACCCATCGCCCCTGAGCAGGGAATCAATTGAGATTGCGCTCACGGGCCCGGTGTGCCAGTTCATCGCGTTCGGCGAATTTGACCCTTCAAGAGGACTTCAGACATGGCAGCCACGGATCGCGTCGCGATTATCACCGGCGGAGCGAATGGTATCGGCAAGGCCTGCGCCCGCCGCCTCAGTGAGGACGGCTGCAATGTCGTCATTGCCGACACGGACAGCGCATCTGGCCAGGCCCTGGCGGAAGAACTGGGCGCCGACAAGGGCAAGGCCCTGTTTGTCCAGTGTGATGTCTCCGACCGCCTGGCGGTGAACAATCTCCTCTCGGAAACGCGCTCCAGCTTCGAACGCCTGGACATCCTGGTGAACAATGCCGGTGTCGTCGCCAGCGGCGATATCCTCAGCCTGTCCGAGGCCGATTTCGACAAGGTAATGGGCGTGAACCTCAAGGGCGCCTTCCTGGTAGCCCGCGAAGCGGCGCGCCAGATGGTCGACCAGATCGAGGCTGACGAGGAACGTGCGGACGATGTGCGCCGTCGGTATGCGATCATCAACATGACGTCGGTCAATGCTGTCATGGCGATCCCGGACCAGCTAGCCTATTGCGCAACCAAGGGCGCGCTGACCCAGATGACAAAGTCGATGGCCCTGGCACTCGCCAAATATGGCATCCGGGTCAATGCAATCGGACCGGGCAGCATCAATACCGATGTGCTCAAGGCGGTGAACGACAATCCGGAAGCAATGGACAAGATCATGTCCCGCACTCCGCTGGGCCGGATCGGGGATCCGGTTGAGATCGCCTCGATCGCCTCTTTCCTGGCGTCAAAGGATGCCAGCTACATGACCGGCACCACGCTCTATGCCGATGGTGGCCGCATGGCGATGAACTATACCGTGCCCAAGGACTAGGCAGACATCTCCACCGACTGAACATCACCGGCACAAAAAAGGCCGCCCATCGGGCGGCCTTCTTGTTTGTATCAAGCACGATCTAGTCGTCGCTCGAACCGGAACCGCCAAACAGCGTTTCCAGATTGATCTCGCCCGTGGCCAGATCGTCGTTTTCCGGCGTTTCCAGATCCTCGGTCGGCTTGAGCGTGTCAGCCAGGAGCTCCGGATTTTCCTCTTCGATCTTCTTGCGGCGACCGGAGGCTTTCTTCACCTGCTCGTCCAGATCGATCTGCGTACACAGGCCGAGGGAAACCGGGTCGGTCGGCTTGATATTGGCGGCATTCCAGTGCGTGCGCTCGCGCACGGCCTGGATGGTCGTCTTGGTCGTGCCGATCAGTTTGGAGATCTGGGCATCGGCCAGCTCCGGATGATTGCGCACGAGCCAGGCAATGGCGTCCGGACGGTTTTGACGGCGCGAGAGCGGCGTGTAGCGCGGCCCGCGACGCTTGGACGGCTGGTGCAAATCAGCATATTTCGGCTTCACTACCGACATGCGGTAATCAGAGTTTTCTTCTGCCTTGGCAATCTCTTCGCGCGTCAGCTGGCCATTGGAGATCGGGTCAGCGCCACGAACACCAGCCGCGACGTCGCCGTCTGCAATACCTTTGACCTCCAGCGGGTGCAGGCCGCAGAAGTCGGCGATCTGATCAAAGGTCAGGGACGTATTGTCGACGAGCCATACCGCGGTGGCTTTCGGCATCAGAATTTCAGTCATGCCAGTTTTGCTCCCTGGAAAATAAAAAAAGCCCGACACGGCGGCCGGGCTTGGGCTTCCGACGCTTCACCAGGAGCAAGCTCCAGTAAAGCGATTTGCACCCCATATAACTCAGCTCGAACAGGCTGCAAAGCACTTCGCTGAATACATTATCACGGAATCAGCAGGATCTTGCCGGAATGCTGGCCGCCATCGAGCCGTTCGTGTGCGGAACGAACATCATCAAGTTCAAACCGGCTATCGATCACGGTTCGAACCTTGCCGGCCTCGATCCACGGCAGGACATGGTCGCGCACGGCGGCGGCAATGCGCGCTTTCTCGGTGTCAGGACGTGCGCGCAGGGTGGAGCCCGTCAGGGTAAGCCGCTTGAGCATGACCAGCATCAAATCCAGCTCGCACCGGCTGCCTTGCAGAAACGCAATCGACACCAATCGCCCACCCGGGTTCATGATGTTGATATTCTTCTGAACATAACTCCCGCCGACCATGTCCAGGATGACATCGACACCACCCGCCTCGCGGCAGATCACCTCATAGTCTTCCTCGCGGTAATTGATCGCGATATCCGCGCCAAGGTCGCGACAGAGGGCGCATTTCTCCGCCGTACCGGCCGTGGCGATGACCCGCGCGCCATGCGCCTTGGCCATCTGGATAGCCGTTGTCCCAATACCGCTTGTGCCGCCATGAACCAGAAAAGTCTCGCCGGGCTGAAGTGCGCCGCTTTCGAACACATTCGTCCACACTGTGAACACCGTCTCCGGCAAACCGGCAGCCTCTTCCAGGGTTAATCCATCCGGCCGGGGCAAAGTCGCGCCGGCCTTGGCGATCACGAAATCGGAATAGCCGCCGCCGGACACCAGGGCACAGACCTCGTCGCCCACGGCGAACCCGCTCACATCGGCCCCCGTCTCGATGACCTCCCCGGCGACTTCCAGCCCCAGCCCGGGTCGCGCGCCCTTTGGGGCAGGATAGAAACCGAGACGTTCGATCTGGTCCGGACGATTGACGCCACACGCCGCCGCACGAATAAGGATTTCATCGGCTTTTGGCGCCGGCAAAGCCTGTTCCTCAATCCGCAAAACCTCAGGCCCGCCAGCAGGTTGGGCCAGGACAATACGGTGTGTGCGGTTCTGTGCCATGGGACTTTTCTCCGGAAAGCGCTATGGTTGATACGAGACTGAAAAGGAGGCATCAGATGTTCCACGATGATGAAGCCAGTACAAGCACCAAGGATGACGACACCATCCGGCCCGGCGAAGACTTGAGCGGTTTCTCACTGGACGGGCTGGCTGAACGGCGTCGATTGCTGGAAGAGGAAATCAAGCGGATCGACGAAATCACTGACAAAAAGAAGGCCGGAATGAACGCCGCAGAGGCGGTTTTCAAGATTTAGTCAACGTTTTGGGGGAATCTGGCCCTGGCCTTGCATCGATTCGTTCAAGGCACGACGGACAGATGGACGCGTAATGACGGATGCACCAACACTTTTCCCCGCTGGAGGGGGCGCAGCGAGCCGGACCCGCGATTTTGCGGCTTCGGAGATGTTCCAGAAACTCTTCACCGAGGGCATGGACCTCGTAGAGGAAACTGCAAGCTATCTCGACGGGCCTGGACGTGATGATTCCAAGACGCTCGACCGCGCAGGTGCATTGTCCTACGCCACCGAAAGCATGAAGCTGACGACCCGGCTGATGCAGGCCGCCTCCTGGCTGCTTGCCCAGCGTGCCGTCGCCGAGGGTGAAATGAACCCGGACGATGTCCTGGACAATAAATACCGCCTCGGTTTTGACCGTCCGACCGATGACCTCTGGCCGGAAGGCGAAACACCGCCGCAGGTCCTGGCGGCCCTCGTCACCCGCTCTCGTGCGCTTTACGCACGCCTGAAGCGCCTGGACGACAATCTCTATTCCGAGGAAGCTCCGGAAGCAGACGCCAACCCGGTCGCAGACCAGATGGCCATGCTGCGCGGCGCCTTCAGCGAGAACTAGAAAAGTTCGACATCGAGGCCGCCGTCATCGGCCTCGCCCTCTTCCCACAGATCCACGTCCTCATCCGCATCCGTCTTGGCGGATGTGTTTGACGTGTCGCGAGCGACATCCTGCAGGAAGGTATCGATCGCCAGCTGCAACGCCTCGACAAAACTGCCCAGCTCGTCTGACAGCTTGTCCGTCTGCACGGCCACGTCACTGGACGAGGCCACGGCGCTGGACAGGTTGGACATGTGCTCGCGTGCGTCCCGGGCCCCCGAGGCCACCGAGCTGGAATTGCTCTCGATGGAATCGCTCGCACGCGCCTGGTCCGCCACGGCTTCCGACACAGCGGCAACAAACTCGCTGGAGGTCGCACTCAGCGTCTCGATCCGCTCCATCGCGCCGGCGACATGACTGACAGCATCTGTGAGGTGAGAGATCTGGTCATGGATCGATGTCGTGGCCTGGGCGGTCTGCTCTGACAGGGCCTTGACCTCACCTGCGACTACGGCAAAACCGCGTCCGCTTTCACCGGCGCGCGCCACCTCGATGGTCGCGTTGAGTGCCAGCAGGTTCGTCCGTCCGGAAATCTCTGCAATCAGATGGGCGCTTTCGCTGATCTGTGTCGCCGCGGAACGCAGAGCCTGGACCTGGGACCCCGCCTGCTGGACCTGTCCGGTCACTGATGCCGATGCCTGTTCGGATTCCCGTGTCTGGCCACGCACCCGCTCGATCGCAGCGGCCAAGTCTCCGACCGCCTGTTGCAGGGTGTGAATGTCCTCAGCTGCTGAGACAAAGCTGTTATTGACCTCGCCTGCGCGCTCACTCGACGTGGCGGTCTGACCGGAGAGGTCCACCGAGGCATCGCGCATGGCGGTGGCGACCGACGTCACTTCGGACAGCTGGCTGGCAATATCATGGCGGAACTGTTCGATCCGGCTTTCCAGCTGACGGTGACGTTCGATCTGGGCATCCAGCTTCACGCGTTCCTTTTCTATGAAGCTCTCTTTCTGTTTCTCTCCGAAATGGAAGTCGATGGCCGCCCGGGCCATCTCGCCGAGCTCCTCGCTCACTTCCATATCCTTCAGGCGTTTAATGCCCTCGGCATTGTTGATGTCCTTGATCGCGACCGAGATCTCCTTGAGCGGGTTGGAAATGGAGCGCGACACGTAAATTCCGGACAAGACGACACCCAGCAGGGTCATGCACGACATCAGGATGACAAAACGGGTCTGTTCTTCTCGTGCAAGGTCATACGCGAGACGACCGGCCTCGACACTCTCAGCCTGAGCGGCACTCCTTTCCGCCATGACCTGCTGGATATCCGCGAGTTCATTTCTGAAGCCGATGAGGGTTTCCTGCCGGATCGCGTTCTGGGAAGACCAGGCTCGGAACGCGTTACGATATCCCGCAAGCAATTGCGCCCATTCCATTCGCTCGACGGGCGCCAGATCCAAATCATCCATCATCGCACCGAGATTTGATGCATGCTGGTTCACCTGAACGAAGTACCGGGAATCCCCCGCAGCATGAAATCCTTCTCGCGACGTCGCATCTGCAAGAGCTCAACCAGGAGCGCCGAGGCCAACTCGGGGCTCTGCGAACTGAACCCCGCCTCCAGTTCGTGCGCTGCGGCGCGCATCTCGCCGCGCAACCCGGCATTTTCGTTTACCCCGGCCAGTTCCTGAGCCAGCGCGAGACGTTCCAGAAGGAAATGAAGCAGTCGCATGTCCTGCAGGATGGTATCCCTGAGATCATCATGCCGTGAGACGCCGCCCAGGATTGAGGCTTCCACAACGTCGAGCTGCTGGAAGACACTCGCATCATCGTCGCGCACGAAGCGCTCAGCCAATCGACCAATTTCCAGGAACTCTGCCCTGAGGGTTTCGGTGACATGGAGCACATCGTCCTGTCTTTCGAATTCCACCCGCCATCGCTCGGCAGTCGAGAGCGATTGCAGGAAAAGACCGAGCCCGGCCAGCGTGCCGACAGCGGCAACAGTAACAAGAATGGCCAGCCTGATATGGACTGACAGCTTCATCCATCGCAGTGCGGGAATTTCAGCATCGCGAGGACCGCCCAAGAGTAGTTGCCTTGAAAAACTACGCCTCGACACCTTGCGATTGTTTAACCGCAATTCGTGTACGACTAATATTATATGACAAAGAAAAAGCGCCCCGGAAACCGGAGCGCTTTTCTCTCTGCCAGCAGCAGGAATATCGCTTAGACGAAGCCCTTGAACTTGTCCTTGAAGCGAGACACGCGGCCGCCGCGGTCCATCAGCTGCTGGTTGCCACCGGTCCAGGCCGGGTGGGAGGTCGGGTCGATGTCGAGGTTCAGCGTGTCGCCTTCCTTGCCCCAGGTGGACTTGGTCTGGAAGGTGGTGCCGTCCGTCATCACGACATTGATGATGTGGTACTCGGGATGGATATCGCTTTTCATCGATCCGGCTTTCTTTCTTCGCCGCGCCACACGATTACGTTGCCGTGCACGCAGCTCAATAAACTCAGGAGCGGGGCTATTACCCGAAGAGTCGGTTCAGGGCAAGCAGGCAAGGCGGTTCGGCGGAAAAGTCCGGTCTTTCATTGCTCGCAACCGACTGGGTGTGTATGTTTATACACATCGATGGAGCCCGCCATGACCGGACCTGCCTATCCGCCCGCAGAGCGTCGCAAGCGCGTCAACCTGACCGTCCGCGAGGACGTCATGAAAGAGGCGCGCGCACTCGGCCTCAACACCTCACGCGCCGCCGAAGCCGGCATCGAGGCGGCCATCCGCGAGGAAAAGGGCCGACGCTGGAAGGAAGAAAACCGCGACGCCATCCGGGCCCACAACGAGCGGGTGGAGCGCGAAGGCGTCTATCTGCCGCCGCCGTGGCTCGACGAGATCTGATGGCACGTTTCGATCTCTATGAAACCCGGTCCAGCCGTACGCCCTACCTGCTTGATGTGCAATCTGGCCTTCTGGACAGTCTTACGACCCGCGTCGTCCTGCCCGTGTTGCCAAGGAACACGATCCAGGGCGCTGTCATCCCGCGACTGAACCCGACCATCATGATTGCGCAACAGCCCTGCATAGTAATGACCCAGAACATGGCTACCGTCCCGGCCGAAAAACTGCGCAAACGCCTCACCAACGTCGAAGCTGAACACCGCGACCAGATCACCGCCGCGATCGACTTCCTGTTCCAGGGTTTTTGACCTCAGGATCGGTTCTGTTTGCCTCCTAGGCCTGCGGTCTATATCCCTATCAACACAATAATTTGGACAGCGAGGGGAGACGCATGGCCAAGGTCGATAATGCGAATGAACAGGCCGCACAGTCTGACGCACCGGCGGGGATCGAACCGCTGGCGGAAGGTCCGCGCAAATATGCGCTGGGCCTTCTCATGGTCATCTACGTATTCAATTTCCTTGATCGGCAAGTCGTGAACATTCTGGCGGAACCGATCAAACAAGACCTCGGCATCGCCGACTGGCAGATTGGCGCCCTTACCGGCACCGCGTTTGCTCTGTTCTACACATTCCTGGGACTACCAATTGCTCGGCTGGCGGAGCGAGCTAATCGCGTAAAAATCATCTCGGTCGCAGTCGGCGTCTGGAGCATGTGCACAATGGCTTGTGGCTTGGCAGGCGGCTACATTCAGTTGTTGCTGGCCCGCATCGGTGTCGGCGTAGGTGAAGCCGGTTGTACGCCGCCGGCCCATTCGCTGATCTCCGATTACACACCGGCCGAAAAACGCACCTCGGCCATCGCCTTCTACTCCATGGGTATCCCGCTGGGATCCCTGGCCGGCATGGCATTGGGTGGAATCATCGCCGACAGTTATGGCTGGCGTATCGCCTTCTTTGTTGCCGGGGCACCCGGCATCCTGCTCGCCCTCGCTGCCTGGTTCACCCTGCCAGAGCCCCGTCGCGACGTTGCTGTCGCCAAATCCCATGATGGGCCGTCGTTTATGGACGCGGTCCGCGAACTGTCGAAAAAACCGGCCTTCATCTGGATGTCCCTCGCTGCCGCGATCAATGCTTGGGTTTCTTACGGCCACATCTCATTTTACGGGTCATTCTATGGGCGGAACCATGCTGAAGGTTTGTCTGAGCTGGCAGCAGGCTTCAACAACCTTTTCGGTACGCAGTTGGGCGCCTTGGGTTTCCTGGGGCTGGCACTCGGCCTACTCATCGGCATCTTCGGCGCTATCGGGACTTTTTCCGGAGGACAAATCGCAGATCGCTGGGTCGCCAAGGACAAACGCGCCTATGCATTTCTGCCAGCGATTGTAGGTCTGGTGGGTATCCTGCCCTTCCTGGTCGCGATGATCACCAACTCAACAGCGCTCTCGTTTGCGGCTCTTGCAATCGCAACCTTGCTTGGCTCCGTGTGGTATGGGCCGATATTCGCTTGCGCACAGAGCCTTGTCTCCTCTCGCACTCGAGCCACGGCATCTGCGGTCATCCTGTTTGTGATCAATCTGATCGGCCTTGGTATCGGACCATTGATTGCAGGCGCGATCAGTGATGGTTTTGCGACCCAATATGGTGAAGCCTTGGGGGTGCGCTATTCCCTCATTACCGTCGGCGCCATCGGCCTCCTGGCCCTGCCCTGCTTCTGGCTCGCCTCGCGGACGCTTGCTGACGATATCGAGGGGTAGTTCTCTCAACATTTCCCGTCATCACCCGGACAAGCCGGGTGATGACGGAGACTTATCGGGCGGCGGGGTAGCTCATCCTCGCCCTTGATGGGCGAGGGGGACCATTGCAAAGCAATGGTGGGGTGGGTGCGCGCCGCGAGGCGCGACTTAAAGTCGGCCCTGTCGGGCCGCACCCTATCCGCCCGCTTCGCGGCCACCTTTCCCATCAAGGGAAAGGATAAAGACAACTGCGCCTTCTACCGTCGTCATCCTGACGAAGGTCAGGACCCAGTTCATAAGGTTGGGTTCCGCTCCAGAAAGCGCCATTCCGTGAAACACCGCACTCTTGGAACTGGGCCCCGATCTTCATCGGGGTGACGGTGTTTGTGGATGTAACGAAAACGAATCTGACCGGTCGTCACACCCGCTCAAGGCGAATTCTCTCCGATATGGGCATAGCGGACCCTAGCATAGGAGCAGTCGTGGTCTGCCGGTCAGGCTATCATAACTTCAGCGCAGTAGTCGCAGGCATGGATAGTGTGCCTGTCCTCCATCATTCTGCTCGCTAGTAAAAGTCTTGGACCTCGTTGGTCGAAACATCGATCACGACGTTGTACTCAGCCTCCGCTACCCTGGAGAGTACATCTCCCGAGGAAAACGGAATTGCGGAGACGTAAGCCTTTCCATCCAGGTAAGCGATCGAAAACGCGTATCGCTCCGCTCGGAACATTTCGTCACCCTGCTCTTCGATAAATTCCGCTGCAGCCGCCATCAACCCGAGTGCTCTTCCCGAAACTGCGCAACAAAAATCAAAACTTGCGTTTTCGTGCTCACGCACAACGCGAGCAAAATGTTCAATCTGCGCCAGATCGCGGTTTTCCTCCTCATAGTTGTACCCATTAGGTTGACTGCTGACGGCCCCAGCGCACCCCAACAAGAGTGTTGATGAAATTCCCATAATTATGATTGGTTTCATTAAATCAGCTCTCATCTTGAACAGGGGTATCGTCTTCTTCAAAACGGGGACACGTCCCCTTTATTGGCGCGCGCCGGCAGAACGAGTGAGAAATCAGTACAGAAAGATTAGTACGTGTCCTCGTTTTTTTGCGCATCCTGTCATCAGGCGAGCTGAGGTCACCCGGACAAGCCGGGTGATGACGGAGTTTGGTGGTGAATCTGACTTTGCCCTTACCCTTGATGGGCGAACGGGACCGTTGCAGAGCAATGGTGAAGTGGGTGCGCGCCAAAGGCGGCCGCTACACCGACCCGCGTCGCAACCTTTTCTTCTTACAAGGTTTCGCGCTCATCAAATCGCAGCTCAGCTCATATATGCAACCGTTAAAGTCGTGCAGCAGCCGCGGCGTTCCATCCACAAACTGGGTGATATGTGAACTCGTTTTCCCAGGCGGCTTTATCGCAACCCAAGCGACCACCTCACCCTTTTCGAGAACGGCCACATTTTGCATCAGCCCACTCACCTGTCCGATTTCAAACGGCCCGAAACAAAGCGGATCGAGAATCGCAAGCTGTCGCCCGTCCTCGATCTCCAACGTCGACATAACCTGATCGGGTGAGACGTGCATAAGGCCCTACCGAGACGTCAGCTTCAGCTCGATCCGGCGGTTCTGGGCGTTGGCGGCGGCAGAGCGGCCTTCCACCAGCGGGTGGTGTTCGCCGAAACCTGCCGCGACCAGGCGCTCTGAGGGTACACCCAGATCTTCCATCCAGTTGACCACCGAGATGGCGCGGGCGGCGGAGAGGTGCCAGTTGGATTGATAGGTCGTGCGGATCGGGACCGGGTCGGTGTGGCCGTCAATGCGGATCACCCATTCCAGATCATCCGGGATCTCGTCGGTCAGCTGCAGGATGGCATCGGCGATCGGACGCAGGCTTTCCCGGCCTTCAGTCGACAGTGCGGCGGAGCCTGAAGCGAACAGGACATCGGTCTCGAAGACAAAGCGGTCGCCGACAATGCGCACACCGGTGCGATTGCCCAGAATGGCGCGCAGGCGGCCAAAGAAGTCGGAGCGATAAACCGCCAGTTCGGCCGCGCGTTCCGCCAGGGCCGCGTTGAGACGTTCACCCAGATTGATCACCTGGGCCTCGGCATCCTCGGCGCGCTGCTCGGCAGCATCCAGCGCCGCGTTCAGGGTCGCGATCTGGTCACGCAGGACAGAGATCTGCTGGTTCAAAAGCGCCAGCGCCCGCATGCTTTCTTCCGACAGCTCACGTTCCGCATCCAGCTCGTCCTGCAGGATCTGGCTCTGAGTCTGGGCGAGGCCCAGCGCACCGGTCAGGGCATCGCGCTCGTCCTCAAGGCCGGCAATCTCGGTTTCCAGTCCGGTGATGCGCAGGTTGAGATCGGCATTCTCGTCACGCGCCAGGGCCAGTTCGTCGGCCAGCACGGCCAGCTGCGCATTGAGCGCAGCGAGCTGTTCGTCACGCCCGGTCAGGGCCTGGCTCAGCGAGACCTGGCTGACGACAAACACGGCCAGGAGGAAGACGATGACCAGCAACAGGGTTGCCAGGGCATCGACAAATCCCGGCCAGTGATCGCCGTTATCGGCCTCCTGGAAGCGTCCGAAACGCGGAGCGGACATGGCTTATTCGCCCCCCCGGTCACGCGCATCGAGCGCGCGGATGAGAACCCGGATCTCGTCGCGGATCGCGCGGGCGGTTTCTTCCTGGCCGACACGGGCGTCCTCGGCGAAACGCTGCAGCGTTGTGTCCATCTGGCGGGTATGGCGTTCCATGGTGTGGGCCAGACGGTCGAGCGTCTCTGCGGTCTGTTCCAGCAGTGCACCGACATAGGCCGAGGACATCTCGCCCTCGCCCGCCGAGGCCGGACCCGCGGCCGCGACACGCGACATGGAGGACAGCCATTCCTCGATCTCGTTGTAGAAACGGTTCTGGGCGCGGCTGGCCTGGAGGTCCAGGAAGCCGATGATCAGCGATCCCGCCAGACCAAAGAGCGAGGAGGCAAACGCCGTGCCCATGCCCTGGATCGGCCCCTGGATGGCACCGATCAGCGCGGCCGCGTCGACATCACCGGTGGTGTTGGCCGAGACGGTGGCAACGGCATCGCCAACATCCTGCACCACTTCCAGCAAACCCCAGAAGGTGCCGAGCAGGCCCAGGAAGATCAGCAGACGTCCAAAATAGCGGGTGAAGGCACCGGCTTCCGACATGCGCGCGCCAACCGAGTCCAGCACTGTGCGGACCGAACCGGCGGAAATCCGGACCCGTCCATCGGCCGAACCAATCATCGAGGCCATCGGCGCGATCATGGCGGGCGGCGACGGCAGGCTGCCGGGATGTTCGGAGGAGCGGAAACGCACCAGCCAGCGCGCGGCAGGGCCAATGCCAAGCGCCTGCGCGAATGTATAAAGTACGCCGATCACCAGCACGGCTAGGATCAGGCCATTGATAGCCATGTTGGCGCGAAAGGCTTCGGTCAGCGGCTCCAGCAGGGAGACGGCGATCGCCAGAACGGCGGCCGTGAACAGGGCCATCCAGATGATATAGCGCCACGGGCCCGTGAATTTGACCTGCGGTGTTTCCGCGTCCACCTGATCGTCGTGCAGTACCGGCATTGAGTCCCCTCGTCGCTCGCGAGCCTCTTTGATTGCCACGCATTGGGACAATTTGGAGGCGAGGTCAAAACTTGCCTGCGAATTTTGGCTATCAAATCCTGATTGTTGCTAATTTGGAATGAATGAGTTTCATGCAGAGCGGATTATCTCCACCGGAAAATGAGCCATCTATGGCCTCACAACACCACGCCTGATGCGCACCGACCGGAGTAGAACCATGTCCGTTACCGCCAAAACCATCCTGCGCATTGATGCCAGCATGCGCCGCGAAGGCTCTGTCAGCCGCGAACTCGCCGACAAGGTTATCGAAAGGATTTCCGAGGGCGAGACGCACGTCATCACACGCGACCTGCTCGCCAATCCGCCGGCCTTCATCGACGAGAGCTGGATTGGCGCCAACTTCACCGACCCCGCCGAACGCACGGACGCTCAAGCGCAAGCCCTGGCGGCCTCCGATGCCCTGATCGCTGAGGTCCGCGCCGCCGATACGCTGGTGATCGGTGTGCCGCTCTACAATTTTTCGATCCCCGGTGCACTGAAGACCTGGATCGACATGATCGCCCGCGCCCGCGAGACCTTCCGCTATACCGAAAATGGTCCGGTTGGCCTGCTGGAAGGCAAGAAAGCCTATCTGGTGGTTACCTCCGGCGGTGTTCCGGTAGACAGCGAGATGGATTTCGCAACCGGATACATGCGCCACGTGATGGGCTTTATCGGCATCACCGACGTGACGGTGATCGAGGCCGGACAGCTGAATTTCGCTGCCGAGGAAAAACTCGCGGCCGCCAATGAAAGCATCGCTGCGCTCAACGCGGCCTGACACCTCTGCCCCCTCCCCGCAGACCCGACCACCCTGCCATCCCCGGCAGGGTGGTTTTCTGTCTGGTGCTCTACTTCTGATCGCGTTACCCCTATCCACCGGCGGGGGCCGATTGGGAGGAAGTATGGGCGAGGTGTTGTCACCGCCCCTGGTCGAGCCTGTTCCGCGCCGCATCATCGCGGCTGCGACGGCGCTGCTGGCCAATCTCCTGCTGTTTGCCCTGATCTTTGCCCTGCCGCGCCAGGACTTCCCGGCCCCGGACCGTCCGCCCTTCGAAGTAACACTTCTGACCCTGCCCGAAGCACCGCCGGAGGTGCCTGCAGAGGAAATCACCACGGATGTCGCCGAACCGGACATCCCGATCGAACAACAGGCTGAACCGGAGCCCCGCGACGCCAGCGAGCCTGATGCTCCGGTCGTAATCGCCGCGCCGGCCGAACCAGCCCTTGCCGAAGATGATGAGGACGAACCCGCCGCCGCGGCCAGCGCCGGTACAGGACTGCAAAGTTTCAACGGCGCGCCGCTCGCCCTGCCCGCCGGTCCCGGCTCAACCCAGATGTTTGTCCGCAACGTGTTCTGTTCATCCACTTCGCAGGCCAATCGCGAAGCCGGGGCCTGTCCTGACCGCCCCGATGAAAACACGTTTCAGTTCGCCCGGTTCGGCTCCGAGGAAGAACTCGCCCGGATCCGCGCCGCCATGGGGCTCGACCTGTCCCCCGCCGAAATTCACGCACTCTTCAATTCCCGGCTCACGCGCGACCTCACGGGCCAGCCAGCGATGAGCAATCAACATTCCCAGCACACCAGCTCGGCGGATTCCATGCGCGACAGCCTGCCGGCACAGGTGCCGGACCCCGCCTTTGGGGATTGACCACACGAGTGGTTCACGGTCCAAAGGACCCATGAATTTCCTTTCGGACACCACTGCCCCCGCCCACCCGAAACTGCTTGAAGCCCTGACCGCGGCCAATGCCGGCTTTGCCATGAGTTATGGCGCGGATGAGACCAGCGCCCGTGTGGAAACACGGCTACGGGAAATTTTCGAGACGGACCTCAAAGTGTTGTTCACCGTGTCTGGCACCGCCGCCAATGCGCTGACCCTGGCGACGCTGTGCCCCGGCCACGCTGCGATCCTCTGCCATGACGAGGCGCATATCCACCGGGATGAACGCGGGGCTCCGGAATTCTATACCGGCGGCGCCAAACTGATCCCGCTGCGCGGGGCGCATGCCAAGATCTCGCTGGACGAGCTGGATCGCGCCCTTGGCGAGATCCCGGAAGGCTTTGTCCATACCAGCCCGGTCCGCACCCTCTCCCTCTCCAACCTGACGGAGAGCGGAACCGCATACACCGTCTCCGAGGTAACGGAACGCGCGGGGCGGCTCAAGGAACGCCCGGCCTTCGTTCACATGGACGGCGCGCGTTTTACCAACGCCCTCGTTTCGCTCGGCTGCTCGCCGGCGGAGCTGACCTGGAAGGCCGGTGTCGACGCGCTGTGTTTCGGTGCGACCAAGAATGCGGCCATGGGATCGGAGGCGATCATTCTCTTCCCGTCCGTGATGGACCGGTTTGAAGAGCTGCAAATGCGCCAGAAGCGCGGCGGGCACATGGCGCCGAAAATGCGCTATCTCGCTGCCCAGTTCGAGGCCTGGCTGGCGGATGATCTCTGGCTTGATCTGGCCGCTAGCGCCAATCGCCAGGCCCGCCGGCTCGCCGTTGGCCTGGCCGGGGTCGAGGGCGTAGAGATCCTGCATGATGTCGACGGCAATGAGGTATTCGCCACCCTGCCCACGGCGACGGCGGAAAAGATGCGGACGGCCGGCGTGCAATTCTATCAATGGCCCGATGGCTCCGCGCGCCTGGTCACCAGCTGGTGCACCACGGATGCGGAGATCGCCGGAGCGCTCGCGGCGGCGCGATAGCACTTGTGGCTGCGGAACAAAAGGGGTACACTTTCTGCGTGCAATGGAGAAGGCAATGACTTCAGCGCGTGGAATTCGTTTTGATTTAGCCCTGGTCCGGTTTGACGATTACGGGCGCACACTCATCCTCGACAGAAAAACAGCCGAAGCCCTGCATGGCATGCTCGGCGAAGCAGATGCCATCGCCTGCCAGTCCGGTTGCGGATTGCCGCTCGCATGCGACAGTGCGCTGATCCAGCGACACGAGCTGACGCAGATCGGCACGGAACTTCTGATCAACAATGCGGATTTCGCGGCGATTATCCGCAAGCGAAAGGCCGTGGATGCCAGGACTGTGGTGATTGCGTTCGACGCCTATCGACGCATCGAGCCCGCCTAGCTCGCTTCGGCGTGCTCTTCGTCGGTGGAACGGCGCCAGGGGCCATTGTAACGCGGGTCCTGACGGCGACGGCGATCGGGGCCGAAATAGGTCGTGGCTTTCACAAACCGACGCGGACGCTCGATCAGGGCCGAGATGCGGTGAAACAGGTCGACCGGACGTACCGGCTTGGCCAGGTATTCATTGACGCCCGCATTGATCGCTTCAAGCACCTTGGATTTGTCGGTGTGACCCGTGACCATAATGATCGGCAGATACTTGTTGGCACTGTCCGAAGCCGTTCGGACCAGGCGGGTGAACTCCAGCCCGTTCAGATCGCCCAGCATATAATCGACCAGGGCAAAATCCGGGTTCACATCCCGCATCGTCTCGAAAGCGTCGGCCGCGTCACGCACCTCGACGATCGTGCGTACACCAAAACCCTGAAGAATAGTCCGCAGGATCGTGGACATGTGCGCATTGTCCTCGACGATCAGAACTCGAATTCGGTCAAAACTTCCAGACATGGATCCCGCTGACGCGATGAAAGAATCAGAACGCTTCCCCGAATACTGCCCCAGCGGTCTTAACCAAGTCTTGACCATAGGAGATTGGCTGCGCAGGAGGTGAAGCTTGATGCTCCCCCGCGCAATTCCCCGGCACGTCCGGGTGAAGACGCTTGGTTGAATTGGTCCACGCTTGTCCACCCCCTCCAACGTCATCCCGGCGAAGGCCGGGACCCAGTTCACAAGGCTCGTTCTGGCTCCAGAAAGCACCATCACCTCAAACATCTGCGCCCTTCGAACTGGGCCCTGATCTTCATCGGGGTGACGGTGTTGAGGGGCGTTTGTCACGTCTCAGTCTCGCCGACGCATTTTCCCCCGCGACGCGCCGTCGCGCAGCGGCGGGTCACAGCGCATCGAAATCGTGTTAGTATTCCAATCGTGCCTGAGTTTGACGCGTGTAAACGGAAGGCGAAGCCATGA
Source organism: Maricaulis sp. (assembly GCF_017643475.1). Lineage (GTDB taxonomy): Bacteria > Pseudomonadota > Alphaproteobacteria > Caulobacterales > Maricaulaceae > Maricaulis. Next base: position 544,334 of record NZ_JAEPNI010000002.1, read on the forward strand.
ATATTGCGGAGAAAGCCGTGCGGGACCTGATTGTCCGGGCTCGCGGATATGACGGCAAGGAACAGATCGACGATCTCGAACGCGATCAGGACACCGCAGAAACCGATGCGGTGGAAACCCTGCAGACAGGCCAGACCGATGAAGGGCGCGATGAAATCGAAGCCTGGATTGATGGACTGGACGAGGAGGCCCAGGCCGAACTCGTGGCGCTGTACTGGATCGGTCGGGGCGATTTTGAGGGCCGGGACTTTCCGCGTGTCGTCAATGCCGCTCGCGAGCGACGGACAACGCCGACAGCAGACTATCTGCTCGGTGCGCCGCTGATGGGTGATTATATCGAGATCGGGCTGGACGCAGTGATCGAGGCGGAAGTCTACGACGACGCCTGATCTCTCCCGCCACAGACCAACGCCTCCCGACACAGGCCGGGAGGCGCGGGTGTCGTTTACGCCGGCTGCGCCTTGCGGCTGGCCAGGACGGGCCACAACATCAGGGCCAGGAAACCCAGATTGAAGACGCCATTCATCGGCGCGCCCGCGATCGCGGAACCGGTTGAATCAACGACAAACCAGGTCAGCGCGCCCAGAAGCAGGGCCTTGGACAGGTCGCAGTCCTTTGACAGGGCCAGCATGAACACACCCCAGCCCGTCATCAGGCCACCGGCCACGGCAGCAACCAGCAGGTGAATACTGTCCAGCGCCCCTGGTGACCCATCCAGCGGCCAGAAGGCCAGATCGCCAAACGTTACAAGGACAGGCCGCAGCGGCGGCAGCACGGCCAGCGCAGTCAGAAGACCGGAAATGATCAGCGTCAAGGCCGGCAGGGTGAGTTGTTTCGCTTGCATATTGCTCTCCATCACGATGGCCGGATAGAAGCCCGCTCCGCATCACGGCATCAATTACCCGCGAGGTAATGGATCTCCCTCACCTCCTGCGCTCTACTGGCGTCATGACCCAGACCAGCACGGCGCTCGCCACCAATTCAACCTTCGGCAAACTCCTCAAGGACTGGCGCCAGCGCCGCCGCATGAGCCAGCTCTCGCTGGCCCTGGAGGCCGAGGTCTCGGCCCGCCATATCAGCTTTCTGGAAACCGGCCGGTCCGCGCCCAGCCGCGACATGATCCACCGTCTCGCGGAAGGGCTGGAATTGCCGCTGGAGATCCGCAACAGCTTTTTGGGCAGCGCCGGTTTCAGCCCGGCCTTTCGCGCTTCCGGCTGGGAGAGTGCCGAGCTCGCGCCGCTTCGGACCAGTCTCACCCGCCTGATGGATGCGCACGCCCCCTTCCCGGCCCTCTTGCTGGACAAGCATTTCAACGTGCTTGATGCCAATGCAACGGGAGCGCTGTTCCTGCAGGGCCGCGAACCGGGCGCCGAGACCAATCTGATCGACATCATGCTGTCCGATCCGGCGGCGCGCGCGCCCATCCTCAACTGGGACGAGATGGCTCCGGCCATGCTAACCCGGCTGCAGGCCGAGTCCCGGCATGCAGGGGGAGATCCCGTGCTGGACGAATTTGCCGAACGCCTGGCAGCGCTGATCGAACCGGGCGCGCGCCATCACGTCCCCAACACGCCCTGCCTGACCGTACGTTACGGGCTGGGTGAAGGCGTGGAACTGACCCTGTTCTCGACCGTAATGGAAGTCAGCTCGGCCTTTGACGTGACGATCAGTGATCTGCGGCTGGAACTCTTTTTTCCCGCCGATGACCAGAGCCGCGCCCTTCTCAGTCAGTAGGACTTGATCCCGTGCCAGTTTGCGCAATCTCAGTGACCAAACGGAGACCTGAAATGCTGCGAACCCTCGGCCTTATCCTTGTCGCCCTCAGCCTGGCAGGCTGTACACCCCCCCCGACGGCGCGGCTGGCGGCCGGCACCCCGCTGGAGACCGTCCCTGCCGTTGATGCGGACCGCTATCTCGGCCTGTGGTTCGAGGTCGTACGGGCCGACCATGGGTTCGAGCGCGATTGTGATGGTGTCACCGCCTATTACGAACGGCGCGAAGACGGCGATATCCGCGTCATCAATCGCTGCTGGAAAAACGGTCTTGAAGGTGAATTCGACCTGGCGGAAGGCCGGGCGCGTATCGTCAACACGAACAGCAATGCGGAACTGGAAGTCAGTTTTTTCGGCCCGTTTTTCGGTGATTACTGGATCATCGACCTGGCGGAGGATTATTCCTGGGCTGTCGTGTCTGAGCCGGAAGGTCGCTATCTCTGGATCCTGACCCGTGACCCGCAACCGAGTGATGCCTTCATCGAGGCCCGGCTCGCCGAACTGCGCGCACGCGGTTTCAATACGGATGGGCTCATTCGGCCGGAACAATGGAGTTCGGTTGAAGACATGCCCCGCACGGGGCTGCCGGGCTAGATCGAGCGGCGCCAGACTACTTCAGTGGCCGGGTTACCCCCCAGCGTCTCTTCATGTGCTGCGATGACCTTGCGCAAACGCTGGCCGAGCACTTCAGGCATGACCGGTTTGACCAGATAGCCGTTGGCGCCCGCCATTACGGCTTCCTTGACCACATGGCTCTCCGCATGGCCGGTCAGCAGGACGACAGGAGTCTTGTGATTGGGGTGCGCACGGTTATTACGAATGGCTGTAAGGATCTCGATCCCATCACGACCACCCAGCTCGTAATCCAGCAGAACCGCGTCAAACACCTGGGACTTCAAGGCCGTCAATGCGGTGTCGACATCCATGGCAGAACAGACATTGTCGGCGCCCAGTCCCTCGACAAGACGGACGATCAGGCTGCGGATTGAATCGACATCCTCAACCACCAAAATGTTCAATCCTTGAAGCATTTGCGTCGGCATGGCTTTGCTCACAGGCGTTTGCTACCCGGCCTGTTTACCAAAGGGCATTGAACAATCGCTTAATGAAACGCTAGAATTGCACGAACCTCGCTAACGCGTCTGGCGTTAATCACGGTTTCCAGGCTGGCGCCCAACTTAGAGGCGTTGATGGGCTTGGGCAGGATCGCATTGGCCCCGGCCTCCGCCGCGCCATCCACCAGATAGGGCAAATCCACGGGTGCAAGCAGCAATACCGGCAGATCGGGCGCGTGCGTAAGGCTGTGGTCCCGCAATCCGCGCACCACATCCAGCCCCGAAGCGTGCCCGAGATCATAGTCGATCAACGCCACATATGGACGGCAGGTATTGGCAAGGACCACGGCTTCTTCGCCATCGCCGCTGTCGAATACATCCGCCACGCCAAGCCCGTGCAACAAGGTCTTGATCACACTCCGTACAGCGCGACTATCATCGATCAGCAGGACACTCAGACCTTCCAGGGGGCGGGCATGCGGGCAATCTCCAGATACGCTCCCACATGGTTAAGCGGGCGAATTAACACCGGCCTACTGTCGGCTCATCGATTATGAGCCTCGGCCGATACAACTCTCCAAACGCGCTCTCCTGACACAGCCTTGGCAGCAGCCCCCTAGCCGCTCCCGGCGCGCGTGCGTATATCTCGTGACATGGCCAAGCTTACCGTTGATGACACCCTGACCGCGCCGGAAGACTTCGTGCTCGACACGCTGCCGACCGAGACGCCGGACACCTGGAGCCCGCATCGTCCGGAACGCCCGGAAAAGGCCGAAGGCGGCCTGCGTTTCCAGTGTGTCTCCGAGTTCGAGCCGATGGGCGACCAGCCCGCCGCCATCAAGGAACTCGTGGAAGGCCTCAAGGATGGCGAGCGTGACCAGGTCCTCCTGGGCGCCACCGGCACCGGCAAGACCTTCACCATGGCCAAGATCATCGAGGCCGTGCAGCGCCCGGCCCTCATCCTCGCCCCCAACAAGACCCTCGCCGCCCAGCTGTATGGCGAGTTCAAATCCTTCTTCCCGAACAATGCTGTCGAATATTTCGTTTCGTACTATGACTACTATATGCCCGAGGCCTATGTGCCGCGGACAGATACCTATATCGAGAAGGAATCCAGCATCAACGAGGCCATCGACCGGATGCGCCACGCCGCCACCCGCTCCATCCTGGAGCGTGATGATGTGATCATCGTCGCTTCGGTCTCCTGCATCTACGGCATCGGTTCGGTGGAGACCTATACGGCGATGACGTTCGACGTGAAGCCGGGCGACACGGTGGACCCGCGCGCCGTCATGCGCCAGCTCGTCGACCTGCAATACACGCGCAATGACGCCGCCTTCATCCGCGGCACCTTCCGTCTCAAGGGCGATAATCTGGAAGTCTTCCCCGCCCACTATGACGACCGCGCCTGGCGCATCAATTTCTTCGGCGACGAGGTCGAGGACATCACCGAGTTCGACCCGCTCACCGGCAAGACCCACACCCAGCTGAAAAGCGTGCGTTTCTACGCCAATTCCCACTACGTCACGCCGCGCCCGACGCTCAACCAGGCCATCGTCCAGATCAAGGCCGAGCTGAAGGAACGCCTCGCCTGGATGGAAAAGGAAGGCCAGCTGCTCGAGGCCCAGCGCCTGCAACAACGCACCGAGTTCGACCTGGAAATGCTCGAGGCCACCGGCTCCTGCGCCGGCATCGAGAATTATTCCCGCTATCTCACCGGCCGCAAGCCGGGCGAGCCGCCGCCCACCATGTTCGAATACCTGCCGGAAAACGCCCTCGTCTTTGCCGATGAGAGCCATGTCTCCATCCCCCAGCTCGGGGCGATGTATCGCGGCGACTATAACCGCAAGAAAACCCTGGCCGATCACGGCTTCCGCCTGCCCTCCTGCCTGGACAATCGCCCGCTCAAATTCGAGGAGTGGGAAGCCATGCGCCCGCAGACCGTCGAGGTCTCGGCCACGCCCGGCCCGTGGGAGCTCAACCAGACCGGCGGCGTGTTCACCGAACAGGTCATCCGCCCGACCGGCCTCATCGACCCGCCGGTGGAAGTCCGCCCGGTGGCCAGGGATGGCGCCAGCCAGGTCGATGACGTCATCGACGAGGTCCGCAAGACCACCGAACAGGGTTATCGCACCCTGATCACCACGCTGACCAAGCGCATGGCCGAGGACCTCACCGAATACATGCACGAGCAGGGCCTGAAAGTCCGCTACATGCACTCCGATGTCGACACGGTGGAGCGTATCGAGCTGATCCGCGACCTGCGCCTGGGTGCCTATGACGTGCTGATCGGCATCAACCTCCTGCGCGAGGGTCTCGACATCCCCGAATGCGGCCTCGTCGCCATTCTCGACGCCGACAAGGAAGGTTTCCTGCGTTCCGAAACCTCACTGGTGCAGACCATCGGCCGCGCCGCCCGAAATGCGGACAGCAAGGTCATCCTCTACGCCGACACCATCACCGGCTCCATGCAACGCGCCATGGACGAAACCAGCCGCCGCCGCACCAAGCAGATCGCCTATAACGCGGAACACGGCATCACGCCGAAAACCATCACCCGCGGCATCAGCGACATCCTCGAAGAAGTTATGGAGAGCCAGGCCAAGGGCCGGAATGTTGCCGCGAAGGGGCGTGGGAAGCGCTCAACGGGCAAGCCGGGCGGCATGTCGGATGGAGGTCAGACAGAGCTGGTGGGTGAAAACCTGGCAGCTGTGGTGGCGGATTTGGAAAAGCGGATGCGGGAGGCTGCTGCGGATCTGGAGTTTGAAGAAGCTGCGCGGCTGAGGGATGAGATCAAGACGCTAACGGGGGAGTAGGATGCTCGCCCTCCGGAGCATTTGCGAAGGAGGTCGATCAAAAAGCTGACCGGAGATTAGAGCCTCCCTGGAGTTTTACCGAGTTTGTAGGAACATGGGCTTATCCGCCGCACACGACAAAGCAGGCGTGGGAAACTACATTAATTCGCGTGTCTGGCACACGATCTTGTCACAATACACACTAAGTCCGAGCTCGGCGGGATTACTTCAGTTATATTAAATTTGGAATCCTGATAATCAGATCCAAAGTCTATTCCCCTTCATGATCGCCAACGTATTCTTCGAATATGTAATACTTAAGAGAGTTAGTAGCATCTACGACTGGGTTACCAGAAATCATCACGACATCGCTGCTCATTGCATCGAGAACTTCAGATAATTTCTTCCTCTTCTCAGCCCGCTTCACGACAAAACGCACGATCTTCCCGGTTTCATGCTGCCGCATTTCGCCCCAACCGGTCTCTTTATCGAATTTCTTAAGCGACCCGACCACAATAACCGTCTCGTCCAGGATTTTTGCGTCATCTAGAGTTTCGACGTCCGAAAGCCTAATAGTGCTTGAGTAAGGCGTCTGATCTTCTGCAACTTGAATGTCCAGTGTCTCCGCCGACTTGCGAAGTGGATAACCCATCTCTCGGATTTGTGGTCGAGTCTTTTGGATTAGATCGATCTTCCTGTCTGAAGTTACTTCAGCAAGTACCGGATAGTTTTTAAGGTAGATATCGCGCTTCAGTGAATCCTCGATAGCTGAAATTCGCTCACATAGTCTCTCTTCAAGATTATCGTTCGCAGTGCTTTTGGCTTCCGCAAGCAACTTCAGTAATTCGTCAGTTTGCTTCGCGTTTTGCTGCTGGTTCGATTCAATAATCTGAAGCGCCTTCATCAGTGCGTCATTTTGCGCAGTATCGAATTCGTTGTTGGTGTTCGAAGCGAGAAGTTTAGGTGGAAACACCGATTGTAGACCGAATTGTACCATCGCCTGAATTGGGACCTGTATAACGGTAGCCGCCGCTGTTTTGGCTGCCTCGAACACAAGAATTTCCCAACTTCCCTTTTGTGGGGTTGATATTCGGAAGGTGGAATCCACCTGACTAGGAGTTATTCGCTGAACAATTCGGCCCGTTCTCCGAAAATGGTGCAGTGTATAAATGAAGCGAGCAGCACCATACTGAAACCGAGAGGCTTCATAGAAATCCAATTCGTTTTCCGAAGCTAAAGCTCCTTCAAACCGAAACCGCACATCTGATTCCATAATCGCCCCGCTTCAACTTACCACCCCTGAGGGCAACATTGGGTATTTGCTACCTATTTTGACAATAACTCAACCCCTGACAAAGGCGTACCAGTTCTTCGAGTAACAGCTCGATGCTCATGGTCGGTGCTGACAAAACGAGGGACACGCACCAGATCTGCTCCCCTGATCCAGCACCGACCGAACCACGACAAGCGTCTGTTTTTCCCACGCGTGAAGCCGCGCCTGTCCGCGCAAATCCGACCTAATTCCTATCAAAAATCGCGCTTATTCAGCTCCCCATCTGGAAATAGGACTGCATTCCGTTGAAATTGCATCGGATGAAATCCGCACTCCAAACCTGGGTTACCACCTACCCAGCAGACCGCGCCGCGAACTTGCCCACCAAGCGGGGCTCGGCGTCTAATACAGCCATAATGGAAACGGTGCCCGAAGCGTTGCGCGAACAGCTCGTATACGGCGACCGGTTTACGGTCCAGGGCAGCAATGGCTCTGGAAACTGGGCGGAGATTTCCTGGGTTGCGGTCGTCGACAGCGCGATCAGTACGTCCACGCAGGAAGGGTTCTATCCCACCTATTTGCTAAGTGCTGATGGCAAGCGGCTCGTCCTGTCCATCCAGCAAGGCTCTAACTTGCTTGGGCAGGAGTTGGGCAAACGCCCGGCCATGGCCGAACTGAAACGCCGTGCAGCGATGATGCTCGAGCGCGCGCCAAAATCAGTCGGCCGCTTGAATACCCAAGCTATCAATCTGGGGGCAAAACCTTCACATCGGCATGCCCCGCTATTCGAGGCGGGTCATGTCCTGGGTCGAACTTATGACGCTGCCGACCTGCCAGAAGATAACGAGTTGATCGACGACTTCCGCACGATTGTTCAGGCCCATGTCACAATTGCCGCCAATGGGGGCACGACACCGATTGAGAATATCGTGTCGACGGCGAAGTCGGAGGGGCTGGAGAATGAAGCCCTACCCTATGTGAAGCGATACAATCTGCACCGCGTGGCCGAGCGCAATAATACACATTCAAAGCGCGTGAAGGCACATTACCCTGATGTCTGCATGGGCTGTGATACGGACTATTCCAGTATTTATGGCGACGCCGGCAAAAGCATGCTGGATGCGCATCACCTGACCGCCATTGCAAACCTCGCAGAAGACGAAAAAGCGCGCTTTACGGTGGAGGACTTCGCGGTGCTCTGCCCCAATTGCCATCGCATCATTCACCGCCTTATCGATTCTGGCGATCTCCGCGCGCTTCGCCGTTTGCTGGGCAAGGACTAACGCCCGCACGCGCGATCTCCCCCCCAACTTATCCTCATCCAAAGCGCACAAACTCTCTCATACCTAATTTGAAAGAATCTGCGGAATAACGGGCAGGATTAGTGGTCAATGCTATTGCGGTCTGCATGCGCGGTACGGACGTGCAACGATTAAACGCCCGGAAGAGAACCGATGCCGAACACCAACAACGACGAAAACTACATCATCGATCTATGCGACGAGATCTTGGGTCATACAGCGTCAAGACAGCACCGGTTTGATTTTTTGTTGGGCGATCCGGGAAAGTCCGGCAGGCGCACGAGACTGCCGGTCGACGCGTATTATCAGCAGCTGGAACTTGTTATCGAATACCATGAACGCCAACACACGGAGGCGGTGCCCATCTTCGACCGCCGTCAGACGATCAGTGGAGTAAGCCGCGGCGAACAGCGAAAAATCTATGACCAGCGCCGCCAAAAGGTTCTGCCCATGCACGGCATCACCTGTCTGATTCTTGATGTCGGCGAGTTCGCTCACACGCGTCGGCGACGGCTAACGCGCGACCGAAGCGCGGATTGCGAAATCATAAAAAAGCGGCTCTCTCGGTTTCTGCCTGCCAGCTAGTCTGTGAAGCTGCACCGGTGCCTACGCGGTAAACCCACGCGACCTACCAGCGCCCCAAACTTATCCCCCACCCCACCACCGCGCATAAACTCCCCGCATGCCTGGTTTGAAACATTCAGCGGAAGAGCGGGCGCGGCTTGAGGCGATTGCGATCGAGATGCGCAAGCGGGGTGAGGACATGCAGTCCGTGGTCGAGGCGACGGGGGTGTCGATTGCGACGCTCTATCGCTGGGCGCGGGAGCATCGCTGGCGGGCCGAGGACATGCCGCATGCGCGCAATGGCGGCGGACCGCTGACGGACACGCCGACCGGCCCGACACAGCCCAATGACATGGCCCAGCAGCCCGGCGCGGCGCCCCTGCCATCTGTAACCGACCCGCCTTCCGGCACGGACACATCTCCGACTGCGCCACCCGCTGGTTTCCCGACTGGTGATCCACCCTCGCGCGATGCCGTCGCCTCTGCACGCCAGGCCATGCAGATGACCGCGAATGCCCTGGCTGCCAATAATCTGGCCGAGGCGGAACGCGCCGCCCGGCTGGCACAGCGGCTGATGCGTATTGCCGAACAGGCGCCGGAAGGACTGGGCGCTGATCCCAAGGATGACGACTATCCGCTGGCAGATCCGGTGCTACCGCCCGACATGGGGGCCGAGGAAGCGCTGGAGACGCTGTCGTTCGAGAAATTGCCCATGGCGCTCAAACGGGTCCGCCTTCAAAGGCTCTATCTGATGCAGGGCATGAAACGCCGGGACCCGATCACCGCGTTTACCGCCTGGCAGCTCTACCCACCCAACTGGACCCTCATGCTCGCGGACCGCGTTCTGACGGAATATTACAATGGCGAGGACAAGAATATCGACCGCATCTTCAACCGGGTCTTCGCCCGGGCAGAGAGCCCGGAGCAATACGAGGCGCGGGTCCATGGCATCGTCTACGATCCGGCAGAGATCGGACGCGAGGACGCGGACGCCTATCCGGACGTCTATCACCCACCCAGTCGCGAGATGGTGTTGAGCCGCGCCGGTAAGGACAAGGCGTGAACCGAATGGCCTGTTGGCGACTAGCCCGCTGCGGACTGAAACAGTCTGATTCCCCAGGGACCTACATTGAACACCAACAGGAGAAGCGGAAAGCCGAACACTTCCGTATACCCAACACCGCGGGCTTCCAGGACACCGTGAATATATTTGAGATTGCCAGACTTGTTGGCCAGATCGTTGCGAGAAGCGATCCCGATCAACACCCAGCCGACAAGACCCGCAACGATCAAGGCCATCACCGTGCCCACGACAAGCGTGACTTCTGCATAATGCTGAGCCCGGTCAGACCAGGGTGCCAGCGCAAAACCCATTTCCGTAAAGGCTTCAAAAAACAGCACCGCGATCAAGATAAAAACCGCCGCGTTGAGCGCGCCAAAATATCCGCAGTTAATGGCCTGGTTCATCGCCAGCCTTACGCCACCGACCTTGCTTCTACGAACAATCATCAGGCGCAGCTTCTTCAACGCATAAAGAGCGAGGAAAATTCCAAATGGCACGGCAACGGCCGGTGCACGCGTGACGCCCACCCAATCGGTCGCCATCAGGACCTGTAACGCGCGTTCTAACTCCCCCATACCCTCCCCCAAGGGTTGCTTGCATTAACCTTTAGCAGGTGGAAGCGGTCGGGCGCAATCTGTGGATTTGGAAAATGCGCGGGGTGCCCATCCTCCCCACCGGGGAGGTGGATCCGCCGTAGCCTTGGCGAAGGCGGAGACGGAGGGGCCGGAGCGCGTCAGCGCGGAGGATCGCTCGCTGCGCTCGCCCCCTTCGCCTTCACTGCGTTACGGCACTTCCCCGGCGGGGAAGATAGGCGCGCCATCTAGCCGCCGCGCACTGACCTGATTAAGCTCCCCCGGTCACCAAGGGGAGAGTACATGACCGACACCACAACACCACCCTGCGCCTATATTGTTGCCAATCTCGTCGTCGAGGATCGCGAGCGGTATCGCGAGTACGAGAAGGGATTTTTCGCCATTTTCAGGAAACATGGCGGGGAATTCCTGACCTTTGACGATGCGCCTTTCACCTTTGAGGGGGCGGCGCCGCGCGAGGGGCGGATGATCGTGGCACGGTTTCCCTCCGAAGCGGCTGCGCGGGCCTGGTATGCGGATGCGGACTACCAGGCCATTTCCGAACATCGCCGGGCGGCGACGCGGCTGGAATTCCTGACCCTGGTGCGGGGGCTGGGCTAGCCCGGGAAGAGCTGATAGCCCAGCTCGACAATCTCGCCCTCGACCAGGGCAACACAATTCATGCTTTCCATGCCCTGGACATAACACTGCATCGGATAGTCCCCGCTGCGCCAGGCCTCGTGCTGGTTGGGGCCATCCGCGCCGGACATGAAGGGGAATTCTGCCGTGTCCTGGTAGGGCGGCAGCTCGCTGGTGCGGCTGCGGCCCGGTCCGGCGGTGAGCCAGTCCTCGATGGCGGCCGGCAACTCGGCCGGTTCGGTGACAAAGCCGCTGTCGAAGGAGAGCGTCATGATGTGGTCGGTCACATAATCCGCACGATAGAGCTCATGCCCGCCGGCATCATAGATGGTGCGCGTGATCAGGATCTCGCCCTGCTGGGCACAGCGCGTGGTGCCACGCTGGATCAGCGGCTCGACCCCGTCCGGTTCCCAGCTGGTCGTGATATCCAGGGCGCAAAAGTCCACATCCTCCGCCGGGGCCGGTTCGGCCGCTTCCTCAGACTCGGCTTCGGGCTCTGCAGCGGCTGTCTCGACGGGTTCGGCCGCCGGCTCGGCAACGGGCTCAGGCGTCGGCTCGGCCTCTTCCGCCGTCTGGGGCGTACAAGCCATGAGCGCGAGCGCGGATACTGACAGCAATACGGACCGGATCATCACGTCCCCCTTCGACCTGTGGTTAGATCACCACGGATCCACTCGCCTGTCACGCAAGTTTCGAAACGACGCGGCGCAAGGGCGGGACGCATGCCCTGTCATTCCCTGATTTTCCGCAAGTTGAGGACCGCTAGGGTCAGCCTAGCCCGGTACAGGTTCGGGCAGGGACGACTTTCGAGAACGACATGAAACTCCGGATTTTGACATCATTGGCTGCCGTCGCAGTGCTGGCCGCCTGCCAGAGTGAGCCAACAGTGGAATACGAGATCCAGTCCGTGGACGCGCATCGTTTTGCCGCGATTTTCGAAGCCACCGAAGGCACGCCGACCGCTGATGACTTGCGCGCGGGATATCTTGATGGTGCGGGACGCGGGGTGGAAATTTTCACGCCTCATCGCATTCGCGATGCCCAGCACCTGGCCAGCGTGATCGCGGCCCGGCCGGAACTCTACCGGCGCGGCATCGATGTCTGCCTGCCGCTGGCCGATGATTCCAATGACGAGCTGAACCGCATCTATGCAGGCCTAAAGGAGATCTTCCCGGAAGAAACGCTGCCGGACATTCATGTGGTCTTTGGCGCCGGCAATTCCGGCGGCACGGCCGATGCGGATGCCCAGGTGCTCGGACTGGAAGTGATCTGTGCGATCGAGGACAACGAGGCTGACATCCGCGCCCGCTATCGCCACATGTTTGCGCACGAGACCGTGCATGCCTTCCAGGTCCACAGTCCAGCCGCCACCGAAATCGACCCGCTGATCGCCTACTCCATCCGCGAGGGTTTCCCGGACTATATCGCCTGGCGGGTGACCGGCGTCGCCCCCGATGCCGAGCGGGACAGCTGGGCCCAGGAGAACGCGGACATGCTGTGGCGCCGCTTCAGCGAGGACCGTGCCACGCTCAACGCCGCAATCGCCAATGGCACTCCCTACGCCCAGGCGTCAGACGAGATGCAGATAACGATGCGCAACTGGTACGCCAACTATCGCGCTGCGCCCGAAGGCTGGCCCTATGAAATGGGCTATTGGATGGGGCGCCAGATCGTCACAGCTTACATGGACAACGCGGAAGACGAGGCCGAGGCCATCGCAACCCTGCTCACCTTTGAAGACCCGCTGGAGATCCTGGAACAGAGCGGTCTTGCCGAACTGGCCAGCCAGTCGCCGGAGTAGGCCGGAACCGGATTGGCCTTGCTGCGCGCCCCGCTCTAGATTCGTCTCAAGCGAATCTGGAGGCGGGCATGGAAAACTTCACTCCCTGGAGTGCACTGGCAGGCGGTGCGCTGATTGGCCTGGCGGCGGTGATCCTGATGGGCGCCAATGGCCGCATCGCGGGGATCAGCGGCATTGTCGGCGGGCTGCTGACACGCAGCCAGGGCGATACGGCCTGGCGGCTGTGGTTTGTCGGCGGCATGGTCATCGCCCCCCTACTGGTCACCCTGTCCACCGGCAATGCACCGCCCTTCCTGATGCAGGCCGACTGGTGGGCGGTCATCCTGGGCGGCCTGCTCGTCGGGGTCGGCACGCGGCTTGGCTCCGGCTGCACCTCCGGGCACGGCGTGTGCGGACTGTCGCGCCTGTCCCTGCGTTCCCTCGCAGCCGTGGCCATGTTCATGGGGGCGGGCATGGTGACCGTCACCGTGTTGCGGCTGGCGATGGGAGGCTGAAATGGAACGCAATATTGCAGCCGGCCTCGCCGGTCTCGTCTTTGGTCTCGGCCTGACGGTCTCACAAATGGTCAACCCGGCCAAGGTGCTGGCCTTTCTCGACATTCTCGGAAACTGGGATCCCAGCCTGGTGTTCGTGATGGGCGGCGCCCTGCTGGTCACCGCCGGCGGCTATCGTCTGGCCTGGATGCGGCCCGCACCACTGTTCGAACAGAACTACCAGATCCCGTGTGACAACAGTATCGACCGCAAGCTGGCAGTCGGGGCGGTCATGTTCGGCATGGGATGGGGGCTTGTCGGACTGTGTCCGGGACCGGCCATCGCCGCCCTGACGCTCGGCGGCCCCAAGATCTGGGTCTTCTTCCTCGCCATGCTGGGCGGGATGCTGATCCACCTGAAAACCCCGATCGGGAAATGGGTGGAGGCCTGAGCTTTCAGGCCTCCACAAGCCTCTACTCCGAGCCCGCCATGGTCGCGGTCCGGGTACCCGGGATCGCCATATAGACATCATATCCGGCAATCATGTTGCGCTCGCCCTGGCTCAGGAACCGCCACTCGCGCAAGCGCTCGCGCACGGGACGGAAGTCAATGAGGACGATTTCCTCAACCCCCTGCAGATGGCGCGAGAAGGTCTGATCATCTGCACCCGCCGTGGCGTTCTGACCACCGCCTGCGGACAGGAACCAGCTCACACAGGCCTGCGGAACGTGCTCCATGCCACCGGTGGACAGGCTTTCCCCGGCATTGCAATCCATCCCGAGATTGAACGAGGTGACACCATGCACGGTCGCCCAGTCCTCGATGAAGGTGCCCAGCGAGATGCGCGCGTGACTGTCGATACTGGGACCAGAATGCAAACCACCCCACTTGAACGTCATGCGCGGCCCTGGCTCGCCCGGCGCCGCCAACTCCTGGTTCATCCAGTACCAGTTCGTCTTGACGTAGTTCTCTCGCTCGACATTTGACCAGCTTGTCGGTCCGCCGACCAGGAAGGGGCGATAGATCGCATTGGTGATGCGCAGCGCCTCGGCCGTATCTGCCAGTCCTGAATCTGCGTGACCGGCAAAAGCCGCCTCGAGTGCCTCGTAGAGCGCGGGATCGGCGGCGCCCACGAAATACTGTTCGCCCTCGGCCACCGTTCGCAGCGCATTGACCGCGTCAAGCTGGGCATCTGTCTGCACCCCGGCCTCAAGGCGTCTCAGATGGTATTCCCCGGATAAGATGAATTCCTGGTCCAGACCGGCAATCTGCAATCCGGCCCGATAGGCATCTGCAACGAATTCCTGCTCTTCCTCCATGCTGAGAAAGGCCATCGCGTCACGGAAGACAGGATCCTGCAGCGCGCCCGCCAGGGCATCCGCCCCGTTTGCCTCAAGAAAACTGTTGAGCTCCGCACCCATGATCGGGCCCATTTCCAGCACGGCGTGACTATAACCGTCCGCGGCGGCGAGCTCGAACAGATGTGCGGCTATCTCCGGCACGTCGGCGGTCGCATGGCGCTCACCGATCATGAAGTAATGCGCCGCCTCGATTTCCGAGGCGAGCCATTCGGCCCCCGCCCCGGTGAGTTGTTCGCCATCCCAGGCGATACGGTGGGTATTGGCCTCAATCAGGGCATGAAATTCGGCTTCGCGGTCCTGTGCAGCCACACTTGCCGTCAATCCTGTCGCAGCCGCAATGGCGATGATTGATGTCAGGGTTCTCACGATTTTCTCCAGCTCCACCCAAGCAATAACGAGCTTGGGAGAGTCAGAAATATCCGTCACCGGGGAATGACTTAGCGCCTGCCCCGAGGGACGCGAACGTTTAGCGTCAAATTTTCCTTATTAATTTCGTTAATTTACCGGGAGGGATTTAGCGGCTGGGCAAGACATGTCGGCTTTCATTGTCGACACGGGGCGAATTCACGCTCCGGCTTGCAGAGGGAAACAACATGAACCCAAAGGCACTCCTCCCCCAGGCCCAGGTGGTTGTGTTTGCATCCCAGAAAGGCGGGTCCGGCAAGACGACTGTTTCTGCCCACGTCGCAGTCGAAGCCGAATTGTCCGGCGCCGGACCCGTCGCAATCATCGATACAGACCCCCAGGGCTCGATGGCCAAGTGGTGGAATGCGCGAGAGGCGCATGAACCGGCCTTTGCCCATGTCTCGGTGCCGGACCTGTCGCGCGACATCCAGGCGCTGTCGGATGCCGGCTACAGGCTGATCATCATCGACACACCGCCGGCCGTGACCTCCATGATTTCCGAAGTCGTGACCCATGCTGACCTGGTCATCCTGCCCACGCGCCCAAGCCCGCATGACCTGCGCGCGGTTGGTCCGACCGTGGACATTGTCCAGCACCAGAACAAACCACTGATCTTTGTCGTCAATTCGGCCACGGCACGGGCGCGGATCACCGGCGAGACTGCCATAGCGCTTTCCCAGCACGGAACCGTAGCGCCCGTCACGCTTCATCATCGTGTTGATTTCGCAGCCTCCATGATTGATGGGCGCACCGTGGGTGAAGCCAACCCGTCCGGTCGCTCGGCCAGCGAAGTTGCCCAGCTGTGGGCCTATCTGGACGAACGCCTGACCCGCATGCGGGGCGATCCAAGCGAGTTGATCGATCACCCGAGCAAGACTTTCGAGGACAGCATTCTTTCCCCTGTGCCCAAGGCGTTGTCCAACCTGCAACGTGCCGGGCAGGAAGCTGCAGAGGCGGCGCTGGCGCAGAGTGCCGAGCCCCCGAGCGCAAGCGAAGACACCGCGCCGCCTCCAACCAGTCACCGTTTCGGCGATGTCAGCGGGGATTGGGATGGTGATGAACGCCGGACCGAGGACCGTGGCCCACCGCCGGGCCGGCCCGAACGCCGCCTGGTTGCCCGCCAACCCTTTGGTCGCCGTCTGAACGCATCGGGATAGGATACATGCCGAAATACGCCAGCCTGCATGCGGGATTGCTTGCCCGCAAAGGAGAAGCCCAACCTGCCCCGGTCACCCAGATCGGCGCCGTCTTCCCCGAACATGCCGAAGTGCCCAGGCCGCCGCAGTGCGAGCCTGCCTCCACCGTTCAGTCGCCTCCCCCGCCAGAACGGCAGGCGGCCCCGCAGGTGAGCGAACTGAAATCCCATCCGCGACAGGCGCGCCACAAGACGACGGTTCGCCTGACCGATGAACAGCGACGCCGGGTCCGCCTGGCCTCGGTGCAGCTGGAACGATCGCAGCAAAGTCTTGTCAGCGAGGCCATCGACGATTTCCTCGACCAGCTGTGTGCCCGTGAGCTGCCCAATTGCGCCTGCCTGCGACGGCGGTGACCGGGAACACTCAACCGGACATTCCCCCTCGGCCTTTATACTGCCCTTGTGTTAGTTCAACCTCGAATGCCTCGCGGGGTGCGAGGTTTATTGGGAGACATCAAGAATGAAAAAACTTGTGCTCGGGCTGGCGGCTTCGCTTGCCCTGTCGAGTGCCGCGCTTGCGGATCCGGCCATGTGGCGCGTCAGCGATGCGGACAGCGAGATCTACCTGTTCGGCTCGGTCCATGTGCTCAAACCGACCACCCAGTGGCGTACCGACGCGCTGGACAGCGCGCTCTCCAGTGCCGACGAGATTTATTTCGAACTTCCGATGACCACCGAGGCCCAGGCCGCCAGTCAGGCGCTGATCCCGCAATATGGCCTCAACCAGCCGGGTCAGCCGCTTCGTGGCATGCTGAGCACCGAGGAAAACGAGCAACTCGCCCGCATCGCCACTCAATACGGCCTGCCGCCGGCGCAGCTGGATCCGCTCCAGCCCTGGCTGGTCAGCATCTCGCTGTCGATGATGGCGCTACAGGGCCAGGGATATGACCCGATGTCCGGTGTTGAGCCGACGCTGGCCGGCGAGACCGATGACAGCCGCGAGCGCTATTTCGAGACCTATGCCGATCAGTTTGGCTTCTTTGCAGGTCTGTCCCAGGACATCCAGGTCGACTTCCTGCGCGTCACGATGGAACAGATGGAAGAAAACCCCACCGCCCTGGACGAGCTGGTTGATGCCTGGGAAGCCGGTGATGTCAGTGCCCTGGACCAGATCTTCCATGACGGCATGCGCGAGACGGACCAGGAGGTCTATGACGTCCTCATCCTCAACCGCAATGTGAACTGGGCAGACCAGATCGAGACCCTGATGGCCGGCTCCGGCAGTGCGGTCATCGTCGTGGGCGCCGGTCACCTGGTCGGTGAGAATGGCGTGCCGAACATGCTGACCCAGCGCGGCTATTCGGTCGAACGCGTCCAGTAGTACACAGCTGAATGAAAAAGAGCCCGGGTGCTAAAGCGTCCGGGCTTTTTTGTGTCTGAAATCCCGGGATCAGTGCAGGGGACCGGATGCCGAAGCCGCAAGCCTCGCCGCGATAATGTCCTCGATCAGTTCCAGACGGGACTCGATTGTCTGGGCCGTCAACAGGACCTGGCGTTCCCCGCCAGAGAACGGCCCTTTCATTGTCAGCTGATTGACCAGGGTCGAGATGGGCGCAGCCTCCAGGCTGGTCCGATCGATGGACAGGCCCTCGGTCTGTAACCAGGTCAGCAGAAGGTGCAGGAAGGCCTCCCGATCGACATGCGGTTCATGATGATCACGCAAATCTTCCTTGAAACCGGCATAGTCTGCGCTGGCCACGCGATAAGGCTTGATCGCGCCCAGCTCTGCACCGAGCGCGAACCGGGTCAGACCGTGCAGTGCAATCAGGTAACGCCCGTCGGCCGTCTCCTCGAAGGCGGTAATCTCGCCGACACAGCCAATCGGCGCCAGGCCTGGACGTTCGAAACTCCCGCCGGGACGTGTCTGGATAATGCCCAGGAAACCTCCCGAACGGCGCACATCATCAATCATGTTGAGATAGCGCGGCTCAAACACGTTCAGATGCAGCGTTTCTCCCGGAAGGAGAACAACCCCGGCCAGAGGGAAGAGCGGCAGATCCGCAGGTATCAGGCGCGTTTCAGTCACGGCGGAACCATAGGGATCTGATTTCGACCCGCCAAGCACACCCATCAAATTCAATGTATTATAAAGTATGTTGCCCGGAATGGTTGCATTCGCAGATCCGCATCACGCGGCATGCGTGTCTTGGCGGATATCGGCGCAGGCCGGCGTTACGAAATCGCAGTGCCACTCAGCCACAACAGGCGAATCACCCGTGCTACACCCGGACATCGCGCGACTGGTAGCCAGCGTTCGGACCCCCGTCGACAATGCTGACCTCGGCCCGAGCCAACCATCGATCATAGTCCAGCCGGAAGGGTGTGTAGGAGGTCTGAGCCACGACAGTGACACCGTTGCGACTGACTGTGGCACGCGTGATCGCACCGACAGCCTCGCCGGCAAAAACACCCCTTCGTTTCATTTCCTGGAAATTCAGGTCGGCGTCCCGGCCGAGCTTGCCATCAACAGCTTGATCGAGGTCGACCAGACCCAGCAGGGGATAGGTCATCGTCGCCGCTGAACTCATGGCTCGCAACACAAGCGTGTCGTTGACCAGCTCCAGCAATCCGCACGGAAAGGGACTGTTGCGGACACTAAACGTCAGCGCGCGGTTGATCTGGAAGCTGGGTGCGCGGTGCGAGCGCTCCCGGAGCTCATCCTGGACATGCCTGGGCGGTTCCGCCACCCCGCGTTCCCAGTGTCACAAGATCATCACATTGGGTCGCAGGACGCGGTTAAAAACACGCTAAATATTCCAATTATTATATTATTTTCAACTATTTAGAAATGGCATACTATTAGCACCACTAGTTTTGCCGCAATCCCATAATGTCCGCCTTGCCCAGTTCGATACCCACGCTGCGCAAGATCGCATAGGCGGTCGAGGCGTGGAAAAGCGCATTGGTCAGGATGAAGTTCTGAAGATAGGCCTGACGCGACAGGGTCATTGTCCGATCCTTGCCGGCGGGAAAGGTGATGTCCGCGGACGGATCAGCCGAGATGGCACCCTCATCCAGCGCCCAAACGGCAGCGCGCGCCTTGTCGATGCGCGCCCGCAAATCGGACAGGCTCGTCTCCTCATCCGGCAGGGATACCGGGTCCACACCGGCCAGGCGCGACAGGCCGCGGACGGTGAAATCACTGACCAGCTGCACCTGACGGATCAAGGGCAGCATGTCCGGCGACAATCGCCAATTGACCAGCACAGCCTCATCCACACCCGCCGTCTCGGCATGTGTTGTGGCCTTTTCAAGGATGATATCCAGCGCCCGGTAAACCTGGTCGAGCTGGGTGCGGGCGATGGCTGAAAGCGTGATGGACATTCGGGTCTCCTCCGGGAATGTCACCCACAAGTGGTCACGCCGCGCTCGAAGCGCAACTCATCTCACTGCATCAAGGATCTGAAAACTGTCAGCGTGCGCCGGCGACCGCGGCCTGTTTGGCGGCAGCGGCCGCATCCGGGAGGACCATGGTGGCTTCAACGGTATTGCCGATGCCGACATAGTTCACATTGGCGAACCCGAGCGCCTTGGACAGTTTGATCAGCTTGCCACGGATACCGCCGCGGGTCGGATTGGCCATTTCCGCGGTATCCGCGTCAATGCCCTCGCCATCATCCTGGATCAGCAGGGACATCAGGCGGCGGCCGCGCTGATAGCGGATCTTCACCATGCGGCCCTCGTAAAGACGTTCACTCATGCGCTTGGCGAGTTTCTGGTTCCACTTGCCCTCGGCCAGGCCCTGGGCCTTTTCCTCGGCGGTGAATTCCAGGTTCCCGTGCTCGATCGCGGCCGCAAAAATACAATACAGGCCAACCGCCGTCTGGCAGGGTTTCGGTGTTACGCTGGAGAGAAACACAGCCAGTTCCTGGGCTTCAGCCAGGGTCTGGATCTGGAACTCCGCATCACCGATCACACGCGCAGCGCCTGTGGTCTCGATCTTGGCCCGCGCCATGGCGAGCTGCTGGTCGCGGAACGCGCTGAGCCCGGCAATGGCATTGGACAGCGAGCCGGCATCAATATCAGCGGGCAGATAGATATCCGCACGGGCCGTCTGCTTGCCACCGGCAGTGACCAGGATCGATCGCTGGCCGGGCGCCGCATTGGACTTGGCCTGGGAAATATAGGCGGAGTGGGCGTCATCGGCGACGATGATTGCAACCGGACCATCCTGGTCCATGGTCGGGCCCATATACACCGTCATGTCCAGGCCCTTGGCGAGGGCGCGGGACAGGATGCGCGTACGATTACTGTCAGCCGTGCAAAGCCAGAGACGTTCTGGAACCTTACCGATCGGGGCGACTGCCATGTTATCTCCACAGGCGAGCTATCGGAACGTCCGATACCGGTACGCGAATATCCACGGAACACATTAACAATAACTATCCTGTCGTCATGCTGTCAGGGGGGCTGTCGTATTCAAGCTGCGTTTCCCGGGCGACCTTCTGGAGTTTGACAGCATGTACACGCTTTACACCCATCCGTTTTCCCAACACGGCCGACGCGTCGTGGCGCTGATGGACATGGCCGATATCCCGTATGAACAGCGAATTGTCGCGCTGGATGAGGCCGAACACCTCTCCCCGCAATTCCTCAAGCTGAACCCGAACCACCAGGTGCCGGTACTCAGGGACGGTGACATGATGATGTGGGAAAGCGGCGCGATCCTGCGCTGGCTGTGTTTCCGGCACCGGCTGGACAATTTCTATCCGACCGATTTCGTTCAGCGCGCCGCCACCGACCAGTGGCTCGACTGGACCACTGCGCTTTTCGGACCGGCAGTGTCGTCGGTCGTGTTCAACACGGTTTTTGCCGGTGACATGAAAGACGAGACGGCGCTGGCGGGCGGCAGAAAATCGCTCAGGGAATTTCTGCCCATCCTGGCCGAACGCCTGGAGGACAATGACTGGCTGTCCGGTGGTTCACACCCGAGCATTGCCGATCTGGCTGCGGGCACGAATATCGCTCACCTGGCGCTGGCCGATGCCGAGCCGGAACAATCCTCCATCCGCGGCTGGCATGCCCGGCTATGCGGGTTTGACGGTTTCCGCAAATGCCTGCCGCCGCAAATGGCTCACGCCTGATCGCCAGCAACCCAGTCGGCCATGCGATCGATCGCCTCGATGACATTCGGGGCGATTTTTCGCAGGCCGTCCCGGTCCAGCGCCAATCCGCTGGCCGCCGCCTCCAGGGCCGGGCCGCCATCAAAATCGACAAAGGCGAGGCGCAGGGAGAGCTCGCTTTCCGGACGCCCGAAGGCAATGCCGGGCAGTGTCGCCACGCCGGTATCATCGAGCATGCGGGCGCACAGGGTGCGGCTGTCGGTGATACCGCGTGCGGCAAGCTTGTCGCGCAGGCGTTCGAAATTGGGGAAGGCGTAAAACCCGCCGCGAATGGCATTGAGCTCGGCCCCGGCACCGGTCAGGCGCGTGCTGACATAATCGGCCAGCGCCGCCAGCACGGTTCGCGAGCCCGCCAGATAGGCCTCGATATCCTCGCCACCGTCAAACGCAACACAGGCCGCGTGCTGGATGGGTGCGGAGACGGAAGTATAGGTCTCGCTCGCGGCGCTCGCCATCGCCTGCCGCAACCAGGCCAGTGATTTCGGAAAGGCAAAAAAGCCGAGCCGCCATCCCCCTGCCCCGGCCCATTTGGACAGGCCGTCGGAAATGATCGTGCCACCGCGATAATGTCGCGCCATCGAGGCGTGTTGTCCGTCAAACTGGACGCCACCATAAATCTCGTCAGACAGCACCAGGACACGATGATCCCGGGCCACGCCGGCGATCTCGTTGAGCGCTTCGGGGGCGTAGGCGGAGCCAGTCGGATTTCCCGGCGAGTTGATGATCATCAGGCGCGGGCGTGCGGGATCATCACTGCAGAGCTCACGCAAGGCCCCACCTGTTACACCCAGCCCGTTCTCGATCTCGGTCGGGAGCCAGGTAATCGGACGGCCGAGGATATGCGCCTGCGGGGCGTAGGACACCCAGCTGGGCGTCGGGATGACCAGATCACCGTAATAGGCCATCTGGACCAGGAACATCAGCTCCTTGGTGCCCGGCCCGACAAGAATGTCCTCGGGGTCGAAATTGAGGTCCTGGGTGCGTTTGAGATAGCCGCAGATCGAGGCCCGCAGCTTGTGCAGGCCCTGGACCGGCAGATAGTCCTTCTGGTGGGCATTGTCTGCCAGCGCCTGGCGCAGGCGTTCCGGCACCGGAAAGGGCGATTGCCCCAGCCCCAGCCGAAAGACCTCCCGCCCCTCGGCCTGGAGCGCTGCAGATCGTTCATTGATCTCCAGCGTTGCAGACAAGGGAAGCCCGCGCAGATTGATGTTCAGCTGGACAGCGGGTGAGAGCTCTAGCGGTTCGGGAGGTGTCTGGGTCATTCCAGCATATTTACCGGGAATCACGGGTCCGACCAGATGAATTCGAACGGTGACTTAGGCGTCGCGATCCTGGACCGCACCGGCCAGACGCTCACGCGTGGTCGGGTTGCGGTAGAAGATGTGCGTCCCGATCGTGCGGGTGCGGATCAGCGTGTCATTCCAGATCGGGTCAACGGCGACCGTGTGATAGTGCGTCGCGCGACGCGTATTGTCCGGGCGGAAGCCCATATAGACATGCAGGGCCACTTCCTGGGAGCGCGTCCAGGCACGACCGCGCGGCGCGCGATCCATGGAACCGTCACAGGTGAAGGAGAACTGGCAACCGGTGCGGCGCTCGGAACCCTGGTAGACAACACCGCAGATCGAACCGGGATAATAGCGGCTCGCCTGGCGGTTCATCACAACCTGGGCCACAGCCACCTGGCCATCACGCGGCTCGCTGCGCGCCTCGTAATAGATCGCTTCGGACAGGCAGTTCAGCTCATTGGCCTGCAGGCGGGCATCATCGAAATGCGCAAAATCGAAGGTCCGCAGCGCGGCGAGTGAACGCGAATCGATGCGCACACCATTGTCGCGGTCGGCAACCAGCTGCAGGGCGCCCATGGCGATCCGGCCAGCTTGCTCGGTATCGTTGACTTCTGTGGCCTCGAGGTAACGAGAGGCCAGCGCCATGACGGCCAGGTTCTCGTCCTGCACGCGAGCGCGGGTCGAGGCGACATTCATGGCCAGGACCATGGCGGCGCACAACAGCAGCATCGCCAGCAAGTGAATTGCTGTCGCGACCTGCTTTTGCTGGCTGCGTGCCGTGTCCATATCCATGCGCTCTATCGAACTCATCTCGTTAACTTAGCCGCATCGTGTCTCGACGCGCCTATCATGAAAAATTGCAATGAATCTTCCATGAATTTAGCGCGCCTTCCTATTGGGCCGGACCATAATGGTCAAGCACCACGTAGGCTTACAAATATGAAATGAATCGCTTCCCGAAAGAAGCGATCCGTTTCTTTACTTTTTATCAACCACTTAAGACTGGCGGCGAAGGCGTGCCTGAGCGGCCGCCAGACGCGCAATTGGCACGCGGTATGGCGAACAGGACACATAATCCAGGCCCGTTTCCTCACAGAAATCAATGGAGGACGGGTCGCCACCGTGTTCGCCGCAGATACCCAGCTTGAGGCCTTCACGGGTGGCCCGACCCCGTTCCGCAGCGATTCGCACGAGGTCTCCGACCCCGTCCTTGTCGAGCGAGACAAACGGGTCCTTCTCGAAAATACCCGCTTCCAGATAATCGCCCAGGAACTTGCCGGCATCATCGCGCGACAGGCCGAAGGTCGTCTGGGTCAGATCATTCGTGCCGAAGGAGAAGAATTCCGCATCATGGGCGATATCCCCCGCACGCAGGGCCGCACGCGGAAGCTCGATCATGGTGCCGATCAGGTATTGCGGCTGACCGCCGGTTTCCTCGGCCACGGCCTGGGCCACGCCCGCGACACGCGCCTTGAGGATGGCCAGCTCGGCAGAGGTCGCGACCAGCGGGATCATCACCTCGGCCACCGGTTTCACACCGGTTTCCTTTTCGACAGCCACCTGGGCTTCGAAAATGGCGCGGGCCTGCATCTCGTAGATTTCCGGATAGGTGATACCCAGACGACAGCCGCGATGTCCCAGCATCGGATTGCTTTCCGCCAGGTCGCGTGCCCGCTGCATCAGCTGATCTGCGGACAGGCCGGTCGCGGCAGCAACATCGGCTACGTCCTCTTCGGTGTGCGGCAGGAATTCGTGCAGCGGCGGATCCAGCAGGCGGATCGTGGCCGGACGGGTTTCCATGATGCGGAAGATGGCTTTGAAGTCATCGCGCTGCATCGGCAGGATCTTGTCCAGCGCCGTCACGCGGCCGTCCTGGCCATCGGACAGGATCATCTCGCGCACCGCCGCGATGCGGTCGGCATCAAAGAACATGTGCTCAGTCCGGCAAAGGCCGATGCCCTCGGCACCGAACTCGACCGCCGTCTGACAATCAGCCGGGGTTTCCGCATTGGTACGGACCTTCATGCGGCGCGACGCGTCTGCCCAGCTCATCAGCTTGGCAAAATCACCGGTCAATTCCGGCTTGATCATCTTGGCTTCGCCAAACAGGACCTGGCCGGAGGCGCCATCAATGGTGATGATCTCGCCATCGGTGATGGTGCGGCGCCCAACCGTGAACTGCTTGCTGGCATAATCGATCTTGATTTGGCCGGCGCCGGAGACACACGGGCGGCCCATGCCGCGCGCCACCACAGCGGCGTGTGAGGTCATGCCGCCACGCGCGGTGACAATGCCTTCAGCGGCATGCATGCCGTGAATGTCTTCCGGCGAGGTCTCGATGCGCACGAGAATGACCTTCTCACCGTCCTTGGCACGCGCTTCTGCCTCGTCACTGTCGAACACGACGGCGCCGCAAGCCGCGCCCGGCGAGGCGGGCAGACCGGCGGTCAGCACGTCACGCGTGGCTTCCGGATCGAGTGTCGGGTGCAGCAGCTGGTCCAGCTGCGCCGGGTCCACACGCATCACCGCGTCAGTCTCGGAGATCAGGCCTTCGCTGGCCATGTCGACAGCGATTTTCAGCGCGGCCTTGGCCGTGCGCTTGCCGTTGCGGGTCTGCAGCATCCACAGGCGACCACGCTCGACCGTGAATTCGATATCCTGCATGTCGCGATAGTGGCGCTCGAGCTTGTCGAACACCGCGGCCAGCTCGGCATAGCTGTCCGGCAGGGCCTGTTCCATGGACGGTGACGGATCCCCCATCTTCTCGCGCATCGCCTCGGTCAGGCATTGCGGCGTACGGATGCCGGCAACGACGTCCTCGCCCTGGGCGTTGATCAGGAATTCGCCGTAATAGCCGGTGTCGCCGGTAGACGGGTCACGCGTGAAGGCCACGCCGGTCGCAGACGTCTCGCCCATATTGCCAAACACCATAGCCTGGACATTGACGGCGGTGCCCCAGCTGGCCGGGATATCGTGCAGCTTGCGATAGGTCTTGGCGCGATCGGTCATCCACGAGCCGAAGACAGCGCCAATGGCGCCCCACAGCTGTTCGCGCGGGTCGGACGGGAAGTCGCGGCCCAGCTCGCTGGCCGCAGCCTGCTTGTATTCGCGAACAATGGTTTCCCAGTCTTCCGCCGTCAGCTCGGTATCCAGGGAGTAGTCATTCTCTTCCTTGAAGCTCTCCAGGATGTCTTCGAAAATGCCGTGATCCACGCCCATGACGACGTCGGAATACATCTGGATGAAACGGCGATAGCTGTCATAGGCGAACCGACGATCGCCGGAGAGCTGGGCCAGGCCTTCCGCGGTTTCGTCATTGAGGCCCAGATTGAGCACCGTATCCATCATGCCCGGCATGGAGGCGCGGGCACCGGAGCGGACCGAGACCAGCAGTGGATTGGACGGATCACCGAACTTCTTGTCGACGGCGGCTTCCAGCTGCGCCAGCGCAGCCTCGACCTGGCCGTTCAGTTCGCCGGGATACTGGCGGTCATTTTCATAGAACGCGGTACACACACCAGTGGTGATGGTGAAACCCGGCGGAACCGGCAGGCCCAGCTTGGCCATCTCGGCGAGGTTGGCACCCTTGCCGCCAAGCAGCTCACGCATGCCGGCTTCACCTTCGGAATTGCCACCGCCAAAGGCGTAGACCCATTTCGTGTCAGCGTTCATTTGCTTTTGTCCCCAGCTAACCCTCAATCCGGCTGAAATCGGCGACGGAAGAGATCGCCTCGCGGATATCGGAAAGAAGTAGAAGTCGGTTGCGACGCAGGCCTGCGTCATCGGCATTTACAGTGACCGTGTCAAAGAAAGCGTCAATCGGCGCCCGCAACATGGCCAGTGCCGCCATCGCGGCAGTGAAGTCTTCCGCCTCGAGCGCGGCCTTGGCTTTCGGGCCGGCATCGGCCAGCGCTGCCATCAACGCCTTTTCTGCATCCTCGACAGCGGCAGCGGCGTCATGATGACCTTCCGGCATGTCGTCGGTCTTGTTGAGAATATTCGACGCCCGCTTGAACCCGGCCAGCAGCGCGGTGCCATCCTCGGTATCGAGGAAAGCCTGCAGCGCCCGCGAGCGCGCGGTCACACGGACGAGGTCGTCATCACCAAGTGCGAACACAGCGTCGATGACATCATGGCGGATGCCCTCATCGCGCAGGTGGACTTTCAGGCGGTGTGCGAAGAAGGCGAGAATACTGGGTAGGATCTCCGTCGCGACCATCCGATTCTGTTCGCCGGATCCATACTCAAAGGTGTCGTGACCTGTCAGGTTCTTCAACACCGTGCCATCTTCACACAACCAGAAATAGCCGCTCTGGCAGGCAACAAACCCAATTTCCTTCCGGAGCGAAAGACGGAAGTTCCCATCCAGTACAATCCGGATCACACCCAGTGCGGCACGACGCAACGCGAATGGGTCTTTTGAACCGGTCGGTTTTTCGTCGATAGCCCAGAAGCCGACCAGCGTGTCGAGCTTGTCGGCGAGTGCGACGGCCGCGGAAACCGGCTCGACCGGGACTTCGTCAGACGGGCCTTGCGGCTTGTAGTGGGCCTTGATGGCGTCGGCGACAGCGGCATCCTCGCCCTGTTCCAGGGCGTAATAACGTCCCATCGCGCCCTGGAGTTCGGGGAATTCATAGACCATCTCGGAGACGAGATCCGCCTTGGCGAGTTCAGCCGCCTTCGCAGCCTTCGACGGATTGGCCTCAACCAGCGGAGCCAAGTTCCTCGCCACGGCGGCAACTCGGCGGACCTTGTCCGCCACCGTGCCCAGTTTTTCATGGAAGGTGATCTTGGAGAGCTGGTCCGCCATCTCGGAGAGCGGCGTCTTGCGGTCATTGTCCCAGAAGTGACGGGCATCGGACAGGCGCGCGGACAGCACGCGGGAATTGCCCGCGGCGATGGCCTTACCACCATCGGGGGCCTGCTGGTTGGCCACCGTCACGAAATGCGCCGACAGCTTGTTTGTCTTCGGATCGCGCACCGCGAAATACTTCTGGTGCGTCTTCATGGTCAGGGTGATGACTTCCGGCGGCAGGTCCAGGAAATCCGGATCCATCTCGCCCAGCACCGGCACCGGCCATTCGACCAGACCGCACACCTCGTTGAGGAGGCCCTGGTCCTCGACCAGTTCCAGACCGGCATCGCCGCAAGCCTTCGTCGCGCCATCCATGATCAGGCGCTTGCGCTCGTCTGCATCAATGGTGACATGGCCCGCGCCTTCCAGCTGCGCCTTGTAGTCATCCCAGCCCGTGACCGTGAACGGACCACGACCGGCGACACGGTGGCCCTCGGTTTCATTGCCGGCCTCCAGGCCGAACACCTTGACCGGCACGACGGCGCCATCAAACACGCACAGGATCCGCTGGATCGGGCGCACCCAGCGCTGGGCCTTTTCGCCCTCACCGATCTTCATGGATTTCGGCCAGTGGAAGTTCGACAGGATGGCCGGGATCGCATCGGTCAGGACGTCCGTCGTCTGGCGGCCCGGCTTGTCGATCAGGGCGACCCAGAACGCGCCCTTCTTGTCTTCACGCTGTTCGCAGGCGTCCAGGCTGTCCAGACCTGCGCCGCGCAGGAAACCTTCAACCGCCTTGTCCGGCGCGCCCACACGCGGGCCCTTGCGCTCCTCGCGCACATCCTCGGCCTTCGCCGGCAGGCCGGACATGGTCACGACCAG
This sequence comes from Maricaulis sp., assembly GCF_017643475.1. Taxonomy (GTDB): domain Bacteria; phylum Pseudomonadota; class Alphaproteobacteria; order Caulobacterales; family Maricaulaceae; genus Maricaulis. Next base: position 572,692 of record NZ_JAEPNI010000002.1, read on the forward strand.
GCGGCGCGCACCGACATAGGATGCGGTTTCAGCAGCCTTGAGACCGGCCTCGCCCAGCGCCTTGACCATGGCAGCTTCCAGGTCATTGGCGGCCTTGGCCTGCATGCCAGCGGGAATTTCCTCGCAGAAAATTTCGAAAAGGAGGTCGGACATTGTTACCCTGCCAGAGACGCTTGCTGGTGCGCCCATTTTTCTTTCAGCGCCGTATAACCGTCTTCCGGCGCCTTTTCATAGATCAGATCGGTCTCGTCGAATTTCATCCAGGCCTGGGCGCTGCGCGTCCAGATATGCCCGACCGGCCGCAGCTCGCCTGCACCATCCAGCGTGCCCGCACGCACGGTGATGCTGTCACGGCCTTCGGTATCGTGCATCAGGCGGCCCCCGCAATCGGGACAGCACCAGCCGATTTTTCCATTGCCGCTGTCAGCGACAAAATCAAAGCGTTTCGGCTCGCCCTTGATGAAGGCAAACCCGTCGCGCGGGACCAGCATGGACATGGCAAAGGCGCTACCGCCCTGGGCCTGGCAATTGGTGCAGTGACAGCAATACAGCGCCGTCGGCTCGCACGTCACGGCGTAACGCACGCCGCCGCACTGGCACCCGCCCTCCCGGGGAAAGCTCATCGCTGGCATGGCCTGCTCCGGCATCAGGCGTGCTCCTGTGCGGCCCAGCGCTCCATGAGCGCGTAATAGCCGTCATCGGGGGCTTCTTCGTAAATCAGGTCATCTTCGTGCAGGACCACCCAGTCCTGGGCCGACTTCACCCAGATATGCCCGACCGGACGCAGCTGGGCACGATCATCCAGACAGCTGGCGCGCACGGACAGGGATGGATTGCCCTGGGTATCATTGGCGATGCGCGTTCCGCATTTGTCGCAGAACAGGCCCATCTTGGGCTTTTTCGCCGTGCTTTCCTTCTTGATCTCAAACGCGGTCGGTCCGCCCTTGAGAAACTTGAAGCCTTCACGCGGCACCAGCAGCGACATGGAAAACGCCGACGACGTCTCCTGCTGGCTGGCCTCGCTGTGATTGCAATACAGCGTCAGCGGCCGCTCGGTAATCTCGAACCGGATCGCACCACACTGACAACCGCCGCGCATGGGGAGTTTCATGAGGATTTCTCCAGCGCCGCGCGTTCGCTGGCGACCCAGGCTTCGGCACAGCCCTTGGCGAGTTCGCGCACACGGGCGATCCAGCTGGCACGTTCAGCCACGGAAATAGCGCCGCGCGCATCGACCAGGTTGAACAGGTGCGAGGCCTTGAGTGCAAAGTCATAGGCCGGCAGCGGCAAAGGCTTGTCCAGCGCCAGCAGCGCCTTGCACTGATCGGCTGCCTCCTCGAACCAGCGGGTCAGGATCTCGACATCGGCGTGGTTGAAATTGAAATCGGAATACTGGCGCTCGGCTTCCTGGAAGACGTCGCCGTATTTCATGCCGGCGCCGTTGAAATCGAGGTCGTAGACATTCTCGACGCCCTGCACATACATCGCCAGGCGTTCCAGGCCATAGGTCAGCTCGCCGGAGACGAGATCGACATCCAGCCCGCCAACCTGCTGGAAATAGGTGAACTGGCTGACTTCCATACCGTCACACCAGACTTCCCAGCCCAGGCCCCAGGCCCCCACGGTCGGGTTTTCCCAGTCATCCTCGACAAAGCGCACATCATGCAGCTTGCGGTCAATACCGATGGCGTCGAGCGAACCGAGATAGAGATCCTGGATATTGGCCGGGCACGGCTTCAGCAGCACCTGGAACTGGTAATAGTGCTGCAGGCGGTTCGGGTTCTCGCCGAAACGGCCATCTGCCGGACGGCGCGAGGGCTGCACATACGCCGCTTTCCACGGGCGCGGCCCCAGCGAGCGCAGGGTCGTGGCCGGATGCAGCGTGCCCGCGCCCACCTCGACATCATAAGGCTGCAGGATGGCGCAGCCATGCGAGGCCCAATAAGCCTGTAGACGGAGGATCAGGTCCTGGAAGGAGGGTGCGGATTGGTCAGCCATGTAAGGATATCCCGGCGGGAAAGGCGTTACTCGAATTCGTCGCGACACTAGGCGTGCCCGCCTTTGTAATCAAGCACTCAGACCTTGTTTCGCTGCACTGCGGAAGATGTGTGGCCTTGCCCCCTCACCCCGTTTGAAATCCTCCCCACCGGGGAGGGGGACCGCGAAGCGGTGGAGGGGCCGAAGCGCGCCAGCGCTGAGGCAGGCTCGCTGCGCTCGCCCCCTTCGCCTCCACAGCGTTCCGGCACTTCCCCAGAGGGGAAGATATCGGCTCAGGGCGATAAAGGGGCTAATCCAGAACGAGCGGGGCACCGGCCATGATAGCCTGTGCCTCTTCGCTGTATTGACGGTCGGTCGCGTCGTGCAGGACCAGTGGCGGCAGCAGCGTGGCCGGACCACGACCTCCGCGGCGTACGCGTACGATCACCCGTTTGGCCGGGCGGTCCGGTCGCGGCTGGATCGGCTTGATCAGCACCGAGCCAAAGGCCCGCTCGGTCGCCGACAGGATCGCGGGCAAGGCATCGGCGCGATGGATGATGGTCAGATAGCCCTGTCCCTTGATGATGCGTGCCGCCATCTTCACCCACAGCGGCAGGGGCGTGTCGCCGGACAGCCAGGCGCGCTGTTTTTCCGGTTCGGGATGGCGAAGGGCATCCGGGTCATCGAAAAAGGGCGGGTTGAAAAAGACCTGGCCGGCAAAGGGCTCGGCCGGCAGGTCAGCGATGTCACCGCAATGAACCTCGGCTCGGTCAGCCAGCCCGTTTTCGGCGATGTTCCGGCGCGCCAGCTCCGCCGCCCATTCCTCGACCTCCCAGGCCGAAAACTGCACACCCTCCAGCCGCGTCGCCGCACACAGCAAAGCCGCGCCGGGACCACATCCGAACTCCACCACATGCTCGCCCGGCCTGGCCGACAGGCTGGCGGCCAGCATCACCGCGTCCATGCCGGCGCGATAGCCCCTGACCGGCTGGTGCATCAGCACCTGCCCGCCCAGCAGCGTGTTGGTGTTGGTCTCTCGCATAGAGATCTCAGTCCTTCATGGACTGACCGGCATCCTCGAACGCGGCCTGCAGGGCCGCCAGGGCCGCGCGCTCATCCTCGTCCACCACCATGATCCGACGCTGGATAAAGGGAAGTCCGCCGCCATAGAGGCTGGATGTATTCTCATCGAGCACCGCGGGCTCGATCCCGGCATCGCGCAAAACCGACTCCGCAAAGGAGAGTTTCACCGGATCATTGGTTTTAAACACCTGTTTCACGAGAGAGTTGTGCTCCTGCGCTGAATTGCCACCGCCTTCATTACTTGCGGCGATTGCCCGGGATTTCTATTGTCACCGTGTTTCTTCCAGTCGCAAGGGGTGCACCGGCGTGGACAGCATGGTCAGCGTAAAAACTTCGGTGCCGGAATCTGTGCCCACTCTCAATGCCGCGGAACGCCTGGCCAAGCTGGCCTATGATGACATGCGTCGTGTCGATGCGCTTATCCTCGAGCGCCTGGACAGCCATGTCGACCTCATTCCCGAACTGGCCAAATACCTGATCGAAGCCGGTGGCAAGCGGGTTCGCCCGATGATCACCGTCGCGGCCGGCAATCTGCTGGGCTACACCGAAGACTGCGTGATGAAGCTGGCGGCCGCGGTGGAGTTCATCCACACGGCGACCCTGCTGCATGACGATGTGGTCGACGAAAGCGGCATGCGCCGCGGCAAGACGGCCGCCAACCTGATCTGGGGCAATGCCTCCAGCGTGCTGGTCGGCGATTTCCTGTTTGCCCGCTCCTTCTCCCTGATGGTCGAAGCCGGTTCGATGAAGGCCCTGGGTGTTCTGTCTGCCGCCGCCTCCACCATCGCCGAGGGTGAGGTCCGCCAGCTCTCTGCCGTCAAGGACACCTCGGTCTCCGTCGACACCTACATGCAGATCATCGACGCCAAGACGGCCGCGCTCTTCGCCGCGGCCGCCCAGGTCTCCGGCATTGTCGCCGGTCGCAATGCGGCGGATGAAGAGGCGCTGGAAACCTATGGCCGCGAGCTCGGCCTGGCCTTCCAGCTGGTCGATGACGCGCTGGACTATGGCGGCCGCGCCTCCAAGCTGGGCAAATCGGTCGGCGATGATTTCCGCGAAGGCAAGGTGACGCTTCCGGTCGCGCTGTGCATCGCCAAGGCCGAAGGCGAGGAAGCCAGCTTCTGGCAGCGTGTGATTGCCGAGACGGACCAGCGCGATGGCGATTTCGAGCAGGCGCTCGACTATATGAAAAAACACGGGTCGATCGACGCCACCGTCAAACAGGCCAAGGACCACGCCAGGGCCGCGCGTGTCGCACTGCAGCGCTTCCCGGCCAATGAATGGCGCACCGCCCTGGAAGACCTGGCCGATTTCGTGGTCGAACGCGCCTACTGATTTTTCAGCCCGATAAAAGGATGTGTTGATGTTTCTCGCTCTCGCCTCTGCGTTCGCAATCACCCAGGCGCTCGAGGGCGATGCGCCGTTGAGCGCCCTCCAGCAGGATGTCGAACAGGTCTGTGCGCTGGTGCCGGAACACTATGCCTATTTCGAGAGCCGCGCGGCGCATTGGGACGCGGCCTGCGACCTGGCCCGCGCCGAAGCCGCGCAGAGCGAAGGGGCTTATGTGCTGGCCGTGCTCGAGGGGCTGATCGACGCGCTCTACGACACGCATATCAACCTCAATACCAACAACCAGACCTCGCCCTGGCTGATACCGTCCGGATCACAGATCCGGGTTGCCGAACAAGCCGATGGCCAGGTTGTTGTCACGGACGTCAGAACCGGAAGCCGGGCCGAAGGCCTGGACATCCGGCCAGGCGATCTCGTGCTCACGATCAATGGCCAGGCACCTGTCGACGCGGCGCTGCGTCGGATGCGCACCGGAGACACCGATCTGCCGGCCCGGCGGGACTGGGCCCTCAACGCAGCCGTGACCGGCTTTCGTCATGAAGAGCGCCGCTTGCAGCTCGAACGCGATGGCGAGGTTTTCGAGGCCACGCTGAGCGGTTTTCCCGCGCGCCGGACCGGAACGCCGGTCAGCTACCGCATGCACGCGCCGGGCGTGGGTCTGATCCGCATCAATAACAGCCTCGGCCGGGATGAAACCGTCGCCGCCTTCAACGCCGCACTCGCTGAACTTGGCGATATCAACTCCCTGATCCTGGATCTGCGCGATACGCCTGGCGGCGGCAATACCTCGGTGGCCGAGCCGATCCTCGGTCGCTTCGTGCAGACGCGAACCGCTTACCAGCGGATCGAGCCCACTGACGCCCCCGCCTGGATCCGTCATGTCGATCCCGCCGCGCCCTATTCGGACGTCGCGCTGACCGTGCGGGTGGGCGGCTGGACGGGGTCCATGGGAGAAGGTATGGCGATCGGGCTGGATGCGATGGGACGCGCCGAGGTCGTCGGCCCGCCAATGGCGGGGCTGGCCGGGGGCACTGAAGGCTTTCACCTTCCCGGCGGGGATCTGATGCTGTGGATGCCGACCTATAATCTCGCGCATTTGGATGGAACCCCGCGCCATGAATGGGTTCCGCCAGCACTCGGGGATTGATCGGAACTACTGCGTCGTATCCAGACCGCGGGCCCGGACATGACGACGCACGGCCTGGTGGAAGGTCGTGAACGCGATCACGCCGCCGGCGAAAGTCACGAATTTCACCAGCGCTGACTGCTCGTGCACCAGCCAGGCCAGCAACGCGGCAATCGTCGACAGGGCCATCCAGATCAGCGCGACACGGCCGTGGCTCCAGCCCAGCCGGATCAACAACTGATAGGCATGCGCGCGGTGTGGCGAGAACAGGCGGCGACCAGCCCTGGCCCGCGATGCCATGGTCAGCAATACATCCCCGAGCAGCGGCAGAAGGATCAAGGGCACCAGCCAGACCGAACCTGCAGAACCGGTTGATGCCCACCACAGCGCCAGTCCGCACACCAGCACGGCCACACCCAGAGAACCCGCATCGCCACTGAACAGGGAGCCCCGACTGTCAAAGATCGGTGCGTTGAGCAACGCAAAACCCAGCTGGGCCAACGCGAGAAGGATGCAGATCGCAGCAAAGTCACCATCGCCCATCCCGGCCAGGGCCAGCGTTGCGGGCACCAGGGCGGCGACCATCACCCCGTCAGAACCGTCCATGAAGTTGATGGCATTGACGGTCGTAAAAACGAACAGCGCCGAGCCCAGAAGACCGATGATCCAGGGCAATTGCCAGCCCAGTTCGGTGACCGGCCCTGCACTAAAGGCCACAGCCAGCGAAATCGAGACCAGCGCCAGGAATTTGAGCTTCTCCGACAGGGTGAAAAGGTCATCCAGCAAGCCAATCGCGCCAGCAAGCGTGGACAGAACAAGGACCGCAACAAGAACCGCCGACAGGTGAGGCAGGTCGACAGGCTGCACCGCCAGCGCGGCAGCAAAACCGGTCAGCACACCCACCCCTCCGCCGCGCGGTGTCGGATTAGAATGGCTGGAGCGTGCATTGGGATGATCTAGTACGCCCGCCTCCCGCACGACCAGCGAGAACAGCGCGCTGAGGACGAAGGCAAACCCCATGGGCAGCCAGGGCTGCAACAGGTCTAGCACCAGATCAGCTCGCCATCCCTGAACCCGGCCAGACCGACCTCCACCGAGAATTTCTCGTAGGCGTCTGCAGCCTTTTCCGCGTCGGCATCATCCTCGAAAATGGCGAAACAGCTGGCGCCGGAACCAGACATCCGGACCAGTTCAACTCCGTCCTGCCTGTCCAGCCAGCCCAGGGCTTTCTTGATCTTGGGCTGGACTTTCATGGCCGGGCGTTCCAGCGAATTGGGCTCGCGCGACAGCCAGTCCAGCACATTGGGTCCGCGCCCCTTGGCCTCTTTCAATACTGCCGGTTCGGTCTCGTCAAAGGCCTCGAAAACCTTGCCCGTCGACACTTTAACGCCCGGGTTGACCAGGACGGCATTAAAGGCCGGGAAATTGTCGATCAGCTCGATCCACTCGCCAATCCCACGCATGCGCAGCGGGCGGGAGTAGACACAGGCCGGCACGTCAGCTCCGATGGAAAGACCAATGCGGGCCAGCTCGTCGAGATCAAGATCCAGCTCCCAGAGCTGGTTCAGCGCGCGCAGGGTCGCCGCCGCGTCTGCAGACCCGCCGCCCAGTCCGGCCTCGACCGGAATTTCCTTGTGCAGGTGGATAATCGCGCCCTTGTCGATACCGGCATGATCCTGCAGGGCACGGGCGGCCTGGAGGACGAGATTATTCTCTTCCTCGATCAGGTCCTCGGACGCTTCGCCGGACATCGACATCATCAGCGCGATCTCGTCGCGCACGGTGATGGTGTCGCCCCAGTCGGCAAACGTTACCAGGCTGTCCAGCGGATGGTAGCCATCCTCACGCGCACGTCCGACACGAAGAGACAGATTGATCTTCGCCGGCGCAAATTCGGTTATTACCCCACTCACGGGTTGGAATTCTCCGTCGCCAGGTCTTCCGCGGCATTGTTCTCCGCAGTGATGGTTTCAGCTTCGGGAAGGCCGTTTTCCAACCGCTCCCGCGCGCCCTCGATTTCAGCCGGGTCGGCCTCGAGGTCAAGCGTGCGGCGCCACTGGAAACGCGCCTCCAGCTCCCGCCCGACACGCCAATAGGCATCGCCGAGATGATAGTTCGCCGTCGCATTCCCCGGATCCAGCGCCGTGGCGCGTTCCAGTTCCAGCACGGCTGCTTCGTAATTGCCCAGCCGGTAATGCGCCCAGCCGAGACTGTCGATGATATGCCCCAGCGAGGGTTCCAGGTAAGCGGCCTGCTGGACCATGTCGAAGGCACGGTCGAGATGGCGGCCATTGTCCAGCCAGAGATAACCCAGATCATTGAGCACCTGGGCCTGGTTCGGATCGATATCCAGAGCGACCAGATACTGCGCTTCAGCCGCATCCAGCTCGTCCAGCAGATAGTGACAGGACGCCGCGAAATAGTGATAGCGCCAGTCCGGCAATTCACCGGCGGCTTCGCGGTTGGCAATCACCTCCTGGTAAAGACCGATGGCCTCACCGCAGCGATCCGTTACGCGATAGATGTCCGCGAGGATCAGGCGTGCCTCATTATCACCGGTCTCCTCCAGCAGACGCTGGGACATGGCGGCGGCCCGGTCCAGCTGGTCCAGCCGCGCCGTCAGCCAGATCAGGTCGATCTGGGCAGAAAGGCGAAACGGACCGCTTCGCACCGATGCATATTCTGCCAGGGCCACCTCCGGCAGGTTGATCCGCTGCAGGGTCTCGCCCAGCAGGATGCGATTGGGCGCGTAGTCCGGATCAAGCCGCTGGATCATGCGCAAGTAGAGCACAGTCAGATCCATATCCGCCTGGGCCGCCAGCGACGCTGCCGGACCGAAAAGGCTGAGCCCCGCAAATTCGGAGATGGTCGGGCGTGAAGGCGCTCGACCACCCGATTGCGCGCGCTCCAGCGCCTCGATAATGCTTGTCTCGTAAGGCGCACCGTTGAGATATGTCTGGTACAGCTGAACCGCTTCATCGGAGCGACGCTGCCGCTCCAGGAAGCCGCCATAAACCTCGACTGCCATGCGCCGGAACGGCGTCACGAAAACAGTTGCTGCATACAGCTCACGGGCCTGGTCATACCGGCCGGCCGCCTCCAGCAGCATGGCCCGGTGAAGCGAGATAAACGGACCCAGATACCCCGGCGCCGCCATTGCCCGCGCGCTGTCCAGCGCCTCGGCCTCGTCGCCAACGCCCACCAGCGCCCAGTGATGCATCAGCTGCGCAACAAAATCGTTGAACGGTCCGTAGTCCGGCGCTGCGGAAATGATGCGGCGGGCCTGGGAGTAATTGCGCGAAGCAATCTCGTCAGCAGCGACATAAAGACTGGCCAGACGGCTGGGATCGCCAGCAGCCACAGACTGCTCCGCATAACGCGAGGCTTCGTCCATGCGCCCGGACAGAAGCGCGGTGATATAGGCACGATCCGCCAGAGTGGCATCACCCGGCGCCCGGTTCAGCGCTTCTGCATAATAGGATGCAGCGCCCTCCGCATCGCGGTTCACGCCCGCGTAACGCGCTGCCAGAAAGGCGCCATAGGCAGACGGCTCGTCTTCAGGCGGCAGGATAGTCGCGCAGGAATTGAGGATCAGGGATCCGGCGAGAACCGGCAGGAGGCGAAGAAACGCGTTTTTCATGCGCACAGGTTCGCCTCCCGGGCCCGGAAGTGCAAGCGGGAAGGTCCGCTTGGTTTACATATTGGAGTACATCGGCCCACCACCGCCTTCCGGCGTGGTCCAGTTGATGTTCTGGTTGGGATCCTTGATGTCGCAGGTCTTGCAGTGCACGCAGTTCTGCGCATTGATTTGGAAGCGCTGCTCGCCGGTATTTTCATCCTCGATCCACTCGTAAACGCCCGCCGGGCAGTAGCGCGTGGACGGACCCGCGAATTTCTCCAACTCGGAGCCCTTCTGAAGGGCCTCGTCAGCCAGCTGCAGGTGGATCGGCTGGTCTTCCTCGTGGTTCGTGTTCGAGATGAAAACAGACGACAGACGATCAAAAGTCAGGACACCATCCGGCTTGGGATAATCAATCGGCTTGAACTTGGAGGCCGGCTCCAGGCTCTCGGCGTCGGACTTGCCGTGCTTGAGGGTGCCGAAGGGTGACCAACCGCCGAACAGCGTCGTCATCCACATGTCCAGACCGCCCAGGGCGATACCCAGAACCGTACCGAACTTGGACCAGAGCGGCTTGGCATTGCGGACTTTCTTGAGGTCGTCGACCACCCAGGAGCTCTCATAGGCCGCCTGGTATTCGCTCAGCGTATCGCCCTCACGCCCTTCGCCCAGCGCAGCGAAGACGCTCTCGGCGGCCAGCATGCCGGTTTTCATGGCGTTGTGGCTGCCCTTGATGCGCGGCACGTTCACGAAACCGGCCGAACAGCCCATCAGTGCGCCGCCCGGGAAGGCCAGCGAGGGCACTGACTGCAGACCACCTTCGGTGATCGCCCGGGCGCCATAGGACAGGCGCTCGGCGCCTTCAAACGTCTCGGCAATTGCCGGGTGTGTCTTCAGGCGCTGGAATTCCTCGAACGGCGAGATGAACGGGTTCTTGTAGTTCAGGTGAACCACAAAACCGATGGACACGAGACCATCACCGAAATGGTACATGAAGGAACCACCACCGGTCTGTCCGTCTAGCGGCCAGCCCATCGTGTGTTTGACCAGGCCCGGCTTGTGGTGCTCGGGCTTCACACGCCACAGCTCTTTCAGACCGATGCCGAATTTCTGCGGCTCCTTGCCAGCAGACAGGTCATAGCGATCGATGAGTTGCTTGGCGAGCGAGCCACGTGCGCCCTCGGCGATCAGCGTGTACTTGCCACGCAGCTCCATGCCCGGCTGATAGCCATCCTTCTGGCCACCATCACGCGCGACACCGAAATCGCCGGTGACCACACCCTTGATGACACCGTCTTCCTCGACGACATCCGCAGCCGGAAAGCCCGGGTAGATCTCGACGCCCATGGCCTCGGCCTGCTCGCCCAGCCAGCGACAGACATTGCCCAGCGAGGCGATGTAACAGCCGTGGTTATTCATCAGCGGAGGGAAGAAGAGGGTTGGCAGGCTGATCGAACCGGCAGCGCCAAGCACTTCGAAGATATCGGTGGTGACCTCGTCCTCGAGCGGGCAGCCATCCTCCTTCCAGTTCGGCAACAGCTCGTTGAGGGCTTTCGGATCGACCACGGCGCCGGAGAGAATGTGCGCGCCAACCTCGGCACCCTTTTCCAGAAGCGCGATGGAAATTTCCTGGCCAGCTTCGGCCGCCAGTTGTTTCAGACGGATCGCAGCAGACAGACCAGCGGGGCCGCCTCCAACGATAACAACGTCATACTCCATGGACTCGCGTTCAACGGCAGCGTCGGTCATGGGTCGGCAACCCCCTCATCAAGAATCATCATAAACCCGGCTTGCGGGCGCTCGGTCTTAGCTTAGGATCAGCCCTTCATCTAGCGCGAGCTGCGCCTAAGATCAAAACATTTACGTTGACGTCCACGTAACCAATGCTTGAACCTGCTACTCTCACCCCTCACGACGAAAAAGCTCTCCAGGCGCTGATCGACTGGTGGGACGAGGCTGGTATCGAGCTGGATGCCCCGGTTACGCGTCTGAAAAAACAGACTTCGCCGGCACCTGCTCCGCGGAGCGCCCCGACGCGCCAACCACCACCGCCCCAGCGCACAGCAACACCGGCGGCGGCCATCGCAGCCGGGTTTGGCGAACCCGAGGTCCAGGGCCCTTCTGCCCAGGAAGTCGCAGCCAAGGCCGACACGCTTGACGCTTTGGAAAGCGCGATCCGCGAATTCGAGGGCTGCCCGCTAAAGCGTACGGCCCGAAACACGGTGTTTGCGCGCGGCAATCGCGACGCAAAGATCATGATCATCGGGGAAGCGCCGGGCCGGGATGAGGACGAACAGGCCAAGCCCTTCATGGGGCCCGCCGGACACCTCCTCGACAAGATGTTCGCCTCCATCGGCCTGGGCGAGGACGCGCTTTACATCTCCAATATCGTCAACTGGCGACCGCCGGGGAACCGGAACTCCACCAAGGACGAGATCGCGACCTGCCTGCCGCTAATCGAACGTCACATCGCGTTGAAGGCACCGGAGATCCTTGTCGTAGCCGGCGGTGTTGCGGCGCAGTCCCTGCTACGGGAAGATGCCAGCATCTCTCGCCTGCGTGGACAATGGCGTGACTACTCGCTCAAGAATCCCGATGGATCGGACAGCGGCACAAGCATCCCCTGCCTGCCACTCTTTCACCCATCTTTCCTGCTGCGTCAGCCGGCATCCAAGAAAAAAGCCTGGCATGACCTGCTCGCGCTGGATGCCAGGCTCCGATGAGACCGTTTCCGCGCTATTGAGCGCGAAGATGCGTCAGCGCTGCGGCCAGCGCATCATCGGACGATGAAACAATGTCCGGCTGAACACCTTCCGCTTCCCAGCCACGGCCCGTGCGCGGATCAAACGTCCGACCTTGCGGCATGAACACGGCCAGGTCATCGCTCAGGCGCATTTCCTCGCCCCAGTGGCCGCCACCGCCGGTGGGCTCGCCGATCACCGTGGCACGGCCGGTAATCTTCATGCCGAAGGTAAAGGACTCAGCCGCCGAGAAGCTGCGCTGATTGGTCAGGATCACCAGCGGGCGATCGACAAAGGGCTCGCCGGCCACGTTATCGCTGGTCCAGCGCTCGCGCGTCGGCATGTCGCGCCCCTCGGTCGAGGTCAGATGGGTCGGCTCCGCAAAGAACCAGGACGCAAAATGGACGAGCGTGCGGGGTTCACCGCCGCAATTATTGCGTACATCCAGGATGATGCCGTCTGCATCACCCAGCTCGACCATCGCCGCGTCAAAACCGGCACGATAGGCGTCATCGCCATAAATGCGCGGCACCGAGATATATCCGATATTTCCGGCTTCCATCCGCCAGGTGATGTCACCGCTGGCACAGCCGGACGGACGGCGGCGCGGCTCCGCATTCTCGACCTCCGCAGTCGGGCGATAGCGCAGGGTCAGATGGGCATCATTGGACAGCGCATAGAGTTCCTGATTGACCGCGGAGATGAACTCCCGGCGGGTTTGGAGATGCGCGAAATCATCGGACATTTCGCGCACTCTCTGCGCCAGGGACAGGCCGACATCCTCGTAGATATAGCCTTCTTCCAGCATTTGCGGGAGCTGGTCGAAAACCTCCGCCTGCCAGCCCGGCACCGGCTGGGCAAACGCTGTAGTGGACACCATCACCGCCGCCATGGCGGCACTTGCGAAGAACTTGCTAATCATCCCGAAGGACCCTTCCTGCCTTGGCCGGAAGTCTCCGGCCTAATCCCATGTTTCCACGCGTTTCCGCGCCTGTGTGACAAGATCGAGCAGGTCGTTGCCGAGTGTCTGGCCAAGCACCCGGTATCGGGCCTGCGCTTCTTCCAGGAACGCCTCGATGCGTGAGACCTCGACCTGCCCGGCCTCAGTCAGGCCAAGCAGTCGAACACGCCGGTCGGAGCTTGGCCGTTGCTCGGTGACCATTTCCATCCCGACCAGCGTGTCGGCGAACTTGACGATCAAGGGGCGCGAGAGGCGCAATTGCGCGACCACTTCACCCAGCTTCATCGGCCCTCGCCTGGAGAGCAGAACCAGCATCGAATGTGTCTTCAGAGGAACGGAGATCTGCAATTGCGCAGCACGCTCCCCCTCCCACTTCAGAACTGTGTCGAGCAGGCGCCGCACATGGTGCGGAAGCACTGCGTGCCCGAGCTCCTCGATGAAGTCTCTTTCCTCTTCCTTGCCCAATATGTCACCTATTACGTAATATATGCCCTATCCGATTTTGCATCTTAAATCCTCTTCATGAAGCGAGCGCAAGCACCGCGGAATGGCCAAGCCGGAAAAAGTGACGACGACTGAAATTTTGTTCTTGCTTTGTTCTAATTCTGAGTCATAGTCCAGCTCATGACCGAGCGCCCCAGCGGCTACGCCCTTAACGCCCACACCACGACCCCGGATGACGCCCCCGTCGCCCCGGGAACCAGCATCAGGGGTCGGGGCGCTCGGTCTAACATTTCCGGCCGGTATGAAGCCTTCCAGCGGGAGGCTTTCGACGACGGCTGGGGCGTTGATGGTGAAGAGGTCAGCGCGCTTCGCACAACGGTGCTGAAGGATGCCTCGCGTTCCATAATCGCGACCAACCAGTCGCCGGACATTTCCTTTGACCAGTCAATCAATCCCTACCGGGGCTGTGAACACGGCTGTATCTATTGTTACGCCAGGCCCAGCCACGCCTATTGGGGATATTCACCGGGGCTGGACTTCGAGAGCGTGATCTTCACCAAGCCGGATGGCGCCAAACTGCTCGAGCAGTTTTTCAACCGGCCCAGCTATCGCCCCAAGCCCATCGTCATCGGCGCCAACACCGATGCCTGGCAGCCGGTCGAACGACGTCTGGAAATCACCCGTGACATCCTCAAGATTTTCGCCCGCTACAAACACCCGGTCAGCTTCATCACCAAATCCGCTCTCGTACTGCGCGATCTCGACATTCTGGGGCCGATGGCGGAACAGGGCCTGGTCAAGGGGGCGATCTCACTGACTACGCTGGACCGCAAGCTGGCGCGCGACATGGAACCGCGAGCCGCTGCCCCGCATCGCCGACTGAAGGCGATCGAGGGCCTGGCCAGTGCGGGCCTGCCCGTTACGGTGATGATGGCCCCGATCATTCCTGCCCTCACCGATCGCGAGATCGAGCCCCTGCTGGAACAGGCAGCCTGCGCCGGCGCCAGCAGTGCAGGTTATGTCCTGTTGCGTCTGCCCATGGAAATCCGCGACCTGTTCCGCGAATGGCTGGCCGAGAAACGCCCCGATGCCGCAAGCCGGGTTATCTCACTGATGCGGCAGATGCGCGGCGGCCGCGACTACGACCCGACCTGGATGCGACGCGGCCGCGGCCAGGGCCCCTTTGCCGAAATGATCTCCAAACGCTTTCGCGCGGCCATGCGCCGCTATCAGCTGGATGTGCGCCAGAAGGACCTGGATTTCTCCCGTTTCGAACGCCCGCTGGGGAGCCCGGAACAGCCCGGGCTGTTCTAGGTCTACGCTCAATTTTTGATTGAGTCCTCCGGTAGCGACTGATACGACCACATCAGACAGGGGATTTAATGTTTAAGCGTCTGTATGTGTTGTGCTTGGTCGCGCTCGCCGGGGGCCTGCTGGCAGCGTGCCAGTCTGAGAGCTTGGTAGAGTCATTCATTCCTGAAGACGCACGGCCCATTGTCGAACAATCCGTCCAAGGCCTGGTCAACCGAGACATGGCAACGCTGCGCGAAGTCATTCCGGCCGGTGCCTCCGACGAGCAATTGTCCAATCTAGAAGCATCACTCCCCACATTCTTCCCGCCTGCCAGCTATGGCGACGCCCGACTGGTCGGAGCCAACCGCACCGTCGAGACACGACTGAGCTCCGGCACGCTCGACCGGCTCGAACTTGTTTATGTAGTGCCTTCGGATGACGGAGACCGACGGTTGGAGCTGGTCTTGCAAAAGGTTGGCGAAAACGCCTGGCACCTGACCTGGATGAACGCGTTTGAGGCTCCGAACCACCCGTCCATCAGCCTGGACCGGGAGGCTAATTCCTCCGCCAGAAACCTGGCACTGCTGGTGCCAATATCCAGCCTCGGATTTGTCCTGATCACCCTCATCGCCAGCTTCCGCTTCAAGCGGATCAAAAGGCGCATTCTGTGGACCCTGTTCATCCTCTCCAGCTATCCGGTGTTCGAGTTCAACTGGACACAGGAAGTCTGGACAATGGTCGCGCCGGCGATGACGTCAACTGAGAATGGCGCTCATTTCAACCTCATTTCGCTCACCCTGCTCGGAGCGGGCTTTGAGGATTTCGCCCCGCTGGAAGCCGCTCGGATCACCGCCGGCTTCCCGCTCGGCGCGCTTTTCTTCTGGTACCGGGTGATGCGCGGTGGCCCCACACGCAAGCCTGACGAACAGGAACGTGTTCGCGGCTAGGCCGCGCCACCACTCCAGTTTTGCTGGAGCTGTTCACACAGGTGATCGGCGGCACGCGCAGCCAGGTCCGGCGGGTTTTTGAGGAATTCCGGCAATTGACCGCGTGTGAGCGGACGCGACAACAGATAACCTTGGATCAGGACTTCCGGCTGGTCGCCCAGAGCCGACATCTCGTCAAGGTCCTCGATCCCCTCGACCACGACGCCCATGCCCAGCTGGTGTGCCAGCTCGATGGTCGAGGCGACGATGATCTGGGCTTCCGGCTCGTTCTGGAGGCCGGAAATGAATGACCGGTCGATCTTGATCTTGTCGAAGGGGAAGGCACGCAGATAGTTCAGCGAGGCATAACCCGTACCGAAATCATCCATCGACAAGCCAACGCCCAGCTCCTTGAGACGACGCATCAGCGTCAGCGCACGCGCCTCGTCATCGATGACGACACCTTCGGTGATCTCGATCTCGAGACGGTGCGGTTCCAGGCCTGACTTGGCCAGCGCACGCTCGACCGAGAGAATGAAATTGCCCTGTTTGAACTGGGCGGGCGAAACATTGACCGCAACCCGCTGCCCCTCGGGCCAGTACACAGCCTCACGGCAGGCCGTTTCCAGAACCCATTGGCCGAGCTTGAGAATTTGTCCGCTTTCCTCGGCCAGCTGGATGAATTCGGCCGGCGAGACAAAGCCACGCACCTCGTCCTCCCAGCGCACCAGCGCCTCGAAGCCGCGGATCTCTCCGGTGCCGAGGTGAGATTGTGGCTGGAAGTGCAGATCCAGCAACTCGTCCTCGATGGCCATGGCCAGGTCAGATTCCAGCATGCGTTTTTCCTGCAGCTCGCGTCCCATTTTCGGGTCGAAGTCACAGACACAGTTTCGGCCGAGATGTTTGGCCTTGTAGAGCGCCAGGTCGGCCTGGTTCATCAGCCGGTCCGGATCCTCGCCATCCAGCGGGAACATGGTGACACCGCCCGAGGCACTGACATTGAGATGTACCGAGCCAATCGTGACCGGAGAGCCGACCGAGGCAACGACACGCTCGGCCACCGCATTGGCCGCCATGCGGGACTCACAATCCGGCAGGATGACCGCGAACTCATCGCCGCTCAGGCGGGCCGCGATGGCACCCTTGGGCAGAGCGTCCTGCATGCGCTCGGCAACGGTCTTAAGCAATTCATCGCCCGCGGCGTGGCCATGCACGTCATTGACTTCCTTGAAGCGGTCGAGATCGAAGAACATCAACGCGACTTCGGTATGATTGCCCCAGGCCATGGTCAGCTCGTTCTCGAGGGCTTCCCGGAAGCGCAGGCGATTGGGCAGGCCGGTCAGCGCATCGTGATGCGCCATGTGCATGATGCGCTGACGTGATCGCTCCTCGCTGGAGATATCGCGGAAGGCAATGATCAGGCTGTCTTCATTGCGGAACTCGATGCCGCGGCAGCTGACCTGGGCAGTGATGATCTGTTCGCTGCGGGAACGCAGGCGACAGGTCGACTTGTCACCACACTCCAACCCCTGCAAGACCGCGACAGAAGCCTCATCCAAGCCAACCTTGCACAAGGGCATGTTGATCAGGTCTTCCTTTTCCAGGCCGGTGATCTCGCAAATACGCTCATTGACTTCAACAATGCGACCATCCTGGACCAGGACCAGACCTTCAAAAGTCGAATTTGCCAGGGCGTTGATACGCTGCCCCTCGGCTTCGCGCCGCTTCCCGATATGCAGATCGAACAGGGCAAAACTCAGCCCCAGACCGGCGATCGGTAGAATCCCCAGCGCAATGGTCAGGCCCATCAGTTTGGGTGCCGTCTCCAGCTTGGCGACCTGCATCAGCTCGACCTGGCTGACTTCAAGCGCCTGGGTCAGGGTGAAATAGGCGATCAGCGGCACACTCGCCAGAACGCTAGCCGCGAGGGCCAGCCCGACAGCACCGGTCACCCGCGACGCCAGCAGGGCACTCAGCATGGTCACCCCGACAACGGCAGCCATGCCAAGGCACGCCACAGGCTCGCTCCAGCCGACAGGGACGGGCGCGCTTATGGCGTTGAGACCAAAATAGATCATCGCCGCTGCCCCCGCTCCGACCGTCGCACCACCGACAAGCGAACCCAGCTTGTGCTTGAGGAAGGCCATCACCGTCCAGCCCGCGCAGGCCATGCCCACGACGACCAGGAAGGACGACAAAACAAGGAAGGGGTCAAAAGCAATCGTGACGCCAGCATTAAAGCCCATCGTCGCGACAAAACCGGCGCCCCAGCTACCAATGCCTGTCAGGAACCCCGCGACCGTGAGCCAGACCAGGCGACGCTCATCCTCGAGGATGAGAATACGCCGAACGGCGGCGATCGCAGCGACCGCGCACACCAGGCTCAACAGAGCAGCAACCCCCAGCAGCCACACATCGTGTACTGCGGCCGAATTGACCATTACTTCTTTCACGTCTTTTGTCTCGGTCCATCCACCTTTGATTTGCATGCTGACACGAAATCTTGGATTTAAGCTTAACGCGATGGATTTTGGTTCGACTTTGCCACTCGCCGGCGTAGATGAAGCCGGTCGCGGCCCCCTCGCAGGGCCGGTGGTTGCTGCTGCCGTGGCGCTCGATCCCGCTCGCCCCATCGAGGGACTGGGGGATTCAAAGGCACTCTCGGAAAAGAAACGCCGGGCCCTGTTTTTCGATATCATGAAAAACGCTCATGTCGGCATCGGCATCGCCGAACCTGCCGAGATCGACAGGCTTAACATCCTGCATGCGACCATGGCAGCCATGCGCCGCGCTGTGCTTGGCCTGAGTGTCGTGGTGGGAGAGATCCAGATCGACGGAAACCGTGTGCCCGAAAACCTGCCCTGGCCTGCCAGTGCAATCGTGAAGGGCGATGCCAAGGTGGCCGCAATCGGTGCTGCCTCGATCATCGCCAAGACCGTGCGCGATGATCTCATGGTGCTCGCGGATGCGCGCTTTCCAGGCTATGGCCTAGCCAAGCACAAGGGTTACCCCAGCCCTGTTCACCGCGAAGCGCTTGAGCGCCTCGGGCCCTGCCCGATCCACCGGATGAGCTACGCGCCGGTCCGCAAAGCCCTCGAATCGCGCCAGCCCCGGGATGCGAATCATTGTGGATAACTTGATTCAGGGTTAACGCCCCGTTAGCCCTAAAAGCGGAAAACGGACCGTGATACAAGCGGGTGGAGTTTTGCGTTATGGATCAGCTGCCGATCGATCAGATCCTCGAAGGCGAATGCGTGGAAGTGATGAAAACGCTTCCCGACGAAAGCGTTGATCTCGTCTTTGCTGACCCGCCCTACAATCTCCAGCTCGGGGGCGACCTGCACCGCCCGGACAATTCCAAGGTCGATGCCGTCGATAATGACTGGGATCAGATCGGTGGATTTGACGAGTATGACCTGTTCACATGGCAATGGCTGGAACAGGCCCGCCGCGTGCTCAAACCCAATGGCGGTTTCTGGGTCATCGGCAGCTATCACAACATCTACCGCGTCGGCTCCATCCTGCAGGATGCCGGCTTCTGGGTGCTCAACGACATCATCTGGCGCAAGTCCAATCCGATGCCGAATTTCAAGGGCACGCGTTTTACCAATGCGCACGAGACCCTGCTCTGGGCCGCCAAGACCAAGGACGCTCGCCCGACCTTCAACTATGCAGCCATGAAAGCGCTCAATGATGGCGTGCAGATGCGGTCTGACTGGACGCTGCCGATCTGTTCCGGGGGCGAACGCCTGAAGGATGCTGACGGCAAGAAGGCGCACCCGACACAAAAACCGGAAGCCCTGCTGCACCGTGTCCTGCTGTCGACGACTAATCCGGGCGATGTGGTGCTTGATCCGTTTTTCGGCACCGGCACAACCGGTGCTGCTGCCAAGCGTCTCGGCCGTCATTTCATCGGTGTCGAGCGGGACGAGAATTATATCGCTGTGGCCCGTGAACGCCTGCTGGCGATCGAACCTGCTGCCCGCGAAGCCCTGAATGTTACACAGTCCAAACGCGCCCAACCTCGCATTCCCTTCGGAGCGCTGGTCGAGCGCGGCCTGGTCAAGCCGGGTGACACGCTCTACTGCCCGAAAGGCCGCAACACCGCCCGCGTGCGTGCCGATGGCACTCTGATCGCCGGTGATCGCGCCGGTTCCATTCACCAGGTCGGCGCCCAGCTTCAGGCCGCACCGAGCTGCAATGGCTGGACCTACTGGCACGTCCGCACGAAGCAGGGGCTGGCTCCGATCGATGTGCTTCGGTCCGAAGTCCGCGCCACGCTGGAGAACTAGCTATCGTCCGCCTCGGCGCCCCCTGAAACCTTGGTCGCTTCGGGCATCTGCACTTGGTGCAGACCGCAAATCACCTGAATCTAGGTGACGTGCGGCTAAGGGGCTGGTTTTGAAACGTTCACTGACACTGAGAATTGTGGCGGCGATCCTGCTGTCGACCCTGACTCTCTCGGTATTGGCCACCATTCTGGTCGCCGTCAGTTTCTGGCGTGACATCGAGCGGCAACAGACCCAGTCCCTGGACATGTACATTGCGGAACGGGCGCACCGGGCCAATCACATGTTCGATGAGATCAGCCAGGCCCACGCATCCGCACTACGCGCTGTCGAACGCCGGCTGGACGGCTTGCCGGCCGAGCGGATCGACGAGGAATTCGACCGGCTTTTCCCGCTTCAGCCCGACGGGACACGGCGCTCCATCGACGCGCTGTTTGACGGCTATACCGATGACCATGGCAATTATCATCGCGGCGTCGCGGCCTTCATGAGCTCCCACGAACCTCTCGATACGACGAGAAAGCGCCTGTTGCTCGCGGCCTATAATGTTGTTGATCAAGGTGGCGAGATGCTGTCCGGGCATATCGACAATCTCTACCTGTTCACGCCCCAGAACGAGCTGGTCATTTCAGCGGCAGAGCGCGAGGACCGGATGATGTTTTATCGCCGCGATGCCACGCCGGACTTTGACCTCACCGCGTTCAGCTTCACCGACTTGGTGACGGCTGAGAACAATCCGGATGGTCATTTTGTCTGCGACGAGCTCTCCCAGCTCGCCTTCATCCAGAACCGGGAAGCCCTGACGACAGGCTGTTTCACACCCTTGCGCCGCGATGGCGAACACGTCGCGGCCTTCGGCACCACCGTTCAACTGCGCGCGCATTTTTTTGAGGCGATGACGGACACGCTTCCCGATGGTCAGAACCTGTTTATCAACCAGGCCGGCCAGTTGATCGCCCATCGCAGCCTGCTTGATGGAGAGATTACCCAGGATGTGGTCGATGCGCTTGGAACAAGCCTCGGTATCGAAATGCTGCACCAGGCCATTCTGGCCACGGCAGAGGATAATGGCGCCCTGGTGACACCGGATGGCCGCTGGCTAGTGGGCTTTTCGCGCATGGAGGGACCGAACTGGTTCTTCGTGACATTGCTCGACCGCCAGGCCCTGCGCGCCGATGCCATTCGCGAAACCGCACGAATCGTCATGCTCGCCGTCGTCGGCGTAGCCCTTCAGGCGCTCTTCCTGCTCTGGTATTTCCGCCAGCACATTGTTGATCCTCTGTTGCAGCTGACCCGGCGTTTCTCCCCCGCACTCGACCAGGCCCCCGCGACTGAGGTGAACACACACAAACTCGCTGTCCGGTCCGACGAAATCGGCACATTGGCACGTACCCTCGCCGACCAGGATTTACGCAATCGCGAACTGCTCAACGAGCTTGAAGACCGGGTCGAGGCACGCACACGCCAGCTGGAAAAGGCCAACCAGGCCAAAGGCGAATTCATCGCCAACATGAGCCATGAATTGCGCACGCCGCTGAATGGTATCCACGGGCTCGCGCAGGCGCTGGAAACTGAGCTCAAGGAGCCGGAACAGAAGGAACAGGCGCGGATGATCCAGGCGTCAGGCGAGACACTGACCCTGATGCTCAGCGATATTCTTGACCTGTCCAAGATCGAGGCGGGCAAGCTGGAGATGTCCCCAACCCAGGCACGACTGCCACAATTGCTGAGGGACATTCACGCTCTGTTTGCCGCGCAGGCCGAGGGCAAGGGGTTGAGTTTCACGCTGGAGCTGGATGACACGCTACCCGAGTCCGGTGTTGTCGATGCACATCGCGTGCGCCAGTGCCTGTCCAACCTGCTCTCCAACGCGATCAAGTTCACCGATACCGGCAGCATCACCACCCGCGCCAGCGCCCGACCGGTCGAGGCAGGACATCTCATCTCGGTGCGGGTCGAGGACAGCGGCATCGGCATGAGCGACGAGGTGATGGACAAGCTGTTCGCGCCCTTCCAGCAAGCCGACGCATCCATTTCCACACGTTTTGGCGGCACCGGGCTGGGCCTGGTCATATCGCGCAATCTCGCCAGGCTGCTGGACGGCGACATCCGCGTGCGCTCCGCTGCAGGCCGTGGCTCGACCTTCACCTTCGAATTCCTGCTGACAGCCGAGGAGGCGAGCGCCGGCCCCGATACGGTGGCGAAAACACCGGTCGAACTGGCAAGGGACCCGCACTATGCAAGCCTGCACGACCGCTCGATCCTGCTGGTGGAAGACAATCTGATCAATCGCGAGGTCGCCAAGGCCTTCCTCAAACCTCTTGGCGCGAAAGTCGTCGAGGCGTTTGACGGCAAACAGGGTGTTGAAGCGGCGCGAAAGGAAGACATCGACCTGATTTTGATGGATATGCGCATGCCGATCATGGACGGCCTGGAAGCAACACGCCAGATCCGCGCCTTCGAAGACGACAAGGCGAAACTGCCGATCATTGCCCTCACAGCCAACGCCACCGAGGAAGACGCACGGGCCTGTCGCAAGGCCGGCATGAATGCCTTTGCCGCCAAACCGCTCAACGCATCGGACTTCTTCAATGCCATGCTCGAGGCGCTGGATACGGTCTAACCGCCGCTTCGGCTGCGCACCGCCAGCACCTTGCGCATAACGCTGGGCAGGGCCTCCATGTCCAGCGTCTCTTCACTCACCCAGTCACCGCTGCAGGGTGTCCAGTCGGCAGGCGCCGCCGCTTCACGGACATCCAGTCTCAGCTCGAAATGCGTGAAAACGTGTTTCACCTCGCCCCGCTCAGTCCACCCATCGGCAAAGGGCGGCAACCAGTCCGGCAGTTCCGTTTTCCAGTCTGTAGACGGGATTTCTCGCATCCCGCCCAGCAGACCCTTGTCGGCTCGCGTACGCAGCCAGACCTGCCTGTCACGGCGCACCAGCCAGGCAAAACCCCGCCTCACAGGCTTGGGCTTTTTCTTTTCCTTGAGCGGATACCGAAGCGCATCGCCCTCAGCCCGCGCCTGGCAATCCGTCGACCAGGGACAGCGCTCACAGTCCGGCGCCCGGGGCGTGCACACGGTTGCTCCCAGATCCATGATCGCCTGGGCGTAATCGCCGGACCGCGCCTCGCACGCGATCCCGGCTGCCAGCCTCTTGATCTCCGGCTTGGCCTTGGGCAGAGCAGTTTGCACACGATAGAAACGCGTGATCACCCGCTCGACATTGCCATCCACCACGCTCGCCGGCTTGTTGAAGGCGGCCGCCAGAATGGCGTTGGCTGTGTATTCCCCGACACCTGGCAAAGCCAGCAGGCCCTTCAGCGTGTCCGGAAAAACCCCGTTCAGCTCGCCCGCCACCATCTGCGCACAGGCGTGCAGATTGCGGGCCCGCGCGTAATACCCCAGTCCGGCCCACTCGCGCATGACATCCTCACGTGGCGCAGCTGCCAGGTTCTCAACCCCCGGCCACAGCTCAAGGAAACGATGCCAATAGGGCGTGGCGTGCGGCACGGTCGTCTGCTGCAGCATGATCTCCGACAGCCAGATCGCATACGGGTCGGCAACCACTCCCGCGACCCGGTCCTCCGGGCGGATGCGCCAGGGCAGACTTCGGCCTTCGCGGTCATACCAGTCCAGCAGGCGGTCTTTGAGCGTGGTGGTGTCGGCACGGTTTTGCATGAGGCGTCAGCTTGCGGGATTTGGGCAAAGGCGCAATGCTGCGTGACATGAAACAACGCCCCTCACAGTCAAGCCTGGAACAGGAAGCCGGACGCTATCTGCAGGACCATCGCGGTCGTGCAGCGATCCGCCCTGCCCCGCGCGCCGGACGGGCCGCCGAGCGCATCCTGCGTCCGCTGGCCAAAAAGTTCGGTGTCGGCGTTGACCAGCTCACGCAATACTGGCCAGAGATAGTCGGTCAGCGTCTGGCCCAGTGGAGCTCACCCAAATCCATTCAGCGCACCGGCGGAATTTCGACCCTGATTGTGGAAGCACGCGGCCCGGCCGCAGCTGTCCTGCAGGCCGAGAGCCGTCGCATCCTGGAGCGCGTAAGCACTTATGCCGGCGCTCGCTCACCCACTCGCCTGCGTGTCGTACAGGGCCGTATGCGGCCTGCGCCGACAGGCGAAAACAGCATGAATTCAGCGCAAGCCAGTTCACAAAACAGCGAGAAGGTAGAGACTTCTGCGGAGGCGCGGTTATTGTCCGCCTTGAAACGTTTTGACAAATCCGTCAAAGCCCGTGGCGGAAACTGATTATCTGAGGGGATAGGAATGAGCGTTACTCGTCGATTCTTCACTGCCGTGACCATGACGGCCTCACTAGCTCTGGCCGCTTGCGGCGGAGGGTCCAACGGCTCGATCGACAGCGCCGGTGCAAATGAACGCAGCCTCGGCTCGGCCGACGCCCCGGTCACCATGATCGAATACGCGTCTGTATCCTGCGGTCACTGCGCCACCTTCCACGAGGAAGTCTGGGACACGCTGGAGACTGATTTCATCTCAACCGGCCAGATCCGCTTTGTGATGCGCGAAATGCTCAGCGGCGAGCCGCGCCTGGCTGCAGCCGGCTTTGCGCTGGCACACTGTGTCTCCGACGATCGTTATTTCGACATGATCAGCCTGTTGATGCAGCAACAGCGCGCAATCTTCCAGGCCGCGAGCCAGCCGGGCGGTGCCCGCCGGCAATACGTAGCGATCGCCCGTTCCATGGGCCTGTCTGAAAGCGAGATGGACACCTGCCTGAATGATGAGAGCATCTACCAGTCCATCCTCGACAGCCATGAGCGCGCTGGCGAGGCGGGCATCACTGGTACGCCGCGTTTTGTCTTCAACGGCCAGTTGCTCGACAGCGAACGCGATGGCAATCGTTCCGTCTTCACGCTGGGCGGCAATGTGGTTCTGATTGATGGCGAGCCGGTTGACGCAATCGTCGACGCCGAGACCTTCAGCCGCCTGATCAACCATCTCGTCCAACAAGCGTCTTCTGAAGGCTAGAGACAATGACTGTTGTGATGCGTTCCCTTGTCGTCCTCATGATCTCCGTGTTTGCGCTGGGGAGCGCATACGCACAGCAGTCATCCACGCCGCCACCTCCGCCGCAGGACGTAATCCTCGGCGCGAGCGATGCGCCGCTGGAAATCATCGAATACGGCTCCTATGCCTGCCCGCACTGTGGCCATTTCCACGAAGAGAACTGGCACATGATCAACTCGGAATTTGTTGAAACGGGCCAGGTCCGTTTCATCTTCCGCCCGATCATCACCCAGCCGGAGCAAATGGCCGCGGCCGGTGCCTTCCTCAGCTATTGCGTCGATGAAGAGCGTTATTACGACGCCGTCGACCTGTTGTTCACCGAACAGGCCAATATCCTGGACGGACTGCGCAACCAGAGCGACGTCTTGTCGATCTATGCGCGGGTTGCCGGCGCCCTTGGCAAGACGCAGGACGAGATGCTCGCCTGTTTCAATGACGAGGCCAATCACCTGCGTCTCACATCAAATCTCTACCAGGCCAGCCTGGACCAGGTCGGCGGCACGCCGACCTTCCTCTTCAATGGCGAGCTGCTCTCCGGCCAGCGCATCGATGGAGAGCTCGTTCTCATCTGGCGTGGCGAACCACTTCTCATCAATGGGGAAAGGGTTTCCGGCGACTTCGATGAAGACTCCTTCAGGAGAATCATTCTTCACTTTCTGACAGAGTCCGATTCGGACTAGACATTTTGTCAGGAAAGCGCCGCATTTGCCTTGCATGCTTGGTGAAAGTGGCGTTGCGGAGGTCAGGTGAAGTTCACTCAGCTCAGGCTGACCGGATTTAAATCCTTCGTCGATCCGACCGAATTGCGGATCGATCCGGGTTTGACCGGAATTATTGGGCCGAACGGGTGCGGCAAGTCCAACCTGCTCGAAGCCCTGCGCTGGGTCATGGGTGCCACCTCTGCCAAGTCGCTGCGCGGCGGCGGTATGGAAGACGTCATCTTCGCCGGCACCGACATGCGCCCGGCTCGCAACCATGCTGAAGTTGTCCTGACCATCGACAATGCGGAGCGTCGTGCTCCGCCGGCCTTCAATGACGCGCCGACGTTGGAAGTCACCCGTCGGATCACCCGTGGTGCCGGCTCTGCCTACAAGATCAATGGAGAGGAAGTCCGCGCCAAGGACGTCCAGCTGCTGTTCGCCGACGCCGGCACGGGCGCCAACTCGCCCGCTCTCGTCCGCCAGGGCCAGATCTCCGAACTCATCGCTGCCAAGCCGCAGAACCGCCGCCGTGTTCTCGAAGAAGCCGCTGGCGTCTCCGGTCTGCGCGCGCGCCGGCACGAGGCGGAGCTGCGCCTAAAGGGTGCCGAGACCAATCTAGAGCGCCTGCAGGAGGTCATCGACGAGACGGACAGTCGTCACTCGGCCCTGCAGAAACAGGCGCGCCAGGCCTCTCGCTACCGCAAGCTTTCCACCAGCATCCGCACGCTGGAAGCGGCCGTCTGGCTGAACCGCTGGCGCCATGCCGCCAGCCAGGTCGAGGAAGCCGAAGGTGCACTGGCCGAATGCCTGGAAGCCGCCGAGACGGCGACCCGCTCCGCCGCTGATGCCCGGACAAAGGCCGAGGTCGAGGCCGCGGCCCGAGAGCCCGCACGCCTGGCAGAGGCCGAGGCCGCCGCAGCCCTGCGGGCGCTGGAGCGCGAACGCGATCGACTGGAACGCGATGCGAGCGACGTGCAGAACCGCATTACCGGTTTTGAAACCCGGCTGAACGAGCTCGCGGCCTCCACCCGCCGCGAGGAACAGATCGCCGAGGATGCCGAGAGCTCGCGCGGTGAAACCGCCGCCCAGATCGAGCGTCTGGACGAGGAAACCAACAAGGAGAAGGACGCGCTGTCCTTTGCCGAGGCCGCGTCGAGGGATGCCGAGGAGCGCCGCACCCAGAAGGAAGCCGTTCTGGACGCGAAGGCCCGCGAGGCTGCCGAGAACCGTGCTGCCCTGGAAGCGGCTCGCCGTGATGCCGAACGCCTGGCCGCACGCCTCAACCAGATCGAGCGCGAGATGACCTCGGCGACCGAAGAGCTGGAACGTGTCCAGGCCTCCACCGCCCTGGCCGATCTGGCTGATGCCGAGACCGCCGTGGAAACTGCGGAACAGGCGCTGACCCTCGCCAAGACTCGTTCGGAAACCGCTGACGCCATCCGCTCCGAGGCCGAGGGCGCGTTTGAACAGGCGATGGACATTTATCGCCAACGCCAGTCCGACCATGAAGCCCTGCAGCGCGAGGCGCAGGCGCTGGAACGCCTGCTGGCATCCTCCACCCAGGACACGCCCAACCCTGCCGTTGACGCCGTTCGCGCCCGCCCGGGTTTCGAGCAGGCCCTGGCCGCAGCGCTCGGCGATGACCTCGATGCCTCGCTGGATGATGACGCCCCGCGCCACTGGCAGGAAATCGCCATCAAGCTGGACCAGCTGCCCGGTGGCTCGGTGCCGCTGTCCGACCACGTCAAGGCACCTGCCGCCCTCAAGGCGCGCCTCGACTCCATCGGCGTGGTCAAGCCGGAGCGCGCGGAAGAAGCTTCGAAAAAGCTCAAGCCGGGCCAGATCATCGTCACCCAGGAGGGTGATCTCTGGCGCTGGGACGGTCTGGTCGCCCGGGCCGACGCTCCAACAGCTGCCGTCGCCCGCCTTGAACAGCGAAATCGCCTCGAGGAAATCGAGAGCGAGCTGAAAGCTCAAACGGGGCCGCTGGAAACGGCGCTTGAAGAGAAGGACGCGGCCCACTCCGCTGTCAGCAAGGCACGCCAGGACGCCATCGCCGCCCGCGAAGCCCTGCCGGAAGCAGACCGGTCTGCCCGCAGCGCCATCAATCGTGTTGGTGATCTGCGCGAGAAGGCCGCCAAGGACGGTGCCCGCGCCACGGCCCTCAAGGAACGCCTGGAACGCCTGGCCGCGGAACTCGCTGAAACCCGCGCCGCTCACGAGACCGCCGCCCTGGCGTGTGAAGCCGATGCCCAGGCAGAAGCGGATATCGAGGCGCTGGAACTGGCGCGCGAGGAAGCTGAACGTGCCCGCATGGCCGCCGCCGACGCCCGCGCTGCCTTTGAGAGCGTCCGCCGCGAATCGGAAATGCGCAAACAGCGCAAGGTCGCCCTGCAACGCGAACATGATGCCTGGGCCAAGCGCTGTGAAAGCGCGCGCAACCAGCTGGGCGATATTGCCAAACAGATCAGCGAGACCGAGACGCGGCTGACCGAAACCCGCGAACTGCCGGCCAAGCTGGAGGAACAGCTCCACGCGCTCGGTGACAAGATCGACAAGGCGGAAGACGTCGCACGCGAAGCTCGAGAAAAAGCCAGCGCCACCGAGGACCAGGTCAAGGATGCTGACAGCGCCGCCCGCAAGGCCGAGGCCGCCGCCTCTGCTGCCCGGGAAAGCCGCGCCGCAGCCGAAGCCCGCCTGTCTGGCGCACGCGAACGCCTCAACGAAACCACGGAACGTCTTCAGGACGCGACCGGGTCTGCACCAGGTGCACTGGCCGCACGAATCGAGGACGAGGACATCACCAGCCTGTCCCCGGACGAGCTGGAGCGCCGCCTCAACGAGGCCCGCGCTTCACGTGATCGCCTGGGCGCGGTCAATCTGCGGGCTGACGAAGAGGCTGAGGAACTGGCCAAGACCGTCGAGGAAATGGCCAAGGAGCGCGATGACCTGCTGGAAGCCATCAGCCGCCTGCGCAAGGCGGTGGATGAACTCTCCCGCGAAGGCCGGGCGCGCCTGCTTGAGGCTTTTGAAATCGTCGACGGACATTTCCGCAATCTGTTTGCCACCCTGTTCGAGGGTGGCCATGCCGAGCTGCGCCTGACCGAGGATGATGATCCGCTGGAAGCCGGGCTGGAGATCTTCGCCTGCCCGCCGGGCAAGAAACTCGACTCAATGTCACTGATGTCCGGTGGCGAACAGGCGCTGACCGCGTCCGCACTGATCTTTGCGGTCTTCCTCTCTAATCCGGCCCCGGTCTGTGTGATGGATGAGGTCGACGCCCCGCTCGATGACGCCAATGTCGACCGCTATTGCCGCATGCTGGCGGAAATGCGCCGCCTGACCGAGACCCGTTTCCTGGTCATCACCCACAATCCGCTGACCATGTCACGGGTCGATCGCCTGTTCGGCGTGACCATGGCCGAACGCGGCGTTTCGCAACTTGTCTCGGTGGACCTGGTAGCCGCGGAACAGTTGATCGCGGCCGAATAGCAATTTATTGCTTTAATTACTTACACTTACCGCACCCGCACCATTGCTTGACTTGTCCAAGCCCCGAGGATAGTTTGCGCGCGCCTATGGGGGGTCCTCTTTCATAGGTGTGCCGATTAATCAGTCTTGTGAAGACAACACTCTGAGCGACCCATCCAAATCCGACCTCGAAGCCTTGCAGCAGCGTATTGACGCGCAGCGCGAAGCCCGCAGAGCAAAGACGCAGGATGAGCCGCGATCCGCATGGTCCCTCGGGATGCGATACGGATCCGAGTTCTTCGCAGGCGTGTTCGTCGGATCCGCGCTGGGTTTCATTGTAGACCTGGTCGCTGGTTCGGGACCGTGGGGACTGGTCATCGGAACAATGTTCGGCTTCGCCTCGGGCACATTGAATGTGGTCAGGGCCGCCAAAGAGATTAATTCGGAAACAAACAGCGAAAGCTGACGTTTCCTTGGGTAGACAGCGGCTTGTTCCGCAAGACATGAAAGAGGCCGGGCGTGGCAGACACCAACCCGATCAAGCAGTTCGAAGTCCACACGGTGGAGTTCTTCGGTCGCGAGCTTCATTTTGAGCTCTTCGGCTACGATCTGTCCTTTACCAACTCCAGCTTCTTCATGGTCCTGACCTCGGTTTTGACCATCGTGCTGTTTTCCACCGCTATGGGGCGTCGTGCGACGATCCCGAGCCGTTCGCAGTCGGTGGCCGAGATCATCTACGGTTTTGTGGCAGACATGTTGCGCTCGACGGCGGGTTCCGACGCGCTGCGCTTCTTCCCGTTTGTCTTTACGCTCTTCATCTTCATCCTGGTCGCCAACATGCTCGGCATGTTCCCGTATTTCCCGGCGCCGGGCTGGCACTCCTTCACCATCACCTCGCACATCATCGTCACGGCGGCCCTCGCTATGATGGTCTGGCTGACGGTGCTGGTTTACGGCCTTTTCAAGAACGGCCCGAAATTCTTCAAGCTCTTCGTACCTTCCGGTGTACCGATGTACATCCTGCCTTTCGTGACGGTGATCGAGATCATCTCTTTCGTCAGCCGTCCGATTTCGCACTCGGTACGTCTGTTCGCGAACATGCTGGCAGGTCACATCCTGCTCAAAGTGTTCGCCGGCTTCATCGTCATGCTTGCAGGCGCTCTGGGCGCGGCCGGTTACCTCGTCGGTATCCTTCCGTTCGCCATGACGCTGGCGCTGACGGCTCTCGAATTCCTGGTCGCTTTCCTGCAGGCATATGTCTTCGCGATCCTGACCTGCATCTACCTTTCCGACGCCCTGCACCCAGGACACTAAGCAGGACGTCGTTTCACTCACAGCTACACGATCTTCTAAAGGAGTTTCAAAATGGAAGCGGAAGCAGCTCGTTACATCGGCGCCGGTCTGGCTTGCCTTGGTATGCTCGGTGCAGCCATTGGCGTTGGCAACATCTTCGGTTCCTTCCTTCAGGGCGCTATGCGCAACCCGTCTGCTGCTCAGCAGCAGTTCGGCAACCTGATCTTCGGCTTCGCCGTTACCGAGGCACTGGGCATCTTCTCCCTGCTCATCGCCCTGCTGGCCCTGTTCGGCTAATATCAGGTTCGCGCGGTAATCACCGGATTGCCGCGCGCTCTTGCTCCCTTTCGGGAGCACCTTTGACATAGGAGCAGGCGTTCCATGACGCTCGCACCGGAACAAGAAGCGGCTCACGGCGCAGATGCAGCTCACGCGGCATCGGACGTCTTCCCGCCCTTCGACCCGACATATTTCCCGTCCCAGCTCTTCTGGCTGGCGATCAGCTTTGTAGTTCTCTACATCGCGCTGGATCGCTTTATCCTGCCGAAGATCAAGACGACGATCGAAGACCGCCGCGACCGTATCGCGGACGATCTGGATGCCGCTGCCCAGGCGAAAGCTGATGCAGAAGCAGCCGGTGAGGCTTACGAGAAGTCCCTCGCGGAAGCTCGTTCCAAGGCTCACGGCATTGCTGCTGACACGCGTGACGCCCTGGACAAGGAACTGGCGCAGGAAGCTGCCAAGGTAGAAGCGGAACTGGCCGAGAAGCAGGAAGCTGCTGAAGCGTCCATTCGCGCTGCCAAGGACAAGGCTTTCGCCGAGGTTCGCGGTATCGCCGCCAGCGCAACGGCTGCTGCCGTTGAAGCCCTGGCCGGCGTTGAAGTCAGCGACAAAGACGCCGAGAAGGCTGTCGATGGCGCCATGAAGGGAGCTTGATCATGCGGATTGCTGCTGAAGAAGCTTACGGCGAACAGAGCCTGGTCGAGTATCTGCTCGCAGACCCGTCTTTCTACGCCTCCCTGGCCCTGGTCGTGTTCTTTGGCCTGCTCATGTACATGGGCGTGTTCAAGACGATCGCCAAGACGCTCGACGAGCGTGCCGAAGGCATCAAGAACGAACTCGAGGACGCCAAGCGCCTGCGCGAGGAAGCGGCTGAAATGCTCGCCTCCTACCAGCGCAAACAGCGTGAAGCCGAGGCGGAAGCCGAAGCGATCATCGCCCAAGCCAAGTCCGAGGCGAAGATGCTGAAGGAAGAGTCCCGCAAGGAACTCACCGAGCGCCTCGAGCGTCGCACGGCCATGGCCGAACAGCGTATCGCCCAGGCCGAAGCCCAGGCTGCTGCAGAGGTCAAGGCCGCTGCTGCCGAGCTGGCTGCTGCCGCCGCCGAGGAAATCCTTCAGTCCAAGCTGAAGAAGACGGATCTGAATAAGATTGTCGATGCAGACATCAAGGCCGTTGCGGACCGCCTGAACTAAGGCTCGCAGCACTGTCGGAACGAACAAGGCCCGGAGCATCTCCGGGCCTTTTCTTTTGCCTGGTCAAAACGGGGGCAGCGCCTTGTCAGCCACACCCGAGCTCGATCTCGAAGAGCCGGTGCGCAAATTCGAACATCTGTCCCTGACTGGTGTCGACATTGGTCGTCATGGCGGCACCAATCCTGCGGGCAGGCAGGTAGGCAGAGATCATGTTCGACGCGCCATTGGACCCTGCCTGCGTTGAAACAGTGAACTGTTCGCCACATAGCTCCCACGTAGAGAAGCG
The DNA here is from genome assembly GCF_017643475.1 of Maricaulis sp. Taxonomy (GTDB): domain Bacteria; phylum Pseudomonadota; class Alphaproteobacteria; order Caulobacterales; family Maricaulaceae; genus Maricaulis. The sequence continues at coordinate 604,763 of NZ_JAEPNI010000002.1, forward strand.
TCCACCATAGGCATATCGGCTGTCAGGCACCTGGACCGAACGAAACTCGCCCAGGCTGTCCGGGTTCAGCACATCGCCATCATCAAGCGCGCGCTCCAGCCGCTGCAGGTCCCGGGCCGTCGTATAGCTGCCCTTGAACCATTGCGGGGTCCAGTAATCGCCCTGCCCGTTGGCATCCGCCGGATCAAACCCGATGGCGACATCGAGAACATGCGGCTCCGTGCTGCCCAGATCATGGATATATCCGCCACTCTGGCTCATGCCTGCCCGGGTGAAGACAAAATCCTGCCGGGCCTCCGGATAGCTCATGCCTGAAGCCCGCTCGACAACATGCTGAACGAGCAACCAGTTGACGAGAACATAGTCGAACACCTCGCCCGGAACCTGGTTGAGATCGCCACTGGCGAATTCGGTCACGGCCTGTGTGCTGCTCATGGCATCGACACGTTCGGCCTCGCCGGACGCGATCCTTCTGAAGGCATTGACCATGTCGTTGGGCAAGCCGGACCGGTTTGTGAGCAGGTCACGCAGGGTGACCGCACTGCCCGTATCGGCCCGGTAGTCAGGCAGGTAGTCCGAAATCGGGGCATCGAGATCCAGCACGCCCTGTTCCACGAGTGCAAAGACGGTGATGGCCGCGAAGTATTTTTCCACCGACCCCGTCTGGAAACGGGTGTCCATGGTCAGGGGCCGGTCCGTTTCAGGGTCAGCCGTCCCGTGCACATAACGAACATCCTGATCACCGTCGAACAGGATCACACCGTTGAACGCGCGCGACTGCGCCCAGTTTTCAATCTCGGCCTGCAATCCGGCGGCCTGGTCCTCTGCCTGGACAGAACCGGAAACCAGAGCCGCAATACCGGCCAGCAGGGCTTGTCTTACTAACATTCACTTCTCTCGATCTTGCTCATCAACGCCGATTTGCGTTGGCATGGCTGCAAGCTAACGCGGACACAGGAGAGCCGTCCCGACCACTAGATGACCGGACGATACCGTTTGTCGATTTTGCAGAAATGAGACGACTATTCCGCCGGGTCGGCAGCCTTGTCCTTCTCACCGAATGCCCATTTCACGCGCTTCCAAAGCCAGGGGAAACGCTTGAGCATCTGGGTGATCCAGCCATGCAGCGTCTTGGACGCTGCCGCCACAAGAACCAGACCGAGGAAACCGATCATTGCGCCGATCGGGAGAATGGGGGTCAGCAGGCCCACCGGTACAGCGATGGCCATAAGGGCTAGCCCCAGTGCCACAGCAACAGCACGGATCACCAGCACCACGACGGCGCCGAAGGCATTTGAGCGTGCCCATCCGTTCAGTTGCTCGTTCATGGCTGTGACCATCTCCAACCCCGTCTGCCGGTGCGCGACTTCTTTGTCCGCGCGGCCAGACAGGAAACACTTAATTCGTAAACGTGACCCCAATGCGAGACAAAAGCGCCCAAATTCGGGCACGATCTGCGCTTCGTTTCACGCCTGTTGCATATCAGCATCAAATCGACCGGGAATCGTCGAAAGGCTCGGCTAGCAAGACGAATATGGGGGCTGTCAGGCGCCGAGGAAAGTCCCGCGGCCAGTTCTCGCTGTTCCTGCCTCATAAATTAATCGAGAGCGCTATTTTCGCCTGCAATCGACACCGGTTGCACGCCACATGACCGGCCTGGCGGGGTCGATGGTGTCCAGTGACGGGCGAGGAAGGGCCAGACCTCGTCATAAAGACCGTCACGCACAAGGGTCGCGTGATCAGCGCCCTCGATTTCGACAAACTGGCTGGGCTCAGGCGCCATCGCAGCGAGGTTCGCTCCGTGGCGGGAAGGAATGAGACGGTCTTCAGAGCCGTGCACGATCAGGACCGGCTCATCGAGCGCCCCGATCCACTGGTCCGAGCGATAGGTGTTCCGCATGAACATGGAAAACGGGTAGAGCGGGAATTTCTCTCCCGCCAGCTGGCTCATCGACATATAGGGTGCTTCCAGTATCAGGCCGCCAACCGCATTCGTCGCCGCCAGCCGCACGGCCGGGCCGGAGCCGAGAGAGAAGCCGTGAACAATGATGTCATCGGGATTGATGTCCCGGCGCAGCAGCCAGGACAGGCCGGCCTGGGCATCGATCTGCAGCCCCTCTTCACTGGGCGCGCCGGTCGATCCGGAATAGCCGCGATAATAGACAGCCAGGAAACCGGCGCCCTGTTCGTGCAGGCGACGCCAGCGTCCGGACTGGATTTCCGGCCGCCCTGCATTGCCGTCGAAAAACAGGAATGTCGGACAGCCCTGCTCCGCTTCCGCATACCAGGCGGTCAGAGCTTCCCCGTCCGCGGTGTTCAGGCGAACTGGATGGATCCAGTCCTGGCTGGGCGCCACACGTTCGGTCGACGGGTGGTAGAGGAAGTCCGACTCGCTGAGCCACAGGAGACCGCCGAGAAGCACATAAATCCCGACAGCAAACAGCACGACATCGCGCAGGCGCGTCGTCCAGCCGGTGCGGCGGAAACTCAGGCGGGTGGATGTGTTACGGGCAGGCATGCCTCCCCCTAACCTCCCTTCTTGGCAGTCTTGCGGCAAGGTCGCGGCCAATAAGAGACGGGGATACACCGGCCTGGTGTATCCCCTCAATTTTCACCCGGAAGTGGGGTAAATGCCCGGCTTACTCAGCCGCTTCCATTTCATTCGATTCCGACGGATGCCAGCGCAGGACCGGCTGGCGCGCCGCGCGGGTCTCGTCGAGACGCTTGGTCGGTGCGTGGATCGGGGCCGCCTGGAAGCGGTCCGTCTCGCCAGCCTTGGCAGCAAGGGACAGAGCTTCCAGCACGTTGATGAAACGGTCGAGACCGGACTTCGACTCCGTCTCGGTTGGCTCGATCAGCATGGCACCGTGAACGACCAGCGGGAAATACATGGTCATCGGGTGATAGCCCTCGTCGATCATCGCCTTGGCAAAGTCGAGCGTGGTGACACCCGTGCCTTCCAGGAAACGGTCATCGAACAGGGCTTCGTGCATGCACACACCGTCAAAGGCCGGGGTCATGACGTGTTTAAGACGCGCCTGGATGTAGTTGGCGTTGAGGACAGCGTCCTCGGCCACTTGTTTCAGACCATCCGAACCGTGGCTCATCATATAGGTCAGGGCGCGGGTGAACATGCCCATCTGGCCATGGAAGGCCGCCATGCGACCAAAGGGCTCGCCTGCGGCATCGGCCTCGTGCTCGACCAGCTCCCAGTCATTGCCGTTCTGGACCACGTAGGGCACCGGCGCGTGCGGCGCGAGCGCCTCGGACAGGACCGTCGGGCCGGAACCGGGGCCACCACCGCCGTGCGGGGTAGAGAAGGTCTTGTGCAGGTTGATGTGCATGGCGTCGACGCCGAGATCACCCGGACGCACACGACCGACGATGGCGTTGAAGTTCGCACCATCGCAGTAGAAATAGCCGCCCGCCTCGTGGATCAGGTCAGCGATCTCGCGAATGTCACGCTCGAACAGGCCACACGTGTTGGGGTTGGTCAGCATGATGCCGGCGACATCATCGCCCAGCTTGGCCTTGAAGGCCTCCATGTCGACACGGCCGGTTTCGTCAGCCGGGATTTCGTCACAGGTGAAACCACACTGGACCGCGGTAGCCGGATTGGTGCCGTGGGCACTTTCCGGAACCAGGACACGGCGACGATGGGTCTGGCCGTCGGCGTCCAGCTTGGCGCGGATCGCCATCATGCCGCAGAACTCGCCATGAGCACCGGCTTTCGGCGACATCGCCACACCCGGCATGCCGGTCAGCGTCATCAGCCAGTGCGCCAGCTCACCGATCACCTGGTAAGCGCCCTGTACGGTCGAGGCCGGCTGCATCGGGTGCACATCGGCAAAACCCGGCAGTCGCGCCATTTTCTCGTTGAGACGCGGATTGTGTTTCATCGTGCACGAACCGAGCGGGTAGAGACCCAGATCGATCGCGTAATTCTTGCGCGACAGGCGCACATAATGGCGCATGGTCTCCGGCTCGGAGAGGCCCGGCAGGCCCAGCTCGGACTGGCGCGCAAGACCGCCCAGGCGGCTCGGCGTGCCTTTCGGCTCGGGCAGGTCAACACCGGTCTGCACGGCAGAGCCGCGCTCATAGATCAGCGGTTCCGCCTGTTCCAGGCCCTTGGAGCCGGAGGTGGTCTCGGCGTATCCGCCGGTTGCGATATTGTCCGCCATGCGGGTCGGACGTCCTTGGGTATTCATGGGCATCAGAGAACACTCCGCAGGGCTTTATCGAAGATGGCGATATCTTCGTCCGTGTTGATCTCGGTCGCGGCCACGAGGAGCACGTCCTCGAACTGGCTCGGGAAGAGGCGGCTGGCCGGCACGCCGGCGAGCACACCCACCTTGGCCAGCGCGTCGACGACTTCATTGGCATTTTTCGGCAGGCGAACCGCGAACTCGTTGAAGAAGGCATCATTGAGCACCTCGACGCCGTCAATGGCGTCGAGCGCATCGGCCAGGCTGCAGGCGGTCTCGTGATTGATCACGGCCATCTGCTTGAGGCCCTTCTCGCCCAGCAGCGTCATGTGGATGGTGAAGGCCAACGCACACAAACCGGCATTGGTACAGATGTTCGACGTCGCCTTGTCACGGCGGATATGCTGTTCGCGCGTCGACAGCGTCAGCACGAAGCCGCGGCGGCCATCGGCATCCACCGTCTCACCGGCCAGGCGGCCCGGCATCTGGCGAATGAAGCGACGATCATCCTTACAGGCAAACAGGCCCACATAAGGACCGCCGAAATTGAGACCAACACCGATCGACTGGCCCTCGCCGACTGCGATATCCGCACCCATGGCACCCGGCGCCTCGATGAGGCCGAGGGACACGACTTCGGTGAAGGCGGCAATCACCAGCGCGCCCTTGGCGTGGGCTGCCTCGGAGATGGCCCGCAGATCATGCAGCTGGCCGAACACATCCGGCGTCTGCACGACGACACAGGCGGTCTCGTCGTCGATGGCGTTGATCAGCGTTTCCAGACCACCCAGGCGCGGCTCGGTGACCTCGATCTCGACATCGGAATATTTCGCCAGCGTCTTGGAGGCCTCGACATAGTGCGGATGCACATTGCCCGCCATGACCGCCTTCATGCGGCGCGTGACGCGTGCCGCCATCATGACCGCCTCGGCGCAGGCCGTGGAGCCGTCATACATGGAGGCATTGGCCACATCCATGCCGGTCAGCTGGGCGACCTGGGTCTGGAATTCAAACAGAGTCTGCAGCGTGCCCTGCGAGATTTCCGGCTGGTACGGCGTATAGGCCGTCAGGAATTCCGAACGCTGGATCAGGTGATCCACGGTGGACGGGATGTGGTGCTTGTAAGCGCCCGCCCCCACAAAGAACGGCACGGAAGACGCCGAGACGTTCTTCGACGACATCGCCGACATGGCCCGCTCGACCTGGAGCTCGCCCTGTTTCTTCGGCAGATCGATCAACCCGTCCAGCCGGCCCACCTCGGGCACGTCGACGAACAGATCATCAATGGAAGCCACGCCGATCGCATCGAGCATGTCCTTCCGGTCAGTCTCTGTGTGAGGGAGATAACGCATTAGGATTTCCCACGAAGTTTTTTGATCCAAAGAAAGGCCGGCCGATGCCAGCCCATAGTGACAGTGATGGTGACGACAGGAATGAGAACGGCGATCGGAAGCACGATCCCCACCCACCCAGCTTTCAGAGTTTCGCTAACAAAGGCGGGAACACCCGCGATTACCAGAAGAGCGAAAGCCCCCCACATTAAGTAGCTGATCAGTCGGGCTAGCGTGTAACCAGCGACACTAGGATCGCTCTTTCCTCTCAAGGCGAAGATCAGGACGATTACCCTGTACAACACCAGCAGGGCATATCCGCCGAGTAGAACTAAGCCGAATGGCGTCAGTTCGTTACCGACCAAGCGGTAGCTGATGAAGCCGCCAGCCAGAACAGCTAGCACCAAGCTTATGAGCGCCTGACGTACCATCAACGCACTACGCGATGTGCTCGTTGTAAGCGGCTTCGTCCATCAGGCCTTCCAGCTGGGAAGCGTCGGACAGTTTGAACTTCACGAACCAGCCGCCTGCGGTCGGCTCTTCATTGACCTTGGCCGGCTCACCTTCCAGCTCGCCATTGACCTCAACGATCTCGCCATCGACCGGTGCGTAGACTTCGGAGGCCGCCTTGACGGATTCGACAACCGCGAACTCATCGCCCTTGGACACGGTCTTGCCGACATCCGGCAGCTCGACAAAGACCACATCGCCCAGCTGCTCAGCGGCATAGGCCGTAATGCCAACCGTGGCGACATCGCCGTCTATGGTGATCCACTCATGGTCTTCAGTAAATTTCGTGCTCATGATTTTCCCTTCCCCTGTAAAGAGTTATCCGCGATAGAAATTGTTCGGAACGAACGGCATCTTGGTCACCGTCGCTGCGCGCGCCCGACCGCGCACAATCAGATCGACCTCGGTGCCCTCAGCCATGAAGGCGCGGTCGATATAGCCCATGGCAACCGGACCCTCGATGGTCGGGCCGAAGCCGCCAGAGGTCACGATACCGATGATGTTTCCGTCCTTGTCTGCGATTTCCGCACCCTCGCGCGCCGGCGCGCCCTCGAGGCGCAGGCCGATGCGTTTCTGACAGGTCTTGTCCTGGATCTGCTGGGCGATGATGGCCGCGCCCGGGAAATCACCGCGCTCGCGACGAGTCTTGGCCATGGCCCAGATCAGCGAGGCTTCAACCGGCGTGCGGTTCTCGTCCATGTCATGGCCGTAAAGGCAAAGACCGGCTTCCAGGCGCAGGCTGTCACGCGCGCCGAGACCAATCGCCTCGACCTCATCCTGGGCCAGCAGCAGTTTTGCGATCCGAGCGCCATCCGCCTCCGGGATGGAAATCTCGAAACCGTCCTCGCCCGTATAGCCGGAGCGCGAGATCAGCACCTCGACACCGTCCAGCTCAAACGCGCCGCACTGCATGAAGACCATTTCGCAGGCTGCCGGGCAAAGACGTGCCATGACATCTTTGGCTTCCGGTCCTTGCAGGGCCAGAAGGGCGCGGTCGTTGATACGGGTCAGCGTGCCCTTGCCCGCCGTCGCCGCCTCGATCAGCGCGAAATCCTCATTCTTGGTGGCTGCATTGACGACCAGGAACAGGCCGTCACCGGCCGGACGCGAGACCATGAGATCGTCGCGGATACCGCCCTTGTCGTTCAGCAGCAGGGTATATTTCTGTTCGCCGGCACCCAGGGCCGAAAGGTCCGCCGTGATCAGCGCTTCCAGCGCGGCCTCGTCACCGACATACCGCGCCTGGCCCATGTGGGAGACGTCAAACAGGCCCGCCTTGGCGCGGCAATGATTGTGCTCGCCCATGATGCCGAGCGGGTACTGGACCGGCATGTCGTAGCCGGCGAACGGCACCATCTTGCCGCCCAGCTCGACGTGCAGGGCGTGAAGCGGTGTCTTGAGAAGAGTGTCGGTCATCAATCGGGTCCTTGCGCAACAGTGATCCGCAAGCGTCGCCGCCTGCAGCCATTGCCCCCGCTGTCCCGATAACCTGAGAGATTCCGCGCCAGCCCCGCTTGCCCGGGACGACGCTTGCTCCGTCGGTGGGATGCTTGCCAAACGCGCGCATCCACTTTCCAGCGTTTTTCTCGTCCGCGGTCCCTTGGCCTGAGCGTTTCCGGGGCGGTTGCGCCTTCGGCGCCGGCTTATTCGCCGGTCTCTCCCGCGGGGAGAAGTGGCCTGTAAAACGGACCTCGCGTCCGGTCAAACAGATTTGCAGGACTCTAGGCCGGGATGCCGGTGAGTCAATGCGATTTGACGGTGGATTTCCGGCTTCGTTCTAGCCGCCCAGACACACGCCGAGCGCACTCTGGATATGACCGCCCAGCCCCGCCTGCTCTGCCTCAGGAAGAGAGGCGAAGACCTGCTGGGATTCCAGGCGCGCCGCTTCCCAGTCCGCGATCTCGCCGCGCCCCTGGATCGCGCCCTGTCCGCCCAGTGCGGCCGCACGATAGGCCCCAGGGGTCAGGCTCTGGGCCAGCTCACTGTCAAGGCATTGGCAAAAAGCAAAATGATCCGGCTCCGCACCGCCCTGGCGATCCACTTGCTGGATGCGACAGGATTGCTGCATCAGAACCGACAGGCGCGCCGGATCGGTCGGCAGGTCCGCGGACTGGACGAACAGGCTGGCGATGAGTGAAACGATCATGGCTGGCTCCTCGTTATCTGGCCCAAGCATACACCTGTTTTTGCAAACACCTCTCCCCCAAACGGGGGACCAGGATTGCAGCCTGCTGACACCCGGTTGCATCCAAATGCCGACCTGGCTGCATCTCACCGGCATACTAGCTCGGGATAACTCCATGTCATTCAAAACTCTTGCCGCCGGTCTTCTGGCAGCCACCTCGCTTATGTCGTCCTCGGCCTTCGCCCAGATCGTTACGGTCGAGGCGGATACGCAGCAACGCATCGCGGATTATATCGCAACGGCAGAGGCGGTTGGTTCAGCTGGCGGCCTGCTGGTCACCATCGGCGATGAAACCCTGATCTCCACGGGCTATGGGCTGGCCAACCGCGCCGCCCAGTATGCGGCAACGCCTGAGAGCGTGTTCGACATGGGCTCGCTGACCAAACAGTTTACAGCGGCAGCCATCCTGGTGCTGCAGGAGCGCGGTGAGTTGAGCGTTGCCGACACGCTGGATCGGTATTTCACCGACCTGCCGGCGGACAAGACCGGCATCACCATCCACCAGCTGCTGACGCACAGCTCGGGCCTGTCGGACCACACTGGCGGGTATGAGGGCAGCGATCACAGCCCCTACAAGTCACGCGAGGACTTCTTTTCCGCGCTGTTCGCCAGCCCGCTCAGCCGGGAGCCAGGCACGTCGCTGGAATACTCCAATGCCGGCTATACGGTTCTCGCCGCAATCATCGAGGATGTCAGCGGGACGGACTATGAGAGTTTCCTGATCGAGGCCGTGCTGGACCCGGCGGGCATGGACCAGACGGGTTATCGCCTGCGTGACTGGGACGATGAAAACCTCGCGCACATGTATTTCCACGGCTTTCTGGACCCGGAGCGCGCGGATATCGGCACCTTCATCCAGCGCTGGCGCGAAGAGGAGGTCTCCTGGCACATGCTGGGCAATGGCGGCCTCTACACGACGCTCGTCGATATGGGCAAATGGCACCGCGCACTGCAGGACGGTACGGTTCTGTCAGCACAATCCACGACGCAGATGCAGGCGCCGCACGTCCCCTGGGAGGAAGGCGATCCGGATCATTACGGTTATGGCTGGGTCGTGGAAACGGCTGCCGAAGGCACCCCTGTCAATCACGCGGGCTCGAACGGGCTGTTCAATGCCACCATCCGCCGCTATCCGGCCGACGACATCCTGATCATGCACTGGACCAATGAAAGCCGTCCCTCGGCGGACCGCATGGGACCGGTTGTCCGGCGCATGCTGGTCGATCCGACCTACGAGGTCAGCCCGGTGCACGCCTCGCCCTATACGCTGATCAATCAGTACAGCCAGAGCCAGCCGGTTGAGCGGGTCGCCGACCTGCCCGCGCATCTGGAAGGGATTACCGGCCGTGAACTCAGCGACCGTCGAATCCTGAATCGCGTCGGGTTTCACCTGTTGGGTGAGGAGCGCGGTGACTGGGCCGTCGCCCTCTTTGAGCTGAACACCGAGCTTTTCTCGGCCGATGGCAATCTGTTTGACAGCCTCGGGGAAGGACATGTCGCGCTGGGCAATACCGAGGCCGCCCTCGCAGCCTTCCGCACATCACTGGAGCTTGCGCCGGAAGACGGCGGCTGTAGCTGGTGCGAGAACGCTCTCAACCGTATCGCTGAACTGGAAACCGGCGCACAATAGCGCCGGATTCTACATCCGCTCCGGGGCTTCCAGACCGACCAGATGCAGGCAGAGCTCAAGCTGTTTGAGCGTTGCCTGGGCCAGGGCCAGGCGCGAGGCCTTGGTGGCATCGTCGTCTGCGCCGAGGATCGGGCAGGCGGCATAGAATTTCGAGAAGGCCTGGGCCAGGGTGAAAGCGTGATCACAGATCGCGTTCGGCGCCCGGTTCTCGCACGCCTGCTCCAGTGCAGCGCCAAACGCGTCCAGTGCGAGGACGAGATCGGTCTCCTCCTGGGTGCCGACAACAATCGCGCCCGGTGCCACACCCTCACGATCTGCCTTGCGCATCAGCGATTTCACGCGGACTGCAGCATAGAGCAGGTACGGACCGGTCTTACCTTCGAAACTGGTGAAACGGTCCAGATCGAACACGTAATTGGTGGTGCGGTAATTCTGCAGATCGGCGAACTTGATCGCAGCCAGACCAACCATGCGCGCAACATTCGCCCGCTCTTCCTCGGAGGCGTCAGAGGCGAGCCCCGCCTCCTTGAGGCGCTCACCTGCGCGTTCGATGGCGGAAGAGATCAGGTCGGCAAGGCGGAAGGTTCCACCATCGCGCGTGCGCAAACGCTTTCCGTCAGTGCCGTTGACGGTGCCGAATTTCACGTGCTCAAGCGCGCCCTCTGCAGCCAGACCGGCCTTGCTTGCCGCGCGGAAGACCTGTTCGAAATGATCCGACTGGGCCAGATCGACGACATAGAGTGTCAGGTCAGGGCCAACCTCGTTCTTGCGATCGAGAATGGTCGCCAGGTCAGTGGTTCCGTAAAGCGAAGCACCGCCGGAGGTCACAAGGATCAGCGGTGCGAGTTCCTTCTTGTCGCCGTCACGCGCAACACGCACGACCCAGGCGCCATCACTCTCCTCGGCAACGCCGCGATCCTTGAAATCCTGGACCAGGTCCGGGATCAGCGGATCGACATCGCTTTCACCCTTCCACAGGTCGAAATGCACACCCAGCGCGCCGAAATCCCTTTTCAGAGCCGCGACGGATACATCGATGAAATGACGCAGCAGCGCGCGATAGCCCGGGCGTCCGGCCTGCAGCTCAGCCGTTGCGGTTCGGGACACCTCAAGACGGTCCGCATCGGACTTCGCCTTGTTGGAGGCCTGCGGATAGAGCCGCGCAAGATCCTCGATAGTCACCGGCGGCTCGGACGGATAACCCTCCGTCACATCCGCGTCGAAATAGACCAGATCCGGTTGTTCGTCGGCCAACTCCGTAATCAGATGCCCCATCTGCAGGCCCCAATCGCCCAGATGGATGTCGGAGACCACGTCATCGCCGCGGAAACGCAGCAGGCGTTGCAGGCTATCACCCAGAACGGAAGACCGCAGATGGCCGACATGCATCGGCTTGGCGACGTTGGGGCCGCCAAAATCGATCATCACCTTGCGGGGCGTTTCGGTTTTCGCAGCGCCCGCGCGCTCGTCGGCGGCGATTTCAGCAGCGCGTAGTGTGATGGCCTCCGCGGAGGGGCGCAGGTTCAGGAAACCTGGCCCGGCAATCTCGACCTTCTCGATCAGCGGGTTGTCCGCAACCGCATCAACAACAGCCTTGGCGATCTCGCGCGGATTTTTCTTGGCTTGTTTGGCCGCCGGCATGGCGCCATTGCACTGATACGGAAAGACTTCCGGGTTCTGCTTGGACGGGCTCACACGGCCCAGTTCCCGCGGAAGCTCAAGGGAAGCGAACGCGTCGCCCAGCACTGCGCCGAGCTGATCAGCAATTGAAGGCATGAATTTTATTCCTGGCCAGCAGCGACGCGGAAACGCCGTCCACTGCGATTGAAGGCAATCTGCTCGTCAGTCAGTTCAAAGCCGACGAGAATCTCGAAATTGGTGCCCGACGTGGTCGGCGTCGCACGCGGGATGGAGATGGCATCCACACGCTCGGTCATGAACAGACGATCTTCATCCGCGCGAAAACGCACACGAATCGGGAAGGTCTCTTTCTCGATGACAGCGCGGTCACGGCGGGTGACGACAACAAAATACTCATAGGTATTCTCGCTGCCCATCGCGGCTGGACCACGGCCGAAACCCAGGTCAATTTCCAGATTGGCCAGGATCGGTCGGTCGTCATAATAACTGCAGAGGGACCGTACCGCGAGGATCTCACCGGTGAAGCCCACATTTTCATAGGTGACTTCGCCGTCAATCTCGACATAGCGGTGCGCATCATGCAGCGCGAAGGCTGTCGGACACGGGCCGATATTCGGTTCCGGTGATTCAAGAGCGTCGATAACACTGGAACAACCGGCAAGAACGGATCCGACCGCGGCAACAAGGGCAATAGAACGCATTGTGCGACACCTGACTTCACTAGAGTGACTGGCACTGGATAGCACGCAGCCGAATTGTTAGGACGGTCATACGATGCACAGCGCAAGTCCGCAACGGCATCGCTGAAGGAGATTTCGATTTCATGAGCGCAGCGCCTCCCCCCCTCACCGTCCTTCTGGCCGCTCCACGCGGTTTCTGTGCGGGTGTAGACCGCGCGATCCAGATCGTTGAGCGCGCCCTGGAAAAATTCGGTGCACCTGTCTATGTGCGCCACGAGATCGTGCACAACCGCCATGTCGTGGAACGGCTGGAGAAAATGGGCGCGATTTTTGTCGAAGAGCTTGACCAGTGCCCGGATGATCGACCGGTTGTCTTTTCTGCCCACGGCGTGCCCAAGAGCGTCCCGGCCGAGGCCTCCCGCAGGGAGATGATCTATGTCGACGCGACCTGCCCGCTGGTTTCCAAGGTCCATGTCGAAGCGCAGCGCCATTTCAACAACGGGCTGGACATCATCCTCATTGGCCATTCCGGCCATCCCGAGGTGATCGGCACGATGGGGCAGCTGCCGGAAGGCGCCATTACGCTGGTGGAAACAGTCGAGGATGTGGACACGCTCATCCCACGTGACGAGAACAAGCTTGCCTTTGTCACCCAGACCACCCTGTCCGTTGATGACACCTCTGCCATTGTCGAACGATTGCAAGCCCGCTTCCCGGCTGTCGCCTCGCCGCACAAGGAAGACATTTGCTATGCGACGACCAATCGTCAGAGCGCGGTCAAGACAATGGCGGATCGTTGCGACAAGGTCTTCGTTATCGGCGCACCGAACTCCTCCAATTCAGTCCGCCTGGTCGAGGTCGCAGAGCGGGCCGGCGCGAAAAGCGCGGAGCTGGTTGCCTCGGCCAGCGATGTCGACTGGGACAAGCTGGGCCCGGTGCGCACCGTGGGCATCACTGCGGGCGCGTCCGCGCCGGAAGACCTGGTCCAGGGACTGATCGCTGCCTTCCGCGAGCGTTTCGAGGTCTCTCTTGAGGAGCTTGCCGTGACACGCGAGGATGTCGAGTTCAAACTCCCGCGTGTGCTCGCCGAGGAAACAGACAATGTCTGAGAACAAGACCAAGCCGACCGAACAATCACCCGAAGATTTCATCGCCAGCGTGGAACACGCCACGCGCCGCGCCGATGCCCAGACGCTGCTTGATCTGATGCGGAAAATCACCGGCTGGGATGCCCGCATGTGGGGGCCGGCGATCATCGGTTTCGGTGAGTATCACTACAAGTATGAAAGCGGCCGGGAAGGCGATTTCATGCGCACCGGCTTCTCGCCTCGCAAGGCCAATATGGTGGTCTACATCATGCCCGGCTACACCGATTTCAGCGAGATACTGGGCCGGTTGGGCAAACACAAGCTTGGCAAATCCTGCCTTTACATCAACAAGCTGGCCGATGTGGACATGGGCGTTCTGGAAGAACTCATCCGTGCCGGCCTGGATGATATGGAAAAGAAATATCCGCTGTGAGCACGATTACGATCCACACTGACGGCGCCTGTTCCGGAAACCCCGGCCCGGGTGGTTGGGGCGCTATCCTGGAATGGAATGGCCACCGCAAGGAACTCAAGGGCGGCGAGCGCGACACCACCAATAACCGCATGGAGATGCAGGCCGCGATCGAGGCGTTGAAGGCGCTGAAGAAGCCGGGTCGCACCGTCGTTCTGATCACGGACAGTGTCTATCTGCGCGATGGCATCACCAAATGGATCCATGGCTGGAAGAAGCGCGGCTGGAAAACCGCCGACAAGAAGCCGGTCAAGAATGTCGATCTCTGGCAGGAGCTGGACGCCCTGACCCGCGAACACACCATCGAATGGCGCTGGGTGAAGGGCCATGCGGGCGATCCGGGCAATGAACGCGCTGACGAACTGGCGCGCGAAGGTATTGCGGGACTAGGCTAGCCGTTGGCCTGACGCTCTTCGCCGCTGGGCTGCAGCACAGCCAGGACTTCGGCCAGATCGAGCGGCTTGGCGAGATAACCATTGGCCCCGGAAGCGAGATATTTCTCGCGCGCACCGCGGGTCGCATCCGCCGTCACAGCGAAAATTGGAATGTTCGCATACTCGGCCCCGGACTCACGGATCTGGCGAATGGCTTCGTCGCCAGAAAGAACAGGCATCTGAATATCCATCAGAACAGCGTCAAAGCGTCCGTTGGCCAGAATGTCGATTGCCTCCTGGCCGTTACTGGCGGTTTCCACCTCGTAACCCGCACCTTTCAGAAGCGCTGTCGCAACAATTAGGTTCGTGGCCACGTCATCCGCCACAAGGATTCGACCCGATGCCGACATCCGGGCCGTCTGGCTGGCGGCAGCCAGATCCCTCGTTTCAGCGCCGGAACTCCAGCTATCAGCGCTTTCCAGGGGTATTTCGAACCAGAAACACGCACCTTGGCCGAGCTCGCTCTCCACACCGATATCGCCTCCTGCCAGCTCGACGATTTCGCTGCAAATGGCCAGACCGAGACCCGTTCCGCCATGCTCGCGAGTTGCGCTGCCGTCGACCTGCGCGAAGCGACCGAAGATATGACTGCACTGGTCGGCGGGTATTCCCGGGCCCGTATCCCGAACGACGAAGCGAACCCAATCCGGCTTGAGCTGGCTGACTTCAAGACTGACAGAGCCGCTCGGTGTGAATTTCACCGCATTGCCCAGAAGATTGATGAGAACCTGGCGGATGCGCTTCTGGTCGCCGAGGACCTTCCGCGGGATCTTCGGGTCGATTTCGATCGACAAGTCGAGAGATTTTTCGGCGGCCATGCCCGCCACCATGTCAATGACCGAACGCGATGTTTGCGCAACGTCGAACGGCTCATTCGACAGATCGACCGCGCCCGCCTCGATCTTGGAGATATCGAGGATATCCTCGATCAGGTCGAGCAGGGCCCGACCTGAATTCTCAAGCGTATTGACGAAACCCGCCTGTTTGTCGGTGAGATCAGTCAGGCGCAATAGCTGCGTCATGCCGAGCACGCCATTCAGCGGCGTTCTGATCTCGTGACTCATATTCGCAAGGAATTGGGACTTTGCCAGGTTGGCTTCTTCAGCCTCCTTGCGGCGACGCTCGATTTCCTCGCGGGCACGCACCTCAGACGTCAGGTCGAAATTGATCCCGCTGAACACTTTTTCACCGTAGAGGCCTTCGCGCAGCAGTGCCTGTGAGCGGATATGGCGCACGCGGCCATCATCCAACACAATGCGGTACTCCGCATCATACTCCGCCCCCTCGCGCAGAGCCGCTTCCAGCTTTTCGCGCAACTCCGGTTCATCGTCCGGGTGGATGCGGTTTTCCCAAATCTTGAACGGATCTTCTGCTGCTTCGGGATCGACGCCGAACATGGTGTGGGATCCCTTGTCCCACCAGGTAGACCCATCATCGAGATTCATCTCGAACACGCCGATCTTGCCCACTTGCAAAGCCAAGCCCAGGCGCCCGGAAAGCGTACGCACCTCTTCTTCGCGGGCTCGACGTTCAGTTACGTCCTGGAAGGAGCCGATCAACTTACTGACCTTGCCATTCTCAAACAGGGCCCGCCCAACGGCACGCACCCAAATTCTGTTTCCCTTGGCCGTAATAAACGGCAGCTCCAGATCCCAGGGTTCACCCTCCTGGATTCCGCGCTGAACCGCGTCTGTCATAACCGGCCGCGCTTCCGGGGCGTAAAAATTGATGGCCTCGTCCATTGCAGGCTCGAAATCGGCCGGCACTTCATGGATCCTGCAGGTAATCTCGTCCCAGATCGGTTGGCCGGTGGCCATATCGACCTCCCAGCTTCCAATTCCGCCAAGTTCAGTCACCACCAGGAGACGTTCTGTGGCCCGTCGTTTCTCCTTCTCAAGCTCGACACTGGCTGTAATGTCCTCGATGGAGCCGGCCATGCGGACCGGCTTGCCCTCGAAATCCCATTCGGCCTGCCCGCGCGAACGGACAATTATGAAGCTGCCATCAGGCTTACGCAGCCGGTATTCCTGTTGATAGGGTTGTTTCTTGAACAAGTGTGCGTTCAGGGCAGTCTCGACGCGCTCTCGATCTTCCGGGTGAACAAATCCGAGGAGCACTTCGGCGCTGTTGTCGATCTGACCGCTTCCCATCTGCGGCATTGTTTCGGGCCGACCGACAATGTCCAGCAAGCGTTCCGACAGAAATGCCGTATTCTGACGCACATCGAGCTCCCAGACACCCGATGCACTGCCCTGTACAGCGAGATCGTAACGACGCTGGCTGTCGTTGAGATCAGCAATCGCCTGCTCGCGTGCGCGCTCCATGCGGTGGGCACTGACGAGATTGGAAATTGTCACCAGCAGGGGTTCGATCGCCTGTCTGATCGCCGGGTCAAACCCACCGGGGCGATTGGCAATCCCGATCATGGCCACAAACTCGCCCCGACTGAAAAGCGGGATGCCCATATAGGCCTTTAGGGGCGGGTATCCTTCCGGTAGCCCTCCCGATTCTCCGTGCTCTGATGGGTTATTGGTGATCAGCGCATCGCCGGTCCTGATCGTATAGCCAAACGGAGTGTCGAGATTTCGGAACTCAAAACCCGTCTTGGAGTGGGTCTCATAGATCTGACGCGTTTCCTCGTCCCAGGAAATATCGGTAATCGCATGCGTCTTGAGGAAACGACCGCTCTCGTCGGTGAGGATTTCACCGATGAAACCATACTCGCTACCGGTAAGCTCCAGAGCGGCGCTGAGCAATTGACCGAAAGCGATGTTGGCATCTGCCAGATTGGCGATGTACTGGGTCTGCACCTGGGCGATAGCTGCCAATTGCCGGGTCGACGCGTCGGCAGCTCGAGTCCGCGCGCGCTCGGCAATACGCTCCTCAACGAGGCGTGCCAGGGCCGTCAGGCGTTCAAAATCATTTACCGAAAGATCGATTGGCTCGTCATGAATAACGCACAGGGTTCCGATCTTGTGTCCACCGGACTCGCGGATCGGAACACCCGCATAACCGCGAATATGCGGCTCGCCGGTCACCAGCGGATTGTCGCGGAACCTGTCATCCTCCAGCGCGTTGGGGACGTAGAAAATTTCATCACCCTGAATCGCATGATGACAGAAAGCGACATCGCGCGGCGTCTCGTCGGCCGGAATATTGATGTTCGACTTGAACCACTGCCTGTCCCGATCTACCAGCGAGACGGCACACATACGCGTGCCGGTCAGCCCAACCGCAAGGTCGGTGAGTGTGTCGAAACCGTCCTCAGCTTCGGTATCCAGCAGGCCTAACGCATACAGGGCAGCTAGACGTGCTTCTTCAAAGTCGGTTTGCTTATCAGACAAGAAAGTCCCCGAGTCCGGACAGATGAAAGACGCAGTCTCAGTCGCGTCGGTTTACCAAAACTAAATGCAGCCACACCCGCCCCTAAGGCATAAAAAAGCCGGCCCCGCGAGGGACCGGCTTTTCCGGGAGGAATTGTCCAGGCTTACTGGCCGAGACGGAAGTCCAGGGAATAGGTGTGACCCTCGGTGCGGGCCTCACTGGCTTCGTAGCGCCAGGTCTCGATTGCAGCCAACGCGGCACGGTCGAATACACCGGCCGGCGTGGATTCCACGATCTGGGCATCAACAACGCTGCCATCAGCGTCAATCGCATAGGAAACCGTGACAGAACCCTCGATACCGCGACGCTCGGCGCCACGCGGGTAGTCCGGAGCCGAGCGCTCAATAGCAGCGCGATCGGTCGTCGTGATTGCAAGCGCCGGAGCACCAACAAGAGAAACAGCCATGCCAGAAGCGATGATTACGGAGAAGGTTTTTGCTTTCATTTCGCTCACCCAAGGAATTAAACTCAACTGAGCGCGGATATACGGGCGAAATCCTTCCGGTTACTCTCCGGGAAAGCTAAAATTTTAGCGGATCCGGATATATGGTATGACTCACTGCGCCTGGTGGTCGGAAACCCGCAGGATCACACCATTGACCTCGTGCACATACAGCGTGGTTCCGGACGCCGGGTCACTGGCATCGATCATCTCCGCCGCCCACTCGGTATCACCGAATTTCACCCGACCTCTTGCCGCAGCAAAATCACTCACAGCGACAACCCGCTGGCCGATCATGCGCTGGGAGCGGTCATTGAGACCGGTGCTGGCTCCGGCCTTGAGACGCGGACGCACCCAGCGGTCGCCTGCCCAGATCAGCGCGATCGAGGAGAAGGCAAAGAAAGTCAGCTGGAGGGTCCAGCTCGCGCCGATAAACTCCAGCGCGATGAAACCGGTCAGGAACGCTGCCGCAGCAGGCCAGAGGAGGTAGGTTGTGCCTGTCAGCAACTCCGCGATCAGGAGCACGCCGGCAATTGCCCACCATGCCCACAGGTTCAGCTTCTCAAGCAGTGAAACAATCGAATCCATATCTGACCTCCTCTACCCGTTACACTTATTCTTTGTGCGTGGCTTCGCTTACGGCCTTGTGCGCCGCCTTGCCCAGCTCACCCACACCGGTGATGGTCCCGATGATATTGGAGAACTCTGCCGGGATGATCACTGTCTTCTGCTGATCGCTGATTGCGAGATTGGCGAACGCATCGACATATTTCTGACCCAGGAAGTAGTTGATCGCGGAGACGTCACCCTTGCCGATCGCGTCAGAGACCATTTCGGTCGCCTTGGCTTCGGCTTCAGCTTCACGCTCGCGCGCCTCGGCATCGAGGAAGGCAGAGGCCTTGCGACCCTCGGCCTCGCGGATCGCCGCTTCCTTCTCACCTTCAGCCCGCAGGATCTGGGACTGTTTGGCGCCCTCGGCTTCCAGGATCTCTGCACGCTTGAGACGCTCGGCCTTCATCTGGCGGGCCATGGCCTCGGTGATATCCATGGGCGGCGACAGGTCGCGGATCTCGATCCGGGTCACCTTTACACCCCAGGGGTTGGTCGCCGCATCGATCACGGACAGCAGGCGCGCATTGATCTCGTCCCGCTTGGACAGGGTTTCGTCGAGATCCATGGAACCGACCACAGTCCGTACATTCGTCAGCGCCAGGTTGATGATGGCAAAGTCGAGATTGTCGACTTCATAGGCCGCGCGCGGCGCATCCATCACCTGGATGAAGACCACGGCGTCGACCGAGACGGTCGCATTGTCCTTGGTGATCACATCCTGGTTGGGAACATCGAGAACACGCTCACGCATGTTCATCTTGTAACCAATGCCGTCCACGAACGGGACGATGAAGTGAAGACCGGGCGTAAGGGTCCGCGTGAAACGTCCGAAACGCTCCACCGTAAATTCCTGTCCCTGCGGTACTGTCTTGATCACCGACATGATGATCGCCAGTGCGAGGAAAAACAGTACGGCTATGCCAATCAAACCGAAATCCATGCGGACCCTCCCATTAAGTCACGAGTTGTTTATGCGGACACGCTGTCGAGCTGTCCGAGAATGTGGTCGGCGGACGAGACCTTGAATTCGCCCGGAGCCTCGACATTCAGCTCGGACACTACGCCGTCCTTGACCAGCATGGAGAAACGCTGCGCGCGCACACCCATGCCAAAACCGCTGCCGTCGAACTCGAGGCCAACGGCCTTGGCGAACTCGGCATTGCCGTCGGCCAGCATCATCACATCTTCACCCGCCTTTTGGTCAGCGCCCCAGGCGCCCATGACGAAGACGTCGTTGACGGACATGCAGGCGATGGTGTCGACACCCTTGCCTTTGATGGCTGCGGCGTTCTCGACAAAGCCCGGCAGGTGCTTGGCCGAACAGGTCGGCGTGAACGCGCCTGGTACAGAGAACAGGGCAACAGTCTTGCCGGCAAAAACATCGGACGTGGACACCGGGGCTGGGCCATCGGCCGTCATCGTCATGAAAGTGGCCTCGGGGAGGCGGTCACCGACCTTGATCGTCATGGTCTATTCTCCTGAAGGTTTATTTATGCGTGCTTGCGCACTTTAAGATAGCGGGAACCCGGCTAGACGCATCCCCTATTTGAGGCGATCATGCCGGTATGACTCGGAAAGATGATACGCTGACAGCCGACAGATATCTGGGAGGCAAGTTGTTGATCGCCTCCCCTTCTATCGGCGACCCGCGTTTCGATCGCACCGTCATCCTCATGTGCGATCATTCCGAGGATCATGCAATGGGAATCGTACTGAACAAGCCTGTTGAAGGCCTCAGACTTCCATCCCTGCTGGAACAATTAGGCATCGAGGGCGAGCCCCATGCCCCGGACCGCGCCGTACTGGTGGGCGGACCGGTCGAACGAGATCGCGGTTTTGTTCTGCATAGCGCTGATTTCGAATCGAATGATTCGACCCTGCCCGTAAGCGACACGATCGGGCTGACGGCGACCAAGGACGCGCTGGAGGCCATCGCCTCGCCCAGACCACCTCGCCGCAGCCTGCTCGCGCTGGGTTACTCCGGCTGGGGAGCTGGACAATTGGAAGAGGAACTGGCCAGCAATGCCTGGTTTGTCGCAGATCCAGACGAGGACCTGATCTTTGCCGAAAGCGCTGACGACAAGTGGGAACGCGCCCTGGAGCTACTGGGCATCAACCTGGAACGCCTGTCCAGCCTCAGCGGCAATGCCTAGCTGGCGGCCCTGAACCGGCCTTCCAGTCCAGCCCCGATCAGTTCATACGCATCCTGCGGTGCCAGCGCGCCGGAATAGCGATAGCCCTGCGCAAAGTCACAGCCGATCTCGGCCAGCAGGCTGGCGGTTTCGGCCGTCTCCACGCCTTCTGCGACGACCTTCATCTTGAAGTGTTTGGCCAACTGCACCACGGACTGCACCACAGTTGTCGCACTTTCATTCCCGATCATGGCGCGCACGAAATACTGGTCGACCTTGACCACATCAAAGGGCAGCATTTCCAGCCGCGCGAGCGAGGAATAGCCGGTTCCGAAATCATCCAGCGCCAGGGCAATGCCTGCTTCGGACAGACGCGCCATGGCGTCGGCCGCAGCGTCCGGATCGTGCATGATCTCGGTTTCGGCGATCTCCAGCTTGAAGACACCGGCGGGCAGGCCGGCGCGTTCGACATAGGCAATGATGCGATCCTGGAAGCCGGGATCGACCAGCTCGCTGACCGAGACATTGGCCGCTACGAACAGATCCTGTGCCTGAGGCGAACTCCGGCGCCAGGCCGAGAGATCATCCACCGCGTTGGAACGAATATTCGAGCTCAGCTTGCCCAGCTGATCGATATCATCCGCCATGGCCAGGAAATCCGGCGGAGCGAGCACACCAACACCCGGGCGACGCCAGCGGGCCAGCGCTTCGAAACCCACAAGGCTCTGCGTCTTCAGACAGATGATCGGTTGGTAAAAGGCCAGCACCTCGCCCGCCTCCACAGCCCGCGCCAGGGCGTGCTCGTCGGCAATCCGGTTGGCCTTGTGGACCGTGTTCCCGGCCGGGATCATCAGACCGTCGACCCGCTCACCCTCACGCCGGGCACCGATCAGACGCACATAACTCAGCTGCTGGTCCAGACCGGTCAGGCGCAAACGCACATCGATCCGGCCCGCCGCCAGGTCCCGGCGCACCGCATCCTGGTCCGTCGGGCCCATGCGCGCGAGGAAGACCTCCAGCGTCAGGGTATCACCATTGAGGCCAAAGCGAGCTCGCTCGCCGGACAGGGTCACGGCGCCGGTCCCAGGATGGATGCTGAACGCCACCGCGCCCGCGGCTGCGGCACCGGCTTCAAACGGATCGGAACTCATTTGCGCTCGTCAGTGCTGAGCAGGGCAAAACGATCATGATCACGCCACTCGCCAGCAATATTGAGGAAGGAACGCGAGCGCCCCTCGAACTGGAAGCCGACGCCCTCCAGCAATTTGCGGGAGGCATGGTTTTCCGGACGACAGGCCGCCTCGACACGATGCAGGCCCAGGGAATCGAAAGCGAAGCACAAGACACGTTTCACCGCGGCGCGGGTATAGCCCTTGCGGACATAGGGGCTGCCGACCCAGTAGCCGATATCCGCCGCCTGCAGCACGCCGCGCCGGACATTGTTCAGATTGCACGCGCCAAGCAGGACATCATCCTCCCGCCGCACGATGAAAAACGGATAGCCCAGACCGGACTGGCGGTCGGCCTGGTACCGCGCAATACGGCGGCGGAACGCACCCTTGGACAATTCATCAACCGTCCAGGCCGGCTCCCAGGGTTCGGTGTGGGCGCGCGAGGCGCCGCGCAGCTTTGCCCAGGCATCATAGTCCTCGAGCACGGGTGCCCGCAGCTTGATGCCCTGACCGAACAGGATGTCTTCTTCCGGATCATCGCGCCAAAGTGCCACGCATCTCTCCCAATACGGCGGGCTGTTACCCGCTCTTATAACATGTTCCGCCGAAGCGGGCTTATTGGCGACGCTTGAACAGCATCGCGGCGTAGACCGCCATCAGCGCGAGGGCCAGTCCGAACCAGGTCAGCGCATATCCAAAATGTTTGGAGGGAGGCGTCTGACTGAGGCTCGCCGGCATGCCACTGTCCTCACGGATCCAGACCGGCAGGAGCTGGTCCGGATCGATATCCAGGGCACGCGCCATTTCGATCCGGTCAAAGCTATACCACTGATTGGTATCTGCTTCGTTGCCAGGTGTGAACAGTCCTGCAGTGACCGCAGGCTCTGCCCGCCAGACGCGGGGACGGGAGACACGCTCGCCCTCCAGGGTTTCGAAAGCGCTCTCGATGAGGACAGAACGCTGTTCGCCGGTCTCGCAGTCAGCAACCCGCAAACTGCCCAGGCGCACCCAGCCGGGCTGGCCGCGCAGGGCATAGAGGCGCAATTCCTGTCCGGAAAGCGGCGCCGGCCCCGATACGCGCGGGCTGAACTGGCTGTCACCCAGCGCGCAGACCGCCGCCTGGAAACTGTCCGCCTCGCCTCGCGCCTCATACTGGTCGATCAGCGCGCTCTTCCAGGCCATGCGTTGCAACTGCCAGGTGCCGAGGCTCAGCAGGATTGCGAGAGAGGCGATCGTGAAAACAGTCAGCCAGATGGGAAAACGGGTCGGTGTCATGAGTGCCGGTCTAATCCGCCTTGGCAGGAAACACCAGTCGCTAGGATGTCGCGGGAATGTCCCACCAACAGCCGTCAGTCGTCCAGGCGTGCTTCCTGGGCATCGTGCTTGAACTGCAATGCAAAGAGCACCCCCTTGAGCGGGCGGATGCAGGCGATCGTGGCGATCGGGATCATCGGGAGCTGGATCAGCAAATGCACCCAGATGGGTGGATGGTTGAAGGCGACGGCGACGAGCAGGAAAACCACCATCGCAAGAAAGCCGACAATGAAGAGGGCAAAAACCGATGCGCCATCACCGACATCGGCATCCTCAAAAGAAACGCCGCAGGCATCACACCGCGGCGCTATCTTGAGCAGTCCGTTGAACATGGAACCCTCTCCGCATTTTGGACAACGGCAGTGAAAGCCGGTCGCAAACGGAGAGGGATTGTCCATGCAGTCTCGCCTTACTGGTAGACGACGTAGACAAAGGCGAACAGGAAGAGCCAGACCACGTCGACGAAGTGCCAGTACCAGGCAGCGGCCTCGAGACCGAAATGCTTCTCCGGCGTGAAATGCCCGGCCATCAGGCGCAACAGGCAGACGGCGAGGAAGATGGTACCGATGATGACGTGTGCACCGTGGAAACCGGTCGCCATGTAGAAGGTGGAACCATAGAGGTTGCCGCCATCCGCCATGGAGAAGGCGAAGTGGGCTTCCTGGTACTCGTAGACCTGCAGTGCGGTGAAGCAGAGGCCCAGGATTACCGTGAACAACAGACCCAGCTTGGCGCCTTTGCGGTCATCGTGCTGCAGCGCGTGGTGCGCCCAGGTCACGGTGGTGCCGGAGAGCAGCAGGATGAGCGTGTTCATCAGCGGGATGTGCCACGGATCGAAAGTCTCGACACCGGCCGGCGGCCAGGTCGCGAGGCCCGGATCAAGACGCACCTCGTGGAAGATCGCGTATTCGAAAAAGGCCCAGAACCACGCAACGAAGAACATCACTTCGGAAGCGATGAACATGATCATGCCGTAGCGCAGGTGGATATCGACAACCGGCGTGTGGTCACCCGCACGCGATTCCTTGATGACATCTGCCCACCAGCCGAACATCGTGATCAGCACGATGAGCAGGCCAATGAAGAAGCCTGCAGAGGCGTTCGGACCGTAGAAGAAGGCCAGCGGGTGCTCGGCACCGACAAGTCCCTTCATCCAGGCGACCGCACCAACGGCCAGCAAAAAGGCGCCCAACGAGCCGAAGAACGGCCACGGGGACGGGTCCACAAGGTGGTAGTCGTGCTTAACAGCCTGCCCAGCCATCGCGAATCTCCTGCGATATCAAATCAGCCACTTGGCCCGGTGATACCCGGACACGGCGAAAGGTTCAATGCTAAGGCGCGGCGTCGCTGGAAGCGGAAGCAGCACCATCGGTTTCAAAGAAGGTGTAAGAGAGGGTGAAGGCGCTCACATCGTCCATGCGGCGCTCGTCATCGATCAGCGGATCGACAAAGAACAATACCGGCATATCCATGCTCTCGCCCGGCTCCAGCGTCTGCTCGGTGAAACAGAAACACTGGATCTTGGAAAAATACAGCGCGGCCTTGTAGGGCGAAACATTATAGGAAGCGATACCGGTGACCGGCTGGTCCGACGTATTCGTCGCGCGGTAATAGGCCAGCCCGCTCTCGCCCACACGCACGGTCAGCGAACGCTGCAGCGGCTCGAACGTCCACGGCATGTCACGCTCGGTATTGGCGTCGAAATAGACCGTGACTTCACGCTCGAGGATTTCGCCGGCCTCGCCCACGGCCACCTGCGTCGTGCCGCCATAACCCGTCACGCGGCAGAACAGGTCATACAGCGGCACCGCTGCAAAGGCAGCGCCCACCATGGTCAGGGCGCCAAAGGCAGCCATCACGGCAACACGGGTGTTCTTGTCTTGCGGAAGGCGGATCATAAGCTCAGCACGAAATAAACGAGAAAATTCTCGCCCATAAACAGGAGTCCGGCCAACAATACAAGAGCGGCATAGCGGCGCAGCCTGCGTGCTGTTGCCGCATCATAGGTCTGAACCGTTCCGCCCATCATTTTCCTGACCATCGCTTCGAGTAATACCACTCCAAATAGGGCGATGGCGATCATCTGGAAGAGCGCGACGTGCTCGTTCATCGCCTGCAAGGCGGAATAATCCAGGTCCAACTGACTGGTCGGCTGGGCCCGCAAGTCGTCGCCCTGCATGTAACGCCAGATCGAGGTTACATCCCTACCCATCCCAAAGAAGGCCAGCGTCAGCGGTCCGACGAGTGCAGCGCCCAGATGCAGGGTCACCAGCACGCGATTGAAACGAACCCGCCACATCCGATCAAACCAGAAATACCAGCTGACCATGACTGCGGTGCCCAGCACGGCATGAGATTCGCCCCCGTGTACGACCGAGAAGCCCTGCTCGCTCAGCAGTATAGCAGTCAGATTTTTTACAGCCTGAATCAGGCCCGGCAGGACCAGAATTGCGATGAAACAGATTTCCCACCAGGCAGCGAGACTGGGGCGCACCGCCTTCATACGCGACAGAACGCGGAACTTAAGGACCGTCGGCCAGCAGACCGCGAACAACGCCAACAGATCACAAAGAAGGTAGGCATGGCCGGAGAAGCCGGTCCCGCTATAGAGAGCAACATCTCCCAGCCAACGAGTAAGTATGACGAGCAAAATCGCCGCTGCGCTCACTACCAGGCCTCGGCGTATGGTCGGCCCGGCCTCTGTCAGCCAGAAAGACGCAATACCCTGCAAAAACAGGATCAGAAGCGGCTCAAAAGCCTGATGATCGACCAGTCGTCGCAATCCTGCGAAAAGCGCGACGACGTCAACGCTGATTGAACGCGACTGAGCCAGCAGGGTCAGGCCATACCAAAGCTGCGCGCCGGCCCAATTGAGCCCCACCAGCAAGCACAGGCCGATCACCCAATACTTGCGATCCAGCGGTTCAAACCGGTCGGCAATCTGATTGTTGATGTCTTGAATGCTCACCTTGCCCCCGCGCCGACGGGGAACTCACAACGTCCAGCGTCAGCTGGCTACGTTTTGGCTCAACCGGGTGACGGTGACAAGGAAAACCACAACCATGAAGCCAATCAGGCTCCAGGCGATGGCGATATTGCGCTTCTTGCGCGCGGCGAGTTGTTCCTCGGTCAGGCTGACACTCTCGCCGGAAGGCTGGCCTTCGCGGTGATGGAACCCGAAATTCTCGCTGGCTGGCGCACCGGAACTGTCGAGACGCTCCGGGGCAGTCTCGTCATTCGCGTTGTCACCAGTCGTGTCGGAACCGTTTTCGGGGGCCATTACAAGTTTACTCCGGGAACTGCCCAATAAGCATCAAATGCGTGCTCAACAATCAATGCGGCAAAAAGGACCGTCAGATAGCCGATCGAGAAAGCGAACAGGTCGCGGGCGGCCTTGTCGCCGGCGCGAACGGCATAGAGCGCGCCGTCTTCAGCGGAACCGGCCTCGCCGGCCCGGGAATTATAGATACGCCAGGCCAGAAGCAGGAAAAGCGCGCCACCGCCAAGCGATGTCGCTGCATAGACCAGCCCGCCCAGGCCCGTCAGCACCGGCGCTCCGGCAAAAACGACCAGAACAATCGAATAGAGCAGGATCTGCAGGCGGGTGGACTTGGCGCCCTTGGCGACCGGCATCATCGGTACATTGGCCTCGGCATAGTCGCCGGACTTGTACAGGGCCAGGGCCCAGGAATGCGGCGGCGTCCACAGGAAGATGATCATGAACAGGATCACCGCATCCAGCGAGATCTCACCGGTCGCAATCACCCAGCCGATCATCGGCGGGAAGGCACCGGCCGCACCACCAATGACGATATTCTGCGGCGTCGAGCGCTTGAGGATCATCGTGTAGATGACGGCGTAGAAGAAGATCGAGAAGGCCAGCAGGCCGGCCGCCAGATAATTGGCCGCCAGGGCCATCATCAGCACAGACAGGATGGAAGCCACCAGGCCCATGCCATAGGCATTGGAGATGGACACCGCACCGCGCGGCACCGGGCGCTTCTGCGTGCGCTTCATGGTGGCATCGATATCGGCGTCATAAGCCATGTTGAGCGCGCCAGCCGCGCCCGCCCCGATGGCCAGGGACACAATCGAGATCAGCGCCAGGAAAGGATCGACATCCGTCGGCGCTGCGATGAGACCCGCAAAGGCTGTGAAGACGACAAGCGTCATCACCCTGGGTTTCATCAGGTCAAAATAGTCGCGGGGCGAGGCTGTTGAAACAGCCTCGCCCTCTGCGCGATGAACGCTTGAGTTCGTCGAGTGGTCCAAGATCTACCTACTTGATTTTCGGCAGCTCGTTGAACTGGTGGAAAGGCGGCGGAGAGGACAGCGTCCACTCGAGCGTCGTCGCACCTTCGCCCCACGGATTGGCGTCCGCCTTGCGACGGGAAATGATCGACTCGATCAGAACCACGAAGAAGAGCAGCATGCCGATGGCCATGATGACGTAACCCATGGACGATACCCAGTTCCACTGCTCGAAGGCATCCGGATAATCGACATAGCGACGCGGCATGCCCTGCAGACCCAGGAAGTGCTGCGGGAAGAAGATCACGTTCGCACCGATGAAGAAGAACCAGAACTGGGCGCGAGCCAGGAAGGAATTGTACTTCACGCCAAAGATCTTCTCGTACCAGTAGTACCAGCCCGCGAAGATCGCGAAGACCGCACCCAGGGACAGCACGTAGTGGAAGTGCGCGACCACGTAATAGGTGTCGTGCAGCGACTGGTCGATACCGGCATTGGCCAGCACCACGCCCGTCACACCACCAACGGTGAACAGGAAGATGAAGCCGATCGCCCACAGCATCGGTGTGCGGAACTCGATGGAACCGCCCCACATCGTCGCAATCCAGGAGAAGATCTTGATGCCTGTCGGAACCGCAATGACCATGGTGGCCGCCACGAAATAGGCCTTCAGATCAACCGGCATGCCAACGGTGTACATGTGGTGCGCCCACACGATGAAGCCGATGAAACCGATCGCAACCATCGCGTAGGCCATGCCCAGATAACCGAAGACCGGCTTCTTGGAGAAGGTCGAGACGATGTGCGAGACGATGCCGAAACCGGGCAGGATCAGGATGTAGACTTCCGGGTGACCGAAGAACCAGAACAGGTGCTGGAACATCACCGGATCACCACCACCGGCCGGATCGAAGAAGGCCGTGCCGAAATTACGGTCGGTCAGCAGCATGGTCAGCGCGCCAGCGAGAACCGGCAGGGAGAGAAGCAGCAGGAAGACCGTCACCAGCATCGACCAGACGAACAGCGGCATCTTGTGCAGGGTCATGCCCGGCGCACGCATATTGAAGATCGTGGTGATGAAGTTGATGGCACCCAGGATCGAGGACACACCGGCAACGTGCAGCGACAGGATCAGGAGATCCATGGCTGGCCCGGGGTGGCCTGTTGTCGAGAGCGGCGGATAGATCACCCAGCCACCGCCAAATCCGTCACCCGCACCGGAGCCCGGTACGAAAAGGGAAATGAAGGCCAGGAAAAAGGCCGCAGGCAGGAGCCAGAAGGAAATATTGTTCATGCGCGGGAAGGCCATGTCCGGCGCGCCGATCATCAGCGGCACGAACCAGTTACCAAAACCGCCGACCATTGCGGGCATGACCATGAAGAAGATCATGATCAGACCGTGCATGGTCGTGACAACGTTATAATTGTGCTCGTTACCGAACAGCGCACCCCAGCCAGTGTCTTCACCGGTGAAGACCTGGAGACCCGGCTCCGCCAGCTCCCAGCGGATCAGGCCGGACATCGCACCACCGATGACCCCCGCGAAGATCGCGAAGAGCAGGTACATCGTACCGATGTCCTTGTGGTTGGTGGAATAGACCCAGCGCTTCCAGCTCCACATGCTGGGCGTGTGATCGTCGTGTGTTGCAGCGTTTGCAGACATCGTACAGCCCCTTAGTCCAGTTGCGCCAGGCGCGTTTCGCGCTCTGCGACATTGTCAGCGATCAGTTGATAGGCTTCCGCGGAGTACGGGTCCTCGGCAACCATGGCGACCCAGCGGTCGAAAACATCACGGCTCACGGCATGCACTTCGATCGGCATGAAGGCGTGACGCACACCACACAGCTCGGAACACTGACCGTAGTAAGTGCCTTCCTGGGTGACGTGGAACCAGGCTTCGTTGATGCGGCCCGGAATGGCATCCATCTTGGTGCCAAAGGCGGGCATCGCCCAGTTGTGAATAACGTCGGCAGCGACGACTTGCAGGCGGATCGTCGTGTCGACCGGGATCACGATCGGCTGGTCAACAGCCAGATTGCGCGGCTGGTCCGGACGCAGATCCTCATCAGCAACCATGTTGGAGGTGAATTCCTCGATACCGTGGTCAGGATATTCATAACCCCAGTACCACTGGTAACCCACGGCCTTGATGGTGAACTCCGCCGGCGGGATATCGCCATCCGGATCACTCGGGATCGTGTCCTGCAGGTAGAGCAGCGGGAAGGAGAAGAAGGAAATCACCACCAGGATCAGGACCGGAATACCCGTCCAGATCACCTCGAGCGTCGTATTGTGGCTGAACTTCGCCGGCACCGGATTCGCTTTCTTGTTGTAGCGAATGATGATCCAGCCGAGCAGGCCCATGACGAAAAGTGTGATCGGAACAATGATCCACAACAAGATGTTATGGAAATCGTTCACTTGCTCCATGATCGGCGTGACACCGGGCTGGAAGCCGAGGCCTCCATCGGTCGGTTGTCCGACGATCGGCGTTGCGAAGGCGCTGGCCGAGGTGATCGCGGTGAGCGCTAATGCGGTCAGAAAACGCATGGCTTCCCCATACAAGTCAGGCGTGAAGGCAGGGTAGCCCCTGCCGATGGCGGCGGAATATAGTGCCGGTCGCAAGCGCTGTCAGGCCATCAACGGCATTTTTTGATGATCATTAGCACCCGCAGCCCGCTGACGCTATGAAATCCATCAAAATCAACACCTTGACCATGCAGAATCGAAACCACGACTGCACATCAATCCGTCGTAAGTCAGAACTGACACTCTTTATACCGTCAGCCAGAGCTATGTGCTGTGCCAAATCGTCTCACTTTCTGCGTCTTGCGAGAGGCTCGCAGTTTCCGATTCGAGTTCCGGCTCGGCCCGCTGATGTGGCTGATCTGTTTGCACTCCCGGCGCACTCCATTATGTCTGGTACATCCGATTTGCGAAGCGAGCCCCGCCATGTCCAACGATCCGATCGAACAATTCGACTTTACCGCGGACGATGTCCTGCCTGTTCTAGAGAACACGATGGCCGGGGCAGATGATGGCGAGCTCTTCCTGGAGACAGCCACCTCGGAGGCACTCGTCTTTGACGACGGGCGGCTGAAATCCTCCAGCTTCGATTCCAGTCGCGGCTTCGGACTGCGCTGCGTCCAGGGAGAGGCCTTCGGCTTTGCGCACTCTTCTGACTCCACGCTGGATGCTGTAAAACGCGCCGCCGAGACCGCTGCAGCCGTCAAGCGCGGTGCTGCTGGTTCGCTCGCTGCCCCGCCTGTGGGAACGAACACCAGGCTCTATGACGCCGTCGACCCGGTCTCATCGCCCACCTTCGAGGTAAAATCGGCCCTGCTGCAGGAAATCGATGCCTATTGCCGGGCCAAGGATGGCAGTGTGGTGCAGGTCAGCGCCTCGATCGCCGGCTCGCGCCAGGCGATCTCCGTCATTCGCGCGGATGGTGACATCAAGTCCGACATTCGCCCGCTGGTCCGCCTCAATGTCTCGGTGACCGTGGAACGTGATGGTCGCCGCGAGAGCGGTTCGGCCGGCGCCGGCGGCCGCGCCATGTTTGACGAATGGATCAAGCCGGACAGCTGGAAGGCCCTCGCCGACGAAGCCATGCGCATCGCCCGGGTCAACCTGGACGCCGTCGACGCGCCCGCCGGTGTCATGGACGTGGTTCTGGGCGCAGGCTGGCCTGCCGTCCTGCTGCACGAGGCTGTCGGTCACGGTCTGGAAGGCGATTTCAACCGCAAGGGTTCTTCCGCCTTTGCTGGCCGCATGGGCGAGCGGGTCGCCGCTGCAGGCGTCACCGTTATCGATGACGGCACCATGGCGGAACGCCGCGGCTCGCTGACGATTGATGATGAAGGCACGCCAACCGAACGCACGGTGCTGATCGAGGATGGCATCCTGACAGGCTATATGCAGGACCGCATGAATGCCCACCTTATGGGCCAGAAGCCCACCGGCAATGGTCGCCGCCAGTCTTATGCCCACCCGCCCCTGCCGCGCATGACCAATACCTACATGCTGGCCGGCCAGCACAAGCGTGACGAAATGGTCGAAAGCCTGAAGGACGGCATCTATGCCGTGAATTTCGGTGGCGGCCAGGTCGACATCACCTCCGGCAAGTTCGTCTTCCAGTGTACCGAGGCCTATCGCGTCATCGACGGCAAGATCGACACCCCGGTCAAGGGCGCAACCCTGATCGGCGACGGCCCCACCGCACTCACCCAGATCACCATGATCGGCGATGATTTCGAAATGGATCCGGGCGTCGGCGTCTGCGGCAAGGCAGGACAAGGTGTCCCGGTCGGTGTCGGCCAACCCTCGTTGAAAATCGCCGGCCTTACGGTTGGTGGTGCCGGCTAAGCACCATTCATCGCGTGAAAACCACGGCTCGTCCGAGGAAGTCCCTTCTGACCCTTTGCTCCCACTCCCCGCCTCTCTAGGCCGGGGACAGGAGTAACCCGGGTTCAGGAGAATTGGACTCTGCATGCGTAATCTCATCTTGCAGGCGACCAGTGCCGTCGCTCTCGCCCTCGCCCTGACAACAGCCAGCGAGGGCCGTCAGGACGCACCCTCCAACACCGACGCCGTGGTCCGCTATGAGACCGGCTTTTTCGATCGTTTTAATCCGGTCACAGCGCTGGACATGATCCAGCAACTGCCCGGCTTTGCGCTGTCTTCGGGCGATGATGACCGCCGCGGCCTGGGTGACAGTTTCGGCAATCTGCTGATCAATGGCGAACGCCCGTCCAACAAGTCGCTGACGCTGGAAACGGTGCTGGGGCGGATCCCGGCAGACTCGGTTGCTCGCATCGAGCTCATCCAGGAAGCCCTGCCCCAGTTCGATATGCGCGGACACGCCCGTCTGGCGAATGTGGTCGTGGAAGACAATGGAAGCTCCGGCGCCTGGTCTTTCACACTCGAAAGGTCCGACTCCAACCGGATCGGTCCGCGCGGCAACATCTCCTGGAGCACCCGGCTCGGCTCGGCAGAAATCACCATGAGCCTGAATGGCGAACTGTATGGCAATCGCGGCCGGATCGATCAGCAGGTCTATTCCAATGGCGGCAGTGAGCTGACGGAAACGCGCCGCATCAATGAACAATATGTCTGGGCGCCGCTGCGCTCCTCCTTTTCGATGAACACGCCGCTGGGCTCTGACACCAGCCTGCGCCTCGATGCCTTTGCGGAGGCCTGGGTCTGGCATCTGGATCGCTGGCGCCAGGACTTCGACCCGGCAGACCCGGGCTCGGAGCCGATCGCGCTGGAACGCGGTTTCAACGACCGCTGGTCCAGCAACACGACGCTGCTGGTGCGCCGCGACCGGGAGCGCCAGGGTCCACATCATTTCAATCAATGGCAGGCCGGTGTCGGCTTTGTCGGCGCATCGGTGATCGAGGGCGATTACGACATCGAGGAAACGGCACTGCGTCAGACTGTCTCCTGGAATCCGAATGAACGTCACAGCCTGGAATTTGGCGCCGAGACGGCCCTGAATTCGCGCGATAGCGATCTGCGCCTCTTCACCGATGACGGCAACACCGTCACCGAGGTCGACCTTCCCGTCTAGGCAACACGCGTCGAGGAAGATCGCCAGGAAATCTTCACCACCCACACCTGGACACTGTCTGACACACTGCAGCTGGAATCCGGGCTGCGCGTCGAGTTTTCCGAGATCACCCAGAGCGGCGATGCGGAGCAGAGCCGCTCGTTTGAATATCTCAAGCCCGGAGCCATTCTGACCTGGCGCCAGGATACCCGCACGCGTTGGCGCTTTTCGGTCCTGCGAGACGTCGCCCAGCTGCAGTTCGGGAAATTCGCCAGTTCCGTCGACCTCAATGATGATACCAGCGTGGTGGGCAATCCGGACAATGTGCCCCAGCGCTACTGGATCGCCGAAGCGGAATGGGAAAGACGGTTCGGAGATGACGCCTCGATCTCGCTCACGGCCCGCTACAGCGATGTCCAGGATCTTGATGGCTGGCTGGCTGGCGGCTGAGCGCAATGGATCTGTCTTCGACACACCAGGCAATATCGGTGATGCCAGCCGGCTCGACCTGCTGCTCTCCGCGACAACGCCACTGGATGCCATGGGCCTCAGCAATGCCGTGCTCGATATCGATCTGAGCTGGAATGATACCGAAGTCACCGATCCACTGACCGGCGAAACCCGCCGCTGGAGCGGACCACGGGAGTGGGGTGGACAAATGGACTTCCGTCAGGATTTGCCGGTCAGGCAAGTGGCCTGGGGTTGGGATTTCAGCGCCTATGCGGACAGCGAAGCCTTCCGGGCCCGCGAATATCGCGCCGTTGATTCCGGCGAGCGTAGCCTGAACGCCTTCGTGGAAACGACACGTCTTGCCGGCGTAACCTCGCGTCTGGGCGTGCGGCATATGTTCGGCAATATCCACAATCGAGAGCGTGTATTTTTCACGGGATCGCGCGCGATGGCATAATCAATGCCGTAGAACATGAACAGCGCAAATCTTTCGGTGTGTTCTACATCACGTTCTCCGGAGCATTCTAAGCGGCTGAATTACATCAGATAGCCGTCCGCTAGCGAGGGGCGCACAAGCCCCTCCTCACGCCCCGGTGATGGACCTTACAGATTATTACATGGTTCCGGCCAACCACCTCGACTATCCCGAAACGCGGGGAAGTTGGGCAGGCACAAACCCGGGGAACACATGCGAGGGAAATATCTGCGCGCGACAGCACTGGTCGCGCTGCTTTCGGCTTTCCAGCCGATGGCTTGGGCACAACAGGAAGTCATAGCAACAGAAGCCGCCACGGTCGTCGAGGTCCAGGCTGGCGTGTTGAGCTATGCACCATCATTTTTCACAGCCTTTTCACCGTCGACCGCCCTGGACATGGTCCAGCGTGTACCCGGCTTCTCGCTCTCCGGGGGGGATGAGCAGCGCCGCGGTCTGGCCGACAGTTTTGGCAATCTGCTGATCAACGGCGCACGGCCTTCGAACAAGTCTCTGTCCCTGCAGACCGTCCTGCAGCGGATCAATGCCGGCGATGTCGAACGCATCGAACTGATCCAGGAAGCCCTGCCGCAATACGACATGCGTGGCAACCCGCGGCTGGTCAATGTGATCCTGCGCGAAGGCGCCGGCAATTCCGGTTCCTGGGCCGCAGTTGCCCGCCTGTCTGAATCGCACCGGATCGGGCCGGGTGGCGAGATTTCCTACAAGACCCAGGTCGGATCGGCAGAGATGACATTCGGCTTCGAGGGCGGCTGGCAAGGCAATCTCTTCCGTCGCCGTGAATCCCTCTATGACAATGGTGGACAGGACCTGGCCGAGCTACGCTGGGACAATGACCAGCGGCACTTCCAGGAATTCATCCCGACCTTCTCGCTGAACTGGCGCATCAATGACACGTCTTCCTTGCGGACGGACCTGCGTTACCAGACCTGGGAGTGGCGCCGGAACCACCGCTCCAACGTTGTCGACGGCACGGGTGCGGATCTGCGTTTCGAGGAAAGCTCGGCGGATGATGAGAACACCAACTGGTCTCTGTCATCGACCTATTCCCGGGACTTCTCTGACAATTTCTCGTCCGAGACGATCGCGTTGGTGACCCGCGAGGAATGGACCAACAATCCGGAATTCTTCAGCATCTACCTGCCGACCACCGGTTTTGACCGCGCCTCGATCTATGAGGGTGAAGGCGAGTACAAGGAAACGGCTATTCGCCAGACGTTCTCGTACAACCCCAATGATCGACATGCCGTCGAATTCGGTGGCGAGACGGCGGTTAACTCCCGCGATACCGACTTCACCATTTCAGTTGATGACGGCACGACCGTGACCATGCTGGACCTGCCGGTCTCTGACACGATGGTCGAGGAAACCCGTTCCGAGCTTTTCGCCAACCACACCTGGACGGTCACCGATCGCATCAGCCTGGAAAGCGGCCTGCGTTACGAATTCTCCGAGATCGAGCAGACCGGTGATGCCGAGCAATCGCGCTCCTTCACCTACGCCAAGCCGTCCTTTACGCTGAATTATCGCCAGGACGATCAGAACCGCTACCGCGTCACCCTGCGCCGCGATGTGGCCCAGCTGAATTTCGGCCGTTTCGCCAGCCAGGTGGACCTGACCGACAACAACTCCACGCTCGGCAATCCGGATTACGTGCCCCAGCGCACGTGGACGCTTGAGGGCGAATGGGAACGCCGGTTTGGTGACGGATCCTTCTCTCTGGTGATCGGCTATGACTCGATCCAGGATCTCGATGGCTGGGTGCCGATCGAATCCAACGGCACTGTCTTCGACGCACCCGGCAATATCGGAGACGGCTCAAACTTCCGGGTGACGACGAACATCACATCACCACTGGACAATCTGGGTCTCTCGAATGCCGTCCTCGACGTGTTCCTGGAATACTATGACACCAATGTCGAAGACCCTCTGACAATGGTCGACCGCCACTGGTCAGGCTATCGCATGTGGGAGCTACGCCTCGATTACCGCCAGACATTCCCGGAGCGTCAGTTCGCCTGGGGTTGGGATTATTTCTGGCTGTCGGATGGCGAGATTTTCCGCGCCCAGGAATACCGTGTCCAGGGCTTCACCGATGGTGATCTCGACCTCTACGTCGAAACCACACGCTGGCTTGGCCTGACCCTGCGAGCCGGTGTCGATGGCGTCATCAATAATGGCGATGACCGCGAGCGCGTCTTCTACGACGGCTCCCGGGCTGACGGCATTATCGACCGTATCGAGTACCAGAATGAATCCATGGGCAAGACGTTCTACATCCGCGCACGCGGCACATTCTGACCGAAATGCTTCATCACAGGGACGGGGAAACCCGTCCCTTTTCACGCCGATGTGTTCAGGCCTGTCTTGAAGCGGGACAAATCCTTTCAGAGAATAGGGAAATAAGGAACACGCGGCGTTGAAGCTGGCACCGGCAAGAGGAGAGTTTCATTGACCACAAGAAGCGCTGTTTCCTTCGCTCTGACTGCCCTCTGCCTGTTCGCCAGCATCGGTTCCAGCACCGCGACTGCCCAGGAGACTGAAACCACCACCCTTCACCTGGGATCCACGCCAGCAGGCCACCCGACTGTCGTCATCAATGTCGGTGAGTTTGGCCCCTACAATTTAATTCTCGATACCGGTGCCAGTCACACGGCAATTGCGCTTCCAATGGCAATGGAGGTCGGCTTTACGCCGAGTGAGACCTCGATGAGTGATGTGCAGGCGCTCGACACGGTTTTTGTCGCAGAAGAGTTCCAGATGCCAACGGTGGCCGTAAACGGCCATCCCATTGGCGAGGTTCACAGCATTGTTCTGCCTGCCGAAGGCGAAGAGCCTCTGAACTATATGGGCTTCCTCGCTACCAATGCGCTGGGAGTTGACCGCTACCGGCTGGATTTCGGGGCGGATCAGCTCATCCTCAATTCTGCCGCGCCGGAACATCAGGACGGCGTGTTTTCGACGGAACGAGGCCTGATCTATGCCGAAGCAAGGATCGGCAACCGCCGCGCCCGAATTCGCGTCATGATCGATACCGGATCGCCGCGCACTTTCGTCAATGCGAGAATGCGCAACATGCTGCCAGATCGCGGCACCCGCATCACCTTCAACACCCGCGGCGTCGAGCAGGTTCGCCCGACAGCGACACGGGCGGTCACATTGCGCAGCCTGCGGGTCGGCGGCGCCTGTTTCGATACGGTACCCGCCCTGTTCGCCAATCTTGATATCTTTCGCTCTCTCGGCTGGCTGGACGAGCCTGCAATCATCCTGGGGATGGATGCCATGCAGTACCTCAACCTCGTCGTCGACCGGGAAAACGGAATTGTCGAACTCAGCCCCTCTTCAGAAGAAAACTTCTGCCGGCGGCCGCGAGTTCAGTTCAGTGGAGTGCTCACACCCAGCATGCCCTGACACGGGCGGGAGGAAACATGAAGCCATCCGATCGACTGACCCGCGCCCTGGCCCTTGGCCTGGGCCTCGCCTGGCTTCCCGCCCCTGCCCTGCCACAGACCATTGAACTCGGCCGGACCGTGTCCGGACATGTCATCATGGATGTCGAAGTCGGCGAACACGGGGAGCATGTCTTTGTTGTCGACACCGGTGCCAACCGAACTGCCATAGCCCAGGCTGTCGCCGAACAGATGGGCTTCCAGTCCAGCTGGGTCGTCTCCGATGACGTCCAGTCCCTGACACGGATGTTCGAGGCCGAGCGGTTTGAACTGGCAGATGTCCGCCTGCCACACATACCCCCGCAGACGCTGCAGAGCGTCGTCATCCCGGATTCCACCACACGCAACACCATGATCGCCGGGCTTCTTGGCATGGATGCCTTTGCCGGGCGCCGCTACGGGATCGACTTCACCGACGGCCATATCCAGCTGGAACCGGAACACGTCTTTTTCGATGATGGCATCCTGGACCCCGAGAACGGTCTTCTCTACGGCGCGGCGCGACTGGGTACGGGTGAGCGGATTTTCCGCGTGGTCATCGACAGCGGCTCCGCCGTGTCCATCGCCAACCATGCCCTTCATTCGCGTTTTGTCCCTCGTAATGTGCTGAGCTACGAGCTGTCCGGCGTTGACGGTCGCATGGGCGACAACGCCAATGCCTTTCCGATCCGCCAGTTCCAGATTGGCGATCTGTGTATCAGCCGCCAGTACATAATGCGCGCCAATCTCGACATCTTCTACGCGCTGGGATGGGAGAATGCGCCAGCCCTGGTCATCGGCATGGACATCCTCTCCCAGGCCCGCGTAACCATCGACCAGCGCACCGGGGTCTGGGACATCCAGCCCACCGGCCGAGAGAACCAGTGCCGCAATGATGACCGCATCCAGCTGAGTGACCTGGAAGAACTCAGTCACTGATCAGCACAACCGGATAAGGGCCAAAGAAAAAGCCGCGGAGCGAACGCCGCGGCTTTTCCTGTCTGTGTGGAGAGGGATTAGCTGGCCGGACGGTCAGGTCCTGCGCCCGCTGCCTCTTCCTGGGCAAGGGTCGGCGTTGTCGCCTTGTCGGCATCAACCATAAGCCATTTGATCACCGGGGAGATCAACAGCATGCCTACAGCGATGGCCATCGCGACCAGGCCTACGTTCGAATACACCTCCGCATAACCTGACTTGGCCGCAGCGACATCGGTGATTTGACCACCAATGGTCTCCGCACCTGTCTGTGCTGCGATAACTGAAGCCAGGAAGTTGGACAGACCGGAATACAGGAACCAGGCGCCCATGGTCATGCCAACGACACGCGCCGGCGCCAGCTTGGTCACAGATGACAAGCCGACCGGCGAGACCATCAGCTCACCCATGGTGTGGATCCAGTAGATCAGGAAAATGAAATAAACTGCAGTGAGCCCCGTCTCACCGGAAAGCCCCATGCCACCCACAAGAGCGTAGAAACCCAGGCCCGCCAGGAAGACACCAAACGCGAACTTCACCGGCGTGGACGGGTTCATCTTGCGCTTTTCCAACCACAGCCACAGCCAGGCCAGCATCGGAGCGAAGACGATGATGTAGCCTGCATTGAGGAACTGGAACACCGGCGCAGGTACGGATACGCCGAACATGCTGCGATCTACCAGACGGTCTGTGAAGAGATTCAGCGAAGACCCAGCTTGCTCGAACAGAGCCCAGAACGGGATCTGAGCGAGAACAAAATAGATGGCCGCAAACATCTTCTTGCGTTCGTCACCCTGTGTCTTCACGAGGGCATATCCCACCAGAAGCACGAACATGGCGATACCAATATATCCGGCAACGTCCGCAAACAGGTCAGGGAATTTTACGATCATCATGGAAACCGCGACGATCGCGATACCGGTCAGATAGCAAGCCCACTCGACATTGATCGGTCCGAGCACTTTCTGCTTCAGCTTTTCGGGATTTGGAGGCTCGGCCTTACCTTCCAGCCAGGGCTGGAAGAAGAGGAATGTGAGAAGGCCAAACAGCATGCCGACGCCCGCTAGGCCAAAACCCCAATTCCAACCCCATGCAATGCCGATAATACCGACCGTCAGGGACGAGATGAAAGACCCCAGATTGATGCCCATATAGAAGAGCGAGAAACCGGAATCCCGACGCACATCCCCGACATCGTAGAGCTCCCCTACAATCGTTGAGATATTGGCTTTGAGGAAACCAACACCGGCGATGATCAGCGCCAACGCGAGATAGAGGATATTGACGTAGAGCTCTTCGCGCTCAATGCGCGTCATGTCGGAAGAGAACTCGAGACTGGCCGGCAAACCGACAACGTCCGGCTCTGCCACCACAAGCCGCGTGCCCGCGTCCTCGAAGGATATCTGCGACTGACCGGAGTCCGACACGATGATCTGGTTGGCGTCGCCGCCGCGGCCATCCAGAGTAATCTGGTACTCCGCACCCTCATACGTAAAGATCTCGCGAGAACCGCTGCCTTCAAAGGCCATGAGACCGTGACCAGCAACCAAAAGAATGGCGCCGTAGGTCACTGCTTTCCTCTGACCGAGATAGCGGTCAGCGAGTGAGCCACCAATGATTGTCATGATGTAAACCAGCGCCGTATAGGCGCCGTACATGATCGTGGAGCTCTCGTCAGAGAACAGGAAATGCTGGGTCAGGTAGATGATCAGCAGGCCACGCATTCCGTAATAGGAAAAACGCTCCCACATCTCAGTCAGAAACAGGATGGCCAGCCCGCGTGGATGACCAAAGAACGACGTATCGTGCTTGGAACGCACGACCGCCTCGGTATTGTCAGTCAATGTAATCTCCCCGTCCCCGCTCCCCGCGAGGCGTTACTCGGGCGTCAATTGACCATGTGAGAGCGCGACCGACAAGCTTTAGTGACGGCTGGAACTGAGGCCCAGCCTCACAATTTCGCCTGTTAGCGCTGACACCTAATAGGCGGCTTCAGTGAAGACCGGTTCGATGGAACCGTCCCATTCGCCGTTGAAACGTTCGATCAGCGCGTCGGCCCGCGTACGGCCGCTGGCCACGATCTCGTCGAGCTCGTCGAGGAAATGGCCTTCATTCTCGCCATAACCGTTCAACATGCGTCGCTTGTTGAGCCCTTCACGGGAGATCGCCAGCACTTCGCGGGCAAGTTCCGTCATGGAATGATCGCGCCAGCCGGCCCGCAGACCGTGGCGCCCCGCGGCGAGACGCAGACCCTCGCGTTCATCCGCGGTCCAGTCCTTGACCAGGTCCCAGGCCGCATCCAGCGCAGTATCGTCATACAGGAGCCCAACCCAGAAGGCCGGCAGGGCACACAGGCTGTCCCACGCACCGCTGTCCGCGCCACGCATTTCCAGGAAAGTCTTCAGACGCACTTCCGGGAAAAGGGTCGAGAGATGATCTTCCCAGTCGCTCATCACCGGCTTCTCGCCTGGCA
Source organism: Maricaulis sp. (assembly GCF_017643475.1). GTDB lineage: Bacteria > Pseudomonadota > Alphaproteobacteria > Caulobacterales > Maricaulaceae > Maricaulis. The sequence goes on from NZ_JAEPNI010000002.1 coordinate 645,616, forward strand.
GGGCCGGCAGACGTCCGTCCAGGAAGTCGCGGAAACTCTGCCCCGTCGCGTCGAGATACTCGCCATTGCGTTTGACGAAATACATCGGCACATCAAGGGCATAATCTGCGTAACGCTGGAAGCTCATCCCGTCGTCGAAGACAAAGGGCAGCATGCCGGTGCGGTTATTGTCGGTGTCGGTCCAGACGTGCGAGCGATAGGACTGGAAACCGTTGAGCCCGCCATCGCCAAAGGGGGAATTGGCAAACAGCGCCGTCGCCACCGGCTGCAGGGCCAGGGAGACGCGGAATTTCTTGACCATGTCCGCCTCGCTGGAAAAATCCAGATTGGTCTGGACCGTACAGGAGCGGAACATCATCTGATGGCCCAGCGTGCCGACCTTGGGCATGTAGGCCTTCATCAGGCCATAACGGGCCTTGGGCATCATCGGCGTGTCTTCCAGCGACCATTTCGGCGAGAAGCCCAGCCCCAGGAAACCGGCACCGATCTCGTCGGCGACTTCACGGACTTCCTTGAGGTGACGGTTCACTTCGGCGCAGGTCTGGTGGACATTTTCCAGCGGGGCACCGGACAGTTCAAACTGGCCACCCGGCTCCAGCGTGATCGAGGCACCATTGCGCTTGAGCGCAATCAGATACCCGCCCTCTTCCACCGGTTCCCAGTCGAAACACTTGAGACCCTCAAGCATTTTAAGCACCGAGGGCCCTTCCGTGTCATAGGGAAGCGGGTCATGCGTCTCGAGCGCGAAACCGAATTTTTCGTGCTCGGTGCCAATGCGGAAATTCTCCGCCGGCTTGCAGCCTGCCGCGAGGTATTCACCCAGCTGGTCGATGGATTCAATCGGAGCGCCTTCGCCACCGGGATTATAAGTGCCGCTCATCAAAGCGCCCCCGCCTGTAGAATGTCCGCAACAGATATGTGGGTGTTCGGGGTGAAACAAGAGGCGACCGCTGAGATTCACGGTGAAGTGAGCGAGCAATGGCGGCTTCACACCCTGTCCTCACCGTCACCTGTGGCACGCTCGCGCCGGCAAGGCCGACCTACTCCCAATCCCCGCAAACGCTCTGCCACAGCGTCAGCGCCGAGATCACCGCCGTCTCGGCGCGCAGGATGCGCGGGCCCAGACTGACGGCGTGGACAAAATCCAGACTGCGCAGGCGCTCGCGTTCTTCCGGGGTGAAACCGCCTTCCGGACCGATCAACAGGGCTGCGGGTTTGCCGCGCAGCTCGGTCAATGGACCCAGCGCCTGACTGGCCCGACCGCTATCGCCGCCCCAGGGACGGGCGCCGTCATCGCCGGCTTCATCGCAATAGATGATCACCCGGCTCTCATCCCAGTCCTCGAGCATCTGGTCGAGCTTCACAGCCTCGTGGATCACCGGCAGGTCGAGGCGTTCGGTCTGTTCGGCTGCCTCCTTGGCGATGATCTCGAAACGATCAAGACGCATACGTTCAGACTGGGTGCGTGTGGTGATGACCGGGCGGATATCCGCCACGCCCAACTCGGTCGCCTTTTCCACGATCAGCTCGTTTTTCTGGCGTTTGACCGGGGCGAACATCAGCCAGAGATCGGGCACAGCGGCCTGTGGCCGGTTCTGTGTATCACAGGCCAGCACCGCGTTTTTCTTGTGTGCCTTGGCCACCGATGCCTGCCATTCGCCATCGCGGCCGTTGAACAGGCGAACATGGTCACCCTCTTCCCGGCGCATGACATTGATCAGATAGTGGCTGTCCTCCCGCGAGAGCGGCACAGCCTGCCCCTCGCCCAGGGGTGCATCGATGAAAAGGCGTGGATCCGTGCTCATGCCTTCGCTTTGCCCCGTGCTGCCCTTGTCCGTCAACCTGCCTTGATCTCGCCTTCGAGCTTTGCGAAACCACCGCCATGCAACTGAATTTCGACCGACGAGTCGCTGACAGCATCCCCCAGACCTGGGTGGATCGAGCGCCGACCGCTCTGAGACCCTATCTGCGCCTGGCGCGTTATGATCGACCGATCGGCTTCTGGCTGCTCGCCCTGCCCTGCTGGATGGGACTGTTGCTGGCGCGCGCCAATACCGGCCTTGGCTGGATCGATCTCTATTACGCGGCCCTGTTCGCGATTGGTGCGATCGCCATGCGCGGTGCCGGCTGTACCTATAATGACATCATCGATCGTGATCTGGATGCCCAGGTCGCCCGCACCGCGGATCGGCCGCTGGCGGCAGGAACCGTATCGCTGAAACAGGCCTGGGCCTTCCTGGGCGCACAAAGTCTGGTCGGACTGATCGTGCTGGTGCAATTGCCGCTGATCGCCATTTTCACCGGCCTCGGTTCGCTGGTGCTGGTCGCGGCCTATCCCTTCATGAAGCGCATCACCTGGTGGCCACAGGCCTGGCTGGGCCTGACGTTCAACTGGGGTGTGCCTGTTGCCTATGTCACCGCAAGCGGCCAGTTCGATTTCGCCGTGCTCGCACTTTACGCTTCCTGCATATTCTGGACGCTGGGATATGACACCATCTATGCGCACCAGGACAGCGAGGACGATGCCCTGGTCGGGGTGCGCTCGACGGCCCGCCTGTTCGGCCAGCACTCCCCCATCTGGGTCGGCGCCTTCTACGGGCTGACAGCCGGACTGGCCGGCGTGGCGCTTTACCTGGTCAACGCCTCGCCCTTTGCCGCTCTCCCCTTCGCGCTTTATTCCGCCCACCTGTTCAACCAGATCCGCCTGACCGATATCGAAGACGATGCCGCTTGCCTGAAAGTCTTCAAGTCCAACCGCGAAACCGGGCTCCTGCTGAGTGCGACCTTCGCGCTTGTTACAATCCTGTAATACCAGAAGGCGATTTGATCGTTTGACCCGGCCCGCGTGCTGGGCTCACATGCGCCCCGTCCTGAGTTTGAGCGATATGGGGAGAGCATGACGATCAAACAGAGCTTGGCGCTGGGCCTTGGAGCCCTCGCGCTGGCGGCCTGTCAGCCTGCTACGGATAGCGGGGATCAAGGCGCCACCACGGACAGTGCGACACAATCCACTGTTTCCACCAATTTCACCGTCGATGTCAGCTATCACACGCTCGACAACGGCCTGCGCGTTGTCCTGTCCGAGGACCACACCGTGCCGACCGCGACTGTCGCCGTCTATTACGGTGTCGGCTTCCGCAACGAGCCGCGCGGCCGGACCGGTTTTGCGCACCTGTTCGAACACCTGATGTTCCAGGGTTCGCGCAATTTGCCGCACGGCGCCTTTGATACGCTGATCTATGGATCGGGCGGCGTGAACAATGGCTCCACCCGGTATGACTTCACCAACTATTTCGAGGTCGTCCCGTCCAACGCGCTGGAAGCGATCATCTGGGCCGAGGCCGACCGCATGGGTCAGCCGAACCTGGACGAAAGCCAGCTGGACAATCAGCGCGAAGTCGTTCGCAACGAGGTCTTCGTCAATGTCATCAACCAGCCCTATGGCGGCTGGATCTGGATCGACCTGCCGATGGTCGCCAATGAAAACTGGCACAATGCGCACAATTTCTACGGCGATCTGACCGATCTCGACGCGGCATCACTGGAAGATGCGCAGGCTTTCTTCGACCAGTTCTATGCGCCGAACAATGCGGTCATCGTTGTCGCCGGCGATATTGACAAGGACGAGACGCTGGGCTGGATCGAGCAGTATTTCTCCTACATCGAGGCGGGCGATCCCCTGCCGGAGATCGACACCTCCGAACCGCGCCAGGAAGAAGAGAAGTTCGACTATATCGAGGACAACCTGGCCAACCAGCCAGCCCTCGCCGTCGGCTATCACATGCCTGAACGTGGCACGCCGGAATATTACGCCATGATCCTGATCGACCAGCTGCTGGTCCAGGGTGATGACAGCCGCCTGACCCAGTCCCTGGTGTCGGAGGAAGGTTATGCGTCCGGCGTGTTTGGCGGCATCAACCTCCTGGGCAATGCCTTCAACTATTCCGGTCCGATGCTGTGGACTGTCGGCCTGATCCACGACAGCGAGTTCACCGTGTCTGAAGTCATGGGCACGATGGACACCACGATCGAGGGCATCCGCACCTCGCCAGTGACCGAGGCAGAGCTGGAGCGTGCGCGCACCAAGCTCTTGTCCGATTTCTACGGCACCGTGGACACATCCACGCGTTTCGGTCTCGTCGACCTGCTGGCCTCCTTTGCCATGTTCGATGACGATCCCAGCCGCATCAACCGGATCACGGAAGGCTTTGAACAGGTCACGCCGGAACTGGTGATGAGCACGGCGCAGGAATATCTGCGTCCGACCAACCGCACCGTGCTGGAAGTTCGCCTTGCCGGCGATGACAGCCAGTAAGCCCCGGGGAGAAAAAGCCATGACAGTCAAACTGTTCAGTGCCGCCCTCGCGGCCGCCAGCCTGATCGCCGCTCCGGCGATCGCGCAGATCAACGAGCAACCGGCTCTGGGTGAACCGGTCTCCTTCAACGTGCCGGACAATCGCAGCTTCACGCTGGATAACGGCCTGGAAGTCACCTTTATCCAGTACGGCCTGGCCCCGACCACGCAGATTTCCCTGCGCGTTCGTGCCGGCAATATCGATGATGGCAGCGATACCTATATCGCCGACCTGACCGCCAGCATGATGGAAGAAGGCTCCAACGGCCGCACGGCCGAGGAGATCGCCACCGAGATCGCCGCCATGGGTGGCGAGCTGGGTGTCGGTGTCGGCTGGCATTCCACCAATATCGGCGTGAATGTCCTGTCCCAGTATGCGACCGATGCAATGGGCATCATCGCTGATGTCGTCATGCGTCCGGACTTTGCTGATAGCGAGTTTGATCGTGTCCGCCAGAACCTGGTTCGCGATGTCTCCGTCTCTCGCGCCCAGCCGGGTCCGATTGCCACGGAAGCCTATCGTCGCCTGCTGTTCGGCGGTGACCACCCCTACGGCAATTCCCTGCCGACCGAGGACCAGGTCCGCGCTTTCGAGCTGAGCGATGTCCAGGCTTTCTATGACGCCAATTACGGCGCAGGCCGCACCCGCATCTATGTTGCCGGTCGTTTCGACGAAGCCGCCATGGAAGCGGCCATCCGTGAAGCGTTTGCCGACTGGGCGAGCGGTTCTGCTGATGCCTTGACCCCGGCCGCTCCGAGCGGTGGTCCGGTTGTCCAGTTCATCGATCGCCCGGGCGCCCCGCAATCCACGCTGCGGGTCGGTTTCCCGGCTGTCGGGATCGATCATCCGGATGCGCCAGACCTGGCCGTCATGAACGCCCTGCTGGGCGGCAGCTTCACCTCCCGTCTGACCCGCAATCTGCGTGAGGACAAGGGGTATACCTACTCCCCGGGCAGTGGTGTCACCTGGGGCATGGGCGGCGGTTACTGGACCTTCAATGCCGATGTGAACACCGAGGTGACAGGCGCAGCCCTGATGGAAACCTTCGGCGAGATCACGCGCCTGTCCGAAAACGCGCCTGACGCTGTTGAAGCGGACGGTATCCGCACCTGGATGTCCGGCATCTTCATCCTGCAGAACGCGTCCACGGGCGGGATTATCGGTCAGCTCAGCCTCCGCGATCTCTATGACCTGCCGGAAGACTATCTGGAAAACTACGTGCCCAGCCTCAATGCCGTCACCAATGACGACATTTCCCGCGTGGCCTCGACCTATCTCGACCTGGACAATGTTGTCCTGGTTGTCGTGGGTGACCTGTCCGTCATCGAGGAACAGGTGCGTGCCCTGCCGGAACTGGCCAATGCACGCTTCATCCTGCCGGCCCCGGCAGACGCTGAAGAGTAAGCCGTATCCTTGATGCGAAACGAGACGGCCGGGCCCAGCGCCCGGCCGTTTTGTCCTGTGCCGGCTGAACTTGCACCGCACCGGGCATGCGTTATGTCGAAGAGGCAAACCGCAGGAACGCCCGTGAAGCCGCTATCGCTCGACGACCCCCAGGCCTTTATCCGTGAGCACACCGACGTGCTGACACCGCCACTGGTGCCGGAAATCAAGCTGCACCTGGCCACCGAGACCGTGGACATCTGGGAACAGACCGAGGAAGCGCTGGGCGAGATGGGCCTGCCGCCCCCCTTCTGGGCCTTTGCCTGGGCGGGCGGGCAAGCGCTGGCGCGCTATTGCCTGGACAATCCTGACATCGTCAAAGGCAAACGCGTGCTTGATTTTGCGGCTGGTGGCGCTGTCTCCGGCATCGCCGCGAAAATGTCCGGCGCCGAACAGGTGACCGCCAGCGAGCTCGACGCCTTTGCGATCGAGGCCTGCCGGGCCAATGCCACACTCAACGCAGTCGAGCTGGATACCGAACTGGGTGATGTGGTCGGGCGTTTCGACGCCTGGGACGTGATCATCGCCGGAGATGTCTTCTACGAGGATGAAGGCGCCCGTCATATCGGTGCCTGGCTCGAGGAAAGCGCCCGCCGCGGCACACGCGTCCTGATCGGAGACCCGGGCCGATCCTTCCTGCCGCGCGAAAAACTCGACCGGCTCGCAGAGTATACAGTACCCGTCACCCGCGACCTCGAGGACCGCGAGGTTCGCTACGCCAAGGTCTGGTCCTTCAACACCCCGTGAATTCGCCCTTTGCGGTCGCAATTTCGTTTACAGTCACAGCCGTTTAGGGCAATGTCCCGCCGGTAAATTCGCTTCCGGCGCGAGCTCGCTGCGCCTCTACCAGTGGAGACTTGTCATGGCCCGCGTACGTGCGGTGGATCGCCGGCTGTTCTTGTTGCTCGAAATCGCAGCGCGCAAGCTCAATCGCGAGGCTGATGCCCGTCTCAAGGCGGAGGCCGGCGTGACCTCAGCACAGGCGGCCGTACTCTTCCTGCTGGCTCGCCGCGGCGAGCGCCGCATGGGCGAGATCGGCGAGATGCTGTCTTTGAACCCGCCTGCTGTAACCGGGCTGGTCAATCGCATGACAGCGCTCAACCTGGTTACCAAGACCGCTTCAGCCGATGACAAGCGCTCCGCGATCGTCTCCCTGACCGAAAAAGGCCGCGCCATGGGCGATGCAGCTGATCATGTTTTCAAGGACATGAACCAGGAGCTGGAAACCCAGCTGGGCGATGATGACAGCGATATGCTGCACCGGGTTCTGACAAGTCTGGCGGTCAGCGCCTGAACGCTCTAGTTTGCCCTCCATAAAATAAAGGAGGGCCCAAGTGAGCTCACTGGTTTTGGTCGATGATGCGGAGGGGATCCGCACAATCCGGTTTAATCGCCCGGACAAGAAAAACGCGCTGACACGCGAGATGTACGCCGCTGCTGCCGAGGCGCTGGAAAGCGGCGACACGGAACAATCCGTCAAGGTCTTCATCATCACTGGCACCGATGGTGTCTTTACCGCTGGCAATGATATCGGTGATTTCATGGAACGCCCGCCGCATGTCGGCGGTGGCGACATGCCACCGGTGGAGCGCTTCATGCGTGCCCTGCTCGAGGTCAAGAAACCGGTCGTGGCCGCCGTGGACGGCCTGGCCATCGGTATCGGCGTTACCCTGTTGATGCATTGTGACATCGTCTATTGCTCTGATCGGGCGACCTTCAAGACCCCGTTCGTGGACCTTGCGCTGGCGCCGGAGTTCGGATCGAGCCAGGTCATGCCACAGATGTTCGGCCATGCCGTTGCGGCAGACCTGCTGATGCTCGGCGCCACCTGGGATGCCAATCGCGCACTGCAGGCTGGCCTGGTGACCGGCGTGCACAGTGCCGATGATCTTGCCGGCGCCGCCCATTTCGCGGCCAGCGTCATGGCGGCCAAGGCACCCGGCTCCATGCGTGCCGCCAAGGCCCTCATGCGTACCCCGCCCGAAGACCTGTCCGACCGCATCTCGCGTGAGGGCGGCCTGTTCGCGGAATTGTTACGCTCTGACGAGTTCGCCGAAGCAGCTGCGGCCTTCATGGAAAGACGCCTGCCGGACTTTTCGCGTTTCGGCTGAACCGGGTTGAGGGGAAAATCATGATCCTGCGTATTGTCGGCTGCGTTGTCGCCGCTGTGTTCCTGGGCGCCATTGCCTATCTGAACCTGTCCACGGTCGGGCGTATATACCTGCCCTCGGGTACCGGCATCACGGCCAAACAGCTCTGCTCGATGGTCTTTGTCTCCCGTCTCGACGAGGACTTCGCCCGCCAGGCCTATATCGACCCGCTGCTGGGCGATGCGGCCGACCTGCTCAGCGTCTCGGTGAACCATGATCGCCAGAGCGTGAAGGCCAGCGTGTTCGGCCTGTTCTGGCGCCAGCACGCGATTTATCGCGAAGGCCTGGGCTGTACGCTGGATCGGGGTGGGCGCCAGTTCGACCGGGACCTCGCTATTCCCTTCGACCAGGACTTCACACCACTGGAGCTCGATTCAGCCCATCGCGACGCGAATTTCGACGTCGAGGCCATCAATGCCGCGCTGGACCAGGCCTTTGCCGACAGCGCACCGGCGATGCGGCACACGCTCGGTGTCGCAGTCCTGCACCAGGGACGCCTGGTCGCCGAGCGTTATGCTCCGCAAGCCAACCGCAACACGCGTTTCCTGGGCTGGTCGATGACCAAAAGCGCCACCGCTACCCTGGCCGGCGTGCTGGTCCAGGATGGTGACATCACGCTGGATCATGTCCCCGCCAGTTTTGAAGGACTGGAAGATCGCCAGGACATCACACTGGAAAACCTGTTGCGGATGAATGCCGGTCTGGCCATTCGCGAAGGCAATGACGGTACGGATCCGAACTCGCAAATGCTGTTCACCCAGCGTGACATGGCCGCTTTTGCAGCGACACGTGAACGCCTGCACGCGCCGGGCGAGCACTGGGAGTACATGAGCGGCAATACCGTTCTGGCCACCCGCGCCCTGCAAGACCAGATGGGCGGAACGCTGGAAGACCAGGTCATTGCCATGCGCGAACGTCTGTTTGAACCGCTGGGCATGCACACGGCCGTGATGGAACCGGATGCGTCTGGCACGCTGATCGGCTCCTCCTACATGTATGCGACTGCGCATGACTGGGCACGGCTGGCACAACTTTATCTGGACGGCGGTCTGGTGGATGGCGAGCGCCTGATCCCGGCCAACTGGCCGGACCTGGCAACCGACGCCACGCCGGGTTCAGCCGACCCTTATGGTCTGGGCTTCTGGAACCCGCCAGCAAGCAATAATCTGCCTTCCGGCACCTATACGATGCACGGTTTCCAGTCCCAGCTGGCCTTCATCATGCCGGAGCAAGAGCTGATCGTTGTGCGTTTCGGCGCCACCAATTACGTCAGCTCGGGGTCATATGATCTGGCCCGCAGCATCGCTGCGGCCCTGCGCCCCGCAGAACGGGCGCCTGCCGAGTAGTCACGCCGCCGCTGTCACCAGCGGCGGGGTTTCGGCAACCACCCCGGATGAGATGAGGTGACGGACATGGGTCCGCACCTCATCTGCAGTCGGGACGATGGTCTTTGCCTTCTTGATCAGGGCAGCGGGCTTGGATCCGGTTCGCGCCCCCCCCACGCCCCACGTCTGGTATTCGCGCCGCATGGCCTGCACGAATTCCAGCTGACGGTAGTCCTGATGGCGGCCGTCCCGGGCCACCGTCTCCATGAAGTCGCGAAGGTGATCGGGATCCCCCTCGAGCACTTGCATGAAGTAGCCAGAATCCCAGATCAGCGCGCCTGTTAGCCGCAGATCCACGCATGACATCAAGCTACATGAAATGATACGCCCCAGCTCGCCATTGAGGGCCCCAAAACCCAAGGCGACCTTGGCGCGTGACATCATCACTGCGCGAAAAATCATGCTGCCGTCCCGTTTCCTGATCGAGTGTTCGTGTCGATGGGCAAACTACTAGGCGCCAGGATTGAACAGCGGCTCAACAATTCGCGATGAATTTGCCTTAAATACCTGGAAAATTTATCTCAAATTGAATTCAAAAGCGGCGATTACCTGCCAGCACAGGGCACCCGCCCGGGCAGGCATGACCATGCTATCCCGGCTCATATGATATGAGACTGCGGACGCGTCAGAACAACACGGGGTGGAACAGGCCGCGCAGCCATTCATCGAGAGGTTCTCGCCGAGACGCCCGGACAGATTTACGGCGCCGCACGCCTCATCCCGGACTGCCACACCTTGCCGCACCGGACTTGGCGCAGCAGGCCGATCATCCTAGGTTCCGCCCATACGAAAGCGGAGCCCCCATGGCGTATAAATCCCTGCGCGAATTCATCGACATGCTGGAAGCCGAAGGCGACCTCTTGCGCATCTCCCACCCGGTCTCCACCGACAAGGAGATGACCGAGATCCACAAGCGCACCCTGCATGCAGGCGGTCCGGCGCTGCTGTTTGAGAACGTCATCAACGAGAAGGGCGAAAAGAGCGAGATGCCCTGTCTCGTCAACCTGTTCGGTACGGTCAAACGCGTCGCCCAGGCCGTCACGCTGGGCGGTGAAAGCCGGACCACGGGCGAGGAATTGCGCGAAGTGGGCGAACTGCTGGCCTTCCTGCGGCAGCCGGAACCGCCGCGCGGTGTGAAGGACGCGATGGAGATGCTGCCACTGGCCAAGACGGTCATGTCCATGCGCCCGAAAAATGTGTCGCGGGCGCCCTGCCAGGACGTGGTGCTGACCGGCGATGAGATTGATCTCGACCGCCTGCCCATCCAGACCTGCTGGCCGGGTGAGCCTGCCCCGCTGATCACCTGGCCGCTGGTGGTCACCCAGGGACCCAATGTGAAGGGCGATCGCCAGGACGACTATAATCTCGGCATCTACCGCATGCAGAAGCTGGGCAAGGACAAGACGCTGATGCGCTGGCTGAAACACCGCGGTGGTGCCCAGCACTATCAGCGCTGGAAAGACAAGAAGCCTGACCCGCTCCCGGCAGCCGTCGTGCTGGGTGCTGACCCGGGTACGATCCTGGCGGCGGTCACGCCGGTCCCGGACACACTGTCGGAATACCAGTTCGCCGGCATTCTTCGCGGCAAGAAGGCCGAGCTGGTCGATTGCAAGACGGTGCCGCTGAAAGTCCCTGCCGAGGCGGAGATCGTGCTGGAAGGCCATGTCATGCTCGACGAGTATGGCCCGGAAGGCCCCTATGGCGATCACACCGGCTATTACAATTCGGTGGAGCATTTCCCGGTCTTCAAGGTCAGTGCCATTACCATGCGCAAGGACCCCATCTATCTGACCACCTATACCGGCCGGCCGCCGGACGAGCCGGCCATACTCGGCGAGGCTCTGAACGAGGTCTTCATCCCGCTCCTGCAACAGCAATTCCCGGAGATCCTGGATTTCTGGCTGCCGCCGGAAGGCTGTTCCTACCGCATCGCCGTCATCTCGATGAAGAAGGCCTATGCCGGTCACGCCAAGCGCGTGATGATGGGTGCCTGGTCCTTCCTGCGCCAGTTCATGTACACCAAGTGGATCATCGTCGTGGACGAGGACATCAATGCGCGCGACTGGAAAGACGTGATGTGGGCCGTCTCGACCCGCATGGACCCCGCCCGCGACATCGTCACGGTCGAAAACACCCCCATCGACTATCTCGACTTCGCCTCCCCGGTCTCCGGCCTCGGCTCCAAGATCGGCCTGGACGCCACCAACAAGATCGGCAACGAGACCCAGCGCGAATGGGGTGAGAAGCTGGACATGGATGACACGACCAAGGCGCGAGTTGATGAGATCTGGGGGGCGTTGGGGATCACGCTTCCATAAGTGCACCGAAGGCGGGCCTCGCGCAGGTCGTGCAACAACGGGCCTTATCCTCCCCCTCGGAGAGGTGTCCTTCGTAGCCTTGGCGAAGAAGGACGGAGGGGCCGGAGGGCGCAGCGCGGAGGATTAGGGCTCACTCGCGTTCGCGCCCCCTTCGACCTCGCCTTCGCCGTAGGCTTCGGCGAGCCCACTTCCCCGCGAGCGGGGAAGATATCCACAGCGCTCAAACCTCGGGCATACTCTCCGGTGATCCATGTCGTGGGAGGCGAGAGCTCAGTCTTTTCGGGCGTGGATGTACGGGAAGCGTCTGCCGACCCTTAAGGGTTAATTCTGGCATGGCAGACAGCAAACCCGTGTGCGGGAGGCCTTTAACCCCTGCTCTAGACTAAATTCCGGTTTCACCGGTCTCCCGCATGCCTCTCACTCCAGATCGCGAGATCGTGGGGGTTTTGGTGCTTGCCCCTCCCCCGCTTCGGGACACCTCTCCCAATTTCCCCCGCCCCACCCCCTATCTCTGCTACCCTCCCCCGGTTCCGCGTAAAAAAATTCACCCACCCTCTTGCAATGTGAGCACATACTCACAATATGCGAGTGAGCGCTCACAGCAGCGCATTGGAAACCATCCTGACGCAGGGGATTTGAACATGATCACACGCGAAATCGGACATACGGGAATTTTTGTGAACTCCATCGGACTGGGCTGTATGGGCCTGTCGGAGTTCTATGGGCCGGCCACGGAGAAGAGTGAGGCCATCGGCCTGTTGCACAAGGCGATCGATCTGGGCGTGAACCATTTCGACACCGCGGAAATGTACGGCATGGGCGCCAATGAAGCCCTCTTGGGCGAAGCCTTTGCGGGACGGCGCGACAAGGTGGTGATCGCCACCAAGTTCGGACCCTTGCGCGACAAGTCGACAGGCGAGTTTGTTGGCATTGACGGCTCGGAGGCCAATGCCCGCCGCGCCGTTGAAGAGTCGCTGAGCCTGCTCAAGACGGACTATATCGACCTGTATTACATGCACCGCATGGATCAGAGCCGCCCGATCGAGGAAACGGTCGGGGCGATGGCCAAGCTGGTCGAGGAAGGCAAGGTCCGCGCGATCGGCCTGTCGGAAGCCTCTGCCGAGACACTCAAACGCGCCAATGCCGTCCACCCGATTGCAGCCCTGCAGTCGGAATACTCCATCTTCTCGCGCGACATTGAAGCCGAGCAGTTTCCCGTGCTGGAAGAGACCGGCGGGTCACTGGTCGCCTATTCCCCGCTGGGCCGTGGCATGCTGACCGGTCGTTTCACCGCCGAGAACCGACCGGCTGATTTCCGCTCTGCAGCCTACCAGCCGCGTTTTGCCGACGGGGCGTTTGAAGCCAATCTCGCCCTGGTGGAAGAGATCAAGGCAATCGCCGAAAGTCTCAAGGTGGAGGCCGCCCAGATCGCCCTGCGCTGGGTGCTCAATCGCGGTGAGAACATCCTCACGATTCCGGGCACGACCAAGCTGGCCAATCTCCAGGTCAATCTGGGCGCAGCAGATGTCGAGTTGAACGAGGACCGGATGGCGTCCCTCAATGCGCTCGCCGACAAGGTCCAGGGAGCGCGATACAACGAACAGGGCATGGCCTCGATCGACGGGTAACCCGTAGTCACGGATGGCCGCTTCGGACTTTTACAGTCCGGGGCGGCCGCCCAGCTCGCGCTTTGTACTGAATAGTTTATGGTGCGGTCTCATCTTGAGTCGTGGCTGGAGACCGCGCCCATGGATTGGGACAAGCTGAAAACCTTTCACGCCGCCGCACAGGCGGGTTCGCTGACCAAGGCGGCGGAGATGCTGGGTCTGTCCCAGTCCGCTGTCAGCCGCCAGATCGCGGCACTGGAAGACGATCTGGGCGTGACCCTGTTTCACCGCCATGCCCGCGGGCTGATCCCGACAGAGCCGGGAAATGTGCTTTACGAAGCGGCTCACGACATTGCTGCCCAGGTGGCGATTGCGGAAGCGAAGGTTCACGACACACGCGACGAACCCTCCGGTGAGCTCAAGGTCACCGCTCCGACGGCTCTGGGCGCCATGTGGCTGGCCCCGCGCCTGAGCGAGTTTCACGACGAGTTTCCCAATATCCACATCCGCCTGATGCTGGATGACCATGAGCTGGATCTGGCCGGGCTTGAGGCCGAAGTCGGCATCCGCCCCTGGCCCTCGACCCAGAATGACCTGGTCCAGCGCAAGCTGATGAGCGCCAGCCAACACCTCTATGCCAGTCCGGAATACCTCGCCCAGCGTGGCGAGCCGAAAACGCCGGACGATCTGGACGAACATTCCATCATCCAGTACGGCCCGCCGCAGATGGCACCGATCCCGGGACTGGACTGGGCGGCACGCCTGGGCCGGGACGAAAACGAAAATCCGCGTCCCGCCGTGATCGAGGTCAATACGATCTATGGCGTGGCCAAGACGGTGCAATCCGGCATGGGCATTGCTGCTCTGCCGGACTATGTGGCGCGGGAAAATCCGAATCTCAAACGCGTCCTGCCGCAGATCGACGGACCCGATTTCGAGATCTTCTTTGTCTATCCGAGCGAGCTACGCGGCTCCCGCCGCATCGCGTCCTTCCGCGACTTCCTGATCGAACAAGCCCGTCGCTGGGACGCCTAGACCAGGCGGCGTTTCTCGATCAACGCCTCAAGCAGGCCGATCACATCGGCTGATGCGGCTTCCATCGCTTCGGCAGCCTCTTCGGCAGCCTCGCGATCACCCTGTTCATGCAACTCGGCCGCCAGCTTGCCCTGGCGGTGGAATTCGGCGTGCGGCTCGATCAGTCGCTGGAAAAGCGGGTCGCCGACAAAGGCCGGATCCTGGACAGCGTCATACCATTTGCCGAGACGACATTCATGATGATCGGCCAGGTCGCAGGCCCGGATCGTATTGCGGCCGACAAACTTCTCCGAGAGGTTCTTCTTCCACAGGAAGTGATCCGACTTGGCGCGATGGAGGACATAGTCCCGCACATCACGCTGTTCCAGATCAGCGAAACTCTCATTGACGATTTTCTCGGACGCAGCCACGGCCTCGATCACGGCTTCGGCACGTTCGGTTGCCCTGCGGGAGGCGGTCGCGACGCCTGAGACACCACGCGACAGCTCCTGGGCCGCTCCGGTCTGCTCACTCATAAGACGGGCGATCTCGGAAACCAGATTGGACGAGCTTTGCACCAAATCAACGCCGGAACGAACGCTCGCAGCCGCATCATCACTGGCAGACTTGCCATCCTGGATCGCGGTCATGGAACCATGAACAGCATCAATAATGCCGGTGACCTCGCTTTGCAGATTGTCGATGCGTTCCCGGATATCCCCGGTCGCCTTCTCCGTCTGGCCAGACAGCGCTTTCACCTCCTCGGCAACAACCGAGAAGCCACGCCCCGCCTCGCCGGCTCGGGCCGCCTCGATGGTGGCGTTCAGCGCCAGCAGATTCGTCTGGCCAGCAATCGCGGAGATCGTATCGACAATATTGGTGATCTGGGCAGACGCCGCTTCGAGCTGTTCGACCCGGCCGACAATGCTGCCATAGGCCGTCTCGATGGATTCCATCTGTTCGGCGGAATTGGAGACCTGTTCCAGGCCATGGGACGTCGCTTGCACACAATCAGACAGATTGTCAGCAGCGGTACCGGTGAAGCTGGAGATCTGCTGGATCGACGCATTCAGCTCCTCGATAGCGGAGGACATTGACTGGGCCTGCTGGTCCACATCTCGAATATCCCCCGTGGCACGCGACACAGAGGCCATGGCGTCACTGGCATGCATGGAGAAACCAACCGAGCGCTCCAGCGTTACCTGGTCACGCGATTCCATTGATCCATAGAGACGCGCCAAAGCCCCCGCGAGCGCGTCCGGCAAATCAGGAAGTGCCGGCTTTTCCCCCTGGGCAATCCGGTCAAGTACAATCGCCAGCTCGTCAATCCAGTCCGGCTGAACGGTGACCACCTCGGCGGATTCGGTCATCGCTGGCCGGGACGCGCGTTTGAGCAGCATCATCTGAATATCCGTATTCCTCTACCCCAGGCGTTCTCATCGCAATCTGACGGTTAAGAAAGGGTAAGAGTTCCCGTTTTGGGATATAATCAAACCAGCTACACGCGCATGGGATTTAGAACTTGATGCCGCATTTATGCATAGCAAGTCTGCGACATCATGTCTTCTGCCGCGACGCAGCATGGGGCATATATCTCCTCACAGACGCAGCGGCGAGCCCGCAGCCTCACCAAGTTGACGCATACCGAACTCCTCCCCTTAATCGGTATGCTGTTTCTGGCGCCGGTCCTTTCTCCTCCCCTTTTTGGACCGGCGCCTTTTTCTTTGCCTAACTCACGAACAAAACCCGGCCGCTCTGGCCGGGTTCTTTTTTGCTCTGAATTAGATGTGGAAAACTAACCCAGCGTCGAGCGCAACATCCAGGCGGTTTTTTCGTGAGCGGTCAGGCGCGGGGTGAGCACGTCCGCCGTGGCTTCATCGCCGTGCTCGCCCGCCAGTTCCAGCGCCTTGCGGATGGTGGCGACGACAACTTCATGGCCCTTGAGCAGGTCGGCGACCATTTCATCGGCACTGCTGGCACCGGCGTCAGCGTCGAGACTGGCAGCCTCATTCATGGCGCCATAGGAGTTGGGTGCCGCAACGCCCAGCGCTCGGATCCGCTCGGCGATTTCGTCCGTCGCAGTCCACATCTCGTTATACTGCAGTTCGAACAGCGCATGCAGGTCGTGAAACCGCGGTCCGGTGACATTCCAGTGATAGACATGCGTCTTGAAATAGAGCGCATAGGTGTCCGCCAGCACTGCGGTGACAGCCTTCGCCATTTCCTGACGCTGGTTCTCGCTCAGACCCATATTGAAGCTCATTTCGCTCTCCCTGTTTCAAATGCAGCGCTTGCTGCGTTGAAGAGAGTTATGGCGGAACGCGTTCAATAGATCCAATTAGTAATAACTAATCGAGCAATCAAATATTCCAATATCAGCTCAGCGAAGCACAGAAGCGCTGGATCCGCTTGCCGGCTTCGACCAGGCTTTCATCGTCCGTGGCGTAAGAGATACGGAAACCCGGCTCCAGCCCAAAGGCAATGCCGGGAACAACCGCAACCGCCTCGGCGTCCAGCAGAGCCGCGCAGAAATCCGTGTCATTGCGAATCTCCTGACCTGCAGGCGTGGTCTTGCCGATCGTGCCGGCACAATCAGCGAAGACATAAAACGCGCCTTCCGGTGTCGGCGCGACAAGCCCGTCCGCCTCTTCCACCGCCGCGAGCACCAGATTGCGGCGACGCAGGAAGGCGTCATTGCGCGGTTTGAGGAAGCTGTGATCGCCGTTCAGCGCAGCAACGGCCGCCCACTGGCTGATGGAACACGGATTGGACGTGGTCTGGGAGATCACCTTGCGCATGCCGGCGATCAGCGCCTCCGGACCGGCCGCGTAACCGATGCGCCAGCCGGTCATGGAATAGGCCTTGGAGACCCCGTTCATCGTCAGCGTACGGTCGTAAAGACGCGGCTCGACCTCGGCGATGGTGGCGAATTCATATCCCTCATAGATGATGTGCTCATACATATCGTCGGTCATGATCCAGACATGCGGATGTTTGAGCAGAACCTCGGCAAGTGCTTTGAGCTCGCCCGCGGTATAGCCCATGCCGGTCGGATTGGAGGGCGAGTTGAGGATCAGCCATTTGGTGCGCGGCGTGATCGCGGCATCGAGTTCGGCCGGCGTGATCTTGTAGCCATTCTCGATTTTCGTCTTCACCTCGACTGGCGTGCCGGCCTGCAGGCGCACGACCTCGGGATAGGTGACCCAGTAGGGCGCCGGGATGATGACCTCGTCACCCTCGTTCAGCGTCGCAGCAAAGGCATTATAGATGACCGGCTTACCGCCCGGCGCGACATGGATCTGTGCTGCGGTATAATCCAGCTCATTATCGCGTCGGAACTTCTTGATGATGGCATCTTTCAGTTCCGGAATGCCATCAACAGCCGTGTATTTCGTTTCGCCCCGACGGATCGCCTCGATCGCCGCATCCTTGATGTGCTCCGGCGTATCGAAATCCGGCTCACCGGCACCCAGACCGATGACATCAACGCCCTTGGCACGGAGATCACGCGCCTTCTGCGTGACAGCCAGGGTCGCAGAGGGTTTCACACGCGAAAGCGCTTCGGACGGTTTGAAAGTCATGATGGTGTTCCTGAACTGGAAGACTGGGATTGCGACCGTACTCCGTGTCGGCATGAAGGCAATCCCTGCACGGGCGATGTTTCACAATCACTGGAACGAACCACCCTTGCAAAATTGCAAGACCATCCCGACCTGTCCGCCAACGCCCCACGGGGCGCCGCACAAAAACAGGACATCCTCCCGATGACTGACTTCACGCTGCACACACCCGAAAGCGCCCCGGAAGGGTCGCAGCCCTTTCTTGAGAACTCTCTCAACGGATTTGGCTTCATCCCCAACCTTCATGCTGTGATGGCTGAATCACCGGCGACGCTGGAGGCTTACCAAACAATCGGAGGACTGTTTTCTCGATCCAGCCTGAACGCTGTCGAGCAGAATGTGGTATGGCTGACCATCAATGTGGAGCACAATTGCCACTACTGCGTACCGGCCCATACCGGCATCGCCCATATGCAAAATGTTCCGGAAGACGTGATCAGCGCGCTGCGCGAAAACCGCGAACTACCCGACGCCAAACTCGAAGCCTTGCGCCAGTTCACCCTGTCAAGCCTGCGCAATCGGGGTGTTGTCGAGAAGGCCGAGGTCGAGGTCTTTCTGGCAGCGGGTTATACCCGGGCCAATCTTCTCGATGTCGTTCTGGGTCTCTCGCACAAGGTTTTGTCGAACTATGTGAACCATTTCGCGGACACGCCGGTGGATGAACGTTTCCAGCAATTCGACTGGACACCGCGCGAACCCGTCGCGGCCGAATAGGATAATCGGGGGAGGCAGCACCCTCCCCCTTTTCCTTACTCGTTTCGCCAATAATGCGAGCTCGCATTGGCGATGTGAAAACTCATCGAATTCACCTCGCGTGTCGCATCGCGGTGGAATTCCAGCTCCGCAACACCCTCACGCATGCCCAGCCCATCGATCACAAAGCGAGTTGGGGATACCGGCACAAGCGGAATATTGATGTCTCCGCCGGCCGCACCGGCAAAGAGTTGACCATCAACCAGCGCCACTTCCAGCTCCATGGCGAAAATCCCGCTGACCATCTGCTGGCGGTGATCCAGCGGCACGCGGTCATCGACGACATAACGACCGGTCATCGCCTCCAGCATCTCAACAGGCACATCGATCTGCGGATATCGGATGGCTGAATTGATCTGCCAGCCCATCGTATCAGCGACCGCATTGCGGATCTCCATGTGCAGGCCATTGCCCCGGGCCCCATTGGTCAGCACGACCAGCCCGTCACCCGTCGCCAGATGCCCCTCCACCCAGCTCTGATAGGAGTTGTTCGCGCCGGCATGGTGGAAGAAGTACTGGTCGCCTGCATGTTCGATCCGGGGCCCGAGCCCATGCTGGGTCCGCGCGACGCGCGACATCATGTCGACCGCCGTGGCGTGTTCCAGATACTCACCGTCGCCGCGATACGCATCGATCAGGGCCTCGACCAGGAGCCCCATATCGCTGGCGCTGACCCACAGGCCTGACGCCGCCATTTCCGGCATGGTCTCATAGCCGCGCGGTAGTGCTGCCGGCTGGCCGTCACGGTCATGCGCACGGGCGATATTGCCATGCGAGGCAGGAAGCGGATTGGCAAAGCTGGACCGGCTCATGCCAAGCGGTTCAAACAGGTGTGTCTCGGCCGCACTTTCAAACGCAGTGCCCGTCTGATCCGTAATAATCAGCTGGGCCAGGGTAAAACCACCCCCGGAATAGCGATAGGTCGAGCCCGGCTCAAAGGTCAGTTCCAGGGCTCCGTGGCGCGCTGGTGGCTCCCCGTTCAGCGTCTGATAGACGCTCGGCAACTCCTCGCCCGGCTGGAAATCCGGGAAACCGTGGATATTGAAACCCGCCGTGTGCGAGAGAATGGTACGCAGGGTCACTGCCTGGTTGTCGAACGCGCTCTGTGGCAGTTCCCAGCTCCTCAGCTGGCCCGACACGGGCGCATTGATGTCCAGAAGACCGGCATCATGCAGGCGCAGGGTCAGGGCCGAGGTCGCGATCTTGCTGACAGAGCCGGCCGAGAAGACCGTGTGTTCGTCCACGGGCTCGCTGCCGCCCGTCTGCAGCACACCGAAACCCTGCGCATAAACGACCTCGCCATCTGCCAGGACGGCCACCGCGACGCCGGGCACATTGTAGTGCTGCATACGCTCGGCCAGGCTGTAGCGGGTTCCACCCTCGCCCACATGGAAACGGGGGCGCAATTGCGAGGTGAAGTCGGACGGGCTCTGGGCCCAGGTTGCCGGTGAGAGCAGGCAAGCCGCTCCCGCCAGCGCGGACAGGCATGCCCGCGCAGTGATCGTGTTCATTGTAGAAGTCCCTCTAGTCTATCAGCCTACTCAGCAGGCGGCTGATGTTGCGCCCCCCGGCGCGTCAACCAGTCTTCCATGTCGCCATGTCCCATGCGGCGCGCTTCGCTCACCGGCGAGCGGTATTCTTCCTGTCCTTGACGGTTGGGCGAGCGCACAGTCAGGGAGATGTCGGCACCGGCCTCGACCAGCAGTTCCGCCATGCGCACATCGCCTTTCTGGGCAGCGGCAACCATCGGCGTCTCGTCACCCCAGACATAGGCATCAACCTCGGCGCCCGCCTCCAGCAGGAATTCAACCATGTTGCGGTCACCCGCCTGGACGGCGGCGATCAGCGGATTGCCGTCCCCCTCGACACCCGCATCCAGGGAGGCACCGCTGGAAAGCATCAGCTGCAGCATTTCCAGCTGGCCATTGCGGGCTGCCGCAATCATCGGCGAACCATCACCGCTGACGGGCAGGTTCGGATCGGCTCCGTACTGCATCAACAGGTCGAAAACATCGCGACGTCCGGCTCGGATGGCAGCAAACAGCGGCGCGCCATCACCAATGGACACCTCGTTCGGATCAGCGCCAGCCTCGAGCATGGCACGGACCTCGCTGATCCGGCCACGGGCTGCGGCGTGGAAAAGCGGCGAAACGTCTTCAACATCATAGGACACTTCCCAGCGCTCGCTTCCGACAGCAGCGCCAACCTTGGGCGTGGCAATGAAAGCGACAGCGGCGACGGCAGGCAGGATAAGGGCGATACGCATGACGGGGGTCCTTTGGGTTTTCAGATCAATGGAGGAAAGGTGATGAACACGACTGGCCAGCGCGGTGCGGCTGGAGCCGGCAGCGAGGGCAAGCGAGGGGTGCGCCAGCTGACGCTGGGCGGTGTCCAGAAGGGCATGGGCAAGCTGGATCGGTTCACCGGTGACACGGGCGGCGACCTCATCGCACAGCGCTTCACGGCTTCGGCTCAACATCCGCTGGAGTGCATAAAGCGGCACCACCCAGCAGAACACAGCGGTGATGAAGCGCAGACCCAGCACGGTCCAGGCATCACCCCGCGTTAGATGGGCGATCTCATGTTCCAGGATCGGGCGCGCAGACCCGTCCAGTTTGAAGTCTGCAGGCAGATATATCGCCGGGCGCAGATAGCCCGCCATCAATGGCGACGGCACGCGGTCGGACCGACGGATCTCGACCGGGCGAGACAGGTACAAACCGCACGGCAGGGCCGTGCGTTTACTGCGATGACGCAGCAGCGACAGCGCCCCCAGGTCCAGGCACAGGCGCAGCAACATCAAGGCGCTGCCGGTCATCCACGCCACAAAGGACAGCGAGGCCCAGGGCAATTGCACGGGGATCAGGTCACCGACAGTCCGGGTCAGCGGATTCGGGGTCGAACCGGCCTCAGGTTTTGGTCCGGGCGCGGCGTCGGCCACCGTGATGGCTTCGTTCACTCCGGTCGGCAGGAAGTCCACTTCCTGCACGGCGGGCCTTGGTTGCAGGGCCAGGGCAAAGACCAGCGGCACCACCAGAAGCGCAGCCAGCGTCAGATCATGACGTTCCCGCATCATGCCGCTTGGCGCAAACCGGTCAAATGCCCACAATGCGACCAACAGGAGGCAGGAAGCAATCAGCGCCACAAGGCCCGCATCGAACAAAGCCGGGTTCATGACTTGTCTCCGTGTTTGGCGATCAGCTCGGCCCGCAGCGCCTCGATATCATCCAGGGTCAGCTGTTCCTCGGCGACAAGATGCTGGGCCAGCTCCCGCGGCGAACCACCAAACAGGGATTGCATCACTGTTCCGATCGCCTTGCGCTGGGCGCCTTCGCGGGAGAGTTTCGGGCGGAAGATGTGGGCGCGGCCATCCTTGCGGAAATCGACATATCCCTTGTCCGCCATGATCCGGACTGTGGTCAGCACCGTGGTGTAGGCGAGGCCGTATGTCGGCTCGAGCGCTTCGGTAAGCTGGCGAACACTCGCCTCCTTCATGGTCCAGAGCTGGTCCATGATGCGCTGCTCGGCCTCGGTCAGTTGGGGGGATGTCGGACGCGCCATCTACGAATTCCTTAGTAACTGAGCCTAGGGATAAACGAGCGTAAAATCCATTCAACTAAATTTTTAGTAGGGAATCCCGAACGCCCCCGATTTGCCCCAATTCTTCCTGCAATCGCCGCAAACGTGCCCTCTCCCATCCTTGATCCCGGAGCATTTTCCGTAGCGGAAGGGAAGCGGGTTGTCATCTTGGCTCGCTGAGATTGGGGAGGAAGTCGATGACTTCACACGCACGCAACGCCGCCGGCGGCCAGGCCTGGTTCGGCCTCGTCATCGCCATAGCCACCTTTGCCGCCAGCCTGCTGCTCTGGTCTGATGCCTGGGCCGACGAGGGGCCGCAAACGCCAGATGGCATGGTTCGCCTGAGCGAGATCAATGAGGGCGCCCTCCTCCTGAAAACCATGGATCACGGCGTCTATGTCCCCGCCCCCATGATCGCCACCGATATCGAACTGGACATTTCCGGACCGGTCGTTCGCGCCATTGTCACGCAGCGTTTCGAAAATCCCTCCGAGGCCTGGGTTGAGGGCACCTATGTTTTCCCCATGCCGGAAGACAGTGGTGTGGACCGGCTGCGCATGCAGATCGGCGACCGTTTCATCGAAGGCGAGATCCATGAGCGCCAGCAGGCCCGCCAGATCTATGAGCGCGCTCGCGAGGCCGGGCAGCGCGCCAGCCTGGTCGAACAGGAACGCCCCAACATGTTCACCACGTCCGTGGCCAATATCGGGCCGGGCGAGACCATCATCGTGCAGATCGAATACCAGGACATTGCCCGCCTGGACGACGGTCAGTTCGAAGTCCGAGTGCCGCTGGCGATCACCCCACGCTACATCCCGCAGGATGTCGGATACCTGCTCGCGTCCACAGGCTCGATGCAGAACTCGACCGTACCTGACGCAGACCGGATTACCCCGCCTCTGATGCTGCCTGAGGGCGAACCGGAAGAAGGTCTGCGTCTGCCGGTAACCATCCGCGCTCATCTGGATGCCGGTTTCGAACTGGGCCAGATCGCCGGCCGCTTCCACGCCACCCTGGTTCGTCACACCGCCCCGGGCGAGGCCTCCATCGAGTTGGCCAATGGACCCATTCCGGCCGACCGGGATTTCGTGCTGACCTGGCAGCCCGCAGACCGCACGCGTCCCAGCGCTGCGCTCTTCACCGAGGAGTGGAACGGCCAGACCTATATGCTCGCCCAGATCCTGCCGCCGGCCGAGCTGAGTGCGGACATCCCACGTCGCCCGCGCGAAACAATCTTCGTCATCGACAATTCCGGTTCCATGGCCGGCACCTCGATGCAGCAGGCCCGGGAAGCGCTGATCTTTGCCCTGGAACGCCTGCATCCCACCGACAATTTCAATGTCATCCGTTTTGACAACACGATGGAACAGGTCTTCCCGCAGGCCGTGCCTGCCAATTGGGAGAATGTCGGGACCGCACTGGAATTTGCCCGTGGCCTGGATGCCGAGGGCGGCACGGAAATGTTGCCGGCACTGGTCGCAGCGCTGCGTGACGGCAATGCTGACGACACCTCCCGGGTACGCCAGATCGTCTTCCTGACCGATGGCGCCATCGGTAATGAGGCCCAGTTGTTTGAAGCTATCCATCGCGGCATGGGACGGTCCCGCCTCTTCCCGGTTGGGATCGGTTCTGCCCCCAACACCTACTTCATGAGCCGCGCCGCGCGCCTGGGCCGCGGCACCTTCACCCATATCGGTCAGGTGTCTGACGTGGCCGAGGAGATGGAAAACCTGTTCACGGCTCTGGAACGCCCGGTGATGACCAATCTGGACGCCATCTTCCCGCAGGACGCCATCAGCGAGATCTGGCCTGCCCCGCTGCCGGACCTCTATTACGGCGAGCCTGTGGTGATGACGGCCCGGCTGAACAATCCGCAGGGCGTGATGATCCTGGAAGGCCAGACGGCAGGTGAAACCTGGCGCGAACAGCTCTCCCTGTCGGACGCCACCCAGTCCAGCGGCATCGCCACCCTGTTTGGTCGCAACCGCATTCGCGGTATCGAGGAAACCCGTTTCCAGGGCGCGAACATGGAGCAGGTCGATGCCGGTGTTCTGCAGACCGCGCTCGACTTCCATCTTGTCTCCCGCCTGACCAGCCTGGTGGCGATCGACGCCACGCCAGCGCGACCCAGCGACGAGACGCTTGTCGCGCGTCAGACACCAAACATGATCCCGGACGGCTGGGATTTCGAGGCCGTGATGGATGACCAGGCCCTGCCCGTCCAACACGCCAGCCTGGACACCGCGCTAATCGACCAGCTGCGACCAGGTCTCGACCCCAGCCAGACCCGGCTGGATGAAAACGGCCTGCCGCTGCCCGCTACCGCGACGCCGCGTGAGCTGCTGACCTGGCTGGGCGCCCTGATGATGTTGCTGGGTCTGATCTGGCTGCTGACGCACCAGGAGCGCCGGCTGTGGTAACGCGCTCGAAACAGAATGGGGCGCGCCCAGGTCTGAGGCGAGCGCTGGTTCCACTCGCGGCCATCGCGCTCGTCCTCAGCGGCGCCACCCTTGTTGGTCAGGGAGTCTGGATCTCGGCCAAGGCAGAAATCGCACAGGTCCTGCTCGCAAGAGCCTGGACCCGTGCCCAGGAAGGAGAGACCGCGCCGACACCATGGCCCTGGGCCGATACCTGGCCCGTGGCGCGGCTCTCCGTCCCGTCACTGGGACAACACGCCATCGTACTGGCTGAAGCCGGCGGTGAAGCCCTGGCCTTCGGCCCCTCACATCTCGCCGCGACGCCGCCCCCGGGCGCTGCCGGCACGAGTGTAATCGCTGCACATCGCGACACGCATTTCGCTTTCCTGCGGGATGTGGAGATCGGGGATGAAGTGGTGCTGGAACGGGTGGACGGTGAGCGGGTTCTCTTCCGCATCACTCACACGGAAGTGGTGCACGCGGACCGCTCGGGCATTCAGCCGGAAGGCGGCCCGGCCAGGCTGGCACTGGTCACCTGCTGGCCCTTCGGCGCAGTCACACCCGGGCCGGAACGGTACGTGGTGTGGGCGAAAATGGTGGAGACGCTGGAGGTTTGACCTCTTCCTGCGCAGGCGTTGTCATCCCGGACGCATGCCGAGCCCTGAGCCAGGCGAAGATCCGGGACCCACAGGTCACAATCATGGGTCCCCACTCTGCGCCCGCTTTCGCGGGGCAGTCGTTTGTCCCTGCGAAGGCACGGGGCGGGGATGACAAGTTCAAGCGGGGAGGATGCTTAACGCGCCGCGTCCAGCTTGCCCTTCAGCGCTGCCAGCATGACTTCATTGCCGGCCACGATCGAACCGGTTTCGAGCAGGTCAGGCTTGTCGTCGATCTCGGCGACAAAACCACCCGCCTCTTTCACCAGCACGATACCGGCAGCGATGTCCCAGGAATTTAGATTGCGTTCCCAGAAACTGTCGTAACGACCTGCTGCGACCCAGGCGAGATCCAGTGCGGCAGAGCCCATGCGACGAACACCGGCGGCGTGCGGCATGACCTGGTGCAGTTCCTTGAGGAATTGCGCATGGCCCTTCTTGCCGGCGAACGGCATCCCGGTCGCTACGACGCTCTCGTCGAAATGCTTGCGATTGGCAACACGCAGGCGACGGTCCGCCAGCCAGGCACCACGGCCCTTCTCGGCGTGGAACATCTCGTCGGTGGCCGGGTTGTAGACAACACCCGCAACCAGCTCGCCCTCACGCTCCAGCGCGATGGAAACGGCAAAGTGCGGCATGCCGTGCAGGAAGTTCAGCGTGCCGTCCAGCGGATCAACGATCCAGCGGTGGGACTTGTCAGTGCCTTCAACAACACCGCCTTCTTCCATGAGGAAGCCATATCCCGGACGCGCCTCGTTGAGACGGTCATAAATGATGGACTCGGCCTTCTTGTCCGCAATGGAGACAAAGTCCGAGGGTCCCTTCTTGGAGACCTGCAGATGCTCGACATCACGAAAATCGCGGTTCAGCGCACGCCCGGCACGACCGGCAACGTCCGTCATCAGGGTGAGAAGTGGTGAAAGTGTGCCCAAGACCTAGTCCGCCCGCTTTACGTATGAACCGTCTTCGGTGGCGACGACAATGCGCTCGCCCTGGCCGATAAACGGCGGAACCGCGGTGCGGACACCGTTTTCCAGAATAGCCGGCTTGAAGGAGTTGGCTGCCGTCTGGCCCTTGATGACCGGCTCGGTCTCGGTGATTTCGAGGGTGACGTGCTGCGGCAGGGACAGACCGATCGGACGTTCTTCGTGGAATTCCACGACGATGGTCATGCCATCCTGCAGGTAGCGCGCGCGATCCTCACCGACAAAATCCTTGTTGAGCTCGATCTGCTCATAGGTCTCGGCATCCATGAAGGTCAGGGTTTCGCCACTGTCGAACAGGAAGGTGTGATCCTTCTGCTCAAGGCGAACGCGCTCGACCTTGTCCGCGGCGCGGAAACGTTCGTTGAGCTTGCGGCCATCGAGCAGGTTCTTCAGCTCCACCTGGGCAAAGGCACCGCCCTTGCCCGGCTTTACGGCTTCGGCCTTGACGGCCACCCACAGCGTATCCTGGTGCATGATCACGTTGCCGGGTTTGATCTCATTGCCGTTGATCTTCATCGCGTCACCTATCGGGGAATGCATACATGCGGCGCAAACAGCCGCGAAAGTCGCGCTCTCCTATCAGCGAGCACGCAAAACAGCAAGTTTGCAGGTCGGTTGGGTTAGCGAAGCGAATTGATCTCGTAACGGATCTGTTCGCGCAGGTCCGGCGGCAGATCGCCTTCGATCGCGCCCTGAAGCCCCGCCCGGCGGGTCTCGTCCACCGGCTGGCCGGTGAAATCCTCATGCGCCAGCAAGGACCAGCGATAGGCCTGGCCCAGCAGGTTCACATCGCGATTATCCACCGCCTCGCGCGCCAATACATACGCCAGCAGGAAACGGCTTTCGCCATCTCCACCCATGGCGCCCTGTTCGAACCAGTAGCGGGCCATGTCGGGATCGGCCTCGCCGCCGCGGCCCTGCAACATCAACAGGCCAAACTGGCCCTGGGCCGGGGCGTAACCGGACTCAGCCGCCTGACGAATATACGCCCAGCCTCGCTCGGCGTCGGCCGGACCGCCAACACCTTCAACCCACATTACTCCGGCCTGCAATGCAGCCTCGGCATGACGCTCCGCGGCCGCGCTTTCATACCAGGTTCGTGCGCTGGCCAGGTCCTGTTCACCGCCAATCCCCAGATCGAGCAATTGCGCAAACTGGTACATGGCCTCTGCAAACCCCTGCTGGGCTGCTCGTTCGGCCCATTCGCGCGACCGGACCCGCTCCTGTGGGATGGGCGATTCCCGCAGCTCCAGCGCATAGGCCACCATGCCCGGAACGTGGCCCACGCGGGCGGCACGTTCAAACCAGCTGCGCGGATCGGTAACCCCCGGCACTTCCCGGCGGGCCAGACGGCCCATCTCGTAAAGCGCCAGTGGATGATCCTGTTCGGCCGCGCGTGAGAACCAGCTGGCCGCCAGCGCATAATCCGGTTCGCCCGTTGCACGACCGTCTCGGGCGATAAGACCCGACATGACCGCCGCCGTCACATCACCGCCAGCCGCCGCTGTTTCCGCGTATTGGCGGGCAGACACCCAGTCTTCGTCAATCCAGGCAATCTGCGCGCGATAAAGCGCCTCTTCCGCCGCCGTCATACCCATCGGGATGGCCGCGTCTTCAGCGCTGGACGCCTCCTCAGCCGCTCGCTGCACATCCTCGGGAACCAGGGAGAGCTCTTCCGGGAAAACGAAAGCCGGCCCGTTTTCCGGCGGGTCCTGCGCGATAGCGAGGCCGGAAACACAAAGACCGAGAACAAGCGGGGTCAGCAAAATCTTCATGCCGGGCACTCAGCCGCCGCAATGCGGCAACGTCAAGGCCACAGCTGTGGCGTGACGGAAAAGTTAGTCAGCCTCGCCGTTGATCACAGAGTTGAAAGCCGTCACTGCCGCACCCGGTCCGTCCGGATGATCCCAGACACCAGACGACACGGCGAGGAAATCCGCCCCGGCCTCGATCAGCGGCGCCGCATTATCGACTGTGATGCCGCCAATGGCGACACAGGGAAGCTCGAACAACTCCACCCACCAGCGCAACACGTCCGGCTCGGCCTGGGTAGGCGCCTGTTTCGTTGTCGTCGGATAAAAGGCACCAAAGGCGACATAGTCGGCTCCCGCCTCACCCGCGATCATCGCCAGGTGTTTGCTGTCATGACAGGTAACACCGACCGAACGCTCCTTGCCCATGATCGCGCGTGCATCCTTCACCCGGCCGTCATCCTGGCCGATATGCACACCATCGCAGCCCAGCTCGTGCGCAAGCTCGGGGTCATCATTGAGGATGGCGGCCGCGCCGGCGTCCTGGATGATCCTGATCAATTCGGGCGCACCCGCGCGGATCTCCTCGCGGCTATGCTCCTTGAGCCGGATCTGCACAGCAGCGACTTCACCGCCCGCGAGCGCATCTTTCAGCGCACTCACCAATTCAGGGGATAGGCGGGGGGGCGTAATGAGGTAAAGTTGGCACGTCATGAGCGGCTTTTGACCGATTTTGCCGAGGGTTTCCAGCCTATTTGCGCCAGGCGTTCATATTGAGGTCATGCAAGCACGTTCATAGTCATGAATGAGAGGGGCGCAGCCTGGCGCCATTTCACAACCCAAGGGGACAGACATGTCGTTTAAAACTATTGCTGCTGCAGCTCTTGTTGCTGCTTCTACCGCCGGTATCGCCGTTGCCCAGGACTGGTCGCTCAACCCGACCTTCGGCTCTGTATCGCTGAACGGCGGTTTCACACCGGATCCGTACACCGTGGCCATCACGGCTGGCGGCACGATCGATGCTACCCAGGTTTTTGACCGTTGCCGCGGCATGATCGCCAACGCGCCGGACTTCCGCCTGAACTTCAACCCGGGCAGCCTGCCGCTGACGATTGGCGCACAGTCGAACACCGACACAACGATCGTGATCAACGCGCCGGACGGCCAGTGGTATTGCGATGATGACAGTGGCGACGGCCTCAATCCGAGCGTCACTTTCAACAATCCGCAGCAAGGCCAGTATGATATCTGGATCGGCACCTACGGATCCGGCTCCGATCTCGCGAACTCCACGCTGACGATCTCCGAGCTCGGCCGCTAATCACGCCATGCTTTGAACGCGAAACGGGGCCCCGACGGGCCCCGTTTTTATTTGCGCGCACCTTTGGCAGGCTTCACAGGTCGATGCCCAGCGCCCTGGCAGTCTCCGGCCCGACCATGCCGTCCGCCGCCAGGCCCTTGAAAGCCTGGAAATTGAACACCGAAGCTTCCGTCAGCGGGCCGTAGACACCGTCCGCCCGGCCCGGATGGAAACCGCGCTTGCGCAAGGCTTTCTGGATGCGTTCGACGACCTCGCCGCGCATGAAGGGGTGGCGAACCCGATAGAGCATGCTGACCCTTGGCGGCGGCGCAAGCGGCGCGCCCTGGCTGTACTCGACGCCGGGCACCAGCGCACCGCCATCCCAGGCACGCCCCCGCGCATCCTCGGTCTCGACAACACCATAGGCGCGGCCACGCGCCTCAACGGTGCCGCCATCGCCACGCGAAAATCCGACATGCCCGATGGCATTCGCTCCCGGCTTGCGCAACAGGACCGCGCCCGGCGTCACAAACGCCTCCTCCAGCGAGATCAGGGTGCCGGCCTTCTGCGCATCCTCCCACCATTTCCCGGAATAGGCGTCCGCTGTGCGCGGATCGCGTCCATAGGTGCCAAACACGATGCCGTAGGCCTGGTAACAGCACCAGGAGGCCAGCTCGGCACAATCCCAGGGCCCCTTGTGGTCCTTGTTGGCCAACACCGCCCGCGCGCCCAGCACATATTTCGCGCCGATATACTTCCGCGCGACCTCAAGTACGTCTTCGCCCCTGAACATGAAAACACCCTCCGGTTGCTGACCCAAGAATGATCCCGCAACAGGTGATTTTCAAGATAGCCCAACAAAAAAAGGGCCCGCCAATCGGCGAGCCCTCGGAAATCGGCAAAGAAACCCCGGCCTTACGCCAGCTCTTTTTCCATGTCGGCTTCCCACTCACCCAGAGCGGCGAGGCAGTTCATCTTGGCGCGGTGGTTGAAGGCCGCCTGGCCTGCTGCGATGTTCTCCGGCTTGCCGCCCCAGGCTTTCAGCGGAGCAGCCTGCAGGGCGCGACCATAGGAGAAGGTCAGCGGCCACGGCAGTTCGTAAGAGGCGTTCATGGCGTTGAGGTGTGCAGTGGCTTCCTCGTCCGTCTGGCCACCGGACAGGAAGGCGATGCCCGGAACGGCGGCCGGCACACAATTGGCCAGGCACTGGACGGTCATGTCAGCGACCTCCTCGATGCCCGCACGGTCCGGACCGGTGGTGCCGGAGATGACCATGTTCGGCTTGAGGATGGAGCCTTCCAGAACAACACCCTGGTCGAACAGCTCGCGATAGAGCGTCTTGAGGGCGAACTCGGTCACTTCGTAACAACGCTCGATGGAGTGGTCGCCATCCATGATGACTTCCGGCTCGACGATCGGAACGATGGACGCTTCCTGGCAAAGCGCAGCATAGCGCGCCAGGGCATGCATGTTGGTCGCGATGCAATACTGGCTCGGCACGGCATCATCACCACCCTGGCCGATATTGATCACGGCGCGCCACTTGGCGAAACGCGCACCCAGCTCGAAATAGTCGGCCAGGCGGTCACGCAGGCCGTCGAGACCCTCGGTGATCATCTCGCCTTCGGCACCGGCCAGCGCTTTCGCGCCCGTATCAACCTTGATGCCCGGGATGGAGCCGGCGTCCTGGATCAGCTTGACCAGCGGCGTGCCGTCAGCGGCTTTCTGGCGGATGGTTTCATCATACAGGATGACACCGGAGATACGCTCGCTCATCGCTTCTTCGGTGCGGAAGAGCATTTCGCGCCAGTCACGGCGATTGTCCGGGGTGTTGTCCAGGCCGATGGAAGCGAAACGCTTGCCGATCGTGCCGGTGGACTCGTCCGCCGCGAGAATGCCCTTGCCCGGTGCGACCATGGCGCAGGCGGTTTCGTTGAGAAGGTCGAGATCCATTGTAATCCCCAGCAGTGGTTATGCGGCGAACCGCGTTTGTCTGTCTTTCGACACATCAGGTACCGTCCCTGAACGAGACCCGATGCGTTAACGATAACATGCCTTCTATGACAGGCTATCTGCTTATTGGTCAAGCCACCTCTTCGGCGGTTTCGACCAGAACACCTACACCCGGCAATTCCTTGCCTTCCATCCATTCCAGAAAAGCGCCACCGGCGGTGGAAATGAAGGTGAAGTCGTCTGCGACCCCGGCCTGGTTGAGCGCGGCAACGGTATCACCGCCACCGGCAACCGCAACCAACCCATCATCCTTGGCCAGTTTAGCAGCCTGGTTCGCTGCAGCGACAGTGGCCGCATGGAAAGGCGGTGTCTCGAACGCGCCCAGTGGGCCGTTCCAGATCAGTGTCTTGGCACTATCCATGGCCAGCGACAGCGCCGTCACAGTGGCCGGGCCACAATCCAGGATCATCTCGTCGTCATGGACATCGGAAACAGCCGCCAGGCGGGTCTCCGGGTTCGGGGCGAATTCCCGGGCCAGGACCACATCGCTCGGCAGCATGATCTTGCAGCCACTTTCCTCGGCATTGGCCAGGATCATGCGCGCGGTGTCGATCAGGTCTTTCTCGCACAGGCTCTTGCCGATCTCCACGCCCTGCGCGAACAACAGCGTATTGGCCATGCCACCACCGACAAAGAGGATGTCGACCTTCTTCACCAGGTTCTGCAGCAAGTCGATCTTGGTCGAGACCTTAGCGCCGCCGACGAGGGCGATAACCGGACGCTCCGGCTTTTCCAGGGCGGCGACCAGGTGGTCGATCTCGCGCTGCATGGCCAGGCCGGCATAAGCCGGCAGGATGCGCGCGACACCGTCCGTCGTGCCGTGGGCGCGATGCGCGGCAGAGAAGGCATCATTGACGTAGATATCGCCGAGATCGGCCAGCGCCTGTGCGAAGTCCGGATCATTCTTCTCTTCGCCGGGCTCGTAACGGGTGTTCTGCAGCAACAGGACATCACCGTCATTGAGGTCGGCGATCGCGGACAGCGCATCATCGCCAACCGTGTCATCGACGAAACAAACCTCGCTGCCCAGCAGGTCCGCCAGCGGCTGACCGACCGGCTCCAGGCTCATCTCGGCAACACGCTGCCCCTTTGGGCGACCGAAATGCGCGAGCAGGATGGTCTTGGCACCCTGCTCCTGCAGGTATTCAATCGTCGGAAGCGCCGCCTTGAGGCGCGTGTCATCACTGACAGCGCCGTCTTTCATCGGCACATTGAAATCGACACGGACGAGGACGCGCTTGCCGGCGACCTCTGCATCCTGAATGCGACGGATCTGGGTCATCAAAGCGCGTCCTTTTCCAAGCCTTAGAGGTATTTGCCCATCGCGACCGTGGTGTCGATCATGCGGCAGGCAAAGCCCCACTCATTATCGTACCAGGTCATGACGCGGGCGAGGCGTTCATCGATCACCTTGATCTTGTCCAGGGCAACAACAGACGAGCGGCTGTCATGATTGTAGTCGATGGAGACGAGCGGGATATTGTCATAACCCAGAACGCCCTTCATCGGGCCGTCCGCTGCGGCCTTGACCGCTTCCGCCAGTTCCTCGGCGGTGGTGGCCTTGCCCGGCGTGAAGACCAGGTCAATCAGGGAGACGTTCGGCGTCGGCACGCGGACGGCAGCACCGTCCAGCTTGCCCACCAGTTCCGGCAGAACCAGACCAACGGCCTTGGCCGCACCCGTGGAGGTCGGAACCATGGACATGGCCGCAGCGCGGGCGCGGTGCAGGTCCTTGTGGTTGCGGTCCAGGGTCGGCTGGTCACCGGTGTAGGCGTGGATCGTGGTCATGTGACCGCGCTCGATGCCAACGGCGTCGTTGAGGACCTTGGCGACCGGCGCCAGGCCGTTGGTGGTGCACGACGCGTTGGAGACGATGATATCGTCGGCCGTCAGCTGGTCGTGGTTCACGCCATAGACGATGGTCTTGTCGGCGTTCTTGGCCGGTGCGGAACACAGGACACGCTTGGCGCCGGAACCTTCGATGTGGGCCATCGAGGCTTCCTTGGAGTTGAACTTGCCGGTGCATTCCAGAACGATGTCGATGCCCAGATCGTCCCAGGGCAGTTTGGACGGGTCACGGTTGGAGACTTTCTGGATCTTGCCGAAACCGGCATCAATCCAGTCATCACCGACCTTGATCTCGCCCGGATAGCGGCCATGCACGCTGTCATAGGTCAAAAGGTGCGCATTCGTTTCCGGCGTGGAGCTGTCATTGATGGCAACAACCTCGACCTCCCCCCAACGCTTCTCTTCGAGAACTGCGCGCAGGGCCAGGCGGCCAATACGTCCAAAACCGGTGATCGCAACACGAAGGGCCATACCCACTCTCCTTCAGACAGGCGCAATATTGCGCATGAATTTTGGCGCGCATTTAGCTCCGTTTACGGTTCAGGTCCACCTTTGGCGGCCCTGATTCTTTATATGGAAGTATTTTTTTGCAGAAACAGGGATAACGGGGCGAACGCCCGCGCATGAGTTTATTCGCAGAACAAGAAATCTAAACTTCGCCCAACCGCGCAATATTTAACTTATGTTCGCGCTATCACGCCTTCGACCGTCTGCAAAGCGGCCGTTCTAAAGAACAGAACAGCGAGAAGCACTTGGTTCGCCAAAGACACGAACGACAATCTGCAACACCACCTGCGCTGCGCATATGCAGGGCTTGAAATGCCAAGCCCTGCCTGCAAAAACATGCGCTGGGACATCAAAAGGACGCCTCGGCTGGCGTGAGACTTATGAAAGTACTGATTCTTGGTGGTGACGGCTTCTGTGGATGGCCGACCGCCCTGCACCTTTCCAATCTGGGCCATGACATTGTGATCGTCGACAATCTGTCGCGTCGCAAGATCGATATCGAGCTCGAGGTTGAATCGCTGACGCCGATCCGGCCGATGAGCGAACGTCTCGCCGCCTGGAAAGAGGTTTCCGGTCGCGACATCAAATTTGTCGACATGAATATCGGCAAGGACTACCAGGAATTGCTGGATCTGATCGCGGACGAGAACCCGGACACGATCGTCCACTTCGCCGAACAGCGTGCCGCGCCCTACTCGATGAAATCCGCGCGCCACAAGCGCTATACGGTCGACAATAACCTCAACGCCACCAATGACGTGCTGGCCGCGATTGTCGATAGCGGCAAAGACATCCACCTCGTCCACCTCGGCACGATGGGCGTTTACGGCTACGGCACGGCGGGAATGAAGATCCCCGAGGGCTATCTCAAGGTGAAGGTTGAGACGTCCGAAGGCCTGAAGGATCAGGAGATTCTCTATCCGGCCAATCCGGGTTCGATCTACCATATGACCAAGACCCAGGATCAGCTCTTCTTCCACTTCTACAACAAGAATGACAAGGTGAAGATCACCGATCTTCACCAGGGCATTGTCTGGGGCACCCAGACGGAAGACACCAAGCGCGATGCGCGCCTGATCAACCGTTTCGACTATGACGGTGACTATGGCACGGTCCTCAACCGCTTCCTGATGCAGGCCGCTGTCGGTTATCCGCTGACCGTGCACGGCACCGGCGGCCAGACCCGCGCCTTCATCCACATCCAGGACACGGTTCGTTGCATCCAGCTGGCTGTCGAGAACCCGCCAGCGGCAGGCGCCAAGGTCCAGATCATGAACCAGATGACTGAGACGCACCGTGTGCGCGATCTGGCCAAAATGATCGCTGACATGACGAACGCCGAGATCCAGCTGGTTCCGAACCCCCGCAACGAAGCGGACGAGAACGACCTGCACGTTGAAAATGACACCTTCCTGCAGATGGGCCTCAAGCCCATCACGCTGGCCGCCGGCCTGATGGAAGAAGTCACCGAGATCGCCCGCAAATTCTCCGATCGCTGCGACCGCTCGAAGATCCCGTGCATCTCCTACTGGGGCAAGGGCCGTGAAGAAGCGGCTGCCGAAGCGCCAGCCGAGACCACGGCAGCGGAGTAGGATCCGCTGGATAGGAATTGAAAGGGCGCCCGTCGTGGCGCCCTTTTTATTGCGCGGCCCAGGCGAGGGCTCGGTGTTCCAAGGCGGCGACAAATGCGCCTTTCCCGGACTGGTAGGCCTTGCGATCGGCGCCCGCCTCGACCAGCGCGAGCTTGGCAGCTGTATAGGCATCACGCTCATGGGCGTGGATCCTGAGATAATCGCGAAACACCAGATGGCGGCGATGGCTCTCATCGCCCTGCTGATAGACATGGATATGGTGGGAACGTGACCCGTCCGGCGCATGCCGACGCAAATAGCGACGCCCGACCAGTCCGTATTCACCCAGGACGTCATAACCCGCTGCCTGTAACACGCCTGCTTTTTCGTCGAGACGCTCCACTGCCTCAACGGCAACCAGAATGTCGATGATCGGCTTGGCAGCGAGACCGGGGACGGATGTGCTGCCGATGTGATCGATGGAAACAGCCTCGATCAACCCCTGCAGGCGCTGCCGCTCCAGCGCGAAAGATCTCGGCCAATCCGGGTTGTAGGGCGTGATCACGCCCCCATCATCCCCGTCATCTTGTCCAGGAACACGCAGCACTGGTCGAGCTGGCTGATCGTCACGAACTCATCCGGCTGGTGGGCCTGTTCGATGGAGCCGGGGCCGCAAACGACGACCGACAGGCCGGCGGCCTGGAACTGGCCGGCCTCGGTGCCATAGCTGACCACGCGCGTGGAGTTGTCGCCGGTGATCTGGCGCGCCAGGCGTTCGGCAGCGCCGTCATCCTCTGGGGCGAAGGCCGGGACGTCCGAGCGGACTTCAACCGTCACGGACGCATCGGGCGCATGCTCGCGCATGCGCGCCTCGACTTGAGCTGCGCGTGCTTTCAGCCCCTCTGCGATGGCGTGCACATCATCCCACGGGCAGGGTCGCATCAGTGAACCGAACTCGGCATCCAGCGCGAGAATGTTCAGCGCGGTTCCGCCCTTTACCTCGCCAATGGTCAGCGTGCCGTGCCGCGGGTCGAACGGGCTGTCATCCGGTGCGGCCTCCCGCATAACCCCGGCCTGTTCAACCAGGTAATTCATCAGCGGCACGGCATGGGTCACGGCGCAGGCGCCATCATTGACCAGCGAGCTGTGGGCTTCCTTGCCGCGCAGTTTGACGATGATCGAGAAGAGGCCCTTATGGGCGGTGACAACCCTCATGTCCGTCGGCTCGCCCACCACGACAGTTTCGGGCTTGAAAGCGCCTTTCATGATCTGGTCAATCATCGACGGAGCCCCGAGACAGCCGACCTCCTCGTCATAGGACAGGGCGATATGGACCGGCCGCTTCAGGTCAGCAGCGGCGATTTTCGGCGCCAGCGCCAGGATGCAGGCCGAAAAGCCCTTCATGTCACAGGTCCCGCGCCCGTAGAGCAGGCCGTCCTTCTCGGTCAGATCCCAAGGGTCAGTCGTCCAGGGCTGACCATCCACCGGCACCACATCGGTATGGCCGGACAGCACGATACCGCCATCCACCTTGGGGCCAAATACCGCGTGCAGATTGGCCTTGCGCCCGTCCGGACTGGGAATGCGTTCACACCAGGCCCCCAGCGCTGTGAGCTTGCCCTCGACATAATCGATCAGCTCGAGATTGGAGTTTCGGGAGGTCGTATCAAAGGCGACGAGCGTGCGCAGCTCGTCGATGGCGGTGTCAAGGAAGACGCTGTTCGGCATGGCATTTTCGCTAAAATTAGTCGTGTTCGGGAACCCATCCTTAAGACGCCCGCCCTATGCTGTCAGGTAGAAAAGGCGCAAATGCGCCCGGGTGATGGTGAAAATGCTGAACTGGCTACGCGATTTCTGGAGAGATCGTCGCGGTAATGTCGCGATGATTTTCGCCCTGTCCTTGTTGCCCGTGACGGTATTGTCCGGCGGCGCCGTCGACTTCTCCCAGGCCATGAATGCGCGCACCCGCCTGTCCCAAGCCCTCGACGCTGCGGCTCTGGCCGTGGGCGTGAACCCAAGCATTTCCGACGCGGATGCGCTGGATATCGCGCGTGATTTCATTTCAGCGAACTATCCGGGGCGCGAACTGGGCGATGTCGTAAATGTCCAGGTGTCGATGAACAATCAGTCCGACACCGTCACTGTAACAGGGCAAGCCAAGGTTCAAACGATTATCCTGGGCCTGATCGGGATCGATTATCTCACCGTGAACTGGCAGACAGAGGTCCAGCGCGCCCGCTCGCGCCTGGAACTCGTCATGGTGCTCGACAATACGGGTTCGATGGGTGGCTCCAAGATTCGTGATCTGCGGGACAGCGCGGAACTGCTGACCGAAATCCTGCACGAAGCCGCCGAGGAACCCGGTGATGTACGCATTGGCCTGGTGCCGTTTGCGGCGACGGTGAATGTGGGCACCAATTACGAGCGAGTCTGGTGGATGGATCCCAATGGCGACAACCCCGATCATGGCGATTGGTCAGGGGGCCGCGACGCCAATCACTGGGATCTGTTTGATCGCATGCGTTACGAGGACTGGGACGGCTGCGTTGAAGCGCGCGCCATTCCGATGGACATCGACAACACGCCCCCTTCGCCCGGCGATCCGTCAACATTGTTCTTCCCGTATTTCGCACCAGACGAACCTGACAATGACAGTGATTACAGGAACGATTATCTCAACGATGGCCGTACCGGTAACTACCGTCAGCGCCTGCGTCAGATGGGCAAATACAACGATGCCCAGATCCTGCGTGACTACGGCCCGAATATGCGCTGCACGACGACGCCGATCACGCCTCTGACGACCTCGCAAAATACTATTGAAAACGCGATTGACCGCATGGGTGCGAGTGGCACGACCAACATCCCCCAGGGTGTCGGCTGGGGCATCCGTGTGATCTCTCCGGAAGAACCTTTTACGGAAGGCACGACCTGGGATGATCGCGAGGTCATCAAGGCTATGGTGATCCTGACCGACGGCGAAAACGTGATGTACGGCCGATCGACTGATCTCCGCTCCGATTACGGTGCTTACGGTTTTTCTCGCTTCGGGCGACTCGGCACGACCTCGAGCAGCTTCTCGACGCTGGCAAGCCGTCTAAACAGCCGGCTCACAGCGGCGTGCGACGAAGCCAAGCGACTGGGCATTCGTGTTTACACGATCACTTTCCAGGTGAACTCGTCATCCACGCGCAATCTCATGCAGGACTGCGCATCCAATCCGAGCCTCTATTTCGACTCGCCGTCCAGTTCAGCCCTGCGCGACGCGTTCGAGATGATCGCGGGCGATCTGACCAATCTGCGCCTGTCGCGCTAGCCGGCCTCTTCCTCGGTCTCTTCTTCCTGGCTCGGGATCGCCAGCAGTTCGAGCGTGAAGATCAGCGCCTCGTTCGGACCAATCGGACCGCCCGGCGTGCCACGCTCGCGATAACCCAGAGCAGGATCGACATAGAGTTCCCACTCCTCGCCGACACGCATCATCGGCAGGGCCTCCACCCACGCACCGATCAGGCGGCTGGAATCAAACGTCGCCGGGTCACCCAGGGCATAGCTGTCATTGAACGCCTCGCCATTAGGGTGCAGGCCGCGATAGTGGACGGTGACCATATCACCGGAGATCGGGGAAGCCCCGTCCTGGCTGGCCCGGCGAATGCGATACAGCAACCCGCTCTCGGTCTCGAAGACACACGTCCCTTCACGCACGACATCCAGATAAGCGGTCGATTGCTCACGTGCCGTCTGCGGATTGCGCTCGGTGTGGTCAAAACCGGCCAGGGTGATGAAACCCTCACCATCGGGGATTTCACAATTGCGTTGCTCGGCCAGGTCACCTTCAAAGCGGGTGCCACCGGAACAGGCGGCCAGAGTCAGCGCCAGTGCGGATACGGAAATGAAACGAGTGTTCATGGGTCTCTCCCCTATTCCTCTGCCTCGCGGGCAATAATCGAGACACGCCAGCCATTCTCGGCCTGCAGATAGGTTTGCGCGGCGGCGGTCACTTCCTCGATCGTGACAGTTGCATAATCGCTTTCGAGCGAACGGATACGCTCAAGACGGTTCGGGTCACGCCAGGAACCTGACAGCCAGGACGTCCATGCGCCATTGCTCTGGAACGCGTCCTCGATCTGCTCCAACAGCGGACGACGAGCCCGCAACATCTCGTCCTCGCTGATATCGCCATTGGCCAGGGCGGCCGCCAGCTCATCCACGGCATCATAGGTCGCTGCGAGGTTTTCGGCGCTGACATCAACACCGACCCACAGATATCCATAACCGGGATAAACGTCGGAGGAGACATCCGAATTAAAGGCAGAATAGGTCAAGCCGTCCTGCTCGCGCAGGCGTTCGGTCAGCTTCAGGTCAAAAACGGCCCGCAGCAGGCTGATCGTGCGGTCGTGGCGCGTATCATTGCTGTCCGTCGTGGCCCAATAGGTATTGGCCATCACCTGGTCCGGTTGACCATTGTGGCGCAACACCAGCGGTTCTGCATTGGGTGCCGGGAAGCTGACCTGACGAG
This sequence comes from Maricaulis sp., assembly GCF_017643475.1. Classification (GTDB taxonomy): domain Bacteria; phylum Pseudomonadota; class Alphaproteobacteria; order Caulobacterales; family Maricaulaceae; genus Maricaulis. The sequence continues at coordinate 685,405 of NZ_JAEPNI010000002.1, forward strand.
ACTCGTCATAACGCGGCCAGCTGTCGGCACGGGCCGGCAAGGCTCCGAATGTCTGAGCCAGGGCGTCCATGGCTGCTGCTTCCGGCAGGTCGCCCACAATGGTGATATCTATGGGTGCAGTTGCCAGTGCCTCGCTCAGGAAAGCCTGGATCGCCGGCATGTCGATATCGGCCAGCTCCGCTTCCGTCGGATTGCCGTATCGCGTGTCACCGCTACGCAGGAGACGCGCGACGTCAGCCTGAAGAACACCCGTCGGCGAGGAGTAGAAGTTGCGCCGCACTTCCGGCGCCACGGCACGAAAACGCGCCAGCCCCTCCGGACGCCAGCCCGGATCCGTCATATAGGCCGCAAACAGCTGCAGCTGGGCCAGGAAATCACCCGGCGTGGTGCTCGAGGAAAAGATGAATGACTGGTCGCCGACGCCAAAATTGACCCCGAGATCACGACCGGCCAGAACGCGTCCCAGCTCGTCAAACGAATGGGCGCCAAGACCGGACTGGGTGAAGATCGCGCCTGCAACGACGTCAACAGCCGGAAGCGCGCGCGGCTCCAGCGATCCGGCACCGAAATCGATGCGGACATTGACCCGCTCATCCTCAAACTCAGAGTATTTGTAGGTCACCGACACGCCGTTCTCGAAACGTGCGCGTACAACACCAAGATCCTCGATCTCACTGCGCTCGGAAACCGAGCCGGCCGCACCGAAATCAGTGTAGGCGAATTCGGCTGTGCCAGTCTCCACCGGCGGCTCGACCGGAATTTCATTGCTCTGTTTCCAGGCATCACGGATACGGCGATCCGCGTCGGGCATTTCGGTCGAGCTGGCCATGAAGACGAGCGGCTCGACGCCGTCCCACTGGGCACTGAATGCCTCGTTCACGGCGTCCAGCGTAATGCCAGGCAGGCTCTCACGATAACGCTCCAGGCCTGATTGCGGTGTCGTGAACACCATCTCGTTTCGCCACATCGACCAGATGCTATCTGCCAGCGATGAACTGTCTCGCGTGGCGGACTGATCCGCGGCCGACTCCAGGCTTGTGATCTGGTTTGCGAGTTGCTCGTCCAGCTCGGCCTGGGTGAAACCGTGTTCCAGAGCGCGGCGCAATTCCTGCTCGACGAGGGCCAGTCCTTCTTCCCAGCGATCCGGAGCGGATACGGCGAGAACCGACGCTCGGTCTGCAATCTCATAGCTGGTTCCGTGCGAAACCTGCGCCTGCAGTAGCGGGGACACACCGGAACTGACGATAGTATCGAAACGGCGGCTGAGAATGGCATCACCCAAGCCTGCCAGGTTATTGTTGAAACGCTCCTCGCGCGTATCCGGCCGGTGCACATGCGGGCGGATCGCATCGATGGTCAGGATGGTGAAAACTTCCGGATCGTAAAAGTAGCCGACGGAGAAGGGACGACCGTCCTCGACTTCACCGATCTCCGGATCAGGACGCGGGTTTTCCGGTTGTTCCCAGTCAGAGAAACGCTCGCGGATGCGCGACTCGACATCCCCGACATCAATATCCCCGGTGACCACCAGCATGGCCCGTCCGGGAATGTAGAAATTCTCGTAATAATCCAGGAACTGCTCGCGCCCGGCCGTCTCGATCACTTCCGTCGTGCCAATAGCATCGCGATCAGCCACCAACGTGCCTGGGAAGCGGAAACGGTTCAGCGCATTGTTCCAGCGACGGATCGGCGTGTCGCGGAAACGTTCCTCGGAAAGGATGACACCGCGCTCACGATCGATGGCCTCGATGTCCATCGTCAGCTCGCTCGCGGTTTCCCGCATCAGGAAGAGCGCGGTTTCGAGCGTCTCGGCATCGGCTTCCGGCAGGTCGAGCTGGTACCCGACAGTTTCAAAGCCGGTGAAGGCATTGGTATCAGGGCCGAACTGGAGCCCGAAACGCTCCAGCAGTGGAACCATGTCGCCTTCTTCCACATTGGTGGAGCCGTTAAAGGCCATGTGCTCGATGAAGTGCGCCAGGCCGCGCTGGTCCTCGCTCTCGGCCAGCGAGCCGACATTGAAGACAAGACGAACAGCAGCGACATTCTCTGGCGTGGAGTTTTGCATGATCGCAAAACGCAAACCATTGTCGAGCTGTCCGTAACGCACGGCCGGATCGACCGGAAGGTCGCTGGTTTCATGCGCGAAAATGAACTCGGCAACCGGTTCGACAGGACCAGCTGCCGGCTGGCATGCCGCGAGCGCAACAGCGCTCAGCGAGGCCAGGAGGCCGGTTTGCATTGTACGGAGCATTAGACACCCTCTCCCGGGAAGTATTTCGTCACAACTAGGCGTCCCCCTGCCCGGTGTCGAATGAATTCGAGGCAAGACGCCTCAGGCTGCATTATCCTCGTCGACCGGGTCATGTTCGGCAACCCAGTGCCCCGGAGAGACTTCGATCAGCTGCGGGCGGTACTGCTCCACATCCGGATCGTCGACGATCTTGGACTTCATGAAACGCAATTGCGCACGCGTATCCATTGGCGATGGCAATTCACCATCCAGCTTCAGACGTTTACGCGACTTCTCGACCTCCGGGTCCGGCACAGGCACGGCGGAGATCAAAGCCTTGGTATAAGGGTGACGGGCGTCCGTATAGATCTGGTCGCGATCGGCCAGTTCCACGACACGGCCCAGATACAGAACCATCACACGGTGGGAAATCTCGCGCACGACAGACAGGTCGTGGGAGATAAAGATCATTGCCAGCCCCATCTCCTGCTGCAGCTTGATAAGAAGCTCGACGATCTGGGCCTGGATCGAAACATCCAGTGCCGAAACGGCCTCGTCACAGATAACCAGTTTCGGTTTCAGGATCATCGCACGGGCGATGCCGACACGCTGGTTCTGGCCACCGGAAAGCTCGTGCGGATAGCGGTTGATCATGTTCGGGTCGAGACCGACCTTTTCCATCATCTCGCGCACCTGTTTCTGGCGCTCCGAGCGTTTCATGTTCGGGCGGTGCGTCTGCAGCGGCTCGGCGATGGAGGCGCCGATCGTCATGCGCGGATCCAGCGAGGCCAGCGGGTCCTGGAAGACGATCTGCAGGCCCTGGCGGGCTTCACGCAGCTTCCTGGAGCCCATGTTCAGCAGATCCTTACCAAGCCAGCTCACTGTACCGGTGTGCGATGGTACGAGGCGCAGGACTGCGCGCGCCAGGGTGGACTTGCCACAACCAGACTCGCCCACAACGCCCAGCGTCTCGCCCTGTCTGAGGTCAAAGCTGATCCCGTCCACGGCACGCAGCGTCTTGTGTTCCGGGAAGAAACCGCCTGACACGCGGATCGGGAACTGGACACGCACATCCTCGGCCTCGAGCATCGGCTCGACATCATTGGCCGGCGGCGGGCCCAGCGGCGTGTGTCCCGGGCGGTCGGCCTGGTCAATGCGCGGCATCGCGTCCAGCAACATCTTGGTATAGTCGTCGGTCGGCGCCTTGAAGATCTGGTTGACGTCACCGCCTTCAACATAAACGCCGTTCTTCATGACCTGCACACGGTCGGCCATGCGCGCCACAACACCCATATCGTGGGTGATGAGCGCCAGGGCCGCCCCGGTTTCACGCTTCAGCTCGTCCATGATGTCCAGCACCTCGGCCTGGACCGTCACGTCCAGCGCTGTTGTCGGCTCATCGCAGATCAGGAGATCAGGTTCACAGAGCATGGCCATGGCGATCATCACACGCTGGCGCATGCCACCGGACAATTCGTGCGGATACTGGCGCAGACGGCGCTTGGCTTCGGGAATACGAACACGCTCCAGCCAGTTCAGCGCATGTTTCTCGGCCGCCTCGCCCTTGAGATTGAGATGGATGCCGAGGACTTCCTGCAACTGGCTGCCCACACGCATGTGAGGCGTCAGCGAGGTTAGCGGATCCTGGAAGATCATCGTCATCTTCTTGCCGCGCACCGCGTTGAGCTTGCCCGGGGGCAGGCCCAGGATTTCCTTGCCGCGATACTGGATCGATCCACTGGCCCTGCCGTTGGAGGCCAGAAGCCCCATCGCCGACAGGAAGGTCTGGCTCTTGCCGGAGCCGGACTCACCTACGACCGCAAGGCATTCACCGGAGTTGATTTCCAGCGACACGCCCCGCACGGCATCGACTGCACCGTCCGGTGTATCGAACGTCACATTGAGATCGCTGACCTTGAGAACAGGTCCTTCGCTCGAGGCCTCGGCACGGGATAACGTCACAACTCAACTCCGCAGTAATGAAGGTGGCGCGCAGTCTATCCGCGCAGGACCGTTTGGCCAGCACACATTTCATTGAGCAGCTGCACGCACATAAATGATGCAAGCGCCCCAGCGCCCTTCACTTTTGCTTATCGAGTTGCAAGATAGGGAGACTCGCAAATCTCCACTTCCGGACGATGCGAACAGAAAGGCTCGTATGTCGGCTGCCAATGCTGATCTGATGCGTGCGCTTTACCGCCACACGACGTCTGCTGTGATCGCGGCCAATCTCGACCGGGAGCTGACCGCCCTGAACGCCGCAGCAGAGCGCATGTTCGGCTATGCGGAAGCAGACATCCTCGGCAAGAAAAGCGAGGTGCTCTACGCTGATCCTCGCGATTATGGTCGCCTGGGACTTTCGCATTACGGCTCTAACGCTGATCGCCTGGAAAGCTCGAAACCCTATCTGGTGCGTTATCGCACGCGTAATGGCCGTATTTTTGATGGCGAGACCGTCGGCTGCCCCATCGAGGATGACAACGGCAATCGCATCGGCCTCCTGTGTATCATCACGGATGTCACCAGCCGCCTGGCCATGCAGGCCAAGCTCGAGGCCAGCGACATCCAGCTGCGTGCCGCCCTCGCTTCAGCCAATGAAGGCGCCTTTTCCCTCAACCTGGCCACCGGGCTGGGCTCGACCCGCGGCTTCATCAACGAGTTTCTGGGCATTGCATCAGCCGATGCCACGATCAGCCTGGACCGCTGGGCCCAGGTCATTCACGAAGATGATCGCGGCTCATTCCGAACGGCCATAGACAAGATCCGTTCCTCACCCGGCCTGCCGCTGGACCTGACCTATCGGGCAGCGCGGGCCGACGGTCAGGAACGCTGGCTTCACACACGCGGCAAGGTCAGCGAATACGCCTCGGACGGATCCGCTCACCGGATCACGGGCGTCATCTCCGATGTCACCGACCGGCAAAACCTGGAACTCGAACTGGCCCGGCGCGAAAAACAACTCGACAGTGCCATCAATGCCGGTTCATGCGGCGCCTGGGAGGTTGACGCCAGGACGCTACAGGTCACGCCGATCGGCGAGATCCGCGAAATGCTCGGCATCCCGGACGAACCCGAGACGATTGATGGCCGGATCTGGCTGCAGGCAACGCATGAAGACGAACGCCAGAATGTTGCCGACCAGCTGCGCGAACTCGCTGATGGTCGCACCGATCAGCTCGACGCAGTCTATCGCCTGCTGGACAGCCGAACAGATGAATGGCGCTGGATGCACTCCCGCGGCGGCCTCATCGACGCCCCTGGCAACCGTCGGCTGGCCTCCGGTGTCTTGATCGACATCACCTCCGAAATCGAGCTGAAACAGAAGCTGGCCGAGAGTGAGAGGCGCATCTCCCGGGCTGTGGATGCCGGCCTTCACGGCGTCTGGGAGATCGATTTCGGCCGCGATGAGCTGGAGATCACTGGCCGCATCAACTCTGTCTTCGGCCTGTCCAGAGCGACGAACACCCACCCGGTCGAGAAATGGTTGCGGAACGTCTCCGAACATGACCGGGACCGCGTGCGCAGGGAGATTGACGACGTTTCCATGCAAGGCGAGGACGCGCGCTATTTCTCGACTTTCCGAATGCTTACCGATGATGGCGAAATCGTCTGGGTAGATGTCAGCGGCGCCGTCTCCTCGGTCGACGAGAGCGGCCGCCCCACCCATGCCGTTGGCCTGGTTACCGATGTCACCGAGCGAAAATCCCTGGAGCACCAGGTCGAATCCTCACAACGCCTGCTGCGGAACGCCATGGATGCCGCCAATGAAGGTGCGTGGAGGCTGGATCTGAAAACCCAGGTCACCGAGGTGACCGGCGTTCTCAGCCGCATGATCGGGCTGGGCGACAGTGATGCGCTGACGACCTATCAGGAATGGGCCGAGGGTGTGCACCCGGAAGACCGCAGCACCGCGGACACAGCATCCCTCGCCTTCATGAAGGGCGAACGTGAAACCGTCGACTACATCGTCCGCTACAATTCGGCCGCCGATGGATGGGTCCGCCTGCACAATCGTGGCCGGGTAACCGAATGGGACGATCAGGGCCGGCCTACCATCGCTGTCGGTGCCATGACTGACATTACCGCCCAGTTCGAAACCTCTGAATTGCTGGCGGAACGGGAAAGCCAGGTCGAGGATGCCATCCAGACCGGCGCAATCAGCCTGTGGCGCTTTGACCGCAGCACCAACCAGATGTGGATGCGCGGCACATTCTCGCGGATGTTCTTCGACGACAATCCGGAGATCGTCATACCGATCGAAGATTGGATGGATCGCGTTCACCCGGATGATATTCCCCAGCTTGAGGCGTCCCGCGAACGACTGAACGAACCGGGAAATGACCTGGCAGCGCTGAGCTATCGCGTACACGCCGATGATGGCGAGTGGATGTGGGTCCGCACGTCCGGTCGCGTGGTGGAGCGATATCCAGATGGAAGTGCGAGGGTCACGAGTGGCGTGGTCGTTGATGTCGACGAGATCCACAAGGCACGCGACCTCGCCTCGACCGAACGTCTGCGTTTCGAACAGGTCTATCGCTCGACGCCGGCAATGATGCACACCATCAACGCCGATGGAGACATGATCCAGGTCTCTGACTACTGGCTCTCCTATTTCGGCTATGAGCGCGAGGAGGTCATCGGCAAGAAGTCCATCGATTTCCTGGATGATGAATCGCGGGAACGCGCTATCGAGCACATGCTGCCGGAGCTTTTCCGAACCGGTCACCAAGCCAACACACCCTACCGGTTCAAGCGCAAGGACGGCCGGACCGTAGATGTGTTGCTGTCCTCTTTCCTTGAGCGCGGAGACGATGGCACGCCGCTTCGCAGCTTCGCCGTGATGACCGACGTCACACCCTTGCGGACGGCCTATGAACAGTTGGAACGCTCCAACAAGGAACTCGACCGGTTTGCCACCGTCGCCTCCCACGACTTGCAGGAACCCCTGCGCAAGATCAGCGCCTTCGCCTCGCTCATCCGCCGTCGCTACACCGACCGACTGGACGAGGAAGGTGTGCGTTCCCTGGATTTCCTGGTCGACGCCGCTCAGCGCATGCAAACGCTGATTGATGACCTGTTGAGCTATTCCCGCATGGCCAGCCAGCCGCTGCGCCTGGAACGGATCGAGCTCAACGCGATCGTCAGCGAGGTGCGTGAACTGCTCGCTGGCGCCATCGAGGAGAATTCCGCAGAGCTGGACATAGAGGACTTGCCGGTGGTGCGCGGCGACCCGACCCTGATCAAACAGGCGCTCTACAATCTCGTCGGCAATGCCATCAAATACCGCCGTGAAGAGACGCCGAAAATCGAAATCCGGTTCGCCCGTTTCGAAGATCGGGTGCGGATTTCTGTCAAGGATAACGGCATCGGGCTAGACCCGAAGTTTACCGACAAGATTTTTGCCCCGTTCCAGCGCCTGCACACCCGCTCCGAATACAAGGGGACCGGCATCGGCCTCGCCATCGTCCGCCAGGCGATCCAGCGACATGGCGGCGAAGTCTGGGTCGAGTCAGAACCGGACAAAGGCTCCACCTTCTACATCGAAATTCCCCGCCCGATCGGCTTCCAGGGCGTTGATGAGGAATAGCGGTCCAAGGCACCGCTCCGGAACGCCATCAATGCCACCCCCGATCCCCGCCCTTTAAAAGGACGGAGACCATTGGACAGCAGTGATGGCGTCGGTGCGCGCAGCAAGGCGCGAGGAAGGTCCCGGAATGCCTATTCGAAGCGGAGCGCGTCGATCGGGTTCAGCCGGGACGCCCTCTGAGCTGGGTAGAGACCAAAGAAAACGCCCACAAACAGTGAAGCTCCGACAGCAACGCCAACAATCAGCGGACTGACGGCGATATCCAGCTGGCCGACATTCGCATAAACCGAGGTGCCGCCAATGCCAGCGACCAGGCCCAGACCACCTCCGATCAGGCAGAGCACGATGCTCTCGATCAGGAACTGATTGCGGATATCGCGGCGCTTGGCCCCGACTGCGAGACGCAGGCCGATCTCCCGTGTTCGTTCGGTCACTGAGACCAGCATGATATTCATGATGCCGATCCCCCCCACCAGAAGCACGATGCCGGCACCCACGGCCAGCAGAAGGCCGAGCTGGTTTTCGGTCTCGTTACGGGCACGGATGAACTCGGCGAGCGACGCAACTGTGAAGTCGTCCGCGGCACCGGGGGCAATGTCGCGCCGGATCCGAAGCAGGTCCTGGATATCGGCAATGACCCGATCGGTATCCTCACCCGCAGAAACGTCCGCATACATGGTTTGAACAGGATCGCGGGTTGGGCCCCGGACACCGGCACCCAGGCGACTGCGCGCTGTTTCCAGAGGCATGAAGATCACGTCATCCTGATCTTGTCCCCAGCTGGTCTCGCCCTTGGCCTCAACAGTGCCGATCACTTCAACGGGCTGACCACTGACACGCAGGGACTGTCCGATCGGACTGGCGCCATCGAAGAGCTCGTTGACCAGTGTTTGGCCAATAACCGCATAGCGGCGGCCGGATTCGTCCTCCGATGCCGAAAACGCACGCCCCTCGTCAATCACCCATCCCCGGGCGTCAAAATAGTCTGCGTTGACGCCGGTCACGCTGGTCGTCCAGTTCACACCACCGAAAACAGCGGTGACACTTGTTCGCACTTCACCGGAAACGCCGGACAGCCCGGCGATCTCATCGCGCACGGCCTGCACATCAAGGTCGGTCAGGGGCGAAGCCGAACCTGCCCCGCCACGTCGCCCACCAAAGATGCTGGAACCGGGTCGGATGATCAGGAGATTGGCGCCGAAACTGTCAATCTGCGCCTCAACAGCGCGTTTTGTTCCTTCACTGATCGACACAAGAACAATTACCGAAGCGACTCCGATAATTATGCCCAGCATGGCCAGGGCACTGCGCAGGAAGTTAACCCGCAACGCGATGAGCGCCACGCCGATGGATGAGAGCAGGTTCATGATCGATCCTCCACAACAAGTCCGTCACGGAAGACGAGCTGGCGTTTGGCATGGTCCGCGACATCCTGCTCGTGAGTGACCAGAATGATGGTGATACCGTCACGATTGAGCTGATCGAAAATTCCCATCACCTCTTCCGAAGTCCGACTGTCCAGCGCCCCGGTTGGTTCATCAGCCAGGATGATGGCGGGGTCATTGACCAGCGCCCGCGCGATCGCAACACGCTGCTGCTGACCACCGGACAATTGCTTGGGGTGGTGGTGGCTTCGATCCGCCAGCCCAACCTGATCGAGACGCGCCAGGGCGCGACGATTGCGCTCAGCTGCGGGCACGCCCGCATAGACCAGTGGCAAAGCGACATTTTCCACCGCCGGGGTGCGGGGAAGCAAGTTGAATTGCTGGAAGACAAAGCCAATCGAGCCTGAGCGAAAATCGGCAAGCTGGTCTGCATTCAATTCGGACAACGCATTGCCCGCGACCCGTAAATGCCCCGAGGTTGGCGTGTCCAGCGCGCCCAGCAAGTTCATGAAGGTCGACTTGCCGGAACCGGACGCCCCCATCACAGCAACATACTCACCTTGTTCGATCGAGATCGAGACCCCCGCCAAGGCATTGATCGTCGTGTCGCCCATCTCATACGTCTTGGTGAGATTGCGGCAGTCAATCAGCGTGCTCATTCGCGCACCTCGCGGGCGCGCACGATAACCGCCTCGCCCGGCTCCAGATTACCGCCCACGACTTCCGTCTGCTGGCTGTCATTGATACCCAGACGCACGCGGCGCTCTTCGAGGCGGCCTTCGGCGGTCTCGACCCAGATCGTGCCCGGACGGGTTTCCCGCGCCTGCCGCGCAAGCTCCCGGTACTGCGCCATTTGTTCAGGCGTGAAAATCGACTGCAGCTCGCGATCGATTTCCTGCTGAACCGCAGCCCGGTCAAATTCCCCACCCGATTGCGCTTGTGCCGCGGCACGGCCGAAAGCTGACCGGAACGCCTGTTGAGCGCGATCCTGCTGGTCCTGGCTCAAGCCGAGCTGCTCGGCCATCCGGGCCATCTGACCACCCGGACCGCCACGACCGCCACCCTGGCCGCCACGACGAGGGCCACCCGCACCGGCTTCCGGCAGCGGGTCGGAGCGATCTGCAAGCGCTGGAGATGGCCGAAAACGCAAGGCCGCGTTGGAAACAACCAGGACATCTTGGCGTTCACCGGTGACGATATCCATATTGGCCGTCATGCCTGGCAGAAGGCGCTGGCCCGGATTGGCGGCGGAGACCACCACAGTGTAGGTCACGACATTCTGCAAGGCCGTCGGCGCAAGGCGGATCTGCTCAACCTCGCCACTCATCTGTACACCTGGATAAGCGTCTACCGTGAAGCTGACGGACTGGCCCTCACGGATCTGACCGATATCGGCCTCGTCGATCTGGGCGTCGACCTGAACCTGGCTCAGATCCTGGGCGATGGTGAACAGCGTTGGTGCGGAAAGGCTCGCCGCGACGGTCTGCCCCTCATCCACAGCGCGGTCGACAACAATCCCGTTGATCGGCGCGCGAATGGTGGTGCGATCCAGATCGATCCGGGCGCCTGCCAGCGTGGCGTCACGCTGCTGCAGAACGGCCTCGGCGTTGGCGATCTGGGCTCGGGCCACGGACAGTTCCGCCTCGGCTGCGTCCAGTGAAGCCTGGGCATTGTCGAGGGCGGCCCGGGAAGCATTGCCGCGCTGGGCGAGGGTTTCGATGCGCTGGAAATCCAGACGCGAAGATCGTGTATTCGCCTGCACGCGTTGATAGCTCGCGCGCTGCAATTCCAGCGAGGCCGCCGCGGTGGCGCGCGACGCTTCTGCCTCACGCACGCGCGTCTCATAAGTTTGCGGATCGAGCTGGGCGATCACCTGGCCTTCCTCGACCGTGTCGTTGAAATCGACATGAAGTTCAGCCAGCTGACCGGAGAGCTGGGAGCCGACCTCGACAGTCACGAGCGCACGAACAGCGCCGGACGCCGCCACGGAACGGCGTACATTGCCGGTCTGCGAAGCTGTTGTTTCAATGCGAATTTCGCCAGCGCTTTCCCCACCACGGGTGAAGAACCAGCCACCAACAGCCAGCGCGGCCACAACCGCGATTCCGATAATCCACTTCATCTGTGTCACTCACATCCCCTAAGCCAGCCCCAAGATGAGCTCGAGTGTTGTACGACGGCCACCGGCAATCCTGTCGTTTTATTTGCAGTCAGGTTTCTCTGGCCGACAACCCGTCGCCACGGTACATAGGCGGGAAGAGGGGAAAGGCTATACCTGTGGAGTTCGAAGACCTGCTTTCCGCACCCGGCATGGGGGTGTTGATCGATCTTGCACCGATTTTCGGCGGAGGCATGTGGCTCTTGCTGACGCTGATCCTATGGCGTGGCGGTTTCAACGATCTGTGGGAACAGATGACCCGGCCTCGTTGGACGGGTGCCGACCGGGCCCGTGCCATGGCCATGATCCCTTTGAGGGCACTGATGTTGATCTTTGCTGCCGGGCTCGCATCACTGGCTACAACAGTCGGGCTGGGCTTCAACTTCGCAGTTCTCATCACGCTGTGGACGCAAATTTTCGGCTAGTCACGAACGTCGTGTCTTGTCGTATCGGTCCGAATTATGGTCATGATCCATTGCTCAAAGGATGGATATGACCCTTTCCCAGCTCGACATCATCCAGCTTCTGGCAGGTTATCACAGCTTGCTGCTCTGCCTGGCCCTGGCCATGCGCAGACGCCTGCGCGGGCTGATGGTGCTGGCAGGCACATTCGGCCTTCACATGCTGACCAATCTGGGTGTCAGCGAAGGGTTTCTCGGGCCCGAACTCGACATCACCAGCGCCTTCGGGCTGGTCTATGGCCCGGCCTTCTATTTCTTCGTGCTGGGCATTGTGGAACAGGACCGGCGCTTCGATCTGCGTGACCTGGTCCACCTGGTGCCAGCCCTGATCATCGCCGCCTGGCAGCCTGCACTGCCTGTTCCCTATGTTTTTGGCCTGCCCAGCCTGGCAATCTACATCGCCCTCGCCTGCCGCCTCCTGCTGCGCCATGGTCGACAAAGTCCGCAATTCCGCTCCGACAGCGCTGCGATCAGCCTTGGCTGGGTGCTGCAGGCGCTCATTGCCTTCGCCGCTCTCGCCGCGCTGGACATTCTGCGTGAAGTCGCACGCCTGGCCGATCTGGGTCTTTCCGATGATCTCGCACTCAGCCTCGTCATCACCTCGGTCACCACCTTGATGACCGCCATGTTCGTTCGGGCGCGGGCACATGACGATCTCAGCGGCGCCCTGCCCGTGCTCGACATCGAGCCCCGTGCGGAAGAGCCCGAGAGCACGGATTTCGGACCGGTTTTCCAGCGCATCAACACCCTCCTCGTCGGGGAGGAACTCTGGCGCGAACCCCGCCTCAGCCTCGCCGAGATCGCCAGCAAGCTACGCATCAGTCAGCGGGACGCTTCACGCGCCATAAACCTGCACGGCGGCCAGAGCTTCTCGCGTTACGTCAATCGCTTCCGGGTCGCGGAAGTCGACCGCCTGATGGCGGATCCGGACAATGATCGCCGAACAGTCATCGAGCTCGCCTACGAGGCGGGTTTCAACTCCAAGTCCGCCTTCAATCGCATCTATCGCGAGGAGACCGGACAGACCCCGACCCAAGCCTTCCAGGGCCATAAATCCGGCTAATCTGTCCTGAAACAGGTTTCGGGACGCCCTGAAACAGGATCCGGGACGACGCCATGGCAAGAACGCGCTTCAAACCGGGCAACGCTTCAACAACGGAGATTGCCCAATGCGTACCCTTCTTGCCGCCGCCCTCATTGCCACCTCTGCCTGCTCCACGGCGACGGCCAGCGATCTGACACTCGATAACAGCATCCGGTTCGACGCCAGCCTGGACGAATTGCGCCCGGTGTTCGACACGCGCTGCGCTTCCTGGGAGGCGGTCACGCTCGACCCGGCAGAGCTGCCAATCGCGCAGACCTCCCACGTCCAGGTCAATTGCCAGGGTTTCGAGCATGCAGGCGGTTCACGCCTCGCCGAGTTCGTTTTTGCCGATGACAGCATGGCCTTCGTCTGGGTTCTCATCGAACAGGACGAGCTGGACGGCTTTGCTGCCGACCTGCGCGGCATCTACGGCGAGCCGACCCATGACACCGCCATGTTCACCGCCTTTGCCGCCGACAATGCGGCCCTGCGCCGGGACATTCCGGAGTTCCTCTTCTATTCCGAAACCATCGCACCTATGTATCGCGGCTGGTTCGACCAGATGGCCGCGCAATAACCCCGGTGGAGTTCCCGCCCGGCTATTGACGTTCGCCAGCTGGTCCGCATCTTGGATCATATTGGCCGACAAGACCTGGGCGGGGGCTCCTCTCAATGACCGACTTCCTTCTGCTGGCATTTACATTTCTGATCGCCGGCGTCATCGCGGTGCCTATTGCCACCCGTCTGGGACTGGGTTCCGTCCTCGGTTATCTGATCGCGGGTATCGCGATATCGCCGCTTCTGGGCTTGCTGGGCGTCGATGTGGTCTCGATCCAGCACTTTGCCGAATTCGGCGTGGTCATGATGCTCTTCCTTGTCGGTCTGGAGCTGGAGCCGAAACTGCTGTGGGAGATGCGCGCCCGGCTGCTAGGCCTGGGCGGTCTGCAGGTCGCGGGCACAACCGCCGCCATCACCGGTATCGCCATGGCCTTCGGCCAACCCTGGCAATTTGCCCTGGCCATCGGTCTCATCCTTGCCCTCTCCTCGACCGCAATCGTCCTGCAGACCCTGAATGAAAAGGGACTGATGAAATCTGATGGCGGCCAGTCCGGCTTCTCCGTCCTCCTGTTCCAGGACATCGCCGTTATCCCGATGCTCGCCTTCATCCCGTTGCTGGCGGTGCCGGACCTGATGGCGCAGTTCGCCGCCGATGCCGCCCATGCCGCCACCGAGGTCGGCCATTATGGTGACGCGGGCCACGGCGATGATGCCCATCATGATGACGGGGATCACGGTTCCTCCCTCAGCCTGGTCGCGCACCTGCCCGGATGGCAAGCCGCGCTTGTCACGCTGGGCGCCGTGGCGTTCGTGGTGTTCGCCGGTGGCTTCCTGACCCGGCCGCTCTTCCGGTTCATCGCCCGCTCGCAAATGCGCGAACTGTTCACCGCCGCCGCCCTGATGATGGTGATCGGCATCGCGCTGCTGATGAGCCTGGTCGGGCTTTCACCGGCCCTGGGCACCTTCATCGCCGGTGTCGTCCTCGCCAACAGCGAATACCGCCACGAGCTGGAATCGGACATCGATCCCTTCCGCGGCCTCCTGCTGGGCCTGTTCTTTATGACCGTCGGTGCCAGCATCAATTTCGCCCTGCTCTCGGCAGAATGGCAGATGATCATCGGCGCCGTGCTTGGCCTGATCCTGCTCAAGGCGGCCGTACTCTATATCCTGGGCAAGATTTTCGGCCTGAAGGGCTCCAATCTCTGGCTGCTCACCCTCGGCCTAGCCCAGGCCGGCGAGTTCGGTTTTGTCCTGCTCTCCTTCACGGCCAGCGCGGACGTCCTTCCGGCGGCGATCACCGACCGCCTGTCCCTGGTCGTCGCCATCTCCATGTTGCTGACGCCGCTGCTCTTCATCATCCACGAGCGCCTGATCTCACCGAAATTCTCCGCTGACCAGGCTGCTGAAAGTGACGAGATCGACGAGGACAACAAGATCATCATCGCCGGCCATGGCCGCGTGGGCGGCCTCATCAGCCGCATGCTCAGCGCCGCCGGTTTCAACGCCACGGTTGTAGACTATTCCGCGGCCCAGCTGGACATGCTGCGCATGTTCGGGATCAAGGTTTATTATGGTGATGCGACCCGGCCGGACCTGTTGGCCGCGGCCGGAATCGCCGAGGCGAAACTCTTTGTCATCGCCATCGATGATCAGGACAAGATCACCAATCTCGTTCGCTATGTGAAACGGCATCATCCCAACGTCCACATCATGGCGCGCGCAAAAAATCGCCACCATGTCTACGAGCTCTACGAAGCGGGCTGCCGCGACATTATCCGCAGCTACTATGACAGTTCGATCCGCATGGGCCGATCAGCCTTTGAGGCACTGGGTATTGATCACGAACACGCAGTTGCGATGGCCCAGGCGTTTGATGAAAGCGATCGCGCCTCGATGATCACGCTGGCCGAATTCTACGACAGCTCCATCCCGGCCACCCAGAACGAGGCCTATATCAACGCGGTCAAGGAAATCTCCGGTCCCCGCGAAGAGGAGCTCCGCGCGAAGATGGATGCGATCCGTGCAGCCTGTGAAGGCGTGGACTGCGAAGACGGGGGAGAGGACAAAGAAACGTCAGGGTAGCCGACCAAGATGCTCCAGCATCTCCGTGACGAACGCCATCTCGTCGCCGTCGTTGGCGTTTCTGGTCGCGAAACGGAGGAGTTCAGCCTCAATCTCGCGCCATCGGCAGGCCTTATCCATAATCAGATTTTCCAGAACCAGACCGACCAACAGGTCGCCATCCCGGGAATAGTCCCGCGCGCATTGATGCAGGACATGACCGCAGAGTACGGAAAGGTTTTTCCAGGTAACCAATTCCGTCAGGGCTTCACCGATGCTCATGACCGGGAAAGTGTCGGCGGCTTTCACAGCCGCCGGTAGAGGGGTCAGGACCTCCCTGACCCGATCTTCGAGACGTATACCGGGTTCGACCGTCATGAACCGCGCGCCCGGGATGAAACCACGCTCGACTCCGGCCCAACCACCTCCGCTTCACTCCAGTCCTTCAGGGCTCCCAGGAAGTCCAGTGCGGTGCGCCCGTGCGCCGTGATGAAGTATTCCACCGCTACCGGAGAGGTCTCGAGAACGGTCCGCGAAACCAGGCCGTGAGCCTCGAGATGACGCAGGCGATCGGAGATCATTTTCTTGCTGGCCCCGCCGATCATCCGGCAAAGATCATTGAACCGCACGGGCTCGTCCTTGAGATGCCAGAGCACAGAGCCCGTCCACTTGCCGCCCAGAACCCGCATTCCGCGTTCGATGGCACAGGGTTCGGTGCACTCCGATACTGTGACCTTGCGCCCGTCACTGGCTGTTTCGACACGCCCGCCCATGAAACCCTCGCTGCAACAAAGTTAGTGGTTACAAAAAGTATACTAGTTGCATTTTGTTTCCACGTCGACCACCTGTTCCGCAAGACACGTTCCAGGACAGGAAACATCATGAGCAATATCCTGATTATCAATGCCCACGAGCCCTACCCGTTTGCCCCCGGGCGGCTGAATACCAGTTTTGTCGAGAAGGCAGAAAATAAACTGGCCGCACAAGGTCACACCATACGAGCAACCACAATTTCCCAGGGTTATGACGTCGACGAAGAGATCGAGAAACACCTCTGGGCGGACACAATCATCCTGCAATACCCGGTCAACTGGATGGGCCTGCCCTGGCGCGCCAAGCAATACCAGGACGAGGTTTATTCTGCAGGCATGGACGGACGCCTGTGCGCTGGCGATGGCCGCACGGCCGACGCACCCACGCGCAACTACGGCACGGGCGGCACCCTTGGCGGCAAGACCTATATGCTGTCGATGACATTCAATGCCCCGAAAGAAGCGTTTGATGACCCCGGCGAGTTCTTCTTCCAGGGCAAGTCCGTCGACGATCTGATGTACCCGATCCACCAGAATTTCCGCTTTTTCGACATGCGCCCGCTGGCCAGTTTTGCCGCACACGATGTCATGAAAAACCCGGACATCGAACGCGATTTCCAACGCTTCGACGCACACCTGGAACAGTTCTTCACTCCTGCGCGGGAGACGGACAATGACGCAGCCTGATCTTCACCTGTTCACAGCCTCCACGATGAATGGCTGGAAACCGGTCATCTTCCTCGAAGAAGCCGGCCTGGACTACAAGCTGACGGCGATTGATTTCGCCAGGAAGGAGCAGAAGGCGCCGGACTATCTCAAGATCAATCCCAATGGGCGTATACCGGCGCTCATCGATCGGTCCAATGATGATTTCGCGGTCTTCGAATCCGGTGCCATCCTGTGGTATCTGGCAGAGAAATACGGTCAATTCCTCGCGCAGGACCCGAAGGAAAGATCCGAGACGCTGCAATGGCTGATGTTCCAGATGGCCGGCGTCGGACCGATGATGGGCCAGGCCATGTTCTTCCAGCGCATCGCGGCGCCCAACGGGCATGAGGAGCCCTACTCAATCCAGCGCTATGTCGATGAAAGCCGTCGTTTGCTGGAAGTCCTCGACAATCGCCTGGAAGGCCGGGAGTTTTTGGTTGGCGATACCTATTCCATCGCCGATATCGCCACCTACCCCTGGGCGCGCGCCTGGCCGTGGGCACAGGTCGATATTGACGGGCTGGACCATCTCAAGGCCTGGTTGAAGCGCATAGACGACCGCCCGGCTGTGCAAAAAGCCCTGACCATTCCCAAACCGGTCCCGGCGTTCTGGGGCGACATCGACGACACTGAATTTGCGGCCGAGAATGCGGCTCGCTTCAGATCCTAGCCACCGCCTCCGCGCGGTCGGGTCATGGAGCGCGGAGGATTGCGCAAACGATCACGGTCGATCGGGATGGGGCGTCGCTCGAACAGCGGCGCGTCCTCCTCCGGCGGCAAACCCATGGCCAGGTCCATCGCGGTTCCGAAGGTTTCCGCCAGATTGTCCTGGGTCATGGCCGAGCATTCCCGATACCCTGCGCAGCCCGTGCGTATGGCCATTTCCTGGCCGATCTGGCGGCTGATCGGGTTCACATGCGGGCTGCTGGACGCGCGCAGGTCGGACTTCATACCCACCAGAAGGCGCGGGACATTGGGCGCATGGTGCTGGATTTCCGGGTACCAGCGCGTCTCGACATCGGCGAGGCTGGATTCGGATATGATCGAATAGGCCACGATGAAGACATCGGTCTAAGGATAGTTCAGCGGGCGAAGCCGGTCATAGTCCTCATCTCCCGCCGTATCCCAGGGCCCGAAATTTACCGGCCCGCCCTTGCGCATCACATTCGCCGAATAATTGTCGAACACCGTGGGAATATACTCCCCCGGAAAAGCGTTGGTCGTGTAGGAAATCGCCGCACAGGTCTTGCCAACAGCACCATCGCCCACAATCACGCACTTGATGTTCTGCATGCCGGCGCGGGCCGGCGCAGACAGGCTGACCGCAACCCCGGCTCCAAGGGCACCACTCAGGAACTCACGACGTTTCATACCCGCCTCCCCGATCATGTGTCGGGGAAGAGTAACATGTGTGGCCATTGAGCAGTAGCGAGATGCTTGGCGAAGTCCTTTCGCCTCCTTCGCTCCTCGCCCTTTATCCCCGTCATCCCTGCGACGGCAGGGACCCAGTTTACAAGGCTGGGTTCCGCTCCAGAAAACGCTTCCTCGAAAAGCACCTAACCCTTCGAACTGGGCCCTGATCGTCATCAGGGTGACGGTGTGTCGGTGCCTATCCTCTTCCTCGGGGAGGTGTCCCGAAGGGACGGAGGGGCCGGAGCGCGTAGCGCGGAGGTCTAGGGCTCACTGGCGTTCGCACCCCCTTCGACCTCGCCTTCGCCGATGGCTACGGCGAGCCCACTTCCCCGCGTGCGGGGAAGATATCCCTAGTGCTCAAACCTCAGGCATACTCTCCCGTGATCCATGTCGTGGGAGGCGAGAGCTCAGTCTTTTCGGGCGTGGATGTGCGGGACGCGGCTGCCGACCCTTCGGGGTCATAAGGGCATGGCAGACAGCAGACCCGTGTGCGGGAGGTCCCTAACCCCTGCTCAAGAATAAATCCCGGTTTCACCGGCCTTCCGCATGCCTCTCACTCCAGATCGCGAGATCGTGGAGATTTTGGTGCTTCCCCCTACGCCCCTTCGGGGCACCTCCCCCTGGAGGGGGAGGAAAAAGAGTGAGGCTCCCCCGACGCCAAAGGCGTCGCAAGCGCGACTGCGCGTCGGCGCCCATGCGCCGCCCCTTCGGAGGCGTGAGCGAAGCGAATTGCCGTGAGATCAAATAACCACGTCGCAAGCGCGACCGCGCGTCGGGCGGTCAGCCCGCCCCATCGGAGCCGCGAGCGCAGCGAGTTGGCGTGAGATAAAAGACTTACCCCGCCTGGCGCTTTTCCTTTTTGCGCTCGTGTTCCTTGAGGAAGATCTTGCGGATACGGATGCTCTCGGGTGTCACCTCGACCAGTTCATCATCGTCGATGAATTCCAGCGCGTATTCCAGCGTGACCTTGATCGGCGGGGTCAGGACGATGTTCTCGTCAGTGCCGGACGCACGCATATTGGTCAGCTTCTTGCCCTTGGTCGGGTTGACGATCATGTCTTCCTCGCGCGCATTCACGCCGATCAACATGCCTTCATAGATATCCACGCCATGGCCCAGGAAGAGCTTGCCGCGTTCTTGCAGGTTGAAGAGGGCAAAACCCAGAACCTTGCCGTCGACCATGGAGACCATGGCACCGTTATGGCGCTGTCCGATGACGCCGTCGGTTTTCGGCGCGTAGTGGTCGAAAGTGTGGAACATCAGGCCCGTGCCCGAGGTCAGGGTCAGGAATTCGGAGCGGAAACCGATCAAGCCGCGCGTCGGGATGACATAGTCGATGCGCACACGTCCGTGCCCGTCCGGAACCATGTTCTTCAGCTCGGCCTTGCGGGTGCCGAGTTTTTCCATGACGCCGCCCTGGTGTTCCTCTTCCATGTCGATGGTGAGGCTTTCATAGGGCTCGCAGATCTCGCCATCGATCTCTTTCAGGACCACGCGCGGGCGACCGACCGCCAGCTCGTATCCCTCGCGACGCATGGTCTCGATGAGGATGGACAGGTGCAACTCGCCGCGACCGGAAACCGTGAACTTGTCCGGATCGTCCTGCTGCTCGACCTTCAGCGCCACATTGTGGATCAGCTCGCGCTCGAGTCGGTCCTTGATATTGCGGCTGGTGACGTATTTGCCCTCGCGACCGGCAAACGGGCTGTCATTGACCTGGAAGGTCATGGACAGGGTCGGCTCGTCGACGGAGAGCGGCGGCAGGGCCTCGACATGCTCCGGATCACACACCGTGTCCGAGATCTTGAGATCCTCGATGCCGGTAAAGGTGATGATATCGCCAGCCTGGGCGCTGTCACGCTCGACCCGCTCCAGTCCGTGGAAACCGAAAACCTGCAGGACACGGCCCTTCACTTCGCGGCCATCCGGCTTGGCGACAACAACCGGCTGGTTCTTGGTGACCTTGCCACGGTGCACGCGGCCAATACCGATCACGCCGGTGAAGGAAGAATAGTCCAGAGCGGAGACCTGCAGCTGCAGCGGGCCGTCCAGATCCAGATCCGGCTTGGGCGTGTGTTTGGTGATCATCTCGAACAGCGGCTCCATGTCGGTGCCGATCTCGCCGGCCTCGTTCGCGGCCCAGCCCTGCAGGGCAGAGGCATAGACGACCGGAAAGTCGAGCTGTTCTTCATTGGCGCCGAGACGATCAAACAGATCAAAGGTCTGGTCCACGACCCAGTCCGGGCGTGCGGACGGGCGGTCAGCCTTGTTGATGACGACGATCGGCTTGAGACCACGAGCCAGGGCCTTCTTGGTGACGAAGGAGGTCTGCGGCATCGGGCCATCGACCGCATCGACCAGCAACAGAACGCCATCGACCATCGACAAGACGCGCTCGACCTCGCCGCCGAAATCGGCGTGTCCGGGCGTGTCCACGATATTGATCGACCAGTCACCCCAGGTCACCGCCGTGTTCTTGGCCAGGATGGTGATGCCGCGCTCTTTTTCCAGATCATTGGAGTCCATGACACGATCCGGCGTCGCCGCGCGCTCGTCGAGCGTGCCCGATTGTTTGAGCAGCTGGTCAACCAGCGTGGTCTTGCCGTGGTCGACGTGGGCTACGATGGCGATGTTACGGAGCTTATCGAGAGAAGCGCTCATGGACGTGTTCCTGCGTTAGAAGGCGCGCCCTCTTACGCCGCCACAGGTGCGCTGGCCAGTACTTATTCCGTCGTGCATGATTTATTGCGGATCCGGCAGCACGGCCTTGAGTTTGCGCAACATGGCCAGCAGGTTTGCGCGGTCCTCTGGACTCAGCTCGGCCTGGGCCTCAGCGGGCACGCTTTCCACGCGCGGCAACACGTCCTGGTACAGGCGCTCACCCTTGCGGGTCATGTAGAGATGGCTGACCCGGCCATCGGCCTGCGAGGCCTGTCGCTTGACCAGGCCAAGATCGAGCAGGGCCTTGGTGGCGCGGGAGACGATGCCCTTGTCCATCGGCGTCATCTGCACGACTTCCACTGCGGTACGCCCCGGCTTCTCTGCAATCGCTGCCAGCACCCGCCATTGTGACAGGTTGAGATCGGCATGCTCCTTCACGACAGCGGCGGTCGAGCGCGAGATGCGATCAGCAAGCACGACCATCTGATAGGGCCAGTAGTCTTCCAGCGAAAGAATGGCGGGCGGAGTGATTTGCGTGTCAGTCATGAAATCAATTTAGTTGTTTTTACAACTTGACGCAATAACAACAAAAAATATATGTTAGGTTCCAATGAGGGCTAGAGCGCCCGGGATCCATACAAGATAAATGAGGTTTGGCATGGCCGATCTGTTCGAAAACCCGATTGGGCTTTGTGGTTTTGAATTCGTTGAATTCGCTGCTGAAGAGCGTGGCATCATCGAGCCGATCTTCGAAGCCATGGGCTTCACCCACATCGCCAATCACCGCTCCAAGGATGTTGAGCTGTGGCGCCAGGGCGATATCAACTTCATCATCAATTACGAGCCGGAAACCCAGGCCGCCTTCTTCGCCAAGGAACACGGACCGTCGGCCTGTGGCATGGCGTTCCGCGTGAAGAACGCAGCTGAAGCCTATGAAGAATGCCTTGATCGTGGTGCCGAGCCGGTCCTGACCGAAGCAGGCATTTCCGAATTGGTCATCCCGGCCATCAAGGGTATCGGTGGTGCGTCCATCTACCTGGTCGACCGTTTCGGTCCGGAAAACTCCATCTACGACATCGATTTCGAATACCTCGAAGGTGTCGACCGCAATCCCAAGGGCTGTGGTTTCAATGTCATCGATCATCTGACGCACAACGTCTACAAGGGTCGCATGGACTATTGGGCGGAGTATTACGAGAACCTCTTCAACTTCCGTGAGATCCGCTATTTTGACATCAAGGGTGAGTACACCGCCCTCCTGTCCCGCGCGATGACCGCTCCGGACGGGCTGATCCGTATTCCGCTGAACGAGGAAAAGTCGGAAAAAGTCGGCCAGATCGAGGAGTATCTTCGCGAGTACAAGGGTGAAGGCATCCAGCACATCGCCTTCTCCTGTGACAACCTGATTGAATGCTGGGACCGCCTGGAAAAGGCCGGCACCAAATTCATGACTGCGCCGCCGGAAACCTATTACGACATGCTGGAAGAGCGCCTGCCGGGCCATGGCGAGCCGACCGAGGAATTCCGCAAGCGCGGCATCCTGCTCGATGGCACCACCGAAGGCGGCAGCCCGCGCCTCCTGCTGCAGATCTTCTCTGAGAAGGCCATCGGCCCGATCTTCTTCGAGTTCATCCAGCGCAAGGAAGACGAAGGTTTCGGCGAAGGCAATTTCAAGGCCCTGTTCGAAAGCATCGAGCGCGACCAGATCAATCGCGGCATACTGAACACCGAAAACGCTTAAGGGAGAGGTCGATGACCGTCGAGCTGAAGCGCATTCACCACGTCGCCTATCGCTGCAAGGACGCGAAGGAAACCGTCGAGTTCTACAAGCGGGTGATGAACATGGATCTGGTCCTGGCGATTGCCGAGGACGAGGTGCCGTCCACGAAGGCTCCGGATCCCTACATGCACATCTTCCTGGATGCCGGCATGGGCAATGTCCTGGCCTTTTTCGAACTGCCCAACTCGCCGGAGATGGGCCGCGACGAACAAACGCCGCAGTGGGTCCAGCACATCGCCTTCGAGGTCGAGAACCTGGACAAGCTCAACGAAGCCAAGACGCATGTAGAGGCGGAAGGCCTGGACGTGCTCGGTCCGGTCAATCACGGCGTCTTCAAGTCGATCTACTTCTTCGACCCGAACGGTCACCGCCTGGAACTGGCCGCCAATACCGGCACGCCGGACCAGATGAAGCAGCTCAACGAGGTTGCGCCGCTGATGATTGAAGAATGGAGCCAGACTAAGCGCGCCCCACGGCACGCCGCCTGGCTGCACGAACAGGATTGATCCCCCTCTCCTGTTGGTGTCCTCCCCACCATGAAACGCCCCGGTCCACACCCGGGGCGTTTTTCTTTGGCGATTGAACCGTCAGGCCTCGAGACCCCTGCGCCCCCTTTCCCTGTCGCCTTGTCGTTGAAGTTGCCTATCATGCCACTCAACCAACAGGGGATATTCGGGGGCGCACATGATCCTCACCAACATCACCAAGGCCCTGCGCGAACAGAACTGGCTCGCGGTCGGCATCGAGTTTGTCATCGTCATCCTGGGTGTCGTGGTCGGTTTCCAGGTCACCGCCTGGAACGCCGCGCGCCAGGACCGGGCTTTGGAGCAGGCCTATCTCGAGCGGCTTGCCAGTGAATTCGAAGCCATCCAGGTCGAGTTGAGCGATCAGCATGGCGATCTCGATGATGCCCGCGAACACTCCTTGCGCTTCATTGACGCCGTCGACCGACAGGACACGGAGACAATGCAGGCCAATGCCTCTGCCTTGATCGTGATTACCCGGGTCTCTGAAGTCCAGATCCAGTCTGCCGCCCTTGTTGAACTGATTTCCAGCGGCCGGCTGGGCCTGGTTCGCAATGAAGAACTGCGCGCGGCTCTCGCTCGAATTCCGCTGCTGGAGGCTGATGCTCATGGCGTCTTTGATCAACTCAAGGCCCAGCAGGTCGATCTGGTATCCGAGCTGCGCCCCTATGTCCGTGTCGAAACTGAAGGATACAGTCTCTCTGATGTCATTCTTCTTAATCGCGCGATGACGGACAGTGAAGCGCTGGCAAACACGCTGTCCTATTCGGTCTATGTGAGCAATGCGGCCAGGCTGTACATTGCGGTCTTGCAGTCGAATGTGCGCGAAGTTCAGGATCTGATTGATGCAGAACTCAATCCCGTAGCTGGTGGAGAGACCCCATGATCCTCAAACGTCTGACGACTGCCGTCCGCGAACAGAACTGGACTGCGGTCATCATCGAGTTCGTGATCGTACTCTCCGGTGTGGTGATCGGTTTTCAGATCACGGCCTGGAATGAAACGCGCCAGGACGCCGACCGGGAAGCCCTGATCATTGCCCGGCTTCATGCCGATTTCATTGCGATCGAGAGCGATGTCGCGACCGTGATCGCTGACCTGAACCGCCGGTCCGAGGCGGCGGGCGGTTTTCTGACCCTCATCCGCGATGACGCGGTAGACGCGAACAGCGAAGCATTCCAGCTCGGCCTGGCCAATACAATCGGCACGCCGGTGCCCGCAGGCCGCTCGGCCACCTATGTCGATCTTCTCGAGAGCGGTGACATGCGCCTGATCCGGTCCGAGGAGCTTCGCCGCGCCCTGATCGAATTCGACGAACAGGTGCGCCGCCACGAGATGGCCTATGAAACCCTGGCCACTCTGGTGATCGACAATACCGGCGTGCTCCTGGACTACCAGTCGCTGTTGCGTGCCGTCGGATCGGAGCCAGGCATCTATGCCGAGGCGATCGAGGCCACACGGCGCTCACCGGAACTGATCACCAGCGCCCAGATGATGCAGAATGTCAGTCAGGTGAACCTCGCCTGGCACCGGGGACGCCAGACAACGACCCAGGCGGTCCTGGCTGCGCTGCAGGGAGAGCTCGACTAGACCAGCCGCGCCTGCGGCCCGTCGCCGGGCTCGATCAGCCACTCGCCCTCGGTGCGCACATTGCCGACCGACTTGTTGGCCTCGTGCATCTGCATACTGCCATCGGGCAGGCCCTTGAGCATGGGTTCGATCTCGTCATTGGCGGCGTCAGGGCTCATCCACAGATCATACTGGTCCGGACGCAGGATGACCGGCATGCGCGTATGGATGTCCGACATTTCCGTGTTGGGTGCCGTGGTCAGGATGGTGAAGCTCTGCAGCGTTTCACCCTCGATCTCAGCCTCGTCCCACAGACCCGCGAAACCGAACCAGTCCTGGTCCTTCACCGTGATCCACCAGGGCTGTTTCGCGCCCTTCTTGCCTGTCCATTCGTAAAAGCCGATGGCCGGCACAATGCATCGACGCTTTTTGAAAGGCTCCCGGAAACTCGCCGTTGTCGCCGCGGTTTCCGACTTGGCATTGAAGGTCGAGAACTTCATCTCGCCCAGGGGTTTCTGCCAGAAAAACGGCACCAGCCCCCAGCGCGCCATGACGGCCTCGGTATGATCCTCGGCATAACGGATGATCGGCGCAGACTGGGTCGGGGCCACATTCCAGCGCGGCTGCATGTTCAAAGCCGCCTGCTGGAGCTTGAACATCTCCTGCAGGATCCACCATTCCAGCTTGCCAAGCGCATAACGACCACACATGGGGGCAGGTTAGCGGGTTTTCGGGGGTAGGGGGATTGTTGAGTTCAGGGTGGGGCTGGAGGAAGCGTGTTCGGCTTTTGGGGCCATGCCCGGACATGGAAAATGTCTCTGTCCCAATTGCTTCGGAGGAAACCTGCCACGTTATGGCCTGGCCGCTCTCACCTCTGCCTCACAGTCGGCTAAGGCGGCCATCGTTGTTCCAATCGTTGTAGTCAATTTCGTGGATACATTCATACACATCTGTGCCCCCGTTCCTCTGCGTCTGAATAAACACAGGACGTAGGATTTGGCGATCGTTGCCAAGATAACCCAAAACAGTCACAACTTCGCCATCCAACGCCTGGACGCAAATGAAAGACAATCGATCAATGTCTAGGACGTGAAAGGCTCCAAGACCACGCTCGCTGGTGATTTCCACGTTTCCACTGGACGTAACACTTAATCGTCCCTCGAAGAAGAACGGCGCGCCGACCATCGCATCATATTTTTCGGCGTCATCCAGTACGGTTGTCCCGATCCCCCCGGGCTGAATCTCGCTAGGCGAAATCCAGTCGCATGCGGAAAGAATCACAAACGTGCAGCTACACAAAACAAGCCGACTAATCACAGTCTCTCCTCCGTCTGGCGCTAAGTATGGCATCAACATTCTCATTGGTTCCACTAACCACGTCTACACTTATGCGGCTAGCGCGACTATCGACAGTTGGGACCGACACCCCCGTCATCCTGACGAAGATCGGGGTGACGGTGTTTGTGGCTGCATTTGTCCCTCCCACTGCCAGATTCAACGCTTGACACACATAAACATATCTTTATACGTAATCACGCGCCGATTTGATGTTCAGCTTGCGGGCGCGGAAGAAGTACGGCTAAAGCGGAACGGATATGGTGCAGTCATCCCCCCGAAGCGCGCCATGATCCGTATCGGTCGGCGCACACTTCTTCCCGCTTGCGGGGAAGTAAGATGACTGCCACCGCCACACTCGATCCAAATCTCGAAACCGAACTGGACATCGACTGTATCGATCTGGAAGCCGGCTTCATGGCCGACACCGGAGAGGAACTCTGTGTAGGTGGCCGCATCATGGGCGCAGCAGATACGCCGGTTGTCGTGGTGCTGGGCGGAATTTCCGCTGATCGCCATGTTGCTGACAGTGCGTGCGGAGCCGGGTGGTGGAGGGATTTCACCGGCGGCAATGGCCCGCTGGATCCGAGCGGATGCCGTATCCTGTCGATCGATTTTGTTGCGGACGCCTCGGCTCATTTCCCGAGCACCCGTGACCAGGCTGCAGCCATCCTCGCCCTCGCCGATGCGGCGGGCGTGGATCGGCTCAGCGTGATCGGATCGTCGTATGGAGGCATGGTCGCCCTGGCTCTCGCGTCCATCGCCCCCGAGCGCATCGAAAAAGCGCTGGTCATCTCGGCCGCCCACAAACCTTCGGCCATGGCCCGCGCCTGGCGGTCGATCCAGCGCGAGACGGTTGAACTGGCGATCCGGCATGGTGATGGCAAGGCCGGTCTGGACCTGGCGCGCCGCCTGGCCATGACGACCTATCGCACGCCGGAGGAGATCGAGGACCGCTTCTTCGAGCCGGATCCGGACAGCCGCGATGCCAACGGTATCGAGGCCTATCTGGAATGCCGCGGTGCGGATTTCACCACACGCATGAGCCCGGAACGCTTCCTGGCGCTTTCACACTCCATGGATGGCCATCAGGTCGATCTCTCGGCCATCGAATGCGAGGTGACCTATGTCGCCGTGCGCGAGGATCGCCTTGTCCCGATCGAGCAGGTCAAATCTGCTGCCGATCAGACGCCCAAGGCCCGATTCCTCGAGCTCTCCAGCTATTACGGCCATGACGCGTTCCTGAAAGAGGTCGACGCCATCTCCAGTATTCTCGCCGCTTTCACCGGAGCGGGTCGATGAGCGGGGAACGTACGCGTGCCATCCGCGCCGGTCTGAACAGCGACAAGACCTGGAATGCGGTCATCCCGCCGGTCTCCCTGTCGACCGCCTATCGCCGCGAGGAGGCCGGGGTCAAACCGGCCTATGACTATGCCCGCACCGGCAATCCGGGCCGCGATACGCTGGCCCACGCCATCAGCGAGCTGGAAGGCGCGCAGGGCACGGTCGTCACCGCATCCGGCATGGCCGCGATCGATCTCCTCTTGCATGACCTGCCCTTTGGCGCCCGCGTCATCTGTTCCCATGACGCCTATGGCGGCACCCGGCGCCTGCTCGATGCCCGCGCCAGAGGTGGGCGACTGTTGCCGGTCTATGTCGACACCGCAGATCTGGACGCGGTCGAAGCCGCCCTGACCGAACAGACAGCGCTGGTTCTGGTAGAGACCCCGTCCAATCCGCGCCTGCGCATTTCCGATATCCGGGCGATCAGCGCCCTGGCCCGCAAGGCCGGCGCCGAGACCGCTGTCGACAACACGGTCTTGTCGCCCATCCTGCAGCGCCCCATCGAGCTGGGTGCGGACTATTCCGTGCAATCCATCACCAAGATCATCAATGGCCATTCCGATATGGTCGGCGGTGCTGTGTCCTGCCGTTCTACGACACGTGCCGAGCAGCTGGCCTGGTGGGCCAATTGTGTCGGTGTCGGCGGTGGCGCCTTCGACGCCTATCTGGCCCTGCGCGGCCTGCGCACTCTGCCGGTACGCGCGCGCGAACAGGGCAAGAGCGCCGCGCGCATTGCGCAATGGCTGCAAGAGGACAGCCGGGTCGCGCGCGTCGACTATCCCGGCCTGGAAAGCCATCCCGGCCACGCGCTGGCGAAAACCCAGCAATCCGGCCTCGGCCAGCTGATCTCAATCGAACTCGTCGGGGGTGATGCAGACGAGACTGTCAACCGTCTCGCCCTGTTTTCCCTGGCGCAAAGTCTCGGGGGCGTGGAAAGCCTGGTGAATATCCCCGCAAAGATGACCCACGCTTCCATGTCCCCCGAGGCACGTCTTGAAGCCGATGTACCGGATCACCTGATCCGCCTGTCCATCGGGCTGGAAGACGCGGATGATCTGATCGCTGACCTCGACCAGGCGCTCGGACGCTGACTTCACAGGACACTTTCGCTTAATCGCCCAGACGCTTATACCTTGGCCATACAGCCATCAGGGGGCGTCATGTCGCGCAGCAGCGAATGGATTGAAGCGTTTCGGGGACGCAAGCTCGTCGTCTTCGGCGATGTCATGCTGGATCGCTATACCTTTGGCGACTCAACGCGCATCTCGCCGGAAGCCCCGGCGCCTGTCTTCAAGGCCGAACGTGTCGACGCCATGATTGGCGGCGCGGGCAATGTCGCGCGCAATATCGTCTCGCTCGGCGGGAAGGCCGTGCTGATCGGTGCCATCGGTGCGGACGCGGCCGGCCGGGAATTGCAGGCGGCAATCGAGGCCGAGGACGGGCTGAGCGCAGCCCTGGCCATCAATCCCGACATGCGCACGGCGGTGAAAAATCGCTATGTCGCCAAGAACCAGCAAATGCTGCGCGTCGACGAGGAAGATGTCGGCGACCAGCCGGACAGCGTCGTCGCAGACATGATGTCCAGCCTGGCCACCGCCCTGGACGGTGCCAGCGCCCTGGTCATCTCCGACTATGCCAAGGGCGTGCTGACCGAGGATGCGATTGCCCGGGCCTGTGCGCTCGCGAACGACCGCAACCTTCCGGTCGTTGTCGACCCCAAGGCGCGTGACCTGTCGCGCTATCGCGGCGCCACAGTCGTTACGCCAAACGCCAAGGAAACCGAGGAAGCCACCGGCCTATCCTGTGTCAGCGATGCCGGCGCCGAGGCCGCAGCGCGTGCCATCGCCCAACAGGTGGGCTGTCCGATGGTTGTTGTCACCCGCGGGCCGCAGGGCATGACCGTCCGCAATGCCGATGACGGCATCACCCACCTGCCCACAGCGGCCCAGGAAGTGTTCGATGTCTCCGGTGCGGGCGACACGGTGGTTGCGGCGCTGGCGCTGGGACTGGGTTCAGGGCTCGCCGTCGAGGACGCCGCAGAACTGGCCAATCGCGCTGCCGGCGTGGTGGTCGCCAAGGTTGGCACCGCGACTGTTTCCGCCGCCGAGCTGCATATCGCCATGCATGGCACGGCACCCGACGGTCGCCTCACGGTGTCACTGGACGGCGCTGTGGCCGCGACCCGCGCCTGGCAGGCCCAGGGCCAGTCGGTCGTGTTCACCAATGGCTGTTTCGACCTGCTGCACCCCGGCCATGTCAGCCTGCTCAGCTTCGCGCGGGAACAGGGTGACAAGCTGATCGTTGCCATCAATTCAGACGCTTCGGTCAAACGCCTCAAGGGCCCCTCTCGCCCCGTCCAGGACGAAGACAGTCGCGCCTTGGTCATGGAAGCCCTGCGCTTTGTCGACCTGGTGGTGATCTTCGACGAGGACACGCCGCTGGAAGCGATCACCGCCATCCAGCCGGACGTGCTGGTCAAGGGCGCTGACTACAAGCCCGGCGAAGTGGTCGGCGGTGACGTTGTGACCGGCCGTGGCGGACGTATCGCGCTTGCCCCGCTGGTTGACGGCCACAGCACGACGGCCGCCATCGCCCGCGCCAATGGACCCGAGAATGTCTGAGCCATTCCTGGTGATGCTGGATCGTGACGGCACGATCAATGTGGACAAGCATTACCTGGCAGATCCGGCAGGGCTGGAACTCCTGCCCGGTGCCGTGGACGGCCTGGTCAAGCTGCGTGATGCGGGCGCCGTCCTGTGCATCGTCACCAATCAATCGGGCATCGGCCGCGGTTATTTTGATCGCGCGACGGCGGACAGCATCAATGATGCCCTGGTAGAGATGCTCAAGCCGCATGGGATTACCTTCGCGCATATCGCACTTTGCCCGCATGCGCCGGATGAAGTGTGCGAATGCCGCAAACCCGCGCCCGGCATGGCGCTGGAGTGCGCACAGGCGACAGGCCTGGCACTGGCGGACAGCTGGGTCATCGGTGACAAGGCCAGCGATGTCGGACTGGCGAACAATACCGGCGGTCGCGGCATTCTCATTTCCGGTGAAACCGATATACAGGCCGGACAGGTCTTCACTGCACCATCGCTCAGCGAGGCTGCGGACTATATTCTTCAAGCAAGGGCAAGCTAGCCATGTTCATCGTCACCGGCGGCGCCGGATTTATCGGCTCCAATATCGTTGCTCACCTGTGTGAACAGGGCAAGGACGTCGCTATCATCGACGAGCTGGGTGATGAGGCGAAGTGGAAGAATATTGCCAAACACGTGCTGGAAGACGTCATCCATCCCGACCAGACCTTCGAGGCGCTGGAACGGCATCGTGACCGCGTCGAGGCGATCATCCACATGGGCGCCATCTCGGCGACGACCGAACGCGATGCCGATCTGATCGCCCGCACCAATTTCACCCTGTCCCGCGACCTGTGGGACTGGTGCTGCGAGAATGGCGTGCCCTTCGTCTATGCCTCGTCCGCTGCGACCTATGGCGATGGCGATGAGGGCTTCAATGATGATGACGACGCGGCGTCGATGGCAAAGCTGCGCCCGCTCAACGCCTATGGCTGGAGCAAGTGGCAGTTTGATTGCTGGGCGCGCAACCAGGTCGACAAGGGCCGGGCCGCCCCGCCGCGCTGGGCCGGCTTGAAGTTCTTCAACGTCTATGGCCCCAACGAGATGCACAAGGGCTCCATGCGCTCGGTCGCCATCCAGGTGTTCGAACAGGTCATGGAGACCGGCAAGATGCGCCTGTTTGCCTCCGACCATCCCGATTACGAGGACGGCGGTCAGCTGCGCGA
This sequence comes from Maricaulis sp., assembly GCF_017643475.1. Classification (GTDB taxonomy): domain Bacteria; phylum Pseudomonadota; class Alphaproteobacteria; order Caulobacterales; family Maricaulaceae; genus Maricaulis. Next base: position 716,883 of record NZ_JAEPNI010000002.1, read on the forward strand.
TTTTGTCTGGGTCGAGGATTGCGCCCGCACCGCCATCTGGTGCGCTACCGAGATGGAAGAGAGTGGCATCTACAATGTCGGCTCCGGCAAGGCGCGCAGTTTCAAGGATCTGGCCATTGCCGTCTTCGACGCCATGGGCCGTCAGCCGGAGCTCGACTATTTCGACATGCCCGAAAAGCTCAAAGGCCAGTACCAGTATTTCACCGAGGCCCGCATGAGCCGTCTCGTGGCCGCCGGCTGCCCGGTCAACGCCACCCCGCTGGAGGAAGGCGTCCGGCGCTATGTCCAGGACTTCCTGGCGACGGATGATCCGTATCGGTAGAACCTCTCTTCCACTTGAGGCGAAGTATCCCGAACGCGGCCTTACCTCGTCCGGACACGTCCAACCGCATCCGTCCAGCCCGCGCGTGCGGTATCCCGCAGGCCAGCGTCCGCGCCAGGTTTGAAAGCCGCATCCACGGACCAGCCATCACGTCCGGCCTCCAGGCTGGCGATCAGGCCGGACTGCAGTCCGGCGAGGAAGGCCGCGCCCCAGGCGGTGGTTTCGGTATTGCTGGGCCGCACGACATCAACGCCGGTCAAATCCGACATGCGCTGCAACAGGCCGTCATTGCGGACCATGCCGCCATCCACCCGCAGCTCGGTCACCTCGACCCCGTCTGCGCGCATCGCGTCCAGCAGATCACAGGTCTGGTGCACGGTTGAATCGAGCGCCGCGGCCGCTATCTCGGCACGGCCGGCACCCCGCGTCAGGCCGGTAATCGCAGCCCGCGCATCAGGATCCCAGTAGGGCGCGCCCAGCCCGGTAAAGGCCGGCACCAGATAGACGCCGCTTTGCGGATCTGCCTCGCGCGCCAGCGCCTCGACCTCGGACGCGCGCGAAATAATGCCCAGCCCGTCGCGCAGCCACTGGATTGTCGACCCCGCGGACAGGACCGAACCCTCAAGCGCATAGACGGGCTTGCCGCCGAGCGAATAGGCGATGGTCGTCAACAGCATGTTGGAAGAATAGACCGGCTTGTCGCCGGTATTGACCAACATGAAGGCGCCGGTGCCATAGGTTGATTTCATCTCGCCTTGACGGAAACAGGCCTGGCCGACCGTGGCCGATTGCTGGTCGCCCGCCACGCCCTGGATCGGCAGGGACCGGCCGAAATGGCTCTCATCGACCTCACCGAACTCGGCGGCACAATCACAGACGTCCGGCAACAGGGCCGCAGGGACCTTGAACAGCTCAAGCAGGTCGGCATCCCACGCACCGAACACGATATTGTACAGCGAGGTGCGGCTGGCATTGGTCGCATCGGTCTTGTGCGCCACACCGCCGGTCAGCTTCCAGATCAGCCAGGTATCAATGGTACCAAAGGCCAGCTCGCCCGCCTCGGCCCGGGCCCGGGCACCGTCAACATGGTCCAGGATCCAGGCGATCTTGCTGGCCGAGAAATACGGGTCGAGGACGAGGCCCGTGCGTTCGCGCACCCGGTCTTCCTCGCCCCCAGCGCGCAGGGCTGCACAAGTCTCAGCGGTCCGGCGATCCTGCCAGACGATGGCATTGTGGATGGGCGCTCCGCTGGCCCGGTCCCAGACAACAGTTGTCTCACGCTGGTTGGTGATGCCAACTGTCTCGACCTTCCAGCCCTTCTTCTCGGCCGCGCGCATGGCATCACGGGACGTAGAGAGAACCGTCGCCCAGATCACTTCAGGATCGTGCTCGACCCAACCGGGATGCGGGTAGATCTGGGCGAACTCGGCCTGAGCCAGGGCGATGACTTCACCATCGGGTGAGAACACGATGGCGCGGGAACTCGTCGTGCCCTGGTCAATGGCCAGGATCGCCTTGCGTTTGCGATTGAACATGCTCTCTCCCCCGAAATTCACTCAACTGCGACTATAGCCATGACGGGCAAAGAAAAAACGCGCTAAGTTCATTTCACCAATCAAGGAGCGATCATGGCCGAGACCGGTTTCACCCAAGCAGTCCTGGACAGCCCGAGCGGGGCGAAGCTGGCGATCTATACCCGCAGCGCCGACATTCCGGCGCGCGGCATCGTGCATGTCAATCACGGTCTCGCCGAGTGTGCGAGCCGCTATGCGCCCTTTGCCGACTATCTCGCCAGTCGCGGATATCACACCATCGCACAGGATCATCGCGGCCACGGGCACACGACGGCGGAAGATGGCGGCGCGCGCCGGTTCGCTGACAAGGATGGCTGGGACAAGCTGATGGCCGACGTAAAGGCCGTCGAGGACCATGCCAAGTCAATGTGGCCGGATCTGCCCCTGGTTGTTTTCGGCCATTCGATGGGCGCAGTCATCACCACCAATCATGTCATGCGGGAACCGGACTCGGTCGCCGCTGCCGCGATCTGGAATGGTAATATGGCCATTGGCGGCATGAAGTCTGTGATGCGCCTGATCCTCTTCTTCGAAGCCCTGGTGGGCGGGCCCAACACGCCCAGCCTGACCATCGACAAGATGACGTTCAACGGCTGGAGCAAACGCTTCCCGGACCACAAACAGATGCCAGACTCGACGTCGGTCTGGCTGTCACGCGATCTCGAACAGGTACGCCTGTATGACGAGAATCCGATCTGTGGCTGGCCGTCCTCGGTCTCGCTCTGGCGCGACTTCCTGTCTGGCGTGGCCTTCGCCGAGGACAATGCCAATTTCGCGAACATCGCCAAGGACAAGCCCTTCCACCTGATCGGCGGATCCAAGGACCCGGCGACCAATAACGGCAAGACCGTCCGGCATCTCTACAAGCGCCTGAAAAAGGCCGGTTTCAAGGATGTCGAGTTCCAGATCCTCAAGGGCTTCCGCCACGAGACGCTGAACGAGATCGGGCGCGAGCATCAGATGGAAGCCTTTGCCGACTGGCTGGACAAGGTCACCGGCTAATCCATGCAACCCGTCGACGTTGCCATCATCGGAGCCGGCGCTGCCGGACTTTTCTGCGCGATCGAGGCGGGCAAGCGCGGTCGCTCCGTCGCTGTCATCGAGCACAGCAAGGCGCCTGCCGAGAAAATCCGCATCTCCGGCGGCGGGCGGTGCAATTTCACCAACCTGCACGCCGAGCCCGGCAACTACCTGTCGGACAACCCGCACTTCGTGAAGTCTGCGCTCAAGCGCTACACCCAGTACGACTTCATCGACTGGGTCGATGGCCATGGCATCGCCTGGCATGAAAAAACTCTGGGCCAGTTGTTCTGTGATGTCTCTGCCAAGCTGATCATCGAAGCCCTGGTGGGCGAGCTCAACGCGGCCGGCGGCCAGCTGCACCTGAACACGGCAGTGAGCACGGTGGAGCGCGAGGGCGACGGGTTTCGCCTGACCCTGAACGACGGAACAGGTCTGAGTTGCCAATCCCTGGTAATCGCCAGCGGCGGCAAGTCCATCCCGAAGATGGGTGCGACCGGCTTTGCCTATGATATCGCCCGGCAGTATGGCCTGAATGTCACCGAGACCCGCCCGGCACTTGTGCCCCTGACCTTCTCTGGTGACCGTCTCGATCAGTTCAAATCCCTTGCCGGCGTCGCCTGCGACACACGCATCGTCAACGCGCGCAAGGGTTTCGACGAGGCCATGCTGTTTACCCATCGTGGTCTAAGCGGTCCGGCCATCCTGCAGATCTCGTCATATTGGCGCGAAGGCGAGGACATCCGTGTCCACCTGCGACCGGAGCTCGACTGGTTCACCGAGCTGGACACGTTCAAGGCCGCGCACGGTGCCCAGGGACTTGGCAAGGCCCTTGCCCAGCATTTGCCAGACCGCCTCGCCCAAGCCATGAGCGAAGAGATCAACGCGCCCGGCAAGATGGCAGAAACTTCCAGCAAACGCCTGCACGAAATCGCTGACACGCTTTCGGCCTGGACGCTTACTCCAACGGGCTCGGAGGGCTATCGTACCGCGGAAGTCACCCTCGGCGGCGTCGACACCCACGACCTCGACAGCAAGACGATGCAAGCGCGATCGCACGGCAATCTCTATTTCATCGGTGAGGCAGTGGACGTCACCGGCTGGCTGGGCGGATATAACTTCCAGTGGGCCTGGTCATCCGGCTGGGTGGCCGGCCAGTGCGTCTGATCCGCGCACTTCGCATATTCTGATACCGGAATGCACAAATAATCGTCGCCAAGCCTGTCTGGCGAGAGTATGAACACTGTTAACTCCAGACAAATCCCCCCTCAGGGGCCGTGTTTCAGTACAGGCCGCACACCCATGAATCGCTCTCACCTGACCGCAATCAGCATCCTTGTCTTCGTCGTTCTCGTCTTCACGATCGGCACGCTCGCCTCGAGTGACGAGACAGCACCTGAAGCCAGCTCCAGTTCCGAGCCCGAGCTGTTCGAAGTCGTCGTCCGCCGCGTCACCGCCCAGCCGCGCCCGGCTGTGCTTGGCCTTCGGGGACGCACCGAGGCTTTCCGCGAGGTACTTGTCCGCGCCGAAACCGGTGGCCGCGTTGTCGAGACGCCGGCGATCGAGGGCGAGCTGATCGCCGAGGGCGATATCATGTGTCGCCTGGACGTCGATGCGCGTGAAGCCGCGCTGGACCAGGCCCGGGCAGATCTGCGGTCACGCCAGCTGGAATATGATGCCGCGGTCGAACTCTCCAATCGCGGTCACCGCTCGGCCAACCAGGTCGCAGCCATGGCCGCCGCCCGGGATGCCGCCCTCGCCCAGCTGGAAGCCGCCCGCCAGGAGATGGACAACATCCTGCTGCGCGCACCGTTTGACGGCTTTTTCGATGGTCGCACCGCAGAGATCGGTGACTATCTGCGCCCGGGTGATGCCTGCGGCGCCGTGGTCCAGCTGGACCCGATCCTTGTCGTCGCCGAAGTCGCCGAACGTGACGTCGCCGGTCTGAGCATCGGCATGCCGGCCCGGGCTGAACTGGTTACCGGCGAGACGATCGAGGCGCAGGTCCGGTTTGTCGAGCGCCGCGCCGACCCCGCCACCCGCACCTTCCGTGTCGAGGTCGAGGCACCGAACCCGGACGGCCTGCTGCGCTCGGGCGTGACCGCCGACATCAACATACCGCTGCAGGCCCAGCCCGCGCATCGTGTTCCAACCACCATCCTCGCGCTCAATTCCGAGGGCGAGCTGGGTGTCCGTATCGTCGAGGGTGATGATGTGGTGCGTTTCGTCCCCGTCGCCCTGCTCAGCGATGACGGCGAGGAAGTCTGGGTTGCCGGATTGCCCGAGCCAGCCAATGTCATTGTTCTCGGACAGGAATTTGTCGCCGAAGGCACCCGCGTGCGCTCGCGTCGCGAAAACTAGGGGAAGTTGACCATGACAGGCATAGTCGATTTTGCCATCAACCGGTCCAGGATGATCCTGGCCATTTTCGTGTGCGCCCTGCTCGCCGGCCTCCTGTCTTTCCTGACCCTGCCCCGCGAAGCGGACCCGGACATTCCCTTTCCGTTTGTGATCATCACCGTGCCGCTGGCCGGAATCTCTCCGGAGGACGCCGAACGCCTCATCGTGCGCCCGACCGAGACGGAACTGCGCGCGCTCGATGACATGGAAGAACTCGACAGTGTCGGCACCCTCGGCGCCGGCGTGCTGGTCGCCGAATTCTCTGTACCATTTGATTCCGACCAGGCCGTGCTCGATGTGCGCGAAGCCGTCGACATGGCGCGCCGGGAATATCCGGAAGAAGCGCGTGAACCGGTCATCCAGGAGTTCAACTCCGCCCTTGCCCCGACCATCGCGGTCCAGGTCTATGGCGAAGCGCCGGAACGCACGATCTATCGTATCGCCCGCGATCTCGAGGAAGAGCTGGAAACCCTGCCGGAAATCCTGCAGGTCGACATCCAGGGCATTCGCGATGAATTGCTGGAGATCGTGGTGGATCCGGCCCTGCTGGAAACCTATGGCGTCACCTATGGGCAGTTATTCAATGCCGTTCAGTCCAACAACCAGCTCATTGCTGCGGGGTCCCTGGACAGTGGTGATGCGCGTTTCCAGGTCAAGGTTCCCGGCCTGTTCGAGACGGCCGAGGATGCGCTCAATCTGCCGCTGACCAGCTCTGGCGATGCAGTGGTCACACTGCAGGACGTCGCCACCGTGCGGCGGACCTTCAAGGATGCCGACAGTTTCTCCCGTTACAACGGCCAGACCGCCTTCACACTCCAGGTCGTGCGCCGTTCCGGCGAAAACATCATGGATACGTCCACGCGTGTGCGCGAACTGACCGCCCAGATCGCCGAGATCTGGCCGTCGACCGTGCGGTATGATTTCAGCCTGGACCTGTCGACCTATGTTCGTGACAGCCTGAACTCTCTGACCAGCTCGATCATGCTGGCCATTCTCCTGGTTCTCATCGTGGTCGTCGCCGCGCTGGGCCTGCGCTCCGCCCTGCTGGTCGGTCTCGCCATCCCCTCCAGCTTCCTTTTCTCTTTCCTGCTGCTGGATATCTACGGGCTGACCATCAACATGATGGTGATGTTCGCCATGGTCCTGGCCGTGGGCCTGCTGGTCGATGGCGCCATTGTCGTGGTGGAGTATGCCGACCGGAAACTGGCCGAGGGCGAGACCCGGATCGAAGCCTATCGCCAGGCCGGCAAGCGCATGTTCTGGCCGATCATCTCCTCCACAGCGACCACACTGGCGGCTTTCCTGCCCTTCCTGTTCTGGGATTCCATCCCGGGCCAGTTCATGGCCTTCCTGCCTCTGACCCTGATATTCGTCCTGTCTGCCGCACTGGTGATGGCACTGATATTCCTGCCTACGCTCGGCTCTGTGCTGGGCAAGAAGGGTGGCGAAGCTGACAAGGACAGCGCGCTGGCGCACCTCAATGCCCAGGAGGGTGGACAGCCAACCGAACTGCCCGGCTTCACCGGCCTCTATGCCCGCATGATCTCTGCGCTGGCACGGCGCCCGGGCATGGTTGCCCTTGGCACAGTGGTGGTGGTCTTCAGTGTAATGTTCGCGTTCATCGCACAATCCGGCGGGGCCTTCGGCGGCCCCAAGCGCACCGAATTCTTTATCGATGCCGAGCCGGAACAGGTCTATGTATTTGTTCGCGCCCGCGGCAATCTCTCACCGGAAGAGCAATACCAGCTGGCGCTCCAGGCAGAGCGACGCATTGATGGCATTGAAGGCATCAAGGGTTATTACACCGTCGCCGGCGCCCCTCCGGGCGCTTCGCCCTTCGATGGCACGGGAGGCGCGCCCGCCGATACGATCGCGCGCATATTTGTCGAATTCCATCCCTTCGGCCAACGTCCGAATGGCCGCCTGATCGAAGCCAATATCCGCGAGGCCCTTGTCGGCCTGCCCGGCGTGATCGTCGAGGTCCGACGCTTCCAGCAAGGCCCTCCCGTGGGCAAGGACGTCCAGGTTCAATTGCGCTCAGACGATGCTGCAGCCCTGGTCGCCGCGACCCGTCTGGTACGCGGCTATATCGACCAGTTCGAAGGTCTCACTGATATCGAGGACACCTTGCCCTTGCCGGGTGTTGAATGGCGCCTGGATGTGGACCGCGAGGAAGCCGGTCGCTTCGGTGCGGACGTGGCCCAGGTCGGTGCGGCCGTCCAGCTGGTCACCTCGGGCACGCTGGTTGGTCGTTATCGTCCTGATGATGCGGACGAGGAAGTCGATATCCGCGTGCGTTTCCCGGCTGATGACCGAGATATCAGCCGTCTGGACGATCTGCGTGTGAATACGGTCGCCGGCGCGGTTCCAATATCAAACTTCGTCACTCGCGAAGCGAGGCCGCGGGTCGACAGCATCAGCCGCCGCGATGGCCAGCGTTATTTCGTCGTGCGCGCCAACGCCGCCGAGGGCTATGCAGGCAACCTGCTGCTCGCCGATGTCCAGGACTGGGTGAATGCCCGTGTCGCCGACGGCACCATCCCGTCCCAGGTCGAAGTCAGCTATCTCGGTGCGGATGAGGAAAACGCCGAAGCCCGTGCCTTCTTTGCCGGCGCCATGATGGCCTCACTGTTCATGATGGCTGTGATCCTGCTCTGGCAGTTCAACAATTTCTGGCATGTCGTACTGACACTCCAGGCAGTCGTGCTCTCCGTGGTCGGCGTCTTCCTGGGGGTCTTCCTGACCTTCCCCTACATCTCCGTCCTTTTCCTGGGCACGGGCATCGTGACGCTGGCCGGAATTGTCGTGAACAATAATATCGTCCTGATCGACACGTTCCAGCGCCTGCGCGGTCTGGGCATGAGTGTCGACGAAGCCATCGTCCGCACGGCAGCCCAGCGTTTGCGCCCGGTCATGCTGACGACGATCACGACGATTTTCGGCCTGCTGCCAATGGTGTTCCAGATCAATGCCGACTTCGCCCACGCCCGCCTGCTCGTGGGTGGGCCGGCCAGTGAATGGTGGGTCCAGCTGTCCTCGGCCGTTGTCTGGGGCCTGGGTTTCTCGACCCTGCTGACCCTGGTGCTGACGCCGGTGATGCTGGGTGTTCCCTCTCGCCTGGGTAACTTCCGACGCAAGCTCATCAGCACTTTGATGGCCAGGCTTCGCCGCCATTTTCCCGGCTTGATCCAGCCCAAACAGCAATCTGCCGAATAGGAAAATCTGATGAGCCATGTCGACCCCACCCGCGAGGCCTTCCAGATCTTCAAGGATCTGGACCGGTCCTCTCCGATCCAGATGCTCAATCTGATCCGCCTGCGCGACAGGGCTATCTACCCCGACGGCCGCGAGGCGACGGGCAAAGAGGCCTATGCAAACTACGGAAAGTTCTCGGGGCCGATCTTCCAGCGTGTCGGCGGCACGATCCTGTGGCGCGGCGAGCCTCAGGTGACGCTGATTGGCCCGGCCGACGAGGCCTGGGATATTTCCTTCATCGCGGCCTATCCAACGGCAGGTGCCTTCCTGGAGATGGTCACCGACCCGGTCTATCAGAGCAACGCCGTGCCTCACCGCCAGGCCGCAGTCCTCGACAGCCGCCTTGTTCGTCACCACGTGCTGGATGGCTCCAACGTTTTCGGCTAGTCGCGATAAACGCGGATCAACTGGCCGTTATCGCTGTCGGTGATGGCCAAAAGGCTGCCGTCAGCGGCCAGACGCACATCACGGAAACGCGCCTCGAACTCGCTGAGCAGGACCGCCTGGTCGACCACCTGCCCGTCTTCGAGGTCAACCCAGCGGATATGGCCGCTCGCGATCGGTGCCTCGCCTGGGATAAGCGCGGCAACAAACAGATCCCCCTGCCATTCCGGGAACATGTCTCCGCTATAGAACGCCATGCCTGCCGGAGCGATGGACGGCGTCCAGTGCACCAGCGGCTCGGTCATGCCGGGATAGGTCTCGAACGGCGTGACCAGCGCACCCGTATAGTCGATGCCATAGGAGGTAATCGGCCAGCCGTAATTGCTGCCCTCGACCAGGAGATTGATCTCGTCGCCGCCTTGCGGTCCGTGTTCATGTGCATAGACCGCACCGCTAACCGGATCGACGACAACGGCCTGGGGGTTACGATGGCCGATGGTGAATATGCCGGGAGCTGCTTCATCAAACGGTGAGGCCAAGGCCTGACCATCCGCGTCAAGGTGTACAAATGATCCGTAGTGATTTCCGACCACCTGCGCCTGTTCGCGCAGGTCGAACCCATCCCCCAAGCCAAGCAGGATCGAACCGTCATTGAGGAAGACGAGGCGCGCGCCATAATGCACATCAGTGGTCCGGGGCGTGGATGTGAAGAGGGTTTCCAGGTCAAGCAATTGCCCGCCCTCGAACCGCGCCCGCCCGAGCGCCAGCACATTCTGGCGCGGCTGTCCGTCGGACCAGGTCAGATAGACCAGCCGGTTCTCGGCAAATCCGGGATGTGCCACGATGTCCAGCAATCCACCTTGTCCACCATAAAGCACATCCGGCACACCACCGACTGGCTCGGCCTGCAGGCTGCCGTCTCGATACCAGCGCAACTGGCCAGTCTTCTCGGTGATCAGGATATCGCCATCAGGCAACTCAGCGACCGCCCAGGGATAGTCCAGCCCCTCGGCCAGCACTTCGGTCTGGAAATCCGGCTCGGCCGGGCTGGTGGCCTGCAGGGTCGCGGCCAGAAAAACACTTGTGAAGATCATCGTCCCTCACCCCAAATCTCAGGCAAGAGACTAGCCGGATTTGCGGAGCTGGGAAGTGGTCTCTCGCAATTCCAGAACTTCAAAGATGGTCGCGATCATTTGTTCGCGCTCCACCGGCTTGGCAATCAGCCCGTCCATCTGGATCTGGGCCAGGCGAAGATCATTGAGCGACATCACATCTGCCGTCATGGCCAGGATCGGGATATCGACATGCCGGCCCGAGCTCGCGCGAATGCGCGCCGTCGCCTGTTCGCCATCCAGAACCGGCATGTGCATGTCCATCAGTACCAGGTCGAAACGATCACCGGATTCCAGGATCTCGACCGCCTCGGCACCATTTTCCGCCTCGACAATCTCCATGCCGACCGTCGCCAGCAGATGGCGCGCAACAATGCGATTGGTAGCGACATCATCGACCAGAAGGATACGCAAATCTTCCGCGTGCTGATCCACTACATCCGGCCGGCCGGATGTGGGAGCCTCTTCAACGGCACTCGCCTCCAATCCCACCTCGAAGGTGAGGTAGAACTTTGAGCCTTCGCCCTCCCGGCTCTCAACGCGGATATCACCGCCCATCATATTGGCCAGAGTGCGCGAGATGGTCAGGCCCAACCCAGTGCCGCCAAACCGCCGTGTGGTATCGGCCTCGCCCTGTTCAAACGGTGTGAACAGGCGTGCCTCTATCTCCTCGGACATGCCGATCCCGGTATCGCAGACACTGATCTCGATCGTGCAACGATCATGACCCTTACGGACCGGCATCCGTGCCTGCAAGCTGACGGAGCCTTCGCTGGTGAATTTGAGCGCGTTGGACATCAGATTGTTGAGACACTGGCGCACACGCACAGGATCAAATTCCAGCTCGTTTGGAATGACCGGATCAATATCTAGAACGAAATCGAGTTTCTTTTCGCGCAGGCTCGGCTTCCACAGGCGCGCAACACTGTGCAGGGCCGCAGGCAGATCGGCCTCGACCGGCGCGATATCCAGCTTGCCAGCCTCGATCTTGGTCAGGTCCAGAACATCATTGAGGATGGTGTTCAGCATGCGTCCACTGTCCAGCATGGTCGCGACCATTTCCCGGGACTCATTATCCAGCGGACGATCCTGAACCGCCTGGGCCATGCCCAGAATGCCATTCAGCGGCGTCCGGATCTCATGGCTCATATTGGCGAGGAAATTGGACTTCTGCTCGCTAGATTTCTGCAATTCCTCGAGTAATCGCGAATGCTCACGTAGATAACGCGTGGTCACCCAATGCGCCGCGAAAATCGCAAAGGTGAACAGGAACACCTTGCCATACAGCTGGGACGCCGGAACGGCGAGCTCAGCAGCCGAAGGGAAATAGAGCAGCTTGAAGACCAGAGCCGCTGCATACAGCACCAGCACCGCCGTTGCTGCCAATACGCCTCTGGCACCCAGATAGATACCAGCCGCGACCTGGACTATGATGAGGACTGGAAGCCCTGAATTCTGAACGCCGTTCGACGCTAGCGAGGAATAGATAAACAGCCCAAGCGCCAGACTGATCACGTACAGGGCATGCCAGTTTCTGAGGTGCTTCCACCGGCGCATGAGCGGGCTGACGGCGAGGCCGGACAGAAGGAAAAAATTGAGCGCCAACTCGATTTGCCCAAGATAGCCGGACAAACTCATATATGCGGTGACACAGGCTCCAAGCAGCGCCACTAGCGGCCCCGCCGCAGCCCGGGAGCGATGTCCGGCCTGCGCTCGGGCACGACTCGCCCTTGCGGTATCTGTTGCGCGCTGTGACGCCAAATGTCTTCCCCGAGAAACCCTTTCTCAGTCTTCACCTAGCATTCAACCAGTTAAGATTACGCGTATGGGCGACGATTTTCCGGTTTCGGCTTGACGATCCGGCCGGGCTTTGGCTTCGTTGCCGTCGTGAAGGGGGAAAGATGACACGTTTGATCCTGTCCTATCTGGCCGCACTGATTGCTGGTGCCGTCATTGTCAGCATCGCCAATACACACATTGTGCTGGAAGGCCTGGTGGGTGTCGGCGCGAACATCCCCACCCATGTCCGTATCGATGCGATCAGCCGGGACCTGGTCGGTTTCGGACCGACCCTGATGGCTCTCCTGGCCATCGGTTTTGCCATCGCTTTCCCGGTCGCCGGCCTGATTGCGCGCTGGCTGGGCGAAAGCTGGCGGCGCATTGGTTATGCACTGGCGGGCGCCACGGCGGTGTTCACGCTGATCAATGCCATCACGGTTTACTATACCACCGTGCTGGGCTCGACGATCACGCCGGTGGCCTCTGGCCGCGATGTTACGGGATTGCTTGTACTTTCCATTGGTGGTGCTGCTGCAGGCCTGCTGTTTGCCCTCCTGAAACCGGCCCGACATCTCCAGCACGGTTAGCGGCAAGGCTAAAACCCGCGTAAAAACTGTCTCAAATCCCTCCGCGCAGACGCAATCTCCCTTAAGCCGGGACTGCTAGCCTTGGTGGTCACGCAAGTGGAGGGCGAACATGAAACTACGTCAGACAGTCCGGTCTGATCTGAGACAGATCGTCAAGGGCGGCGCGACCAGCCGCATCCTGGACCTGCATTCTATCGCCCAGGCTTATGGCGACCGGCTGGACTATTCCGAGCGCCCGTTTTTCAACCACTCCCGGCTGAACCGCTGTTTTGTCGTCAAGCACACCGTCCGGACGCATGAACGCCCCTATGTTATGTCCAATCAGCCGGTGGTGACCAAGCTGCTCATTCCGCTAGCCCAGGAAGACCTGTCGCTGGGTGGGCATGCTGTGTTTGTCGAGGAGGTCGGCTTTGCCAACAAGATCCGCGCCGAGTTCGACTGTCCCGATGACCCACACCTGATTGACCTGGACATTCTGCGCCTGCGTGAACTGGCCGCCCTGCCCTCCTTTGACCCGTTCCTGCTCAGCGAGCGTTATCGCAACCACACGCGGCCGGTATCCGATCTTTATTTCAACATCTCCGAAGCCGAGAGCCAGCGCATGGAGGAGGCCGTCGCGAGTGAGGTGGTTTCGGTGATCTCGCTCGCCTTTGGCTCGGAGAAATCCGATCGCGATGATGCCCGCGCCGCCAACTTCGCCCGCCAGCTGCTGGCCAATCGCGATGATGGCCGCCTGGACGCACTGCGCAGCTCGCTGGGCATGACCGCAATGGAGTTCAAGACCGGTGTCTTCGGCTGGAAGGGCATCCTGTATTATCGCTGGTGCATGTCGCAGACCTTGCACGCGCTCAAATCCTTCCTCTACGAGCTGAAGGAGGTGGCAATCGTCGGCGCCACGCCGCATGAACAGACCGAACTGGATCATCTGCGTCGCAAGATCATGACCGAAACCCGGGCCCGCTGGTGCAGTCTGGCCAGCGTGATGCAGGAGTATGAAGACGTTTTTGCGCGTTTCTGTAACGGGCAGGACGCCGGTGGCTTCCGTTCCTTCCTCCTGCGCGCGCCGAGCCTTTTTTATGATATCGGCAGCGATCTCTCGGTCGTCAGCCATATCCCGGGCTATTGGCGCTTCTGGGCCAGTCAGAACCAGAAGGGTTTCCTGCACGCCCGTGAAGCCATGCCGCTTTTCGCCAGTTTCATGGCCAGTGTGACCCGCGATATCGAGCTGGGAGAGCCAGGCGAAATCGTTCACCGCTCTTCCTCCAACATACCCCGCCCCGAGGTTTTTGTGCCACCGCAACCCGACAAGGCCGCCTGAAATCCCGGCAGGAGCGACAGAAGAGCCGCTGGCGCCACACAAGGAGCCATTCACGAAACGCCACCTCCCCGACGCCGCGGCGCTCCCCTATCCCCGAACTCGTGACGAGCCAGACCAGCCCTCCGCTGGCAGGCGATTAGACAACGAGTTTGAGGTAACACAATGAAAACCCAGATCTTCCTGGCCATCGCGACCACTGCGATGCTCTCCCTGCCGGCACAGGCGCAGGACATGTATGTCTCCGGTCAGTTCGGCATCCGTGCCGTTGAGGATACCGACGTTTCACTCGCGGGTGCGGACATGCAGCTTGAGCTGGCCAACGCATCCTTCTTCAGCGGCGCTATCGGCCGCCGCATGGACAATTGGCGTTTCGAAGCCGAATTCGCGCATCGCGGCGGCAAGTTCAATGCTCTGACCCTCAATGGCACGGATACGGGCAGCAGTGGGGACGGCCTCAGCGCCACCTCCATCATGGCCAATGCGATTTACGACTTTTCCCCCGAAGCCCGCTGGTCCGGTTATGTCGGTGCTGGTCTGGGCATGGCGCGCATAAGCGCCGACTTCGCTGGCACTGGAGGCTCGATCGAGGGCGATGCCTCCGTCGCCGCCCTCCAGCTGATTGGCGGAGTGTACTACTCCCTCTCGGAAAACACGCAGTTGTTCACGGACCTGCGCTATTTCCGGGCCGGCGAGACGGACTACACGCTGTCGGCTCCACTTGGCTCGTCAAGTGTGTCCTTCCAATACGACGGATACACGCTGGGAGCCGGACTGCGCGTGGCGTTCTGACGCGATTGCCAATCACTGGAAGAGCGCGCGCACGTCAGCCATTTTCGAACGGCTCACGGGCGCGCGTTCACCATTGTGGAGCACCAGCTCCATCTTGTTACCAGGGAAGCTTTCATAGCGATCGACCTGGTCTAGGCGCACGATGTAGGATTTGTGGATGCGCAGGAAGGTCTCGGGCAGGTGCGGCTCCAGCTTCCCCAGCGCCTTGTCGTGCAGCTTGATATCACCGGAGGCCAGCAAGACTTCGGAATACTTGTCCGCACCACGCAGCAGCGCGACGTCTTCCAGCGGCACGACCTCTACCCGACGCCCCGTCCGGAAACTCAGATATTTCGCAGCCGTAGCCTGTTTCGGCCGACGGGTCTGGAAACGCTCGAAAGCCAGCGCCAGGCGCGGTTCGTCGAACGGCTTGGAGACAAAATCGATCACACCATAGTCAAACGCCGTGGCCGCACGTTCGGAATGGGCCGAGACAATCACGGTCTGCGCTGCGTAGGAGGTAACCCGCTCGAGCACCTTGAAGCCGTCCTCGCCCTGCAGATTGGGGTCCAGCAGCAAAAGATCGACCGGCCGGGCTTCCAGGAATTCCAACCCTTCCCCAATACTCTCGCAAAGACTGAAACTGACCAGCTGCTCGCCAAGAATGCTTGCCGCGAAGCGTTTCAGACGTTGGGCAATCAGGGGTTCGTCCTCGATGGAGAGGAGACGAATGGGCGTTTCGCTGGTCATGTGCTGACCTCTGGCAGAGTGATGCAACTGACCCAGTCCCGAGCGTCCGCCTGGGAACTGAAATGCCAGTCCCCCGGCGCAAACTCTTCCAGCCGAGCCTCGATAGAGGCTGTTCCAGACCCGGTACCCATTGACGTCTCACCCGCCCTGTCAGCGCGCGGCACCCGCAGTTCGAACACCCTCGCACCGCCTACGGACTGCCCGGTCAGCGAAAAGGTCACTGCCTCCTGCCGGTAGCGGTTATGACTGATCGCATTCTCGACCAGCGTGTGAAGCACACCGGGCGGAAAAGGCGCGTCGCTCTGGTCGGATGTGAACTCAAGCGAAAACTCGCGTCCCAGCCGCAGCCCCATCATGGTCAGGTGATTGCGACACAGTTCGATCTCCTCAAGAACCGTCGTTGTGTCCTGGTCCACCATATTGGCCAGGGCCCGGAATTCTCCTGCCATGGCGTCGACAAAACGCGAGGCCGCCTGGCTGTCGGTTTGCTGAAGCTCATTGGCTACGGTCAGGCTGTTCATGATGAAATGCGGCTGGATATTCCGCTTCACGAGGGCCAGCTGCAATCGCGCCATACGCGCCAGATTGCGGTTGGCAATAATCTCGCGCGCCAGCACCTCGGCCAGCAGACTGGCTCCCATCAGAACAACGAGCGCCGCCAGGAAGAAGCGAAGCAGGTCCGGTCGAATGACGACAGCACCGGTCAGCTTGAGCGCTGCAGCCAGATGGCTCCAGCGCTCCCAGCTCGTTGCGGTTCGCGCCATAACCGCCATAACCGCCAGGAAGAGGCTCATCGCCAGCAGAGCCCGCGCATCCTGTTCCAGCCCGCCGATCGGCACCATCGAGGCCGTGATCGCAACGACAAGCCCCGCCAGCCAGGCCCAGCTGGATTGCAGTTTCAGACGGAAGAAGAAAATCGCCGGTACCAGGATCAACAGTCCAGCGCGGAACCGAACAGCACGATCTCGTCGAGCAGCTGGTCGGGTGCCCTGAAGGTGCGATCACTGTCGTCCAGCCACAGGATCAGCGCCGCCATCACGCATACGCCCACCGCCAGCATGATCTCGGGACTGCGCCGGCCAGACACCCACAGCACGATGAATCACGCCACAAGGAAAAGAGCGAGAAAACCAACAGCGCCATCTACGGCCATCAACGTCATTTCGCGCCGTGATGCGGTGGGCAGCTCCACCACCCCGAAAGTGACGTAAAGCGCTTCTGTATCGGCAAGCCCGGATGCGTCCGCCCGAAACGCCAGCAGCGCTTCGCCGCCATCGCTCCAGTCGGGCGGCAGGTTCAGATCCACGCGTTCATAGACCTGCTCACCGGAAACATGATTGCGACCGAGCAGCTGGCCATTCCAGTAGACATCAACCGGGTGATTGGCGCGCAGGCTGACAGCGCTGGGCAGCGTGTCCGCGCTGCCGCTTGGGCTCACCGTGACCACGCGCAGCCAGTAGCGGCCGCGAAACCCCGTCCCCAGCGTCTCGATCGAGCGCCAGTCCGCCAGCTCCACCCCGGCCTCGGCCCATGCGGGATCATCTCCTGCTCGCCACAGCGCCTGTGCCGAGGCGGTCCCCGAAACACAGATCAGGGTCATGAGGAAAATCAGTTGAAGTAACCGCATAAGGATCAGCGCAGATCTTTGTGAAGCCTGAAATCGGGAACAGATACACCCTCACATAGCCTGAGCATTCATACACAAGCCAGTAAAACTTATCGCCCCTCCAGACTTCACGTTAGAGCTCTGGTGAGGATTGTGTGGTTTTAATTACAATCGGGCAATGTTGGGATGCGGGACTTGGGCAAGTCTACGGCAGCAGCAAATCTGAAACGGATCGTGCAGGGCGGGACAACATTCCGCATCCTGGACCTATACTCGATCCATCGTCGTTATCGTCACAAGAGCGATCATTCCAACCTGCCGTTTTTCTATAACCGCCGCCTGAACACCGCCTTCCTGATCAAACACACTGTACGCAAACACGAGCGTCCCTATCTGGTCACTGACAATCCGGTCGTCACCAAAGTGATCGTGCCGGTCACCACGACCGATCTGGCCATGGGTGGGCATTCCTTCTTTGTCGAGGAGCGCGGCTTCGAACCCAAATTGCGCGAATTCATCGGCCAGGACGCCAATGAACTGGCCTATTCCCACGATCTGGAGCGCTTGCGCGATTTGGCCGCCATGCCCTCCTTCGACCCGTTCCTGCTCAGCAACCGCTTCCGCGATCACGACAGCCCTGTCGCCGACCTCTATTTTGACATCTCTGACAAGGATCTGGAAAAAATGGAGGGCTATGTCGCGGACCAGGTGTCCGACATGGTCAATCTGGCCTTCGATACTATGGACGTAACCGCCGACGAGGACGGCTCCCGCCAGCGCGCCATTCGGTTCGCACGCTATATCCTTGCCGGCGAGGAAGATGAGCGTTTTGACCAATTGCAACACGCGCTGGACTTGGACGAAGCCAAGTATCGCGCGGCCATCTTCGGCTGGAAGGGCATCCTCTATTATCGCTGGCGCATTGCCGATGAGAAGGATGCACTGAGGCGTTTCCTGATCGCCATCAACGATCTCATCGTCACCGGCATGACCCAGAATGAGCGCTTCATGATCGACGAGATCCGGCGCGACATTATCGGCGAAACCCGCAATCGCTGGCGTTCGCTGCAAACCGTGATGGCGGAATACGAAGGCGAATACGCCCGTTTTGCCACTGGCGGCGATCCCCGGGCTATCCGCCACATCCTGCTCAAGGCGCCGGAATTCTTCGCCCAGCTCGGCCATGACCTCTCAGCCGTCTCGCACGTCACCAGCTATTGGGACTATTGGTGTGGCAATCGCGAGGAGGAGACCATGCCGGCCCGCGATGCCATGGACATCTTCCCGGGCTTCCTGCGCAGCCTGACCCGGAACCATGGCCCGGACGAAGATCATGCCCGCATCGCCTGACCTGAAATGACGGGGTGACGGCCAGCGCCTCGGACCGTATTCAGGGGCATGGCCCCACCGCTTCTCACCCTCCAGAACATTCACCTGACCTTCGGCGTCACGCCCCTGCTCGACGGGGCGGAGATGAGCATTGGGGAAAATGCCCGCCTGTGCCTCGTCGGCCGAAACGGGTCAGGCAAATCCACGCTGATGAAAGTCGCCGCAGGACTCGTCGAGGCTGATGACGGGGTGCGATTTGTCCAGCCGGGTGTGACCATCCGCTATCTGGAACAGGAACCTGATCTCAGCGCGTTCAAGTCAGTGAAGGGCTATGTGCTCGACGGCCTGGCACCGGCAGACAGCGAATATCGCGCGCTCTACCTGCTCGAACATCTCGGCCTGACAGGTGATGAAGACCCGGCTTCGATCTCGGGCGGGGAGGCGCGCCGCGCGGCTCTCGCACGCGCCCTGGCCCCGGAACCGGACATCCTGATGCTGGACGAGCCGACCAACCATCTCGACCTGCCCGCGATCGAGTGGCTCGAGGACGAACTCAAATCCATCCGCGCTGCCCTGGTCCTGATCAGCCACGACCGGCGTTTCCTCAGCAATCTCTCCCGCTCCACAGTCTGGCTCGACCGTGGGCAGACACGTCTGCTGAACAAGGGGTTCGAAAGTTTCGAAGCCTGGCGCGACGAGACACTGGAAGCCGAACAGCTTGAACTGCACAAGCTGGATCGCAAGATCGTGCGCGAGGAACACTGGTTACGCTATGGGGTCACCGCGCGGCGCAAGCGCAATGTGCGGCGCCTTTCGGAACTGCACGACCTGCGCAGACAGCGCGCCGAACACCGAGGCCCGACCGGCACCGCCAAGATGGAGGCCTCGACGGCCCAGGAGGCCAGCAAGCTGATCGTTGATGCGCGCGGCTTGTCCAAGGCCTATGGCGAACAGGGGCTGGTGAACGACTTCTCCATGCGAGTCACGCGGGGCGCCCGCATCGGCCTGATCGGACCCAATGGGGCCGGCAAGACGACCCTCCTGAAAATGCTAACCGGCGAGCTGGAACCGGACACGGGTAGCGTCAAACTCGCCCAGAACCTGGAATATGCCAGCCTCGACCAGCGTCGCTCCGCGCTTCGGGCGGACTGGACGGTGGCGGAAACGCTGACCGAGGGCAGCGGCGACATGGTCGAAGTCAACGGCCAGCGCAAACACGTGATGGCCTATATGAAGGACTTCCTGTTCGCGCCCGAACAAGCCAACACGCCGATCGAAGTCCTCTCCGGTGGCGAACGCGCCCGCCTGCTGCTCGCCCGCGCCCTGGCCCTGCCTTCCAACGTGCTCATCCTCGACGAGCCAACCAACGACCTTGACCTCGAGACGCTCGACCTCCTGCAGGACCTGATCGCCAGTTATGCGGGCACCGTCTTCCTGGTGTCACATGATCGCGACTTCATCGACCGGACCTGCACCAGCGTGCTGATGTCGGAAGGGCGCGGAAAATGGGTGGAGTATGCCGGCGGCTACACCGACATGCTGGCCCAGCGCGGTGCCGGCGTCGCCAAGAAGGACGCCCCGCGAAAACAGGCCAGCCCTGCTGACAAGCCAAGCGCCAAGCCGCAACAGTCGACGCCGGAACGCAAACGCATGGCCAACAAGGATCGTTACGAGCTCAAACACCTGCCCGAGCAGATCGAGGCACTGGAATCGCGGATAGCCGAGCTTGAGAAGTCCCTGGCGGACCCGGCACTGGCCAGCGATGCGGCGCGCATGACCCAGGTTTCGGAAGAACTGGGCCGTGCGATGCAGGAACGCTCCGACAAGGAGGATCGCTGGCTGGAGCTGGAAACCCTGCGCGAGGAGCTGGAGGGCAGCTAGCCCTCCATCAACTAGCGCAAGCGGCTGGAATTAGCGGGGCCGAGGATAACCGCATTGAGCAGCAACAGGTCCAGCCCTTCCAGATAGGCACGCGTGGTCGGAGACTGGGTAAAGGCCACGACATGGCCACGACCCATCCGGCGTGTCACCACAAAGGGTTTGTGCGCGAGCTGTTCTGCATATTCCGCCCACAGATATCCACCCTGAAGCAATTCCTCCGGCCCGGCGAAACGCAATGCGGTCGTCGCATCATCCAGCGCAACCGGCGCGTAGATGTCCGATCCGGTCACCAGCGCATAGGCACCGTTTTCGTAGCCAGCTGACATCCAGCTATCGGTATTGGCGGTGACAGATACCAGCGCGCCCGGCGAGGAATCCGGCATGGCGCCATGCACCGCTTCCGCGATCATGCGCTCGGCCTCGCTGGTGAGAACACTGCCATCGGTCACACCGGCGGACTGTCCCTCCGCATCGCGTGGCGATTGCGCAGCGCGCTCCCGCTGCAGCGGCAGAAAGCCATTGTCCGCATCGGCCAGCCAGCGCGTGGCGGTGCCAAGACCCACAAGCACACCCCCGTCACGGACATATCCCTGCAAGGCAGAACGCGCGCTACCCAGCATCGAATTATAGCCCGGGAAACCCTGGTCCGGCATGATGATGACATCGAACCGGTCCAGGTCCGCACGACTGATCGAGGCCGGGCGGATGATGGTCACAGGCAGGTTGTAGCGGCGCTCGAGAATATAGCGGGTCGCACCGGTTTCCGTGGCGCCAACACCCTGCCCCCACAGGAGGGCAATACGCGGCGCAAACACCGGCGAGAAGTTCCCGGAACCCGGATTGGGGCCCTCGTCGACCCAGCTGCTCTCCATGCCATGCACTTCTGCGCCGCTTTCACGGGCGTGACGTGTGATCAGGAATTCAAGCTCGGCACCATTATCGCTGCGCGGGACCACAACCGATCCGCTGGGATAGGTCGTATTGCCAATACGGAACGGTACCGTCGTCGTGCGCATCTGCACACCCTCGCGGGCCAACGCCGCGACCAGGTGAGCCTGGCCGGCATCATCCCACGGGATGGCGAAACCCCACGCCGCGTCCATGTCGACAAGCTGCGCATCGGGCAAACCATCCGCACTGACGATCACGCCAGCACTTCCCGGCGCGCGTCGACATTGCGTCGCCTCGACATTGCTCATAAGCGGCAGGGCCCAGGCGGTGACATCATACAGCTGGGCATTGAGGCCGGCCTCGCGGCGGCGTTCCTGTTCGTCGACAAAATCGGACGGAAGATCCGTTGTCGGCTCCAGCAACGTACGCGCCAGCCGGCCGGCGGGCTGGTCGTACCGCACCACATAGGCGCCATCATCAAATGTCGCGCCGCACAGGGACTGGCGCCCTTCCAGACGCTCAACCGTGATGCCCTGATAGGCAAGCTGGCGAGCCAGACGATCGGCATTCCAGGAATTTACGCTGGCATCAAAGACCGCCGCTTCATTGCCATTGGGCTGGCGACCACCGCTGGCGCGGAAATCGGCGTACTCGCCAAGCAGCTGCACGCGGTTGCGCGCGGCCGCCTCGACAGTGGAGAGGCTGGTGACAAAATTACGGTCAACGCCATCGCCATAGGTCAGGATGGATCCATCCGGACGGCGCCAGGACAGGCCACGGGCAGACCCCTGTTCATAGGTCATCGAGACCGCACCATGCAGGGTCGGCCACATATCGCCATAGCCCGGATAGAAGGCGTCATAGACCTCGCGCGTGAAGTAGTGATAGCCCAGCTCGTCGAAATAGCCGACATGATTGCGGCCGATCAGTTCCTGGGTGCGACGCTGGTGCGCCTCGATATTCGGATTGAAGGGCTCGGCAGACGGCGCGAAAAAATAGGTCGAGTCACCGCTCATCTCGTGCGAGTCGACGACAACCTGCGGCCACCAGACCTGCATCTCGCGCACCCGGCCACGTGTTTCCGGCTGGGTCAGGGAGAACCAGTCACGGTTCAGATCGAACAGGTAGTGATTGTAACGACCGCGCGGCCAGGGCTGGTCATGTTCCACCGCATAACGATCAGCGCTCGGCTCAAGGCCACGAGCAGATTCGAATGAATTCACAAAACGCGAGCGGCCATCCGGGTTTTGGGTCGGATCAATGATGATCAGGGCATTGTCAAAAATCGTTTCGACCGTCTCGTCATCCTCGGCAGCCAGCAGGTGGTAGGCCGTTCGCAGACCGGCCCCCGTCGGAGAGATCTCATCGCCATGAACGCCATAGGACAGCCAGACAACAATCGGCATTTCCTCGATCAGACGATCGCGCTCGGCAGCCGACATCCCGTCCGGATTAGCCAGGGCATTCATGCCCGCACGGACCCGGTCCAGATCCGCCATGCGTTCCGGCGACCCGATCACGGCATAGACCAGCTCTCGTCCTTCCCAGGTCGTCGCATAAGAGAAGACATCGACGCGATCCGGCGCCGCCTCTTCCAGTGCGCGGATATAGGCGATCGCGGTTTCCGGTCGTGTGACTTCATCGCGGAAGTCATGCCCGGCAAACTCCTCGAGCGTGGGGATGTTATCGTCATAACGCACGTTAAATGGCGCAGACTGGCCCATGGCTGGCGCCGTCGTGAAAAACAGCGCCGCGCTGAAAGCGGCAAGAGACCTGATCATATTCCTCCCCAGAATGTTGCGTCCCGATGACTTAGACGGAATTGTCCTAAACTCAAATCACGACTTACGGCGTGACAATATCGAAAGACGGCACCGGCTGTTCCAGCAGCGAGAAGAAGCGCAGCAACCGTCCACGATCGCCCGTTACGGCAAAATCGCTCGACGTGATCATGTCCATGAGGCCGGCCTCCTGCTGGATCAGGCGCAGCCAGAAGGCCCGGGTCAGATTGACGGTCGCATCGGCATCATCCGCAGCGGCGCGCTCATAATGGCGCATCACCCCGTTGGAGATCTCAATCACAAAAGTCTGACCCGTATCCTCAAAGATGAAGTTCAGCACCGCCTCAAACTCACCCGCCTCCCCGGCGTCCAGACGCGTGGCCATGGCCGTGAAGAACATGTCCAGAGGAATGGTCTCCAGGATGTTGCCAGCCGCCCGCGTCACATCACGTGCCTCCACACCGTGACGCAGCTCGTAGGCACCGGTCAGATAGACATCACGCCAGGGGCCGGACTCGGCCTGGTAGCCCAGCTGCTCATAGCTGCGCGCCAGGAGCTCACGCGCAGTGGCGCTGGCGGGTTCGGCAAAGACAGCATGCTGGGCGAGCTCGGCAGCCCATCGGTACTCACCCGCCTCAAACGCATTTCCTGCCGTTTCGAGCACGGCGTCCAGACCGCCCATCGCCGCGATATATCGCTCGGCCGCCTCGACGCGCGGCAGGGCGTTGAGATGCGCAGGAACACCGTCATACCAGCCGAAATAGCGCTGATAGACCGCCCGCGAATTATGTCGAAGCGTGCCGTAATAACCCCGGATTGCGAAATTGTTTTCCAGCGCTGTCGGCAAGGTAATCGCTTCGGCAATCTCGTCAGGGCGCAGGCCCGACGCCGCCAGACGCAGGGTCTGATCGTGGATGTATTTGTAGATGTCCCGCTGCCCGGCGAGATAGTCGCGGACCTCGGCATTGCCCCAGACCGGCCAGTGATGGCTGTTGAAGATCACCTCGGTGCGGTCACCGAACCGCATCAGCGCATCATCGATCGCCGCTGACCAGGCCAGCGCATCACGCACCTGGGCTCCCCGCAGCGTGTAGAGATTGTGCATGGTGCGCGAGACGATCTCGGCGCCGCACCAGGCCTGGTAGTCCGGGAAGAACACTGTCAGCTCGGCCGGAGCCTCGGTGTGCGGGGCGTACTGGAACTCCATGCGCACACCGCCGAACTCCAGCGCTTGGCCGCTTTGGTGAATAATGTGCGTGGGCGCAGCGATTGTATACGTGCCGATGGCCGGATGCTGACCCAGGCCGGAGCCGACATGACCGCGCGGCGTTCGCGGCAGGGGCATGCCGTACATGTAGCCGGAGCGACGTCCCATCACCACGCCGGCGATAACATTCTCGCTGACAGCCTCGGTCAGGAAATGGGCTGGCGCGATCAGGCTCACCTCGCCTGAAGCGATTTGCTCCAGCTCCACCACGCCAGCCAGGCCGCCAAAATGGTCGATATGACTGTGCGTGAGAATGATCGCAGCGATGGGGCGTTCGCCCAGTGCCTCATTGACCAGCTGCATCGCCGCCCGTGCGGTTTCCACAGAAGTCAGAGGGTCAATGATGATCCGGCCATCCGGCCCATCAATGACGGACATGTTGGAAAGATCATAGCCACGCACCTGGTAGACACCCTCGGTGACCTCGAACAGGCCGTGAATGGCGTTGAGCTGTGACTGGCGCCAGAGGCTGGGATTGACCGTCGCCGGCGGTTCGCTGTCGAGAAAGGCATAGTCGGCGGCCCGCCAGACAATTTCACCTTCCGCCCCGCGTATATCCAGACTGTCCTCGCGCGACACCAGCCCGCGCATGGCGAGTTCGAAATCAGCGTCATCCTGCATCAGGGGCGAGGCGAGGACCTCGCCATTATAGGCCTGCGTGGCGGGCGTGGCGGCTCGGAAACCGGACGCATCGACCGCGGCCTCCGCGTCATACTCCGCCACGTTTTCACGTGTGGGCGCGCCGCACGCGCCCAGGCTTGCTGTCAGCACGATCATGGGCAGCGCATGCGACCAACTGGTTTTGTTGTACAACGGACTTCTCCCCCGTGTTTTGCAGTCAGACTAAGCGCACTTGCTTCCCGCGCAAACCTCCCTAGCCTAAAGAGAATATCCAATCATGCCGGGGATCGAATGTCTTTCGAAAGCGCTTGGGAATCAGTCTGGAACCGGATCGGCCTGACCGATGCGGTTGCGCGCGCCGCCTTGCAGCGCGCAAGCGAGCTCGCACAGGTGCCAGATGGCGAGCCTGTGATCTCCCAGGATGCGACCGACGACAGCGTCTATCTTCTGCTGGATGGCGAGATGCGGGTCGGAGTGCTGGCACGGTCGGGGCAGGATGTCTGGGTCAGCTATCTCGAGCCGGGCGCGATGTTTGGCGAAATGGCCGCACTGACGGGCGATCCGCGCACGACGGAGATCACGGCCAGCAAGGACAGCGTTGTCGCCCGCATTACCGGCGAGGATTTCCTGGCGCTGATCGAGGCGCACGGCCAGATTGGCCTCGCCCTGTCACGCATGCTGGCCGCCCGCATGCACGCCACCACCCGTCGCATGTTCGAGTTGAGCGCCCTGTCGACGACGGGCCGCATCTATGCGGAATTGCTGCGCATGTCGCGCAGCAGTGACGAGGGGGGCACGCGGATTATCTCGCCCATCCCGTCCTTCAAGGAGATCGGGGACCGGGTGGCCGCGGCGCGTGAAACCGTGTCCCGCACGGTCAGCCGCCTGGCCGAACGCGGTCTGATACAGCGCGGGGACGACCATATCGAGCTGATCGATCCGGAACAGCTAAGCCGTCTCGAGGATACCATGTGAACTGCGAAACGCCCGCGCGACCAGGGAGTCCGGGGCGACCTTGCGCAGCGTGTACAGCCGCACGGGCGGCAATTGCGGATCGACGCGTTTGAGCCCCACCGGTTCACAGCGAAACCCGCCATCCTGTTCCATCGCCAGCACCGCAGCAAAGGCTTCACTGGCGAAAATCGTGCCGGGCATAGCCGTGCTTTCGATGCGCGCCGCGAGAGACACCTGGGCCCCGAACAGGCTGTCCCGGTCCATCAAGGGGTCTCGCCCCTGGTGCGCCGGACCGAAATGCAGGCCGATGCGCAGGTCGAGCTGGTCCGGAAGATCCAACTCGGTCAGGTCAATCGCCTTGAAAGCCTGCATCAATTGCGAAGCGGCTTCCGCGGCCTCGCAACTGCCTGAATAGGCAAGAAAAAGTCCATCACCCCAGCTGTCGAGATAGGCCGGTGATGTCGCCCGAGCGGCCATGGCCATCGGCTTGAGCACGGCCTCCACGAAACTCGGCACGGTGTCCTCGGCGATGCGGGAAGAACCGACCACATCGGCAAACAGCATCGCCCGCATGGCGGGGCGGTAGTCACTGGCCTCGGCTTCCAGCGGCCGCTTTGGCCGCGCGCTCGAACGCTCGCGACGGACCTCGATCAGGCTCTGCTGCAAGTCCGCGCCCAGCCAGATATCGCCATCGCGCGCCGTGCCGAACTCCCGGGCCGGGTCGGACGGGTCGAGCACCAGCAGCTGGACCGGCTCTGTCGCCAGCATTTCGGCGCGCAAGCGGGCCAGACCCATGGCGATGGAACTGGCCAGATTGATCGACGCACCGGAGATCAGCACTCGGTCCGAACTGGTCTCGAGAATATCATCTGCCTCACCCAGACAATGTTCGCAGCGGCGTACCCATTCGCGACCAAAAGGCTGCACCGAGCTCTGCAGGAAGACATCAACCGGCACGGGCAGCACCACGGTCAACGACGCCCCGCGTCGAAGCACTGCCTCGGCAAACAGGATGTCGGCCCCGGCGGCCAGTGCACCGAAAGCGGCTCCGGTGTTGTGTTGTTCCAGCGCCTGCTCGATGCGGCCGGCCAGGCTGTTGCTCTCGCCACCCGCTGGAAGCAATTCGGCCACTTCAGAGAAGATATGGCCGGCATAGTGGAAGGGGCGCGGCAGGACCGGCAGGGGTAGCGATTGCGCGCTGAGCCCCATGGCGGAACCGACGAGGGCCAGCTGGCGACGGGTCACGGCATGGGCGCCGTAGTTTTCCGGATCCTCGGCCAGCGCTGCGTTGAGGGCGACCTGCGCCGCACGCAGATCCCCGAGCAGGAGGTGAGCTTCAGCGGTAGAGGCGAGCTGGTAGTACCGGGCCTGCGGATTGCCAGCCTGGACCTCGCCGGAGGACAGCACTCGCCGCGCATACTCGCGGGCCTGGTTCCCGTCCCCGCTGAGCGCCATCATGCTGGCGGCATTCACACCGGTATAGGATCCGCCAGTCGCCTCGAACACGGCGCCGTAACGAAGAGCGGACTGGCGGGCCAGGGGCTGGAAGTGTTCGCTGACGGCCTCGAATGCCATCGCCTTCACCAGGCGCGCATCCAACGCCATCAGATCCTCGTCCAGCTCGGCCTGGTGCAGACCGTATTCGCGGAATTCTCTACGAGCCCGGTCAATCGCGCCACTGCGCAGAAGGCAGATGACGGCAGCGTGTTTCAGCCGCGCGTCATCGGGATTTTCCTGGAGGGCCCGCAGACACAGTTCATGCGCGCGTACGAGATTGCCGTTGCGGATCTCTGCGTCGACCGTGTTCTTCAAACGCCCCCTCCCAGAGTGATTGGCGATCGAGCCAGGTCAGAAGGCTGATGAAATACCGGGCCTAGGACGGACCGACATCCACATCGACCTCCGGATCAATGATCAATCGCGTGACTTGCTGCCCGGCATTCTGGGACGCCTCGATGAAGAGCGCAAACTGATGTTTGACACGTTTTTTCACCTTCTGCACACCGATCTGGAAGCTGAATGGCTTGGCGCTCTGGCCATGCAGGTCCAGCCAGTCCAGGCCACAGAAAAGGGCTTCGGCCCCCTCGGTCTTGAACTTGATGCGGGCTTCCTCGAATCCCCAGCCCGGCGCGTGGACATGGAAGATGATGCGCGCGGGACCGACGACGTGCTGGTCGAACGGGCAATTCATGACACCGGAACACGGCGCCCACATGCCGGCAAGCGCCGAGGTAACCGCCATCCGCATGGTCGCAGAGTTGGTAGTGGCATAATCGTCCACAACCTCATTGAATACCATCAGGATCTGCGTGATTTGGGTATCGTCAAACGCCGGCAATCCCCAGTCACTTCCGTTGACCACGACAAATCCGTCATTGGCTTTCGCAATCAGGCTGAGATAAGTGAGCTCCGGCTCGAAATCGCAGGCGTCATCAATATTGGCCTGAACCCGGCTGCCATCGAATGATTCTTGGTCGATCATGGTAATCCCCTCTCTACTCACAAACTCGGATATTTATTCTGCTGGCTCCATGGCTGCCGCCAGGGCATTGGCCTGTTCCAGCTGGGCACGCAGGAAGATGTGCTCCACCCCTTCCGGGCGGGCTTCATAGGCTGTCAATGCCTGGCCCAGCACCGTGTCCGCGTCAGCGTGACGCCCCGCTGCACGGTGTTGTTCCGCCAGAAAATTCGAGATCAACAAGGTATAGATATAGTCCTGGCTGGACGCGGAGCCGTCTTCGCGGGCGCGGGCAAATTGCACCAGCAAGTTCTCGCCTTCCGAGCGTGATGCCTCTTCCTCACCGATCGCCGCGAGCAGGCGCATTTGGCTGGCACGGACCTGGACGCGGGCCTCACCGATCTGGTCAAGCTCCGCTGTCTCCCAGCTCTCATGGCTCATCAGACGCGACAGGTTTATCATGGCCGCTCGGGCCTCGGCTACCTCACCCGCGAACAGGTGGGCATCAACCAGCAGTGACAGCGTGCGCACCGCATTTATGCGCCAGTTCACGCGGTCCGGTTCGTGACGGACCAAGGCCTGCGCCTCAAGCGAGGCCGGGATGAGATAGACCAGCGCGTTCTCGACAGATTCCGCGCTGGGCGGGGCTCTCATATAAAGGTGCATGCGTGCGACATTGGCCTCGGCAACCATGGCATCACGGCGAAGACGCCAGTCATCCTCGAAATTCTCTGCGCCATTGAGTACTTCGATCTGTTCAAGCAGGTGAAGGATAGCGCCCTGGGCGTCCATATTCTCCTCGCGAACGGAGGCCAGCCAGCCATAGGATCCGGCCAGATTATCGCGTTGGGCGTTAGTCGGATATTGCTGGAACGCGCTGGCGAAGTGGTCGCGACCATATTCGAAAGAGGCTTCAGCCTCTTCCAGATTGCCGCGGCGCATCTGGACAATACCCATATTGTTGCGCGCATGCCCCGCCTCGTTCAGCCATTCCAGATTGGTCGGGTCGATCTCAACCAGCTGTTCGGTAAGCTGTCTGTACTCGTCCCACCGCGCCTCGGCGATATCCAGCTCCTGCCCAAGAAAGGCGAAATACCCCAGCCAGAAGCTCGACTGGCTGTGCTCGTAGATCCGGGCCGGTTCGGTCGGATCTCGCTCCAGGATAACGCGGGTGGCCTCGAAAGCAGACGTTGAATAACCGCGCGCAGCTTGCAGATCTCCCTGTGCCAGCTCGATCTCGGCCAGCATGTGTCGCGCCCGGGCGCTACGTCCGAGCGAATCCGCTGTCATCTCCCGCGAAGGCTGGGCGGAATAGTATTCGATGACCTTCTCCCCAACTGCGTCGAGAACATCGAGACGGCCAACGGGCTGAAGCTGCGCCTTGAGATCAGTAAGCATGAATTCGATCAAATCCTCTGCTTCCGCTTTTCGATGCTCCGCCTCGGATCGAGCCGACATCGCAAGCAATGAAAGTGAGGTCATGATTAACGCAAGAGCCGAGGTAACCACCGTGACCGCCGTCACGCGACGCTGTCGCCGTTGCAAATCGCGTTGCAGGATTTGATCGAGCGGAAGACCGAACAGGCCGGCGACCAGCTTGACGACGCCCGTGCGCTTACCATCCTTGCCCGGGCGGAAATCGGCTCCGGCCGGCTCATCGAACCCGCCATCCTCCCGCGGCCGACGCAGGGTGGGTGGGTAACAATTCTCGTTGCTGTCCTCACCGCCGGGTTCACCCGCCGTGATCGCGGCGAGGATCGGCCGGTCCGGATGCAACTCCCGAAAAACCTCGACCTCCCGATTGACCCATTGTGACTTTGCCGCCGACGGCGAGCAGACCACGATCAGCGCGGCCGACGAAGCCAGGGCGTCTTGCACGACGGCGGAGAGGTCGTTTGCTGCCGGCAAGTCATCGCGATCCCGGAAAATGCGACCGATCCGGCCGGGAACCGCGCCATCTGCCGTCACCAGGTGTTTGGGGATCCGGTAGGTCTCGAGCTGACGATGCAGCCAGCGCGCAAAACGCTCATCATCGTGAGAGTAGCTTATAAAAGCTGCGTAGTTCGAAACGTCGGTCATGCGAGTCCCCAAAATCACTCACCGACCACTCTCCTTCACACGCATTGCGTGCGCAAGCAGAAGCGAAGCCCAGCTTGTTGAAAATGGTCACGATTTTGGGCGGCATACCGATTGGAAGCGATAGGGCGGAGTGCGACGCGCTGATCAGGCGCTTATTGGGCAAGTGCCGCACTCCGCCAAGCATGCTGAGGGATGTTTTGGGGCCATCCCGGTCGGCAGCCAGAGCAATCTAGCGAGCTTCGTGGGCGCTTCGCGTGACTGCGGTCACGCCATAAAACTTTTATGCAGCAGAAACTTGCGCGAGTTCGATCGTCACACCGCCGAGACCGGCGCGCGTATAGAGCCGGACTGGCAGATAGTATCGGCCACCATCTATCGGAGCGAGCCAGATCCGCAAGGGCTGGCTGAGTTCGCGCTCGCTGGGATAATCTTCCGGATCATATCCCGAGATCGGCTCGTACCAGATATCACACAAAACCGCCTCACCGCGCCATCCACGTGTCCGGATGCGGTCACGGCCGCGATTTTCGAGGCGCAGATTGTATCGCGATTTGCCGTCAAACACCGGCAGCACCCCTTCACAACCACGCCCCTCATCCCGGTTCAACTGCTCTGACAGGGCAACAAAGGCGGACATCGGATCGATCGCGCCAGTGCGATCATCCTCCGAAGCCGGTGGCACGCCCCAGGAGCCAAAGGGCGGCTCGACTGCAGATCGGGCAACCCCTTCGGCGAAGCTCACCTCGACCGAGCGGACCTTGCGTCCGGTCCGCTCGACATGGGCATAACGACGAGGCGAGGCCTCGGTATCTTCGATATATCCCTGCACTTCCGCATTGATGTCAAAATCAGTGAACAGTGCTGCCAGCCCGGCTGCCTCGATCCGGGTGCTGGCGGAGTAGGCGGTATCCGCGAGCCGGGCCTCGAAAACGATGTCACCCACCGGGAAAATCAGAACGCGACTGGAATAACGCGCAGTCAGGGAAAACGTATCCTGCGCAGGGACAACCGCGTCTTCACTGGCCACAGAGGCCGGTGCCGTCAGCAATGACAGGCCCAAACAGGCCGGCACGGCCAGTCGCACAATCGAGTGTGAAACCGCGGATAGTCGAGACAGGAAAACCATCCACCAAGAATGACACATGCGGCTTTGCGCTCCAATTTGGATAACGCTAACATGCCGCCATGACCCCGCTTGCTCAAACCGATCTCGTCTGGGGCGCCTGGCGCGCCCGCCAGAACCAGCATACCCGCGAGCCGTCAGGCTTTGCCGACCTGCTCGCCCGATGTCTGGACCTGGATATCGACTGGATCGATCACGCGGATATCTATGATGATGGTGCCGTCGAAGCCCTGCACGGCGAGGCGCTGGCGCATCTTGATGCCGAGCAGCTCAAGCGACTGCACGTCATCACCAAGTGCGGTGTACGGTTTCCCAGCCCCGGCCAGCCCGGCGTGCGCACAGTGCACTATCGGTCCGACGCCGCCTATATCCAGCAGCAAGCAGAGGCCTCTCTGAAACGGCTCGGCGTGGAGCAGATCGGCCTCTATTTGCTGCATCGACCGGATTATCTGATGCGCGCAGATGAAACGGCACGGGCACTGGAGGACCTCGTTTCCGCAGGCAAGGTCGCCGCTTACGGCGCCTCCAACTTCTCCATACACCAGCTCAGCCGCCTTCAGGCCGCCAGCGATCTGCCGATCGCCGCGCACCAGATCGAAATTTCGGTGTGCGAGAGCTCAGCGCTCGATGATGGCCGATTGGACCGGGCCGCGCAGGCGAGTATGCCCCTCCTGGCCTGGTCCCCGCTGGCTGGCGGACGATTGTTTGGTGGCAGCGATGCATTCGCGCCTGTCCGCGCATGCCTTGAACGTGTCCAGCAGGATATGGATGCAGGTGGAATCGACGAGATCGCGCTTGCCTGGTTGAAAAACCTGCCAGCGCATACAATCCCGATCCTGGGCACGATGAAACCGGAACGGCTGGAACGACAAGCCAACGCCTACCGCCAGATCACGCTGGACCGCCAGGACTGGTACGCCCTCCTCGAAGCGGCACGGGGAGCGCCAGTTCCCTAACCCTTCAGGGATGTCGCGAACCGGGCATTGGCTTCGATCTCATCCCACTGACCGGCCTCGATCATTGCGGCATTGGCAATCCAGGACCCTCCGACGCAGGCGACATTCGGTGTCGCCAGGTAATCAGCCGCACGCTCGCGGGTGATCGAACCGGTCGGGCAGAAACGAATATCCGGCAGTGGTCCCTTGAGAGATTTGAGATAATCCAGCCCGCCAGCCTGTTCAGCCGGGAAGAATTTCATCGCTTCGAAACCCGCTGCCGACGCCGTCATGGCCTCGCTCGCGGTTGCCACACCCGGCAGTGCAGGTACGTCCACGGCGAGCATCGCGGCAGCAAGCTCATCCGTCAGGCCCGGCGACACCAGGAAGTGAGCTCCGGCCGCAACCGACCGGGTCACATCATCGCCCGTGCGCAGCGTGCCCATGCCGACAATCAACTCTGGCTCGGCAGCCTGCATGCGCTGCATGACCTCGATGGCAGCATCTGTGCGCAAGGTCATCTCGACCACGCGCAAACCGCCGCGCGCGAGCGCATGCGCCAGGGGCTCGGCGTCGGCCGCATTCTTGACCGCCAGAACCGGGATCACGCTGGCCGCGGCCAGCAGCTCGTCCATGGAAACTTCCATTAAAGGCCTCCAGCTTCTGCCAGAGCGGCAGCGCCCAGAAGCGCAGCCTTGTCGGACAGGATGAGATTGACGGGAATGTTGGACACATAATGCGTCATAGGTCCGCGACGTTGAAAACGGGCTTCAAAGGCGCTGTCCGGAACCAGTTCGCGAATTCTTGGCAGAATACCGCCGCCAAGATAGATCCCGCCGCGTGCGCCAGCGATAACCGCGACATCACCGGCATAGGCGCCCAGCACGGCGCAAAACAGGTCAACGACCCGGCGACAGATCGAATTCGGATCGCTGATCGCCTCGGCCGTGACGTCCTCGGGTCGATGACCGGGCCAGGGTTCGCCGGAGAGATGGCACAGCGCGCGGTGGATGTTCACCAGACCGCGCCCCGACAACAGGCGCTCCCAGGAGACAAAACCATACTCGTCCGCGATAAACCGCCCGACCGCGATTTCTTCCTCGGTCCGGGGTGCGAAACCGGCATGACCGCCTTCCGTCGCGACAACATTGACACCATCACCGCGCGGGATGACCAGGCCGAGACCCAGCCCGGTGCCTGGCCCGAGCACGGCACAAGGCGCTCCGGGGATCGCAGTGCCCTTGTGCAAGGTCATCAAAGCGTCTCGACCGCTCAGAGGTGCGCCCCTTGCCTGGGCCGCGAAATCATTGACCGGCAGAAGTTGTTCCAGGCGCAAATCTTCCGCCAGGTCCTTTGGGCAGAACCGCCAGGTGGAGTTGGTCAACTTGACCTTGCCCTCGGATACTGGCCCGGCTACGGCAAAGCAGGCACGCGACGGGTGCCCGCCTGAGCAACTCTCCAGAAAAGCATGCGCAGCGTCACGCAGGTTCTCGAAATCCTCGTTTTTGAGCCGTCGCGTTTCTTCCAGTTCAAACCCGGAACGCACAGACCCTGACACCATTGCAAACCTTGCATTGGTGCCGCCGATATCGGCTACGAGATATCGATCAACCATACCCATGGTCAGACCGTCACCATATCACGAACAATATTCTCGCCGAGCCCCGGAATGGCGATCGCTCCCTCTTCAGCCGCACTGGCAACGGCCCTGAAACCAGCAAAGAGCTCTCGCCCCATTCCCAGCGTCGCAGATGTATCAAGACGCGCCTGCTCGCGCTTGTCGAAGCCGGGTCCGGTCAGCTGCAACGTGCCGGCGTCTGCGTGCAAACTGATCATGTCCCCGTCACTCACCCGCGCGAGCGGTCCCCCAAGCGCTGCTTCCGGACTGACATGAATTGCTGCCGGCACTTTCCCCGAAGCACCGGACATGCGTCCGTCCGTGACCAGCGCCACCTTGAAGCCGCGATCTTGTAACGACCCCAGCGCGGGCGTCAATTTGTGCAATTCCGGCATGCCATTGGCACGCGGCCCCTGGAACCGCAGCACAGCCACAAAATCGCGTTCCAGCTCACCTGCCTTGAAAGCCGCCATCAAGTCATCCTGGCTGTCAAACACGATGGCTGGCGCTTCAACCACTCGGTTCTCCGGTTTCACGGCAGAGACCTTGATCACCGAGCGTCCGAGATTGCCGTCGAGAACCCGCAAACCGCCATCAGCGGAAAACGGCTCGGCGACCGGGCGGACAATGTCCAGATTGGCGCTTTCGCGCGTACCTTCAGACCAGTCCAGCTCACCATCCCTGTCATAGGGCTCGCGGGTATAGTGCTGCAGCCCGTCGCCCGCGACCGTCTTCACATCACCATGCAACAGACCAGCCTCCAGAAGCTCACGGATCACCAGGGCAAGGCCGCCTGCCGCGTGGAAATGGTTCACATCTGCCGGGCCGTTGGGATAGACGCGGCAAAGCAACGGTGTCACCGAGGCGAGGTCGTCGAAATCCTGCCAGTTGATGGCGATACCGGCCGCACGCGCAATGGCGATCAGATGGATGGTGTGATTGGTGGAGCCACCTGTAGCGTGCAGGCCGACAATGGCATTGAGAATGGCCCGCTCGTCGACAATATGGCCGAGCGGCGTGAATTCATCGCCGGAGTGCACCAGGTCCAGCGCCCGTTTGGCCGCAGCACGTGTCAGCTTCTCGCGCAGCGGGTCGGTCGGATTGATGAAGGCAGATCCGGGCACGTGAAGGCCCATGATTTCCATCAGCATCTGGTTTGAGTTGGCAGTACCGTAGAAGGTGCAGGTTCCCGGCGAATGATAACTCTTGCTCTCGGCCTCCAGCAGGGCATCGCGACCGACCTTGCCCTCGGCATAAAGCTGGCGCACTCGAGCCTTTTCGGGATTGGGCAGGCCGGAACGCATTGGGCCTGCTGGCACAAAAATCGACGGCAGATGACCAAAACGCAGCGCGCCCATCATCAGACCCGGGATGATCTTGTCGCACACGCCCAGAAACAGCGCCGCATCAAACATGTTGTGGGAGAGCCCGACTGCCGTGGCCATGGCGATGACATCGCGGCTGAACAGGGACAACTCCATCCCGTCCTGGCCCTGGGTGACACCGTCACACATGGCCGGCACACCGCCTGCGACCTGCGCGACACCGCCATGTTTGCGCAGCTCATCACGAATGATTTCCGGATAGGTTTCAAACGGCTGGTGCGCGGACAGCATATCATTATAGGCGGTGATAATGCCGACATTAGCACTGCCACCATCTTTCAACGCCCGCTTGTCGGTACCGCCACAGGCCGCAAAGCCGTGGGCCAGGTTTCCACAGGACAGGACGTCTCGATTGCGCCCTTCGCCGATCGCGCGCTCAATCTGGTCCAGATAGGCCTGGCGGGTCGGGCGGGAGCGCTCACGGACACGTTCGGTAACGCGGTGGAGGGTATCATTGAGTGACATGCAAGCGCCTCGTTCGTTCAACCGGCCCAATGGATCTGGAATGGCAGGGTTTCGTCCCGCAGCAGGGTACGCACCGGCATCTGGGCGATATCACTGCCACCCGCCGCGGCCGCAAGCGCCTCGCGCTTTGCTTCGCCGCTGAGCATCAGATAGATCACACCGGAACGGGCGATCGGTCGACGGGTCAGGGTGATGCGGTCGAGATGATCGCCGGTCACCTCGGAGCGTTCCGCACGCACCGCCGCCAGCAGCGACCGGTCCGCGTTCAGACAGGCATCCAGTCCGACAGCGTGTGGGAACCAGGATGCTGTATGCCCGTCATTGCCCATGCCGAGAATGCTCACATCGATCGGCAGGGGCAGGTCTGTCAGGCGGCTCTCCGCCTCGGCCAGACCGTCAGCAGGTTTCAGACCCGCCGTCTTGAGACCGATAAAGCTCGCCGCAGCGGCCTTGTTCTGGATCAGGCTCGTTCGAACAAAATCCTCATTGGACCCCGCTTCGCCCGGATCGACCCAGCGTTCATCCACGAGAACGACCGTAACCTTCGACCAGTCGATATCGGCGTCTGACAGGCGCTGATAGAGGGGTTTCGGCGTGGAACCGCCCGAGACGGCGAGCGATGCCGCACCGCGCTCTGCGATCGCGTTGGCCAGGCGCGCTTCAATCTCTGCCGCAAGGGCCACGGCCATCGCCTCCACCGAGGTGTGTTCGGTCATCTCTAGCTCAAGCGCTGAAGGCATCGAACCACTCCCGTTCTTCCGTTGCCAACAACAGGGCGGACTGGGTCGGACCGTCTGTACCCGCCGGATAGCCATAGAGTTTCGCCTGGCCGTCATCCCAGGCCTGGATGATGCCATCCACCCAGCGCCACGCTGCCTCGACCTCGTCACGGCGCATGAACAGGCCCAGATTGCCGCGCACCACGGCCATCAACAGGCGCTCATAAGCGTCCGGGTAATCCTTCTCGAAATGCTCGGCATAACTCAGGTTGAGCGGCACATAACGCAGGCGCAGCCCGCCCGGCCCCGGATCCTTTGTGGTCAGCATCAGCTTGACCCCCTCATCCGGCTGCAGGCGGATGATGAGGCGATTGGGGTGGGAGCCGGCATTGCTGGCACCGACCACATCATGTGGCACATCCTTGAACTGGACGATGATCTCGCTGCGGCGTGCGGCCATGCGCTTACCGGTGCGCATGTAGAAAGGCACGCCGGCCCAGCGCCAGTTGTCGATGTGGGCGCGGATAGCAACAAAGGTCTCGGTCTGGCTGTCATGGCCGACCTCTTCGGCATACCCGTCAACACCCTCACCGTCGACAGCGCCGGACTGGTACTGGCCACGCACGACGTCATGGGAGACGGAGTGGGCATCCACTGTGCGCAGGGCGCGGAGGACTTTCATCTTCTCGGTGCGAACCGCATCCGCGTCGAGGGAGGACGGTGCTTCCATCGCGACCAGACAGGCCAGCTGGAGCAGGTGGTTCTGGACCATGTCGCGCAACGCGCCGGAACGGTCATAATAGCTGGCGCGCTGCCCGGCGCCGAGCGATTCCGCCACGGTGATCTGGACGTGGTCGATGCCGTTGGCATTCCACATCGGCTCGAACAGGAAATTGGCAAACCGCAGGATCAACAGGTTCTGGACGGTTTCCTTGCCCAGATAGTGGTCGATGCGGAAGATCGAGTTCTCCGGGAAGACCTGGCCAACCCGGTCATTGATCTCGCGTGCCGTGTGGAAATTCGACCCGATGGGCTTTTCCAGCACGATCCGGGCATTGGCCGTATTCAGCTTGTGCTTACCAATGGCGGCACAGACCGGACCATAGAGAGACGGCGGCAGGGCCAGGTAGAACAGGCGGATCTTGTCCTCGGCATCGTCAAGCGCGTCTGCGAGCGCTTTCCATCCCTCACCTGCACCCGTGGCATCCACGGCGACATAGGTGACGTGATCAAGGAAATCCTTCCAGCGGTTGCGGCGATTGTCGGACGAGGTTTCGTCGAGCACATGAGTAGCCGCGAGCTCCCAGTACTTCGCGGTTTCCATCTCCTCCCGGGAGGCCGCAACAATGCGCGAATCCGCCGGGATCTGGCCGTCGCACCAGCGGTGAAAGAGCGCCGGAATCAACTTGCGCAGCGCAAGGTCTCCCGTCGCGCCAAAAACAACGATATCAAATGGTTCTACTGGGACTAGCTCAGCCATTCGGGCACGCCTTCATTTGGGTTCCGAACGTTTATAGCACGGATGTTAGGGCTAACACAGTGGGTGAAACATCTTGCGGCCAAGAAATGGATTGCGAGCCCGGTTGAGAAGTGGTTCGCTCCCGACACTTCTGAGGGGAACACATCATGAAAACCAGAGCTGCAGTAGCGTTCGAAGCCGGAAAACCTCTCGAAATCGTCGAGGTTGACCTGGAAGGCCCCAAGGCGGGCGAGGTCCTCGTCGAGATCAAGGCGACCGGTATCTGTCACACCGACGAGTTCACCCTGTCCGGCGCGGACCCGGAAGGCGCCTTCCCGGCGATCCTGGGCCATGAGGGCGCGGGTGTTGTCGTGGAGGTCGGCCCGGGCGTGAAGGACCTCAAGGTTGGCGATCATGTCATCCCGCTCTACACGCCGGAATGTCGCGAATGCGATTATTGTCTGCACCCCAAGACCAATCTGTGCCAGTCGATCCGCTCGACCCAGGGCCAGGGCGTGATGCCGGACGGCACCTCGCGCTTCTCCTACAAGGGCGAGAAGATCCTGCACTACATGGGCACTTCGACCTTCTCGAACTACACTGTCTTGCCCGAAATCGCGCTGGCGAAAGTGCGCAAGGACGCCCCCTTCGACAAGATTTGCTATATCGGCTGCGGCGTCACCACAGGCCTCGGCGCGGTGATGTTCACCGCCAAGGTGGAGCCGAACTCCACCGCGGTCGTCTTCGGCCTCGGCGGTATTGGCCTCAATGTCATCCAGGGCCTCAAACTGGTGGGCGCACGCCAGATCGTCGGTGTCGACACCAATCCGGCCAAGGAGGCGATGGCGCGCCAGTTCGGCATGACCGATTTCGTCAATCCCAAGGACATCAAGGGTGATCTTGTCGGCCACCTGGTCGAGCTGACCGGCGGCGGTGCGGACTATTCCTTCGAGTGCATCGGCAATGTCGAGGTCATGCGCGCGGCGCTGGAATGTGCCCACAAGGGCTGGGGTGAAAGCGTCATCATCGGCGTTGCACCGGCCGGCGCAGAAATCCAGACCCGCCCCTTCCAGCTGGTCACCGGCCGCGTCTGGCGCGGCTCCGCCTTTGGCGGCGCGAGAGGCCGGACCGACGTGCCCAAGATCGTCGACATGTACATGGAAGGCCGGGTCAATATCGACGACCTGATCACGCACAAGCTCACGCTGGAAGACATCAACAAGGGTTTCGACCTGATGCATGCCGGCGAAAGCATCCGGAGCGTGGTGGAGTTTTGATCCTCTATGTCGACGCAGATGCCTGCCCCGTCAAAGACGAGGTGATCCGGGTGGGTGAGCGGCACCGCTCGGAGATCCTGCTGGTCTGTGATGGCGGGTTGATGCGACCGCGTTCGCCCTGGGCCAAACTGGTAATCGTCGAGGGTAAGCTGGACGCTGCCGATGACTGGATTGCTGAACGAATTGGCCCGGGCGACATTTGTGTAACCGCGGATATCCCGCTCGCCGATCGCTGCCTCAAGGCGGGCGCCCGAGCGATCGACCCGCGCGGCAAGGCCTTCACGCCGGATACGATCGGCTCGGCTGTCGCAACGCGCAATCTGATGACCGACCTGCGCGAAACCGGCGTCATCACATCCGGAGCCAAACCCTTTTCCCAAAAGGACCGCTCCGCCTTTCTCAACGGGCTGGAAGCGCTCATCCAACAGGTCAAACGCGGACGATAGCAGCGACCGCACGCCTTGATTGCAGGTGCGAGCTGGGACAAGACTTACTTCTGCTCGCCAAGTGGAGAAGATTCATGTCCAGTCGCGCTTTCCTTCTTTCCTGTCCCTTCCCGTCCGGCATCCCTGCGGACGACCTTCCCCAGGCCGGTTCCTGGTGCATGAAATGGAATGTGCCCCTGTTCTGGTACGCAGGTTTTTCCTCGACAGGTCGCGTCGACCTTCACCACAGCGAGATCGGACTTGAATTTCCGAGCTTTCACGCAACGCCAGGGGCTCTCGCGGAGAACTTCGCATCCAGCCGCGATGTCATGCTGGACTTGTTGCCAAGCGAACTGAGGGATGACTATGCGGGACTCTACGACGCGTTCGCCGCTCGAGTGAAATCGGATTTTCAGGATGGAGCATTGTTTGAGATCGCCGATTTCTTTGCGCTCGCCGAGTTCGATCCGAGCGCGCTGGAAGCTTTCCCTGGCGAGATCCAGAAACTTGACGATGCTCGCAACGGGCAACACACACTAACGCTGGATGATTTCTTGTTCGCCGGCGCCTTCGATGTCGGAGGGGAACCCGCGCCGGCTGACGACTGCACTGCCGTGGAGCTGGCGACACGCTGGCGCCTAATCCTGACGGGCGGACCGGTGGATGATCAGAGCTGGCCTCCGGAACCCTCCCCCACCGAGATCGATCTGGCAGAACAGATGATCGCAAAAGCACGCCCTCAGCGCCCGCGCGCAATGGAGCCCGCATCTTCTGCCCCCGTAAGCTCGAACGAAAAACCCTGGTGGAAATTCTGGTAGGGTAACTCATGAAAACCATTTCCTCCTGGACTTCCTTTGGCGGCGAGCTGGCCGTTTTCGACCATGACAGCGCCGTATGCGGCTGCGAGATGCGCTTCGCTGTGTTCACACCGCCGCAAGCCAAGGACGGGCCGGTGCCTGTGCTCTGGTATCTGTCGGGGCTGACCTGCAACTGGTCGAATGTGATGGAGAAGTCCGGCCTGCAGCGTGTCGCCGCCGAACTGGGGCTGATGGTCATCGCGCCGGACACCAGTCCGCGCGGCGAGGCTGTGCCCAATGACGACGGCTATGATCTGGGCCAGGGCGCAGGCTTCTACCTGTCCGCCACCCAGGCGCCCTGGTCGCAGCACTTCCACATGGACCGCTATATAGTCCAAGAACTCAGTGCACTGATTGAAAAAAGCTTTGCTGCGGACATGAGCCGCCAGGGCATTACAGGCCACTCCATGGGTGGCCATGGCGCGCTGACGCTTCACCTGAAAAACCCTAAAAAATTCCGCTCCGTATCGGCTTTTTCACCCATTGTCGCGCCGATGGATGTGCCCTGGGGTCAAAAGGCGTTCTACACCTATCTCGGCGACCGGAAATCAGACTGGGAAAAACACGATTCCTGCGCCCTGGTTCGCAAGCAACCGAGCCGCGCGCACATCCTGGTCGACCAGGGGTTGGGGGATCAGTTTCTCGACCAGCAACTGCGCCCCGACCTGCTCGAAACCGCCTGCGCGGAAGCGGGACAGGCCCTCACCCTGCGACGCCATGAGGGGTATGATCATTCATACTATTTCATCGCGAGCTTCATCGAGGACCATTTGCGTCACCACGCCGCTGCATTGAATTCGCTGTGAGCTGCAGCCCGTCTTCGCGCGCGCGAGCATTACTCCCCGCGAGCACGATTTTTGCGCCGTTTTCGCAACAGGGCGCGCCACACGCACATTTTTTTCTTTCTCGGGGTTGCAATCGAAACTCACTCCGGTAACTGTGCAGCGCAGCAAACACAGGAACCGGCTCTCATGAACCCGAGCACGAACACCATTCAGGCCATTGCCGTCGCCGCCCAGCCGGGCGTGCGGACGCTTGGTCTCGTGCTTATTCTTGTGGTGCTTATTACCGCCCAGATAACGGGAGCGGCGACGA
The DNA here is from genome assembly GCF_017643475.1 of Maricaulis sp. Taxonomy (GTDB): domain Bacteria; phylum Pseudomonadota; class Alphaproteobacteria; order Caulobacterales; family Maricaulaceae; genus Maricaulis. The sequence continues at coordinate 758,377 of NZ_JAEPNI010000002.1, forward strand.
CGCCTGCCATCTAGCAAAGCAAGACTAGGCAGACACGAAGAACCCCGCTCCCACAAGGAGCGGGGTTTTTTCGTGCTGGCCGCACAGGACACACGATGAACCAGCATTCTCCCAAATCCTCCGACACGATCACCAGGGGTCCCGCCCGCGCCCCGGCGCGCGCCATGCTGCGCGCCACCGGCATGACGGACGAGGATTTCGCCAAGCCGATGATCGGCGTGATCAATACCTGGAGCACGATCACGCCCTGCAACATGCACCTGGACAAGCTGGCGGATGCCGCACGTGAAGGCGTTCGCGAAGCCGGCGGCTTTCCGGTCGATTTCAACACGGTCGTGGTGTCCGACGGGATCACCATGGGGACCGAGGGCATGCGTGCCTCGCTGATCTCCCGCGAGGTGGTCACCGACAGCATCGAGCTGGCCGTGCGCGGACACAGCCTGGACGGCATCATCATCCTGGCGGGTTGCGACAAGACCATCCCGGCCGCCGCCATGGCTCTGGTCCGCGCCGACATTCCCGGCTGCATCCTCTATGGCGGCACAATCATGCCGGGTCGCAAGGGCGACCAGGAGCTGTCCATCCAGGATGTTTTCGAGGCTGTCGGCGCTCATGCCTGCGGCTCAATCGACGATGCCGAGCTGGAAGCGGTCGAGAAAGCGGCCTGCCCCGGCGAAGGCGCCTGTGGCGGTCAGTTCACGGCCAATACCATGGCGATGATGTTAAGCTTCCTGGGACTCTCGCCCATGGGCGTCAACGACATCCCCGCCCCTCACCCCGACAAGCCAGATGCAGCGCGCAAGTGCGGCATCCGGGCGGTCGAGCTGGTCGAAGCCGCGGTCAATCCGCGCCGCTTCATCACCCCCAAGTCGCTGCGCAATGCAGCGATCGCCGCTTCGGCCAGCGGAGGTTCAACCAATGCCGTCCTGCACCTGGCTGCCATCGCAGCAGAGGCCGGCATTGCCTTTTCCATCGACACATTTGACGAAGTCTCATCGGAGGCGCCGGTCATCACCGATCTGAAACCGGGCGGGCGCTTCCTCGCGCACCACATGTTCCTCGCCGGCGGCACACGCCTGTTCGGTCAGCGCCTGATGCAGGCCGGTCGCATCGCCGACACTCCAACCGTCAGCGGCGCAAGCCTGTTCGAAGAGTTCTCGAAGGCCGAGGAAAGCCCCAACCAGCGCGTTATCCACAGCGTCGAGAACCCGGTCAAACCCGATGGCGGCTTCCGCGTACTCTATGGCGATGTCGCTCCGGAGGGCGCGGTTCTCAAACTCAGCGGTCATTCCCGCAGCGCGTTTGCTGGTACGGCCCGCGTTTTCGAGTGCGAGGATGATGCGTTTGCGGCCGTCGAAGCCAATCAGATCAAGGCCGGTGATGTCGTCATCATCCGCTGCGAAGGCCCCCAGGGTGGCCCCGGGATGCGCGAAATGCTTGCAGTCACGGCGGCGCTGGTCGGCCAGGGTCTCAGCGAAGATGTTGCCCTGATCACGGATGGACGTTTCTCCGGCGCATCGAAAGGCTTCGTTATCGGCCATGTCAGCCCGGAAGCCACCGCTGGTGGCGCCATCGGTCTGCTGATGGACGGCGACCGGATCCACATCGATGTCGAAGCGCGCCGGATCGATACGGATGCCGATCTGTCAGCGCGCCGCCGCTCCATGATCACGCCTCAGCCCGATCGCATGGGGGGCGTTTTCGACAAGTACGCTCACCTCGTCAGCTCGGCTTCCCGAGGGGCTGTCACTGCCCCACCGCCCGCCAGGCAAGCCACATCCAAAACGACACAGACACATCGCGAACAGGAGATTTTCGCATGACCCGCCCGACCCAGGCTCCTCGCCGGAGTGATTTCGAAATCGACACCACCGACTTCAAGTCGGAAACCGTGGCCATCATCGGTTATGGCAGCCAGGGCCGCGCCCACGCCATGAACCTCAAGGACAGCGGCTGCAAGGTCATCGTCGGCGTTCGTGCCGGCGGTACCGGCGCCCAGCGCGCTGCCCAAGATGGTCTGACCACTGCCGAACCGGCCGATGCCGCGAAACAAGCCGACATCGTCATGATCCTGACCCCGGACATGACCCATGAGGAGATTTTCCGTGAGCAGATTGCCCCGAACCTGGAGGCTGGCAACGCCCTCATGTTCGCTCACGGTTTCTCCGTCCATTTCGGGCGCGTCCAACCCGCAGCCGATATCGATGTTATGCTGGTGGCGCCCAAGGGCCCGGGCGATCTCGTCCGTCGCGAATACGAACGCGGACGCGGCGTGCCCTGCCTGTTTGCCACTCACCAGGACGCGACCGGCAAGGCCCGTGACCGCGCACTGGCCTATACCTCCTGCATTGGCGGCGCCAATTCCGGCGTCATCGAGACCTCGTTCGCCGAGGAGACCGAGACTGATCTGTTCGGCGAACAGGCAGTCCTGTGTGGCGGTGCAACCGAGCTCGTCCTGGCCGGTTACGAGACCCTGACCGAGGCCGGCTATCAGCCTGAAGTCGCCTATTTCGAATGCCTGCACGAGCTCAAGCTGATCGTCGACCTGCTCTACGAGGGCGGGCTCGGGAAGATGCATGAATTCATCTCCGAAACCGCGATCTACGGTGATCTGCGCTCGGGTCCGCGGGTGATCAATGACGAGACCCGCGCCCGCATGCGCGAAGTCCTCAAGGACATCCAGGACGGCACATTTGCCCGCGACTGGATCACCGAGAACCAGGCCGGGAAGCCGCAATACGCCGCGCTCCTGCGCAAGGATCTCGAACACCCGATTGAAAAGACCGGGGCGCAATTGCGCGCCGACATGCCTTGGCTGCAGCCGGGCGCCAACGCTCACTAGCCGGCCCAACGAGGAGACGAGAAACATGACCGCCCTGCCCGCCGCCGAGATTGACGCGCATTCCCGCCCTCTGATGACGGGTGCCCAAGCCGTGGTGCGGACGCTCGAGGACCTCGGCGTGCGCCGTATCTTCGGCTATCCGGGTGGGGCGATCATGCCCGTCTATGACGCGCTGGTCGGCTCGAAACTGGAACACATCCTGGTGCGCCATGAACAGGCGGCGAGCTTTGCCGCCGACGCGCAGGCGCGCCTGACCGGCAAGGCCGGCGTTTGCCTAGCCACCTCCGGTCCCGGCGCGACCAATCTGCTGACCGGAATCGCCAATGCCTACATGGACAGCGTGCCCATGGTCATCCTGACCGGACAGGTTCCTTCGACCCTGATGGGCACAGACGCCTTCCAGGAAGTCGACGTGTTCGGGATGAGCCTGCCGGTCGTCAAACACTCCATGATCGTGCGTCATGCCGAGGACATTCCGGCCACCATCCGCGAGGCCTTCGAAATCGCCGAGGAAGGTCGACCCGGCCCGGTCCTCGTCGATCTGCCCAAGGATACGCTGCAGGCGAGCATGGCGTTTGAAACGGCCATGTCCGCGCCGACACCAGCTCCGTCCCGTGCCAGCGATGACAGTATCGAGGAAGCGCTCAGCCTGCTCCGGGCCGCCCGGCGACCTGTTCTCTACATGGGTGGGGGCATTGCCCTCGGGCATGCGGTGGAAGCGGCGCGAGACTTCATGGCACGCACCGGCATCCCGACCGTGGCCACGCTGAAAGCCATTGGCTGCGCTCATCCGGACGCCCAGAACTATCTAGGCATGCTGGGCATGCACGGAACCCGCGCCGCGAACATGGCCGTCCAGGAGAGTGATCTGTTGATCTGCTGCGGCGCCCGGTTCGATGACCGCGCAACCGGCAAGCCGGATCAGTTCGCCCCCCATGCCCGCATCATCCACATGGATCTCGACCACGCCGAAATCGGCAAGCTGCGCGGCGTGGACGCCGCTATTCGCGGTGATCTGCAAGACGCGCTGGCGCGGCTGGATGCGGGATATCTGGCAATCGACAGCTGGCGCACCCTGTGCCGCAACCGAAAGCAGGAGTTCGCGTTCAGCTATGACGCGCCCGGTTCCGGCATTTACGCGCCTGGCCTGTTGAAGGAATTGTCTGAAACCGCTGGCGATGACTTCATCGCTGCCTGTGATGTCGGCCAGCACCAGATGTGGGTGGCCCAGCATTGCCGCTTCGCTCGGCCGGAGAACCATCTGACGAGCGCGGGCCTGGGCGCGATGGGCTACGGCCTGCCCGCCGGCATCGGTGCTGCGCTGGAGCGCCCGGACAGCAAGGTTGTCACCGTCACCGGCGATGGCTCGATCATGATGAATATCCAGGAACTGGCAACCGCGCGCCGTTACGGCGTGCCGATCCGTATCCTGCTGCTGGATAATGCCTCGCTGGGCCTGGTGCGCCAGTGGCAGGAATTATTCTTCGACCAGAATTTCTCCGAGATCGATCTCTACGACAATCCGGACTTTGCCGAAGTTGCCCGCGCATTCGGCGTCGAAGCATTCACCATTCACAGTCGCGACGAGGTGCCCGGTGCCATCCAGCGACTGCTCAACGCCACTGGACCGATCCTGGCGCACTGCCTGATCGACCCGCGCGAAAACGTCTGGCCGCTCGTTCCGCCAGGCAAATCCAATGCAGAAATGATGGAGGACTGACCCATGCACAATATTCGAATTCAACTCGCCGAGCGCGAGGGTGCCCTTGTGCGCCTGCTCAGCAATATCGAGCGCCGCGGTTTCATTATCGAGAGCCTGCACAAGACGGCCGCACAGAACGGCGTGACCGATATCGCTGCGCGCATCACGCCACGCGGCGAGCGCTCGCTGGACGTCCTCACACGCCAGCTTTCCCGCCTGTTCGACGTCATGGACGTCCACACCCCGATGCCGGCCCACATGGCCAGCCACGCCATGCCTCCAGGAGAGCCGTCATGTCGACAACCGCAATAAACCACCCGGCTGCCGGGGATCACGTCCGGATCTTCGACACCACACTGCGCGATGGAGAACAGGCGCCGGGCTTCTCCATGACACCGACGCAGAAAGTTGAACTGGCGCAACTGCTTGCTGCCATGCATGTCGATGTGATCGAGGCCGGTTTTGCCGCCGCCTCTCCCGGAGACGCTGCAGCCGTCACAGAAATCGCTCGCGAAATCGAGGGCCCGACCCTGTGCTCGCTGTCGCGTGCCTCGATCGGGGATATTGATGCGGCTGCCGAGGCCCTGTCTCCGGCACGCCGCAAGCGTATCCACATTTTCCTCGCCACCAGTCCGATCCACCGTGAAGCCAAGCTGCGCATGTCGCGACTGGAAGTACTCAAGGCGATCGAAACCGCGCTGAGCCATGCCGCTGAGTGTTTCGACGAGGTGGAGTTTTCCGCCGAGGACGCACTGCGTACCGAGGACGACTTCCTGACCGAAGCCATGGCATGCGCCGCCACCCATGGCGCCGATGTGCTGAACGTGCCCGATACGGTCGGGGTCAGTGAACCCGGCGAAATCCGCCGCGTGTTCGAACGCCTGATGCGCGAGGTCGAACGGCCGGAACACGTCATTTTCTCTGCCCATTGTCACAATGATCTGGGCCTGGCTGTCTCCAACAGCCTCGCCGCAGTTCAGGCTGGTGCGCGCCAGGTCGAATGCGCCATCAACGGCATCGGAGAACGCGCAGGGAACTGCTCGTTGGAAGAACTGGTCATGGCGCTCAATGTCCGCCCGGACATCTTCCCCGCCGCGACCCGCGTCGACACCACGCAGCTCTGGCCGGCCAGCCAGAAGCTGATGCGCCTGACCGGTGCACCGGTGGCTCCCAACAAGGCGATTGTTGGCAAGAATGCGTTTGCGCACGAGGCCGGCATTCACCAGCACGGCATGATCGCCGATCGCCGCACCTATGAAATCATGACCCCGGAAAGCGTCGGCGCACCGGGCTCGGAACTGGTGCTGGGCAAGCATTCGGGCAAGCACGCGCTGAACCAGCGCCTCGCCCAGCTAGGATATCAGCCGGATCCGGAACGCCTGAACGAGGTGTTTCGCGAATTCAAACGCCTGGCTGATGACCATGGCGAAGTGACCGACGCCGATCTGGTCAGCCTGATGGAAGGCTATAGCGAAAGCGGATCGGCCTGGCAGGTCATGCGGACCGAGCTGCGCACCACCGCCGGTCCGCGTCCCAAACAGTTCGCCCGTGTCGAGCTCTCCCACCCGGATCGCGGTCGGGTCTCCGATATCGCGTCCGGTGAAGGTCCGGTCGCTGCCGCCTTCGCGGCTGTCCAGCGCATCACCGGACGCAAGGCCGATGTAATTGGCCTGGAAACCAAGATGCTGCGCTCGCAGACGGGACGTGAATTTGTCGCCGAGATTGAAGTCGATCTGGAAGGTCAGCGTGTGCGTGGCCGGGCACGGGGGCCCGATGTGGTCACTGCCGCTATCGACTCCCTGCTCTTTGCCTTCGAGCGCCAGCCGGCACCGCAAACCCAACACCACGCAGCGCAAAGCGCTGTCATGTAAGGAACTATCATGTCTATCCAGGAAACTGACTTCATCTGGCGCAATGGCGAGCTGATCGACTGGCACGATGCGCAAACCCATATCCTGAGCCACGCCCTGCACTATGGCACCTCGGTCTTTGAAGGCATCCGCGCCTACAAGACGCCGCAGGGTCCACAGATCTTCCGGCTGCAGGACCACATCCGCCGCCTGTTTGACTCGGCCAAGATCTATCGCATGCCGCTGCCGTACACGCAGGGAGAGCTGGAGAAGGCCTGCCGCCATGTCGTGCGCTCGAACCGGCTCAGCGACGCCTATCTGCGTCCGGTCGCCTTTTTTGGCTATGGCGGGATCGGCGTCATGCCGGGCAAGGCCGCCAAGGTTGATGTCGCCATCGCCGCTTTCCCCTGGGGCGCCTATCTGGGCGAGGAAGCCCTGTCCAAGGGCGTGGATTGCTGCATCTCCAGCTGGAGCCGGGCAGCCCCCAACACCATCCCGACCGGCGCCAAGGCGGGCGGCAACTACCTGTCCTCCGTCCTGATCAGCCAGGAAGCGCATGATCGCGGCTTTGATGAAGGCATCGGACTGGACGTCAACGGTCTCGTCTCCGAAGGCGCGGGAGAGAACATCTTTGTCGTCTCCGACGGTGTCATCCGCACGCCCCCGACCTCGTCCTCCATCCTCTCCGGCCTGACCCGCGATGCGGTCATCAAGCTGGCCGAGGCCGACGGGTTCGATGTGCGCGAACAGACACTGTCACGCGAAAGCCTCTATGTCGCTGACGAAATCTTTTTCACCGGCACGGCCGCCGAGATCACCCCGGTGCGCTCGGTCGACGGGCATGTTGTTCGCTGCGGCGGGCGCGGACCGGTTGCCGAACTGATGCAGAAGCGCTTCTTCGGCCTGTTCAGTGGCGAGACGGAAGACCGCTGGAACTGGCTGACCCCGGTCCATGATGACGCGATGGAGGTTCAGCATGTCGCCTAGAAGCCTCTTCGATAAGATCTGGGACGCACACATCGTGCGGGCCGAGACCCCGGACACGCCGGCGACGATGTATGTCGACCTGCATCTGGTGCACGAGGTGACCTCTCCGCAGGCCTTTGCCGAGCTGGAGGACCGTGGCCTCAAGGTGCGTCGTCCCGATCGCACTCTCGCGACGATCGACCATTCCACCCCGACCCTGCCCTTCAAGGCCGGGTCGCCACCGCCCTATGCCACCGATGCAGCGGCAGCGCAGGTGGAAACGCTCTACGCCAACACCGCCCGTCATGGCATCGAACTGAATGGCTGGGAAAGCGAACACCGGGGCGTCGTGCACGTCATCGGTCCGGAACTGGGTGCGACCCAGCCGGGGATGACCATTGTCTGCGGCGACAGCCACACGGCCACCCATGGTGCCTTCGGGGCGCTCGCCTTTGGCATCGGTACGACCGAGGTCGGACATGTTCTAGCCACGCAATGCCTGTTGCAACGCAAGCCGAAATCCATGCGCGTTCATGTGACCGGACGTCCGGGGCCGAACACATCCGCCAAGGACATCATCCTCGCCATCATCGCGAAGATCGGGGTGGATGGCGGAACGGGCCATGTCATCGAATACAGCGGCGAGGCCATCACCGCGCTCGACATGGAAGGGCGAATGACCCTGTGCAACATGTCCATCGAGGCCGGTGCCCGAGCCGGCCTGGTCGCCCCGGACGAGAAGACCGTCGCTTTCCTGGATGGTCGCAAGCGCACACCGCAGGGGGCTGAATGGGACCAGGCCGTCGCGCGATGGCGTGAGCTCTACACGGATGAAGGCGCGCATTTCGACAGCGAGGTTGTTGTCGATGTCGAGGGCCTGCGCCCGATGATTACCTGGGGCACCGCGCCGGATACCGCGATCGCGCTGAATGATGCCGTTCCAGCCTATCGCAATGACAGCGATCGGAAAGCGGCGGACTATATGCGTGTCGCTGCTGGCGAGACCGTGTCAGGCCAGAAGGTCAATCGTGTCTTCATCGGCTCATGCACCAACTCCCGCATCTCCGATCTGCGGGCAGCGGCAAACATCATGCGCGGACGAGCGATCTCGCCGGGTGTCACCGCGCTGGTCGTACCGGGCTCGGTCTGGGTGAAGGCGCAGGCCGAAGAAGAAGGCCTGGACAAGGTGTTCAAGGCAGCCGGTGCCGAATGGCGTGAAGCCGGGTGCTCGATGTGCATCGCCATGAATGGCGACAAGGGCGCACCGGGCGAGCTCATCGTCTCGACATCGAACCGCAACTTCGAGGGCCGTCAGGGTCCTGGCGTACGAACCATGCTGGCCAGTCCGGCAGTCGCGGCAGCTTCCGCCGTCACCGGCCGTGTCACGGATCCGGCCAAACTCAAGGAGGCGGAATATGCCTGAGACATTTCCGATCAGAAGCCGGACTTTCAATCTCGCGGGCGAGAATATCGACACGGACCAGATCATTCCGGCCCGCTTCCTGACCACGACCTCTCGGACGGGTCTGGGGCGGTTTGCCTTTCATGACTGGCGGTTCGACGCATCGGGTTCGCCCAGGCCCGGTTCGCCCCTCAGCGGATTCGATGCCAGCGGCGCATCCATCCTGGTGGCCGGGCGCAATTTCGGCTGTGGTTCATCGCGCGAGCACGCGCCCTGGGCTTTGCTGGATTACGGATTTCGCGCCGTGATTTCCTGCGAGATCGCCGACATTTTCCGCTCCAACGCGGCACGCAACGGGCTGTTGCCGATCGTCGCCCCGGAAGCGGCGCATCAATGGCTGCTGGACAATCCGGGCGCTGAGGTCGAGATCGATCTGGAAGCAACCCGCGTACACATCTCCGGCGGGCCGGGTTTCGATTTCGACATCGAACCCTTCGCCCGGCACTGCCTGCTCAGCGGCAATGACCCGATGGGGTATCTGCTCGATCAGGCCGACGAGATCCGCCAATTCGAGGAGGCCGCAGCATGAGCTGGAACATCGTCCTGCTTCCCGGTGACGGCATCGGTCCGGAAGTAACCCGCGTGGCCCGGGCCGCGCTGGAACAGGCCGCGCTGCAGACCGGGATCAAGCTGAACTTCAACAGTCATCATTTCGGCGGTGCATCCATCGATGCGCACGGCGAACCGCTGACCGCGGACACGTTGAAGGCCTGTCAGGCTGCCGACGCGGTCTTCCTGGGCGCTGTCGGTGGTCCCAAATGGGATGACGCGCCGGAACGTCCGGAGGCTGGGCTGCTTGCCTTGCGCAAGGGACTCGGCGTGTTCGCCAATCTGCGTCCGACCAGCGTCCATCCGGCCCTGTCCGATCGCTCGCCCCTGCGCCAGGAACTGGTCGAGGGTGCGGACATGCTGATCGTGCGGGAGCTGACCGGGGGCATTTATTTCGGCGAGCGCGAGGTCAGCGAAAATTCCGCCAGCGACAAATGCACCTACAGCCGCCACGAGATTGAGCGTGTCGCCCGGGTGGCGTTTGAACAGGCGCGCCTGCGCCGGGGCAAGCTGACGTCGGTCGACAAGGCCAATGTGCTCTCTACCAGCAAGCTCTGGCGATCCGTTGTGAGCGAGCTGGGCGCGCAGGATTACCCCGATGTCGCGCTGGATCACATGTATGTCGATGCTGCAGCCATGCATTTTCTACGAGCACCGCGCGATTTCGATGTCGTACTGACCGAGAACATGTTCGGCGACATTCTTTCCGACGAGGCCTCCATGCTGCCGGGCTCCATCGGACTTCTGGGCTCGGCTTCGCTGGGCAGAGAGCGTCCCGGGCTGTTTGAACCGATCCACGGATCGGCGCCAGACATCGCCGGCGAAGACAAGGCCAATCCGTTTGGCGCCATCGAAAGTGCCGCGCAATTGCTCGAGGCCGGTCTCGGCGAGAACGAGGCTGCGGCCCTCATCCGCCGGGCCGTGGACCGCATGCATGCCAACCGGGAATGGACCGGCGATCTCGGCGGAGATCTGACCTGTTCCCGGCTGGGCATACGCCTCATCGAGCAGATGGAGGCGCTCGATTCCCAGCGACAACCGGTGCTCGCGGCTAGCTGAGCCAGGCGAGCACCTGTTTGTCGGTCAGGAGGAAGTGGTGACGACCGCTGTCACCTCTTCCTCCACCGCTTGCAGGTCCCGCTTTTTCAATCCGCGACGCCGGACTGCAGCCACCTGAAATAGCGATGCTCTTCTAATCCGGGGCCAGCTGCCCTAAGCATGGGCACCAGGGGGCTTTGGTATGGCTTTTGACGCGCATATGCGGCTGACATCCGACAATCCGGACCGGATTGCGCTGATCTGCGCCTCAAGCCGCGAGCAGATCAGCTACAAAACGCTGTCGGATCGCATCGAACTCTTCGCACTGAGGCTTGAAGCCGGCCGCGGCGTGGTGCTGATCGAAACGGACAACTCGGTCAACGCGGTCTTCGCCTATCTCGCAAGCCTGCACGCCCAGTGTCCGGCCCTGCTCGTCGATGCTGAGGCGACAGCACAGAAACAACAGCTGCTAGAGCAATTTCCGGTCCTGTACGTCTACGCCGCTCACGACGATTCACTCGACATTCGACAAGCTCACCGCGACACACCCCTGCACCCCGACCTCGCCCTGCTGCTTTCAACTTCCGGCTCGACCGGACAACAAAAACTGGTCCGCCTGTCGCACCAAAACCTGCGCAGCAATGCCGAGGCGATCTGCCGGTATCTCGAGCTCACCCACGGGGATTGCGCACCGACCGGCCTGCCGATGGACTATTCCTTCGGTCTGTCCGTCATCAACTCGCATCTGCACGCAGACGGTCGCCTGCTGGTCACGGGAAAATCGCTGATCGAGGACGCGTTCTGGGCCGATTTCCGCGCGCACAACTGCACCAGTTTTTCCGGCGTGCCCGAGCACTTCAAACTCATCGAGAAAACGGGCCTGTTCCCCACCGACGCCCCGAGCCTGCGGTATGTCACACAAGCGGGCGGACGCCTGTCGCCCGACCGTGTCGAGGCCCTGGCCCGGCAAGGAGCCGCGGACGGCTGGGCGTTTTATGTCATGTACGGGCAAACCGAGGCGGCCCCACGCCTGTCCTATCTGCCGCCGCATCTGGCAGCCTCGCGCCCCGGCTCCATCGGGCGCGCCATTCCGGGCGGAAGGTTAAGCCTGATCGACGCGGACGGGAACGCCATCACCCGCCCAGGCATCACCGGCGAGCTGGTTTATCACGGCCCCAATGTGATGATGGGGTATGCCACAACGAAAGATGATCTGGCCCGGCCACCGGAGACCGACTGCCTCCGCACAGGCGATCTCGCCAGTTTCGATGCCGACGGGCTGTTTACACTGCAGGGCCGCGCGGCGCGCTTCCTCAAGATCGCCGGAAAACGTGTCAGCCTTGATGCCGTGGAAGAACGCCTGGCCAGCCAGGGCATCGAAGGCCTCGCAACCGGCCGGGACGATTTTCTGGGCCTGGTGCTGACAAAGGTCAGCGACGCGGAATCGGTCGCGGCGGATTTGAGTGAAGAGCTGGGTATTCCGGCCAGCCGGCTTCACACCTGCTCTACAGAGCACATACCGTTCAAGGCAAACGGCAAACCTGATTACCAGACCGCCCTGGCCCTAATCGAAGCGTCAGCAAAACCTGAGACCAGGGTCGAAGGACCGAGGCTGCAGCAAATTCTCGCCGCTTTCCGGGAACAATTCCCCGGCGAGCGCATTTCACCTGAAACCAGTTTCGATGAACTGGAAGCCTCCTCGATCGAGTTCGTCGACCTTGAAATCCGTCTCGGCGCCATTTTGTCCGACCTGCCGCAAGGCTGGCACCAGCTTAGCATCGCCGAACTGGACACGCATGAAGACACCAGCATTGCCAAGGCAACACCGCGTTTCTACGACATGGCGGCCCTGCGATCGCTCGGCACCCTGCTGGTTGTGCTGATCCATATCGTCGGCGACAAACCGGAAACCGGCCTGCGTCTTGAGCGCGACTCCCTTCTGTTCGCGACATTCGACATGCTCAGCTATCTCTCCATGCCGCTCTATACCCTGCTCGCAGGCCTGTCTTTTGCCATGCTGGGGCGCACCGAGATGTCGCCTGCGCGATTCCTGAGCCACACCGTGCGTACAGTCGTGATCCCCACCCTGATCGCCATGTTCACCTTCGCTGCGATCTCGACAGTCATGGGCACACGCTTTGGCATTTTCGGCCTGGATCAGCTGATCGACACACTGGTCATGCCCTACGCCCACTTCTGGTTCATCAATGCCTTCATCATGATGACCGGGGGGGCATACCTGATTTGGCGAGTAGCTGGTGAACGGGCCCTGTGGATCGCGATTACCCTCGGCTGTCTGCCTATTCTCACCCCGTTCGCGCTCCCGGAAGATACCTGGGCGACCAATCGCATGCTGGCCATTTTGCCCTTCTTCGTGCTTGGGCTCGTTCTGACGCGGTTCGAGCATGTCTTGGAGAAGACCAGATGGTGGCTTCTGGGCGCCGCACTTCTGACGGCGACCGCGCTTTATCCGATGGCCTACGCCTACATGCAGGACACCCAGCTGACAGCGAATTTTCGAAGCTGGAACGGTTTCCTGCTGAGCCTCTCGCTGATCATCATCGTGATGCATGCCTCACCGGCGCTGCGATGGCTCAGGCCGTTGGCAGCGTATTCGTTCGCGATCTATCTCTGGCACGTCTTCGGGACATCAGCGACACGCCGGCTGCTCGAAGGAATGGGGCTGGACAATCCCGCCCTGCACCTGGTGGCCGGTTTGATTATGGGACTGGGTCTGCCCGTCCTGCTCTACCATGTCCTGCAATACATCCCGCTGGGACATATCGTGCTGGGCCAGCGTGCCGGGCGCCGGAAGACGCCCGACTGACTCGTCCTGCAGGTCAGGATTTGATCACGGCGGTGATGGCATCGCTGGCCGCAAACAGGCCATCAACGTCACCGTCAAAGGCCTCCGGTCGTACGGCCGTCGGATAGACCTCTGCCAGTGCTGCAAGCGCAGCTTCCAGCGCATCCGCCAGCGCCGCGTTTTCCATGCGGATCGCAGGCATCTGCCGACCCGCGATGTCAGAGGCCGCCCGTTCGAAACCAAAACCGTCCAGATAGGCCTCGACCGCCCGCGGTTCAGCGGCAGCGAACTGGTACTGCAACACGGCACGATGGATCAGGCCTGCCATCACCTTGGCATAGACGCTGGCTTCGCTTTCCTCGGTGGCCGGTCTAAAGGTCTCGGCTGCGTTGATGGCGTTGAGCACGCGCGTCACCGCTGCGCCCACTTCCTCATCGCTTCGCCCGTCAAAAGGCGCCGCTGACGCGTCGGACATCAGATCGAGGAAGTTCTCGGCTCCCAGCGCAATCACAACCTCTTCCAGATCGACATAGATCTCCGAAATCGGATGCGCGAACATTTCCGCCGCTGCAGAACGTCCGCCATCTTCCAGCGCACCGATACCGGCCAGGTAGTGGGCGCGAATGACTTCAAGCGCACTCAGATAAACGACAGGGTCCTGACGTGCGAGCTCCGGATCTATGCCGAACTCGCCGCCACCACCGGATTCATTTTCACCTTCAGCACCACTTTCGCCCTCGCCTTCACCGGCGTGGCTGGAGAGTGCGGTCTGGTCATCAACCGGCTGGCCGTGCTCGGATCCACCCTCGCCCATCTCGCCACCACAGGCAGCCAGTCCCCCCATCAAGGCCATGGCGCCAACCTGGCTCCAAAGCTTGGACTTACGCTTGATCCCCATGACCTGTCCTTTCACTGATCGACGTCGCGAACACTTCTGTTAAAACGTCATATCGGCTTGCCGTGAAACTGACAATTATTCTCAGGACACAAAATGCTCTTGCAGTTGGAAAAAGTCTGCACCGAAGCTGAAGTCACCACCCTGCGTGACCTGATCACCCGCCAGGATAATTTCCAGGACGGCAAGGCCACGGCGGGTTATGCCGCACGCCAGGTCAAGGACAACGAACAACTCGCCAGCGGCGCCGAGATCGATACGGTCCGTTCGGTTGTTCGCAAGGCTCTCGAGAAACACCCGCTCTACCGACCCTTCGCCCAGCCCAGGGCGGTGACGCGCATGCTGGTTTCGCGTTACACGCCAGGCATGGAATACGGCACTCATGTCGATGATGCGTTGATGGGGGGGCGACGCACCGACCTCTCCTTCACCCTCTTCCTGTCCGCACCGGACAGTTATGAAGGCGGCGAGCTGGTCATCGAGGATATGGGCGGCGAAAGCGCCATCAAGCTGGGGCCCGGCGATGCCGTGATCTATCCCACCGGGGCCCTGCACCGTGTAGCCACAGTGACGGGCGGCGAACGCCTCGCCGTGGTCGGCTGGATCCGCAGCCTGGTACGCCGGGCTGATCAGCGCGAAATCCTGTTCGATCTGGAACTCACCAGTCGCGCGATCTACGAAAAAGACGGCAAATCAGCCATTTTCGACACGCTGTCCAAGACCCGCTCCAACCTGTTGCGCATGTGGGCAGAGGACTAATCGAACTCCCGCCGCCAGCGCAGGGAGACAGACGCGTCTGTATCATCGCTGATACGTGAAAGCAGGCTGAGATCTGGCGTCAGTGACCACTCGACACGGGTCGTCGCCAGTGCGGAAAGACCGACGGTCTCCACCTCCAGATACACGTCATCACTGATCTGGTGCCCCCCGGTCACGGCAATCGTGCCATCCGCATTGGAGGTGATCCGCAAACGGTCAACACCGGCCCGGTCGCGCAGCTCGTTGATCATGTTGAACATGGAATATCCGGACAATTGTGCCGCGATCTGCGCGGTTTCGAAGGCAGACAGTTCTGTCGCGTCCCGCCCGAACAACAGGCGAGACAGGATCTCGTCCTGCGGCAATTGCGGCGTACTGGAAAGCATCAGCTCAGGCGCATCTACACTGCCTGCGATACGTGCTTCCACCGTCAGATCGGAACGTTGATGACGCGCGTCGATCTCAACCCGGGCGGTGGTCAAGCGCCCATCCAGATTGACCTGCCCCCGGGTCAGGTCAAAAGGCCGGGACAACAGGTAGGCCTCACCGCCCTTGAGGGTCGCGTTCCCGGAGACACGCGGTCGGGAGAGACGTCCGCTCAGAACCAGCTCAACACTCCACTCGCTGTCGAAGCCAGTGCCAGCGACCCGCACGCCTTCCTCCGACGTCACGCGATAGTCCAGTCGGACTTCGGGGCCAACATAATCACTGCGCGCACGACCGTCTGGCAGATTGATCTCGGTGACGACGGGATTGGGGATGGCCTCTGCGGTGTCATTACCGGGCGTCACATGAAGCTCGTCGATTCTCGACTGGCCTGACACCAGCCAACCGGTCGCGTCTGCGCTCACAAGCGTCTGACCACTCAATGTCATGTCCAGATCCGGCAGCGAAAGCAGACGCATCCGCGTCATTTCCAGCCTTGCCTCTCCGCGATAGCCGGTCTCCGCATCCAGGCGAAACTCGCCCTGTCCACTGGCCCGCCCGTGAGCACCATCGCTCATCTCCAGGGTCTCGACCCGCAGCCGGTCGCCGGCAAATTCCGTGACAATCTCGATATCGGCAAAACTCGAGCCATACGTCCCAGACAACACCCGGCCGCGATGCAGCGACGCATGCCCGTTCACCGTCGGGACCTCGACACGCCCGCCAAGCTCCAGTGAGGCCTCAACCTGTCCTGAAAGATCCGCTGTCGCGGGTAACAGCAGCCGGGCCAGCGGCGCGATCTCGCCATGAACCGCGATTTCACCGCCAAGCGCCCCCTCGGCTTCCTCCGCCAGGATCCTGACCACAAGGGCATCGCCCTCGACTTGCAGATCGAGACGGTTGCGGCCATCGATCTCCAGCTCTGCGCCCACTTGCAGAACCGGCGCTGTATCATCATGACGCGAAGTCAGATCACGTATGCTCAGCTCGCCATCGCCCTGCCAGTGACCGTCCGCATTGACCAGCTGCAGGCGCGCTGCCACTTCGCCCGACAAGTCCGGAAGCCCCCGCGTATAGCCCACGAGGTCGGCTGGAATTTCACTCGCCACGACGTCAATTTGCTGTGGCGACAGGACCAGATCCAAGACGCCGGCACCCATCAGAACGCGTCCGCGCGCCTGCAGCGGGCCCGCCAGCAAGCGGATCGGCGTTTCCGTACGGATAGCCGCCTCACCCCAGACACCGGCAAGTGACAGGCGACCAGCAAGTCCTTCAGGCGTGAGCGACAATTCTCCGGGCAGATCCAGCACGAAATCCGTTCCCAGCTGACCGGACAGCTCGCTATTCAGCGTCATGGCCTGCAACGGTCCCGAGAGGGTGATTTCCGCTGCGGACAGACTTCCGCCCGGGATCAGGCGAGCCGGGGTTTCAAGACGCGCTTCCATCTGCCCGGCAAACAGGTCCGCAGTCTGGCCGGTATAATCCAGCGTGGCATCAAACCGACCGACGTCGCTGGCGACCAGCTGGATGGCTAGAGCCTCGCCCTGAAGCTCACCGCGCCCGGAAGCCGTGATCGCGCCCCAGCGCCCGTCGGTCAGATTCAGCGCAGCGCCGCTGGCATTCAGGTCGGCCGTGCCGGAAAGCTCCAGCGCCTGATCGGACAATTGCCCACGCAGGCCCCATCGCGCCAGCACAGCGCCTTCATCATCCAGCGACGACTGGATGACCAGTTCCGGCCCGGCTAACCGGGTCTCGCCAATCCGGATCTCGCTCGCAGCAAGACCGGCGTCGAGACTGATCTGTCCCGCATCGCTCCCGGCTTCCAGGTTCAACGCAAGAACGCCTGAACCACCTATCGGGCCGGCCAGGTTCGCAAGGCCAGCGGCTCCGGCCATTGCCACTGACCAATCCCCGCTCGCACCGAGTTGGGCGGAGATGTCGAGGTCGACGGCCCGCCCGTTCAGCTCTCCATTGTCCAGCCACCAGACTTCAGCCTCTCGTCTAAGCTGCGCTCCGGCCGTCAATCCATCCAGAAAGCCTAAACTGGCCTCTGGCCAGACCACCCGGTCCGCGGCAATCTGAATGGTGAACATCTCGGAGTTTTCACCGGTTATGTTTGCCGAGAGCGAACCGGAGAGGTCCTGATAAAGCCGGCCTGCATCCGGCAATTCCAACAGCGCGGAAAACCGGGTTTGCCCGTCTTCGTAGGCGCCATTCGCCGTGATCTGAGCAGCGTTTGTTTCCAGCAGCAGACGATCCAGCCGATAGGTGTTTCCACTCGATTGCGCCTGCAGCTCGATCTGCAATTCATCACCAATCAGCCCCGCCAGAACAGGCTCGGCCAGCACCAGCCCCGACGCCGCCAGTCTGCTCTCCAAGCGAAATTCACCGTCATCGCGCGAAAGCTCTACGGGCCCGGAAAGGTCAGAAATCACAGCCTGGGTGTGCTCCAGCCCGGACAGGGTCATCTCGCCCGTGAACTGCGCCCGCGGTCGACGTTCCACGCGGCCTTCAAAACCGGCACTGGCCAGTCTCAACTCAGGTGGAAGAAATTCCGCTGCCACCTCGCCGTCCACACGCGCCGACAACCGCCACCCCTCGCCCTCACGCAGAGCACTAGCCTCCAGGCCGTCAGCGAGGAGCGTCGCACGCGTCAGGTCCAGCTCACCGAGCGTCCCGTCCGCGGTCAGCTGAACCAACTGCAGAGCCTCGCCCGTCGCAGCCCCCAGAATCGGCCATCGGGCGAGATT
This sequence comes from Maricaulis sp., assembly GCF_017643475.1. GTDB lineage: Bacteria > Pseudomonadota > Alphaproteobacteria > Caulobacterales > Maricaulaceae > Maricaulis. The sequence continues at coordinate 776,422 of NZ_JAEPNI010000002.1, forward strand.
GATCGACGTGTCAGACGACCAGACAGTCTCCGTCCAGTCCAGTGCACCGGACGCCAGTCCGACTTCATCCGCCTCCACACTGAACGCACCACGCCCCGCCTCGAACTCTCCGGTAAGGTCGGCGCGGACACTGACTGCGCGGCCGGGAAGCCGCATCATATGCGCTATCGGACTGCCGCCAGGCACGTCCATGCGAATTGTACCTTGCAGGCCAGCCGCGTCGCGGTGAAGCGCCAGCGCGATGTGGTCCTCACGATCGCTCAGCCCCTGCCCGGAAAAGTCGAGTGCCACAACGTCGCCATTGACCAGCCGGGCCTGGCCCCGCACCGCATAACGGCCGCCCGGCCCGGCAACGCCGGGCGCGATCACCAGGTTTTCCAGCACCGCACTGCGCAGATCCAAATCCGGCAAACCACCGCTCGATGCACCCGCCGCCGCCTGCGAGGAGCGTTGCGGGCGCCGCAATACGCTGACATGAGCTGCCGTGATCTCCTCGATGATCAGCGGCCGAAACAGGGCACTCAGACTGTCCCAGTCACCGCGCACATTCTCGAGCACGAGCCACTCGCCGTCTGCATCGCTGAACGCCAGCCGGTCAATGGTGAAACGCGCCAGTACATTGCCGCGCACCCCCTCCACATCCAGCCGGCCAAGCGCGCCCATCTCGCGGCCATCCAGCACCGAAGTCACAAAGGCACGGCCGGGACCGTGGGTGAGCAAGCCAAGCGAGACAAGGCCGGCGAGCACAATTCCGCCCAGAGCCAGCGCCCCGCGGCGCAGCCAGCGATGTTTCAGAAGATCGCGGAGCCCCTGCATCAGAAGGCCTGTCCGATGCTGAAATAGAGATGCACAGGCGTCTCGCCATCACGCCGGTCGAGCGGTGTCGCCAGGTCGATGCGAACGGGGGCAAAGTCCAGGTAGTACCGCGCGCCAATGCCGAGGGCCGCACGCACGTCATCCACTGCGGGCAAGAGATCATCACCCGCGGCGCCCGCCTCGACGAAGACAACGCCGCCCCAGCGCGATGTATCGCGCCAGCGCAGCTCCAGCCCGGCTTCCGCGACCGACAGGCCGCCTGAAGGCAGGTCTTCAACGGTCTGGGGTCCAAGCCCCTGGTAATCAAATCCGCGCACAGATCCGCCGCCACCGGCATAGAAGCGCTGGTCTGCGGGGATATCATCTATGGGCGCCCCGATCAGCGAGCCGATACGGCCGCGCGCGGCCACGACCCAGCTCTCACTCGCCCGCCAATAGGCGCTGCCACTGGCTTCCAGGCGCACATACTGACCGTTGGTATCGCCGAATGTCGCCGTCGGGACCATCTCGCCACGCGCCCGGTAACCGCGGGTCGGTTCGAGTGGATCATCGCGCGCATCCAGCGTCAGGCCCAGGCCGGCCTGGACGGATATGGCATCACTGACACCTTCAGGGTTTGTGACCCTGGAATAGTCCAGCTCGGCACCAACCGCGTATTGCAACAGCTCGCGCAAGGCTCGACTGAGATTGAAACCGGCGGTCAGTTCCTGCTGGTCATAGGCATCGGTTTCTTCCGACTGCAGCCCTGCCGACAACAGCAAAGTCCGCCCGTAACGACGCCAGTGCGGAAAACTCAAAGAGGCCTCGACACCCTGGCTGAGAGTCTGGAGCTGGGCTCTGAAAGTGAAAAGCTGGTCTTCACCCAGCAGGTTGCGCCGGTTCAGCGCGGCAATCGCGCCGCCGCCATCACTGGTGGAATAGCTCAGCGCGACCTCAGCCACATGGCGCGGCGCGTGTTCCAGCGTGATGCCAAGATCGCGCGCCCCCTTTCCATCCGGTTCTCCGAGCGATAGCTGGACAGCGGAGACACTCTGCAAGGAAAGCAGCCGGTTGCGATAGGCCCGCAACCCGTCAGCCGACACCGCCGCAGCATCCTCGAGCGGCGACAAGCCCAAAATGAAATCCGCATTCCAAGCCTCACTGTGCAGTCGAATTTCACCGAGGCGCGAATATATTCCCGGCAGGTAGCGCAAGACCACATCGACCTCTTGCCGCGCGTGGTCCACCGTGATTGCGCGTTCCCCCAGGCTCGCTTCCGGCCAACCCGACGCGCGAAGACGCTCCAGGGCAGCCAGCTCAACCGACAGCAAGAGGCCGGCATCATAGGCCTCACCCGGCTCGAGGGTCAGCGCTTCGCGAACACGCTCCCGCGCTTGCACATCCGCCCCCACATCCACACTGATGGTTCCGTAAGTGAAACGGTCGCCAGTCTCGATACGCAGAACCGGGTTCTGGGCCGCGCCGAGTGCCGGCACGACGGTCGCCGCGAAATACCCCTGTGCACGCAAATAGCGCCGCGCGCGCTCCGACGCTGTTCGGGCACGCTGCCAGGGCGCAGTGTCATCGGGCATGTCCAGGGAAATCGCCCGTTCGAGACCGGCTGACAGCTCCGGGTCATCGACACAGCAGAACTGTGCTAACGCTTGCGCAGTGGCTTGCGATGAACACAGTCCTGCCAGCAAACAGGCAAGTGGGATGAAAATCAGACGTCGCAACCGGGTCTAGCCTCAACGAGCCAATTCAGGCTCTTCCAGGCGCCGTATACGCCGCAGATTGCGCCGGAATCATGACGCTCCGAGCATATCGCGGCTTTCCCGCTGCACGAGTGCTATTTTCTGCGGATCCAGCGAGGCCGTCCGCGCAGCCTATTCTGCGGTCCCGACCCGGTTGATGAAAATCGGACCGAAGTGGATGGTCTGGCGGCCGTAGCCCATATTGGCGCCGAACACGACATCATCTGCAGCAAAATCCGCGGTCGCCGTTCCGCGGACCGTGTAATACTGCCCTTCTTCGGTCGGCCGGATGTTTTCGCTGAAGATGTTGTCATAGGGCTCACTGGTACGCACCAGCTGGAGATCGATATTACCGGTGTCCATGCCCCGGATCGGCGTCTCGGCCCGGACCCAGACACGCAACTCCACGATATCGCCGGCATTGATATCGCGCACCAGCGGCACTGTCACACGTGAACGCCAGACTTCTTCGAGGCGGCGACGCATCCGGACTTCAAGAGCAGCGCCCCCAGGAGCCGTCTCGGACGCAACGATGCTGCGACGAATGCTTCCACCTTCAACGTCCCAGCGCACCGACATCGTGTCGTTCAATGCCTGCATGGCTGACGCCTCGGAGCTCGTGGTAACACTCAACCCCGCTCCAACAAGCAGCGCGATGAGTGCGGCAAACAATCCCATACGAAGTTTCAACACGATCACTTCCTCCCCGGCAAAGACCATTATGATAACGTTATCATTCCGCCCGAACACCAAGTCGATGTCAATCATGCTTATTGGAATATCAGGCGCATGAATAATTTAGAGCGAATTCGTCATGCGACGAACATCAGGTCCCGGAACCGTTTTTCGCAGCCTTTGGATCGTATGAATCTAACAACGCATTTCCCAGCTCAACCGCCCGCCTGCTTGATCAGGCTTGGGCGGTAAATCTGTGCCGGCTTAACGCTAGGCGTCAGACAAGGCATCGACTGGCTGAGAGTTGAACACCATCTTCAGAACCAGGGCGAACAGTGCAAACACCACGGCATCGCTTACGCCTTCCAAAAGCAGGAACAGACCCGGATTTTCCAGCGGAACACGGCCGATATAGCCCAGGTTGGCAGAAACCCAGTAGATCACCGCGAACATCACGGCGATGCGAAGCGTGGAGACCTGGCCGGCGACGGCGCGGATATGCCCATACAGCATGGCGAAAAAGGCCCCGATAAGAAAATAGGTCCCAAGCCCCGCCACCAACAGGAAACGCGACGGCTCGGTAAAACCGAAAAACCCCTCTTCGAGATAAACATCGCCCCAGAGCATCCGCCGCCAGACGATCAGCACCGCCGCCATCAAGACCATGAACACCAGACCTGCAATGACAGACCCTTTGAAAACCTCTTGCTTGCTCATTTTTACCACTTCAATTTAGTTGCGCTACGCAGCTATCTCGTACAACTATTTGCGCAGCGCAACTAATTTCTGTTAGGATGCAGAAATGGCACAACAAAAGCTCACAGACGTCGTCTTCAAACTGTCCATCGATCTCGGTACGCAACTCGAAGGCAGCCCGGAGCTGGACGGGTTGGATATCCCGCCCATCAACATGAGAATCTTACGCTTCCTGTACGAGGAGGAGACGGCAACGCCACTGGCGGTCGCCGGCACCATCAATCGCGACCGTGGCCATGTTACACGCCTGTTGCAGGAACTCTCCGCTAACGGGTTGATTGCCCTGAAACCCAATCCTCAGGACGGACGCAGCAAGCTGGCTATGCTGACCGCGAAGGCCAGGACCATATTCTCCCGCGTCCATGCGGCTGAAGCGCGCCTCTATGACCGGGCAACGCAGGACGTTGACAAGCAAGAGCTCATCACGTTTTTCAAGGTCGCCCAAAAAATCTCGTCGAACCTGTCAGGCGGCTGACACGCGCGAACACCCGCAATTATGCGGTCAATCGTTTGGCATTATTGAAGCGGAAAAAATGGCGCACCGGGGAGGATTCGAACCCCCGACCCCCAGATTCGTAGTCTGGTGCTCTATCCAGCTGAGCTACCGGTGCAGGCCGTGTCTTCAGGGCAAGTCCCCGAAGAGGCGCGGAACCTAGCTTCGGGCCCTGGACTTGGCAAGGGGGCTTTCGCGCAAAAAACAGTGCAAGTGCAGCCCGGGTGCAGTTACGGGTGTTCAGGCCTTGCTGGCCTCGAAGACACCGCGGGCAATGGCGCGTGCCAGGCAGTCCGCAGCCAGGCTTCCGAGGCGCGCCAGCGTGAGCTCGGCAGCATCGCCCAGGGGCTTGCGGCCGGTGCACAGGGCAAACACGACATCACCGTCAAACGGGGTGTGAACGGGGCGGATGGCGCGGGCGAAACCGTCCTGGGCCATGATGGCAAGACGCTGGGCCTGGGCCGGGGCCAGAGCGGCATCCGTCGCGATGCAAGCAATCGTGGTGTTCTCACGGGCCCCCGGATTGAGCTTGGCATCCCCCCAGTCTTCCGGCTCTGCAGACCAGCCGGCCGGCGGACGCTGACCACCGAACTCGCCCTCCATCTCCCAGGGCCAGGCCCAGAACACGTCTGTGCCGGGCATCATCACCGAGCCAAAGGAATTGACGCCGACGATCGCACCCAGGGTGAAACCGTCCCGGCTGGTGATGCTGGCGGATCCGATCCCGCCCTGGCGAGATCCTGCCATAGCGCCATAACCGGCTCCGAAACGACCGACCGATACCTCCGTGGAGACATTGGCGAGGGCTTGCTTGCCCAGATCACGATAGGGCGGTTCCTCGCCCCAGTCCTTGTCACCGCCATTGGCGAGATCATAGAGAATCGCGCCGGGCACGACGGGAGATTTGGGCACGCCTGGACGCTCGACAAGCCCGAACCCCTGCCCCCGCGCACCAAGCACCGCTGCGACACCATCCACCGCCGCCAGGCCATAGGACGAACCGCCGGAAAGCACGACCGCATCAACGGCATCCACCAGGGTGTGCGCAGCCAGCGCGTCAGTCTCGCGCGTGCCCGGGCCACCACCGCGAACATCCACCGCACACACGGCGCGTTCATCGGGCAGGATGACCGTGACACCGGTGCGTGACCGTTCATCCTCGCTTTGACCGACCTTTATCCCCGGCACGTCGGTGATGGTGTTGTTTTTCACTGGCAATGCCATCAAAGGCCTCTTAACTGTTGGACACCGGCTCCGGACGGGTCGGCGAGTAGAGGACAAATTCCATGAAGCGCTTTTTGCTGTCCACCGCGATTTTCTCCCTGGCCGGATTTCTGGCCGCCTGTGGATCAAGCGAGACCCCGCAGGAAGAAGCCGCGTTGAGCGGTCCCGCCATGGTATCTGCAGCCAACCCACATGCGGTTGAAGCGGGCCTGGAAGCCCTGCGCGCGGGTGGTGATGCCATTGACGCCGCGATCGCCGTGCAGACCGTGCTGGGCCTGGTCGAGCCACAGAGCTCCGGCCTGGGTGGTGGCGCCTTCATCCTGTATTTCGACGCCGAGAGCGGCGATGTCACCGTCTATGACGGCCGCGAGATGGCGCCGGCCTCTGCGGGTCCGGACCTTTTCCTGGACGAAAACGGCCAGCCGCTGGGCTTTTTCCAGGCTGTGTTCTCGGGCCGGTCAATCGGTTCGCCGGGCGCGATCCCGGCCCTGGCAAGGGCGCACGAGGATCATGGCGCCCTGGACTGGGCGGACGGCTTCACACACGCGGAACGCCTGGCCCGTGAAGGCTTTGAAGTCTCGCCGCGCCTCAACTCCCTGATCGGTCGTTACGGCCAGCGCACGCCACTGGACGAATGGCCGGCCACCCGCGCCTATTTCTACACCGAGGCGGGTGAGCCGCTGCCAGTGGGTCACCTGCTGCAGAACCCGGACTATGCGGCGACGGTTCGCGCCCTCGCAGAGAACCCGCGCGCCCTGCACGAAGGGCCGATCGCCGAGGCGATTGTTGACGCCGTGCGAGCGGAGCCGCTGCCAGGAGACCTGACCCTGGCCGATCTGGCGGCCTATGAGCCGGTCGTGCGCAGCCCGATCTGTCGTCCCTATCGCCAGTACACCATCTGTGGCGCGCCGCCGCCGGCATCGGGCGGTGTGACCGTCAACGAGATCATGGGCCTGCTGGAAGGATATGACATGTCCGCCACCGGGCCGGACACGCTGGAAGGCTGGCGCCGTTTCATCGAGGCCAGTCGCCTCGCCTATGCTGATCGCGATGCCTATGTCGCCGACGCGGACTTTGTCACCGTGCCGGTCGAGGGTCTGCTGGCGGATGATTACATCACCGCCCGCGCCGCGCTGATGGATCGCGAAACGGCCATCGAGACATCGACGCCGGGCATTCCGGCCGGCATTGAGGCGCCCGGAGCCGACGCGACGCCTGACGCGCCGGGAACGAGCCATTTTGTCGTTGTCGACAGTGACGGCGATGTCGTCTCGATGACCACCACGGTTGAAGGCGGGTTTGGCAGCCATCGCATGGCCGGCGGCTTCCTGCTCAACAACCAGCTGACCGATTTCTCGCGAACGCCGGTGGACGCCGAAGGCCGGCTGATCCCAAACGCACCGGACGGCGGCAAGCGCCCGCGCTCTTCCATGTCCCCCACCATCGTCTTCGATGAAAACGGGGAGTTCGTCCTGGCCACTGGTTCGCCCGGTGGCTCCTCCATTATCGCCTATACGGCCAAGACGCTTGTGGCGATGCTCGACTGGGGCCTGACCCCGCAGGAAGCGATTGAACTGCCCAATATCGTTGCGCGCGGGGATGTCGTGCGGATCGAGAACGGCATGGATATCGAAATCCTCGCGGGCCTGCAGGATCTCGGCTTCGAGCTGGACGCCAATCGTGGCGAGAATTCCGGCATCCATATCGTGCGGCGCCTGGAAGACGGCACGCTGATCGGTGGCGCAGACCCGCGCCGTGAAGGTGTTGTGGGGGAGCCCTAGTCGGTTTTCAGCGGCAGCATGACCGCAAACACCGTCCCGTTCACGTCACTCTTGATGAGGACGAGGTCGCCGCCATGGGCCCGGGCGAGTTCGCGGGCAATCGCCAGGCCCAGACCTGACCCGCCCTTGCGGGTGGAGCCGGTAAACGCCTTGAACAGATTGTCCCGTGCCTTGGGCGGCAGGCCCGGCCCGGTATCGCGCACCCAGAAATGGGCACAATGCCCGTCCTCTTCCACGGTGACGGAGAGACGCGTCTCACCCTCGGCCGCAGTCATCGCCTGGATCGCATTGCGGAACAGGTTGAAGAAAATGCGGTGGGTCTGGTCCTGATCCACATCCAGGCGGAGGGCGCGGTCAATATCGAGATACCAGTCCACCTCGCCATCAGCGAGCTGGGCATTGTCGAACGCGTCCTCGATCAGCTCGGCCATGACAACACTGCTGCGGGCAGATGGCGCTTCCTCGGCACGACCGAATTCCAGCGTCGCCTCGCACAGGCGGATACCACGATCAACGGAACGCACGAGACGGCTGGCCATTTTCTGGATGCGCTCGTCCTTTTCCATGGCCAGGCGGTCGGTCACCAGCTGGGCACTGGTCAGGACATTGCGCAGGTCGTGATTGATCTTGGCGACGGCCTCGCCCAGGGCGGCCAGGCGTTCGCGCTGATGAAGGGCCTGGCGGATCTCTTCCTGCATCGCCGCCAGTTCCTGTTCAGCACGGGCAATCTCATTGTGCCCCGCAGACGGCGAGATGACGCGGGACGCGTCCTCCGGGGCAGAGCGGAAACGCAGCATGGATCCGGCCAGACGGCGCATCGGCCGCACAAACAGGAAGAACATGGCCAGATAGATCACCAGACCAACTCCCAGGGCGATCAGGATGGATCCGGTCAGCAATTGCCTGGAAAAGGCGTTGAGCGCCTCCTTCAGAGGCTGTTCGGACAGGATGACGTCAATCGTCTCGGTCGGACGGCTTTGCGGTTGGGCCCGGATACGCAACATACGCCCGTCCTCGGCATAGAGCGTATCGACCGTCTCGCGCAGATGATCCCACCAGCTGGCCTCGCGCAGGTCGCTGGTGACCATGTCCGCATTGATGGGGCCGCCATAGAGGATGAGCTCGTTGATGCCGTCACGCACCCGAGACACGGCCACGGCGCCGGCGCCTTCCAGCAATTCCTCGACGGTGCGTTCGCCCAGGGCGCCGGAATCCTCCGCCACGTCGGCTGCGAGCGCGGCGAGATGCGCGGCCTCGGCGCGGTCCTGCATCCATTGCAGGCGATAGGCCGCAGCGGCGGGGAAATAGACCAGGACCAGAGCGGTCACGACCAGGCCGATGATCAGCGCCAGCAATTGTCCGGGAAGGTTCAGCTGGAACCGCGCCAACACCCCGGCACCCGCGTCGAGCACACGACGCGGCAGGGCGGATCTGCCGGGGGACTGTTGCGGATCGGATTGCATGGATCAGGTCAGGTTTTGCCGCAGCCTAGAATGATTTGCGCGGCAGGTAACTCTATCGGCGAGTGTTTTGCCAGCGCTGGCGCAAAAAGGGAAAGATGGCCAGCACCAGGGCCATGGCCACCACAACCAGGAAGCTTGGACGCAACAGATCATTCCAACCCGGTGACAGACCGGCATCGACAAGCTCACCCAGCCCTGCACCGAGATTCGCATAGAGAATCGTTGGCGCGATTGCCCCGATCAACGTGCCCAGGACATAACTTTTAAGCCGCGCGCCCAGCAGGGCTGCAGCGACATTGATCACAAAGAAGGGTGTCGGGGTCATGCGCAGCAGGATCATGTAGGTGAAGTCATTGCGGCGGAAACCATCGGCGAACCGCCCGATCCGGCCCTCGAATCGTTCATGGAATTGCTCGCCGGCGACATAACGCGCAACCAGGAAGATGTTGGTCGCCCCGACGGTCACCCCGAACAGGGAGACGGGAATCGCCGTGGCTGCTCCCAGAAGATATCCCGCACCAATGGTGAACCAGAGTGCTCCGGGCAGTGAGACCGACACCATCACCATGTAGAAAATGGCATAACCGAAGGCCGCAAAGAGCGGGTGATCGGTGACCCAGTTGTTCAGCGCCTCGCGGTTGTCCTGCAAGAGCTGGGCAAGCCCCTGCGGCGTCACCCCGTTGATGAAGGCCAGGGCCAGCAGGACGAGGATCAGCAACAAAATGGCGCCCCGCGTGGAGATGCCCTGTTTGAGCCGACTTCCCAATTGTTTGAGAGACATGATAGGGCACCCGAGACGCGTGGCTGTATTTCCCCTGCCATCGCATGCGTCTTTTGCGGCGTCTAGACTTGACGTGCCCTCTACCCACGCGTATTAGCCGCCGCTCTGATTTTCTACGCGATGGAGCGCCACCGTGAAACGCACATTCCAACCGTCCAAGCTCGTCCGCAAGCGCCGGCACGGTTTCCGTGCGCGCATGGCCACGAAGTCCGGCCGCCAGATTCTGGCTCGTCGTCGGACCAAGGGCCGTAAGCGCCTGTCTGCCTAAGCACGATGAGCGCGACGCCATCGGCCGTTAAGCGGCTGAAAAAGCGGCGCGAATTCTTGTACGTTGCCAAAGGCGAAAAAGCCGTCCGCGCCGGTGTGGTCATTCAGGCCCGCCGTCGGGACGGCTCTTTACATTGTGGCGTCGGATTTACCGCCACCAAAAAAGTCGGCAATGCCGTTATCCGCAATCGCGCCAAAAGGCGTTTGAGGGAGACGGCCCGGCTGCTACTCCCCCTCCACGGACAGCCCGGCTTTGACTATGTATTCATCGCGCGTGCGGCCACGCCCGAAAGGGACTGGTCCAAGCTGGTCGATGATGTAGAAACAGCGCTGAAGCGCCTCGCCCGGAGCGAGCGCACGAGCGAGACGAACAAAGAAGCCTGAGGGGCTGAAGTATTATGGGCGACGACAATCGCAATTTCCTGGTGGCAACGGGTCTGATCCTGGCCATCCTGATGGTGTTCCAGGTCTTCTTCTTTGGTCCGCAACAGGCTGAACGCCGTGCCGAGCTGGAACTCCAGCGCGAAGCCGAGCTAGCGCTGCAGGAAGAGGCCTCGGACCTGCCGCCGGGGGCGGATGGCGAAATCGCCGCGACGACGCGCCTGATTGATCGCGACGAAGCCCTCAGCAGCGTCGAGCGCATCACCATCAATGCACCCTCTGTGACCGGCTCCATCTCGCTGGACGGTGTCCTGTTCGACGATCTTCAGCTGCGAAATCATACTGTAGAGGTCGACAGCGACGAGCTGATCTCCCTGCTCAATCCGATCGGTACATCCGGTGCCTTTTATGCGCGCGACAGCTGGCTCTCCCGTACGCCCGGCTTCAACGACCTGCCGGTCCATGACAGCCGCTGGACCCTGCGCAGTGGCAGCGAACTGACGCCGGAAACCCCGGTGGTCCTGGCCTTCACGACAGGGAGCGGCCTTGAAATCCAGCGTACGATCGAGATCAATGACAATTACCTGTTCACAATCACCGACCAGGTCAGCAACACCTCCGATGCCGAAGTCGAACTTCAGCGTTACGGCCTAGTTCGCCAGCAGGGCATTCCGGAAGATCTCGAGCCGAACATGGCTGTGTTCGAAGGCGCTATCGCTGTCGTGGACGGTGCGATGGAGCGCGAGAAATATTCCAGCCTTGAAGACGGTGCAGAACTTGAGGAAAGCGGCCAGGGCGGCTGGGTCGGCATCACGACCCGCTACTGGCTGGCTGCGGCGATCCCGAGCCTGGACAGCAATTTCACCGCCAATTTCCGCACGGTCGAGCGCAATGGCATTCCGACCTTTGACACGACCTATCGCGAACGCGCCCAGCTGCTCGAGCCGGGCTCCAGCCTGACCTCTGTCGGCTATATCTTTGCCGGCGCAAAGGAACTCGACGTTCTGCATTATGTCGAGGACGAGGTCGGCGTTGTCGGCTTCGACCGGGCCTATAACTGGGGTTGGCTGTGGTTCCTGGTGCGCCCGTTCGTGTGGATCCTGCACCTGCTGGAGGGCGTGACCGGTCATTTCGGTCTGGCCATCCTGGCCCTGACGCTGCTGATCAAGCTGATCATGTTCCCGCTGGCCAATCGCGCCTATGCGTCCATGGCCAAGATGAAGCTGATCCAGCCCAAGCAGCAGGAAATCCGCGAACGTTATGCCGCTGACCAGCAAAAGCAGCAGCAGGCGATGATGGAGCTGTTCCGCAAGGAGAAGATCAACCCGCTGGCCGGCTGTCTGCCGATCCTGCCTCAGATCCCGATCTTCTTCGCGCTCTACCAGACCCTGTTCAACGCGCTGGAAATGCGTCACGCCCCCTTCTTCGGCTGGATCCAGGACATGTCTGCACGTGATCCGCTGATGATCGGCAACCTGTTCGGTCTCCTGCCCTATGACCCGCTGTCCATTCCGGTTCTCAGCTTTGTGCTGGGCCTGGGTGCCTGGCCGATCATCATGGGCCTGACCATGGCCGCGCAGCAGGCACTGAACCCGCCGCCGCCGGATCCGATGCAGGCCAAGATCTTTGCCTTCCTGCCAATCGTCTTCACCTTCATCCTGGCGCCGTTTGCCGCCGGTCTGGTGATCTACTGGGCATGGAACAACTTCCTGTCTGTTGTGCAGCAATACATCATCATGCGCCGCCACGGGAACGAGACCCAGCTGGACAAGCTGATCGCTCGCCTGATGGGCAAGGCGAAAGAGGGAAGCTGACCTTGTCGGCTGAAGACGAACTCGACCTCACGGCCGGCCGGAAACTTTTCGGCCGGCCGACGACGTTTGTCATGGGCGCCGTCAGCCTGGGACAATTGCCCGAGCCCGATCGCATCGAAATCGCGTTTGCAGGCCGCTCCAATGTCGGCAAGTCCTCACTGATCAACGCCCTGACCAATCAGAAAGGCCTCGCCCGGGCGTCCGGGGAGCCGGGCCGTACGCGTGAGCTCAACTTCTTCAATATCGAAGAAAGCAATGTGCGCATCGTCGACCTGCCGGGTTATGGCTATGCCAAGGCGCCCAAGGATGTGGTCGACAAATGGACCCGCCTGACTCGCGACTTCCTGCGCGGCCGGGTCAATCTCAAGCGTGTCTATCTGCTCATCGACAGCCGGCATGGCCTTAAAAATGTCGATCTTGCGATCATGGATGTCTTCGACGAAGCCGCCGTGAGCTATCAGATCGTGCTGACCAAGACCGACAAGATCAAACCGCCAGCGGTCAAACGTGTGACCCAGGAAACCCTGGACGCCGTCATCAAGCGCCCGGCTGCCTTTCCGCGAGTTCTGGCGACGTCAAGCTCCAAGAAAGACGGGCTTGATATGATGCGTGCTGAAATCGCCGAACTTTCCCGCATCGGATAATCCTGATGAAGCCTGCCCAGTCTCTCAGTGTTGTATTTCTAGCCGTTCTGACGACCCTGTTCTCGGCCCAGCGCGCCGAGGCCGCCGAGCTGTGCAACGAAACGAGCTATGTCATCCAGCTTGCCACGGGCTGGCCGGTCGAGGGCGGCGTTTCCATCCAGGGCTGGCAGCGCATTCGTCCGGGTGAATGTGTCGCCACGGCCCAGGAAGTCAGCCTGGAGACCGACACACCGATTTTCTATTACGCCAAGACCAGCTCGGCTTATCTGGGCGGCGTCCGCGAATGGCGAGGCGGGGTTCCGCTGTGTGTGGACGAGGCGGATTTTGACGTCGTCGCCAATACACGCTGCGCGGCCCTGGGTCTGGCCTCTCGCGATTTCATGATCCGTGAAGGCGATAACCGCGCCCGTACCGTGCTGGTGGAGCCGGACAATTTTGGACGGCGCGCCGAGACCGCCGGCATCCAGCGCCTGCTGGAATCCGCCGGCTATGCGATCTCCTCCGTGGACGGTTATGAGGGCCGCGGCACCCGCCGTGCTGTCAGCACTTTCCTGTCGGACCGCGAGCTGGGCAGCCGGCCGGCCGCCTCCCGCCTGATCGACGAGCTGGAAGCCTATGCACTGGAGCGCAATGCGACGTCGGGTGTCATCCTCTGCAACAATACGATCGGCGATATCTCCGCGGTCATCGGCCACCGCCTCGCGGATGTCTGGCAATCTCGCGGTTGGTGGCGGCTGCATTCAGGCGAGTGCGCCCGCATGCTGGCCAGCCACCTGGACACCGCAAACGCCTATTATTACGCGGAACGGATCAATACCGGCGAACGTACGCCGATCGAGGACGGCACCCAGGTCTTCTGCCTGGCCCCGGCCCGTTTTGTCTCCGAAGGTCGCGAGAACTGCGCCCAGCGGGGTTACGCGGAAGCCCGTTTCCGGGTGATCCCTGAACCGGAAGACGGTGGCGTGCGTATATCTGTCTCGGACGATGATTTCGGAGGCATCAGGCGTGACCAGTGATCAGCCGGACCTGACACATATCACCCACTGGGTCTTTGACCTGGACAATACACTCTACCCGTCCGACGCCGCCGTGATGTCGCAGGTCGACCGGCGCATGACCGAATATGTCGCGCGCCTGCTGGACCTGCCACACGACAGGGCGCGCGAGGTCCAGAAGACCTATTGGCGCGACTACGGAACGACCTTGAATGGCTTGATGTCCAACCACACGGTCGACATGCATGAATTCCTCGATTTCGTGCACGATATCGATGCCTCGGTGATCACACCGGACCCACAACTAGCGGCCCGCATCAAGGCCCTGCCCGGAAAACGCCTCGTCTATACCAACGGCTCTGTGGGTCATGCCGAGAACATCATGGCGCGCCTGGGTATTGCCGACCTGTTTGACGACATTTTCGACGTCGCCGCGTCAGGATTCGTGCCCAAACCCCATCGCGAGGGTTTCGAACTCTTTGCCGACCGCTATGCCCTGCCGGTGCCGGAAAGCATCATGTTCGAGGACAGTGTGCGCAATCTGAAGACCGCGCACGATATGGGCTTTACGACCGTGCTCGTTCGGGCCAAGGAAGGCCCGCGTGACGAGGAAAGCGCCGCGCCGGGCGAACACCCCGACCACGTCCACTACGCCGTCGACTGCCTGCCCACCTTCCTGGGCGAGATAAAAACGGCGCAAAGCAAGACCGAGTAAGCCATGAGCACCGAGCTGCAGACCATTATCGACCAGGCCTGGGATGATCGCGACAGCGTCTCCACCGAGACGACCGGCGAGATCCGGGATGCGGCTGAAACCGCGATCGACCTTCTCGACAGCGGCAAGGGCCGCGTGGCGTCGAAGCAAGGCAACGGCGACTGGGTCGTGCATCAATGGCTCAAGAAGGCTGTTCTGCTCGGCTTCCGCCTCAACCCGATGGGGCTGGTGGATGGCGGTATCGCGGCCGGCAAGTGGTGGGACAAGGTCCCGTCCAAGTTTGAGGGGTGGGGCGAGGAAAAGTTCAAGGCTGCCGGCTTCCGTGCCGTACCGCCCTGTGCCGTGCGCCGGGGTTCCTTCATCGCGCCGGGCGCTGTCCTGATGCCGTCCTATGTCAATCTCGGCGCCTATGTCGATGAGGGCACGATGGTCGACACCTGGGCCACGGTCGGCTCCTGTGCGCAGATCGGCAAGCGGGTTCACATCTCCGGCGGTGTTGGTATCGGCGGCGTTCTGGAGCCGTTGCAGGCCGGCCCCGTCATCATCGAGGATGATGTCTTCATCGGTGCCCGTTCCGAGGTCGCCGAAGGTGTCATCGTGCGCGAGGGCGCGGTCATCTCGATGGGTGTCTTCCTGGGCCAGTCGACCAAGATCGTCGATCGCGAAACCGGAGAGATCACGCGCGGAGAGGTTCCGGCCTATTCCGTTGTCGTGCCAGGCACACTGCCCGATCCCAAGGGTGGTCCGTCGCTGGCCTGTGCGGTTATCGTCAAGCGCGTGGACGCTCAGACGCGTTCAAAGACCTCGATCAACGACCTTCTGCGTTAAGCCAGACCTCGACACCTTTCGCGGCGGCCAATCCCGTCGCGAAGGTCGCCTGCAGCAGATAGCCCCCCGTCGGCGCATCCCAGTCCAGCATTTCCCCGGCAACAAACGTCCCGGGGATGGCTTTCAGCATCAGCTGTTCATCCACTGCCGAGCGGGCAATGCCACCTGCCGAGGAAATGGCGCGGTCGAGACCGCGCTGGGCTGTCACGTCCAGCGGGATGGACTTGATGTGCGCTGCCAGGGCCTTCGGCTCACGCGGAACCTCACCGGTCTCGCGCACCAGGGCTGCGGCCTGGGGTGCCAGGCCCAAAGTCTTGCGCAGGACAGTCGACAGGGATTGCCCCTTGCGCGCCCGTTCCAGTTTCGCGGCCAGCTGATCGGCAGTCTGGTTGGGCCGCAGATCCAGTCGCAGCTCACACGCGCCTAGCCGCAGCGCATTGCGGATCGGTTCAGACAAGGCATAGACCGCGCCGCCTTCCAGGCCGTAGGCCGCAATCATCGCCTCTCCGGCCACACGCTCCTCGCCGCAGCTCAGGGCAATCGTCTTCAGGGGCTCGCCGGCGAAACGCTCGCGAACGACATCGCTCCAGCCGATCTCGACACCGCAATTGGATGCCTGGAACGGGACAAGGTCCACGCCCTTGTCCTGCAGCATCCCGGTCCAGCTGGCGTCCGACCCCAGCCGCGGCCAGCTCGCACCGCCCAGTGCCAGGATCACCGCATCACACTGAATCTGAACGCTTTCGCCGGCATCGTTTTGGAAGCGCAATGATTGCTCATCCCACCCCGTCCAGCGCGTTCGGAAATGGAATTCAACACCCAGCGCGTCCAGCCGCTGGCGCCAGGCGCGCAACAGCGGCGAAGCCTTCATGGCTTTCGGAAAGACCCGGCCGCTGGATCCGACAAATGTCTCCGCGCCCAGACCGTCAGCCCAGGACCGGAGATCCCCCGGCGAGAAGGCGTCCAGGACCGGCGCCAGCCAGTCCGCCGCCTCACGATAGCGCGTTCGGAAGGCTTGATCGGGTTCGGAATGGGTGAGGTTCAGCCCGCCGCGGCCGGCCATGAGGAATTTGCGGCCAAGCGTCGGCATGCGTTCAAACACGCTGACGCGATATCCGCGCTGACCGAGATTTTCGGCCGCGAAAAGCCCGGCAGGGCCTCCCCCTATGATGGCGATGTGCGAGCCCGATGACATGAGGCATGTCTAGGCGGGCTCGTGCAGAATTCCTAGCCCTGCGCTGATGCGCCGCTATCGAATCCAGCTCGAATCTGATCGAATGAACTCAACTGAACAAAGGGGCGCGCCATGAGTGATGAAATGACCAAAGAAAAGCCAGCCGCAGCTGATCCGGCAGCGCCATACGGTTCTGCAAACAATCCGTCCGAACACGATGTTCTGAACCGTCTGGGCAAGGACGAACCCTATTTCATCATCCGGGGTGGGGACCCGCTCTCCGACGCGCTTGTCGAACTGCACGCCTATATCGGTGCCGGTCAGAGTGGCGCAGCGCACGACACGCTGGAACGCATCCTGGCACTGACAGCGCAGGAACCGCCGCGCCCGGTCGGATCACCGAAATATCGCGAGACATTCAAGATCTCTGTCTCGATGGAACGCTATCGCGAAACGCATGGTCGTTCGCACTAGCTGATCAATACGGTTCATCACGCTTGTTGGTGAACACAGCCGGTTTCGAGTAACGTCCGGGCCTCACCCGCAGGTCGATGTCCGGGTACTCACCGGCATCCTCGTCACTGCGTGACCCGATCGCCAGGAAGACACAGTCCGCATCCGACCTGTTCTGCAGGTGATGGCCATTGCGTTCGCCTGCCGGAAAAGCTGCG
Source organism: Maricaulis sp. (assembly GCF_017643475.1). Classification (GTDB taxonomy): domain Bacteria; phylum Pseudomonadota; class Alphaproteobacteria; order Caulobacterales; family Maricaulaceae; genus Maricaulis. The sequence goes on from NZ_JAEPNI010000002.1 coordinate 793,633, forward strand.
GCCTCGCCCGGGCGCATCACACTCTCACCGTCATCAGTGACCAATACGGCCTCGCCCTCCAGCATGACAACCAGCTCGTCCTCATGAGTGTGCCAGTGCCGCTGGGAGGACCAGCCTCCCGGTTTCAGACGAACCTGGTTGACGCCGAACTGGGTCAGCTCGCCTGCGGAAGCCAGACCTTGCCAGGACCGCGCCAGGCACGGCTCGTCAAACGGCGCGGGATAGCTTGAGCCGGACTTCTGCTCGAGCTCGGCGATACGAAATTTGCGCATGGCTGCATCCTCATTCTGGTCCGCACGAACAAACCGGTTATGTTCGTTGTATGGACACGAAAACAGGCCATTCCAATCCCCTCGGGCTCGCCCAAAGACTGATCCAGCGCCCGTCGATCACCCCGGTTGATGCCGGCGCGCTTGATGTCATGCAACAGGCCCTGGAAGAGCTCGGCTTTTCCTGTCGGCGTTATCGTTTCGAGGATGTCGACAATCTCTATGCGCGCCTGGGTTCGGCCGAGCCGTGCTTCATGTTCGCAGGTCACACCGACGTCGTACCGCCGGGCGACGAAGAGGCCTGGACAAAGCCGCCTTTCGAGGCCGAGACCGATGACGGGGTCCTGTGGGGGCGTGGTGCCGCCGACATGAAGGGCGCGCTGGCTGCCATGGTCGCTGCGACGTCGCGCCATCTCCAAACCGGTGAATTGCGGGGCTCGATCGCCTATCTCATCACGGGTGACGAGGAAGGTCAGGCCATAAATGGAACCAAGAAGGTCCTGCAGGCCCTGGCCGAGGAAGGTGAGACGTTCAACCACTGCCTGGTGGGCGAACCAACCAACCCGCACCAGCTGGGTGAGACCATCAAGTCCGGCCGCCGGGGCAGTCTCAACTGCACCCTGATCTCGCGCGGGCGCCAGGGCCATGTCGCCTATCCCGAGCGTGCCGAGAACCCGATCCCGCCCTTGATGGCGGTGATCAACAAACTGCTCGCGCGCACACTGGATGAAGGCCATCACCCCTTCCAGCCTTCCAATCTGGAAGTTACGACGATCGATGTGGGAAACCCGACAACGAATGTGATCCCGGCCGAGGCACGGGCGAATTTCAACATCCGTTTCAACATCAAGCATACCGGCGATGAGCTCAGCCGCTGGATCCGGGACGAGGTAGCGCTGGTCGATCTCGATTTCGACGGCTCGATCGACGCCAGAATCCACGTCACCGGCGAAGCCTTCCTGACCCCGGCCGGGGAATTCACTACCCTGCTTCAGGATTGTGTCGAGGCTGAAACAGATCGCCGCCCCTCGCTGACAACCGGCGGAGGCACGTCAGACGCCCGCTTTATCCAGCTTTACGGACCGGTTGCCGAGTTCGGCCTTGTCGGCGCGACAATGCACCAGGTCGACGAGCGCGTGTCTGTTAGTGATATTGAAAGCCTGACCCGCATCTATACCCGCATCCTGGATCGCTATTTCACGGACACGCCTGCATGATCCGCCTGATCGCAGAGGCCTATCTCGCTCTTGACGGCGCCCTCAAGGCGCTGACCTTCAAACCCGGCTGGGAGGCCGAGTTTGATGTCAGCATGAAAGGGTTCTGGCACTCATTCGCAGCGATCATTCCGGCCACGATTTGCCTGATCTTCATCCATGTCGGCAGCGTCGATGCGGGCAGCCAGATCTCGCTGGTCCACCGCTTCATCCTGTTCGGCGTCTCCTGGGTCTTGTTCCCGGGGGCCGCAGCGATTGTTGCCGTGGTGTTGGGTGTGAAAGACCGTTTCGTACCCTGGGTGATCCTGCACAATTGGGGCGTCGTCTGGCTGTGGATGTTCCTGGCCCTGGTTTCGCTGATGCGCACCGCCGGCTTGATGAGCCAGGACTTCTTCGTCTTCGTGATGTTTCTCTACAGCTATCTGCGCTTTCTCGCTCACTGGAGGATTGCCTATGTCAGCCTGGGTCTGCCGACCATCACCTCGGCCTTTGCCACAGCGGTGCCACTGGTGATGGGCTTCATCTCCCAGGTTCTGGTCTACCAGGCCTTTCTGCCGGCATCCTAGGCGCCTGACTTTCCGGGATAGTCCACTGCTGTCAGATACAGGCCATCCGGTGGTGCAACCGGGCCGCAGCGGCTGCGATCAGCTGCGTCCAGGGCGGACTTGAAATCCTTCGGCGTCCACTTGCCGACACCGACCTCCACCAGTGACCCCGTGATCGAGCGCACCTGGCGATGCAGGAAGGAACGCGCCTCGATGGTCAGCTGGACTTCCTCGCCATAACGGGCGACGGCGACACGATCGATCGACTTGACCGGGCTGTCGGCCTGGCACTGGGCATCGCGGAAAGTGGTGAAGTCATGTGTCCCGACCAGGAATTGCGCGGCCTGGTGCATGGCGTCGGCGTCCAGCGCCCGCGGCACCCGCCAGACCTGACCACGATCCAGCGTCAGCGGTACACGGCGATCGATGATGCGATAGAGATAGTGTCGCTGGGTGGCCGAGAACCGCGCATGGAAGTCATCCTCCACCCGTTCAGCGTCGAGCACCGCAATCGGGTTGGGTTTGAGGTGATAGTTGAGCGCGTCACGGACCTTGTCTTCGGCCAGGTCCTTGGCGAGGTCGATATGCGCGACCTGCCCCAGCGCGTGCACACCACTATCGGTGCGTCCCGCGCCCTGGACAGTCACTTCGGCCTGGTCGAGCCGCGCGGCGGCCTTCTCGAGCTCTTCCTGGATCGAGGGGGCATTGTCCTGCCGCTGCCATCCGGAAAACGGCCCGCCATCATATTCGATCGTCAGCTTGTAACGCGGCATCAGCCCAGCACCGTTCCGGCCGGGATTGACGTGCCCCGCAGGAAGTCCTCGGCCTTCATCGCGCCCTTGCCCTCGCGTTGCAGCTTGATCAGGCGCACAGCGCCATCGCCACAGGCAATAGTCAGCGTGTCGTCGAGGGCGGTTCCTGCCCCACCCTCTGCGGAAACCGTCTCGGCCAGCAGGACTTTCACCCGCACCGGACCCTTCTCGCTGGCCAGCTGGAACCACGCTCCCGGGAAAGGCGAGAGGCCGCGGATATGATTGGCCAGCTCCGCTGCGGGCCGGGTCCAGTCGATACGCGCCACCTCGGAGGAAATCTTGTGCGCATAGGTCACGCCGTCTTCGGGCTGCGGCACCGCTTCCAGCGAACCGCGTTCCAGCGCCGAGAGCGTGCGTGGCCACATCAGGGCACCGGCCTCCATCAGTCGGTCATGCAGGCTCGCCGCCGTATCCTCGGATTTGATGGGAACCACTTCGGACAACAGGATCGGACCGGTATCAAGGCCCGCTTCCATCTGCTGGATCTGCACACCGGTCGTTGTGTCCCCCGCCATAATGGCGCGCTGGATCGGCGCCGCCCCCCGCCAGCGCGGCAACAGGCTGGCGTGCAGGTTCAGGCATCCATATTCCGGCGCGTCCAGCGCGTCCTGGGGCAGGATCTGGCCATAAGCGACCACGGCCGCCACATCGACATCCAGCGCGCGGAAACCGGCAATCACCTCGGGGTCCCGGAAACTGGCCGGCGTCTCGACGGGAATGCCCAGAATCTCGGCCAGCTGATGCACCGGCGTTTTCTGTTCGGACTGCCCGCGACCACGGCGACGCGGTGGCTGGGTATAGACGCGAGCGATCTCGTGCCCGGAAGCGGCGATTTCAGCGAGAGAGCGCGCAGCGAAGTCCGGCGTGCCCATGAAAGCAATGCGAAGTGTCATGACGCGGCTTAGAGCGCGCAAAACGGGGTCTCGTCAAGCCTGCGGACAGGCTTATTCGCTGCCCCAGGCTGGCGGCGGCAGCTCGACTTCCTCGGTCAGGTCGAACGTGACTTCAAAATGTCGATTGGGGCGGTCCAGCCCGTAGGTGAAAGTCTCGTCCGTGACCTCGATCGACCAGATATTGTCGATGGAGGCGAGATAGCCCTGTTCCTCGAACATCTGACGAGAGAAATCATCGGCCGGAAACTCGGCGCGCAGACCATAGGGTTTCTCGAGCGTGTCGCCACCGTACTGGGACAACGCGTCCTCGGTACCATCCTCATGCCGATGATCGTGCTTGAAGCGCAAACCATGATCGATCTGGGTAATCACGAATGTGCGGCTGTGGTCATCGCCAACATGGAACGGCGCGCGTACCTCGCTCGGCGAACAATCGCGGAAGTGAATGACCAGGCGTTCCGACGCCCAGTCGGCATCACGTGGATCATCACTGGTGATTTCACCTGCAAAAGCCTTGCCGCACAACGCATTCATGCGTGCAATCAGCTCCGCACCCGGCGGAGTTTCAGCAGTACAGGATACAAGCATGCCGGCCGCACACAGTGCGCCCAGACCACGAATAATCAGCATTTTCGCCCTCCCAAGCCCGCATACACTGACGTGAAACAGGCAAAGGTCAACTTACACCAGCACTCCTTCCAGGTTGGAATAAATACATTTCCAGATCACCGGATAGTCTGTGCGCGCCGAGGCGCTATCTGTGTCGAAACGACAGGAGCTTGGTATGACCGATACAGCCAACGCACTCAAATCACGACCGATTGATCATGTTCATCGCGGCATCCCCACGTCCGACGGCGCCGGCGTGAAGCTCACTCGCCTGCTCGGCCATCAGGGCCTGATGCAGCTCGATCCCTTCCTGATGCTCGACTATTTCAGCTCCGACAATGCCGATGACTATATCGCCGGCTTTCCGGAACACCCCCATCGCGGTTTCGAAACTGTCACCATCATGATCGAGGGCAAGATGCGCCATGGTGACAACAAGGGTCACTCCGGGGTCATCGAAAACGGCGGCATCCAGTGGATGACCGCAGGACGCGGCATCGTGCACTCGGAAATCCCTGAGCAGACTGATGGCCGCATGTGGGGATTCCAGCTTTGGGTGAACCTGCCCAGCCATCTCAAGATGACAGATCCGGGCTATCAGGAGTTTCCGCGCGAAGAAATCCCGGTTGATGAACGCGATGGCGCCTCTGTCCGGGTTCTGGCAGGCGAGCTGGCCAGCGGCCTTCGCGGTCCGGCACGCAGCGCGGCAATCGATCCGCTTTTGCTCGACATCACCCTGCAGCCTGGTGCCCGTTTCGTTGAGGCGGTGCCCGCCGAGCTGAACGGCTTCATCGCCGTTTATCGTGGCCGGGTGACGGCTGTCGATACCGAAGTCTCCACACCGGCCCTGGCCGTGTTGGGCAAGGGCGATCAGCTCGACCTTGTCGCCGGTCCGGATGGCGCCAGCCTGCTGATCGTTGCCGGCAAGCCGATCGGCGAACCGGTCGCGCGGTACGGCCCCTTCGTCATGAACACCCAGGCGGAACTGCAACAGGCCGTCACCGATTTCCAGGCGGGCCGCTTCTAGCCCCTAGGCAAGTTTCAGGAGAAGAGGCATGGGCCTGCTCGTAGACGGGAAGTGGCAAGACAAATGGTATGACACCAAGGCCTCGAAGGGACGCTTCGTGCGGTCCGAAGCCCAGTTGCGCAACTGGATCACCCCTGACGGGGAAGCCGGGCCAACCGGTCGCGGTGGCTTCCGGGCCGAGCCCGGGCGCTATCATCTTTATGTGTCCTACGCCTGCCCGTGGGCGCACCGGACTCTGATCTACCGTGCCCTGAAGGGGCTCGAGGATATGATCTCTGTCTCGGTTGTACACTGGTTCATGGCCGAGAATGGCTGGACCTTTGCCGAGGACAAGGACGGGATCGTCGGCGATGACCTCTTTGCCAAGAACTTCATGTACGAGGTCTATCTGCAGTCCGAGCCGGACTATTCCGGGCGAGTGACAGTGCCGGTGCTGTGGGACAAACGTACCAACCACATCGTTTCAAACGAGAGTTCGGAAATCATCCGCATGTTCAACTCTGCCTTTGACGGTGTGGGCGCCAGCCCGGGTGACTATTATCCCGCTGACAAACGTGCAGAGATCGATGCCATCAATGCTCGCGTCTACGACACGCTGAACAATGGCGTTTACCGCTCAGGTTTTGCCACGAACCAGGACGCCTATGAAGAGGCCGTCATCCCACTGTTTGAGACGCTCGATTGGCTGGAGGACATTCTCTCCCGCCAGCGCTATCTGACCGGTGACACACCGACCGAAGCGGACTGGCGGACGCTGCCGACACTTCTGCGCTTCGACATGGTCTATTTCGGGCATTTCAAATGCAATCTGCGCCGCATTTCGGACTATCCGAACCTGTGGGCTTATACACGTGACCTGTACCAGACGCCGGGCATCGCTGCTACCTTCAACCCGGACCATGCCAAGGCGCATTATTACGCCAGCCACGACACCATCAATCCCACGCGCATCGTGCCGGCCGGTCCGGTGATCGACTTCATGCAGCCGCACGGGCGGGGCTAGTCCCCGCCAGCGGCCTCCTCTTCCAGGAAGAAAAGCTCATCCACCGAGGCGCCCAGCGCCTCGGCCATTTTCAGAGCGAGAATGGTCGAGGGCACAAAGATCCGGTTCTCTACCGTATTGATCGTCTTGCGTGTCACGCCAACAGCTTCGGCAAGCTGAGCCTGGGTCATGCCCTGCTCAGCGCGCCGTGCCTTGATGCGATTGCCCAGTTCGCTGACCTTCATTCCGCGTCACCGTCATCATCCCCGCCCATGCTGAGCAGGACAAAGGTGATCAGCGGCACGGAAATGCCGACAATCAGCAGGGCCCGGATGGCAATTTCCGCCGAGAACGTCACGAACATGTCCACTGCGAGCAAAGCTGCGATTGCGCCAATCAACGCCATATAGCCGATCCGCAGGGCGATGCGTTTGTGCTGGTCGAACAACTCGTCCTGGAGCACGGACTGGACCTTCGCCTTGGAAACGCGCCCTGCATAGACAAGGAACATGAAGCTTGCGAGGGCCCAGCCGATCGCGCCGATCAGAACAGAGAACACGATGACCAGGTTCGGCTCATCGCCGCCCCACCCGCGTTCGACCACCAGATCCTCGGCCAGCTGCCCACCCTGCCAGACAACAAAGGACAGTGCTGCCAGCGACAGCGTCATATCGCGTTGCCGGATTAGCTTGTTGATCGTGTCCATTACCATATCCTCGTGTAACTCAAACGCTACATGATACGCAAACGTTACATAATGGGCAGTCAAGGTTACATACAGGAAAAACCCGCCGGGCCAGGCCGCGGCGGGTTTTGATGCTCAACTGGATCGTGAGATCAGGCCGCGTCGCGACCCTTTTCCTTCTCGTACTTCCTGACCTTCTGGACCGCGCGCTGACGCTTGAGTCGGGAGAGGTAATCAATGAAGAGAACACCTTCCAGATGATCCATCTCGTGCTGGATACAGGTCGCGAACATGCCTTCCGCGATCTCCTCCACCTCGTTGCCGTCATAATCGAGATAGGTGATCTTGATACGGTCTGGCCGCTCGATTGTCTCGTAGTAACCCGGCACGGAAAGACAGCCCTCGTCATAGGGACGCTTCTCACCGGACGGGTCGGACAGCACGGGATTGACGAAGAACTTCGCCTCGGCCTTTTCCTCCGGTCCGGACAGATCCATCACGATGATGCGCTTGGGCACGCCAACCTGGATCGCGGCAAGACCGATACCATCGGCCTCGTACATCGTCTCCAGCATGTCATCCATGAGCGCACGGATCTCGTCATCCACCTTGTCGACAGGTTGGGAGATCTCTTTGAGGATCGGGTTCGGGACCGTCAGGATTTCACGAATAGCCATAGCCGTTAGATAAGCCTGCAAGCTTAACCGATCAAGAAGATGACGCGGCTGGGGACGACGGCTCAGGCCGTGTCGTCTTCGAGGCGCGCCGGTTCGTGTTCGATAGCCGGCAGATCGGCTCCGCCCTCTGCGGTAGCAAGCAGTTCGTCCGGCAGGGATTTCTTGGTCTGGGCACCGAGCTTCTTGAGCATTTCCGCCTGGCGGATGACATTGCCGCGACCAGAAACCAGTTTCGATTTCGCCTCGCCCCAGCTCTGGTGCGCACGATCAATCTGCACGCCCACCTTCTCCAGGTCCTCCACGAAGCCGTTGAACTTGTCGTAGAGCGCTCCGGCCCGCTCGGCGATGGCGCGGGCATTCTGGTTCTGGCGATCAATCGTCCACAGGTTCTGGACCGTGCGCATGGCCATCATCAGCGTCGTCGGCGTAGCGATCATCACCCCGCGGGAGAAGGCATCACTCGACAGCTCGGTGTCGTTCTGCAGGGCCAGGGAGGCTGCGCCCTCCAGCGGAATGAACATCACGGTGAAGTTCACCCCTTCATAAAGGGCATCATAATTCTTCTCGCCCAGCGACTTGATATGGGTGCGCACGGAATTGATGTGCGCTTTTACCGCCGCGCCACGTTCCGCATCATCATCGGCATTCACCGCTCGCTCGAAATCCTTGAGCGAAACCTTGGAGTCGATGACCAGACGCTGCTGGCCCGGCATCTCGACGACGACGTCCGGACGCAGGCGACGACCATCCTCGGTGGACTTGGTCTCCTGGGTGAAAAACTCATGCCCCTCGCGCAACCCGGCCTGTTCCAGGATCCGGGCCAGCACCAGCTCGCCCCAGTCACCCTGGACCTTGGAGGATGAGCTCAGTGCCTTTGTCAGGTTCTGCGCCTCTTCGGACATGCGCTTGGCGTCATTGTGCAGGGTCTGCATCACCGCCTCGATCTTGCTGGTCTGACCGGACCGGGTCTCGGCATCCTTGTTGACCTGGCTTTCCAACTTTCCGAGCTGTTCCCGCAACGGCGTCAGCAGGCGCTGCATGCCTTCCGCGCCCTGTTTGTTCAGCTCCTGCCCGGAACTTTTCAGGATCTCGTTCGCGGTCAGCTTGAACGCCTGGTTCATCTCCTCGCGCGCGGCCTTGAGCTCGGCCAGGCGCGCCTGCTGGTGTTCGCGCTCTGCCTTCTGTTCCGACTGCAATGCAGCAAGCGTTTCCGACAGACGCAGCTTTTCCTCCTGGACCCCGGTGAGACGCTCAACAGCGGCATCACGTTCGCGCAGCAACTGGGCTTCCAGTTCGCTGACACGCTCGGCGCTGGCTTCACCGGAGGTCTCGGCCGCCACACGGGCTGTTTCAGCGGTGTGAACACGCTCGCGAGTCTCGCTGATCTCACTCTCGAGCGCGGCCAGTTTTGCGCTCGGCCCGCGGCGCGCGAGGACAAAACCCAGACCTGCGCCGGCGAGAAGAGCAGCGGCTGCCGTGGTACCCATCAGGAGAAGCGAATCCATGTCGAACATCCGAATCGTTGAACTGGCCTGACCCTAACACGCCCGACCAGACAAAACCTGTCACCCCACATGAAAACCCTTGCACACGAACAGCCCAGCGCAGATGCTGGGATGTCTGATCAGTCTGGCCCAGGGGATCCCGCATGCGCCCACAGGCATTCTACAAATCGGTGTTTCACCAGCTGGTGCACGAATTCCATCCGCGCAGCATTCTGGACGTGGGTTGTGGATCCGGCCGCTGGGTCCGTGAATTGCGCGAACAGGATATCAATGCGACCGGCATCGACACCTCGCCCTACGCTCATGCCACCAACCCCTTTGTGAAGACCGGACGGGCCAGCGATCTGCCGGTCGAGGACCAGTCCTTCGATCTCGTCTGCAGCGAATTCAGCGCTCATCATTTCCGTGATCTCGCCGGACATCTACGCGAGGCCTGCCGGGTCGCTACACGTGGCATCGCCATTCTCGACCCCTGGTATGATGACAGCATTCCCTCGCAGCGCTCGGCCCGGGCACTGGATGAATGGATGAAGGCGATCGACCGCGCGGCGGGCGAGAGCCATCACAATTGCTACAGCGCCCAGGACTTCCTTGCGGCCATGCCGGATGATGTCGCTTTCACGCCGCAATTCATACACTTGCTCAAGCCGGATCCCATCCCGGACGACAAGCTGGACGAGATGATTGATCATCACCGCAAGAAGGCGCAGTCCGACGAGGCTCAGTCTGCCTTGCCACCGGTGCTCGCGCAGATCGAACAGGACGGGATCAGCCAGGATGGCGCAATTATTTTCATAGCCCGTTTCTGAAACGGACAATCCGGCCCCCGACTTGCATTCCCCCCCCTGCAGGTGAATTGGGAGCCTGTCCATGCACGTCGAAAACGTATCAATCAAGGACATCACGACCGAGCAGATCGTGCAATGGAACCGCTGGGCGGCTCCGAATGGCACGCTCGCGAGCCCTTACTTCCGGTTCGAGTTCGCGGAAATCGTTTCCTGGGCGCGTGACGATGTGCGGGTCGGCATTATTCGCGATGGTGAGGAAATCCTCGCCTATTTCCCACACCATATGCCCAAGGACGGGATTGCCCGTCCGATCGGTGCGCCGATGAGCGACTACCAGGGTGTGATTGCTGGCGATTATTCCCGCCTCTCGCTGGATCTGGTCGCAAAGGCTGCCGGCTGTTCCGCCCTGGTCTATGACAACTGGTACTGTCCGATGGGTGGCCATCCGGGTGGTCTGCGTGAACGCGATGGTTCCGTGATCGCCGATCTGGGCGAAGGCGCGGACAGCTATTTCGCGCAGCGCAAGACGGCCTTCAAGGACCATTTCAAGAAATCTGCCCGCCGGCAGCGTGCTGCAGAGCGCGATTTCGGCCCGGTCCGTGTAGAGCTGGGCGATGCGTCCGGCGAAGCCTTTGCCGCGCTGGTGGACTGGAAGCGTCGCCAATACACCGAAACCGGCAAGCTGGATGTGATGGGCATTCCCTGGGTGCGCCGTGTGCTGGACGATCTGCGTCGCCGCGAAGGCCAGGAATTTTCCGGCCTGACGGCCTCACTCTGGTTCGGTGATCGCCTGGCCGCCGTCGAGTTCGGACTGGTGGGCGCGGACATCTATCACTCCTGGTTCCCGGCCTATGATCCGGACCTTGCCAAATACTCGCCCGGCCTCCTGCTGCTGCACGGCCTGTTCGAACAGGCACAGGATCGTGGGCTGCAACGCATCGATCTGGGTCGCGGTGGCGCGCACTACAAGAAGTATTATGCCAGTTACGAAGTCGCACTGGACAGCGGTCGCTTCCTGCGCCCGGGGTTGGCAGCACTGGGCATTCGGGGATGGGAATACGCAGAGACAGCGGCCTCGATACTGCCGAGCAAGATCGCGCAGGTCCCCTGCCGCGCACGGCGTCGCTGGGCCCAGATCAGTGCATTTGAAACACAATTCTCATCACGAATTAACTCCTTCGCGAGCGCGTTCAGCCTTTAGGCCATTGCCCCCTTTTCTCTCTTGCAAAGCAGACCTATTTTCTGGTCAGCATCCAGGGAGTTTTTCATGCGCATCGCCACTGCTTGTCTCGTTCTGGCCACTCTCGGCACCCAGGCTCATGCCCAGCCGGTTCTGGTCGAATCCGAAGTTGCAGATTTTTCGGTCGTTGAAGTCGCGACTGGTCTGGAATTCCCCTGGTCCATCGCACCGCTGGACGCGGGCAATCTCCTGGTGACCGAGCGCGAAGGCCGGCTCAACCATGTCAATGTCACCTCCGGTGAAGTCACCGCGATCCGTGGCCTGCCGGATGATATCCTGGTCAGCGGACAGGGCGGTTTGTTGGGCGTCGCGATCCACCCGGATTTTGACCAGAACCGCCTCGTCTATTTTGCCTATTCAAAAGGGACCGAACGCGCCAACCGCACCTCGCTGGCCCGCGGCCGCCTGTCCGAGGACATGAGCACGCTGGAAGCGGTCGAGACCATCTTCGATGTGAATTTCGAGAAACGGCGCGGTTATCATTTCGGCGGCCGGGTCCAGTTTATGGACGATCTGTCCGTGCTGCTGACCACGGGTGATGGCTACATGCACATGAATGAGTCCCAGAACCTGGAGAACCACATCGGTACGATCGTGCGCGTCAATGATGATGGCAGCGTACCCTTCGACAATCCGTTCGCGACGACGGCCGCAGCCCAGCCCGAGATTTACTCCTACGGCCACCGCAATGTGCAGGGCATCGCCATCCACCCGGAAACCCGCCGCGCCTGGGCGCATGAACACGGGCCGCGCGGCGGTGACGAGATCAATATCATCCGACCGGGCGACAATTACGGCTGGCCGCTGGTCACCTACGGCATCGACTATGATGGTTCGATTATCTCCGAGGAGAGCGAAGGCCCTGGCTTTACAAGCCCGGTCTGGCAATGGACGCCATCACTCGCACCGTCCGGCATGGCCTTCTATTCCGGCGATCAATTCCCGGGCTGGGAAGGCGATCTGCTGGTAGCGACACTCGCTGGTTCCACACTGCTTCGCTACGAGGTCGACAATGACTCTGTGCTGACTGAGGAACGCATGCTGTCGGACCTGGGACAGCGTCTCCGCGATGTGGCCATAGGCGTCGACGGTTATGTCTATCTGGCCGTTGATGATCTGGACGGGCGCATCCTGCGACTGGAACCAGTGGTCAACTAGCCGCGGAAATCGAACAGCTTGCGATCCGTCGCTATGTTCCGGAGCAGGTAGACAACGGGTGTGTCCAGAAAGGCCACCGAGACCTTCACCAGGACCTGACCAAGAACGATACTGGCCACGGCGGCCAAGGGCATGGTTCCGCCGAACGCGACCGTGACGAACACGATCGAGTCGAGGACCTGCGAGACAGTCGTGGAAATGTTATTGCGCAGCCAAAGGCGGTTCTTGCCTTTCTCGCGATGCTTGAGGTGATGGAAGATAAAGACACCTGACAGGGCACTCAGGCCAAAGGCCACAACACCTGCCAGATTGATCCGCATCGACGCCCCCAGCACGCTTTCAAACGCGGCATCGCGTTCCGGCGCCCAGCTATCGGCGATGCCTATAAAGGGAAAGACATCCTCCCCGCCCAGTGCGTAGCCGATCAGGATGAACATCACAAAGCGCATGACGAGGCCTGCATAGACCGTCATCAGGGCGAATGACCTGCCCCAGACTTCCGAGATAACATCCGTCTCCAGATAGGTCAGGCCGAAGGCAACCGAGCCCGCCGGGACCAGCACGACAAGGGGGCCGAAATGGAAGCTCTGGATCTTAACGGCGGTGATCGCGGCCAGGACCAGGGAGACCATGAACAGGCCGATGCAGAAGAAGAGTACGAAGTCCTTGCGATTGACGGCAAGTTCCCGCGTCGTCTTTGGATCGAGAGGATTGCTCACGCGGGGCCTCACTCAGCGCCGAAACGTCGAGTTGAGAACTAACGTGATTCCTATCGGATGATTCAGACCGTGGACCGGCTCTTGAAAGCGGCTGCGAGTGTGCCGTCGTCCAGATAGTCCAGTTCGCCGCCTACAGGCACGCCTCGCGCCAGCGACGTTACCTGGACACCGGCAGCGTCCAGCCGATCTGCCAGGTAGTGCGCGGTAGTCTGCCCGTCGACGGTCGCATTGAGCGCCAGCACGATTTCGGTGACTTCGGAACGCTCGGCGCGTTCGATCAGCTTGGCGATATTGAGATCTTCCGGGCGCACACCGTCCAGCGCCGACAACACGCCACCCAGCACATGGTACCGTCCCTTGAAAGCGCCAGCCCGCTCCAGCGCCCACAGATCGCCGACTGTCTCGACCACACAGATTGCGTTTTCGGCTCGATTGGGGGCCGAACAGACCGCACAGGGATCGCTGACATCCATGTTTCCACATTCACTGCAGGCCGAGATCTTGTCCGCGGCGTCGGCCAGCGCGTCGGCCAACGGACGCATCAACGCATCCCGGCGCCCCAGCAAGTGCAGGGCCGCGCGCCGCGCGGAACGCGGGCCCAGGCCTGGCATTTTGGACAGGAGATTGATCAGTCGCTCGATCTCGGGACCGGCTGAGGCAGTACGCATGGGTAATTCCTAGAACGGCAGGGACATGCCCGGTGGCAATTGCAGCCCAGCGGTCGCGTCCTGCATGAGCTCTTTCTGCTTGTCTTCCGCCTTGCGGCGCGCCTCGTTATGGGCCGCCAGGACCAGGTCTTCCAGTATTTCAGGCTCGGACGGATCAATCATGGTCGGATCAATGCGCAGGGCCTTCATATCGCCCTTGGCCGTCAGCGTGACCGCGACCATGCCGCCGCCCGCCTCACCCGTGACAAGGGCCTCGTCGAGCGCAGCCTGGGCCTCAGCCATCTTCTCTTGCATGGCCTGAGCCTGTTTCATCAGTCCCATCAGGTCTTTCACGCTCGGTTCTCCGTACTTTCAATCTGTTCGGCATCATCGCCGGATTCGACCGGTTTCGGATCCCGGATTTTCACCAGTTCCGCACCCGGGAAAAGTTCCATCGCCTCAACGACCGCCGGATCGCGATGCGCCGCATCTACCCGTTCCTGCTTGAGACGAAGCTTGCGCTCGGCCCAGGTCTCTCCGCCCTCCTGCCCAGGGTCTGCGAGAATGGCCCAGCGATCACCCGTCCACTCCAGCAAACGTTTGGCCAGCCGCTGGGCGAGATCGGTGGGCGCTTCTTCGACGGGCTGGAAGGTGAAGGCACAGGCTTGCACAGCGACCGGACGGACAAATCGCTCCACGTCAGACTGCAGCCCGATATCGCGCTTGGCCTGAAGCAGGGCGATCAATTCCTCGAAATCATGCGGACCGTTTCCGGCAGATGGTTCCGAAGCGACCGGGCTTGCCTGGGCGACCGGTTGGGATGGCGCCGGTCTCGCCTCAGGCTTTCCCGGCGCCTCCGGCGGCACCGTAGCGGGCGGTGTCGACGCCAGCAATCGCGCGGCATCCTCCGGCGGGGGCAACATCGCGGCAGAGATCAGACGCAACAGCGTCATCTCGGCAGCAGACAATGCATCGGGAGCCTGGCGAATATCATCCAGCGCCGTCAGCAGAATGCGCCAATATCGCGTCAGCTGGCCCAGCGTCATGCGTTCGGACAGGTTTGCGAGACGCTCGATCGTCTCGGCGGCCTCGCCCAGGTCCGCGGATTTGCCAACGGCCTTAACCCGGGAAAGCGAGTGCACATAGTCCAGCAGATCGCGCGTGATGACGATCGGATCGCCACCGGCATCATACAGCGAGGCCAGCTCGTCGAGCGCGTCCGATGTGCGCCCGCTCAGCGCATGTTCCAGCAGATCCAGCACGCGAGCTCGGTCTGCCAGACCGAGCATGTTGCGAACATCCTCGGCACCGACCGGCGCATCCTGGTCACCGCCCTGGACTATGGCCTGGTCCAGCAGGGAGAGCGCGTCACGCACCGAGCCTTCGGCCGCGCGGGCGATCAGCGAGAGACCGTCGCGATCGACCGAAGCATGCTCCAGACCGCAGATACGATCGAGATGATCGGTGAGAACCTCGCGATCAATACGCTTGAGGTCAAAACGCTGGCAGCGCGACAACACAGTCACCGGCACCTTGCGGATCTCGGTCGTCGCAAAGATGAACTTGGCGTGCGAAGGCGGTTCTTCCAGCGTCTTAAGCAGGGCGTTGAAGGCGGAGGTCGACAGCATGTGGACCTCGTCGATGATGTAGACCTTGTAGCGGCCCGACACCGGCGCGTAACGCACACCTTCCAGGATCTCGCGGATATCGCCGACACCCGTGCGCGAGGCGGCGTCCATTTCCATCACATCGACATGAGCCGAGCGCGCAATGGCATCGCAATGCACACCGCGCTGCTTGAGCTCCATGTGCGGAGCATCGATCTCGTCCGTCGTGTAGTTCAGGGCCCGTGCGATCAGACGCGCCGTGGTGGTCTTGCCCACCCCGCGCACCCCGGTCAGCATATAGGCGTGAGCGATCCGGCCCGCCGCAAACGCATTGGTGAGCGTACGAACCATGGCCTCCTGGCCTATCAGGTCCTCGAATGTGTCGGGTCGGTACTTGCGTGCCAGCACCTGATAGCTGGCATCAGCCTCTGCCGCAGGTAGGTCGAGCCCCGGCATGAGAGCTTCCTCCGCCGCTCCGGCGTCGTCATTCTGGAGCAGCGTATCGTCCATGCGATCTCTTGGGCTGGAGGAACGAATTAGAGGTGGAAGACCGGACAGCGACCCGAACGGAAACTCGTTACGGCTGCTTCCTTCCGGACCTGACC
Organism: Maricaulis sp.; assembly: GCF_017643475.1. Lineage (GTDB taxonomy): Bacteria > Pseudomonadota > Alphaproteobacteria > Caulobacterales > Maricaulaceae > Maricaulis. The sequence continues at coordinate 809,615 of NZ_JAEPNI010000002.1, forward strand.
GGGTTGGCGAGGCGCTCGTCCACCGCCGATCTTCCACCCCCTATATCGCGCGCCAGAGCCTGGACCGCAAGGGGCTGCATCACTGATGACTGACCGGGAGGGCTTCACTCGCTGCAGCCGCGCCTCGCAGGAAGGCCTCATGATCATCCAGCAGCTCGACGAGACCCGTCTCATCGCCCGTCGCCAGCAGCAGTTCACGCCAATAGGCCAGGACATTGATCTGGGTTGCCAACCAATCGCGAACGGCGTGTTCGGTCCGGGTCGCGGCGGGGGTCATGTTCGGGCAGGAATAGTTCGCGATGTTCATCTGTCACCTCCAGCACCAGATTGTTGCGACTCATTCTCAAAAGCAAGATCTTTCTTGCCGGTCCAGTGAAAGCAATGGTGGAAAATCTCGCTGCTCCACCCCACATTGCGCCCGAACGAGGAGATGCCATGAACGACCGATCCCTGCTTGGAAGTGCCGGAGGCATGGTTTTCGCCGGCTCCCCGCTCGACCGTTGCGAAGTCCTGCGCCGGGACGAGGTCTTGCTGGCGGCTGAAGCCGAGAAACCGGAGGCGCGTATTCTTCACCTCCACCAGGGAGATCCCGAAGTCGATGATGACGGGCTGATCTGGCACCCGCTCGATCATGCGGCCAAACAGGATCCGGGTCGGATTTTCCTCGGCCAGCTGAACGGCCAACCCCTGTTTGCCCTGCCGGGTCCGATGAGCGGGCAACACATTCCTGCCCGCGCGGCAGCCATGCAAATCCCGCATCAAGACGCGGCGATCTACGCGCAGGCGAAATCCGTGCTGGACTGGCATTACCGGCATCAATTCTGTGCACGCTGTGGAAGTCCGACGAACATGGCAGCGGGCGGCGCAAAACGCGTTTGCCCCTCCTGCGAGACCGAGTATTTCCCGCGTGTGGACCCCGTCGTGATCATGCTGGCCCAGCATGAGGACAAGGTCCTGCTCGGCCGGCAAGCTAGCTGGCCGCCGGGTGTCTGGTCTGCCCTGGCAGGTTTTGTTGAGCCGGCCGAGACGCTGGAAGAAGCCTGTGCCCGGGAACTCTCGGAAGAGGCGGGCCTGGCTGTCGATATTGCCGCGACGCGCTATATCCTGTGCCAGCCCTGGCCTTTCCCCTCCTCATTGATGGTTGGCCTGCTGGCCCCGGCAACAAGCCCGGATCTGACTGTCGATACCGAGGAGCTGGAAGCGGCGCGCTGGTTCAGCCGCGCCGATGTCATCGCCATGCTTGACGGCAAACACCCGCACGCAGCCCTGCCGCCGTCCATCGCCATCGCGCGGCGACTTGTGGAGCTGTGGGCAGCGGAGAAGGTCTAGCCCAACAAAAAGGGGCCGACGAACCGGCCCCTGAGGCGGAGGGAGGAGGAACTAGTCTGCGTGCTGCAGGATCGGCTTGGACCATTTCATGGCCTCGAACGCGTCATCCAGCTTCGTTTCCGCGATATGGTTGGTGTAGTTGGATAGCGTCTTCAGTGTCACGCCCGTGACCACGTCGAGAATATTGGCCTTGGTAAAGCCGGCCTCCATGAAGGTCTCGACATCGGAGTTCTCCACCAGGCCGCGCTGGCGCACGACAGCGATGGTGAAACGGCGCAGCGCCTCCAGGCGCCTGTCTTCCTCGATTTCACGGCCTTCGCGGATGGCCAGAAGGATCTCCCGATCCAGTCCCACGCTCAGCGACACGGTCGAGTGTGCAGCCATGCAGTAATCACAGTTGTTCTCGTAGCTGGTCGTCAGCAGGACAACCTGTTGCTCGATCGGCGTCAGGCTGGTCTGGCCGTAGACCGCCGACAGGGTGGTGTAGGCTTCAAGCGCGGACGGGGAGGCCGCAAGCTCACCCATTAGATTCGGGATGAAGCCGTATTTGGACTTCACCGAACGCAGTGTTGCCTTGGCTTCTGCCGGCGCGTTGGTGTCGTCGAAGATGGTGAATTTGGTCAAGTTTTCGCCCTTTCCTGTATCAACAAGCGGATAATCCGCCTGAACGAGGCGCCGGGGTGGCGCACGGGCTCAGGGGGGATACCGCGTCGGCAGGGCGAACAGCCATTGCCGAACTTAACGGCAACTCACTCAGGCTACGCTTTTGCGGGGCAGGTTGTTTGGGAGGGAAGGCCAACATGTTCCGCTACGCAACCATAACACAACCACAACCCGGCTCCGAGTCCTCCAGCAAATGAAAAAGAAAACCGGAGCCCCCGCATGAGGAGAGCTCCGGTCGATAACACGTATGACCTGAAGGCCTAGCCGCCAAACCGGCGAACATAGGTCAGACCCAGCACGTTCGCGCTGTCGTCATAGTCGATATAAGTATAGTCCAGACGGATGGAGTTGCGATCGTCAAAATCGAACTCGGCACCCACGCCCGCGGCCAGCGCGCCGTCGTCACCGGACGCATTGAACCCGGCCAGATTGGCCTCGACTTCCGAGTGGTAGTAACCGACGCGGCCAAAGACATTGAAACCGTCAGTCCCGGTGCGGGCGACAGCAAAGGCGCCAACCCCGTAATTGAACTCGACATTCACCGGTGTGTTGGCAATCGTGACGGTGTCATCATCGAAACCGAAATTCAGCTGTCCTTCGACGCCGAAATTCTCGTTGAAGAAATAGCCGCCGCGCAGAACGATGGTATCGAAGTCTGCGGTCTCGAAATCAAACCGCTCGTAACCACCGGAGAAGTTGAACTCCTGGGCAGAGGACGACGCGGAAAGTGCCAGCAGGGCAGCGCTGGCGGCAAAAAGGGTACGCGACATGTTTAGCTACTCGCCTGTGTAAGAAAGTCCCTCGCTCTTACCCGGCCAATCTGACGACTAATCCTCTGCATCGCAACGGCTTTTCGGTTCATCTGCATTACGTTTCCGCTAGGTAGATGAGCGCTGGATGAACACGCTCCCCGCAAACGCGAAATGCCTGGGCGACCACCTGCGCAAACAAAAAGAGCGGCCCCGACGGGACCGCCCTTTCCAGACCGGATGGTCAAACGTTTAGCCACCGAGGCGGCGAACGTAGGAAATGCCGAAAATGCTGACGCTGTCATCAAAGTCGGCATAGGTGTAGTCGAGGCGCACGCCATTGCGCTCGTCGAGATACCACTCGGCGGCAACGCCAGCAGCCAGCGCGCCATCATCTTCGCTTTCGGAAAAGCCAGCAACATCAGCTTCGATGTCAGTATGGACATAGCCGAGACGTCCGAGCAGGTTGAAACCTTCGCCACCGGTGCGCGCAACTGCAAAAACGCCAGCACCCCAGTTCTGCGACACGTCAACATCGGTGCCGAGGAAACGCACGGTGTCGTCACCAACACCGATATTCAGCTGGCCTTCAACGCCAAAAGTCTCATTGAAGAAGTGAGCACCGCGGAAGGCAACAGAGTCCAGCGACAGACCGTCAAAGTCGGCACGCTCGACACCCACAGAGATAGTGCTGTCCTGAGCAAAGGCACCAGCAGACAGGGCTACAACAGCTGCTGACGCAGCAACAATAGAACGAAGCATTAGTTTTCTCGCAACTTACTAGATAAACGGGCACTCATCCCCCGAGTGCTGGGCGGAACCTGCCCGCGCGCTTGCGTGTGCGCAATGCTTTTCCGGCAGGCTGATCACTTTACCAACTATTAGTTGCAAATATGCTACAGGCCGCACCCAGCTGGGTACGGCCTGCAGGTACGCGTACAAATGAATTCGGCCTAGCCGCCGAAACGACGAACGTAGGAAATACCGTAGAAGTTCGCGCTGTCTTCATAGTCCGCCCAGGTGTAGTCGAAACGTACGCCATTGCGATCATCAAAGAAGAACTCGGCACCAACGCCAGCTGCAAAAGCTCCGTCATCTTCAGACACGGTGATGCCGGCGGCATCTGCTTCCAGCTCGGCGTGGACATAACCCAGACGGCCGAAAAGGTTCAGGCCCTCATTGGTGTAGAGATTGGCAAAAGCGAATGCGCCAACGCCATAATCGAGGCTGATATCAGCGGTCACAACACCGAAATCGATAGATTCGTCATTGACGCCGAAATTCAGCTGGCCTTCCGCACCGAAGCGCTCGTTGAACATGTAACGGCCACGCAGAACGACAGTATCAAACTCGACGCCGTCGAAGTCGGCGCGGTCATAGCCGCCGGAGAAGGTGAAGTCCTGCGCCTGGGAAACCGACGCGAAAGAGAGTGCAGCCAGAGACGCTGCTACGATTGAACGTACCATTGGTAATTACCTGTTATTTCGAAACATTCACGGCAGCTTGGGGGGAGGTGCGCCGCCGAATGACGGGTATTTGGGATAGACCGCGAGCAGGTGCAAGAGGGCCACTGCGAAAATTCTGCAGTTGCGTTCTCAAGCCCATGACACCGACCGAATTCAGGGCGCGGCTACATAACGCATGCAGTTGAACGCGCTAGCCTGTTGCTTCCCTGCTCAGTGCATGTCAAACACGGGCAAATTTCAGCTGTCTAATCAATTGGGGGCGTCCATGGGCGATCTCTTCTGGAACAAGGTTGCGGGCGTACTGATCGGCGGTGTGCTGATCGTTATCGTAATCAAGGAACTCGGCCACATTCTCATCCCGTCGCACGCGGTAACGCTCGACGAGGAACACGTCGCCTATCCGGTCGACTGGGCGGCCATCGAAGGCGAAGGCGGCGGCGAAGCTGTTGTCGAGGAATCCGGCCCGGTCGATTACGGCCTGCTGCTGGCCGCCGCAGACCTGACCAATGGCGAACGCCAGTTCCGCCGCTGTGCCGGTTGCCATACGATTGAAGAAGGTGGCGCGTCTGTTCAAGGCCCGAACCTCTACGACATCGTGGGCAACGCCGTTGCCGCAAGAGCCGGCTTCTCCTACTCCGGCGCCCTGCCGGCGGGTGAGTGGAGCTATGAGAACCTCAATCTCTTCATCGAGAACCCGCGCGGTTACGCGCCGGGCACGGCGATGAACTTCAATGGCCTCGGCAATGAGGGACATCGTATCGACCTGATCGCCTATCTGCGCGCTCAGTCGAACAACCCGCAGCCGCTGCCGGCCCCGCTGCCCGCAGAAGCGCCTGCTGAAGACGCCGCAGCCGAAGAGGCTGGCGAGGAGTAGCACTCCCCGCACCCTGTTCAAAAAGAACCCCGCTGGAAACAGCGGGGTTTTTTCTTGGCCGGGTTTTACGATCTAGCGCGGCAGGCGCACTATGGTCCGCACCGGGTTTTCGGCTACGCGAATGCGACGCTCGGCTTCTGCGAAAGGCTCCAGTGTCACATCCATGGTGAAGGCATTGGCGTGCAGCAAATGCTCACTGTCGGTCAGGATACCGACGTGGCCGGGCCAGAAGACAATATCACCTCGTACCCGCTCGACATCGGCGGTCACGTCGTCCCACATCTCCTTGAGAGCGGCTTCCTGCTGGTCGGCATCACGCGGCACGTCGATACCGGCAGCCATGAGCGCCATCTGCACCAGGCCGGAGCAGTCCAGCCCCAGGCTCTCCTTGCCGCCCCACAGATAGGGCGCGCCCAGATGGGCTTCCGCCACGGCGACAAAATCTCCGGCAAACTCGGTGAGAGGCGCTGTATGTTCAGTCGTGACCCAGCCGGCACCTCGAGCTTCAACGAACCGGCCTTCGACCACGCCTGCCGCGAAACGGGCATTCAGGTTCAATAGCGCGATTGGTGGTTTCTTGAAATTCGGTTCGGGAAAAAGATAGGTGCGCAGGGCTGTGATCTTGTGATCGGCCTTGAGCGTTTCACCGCTCAGCGCGCCGGCCTCGACCCAGCCGACATATCCATCTGCCCGGGAAAATCCCCAGCACCAGCCTTCACGCTCTTCCAGGACCGCAAAGTCCTCACCGTAGAGCACCTGGTCGTCCATTCCGGCAGTGGCAGACGCATCACGGCGAATGGCAGCAGAGGGGAGAATGCAGCGGTGGTCAACCGGGTCGACATAGCGTTCGGCACTCACCCGGTCTTTCAGGAAACTTGCAGCGAGATCGGATCTGGCGGGCGTAAGGCGGCGATCCATTTCAGACACTTGACGCTCTCCTCCGCGTGGCTGGCGACGTTCTCGCCATAATCGTACAGGAAGACCGCCCCTTTGACAGTGCGGTGGACAGAGACATCCCGCTTGTCGTCACGATCCCGTTTGCGGCGGACAAAACCGTGCCCCTCCAACACATCAAGCGCGCGGGTAACAGCGGGTTTGGGCAAATCGAGACGGGTGGAGAGCTCGCGGATTGAATCCGCTTCTGATCGCATGAAAACAGACAGCAGAACAGCAAACTGGCGCGATGACAGGTCCACATCGCCAGTCCGGACAACTTCCGAACTGACGCGATGCAGTGTCTCCAGCGATGTCATGGCCGCTGAAGCCATGCGCCTACTCCCGTGAACAACCCTGTTCGTTTGGGTCAGTCTACGAAACGGTCCTTGAGCATTTGGTAAACGGCGCGTGTCGCCTGGATCTCGCCGCCCTTGGGGCGCCCCGGACGGGGTTTGGGATTCCACGCGAAAATGTCGAAATGCACCCATTTTGTCGTATCGACAAAATTGCGCAGGAAAAGCGCGGCAGTGATGGAGCCGGCAAAACCGCTGCCATCGGAATTGACCAGGTCGGAAATCTCGCCGTCCAGATAACGATCATACCCGTCCCACAGCGGCATGCGCCACAGCGGGTCATCAACCGTCTTGCCAGCGTCGGACAACGCCGCGGCCAGGTCTTCATCATCGGTATAGAAGGGCATGACTTCCGGACCGAGCGCTACGCGTGCAGCACCGGTCAGCGTTGCGAAATCAATGACCAGCTCCGGCTCGTCCTCACAAGCGCGGGTCAGCGCGTCACCCAGCACAAGGCGACCTTCGGCATCTGTATTGTCGATCTCGACCTTGAGCCCCTTACGCGAGGCGATGATATCGCCTGGACGGAAAGCACCGGCGGAGACAGCATTCTCGACAGCCGGGACCAGCAGATGCAAACGCACCGGAAGGTCCGTCGCCATGATCATGTGCGCAAGGCCCATGGCATTGGCGCCGCCCCCCATATCCTTCTTCATCAGGCGCATGAATTTCGCCGCCTTGAGGTCGAGACCACCACTGTCGAAACACACACCCTTGCCGATCACCGAGACACGCGGATGGTCGGGATTGCCCCATTCCAGTTCCAGCAGGCGCGGCGCCTCGCCGGCCGCCCGGCCCACAGCGTGGATCATCGGATAATTCTGCTCGACGAGAGCATCGCCCTCGGTCACGCGCACCTGGGCATCGAACTGCCCGGCCAGATCGCGGAACGCCTGTTCCAGCCCGACCGGACCCATGTCCTGGGCCGGTGTGTTGACCAGGTTTCGCGTCAGTTCAGACGCATCGGCAATGGCGCAGACCGTCTCCGCATCGGCCTCGGACGGCAGGACCAGGTGCGCCGGCTCACGGTCGGCCGGCTTGTAGGTGGTGAACTTGTAGGCACCCAGACACCAGGCCACAGCGGCCAGTTCCGCATCCCACCCCTCCGGCAGGTTTTCGATACGCCATTCACCTACCGGAAGTGACAGGGCGGCGGCACCCAGCGCGAACTCGCTCTTGCCATCACCGATACCAAACAGGGCTGCAACCTCCCCGCCCGGCAGCATGACAATTTCGCCTGGTTTTCCCTTGAAACGCTCGGCCACCGCTTCAGCGCCCAGCGCCGCGACGACCTCATCGCGATCCGCCTTGCTGACCAGGCGCAAGACACGGGCGTTTTCGGATTCGAGTGAGATGGCTGGCATGGCGTCCTCCCGGCCGGCATTTCGAAACAAGTTAACCCATTCTTGACCGGAGCGCGGCAAGTTCAAGTCGAACACTCAGCTAAAGGTGAGAAGATGCGCGCCGCCCTCGTGACATGCCTTGTATCCGTAACCGCCCTGGCCGGTTGTGCGACGACGACGGCGCCGACCGAACAGGAACTGGCCCTGCGTGCTGAACTCGACGCCACCTCGATCGTTCCGGCCACCCGTGCAGAGCGTGATGCCATTAGCAGCCAGGACTTGCTGACCCAGGCCGCCTTCTGGGCCGAGGCCTATGAGCTCAACCCGTCCGATCGCGAGGCCTCGCTGGAACTGGCCAATGTACTGCGCCATATCGGCAATCCAGTGCGTTCAGCAGAAGTCTCCCGCCAAGCGCTGGCGCTCTATCCCGATGACAGCGAACTGCTCATTGCCTACGGCACGGCCATGGCTGCCAGCGGACGCGGTGCCGCCGCCATCGAACCGCTGACCCGCGCCAGCCAGGCCAATCCGACCGACTGGCGTACGCTGAACGTGCTGGGCGTTGCACTGGAACAGGCCGGTCAGAGCGACCGGGCTCAAACCACCCTGCGCGAAGCCATGCGTTACGCCCCCAGCGAACCCTCCGTCATGTCCAACCTGGCGATGTCCTACGCACTCTCCGGTGAGGCGGGAACAGCCGAGCGCCTGTTGCGCGAAGCCATGATCCGCCCGGGCGCCGATTCCACCGTTCGCCAGAACCTCGCGCTCGTGATGGCCCTCCAGGGGCGTTTCGACGAAGCGGAGGAAATGGCCCGCGTGGATGTGTCCCCGGAGATGGCGGAAGCCAACATGGCTTATGTCCGCTCCATGCTGACCAGCCAGCGTCGCTATGATGCCGTCGCCGGCCGCTAGGGCTGGCAGGGCTGAAATACGGGTAACGCCCGAGCACCGAAAGCACTGATCAACTCATCCTCGCGCTTGATGGGCGAAGGGGAGCATTGCTTATCCTCCCCCTCGGGGAGGTGTCCCGAAGGGACGGAGGGGCCGGAGCGCGTAACGCGTAGGTATTGTGCTCACTGGCGTTAGCCCCCCCTTCGACCTCGCCTTCGCCGCTGGCTTCGGCGAGCCCACTTCCCCGCGAGCGGGGAAGATATCCACAGCGCTCGATCCTCCCCCATAATCATCCCACCTTCCCGAGGCGGGACGTTTCTAGACCGTTCCGGAATGTGGGGAGGTGTGATGTCCTGGCCATTCTGGACATTGGCTGACACGTCATCGTCGGAGACGTGCGGCCGGTCAGGTCATTGCGTGCAGGGCGGTCTTTTCGGGACCACCCCACACCAACACCTATCGAGCCTTCCCGGTCCCCGGACCGCCCTGCACTCCCGTCATCACTCCAGCGCCTGGGCGCGTGGAGATTTTGGTGCTAGCGCACAGCGCGGCAGACGACAAAACCATGGGCCGGGATGTCCAGCGCGAATGTGCCAACAGCAGCAGAGCTTGTCCCGCATTCGCCCCACAAGGCTTCCCAACGTGTATTGCGGCCATCAACCTCGACATTGAGTTGACGTGCGACGTTCTCGGCATTGAAGGCAATCAGCACTTCATCCCCGGAGGCTTCATCAATGCGCGAAATCACCAGGACACTTTCCTCGTTTCCGGCATAGCGGGTCAGAAGACGTCCGCGGCGGATCACCTCATTGGACTGGCGGATCTCCGCCATGCGTGCGATCGCCTGGTAGAGCGGATGACCGGTATCGAAATTATCGCCTGCCGTCGTGGCATCGGTGCCAACCAGATCATTGTCGTTATAGCTCTCGACTACGCTCGGGAACATGTTCTCACGCGCGGCACGGTCATTGCCATCGGAGATGAAACCCTGCTCGTCGCCATAATAGATAGTGGGCACACCACGCGAGAACATCATCAGGCCATGGGCCAGGACCAGGCGGTCGAGCAGCTCGGCATCGGAAATGTCGGGATGAGCATTGCGGATGAACATCGACATGCGGCCCATGTCGTGATTGCCGAGGAAGGTCGGCAGGATCGCTGCTGTCGCCTCGCCACCCGGGTAGACGTGATCGATGTTGAACAATTCCTGGAAGCGCATGCCCGGCTCTGCACCGGTAACGAAGCCCTGGGCTGTGCCCTGGAAGGCAAAGTCCAGGAAGGCCGGCAAACGCGCCTGGGTGATGTAACGCGCCAGCTGACCCGGATCGCCTTCATATACCTCACCAAAGACATGGAAGTGCTCGATGCCCTCGGCCCGGGCATGGGCCATGATCTCCGGCGTGAACTCGGCCCAGAATTCCGGACGCACATGCTTGGCGGTGTCGATGCGATAGCCATCAATGCGGAAGTCGGTGATCCAGGACTTGTAGATATCGATCATGCCGCGCACGACGGTCGGGTGCTCGGTATTGAGATCGTCCAGCCCGGCAAAATCACCGTAAAGCTCGCTCTCGCCGAACCAGAAACTCTCGCCGCGATTGTGGTAAAGCGTCATGTCATTGAGCCAGGGCGGATTGCGCTCGCCGTCGACGCCCTCGGGGATGTAGGGCGTATAGGCAAAATCGGGACGCGTCAGATTGGCGAAATTCTCCGGCGTCAGATGTACCGGATCGTCGCCCAGGAAGCCGTCATTGATCGGCTCGCCATCGGGACCACCCACCGTGGTGAACGGATAATCCGCGCGGCGGCGATAGGGGCATTGGCCGTCCGGATCGATATAGAGCTCGGACGTCGGGTCATGGCATTCGCGATAGGCGATCACGTCCGCGGTGTGATTGGTGATGATGTCCATATAGACCCGCATGCCCCGGGCATGCGCAGCCTCGACAAAGGCGCGAAACTCCTCGCGCTCGCCCAGATGCGCGTCGGGACGCAGGAAATCGGTGATCCAATAGCCATGATAGGCGGACGAGGCCCAGTCGCCCTCGCCCTGAACCGCGCGGTTCTGGAAGATCGGTGTCAGCCAGATCGCCGTCGCACCCAGACCCTGGATATAGTCGAGCCGCTGGGTCAGGCCGGCGATATCGCCGCCATGATAAAAGCCCGGATCGGTGGGGTCATAACCATGATCAAGACGCTCGCCCTCAAGACCGCCCAGATCATTGGCTGTATCACCATTTTCAAACCGGTCCGGCATGACGAAATAGATGATCTCATCGCGCGGCTGGCGCTCCAGCTCCATCACCGGCGCATCTTGTTCGGCCACAGCCTGGAGACCCGGGTCAACGACCGGTTCCGCCTGCTGCCGGTCAAGCTCCTCGCAAGACGCAAGCAGACACGCAACACCACTCAACACTCCAGCCTTCAAGAGAACACGCGCCATTCACATCCCCATATTCGCATTTTTTTGTAGGCTATATGCAAAGTATATTATGAACAATAGAAATTATTCTGCGTTAGTTTGCTTATTTTTGCATAAGTTCCCAAACACCCAATCGCGGCGAAACCCCAACCACTCAGCAGATGGCAGCGCACACCCTCGCAAGATGGACAATCAGCCCGGGCTCTGATTGCTTGTTGGCAAGAGGGGGAAACAACAGATGAAGACAGCCAAGCTGCTAGCGAATATCCGCCAGATCGTGCCGACCATGCGCGTCACAGCGATGGTGGAATATGCGATCTCGGCCTTCATAGTCGGCCTTCTCCTCACCCTGGTTGTGAGCTTGCCGCGCGGACTCGATTTCTCCGACACGGGTTACTATTACAGCTCAATTTTCAACCTGCCCCAGATCGATATGCAAACCACGCAGTATTCCGTTGTGTGGCGCTTTCTGGCCTTTACGGAGCTGTTTCTTTTTCACCGCTTCATCACTCTCGCCCTGCTCTTTGGCACTGCGTTCCTCTTCGTCCGAAGCGCACACGAGTTCATCGAGCGGGACCTGCCACACAATCCAAAACGCAATCTGCACTACGCCGCTCTCGCGACGGTCTCGATCATCCCGATCTACACATTCTGGCTGCCTGACCCGTCCTACAACTCCCTGGGTTACTCCCTGTTATTGCTAATCTACGCTCTGGCGTTCAGGGTTTCCGGCAAACTGTCGCACTCCGCGCGGTCGTCCCGCACCGAATTGATCATCGCCGGCGCGATATCGTTTCCGCTCTTCCTCTCGCGCCTGATCGCTCCGGCCTTCGTCATAGCGTCCGTCATTCCACTGGTGCTGATCGTGGCACGGCCGCGCCTGCAAGAGCTCGCCAAGGCTGCCGGCTGGGTCGCGGTCGGATTGTCAGCTTATCTGATTGTCCAATCGCTGATCATAGAACCCGTCTGGGTGACCCTCGAGCGCATGGAGGGCGGCTTTTTAAGACGGGAAATCCTGGCCCGACGAGACTTTCTCAGCCATGGTATTTCCTATCTGACGAGGCAGAGCGGCACGTTCCTTTCTGCGTACCCGGTTATCATCGCAGCAGCGACCTCACTCTTCGCCCTTCAACTCTCACGCCCCGCCCTGACCGGCCGGACACGTCAATACAGTGGCTGGTTGAGCGGCCTGTTATTGATCATTCTGGCGATCGCCATCGGCCTGCAAAGCGCCGACTATCAGGCACTACTGTTTGGCGAGCTACCGCGACGCACCAATTTCAGCCTGCAGAGCTTCGCACTGGTAACAACTGCCGTTGGCGGCAGCCTCATCGCCACTCTTCTCGCCTTGATCTATCGTTCACCCGCCTCAGCCTGGCTGCCGCGCGTTTGCGTAGTGCTGATTGCCCTCGTGCTGGGCATCGCAGCATTCTTCGGGACACAGAGCGGTTGGTACGCCACCTATTTCCGGTATTCCGGCGTGCTTCTGGCCGCCCTGTGCCTGGTGACACTGAGCACCCACTCCCGGCAGATTGATATCCGCTTCTCGGTTGCGCTTGCCACCAGCGCGGTGCTTTGCCTGCTGCCGGTGAAAAACCTGCTTGATATACCCTACCGCCTGCCGGCTCCGCTCTCGGAACAGACAGAGGCTGTCCCGGAGGGGCGTGGCACTCGATTTATGCGCGTCGACGCCCCTACACGGGAATTGCTCACCACATTTGCACAGGTTCGAAACAGCCAGCCCGCGGATGCACCGCGTCGGGCGCTGATTGATCTTTCCGGCCGGTTACCAATGGTCGCCTTCCAATTGGACGCGGACACGCCGCGTTCAGCCTGGATCCTGTCGATGTATCCCGGATCCCAGGCCCTGTTTGACTACACCTACGACAGCTTGCCACTGCAAACACTGGAATCGGCGTGGATCCTCGAGGCTCCAGCCTGGGATCGCTCACTGGCGCCGGATGCTCTCAACGCGCGGGGGCTGGATTTTCCGGAGGCCTACACCCCGGTCGCCATGACCTGGTCGGACTATCTGAATTCACCCTTGATTCTGTGGGAGCGGCAGGGAGAAGTCGCGACGGACTAACCTCGGCCGCCGTCAAGGAGGGCGAGAGCGGTTTCAATGACAAACGCCTGCTGGCTGTCGGTCATAGCACTGAACAGCGGCAAACGCACCAGCGTCTCCGTCGTCCGCACTGTGATATCCATACACCCCACAGCTCGACCGAGCTGGCGGCCAGCTGGCGTCAGATGCAGCGGCACGTAATGCGGAGACGCAACCACACCCCGTTCGCGCATGGCCTGGCAAAAGCCATCCCGGGCCTCCCGGTCGCATAGTCGGAGATGAAAAATGTGCGCATTGTGCCCGGCCGACGGTGGAATACGGGGCACGATGACATCATCTCGACCCGCGAACGCCTCTTGATAGCGGGCCCACAATCGCAAGCGCTTTGCAAGGAGGTCGCCAGACCGCTCGAGCTGCCCCAGCAGAACTGCACCTGCAAGCTCGCTCAGGAGATAGGATGACCCCAGTGAAAGCCATTCATACTTGCTCTCGGTTCCACGCAGGAAGTCCGCACGATTTGTTCCCTTGTCCCGAACGAATTCGGCCAAGCGCGCATCGCCACCGTGATTGGAGATGAATGCGCCGCCCTCGCCGCACGACACGTTCTTGGTATGATGAAAGCTGATTGCTGCGTAGGTACCGAAACTGCCAAGGGGGCGGCCATTCCATGACGCCTCAAGGGCTTGGGCAGCGTCTTCCAGCAGGACCAAGTCATGTTTCCGACTCAGTGCCTCAAACGCGTCCATATCACAACCTACGCCCGCGTAGTGGACGAGCATGATGGCGCGCGTGCGCGGCCCGATCGCCGCCTCGGCCGCGACCGGATCGATATTCAGCGTATTCGGGTCAATGTCGACAAACACCGGCACCGCTCCCCGAAGCGCCATGGCATTGGCCGTCGAGACGAAGGTGAAGGACGGCATAATGACTTCGTCGCCTGGCTTGAGGTCCAGCACCAGTCCCATCATCTCCAGCGCAGCGGTGCAGGATGGCACGACGAGCGCGGCCTTGGCGCCGAGCATCGTCTCCAGAAACGCCTCACTGGCCCGGGTAAACCGGCCACCGCCTTCCAGCCGCCCCTCCGCAATAGCAGCGTTCAGGTGGCCCGTTTCATTTACGGCGTAGTCTGGTTTGCAGAACGGCACTTTGATCGGCACCTGAGCCATTATTTCCCCCTGGACCGGCTGTACGGTCAGTATGCGGGCTGCCGGTAGAAGGACAAGGCCCGAACGCAAGGCGATATGAGCGTGGAAACGCGGAAGCGACGGCTTCGTTCTTGCCAAGCCTGCACAACCGGATTAGCGATTCCGGATGTGCAAACCCACCGCGCCAAAATCCCCGCTAAAGGGCTTACTCAACATCGTGTTTGCCCTGTTGGCGATAATGGGGTTCAGCTGGGCCGTCGCAACCGAGCTCAGCCAAGACGCGTTGATCGTGCAGGCGCCTGCCTGGTTGGCGTTCGGTGCGGCTATGTCCCTGTTTGTCCAGCTGGGAGAGACGGCGCGCGTCCTCCTCCTGACCCGTCTGGGCAAGGCGCATTGGCTGGCCAGCCAACGCATCAGCTTCATGGCCAACCTCCTCAGCCTGCTGCCTTTGGGCTGGGTCGGAGGTGATCTCTACCGCACACACAAACTGTCCAGCTTCGCCGCCAATGCCGGGGAGGCGCTCGGTGGCGTCGCCATCGCCCGCCTGCTGGGCTTGATCGCCACCACAGCCCTGTTTGCAATTGCCTCGTTCGCAATCCTGACCGACCCGCCTGAAATTGCCTTCAATGTTTCCGGCCTGCAGCGTCCGCTTGGCATTGGGCTGACACTCCTGGTGTTGGCCACAGCTGTCTTGCTGTTCCTTCCACGCGTGCGTCGACCGCTCATGGCCCGCGTGCAAAAGCTCCTCTCGCAAACCTCCACGGCAGTGGGTGATATCCGCCTGCCTGCACTCTTGCTCGCTGGCCTGGTCAGCCTGGGTGTCGCCCTGGGTCGGGGATTATTGCTCTGGAGCGTTGCATTGACGCTGGGCGAGCAAGTCAGCCTGCCGATAGCACTGGCCGCAAGCGGTGTTGGCCTGGTTATCTCTGTCGTGCCCTTCACCTCTGCCGGCATTGGTTTGCGTGAAGCAGCCATCGCCGCAGCACTCGCTGCCTTGGGCCCCCCTCTGACCGCGGCAATCCTGATAGCCAGCGGTACCCGACTGCTCGCCGCATCGGTCAGCCTGGTCGGTTGGGCGGGCCTGGCGATCTTGGAGCGGCGGACCGGCAAGTCTCACCCTGCCGGGGAGGGTTCATGACCCGGCTGTGTTTCATCACGGGCGCCCCGCGATCAGGAACCAGCCTGCTGATCAACCTGCTGGGCCAACATCAAGAAGTCCGTGCGCGCTCCCAGCCCGCACCGCTACTGCCCGTCGGCTTGAAGGCGGAATTCCTCAAATCCGCCAGACCACGACACTGGCCCGACACCTACCCGCTCGCCGACCAGCAATTTGCCAGCTTCACCCCGCCCGAGGCATTCACCGAATTCTTGCAATCCTCGGTGCCCGCAAGGGATTTCTGGACGCACTGGCTCGACGCAATGGTCGGATATTCAGGACAGTATACCGCACCGCAAACACCGCGAGCGGGCCTGGGTGCGCTGGAAAACCGCCGGGCGATCGAGGCGCTCGCCGCATATATTCAATGGGCAGCAGAACCCGAGGCCGCGACAAGCGTGATCGCCTGGAAGGAAGTATTCGGCGAGGAGTTGCTCCCGGCCTGGCTGGCGGAAGGGCATACCGGCATCCTGGTCATCCGCGATCCGCGCGACTCGATCAACTCCCAGCTGACAGGGCGAGGAGAGGACTATGCCGGTGCATCCCGCCCCCTCTTATACCTGTGCCGACAATGGCGAAAATCCGCGCTCTACGCGCTCGCACTGGAAGCCCAGGGACGGTTCCATCATCTCCGCTACGAAGACCTGGTGAAACGTCCAACCTTAACACTCAAATCACTGTCCGGGCTGGATTATCCGGAAAACCCAAAACCCGGTTCCTGGGACACCAACAGCTCATTCGAAGAGTTCCACGATGTCTCTACATCCAGTATCGGTCGCCACCGGCAGCACATGCGGGAACCGGTTGCCCGGTTCATCGACGCCCTTTGCTTTGAGGAGATGACCGCGCTTGGTTACACGCCAGATATCTCCGCCAACCAGAGAGAGGCCATTTTGAGGTCTCACCCCTTTGAGACCGATCCACCCGAACGGACGGAGATGCGTGCCTATCAATGGACACCGGAGCGGTTGAGCGAAGAACTTGAACGTCTCGCGCAATGCCGGCACGGCGGGCCCGCGCGTGCTCCGGAAGGGTTCATCTTCCCAAACCTGGTCACGCCCCGGCCGACAGTGGAAGCGACATGATGCATCGTCTCACCACGGCCCGGGCCTCTTGCCTGATCTATGGCTTCGCGCGTCGTCAAGCCGCTCGCCAAAAAAGCGCAGGACGATGGCTGCTGCCCGGCAATATCTGCGAGGCCGTTCCCCTGGCACTGATGAGCGCGGACGCGCCAATCGAGTTCATCGACATTGATGTGGAAACCCTGGCCCTGAACACCGATCGGGTCGCATCTTCTCTCGATCGGCATGGGCCGTGCGCCGGGATCATCAATATCCATCCCTACGGTTCCTCTCACGGCGCGGCACAACGCCTTCGGCACTTGCGCCAGCTCATCGGCTCGAACAGCCTGTTGATCGATGACCGATGCCTCTGCGTGCCATCGCTGGAGCCGACGGAATCCGAAGCGGACCTTGTCCTTTACAGCACGGGATATGGAAAAGTGCTGGACCTGGGGAGCGGCGGCTATGGCTTTGCCAGGGACCCGTTGAACATCCCGGTGCCGGAAGCGCCCCATGACCCGGCGGCTGAACGCCGACTGGTCTCTGCACTTCAGACCGCGGAAACACGAGGCCAGGTCTGTCCGATGGACGAGGATGAGATCCTGCGCAGATCCAGCGACCACTGGCTTCCAAATACCGCCGGTCCGGATCCCGTTGAGCAGGACAAGCACGTCAAATCAAACCTTGCTCCTGTTCTGGCGCACAAACGCATGATCAATGCGATCTACCGCGAGCATCTACCCGAACAAGCCTGCTGGCCGGACCCATTCCAGTCCTGGCGCTTTCAAATATCAACCCACGACAGCCACGCCCTTCTCGAACACATTCGTGCAGCCGGCTTTTTCGCATCTTCTCACTATCGCGGGTTTGAACACGCCTTCGGGAAATTCGACCTCCCGGAAACGCGCCGACTTCAATCGAAAACCGTAAATCTTTTCAACGACAAGAATATTGCGGAAGACCAGGCTCTCGCGTTAGCTTTGCATGTACGTGCTTTTCTTGAAGCACATTGAGGGGGAGCGGGATGCAATTTACTTTTCTGATCTGCAGCGAACGCTCCGGGAGCAATTTCATCACCTCGCTGATGAATGGGCACCCGCAAGTCTCTGGCCCGCCGCCTTCTCACCTTTTTCGCTTGTTCGGTTTGAACGCACATCGATATGGCGCCTTGTCCGAGGATCAGAACTGGGCTGATTTCTCCCGCGACTTTCGCGATGCGTTTGACGCGATGCTGGGCTCCTGGAACAGCTCACCCGATTGGGACACGATCCTGGCACCGTCATCGCCACGCAGCATTGCCCTTGTACTGGATGCAATCTACCAGCTGGAGGCGTCTACCGACGCGGCCAGCCAGGCTTTCGTGAAGGAGAACCACACTCCGTCCTTCTGGGCTTTCCTCAATAATCACTGGCCGTCGTGCCGCCTCGTCCATCAGGTCCGTGACCCAAGGGATGTTGCCGCGAGCTGGCAACACACTCAGGGCATTCCCGGTGGCATCGAGAAAGCCGTGGACACATGGATCGCCGACCAGAGCGCCGCGCTAGCGCTGGCGGACCAGATCACTCCGTCAGACCGGCTACTTTGTGTGCGCTATGAAGACTTGCTGATGGATACCGCAGGGGCGGCGAGGTTGCTCTGCGCACATCTGGGGCTGGACTATGACCCCTGTATGCTGGACTTCCACGGAGATGACAGAACGATCCGAAACGCGGATCGAATTGACGCTTGGTCGAACCTCAACCGGCCCGTCATGGCCGGCAATGTGGGTGGATTTGAGCACAAGCTTTCGGCCACAGACATCCGCTATATCGAACTGCGATGCGCGAAGCTGATGCAACAGTTTGACTACCAGCCACGATCTGGGCTGTTGCCCGCAACGGAAGTGGCGCGCGCCGCCGACGCCCAGGCGCTACAGGCGGAACTTTCCCCGCCCCAGCCTTATGCGGTGAGCAGCGCGTCAGAAGCGGAAATCCGGCAACAGCGCTTGGCCATAATTGATCGTGTGCTCGCGCGCTCCGCAGGCGCGGCCACTGCTCCATGAGTTTGCCCATGCCCCACACCGCCACAGCTTGTGAGTATTCCGTCATTGTCCCGGTCTATAACAGTGGCGAAGCCCTGCTCGACCTGGTGCAGCGCTTGTCGGCCGTGTTCGAAACCACGCTGCAGACCAGTTACGAGATCATCATCGTGGATGACGGATCTACCGATCCATGCACCCGCAGCAGCCTGCTGACCGTCTGTCAGCATGACGCTGTGCGAGCCCTGGTGCTGACCCGAAATTTTGGCAAGCCCGGCGCCATTCTCTGCGGCCTGCAAGAAGCTCGCGGCCGGTTTGCCATCACGATCGATGATGATCTGCAACAGCGGCCGGAAGATATTCCTGCACTGGTGGAGCACAACGCCCATGCCGTCGTTGTCGCCACGCATATCAACAAGCAGCACACCCCGGCTCAGCGTGCTGCGAGCCGCATCAAACGAGGGTTTGACCGCTTGATCCTCGGGCACAAGGTGCCCATGGCACCCATGAAGCTGATCAGCCGGCACGTTGTCGACGGGATGCTGTCCATGCAAGGCAATCGGCCGTTTATTCCCGCGCTCATCCGCGAAGTTACAACGGATATTGTCGGCGTCCCGGTCAGTCATGACGCCAGCTCAGTCGGGAAGTCGCGCTACACTTGGCGCACGCGCTGGAAACAGTTTTCCAACCTGCTGTTCGGGAACTCGGCGCTGCTGATGCAGGTGATCGCGTGGATGGGACTCGTCGTCATGGCCCTGAGCCTGATTCTGGCGGGGGTGGTGCTGGTACGCAAGATCCTCGGGATCACGACGGAAACCGGATGGTCGTCACTGATGGTCTCCATCCTCCTGATCGGGGGGCTTAATCTGGGAGCGACCGGCATAGCGGGCCAGTACTTCATCCGAATTCTCGATGCGGTGTCTGCGAAACCGGCCTATCTGGTCCGTGAACAACTGGGAACGAAAGAACCGGACGCAGACGGCTAGCGAGCCCAAATCAATTTGCGGAAACTGGTTGCAGGCACTCGGCCGTCGCCTGGGGCCCAATATTCATCAGAACATCAATCACAGACATGTGCGAGACGAAGGGGCCGTACTGCTGGGCATAAACCGGGTGTTCCCAGGTCTGGAATTCGACCGAGATGCGGTGCGGTGCGTAGAATTCCGGCGGTACATAGTCGCCTGACGTGGCCCCGAGATAGATATGGTTTGCCTGGCGGGCCTGGGCGATTTCCAACAACCGGTCATTGAGCCCTGCCTGCGGGTCACGCGGCACAGCCGCGGAAAAGCTGAACTTGGTCTCCAGCTTCAGCAAGGCCGATAAACGCATGATCAACCGCGTCGTCAATTCCGACAACAAGGCCGTCTCAACACGCAGGACGGCCTCCAGCTCTGCAAGGATTGCGTCGCGATAAGGTGCTCGAGCATAGTGAACGGCGATGGATTTGAGGTGCTTGTCGACCCAACGATGCCGGTGATCAATCTCAATGGCATTGATCGGCGTATCCAACGGCGCCTTGGTCACTGGAACCGTCAGCCAGATCGGCCCCTGAGGCCCTTTGATACGATTACGATTCCGCCAATCCGCCTTGGTGTACTGGGCGTCGTCCTGGAAGACGAACTCATCAACCCGGGCGATCTGCTCGAAATAGCCCAGCCAAGGTAAATAGACGGGCTGTAGGATTCCGATCGACTTGCTCGCCATGGGGTCCAGCTTTGCCCTTCAATCCTGCATCGACATAGCCAATAACAAAAAAGGCCCGCGAAACAAGTTCGCAGCCCTTCATTGTTTGGATTTCGCGAATTAGTCGGCAGTGTGCTCGAGGCGAGCCAGGCGCGCTTCCAGTGCCGCCATCGCTTCACGCGATTCCCGCTGCTCACGGTGCAGCTGATCGATGTAGATATGAGCCGTCTCGAGCTCGTTCAACATGCCACCGACTTTCTGCGAGATATTCATCGGGCCTTCCTCAGCAGTCGGACCAACATTCGGCAGGTGACGGTTGTCGAACATGTACTCAGCATGCTCCTCGATGGACGGCAGCTCGTAATCTTCGTCGAACACGCGGTCACAACCGGCAGAGCAGCTTCCGGACGTGGTGAGCTCTCCACCAATCGTCATGTTGCCGCCCTCATACAGGATCAGCTCTGACAGGCCACTGCCGCCGCGAGAAATTCGGAAAGTCGCATCATGACCACCATGAACCACGCGCCAGGTTCCCGTGCCGCCGGTTGCCGTCGTATCTTCGAGGGTCAGGCCGAAGAAAGTGTCGGAGCCGTCACGAATGTGCAGGTTGTCGGTCGGAGAATCCGTGCTGAAACCAATGTCGTTATTGGCTGCGATAAACAGCGCATTCGAGTCGGCGCCCGGCTTGATGCGGAACGGCAACTGGCTGCCATTGGTCACATCGCGGATGAAGAAGTTGGCTTCATTGGAAACCAGGTCAAACGTCTGCGGCGTGAAACCAGATGAGCCGTTCTGCTCCAGCCGCAGCGTCGGGGAGTCGCCGTCTACAACCTGCAGCTCGACAACCGGATTGGAGGTGCCGATACCAACATCGCCACCGCTGTCTACGCGCAGGGAATTCGCCGGAGCTCCTGCATCAACGCGGAAGACCTGGCGACCTGCCGTGGAGTCCTCGATCGCAAAATAGCTGTCACCGCCATTGGAGGAATCGTTGACGATAATTCGCCAGTCATTCCGCGGGAAGCTTGCTGACGTACTGGTGTCGTCGAAGTGGATGCGAAGGTTGTTCTCCTTCAGGCGCATCGTATCGAAACCGAAGCTCTCGCCATTCACGCAGTCATTACCGACACAAAGGCTGAACTCGATGATGACATCGTCCAGGTGGACAATATCAGCCGAACCAACAGACGGAGAGATAAGCGAAACTGCGAGAGCCGCAGCCGGTACGCTCAATTTCCGAAACTTGCTATACATTTGCATTCCCCCATTAACGGCAGCGCCTAGCGCTCTGTTTCACTTTCCAATTCGTCTAAGACGAGAATTTGGCCATTGACCACACGGAAGGATCCGGAGGCCTGGGCGCCATCGTACGCTTGTTGGCTCGATCCATCCCGCCCATTTGAACGCATCACGGCTGCAGAGACACTGCGCGATGTCTGCCGCGAGGCAGCTGAAATCTCGAACTGGTACAGACCATCCGCGACATCGCCATGATCCCCCAGACGGAAACTGGGCGGCCGGCGCTGCGAATAGACCTGTCCAACATACTCGTTTGGACCCGTAACGCTTACGGTAAAGCTAAAAAGCTCCGGACTCGCGTCAAAGAAGATTCGTGTTCCGGAGAATCGATAGGACAAGCTGTCTTCACCCGCCTCACCACGAACCTGACCAGATGCCTGAGAGGCAGACAGGAACACAGCCAAAACGGCAGTGATAACAACAAGATATCTTTGCATTCAGCTCCCCCAATTTCCACAAGCGCTAGATCCCCAAGCACTATACAGCGTCTGGTAGTGAAATGCACTCACTTACCAAATTCTTTTTTAACGGCGCCGAGCCGATTTTCAATTCTCAATCGCGAGAATTTCCAATGTTCTTTCCTGCGCCCCCGCCAGACGGTCCGGACCAATGGCCGATGCCAGCCCGTCACGAACAGCCGCCGCTCCAGCCACACCGCGATAGGCGGCGACGCTGCACCAGGAGTAGGCCGAGTAGTAGTTCTGAGGGCGCCCGGCGCCATTGGCTTCGAGCAGGCACAGGCTGAAGGCGGCTGTTCCCAACCCCTGCCGAGCCGCCCGCTCAAGCCGGGTCACAGCTTGGGGAATATCCTGGCGAACACCAGCACCATGCAGGTAACGAAATGCCGTCTCGTAGAGCGCCAGCACATCGCCCGCGGCGGCGGCGTCCTCCATCTGTGGATTTAGCGGCGCCTGCCAGTCCGGCTCAACCAGTCCCGGATCATAGGGAAACCCGATCGCACTCAAGAGGGCTGGCAAGCGTCCGGCTTCCAGAGCGCGCGCTTGCGCGAGCAGGTCACGGGCACGTTCCTCGTCCAGGCGGACCCCCTGCCCACTCTCGTACAAGACGGACAGATTTCGCATCGCTTCGGAAACACCCTGTTCGGCTGCACGTTCGAGAAGCGGGGCAGCTGCCGCATAGTCCCGCTCAACCCCTTCACCTCTCACATACATCAATCCGAGATTGTTGAGCGCACGCGGGTCGTCGGCCTCCGCGGCCATCTCGAACAGGCGGAGTGCCTCCACCGTGTTTCGCTCGACGCCGCTGCCCTGGAGATAGAGAATTCCCAAACTCGTCATGGCCGGGACAAAACCCTGCTCCGCAGCTGCCTGGTACCAGATCGCGGCAGCAGCCGGGTCTGCCAATCCATTAAGCCCCGTCTCCAGCGCCAGACCGTAGTCTAGCTGGTGGGACGGCTCTCCCGCCTCCGCTGCAGTGCGCAGCCAGCGCAGGGATTGTTCGGGATCCAGCGGCACACCGTAACCGGCCGAGTAGGCACGCCCGAGGGCGTTTTGCCCCATGGCACTGCCCTGTTCAGCGGCGAGGCGATTCAGTTCAGCCGCGCGCGCAAAATCCTGCGGGACCCCGGCACCCTGGGTGTAGAGACGGGCGAGCATCGCCGTCGCCTCAATATCACCAGCCCTCGCCCGAGCCGCCAACAATTCGGCGGCCTCGCTGAACTGGCCGCGTTCCAGCATCGTCTCAGCGCGGGTCAAACCCGTCTGGATCGCAGCCGCGGGCAGGCTGACCAGAACCAACAAACCTGCAGCAACGGAGACAACCCGCGCGATATGCTCCAGCCGATCACTCATCGACAGACTCACGCCAGTTCGAGGCGCGTTCCTGCGCCTCAGCCAATTGCTCTGCAGACAGGAAGCGCGCGAACACAGCACGCTCATCCGCAGCACCTTCCATGCCGGCGGCGGCGGCGAGGTTGGCCCAGACGTGCGCCTGGAGATAATCCTGTTCAACGCCATCCCCTGTCGCGTGGCGGCGTGCCATCTCCAGCTGGGCAGGCGCTGACCCGGCAGCGGCAGCGCGCTGGTAGTAATCCAGGGCCCGCGCAGCATTCTGAGGCACGGCCTCACCTGCGCTCATCAGCTCTGCCAGGGCAGCCAGCGCCTCGGCACTGCCGCCATCACCTTCAGCTTCAAGCCAGCGCACCGCACTTTCACTGCCCGCGCGCGCCGCCGCCTGGACCCACTCGGATGCCTCGGCGTCGATACTCGCGCTGACGACCCCGTCGGCCACAAACTGCCCCAGGCGTTCCGACACACCCGGCGCACCGGCCTCATAGGCATTGAGATACCAACGCACGGCCTCGGGAATATTGGCTTCAACACCGCGTCCCGTCTCGTAGAACAGACCAACTGCGGCCTGCGCCCGCACCAGCCCGAGTTCCGCCGCCTGCAGATACCAACGGAAAGCTTCTTCATCATCGCGGATCACACCCGTGCCGCTCGCATAGGCAAAACCCAGATTGCTCTGGGCCCGCGGGTCGCCTGCATCGGCTGCTGCCCGCAGCAGTCGGAGACCTTCCGGCACATCCTGCTCGACCACCGTACCGGTGAAATAGTAGCTGCCCAGCACTGCCATCGCTTCCGCTTGCCCCAGCGCCGCCGCCCGCTCATACCAGACCAGACCATCAGCGAGATCCTGTGTGCCCACAGCTCGCGCCATATACATGTCGATCAAAGGTGAGCGCGCATCCTCAAATCCCGCTTCCACGGCGCGCGCCAGCCACATGATCGAAGTGTCCTGGTCGACTTCAACACCCAAGCCGTTGGCGTACATCAATCCGAGCCGGTATTGCGCAAGGGGCATGCCCTGTTCCGCCAGCTCCTGCATGATATCCATCACCTCGCCATAACGATTGAGACCATAGGCCTCCTCCGCCGCGGCCATCCGCGCATTCATCTCTTCATCGGAAGGTGTGGATGCGGTCATCGACTGTGAGGCGAAGTAGAGCCCGGCACCTAGGATGACGACACCGACAACGCCTGCGCCGATGCGAATAAGGTTCTGGTTCATTCTGAATTCCCTTCCCCGGGAGCATGTTATGGTCCGGCGCGGCGGCGAATGTTGTAACTCGCCCCCGCGTCCAGCGGTTCATCGATATGCGTGACCGAACCGTCCGGCCAGTCCACCTGGACTGAATCGACATGGCTGGCCCCACCCAATCCGAAATGGGCGATCGCCGCCTCAAAGGACATGAAGCCGCCCCCCAGCTGAATCTCGCGCGTTTGCATGCCGGTTCCGTAGCCCTCATGCCGGATTGTCAGGCGGGCGCCCACACCATCCCGATTGCCACGCTCATCGATGAGCCGGAACGCGATGGCGTTATGACTGGCGCTGTTGTTCAGGAAGACTGTTGCCGGAGCATTGACCGGAGCCGTCACGATATCGAGATCTCCGTCATGCTCCAGGTCGACAAACACGGCTGAAGCCGTGATGGCGAAGTCAGACAGCCCGAACGCCGCCGTTTCCTCCCGGAATCCATTGCCATTATTGCGCAGAAAGATGTTGGACGGCGTCACCTCATTGGGGACCCAGGTACCATTAACAATATAGATGTCCTGCCAGCCGTCATTGTCGAGATCACCCATGGTGACATCCCAGCTCCAGCCGCCGACCTCGGCCCCGGCCGTTTCGGCGATATCGCTGTAAACGCCGTCCGCATCAGGTTGAAGCAGCACATTGCGGGACATGATCTGCGGCAGCGCCACATCAGCTTCGACAGGCTGGATCGGTCGCACAGGCTGAAAATGAATGTCGCAATATGCGCGAACGCGGGCCTGGTTCGGCGGGATCAGCGCACACAGGCTGGGGTCATTGTTCTGGATCGCCAGATCCTTGATCATCATGCCGCGACACTCGGACCGATATGGCTCATCGAAGCTGGCACAGCGACTGGCATTGGACGGGTCCAGACTGTTGCCGGACCGATACCAGGTCTTGATGTCCATGTTGCGTTGACAGATCTCACGGTCTCCATCGCGTTCGATGATGTCGCAATACCGCTCAATCGGCTGCATGCGCAAACGCTCCGAAACACCGGAGGCGCGACCGGCAATCTGCGCGAAATAAAGCGAAACGTCGCCAGAATTAGTCGCGTCAAATGCTGACACCGACATCGTCGTATTGGTCGTGTGGGGAATACGGGCATCCTGATAAGTCAGCATGTCGAACTGGCCCGTGCCGTCCCCGAAATAGACATAGTCCGGCACCTCGAAATCATTGCCCACGACAAGGTCCTGGCGACCATCGACATCGATATCGCTGAACAGGATGGACAGGGTTTCACCAGGAATGCCGGGCAGATCGACAAACTGGTTGCCAGACAAGCGCCCCGCATCATTCAGGACGATCCGGTTGCGGGATTCCTCGCCGGGAATACGGCGGTACCAGCCTGCCGCCCAGTTGCCGAGCGCAACGTCGAGATCCCCATCCCGATCCACATCAGCAAAACTCGTCGCGAGCGTCAGGATGGCATCGTCACGGTTTCGGACCGGTCGCAGGGCATCGGCATCAAACCTCCCCTCTTCATTGGGGAGAACGAAATTTCCATCCTGATAGGTGGTAAGGAACAGATCGAGCCAGCCGTCATTGTCGATGTCCGCAAGCGCGGCATTGAAGATCAGCCATCGAGATAAAGCAGGCGCGGAAACCGGATCGGCACTGAACTGACCCGTGCCGTCATTGCGATAAAAGTAAAGGCCGTTGCGTGTGGAGGCAAAGACCAGGTCGATATCACCATCACGATCGAGATCACCGGAGGCGACACTGCGTCCTTCCCAGAAGGGAGGCCACATGTCGGCAAATGAGAATTCGACCGGGTGATCAACTCCCAAACGCCACGCTTCACGGCGGGTAAAGGGTGTATCGCCGTAGGACACAGGATCGGTAAAGGGAACACGTTCAATCTCGATGCCCCAGTCGTCAGCGCCTTGTTTCATACGCTTTGTCACACGGCTGGGAGCAAGACCGGAATGGCCCGGGGCCGTTTCTGTTACCTGCAGAACGGTGGTTTCGGCCGTGAGCAGCTCGAGGGCCCGGCGTGTCTGATAGTCATGATATGCGTCGATGGCCAAACCGCCACCAATGCCCAGCACCATGACCACAATTCCCAACATCGTCGCAGCTCGCCATCCAATGGTTCCGCCCACGATGAAGAAGGAATAGACGCTGAAACTGCCCAGGGTGAACAACAGGGTCATGACGAAACCGTGCGCCACACCACCAGCGAGCAGCGCGCCGGACATCACAACGTCAAACCCAATAGGAACCGGCGCAAAAGTGCCCGCGACTCCTGCCACGAACGCGCTGACCACACCAAACTCACGGCCAGACACCAAGCTGGCAGGGAAGAGCGTCGCGACAAGTGCACCCAGGAAACCCGCAAGCAACATCAAAGGGGCGGTCGCCCGCAGAATAAACCAGAGGTTCTTCAGATAGTCCGCAGCAAAACCGCCGGAAGCCGGAACGAACCTCTCATCAGGCAGCTCCTCGATCTGCGGCACTTCGGGCAGGTTTGAGGCCTGCTTAACCGAGAAGATGAGCTTTTCAGGGGGCAGGAAACGGCAGATCAGCGGCACCGCGAGGAGTATGACCAACAGGCTCAGCGCAATCTTGGTCACCACCATGTAAAACGGCAGCAGGGAGAAGGCCATCGTCAGGACGACGATATTCATCGTCGGCGATGCCACCATGGCGGACAGGGTCGTTTCGGCTCTCGACCCTCCCTGGAACAAGCCCCGAGCGATGGGTGCAGCACAATTCACACACACGCCAAGCGGTGCCCCCAGGATCATGCCGTAAAAAGCGTTCGCAAAGCCACCCTGGAAACTGCGCCGGCGCAGATATCCCAGAATGGTAAGAAAGGCAGCACCAAACAGCCACCCGAACACCATTCCCTTCTTGTTGGTATCCACCCAGTTCACCGTTGCAACCATGACGCGTTCGACCAAAGGCGCAGTCGGGTCATAGGGAATCAGGGCCTCGAACCCGAGTGGAAACTCGAGCTGGATGGCGCCACTCATCATCGCTTTTTCATCCAGAGACGGGTAACGCGACGTCGCCCAGAACAACACGGCCAGAACGAGCGCCGCGAGCGCGGCTAAGGCCAGGCGCTTCCAGCGAGCCCGGTCAACCCAGGTTTCTGTCCCATTCATGCCCCACCTCCCCCAAGGCAGGTCGGGGTGCGCAGGCGGTCATCACCGAATGCAACCCATTCAAACGGAACCTCTGTCGCTGAACGGAACTCCGCCAACCCCGCCATCTCGTGCTGGGCGCCGGAAACCGTTATGGTTCGGGCCAACAAAGCGACACGCATCCCGGTCTCATCCGTCGTCGCCTCGAAACTGCCGGACTCCCGAACGGGTAGAGGCGTACCGCCCAACACGGTCAGATACGGTGCGGCGCAAGCCCACAACCGGGGCGACATACCCAGCACATGCTGTAATTCCTCAACCGACACAAATGGCCGGTTCCGGGGCGCCGAGGCTGGCCTCGCCGAATAGGCCTCCGATTCCCCTCCAAGGGCACGAGGGGTCTGGTCACTATCACGCCAGTCCATGATGCGGTCGGCCAGCGTCCTCGCGCCCAGATCATCGTGCCCCAGCTGCCGAAACAGCGCTGCGAATTGCTGCTCGTTGGCCATGTTGATATCGATCAGGACTTGCGTCCGACCCTGAGAGACCCGGACGCTGTATCCGCCCACATCAATCTGCACCGGCAGTTGCGCGACATGGCTCCGCCCAATCTGGGAGATGTCAAAGGCGACAATCTCAAGCGCGGACTGCAAGGCGGCCTCCCGCTGCAGCGCGACCCGGTCACCAGCGGTCGCGCGGACCTGGTTGTGAGCCAGCATGATGACGCCAATGAGTATGGCGGCCATCAACGCGGACATCCACACCACGAGAAGCAGTGCGCTGCCGCGTTCAGTCTCCCCCGGTGCTACATTCATTGCTCAAACAGTCTCGGCTGGCGAAGTTCAAGCGCCTCCAATTGCCGGCGGACGTGCGACAGGGCATCGGCCGTGTCGGCGTCTGTCCGGATAATCCGAGGTGTCAGGAATATGATCAGCTCGTTGCGTTCACTCGACAGGCCACGATTGCGGAACAAATTTCCGACTCCGGGAATATCACCCAGGCCGGGAATGCGCGATTCGTTGTCAGAGGTCTGTTCTCGGATCAGCCCGCCCAGAGCGATGGTGTTCTCGGTGCGGACCGAAACCGTGCTGGTGAATTCGAGTATCTGGATCGTAGGCGAGTCGATACCGGACGTGGTCGTCGGACGCACGCTGGAAACTTCCTGGGTCACTTCCAGAACCACCATCCCGCTCGCATTGATGCGCGGTGTGACCTGCAAGATGATGCCGGTTTCGCGAAGCTCGACGGCGGAAACGATCGGCGCATTGCTCTCTGTCACTGACGTTGCGGTTTGCGTGACGATAGGAACCTCGTCACCCACTTGCAGATGCGCGCGCTGGTTATTCTGCACCATGATCGACGGCGCAGACAACACCGTTACATCCGTCATCGATCTCAATGTGTTCAGGGTCGCAGAGACATCCGTGCCGGAAAAGGCATAGCTGAAACCCGGAAAAATCGGTGCCGTTGAGCCCGTCTCCGAGTCCGAGAAGCGAACTGTTGTCACCTCGCCCGGGTCTCCATTTTCAAAGAACCAGCGAACACCAAAATCCAGCCCGTCCCGCAGGCGCACTTCAGCGATGGTCGCCTCGATGAGTACCTGCGGTGGCATCACATCCATCATCTGAACCAGTTCAAGGATTTCGCGGTATTCCTGATCGGTTGCACGAATGATCAGGGCATTGTTCAGCTCGTCCGGGATGATGGCGAGGCGGCCCTCTTCCTCATTACTGTCATCGCCCTCTGCAGCATCCTCGCCCTGAAATCGCGGTCCGAGACTTTGACCATCACCTGACTGCCCCCCAGCAAACGCTGCGGTGATCTGCGTAGCCAATACCGTTGCCGGTGCATTGCGGACCACATAATAACGAAGCCGGCGTTCCGACCCTCCTGACGGACGGTCAAATTGGTCAATCCAGGCCGTGACACGGTCAAACTGGTCCTGCGTTCGAGCCGTGACCAGCAGCATGTTCAGTCGCGGCAAGGCAACAACGCGAACAGCTTCCGTGGACAGACCCAGCCCCTGAAGAACAAGATTCAACTCCGAGGTGACGGTCTCGGCAGACACGAAGTTCAGCTCCAGCATGCCGATCACCCGCCCAGTCAGGAACGGCCGGTCGAACGTCATCGCTGCGTCGCGAGCCGCCTCGACATCGGGTCCGGTACCGGCAATCACCAGCACCCCCAGATCATCATGTGGAACGACCTGAACATTGTCGGAAAGAAATGGATCCAGCAAAGAGAGCACAGCGCTGGGGTCGGTATGTTCGATCGGCACTACCTGGCCACCATAACCAAGCCTGGATGCGGATCCGCCGAGGCTTGGTCGAGCCGAATCCAGTCGTGTCAGCAAAAAGCCCTCATTCCGCTCGACCAGCACCAGGTTGGATTCCGCGAGCACCGTTTCCAGGGCACGCAGGGCCGCGCGGGCGGGCGAGGGGTCTCGCGAAGACAGTGAAACCCGGCCGTCCACACCGTCGGCAACCATGACGGTCTGGCCCAGCGCTTCGCTGATGATGGCGCGGACAACATCCGCGACCGGGGCATCAATGAAGTTGAGACGCAACGTGCGTCCATCCAGCTCGTCTGCCGAGCCACGCCCGCCCAATCGGGAAGCCGATGTGGAATCAAAATAGACAAGTCGATCGGTGGGTGAGATTTCACCGGGAACGGTTTCAGTATCCTCTGATGCGGCTTCGGCCTCCACTGTCGAGGACGGGGTGTAGCCGGGTTGCGATACCGGAGCTCCAGCGTAACGAGATTCATGCACGGTCCGCGCATCCGGCATCAAGCTCGCGCACGCGGACAGCGTCACAATCGCCGCGAACGACACAACCAGACCCTTAAACATCGTATTCTGCACGCTACTCCCCCCAAGGTGGTGAAGACATACTAGACCTCTCGGCAGGTCGTCACCAGCAAAACCATGTTTTTCCGTCAATATGAGCGCTCAAGGAGGACTTCCTCTGAGCCACGGGCGAAAATCGCGCCATCCGGCGATAATTCTACCAGCTCGAAGCCGCCAACAACCTGCCCGATCCGCGCCGTAACAACACCGTCCATATCTCGCAACAGCGCCCAGCCTCCGCCATCTGCCTCAACAACACCGATCAGGGTGTAGTCCGACATCGGATGCCGAGGTGTCGGCGCCGCCGGCGTCGCTCGACGCAGCGGCCGCATACGCGCGACCACCCCCGCCAGCTCAGCCTGATCTACAAGCGCTCGCTCCGCGCCAACCATCGGGGTCTCGGCCGGAAACTCGGCCGGAGCAATCGGCGCAAGTCGCAGGAATCCCGCACCGCCCAAGACGATCAGAATCAAGGCGAGCGTAACGTACGGACCCAATTGCTTCATGATGCATCCTCCCGCAGGAAGGCGCGGCGGAATTCGATGAACACATCAACGCGCCCGTCAATGGGTGACGACCGCACGGAGAATTCTGAAACGCTCGCTGTGCCCAGTTCCGGGCGCGCCAGGATAGACAGCAAATCCGCCATGGGCGCCGATCCACCCCAGGCAGCGCTGAGTTCGTAGACCCCCTCGCCGAGCGACAGCTCACCAATGCCCGTGGCCTGGGAAATATCCACACCCGACGCCTCGAGTGCTTCAAGGAATAACCGGTATTCGGCCTCAAAACGTGCCCGCACATCCTCCGGGCTGCCGGGTGCAGAGTGCGCGGCCCGGCCGGAAGCCTCCGCCAGCGTTTCAGTCAAGGCCGTGCGCTGGTCAGCCAGCCGTGTCTCCAGGCGATCGCGTTCACCTTCAAGATCCGTCACCCGCCGCCAGCTTTGCGCGCCGCTCCAGACCAGCGCGGCAGCAAGAGTCACGACGAGGACCGGCATGAGCAGGATGCTGTTCCACGCGAGAAGCCGCTGCGCGGATTGGGGCAATGTCAACAAGAGTGCCTTCATTCCGCCGCCTCCGTATCGGGCCGCTCATAAAGAGGGATCATCACCGCGGCGCGGGTCTCATCCGAAGGTGTGACATGCAATGTGTCGGGCAGGCGGTACTCGATACGCCAGACACCTTGTTCGATTTCAGGTTGATCGGAAATCAACGTCATGGCTGAGAGCAGATCAGACAGAGTTGTGTAACTGTCCTGGAACGGACGCAGGCGTTGCATCTGTTCGCTCTCAGCCTCCTCGCCGCGCAACACTCGGGCTTCCGCCAGCAGACGGGCGCGTTGATCGATCAGTTCAGCTTCCTGCCGATGCAACCGGTCCACCCAGCTTAGCCCCAGCAGCAGGGTGGCCACGATTAGGCCTGCCAAACGTGCACCCGGCGCAAAAATCTCTCGGGTGGTCCGGTCGAGGGAAGCAGACAACTCGACTTGCCGACCGGTTTGAGAGATCGCAACCACGCGCCAGTCCGAGTTATCGACGGCGACCAGATCCCGCACCCTTTCGATATCGGAGCGCCGCGCGACAACCAGATCCACGCTGACCCGGTCCCGGCCATCGGCGCCGACAAGCTCATAGGCGATAACCGCGTCGCCTTCCGGGATCGGAGAATGCCGCGCCAGTCGTGCCCGTAATGCGCTGTCGCCGCGGCGAGCGATCTGGGCATTGACCGAAACCGATTGGGTAAAGACTTGCTCCGAGCCCAATTCGACCTGCAGCCCCAGCTCGCCCTGCCCGGCGATCGGTGTCTCTGAGCGGATTTCACGGCCCAGAAGTGACCGGCGGACGACGCCGCGGTCCAGCAAACATCCATCCGCACGCAAACTAGACCAACGGGCGACAGGTCGTAAAAACGCACTGGACAAAATCCCGGGCGCGTCCTCGCACACACGTTCGCGCGCCCAGGCGAAATAAGCCCGCACGCTGTCCAGAATTCGCGTCATCGGTGACGTGACACTCACGTCCCACCTCCCAAACAAGCCCCGTTGCCCGAGTCGAAACGGCAATCAAAACCAGCTCGACTGGGCACAGCAATTTCGATCCGCCTGATCTCCTCGCCCTGCGGCGCCAGATCGAGCACGACCAGGCGCGGCAGATGGTTGTGATACCACTCTTCGGACCAGATCAACTGCCCACCCGGTTCGACCTCGCCAAAGTAATAAAACCGGGCGCCACGACCGACTTGCACGACAGTAATCACCTGGTTTTCGCGTTCACCACCGAAAGCCGGCGCGAGACGCAAGATCAGACGCTCCCTTTCCACGGCCACATCAAGCTGCTCGACCCGACCCGTTTCCGGAATTCGCGTGAACACTGATAGCTGATCTGCCGATCCTTGTAACCCACTGGAATCGTGCGCCGTCGGCAGAGGGTGGATGTTGATGAACGCTTGCCTCAACAAGGCTTCGAGAGCGGCCTGATCCTCGCGCCGGGAAATTTCATCGCGCAGCCGTTGATCCACGACAGAGATTTGACGCAGTGTCGGCGCGAGCATGACCAGCAGGAGCGCTAACAAACCAACCGAGATCAGCGCCTCGACAAGTGTAAAGCCGGTATCCTGTTTCCGCTGCATGGCTTAACGCCCCGCCCCGGTGCGTCCGGGCTCAAGATAGACGAAACTGTAATCGAATCCGGGCAGATCCTCGTGGGATAGCCGCGCCAGCGTCAAAACAGCCCCGGTCCGCGGATCGACCGGCCGATCAACAGGCGACAGGGAGAGCGACCAATCCGGGTAACGCTCGGTGATGCGGGCCGATGGCACGCCCGCGCGCAGGTTCGCTTCGATATTGCGCACCTCCAGCATCGCTTGCTGGGTTTGGTTGGCCCGCCGTGCGGTACGACCGATATCCGCCAAGCCAGCCATGACCGTGACAGTCACTAGCGACGCGATCGCCAGCGCGGCAAGCGTCTCGGTCAGCGTGTAGCCGGCACTGGTGTTATTCGGGGTCAAAGCTCACCCGTCCGGTCAGGGGTTCGATCCGCACTTCACGTGTCAAATCATCGCGTTGCAAGCGGATCAGGACCTCCTTTCGCCCCAGCCTGCGCCCAGTGAGCTCCAGACGTGAAACCGCTTGCCAAGCCGCCCCCCGGCGGACACGCCAGCTGGCCTGGATCTCCGGACCCCAGTCACGTTCGATTGACAGAAGTTCGATCGAATAACCATCCTCGTCGACATCCACGAAAATCGGGCTGGCCAGTGCGCGCGCTTCAATGTTCGCGCGACGCAGATCCGCAACCAGAATTTCCGCGTGCCGGTCCATGTTGCGGGCAGTGGAATTGGCGACAAGTCGTGGCACGACAAGCGATGTTGCAAGCGCGACAATCACCAGAACTGCCAGCACTTCCACGAGGGTTACACCGGCCTGCTCACCCCGGCACTCACCGCGGCTAACTGCGAGAGAGGTCACTGTCCTCCCCTTCGCCGCCCGGTGCGTTATCGCGCCCAAGACTGCCAATGACATAGCCGTCACCGCTTTCGGCGCGTTCATAGATGTAGGCATTTCCCCACGGATCGATCAGCCCACTTTCATTGCGAAAATAGGGCCCACGCCAACCCGGCTGCCCGTCTTCAGCGGGTTCGACAAGCACACGCAACCCCTCATCCTCGGTCGGATATCGGCTCATATCCAGATAGTAGAGTTCAAGCGAGGTTTGAATCGAGGCCAGCTGCGCCGTCGCCACATCCGTCTTGGAGCGGCCGACATAACCCATCACGCGCGGAGCAACGAGCGCTGCTATCGCGGTGATGATCAAAAGCACGACCAATAGCTCAACCAGGGTCAGGCCTGCATCCCGCGGCCGCGCTCCGGTGTATTTATCCTTCAAATCAATAGATTGCATCATTCAGACTTAACACCCCGGAAATTACGGAAACGATCACCCCGGCAACACAAACACCGAGACATACAATCAATACAGGTCCCAGCAGCTCCACGGAACGATTTAGTGCGAGCTCTGCTTCACGTTCATACCGCCCAGCTGCGCGCAGAAGAAACGTGTCCAGCTGCCCTGTTTCTTCGCCGAGCTGGACCTGACGAACCAGATCCTCGGGCAGGGCGCGGGACTCCGAAAACGCCGCCGAGAGCGGAACACCGCCGCGAATCCGATCCGAAAGCCCGGACAATTGCTGCCGCATCGCCGGATCCCCGACAGTGTCACGGGCGACCGCCTCGGCCCGCAGCAGCGGCAGACCAGCGGACAAGAGGACGCCAAGAGTGCGTGCATAGGACGCCACATTCAGCAACCAGATATTGCGACCGACCACCGGCACTTTGCGGAACTGTCTCGCCCAGTGCTCGGGAGCCATAAGCAGGAACCGCTGGACGAGGACCACGACACCGAGAACGAAAACCGGGATCCAGACCGCATAATTGCGAAGGAAGGCTCCGGCAGACAGCACGAATGCGGTCTCCGGCGGTGGCGGGGCGGCAGCACCTTCAAACACCTGTTCGAAGTTGGGCAGAACCAGAAATGCCAGGAACACCAGGGTCAGGAACATCAATCCAACCAGCGCGATCGGGTAGACCATCTGGCCAATCAATCCGCGTCGCAGCTCGAGCCCGCGCTTGAGACGCTGGGCCAGGTCAGAGAAGGAAGCCGCAAGCGCGCCGGATTCCTCACCCGCTGCGGTCATGGCAATCAGGATGCGCGGCGGACGCGAAATATCTTCCTGCATTGCCATGTTGAGCGTTCGACCATTGCGCACCGCATGCACAAGCCGGGATGCGAAAGCCTTCAATCGGGGGCGGCGCTCGCTGATCTCAAACGCCAGCAGGGCATCGGTCACGGACAATGCAGACCCCAGGAGATCTGCCATCGCCTCCGCGAAATCTGCCAGCATTGCGGCGGACAGCTTGTGCTTTTCATGCTGCCCCTGGCCGCTCTTCTCTTCGGAAACCTCTACGGCGACGATGCCGCGTGCTGCCAGAATGCGCGTGGCGTGATCGCTGGAACGCGCATCCACACACCCCTGGCACATCTGGCCCTGTGCGTTCTCGCCGAGATAGTGCCAGACCCGGACGTCAGCCATCAGCCCCGCGCCTCTGTGACAGCGTTCGCTTCAACTCGTCCTCACAAGTCAGCCCGGCCGCGCATTTCTGCAGGCCGTCCTGCCACATGGTGCGGAACGCCCGGTTTGCCAGTTCACGCGAAACGGCTTCAGCATCAACAGATTGCTGCCTGATTGCCGCGCGCATGGATTCGTCAACATGGAA
The DNA here is from genome assembly GCF_017643475.1 of Maricaulis sp. Taxonomy (GTDB): domain Bacteria; phylum Pseudomonadota; class Alphaproteobacteria; order Caulobacterales; family Maricaulaceae; genus Maricaulis. The sequence continues at coordinate 845,329 of NZ_JAEPNI010000002.1, forward strand.
GGCTTCAACGACCGGCACACGCCCGCGAAATCCGGTTTGACCGCAAGCCTCACACCCTGCCCCCGCACACACGGTACACAGTCGGCGGACGAGCCGTTGGCCGAACACGCCGGCGAGCGTGGACGCAATCAGGAAATCGGCAACTCCAAGGTCCTGCAAACGGGTGATGGCTGATGGTGCGTCATTGGTGTGCAGGGTGGAGAGGACGAGATGGCCTGTCATCGCGGCCTGAACAGCTGTGTGCGCGGTTTCCGCATCGCGGATCTCGCCCACCATGACGACATCCGGGTCATGGCGCAGGAAGGACCGCAGGGCTTCTGCAAACGAAATCCCGATGGCCGGATTGATCTGGGACTGGCCGACACCCGCCAGGCGATATTCGATCGGATCCTCGATCGTCAGGATCTTGCGCTCGCCGTTGGCAAGATGGCGCAGAAAGGCATACAGGGAAGTTGTCTTGCCGGACCCGGTTGGTCCCGTCACCAGGACAAGGCCATGAGGCTCGGCCAGCACTTTTCCGGCCGTGCCAGCCACAACATCGGAAAATCCAAGGTCGGCCACGTCGCGCAGACTGAGCTCCGGGTCGAGCAAACGTAGAACCAGGCTCTCGCCGTACTGCCCTGGCACGACGGAAACACGGACATCCACTGATCGACCGGCGATCGGTACGGAGAACCGTCCATCCTGGGGTCGTCTGCGCTCGGCGATATCGAGGTCGGCCAGGACCTTTACGCGAGAGATCACCGCGAGCGCCTGGTTTGATGGCCATGTATTAAGCTGGCGCAAAATCCCGTCTACCCGACACCGGACAACCGCCTCACGTTGTTGGAGTTCCACGTGGATATCGGATGCCCCCGCCTCCACCGCCCGGGCTACGAGCTGATCGAGCGCACGGATGACCGGGCCGGCCTGAGCCAGGTCGCGCAAACGGTCGGAATCGGCGAGCAAGTCGAGCTCGACATGTTCGCGCTCCCCCGCCTCATCGGCCTCATCAAGACTGATGGATAACTGGTCGAACAGGCCCTGGGTCAGCACGACTGGTGTCACCGGGCGGCGGCACGCGAATGACAGCCCCTGCAAGGCCTTGAGATTTTGTGGATCCACGACGCCCGCTATCACCGACGCGCCATCTGTTCCCAGAGGAAGGATACGCTCACCTCGCAAGAAATCCGGATTTACATCAGCGTCCATCGGTTCAAGGCCGTCAGGCAGCTGCAGGGTTTCCCGCGATGTGGCGAATGCCAGGCCCGAGACCTGTCCGTAGAAGGTTGCAATGTCCGCCTCGCTCATCAATCCGGACTGAGCGAGAACCCTGTCGAGAGGTTCGCGGGATCTATCTTGCAGGGCCTGGGCGTGAGCAGCCTCGGTATCGGACAGCGTGCCGCCATCCACCAGCTGTTGCAGCAATTCTACAGGCTCAAGAGGATCAACCATGGATGTCTACAGCTCCTTCAATGAAGGACTGCTCCTGGAGGAGCGTCGATGAGCTCCTCCAGGATAGGCTATTCCCAAAATCAGTCCATGCTGAGCGGCAGGCGGATCCGGATCATCGCATTGTTCGCCTCGAAATCTGACTGGCCAACGCCTTGCAGACCGACCTCCGCCGAGAGCACGCCGCCATTGGCAAATTCAGCATTGACGCCAAGGCGGGCGTCTGCCCGGAAGTCACCGACCCCCTGAAGAACGCCTGACGTGTTGATGACTTCAGCGCTTTCGTAATCCCAGATCGCGTTGAGCCGGACGTAAGGCTCAAGATACCCGCCTTCGCCACGCTCAATCCGGTAGGCAAACTCAGGTCCGAAGCTGGCCCGGCCGATGGTGATCTCCTGGGACGGGATGAAGATGCCGAGACTGTCGGTATAGGCCGCCTGCTCCTCTGAGAAGTAGGCAACACCCAGTTCCGGCGTAATCCGCCAGCCGCCGGTTCGATAATCGCCGGTCAGGTTGGTTTCAAACAGCATGCGCTCGGTATCGAACTCATCCCAATAAGTTCCAATCGGGTTGATTTCGTTCTCCGAACGGCCCCAGGCACCGCGTGCATCGAAATAGAGATTTTCGCTGAGGCGAGCGACCATGTACGGGCCGGCCATCCAGCCATCACCTTCGACACGGCTGCGCCATTCTCCGGTGACGGTTTCCGCCGAGTCAAACTGCAGCATCGCACCAAGCAGGAGGTCCTCGGAATGCAGGAAATCGACACCAAGCGAGTACATGCCGAAGTCGGATTCCGCATCCAGGCCTGCACGATCGTCAGTGACGCTGGCATAGCTGGCTTCGAACCACACATCTACCGAGCTCATACCGGTAGACCGATGCACGCCGAGTGCCTCGTCCCTATCCGACGGGACGCGATCATCACGCGCCGACATCCGGATCGCATTTAGGCTGGTCGAGAAGTTCGCCTGCATGCCCCGCTCGGTCAGATTGGCGGAGAAGTGGTTCTGGGTCGCTACGCCATCCGCAGTCCGCATACGACGGGACAGATCCGGTGCATTGGTCAAGATCTGGTCTGCACGCGCAGCCATGAAGCTGCGAATGGCAGAGGTCGTGATCTCGCGGATATAGTCCTCGTCTCGCACATTGGCGAACGTACAGGTCATGACCTCCTCCGGGTCAAGATCAATGGTCGCCGTTCCAGCGGACAGGTCGAAGCTCGAACCGTTATCATCATCGCCCGTACAGATGATCGAACTCAGACGCCAACCTTCAGCCGCAGCCTGGGTGATGTCGTATTGTCCACGCAAAACGGTCTCAGCCATTGTCGATGCAGAGCCGTTGACCGTCGTCAGCGTCACTCCGTCAAACTCCGCCAAATCGGAGGTGTAGCTGAAGCTGCCCTGACCGGCGATATCCGGCAAAGTCGTTGAAACCAGCGTCAGCGTGCCTTCCCGTGGCTCAAGCGTGATCGTCACCGGAATGTTGATGGTGTTGAGCGTATTGGCCCGCGCCAGCCCATCCTTCTGCCCAGCCGCAGCGGTCTCGGTGATCGTGATCGTTGCGTTATAGGTGCCAGGATCCAGGTCCAGAACTGCCGCTGTGAAGCTGACCGTGAAAGTCAGGCTGCCAGACGCAGGGATCGAGCCGGATGTCGGGTCCACCGTCAACCAGGCAGCATCCGTGGAGGCTTCGAAGAAGAACGCAGAACCACCGGTATTGGTGAGATCAAACGTGGTCGTCGTTGACGTCGGATCGTCGGACGCGGAAGCCAGTGTGATCTCGACCTGCGGAATCTCGGTCTCATCCACCTCAGGGTCCGCGGTGAGTGCAAAGGTACACGTCACGGCATCGGTCGGTGCCAGGGTCACATCCAGTGTCCCGGCAGCCGCATCCGTCGCAGACGTGCCGCCCACACAGCTGATGCCGGAGAGCGAGAAACCATCCTCTTCGGTGAAGGCAAACCCGTATGCGCCCTCACTCAGATCCGTGAAGTTTTCGGTGCCGGTTTGGGCCGTCGTCGAAATGGCGAAACTGCCCAGATCGCTGGTGAAATCGAATTCACCGTCAACAAGACCATCAATCTCGGCAACAATGCTGATGCTGCCACGCCGTTGCTCAACGGAGAACACGTCAGCAGTTGTGTCGTCCACCAAAGCGTTGCCCAGCAAATCGGAAACGCCGGAAACAGTGACATCAATATCAGCCAGGCTGCTCTGTGAATCCAGAACCGTGTACGTCGCGGTATAGGTTGTGTCCCCGTTGGAGAAAGCACCCGACTGGAAACTCAACGCCGCGCTGACATCAGGAGCGAAGCTCAGCGTAGGATTGCTCGCCGTATCAACCTGTTCGGAGAAATCGACCGCAACGGTGAAGGCATCACCAACATCGTCGTTACGCAGATCGGTATCCGAGACCGCCAGATTATCAACGGTTGGACCGGTTTCATCATTGTCGATTGAGAACTGGGCCGCTGCCGTATTGCCGTTACCGGCCGCATCCTGTGCAACATCCGCAGCAACGTCGACCGTTACAGCACCATCAGCCGCCGGCGTAATGTCCGCCGTGTAGGTCGTACCGGATCCCGCGAAATTCGAGGCCGCGCCATTGCCAACAGCAATGTCTCCGAGCACGAACCCGGTCACGCTTTCATCAAACGTGAAGGTCACCGAGAACAGGCCAGCGACTGGATCGCTTGACGTCGTGGTAATCGCGAGCCCCGGCGCCGTTTCGTCATTCTCGATCGTAAACTGTGCGGCAGCGGTATTTGTGTTGCCTGCAGCGTCCTGGGCCACACCCGCAGCAATATCAACTGTCACCGTGCCATCGCTGGCAGGCGTGATATCCGCAGTGTAGCTAGTCCCGGATCCGGCAAGGTTCGACGCCGCGCCATTACCCACGGTGATGTCGCCAACCGCTAGGCCTGTGACTGTTTCATCGAAGGTAATGCTGACGGAGAAGACACCGGAAACCGGGTCGGATGCAGCACTCGTAATGACAACGCCTGGGGGCGTCTCGTCATTCTCGATCGAGAATTGCGCTGCGGCCGTGTTGTCATTGCCCGCCGCGTCCTGTGCGACGCCGGCAGCGACATCAACGGTAACAGTACCACCCGATGTCGGTCGGACATTGGCGGTAAAGGTCATATTGTCAGCCGTCGCCAGTGAGCCTGCCGAACCGTTGCCGACCACAAGGTCTCCGATCGCAAAACCGCTGACAACTTCAGAGAAGCTAATCGTGATCGAGAAGGAACCTGACACCGGATCACTTGACGCCGTGGTGATTGTAACACTCGGGCCAGTCTCGTCATTCTCGATCGTGAACTGACTGGAGGCATCATTGTCGTTGCCCGCAGCATCCTGGGCAACCGCCGCAGGGACATCGACTGTCACCGAACCATCCGCCGCCGGCGTGATGTCGACGCTAAAGGTGGTGTTGTCGGCCGTGGCAAGGTTGGAAGCAGAGCCGTTTCCGACAACCAGATCGGCTGCTGCGAAACCGGTGACCGCCTCATCAAACAAGACCTCGAGCGAGAACACACCCGAGACCGGGTCACTGGCCGCCGAGCGCAAGCGCACTGTCGGCCCTGTTTCGTCGTTTTCGATGGTGAACTGGGTCGCCACCGTGTTGTCATTTCCGGCCGCATCCTGCGCGACAGCGGCTGCGACATCGACGGTCACCGTACCATCGCCTGTCGGCGTGATGTCGGCGGTGAAAATCGTATTGTCCGATGTCACGAGATTGGACGCCGTACCATTGCCGACCGCAATGTCGCCCAGAGCAAATCCGGACACCGCTTCCGAGAACGTGACAGTCAACGGGAAGGCCCCCGAAACCGGGTCGCTGGAGGTTGATGTCAGCGTGACCGTCGGAGGGGTTTCATCATTCTCGATGCTGAACTGGGTCGCAGCCACATTGTCATTACCCGCCAGGTCCTGCGCGACAGCTGCAGCGACATCGACCGTAACCGGTCCATCTGCCGTCGGTGTGATATCCGCAGTGTAGCTGTCATCGAAACCGGCAAAGTTTGACGCAGCGCCATTCCCCACCGTGATATCGGAGAGGGTGAAGCCCGTGACATTTTCATCGAAGTTGAAGCTGACCGAGAACACCCCGGAAACCGGGTCGCTTGCGACGGTTGTGATGGTGAGCGTCGGCGGCACCGTATCATTGATGACGTCGATCGAATTATTGTTTGTACCGGTGACGGCCGTGCTGACCAGCGCATTGCCGGCCAGGTCCGAGATTGTCGGGCTGGCTGCCAGGGCCAATGTCACGGTAGCATTCAGATCGTCCATGTCGCCGCCGGCGAGGGAGACCTCAAAACTGCTATTGCTCAATGAGCTGACGGTTGGCGTCGCCGTCGTACCGGTCGCAACAAAGTCCGCTCCGGACAGCGTGCTGATATCGAGATCTTCGCTGAAATCCACCTGCCAGGAGACAATATCTGCATCCGTTGGCGACACGACGCCTGCGAACAGGTCGACGCTGCTCACCGTCGGCGGTGTCTCATCATTGGTGATCGAGAATTGCGTCGCAGCGGTATTGTCATTGCCGGCAGCATCCTGTGCCACAGCACCTGCGACATCGACGGTCACACTCCCATCCGCAGCCGGCGTGATGTCGGCGGTGAAGGTCGTATTGTCGCTGGTTGCCAGATTGGATGCTGCGCCATTGCCTACGGAAATGTCGCCGACGGCAAATCCGGTCACAGACTCCGAGAACGTCACCGTGACGGAGAAGACGCCGGAAACCGGATCTGCAGCGCCAGAAGAAATCGTCATCGTTGGCGCGGTTTCATCGTTCTCGATGCTGAACTGGGTGGCTGCATTATTGTCATTGCCCGCAGCATCCTGAGCGACAGCGGCCGCAACATCTACGGCAACTGTGCCGTCAGACGCCGGCGTGATTGTCACCGAGAAAGCGCCTCCGCCATCGTCGGAGAAACCGGAGGCAGCACCATTTCCGACAGAAATTTCGCCCACAGTAAATCCGGTAACGGTCTCACCGAAGTCGAGCGTCAACGTGAAGGCGCCCGAAACCGGGTCACTCGCGACCGTCGACAACACCGGCGTCGGCGCGGTGGTATCATGGGTAGCCGTATCGGTGACCAGTCCACCGACATTGCTGTCCGTGTCCGTCAGGGAAACACTGACTGTCAGCGTTCCATCGGCGAGGCCGGAAACGTCGATTCCCGAAACTTGGTACTCACTCGGCGACCCGGGCGCCGGAACCGGAATGGTTCCGCTGCCGGTAACCGGAGCACCGCCGCCCGACGACGAGATGGAGTAATCAAAGGTCGCACCAATCTCGGGATCATCGATCGTGAAGCTGGCCGTCGTATTGGCAGCGGGGCCGTAAATAGATGCGTCAAAGGCAACCGAATAACCGCTTGGCGCTTCATTATCGACACCAAAACCCTGAACCGCGAACGTATAGGGACTTTCGTCTGCATCATTATTCGTGATCGAGATGGTCGCCGTCTTGCTTCCCGAAGAAGACGGGTCGAACGTGACTGTAAACGTCTCACTGCTTCCAACGCCCACGGACGTCGCGGGTTGGCTGGCGACTGTGAAATCGGCAGAGCCGCTGATCGAAACCGCATCAGAGCCCAGCGTCAGGGCGGACCCGCCAACATTTTCAATGGTGAACGTTGTTGTCAGAGTGCCCCCGACAACATTGAGATTTCCGAAGTCCGTGCCATCAACGGCACTCGGCGTGACGTCTCCGTCCGCAATGTCATTGGCAGCCGCAGCGTCGGCCACATTGATTTCCGGGGCCGTAATACCATTGCCGGCGATCCCGAATGTGTAGGGGTTTTCGTCCGCATCATTGGTCACAAATGACAGGGTATCGGAACGCTCACCGAGCGCCGTCGGATCGAAGGTCACCGTGAATGTCGTGCTTGCTCCCGCAGCAATCGGGGAGGTCGGCTGGGAGGCGATGCTGAAATCTGTTCCTGTCACGAGGCTGACTGTTCCCACCGTCAGGTCGGTCGTGCCCACATTTCGGATCGTGAACACGGCGTTCGCGGAACCACCCGCGACATCGATGGGAGCAAACAGCGTGGCATCGCCGCCACTCGGCGTCGCATCGCCATTAACGATCTCCGCGCCAAGGCCTTCAACCTGGGCTTCAGGTGCCGCTGCTGCGACGTCGACCTCAAAGAGATTCGAGATGAGATTGCCAACTGCGCCTCCGTTAACAGCGCCGTCGGCATTGAACTGGGCGGTGGCCGTTCCGACACCTGTCGGCGTCAGTTCAAACTGGTAATCCGTCCCGGAGCCGGTCAGGCCGGCAGCGGTTGCGCCGACCAAGCTCAGGTCCGCGATCTCCACACCGGTGACATCCTCACTAAAGGTGACGTCAACGGTGAAATTCTCAGCCACGGAAACCGGGCCCGCAGGGCCTTCAACGCGCACCGTTGGCGCAATAACTTCAACATTCAGGGTGTCGCTGGCCCGCTCAATGCTGACCGCACCAACATCAGATCGTGTCGCCGAAAGGAGGGACGTCGTGTTCGTGTATTCGCCATGCGTAGCACCGGCCGGGACATCAACCGTCACCGAGAAGGTGCAACTGGCATCCTGTGCCAGACTACCATTGGTCAGCGTGATTGTATCAGTACCGGACAAGGTCGAGCCGGATCCACAAACGTCGGTTGCCGGCAATCCTGTCGCGACCATTCCGCTCAGCGCCGCATCAAGATCATCCGTGAAGGACAGGTCGCTGGTCGTGAAACTGCCCGCAGCAGAGATCGTGAATTCCAGCGTGACCTGCTCACCAGGCCCAACCGGATCGTTGGTGAACTCCTTGGAAAAATCAATGACGCCGGTGCCCTCAAAACCAGCAATTTCAAGCTGGGTTTGGGCTGGATCAACAATAATCGCGCCCGTCGTGGCGAGTGATGCCGACAGCAAGCTCGTCTGAACACCATAACTGCCAGGCGCCGCCCCGGCCGGGATCAGCACCGGGACCTCGATGGTACACGAATTGCCCGCTGTAAGACTACCACCAGTATAAATCAGGAATGTCGTCCCGGAGAGCGTGCCACCACACGTATCAACCGTCGGCCCACCGGTCGCAGCGAGCCCGGTCAATCCCGCCTGAATATTCTCCGTAAAGAAGGTGATGGTCATGTCTTCGGAAGACGTATTCTCGATGGTAAACCGGTGAGTAGGCGTACCCCCGGCCGCGAACGGACCATTGAGAAATTCATTGGTGAAATTCACCAAGCTTGCCGGGTCGACCGGCGGCGCTGCGTCGTAAGCCACTGAATAGGTATTCGAAACATTGTTCGCATTACCGGCGATGTCCGTCACGCTTGCCGCAGGCAGGGAAATTTCAATCGGCGTGCCGCCAGTGGGCGTCACTTCGAGATTGGCGCTGAAAATTGCGCCACCGGCATCTCCGCCTTGATTGATCAGGCTCACCGTGGCGTTGGAAACGAGCAAATCCGCTACATCAAAATCCTCAACCTGCTCCGGAAAAAGAGAGGCAGAATCTGTAAACGAGACGGAGGCATTGAAGACGCCACTGACAGGACCGGCAGGACCGGACACTTCAACGTTTGGCGCATCATCATCCGCCTCAACGGTAACAACCACGTCGCCAATCGCTGCTGCAAAAGGCGTCACACCATCATCATTACCCGTCAGATCGGTAGCAGAAATCGTGTAGTTTCCGGCCGCCGTACCCTCAGGGACCACAAAAGTGATCGAAACGGAACAGAATGAAAATGCCGCATTCATCGCCAGATTCGAGATCGAGATGGTGCCGGTGTTGACGCCGGTGATAACCGGAGCGCCATTGAGGTCACAGCCAAATCCGGTTGAGGCGGTCGCTGCAACAGCCAGGGGAATTCCCGCCCCCAGATAGACCGTCATTTCACCGTCTTCGAAATGGGTCGTGGGAGATTCGAAGATCGTATACGAGAGAGAGACCGTATCGCCGGGCTCAATCCGTGAGACATGCCCGGGCGGGGGACTGAACACTTGCTCCGCAGCCGAGCCTGAAACGGCCGGCTGGGCTTGCGCCGCGCCAACCGCCCAAACGGCACCTACACCAGCAAGGGCGAAAGACTTCAACGCCTTATCAGCATAGCCCACGACAGCAGAAAATCGATCAAGTGACAGCATATTATCCCCCAGTCGCGACGACCGCTCGTAGCAAGCGGCGCTCCCGAGATCTCGAGAACGCACAATGCAGCCGGACGCGCGCGTTTCGCCCCCCCTCAACGGGACGCTTCGCGCATCCTATACGACCCGAATCCGCCGGACTAGGGCAAATTCGCGCTAAACGCGCGATTTCAGCAAATTCCCCATTTCTTGCTGCTCATCGGAACCGTAAGCACCCGAGCAAGGGTGACATTCGCCATGCCCCCACTACGCCGGGCGGGAGCAGCGACTGGGGTTAGCGCACCCCCGTCTGGACCGCCACTCGGGAACTGCCCCGGGCGCGTTTCATACCGGGTGAGTTCCAGTGCATGGAGACACGGCCCTCACGGTCCACAGCGATCACCCCGCCATCCCCGTCGCGAGCACCGACATCCGCGATCAAGCCCTCGACCGCCTCGTCCAGCGGCTGGGATCCGTAACGCACACGCGACGCCGCATCCTGAGCGCCTCCAGCCGGGATGAAAGCCTCTCCCAACTCGGTACAGGACACGGCAACATTCTCGTCCGCCCGGGTGCCGGCACCGATAATGGGCGTATCGCCGAGACGCCCCGCGGACTTGCCGAAGATACCGCCTGTCGATGTCGCCGCTGCCAGCCGGCCCTGGTGATCAAGCGCCACCGCGCCGACCGTACCGTGAGCGCGATTGGCTGTGGCCAGGTCTTCCTCGACCACCCCCGCAGGAAGACGATAATAACTGTCCGGCTCAGCCACGAATTCCAGCCCGTGATGGCGACAGAAACGCTCTGCGCCGCGCGCCGTCAGCATTACGTGTTCGGACTTTTCCATGACTGCGCGGGCGGCACGGATGGGGAGCATGACATCACGCGCTGCGGCGATCGAACCGCCCTGGCGCTTCGCTCCATCCATGATCGAGGCATCCAGCTCAACATAGCCGGCATCATTCGGGGCGGATCCACGTCCGGCCACATAGAGACCCGACGTCTCCATCTCCTCGACCGCCCGGGTCACAATATCCAGTGCCGCCGCGCCGGCCTGAAGATCACGCTCGCACGCCAGTGCCAGTTCGCGCATATGGACCTCGGCAGCGGAATAATCCCGTCCCGGTGTCACGCCGGCTCCGCCATGCAGGGCGAATGCATAAGTATTGCTGTCAGTCAATCGTCTGGTCCTGCTCGCTTGAGATCACGGATACCGTTGATGTTGAAACGCCCCTCATCGGTGCTCGCGGTTGAATCGCCATAGGAAACGAAAATTTCCTGTCCTTCACAATCATCACGCAGGACGTAGTTTACGACACCGGCAACAGCATCCGCACCATAGGTGGCGGACGCACCATTGGGCAGAACCTCCACCCGCTCGATGGCTGCCAGCGGGATGGAGTTGACGTCGATAAAGCTCTCCTGGCCGCGGGCAAAGGCACTGATCGTGGCGCGACGGCCATTGATCAGGGTCAGCGTGGCGCTGGTGCCCAGACCGCGCAGGGAAACACCGCCCGCACCGACCGGCGTGTCAGACGACAGCGGACCGGCCGTCGAGGTCGAAAACGTGCCGGAACCACCGCCGGTGATCGTCAGGTCACGCATGAGATCGATAACCGAATTGGCACCGGATTCCTCGATCGCCTCGCGATCAATCTGCACCGCCTGGACTGCACCTTCGAGGTCGAGCCCCTCGATGCGCGTGCCGGTTACGGTAATGGATTCCTGTGTGGATTCAGCTTCCTTGGCCGCCGCACTTGCGACAAACGTCAGGCTCGCAACGAGCGCCGTCGTCGACTTCAAAACTTGGATTTTCATAAACTAGTCTCCCGGCGAACACGTGTTCGCCTCCCCTGATTGCAAACCGATAGATGCAAGCCGGAACGG
>NZ_JAEPNI010000003.1 GCF_017643475.1 Maricaulis sp.
CTGATGCCCAATCATGTCCACCTGGTTCTGGAACCGGCCGATGAGGGCGGTCTGTCCCGGGCGGTGGCGCAGGCGCATCAGCGCTATACCCGACATATCAATGCGCGCGAGGGATGGACCGGTTATCTCTGGCAGGGGCGGTTTTCATCCTGTGCGATGGATGAGGCGCACGCGCTGACGGCGGTGCGCTATGTCGAGCTCAACCCGGTGAAGGCGCGGCTGAGCCCGCGTGCGCAGGACTGGGCGTGGTCAAGCGCGCGCTATCATCTCGGCGGCTGGACGGACGGCCTGACGACGGCAATCGAATATCTGGCGCGCGTGCCTGACTGGCGCCGATATCTTGCGGACGAATTGAGTGCAGAGGAAGAGGCGCGGCTGGGATATTTCACCGAGACGGGCTATCCGATGGGCGCTCCGGACTGGCTGGCCGGGCTGGAGACGAAGTCGTCGCGTCCACTACGCCCCCGCGCACGTGGACGCCCGCGTCTGGACAAGGAATAAATGGTGTGTGTCCCTGTTTTTTCGCGTCTGGACAAGGAATAAATGGTGTGTGTCCCTGTTTTTTCCGTCATGTTCGAGAAACTTGTTCAGTGTTCTGAACCGAGCAAACTAACAAAAGTGGGGTGAGCGTGCGTAGGTCATTCGCAGATCATATAGATTTTTGTCTTGAAGAAATTGCTGATTTTGAAGGAGGAATTTCTACTCAAGCTAGCGATAATCCGCCTGCGCAAATTTCGCTCTTTTCCTATTTGCGAAGGTTTCGATTCGAGCTCGCTTTGTTGCGGTGGCGTCAAGGCGAGATTGCCGCGAGTGTGAGTGAGTTTGAGAAATGCCTCGAAACATATGAAATTCAGAAAGAGCTGGCGAAATCGAGTAGTAAGGCATTGGTCGAGTTTGAGCGCACATATAGAGATCAAATCGCGTTTGTTTACTATGCAGCCCTCTTTACTGGGAGGGAGGTGAGCAAGCTTGTGCCGGGAATAGATTTCATAAAGCGCGATGCAACAACACTCGACGGCATGGACAGCCTCATGTCCGAAGCTCTTCTTTTTGAAGATGAGGTTGACTGGGGAGCAGTCATTCGTGACATGCGGCGGGCGGCGAACGATGTCTATACAAAGCACTATGCGTTTTACGCGGATCTGTTGCAGAAGAAGAAAGTCGTAGCAGCAGACCTCGAAAAGCATCTCACTCTATTCCTCGAAAGAAAAACCCACAGTGGGTTCGAAGAGGCTCATTTAATGGGGGGAGGAGAGTACAATGAGTACATACCGGACTATCGCCTCGCCGCGATCTTGATGAGATATGCGCCAGACGCAGAAGGCCCGCATGCTTGGAAAAGGTCGGGGGTGAATAAATTGGGGCTGACACATTCTCTCTGATCTTTCGGCCCCTCCGACAAGTGACGGAGCGCGAGTTTGCGGCCCGAAAAATGTGTGTGCCCCATTTTTCCGAAAAGGTAGCTGAATTGCGGTTCGTAGACTCTTACACCGACACAGACGGTCAGTACTCGCTTGGCCGTGACTCAGAAACGTCAGATTACTACCTGTCGATACCTGTCTCCAACAGGTTGGTTGACTACGAAGAGTATTATCGCCTGTCCCGAGACCTGTTTGGTGTTTTTCTGCAGGATCGATCTAAAGCCCTTGGGTTTGCGGATCGTTGCCGCGCGAGAGAATGTGATGATCTGCTCATACTGCAACCAGGTGCCGATCGGGGGGAGCCGCGGTAGTCGAGGCTTCGAAGCCGGCCTCCGGTGCCCAAGGAACGCAGTTCCTACAACCCCAAACCCCTCGACAAACCGCTCCCCAACCTTCGTCGGGACCACCCCACCACCCCAAAATCCCGCCCTCCAGGTGCAAGTGACACCTCCAGCTCCTTGTCACGGCGCGCAGAAGTCGTCTAACTGGCACAAACCTTCCTGACTGGACGAATTTCCATGCGCCTTTCCCGCTATTTCCTGCCCGTACTGAAGGAAACCCCTTCGGACGCCCAGATTGTTTCTCACCAGCTGATGCTGCGCGCCGGCATGATCCGCCAGCAATCCGCGGGGATTTATTCCTGGCTGCCGCTGGGCATGAAAGTACTCAAGAAGGTCGAGCAGATCGTGCGCGAGGAGCAGAACCGCGCCGGTGCGGTGGAAATGCTGATGCCGACCATCCAGTCCGCTGATCTGTGGCGGGAGAGTGGTCGTTATGACGATTATGGCCAGGAGATGCTGCGCATCACCGACCGGCATGAGCGCGAGATGCTGTTCGGGCCGACAAACGAGGAGATGATCACCGAGATCTTCCGCTCCTATTGCCGGTCCTACAAGGATCTGCCGAAAATGCTCTATCACATCCAGTGGAAGTTCCGCGACGAGATCCGTCCGCGTTTCGGCGTCATGCGCGGCCGCGAATTCCTGATGAAGGATACCTATTCCTTCGATATCGACGAGGCGGCGGCGCGCCACTCCTATAACCGCATGTTCGTGGCCTATCTCAACACGTTTGCGCGCATGGGCCTCAAGGCCGTGCCGATGCGGGCCGATACCGGTCCGATCGGGGGTGACCTGTCCCACGAGTTTATCGTCCTGGCCGAAACCGGCGAGAGCGAGGTCTTCTGTCATGCCGACCTGGTGGAAATGGCTGTTCCGGGGGCGGATGTGGATTTCGAGGGAGATCTCCAGCCGCTGGTGGATCAGCGCACCGCGCTTTATGCCGCCACCGAGGAAATGCACGACGCGGATGAATTCGCCAAGGTTCCCGCCGACCGCCAGCTGTCCGCGCGCGGCATTGAAGTCGGCCACATCTTCTATTTTGGCACCAAGTATTCCGAGCCGATGAAGGCCATGGTCATGCACCAGGACCAGAAAGAACACGCGGTTCACATGGGCTCCTATGGTGTTGGCGTGTCGCGTCTTCTCGGCGCGATCATTGAAGCGCATCACGACGATAAGGGCTGTATCTGGCCGGAAAGCGTCGCACCGTTCGGGGCGGGCATTCTCAACCTGCGTGCCGGCGACGACGCGGCGGATACGGCCTGTGAGGATGCTTACGCCAAACTGTCGGCGGCCGGGCTCGATCCGCTTTACGACGACACCAAGGAACGTCCGGGCGGCAAGTTCGCGACCGCTGACCTGATCGGCCTGCCGTATCAGCTGGTGATCGGTCCGCGCGGCCTTAAAGAGAACAAGGTTGAGGTCAAGATCCGTCGTTCCGGTGAGACGCATGAGATGTCGCCGGAAGACGCGGTCAACCGTCTCGCAGAAGGTGCCTTCTCGAATGGATAATCCTGCCGCCGGCAAGACGTCTGGCGCATTGCCGTTCAGCCCGTATGAATTCATGATTGCGGGGCGTTTTGTCGGCGCAACCCGCAAGGATGGCGGCGTCGCGCTGATTGCGATTATCTCCTTCATCGGCGTGGCCCTGGCCGTTGCGGCCCTGATCACCGTCATGTCGGTCATGAACGGCTTTCGCACCCAGCTCTATGAACAGCTGCTCGGTGCGCAGCCACATGTCTATGTCGATGCCCGAGTAATGACGCCCGATGACGTGTCCGAGCTTGTCGTCGAGCTGGAAGCCATGCCTGGCGTTGAAAGCGCCGACCCGGTTGTCCAGGGGCAGGTCATGGCGGTGTCTGATCGTTATGAGACCGTGATCCAGGTGCTCGCCGTGGAACCCTCCGATCTCGCACAGATGGAACTGGTGACGCAGGGCGAGACAGCCGGCAGCCTGACGGGGATTATTGCAGGCTCTCTGGGGCGTTTTGGCAGTGGGCGTTATGGCGGCAATGGCATCGTGCTCGGCCGCGGCGTCGCCCGCCAGCTCGGCGTCAGCATTGATGACCGCGTGACCTTCATCACCACCGCCATGCGCAACACGCCGGCGGGAAGTATCCCCACGCAGAAGGCCTATTATGTCGACGCCATCATCTCGACCGGTGTCTCAACCATTGATGATGCGCTGGCCTTCATGCCGCTGGAGCAGGGCAATCTCTTTTTCCAGAAAAACGGGGTGGTGGACCTGATCCAGATCCGTCTGGATGATCCGATGTTGTCGGCCAGTTTTGTGGCGCCCATCCAGGAACGCGCCGGGGTGAATTCCTCGGTCTTTGATTTCACAGGCCAGAACCCGGCGTTTTTTGATGCCCTGCAGATGGAGCGCTCGATGATGCGGCTCCTCCTCTCTGTGGTGATCGGCATAACCGCGATGAACATCATCGGCGGGCTGGTCATGCTGGTGAAGGTCAAGAGCGGTGACATCGCCATCCTGCGCACGGTGGGCGCGACGCGCGCCTCGATCATGCGGATCTTCCTCCTGGTCGGCGCGACGATCGGCATGCTGGGTACGCTTTGCGGGATCATCCTGGGCGTCGTTCTGGTGCTCAATATCGGGCCGATCCAGGATGTTCTGAACGCGCTGACCGGTGGTCCGGTATTTGATCCGTCGGTCTATTATCTCTACCGGATCCCGGCCGAGCTCGATGTCGGCGAGATCTTCTTCGTTTCCATTTTTGGCCTGATCATGTCCCTGGCTGTCACGGTCATCCCGGCCTGGCTGGCCTCCCGTCTCGATCCTGTGGAGGCGCTTCGTTATGAGTGATGCCGTTCTCGAACTGCGCGATATCGAGCGGACCTATGTCACCGAGGCTGGCAATCTGACGGTCCTGCGCGGGGCCAGCCTGACGCTGAACCCGGGAGAAATTGTCGGCCTGATCGGGCCCTCCGGTTCCGGCAAGTCCTCCCTGTTGCATGCTGCGGGGCTGCTGGAGCGCCCCGACGCCGGGGAAGTGGTCATTGCGGGTGAGAACACCCGAGAACTCTCTGACCGCGGACGCACGGCGCTGCGCCGCTCTGAGGTCGGATTTGTCTACCAGTTCCACCACTTGCTGCCTGAGTTCGACGCGCTGGAAAACGTCGTCCTGCCACAGCTCGTAGGCGGCAAGGGTGTGCGCACGGCACGCAAGCATGCCACCGAGCTTCTGACTGGGCTCGGTCTCGGCGAACGCCTCACGCACGCGCCGTCTCAATTGTCCGGCGGTGAGCAGCAGAGAGTCGCCATCGCACGTGCCCTGGCCAATGAACCACGGGTACTGCTGGCGGATGAGCCGACGGGCAATCTTGATCCGGCGACGTCGGAGAGCGTCTTCCTGGCGCTTCAGTCCGCCGTGAAGGAGAGGGGCGCTGCGGCTCTTATCGCCACGCACAATCACCAGCTGGCAGAGCGCATGGATCGCGTTGTCACGCTGGATAACGGTCGCCTGACGGCCTTCGATCCGGCCTGACTGCGGAACAAATCTGGAACAAAAATTCGAATCAGGTGTTGACGGCGGCCTTTATCGTCGAATAGAACAAATCAGGAACATTGGTTTGGGAGGGCGATATGCGCCGCATGATTCAAGATATGTCCGCTGCTACTGCAATTCTTGGCTTCACCTGGATGATCACGATGTGGGGCTCTATTTTAGGCGCGTCCTGATCGCGCTAGTCTGCCAGGATTCGAGCGTCGCCTAGCGGCGCGGGTCCGGGCACTCAGGAGATCAACATGGACAAGAAGCTTCCCTTTGTGCATCTGCGCGTCCGGTCTCCTTATTCGCTCCTAGAAGGGGCGATCCGCATTCCCAAAATGGTCGATGCCTGCCAGGCCTATGGCATGCCCGCCATCGCGCTGACCGATACGAATAATCTTTTCGGTGCGCTGGAATTCTCCGAGAAAATGGCCGAGGCCGGGATCCAGCCCATTGTCGGCATCACCCTCTCGGTCCGTGTGTCTGACCCGCATCCCGGAGAGCGCGCAGAACCGGATGGCACGCTGGCGCTCTACGCCCAGAATGCCGAGGGTTATCTCAACCTCATGGCGCTGACCTCTGCCGCCTTCCTCGATGTGGACGGCGCGGAGGAGCCGCAGGTCGCGCTGGACAATGTGCTGGAACATAGTGCGGGTCTGATTGCGCTGACCGGCGGGCCTGACGGGATTCTCAACAAGTATGTTGTGACTGGACGAGAGGCGGAAGCGGCTGATGTGCTGGGGCGATACCAGGTGGCATTCGGAGATCGTCTCTATGTCGAACTACAGCGCCACGGTCTGGCCGAAGAACTGACCGCCGAGGACTGGCTCGTCGACGAAGCTTATGCCCGTGACCTGCCACTGGTCGCCACAAACGAGGCCTTTTTCCCGGACCAGGGCATGCACCGCGCCCATGACGCGCTTCTGTGCATTTCCGAAAGTACCTATGTCTCGGTCCAGGAGCGGCGCAAGGTCACCGCAGATCACCATCTCGCCACGCCGGACGAGATGCGGGAACGCTTCAAGGACTTGCCCGAAGCGCTTGAGAACACGATAGAAGTCGCCAGTCGTTGTGCCTATCGTGTACGCACGCACCCGCCCATCCTGCCCAGTTTTGAAACCGCCGAGGGCCGGGACGAGGCGGAGGAACTGGTCGCCCGCGCCCATGACGGTCTGACCGACCGTATTGCCGCGGGGCAGGCAAATTCCCTGCCGGAAAGCGAGTATCGCGAGCGCCTGGATTTCGAGCTCAACATCATCAAGCAGATGGGGTTCCCGGGTTATTTCCTGATCGTCTCGGACTTTATCCAGTGGTCCAAGGAAAACGATATTCCGGTCGGTCCCGGCCGTGGTTCCGGTGCGGGCTCGCTGGTGGCCTATGCCCTGACCATTACCGATCTCGATCCCTTGCGGTTTGGCCTCCTGTTCGAGCGTTTCCTCAACCCCGAACGTGTTTCCATGCCCGACTTCGACGTCGACTTCTGCCAGGAACGGCGCGGCGAAGTGATCCGTTATGTGCAGGACAAGTATGGCCACGACCGGGTCGCCCAGATCATCACCTTCGGAACACTCCAGGCCCGTGCCGTGGTGCGCGATGTTGGGCGTGTGCTGCAATTGCCGTTCGGTCTTGTCGACAAGCTCGCCAAGCTGATCCCGGCTAATCCGGCCAATCCGGTTACCCTGGCCGAGGCGCTCAATATCGAGCCGCGCCTGAATGAGATGCGGGCCGAGGACCAGGCCGTCGACAGCCTGCTGGAAGTGGCGCTGAAGCTGGAAGGCTTTTTCCGCAACGCCTCCACCCACGCCGCCGGTGTTGTCATCGGTGACCGCAAGCTGTCCGAACTTGTTCCGCTCTATCGCGATCCGCGTTCCGATATTCCCGCCACCCAGTTCAACATGAAATGGGTGGAGCCGGCCGGTCTCGTGAAATTCGACTTTCTCGGACTGAAAACCCTGACGGTGATCGCGCGGGCGCTGGGCTATATCGCGTCAGCGGGCAAGGAGGTCCCCGATATCGAGGCGGTCAGCCTGGAAGATCGCCCGACGTACGAACTCCTGGCCTCGGGAAATGCCATCGGCGTGTTCCAGCTCGAGAGCTCGGGCATGCGCGATACGCTTAAAAAGATGAAGCCTGACGCGATCGAGGATCTGATCGCGCTCATCTCGCTTTATCGACCGGGCCCTATGAAGAACATCGACGTCTATGTCGACCGCAAGTTCGGCCGCGCCGAGGTGGATTGTCTTCACCCGGACCTGGAAGGCGTCTTGTCGGAAACCTACGGGGTCATCATCTATCAGGAACAGGTGATGCAGATCGCCCAGATCCTGTCGGGCTATTCGCTCGGTGAGGCCGACCTTCTTCGCCGCGCCATGGGCAAGAAGAAAAAGGAGGAGATGGACAAGCAGAAAGTCCGTTTCCTTGATGGTGCCGAAGAGAATGGCGTTGATCGTGCCAAATCCTCGTACATTTTCGAACTTGTTGCCGAGTTCGCCGGTTATGGTTTCAACAAGTCTCACGCTGCGGCCTACGCCGTCATTGCCTACCGAACCGCATTTCTGAAGGCGAACTACCCTGTTGAATTGATGGCCGCGCTGATGTCGCTCGACGCCGCTAACACTGACAAGCTTGCTGCTTTCCACCAGGAAATCCGCCGCATGGGCATCACGGTTCGACCGCCGGATGTAAACGCATCCAATGCCGATTTCTCGGTCGAGGAGGGCTGTGTACGTTTTGCCCTGGGCGCCATCCGCAATGTCGGTTTTTCTGCGATGGAACACATTGTTGCCGAACGCGATGCCAAGGGGCCGTTCAAGGATCTCTACGACTTTGCCGAGCGCATTGATCCACGTCAGGTCAATCGTCGCACGTTCGAAAACCTTGCCAAAGCGGGCGCTTTCGACACCATGGAACCCGACCGGGCCAAGGTCATCGCGTCTGCGGAAATCCTGCTCTCCATGGCCCAGCACACTGCTGAACAGCGCGAGAGCGCCCAGGCCAGCCTGTTTGGCGGCGGTGGTGGCGAGGTCGAGCTACAGCGGCCCAACCTGCCCGAACCTGAACCTTTTACCGCCCAGCAGCGTCTGGACGAGGAATTGTCAGCCATCGGCTTTTATCTCTCCGGCCACCCGTTGGACGATCTGACGGAACAACTGGCAGGCCGCGGCGTAGTGATGTTCGCGGAAAGCACGGGCCGCGTGCTTGAAGGCGCTACGGCCTTGCGATTGAGCGGAGTGGTCCGTCGGCGTCAGGAGCGTGTATCCAACAAGTCCGGCGAACGTTTTGCCTGGGTCACCCTGTCCGACCCGACGGGCGAGTTCGAGGTCTTTGTGGCGCCGGAGCTTCTGCGCACCTCTCGAGACCAGCTGGAAAGTGGTACAGCCGTTCTGGTCAATTGCCGTGTCGATAATCGAGACGAGCAAATCAGCTTCTTTGCTGACCGGCTGGAAGTTCTCGATACCCGGATGGCGGCGCACAGTCTGAAAATCCGTCTCGACGACCCTTCCGCTCTGGCCGGGATCAAGGCGCGGCTCGACCGGGCCAACTCCCGTTCGGATGCCCAACTGGACGCGGCGGTCAATCTGTTCGTGCCGCTGCGCGATGGTGGGGAAGCCGAGATCCGGCTGCCGGGGCGCCATTGCGCTGATGCTGCGGTGCAAGCCGCGCTTCGTGCGGTGAGGGGCGTTGCCAGCATTGATGCGGAGCTGGCGTGATCCGCCCTGGTTCGCATTGATTGAAATGACACCGATCCATCTTAAGCACGCCACCAAAGACGGGCTGGATGGCATTGGCTTTTTTGTTCCGGGCTTTGCCTTGGCAGAGGATCATGATCAAGTGCGCATCAGGCTTGAACGCTCTGCTCGACAAGCGTTTGAACGCCATCGTCTTCGTCATCCGGACATCAAAGGCCAACCGATCATCACTACCGATGGCGTCAGGAAGTGTAACTGGCTCGTTTTCATTGTGCTGCGTGGCAGCAGATTGTTTCCAGTAGGCATGGATTTCACCTGGTATCCTGCTGAAAACGACAGACCAGAGCCCTGATCTGACGATCAATCTCGCTATTCGTTTTCGTGCGGAGCCATGCCGTGCATCTCACCCCTGCATAATTGATAGCACAAAAGCCGGATGAGCCTGCTTGCATTACTCAAAAGAGGTGCCTATAAGCCGCCTCATTACGCACACGGAGCTCCGGCGGGCGCCTTGTCTGCCGCTCCGGTGTCGTTTGTTTGCGCAAGCGACTCCGCTCCGTGGAGGCCAACCGGAAAAGGATACATCGATGGCTCTCCCTGAATTCAGCATGCGCCAGCTGCTCGAAGCTGGTTGTCACTTCGGACACCAGACCCACCGCTGGAACCCGAAGATGAAAGACTACATCTTCGGCGATCGCGCCAACATCCACATTCTTGACCTGTCCCAGACGGTGCCGCTGTTGCACCAGGCCCTGGTCAAGGTCCGCGATACTGCTGCCAAGGGTGGCCGTATTCTCTTCGTCGGCACCAAGCGCCAGGCCTCCGACCCGGTTGCCGCGGCTGCTTCTCGCTGTGCGCAGTACTATATGAACCAGCGCTGGCTCGGCGGTACGCTGACCAACTGGGCCACGATTTCCAACTCCATCGCGCGTCTGCGTGAGCTGGAAGCCATGTTTGATAGCGAAGGCGGTGTTGACGGCCTGACCAAGAAAGAACAGCTGATGCTCACCCGTGAGCGCGAGAAGCTGGAGCGCTCCCTGGGCGGTATCAAGGACATGGGCGGTACGCCGGACCTGATGTTCGTGATCGACACCAACAAGGAAGCGATCGCCATCCAGGAAGCCAAGAAGCTGGGCATCCCGGTCGTTGCTATCGTTGACACCAATTGTGATCCGGACCCGATCGACATGCCGATCCCGGGCAATGATGACGCATCCCGCGCGATCTCGCTGTATTGCGACCTGATCGCCGACGCTGTTCTGGACGGTATGGCAGACAGCCAGCTGGCCATGGGCGTTGATCTGGGTGAAGCAGAAGCTCCGGTTGAAGCCATGCTGGCTGCCGAAGACGCTCCGGCGGAAGAGGCGGCTCCGGCTGCTGAAGCCGCCGAAGAGGCTGCTGCTCCGGAAGCGTCCTCTAAATCTGACAAGACCGAAGCATAAGCTTCGTTAGCAACTCTATTTATTCCAGGAGAATCCGATGGCCGCGATTACTGCTGCTCTCGTGAAGGAACTTCGCGAAAAAACCGGCGTTGGCATGATGGACTGCAAGAAGGCGCTGAACGAGACGGACGGCGATTTCGAAGCCGCTGTTGACTGGCTGCGCAAGAAAGGTCTGTCCAAGGCCGCCAAGAAAGCTGACCGCGTTGCTGCGGAAGGCCTGGTTGCCGTAGCGACCGATGGTGCCAATGGCGCTGTTGTAGAGGTCAACTCTGAAACCGATTTCGTTGCCCGCAACGAAAAGTTCCAGGCTGCTGTTGCCGAGATCGCCAAGCTGGCCCTGACCACCGACGCGACAGTCGAAGCGCTCAACGCTGCGACCCTGCCGTCCGGTGAAACGGTTGAAGCGACACTGACGAACCTGATCGCCACGATCGGTGAGAACATGTCCCTGCGCCGCGTCTTCAAGCTGGACGCCGGAACGGGTGTTGTTTCCTCCTACGTGCACAATGCTGCTGCTGACGGCATGGGCGCGCTGGGCGTTATCGTTGCGCTCAAGTCCGAAGGCGATGCCGGCAAGCTGGCCGAGCTGGGCCGCAAGATCGCCATGCACGTCGCTGCCGGTTCCCCGGCTGTTGCCGTTGCCGTTGATACCGATGGTGTCGACAGCGCGATCGCTGACAAGGAACGCGAAGTGTTCGCTGACCAGGCACGTCAGTCCGGCAAGCCGGAGCAGATCGTCGAGAAAATGGTCGAAGGCCGTATGCGCAAATTCTACGAAGAAGTTGTGCTGCTGAAACAATCCTTCGTCATGGACCCGGACAACACGATTGAACAGGTTCTGGCCAACGCTTCCAAAGAACTGGGCACGCCGGTTGAGATCGTTGGCTTCCAGCGCGTCGCCCTGGGCGAAGGCGTTGAGAAGAAAGAAGAAGACTTCGCCGCTGAAGTTGCTGCTGCAACTGGCCAGGCCTAAGTCAAAAACAGCCAGCGCCGGAGCTTTTCAGCTCCGGCGCTTTCTGTATGCTGCCAGACCGTGACCGACTCAGCTTCCTCCACGCCATCAGGCGCCAGCAATCCGCCGCAATTCCGGCGGGTTCTTCTTAAGGTTTCCGGTGAAGCCCTCATGGGCCGCCAACAATTTGGTATCGACCTGGAAACCGCCAATCGTATCGCGCAAGAAGTCAAACAGGCCGTCGAAGGCGGCACCGAGATGTGCCTCGTCATCGGCGGCGGCAATATCTTTCGGGGATTGTCTGGCGCCGCCAAGGGCATGGACCGCACCGCTGCCGATTATATGGGCATGCTGGCGACGGTGATGAATGCCTTGGCCATGCAAACCGCTCTTGAAAGCATTGGTGTTCAGACCCGTGTGCAGTCGGCCATACCGATGACCACTGTGTGCGAACCCTATATCCGTCGCCGCGCCACGCGGCACATGGAAAAGGGGCGTGTTGTCATCTTTGCTGCCGGGACCGGAAACCCGTTTTTCACTACCGACACGGCTGCTGCGTTGCGCGCCGCCGAGATGGGCTGTGATGCTCTGTTCAAGGGCACCCAGGTCGACGGTGTCTATACGGATGACCCGAGGACGAATTCGGACGCGGAACGTTATGATAAACTCGATTACCTCGATGTCCTGACCCGCGACTTGCGCGTGATGGATGCCTCGGCCGTGACGCTGATGCGCGAAAACCGTATTCCGATCGTGGTGTTCAGCATCCATGAACAGGGCGGCCTGGCCAAGGTTCTGGCCGGTGAGGGTGTGTGTACGACTATCGGCAAGGTGCGTTCGCAAGAAACCGCCTGACCGCAACAGAATAAGGGGAGAGACCCATGAGCGATTATGACGAGGACGATCTGAAACGCCGCATGGAAGGCGCGATCGATTCGCTGCGCAAGGAGTTTGCCGGTCTGAGAACGGGACGCGCCAGCGCCAATCTGCTCGACCCGATCAAGGTTGAAGCCTATGGCACGCCGACCCCGATCAACCAGGTTGGCACGGTCTCCGTTCCGGAGCCGCGCATGATTTCGGTTCAGATCTGGGACAAGGACATGGTGGGCGCTGTCGACAAGGCGATCCGTAATTCCCAGCTTGGTCTTAACCCGGTTGTTGAAGGTCAGCTTCTGCGGATTCCGATCCCGCCGCTCAACGAGGAGCGTCGCGCCGAGCTGGCCAAGCTGGCCGGTAGCTATGCTGAGAACGCCCGCGTTGCTGTGCGCAATGTACGCCGCGACGGCATGGATGGTCTGAAAAAGCTGGAAAAGGATGGCACGCTGTCCGAGGACGAACACAAGTCCTTTGCCGACGACGTCCAGAAACTGACGGATGACGCGATCAAGAAGATCGACGAAAACCTGAAGACCAAACAAGAAGAAATCATGCAGGTCTGACGACCTGAGCGAGGCGACACTTCTATGAGCGAGACCGCATCGGACAAAACGAGCGTTCCGCAGCATGTCGCCATCATCATGGATGGGAATGGCCGCTGGGCGCAGCAGCGCGGCCGGCCCCGTACTTTCGGTCATTCCAAGGGTGTTGAGGCTGTCCGCCGGGTCGTTGAAGCCGCCGGAGACATGGGGATTCACACCCTGACCCTGTTCAGCTTTTCAACCGAGAACTGGAACCGTCCCGCCGATGAGGTCGGGGCGTTGTTCGAGTTGATGAAACGCTATGTTGCCGCGGACCTGAAATCGCTCAAACAGCGTGGTGTGCGTATTCGCATCATCGGTCGGCGGGAGGACTTGCGGGAGGACCTGGCGGAGATTGTGGGCCAGGCCGAGGCCGAAACCGCCAGCAATACCGATTTCAACCTCAATATCGCATTCAATTATGGGGGCCGGGACGAGATCCTGCGTGCGGCACAAAACCTGGCGCGCGCTATCCACGCCGGTGATCTAAGCGTTGACGCGATCGATGAGGGCCGTTTTTCCGGAGCTCTTGATACGGCGGGGCTGCCCGATGTGGATCTGATGATCCGCACGAGCGGTGAACAGCGCATTTCCAACTTCCTGCTCTGGCAGGCCGCTTATGCGGAGTTCCACTTCACCGATGTGTTGTGGCCCGATTTCGACGAGGCCGAGCTGGCTCGAGCGCTGGAGGCCTTCAAGAACCGCGACCGGCGTTATGGAGGCGTTGATGCCGGAGCGGCATGATCCGGTCTTCAAGCGCCGTCTGGTCTCCGCCCTCATTCTCGGTCCTCTGGCAGTTTTCCTGCTCTGGATGGGTGGATTGTTCTTCACCGCTTGGGTGGCGGCTTTTGCAGCCGCCATGGCGTGGGAATGGATCCAGATGTCCGACGAGGACGCGCCGCCTGTTGCCTATGCAATCGCCTGCGCAACCGCATCTGGCGCCGTTTTGCTGGCTGGACAGACAAGCATTCAGGAAGCGCTCGTGTGGGGCGCGCTGGGAACGGCTGCATCCGGCGCCGAGCGTTGGCGTCGTGGCTGGTCGATCGAGGTGCTCGGCATTCTTTATGTCTCGCTGAGCGCTGGTCTTCTGGCGGCTATGCGCGCCGAGGGCGGGCACGGACTTGAGGCCGTGATCCTGTTATTCGCGATCGTGTGGGCGGCGGATAGTTTCGCCTATCTGGTCGGAACCTGGATTGGTGGCCCCAAGCTTCTGCCCCAGGCCAGTCCGAACAAGACCTGGTCGGGTTTGTTGGCCGGTGTGACGGCTGGCGGCGCGGCTGGATACGCAGTCGGACTGCTGTTCGGTCTGTCCACCGAGGGGGTGATCCTCTTCTCGGTCCTGGTCGCCTTTGCCTCTGTTGGCGGGGATCTGGCGATGTCACTGTTCAAAAGATCCTTCGGCGTGAAGGATTCAGGTACACTCATCCCCGGACACGGGGGTGTTCTTGATCGCGTGGATGCGCTGATGCTGGCCGTCGTGACGGCTGTGATCGCGTCACGTTTCATCGATCTTGGCTGGTCGGCATAATGGCAAAGACAAGAAAAATCAGTGTGCTCGGGGCGACGGGTTCGGTTGGTGCAGCCACGCTGGACCTGATCGAGCGTGCTCCGGCCGGGGCGTTTGAACTCGCCGCGCTGACGGCGCATACCAATGTGGACGAGCTTATCCGCCTGGCCCTCAAATTCCGCCCAGAAATGGTAGCACTGGCCGATTCCAGCGGCGAAGCGAAACTGCGGGATGCGCTGGACGGACTCGGGATCGCGATTGCCTGCGGTGAAGGCGCTGTTGTTGAAGCCGCACGACGTCCGGCGGACTGGACGATGGCAGCAATCGTGGGGGCAGCGGGTCTGCGGCCGACGCTGGAAGCTCTGAAACAGGGAAATGCGCTGGCCTTTGCCAACAAGGAGTGCCTGGTCTGTGCCGGCGGGCTTTTCATGCAGGCCGCGACCAAGGCAGGGACCGAGCTGCTTCCGGTTGATTCCGAACACAACGCCATCTTCCAGGTTTTCGACAATCGGCAGAAAAAGCAGATCGACAAGATCACCCTGACCGCGTCCGGAGGACCGTTCCGGACCTGGACGTCTCAGCAGATGGACAACGCACGCCGCGCTGATGCGCTGGCGCACCCAACCTGGGAGATGGGCGCGAAGATCACGATCGATAGCGCCACCATGATGAACAAGGGACTCGAGATCATCGAGGCATGCTGGCTGTTTGACCTGCCCGAAACCCGCGTCGATGTGGCTGTTCATCCGCAGTCCATCGTCCACGGGTTAGTGCATTATGCAGATGGCAGTGTGCTGGCGCAGATGGGATCGCCGGACATGCGGACGCCGATCGCAAACGCATTGTCCTGGCCGCAACGCATGCAGGCGCCGGTCAAACCCCTGGACCTGTGTGCCATTTCGAGGCTGGATTTCGAGGCGCCGGATCTCGCGCGTTTTCCTGCCATGCGTCTGGCGCGCGAGGCGGTCGGGCAGGGTGGGATTTTACCGGCAGTGCTTAATGCTGCCAATGAAATAGCTGTCGACGCCTTCCTGGCCGAACGGATCGGTTTCCTGGACATTGCCGGGACGGTCGAGAATGTGATGGAAGCCGCACTGGGTGATGCGGACATGCCGCAACAGCTGTCGTCATTTGACGATGTTTATGCGATCGATCATCGTGCCCGGGAATTGGCACGCGACTTGATTGCTGTTGCCGCAGCATAACAGAATACGGATCGTTTCATGAGTGCCATTGCGGGTCTCCTGCTAGGAACATTCTCCTTTATCTTCCTGATCTCCCTGGTCGTGGTTATCCACGAGCTCGGCCATTATTGGGCGGGGCGGATGTGTGGGGTTCACGCCGAGGCCTTTTCCATGGGATTTGGCCCGACACTCTGGTCACGCCGGGACAAGAACGGCACTGTCTGGCGCATCGCGGCTTTCCCGCTGGGTGGATATGTGAAGTTTCTCGGCGATGCCGGTGCTGCGAGCGAGCCCGATGCCGACAAGCTGGCAGAATTGCGCGAACGCATGGGGCCTGCCGCCGACCAGTGTTACCACTTCAAGCCGATCTGGGCGCGCAGTTTCATTACCGCCGCTGGCCCGATCGCGAACTTCATTCTCGCGATCGTCATTTTTGCCGTGCTGGCATTGAGTATTGGCGGCCCTCAATATCAGCCGGCTGTGGTTGGCTCGGTTGCGGAGGGATCTGCCGCTGAAGAGGCTGGATTCCTTGAAGGGGATGAAATTCTTGCGATTAATGGCAGTGATATCCACAGTTTTCAGGAAATCATTACGGAAGTGATCTGGCGCCCGGGGCAGGAGATCACTTTTGACGTTTCCAGGGGCGAACAGCAGGTCACCCTGTTCGCAACGCCTCGCGCAACCGAGGTCGAGGACGAGTTTGGCGGAACACGCACATTCGGCCAGCTTGGCATTGGTAATGTCCCACAGCTGATCCGGCGTGATGAGTACGCGATCTCACCGGGTGGTATCGTCTCGGCGATCGGGCATGGTGCGGATCGCACCTGGGATGCCGTCTCGATGACCGGCCGCTATGTCGGACACATAGTAACCGGTCGCGCATCGACAGATCTGCTGAACGGTCCTCTGGGAATCGCGGAAGCGGCAGGGCAGACCGCTCAGCGTAGCGTCGAGGCCGGACGGACTCCGCTGGAAAGCACGTTATTGCTGTTTATTAACCTCATTCAGCTGGCCGGGTATCTGTCCGTCGGACTGGGATTGGTGAACTTATTGCCGATACCGATCCTCGACGGCGGGCATCTTGTGTATTACGCATATGAGGCAGTGGCGCGTCGTCCGCTGAGCATGAAGGCACAGGCCATCGGTTTTCGATTGGGGCTTGTCTTTGTGCTCATGATGATGCTTTTAGCCACCTGGAACGATATTAACTACAAGCTCAGTCAATTCTTCTGATTGAGCGGAGAGAACGGCGATCTTCCATGGCGAGTGTTTTGCGTGTGCTCTTTGCAGCCCTGATGACCTTTAGCCTCGGCGCAGTTGCGTCGGCGCAGGCTCAACCGGCACAAGGGGAGGCGGCGGCTGTCCAAGCACCCGCTCGCCCAGTTGTCCGGCAGATCCTGGTAGAAGGCAATCAGCGCGTCGAAGCTGACACGGTTTTGTCCTATCTGCTGATTCAGCCGGGCCAGTATGCGGATCCGCGCTCGATCAACCTCTCCATCCAGACGCTGTTTGCGACGGGCCTCTTCTCTGATGTTCAGATCGAAGATGGCGGCGAGATCGTTACCATTCGTGTCCAGGAAAACCCGATCATCAACCGCGTGGTGCTGGAAGGTAACCGCGCCATGGATGACGACAAAATCACGGACGAAATCCAGGCTCAGCCCCGCGCGATTTTCACACGCGCACGGGTCCAGAGTGATGTCCAGCGTATCATCGAGGTCTATCGCCGCTCTGGTCGCTTTGCGGCGTCCGTGACACCCCAGATTATCGAGCTGCCGCAGAACCGTGTGGATCTGATCTTCGAGATCTCTGAGGGGCCGGTTACCGGCGTTCGCCGCATCAATTTCATCGGCAATGAGAGTTTCTCGGATCGTCGTCTTCGTCGTGAACTGGTGACAGAGGAATCGCGTTGGTGGCGGTTCTTCAGCTCCAATGACAATTACGACCCGGATCGCCTGGAATATGACCGCGAACTGCTGCGCCAATTCTATCAGAATCAGGGTTATGCGAATTTCCGTGTGCTCAGCGCCGTTGCCGAACTGACGCCGGATCAGGAGAGCTTCTACATCACGATCACGATCGATGAGGGCGAAGTATACAGTTTCGGCGAGGTCACAGTGACCAGCGCTATCGAGGACCTGAACGAGGAATATCTCGAGGCAATCGTACCCACCCGCGAGGGGGCGACCTATCAAGGCCAGCTCATTGAAGATGCAATCGACACGGTGACATTCGCTGCGGGTGCGTCTGGCTATGCCTTCGTCAACGTGCGTCCGATCACGCGTCGCAACCGCGAAACGCGGACTGTTGATGTGGAATATGTCATCGACGAGGGCCCGCGGGTCTATATCGAGCGCATCGACATCGTGAACAACACGCGGACGCTCGACCGGGTGATCCGTCGCGAGCTGGACATTGTCGAGGGTGATGCCTTCAACCGCGTCCTGATCGATCGTTCCCGCAATAATATCCGTCGTCTTGGTTTCTTTGAGGAAGTCGAAATCACGGAAACGCCGGGCTCGACACCGGACCGTGCGCGCCTGCAGGTCGATGTGTCGGAACAGCCGACCGGCGAACTGGCCTTCGGTGCCGGTTTCTCATCCACCGATGCTTTCCTGGTGGACCTCTCAATCTCGGAGCGAAATCTGCGCGGTCGGGGCCAGTTCCTTCGCTTGCGGATTTCGGCGAGCTCGCGCCGCGAGACGATCGATATTCGCTTCACAGAACCGCGATTCATGGATCGCAATCTGGCCGCTGGTTTTGACCTCTTCCGCGTGAACTCAGATTTCCTCAGCGAAGCCTCGTTCCAGACGGAATCGACAGGTGGCAGTATTCGTCTTGGCTTCCCAGTCACGCGGCAGACCAATCTGCAACTGCGCTATACCCTGCGAAACGATAATGTCATTGTCTTCAGCAGCGCGTCACAGGCGCTGCGAAACCAGGCCGGATCGCGTACAACCTCTGTTGTGGGCTACACTTTCCAGTGGTCGCGCCTGAATGATCCGGTCGAACCGAGTGACGGTTTCCGTTTCGTTTTGAACCAGGACCTCGCCGGATTTGGCGGCGATGTGCGCTATCTGCGCACCGAGATCCAGTCGGCTTACTATCACGAGATCTTCCGCGGCTGGGTTGCGAGCTTCACGGGTAATGCCGGTTTCGCAGTCGGCTGGGGCGGTGATGGTATCCGCATCAACGACCGTTTCTTCAAGGGTGGCAACTCTTTCCGCGGGTTTGACGTCGGTGGTCTCGGTCCGCGCACAGTGCAGCGTGATACGTCGACAGGCGAGCTGGTCCGGGGCGACTCTCTGGGTGGCAGGCTTTATGCAATTGGTGCCGTTGAGCTGACGCTGCCAAGTTTCCTGCCAGAGCAATACGGTATCCGGGGCGCGTTGTTCACTGAATTCGGTACGCTGGGCATGCTCGACTCCGCGGACCAGATAGACGAGGGTACGTCAACGATCTTCACAGTCGATGATTTGGCGCTGCGGGCGTCAGCCGGTCTGAGTGTCTTCTGGGACTCTCCGTTCGGCCCGGTCCGTTTCGACTTTGCAGAGGCATTTATGGCGGAAGAATACGACCGTACGGAGTTCTTCCGCTTCAGTACAAGAACAGGGTTCTAGGTTATGAAATTCATTCAATCACTTCTGCTGCTGCCAGTTGCTGTGTTGAGCCTCGCGGCTCCGGCGCTGGCGCAAACGAACATCGCGGTGATGAGCGAAGAACGTGTACTGCGGGAAAGCGCAGTGGGTATTCACATCCAGACACGTCTGGCGGCTATCGCACAGGAAGTTGACGCGGAACTCCAGGCCATGGGCCAGCCCCTGGCTCAAGAGCGTGAAGCGCTCAATGCTGAAACCGCAGCCATGACGATGGCAGCAATCCAGGCGCGTCCGGATCTCGTCCAGCGTATCGAAACCCTGAACCAGCAGGCTCAGGCTTTCGAGGTTCAGCGCCAGATTCGTCAGCGTGAGCTTGTTGCCACCGAGCAGTCTGCAATGCGCCCGGTTTATGAGAGCCTTGGTCCTATCCTAGAAGAAGTTGTCGCTGCACGCGGCATCGACATTCTGGTCGATCGTTCCAACCTGGTTTTCGCCAGCCCGGAAGTTGATATCTCCGAAGAGGTTATCAATATCCTGAATACGCGCCTGCCGACGGTTTCTGTAAACCGCGTGCGCCTGCCGCAGGATGGCGGTCAGGCTGAGGCCGCTCAATAAGACTGGATGTGAACGTGGCTGACCCGAGATTTTTTGATCGGCTCGGTCCTGTCGCAGTATCAAAGATCGCCGCGCTTTCGGGTGCGGCGATTTCTGATTCTTCGGGAGGCGAAGTCGAGGATGTTGCTGATCTGGCGGATGTGAGACCCGGTGCCATCAGCTATCTGGAATCTGACAAGTTCTTCGGCCTTCTGGACGGCAAGTCCATGCGGGGCATAGTCCTCCTGGTCACCGCAGCATTCGCCGGTG
Source organism: Maricaulis sp. (assembly GCF_017643475.1). Taxonomy (GTDB): domain Bacteria; phylum Pseudomonadota; class Alphaproteobacteria; order Caulobacterales; family Maricaulaceae; genus Maricaulis. The sequence continues at coordinate 19,966 of NZ_JAEPNI010000003.1, forward strand.
ATGAGCGTCTGGCCGGAGCAACACTCCTGGTCCATGATAATCCGAGGGCGGCATTCGCTCTTGTCGCCAATCATCTCTACACGCTCAGGGAAGCCGGGTTTGGTGATGCGGACGCGTCGTCCGCCCGGGTGGACGCGAGTGCTCGCATCGCGGCGACCGCAGTAATCGGTGAGGGCGCCGTAATCGGCGCAAATGTCACGATCGGCCCAGGCGCGCACATCGGTCCCGGTGTGACGATCGGGACAGGGTCGCGGGTTGGAGCCAATGCCTCGGTCATCTGTGCGGATATCGGCGAAAACTGCAACATTCTGGCAGGAGCTGTGATTGGCGAAGCCGGCTTTGGCGTTGCAATGTCCAAGTCCGGCTCGATTGACGTGCCGCATCTGGGTCAAGTGACCCTGGGGAATAATGTGACTATCGGAGCCAATTCCTGCGTGGATCGGGCGGTGTTCGGTTCGACCAGGCTCGCCGACGGCGTCAAGATCGATAATCTCTGCCACATCGCTCATAATGTGTCGGTGGGAGAGAATACGTTGATGGCAGCGTTTGCAGGCGTTTCCGGAAGCACGACGATCGGCCAGCGGGTCATGTTCGGAGGCCGTGTCGGTGTCGCGGATCATGTCGATATTGTCGATGACGTCATTGTTGGTGGTGGCGCGGCGGTCATGAAGAGCCTTCCAAAGGCAGGGGCGTATTCGGGTATGCCGGCCCAACCCCTTCGAGATTACATGCGCGAGGTTGCCGAGATCCGGCGCCTTGTTCGTTCCAAGAACAAAAAGACTTAGGATCCACCATGAGTGACCGAATTGAGAGCGCTGAAATCCAGACTCTGCTGCCGCATCGCTATCCGTTTCTGCTAATCGATGCAGCCGAGGACTATGTCGAAGGTGAGAGCATTACAGGCATCAAGGGAGTGACGTTTAACGAGCCCTTTTTCCCTGGCCACTTCCCCGGCAATCCGGTGATGCCCGGCGTCTTGATGATCGAGGCCATGGCGCAGGCAGGCGCGGTTCTCATGTACAAGACGCTCAAAGCCTCTCCTGCGGATGCCACGGTCTTCTTCATGGGTGCTGACAAGGTGAAGTTCAGGGCTCCCGTGCGCCCGGGAATGATGTTGCGCATGCCGGTTAAGGTGAATGTTGCACGCCATGGCGTGTTCAAGTTTTCCGGCGAAGTCTACGCTGATGGTGTCAAAGCCGTTCAGGCAGAGTTTGCAGCCAAGGCGATGCCCCACTCATGAGTGCCAAGATCCATCCGTCTGCGGTCGTTGATCCGGCTGCTGAACTCGGCCAGGACGTCGAGATCGGTCCCTTCTGTGTAATTGGTCCTAAAGTCGTTCTGAAAGACCGCGTGCGTGTCATTTCAAACGCGACGGTAGCCGGGTTGACCGAGGTTGGGCATGACTGTGTCCTTTATCCCGGCGTGCACCTGGGCCACCCTCCGCAGGATTTCAAGTATCAGGGCGAAGATACGACGCTGACTATCGGTGATCGCAATGTAATGCGCGAGAATGTCACCATGCACCCCGGCACAAGTGTCGGCGGCGGGGCCACGCGCATTGGCCATGATGGATACTTTATGGTCGGCGCACATGTGTCTCACGACAGCCAGGTGGGCGATCGTGTGGTTTTCGCCAATGGCGCGGCCATTGGCGGCTGCAGTCACATCGAGGACCACGTCATCCTTGGCGGTTATGCAGGAATACATCAATTCAGCCGCATCGGGCGTCACGCCTTCATCGGGGCGATGGCCATGGTCACCGCGGATGTGATTCCCTATGGTTCGGTCATCGGCAATCATGCGCATCTTGCGGGACTGAATGTTGTCGGTCTGAAACGCAGAGGCATGCCGCGGGAAACCCTGCGCGAGTTGCGGACAGCCTATCGACTGCTCTTCGCGGAGGAGGGTACGTTTCAGGAACGACTGGACGATGTGGCCCGGGACTACTCTGAGAATGCTCCGGTGATGGAAATTATCAACTTCATTCGTGCGGCGGATGCCAAACGCTCGCTTTGCATGCCCAATGGCTGAGTCTCCGGCAATATCTGGCAGATGGTCACGCCTTGGTATCCTGGCGGGGGGGGGTGACCTTCCCAGACTCATTGCCGAGGCCGAAGCTGAACGATCCCCGCTGGTTGTCGAACTCACCGGATTTGTGGACCGCGAATTTCCCGAGTTCGAGACCGCGCAGTTTTCAGTCGGGCAGATCGGTGCGATCTGCAAGGCCCTGAAAGCCGGCGGCTGTGACGCCGTCTGTTTTGCTGGTTACATTCAGCGCCCTGACATCAAAACACTCAAACTGGATGCGCGTGGCATGATCATGGTGCCCAAGGCGCTGGCCGCTGGACGGAAGGGTGATGATGCGCTGTTGCGGGTGGTCGTCGGCGAGTTTGAAACACAGGGTTTCAAGGTTGTTGGCGCGAACGAGGTGCTCGAGAGCCTGACACCGGATGCCGCAGCCGGCTTCAATTCCCAATCAGTACCCGAACACCAGCATGATGTCGTAAAGGCCTGTGCTGTCGCGCGCGAAATCGGCCGTCTGGATATCGGTCAGGGCGCTGTGGTCGCCGATGGGCTGGTTCTAGCCGTGGAAGCCCAGGAAGGCACAAACCAAATGCTGGAACGGGTCGCCGGCCTTCGGGCTGAGGTCCGTGGAACACCGCAGGCGCGACGCGGCGTGCTCGCCAAAATGCCCAAACCGATCCAGGAGCGTCGAATCGATCTGCCGACAATGGGTGTGGAGACCATCGAGCGTGCGTCTGCGGCAGGCCTTGCCGGTATCGCCCTGCAGGAGGGTGCGGCCCTCATCGTCAATCGAGATGCCGTTGAGGCCGCCCTTCGCGAACATGACATGTTCCTGGCGATCGTGGAGCCGGCGGATGAGTGAGGACACTCCGCTGATCTATGTGGTCGCAGCGGAACGGTCCGGCGATCTACTCGGCGCCGGCCTCATCAAGGCAATGCGTTCGCGATACGGTAATGGCGTGAGTTTTCGCGGCATGGGCGGTGAGGCGATGGCAGAGGGGGGCGTGCCCTCTACAGTGAGTATCGAAGGCCTCTCCATTCTGGGTTTTTTCGACGGACTCAAGGCGTTTTCGCGCATCAAGGAACGTGTCGCCGAAGTTGTCGCGGATATCATCCGACACAAACCCGACGCGGTCGTGCTGATTGACAGTTGGGGGTTCATGCTGCGTGTCGCTCAGGGCGTGCGCGAAGCAGATCCTTCCATCAAGTTGATTAAATATGTCGGTCCGCAGGTGTTTGCGACGCGTCCCGGTCGCGCCAAGACCCTCGCCGAAACGGTGGACCATCTCATGTCCATTCTCAGTTTCGACGAGCGCTATTATCGTCCTTTCGGCCTGCCGGTGACCTTTGTCGGCAATCCCACACTCGATCGGATCGAACCGGGGGATGGCGCAACCTTCCGCGCTCGCCATGGGATAGCTGCCGATGCCCACACCGTCCTGGTCCTGTTCGGGAGTCGGAAATCGGAAATCGATCGTATCGGGCCGGCCTTTGTTGCCTCGCTGGAGCAATTGAAGGCGGAACGCGAAGTGACGCCGATCATAATCGTCGCTGGTGCCGTGAAGGACCAGCTCGCACCTGTCCTGGACCATGCGCGCAGTGAGTTTGGCGCTGTCATCGTTGATGAAGCTGAAAAAACCGATGCCTTCGCTGCCGCCGACGTCGCGTTGGCCTGTTCTGGGACCGTTGTTACCGAGCTCGCGACCGCTGGCGTTCCAACCGTGACGGCCTACAAGCTGGGCTGGCTGACCTGGGCGATTATCCGAGCCTTCAACATCATGAAAGCGCCTTATATCAGCCTGGTGAATATCGCGGCTGATGAAATGCTGGTCCCGGAATTTGTCCAGACCCGCTGCCGCGGCGGTCTGCTGGCCGCGGAAGTCTCTGCACTTCTCGATGACCCGAAACGCCGAGAACGCCTGCACAGTGAACTGGCAGCCGCGACAGACAAACTGCGCGGCGAGGGCGATGCCAGCGAGAATGCGGCGCAGACCGTGTTTGAACTGACCCAATAAAAAAGGCCGCTCGATTGAGCGGCCTTCTTCTTGTACCGAGTAAAGCCTAGCGCTTGCCCAGCGGGACGTAGTCGCGGGACTGGGCGCCGGTGAAGAGCTGGCGCGGGCGGCCGATTTTCTGGGACGGATCGCCCAGCATTTCTGACCACTGCGCGATCCAGCCGACCGTACGTGCCAGGGCGAAGAGAACGGTGAACATCTCGGTCGGGAAACCCATCGCCTTCAGCGTGATGCCAGAATAGAAGTCGATGTTCGGATAGAGCTTCTTCTCGACGAAATACTCGTCTTCCAGCGCGATGCGCTCCAGCTCCATGGCGACCTGCAGGGTCGGGTCATTGCGAACGCCCAGTACGTCGAGGACCTCGTGACAGGTTTCACGCATGACTTTCGCACGCGGATCGTAATTCTTGTAGACGCGGTGACCAAAGCCCATCAGGCGGAACGGGTCGGACTTGTCCTTGGCCTTGGCAACGTATTCCGGGATCTTGTCGACGGAACCGATCTCGTTGAGCATGTTCAGCGCGGCTTCGTTGGCACCACCGTGTGCCGGCCCCCACAGGGAGGCGATGCCGGCTGCGATACAGGCAAACGGGTTGGCACCGGAAGAACCGGCCAGGCGAACCGTGGACGTCGATGCATTCTGCTCGTGGTCGGCGTGCAGGATGAAGATCTTGTCCATCGCCTTGGCGAGAACCGCATTGCTTTCATAATCCTCGGCCGGAACAGCAAAACACATGCGCAGGAAGTTAGCGGCATAGTCCAGCTCGTTGCGCGGGCTGATGAAAGGCTGTCCGATGGCATACTTGTAAGCGCGGGCGGCGATTGTCGGCATTTTCGCAATCATGCGATGGCTGGCGATGGTGCGCGCTTCGGGGTCATTGATGTCGGTTGAGTCGTGATAGAAGGCCGAGAGGGCGCCGACCGTACCCACCATGATGGCCATCGGATGCGCATCGCGGCGGAAACCGCGGAAGAACATCTCGAACTGGTCATGCAGCATGGAGTGGCGACGGATCGTCCAGTCGAAATCATCCAGCTCTTTTTGTTCCGGCAGACGGCCATTCATCAACAGGTAGCAGACCTCGATGAAGCTCGATTGTTCGGCCAGCTGGTCGATCGGGTAGCCGCGATAAAGAAGTGTGCCTTCATCGCCGTCGATATAGGTGATCTGGCTTTCACAGCTGGCGGTCGAGGTGAAACCCGGATCATATGTGAACGCCCCGGTCTGGGCGTACAGCTTGCGGATATCGATGACATCCGGCCCGATCTCACCGCTGAAGACCGGCAGTTCGATGCTCTGGCCATTATAGTTCAGGGTGGCGGAGCCGTTCGGCTTTGCTTTGCTTTCCATGACGTCTTCCCTCTACGCGTGGCGGGCAGTTAGCTGCCCTGCGACATTTGATCTTTGATGCGATCCAGCGCTTCGTCGCGGCCGAGGAAGACCATGACTTGTGCCAGATCGGGGGCGGGTGCCCCTCCGGTCAAAGCCGCGCGGAGCGGTTGACCTACTTTACCGAAACCAACCTCTTCAGCGTCGGCGAAATCCTGCAGGGCCTTTGCCAGCACCTCTTCTGTCCAGTCCGTGGTGTCGGACAGAGTGGTGAAAAGGCGGTTAAGACGTTCTCTTGCGTCTTCTTTGAGCGCCTTGGCGGCCTTGCCGGAAAATACGAATGGACGAGATTTGATCAGAAAATAGCCTTGCTGAGCCAACTCATCCAGTCTTGATGCGCGGGTTTTCAATACCGGCATCGCGCGCATGTAACGCGCCTTGATCACTTCAAGGTCCTCGAGCCGTTCCTCGAGGCCCTCAATCCAGGGCCAGCTCAGCTCCAGCAGCCGAGAATCATCGGCCAGGCCGATATGGTGGCTGTTGATGTGAGCGAGCTTGTCAAAATCCATGCGAGCCGGGGCCTTGTTCAGGCCGCCCATGTCAAAGGCCGCAATGGCTTCCTCGTCGGTGAACAATTCCTGGTCACCATGGGCCCAGCCGAGGCGCAGCAGGTAATTGCGCATGCCTTCAGATAGATAACCCTGGTCCCGATATTCTTGAGCGCCCAGTGCGCCGTGGCGTTTGGACAATTTCTTGCCGTCATCACCATGGATCAGTGGGATATGCGCGAAAACCGGGCGTTCCCAGCCCATCGCATCATAGATCTGGCTCTGGCGGCCACCGTTTACCAGGTGATCATCACCGCGAATAATGTGGGTGATGCCCATGTCATGGTCATCCACAACAACCGCGAGATTATAGGTCGGTGTGCCATCGCTGCGCAGCAGGATAAGATCATCAAAATCCTTGGCAGCCCACTTCACCGTGCCCTGCACAGCGTCTTCGATCACGGTATCGTCATCACTGGCGCGGAAACGGATGGTGAAAGCCTGTCCGTCCTGTTCCGCGCCCGGCTGCTTGTCGCGCCAGGGTGAGCGAAGGGCGCGGCCTTCCTCGAACGCTTTGTCGCGCAGGGTCTGGGTTTCTTCCGGGCTCAGATAACAGCGGAATGCCTTGCCGCGTTCGAGCAGAGCGTTGGCAACCTCGACATGGCGATCAGCCTGGGCAAATTGCGACACGGCATCACCGGTCCAGTCCAGGCCCAGCCACTCCAGTCCTTCGCCAATTGCATCAACGGCTTCCTGGGTCAGGCGCTTGCGGTCCGTGTCCTCGATTCGCAGCAGGAACTCGCCGCCATGATGTTTGGCGAACAACCAGTTGAACAAGGCGGTACGGGCGCCGCCAATGTGCAGAAAGCCCGTCGGAGAAGGTGCGAAGCGAGTTCGGATCGTCATTTGGTTTTGTTGCACCTGCGAAATCATGTTGCGCTGCAAGGAAGGAATTCAGGTGTTAGCATGATTAACTCCTCGAGCGATAGAGCGAAGGCACAGACATGTCTCTTGGTGTGCACGGGTTCAAGCGTTTGAAAGCAGTCCTGGATCCGCCGACGCATACGCGGCCGGTCGCACCAGCCCTCCTGCTCGCGCTCGGGCTGGCAGCCGGGGCTGTGCTGTATTTCTCGGCCGGACAACGCCCTGGCTCAGTGTGGACCGGGGGGGCAAAGGTCATGGCTCTGTGCGGGTTTGCCGCACTTTTCCTGCTCCCCGAACTTCGAAAACTGGCCCTGATCCTTACAGGAGTAGCCTCGGGATTGCTGGTTTCGGACATGCGCCTGTCCTCGATTGAAAGCGTTCTGCCCGGGCATCAGTTGTCCGGGCGCAACGAGATCACCGGTTGGTTGGAGCGGATCGAGCGCAGCGGATCTGGTCGCTCCCGTCTTATCATCAGGATCGAGGAGGCGGATCGCTGGCACCGCGTGCGTGTGCTGGCTCGTCCGGGCGAGGCCCGCCCGGGAGACAGGCTGTCCCTGTCCGCCATGCTTGAACCGCCGCGGGGCGCGGTGGTCCCGGGTGGATATGACGGGCGTTATTACGCCTGGTTCCAACGAATACGCGGTTCGGGTTGGGCGTTGTCTCTGCCTGAGCGTCTGGAAGACGAAGACCGGCGGGGTCCGCCACGTTTACTGGCCCGCTGGCGATATGACATGGCCGAGACCATTCGTGCTCGCATCAACGGACCGGCGTCAGGAATCGCAGCAGCGCTGCTGGTCGGGGATCGCTCCGGCATTGACCCGGAGACGGCGGAAAGCCTTCGCGTGGCAGGGCTTGGCCATATTCTGGCGATATCCGGGTTACACATGGCATTGATGGCCGGCGGAACCTTCTTTGCGGTTCGTCTCGGGCTTTCCGCTATTAATCGGCTCGCACGCAGACAGGATGTGGCGCGACTCGCCGCGATTGTTGCTCTGGTGGTTTCGGTCGCCTACCTGCTGATTTCCGGTGCCGGAATTCCGACACAGCGGGCTTTTGTCGTCACCGTGGTGGCACTGGGAGCGATGATCGCGGGGCGACGAGCGTTTTCCCTGCAATCCTTTGCGCTCGCGTTAGGGGCTGTCGTGCTGATCCAGCCTGAAAGTGTGATCTCACCCGGCTTCCAGATGTCTTTCAGCGCGGTGGGGGCCCTTATTGCCGTTCACGAATGGCGACGTTCCAGAGAGGATGTCATGGAACGGCGATTGCCCGGTTTCCTGCGCCCTTTCTGGGAACTGACGCTTACAAGTTTTGTGGCCGGAACCGCTACGGCAGTTATCGGTGCTTTCCACTTCCATCGCCTGGCCAGTTACGGGCTCCTGGGCAATTTGCTTGCGATGCCGGTGTTTTCATTCCTGGTCATGCCGGCGGGCGTTCTGGGGCTGTTGCTGATGCCTGTGGGACTGGACGCTCCGGCCTTTGCTCTGATGGAGCTGGGACTTAACACCATTCTCAGTATCTCACGATGGATCGAGGCCTTGCCTACAGCGGCGCGTGCCGTGCCGTCTGTTCCGGGGTGGTGGCTGGCGCTTTATATCGCTCTCGCAGCGTTGTTGATCCTGGGGCGCGGGCTGCTGGCCCGTCTTGTCGCGGGCGGCGTGGCTGCGACGCTGGTCGGACTCTGGGCGCTCTGGCCGCAACCGGATGTCTTCATCAGCGCCGATGGGGTTGTGGTAGCTCGGTCGGGCGAGGGATGGACCGCCAACACGTTGCGTCGTGGCCGGTTCGGGCGCCAGGTCTTCCTGGAGCGGTCTGCCATGGCGGGGCAAACCGGGGAGAGGGCGGCCTGTGATGATCTGGGTTGCCTGCTTGAAACCGACTATCTGCGCATTGCAGTGCCCAGTCGGATTGAGGCCTTGCAGGAGGATTGCGAGCGCGCCGACCTGGTCGTGCTTTCCGCGGACACACCGCGTTGGATTGGGCGCCGATGCGGGCGTCCGGTCATTGCACTGTCTGAACTCGCCGAACGCGGCAATGCCCTGGTCTGGCTCAACAACAGCGGTGTCGCCCGTATCCGCTATGTGGATGCGGCGGAAACCAGCTGGCCCTGGCAGACCTGAAATCTAGTGATAGCTACGCAGCAGGCCGACGAGCTTGCCCTGAACCTTCACCCGGTGTGGCGGGAAGATACGGGTCTCGTATTCCGGATTAGCCGCTTCAAGCGCGACAGACCCGCCTTTCTTGCGCAGCTTCTTCAGCGTGGCTTCCTCGTCATCGACCAGCGCGACAACGATGTCGCCTGTATCGGCCACATCGCAGCGACGGATGAGGACCGTGTCACCATCGAGAATACCGGCCTCGATCATGGAATCGCCGTTCACTTCGAGCGCGAAATGCTCGCCATTGCCCAGCATGTCAGCCGCGACGGGCAGGCGATCGGTTTCGTGCTGGATGGCAGAAATGGGAACACCGGCAGCAATACGCCCCAGCATGGGAACCTCGATCGTGCCGCGATCATCGGAGGGGGCTGCACCCTGGCCTGTGAAATCAGCGCGCACCACATTGGGACCAAGATCGGCTGATTTTTCCTCGGTGTTTTCAGCGGCGGCGCTTTCGGGAAGCTTGAGGACCTCCAGTGCGCGGGCGCGGTGGGCAAGACGGCGGATGAAACCGCGTTCTTCCAGTGCCGTGATCAGGCGGTGAACGCCGGATTTCGAGGCCAGGCTGAGTGCACCTTTCATCTCGTCAAAGGAGGGTGAGACACCGGTTTCCTTGATGCGCTCATGGATGAACAAAAGCAGTTCATGTTGCTTGCGGGTCAGCACAGCTCGACTCCCTCCAATTCGCCGGAACAAAGCGGCAACTTGATGGGTGTTCTACATGTGTTCTATTTTGTCGTCAACAGGGGCTAATAGGCCGCCATCAGCGTTTTCGTTGCCTGTTCGACATCAGTCTGACGCATCAGGCTCTCGCCGACCAGCAAGGCTCCGGCGCCTGAAAGCTTCAGCCGCGCAGCATCATCAGCCGTGAATATCCCGCTTTCGGCTACCATGAACTGGTCGTCCGGCACGAGTGTGGACAAACGCTCGAAAGTGCTGAGCGAGGTTTCGAATGTCCGCAGGTCACGATTGTTGACGCCGATCAGCGGTGCCTCTAGGGCGAGCGCTCGGTCCAGCTCCGCCTCGTCATGGACTTCCACAAGCGCGTCGAGTGACCACTTGTCGGCTTCATCCATGAGCTCGCGGGCACAGGCATCATCAACGGCCGCCATGATGACCAGGATTGCGTCAGCGCCGAGCGCTCGGGCTTCCGCGACCTGGTAGCGGTCATAGAGAAAGTCCTTGCGCAGCGCGGGAAGCCCGGTGGCATCGCGTGCCGCGGCCAGGAAGCTGTCATCACCCTGGAAGCTTGGCGTATCAGTCAGCACGGAAAGGCAGGTGGCTCCACCGTCTTCATAGGCCTTGGCCAGTACCGGAGGATTGAAGTCCTCGCGGATAAGACCCTTGGAGGGGCTGGCCTTCTTGACCTCGGCGATAAGGGCCAGGCCGCGTTCGCGCGCATCGCGTCGAAGTGCATCGAAGAAGCCGCGCACCGGAGGCTGATCGGCAGCGAGCGCGGCGATGTCCTCATAGGAACGCTGCGCCTTGCAGGCCTGGATATGGTCCAACTTGTAGGCGGTGATGCGCGCAAGTGCGTCAGGCATCTGGTTCATGCGTCGACCCCCTGCGAGGTGATTGCGATCATCTGCTCGAGCGTTTTACGGGCACGTCCGTCAACGATAGCGGCCCTGGCCTTGGTGATGCCGTCGGCTAGATCGTTGGCCAGGTCAGCGATTACGAGCGCGGCCCCGGCGTTGAGGACGACGATGTCGTGAAAAGCGCCGGGCTCACCATCGAGCAAGGCCCGGATCGCCTTTGCGTTAAACTCCGGATCGCCGCCCTGGAGGTCTGCCTCGCTGGCCTTGGCGATGCCGTATTCTGCCGGATCGACGACAAAGCGCGTGATCTCGCCATTCTTCAGCTCAGCGACCTGGGTCGTGGTCGTTGTCGTGATTTCATCCATGCCGTCATCACCGATCATTACCCAGGCACGTTCGCAGCCCAGGTCACGCAGGGCTTCGGCCATGGGCTCAAGCCAGCGCTCGTCGAAGACACCCAGCAATTGCCGTTTGACCCCCGCCGGATTGGAAAGCGGACCTAGGAGGTTGAAGACGGTGCGCACACCCAGGCTCTTGCGGGCGCTGGCCACGTGGCGAACGGCGCTGTGGTGGGCTGGCGCAAAAAGGAAACCAGCACCGGCCTTTTCGAGGCTTTCCTCGACCGTTTGCGGGCCCACGTCCAGGCGTACGCCCAATGCCGCGAGAACATCCGAAGACCCCGATTTCGAACTGGCAGCGCGATTGCCGTGTTTGGCGACGTTGGCGCCGGCGCCAGCAGCGACAATCGCGGCAGCGGTGGAAATATTGTAGGCACCCTTGCCATCACCACCGGTTCCGCAGGTGTCGATGGCCCCGTCAGGCGCGTTGATCCGGGTCATGCGGCCACGCATCACGCGAGCGCCCGCTGCGATGTCTGCCGGACTTTCTCCAAGTGCGGCAAGCCCCATCAGGAAGCCACCAATCGCGGCATCGGGCGCATCACCTTCCATCAGGAGGTTGAAGGCGGCTTCAATCTGTTTCGTGTCCGGTCGTTGCCCGCGGCTCATGGCCTGCAGGCAGATAGCGAGCTCTGTCATCGCTCTCTCTTGTTCAGTTTGTCTGGAGAAGGGTGGGCTAGCAGGGCAAGCTGCGCCATCGCCGATCCAGCACACGGCATCGAACGCGCGATGACGGCATGACTGACGCCACTGCCGGATCGGCAGTGAAGGCATTCAGGACATGTCGGTTCAGGATCGGCATACCGGCTGGCTCAGGTTGAACTTCGCGAACCCGGCAAATCTAGCTGGCTGTGGCAGAAATTCAATCGCCCGCGATGGGTCTCACGCAGCTGTTTTCAGTGGCGTGCCAGCCAATTCCAGGAAGTTGCGCAGCAATTGATGGCCGTGTTCCGACGCGATGGACTCCGGGTGGAATTGCACCCCGTGAACCGGTCGCTCGACATGATGTACGCCCATGATCTCGCCATCGGCGGTCCAGGCATTGGCCTTGAGTTCAGCGGGCAGGCTGTTCGGTTCGATGGCCAGGCTGTGGTAACGTGTTGCCTCAAAAGGTGAGGGCAAGTCTTTGAAAACACCGGTGCCGGCATGGGTGACCGGACTGGTTTTCCCGTGCATGATTTCCTTGGCGGAAACAACCTTGCCCCCGAAGATCTGACCGATGGACTGATGACCCAGGCAGACGCCCAGGATCGGCATGTCGTCTGGCGATTGGGCAATCAGGTCGAGACAGATGCCGGCACGGTCAGGATCACACGGACCCGGTGAGAGCACGATGGCTGACGGGCCAAGAGCCAGCGCTTCATTGACGCTCAACGCATCGTTGCGATGCACAGCAATATCAGCTCCGAGCTCCTGGAAATAGTGCACCAGGTTGAAGGTGAAGCTGTCATAATTGTCGATCATCAAGAGCATTGCGGGCCTCCGCGGCCAAACTAGGCGCTTCGGTTGTCAGGGCCAATCCCTGCTACTGCTTAACGGATGATTTACCGACTCCCTTCGCACTAGCAGCATGAGACGACGCCATCCGAATCGCTTCCGAGTTCTGCAATCTGCAACGCCGGCTTTTGCCAGTGTTGTGGCTGCTGCGGCCTATGGTGTGGGTGCGATCGTCTTCTCGTTTACCAGCAAGGCCGACCCGGCGGACCTGCCGGAGTTTTCCCTGAGCTACGATCCGCCGAGCCTGTATGTAAGTGGGATTGCTGATCCGGCTGAGACGGACCTGGTCGCGCTTGCTGCGCCGGAGGAGGTTGCAAGCTCACAGGTCGTTGTGCCCGAGATTGATGAAATGCTCGAGGCGCAGCCTGCCAGTTACCCAGTGCCCACTGCAAACACGCCGCCACGGATTGCTCTGGTGATTGATGATGTCGGGTTGGATCGTGACGCTGCACGGCGGACTTCGGAGCTCGGTGTTCCGATCTCCATGGCGGTGCTGCCCTATGCCGATGCGTCCCGTGATGTTTCACGGCAGGTCCGTGAAGCAGGGCACGATCTTTTGCTGCACATGCCGATGGAACCACTTGGACTGGCAGATCCTGGGCCGCATGCCTTGCGGGTAGGCCAGAGTGAGGACGAGCTGCGCCTGCGTGTGCGCTGGGCCTTTGCCCGCGTGCCTGGCGCGATCGGTATGAACAATCACATGGGCAGTCGATTGACGCAGGATACCAGTGCTCTGCGGCCGGTTCTTGAAGCTCTTTCTCAGGAGGCGGGCCTGTTCCTGGACTCCATGACGACTGCAGAAAGTCGTGGCGCTGCGGTAGCGCGCGGACTTGGTCTGACAGCGCTGGAACGAGATATTTTCCTTGATCACACCATCGAGGTGGCGGCGATCAATGCCCGGCTGGCCGAGGTTGAGGCGCTGGCCTCACTGCGTGGTTGGGCGATAGCGATCGGTCATCCGCATGACGAAACCCTGGAAGCGCTGGAGAGCTGGATCGCCGAGGCAGAAGCACGCGGCTTTGAATTCGTCACGCTGACAGAGCTCGCTCGTTCGCTGGAAACGCCATCCCAGCAAATCGTGGAAGCCTCAATCCGCTAGTGAGTCTTCAGCAGCCCGGAAAAGTGCGGCGGCCTTGTTGCAGCATTCCTCGTGTTCCGATGCTGGGTCGGAATCCAGAACAACGCCGGCCCCTGCTTGAACATTCATCTGGCCATCCTTGAACACCGCTGTGCGCAGGGCGATACAGGTATCCATCGAGCCATCAGCACCGAAATAGCCTACCGCGCCGGCATATACGCCGCGTCGGTGAGGTTCCAGCTCGTCAATAAGCTCCATGGCGCGAACCTTGGGAGCACCGGAAACCGTGCCAGCCGGGAAACCGGCGAAAAGTGCTGATACCGCATCCTGATCGTCCGCGAGGTCACCTTCGACATTGGAAACGATATGCATGACGTGGCTGTAGCGCTCGACGATCTCGCGCGCGGTGATGCGGACGCTGCCGGGTTTGGAAATCCGTCCGACGTCATTGCGACCGAGATCGAGCAACATGAGGTGTTCGGAGCGCTCCTTCGGATCCGCGAGCAGATCTGCCTCCAAAGCGTCGTCCTCGGCCGGAGACTTGCCACGCGGGCGGGTGCCGGCGATCGGGCGGATCGTCGCGACACCGTCGCGCAGTCGCACCAGAATTTCCGGGCTTGAGCCGACAATCTCGAACCCGTCCATGCGGAAGAAGAAGAGGAAAGGCGAGGGGTTCAGGCGGCGCAATGATCGGTAAACCCAGAACGAGTCTGCAGGGTAATCGGCGCTGAAACGCTGGCTGGGAACGACCTGGAAGGCATCGCCGGCCCGGATGTAGTCCCGCGCCTTGTCGACAGCAGCCATATAGGTTGCCGGTGACTGGTTCGAGCGTATCTCGCCCAGCTCGCCTTGCGCGCGTTCGATCTCGGGCATCTTGCCCGCCAGCGTCCGAAAAACGGCATCAATACGTTCGCATGCGGCATCATAGGCTTCACGCGGTGTAAACCCGTCGGTGCGGATCGGGCAAAAGACCTGGATCTCCTGTTTCAGGGAATCAAAGACAACGATCGTGCGAGGACGCATCAGGACCGATTCTGGCAGATCCAGCGGTTCCGCCGCAGCCTGTTCCGGAAGGCGCTCCATGTAGCGCACCATGTCGTAACCGAGATAGCCGAAAAGGCCGGCGCCGATCGGAGCTGAACCGTCAGGCAGGGTGCAACGCGCGCTTTCGATGACATCGCGCAGGGCCTGCATGGGGTGGTCGTCCAGCGGCTCAAATGTCTTGTCCACCAGATTTTCGCCCGTGCAGACTGCGGCTTGGCCGTCGCGGCAACGCCAGATGAGATCCGGATCGAGCCCTATCGCTGAATAACGTCCGCGCCACGCACCGCCTTCCACCGATTCCAGCAGGAAGGTATGCGGGGAGGAGCCGGCGAGCTTCAGATAGGCCCCGACAGGTGTCAGTAGATCGTCTGCACGGCGTGCCGTTACGACAATGGTTTCACCGCGCTGGCAGGCAGCTTCGACGGTACGAAAATCCGGGATTACGACCGGCGCTCGGGCCGGCGTCACCGGTTGGCGTTGGAATCGCGGCCCAGTGCCTGGTCAACCAGACGGGCGTCGATGCCACCTTCTTCGTCCTGACCATATTCTGCAAGCAGCGCTGCCTGGGTCATGATCAACATGTCCTCCTGCATCTCGCCAAGAATGGTCGTGCTGAGCAGCCCCATCTCCCCGAGTGCCGCTGCGGCCGGATCCACGTGTACAATGTCGTCGACAACGAGGATGACCCGAAGGCCATCACCTGTTCCCGATGCGATGACCGGTTGACCGGGTTCGGCGAAGAAAGCTTCCCGAACGACTGTCCCGGCGAATTCGCCTGCGCTTTCGTCACGTTTCAGTGTGGCGGTCTCGACCCGGCCTCCAGAGGTCAGCGCGACAATATCCATGTCCTCTCCGGCCTCGAGCTGGGCGAGGGCCTCCTCGGCGCGCGCCTGTAGCTGAATGCCGATCTGGGACTGGCGCCACAGTATTTCCGCTTCTTCGCGAACCTCGGAGAGTTCCAGATCACGACTTTCGACGATGCTGTCGACGCGAACAATGAAGAAATCGGTGTCATTGAATTGCTGCATATCGGTCGCAAGCCCTTCGAACTGATCGAAGGCGGACGGCAGGATGTCAGCCGAAAGAGCGGCGTAGCGCGGGAAGTTGAATTCACGATCCGCACCACGTGCGACGCGATCCATAGGGGCGAACATTTCCAGCGGGCTCCCCGAGGCCGCAGCGGCTTCCTCAAGGGTGGCGCCGGAATCGAGAGCGTCCTGGAACAAGCCCATTGTGTTGTACATGACGTCGAGTGCCTGTTCGCGCGCAGCAGCCTGGCGCAGTTCGGGCAATTGCTCCTGGAAGGACGGTGTCACCGCATCCGTACCGCTGGTGACCTGTACGGCGTAGGTGGCAAAGGCGCCTTCCACGACGATCGTTTCACCTACGGCGGCAGCGAAGACGGCGTCAGCCAGCGCCTGATCTGGCACCTGGTAGGCAAGCGACTCAGTCTGTTCAAACGGTGCCGGCAGGCCGAGATCGTTGGCGATGTCCAAAGCGACTTCGCCGGCGGTGAGACGATCCACGACCTGGCTGGCCGTTTCAGTGTCGTTGACGACGAGCTGGAGGAAACCGCGTGTTGCCGGCGTGCCGATTTGTCCCGTCTCGAGCTGATAATCATAAAACTCGCGCAGCGGTTCTTCGTCGACGGTCTCGTTGGCAGTGAAGTCATCGAGCTGGAAACGAACGAGCGTGATCCCGCGTAGTTCCGTGCCGGTGAAGACAGGCAGGCCCAGCTGATCAGTCGCTTGCCGGTTTTCATCGATGAATGCCTGAAGCTCTTCATCGGTGGGCGGCTCGATCGCGTCTGCGGTGGAAGCATCAATGAACAATCCCCGCATGGACCGACGCTCCTCGGTCACTCGATAGCGGTTGCTGGCAAATTCAGCGGGAACGGAAATTCCGCCAGCCAGCGTCGAGGTGAATTGGGCTCTGAGCACATCATCCGCCAGCTCTTCCTCGAACTGACGTGGTGTGTAGCCGAGCTGCCGCAGATACTCGCGACCGGCTGCAAAACTGTAGTCGCCCGTTGCAGGGTCCTGGAAAATGTCAAACTGCGAAGCGGCTTCCAGCAAGGCCTGGTCAGAGACAGACAGGCCAAGTTCTTCAGCCTTGGCAGAAAAGGCGGCAAGCACGATTAGACGATTGAGAACCTGGTTTTCCCGTTCTTCAGCGAGGGCCTGCTCGCGCGTGAAGGTCGGATCCTGCTGCTGGATATTGCGGATCTCGCTTTCGAAAGCGCGCGAGAACTGGCTGACACTGACTTGCTGATTGCCAACGACGGCAATCGCGGTTCCGGTTCCCGTAAAGACGCCTCCGACGCCGGTCAGGGCGAAGGCGAGAACGAGAAGTCCAATGATAACAATCGCCCAGGGTGATTTGGCGAAAGCTCGTAGCAGGGTCAGCATTGTACACAGGCCTTAAGAATAGTGAGAGCGGGAACGTAGCGACACACCCATTGGGATACAAGCGCTCTGGGCTGTGGTTGAAGCATTGCCTCACATGGGCTCCCGCCGTAATGCTGGTTCGATAACATATCGGCATCGCGACAACTTGGGGGAGACATGGCGCGGCAACTCATCGCTGGCAATTGGAAGATGAACGGGCTCAGTAGCCAACTCAGCTTCTTTGACGATCTCGTGAATGCTGTCGGCGACAGTCCAGCCGAGCTGTTGATCTGTCCTCCGGCAACTCTGATCGAGCGCTGTTCCCGAGCCGCCGACGGCAGCGGGATCGCAATCGGTGCCCAGGATTGTCACGTCAGTGCAAGTGGCGCCCATACCGGAGATCTTTCCGTTGCCATGCTGGCGGACGCCGGAGCGCGCTTCGTGATTCTCGGACATTCCGAGCGCCGGGCTGATCATGGGGAAACCAGCGCCGAGGTTAAGGCGAAAGCCGAAGCTGTACTCGCGGGTGGGCTGACATCGATAATCTGCGTGGGCGAGACATTGAAACAGAGGGAGCAGGGCAACGCCGAAACCGTCGTTACCGAGCAATTGCTGGCGTCCCTTCCGGAAAATGCCGGGGACAGGTGCGAGATTGCCTACGAGCCTGTCTGGGCCATCGGAACTGGCCGCACGGCCTCGTCAGCAGACATTGTCGCCATGCACGGCGCTCTGAAGGCGGCGCTTCCGGCGGACGTCAATGCTCGCATCCTCTATGGCGGATCGGTGAAGCCCCAGAATGCCGAAGAGATACTCGGGCTCGACAACGTTGACGGTGCGCTCGTCGGCGGGGCCAGTCTGAATCCGGTGGACTTTGCTGGCATCATAAAAAATACAAGGTGTTGAGGGGCTGGTAAGGCGATTGAAACCAATTGAATCCATGATGTTCATTCGTTTGTCCTGAGTATTCGCCTTAACGGAGCTCCCCAGCGCATGGCCGAACCCGACTACGCCCGAGCCCCAGTTCTTCTGTTTGATCCCGTTCATGCCAACCAGCGAACGACGCGTTATGCGCTTTTCGAAATCGGTTTTCGGCAGATTGAGTGTGTGTCGACACTGGAAGATCTGAAGGCCGGGATCACGGACAGCAATCCGCTGATGATCGTCGCCGAAAGCAGCGCAACCGATGCTGATGTGTTTCGAATTGTACGTTCAATCCGGCGTTCTGAACTGGGGAATAACCCCTTCGTCGTGATCCTGTTGACAACATGGAGCCGGGACACGCTGCATATCCGCAAAGCCATCGAGTGCGGTGCCGATGATCTCATCGTGAGGCCGTTCTCGACCATGTTTGCCGAAGAACGTGTCCGCACCCTGATCAAGGGACGCAAGAGTTTCATCGTGACCAGCGATTATATCGGCCCCGATCGGCGCAAGGCCAATGACCGGTCTTCCTCCGCTCAGTCGCTGGAGGTCCCCAATCTTCTACAGGCTGTCGTCGAGGGTGATACCGAAGCGCTGGCCAAGGGAAGCCAGTGGATCCAGGCGGCAAAATCGACTGTCAACGCGGAACGTATTCGCCGGGTTGCCATGCGCATTGTGGTGGGAGTCGAGCTGTTCCTGTCTGGAGCCAAGGACGGGGCGACACCTAAACTGGACCTGGAGGACATGGCCAAGACGGCGCGCGAGCTGCGGGCCCAGATGATCAAGGCCAACCGCGCTGAGGCTGCGGAAGTGGCCCAGGCACTCATCGACCAGATCGGTGCAATCAATCCAGCAGAAGTCTCGCCGGCCACGCTCAAACTGGTCAAGGAATTGTCGATGGGCGCCTATGCGGCCTTTGCCAATGGAGATGGCCTGGAGAAATCCCGTGACGAGATCGACCGTACGGTTGCCAGCCTGCGTAAACGCCTGCAGGCGCGCGCTGCTGCAGTCCAGGCTCAGCAAGCAGCGCAAGCAGCAGATGATGCTGGCCAAGGCGAACAAGCTGCTATAAAACGCGCCGCCATGTAAATTCGTCCCTATATGGTGGACGAAGACAGAGAACGGCGAGTTTCATGACAACGGTACTGCTCATCATTCAGCTTCTGGTCGCGGCAGCCCTGATCGCGGTTATTCTCCTTCAGCGTTCTGAAGGTGGCGCGCTCGGTATGGGTGGCGGCGGCGGTGGTGGTGCCGGTGGCATGATGACCGGCCGCGGCGCGGCAAACCTGCTGACCCGAACCACGATGGTGCTCGCTGCGGTCTTCATCGGCAACTCGATCGCTCTGGCCATTCTGACCGGCGCTGATTCCGGTGATAATCTGCGTCTGGACCAGGACTTCGACACTCCGGTGGTCGAAGAAGAGGCAACTGATCAGGTTCCCACCGACGGCTAGTCCGTATCAAATTTTACCTGAAAAGCTCACATCGCGTCTTTCGGCGCGAACGAATCTCGGATACTGAGACGGCCCATGCCGCGTTATATCTTTATCACTGGCGGCGTGGTCTCCTCGCTTGGAAAAGGCCTCGCCTCCGCCGCTATGGGCGCTCTGCTGCAGGCTCGTGGATATAAAGTCCGCCTGCGCAAGCTGGACCCTTATCTCAATGTCGACCCGGGCACGATGTCGCCCTATCAGCATGGCGAGTGTTATGTGACCGATGATGGTGCGGAAACGGACCTTGATCTCGGGCATTATGAACGTTTCACCGGAGTGCCGGCGAGCCAGTCCGACAATATCACCACGGGCCGAATCTATTCGCGAATCATCGAACGCGAACGCCGCGGCGATTATCTCGGCGCGACGGTGCAGGTCATCCCGCACGTGACTGACCAGATCAAGCAATTCGTCCTGTCTGACGCGGGCGATGTCGATTTTGTTCTCTGCGAGATCGGTGGCACTGTTGGTGATATCGAAGGCCTGCCCTTCTTCGAGGCCATTCGCCAGCTGGGCCAGGAACTCGGCCCCGACAATGCCGTCTTCGTTCACGTCACGCTGCTGCCCTTTATCAAGGCAGCCGGCGAG
This sequence comes from Maricaulis sp., assembly GCF_017643475.1. Taxonomy (GTDB): domain Bacteria; phylum Pseudomonadota; class Alphaproteobacteria; order Caulobacterales; family Maricaulaceae; genus Maricaulis. The sequence goes on from NZ_JAEPNI010000003.1 coordinate 39,908, forward strand.
ATGAAGACCAAGCCGACCCAGCACTCCGTCAAGGAGTTGCGCTCGATCGGCATCCAGCCGGATATTCTTCTGTGTCGATGTGAAATCCCGATCACGCCAGGCGACAAACGCAAGATCGGTCAGTTTTGTAATGTCCGTGAAAGCGCTGTGATCGAAGGCCGTGATGCGCGCTCTCTTTACGATGTGCCGCTGGAATATCACCGTCAGGGGCTGGACCGCGAGGTCTTGCGCTGTTTCGGCCTGGAAGACGCGCCAGCACCGGACCTGACTCGCTGGGAGACGATCTCTCAAGCGATTGCAGAGCCGGATGGCGAAGTCACCATTGGTGTTGTCGGCAAGTATGTTGGCCTTCTGGACGCCTACAAATCCCTCATCGAGGCCCTCCATCACGGCGGGATCGCCAATGGTGTGAAGGTCAATCTCAAATGGCTCGATAGTGAGCAGTTCGAGAATGATGGGCCTGTTGAACCGCTCGAGGATGTTCACGCTGTCCTGGTCCCCGGTGGCTTTGGCGAACGTGGCGTGGAAGGCAAGATCGCTGCGGCGAAGTTTGCACGCGAGCGCAAGGTGCCGTTCTTCGGCATTTGTTACGGCATGCAGATGGCCGTCATCGAGGCCGCACGCAATCTGGCGGGCATCGATGATGCCATGTCGACGGAATTCTCCGAAAAGGGAACGTCCATCATCGGCCTGCTGACCGAGTGGACCCGTGGCAATGAAGTCGAGACCCGTTCCAGTGATGGGGACATGGGTGGGACGATGCGCCTGGGCGCTTATCCGGCTGTGTTGGGCGAGGGCACGCGCGTGCGTGACATCTATGGTTCCGCGCACATCGAGGAACGCCATCGTCACCGTTACGAGGTCAATGTCGCCTATCGCGACCAGCTCGAGCAGTCCGGCCTGAAATTCTCCGGACTTTCGCCGGATGGCGTCCTGCCCGAGATTGTCGAGATCGAGGACCATCCCTGGTTCATCGGCGTCCAGTTCCACCCGGAGCTGAAATCACGCCCCTTCGAGCCGCACCCGCTGTTCGCCAGCTTTGTCGGTGCCGCGCTCGAACAGAGCCGCATGGTGTAATTTTTCCCGGGGGGACGCATCCAAAACGCGTCCCGGATGCATCCTATTGTCAGCTGCACTAGTTTCGCGCGTGCAGACAGGACAAGTGTCGATAGTGACAGGGATGGAAAAATGAAACTCTCAGCTTTTCTGGCAAGTGCGGCTGCCATAGCGATGACCTCGACGGCGATCGCGCAGGACAGCCAGAATGTAGATGTCGAAAGCTTTTCCCGAATTAATGCGGGCGGCGGATACCGTCTGGTCGTAACTCAGGGGGACAGTTACACGCTTCGCCTTGATGGCGACGGCGATGACTTCTCCAAGGTTGAGATCGATGTCCGCCGTGACGGCCTTTATATCGAGCAACAATCCCGCCTGTTCGGTCGCAATCGCGGCCTGGACGTAACAGTGCATGTCACTGTGCCGTCTCTGGACGAGCTGGACTTCTCTCGCGGCCTGCGGGCTGACGTTGAGGGATTCGAGTTTTCTGCTCTTGAGGTGGATGTCAGCACCGGAAGTTTCGTGTCTATGGCAGGAAGTTGCGGTGAACTCGACGTCAGCGGTTCCACAGGTGCAGTTTTTGATGGTCGGGACCTGGAGTGCCAGATTGTTGACGTGTCGACGTCCACGGGTGCCTCAGCGCGCGTACACGCCGCTCAGTCGGTCGATGCCAGTGCTTCTCTCGGCGGAGACGTTGTTGTTTATGGCAGCCCGCGCTCTCACGACAGTTCCGAGACGATGGGCGGCAATGTCCGCTTTGACCGCAACGGCTGATCTAAGCCGCTGACAGCATGGAGCGCAGGCAAGTGCTTGCGCTCCCCCTGCGAAGCAGGTATACGGCGCGGCTCGAATGGATGGCAAATCGCCGTCCCCAGACAGTTTTCTACACGGTGGAGAGGCTCATGGCCGTCCCTAAGAGTAAAATCACAAAGATGAAGCGTGGCTTCCGTCGTAGCCACGATGCCCTGACGGCGTCTGCCTATGTCGAGGACAAGGACAGCGGTGAGCTGCGTCGTCCGCACCACATCGACCTGAAGTCCGGCATGTATCGCGGCCGTCAGATCCTGGATCCGCAGGACGACTAAGGTCTATGTGCCGTAAAGGTTCAAGAGCGCGGTTGGCTTTGGCCAGCCGCGCTTTTCTTGTTTCTGCCTAAATCCGCGTCGAGATTTCCTCGATGACGGCAATCGCTGTCTCCACATCCTCCCGGCGGGTCTCGAACTGTCCGACCTGGAAGCGAATCACGAAATCGCCGCGGTGCTTCGTCTGAGTGAGATAAATTCGGCCATCATCATTGATGGCTTCCAGCAGCGCCATGCTGGCCTCATCGCCATCACGGCCCTCAGGTTCCCAGCGGAAGCTGAACAGACTGAAACGGCTGTTCGATGTGATCGTGAAACCAGGCAGGGCGGCAATCCTTTGTTCCGCTAGCTTTGCCCAGGCGATGTGATTGCGGATGCGTTCGCGCAAGCCCTCCAGTCCATAGCTGCGAATGAGAAACCAGAGCTTCAGTGCACGAAAACGGCGTCCTAGGGGCACTGTCCACTCGCTGTAATTGACGATCTCGTCCTGGCCGAGCGTTTCCAGATAGTCCGGGCGCAGACCCAGCGTGCGCACCTGTTCTTCGGGGTGCCGCAGGAACTGGATCGAGCAATCAAACTGCGCGCCCAGCCATTTGTGCGGGTTGAATACAATCGAATCGGCGCGTTCAACGCCGCGCCAGTGAACCCGCTGTTCTTCACAGATCATCGCGGAACCGGCCCACGCTGCGTCGACATGGACGTAGAGCCCTTCGGTCTCGGCGATGTCCATGATAGCGTCTATCCTGTCGCAGGCTCCGATGGATGTGCCGCCCGTGCAGGCGACGATTCCGGCCGGCAGATATCCTGTTGCGCGATCTGACTTGATCTGCGCTGCCAGAGCGTCGGGTTTCATCGACCAGTTCCCGTCGGTCTCGATCTTAATCAGATTGTCCTGACCGATGCCGGCGATCCAGACCGCCTTGTCGATGGAGGAATGGGTCTGGGCGGATGCATAGATGCGCGGTTGGCCCTGGCCGGCAGCACCGCTCTTGATGCCGGCCCAGTCCAGCGCACGTTCGCGCATGGTCAGCACCGCGGCCAGCGTTGCTGATGAAGCGCTGTCATGGATCACCCCCCGCAGGTTTTCTGGCAAGCCAAGGGCCTGACGCATCCATTCGACCATGCGTGTTTCCATCTCGTTCGCTGCAGGAGAGGTCTGCCACAACATGCATTGCGCTGCGATTGCCGAGACCAATTGCTCCGCGAGCAGGGACGGCGGGGTTGTATTGGCCGGGAAATAGGCAAAGAAACGCGGGTGCTGCCAATGGGTCATGCCTTCCGGGACGATGCGTTCGAAGTCCTTGAAGATCTCGGCCATGTCCTCGCCTGTCTCCGGAGGGGCAAGAGGAAGCTGGTGGAGCGTGTCTCCGGGCTGTGCCGGCGAGCGAACCGGTCGCTCCCTAAGGCCCTCGTAGTATTGTACCGTCCAGTCGACCAGGCGCTTGGCCCAGTCATGATACTCAGACATCAACATGGTGGTGTTTCTCCCCGATTTGGCCTCGTTGGTATCATGCGTCGGGAGGCGGGCAACGCCTGCGACAACCTCAAAACCGCAGCCGGGAAGCGGCTATGCGTAGATATCCTGCAGAAAAGGCGGCAGGTTTGCGCTAACACCAATTGAGAGCCCTTGCTTCGCATGAGGGCTGGGTTATGAAGCGCGCGAAAGACTTTCTTCCTCCGGAGACTGAACACATGACCGCCATTACCGATATCATCGCGCGCGAGATCCTCGACAGCCGTGGCAATCCGACTGTTGAAGTTGATGTGTTGCTGGAGGATGGTTCCTTCGGTCGCGCCGCTGTTCCGTCCGGAGCTTCGACCGGTGCCCACGAGGCCGTTGAAAAACGCGATGGCGACGAGCGTTATGGTGGCAAGGGTGTGCGCCAGGCGATCGAGTCGGTTGAAGGCGAGATCTACGAGTCGCTGGCCGGTTTCGAAGCCGAGGACCAGCGCCGCGTCGACGAGGCGATGATTGAGTTGGACGGCACTGCCAACAAGGGCCGCCTCGGCGCCAATGCGATGCTGGGCGTGTCCATGGCTGTTGCCAAGGCCGCGGCCGACGCCCAGGGCATGCCGCTTTATCGCTATATTGGCGGTCTCAACGCGCGTGTCCTGCCGACCCCGATGATGAATATCCTCAATGGTGGCGCGCACGCGGACAATCCGATCGACTTCCAGGAATTCATGATCATGCCGGTGGGCCTGCCGAGTTTCTCGGAAAGCCTGCGTTGCGGTGCCGAGATCTTCCACGCGCTGAAGGGCAATCTGAAAAAACAGGGCCTGAATACCAATGTCGGCGACGAGGGTGGTTTCGCCCCGAATATCGCCACCGCTGAACAGGCCCTTGACGCTGTCATGGCCGCGATCGAGCAGGCAGGCTACAAGCCGGGTGAGGAAGTTGCCCTGGCGCTGGATGTGGCATCCACCGAATTCTACAAGGCGGGCCGCTATGAGCTGGCCGGTTCCGGCGAGAGCTATAACGCCGAAGGTTTCGCGGATTATCTCGGCAGCCTTGTCGACAACTACCCGATCATCTCTATCGAAGACGGCATGGCCGAGGATGACTGGGAGGGCTGGAAAGCCCTGACCGATCGCCTCGACGGCAAATGCCAGCTGGTCGGCGATGATCTCTTCGTCACCAATCCGGAGCGCCTGGCCCACGGCATCGAGATCGGTGCCGCCAATGCCATCCTGATCAAGGTCAACCAGATCGGCACGCTCTCCGAGACCCTGGACGCCGTCGACATGGCGCTGCGTTCCGGTTACGGCGCTGTGATGAGCCATCGTTCCGGTGAGACAGAAGACTCGACGATTGCCGACCTGGCCGTCGCCACCAATTGCGGTCAAATCAAGACCGGCTCGCTGGCGCGCGCCGATCGCACAGCCAAGTATAACCAGCTGCTTCGTATCGAGTCGGAACTGTCCGATACCGCTGTTTATGCAGGCAATACCGCGATCAACTACTGATCCGGTAACGCTTCCTTCACGCTGATCGCGTCTAGTTGGAACCCTAGACACGGCGAATGGCCGGCAGACAGGGTGACCAGCGGTGGACGCGATCAAGCGCTTCATACCGAGCTTTTTTATCGCTATGGCGATTGCCTATTTTGGCTATCACGCCCTGACCGGTGAGCAGGGCGTGCTCAACTGGCTCGTCATCGAAAACGAAATCCGCGAGACGGAAATCCAGCTGGCCGAGGCCCGCGCTGAGCGCGAGCGTATGGAAGAAGTCGCGGCGCGGCTGCGTTCTGACAGCCTGGATCTGGATTATCTGGATGAGCGGGCTCGTGATGTGCTCAATGTAGCCCATCCTCGCGATTTCATTGTCGAAATCGACACGACCAACCGTCGTTAACTTTTCTTCGCACACGGAATAGCTCGAGCGAAAGTCCGATTTGCGTGCTTTCTTGGCAAATGGACCGGGTTTGATCTTGCAGAGTTACCGCAAACTCTGATAAGTCGCAGCTCAATTCCCGGCGCGTCTGCGTCAATTAATTTCGCGAGCGAAATATGCCAGCCAAACGTACTGCCGCCAAAGGCGCTTCGAAAGAGCAAATGCTTCAATACTATCGGGACATGCTGCTGATGCGGCGGTTCGAGGAAAAAGCAGGTCAGCTCTACGGCATGGGTCTCATCGCCGGTTTCTGTCACCTCTATATCGGCCAGGAGGCGGTTGTCGTGGGTGTCCAGGCGGCGCTGGAAGAGGGCGATCAGGTCATCACCGGTTATCGTGATCACGCGCATATGCTGGCCTGTGGCATGGACGCGAATGGCGTCATGGCCGAGCTGACGGGGCGCGAGGGCGGCTATTCCCGCGGCAAGGGCGGCTCCATGCACATGTTCTCCCGCGAGAAGAACTTCTATGGTGGCCACGGCATTGTCGGCGCGCAGGTCGCGCTGGGTACCGGTCTGGGCTTTGCCAACTGGTACAAGGACAATGGCAAGGTCTCCGTTGCCTATTTCGGCGATGGCGCGGCCAACCAGGGCCAGGTGTATGAGAGTTTCAACATGGCCAAGCTCTGGAATCTGCCGGTCATCTATGTGATCGAGAACAACCAGTACGCCATGGGCACCGCGGTCAAGCGGGCCTCCTCCGAGACTGAGTTGCACAAGCGTGGCATCTCCTTCGGTATCCCGGGCGAGGCCGTGGACGGCATGGATGTTGAAGCGGTGCGCAAGGCCGCCGACAAGGCAGCCAAACACGCACGCTCCGGCAAGGGCCCCTACATCCTGGAAATGAAGACCTATCGCTATCGCGGTCACTCCATGTCCGACCCGGCCAAATACCGCTCGCGCGAAGAGGTCGATGAAGTGCGCTCGCACCACGACCCGATTGACATGGTCAAGGAAAAGATCCTCGAGAAGAAATGGGCCAGCGAAGACGAGCTCAAGGCCATGGACAAAGAGGTCAAGGCCATCGTCAATGAGAGCGCCGAATTCGCCAAGACGTCGCCCGAACCGGATCCGTCCGAGCTTTATACCGACGTTCTGGTGGAGGTTTGAGCATGACTCCACAGGTGCAACATTTCCTCGATGAATGGCATGGCGCGGTGGAAAACCGCGATCATAACCGTCTCGAGGCGATTATTGCCGAGGGCTGCGAGCTGCACTCCCCGGTCGTCTGGAAGCCGAGCGCGGACAAGCATTACCTGCTGCACATCCTGATGGGCGTGATCACCACGATCGATGGGTTCCAATACCGCGATCAGTGGGTCAAGGATAACGAGATCATTCTTGAGTTCACCGGCACGGTTGATGGCAAGGGACTGTCTGCCATCGACCGCATCACCCTGAATGACGAGGGCAAGATGTGCCGGATCGAAGTGATGATCCGCCCGCTCAACACGCTGATCGAATTTGCCACACGCATGCGCGAACACGCGCTGCGTTACGAGCCTGAAGCCGCAAACGGCTAATCCTGCAGGACTGAAGATATGTCGATTGAAATCCTGATGCCCGCCCTGTCTCCGACCATGGAAGAGGGCACGCTCGCCAAGTGGAATATCAAGGAAGGCGACACCGTCGAGAGCGGTGACGTGATTGCCGAGATCGAGACCGACAAGGCGACAATGGAAGTTGAAGCCGTCGAAGAAGGCACCGTCGCCAAGCTTCTGGTCGAGGAAGGTGCCGAGAACGTCAAGGTCAACGCCGTCATCGCCATCCTGGCAGAAGAGGGCGAGGACGTGTCTGCAGCGGCTGCCGCACCGTCTGCGCCGGTTGCAGAGGCAGCGCCTGTTGAAGCCGCACCGGCTATCGATGAACGCCCGGCGATGATGCAGACCAATGTCGCGTCGCTGGCCGACCCGGATATTCCGGCCGGAACCAGCTTCACCTCCACCACGGTCCGTGACGCCCTGCGTGACGCGATGGCTGAGGAAATGCGCCGTGACGACACGGTGTTTGTCATGGGTGAGGAAGTCGCTGAATACCAGGGCGCCTACAAGGTGACCCGCGAACTCCTGCAGGAGTTTGGGCCCAAGCGCGTGGTCGACACGCCGATTACCGAACACGGCTTTGCCGGTCTGGGTGTGGGCGCTGCCTTCAACGGTCTCAAGCCGATCGTTGAATTCATGACCTTCAACTTCGCCATGCAGGCGATCGATCACATCATCAACTCTGCCGCCAAGACGCTCTACATGTCCGGTGGCCAGATGGGTTGCCCGATCGTGTTCCGCGGCCCTAACTCGGCCGCCAGCCGCGTGGGTGCCCAGCACTCCCAGGACTATTCTTCCTGGTATGGCAATGTGCCGGGCCTCAAGGTCGTCGCGCCGTATGACGCTGCTGACGCCAAGGGCCTCCTGAAGGCCGCCATTCGTGACCCGAACCCGGTCGTCTTCCTCGAGCACGAGCTGATCTATGGCGAGAGCTTTGATGTGCCGGACCTGGACGATTACGTCCTGCCGCTCGGCAAGGCCAAGGTTCGTCGCGAAGGCACGGATGTCACCATCACCGCGCATTCCCGCATGGTCGGTTTCGCGCTCGAGGCTGCAGAGACCCTGGCAGGTCAGGGCATCTCCGCCGAGGTCATCGACCTGCGCACCATCCGTCCGCTCGATACCGACACCGTTGTTCAGTCCGTCATGAAGACCAACCGCCTGGTCACTGTCGAGGAAGGCTGGGGCCGTATGGGTGTCGGCGCCGAGATCGCAGCTGTCGTGACCAAGGACGCGTTCGACTATCTCGACGCGCCGCCGGTTCGCGTCCACCAGGAAGACGTCCCGTTGCCCTATGCCGGCAATCTGGAAGCCCTGTCCCTGCCGAATACGGATGATATTGTCCGCGCGGTGAAGGAAGTTTGTTACGTAGGCTGAGGCAATGACCAATTCCCCTGAGAAATCCTGGCGCCATGGTGAGTGTCACTGCGGTGAAGTCGGTTTTGCAGTTAACTTGCCGGATCATGTCGTGGCGTTGTCGTGCAATTGCTCGATCTGCGCCAAGACGGGGTTCATCCATCTCATTGTCGAGAAGGATGATTTCAAGATCGAACGGGGTGCGGAAAGCCTGACGAATTACCAGTTCGGGTCGAAGACAGCGAAACATTTCTTCTGTTCCAAGTGCGGCGTGAAACCCTTCTATGTGCCTCGCTCGCACCCGGATGGCTGGTCGGTAAATCTGCGCGCCCTCGATGCAGAGGCGAACCTGCAATTGCGCTTCCAGGAGTTTGACGGTGCCAACTGGGAAAAGAATATCGACCAGATCGCCGGCGACAAAGGCCAGGCCTGACACCTGCCCACCTTTCTGAAACGCAATCTGGCTGACATCTCCGTGTTTTGACGTGCATGGCAATTTGCCCGCGCTCACACAGCTCGGGGATTGTCCATGTTCCAACATCTACTTGCCGGCGCCGCTGCGCTGGCCATTTCCACGTCTGCCTTCGCCCAGGACCGGTGTGAGGAATATCCGCTTGCACCCGCCACAGATCCGGCTGCGCTCGGATTTTCCGAAACCGACCTCGCTGGCCTGAACCAGCTCGCAACCGATCTCGAATCCACCGCGATGATGATCGTGCGGGGCGGTGAGGTGGTTTTCTCCCACGGAGAGACCGATCGCCTGATCATGGTGCATTCCCTGCGCAAGTCGCTGATGAGCGGGCTGATGGGCATTGCCGTGGATGCCGGTGCTGTGCAGCTCGACCAGACGCTGGCGGAGCTGGGGGTGGATGATCTTGTCGGTCTGACCGAACAGGAACGCTCGGCCACGGTCCGCGACATCATCACCTCCATGTCCGGTGTCTACATCCCGTCGGCGGCAGAAACGCCGCAAATGCGCGAGAGCCGACCGGAGCGCGGTGAATACGCGCCGGGTGAGCACTGGTATTACAATAACTGGGACTTCAACGTCGCCGGCCACATTTTCGAGCGCTCGACCGGGCGCAATTACGACAGCGCTTTCCTGCGCCTGTTCGCCGAGCCGCTCTGCATGCCTGATTTCGACGTATTCGAGACCCATCGCCAGCATGCGCCCGGCACAATGTTCTCTGCCTATCACATGCGCCTGTCTGCGCGGGATGTGGCCCTGTTCGGCCAGCTCTACCTACAAAATGGCGAGTGGGACGGCGAACAAATCCTCTCCCAGGACTGGGTCCGCGAAAGCACGGGCGATCATGCCGACACCGGATGGCCGGGCGCCTGGATGGGTGGATACGGCTTCATGTGGTGGAAAGTGCCGGATGAAGCAACTGCCGAAGAGTTTGGCCTTCCTCAGGACATGTATACGGGTGCCGCTTATGGCGGTCAGTATGTGACTGTGATCCCGAGCCTGGACATGGTCATCGTCAATCGCATGAACACGGATATCCAGGGCGGCCCGCGCATGGGTGGCCGGGATTATACCCGGGTCCTGCAAGCAGCGATCCGTGCTGCCCGGGACTAAAGCAACTGAGTGCTCGTGACGGAAAGCCCGGGGCTGCTGGCCCGGGCTTTTTCCGTGTGCGCAGCAAATAAACATTCGCTAGCGAAGCAAATGCCTCCAAACGTGTTGTGTGCCCGGATTGTTTGCGCTATCTCGGGTGCAAATCATTCCTTTTTGGGGGTCTCCCATGCCAATCGAAATCCTGATGCCCGCCCTGTCTCCGACCATGGAAGAGGGCACACTGGCCAAGTGGAACATCAAGGAAGGCGATACCGTCGAGAGCGGCGATGTCATTGCCGAGATCGAGACTGACAAGGCGACAATGGAAGTTGAAGCCGTCGACGAGGGCACCGTTGGCAAGATCCTGGTTGAAGAAGGCACGGAAGGCGTCAAGGTCAATGAACTGATCGCGCTGTTGCTCGAAGATGGCGAGGATACGTCTGCGCTGGATAATGCCGGTTCGGCACCGGTCGCGGCGGCTCCTGCACCAGCTCCGGTTGCTGCTGCTCCGGCACCTGCTGCACCCACGCCTGCCGCTCCGGCTCCAGCTCTGGCGGCTCCGGTCGCTGCCTCGGGAGACCGAATCAAGGCCAGCCCGCTTGCCCGTCGTATTGCCGCAGACAAGGGTCTGGACCTCGCCAGCCTGACGGGCTCCGGCCCCTATGGCCGTATCGTCAAGCGCGATGTCGAAGGCGCCAGCGTGACAGCCCCCGTTGCGGCGCCGCAAGCAGCGGCGACGCCGTCCGCGCCGGCTGCGGTCATCGATCATGACGAGCCGCTGGCAGCCTATGGTATCCCGGCTGAGCGTTATGAGGTCGTCAAGGCGGACAATATCACCAAGATCTCGGCCAAACGCCTGTCCGAGAGCTTCCGCGATATCCCGCATTTCCCGCTCAATATCGATTGTAATATCGACAAGCTGCTGGATTTCCGCAAACGCGTGAACGCCGCTGCCGAGGCAGAAGGCGCCAAGGTTTCTGTCAATGACATCCTGATTAAGTGCGCCGGCCTGGCGCTCAAAAAGGTGCCGGCCGCAAACGCGTCCTGGATCGAGGATGGCCGCATTGCCATGCACAAACACGCCGACGTTTCCATGGCCGTCGCCATCGAGGGCGGCCTGATCACGCCGATTATCAAGGATGCGGATCAAAAGGGTCTCGTCGAGATCTCCCGCGAGTCCAAGGACCTGGCGATGCGTGCGCGCGACCGCAAGCTGGCACCGGAGGAATTCCAGGGCGGCACATTCTCGCTCTCCAATCTGGGCATGTTCGGCATCAAGTCCTTCGCCTCCATCATCAACCCGCCGCAGGGCATGATCATGTCGGTTGGCGCTGGCGAGCAGCGTCCCGTCGTCAAGGATGGCGCGCTGGCGATCGCCAATGTCATGACCGTCACCCTGACCTGTGACCACCGCGTGGTGGATGGTGCAACCGGTGCGAAATGGCTGGCCGCATTCAAGACCTTCGTTGAAGACCCGATGACGATGCTGATGTAGGCAGATCATCATGCCCATCACCTCCCAACTTGCCGAGATTCGCCATACCGATCTGGTGTTCCCGGAACAGACCAATCATCAGGGTACGTATTTTGGTGGTGCGGCGATGGCGGTGATGGACAAGGTGGCTTTCCTGGTCTCCGCGCGTCACGCCCGCCGGCCGTTTGTAACGGCATCCTGCGACCGTATCGATTTCCGCAATCCGGCCTATGTCGGCAATATGATCGAATTGTCCGGCCAGGTGCGTCTTGTAGGTCGGTCTTCACTCGTCGTGGACGTGGAGCTTGCAGCAGAAGACCTGCGCACAGGCGAGCGGCGCATCTGTACGCGTGGTGCCTTCACCATGGTCGCGGCAGACCGAAAGACCAATCCGGAACGCCTGCCTCCAGCCCCCGATGCCAAGCCCGAATTTGCGCCATCACCGGTCGGGTCTGCGCGGACGCTGCGCCTGGTCTTCCCTGGCGATACCAATCATCTGGGCCAGCTGTTTGGTGGCGGGGCGATGTCGATCATGGGCAAGGCTGCCTATATCGCCGCGTCACGGCATGCCCGCTGTGAGATCGGCATGGCGGCGTCCGACAAGATCGATTTCATCGCCCCCACCCAGGAAGGCGAAATGCTTGATGTCGTTGCAGAAGTCCGTGAGGTTGGACGCTCTTCACTGCGTGTTGGCGTGCGGGCGGAAGCGGAAAACCTGATGACGGCCGAGCGGCGTCTGGTCGGTGAGGCAGAGTACGTTATGGTCGCCCTGGATGACGAGGGCAATCCAACAACGGCGCCCCCACTGGCCTAGGGCGGGCGACTCTCTCTACCTCTAGTGCGTGCCCGCTACTGGAGATCGCCGATGACCGTGAAGTCCATTTCCCTGAACGAAAAACACAGCCAGTTCGAAGCGCCGTGGTCACCCAAGCGCATCGCCACGGTGGACAATTACGACATCAAGCTGGCCAAGGCCGAAGGTCATTTCGACTGGCACAAACATGATGATGAAGACGAGATGTTCTTCATTTCGCGTGGTTTGCTGGAAATCGAGATCGAGGGACAGGACCCGGTCATTCTTGGACCCGGTGAGCTCTGTGTGATCCCCAAGGGAATCCGTCATCGCCCGGTCGCCAAGACCGAGGAAGTCCACATCATGCTGTTCGAAAAGGCCGGGGTCACGAACACCGGCGATAATCCCGACAGTGACCTGACCCAGACCATCGAGGATATCTAGGGCTTTTGGTCCAGACCAAAGCGCTCTACGGCGGCCCGGGCAATGGGTTCACCCCATTCCTGGACAAAGTGACCGCCGTCAGCAATTTCCATCGGTTCCGGACAATTCCTGATCAGGCGTTGGAGTGATCGCATGGCTGGTGGGCCCAACACAGGGTCCTGCATCCCGATCGCCATGAAACTCTCGCCCTGCCAGTCTTGCTTCCAGAATTTCGCAGCGGCCAGTCCTGTGTCCACACCTTCCATTTCCGGGGAGGTCTGTACCAGCATGGGGAAACGGCGGACGCCAGCCTTGTAATCATCCGACGGGAAGGGAGCGTTATAGGCCGCGACTTCGGCCTCGTTCAGAACAGGTGTCGCGCGCGCCATCAAGCCACCGACGTCGAAATTGGGTGTCGTGGCGACGTAATTGCGCCAGGCGTCAAAACCGTCCCCGGCAGGGCGTCCGACACCCAGCCCGGTATTCATCACCAGCAGGCGTGTAAAGCGATCCGGATAGTCCTTGGGGATGGTCAGCCCCAGAAGCCCACCCCAGTCCTGGCAGACCAGGCAGACATCCTGGATGTCCATGCGCTCGAGAAAGGCCTTGAGCATGTTGCGGTGGAAATGGAATGTGTAGTCAGCGTCTTGGACCGGCTTGTCGGAGCGCCCGAAACCGAGAAAATCAGGCGCAATCACGCGGGCACCGGCTTCAAGGAAGACCGGGATCATCTTCCTGTAGAGGAATGACCAGCTGGGCTCGCCGTGCAGACACAGGAAGACGGGTGCGTCCGATTTCGGTCCTTCATCCACATAGTGTACGCGAAGGCCTTCATATCCAGGCAGCTCATCCACATAGTTTGGTGCATAGGGCCAGTCAGGCAGATCCGCAAAACGATCATCATCGGTGCGGAGCGCTTTAAGTACTGTATCGACCATAATTTTCCTCCCGTTTATCGCGCGTCAGAGTAATCCCCGTCCGCGGGCCTCGCCAGCATTGATCCGAACCGGGTTCGCTGCTAGGAGAAAAATCGAATTCCGCAAATTCGTTCACACGCGAAGAAAGTCACGCCCATGCCTGCAACAGCTTATGATGTTATCGTTATCGGTGGTGGTCCCGGCGGCTATGTCGCCGCGATCCGGGCAGCCCAGCTGGGCATGAAGGTGGCCGTCGTCGAGCGGGAGCATTTGGGTGGTATCTGTCTGAACTGGGGCTGTATCCCGACCAAGGCCCTTTTGCGGACCTCCGAGGTCTATCATCTCATGCAGCACGCGTCTGATTTCGGTCTAAAGGCAGAGAAGATCAGTTACGACATCGAGGCAATCGTCAAACGCTCGCGCGGTGTTGCCAACCGCCTCTCGAGCGGGATCGGCATGCTTCTGAAAAAGAACAAGGTCGACGTGATCGAGGGTGAGGCCAAGCTGAGCAAGGGCGGCGTGGCTCCGAACGTCGTTGTGGCCGGCAAGTCCTACTCTGCCAAACACGTCATCCTGGCCACGGGAGCCCGGGCGCGCACCGTGCCGGCAGCAGGACTTGAGCCGGACGGTGACAAGATCTGGACCTATCGTGAAGCCATGGTGCCCAAGGAGATGCCGAAATCTCTGCTGGTCATCGGTTCGGGCGCGATCGGGATCGAGTTCGCGAGTTTCTACAAGACGATGGGCGCGGATGTAACTGTTGTCGAAATGATGGATCGTGTCCTGCCGGTCGAGGATGAGGAAATTTCCAAGCTCGCTGCGAAGGCTTTCAAGAAACAGGGCATGAATCTGATGACAGGAGCCCAGGTCGAAAAGCTCGACAAGGGCCCCAAGACCGTCAAGGTTCACGTCAAGGACGCCAAGGGCAAGGTCCAGATTGTCGAGGTCGAGAAAGTCATCCTGGCGATCGGTATTGTCGGCAATGTCGAGAATCTCGGCCTTGAAGCGCTGGGTGCCAAGGTCGACCGTGGCCATATCGTCAATGATGGTTTCGGACGCACCAATGTAAAAGGCCTCTATGCCATCGGTGATGTCGCCGGGCCGCCCTGGCTGGCCCACAAGGCGTCTCACGAAGGTGTGGTCTGTGTTGAGAAGATCGCCGGCCTCGATGTTCACGCCTTCGAGACGTCGAATATCCCGGGATGTACGTATTGCCACCCGCAGGTCGCTTCGGTCGGTCTCACCGAGGCCAAGGCTAAGGAAGCCGGCTACGACATTAAGGTTGGTCGGTTCCCCTTTGTGGGTAACGGCAAGGCTATCGCGCTGGGTGACGACCAGGGCTTGGTGAAGACGATTTTCGACAAGAAAACCGGTGAACTCCTGGGCGCTCACATGATCGGTGCGGAAGTCACCGAGATGATCCAGGGTTATGTCGTTGCGCGTCAGCTGGAAACGACCGAGGAAGACCTCATGCACACTGTCTTCCCGCACCCGACCTTGTCGGAAATGATGCACGAAAGCGTCCTCGACGCCTATGACAAGGTCATCCACATGTAGGAGTTCGGGGCAGGGGATGTGTTCAGGAGCATTCCCTGCATGCAAAATCGTCTCCGCATGCATCATAGGGTCTGAAAGCACACCCTGCGGAGGACATCATGTTGCGCAATCTGGCGATAATCACGGTTTCGGCCCTGGCCGTATCAGCCTGCACCTATTCCAGCTATGGTCCGGATGAGCACCGTTCCGTTGAATCTGCCGGACTGGTTTCCTCACGCAATGTCGATGTAACCGGAGATGCCGAGTTTGCCGGCATGATCGTGCGTGCTGACGGTGATATTGATGGCGATCTGGACGTGGCGGGTGCCACAGTGCGTTCCAACGCCGACGTCGGCGGCAATCTCTCAGCTGCCGGAGCACGTCTTCGGTTCAACGGAACTGTCGCGGGTGATGCCGAAATCGCTGCTGCCACTGCGCATGTCGATGCGATCATCGAAGGCCATACGGAAATTGCCGCGGCACGACTGCGTCTGGATGGTGAAATGCGCGGCCCGGTCGAGATCGCGGCCTCTCGCGCCACGATTCGCGGTCGTTTTCTCCAGGGCTTCGAATTTGAGGGGCATGGGAACCGCAAGAGCGGTGACCTGACGCTGGCGGGTGAATTTCTGGGCGGTGGAGCCATTTGTTCAACCGAGATCGAAATCACCAGCGCCGCGCGTTTCGAGGGCGATTTTCTCTTTGTCTCGGACAGCCGGCCGGATCGCTTGCCGTCCGGCGCGGAGTTCATTGATCTCGACGGACGCGATTGCGAGAAATTCGAACACGAACGTTTCAGTCGCCACGGCTAGGAACTGACAACATCAAAAGAAAAGGCCCGGATTGTCCGGGCCTTTTAGTGTCTGCATCTTTCAAGCGCTACTGCGCTGGCTCGGGCTCGACGGCTGTGACCGGTGGTTCGGCCATCGCCTCGTTTACCATGGCCTGGACACGGCCGTAATTGGTCTTGCCGGTTCCAAGAACAGGGATCTCGTCGACAATCACGATCTTCTTGGGCACTGCGAGCTCGGTCACGCCATGATTTTTCGCGAAGGCCAAAAAATCAGCGCGCCCGGCATTCTTGTAGGTGGTCAGCAGAATGATTTGCTCTCCCTTGCGCTTGTCCGGGATCGCAGCTGCTGCATGCATGCTGTCGGGCCAAAGCGATGTTGCGCAATTTTCGACAACAGCGAGAGAGACCATTTCCCCACCAAGCTTGGCAAAGCGTTTGACCCGGCCGCGGATTCTGAGAAAGCCCTCGTCATCGATCGCCACGATATCACCCGTGTCGTGCCAGCCGTCCGCCGGTTCTTCCAGAACCAGGGGCGCTGACGGGCGGATATAGCCACGCATGATATTGGGCCCTGAGATGTGAAGCTGTCCGCCATCATCAATTCCATTGACGGGAATCAGCTTTGCCTTGGCGCCAGGCAGGAGGCGACCAACGGTGCCAGGTTTGTTCGCGTCGGGCTGGTTCACGGCAAGCACCGGGGCCGCTTCGGTCAGGCCATAGCCTTCAACAATATCGACCTCGAACTTGTCCTTGAGCATGGTGCGGGTCTCGTCCTTGACGCGCTCGGCACCGCACACCGCCATGCGCAGGCTGGACAAATCCTTCTTGTCGGCCGCGCGGGCGTATTGATTGATAAAGGTGTCAGTGGCGAACAGGATCGTTGCGCCTGTTTCGGCAACCCGTTTGACGATGGTCTTTGCCTGCAGCGGCGTCGGGTGACAGATCGCCGGTATGCCCAGGTTGATTGGTAACAGAACCCCGCCCGTCAGGCCGAAACTGTGGAAGGTCGGCATCGGGTTGAAAAGCACATCTGTTGGCAGAAGCGTGATGTGATCACGGACCTGTTCAACATTGGCCAGCAGATTGGCGTGGCTGAGCACCACGCCCTTCGGCTGCCCCTCGGTACCGGATGTGAAGAGGTAGACTGCTGCGTCATCAGGATCAGGCCATGCGCGGACCGCCCAGGGCGCGATCGTTCCAACTGCAGCCGCAATCTTGTCCTTGATGCTCAGATTCTCACGGACATCCTCGAGATAGATCATCTCATGGTCAGCCGCCAGCGACTCTTCGAGCGCCTGCAATTCGCCGAGTTCAATGAAGCGGTGCGCTGTCACGATGCGTTTGCATTTGCTGGCTATACAAGCGGACTTAATCGCCGCCTCGCCCGCAGTGAAGTTCAGCATAGCCGGCACACGGCCATAGGCGGAGACTGCGAAGATAGATACGATTGCACCAACCCCGGTTGGCAGCAGGATCGCGACGGCTTCGCCCTTTTCAGTGCCCGCCTTGAGAGCATGACCGAGAGCAAATGCAGCCTGAATCAGTTCGTTGTAGCTGAGCTCGCGTCCATCCGCGTCGATCGCGGCAACCTTCTTGCCACCGTAACGGCCGCGTGATTGCAGCAGGCCTTCGAATATTGACTTGCGGATGCGGTTCTCGTCGAACTTGTCACCCTCGTAAATCTTGTCGGCCGGTTGCTCGATTGCCGTCGCAATCGGTTCACCAGCGGCAGAATCAACCGCCATTCAATCCTCCCGGAAGTCCGCCATTCTAATGTTTTAGCGGCACACTTTTGATTGCTGGATATTACTGCGAACCGGCGGGGAGGGAAGAGCTGAGTGCCATTCCAGTTTGTGGACTAAAGCGCATTATCTCGGAAAACATTAAATATTTATCGTTTATCAAAAAATTTCTTGATATCGTTTTTCGATAATGTAAGTTCCCAATGAATGCTGGGGAGCGTCTAAAACATCGCAGTAGCGACTGCGAACTTAGGAGATTCAAATGCGTAAGGCCCTGATCGCAACCGCGTCAATGCTGGGAGCGACCCTTCTTTCCGGTTGCGTCATCGTTGTTGGCGACGACGATAGCAAAAGCTTCAATCCGGAAGTGCGACGTGATGGATATCTTGTTTTGGACCGCAGCGGCGATTTCAGCCGAATCGGCGGTGATATTGATCTGCGCGGACAGCTCGGCGGCGATCTGAATCTGGTCAGCGGTGATGTCACGGCAGACGACCTGCAGGTCGGCGGCGGCGTGTCCATCGCTGCAGGTGACGTGGATTTCAGCGGCCGCGTGTCGAACGATGTGGCCATCGCCGGTGGCGACGTCAATTTTGACGGCATTGGCGAAGAAGATGTCGAGATCGCTGCGGGTGATCTCTTTGTGGCCGGCCAGGTGGGCCGGGACGGTTCCTTTGCGGCGGGGGACATGCTGATCGAAGCGTCGATCGGGCGTGACCTCAACGCGCATGCGGACCACATGATTATTCGCAGCACCGTCGACGGAGAAGTCGAGCTGGTGGCTGCCAAGGAAATTCGCCGTCGTCGCAGGAACGATCCGGAGCACGGCCTGATCGTTATCTCTGGCGAGTTGCGTGGCGGTGGAGAAGTGTGCGGCATCACGATCGAGTTTGAACGTGGCGCCTCGGTAGGCGAAAGCCTGACGGTCTGGGCTGAAAACGAGCCTGATTCGTCGGATGTTCGGGGACGATCAAACATTTCCTATATTCCGCGTGATGGCGTCGATTGCGACGACCTGATCGACTGAATTCAATTCGAAAACCTGTCTGCCGGGGGGCACAGGGAGCGAGACGCATGAATATTAGACATATACTGACGGCCGGGGGGCTGGCCGTCCTGACGTTGGGATCTTCAGCCGGCGCCCAGGTTATTGGCGGCGACCTGAACATCAATGGCTCCAGCGACGATGTGCACTTCTTCGGCGGTCAGATGCGCATCAATGGAGAGATTGACGGCGATATCTTCGCCATCTCCGGTGATGGCGAGATCGACGCTACGGTGAACGGTAATCTCGAGGTCTTCGGTGGTGATCTGGAGCTTCATGGTCTGGTCATGGGCGATGTGGACCTGGCTGGCGGCGATATCGAAGTCACAGCCGAAATCCGCGAAACGATCAATGTCGGCGGTGGCAGCCTGCAGATCAGCGGCCCGGTGCACGGGGAGCTGAATGCAGCTGGTGGCAGTGTGGAAATAGGATCCACAGTAGGTGATGACGCCCATATTGCTGGCGGTTACATCCGCCTGACGGATGCGAGCTCGATCGCAGGCAAAGCGGAGATAATCGGTGCTGAAGTCCATATGGATGGGCGCTTTGAAGGCCGAATCTCGATCGAAGCCGAGGAAGTTGTGCTCTCGGGCCGTTTCCTCGATGAAGTCGAGATTCTTGCTGAAGACGTACGCGTCGCCGCTGGTGCGGAGTTCTCGGCGCCGTTGCGGGTTCGTGGCCCGTCCGAGCCCGTGATCGAAGCGGGTGCGGTCGTTCCGGATGATTCCTACGAAGAAGAAGGGTTCAATTTTGGAGCCCGTCACTGGAACAAGGTCGATTTCCAAATCGACGGTCCAGTCAGACTAATGGGCTCTCCTGAGAAGTTTTTCGGAGCGACATTCTACGGGCTTTCATTCCTTCTCGGGGTGTTTGCAGTGCTCCTGACCCCACGCGGTGTCGGCAAGATTGCGCGGACCTTCCGGTCTCGTCCGATCGCTTCCATGGTGCTCGGTTTTGTCGCTATTCCGATGTCGATCGTTGCAATGGTGATGTTGACGGTACTTCTGGCGATAACAATTATCGGTATTCCGCTCATACTTTTGGTCTGGCCGCTTTATCCCTGGGTAATGCTGCTTGGTTTTGCATTCGGTGGGATCGTGATTGGAGACCTCATCTTCAATCGCAGCCACGCGGAACGCGGATTGGGTTTGGCGATGCGATCACTGTCCTTGTTGTTGGTACTGGTCGCGCTCTTTGCTCTTTCGCAAGTTGGCGCCATTGGAATCCCGGTCGCGTTCCTGACCTGGGCCGCAGGTCTTGGCGCCTGGATGCTGTCCTTTGGTAACAAGAATCAGGACGAGACATCCCAACGCTCCGAGCCGCCGCGCCGTGACCCGGAACCGGAAATTGAAGCCGAGCCAGACCCGGCATAATTTCAATCATGACATTTCAGTCAGGTGGGCTGGTGCCCGCCTGACTGACCCTATACGCTCCGCCGCCGAGGGAACTAGCCTGCTCTAGAAACGAGGCGAGGGGAAATGCGTACACTTTCACTTATTGCATTGGCTGCATCCGTCGCGAGCTTCAGTCTCGCGGATGCCCAGCCAATCCGACAGACATCCAGCGATTGGCGGGATGCCTTCCGTCAGCTCGAAGACGAGGATTGGCCGTCTCCGAACCGCGAACGCCGTGCCACCGGCGCGCCGGGTCCGGACTACTGGCAGCAGGATGTCGATTACGACATCGATGTTCACCTGAACGAGCGCACGGATGTCCTGACGGCGACCGAGACCGTCACCTATACAAACAATGCTCCGGACACGCTGGACTTCCTCTGGTTCCTGCTGGACCAGAACCGTTTCCGTCCCGACAGCATGGCGAATGTCACGGCCACGGCTGGAAATGGCGCTCCGGATGGTGTTTCCGCGTATTCCATGCGTCGCCGCCAGATGATCGAAGAGAATGGCTACGGTTTCAACGTCACCGCAGTCACGGATGCGAATGGCGAGCCGATGGATTTCACTATCGTCGACACGCTCATGCGTATCGATCTGGATGATGTCCTGGAAACCGGCGACAGCGTCACTTTCACGATCGAGTGGAATTATCGCCTTGTCGAGGCGCTTCGTATTGGCGGACGGGCCGGCAAGGAGTGTTTTGAGGAGACTGAGGATACGGGCGCGGACTGCATTTTCCAGGTTGCTCAGTGGTTTCCGCGTGCTGCTGTCTTTTCCGACTATGAAGGCTGGCACAACAAGGTCTTCCTGGGTGCCGGTGAATTCGGCCTGGAATTTGGCGACTATAATGTCTCCATCACCGTGCCGCAGGACTTCATCGTTGCTGCCACGGGTGAACTGACCAATGGCGAAGAGGTTCTGACCCAGGCGCAGCGTGAGCGTCTCGCCGAGGCCCGCACCGCAGATGAGCCGGTCTTCATCGTGACGCCTGCCGAGGCCCGCGCCAATGAACGCCGTGGTACACGGTCCGAGGCGACTTGGGAGTTTGCCGCGGCCAATGTCCGCGATTTCGCTTTCGCGGCATCCCGCAAGTTTATCTGGGACGCTCAGGGGATCGAGCAGGACGGTGAGGGCGATGCCCCTGATCTCGTTATGGCGATGTCCTTTTATCCGAACGAGAGCGAGCCGCTCTGGTCCACTTTCTCCACACGGGCTGTTGAGCATACGCTGAACGTCTACAACGATTTTGCCTTCCCGTATCCGTACCCGACAGCGCAGTCCGTTGCCGGTCCGGTTGGCGGTATGGAATACCCGATGATCACCTTCAATGGTGGCACCTATGGTCGTCCGACCGTGGATAGTGATGGCAACATGACCTATTCTCGTCGTGCCCGTAACGGCCTGATCGGTGTGATTATCCACGAGATTGGCCACATCTATTTCCCGATGGTCGTCAATTCCGACGAGCGCCAGTGGACCTGGATGGATGAAGGCCTGAACTCCTTCCTCGAATACCAGGCCGAGCGCCAGTGGGAAGAAGACTGGGTGATGCGTCGCGGCGATCCGCACTCCGCAGTGACCTATATGACGTCGTCCAATCAGATGCCGATCATGACGCAGTCTGACTCGATCCGTCAGTTTGGCTGGAATGCCTATGGCAAGCCGACCGTCGCGCTGAACATTCTGCGTGAGACGATCATGGGTCGCGAGCTGTTTGACGAGGCTTTCCGTACCTATTCCCGTCGCTGGCGTTTCAAGCGTCCGACGCCGTATGATTTCTTCCGCACGATGGAAGAGGTTTCCGGTATGGATCTCGACTGGTTCTGGCGTGGCTGGTTCTACTCCACCGACCATGTCGATATCTCCATCGACAACGTCACCGAGGGAATGTTCAACACCGAAAATCCGGAAATCGAGAACGCACTGGATCGTGCTGCCGATGAAGCGCGTGGCGAAAGCCGGACCCAGGCCTACAATATGGCTGAAGGCATTCGCTTCTACGCCGAGGACAATCCGGAAGTCGTCGACTTCTATTCCTCGCGTGATGTTCACACGGTGACCAATCGCGAGCGTGAAGCCTATGAGCGTTTCCGCGACGGTCTGGAAGATTATGAGCGTGACATCCTGGATAGCGGCGATCGTATCTATTACATCGAGCTGTCGAACCAGGGCGGCCTCGTCATGCCGGTCATCCTGGAATTCACCTTTGCAAACGGAAACACCGAGCTCGTTCGCATCCCGGCCGAAGTCTGGCGTTACAACCCGGCGAACATCACCTGGTCCTACATCACCGATCAGGAGGTCGTTTCCGTCGAGCTGGACCCGCTGCACGAGACCGCTGATGCTGATCGTTCGGATAACCATTATCCGCCGCGCATTGAGCCGACCCGTCTGGAGCTTTACCGTTCCGGTCAGGGCTCCCGCTCCAACATGATGAGCGATATGGACCGCCGCGTGAGCCGCGACAGCGTCCGCACGCGTTCGGAGTAAGATGAGCAAGCTTCGACTGATACTCGCAGTAATGGCAGGAGCCGTCCTCGTGACGGCTCCTGTTCAGGCTCACCGCATGAAAGCCGGCGCGACCGAGATCGCGGTCAATGAACGCACCGGCGAAATGGAAATCATCCACCGGGTCTACGCCCACGACCTTCTTGAGGCGCTGGGAAACCTGGAACTGGATGAGACCGAACTCCTCTCCTCACAATCCGGCCTTGCGCAGATCGAGCAACTTGTACGCGCGGAGTTTCGCGTGGCTGAGGGAGACGGCCGGCTGCTTGAGCTGACCTATGTTGGCGCCGAGCTGGACGGCGAGTTCGCCTGGATCTATTTCACCGCTTCGGCGCCAGAAGATACGTCCAGCTTTGTGGTCGATAATGACATTCTCTCGAACGCGTTCGAGGACCAGGTCATGATGACCAATTTCCGTTTCAACTCTGATGTTCGCACCGCGATGCAGGGGCCTGGCCGACGCGATCCGATCCGCGTCCGCTTCACGCAATAACGTCCCGACACCGGGATTGTCTCAAGGGGATTTGGGGAAATGCGCAATCTAGCCATTGCCATGCTTGTCACGAGCGTGGGTTTTGCCGCCGTGGCGGAGGCTCAGCCTATCCGTCAGACGTCCAGCGACTGGCGCGACGCCTTTCGTCAGATGGAAGACGAGGACTGGCCGACACCCAATGATGAACGCCGCGCGACGGGAGCGCCGGGACCGGCCTACTGGCAGCAACAGGTAGACTACGTTATCGAGGCGCGTCTGGACGAGAACTCCCACGTGATCACGGGCGCGGCGACGGTGACCTACACCAATAACGCGCCGGACACGCTGGATTTCCTCTGGTTCCACCTCGACCAGAACCGCTTCCGTCCGGACTCCATCGCGGTAATGACCGAGACGATTGGTGGCGGTGAACGTGCCAGTTCGCGCCTTGGCCGCATCTCGACCGATGGTATCGCCGCGCGGGCTTTCAATCGCCGGCGCCTTGTTCGAGAGAACGGCTATGGCCAGAACATCACGGGTGTGACTGCAGCCGATGGGGAGACATTGGAATTCACCATCGTCGACACGCTGATGCGGGTGGATCTGGAAACGCCACTGGAAACCGGTGACAGCGTCACTTTCACCATCGACTGGAACCATCGTCTGCTGGAAACCCTGTGGGCCGGTGGCCGGGGTGGTGTCGAGTGTTTTGACGATTACGACAATTCAGGTGGCGATTGTATTTTCCAGGTCGCGCAATGGTATCCACGAGCGGCTGCCTTTACAGATTTCGAGGGTTGGCACAACAAACCCTTCCTCTCTCGTGGTGAGTTCACGCTGGAGTTTGGCAATTACGATGTTTCGCTGACGGTTCCGCAGGACTTCATTGTTGCCGCGACAGGCGAGATCCAGAATGCCGACGAGGTTCTGACCGAAGAGCAGAGAACACGCCTGGAACAGGCACGCACGGCAGACGAGCCGATGTTCATTGTGACCCCGGAAGAGGCACAGCAGAACGAACGCCGTGGTACGCGCTCCGAGCGCACCTGGCGTTTTGCCGCCGAGAATGTCCGCGACTTTGCCTGGGCAGGGTCGCGCAAATTCATCTGGGATGCCGTTGGTATCGAGCAGGACGGGCAGGGCGAGGCACCGGACCTGGTCATGGCGATGTCCTTCTATCCGTTTGAAAGCGAGCCGCTCTGGTCGACGTTCTCGACCCGCGCTGTCGAGCATACGATCAATGTCTATAACGAGTTTGCCTTCCCTTACCCGTATCCCACAGCGCAATCGGTAGCGGGACCGCAGGGTGGCATGGAGTATCCGATGATCACCTTCAATGGTGGTACATTTGGACGCCCGACGATCGATGATGATGGCAATATCACCTATTCCCGCGGCGCCCGGAACGGTCTTGTTGGGGTGATCATCCACGAGATTGGTCACATCTATTTCCCGATGATTGTCAATTCCGACGAGCGCCAGTGGACCTGGATGGATGAAGGCCTCAACTCCTTCCTCGAGGACATCGCAAAGCTTCGCTGGGAAGAGGATTTTGTTGGCCGCAAACGCTCCGACGTCCAGTGGATCACGGGTTACATGACCTCGCGCAACCAGCAGCCGATCATGACCCAGTCAGATAGTGTTCGGAGCATCGGCGCGAATGCTTACTCCAAACCGTCGGTCGGCTTGTTCATCCTGCGCGAGACGATTATGGGTCGCGAACTGTTTGACGAGGCTTTCCGGACCTATTCCCGTCGCTGGCGTTTCAAGCGTCCGACGCCGTATGATTTCTTCCGCACCATGGAAGAGGTCTCGGGGATTGATCTCGACTGGTTCTGGCGTGGATGGTTCTACTCCACCGATCATGTCGATATCTCCATCGACAACGTCACCGAGGGTATGTTCAACACCGAAAATCCGGAAATCGAGAACGCGCTGGATCGCGCCTCAGACGAGTCCCGCGGCGAAAGCCGGACCCAGGCCTACAATATGGCTGAGGGCATCCGCTTCTACGCCGATGACAATCCGGAAGTCGTCGACTTCTATTCCTCGCGGGATGTTCACACCGTGACCAATCGCGAGCGTGAAGCCTATGAGCGTTTCCGCGACGGTCTGGAAGACTATGAGCGTGACATCCTCGATAGCGGCGACCGTATCTATTACATCGAGCTGTCCAATCTGGGCGGTGTGGTCATGCCGGTGATCCTGGAATTCACCTTCGCAAACGGAAACACCGAGACAGTACGCATTCCCGCTGAGGTCTGGCGTTATGACCCGGCGAACATCACCTGGTCCTACATCACGGATCAGGAGGTTGTTTCCGTCGAGCTCGATCCGCTGTTTGAAACCGCCGATGCGGATCGGTCCAACAATCACTATCCGCCGCGCATCGAGCCAACGCGTCTGGAGCTCTATCGGTCCGGTCAGGGCTCCCTCTCGAACATGATGAGCGACATGGATCTGCGTGTCTCACGAGACAGCATCGAAACCCGAGAGGAATAGCAAAAAGCCCGGCTCAAGCGAGCCGGGCTTTTCACTTCCGGGGGGAGGTCTGGATCAGTCCACGAAACGCGTCCGGATCCAGTCGGAAATCAGATCGAGCGTTTCTGGGTCAAAAGTCGTTTCGATCTGGGCGTATTCAGCAATCGTGCCGGTCTGTGCGGGCTGGAACATGTGGTTGAGCCCATAAAGTTCCAGGATGGTAGCATCAGGGTTTCCGGCCAGCCCCTCACGCAGACCTGCCAGATTGGATGCGGCAGGGACTTGCAGATCCATGGAACCAACTACTGCCAGTACGGGTTGCTCAACAGCCTGCAGATAGGGCAGCGGGTCGTGATTGAGGAATTGCACATACCAGTCCCGCGTGATCTGGGTCAGGAAGAGCTCCTTCTGGTCGGCCGGAACGCTCAGTGACGTCAAAAATTCCTCGGTCAGGAGCGGTGTGACTCGTGCCCGTACATCGGCGCCGTCATGGGCCTGTTTGGCCTCATCTGTCATCACCTGAAGTGCACTGACCATAGCGGCGACATCCTCATCGGAACCACCGGACGCGCGGGCGATAAGGCCGGCTTGTTCCAGCACGATCTCCTGGCCGGTCGTGCCGGGGCCAGCGAGCAAAACAAGGAAGTCAGGTGCGCCGTCCAGGTTCGCCATCAGCGGCGCGATCAGCCCGCCTTCACTGTGACCGATCACACCAACTTT
Organism: Maricaulis sp.; assembly: GCF_017643475.1. Lineage (GTDB taxonomy): Bacteria > Pseudomonadota > Alphaproteobacteria > Caulobacterales > Maricaulaceae > Maricaulis. Next base: position 66,195 of record NZ_JAEPNI010000003.1, read on the forward strand.
GGACGTGTCCACACCCGGCTGCGCGCGTAGCCAGCGCAGGACTGCCATGGCGTCGCTGGCAAAGTCATGTGACGTGCCTGTTGCAAAGTCTCCGGTCGATTCTGCAAATCCGCGGTCATCATAACGAAGAACCGCGACCCCCTGGCGGGTAAGATGATCGGCGAGAACGGCGAACGGGCGGTGGTCCCAGATGCTCTCGTCACGGTCCTGGGGGCCAGATCCTGAAACGAGAATGACGGCCGGCACAGGCTGGCTGCCACGCGGCATGGTCAGGGTCCCGGCCAGGCTCACGCCCTCTGCTTCAGGATTATCGATACGCACTTCGGAAATCTCATAGGGAAAAGGCGCTTGCGGTGTTTGCGGGCGTGTTGGAGCAACCACCTGCATGGCTGTGCGGGTGAATTCCAGCGCCACATCCGGAAAGCCCGGGCGGGTCCAGTCGCCACGCAGAACGCCTGCGTCAGCATCGAGCACCGCCGAATAAGTTACATTGGCCATCGGGATGCGCAGGTCAACGCGGTCGCCGTCTCGGCTCAGACCAGTCACCGGAATGTCGTAGACGCCCTGGTCAACACTATCCAGCGTGGCCGAGGTGCCGTGTGCTCCGGTCTCGATATTCAGCACGAGGTTCAAGAGCGTGCCCTCACGATCGAGCAACGCTTCCCAGCGTCCGTCCAGCCCTTCGATGATCAGTGCAACGGGCGCTTCGTCAGCGGCGGAAAAATTGAGCGCCAGCGTCATGCCTTGCTGAAACTCGCCCTCATACAGATTCGTTTCCGCGTTCCAATCGCCGGAGTATTGCGCGCCCATATTGGCGATCGAAAAGCTGAGACTTTCATCGTCCAGTGCGACTGTCGTAACGGGAATATTCTGACCCGGTGCCTGGTCCAGGCTTTCAAGGAATGCGGTCTGGTTACCGTCCTGGTCCTCGCTCACCTTGAGCAGGAGCCGCAGGGAGCCGGCGGGCGTGTCCAGCGTGCCAATCCAGTTGCGAGTGGCCTCCTGGGCGAGGGCAGGCAAGCTGATGAGGGCGGATAGGATCAGGGGCAGTAACACCCTGGTCAGGTGTAAAATGAAGGGCATGGGAATTTCCTTTTGGCATGGCTCCGCCGGTCGTGTGCCCGAAGGCACACGTTATTGAGGCAGAGTGAAAGTTGGGGAGGGTTAGTTTTTGGAGCGGTAGAGGCTTGCGGCTGATGCGACCACGACGATGACGCCGGAGAAGAGCACGGCCATTGCGGCAGGCATGGCCCATTCGATCGGCGCGAAAGCCCAGATCAGTGTGTAGGCCAGAGCCGTCAGAACAAACATGCGTCCTGCAAAGCGTGCCTGCGCCTGGGCACGTTCAGGTGAACAGCCAGCATCCTGCAACGCGATGGGGCGTTTGGGCGCGGCATTTCCGTAGAGCAGAAATATGACACCGAACAGAACACCCAGGATGCGTTGTTCCATCGCATCGCCGAGAGCCTCGGTGATCCCGAAGGAAACCACCAGCGTAAATGCAAGGGGAACAGCCATCAGCAACCCAGCGGCAGAGATGGACCATCGGATCGCGGCTTGGTTCTCATAGAAGCGTTCATCACGCTCTTGATTGCGTTTCTTGATCTCGATCACCGTCCAGGCGACGGGCAGGAACAGCGCGGCAATCATGAAGGCGATCAGACCTTCCGGTTCACGATAAGCGGCGATCGCGCCGAGGCTGAACGTCAGGACCACCATGGCCATGGGGCCGAAAATGGAATTCGAAGTACGGCTCATTGTCCGGTCTCCTCTTTGTCTTTTTCTTCCGTCGGGCTGCCCAGGCCAAAGGCGGCAGCAAAACCGAGAAGGGCGTCTTCGAGCACAGAAAGCTTGATCCGATAGATCACGCTCTTTCCGTCCTTGGTGGCGTCCACAAGGTTGGCGTCCTTGAGGACTGTGAAATGCGCCGACATGGTCGGTTTGGAGACGTCGAACTCAGCGGCCAGTTCACCAGCGGTCATCGGACGCTCCCTGAGGAGTTCCAAGACACGCCGCCTTGTGGGGTCCGAGAGGGCTTTGAATACATTGCTCATGATTAGACGATTAGCTAATCGACGAATTGAAGTCAAGAACAATTCGAAAAATATCTAACTAAGATAATGGCCGGTATTCGGGCAGGGACGGATGACAACGCTTGATGTCCGCCGCTGCTGGGCTTATTTGCGGGGCATGGCCAATCTGATCGATACGTCTTCGCGTGAATCTGCCGCGTCCGCGCGCGCCGCTCGCCACCCTGAAAAACAAAAGCGTCCGGACACCCCGGTGCTGCGCAAGCCGGACTGGATCCGGGTCAAGGCGCCGCTAGGCAAGACGTTCTCTGAGACCCAGAAAATCGTCAAGGATGGCGGTTTGGTCACGGTTTGTGAGGAAGCCGGTTGTCCGAATATCGGTGAATGCTGGGAACAGAAACACGCCACGTTCATGATCCTGGGCGACACCTGCACGCGAGCGTGCTCGTTCTGCAATGTTAAAACGGGTCTGCCAGCCCCTGTCGATCATGATGAGGCGCGCCGTGTCGCCGATGCCGTGGCTGAGATGGGGCTCAACCATGTGGTCATCACGTCAGTGGACCGGGATGACCTGGATGATGGCGGCGGGCAGCATTTTGTCGATGTGATCAATTCCATCCGCGAGGCGGCGCCGCAGACGACGATCGAGATCCTTACACCGGACTTCCTGCGAAAGGATGGCGCCGCGGAAATGGTGATCGACGCCAGACCGGATGTGTTCAACCACAATCTGGAAACGGTCCCGCGCCTCTATCTCTCCATCCGTCCGGGCGCGCGCTATTATCACTCGCTGCGTCTGCTGGAACGTGTAAAGGAACGCGATCCGAACCAGTTCACCAAGTCCGGCATCATGGTCGGTCTGGGTGAGACCAAGGAAGAGGTCATGCAGGTGATGGACGATATGCGTTCAGCCGGCATCGATTTCCTGACGATCGGCCAGTATCTCCAGCCGACCCGCAAACACGCAGCGGTCGAGCGGTTTGTAACGCCGGATGAGTTCAAGGCCTATGAAACCATCGCCCGCGCCAAGGGGTTCCTGATGGTGTCGGCCACGCCGCTGACACGGTCCAGCCATCACGCCGGTGATGATTTCGCCAAGCTGAAAGCCGCGCGCGAACAGGCGGTGAACCGCTAGTGGCGACAGTCGTCCGTGAACACCTGCGGCTCTTTCACACCGCGGACGAGCTCTTCGGGCTGGTGCTGGATGTGCGGTCCTACCCACAGTTTATCAGTCAGATCACGGCCCTTCGTGTCCTTGAAGAGAGCGAAGGTGATCTGACCGCAGAGGCGCGTGTGCGCTATAAATTCGTGGCAGAGAGTTTCACCAGCCGCGTACGCTCCGATGCTGGCGCTCTCAGCATAGATGTAAGTTTCGTTTCCGGACCGTTTCGCACCCTGATCAATAACTGGCGTTTCCATCCGCTCAGCGACGGGTCCTGCCTGGTTGATTTCTACATTGAGGCTGAATTCAAGATTGGCATGTTGCAAATGCTGCTTGAAGCCAACAAGGCCCGGGCCGGGCATGTTCTGATCAAGCGCTTCAGCGATGAAGCGGGCCGTCGCTTCGGGCCGTCGGGCAATCCTGAGCTTGATCTAACCGAAGAAATCGACGCCCTGATCCAGCAGGCCTAGCGCAGTCAGGACGGCGCAGCGGCGGACTTCGCCACGCCCCCGGTCTCCAAAGCGTTCCACCTGTGAAATGACGGTGCGGCCACGAATTGCCAACCCGAAGTGCACTAATCCGGCAGGCTTGTGAGCGGTGCCACCCGGTCCAGCGATACCGGTGATCGAAACCGCAATATCCGCGTTGGATTTCAGAAGGGCGCCTTCTGCCATCCGGCGCGCGACCTCACGCGATACGGCGCCATTGGAGACGATCACTCGGGCCGGAATGCCGAGCATTTCTGTCTTGGCTTCATTGGAATAGGTCACGAATGTACGGTCGACCACATCAGAAGAGCCTTCGACATCGGTCATCAGTGAACTGACCAGCCCGCCGGTACAGCTCTCCGCTGTTGTGATCATGACGCCTGCGGTTCGAGCCCGTGCGAGCAGGGCGTCGGCCCGAGTGATAAGTTCAGTGTCAAACATCATCTGGCATCCGCGCGGTTACGATAGCCTGGGCGGCAACGCCCTCCCGGCGGCCGGTAAAGCCCAGCTTCTCCGTCGTTGTTGCCTTGATATTGACACGACGCACGGCGAGGCCAAGCAATCCTGCCACCCGGGCACGCATCTCCTCACGATAGGGGCCCACCTTGGGGCGCTCGCAGATCAGCGTCACATCAGCGTTCACAAGCTCCCCGCCAGCATTTTTCAACAGCTGGCAGGCATGTTCGAGAAACCGATCGCTCGGCGCACCTTTCCATTGCGGGTCAGTCGGCGGGAAGTGCTGGCCAATATCACCTTCGCCTGCAGCGCCAAGAATGGCGTCGGTCAGAGCATGCAGCCCGACATCAGCATCGGAATGCCCAACCAGGCCGAACTCCTGATCAAGCCGTACACCGCACAGATACATGTGATCGGATGCTTCCAGGCGATGCACATCAAATCCCTGGCCGGTTACATAGGTCATGTCTGGTTTCCCAAGCATCGTCTTGGCGCGTTCGAAATCGGCCGGTGTGGTCAGTTTGAAATTATCCGAGCTGCCGTCAACCAGCGTGACCTTCAATCCCGCGGCGAGCGCGACTGAGGCATCGTCATGCGCCGCGCCATCACCATGTGCCTTGTAGGCGTTCATCAGTGCGCCATAGTGAAAGCCTTGCGGTGTCTGGGCGGCACGCAGTTGATCCCGGTCAACACTGGCCTGCATGACGCCATGTTCATGCGCAAGAATGGCATCGGCCAGGGGCAGAACCGGCAGGGCAGCCGGGGTGTCCTCCAGAGCCGTGATCACGGAGGATATGATTTCGTGGCTGACGAACGGCCGGGCTGCGTCATGGATGAGAATTTTATCGGGCGCCTCTGATTCCAGTGTCGCCAGACCAGCCAGCACCGAGGCTGTGCGTGTTGCACCACCCGGTACATATCGGTGGTCACCCTGGATCGAGGCATAGAAGCCTTGGTCGGCAGGATTGATCACAACGACTATTGGGCCAATGTCCGGGTGCGCAGAAAACACCTCAAGCGTCCGTTCAAGCACGGTTTTTCCTGCCAGTTGCCGATATTGTTTGGGCACACCGCCACCGGCGCGTTCTCCCCGTCCGGCAGCGACCAGAATGGCGGCAGTTTTCATGTGACAGTCCCGTGCATTGCCGCAGTGCAGCAAAATCGTTAGCGTTATCGCGACGCGAGCGCGAAAGAGGCTGTCACCTAACATGAGCTTTTCAGTCGGCAAACATGTGATCGACGTGCCAGCAATCCTGGCTCCGATGTCCGGCGTGACGGATCTGCCTTTCCGTCGTCAGGCCCAGGCTTTTGGTGCAGGAGCCGTCGTGTCTGAAATGGTGGCTAGCGACGCCCTGGCCGCCGGTCGCCGTGACATGGTGCGCAAGGCGGCCAGCGATGCCAGTCTAAATCCACGCATCATCCAGCTTGCAGGTCGAGAAGCCCACTGGATGGCGGAAGGTGCGAAGATCGCTGAAGACGCAGGCGCTGATATCGTTGACATCAACATGGGCTGTCCTGCGCGCCAGGTGACGAAAGGATTGTCTGGCTCGGCCCTGATGCGTGATCTCGATCATGCGATGACCCTCATTGAGGCGACGGTGACGGCCACAACCTTGCCGGTGACATTGAAAATGCGTCTTGGATGGGACCATGCCAGCCTGAATGCAGCCGAGTTGGCCCTGCGCGCGCAAAATGCCGGGATCCAGCTGGTTACGGTGCACGGCCGTACTCGCCAGCAATTCTACAAGGGTGAAGCGGATTGGGCGGCTGTTCGGCCGGTGCGTGACGCGATTGATATTCCGCTGGTCGTCAACGGTGATATCTGTTCACTGCACGACGCTCGTGAAGCTATGAAGCAATCCGGTGCCGACGCTGTGATGATCGGACGGGCGGCCCAGGGTCTGCCTTGGCTGGTTGGGCAGATCGGTGCTGAAATGCTGGGAAGGCCTCTTGCGGTAAGCTGGGACGAGAAATGTTCCGCGCTGAGTGAACAGTTCCGGGAGGCGCTAGATTTCTATGGCGAAGCGCTGGGTATTCGCATGATGCGCAAACATTTCTCTTCCTTTGTTGATGTCGAATATCGTCGCGCTGCCGAAGATTCACGTCGAGCCCTCAAGAACATTCTGTGCCAAAGCTTCGACCCGGCAGAAGTCGAGGCGTGTCTTGCAGGGCTTGAAGAGCCGGAGCAGGCCGTGGCGGCATGACCCAGCACACGCTCGATCATCCTGCCCAGCTAGCCGCCGAGGTCTTGCCCTTTCCGCTGATCGTCTTTGATGATCTCAAGCGCGTGCTCTGGCTGAACACGGCGGGACAGGAATGGTTGGGAGTCTCCTCCAGGAAACTCTCCAAGCGTGGTCTGGACGCAATTCACCCCGCCTACTCACGTATCGCGGACCCTGTTTTCCAGGCTATTGATACCGGGCAGTCGGTGATCCTCCGCGAAGTGGAGATTGCCGGCGCCCAGTATGATCTGAGTGCGAGTTATGATCACGAGGTCGGCGCGACAACTTTATGCGTTCTTCCCGCTCCCGCTCCGCGCCGCCAGGAACACCAGGCCGCACTGGGTTTTGGCAAGATGCTGGCCCATGAGCTTAAAAATCCGCTGGCGAGTATCCGAGGCGCAGCGCAATTGCTTGAACCGAGTGTGTCCGGTGAGGATCGCGATCTTCCCCAGACCATCATCGAGGACGTTGACCGCATCACCAGCCTTGCCAATCGCTGGAGCAGTATCGGGGATGTTGAGCTGCAGGCAGACGAACCGGTCAATCTGAACCGTGTCTGTGTCGAGGCTTTCGAGCGATTGGCGCGTTCCAGCAGTCTGGCTGACGACCTGATCATCGAGCAGTTCGATCCGTCTCTGCCCCAGGGTCGCGGTGATGTTCTCCTGCTGCAGCAGGTCGTTCTCAATCTATTGCAGAATGCACTGGACGCCCTGGAAGACACGGACAGGCCGCGGATACGTGTCGAGACCTACTACGACGCGCTTGACCGAGGCGCGGACGGTTCGAGACCGGCGCCTTTGGTGATCGCCGTACGCGACAACGGGCCGGGCGTGTCCGCGGAACTGCGAGGGTCGCTGTTCACTCCCTTTGTGACGACAAAGCCCGCGGGTGAGGGGCTCGGACTCTCCTTCTGCGCCCGTATTGCCCAATTGCATGGTGGGCGATTGGATTATGAATCAACGCCCAGTGCCACATCCTTCTACCTGAAACTTCCAGCTGATCGCCGAGGATAAGATGCCAGCCAAGATCATCCTGCTCGAAGATGACGAAAGCCTGCGCAAGATCGTGGCGCGCAGCCTGTCCTCCACAGGTCATGAAGTGCGGGCGACCGGTTCGATCGAGACAGCGCGCGGCTGGTTGCAGGATGGCGGTGTCGATCTCTTGCTGACCGATGTGCTGCTGGATGGTGTGAATGTGTTTGAACACCTGCCCATGCTCAAGCGCCTGGCGCCGAGCATGCCCGTTATCGCGATGAGCGCGCAGACCACGGCGAAAACCGCAATCGGTGCTTCCAAGGTGGGGGTGTTTGACTATCTCCCAAAACCTTTCGACCTGGAGGTGTTGCGCGACACGGTGGCCGGTGCGCTAAAGAAGTCGAGCAAGTCACTCCGGCCTCGGGAGCGCCAGACCGAAGCGGGGCTGGCCGGCCGCTCTTCAGAGATGCAGCCGAGCTTCAAGGCCATCGGCATGGCGGCGCGCAGCCGGGCCAATGTTCTCATTTCGGGGGAAGCCGGGACAGGTAAACGCACCGCAGCAGAAACGCTCTTTGATGCGCGCGGGATTGCCCGGGGCGAGGTGCGTGTTCTGACGCCTTCGCATGCTCCGAAGGAGATTTTCGAGGCCTGTCAGACCGTGTCCCACCATCTCTGGCTTCGGCTTGATGAGTGGGATGAACGCCAGCTGGGCGCAGGGCTTGATGGGCTCGATACCGGGCAGGCGCTGGTCGTGGCGACGTATACGCCTGGCCAGGCTGAGCTAAGCGGACGCCTGCAGGCACGTCTCGGCGAAAGCCGTGTGGATCTGCCGCCTTTGAGACAGCGCCGAGACGATATTCCCGCATTGTGCCAGGCTTTTCTGGCTGAATTTGCTCACCGCGACGGGCGCGAGCCCCTGGTCCTGCCAGCCCCCATCATCGAACAACTGCAAGGCCATGACTGGCCGGGCAATTCAGCCCAGTTGCGGGCCGTTCTCTCGCGGCTCTCCGTGGCCTGCCAGTCCGGCAGCCTCTCCGTTGAGAGTGTCACGGAGGAACTCTCCCGCGCAGATCGTGACACGCCATCTCGTGCCGAAGGGGACCCGTTCGCTGCAGTCGCGCGCTTCATGAACACCAATGGCATCAGTCGCCAGGACGGTGTCGACCTGCTCGACAAGGCACTCATCCTGCAGGCACTGGAAGTCGAGAGTGGTAATCAGTCCCGCGCCGCTGCCCGGATAGGCGTCAATCGCAACACACTGGCGCGGCGGATGGCCGAGCTCGGCCTGCGCTAACCATGTGGCAGCACGAACACGAGTGTTGATTTCGAGCAACATCGGCGTAAAGATGCGTGTTTTAAAGCTCAGGGTTGCCCGTGTCAGATTCTGAATCTGTCAATATGATCAAGAATATCTCGCCACGTTCGGCGGCGCTGTTCGGTCTTGGTTTTGTTGTTGCGACAACAGTCCTCGTTGTCGTCGCCGTTGCCATTCTGGGTGATATCTATGCGATTGAGCCGGGCGATCCGCTTGCGCTGGCGATCCTTTCCGCCAATGCAGTCTTGATCCTGGGGCTGGCACTTGTGGTCTTTGTGCGAGTGCGTCGCCGCATGCGAGGCCGTCGTTTCGGCGAGCCCGCACCCCGTCTGCACCTACGTTTTGTCGGTCTGTTTTCAATCGCGGCGGCCGCGCCAGCCATCTTCGCCGCAATCTTTCTGGGCGCGGTCCTGACGCGTGGTGTGGAATACTGGTTTGGAGAGCGGGTAACAGCCTTTGTAAACACAGCGTCCCAGACGGCTGAAGAAGTCTATTACCAGGAAGCGCGCATTACCCAGTCGCGCTTGCAGGCACTGGCGACCGCTGTGGAGAGCGAAAGAGCAGCGCAGCAATTCGTCTCCAGTCGCATCCAGTTCAACACAGTTTTCGCCAACGCCGTTGCACAGTCGCGGCTGGCTGCGGCCTACATCATTGATGAGCGCGGCACGCGTCTGGCTGAAGTGGAGTTCAGGCCGGGCGAGGTTTACGTCCCTCCGACCCAGAATCTCTATGAACTCGCGGATGCGGGCGATTTGGGTGTATCGGGGCCGAATTTTGCAGCGGCGGCCAATCTTCCCAGCAGCGCTGAAGGCATGCGCATGTTGCACAAGTTGGAAGGGTATGAAGGCGCTTATCTTTATGTTGTTCGAGAACTGGACATGTCGCTTTGGCGGGACATTCTCGAAGCCTCGAGTTCCCTGCGCGCCGTGCGCGAGCGCGAAGCGGAATCGCGTGCGGTTTTCTTCATGCTCTACGCTGAAGTTGTGGCGCTGATCATTATCGGCTCGATCTGGCTGGCCTTGTCTGCAGCGACCCGCGTGGTGACGCCGATTTCGCGCCTGGTCTACGCCGCCGAATGTGTCAGGCGAGGCGATCTTGATACCCGGGTCCAGATGGGGCGTGAGGATGATGAAATTGCTGCTCTGGGCCGTGCCTTTAACCGAATGACCCGCCAGTTGCGCAGCCAGCGCCGCGAACTCATAGAATCCCATGCAGAGTCCGAACAGCGCCGCGCCTTTACCGAAGCCGTTCTTGCCGGCGTTAGCGCCGGGGTGATGGGCGTGGACAGCCAGGACCGGATTACCCTGGTCAATCGATCCGCCGTCGGCCTGCTGAGCCCGGGCACGGATGATCTGATCGGGATCAATGTTGAATCAGTATCGCCGGAACTTTTCGAGATCATTCAGGAGGCACGACGTCGCCCCGGCCTGATCGCAGAGGCCCAGATTGATATCGGAGCGGAGGATGACCAGGTGCGCAGCCTGTCCGTCCGGGCGGCGATGGACGAAGAGGCTGGCCTTATCGTCACCTTCGACGATGTGACCCGTCTGGTCGCGGCCCAGCGCAACGCTGCCTGGCGCGACGTCGCACGACGCATTGCACACGAGATCAAGAACCCGCTGACCCCGATCCAGCTGTCTGCGGAACGTATCAAGCGGAAATATCGCAAGGAGATCCAGACGGATGTCGAGATCTTCGACCGGTGTACCGACACGATCGTTCGACAAGTCAGCGATATCGGCCGAATGGTCGACGAATTCTCTTCATTCGCGCGAATGCCACAGCCCAATATCGAGCCTGTGGAGATGCGGGAAATGACGCAAGCCGCTGTGTTCGCTCAACGGGTCGCGTCACCCAATCTGGACGTCGTTTTCGAGGCGTCCGACGACAAGATTCTCGCGCTGTGTGATGCGCGGCTGTCCAGCCAGGCCCTTGCCAATATCCTCAAGAATGCCGCGGAGAGTGTCTCTTCTCGTATGGAGAGTGAACTTGGCGGCGCTAAACCTGGCATCATCAAGGCAGACCTTCGCGCCGAACACGGTTATGCGGTGATCGAAGTGCAAGACAATGGTCTGGGCTGGCCGGTTTCGAACCGGGAACGCCTGACCGAACCCTATATGACAACGCGCGAGAAAGGCACCGGTCTCGGCCTTGCCATCGTCAAGCGTGTCATGGAGGACCACAAGGGACGTCTTGAACTGGACGTGCCTGCGGAAGGTCATGGGGCTGTTGTCAGACTGGTTTTCCCGCTCGCGGGAGAGAGTGAAACCGTGCTTGAAAACGCACAGGAGGCTTGATTCATGGCACGTGACATCCTGATCGTGGATGACGAAGCAGATATCCGCGAACTCATTGGCGGATTGCTTGAAGATGATGGATATGCACCGCGCGAGGCAGCGGATGCCGATGGGGCGCTGGCCGCGATACAGGCCCGCAAGCCTTCGCTCATTATCCTTGATGTCTGGCTTCAGGGCAGCCGTCTGGACGGGCTTGAACTGCTCGAGGAATTCAAGCGGATTGACGAAAACCTGCCGGTGATTGTGATTTCCGGCCATGGCACGATCGAAACCGCCGTCGGCGCGATCCGAAAGGGTGCCTATGACTTCCTGGAGAAGCCTTTCAAGTCGGACAAATTGTTGCTGACGGTGACCCGGGCGCTCGAAAACAGTCGCCTGAGACAGGAAAATGCAGAGCTGAGGGCACGCACCGAAGTTCAGTCGACCCTGATCGGCAACTCGCCGGGTATCATCCAGGTCCGGCAATTGGTCGAACGGGTCAGCCCGACAAATAGTCGCGTAATGATCAAGGGCCCGTCCGGCGCCGGCAAGGAGTTGGTCGCCCGCCAGATCCATGACGGTTCGCCACGTGGCGGCGGCGATTTCATCGCAGTGAGCGCACCGGGTATCGCACCGGAATCCTTCGAGGAAGAACTATTCGGTCGTGAAAATGATGATGGATCGATCAAGCATGTTGGTCTCCTGGAACGGGCCCACGGGGGCACGCTCTATCTCGACGAGATTGGCGACATGCCGCGCGAAACCCAGACCAAGTTGCTGCGGCTGCTGGTAGAACAACGCTTCCGCCGCATCGGCGGCACGGCTGACGTCTCGGTGGATGTACGTGTCATTTCGAGCTCGTCGCGAGATCTTCACGCAAGCATTGATTCCGGTGAGTTCCGTGAAGATCTCTACCACCGCCTGGCTGTCGTCCCGATTGCCGTTCCGGCGCTCGCAGAACGTCGAGCGGACATTCCGTCCCTGGTCGAACATTTCCAGGAGAGCCTGACAGTGAATGCCGGCCTGCCACGTCGCGTTTTCGGTGAGGATGTGATGGCCGCACTGCAGGCACACAGCTGGCCCGGCAATGTTCGTCAGCTGAGGAATAATGTTGAACGGCTTCTGATCCTTGCCACCGGTCCCGTTGATGAGGCCATCACCCTGGCCGCGCTGCCATCCGAGGTCGTTGCGCGCGACACCCAGGAAGGTGGTTTTGATTCCGAGAAGATGATCGCCCTGTCATTGCGTGAAGCACGCGAGAGCTTCGAGCGTGAGTATCTGAAGACGCAGATCGACCGGTTTGGTGGTAATATCTCCAAGACGGCCGCATTTATCGGCATGGAACGTTCCGCGCTGCATCGCAAGCTGAAATCGCTCGGCGTGGGTGGTCCTCAGCGCGACTCGGCAACGACGAGCTAGGAACAGCGTCATGAGAGCCATTGTCTGCGGTGCGGGTCAAGTTGGTTTCGGTATCGCCAGAGCGCTTGCCCAGGAGGGCAATGCGGTCACAGTGGTCGACTGGTCGACCGAACTGATCGACAATATCGTGACGGATCTGGACGTGCGCGGTGTCGTGGGGCATGGCTCCCACCCCGACGTGCTGGAGCGCGCAGGGGCAGGGGAAGCCGACCTGATCGTCGCTGTAACCCACTCCGATGAAACCAACATGATCGCCTGCCAGGTGGCGCATTCGCTGTTCGAAACACCGATGCGTATTGCCCGTATCCGCGCACAGAATTATCTGGAACCAGCCTGGGCAGACCTGTTCACGACCGGCAACCTGCCCATTAACGAGATTATTTCGCCAGAACTGGAAGTCGGGCGCGCGATCCTGCAACGGATGGAAACGCCAGGCGCCTTTAACACCGGTGTCTTTGCTGGCGGTCGGGTGCAACTGCTTGGCTTGCGTCTGGACGAGAACTCACCCGCTGCTGGCTCGTCCACGGAACAGTTGATGGAACTCTTCCCGGACTTGCGGGTCACCGTTGTGGGTGTGCAGCGCGAGCAGACGCTGTTCATACCCAAGGCGTCCGATCCAATCCTGCCCGGCGATGATGTTTATGTTGTCACGGAGAGCGCCCAGGTGCGCCGTGCACTGGATATCTTCGGTCAGGAAACCGGCATCGTCCGCCGTGTCGTCATCATTGGAGCTGGCAATATCGGTCTTTATGTCGCTCGCGCCCTGGAGCGCGCCGGCGGTGTGAAAGTTCGTCTCATCGAGGCCGACAAGCGGCGTGCAGAGCATGCGGCAGAGGTCCTCAAGAAGACCGTCGTCCTGCATGGCGATGGCCTGAGCCCGGCCATGCTGGCCGAGGCGGGTGTCGCCAATTCGGAGCTGGCGGTGTGCGTGACCAATGACGACAAGGTCAACATGCTGGCCGCGGTCATGTCCAAGGGTGAGGGTGCCCAGCGGGCAATCAGCCTGATCAATGAGCGCTCCTTTGAGAGCATGCGCAAACCGTTGGGCATTGATGTTCTTATTGATCCGCGCGCAACAACTGTTTCGACTATTCTCCAGCATATCCGCCGCGGTCGTATTACCGGTCTTCAAACGCTTGGCGGCGGCCAGGCAGAGGCGCTTGAGGGCGTGGCCCTCGCGACCTCGCCACTGATCGGGCGTGAGATTGACGAGCTGGACCTTCCCAATGGCGTGGCGCTGGGCGCTGTTGTTCGGGGGGACAAGGTCATGTTGCCCGGCGATGGTGGACGGATTCGTGAGAATGATCGCGTGCTGCTGTTCTGCAATACGGCGATCATTTCCGAAGTCGAACACCTCTTCCGCGTCAGCCTCGAGTTCTTCTAGGCATGGGGCCGAGCGCTCTCCTCCGTCCGCTCGGTGGATTGTGGTCGCTGCTGGCGATCGTAGCCGTGCTTACCGGTTTGCTGTCCGGAGCGTTGGGGGAATCTCACTTGGCGCCGCTGTTCCTGGCGAGTGCTGCTGTGTGCGGGATACCCGGCCTGCTGATGTTGACGGCAACGCGCGGAATGACGATGACGGCGACGGCCATGGATGCTGTCTTGCTAGCGCTCATCGCCTGGTCAATCACGCCAGCGTTTGCCGCCATCCCGTTGTATTTATCAGGGTATTTCACGTTCCCGGATGCAGTTTTTGAAGCCTATTCAGCGTTGACGACAACCGGAGCCAGGCTCGCGAACGCAGAGGACCTGCCACGGGTTTTTGTCCTTTGGCGAGCACTTCTGGCCTGGACCGGAGGTTACTCAACCCTGGTTCTGGCTGCTGCTGTATTTGCTGCCTTGGACAAGGACTTGCCAGCCATCCGGCGCTCCGCTCTGCTGACCATTCGCCCGGACAATGTGTTTTCCCACCTGGGTGTCGCAGCCCGACGCATCGCCTTGATTTATGCCTTGTTGACCGGGCTGATCATGGTCGGATTGATGTTCGCCGGGAATGATCTTTTCCAAGCTGGCGTTCTGGCCATGGGCGGGATTTCAACGTCCGGCGTAATGCCTGTTCTGGACGGTGACCAGTTTTCAAACTTTTCCCTGACGGGCTTCTGGGTCGTCCTGGCGTGCCTGTTCGGCAGTCTGAACGTGTCACTGTTCTGGGACGCGCTTCGCGACCGCACCAGCTTCCAGGATCCCGATCTTGCCGGCATTCTGGCTCTTGTTGTTGGCACGACTTTGATCTTCTTCGTCGCGACGGGCGAGGGGCTAGTCGAGCATGTCGCCAACGCGGTCTTTCTGGTGTCAACGTCGGGGTATCAAATCGGGGATGATGTGCTTCCAGTCGGGCTGGTCGGTGTGTTCATTGTCCTGATTGGTGGTGCCGCCGCGTCCACGACCGGTGGCGTAAAAGTCACCCGGGTCTTGATGTTGTGGAAGCGTATGGGAGCGGAACTGGCTGTGCTCGCTGATCCATCCAGCGTCATGCCTGTATCCTTCCGGGGGCGGGTAACCAAGGACAGGTCGTTGATCGCAGTCTGGTCCTATGTACTGGCATTTGCTGCCGTACTGGGTACGGGCGCTTTCTTGATTACGCTCTTTGGAAGTAGTTTCGAGGTGAGTTTCATCGCGACCGCCTCAGCTCTTTCCAACGCCGGCCCCTTGCTGGACCAGATCACCGGGGAACCGCTGGCCTGGACCGAGATGAGTGAAAACGCCCGCAGCTTCCTTATTCCAGTCATGATTTTGGGGCGTCTGGAAGTCATCGCCGCCCTGACCGCTGTGTGGGCGGTTTTCATCCGGAGATAAGTCGCATGTCGCGTTATGCCTATGTCAATTCCGCTTTTGTGCCCCATCGCGCAGCCAGCGTGCATATCGAGGATCGCGGCTTCCAGTTCGGCGACGCTGTCTACGAGGTGTGGAGTGTGCGGGACGGGCATTTGCTGGATGAGCAGGGGCATTTCGAGCGGCTCTACCGCTCGCTGGACCAGCTCGACATCCGGTTCGAACGTTCCCAGTCTGCTATGCAGGTCACCATTCACGAGCTCCTGCGTCGAAATCGGATCCGTGAAGGACTGGTCTACCTGCAGATCTCGCGCGGTGTTGCCCCACGCGATCACGCCTTTCCAGCGACCAATACTCCGCCCACTATCGTGCTGACGGCCAAGCGTTTCAGCTTCTCGGCAGCTGGCAGGCGTGCCGAGCAGGGGGTGCGTGTCATTACCCATGAGGATGAACGCTGGGACCGATGTGACATCAAGTCCGTCAACCTGTTGGCCAATGTGCTTGCCAAACAGGCGGCGCGCGAAGAGGGGGCCTACGAGGCTTGGCTTGTGGATAAGGCAGGGCTGGTGACAGAAGGCAGTTCAACGACAGCCTGGATCGTCAATGCAGACGGCGCGCTGGTAACGCGGCCGTTGGATAATCATATTCTGCATGGGATTACCCGCAAAACAGTCGTCGCGGTCGCCAACGCAATGTCTATCCCACTGATAGAACGCGCCTTTACGCCAGCCGAAGCAAAATCTGCGCGCGAGGCCTTCATCACCTCCGCCAGCAGTTTCGTCATGCCGGTGGTTCAGATTGACGACAAGATGATCGGAAATGGCGCCCCGGGATCGCTTTCACTCTCGCTGCGAGATGAGTATTTGAGGGCACAGTAAGCAAAAGACACGTTTCTTTTTAAAATGAGACGGTTGCAGGAAGGGCCCAGCCCTGTATACGGTTAATTACGAATCGCTGGAAAAGCGGCGCACGCGGAGCAAACATGTCTCAAGATAAAAAACAAAACCTGCAGGACGTTTTCCTGAACGCGGTGCGAAAGTCCAAGACACCGCTCACCATTTTCCTGGTAAACGGTGTCAAACTTCAGGGCGTTGTGACCTGGTTTGATAATTTCTGTGTCCTGCTTCGCCGGGACGGGCTCTCGCAACTTGTCTACAAGCACGCGATCTCGACCATCATGCCGGCACAGGCGGTCCAGCTGTTTGATCAGGAGAAGGAAGGCCTTGAGGCCGAACCGACTTCACCTGAGACAGCGGATATCGCGGATTGATTGAACGCGAACAACCGGTAATTCGAGCCACAGTCATCCATCCGTACGAAAGAGATCGTGCCGATCGTGCAGATGCACGCCTGGAGGAAGCCTCCGGCCTGGCCGAAGCCCTGGATATGGAATTGGTGGATGGTTATCTCGTTTCGCTGCGGCGGATCGAGGCGGGCCTGTATTTTGGCAAGGGCAAGGTCGAGGAGATCAGCGACAAGCTGAAAGAGACCGAATCCGACGTCGCCGTTGTTGATGCCGCGCTCTCGCCTCTACAGCAGCGCAATCTCGAAAAGGTCTGGAAGGTCAAGGTAATCGACCGGACCGGTCTTATCCTCGAGATTTTTGCAAAGCGGGCGCGCACCAAGGAGGGCGTGCTTCAGGTCGAACTGGCGCGGCTGGCCTATGAACGATCACGGCTTGTGAGAACCTGGACTCACCTGGAACGCCAGCGTGGTGGTCGGGGCTTCCTGGCCGGTCCCGGTGAAACCCAGATCGAGACTGATCGCCGGCTTCTCGCAGACAAGATGGCCAAGCTTCGACGTCAGCTCGACGAGGTGCGCCGGACGCGTGGCCTTCACCGCAAGACACGCGACGATGTGCCGTTCCCGACCGTCGCGCTGGTCGGATACACAAATGCTGGCAAATCGACGCTGTTCAACCGGCTGACAGGGGC
This sequence comes from Maricaulis sp., assembly GCF_017643475.1. Lineage (GTDB taxonomy): Bacteria > Pseudomonadota > Alphaproteobacteria > Caulobacterales > Maricaulaceae > Maricaulis. The sequence continues at coordinate 83,240 of NZ_JAEPNI010000003.1, forward strand.
AGGGGTGTTTGCCAAGGACATGCCCTTTGCCACGCTGGATCCGACGGTGCGCAAGGTGAAGCTGCCCGGCGGGCTCGAGATCCTGTTGTCCGACACGGTGGGTTTCATCACCGATCTTCCGACCGAGCTGATCGCGGCTTTTCGAGCGACGCTCGAGGAGGTCAAGGAAGCTGATCTCATTATCCATGTGACCGACGCTTCGGATCCTGACATGCAGGGCCGTGTAGCGGATGTGAACGCGGTTCTCGACCAGATCGAGGCCGGCAAGGCACATGACCAGCTCGAGATCGAAGCCTGGAACAAGATCGACATGCTCGATGAAGAGCCGCTGGAGGATCTGGAGCTCGACTGCCTGCTGTCCAATCGCAAGGCGGAATGCATCGTCAAACTGGCTGTGTCAGCCCACACCGGTGAGCGCATTGATGTCCTGCTCGGTGCAATTGAGAGCACGCTGGCTGAACGCGGTGAGGTGATGGAGCTCGTCCTGCCACCTGTCGAGGGACGTGCGTTGGCCTGGCTTATGGCCAATGCCGATGTGATCAGCCAAGACACCGATATGGAGACCGGTGCAGTGACGGGACGCTACAAGCTCTCCGACGTCAATGCAGGACGCTTCCGCGCACAATATCCGCACTTGGCAGCACCATTGCCGAAAGAGGAATACTAGGCGGAATGTTTTTCAATCCGCTTGGCTTCGTCCCACAAGGCTTCCATCTCTTCCAACGACGCCTCGCTGGTGGTGCGTTTCTGCGCCTCCAGGGTTATTTCGATATGCCTGAATCGGCGTTCGAACTTGGCGTTTGCTGAGCGGGTTGCGGACTCAACATCTACTTTCAGTTTTCGTCCTAAGTTTGTGCAAACAAATATTAAATCGCCCACCTCTTCATCTATCGCCGACTGGTCGTTATGCATCATTGCATCGCTCACTTCGCCGATTTCCTCGTGCACTTTTTCAAGCACACGATCGGCATCCGGCCAGTCAAACCCGACGGTGGCGGCACGTTTCTGGAGCTTCTGTGCGCGCTTCAATGCGGGCAGGGCGACGGGGACATCATCCAGCAGGCTTTCGCCCTTGTCCTTCTGTTTGCGTTCCAGTGCTTTTTGTTCTTCCCAGGCCTGGTTCTGGGCATCCGTATCCCGCTCACTCGCATTGCCAAACACATGTGGATGGCGACGGATCATCTTGTCATTGATCGACCGGCACACATCATCAAAGTCAAACAGGCCAGCCTCCTTGGCCATCTGGGCGTGGAACACGACCTGCAGAAGGAGGTCGCCAAGCTCATCCTGCAGGTCCGGCATGTCCTTCCGCTCGATCGCGTCGGCAACCTCATAGGCTTCCTCGATCGTATAGGGCGCAATCGTGCTGAAATCCTGTTCAACATCCCACGGACATCCGGTGTGAGGATCACGCAGGCGGGCCATAATCGCCAATAGTTCGGACATTGGCTGGAGTGGAGTGTCGGACATGTGTTTGCTCGCTGAAAGGCTGGGCGCCAAGATGAGCAGATTCTGTGTGCGGAGCGATAGCGACACCTATCCCAAGTAAGCGCATAATCAATATTATGAGAAATACGATGTTGATTTGAGCTGGCTATACAACCGCAACCGCATCAGCACACTTCGTGATGCGCAGACCGTCATACGCAACATGAACGCCCTTGGGCAGACGCGATGACAGCGCTTGATAGTCCAGCGTGATGTGAAGGTTTGTCAGAACGGCCTGGACTGCGCCCACCGCTTCAACAGCATTCAGAGCTTCACTTACAGAGAAATGAGTCGGATGCGCTTCCTCACGCAGCGCGTCGACCGCCCAGCAATCCACGTCCTGCAGTAACGCTGCGCTGTTGGCCGGCAATGCATTGATGTCAGCAGAATACGCGAGGCCATCACACAGAAAGCCCAGCGAGTTGATTGGACCGTGTTCCTGGTTAAACGGTGTGATGATCAACTGACCACCTGGTCCGTCGATCGTGATCGCCTCTAGAGGTGTGAGCTCGCTGCGTGCATCCAGGATCGGCGGATAGATGGAGTTCTCGGGCGCCACGAAGGTGTAGCTGAAACGCGACAACATTATTTCCGCCGTACGCGCATCCATCCATACCGGAATGCGTTTGCGCTGCAACAGCGCGAAGGCACGCACATCATCAATGCCGTGCGTTTGGTCTGCGTGTTCATGCGTCAGCAGCACGCCGTCCAGGCGTCTGACACCAGCCGAGATCATCTGTTCGCGAAAATCGGGAGACGTGTCGATCACGATACGCGTGACGTCTTCGCCGGCATCGAGGTCCTCGACACTCTTGGCGCGTTCCAGCAATGCCGAACAACGACGACGTCTGTTGCGTGGATTGGCCGGGTCGCAATCGCCCCAGTCACCATTTGCGCGCGGTACTCCTCCCGAAGAGCCTGTTCCGAGCAATGTCAGGCGCGTGATACCGCTCATGGCCGGCTGACCGTGTCAAACAGTTGGAAAAAGGCGTCGGAGGTCTTCTGCGCGGCTTCGGTTTCGTCCCAGCCCTTGATCTCACCGAGTTTGGCGGCGACGGCAGGAAGAAAGCTCGGCTCACACCGCTTGCCACGATGCGGAACCGGCGCGAGATACGGGCAATCTGTTTCAACAATCACGCGATCATCCGGCACAATGTCCTTGAAAACCGCGCGAACATCATCGGCTTTCTTGAAAGTGATGATGCCGGACGCCGCGAAGTAAGCGCCGAGTTTTGCAGCACGTCTGGCGAGCTCAGGGCCACTGGTATAGCAGTGCATCAGCGGGCGAAACGCCCCCTTCCCCATCTCTTCCTCCAGGATGTCGCCCATCAAATCATCGGCTTCGCGGGTATGGATGATCAGCGGCAAGCCGGTGCGGCGAGCCGCCTCGACATGTGCCCTGAAGCTTTGGACCTGTTGCTCGATCGGACTGTACCCGTAATGCAGATCCAGGCCGGTTTCACCAATACCTGCAACACGAGGGTGCTGAGCGATTTCAACCAGTTCCTCTGCGGTGATGTCTGGTCGGTCCTTGGCATGATGCGGATGCGCTCCGATCGTGCACCAGATGTCATCATGCCTTTCGGCAATCACAGAAACTACTGGAAAGTCAGACAATTGGCAGCAGATCGTGAGCATTCGCTTCACGCCCGCTGCACGGGCGCGAGAGATGACCTCGTCGAGGTCGTCGGCGAATTGCTCACCGTGCAGATTGACGTGACTATCTACCAGCATGTCTTAGCTATCCGGATGATCAGGATGTGGTCGCGGCGGTGCGTGTCAGCGACAGTGCCTGAAGCACCGTCTGTTTCGGGTCGAGATAGAGCGCTTCCGCATCGCGGACAAGCTTGGCGATATCCGCCCAGGCCTTGATCCAGCCCTTGGGGTCCCTGCCATCGGTGGCGCACTGGAGCGCCTGGGCCTGATAGGCCCGGGCCAGCGCTTCATAAAAGACGGCGAGCTGATCTTCGCGGCCCTTGCCGGTGACACGGTCGGCAATACGGCGGGCATCCTGATCGCTCAGGGACTTTCCGCGCTTCACCAGGGCGTCGACGTCCTGGATAAGACTGGCGCCATCGCCGATCGCAAGCGCCAGTGCTCGCCCGGGAGACGCGCCCGCATAATCAACCAACTGATCCAAAGAGGCCTCAGAGGGCACTCCATTACGTTCGCTCAGCCACCGGCAGACGGCTGTGGGCTCAGGAGCGCGCAGCACAAGCTTGCGACAACGCGACCGAATGGTGGCGGGAAGGCGGCCTGGTGAATGTGAGATGAGAATGAGGATGCCGCGCTTGGGTGGCTCTTCAAGTGTCTTCAGCAAGGCATTGGCAGCATTGCGATTCATGTCATCCGCGCTGTCAACGATACACACACGCCAACCGCCCGCGCCAGCGCTTTTCTCGAAAAAGCTCGGAGCCTTGCGTGCCTCATCGACCGTGATCTCTGCACGCCAGCGCTTGCGTTTGTCATCCCAGGGACGACGCAGCATCAACAGGTCCGGATTGGCCCCGGCCTCAAGCAGCTGACTGGCCGGGTCGCGCGGACTGGAACCCAGTATGCCATATTCAGTGTCCGGCGCCGCGCCGAGAACCCTGCGCGCCATGCGCCAGGCAAGGGTGGCCTTGCCGATTCCCTTAGGCCCCGAAATCAGCCAGGCGTGGTGCAGGCGGCCGCTTTCCCAGGCTGTCTGGAATGCCCTTTCGGCGTCCAGATGCCCAAGGAGGTCATAACGTTCGCGAGGCGGCAGGCAGCCGGCTTCTTGATCCGAAGCGATATCCGGATCGGTCAGGCTCACGCGTTTGCACCCAGCTTGTCTGCCATGATCTCGAGAGCAGCCTCATATACTGCGTCGGGCGCCATGGAAGCGTCGATAACAACACAACGATCCGGCTCGTCACTGGCGATGCGCAGAAAGGCGTCACGCAGACGAGTGTGGAAGTCGGTCTCGTGCATTTCGAACCGGGTCGGATCTTCTCCGCGCTCCACCGTACGGCGCAGGCCGACCAGCGGATCCAGGTCGAGAATAAACGTCAGGTCAGGATAGAAATCCTCGAGCGCGACAGTGTGCAACTGGCGAATACGCGCGATATCAACCCCGCCCGCAGCCCCCTGATAGGCCAGAGTACTGTCTGAAAATCGGTCCGAGATTACCCAGGCACCCCGCGCCAGTGCAGGCTGGATCAGGCGCTCGACATGATCGACCCGCGCTGCATACATCAAAAGGGCTTCGGTTACGGGCGACCAGCGATCCGTCTGGCCGGTGAGCAGGATATCACGCAAATCTTCTGCGCCTGGCGTTCCACCGGGCTCACGCGTGATGATCACTTCCAGGCCCTGGTTTTCCAGGTGGGTTTTAAGCTTGCGGATGAGGGTGGTCTTGCCAGCCCCCTCACCGCCCTCAAGCGAGATGAATTTGCCGGCCACGTCAGTTCCCGCGGATCATGTGCGCAATCGCAGCGCCGATACGGCCCATCAGACCTTTCTGGGCAACATCCTCGGACGCGACAACCGGAAACTCCCGATCTTCCTGGCCAGGGACCTCGACGATGACGCGGCCAATTTCGTCGCCTGCGCTGATGGGGGCCGGGATCGGACCATCGAAGGCCACGGAAACAGTCATGTTGCGACGAGCGCGCCGATGCAGCGCGAGCTGAACATCCTCGGCGACTTCCAGACGCACGGTTTCAGCTTCGCCCATGAAGACTTCAGCCTGAGCCTCAAGCGCATCTCCGGCGGCGAACAGGTCATAAAGGGCATAGTCATTGATTGCTGCGCGCATCATGCGTTCGGCTTCATTGGCGCGGTCGGTGTTGGAGCCCATGCCATTGAACACAATGATCCGGCGCACTCCGTCGCGTTCAGCCGTGCCGACAAGGCCGTAGCCGCTTTCCTCGGTGTGTCCGGTTTTCAGGCCATCGGCCCCGGAAAAGACACCCAGAAGCGGATTGCGATTGTACTGACGGATACCGTTGTAGGTGAACTCGCGCTCAGCCCAGAGGGAGTAGAGTTCCGGGTGATCCGCTATGATGATGCGAGCGAGTTCCGCCAGGTCCGCAGCGCTGATGCGGTGGTCGGGATGCGGCCAGCCGGTGGCATTGGCGAAGCTTGCGCTCTCCAGACCCAGTTCGCGTGCCCTGTCCGTCATCATTTCCGCGAACGCCTCTTCGGAACCGCCGAGGGCTTCGGCGATAACGATACAGGCGTCATTGCCGGACTGGATGATGATCCCGCGCAGCAAGTCCTCGACCCGCGCGCGTGAATTCACTTCCAGAAACATCGTGGAACTGCCTGAAGCAGCCCCGCCCCGGCGCCAGGCATTTTCGGAGACCGGGAGTTCGTCATCAAGGCTCAATTGACCATCGCGAATGGCCTCCAGCGTCATCAGGACCGTCATCAGCTTGGACATCGAGGCCGGCGGCATGGCAACATCGCCATTGCGATCAAACAGGATTTCACCCGTATCGAAGTCCATGATCACCGCGTGGGTGGCTTCGGTCTGGTACTGATCCTGGGCAACAACAGCGCTGATCGGTGTGCTCAGGAGAAGCAGGGATGCGAGAGTGGCGCGCAACTTGGACGCTCCTTCGACGATTCGTGGATGACTGACGTGAAGCGCATTCAAGCGTGTGGACCCGGTCAGGTCCAGCGTTCAAACAGGGCATTTTCGTGAATTGTCAGCCGATGGTAACGATGCGGCTGTCGTATATCCCGTAGGAACTGAGCTGACGTGCCGCATCGACGGCGGCCTGTTCACTCGCCCAACGCCCCAGATACACACGATAAAGCGTGCGCCCATTGCCGTGGGTTTCTTCAACCCAGGCATCCCCGAGATCGGCGACACGGGCGCGAAGATTTTCCGCATTCGCCCGCATGCCAAAAGCACCGAGCTGAACGGTGAAACGCCCCTGCCCGGCAATCTGCGACTGTTGAGATGCAGCCGTTGCCGCATGAGCCGGAGCCGGTGTTGGTGCCCGTGTTGGGACAGCCTGCGCCGGCTCACCATTGGAAGAATGCGTACGCGCAGGAGGTTCCGCGCCTGCATGAGCGGGACCAAGATAACGAACACGGACGCGGGCCAGACCACGTGAGCGATAATCCAGTTCTTCCGCGGCAGCGCGTGACAGATCGATTATGCGATCATCAACAAACGGACCCCGGTCATTGATGCGCACGATAACGCTGCGGCCATTTTCAAGATTGGTCACTTCGGCGATCGAGGGGATCGGCAGCGTTGTGTGCGCAGCGGTCATCAGATGCTGGTCAAAAACCTCACCATTGGCGGTCGCTCGGCCGTGGAAGGTTGGGCCATACCAGGAGCCGATGCCAATCTCGTCATAGTCATCATCCCGGCGAGGGACATAGCGCTCACCTGCGACGACATAGGGGTTGCCGACTTTCTGGTGAGCGCTGGAGCGTGCGATCAGGGATCGTGTTTCAGTCCTGGAAAGAGGTCTCGCAAGGCGTTCGCCACTGCTGTCAAAAGACCGCAGATTGCTCGGTGTGGAAGAACAGGCCGCCGCCATAACGGTGCAGGCCAGAACCAGAAAAACTCTCAGCGCACGCAAGACATACCATCCCGTATCTGGAAGACGTCATTCTAACCGGAGAATATCGCCGAAATGGTGAAAGCTCCGTAAGCTGCATCAAGATAGTTGCCATTCGCACCGAAAGCCGGGTAATTGGGGCTATCGGAGGGGTGGCAGAGTGGTCGATTGCGGCGGTCTTGAAAACCGTTGAGCCGAGAGGTTCCGGGGGTTCGAATCCCTCCCCCTCCGCCACTAACCCCAGTCGGGAACCCATTTCAGTTGCAGCTGCACAACGCTTTCGGTCACACCATCCACACCGAACTTGTTGTCCCAGTACTGCCATTCAATTCCGGCCCAGAGATTTCCTGGCTCCCCGCTCAGCGAGCCCAGATTGACCAGCACTCGTGGCACAATCAGCGTATTGGCCACGCCGGTGCTCTCTGCGCCAGCCAGGTCAGAGAAGCCTTCGAACAAGAGGCGTGTATTGCCGATCATCACCGGGCCGTTCCAGGCCAGCGTCAGCTGTTCGGTGCTGCCAGGCCGTGCCGGATCATCCCGGTGCAGGGCCATCACCTTGAAAAAGACGAAACCTGGCAGATCTAGATCCGCTGAAATTCCTCCCAGATAACGCTCCAGCCCCTGCTCCCCGCGTTCGTAATTCAGGGTGAAATAGACGTCACGCACCAGGCCGTCGCCGAAATCGATATCAAACAGATTCTCAAACGAGAAACGCGGCGTGATTTCGCCGTATGCGCCGATGCTGCCATCTTCGTTGAACAAAAAAATCGGTGAACAGGAAGAAATCGCCTCCGGACCAGCGACTGGCGTGTTCAACTGTGAAGATCGTGCGCTCAGTTGATCCAAGCTCGTAGTCTTCACCGCGCAGGATCTGTATGTTTTCGGCGTGCCAGAAATCCTGGCCTTGAGCGGCGCATGACAACGCCGCTGCGGTCATCACGGCCATGCAGAGCTGAGTTCTTGGCCCCATGGAACCCTCCTCGGCGGGCAGCATGAAGACATGATTCCCTGCCAAATTGTTTCTCGAGGAGACTGACCTAGCCTCGACCCAACCAGGCCAGAGCGGCTTTCTCATCATCGTGGAAACCCACTTTGATCTGATGTCGCCAGGCGAGCGTTCCCAGAAGCATTTGTTCGGTATCATGGGATGACACGTCGAGAACGTAGGCGATCCGGCGAACGCTCGGAAATGCGGTCATGAACGCCTCGAACATGGAGATGAACTGGGCCGGTGTGAATTGGGCGTCACTCCGGGAAACGAGCATCAGGATGCGTGTCGAACGGAGCCGTATGCACGCCTCGCCCAGGGCGGCAGCGGCTTCTCCCAACCCCTCAGGCGTCGTCTTGCCCCAAATTTCCTGGATCAGAACACCTGTTGTGCGGTCTTCCCCAAGGCGGTGTCCGAATTCTCCGTCACTCATCCCGAACTTCTTTTCATGGCAACAAGCGCCGGCCAATGACACAGCGAGGCAATACTGAAGAGTTTTAAAAAACAACTGTCGGCGGACGATCACGTCGTCTCACAAAACCGAATTCTCGATCACGAGCGCGTTGGTTGGGGAAGACAAATCAGATTGGCGGGCTATGTCTGAAGGCACGATACAAACCGGAGCCATCATGATCCGTCGCAAGAATGAAATCTGGCAATTGTCCAACGAGCTGGTCACACCAAAACCCGCTTTTCTCAACCGTCGTCAAATCATGAAGGCCGCGGGTGCCCTTGGCGTCACAGCGCTTGCCGGGTGTGGCCAGGGATCGGCCTCGGCCCGCCAGATGCCAACTGAAGGCGCGCTGGCCGCGCGAGAGACCAACTGGCAGGTCAGTGAAGATCTGACCCCGTACGAAGCCGTTACGGGCTACAATAATTTCTATGAGTTCGGCCTCGATAAGGGCGATCCGGCACGTTATGCGTCCGCTATGACAACATCACCCTGGAACATTGAGGTTTCAGGACTGACCGATGAACCCCGCGAATACGCCTTGCAGGATCTTGTTGATTTCGACGCGCTGGAAGAGCGCGTATACCGCCTGCGTTGTGTTGAAGCCTGGTCCATGGTGATCCCGTGGGTCGGTGTTCCGTTGGCATCGATCATAGAGCGATTGCGGCCGAGCAACGACGCGCGATATGTGCAGTTCGAGACCTATCTCAACCGTAACGAGATGCGTGGCACTCGCCTGCGTGTGCTGGACTGGCCCTATGTGGAAGGCTTGCGTCTTGATGAAGCTCGCAACGAACTCGCCTTCCTGGCTGTGGGGCTTTATGGCGAGGTTCTGCCCAAGCAGAACGGGGCACCGATCCGTCTCGTTGTTCCGTGGAAGTATGGCTATAAATCCATAAAATCCATCGCGAAAATCCGATTTACGTCTGAAGAGCCCGCGACTTCCTGGAACCAGTCAGCACCAAATGAGTACGGATTTTATTCCAATGTGAATCCGAACCGCGCCCACCCGCGTTGGAGCCAGTCCAGCGAACGCATTATCGGCGGTGGCCTGCTGGCACGTCGGGAGACGGAGATGTTCAACGGTTATGAGGACCAGGTCGCGTCCATGTATGCTGGAATGGATCTGATCGAGCAGCATTGATGTCAACACGAGCCGACCTCCTCAAACGGTTCGGGCGCGACTGGCTCAAACCGCTGAGTTTCTGGTTGCTTGCCCTGCCTGGTTTATGGCTTGGCTGGCAATGGTGGGCGCTGCTCACAGGCGCAGAGCACGCGCTCGGCTTCAACCCGATCGAGACCACACACCGTTTTCTGGGCGATACCGCCCTGAGAATCCTGATTCTGTCGCTGGCCATCACGCCGTTCCGCGATCTCACGCGGTGGACACCGGTCATGAAAATTCGCCGCCGTGTCGGTCTGGCGGCGTTCTGGTACGCATTATTGCACTTGCTGGCCTACATGGGGCTCGACCTGCTGGTTGCTGCGCAGGGCAACGTGCCCGGCATGTTTGCAGGGCTGTGGAATGATGTGGTTGAGCGGATCTATATCACGCTGGGCATGTTTGCCGTTATCGGTCTGGTTCCGCTCGCGCTGACATCGTTCAACAGCTCGATCCGCGCTTTGGGGGCGCATCTCTGGCAGCGCCTGCACCTCGCCGTTTATCCGATCGCGGTGCTGGCCGTCTTCCACTATGGCTTCATGGTGAAGGGGCATCAGCTGGGGCCATGGGTCCACGGCGGTGTCCTGGGCATCCTTCTGGTGTATCGGATCGTGCATCGGCTTCGAAAGGTTCAAGCCCGTAACAGGTCAGCGGCCTGAGCGCGAACCCAGTCAGCGCATCCGATAGGGTCTTCCATCGGAGCCAAATGGCCTGCCTGGGTCAGATCAGGGTCGAGTCCGTGACGACGCAGGCGCCAGACCGGATAGACTGTCGACCCTCTTCGCACTGATTTCAGAATGGAAACGGGTGCATGGAGTTCGCGCAGCGCGCTCCAAGGGTTATGACCGTGCGACGCGAAAATCGCGGCCTCCCATTCAGGTGCGCAGGCGAGGCTTGCTGATTCCTCGTGCTCGATAATGCCAGTGTCCAGATAATCCTCCAAAACGCCCGGCTGCCACCGCTCGAACAGAGGTTTCTCCTTATAATGGGCAATTGCCTCCGAGCGGCTGCCCCATAGCGAACGCCGCTTCCGAGCTGCCGTGGACATCGGGTTGTAGCGATACGCCCACGCCCCTCCGGGAATGTGAGGAATGGCATAAAACCATGATGGCATGAAAATTGGCTCGATCAGGGCAAATCGATCCACCCGCAAACCGTGCCAGGCCGCCGCCAATAGTCCGCAGACGGACCCCATTGAGTGTCCGACAAACAGTGTGGGTCGCGTAGAGCTGTCGTGGCAGGCAAGTGCCAGATCACGACCAAAAACCTGCCAATCACGCAAGTTTACCGGCTCGACAGGCACTTGCGACAGACCATGCCCCCTCAAGTCCGGGGCAATGATTTCAAATTGATCGGCCAGCTCTGACAGGAACAATCGGTACGTGCCCGCGTTGAAACCATTGGCGTGACCGAAGATCAAGCGGGGTGCAGAGGGCCGACGTGCAATCAAGACGCTCAGATCGCCATCGTCGACCTCGACACGTTTGCGCTCCAAGACCATCAGGAACGATAACGATCATCGCGAACGAGCGCTGCGATGAAATCTCCGAGTAACGCCGCCAATTCACGCCGGTTCCAGACCACCAGGACGAGGCAAGAAAACCAGACGCCGACCGCCGCCATGAACAGGCCACCACCATCATTGTTGGGATCGATACCCAGGGGCGTGAACAGGTGGAAACTGATGGCACCGCTCATGATGGAAATGCCAAGAAGCGCGCCCAGGGCCTGAAAACGACGAAGCCCCGGCAACAGGCCAATCAGCACGCAGGCAGATGCAACAAGCTCCGCCCCTCCGATCATGTACTGGCTGAACAGGCCGCTATGTCCGAACAGCCCGGGCGCGCCGAGCGTGCCGGCCCAGGCATCCAGCCGGCCGAATATTTCCTGCGTCTCCGGCGCGTCTGTGAATTTGAAGCGCAGGGAATCAAGAAAGATGATGGATACGAAAACACTCAGTACCGTGCGGATAATCGTTGTCAGTTTCATGTCAGCCCCTTCCCGTGGCAATCGCCTGTTTCCTATCGCCTCCGCGGGCTCCGGTCTTTTCACATTCCGCGGCGTGGACCGTGATCGAACGGTTGGAAACCGGCCCGAATTGCGCCAGACATCTGCAAGGTTAGGGAGAGCCGCATGACAATCAAGATCAATTCCGCCTTCGACAGTGGCAATATTGATGTCGTTTCCGTTGATCAAGGCGGGGCGATCGAACTTGAGATCTGCAAGGATAACGGCTCCGACTTCTTCCAGTGGTTCCACTACCGGGTGAGCGGCGCCAAGGGCCAGGCGCTTTCAATGGCGATCACCAATGCCGGTGGTGCAGCCTATCTGGACGGCTGGAAAGATTATCAGGCGTGCGCGTCTTATGATCGCGAAACATGGTTCCGCATCGACACCTCTTATGAAAACGGCGTCCTGACTCTAAGCCATGCCCCGGAACTGGACACGGTCTGGTATGCCTATTTTGCCCCCTATTCCATGGAACGCCATCAGGATCTGATAGCCTGGGCCCAAACCTACCCGGGTGTTGATTTAGAAGTACTTGGCGAAACGCTCGACGGCCAGAGCCTGGATTGTCTCAGTGTGGGCAATGGCGAAAAAACGATCTGGATCACGGCCCGACAGCATCCGGGCGAAACCATGGCCGAGTGGTGGATGGAGGGTTTCCTCAATCGTCTTCTTGATCAGGACGACCCGGTCGCACGAAAACTCCTCAGCCTCGCGCGTTTCCACATGGTGCCGAACATGAATCCCGATGGCAGTCGTCGCGGGCACCTGCGCACCAATGCCAAGGGTATCAATCTCAATCGCGAATGGGACAAGGCGTCACCAGAGAACTCTCCAGAGGTCTTTTTCGTCCTCGAACGGATCCGAGCGACGGGAGTTGACCTGCACCTGGATGTGCATGGCGACGAGGGGCTTCCCTACAACTTCATCGCCGGCGGGGAAGGCGCACCAAATTTCACGGCTGACGACCAATACAAGCTGGACGCCTACAAGGTCGCGCTCGAGGCCATTTCCCCGGATTTCCAGACTTTGCACGGCTATGACGTAGATGCGCCGGGAACGGCAGATCTGTCCATCTGTACCAACTATATGGCAAACACGTTCGGCTGCCTCGCGATGACGCTGGAAATGCCGTTCAAGGATAATGCCGATCTGCCAGATGTATTTGCCGGATGGTCACCCGAGCGTTGCCGTAAACTCGGCGCCGCCAACCTTGATGCCATGTTGGCGGTTATTGATGACGTCTGACACGTATTAGGCGAATTTTGCTTGTGAGAATCGCGCGCATCGGGAAGCATGAGGCGACTTGATGGAGCTTTCGCATGTATCTCACTCGCCTGCTTTACTTCTCTCGAGCATCCCAGGGCCTGGGCATGGATCTCGATCAGATCCTGGCCTCGGCCCGCGAACAGAACAGCAAGAATAATATCACCGGTGCACTGTGGTTTGACGGCGATTATTTCGTTCAGGTGCTGGAGGGCGGACGTCATGCGGTCAGCGAAACCTATCACCGTATTGCGGCGGACGAACGTCACACGGACATCGAGCTCGCTTCATGTGAGATGGTCGACAGCCGACTGTTCCACAAATGGCGAATGGCCTATTTCGCTGACACCCAGGAAAATCGGGACCTGATCACGAAATACTCCGGTCATAACCAGCTGATACCGGAAAAAATGAGCGCCCGCTCCCTGCTCCACGTCCTCGCCGAGGGACAGTTGCTCGGGCACTAGGGTCACTCCTGCAGCTCGAAGGTCATTCTGGTGCATCCAGATAGCCTGGACGCGGCCGATACCGTGCGGATCATATTCCTGCATGAAATGTCCGCCCGGCTCGCATCGAGCTTGCAATCTGCACTCTGGAAGCGTCCCTGCGATCTCATCCGGGTCTGGCCTGTCCGCCTAACAGGATCACCTGACACGACGGCTATCACCAGCGATTGACTTGACGCTTACGCAAACTCGGCGAGGATGATCGGCGTATTTTCGGTTTCTGAGGGGAACAATCATGGGCCGTTTGTTGATGGGCGTCGCTTCTGGCGCCCTGCTGATGGGCGCTGGCATCTATTTTTACCAGGGCGCGAATGAGGGTGATGCGGGCACACAGGCTGGCCCATCGACCACAAGCAGCGATGCACCGCTGACCGTTGCGGATGCGGAGGCCTTTGTGGAGGGGGCTGAAGCCGAGTTCCGCGAGTTCGGCGAGTTTGCTGCGCGCACTGCCTGGGTTCAGAACAATTTTATCACTCATGACACCAACTGGTTGCTGCAGCGCATGGGCGCCCAGTCCACCGCGATGTCCGTGCGGTATGCGACCGAAGCCGGTCAATATGCTGATCTGGATCTTCCCGCTTCGCTCGAGCGAAAATTGACAGCGCTTCGGGCCGGCATCACCCTGCCCTCGCCCAATGACCCGGCTGCGGCAGCGCGCATGTCAGAGCTGACCACACGCATGGGCTCGTCCTACTCCTCCGGCCTGATGGAAATCGACGATGAGATGGTCGATCACAACGAGCTTGAAAACATCATGCGGACCAGCCGCGATCCGGAATTCCTGGCCCATGTCTGGAATGGCTGGCGCGAGGCCTATGATCCCGAAGCCATGGCGCAGGACTATTCCGAAATGGTCGAGATCGCCAATCAGGGCGCCCGCGATCTGGGATATGACAATCTCGCACAGATGTGGCTGTCCAATTACGACATGCCGGCTGACGAGATGGAAGCCGAGGTTGAACGCCTCTGGGGCCAGGTCGCGCCGTTCTACGAGGAACTTCACTGTCACGTCCGCTCGAACCTGAACGAGCTTTATGGCGACGAGGTTCAGCCTGCCACCGGTGCGATCCGCGCGGACCTCCTGGGGAATATGTGGGCACAGGGCTGGGGCTCACTCAGCGATGTCGCCGGTGTGGGTTCGGGTGAATCCGCCTACAATCTCAACGACCTTCTGGTCAACAACGGCTACACGGCCCACCAGATGGTTGAAGTGGCCGAGACCTTCTTTACGTCACTGGGCCTGGAGCCGCTTCCGGAAACCTTCTGGGAGCGTTCGCTGATCACCCAGCCCCGGGACCGCCAGGTGGCCTGTCACGCTTCGGCCTGGAACCTCGACAGCGTCGATGATCTGCGTATCAAGATGTGTACGCTCGTCAATGGCACTGATTTCGTGACGGTTCACCACGAGCTCGGCCACAACTTCTACCAGCGCGCCTATAACCACCAGGACCTCCTGTTCCAGACCGGCGCCAATGACGGTTTCCATGAAGCAATCGGCGATTTCATCGCACTTTCCGTGACGCCGGAATATCTGGTCCAGATTGGCCTGCTCAATGAAGCCGACATGCCGGGTGCGGACGCGGATCTGAGCCTGTTGATGGATACGGCGCTCGACAAGATTGCCTTCCTGCCCTTCGCGGTAATGATGGACCAGTGGCGCTGGCGCGTGCTGCGTGGCGAGATTCAGCCGGACGAATATAACTCTGCCTGGTGGGAGCTCAGAAACAGCTATCAGGGCATCACCCCGCCGGTGGAGCGCCCGGCAGACGCGTTCGACCCGGGTTCAAAATACCACATCGCCAACAACGTGCCGTATTTGCGTTATTTCCTTAGCCATATCCTGCAATTCCAGTTCCATCAGGCCGCCTGTGAAATGGCGGGCTGGGAAGGCCCGCTGCACCGGTGTTCGATCTATGGAAACGAGGAAGTCGGTGAACGCTTCAACGCCATGATGGAGCTGGGCGCATCCCAGCCCTGGCCGGATGCGCTGGAAGCCTTTACCGGCACCCGTCAGATGGATGGCTCTGCAATCACGGCCTATTTCCAGCCATTGATGGACCATCTGCGAGAGGAAAACGAAGGTCGTTCCTGCGGCTGGTAATCTCTCCGACGCATTAAGATTGAGTCACAGACGGCTCGACACATTGCGCGCGTTATAGTGTAACGTTAGGTTTGCGATCATTTCTCCGATCGGATTCCGGACCTTGCCAAACGCCGCAATGTGCCGGGCCGTTCGCTTGTCTATTGGGGTGAAACTTTGAAACCAGTATTCATGGCTAGCGTCGCCAGCCTGGCGCTCCTGACCGCTTGCGGCCAGGTCAACACCGGAACCGATGCCGAAACGTCCGCCAATGCGGACGCCAGCAGCGAAGTTGCAGCCGACGTCAATGTCGCCAGCAATCCCTTCCTGGAAGACGGGTGGGATACACCGTTCGGCACGCCGCCTTTTGACCGCATTGAAAACGAGCATTTTGCACCGGCATTCGACGCTGGCATTGCTGAGTCCCGCGCGGAATTCGCTGCCATCGTCGAAAACGCTGACGCTCCGACCTATGAGAACACGATTATCGCCATGGAGCGTCTCGGTTCGTCCCTGTCGCGTGTGCAGTCAGTCTTCTTCGCGCTTGCCAGCGCACACACCAATGAGACCATCCAGACGCTGTCCCGGGAATATTCCTCGCAATTCTCCGCACTGGGCAATGACATCTCCCTGGACGGGCGGCTGTGGGAACGCATTAACACGCTCTACGAGACGCGCGACAGCCTGGGTCTGGATGCAGACCAGATGCGGGTTCTCGAACTCTATCACCGTGACTTTGTCCGCGCCGGCGCCCTGCTGAACGACGCCGCCAAGGAACGCCTGGCCGAGCTGAACACTCAGATTTCCGGACTGACGGTCGCCTATGGCCAGAATCTGCTGGCAGAAAACAATGGCTATGAGCTGGTCATCACCGACGAGGCTGATCTGGCCGGCCTGCCGGATGGGATCCGCGCTGCCGGTGCCCGCGAAGCTGCTCGCCGTGGATATGAGAACTCCTGGGTCTTCACGACCTCCCGCTCCTCCATCACGCCTTTCCTGACCTTCGCGGAAAACCGAGAGCTGCGTGAGGATATCTACAACGGCTATGTCATGCGTGGCTTCGCCGGCGGTGACAGCGACAATCAGGAAGAAGCGATCGAGATCGCTCGCCTGCGTGCTGAACGCGCCGAGTTGCTCGGTTATGCAAATCACGCGTCCTACCAGCTTGAAACACGCATGGCGCAGAACCCGGACAATCTCTCCGATTTCCTCAACCAGATCTGGGAGCCGGCCTTGGCCCGCGCACGCGAAGAGCGTGACGACATGCAGGCCATGATCGATGCGGAAGGCGGCGACTTTCAGCTCGCGGCCTGGGACTGGTGGTATTATTCCGAAAAGGTTCGCCAGGCGCGTTACTCTCTCAATGAGGAAGAGGTTCGCCAGTACTTCGTGCTCGAGAATGTTCGCAATGCTGCGTTCGAAGTTGCCAACCGTCTCTGGGGCCTAACCTTCCATCCGGTCGAGGACGCACAGGTCTTCATCGACGGCGTTGAAGTCTGGGAAGTTCGCGAAGCGGACGGCACCCATGTCGGCGTCTTCTACGGTGACTTCTTCGCCCGCCCGACCAAGCGTGGCGGTGCGTGGATGAACAGCTTCCGCGGGCAGCAGAATATCGATGGTGAAAACCAGCGCCCGGTCGTAGGCAATTACCTCAACCTCTCGCCGCCGGCAGAAGGTGATCCGGCGCTGATGAGTTTCAACGAGGTCTCCACCCTCTTCCACGAATTCGGCCACGCCCTGCACGGCCTTCTGTCCGAGCAACGCTATCCGCGCATTTCCGGTGTCACCGGTCCGCGCGACTACACCGAATTCCCAGCCCAGATCTATGAACACTGGGCGGCCGCTCCGGAAGTCATGCGTGAATTCTTCACCCACGCTGAAACCGGTGAGACCATTCCGGACGAGCTGATGGAACGCCTGCAGGCAGCAGCCACCTTCAACCAGGGTTTCGCAACCACGGAATACATGGCCGCTTCGCTGCTCGATCTCGCCTGGCACTCGTTGAGCCCGGAGGAGATCCCGGAAGACGCGCTGGAGTTCGAGACCCGAGTGCTCGATGATATCGGCATGATGGAAGAGATCGCGCCGCGTTATCGCTCGACGTACTTCTCACACATCTTCGCGGGTGGTTATTCTGCCGGTTATTACGCCTATATCTGGTCAAACCTGCTGGACGCTGACGGATTTATTCCGTTCCGCGAAAACGGTCTGTATGACGAGACCTATGCCCAGCGTCTGCGCGAGAACGTCTATGGCGCCGGCGGCATCCGCCCAGCCCTGGATCTCTACGTCTCTTTCCGCGGTCAGGAACCAACCATCGAGCCGCTGCTCGAAGGTCGTGGCCTGATCGAGAGCGAAAGCGAGTAAGCTGTCACCGCTATCCGAGAAAAGCCCCGGTTCATCGAGCCGGGGTTTTTTTTGTTATCCGCCGAGAAAGACGCGCTCGATGGTCCACCAGATGGCCATCAATGCGATGGCACCGTTGGCGCCGCGAACCAGCGAGCTGCGATACCAGTCCTGTTCGAAAAACCAACGCAGGGCAAAATACATTGCTGCGATGATGGTCAGCTGTCCCAGTTCAACCCCGACGTTGAAACTCACCAGCGCGGGAACCAGCGCACTTCCAGGCAATCCGAGCTCAGATAACACGCCGGCAAAACCCAGCCCGTGAAACAGCCCGAAGCCGAAGACCACCAAGGGGCGCCATTTCTGCATGTCCTTGAAAAGAATGTTCTCGACAGCCACAAAAGCTATCGAAAGCGCGATGATCGGCTCGACGATTTGGCCCGGCACGACAATCAGTCCTGAAATCGCCAACCCCAACGTGATCGTATGCGCGATCGTGAAGCTCGAAACCTGCAGCACCAGCGGTTTCAGACGTGTAGAGGCGAAAAACAGCGCACACACGAACAAGATATGATCCAACCCCTTGGGGAGGATGTGCTCAAACCCCAGCTTCACGTAAAGCGCTATCGTCTCCCACAGGCCGCGTTCCAGCGTGACGTCGAATCCCAGTGCGGCTTCTCCAGAAGGCAACTCGCTGTCCATGCTTTCCAGTGCCGCACAGAGATCCGGGTCCAGCCGACAGATTTCGTCCTCGGGGTGCGCCCAGGCAGTTGCCGCGCCCAGCACCATCAGTCCAAGCATCAGAACGAGGGAGCTGAGCACAAAAATTCTTGGCATTCATGCCTCCGAAGGGTGGTCGCGCGCCGCCGAAGCGCGGTGGAAACTCCGCGTTACCTTATAACGGGAGCACAGTTATTTGGAGTATCCACTACACTTGGGGATGCCGCTGCCGGAACCATTCGAAACCAAAGCAAGCAGCGGAAAATTATACGAAAACCGACCCTGCTGGCTTTCGTTCACTAGAACGCCTCGACGAGTTGCTCAAATTTAATGTGACTCCACAATATCATATGAGACATGATTGTCTCATGAATGATCCAATCAGACCCACCGCCAAAAATGCTATTATGGAAGCCGGTTTCCGACTTTTGTCAGCCGAGCCATCAAGCTCTCTGTCCCGCATCGCTGAACACGCCGGTGTCGGGAGAGCCACATTGCACCGTCACTTTACTTGCAGGGACGAGCTTCTGCGGAAGCTTGCCATGCGCGCTTATGAAGAGATGGACGAGGCTGCGGAAAGCGCGGCAGAACACGCGCCTAGCTATTCTGCCGCTCTCAAGAATATTCTGGACGCCCTCATCCCTCTCGGTGATCGCCACGGCTTTCTCGCACATTTTGGGCTCGAGGATGATGCAGAGCTGAAAAATGAAATTGCGCGCCAGGCTGAGGAAACGCGCGATCTGATCGACGCGGCTCGCGGGGAAGGACTGTTCGACCCTGCCATTCCAACAAGCTGGATCGAGCGCATGTACGACGCCGCGGTCATGGCCGGCTGGGAAAGCATGCGTGCCGAGGAAACAACCCTGAACCAGGCCAGCGAACTCGCCTGGAACAGCCTCATCAAGGGTGTAGGAGCGAAATCATGAACGGTGATGCAATTGAGTATCTGGGCAGCCAAATTGATGATGCTTTCTTCCTTCTCGGCGCAGCCATCCTGCTGATCGAGCTGGTGACCGGTGTCTTCACGAAGAAGATGACCGGCCGGACCCTGCTGGACATGATCGCCAATATCTCGACCCAGATTCCCTATCTGGCCTTCGAAATATTTGTGATGGGATTTGTGTATCTCGGCTTTGTCGCCATCAATGCGAACTTCGTCAGCTGGGATATTCCAGTGACGCTATGGAGCGTGGTTCTCGCGCTCCTGGTCGCCGACTTCACCTATTATTGGGAACACCGAATGGCGCATGAAATCCGTCTGTTGTGGACCCAGCATGCCGTGCATCACTCTTCTCGCTTCATGAACATCAGCGTGGCGATCCGCTTCGGGCCGTTTGAGAGCCTGACATCAGCGATCTTCCATCTGCCCATGCTGTTCATGGGCTTTCATCCAGGCGTCGTCTTCTTCTCGATCGTCGTGGTGCAGGCCTATCAGACCTGGATCCACACCGAATTGGTCGGCAAGCTGGGCGTGCTGGACGGCATCCTGAACACACCCGCCAATCACCGGGTCCACCACGGCTGTGACGACAAGTATATCGACAGGAATTACGGCGGCATCCTGATCATCTGGGACCGCATCTTCGGCACCTATCAGCGCGAAGAGGAAACCCCGCACTACGGCCTGGCGCGCGACTTTAACAGCGTCAATCCGCTGGCCGTCTGGTTCTCGGAACTTCCGGGCCTCTTCAGGGACCTCGGCTCGGCCCGCAATGCCGGAGAATGGTGGGGGTATCTTTCGAAGCGACCCGGATGGGCGCCTGAAAATGGCTCTGCCAAGCGTCAGATGGAAGGGCCGGCTGAATAGCCGGCTCCCCTAGCCTCCCAGAAACACGCGTTCGATCGTCCACCACAGCGCCATCAGCGCGATGAGACCAGTGCCCCCCAGACGGAGATAATTATAGGCAGGCTTCTCGCGCCACCAGAACACGGCGATCCACGCCATGGCCAGGATCGACAATTGCCCCAGCTCAACCCCGACATTGAAGCTGATAAGCGCGGCTGCCAGATCGCCTTCCGGCAAGCCCAGCTCACCCAATACGCCCGCGAACCCCAAGCCGTGAAAGAGCCCGAAGGCGAAAACCAGCGCGGGGCGCCATTTCTGGACATCCTTGAAGACGATGTTCTCGATCGCCACGAAGGCGATGGACAGCGCGATTATCGGCTCGACTATACTGCCCGGCAGGCTGACATGGCCCAACGTGGCCAGGGCCAGCGTGATCGTGTGGGCCAGGGTGAAAGCGGAGACCTGCCAGATCAGGTCCTTCCATTTTGATGATGCGAGAAAGAGAGCCAGGACAAAAAGAATATGGTCCAGGCCCAGCGGCAGGATGTGCTCGTAACCCAGCTTGAGATAAAGCCAAATCACGTCCCAAACCGTCTGTTCCACAGCATCCAGCATAGCACTCACCCTTGATCGCGCTTGACGGATCGATGTCATCACGCGAAATTATTTTAGTTCTAAATTATCTCCGACTCGCAGTCCTGCGATGTCGATTTCACAGGCATGAATATGACCGACACCTTCTCCTCGCAAGTCGATGTCTCTGATGAAGATATTCATTGGGATTTCAAGGACGACATGTCCTACGGCAAGTATCTCCGTCTGGACACCATCCTGTCCCAGCAGGAATTGCTGACCGGCGAGCATGACGAGATGTTGTTCATCGTCATCCACCAGGTCGCCGAATTGTGGATGAAGCTGGTGATCCACGAGATTGAGGCTGCCTCCCGCCGTATTGCGCAGAACGAGGTCGGACCGGCGCTGAAGATGCTGACGCGGGTGTCGCGCACCCAGGAACAACTGATCGAGGCCTGGTCGGTTCTGGCGACCATGACCCCTGCTGATTACCTGGTTTTCCGCGACAAGCTGGGCCACAGCTCGGGTTTCCAGTCCTATCAATATCGCACAATCGAATTCCGCCTGGGCAACAAGAACGCCGCCATGGCGCGCGTGCACAAGGATAATCCGGTTGCCCACGCCATGGTCACCGAAGCACTGACCAAGCCCAGCATCTGGGATGAGACGCTCGCCTTCCTCGCCCGCAAGGGATACGAGGTTCCGAAGGACCGGCTGGAGCGTGACTGGAGCGAAGCCTACGAGGCGAGCGAACAGGTCGAGGCGGTCTGGCGCGAGATCTACGCTAACAGCGAGAAACACTGGGAAGCCTATGAACTCGGCGAGAAACTCGTCGACGTCGAGCACAAGTTCCAGCAATGGCGTTTCAATCACATGAAAACTGTCGAGCGTATCATCGGCTTCCGCAAGGGCACTGGCGGCACAGCCGGTGTGGGCTATCTGGTCAGGGCCCTGGATCTTCGTTTCTTCCCGGAAATCTGGACCGTGCGGACGCTGCTCTGATCCATGAAACATCTCTGGGACATATCACAACCGCTCCGCGCCGAGCTGCCTGTCTGGCCCGGTGACACCGCTTTCCAACGCGAAGACAACTGGGTGATTTCCGACGAGTGCCCCGTCAAGGTCTCCCGCCTGACCCTGTCCACGCACTCCGGTGCCCATGCGGATGCGCCGGAGCATTATGACCGTGATGGCACAGATATCGCCTCGGTTTCGCTGGAGCCCTACCTGGGGGAATGTGTGCTGGTCACCGCGGGCGGTTCCGGTGTCGATGTGACGCCAGACGATGTTGACTGGGACAAGATCGGCGCCCATGCACGGGTTCTGGTGCGAACTTATGAGTATTTCCCGCACGACAGCTGGGACAGTGATTTCCGTGCCATCAATGCGTCAACAGTCGAACGACTGGCTGCTGCCGGCTGCAAGCTGATCGGCACCGACGCTGCCTCGCTTGATCCGGAAACATCCAAGACGCTCGACGCGCATCACGCTGTCAAACGGCATGACATGCGCATTCTGGAAGGCCTCGTCTTCGACGGCGTACCGGACGGACGATACGAGCTGATCGCCCTGCCCCTGCCCATCATCAATGCGGACGCCTCGCCCGTTCGCGCGATTTTGAGAGAACTCTGAGATGACCCTCGACGAGATCAACGCGCTTGATGCCACCGATCCGCTGCGCGAGATGCGCGACCTGTTCACCATTCCTGATGGCGTGATCTATCTGGACGGTAATTCGCTGGGTGTCCTGCCCAAGGCGACGCCTGACGCGATGAGCGACATGATCCACCGCCAGTGGGGCCAGGATCTCATTCGCTCCTGGAACAGCAATGACTGGATCAATGCGCCCCGTCGCCTGGGTGACAAGATCGGAAGCCTGATCGGCGCGGCGCCCGGTCAGGTCGTTGCAGCCGATTCCACATCCGTAAACGTATTCAAGGCACTGTCTGCAGCTTCTCAACTCAACTCTGACAAGTCGGCTTTGCTTTCCGAGACCGGGAATTTTCCGACAGACGCCTACATGATGGAGGGGCTTGCAAGCGCCTCCGGTCGTCAGCTCAGTGCCGAGCTGGTCGAACGTTCGCAAATTCTGGAGCGTCTCACAAAGGGGGATGTTGCCGCCCTGCTCCTCACCCAGACGCATTACAAGACCGGTGCGCTCTGGGACATGGCAGAGGTTACACGCCGCGCCCACGACGTTGGCGCCCTGGTGATCTGGGATCTCAGCCATTCCGCCGGAGCCCTGCCTGTCGAGCTGGATGCCTGCAACGCCGATTTCGCCGTCGGGTGTGGCTATAAATACCTCAATGGCGGCCCTGGTGCGCCCGCCTTCATCTATGTGGCAGAGCGTCATCAGGGCAAGGTCATGCCCGCGCTTTCCGGATGGATGGGCCATGCGGCGCCGTTCGCCTTCGACGACCGCTACGATGCCGGCAAGGGCATTGACCGGTTTCTGTGCGGCACTCCGGGGATTCTCGGCATGTGTGCGCTGGAAGTCGGGCTGGATATCTTCGCGGACGTCGACATGGCCGCCCTGCGCAGGAAATCACAAATGCTGGGCGACCTCTTTATCAAGCTGGTTGAGGAAAACACGTCCGGTTTCGAACTGGCCTCACCGCGTGTCGCTGAACACAGAGGCAGCCAGGTGTCGATCCGTCATCGCGACGGATACGCGATCATGCAGGCGCTGATCGATCGCGGCGTCATTGGTGATTTCCGTGCTCCGGACATCCTGCGGTTCGGCTTCACCCCGCTCTACACCCGCTACAGCGATGTCTGGACGGCGGTTTCCGAGCTCGCCGATGTGATGAACACGAATAGCTGGAAGGACGAGAAATATACCGTCCGCGCCGCCGTGACCTAGGAGACGATGATGAGCCCTGTTTCCACCCGAAAAACCGGTTCTGTCCTGGTCATCACCATCGATCACCCGCCGGTCAACGCACTCTCGCATTCCGTTCGCGAGGGCATAGTAAGCGCACTCAACTCGGCACCGGCGAGTACGAATGCTGCGGTATTGCAATGTGCCGGACGAACCTTCTTTTCAGGCGCAGATATCTCCGAGTTCGGCAAACCGCCCCAGGCGCCCAGCCTCGCTGACGCGATCTCAGCCCTGGAAAACGCGCCCTTCCCGGTCATTGCCGCCATTCACGGACAGGCGCTGGGCGGCGGTCTGGAGATCGCTCTGGGCTGTGATTACCGGGTGATGGATGCGCGTGCAAAAGTCGGGCTTCCCGAGGTCAATCTGGGTCTGATCCCCGGCGCGGGCGGCACGCAACGCCTGCCTCGTATCGCCGGCATGGCGCTTGGCCTGGAAATGGCAAGCCAGGGCAAGCCAATCTCGGCGACCAAGGCTCTTGAAGCCGGGATCGCCGATGCGATCGCGAATGATGACCTTGCTGGCTCAGCGCTGGAGTTTGCGAAAAGCAAGACCCGCAACGACAAACGCTCTACAGGGGCGCTTCCCAATCCCGGGCACGATCAGTCGGCGCTGGACCACTGGAGGGCCCATGCGGACAAACGCCAGCGCGGTCAAAAGGCCCCGCTCGCGGCAATCGATGCCGTCGAAGCCAGTGGCACGCTGGACATCCAGGCCGGCTTGAAAAAGGAGCGCGAACTGTTCGTTGAGCGCATGTCGGACACGCAGTCCGCTGCCATGCGCCATCTCTTCTTCGCCGAGCGTAAATCCGCCAAACTTCCCGGCGTCGCTGCAGAGCCCCGCAAACTCGAACGCGCGGCCGTCATCGGCAGTGGCACAATGGGAGTCGGCATAGCCGCTTCGCTCCTTTCTGTGGGCCTGTCTGTCAAGCTGCTGGACATGTCAGACCAGGCCCTGCAGGCCGGTTACAATCGCATCAAGGGCATTTTCCAGAATGACGTTGCCAAGGGGCGGTTGAGTGAAACTGCCTGCTCGGCAGTTCTGCAGCGTCTGACCGCCACCACGAAGTACGCAGACCTTTCGGACTGTGAAATCGTCATCGAGGCCGTGTTCGAAGATATCGAAATCAAGCACAAGGTCTTCGCCCAGTTGACGGAAGCGGTAAGCGAGAAGGCCATCCTGGCAACCAACACATCCTATCTCGATGTAGACGCGATAGCAGATCGCGTCCCCAATCCAGAACGCGTTCTGGGCCTCCATTTTTTCTCACCCGCGCACATCATGCGGCTTCTCGAGGTTGTGCGTGGCGCGAAGACGGATCCGTCCGTCCTGGCCACTGCCATGTTGCTGGGCAAGCGTATGCGCAAGGTCGCGGCAGTTTCCGGTGTTTGCCATGGCTTCATCGGCAATCGCATGCTGTCCTGCTACGGGCGCGAGGCCGGGTTGATGCTTCTGGAGGGGGCTTCACACCGCCAGATCGACAAGGCCCTCACCGATTTCGGCATGCCGATGGGGCCCTTCACCATGGGTGATATGGCGGGCCTCGATATCGGCTACATGAACCGGCAGAAGCTTGACCCGGAGAGTTTTGAGCAGCGGGCTTTTCTCATCCATGACCGTCTGGTCGAGATGGGGCGCAAGGGCCAGAAAACCGGCGCGGGCTTCTATCGCTATGAAAGGGGCAATCGCGCACCGCTGGATGACGAAGCACTTGACGAAATTCTGGCTACGGCACGCTCGGAACAGGGCGTCACTCTGCGTGAGGTAGATGATGGTGAGATCGTCGATCGCTGCATGCTCGCGCTGATCAACGAAGGAGCGAAAATCCTCGACGAAGGGATCGCGTGGCGTGGCAGTGATGTCGACGTGGTCTACGCCAATGGCTACGGCTTCCCGCGTTATCGCGGTGGTCCGATGTTCCACGCCGACACGATCGGCCTAGACAAGGTACTTGCCGGTATTCGTTCCAATGCCGAACGCTTCGGAGCGCGCTGGTGGACACCTTCGGATCTGCTGGTCCGGCTTGCGGAAACGGGTGGTCGCCTTTCCGCTCATGAAATCAACACAGGAGCCGCGTGATGAAGATTGCTTGCCTGGGCGGTGGTCCCGCCGGCCTCTACTTCGCAATTTCCATGAAGCTGCGCGATCCCGATTGCGAGATCGACGTCTATGAGCGTAACAAGCCAGGGGACACTTTTGGCTGGGGCGTGGTCTTTTCCGATCAGACCATGGAAAACCTGGAAGGCAATGACCCGATCAGCGCAGCATCCATTGGCGACAGTCTTGCCCACTGGGATGATATCGACGTGCATTTCGGTGGCAGTGTCGAGACGTCTACGGGGCACGGGTTCTGCGGCATCGGGCGCAAGCACCTGCTGAACATACTCCAGGACAGGGCTCGTGAGCTGGACATCAATCTGCACTTCGAAGTCGAGATCGAACCGGGTCTGGATCAATTCTCCGACGCCGACATCATCATCGCCTCAGACGGCCTCAACTCGAAGATCCGCAACACCTACGCCGATGTTTTCAAGCCGGATATCGAGGTTCGTCAGAACAAGTTCATCTGGCTTGGCACAAACAAGGTGTTTGAGGCCTTCACCTTCATCTTCACCGAAACCGAACATGGATGGGTCTGGGCGCACGCCTATCGTTTTGACGACGAAACCTCGACCTTCATCGTGGAATGCGAACCGGAGACCTGGGAAAAGCTGGGGTTTGACCAGCTCGACAAAGAGGAGACCTGTCGCAAGTGCGAAGCGCTCTTTGCGGACTGGCTGGACGGTAATGAGCTCATGTCTAATGCCCGCCATCTGCGCGGCTCGGCCTGGCTGAATTTCCCGCGTGTTCTGTGTGAGACCTGGATCCATGACAATGTGATCCTGCTGGGTGACGCAGCTCACACGGCCCACTTCTCGATTGGTTCAGGCACAAAGCTGGCATTCGAGGACGCCATCATGCTGGCGGACGTTCTGACCTCGACCGAGAAACCGCTCGCCGAAGGCCTGCATGACTACCAGGAAGCGCGAAAGGTCGAGGTTCTCAAACTCCAGAGCGCAGCGCGCAATTCCACCGAATGGTTCGAACATCTCGACCGCTATCTCGGTTTCGAACCCAAGCAGTTTGCCTATTCCCTGCTCACCCGCTCCCAGCGCATCAGCCACGAGAACCTTCGCCTGCGTGACGAGAAATGGCTTGGCAGTGTGGAGAGCTGGTTTGCCAAAACGGCCACAAAAAAAGCCGACACACCATCGCGCCCGCCGATGTTTGCGCCATTCGAGCTGCGCGACATGCGGCTGGAAAACCGCGTCGTGGTTTCTCCGATGTGCATGTATTCCGCCAAGGACGGCACACCCAACGCCTTCCACAAGACACACTACGGCGCGCGCTGTATCGGCGGCGCCGGGCTGGTCTATACCGAAATGACGGATGTCAGCGCCGACGCGCGCATCACGCCGGGCTGCGCCGGACTCTACACCGATGAACATGTTGCGGCTTGGCGTGAAATCACCGACTTCGCCCACAGCCGCAGCAGCGCCAAAATGGCTATCCAGCTCAGTCATGCCGGTCGCAAGGGCTCCACCCGTATCGGCTGGGAAGGCTATGACCTGCCGCTCGAAAGCGGAAACTGGGAGATCATCGCCCCCTCTCCGATCGCCTGGTCAGACGGCAACCAGATCCCGCGAGAGATGACCCGTGCCGACATGCATGCCGTCAAGGCGGATTTTGTTGCAGCGACAAGGCGCGCTCTGGAGGCCGGTTTCGATCTGGTCGAGCTTCACTGTGCCCACGGCTATCTGCTCTCCAGCTTCATCACACCAATCTCAAACCAGCGCACCGACGAATACGGCGGATCGCTCGACAATCGAATCAAGTTTCCGCTGGAAGTCTTTGAAGCGATGCGCAATGTCTGGCCATCAGACAAGCCGATGGCGATCCGTCTGTCAGCCACTGACTGGCTCGGTGAAGACGGCATTACCGGCGATGACACGGTGCGTATTTCCCAGGCCTTTATAGAGGCTGGCGCCGATCTGATCGATGTGTCTGCCGGCCAGACCAGCCCGCTCGCACGTCCGGTCTACGGACGCATGTTCCAGACACCGTTCTCTGATCAGATCCGCAACACACTTGGCTGCGCCACCATGGCGGTTGGCAATATCTTTGAACCCGATCACGTCAATTCGATCCTCGCGGCCGGCCGGGCCGACCTGGTCGCCCTCGCCCGCCCGCATCTGGCGGACCCGAACTGGACTCTGCGCGCCGCCGCGGAACTCGGTTATCGCGGCGTTACCGCACCCAACCCCTATGTCGCCGGCTTTGAACAGCTTGGCCGCAATCTCAAAAAAGCCCAGGAAATGGAGCAACGCGCATGAGCACGCTAAACGGACGCACAGCCGTCATCACAGGTGGCGGAACCGGTATCGGTGTCGCCTGTGCCAAGGGTCTCGCTGCCCAGGGCGCCAGGGTCATTCTGATGGCCCGCAATCTGGAACGTCTCGAAGCCGCCGCTGCTGAAATCGATGGCGCAAAGGCGATCAAGGTCGATGTCACCGATGATGCCAGCGTCGCCCAGGCCTTTGGTTCTGCCATGGCAGATGGCCCGGTGGACATCCTCGTCAACAATGCCGGTATCGCTGCAGCATCCGCCTTCCACAAGACCTCGCTGGAAGAGTGGCGGCGCATCCAGGCCGTTAATGTCGAAGGCCTGTTTCGCTGCACCCAGGCTGTTATCGGCGAAATGATGCGTTCCGACTATGCGCGGATCGTCAACATCGCCTCGATCGCAGGTCTGCGTGGTGGCGCCTATATTGGTCCCTATGTCGCCTCAAAACACGCTGTCGTCGGCCTGACCAAGTCCCTGTCGCTGGAATATGCAAAGACCAACATGACCGTGAACGCGGTCTGCCCGGGTTATGTAGACACAGCGATTGTCGACAATTCCGTCGCCAACATCATGGAGAAGACCGGCCGTTCCCGCGACGAGGCCCTGGCCGAACTAACGAAGAACAACCCCCAGGGGCGTCTGATCCGGCCCGAGGAAGTTGCGGAAATGGTCACCTGGCTTTGCTCTCCACTCAGCGCGTCCGTTTCCGGTCAAGCCATCATGATAGCCGGCGGCGCAATCTAGTGTCGCTCGCGGCAACTCATACCCCCGCGGCTCCGCAACAACATCTTCGCCTCTGGCTGCGTCTCTATCGTACTGTCGGCCTGATTGAACGCGAGATCCGCGCTCGCCTGACCCGTGAGTACAACGTCAGCCTGGCCCGGTTTGACCTGATGTCTACCCTGGAACGCGCGGATGGCCCGTTGACCATGGGCCAGCTCTCCGAGCGCCTTTTGGTAAGCAACGGCAATGTCACCGGCCTGATCACGCGTCTGGTCGAGGATGATTGGGTGACCCGCACGCCTCTGCCCAACGATCGCCGCAGCTATCACATCGAAACCACCGAAAAGGGCCGCGAATGTTTTGCCCAAATCGCCACGGCTCATGCCGCCTGGGTTGATGAACTGCTGAACGCCGTACCGGCCGACATTGCCGAGGCACTCAGCGAAAATCTCGACCACATCCTGCATTCACCCCGTTTCAAGTCCGGAGACCACCGTGCGCCTTGATCCAGCAAACTACACACCTGAACACTTCCTCTGGCAGTTCGAGGACGGCATTGGCCGCATCACCCTCAATCGCCCTGAACGCAAGAATCCGCTGACTTTCGAGAGTTATGCCGAGCTGCGCGATTTCCTGCGTGACCTCTGCTATGTGCCGGATGTGAAGGTGCTGGTCTTTTCCGGTGCCGGCGAGAATTTCTGTTCCGGCGGTGATGTGCACGAAATCATCGGACCGCTGGTCCAGATGGATATGCCTGGATTGCTCGATTTCACTCGCATGACCGGCGATCTCGTCAAGGCGATGCGGGACTGCCCGCAACCCATAATCGCCGCCATCGATGGTATCTGTGTTGGGGCAGGTGCGATTATCGCCATGTCCTCTGACCTGCGCATTTCAACACAGCGTTCCAAGACCGCATTCCTGTTCAACCGTGTGGGCCTGGCGGGCTGTGATATGGGCGCCTGCGCGATCCTGCCGCGCATCATCGGCCAGGGCCGCGCGTCCGAACTGCTCTATTTCGGTCGCTCGATGAGCGCGGAAGAAGGCGAACGTTGGGGCTTCTTCAATTCGATCGTCGAACCCGATGCATTGATGGAAAAGGCGCTGGACTGGGCAAAACGCATCCGTACAGGCCCGACCTTTGCCAATGCCATGACCAAGAACCAGCTCAACACAGAGTGGGATATGAGCCTGCACACGGCCATCGAGGCGGAAGCCCAGGCCCAGGCGATCTGCATGAAGACCAAGGACTTCGAACGCGCCTATCGTGCCTTCGTGGCCAAGGAAAAACCGGTTTTCGAGGGCGACTGACATGGCAGATCGTTCCTATCTCGACTGGCCTTTTCTGGACGACAAACACCGCCGGCTTGCGGCGGAGATCGAAACCTGGGCCAACGACCGCTTCGGCGATGACGGGTTTCACGATCATGCCGATGTCGATGCTGACTGCCGAGCTATCCTGAAAGACCTTGCTGCAGCCGGGTGGACCGCTCATTCGGTCCCGGTCAATACGGACCGCCTGGACGTACGCACGCTCTGCCTGATCCGCGAACACCTGGCTTATCGATCAGGCCTCGCGGATTTCGTCTTTGCCATGCAGGGTTTGGGGTCCGGCGCAATCTCGTTGTTCGGGACACCGGAGCAACGCCAGCGCTATCTGCGCAAAGTAGCAGCCGGTGAGTTCTGCGCCGCCTTCGCGCTCACCGAACCGGAAGCAGGATCGGACGTCGCCAACCTCGCGACAACTGCCGAGCTGGTCGATGGAGAATACCGGCTCAATGGCGAAAAGACCTTCATCTCCAATGGCGGAATTGCCGATTTTTACGTCGTGTTCGCCCGGACGGGTGAGGCAGAAGGCGCACGCGGCCTCAGCGCCTTCATTCTCGATGCTGACACGCCGGGGCTGCAGATTGTTGAACGTATCGACACCATCGCCCCGCACCCGCTGGCGCATTTGCGGTTCAATGATTGCCGCCTGCCCCTGGATCGTCTGATCGGCACATCTGGTCAGGGCTTCAAGATTGCCATGGCAACGCTCGACGTCTTTCGCTCCACGGTGGGCGCCGCAGCGCTGGGCTTTGCACGGCGTGCGCTTGATGAGGCCACCAGACGTTCCACGACACGTCAGCTGTTTGGGGCGGCGCTCTCCGACCTTGCCGGTGTGCAGACCCAGCTCGCCGAAATGGCACTGGGTATCGATACCAGCGCCCTGCTCATCTATCGCGGCGGGTGGGCGAAGGATAGCGGCGCAGAGCGCATCACCCGCGAAGCCGCCATGTCAAAGCTGCACGCGACCGAAACCGCCCAACAGGCAATCGACATGGCTGTGCAGATCTTTGGCGGCCTGGGTGTCACCAAGGGGTCGGTTCCCGAAGCCCTCTATCGCGAGATCCGGGCCCTGCGCATCTATGAAGGCGCCTCGGAGGTCCAGAAACTCGTTATTGCCCGCGCACACCTGTCCGGAGCGAAGTCATGACCTTCACACATCGGCACAAGGTCGGCTTTGCCGATGTGGACCCGGCCGGGATCGTCTTCTATCCGCGTTATTTCGAGATGATCAACGCGACCATCGAGGATTGGTTCCGCACCCTGGATTATGGCTTCGACCAGATGATCCTCAGGGATGGATACGGCGTTCCCACCGCCACCATCCAGGTTGATTTCAAGGCCCCAAGCCGACTGGACGACCTGGTCGAGCTGGAACTGAACCTCGTGCGACTGGGGCGCAGCTCCATCGGGCTGGAGATCCGGATCAGTGCTGAGGGCGAGCTCCGCGCACTTGTCCAGCAAACCCTCGTTTTCATTCGCATGGAAGGCAACAAGCCCGTGCGGATCCCGGACCCACTCAGGGCCCGCATCGAACGCAGCATGGAGGCAAGGTGATGGATATCATCAATCCACGCGGATGGCCGCGCCCTCGCGGGTATTCTAACGGTATCAAGTGTGATGGCGAGATGATCTTCATTGCCGGACAGATCGGCTGGGATGAGACTGAAACCATCGTCTCTGATGATTTCGCCGAACAATTCCACCAGGCTCTGCAAAATGTGATCGCTGTTCTCGAGGCCGGTGGCGGCAAGCCGGAGAACATTGTCCGGCTGACAGGTTACGTGACTTCACGTGAAGAATATCTCGCGGCGGGCAAGTTGATCGGAGCGAGTTGGAAGGAGTTGATGGGGCGCAGTTATCCAGTGATGTCCTTTGTTATCGTCGCCGGGCTGATCGAGGAGCGCGCCAAGATCGAACTGGAAGCCACAGCGGTACTGCCGTCATGAGCATTCTGGACAACACGCAGGAGGACAAGATGATCGCCACTGGCCATGCCGATACATTCTGCCGGGATCGCCTCCCGCCCGCTGACCAGCGCCCGGACCTCCTGTTCGGCGGAGAAGCCCCGCAATACGCGGATCGCCTGAACGCCGCAGTCGAGCTGCTCGATGCCAATGTCGACAAGGGGCTGGGTGACAAGACCGCGATCTACTCGGTTGCCGAGACCCTGACTTATCGCCAGCTCATGGAACGCGCCAACCAGCTGGCAAATTATCTCGTCGATGAAATGGGTGTCGTACCAGGAAATCGCGTTTTACTGCACGGCTTCAACGGCATCGCTCTCAGCGTCGCCTGGTATGCGACCATCAAGACCGGTGCTGTCGCGGTTACCACAATGCCGATGCTGCGCGGAGGCGAACTGGCCAAGATTATTGCCAAGGCAGAAGTCAATTTTGCTCTGTGTGACAACAAGCTGCGCCCAGTTGTTGAGGAAGCGCGAGAGATTACTGGCAAGCTCGCCTGGATCGTCGACTGGGCCGGTGATGGCATGCTTGAAGATGATGTCGCCGGGAAACCTGTCACCTTCGACAATGCCGACACCGCACGCGATGATATAGCGCTGCTGGCCTGTACCTCGGGCACGACGGGAGAGCCAAAGGCCTGCGCGCATTATCATTCTTCGGTTCTGGCCATGGCCGATACCTTCGCGCAGCATTGCCTGGAACCGCAGCCGGATGATGTTTACGCGGGCACGCCACCCCTGGCTTTCACATTTGGCCTGGGGGCCTTCCTGGTCTTCCCGGCCCGCGCAGGCCTTGCCGTTGCTTTCCCGGACCGACCAGGATTTGACGCCCTGTGCGAGACCGTCGAACGCTTCAAGGTGACGACGACATTCACCGCTCCCACGGGGTATCGCGCGATGATGGGGCTGTGGGACCAGCATGATCTGTCCAGCCTTCGCAAGGGAATCTCGGCGGGCGAACACCTTCCGGCAGCGACGTCCGATGCCTTCCACACACTAACCGGCATCCGCCTGATTGATGGCATCGGTGCTACCGAGATGATCCACATCTTCATTTCGACCACCGCGACAGATGTTCGTCCCGGTGCGACCGGACGTGTGGTGCGAGGGTATGAAGCGCGCATTGCAGACGAGAACGGCGAAACGCTGCCGGCTGGAGAAACCGGGCGTCTTGCGCTCAAGGGGCCGACCGGGTGTCTCTATCTCGATGATGACCGTCAGTCCCAGTATGTGCGGGATGGCTGGAACTATACCGGCGATCTCTACTCCCGGGATGCCGACGGGTATTTCTGGTACGTCTCACGCGCGGACGACCTGATTGTGTCCAGCGGCTATAATATCGCTGGCCCCGAAGTCGAACAGGCCCTGCGCACGCATGAAGCGGTCGCAGAAGCCGCTGTCGTTGGCCTGCCGGATCCGGAACGTGGGGCCGTTGTCAGCGCCTTTATTGTTCTCGCGGAGGGCGTTTCCGGTGATGAAACACTAATCAAGGCGCTTCAGGATCACGTCAAGACGAGTATCGCGCCGTACAAGTACCCGCGCCGGGTCGAATTCATCGAGACGCTGCCGAAAACACAGACTGGCAAGATTCAGCGTTTCAAACTTCGCGGATGACGTACTAGTTTGGCATGAATCAACCGCCCAGAGGGATGAGATGCGCCAGTTTTATGTCTTCATCAAATGCGAGCTCGGCCGGACC
Source organism: Maricaulis sp. (assembly GCF_017643475.1). Classification (GTDB taxonomy): domain Bacteria; phylum Pseudomonadota; class Alphaproteobacteria; order Caulobacterales; family Maricaulaceae; genus Maricaulis. The sequence goes on from NZ_JAEPNI010000003.1 coordinate 117,132, forward strand.
TATGACGTGGCAGCGTCGCTGGTGGACAATCTCGACGAGGCACCGATGGTGCACTCGATCTCGGGTGCGTTCGACCTGCTGGCGCAGTTCACACTGTCCGACGAGACCGATATCGGTCGTTTCGTGAACCAGCAAGTCCAAACAATATCGGGCATCAAGGACACGCAGACCATCATCTGTTTCAACGCATTCACGCGTGACCGCGGTCTCGGCGAAGGCTGATCCATGCATTTTGGCGTTTTCGACCTGTTCAAGATCGGAATAGGTCCGTCCAGCTCCCATACGGTTGGCCCGATGAAGGCCGGCAAGGTTTTTGTCGACCGTGTTCTGGCCGACGGGCTGGACATCAAACGGATTGAGACTGAGCTCTACGGCTCACTCGCCCTGACCGGTCTGGGTCACGGAACAGATACGGCTGTGCTCCTCGGCCTCGAGGGCAATGCCCCCGCGAAGCTGAACCCGGATACGGTCCCACAGCGGCTTGAACGCATTCGCACGGAAGAAACGCTCAAACTGGCCAACGGCACCGAAATCCCCTTCATTGAAAAACGCGATCTGGACTTTCGGGGCGATGTTCGCCTGCCCTTCCACTCCAACGCTCTGAAATTCAAGGTCTATGGCGAGGGCGAGGAAATCCTGCGCGAAGAGATCTGGTATTCGATCGGCGGCGGTTTTGTCATCAATGAACACGAAGCGGGGCGCAATTCAGCGGCGGATGTGAAGGAAGGCGAACCCTACCCGTTCAATTCCGCCCAGGAATTGCTTGAAATCGGCGAACGCACCGGCCTCTCCATCCACCGTATCATGCTTGAGAACGAACGGACCTTCCTGCCCGAAGATACGATCCGGGCCGGCATTGAAGGGCTGTGGCGCACGATGGAAGACTGTATCGATCGCGGCTTGCGCCAGGACGGCATCCTGCCCGGCGGTCTGAACGTCAAACGCCGTGCGCCCAAAATGCATCGCGACCTCAAGGAAGAGGCGAAAAACCCGACAGATGATCCGCTGGCCCCGATGGACTGGATCAATCTCTGGGCCATGGCAGTGAATGAGGAAAACGCTGCCGGCGGACGTGTCGTCACCGCGCCAACCAATGGCGCAGCAGGCATCATCCCGGCCGTGGCGCGCTATTTCGATCGCTATCATCGTGACCCCGACGATGAAGAGGCGCTGCAGCGCTTTTTCCTGACCGCTGCGGCGATTGGCTCGCTCTACAAGAAAAACGCCTCAATCTCGGGCGCTGAAGCCGGCTGCCAGGGTGAAGTGGGCGTAGCCTGCTCGATGGCTGCCGGGGCCCTCGCCGCGGCCATGGGTGCAGACAATCACCAGATCGAGGATGCCGCTGAAATCGGCATGGAGCACAATCTTGGACTGACTTGTGACCCGGTCGGCGGCCTCGTTCAGATACCCTGTATCGAACGCAATGCCATTGGTGCCATCAAGGCGATTGATGCCGCTCGTCTTGCCCTTCGTGCCAATTCCGAAGACATGAAAGTCTCTCTGGACCAGGTCATCGAGACCATGCGCCAGACCGGTATCGACATGATGGAAAAGTACAAGGAAACCAGCCAGGGCGGTCTCGCCGTCAATGTGGTGGAGTGCTAACCCCTAGGCATCATCCTGTTGTTCCTGGACCGCACGTCCCTCGCTGAGCGTTTCAGCACCGGACACCACGACACGCTGACCGCGCGCGATATCACCGTTAATGGCGATAAAACCGCCCGAACGTACACCCGTGGTTACGGCGACCTGGTGAGCGATATCATCCTCGTCGACCGTGAAGACAAACGATCCGTTGGCCCGCAAGATCACTGCGTCATACGGCGCGGCCGTCTGGCTGCGCGGGGTTTCCGCCGGAAAGGCCGCACGTGCTGCGGAACCAACCAGCCAGCCGGTTCCCTCCAGGTCGATACGGACTTCGAAAGTGCGAGAGACCGCGTCACCGACAGGAATAATCGCACGGATCGGCGCTTCGATACTTTCGCCATCGCGAAGGGATACCGTCACTGTCTGGCCAACGCTGAGATAAGGCGCGATCGCAACGGGCGCCATGGCAATGGCCTCGGTATGATCCGTATCTACCAGGCGCGCAATCTCGCGACCTGGCGCTGACAGTTCCCCTGCCTCCATCAGGCGTTCAGCCACGCGACCAGCAAAAGGCGCCAATATCTGCGTGCGCTCCAGCTCGAGCTCGGCGCGTTGCATGGCAGCGCGGGCCTGTCTTTGATCCTGCAGGGCAAGGTCACGGGCCAGCTCGACCTCTCGCAGTCGCGTTGTCGGCACGGTGCCGTTTTGTGCCAGCTGTGCAAAACGTTCCGCTTCTGCCTGCTGATAGTTCGCATTGGCCGTGCTGCGCGCCAGGCTGGCACGTGCTTCATCGAGCTGAATGCGCGCCTGACGGTCGTCAAGCTGGGCGATGATCCCGCCAGCCTCGATGAAATCTCCGGGCTCGGCGATCATGGTGATGCGGCCGGATGCTTCCGCCGCGATACGGGCATCATTGCGGGCGATGACACTGGCCGGGGTAGTGATTGTCCGTGCCATGTCGAGTTCCACGACCTCACCGATACGTACGATGGCGGGCGGCGGGCCGTTTTGGGCCAGGACAGTCGGTGCGACAAGGGCCGTGGCACCAAGAGCCAGGCCTGCGATTACGCCCGAGCGGAGTGAGTTGAACATGGTCTGTCCCTTTATTCGGCCGGCTGCAAAGTCGCAGAGGCGTTAATGGCCTGCTCCTGGCGCCCTTCCCCGAGGCGCAGAAGACAGGGAATGAGAATGAGGGTGAAGATGAGGCTGACCGTCATGCCGCCAACAATGGCCGCCGCCAGCCCGCGATAGATAACACTGCCTGGCCCGGGGTTGAGCAGAAGCGGCAACATGCCCAGAAGACTGGTCATGGTCGACATGAAGATCGGACGCAAACGCATGCGCAGCGCCTGTTCCACCGCCTCGCGGCGTGGCAGGCCGGAGCGTTCTCCCTGGCGCGTCTGGTCAACCAGAAGAATGGCATTGTTAATGACAAGGCCCAGCAGGATCAGGAAACCCATCTGGGTCAAAAGATCGAGCGGCTGTGTCACGAAGACATCCAGAATCGCCAGCAGGATCACACCACCAACTGCGGCCAGCGGGATGGAGACCAGAACCAGCAAGGCATCACGCAGGGAGCGGAAAAGTCCCGCCAGGATCATGAACAAAACCACGAGCGCCATGGCCAGGTTCATCAACATGGTCTCATTGGCGCGCTGCAGGCTGTCAGCGCTGCCACCATAGGTGACCGAACCAGACGTGGACAATTCCTCCATGATCGCGGGCTCTACCTCGTTGCGGATCACGCTGACGATCTCGCCCAGGGTCAAGTCCTCGGGCTGGTTGATATTGATGGTGACCGTACGCCGGCGGTTCAGACGCTGAATACCGCCCACACCGACTTCCTCACGCACGCTTACAAGATCGCCCAGCGGAACAACGGCGCCTGACGGTGTTGCAATTGGCAGGCCTGCCAGCTCGTCCGGCGTCTCCCAGCCCTCCGTCCGCAGGATCATGTTCATGCGACTATTGCCATCGAAATACTCACCAATGAACTGGCCGTCACCGAGCATGGAGATCATCCCGGCCACATTGCGACGAGACCAGCCCGCCTCCTGGATGCGACGGTCATCCGGCACCATGGTCAGACGCGGCTGGGTCGCCTCGGGCGGCGGATTGGCGTTGATGTTCACGCCGGGAAAACGTTCGCGCAACATGCTCAACCCGACATTGACAGCCCTGACACGGGCATCGGGGTCAGCGGACTGGATGTTGACCTGGATCCCCCCGCCCTGCTGGAAACCGCCAAACAGATTGCCTTGCTGGGCAGAGCTGAAAACGACATCGGGAATATCGCCGATGATTTCCCGGCGCACAATCTGCTCCAGTTCGCCCACGCGGGACTGATCAGCCACACGGATGCCGGCTGTGGCGCCTCCGCCCCCCGGGAAAGTCCCGAAATAGTAATTGCGTAGTCGCGGTTCCTGCTCGCCACTCATATACGGCTCTAGCCGCTCAACGACACGAGTGGCCACTTCTTCTTCAACCCAATCGAGATTGGTGCCGGGCGGAAAGATCCAGAACGCATCTACGGCATCCCGTTTGACTTCCGGGAGATAGCCATCCTCCGGCTTGAACTGCCAGGCCAGAAGGCAGGGCAAGATGATGAGGCTTGCGGCCAGCGCGATACGCTGTCGCGGCGTGTTCGAAAGCCAGAGCACCCAGTCAGCGACCCTGTTGAGCAACGGTTGTTCCGTCTGGGTCTTGCGATCCCGAACGAATTGTTTGACGGCAACTGGAAGAATGGTCACAGCAACGATCATGGAAAGTCCAACGCCGACAGCGATCGTCAATGCGAGATCAGCAAACAGCTGCCCTTCCACATCACGCACAAAAATCAGCGGCAGGAAGATGGCGACCGTGGTCACCGTCGACGCCAGCAAAGCTCCCCAGACCTGGGATGCCCCCGCCTCGGACGCGGTGTGGCTGTCTTCTCCCGCTTCTCTGCGGCGGATGATGTTCTCAAGCACGACAATCGCGGCGTCCATGACCATGCCTGTGGCAAACGCCAGTCCCGCGAGCGAGATGATGTTGAGCGTGCGCCCGAAAAGATAGAGCACGATCAGCGTAGACAGCAGACACACCGGAATGGCGGCCGAGATAATGATGGTCGCCCGCATGCGGCGCAGGAACAGCCAGAGGCCGAACACTGCCAGACCCACGCCAAGGAACAGGTTGACGACAACCAGGTCGATCGCGCGATTGATGAAGACAGACGCGTCGAAAGACGGCGCCATGACGAGCTGCCGGTCTGCGAGCAGATCCTCGTTGATGCGGTCCACTTCTGCCTTCACGGCCTCCAATGCCGCCAGGACATTGGCGCCCTGTTGCCGGCGCACCTCGATACCCATGGCCGGATTGCCGTTCTGGTAAGTGAAGTCACGCCGCTCGCCAAAACCAACCTGAACATCCGCGACATCGCTCAGACGCACCGGGCTGCCATTGCGCCAGTCGATGACCAGCTCGCCCATTTCGAGCGGATCGAACTCGCCTTCAAACCGCATCTGATAGGATCGGCGGCCGATCTCGGCATTGCCGCCGGACACATCGGAATTATTGGCAATGGCCGCGCTGATCTGCGGCAACGTCACGCCAAGGGCAGCAGCGCGATAGGGATCGACGGTGATCCGCAATTCTTCCGGACGCAGCCCCCAGCCCACCTGGACGCTGGCCACGCCGGGAATGCCTTCAAGGCGCGGAATGACCGTGTCGCTGACGAAGGCGGAATATTCGTGGACCTCCTGAGGATTGCCAGGCAAGGCCTGCATGAAGAACCAGATCAGGCTCTGCTGCGCATCTCCCCCGAAAGAACCGATATTCGGCCCGATGGCATCACGAGGCAGTGGCGGGACCTGGTTGAGACGGTTCGAAATCTCGATCGCCGTCTGGGTCATGTCGGTGTCGATAGCGAAGGTCAGATTGATGAAGGCGTTACCTTCATTGACAAAAACACGCATCTCCTCGAGCCCGGGAAGGCCCGAAAGCGCCTGTTCTTGCGGCTCGACAATTTCCGATTCCATTTCCAGCGGAGACGCGGAACGCCAGAATGTAGCGATGTTGACCTGTGGCCGCTCGACGTCCGGCATAAGCTGCACCGGCAAGCGGGTGAACGCGACAATGCCTGCCAGCGCGACAAGCGCAAGCATCACAAAAACAGCGGCCGGGTTGTTCAGGGAAAGTCGCGTTAAAGGCATGTCTGGCTCCTCGCATAGCCGACGCACCTGATAACACGTGAAATGTCTAGGGGTATTAAACCTTGCTAAGGCGGCTCACATAGCCGTGAACCGCCTTAGAATTCTTTCATCAAGCGGTCTCGTGAGAGACCAGCCTGTCGGAAACCGTGTACTTGGCTTCCGTCTGTTCCTTTATCAGGTCCAGCGTAGCGCCCGGCGCCAGTTCGATCAGCTCCAAACCGTCATCCTTCACGTCGAACACACCCAGCGTAGTGATGATACGGTGAACGCAATTCTTGCCGGTCAGCGGCAGAGAGCATTCCTTGAGCAGTTTGGGTTCCCCGCGCTTGTTCGCGTGGTCCATGATCACAACGACGCGTTTAACGCCGGCAACCAGGTCCATGGCACCGCCCATACCCTTGACCAGCTTGCCGGGGATCATCCAGTTGGCGATATCGCCCTCTTCCGAGATTTCCATCGCGCCCAGGATGGACAAGTCGATATGCCCTCCCCGTATCATGGCAAAACTGTCTGCGGACGAGAAATAGCTGGTGCGACGCAGCTCGGTTATGGTCTGCTTGCCGGCATTGATCAGGTCGGCATCCACCTCGTCGTCATACGGGAACGGACCCATGCCCAGCATGCCGTTCTCCGACTGCAGCGTGACATCGATGCCGTCGGGAATGTGGTTGGCGACAAGCGTCGGAATACCGATGCCGAGATTGACGTAGAAACCGTCTTCGAGTTCCAGGGCAGCGCGCGCTGCCATTTCGTCACGTGTCCAGGCCATTATGCTTCCTCCCGCTCACGAATGGTGCGCTGTTCGATGCGCTTTTCAAACTCGCCCTTGACGATGCGCTGGACAAAAATGCCCGGCGTGTGGATCTGGTCCGGATCCAGCTCACCCAGACCGACGATTTCCTCGACCTCGGCAATGGTAATCTTGCCGGCCGTTGCCATCATCGGATTGAAGTTGCGCGCGGTCTTGCGGAACATCAGATTGCCCTGCGGGTCCGCTTTCCAGGCCTTCACGATCGCGACGTCCGCGGTCAGGCCGGTTTCCATGATGAAGGTCTCGCCATCGAACTCGCGGTGCTCCTTGCCCTCGGCGATCAGGGTGCCGACACCGGTCTTGGTGAAGAAGCCCGGAATGCCTGCGCCGCCAGCCCGGATACGTTCGGCCAGCGTGCCCTGCGGGTTGAATTCCAGCTCCAGCTCGCCTTCGAGATACTGGCGTTCGAATTCCTTGTTCTCGCCAACATAGGACGAGACCATTTTCTTGATCTGCTTGGCATCCAGCAAGACGCCGAGGCCGAAACCGTCCACGCCGCAATTGTTGGAAATCACCGTCAGGCCCTTCACACCGGTGTCGTGCAGCGCTGCGATGGAGTTTTCTGGGATACCGCAAAGGCCGAAACCACCGGCCATAATCGTCATCCCGTCGAACACCAGACCGTCCAGGGCGGCCTTGGCATCGGGAAATACCTTGTTCATGAGGACCTCAGTTCAAAGTTGATAACTGGTTCATGTTTATACTGCAGGTGCGAAGAACACCAGCGAAAGGCACATGCCGCGTTATCTGTCGAGGTGCCGACCGTCGATTTCGATCGCCAGAGCACCGCCGAAGAAAACAGCATATGCGCTCCAATAAATCCACAAGAGGAAGACGACAAGAGCGCCGAGTGATCCATACACGCTAAAATCGATCACTTCAGTGACATAAGTTGAAAATCCCTTCGACAAACCCAGCCACAAACCAGTCGCCACCAGGGCTGCGCTTGTCGATGCTTTCCAGGTCACAGCCTGTTCCCGCTTGCGCATGGTGAGCCGGTAAAGCATTTCCAGCGCCAGGAACATCGACAGGCCGGCCGCGGTCCATTCATTGATGAACAGGCCCAGATCAGGCTCCGGCATATTGAGAAACTCGAACACCTGGTGAGCCACGACCGGAATGATCAGCACCGCCAGATTGGCGAGGGTCAGAAGCACGCCGCCAATCAACACACCGACCATGGCCAGGATGTTGAAGTGGATGACATTGCGAATATCCTTGTCCTCGGCGAGATGGTTGAGCCCTGCGATCAAAGCCTTCACACCCCGCGACGCGGCAAAGAGCGCGATGGCAAGGGCCACAGCGCCCTGTGCGGACAGAACCGCGATCGGCGCGTCCGCGATACGCGACATTTGACCCAGCACGAAATCCTGTGCACCTGCTGGCATGATTTCGGAAAACCGCGCGAACTGGCTTTCTGCATCGGCGATAGAAAACACCACGCCGTAAACCGACATCGCCAGCGCAATTGCGGGAAACAAGGCCAGCATGCCGAAAAATGACGCTCCACCGGCGAACAACATCACATCCCGCGCCATTGACCGACTGATCGCCGAAAAGACGATCATGACGGCTGCCCGCTTGCGGGTCGGCTTGGAAAGGGTTTCGCTGGCTGACATCCGGCCTGTTAAGCGTGAGTCCGGTTAAAGAATCACCAAGTCTCGATAAGCTGCGAGCGATTAGGGAGTTAGCCATATGTCCTTTGCCAAGGCTGTCGATCTTTTGCAGCTGGCGCGCCTCGCCAATGGTCGCACCGGCGTATCCCTCGCCGAGATCGAGGAAGAGTTCGCCTGTGTCCGTCGCACCGCGCAACGCATGACCCAGGCGCTGGAAACAGTGTTTCCCGATGCCGAGGCCTATGTGGACTATGAGGGTCACAAGCGCTGGCGCATTCCTCACGGCAAGGTCTCGGAGTTTTTTGCACCGACTGCCGATCAGCTCGCCGCGCTGGAGCTGGCCAAGGAAACGTTGACAAATGCGGGCCTGACAAGCGAAGCGAAACAATTGTCCGATCTTGGCGGTGCGGTGAAACTCCTGACGTCAGACCGTCGTCGTGCAGGCATCGAGGCTGATGAGGAAGCCCTGTTGGAGGCAATGGGCCATGCCGCCCGTCCCGGCCCTCGCCCGGCGACCAATTCACAGGTGGATGAAGCCATCGCGGACGCTCTCAAGGGGCCGTTCCGCCTGGTCATCCTCTATCGCGGTCGCAATGACGACACAGCCCGAGAACGGCGTATCGAACCCTATGGTATTCTCCTTGGAACCCGGCGCTATCTCATCGCCAGGGATCCCTCCAGGGATGATAATCGCCTGCGACACTTCCGGATCGAGGATATTGCACGCGCCGTGCTGACTGAGGAGTGGTTTGTACGCGATCCGGACTTCAATCTGGCGGAATATTCGGCGCGAAGTTTCGGCGTTTTCCAGAATGATCGCGAGTTCAAGCCGGTACACTGGCGCTTTACGCCGAAGGCCGCCCCCCATGCCGCGCGATATCGATTTCATCCGGATCAGGAAATCGTTGAAAACCCGGATGGGTCTCTCGATGTCCGTTTTACTGCCAGCGGCCATCTGGAGATGTGCTGGCATCTTTATGCCTGGGGTGACCAGGTCGAGGTTCTGGAGCCGAAGGAACTCGCCGACCTTGTCAATGAACATCGTCGGGAAGATTTCCCGGGGCTGCCTTAGCGAACGGCGATCCTGACCTGTTCAGCCGGCAGCCAGGACGGCATGGAGTGGCCGTCAGCAGCGCTCATGGCCAGCTGATAACCCTTGTGCAGATAACGGCAGACCGAACGCAGATCTTTGACATGGATGCAGCTTATGTCGTCACCTTCACGCTGGACGCGGAAGAAGCCGTCACGAAAGCGATGCGGGACCAGATTGCTCTGGGAACCTGCTGCGCCGGGGATGGATGCCTGAAGTGCGATTGCCATGTCTGAACTCCTTCTTGTCTTCGTGTTGAGAACAAGATGAGCCACCGCCACGACAAAACCTGTCACCCTCATTTCAGGGCAAAAAGAAACGCCGGCCGTTGGGGGCGGCCGACGCTTCGGGGTATCAATTCGATAGCGAGAAGGCGATCCGGCGAGGGACTGAAATGCGGCCGCTCATCTCGAATACAGATATTAGTGATTGCTGCTGAACCCTAGATGAACAAAAATGAACGGGATTTTCTACAACAATTTGAATTAGTTGCGCCTGACCCCTTGTGACTTCCAGAGCAAATCACATAGGCTGCCGCAAAGCCCATAAGGACTGACCTTGCCTGCCACAGCCAACGCCCCCGACCGGCAACAGGAAATCGACCGTATCTGCGATGAACACGCGCGAGCACTCAGCGGCTCGGGCGGTGGTTTTGCGCGTTTTGATGGCGAGGATCTGAGCCGGCTGGTGCTGACCAATCGCGATCTTCAGGATGCGAGTTTCGCGGATTGTGACCTGTCGGGTGCTGACCTGTCCGGCTCGGATCTGCGGGGTGCCAATTTTTCGGGCGCAAAGCTTGTTGGTGCCAGGCTGATCGGCGCCAATCTGGATGATACCGACTTACGTGGCTGTGACATGAGCGAGGCGGACCTGTCTGCATCGCAATGCCAGAATGCCGATTTTCGCGAACTGGCACGCCTGCCCGCTATCGGCAGTGAAGGCACGCCTACAGCTTCGGTCCAGTCAACAAAACTCGGCAATGCCCGGCTTGGCGGAGTGAATTTTTCACATGCGCGGCTGGCAGGCGTGGAAGCCGAGGGCGCCGATTTCTCCGACGCCAATCTCAACAATTCCCGCCTGCTACGCGCGAAGCTGAAAAACGCCGTCATGCAGCGCGCCATCCTGACGGCGACAGACATGTCCGGTGCGGATCTGACCGATGCTGACATGCGCGGTGCACTGGAAAAGGATCTCAAGCTTGCCCAGGCCATAACCTCCGGCATGTTGACAGGAGAACTCGACGAAGAGGCCACAAACGGCTTCGAGCCCGATGATGACCCCCGCCCCCTCACCTCCAAACTGCGCGATCATGAAAAGCTCTGTCGCACCCAGGGCAAAGACGGCGCTCCGGCCAGTTTCAAGGGCATGGACATGCGCGAAGTCGGTGATCTGCGCGAACGAGAGCTGACGGCCATGCAGGCCCATGGGGCCAATTTTTCCGGCATGGACATGCGCGATATCGCCTTGCAGGGCGCCAAACTGGTCCAGGCAGATTTGCGTGGCTGTGACCTGCGTGATGCCGATCTTCGTGGCGCAGACCTGAGTGGCGCCAATCTCTCCCATGCCGATTTGCGTGGCGCGCGTCTGGACAGCCTCACACTTGGCGCTGGACGGTCCCTGCCTTCCAACCTGGCCAATGCGGATTGTCGCTACACACTCTGGGAAGGCGCACAGCTCAATGGCGTTGCAGCCACGGGCGCATGTTTCGCCTATGCCCGCATATCGGACGAACAGGCCACGACGCTCGCCGCCGCAGACCTGGCCGATGTCATTCGCGCCTAGATCTCCACACCCCAGTCCTTGAGAACATCCGCCGTGTCAGCGCCGGGCTGTGACGCGGCACCCTGAATTGCAGACGGTGTGTGCGAAAAGCGCGGCGCCGGCGATGGCTGCATCACGCCTTCCACGCTCTGGAATGTTCCACGCTCAACCATGTGCGGATGTTTGTGCGCTTCCTCATAGGTCAAAACAGGCGCAAAACAGGCATCCGTGCCTTCCAGCAATTCACACCATTCATCGCGAGACCGGGACTTGAACAGCGCTTCGAACACGGATTTGGCCTCTGCCCAGTTCTTTCCGCTCCAGTCTGCCGGAATCGTACCCGCATCAATTCCGGCCTTTTCACAGAAAAGCGCATAGAATTCCGGCTCCAGCGGGCCCAGCGAGATATGCCGACCGTCCGCGCATTCATAGATCGAGTAGAAATGGGCCGCTCCGTCGAGCAGGTTTGCGGCGCGTTCCGTCTTCCATAAACCCAATGCCATCAACTGGTATTGCGAGGCCATAAGTGAGGCAGAACCGTCCACAATCGCAGCATCGACAACCTGCCCCTGACCGTTGGCGCGGGCATGGTGCATTGCAGCCAGCACCCCCATCGCCAGATAGAGCGCGCCTCCGCCAAAATCCCCGACCAGATTGAGCGGAGCGACGGGCGTCTCGGCCGTGCCGATGGCTCCGAGAGCCCCGCTGAGAGAAATATAGTTGATGTCATGCCCGGCCGCGTGAGCCAGTGGGCCGAACTGTCCCCATCCAGTCATTCGACCATAAACAAGAGCGGGATTGAGCTTCAGCATGTCATCGGGACCAAAACCAAGCCGCTCCATAACCCCGGGCCGGTAGCCCTCAAGCAGGATGTCCGCCTGTCCGACGAGTGCGCGGCAACGGGCCTGGTCGGTTTCGTCCTTGAGGTTCAGGGCTACGGAGCGCCTTCCCCGCGCCAGAACATCCGCTGCACCCGTCCCGAACGCGCCGGGACGATCGATACGGATGACGTCCGCTCCCATGTCGGAAAGCAGCATCGCTGCGAATGGTGCCGGGCCCAGACCGACGAATTCGACGATTTTAACGCCTTTTAGAGGACCTTGTGCTTGCATTGAGACCAACCTCACGATTCTTCGTTTTGGGGATCGTGGCATTTGTGAGAAACTCAAGAAACAGGATTGTGTGGATGCGGACGCCAGGGGGACAAATGGGGCGTGAACTCGACGTCCTGCTGATTGGTCCAGCGGATCAAACGGGGGAACTTGCCAACGCGATGGAAAAACTCGCGATGCGCGTACGCATCGTGCGTTCCGACACACCCCAGTCCGCGACCAGCCGTGCCTTTGCGTGCGGCGTGATCTTCGCGGCGGATCCGGAAGAGTTTGATGCCCATCGCAAAGCGCTGGAAAGTTTTGCCCTTGGTGATCGCCCGATCATCGCGATCGGCCCGTCCTCGCTGGCCGAGATTGATGCGGTCGATGCCTGGGTGCCTGAACCGGCGCTACCGGCCCAGGTCGCTGCGCGAGCACGATCCCTCTTCCGCTTGCACTCGATGGAAGCCATTGCCAAGCGCCGCGCCAGTGTCAACGCACTTTATGGCGAAAGGCCCGAACTCGTCGCCCGGCCGGAAGCGCGCAGCTCCGTGCTATATGTCGGGGATGCCTCGCCTCGCTTCATGAGTCTCCAGCACATAATGGAAGCTGACAATGTCGAGGTGGTCGCCGCCTTCTCCTCCTATTCGGCCTTTGACTATCTGCACGAGCGCAGCTTTGACGCCGTGGTTCTCAATGCCAACGACAAGGCGGATGCGGCGTTCACAATCAGCTCGGCCATGCGCCGCAATGCCCGCCTCTATCACACACCGGTTCTCTTGCTGACACGAGACACCAATCACGAAACGGCCGACGAGGCGTTTGCCCGCGGCGTGTCCGATATCATCAGTGCTCAGACATCGGATCAAGAGATGCGCGACCGCATCCTGACGCTGACCGCGGAACGTCGGCGCAGGCGCGACGCCAAGGCGGCACTGGAAGCATGCCGTGAACCGCGCACGCTGGATATCGATACCGGCCTTTTCCACGCCGGTTTTCTGACCTCGCACCTGCAGGACATGATCAATGATCATGATCGCGGTGAAGTCAGTTTCAGCGCCCTGATCCTGAACACAGACCTGCCCGAGGGAATCGAACGCCCGGATGATCTCTCTGCTGAAAAAGCCCGCCGTCAGTTCGCCGCCATGTTGCGCCACCTCCTGCGCAGCGAGGATGCAGCCTGCCGGGTGAATGCCGATACTTTCCTGGCCTTGCTGCCGTTTACCGAAGAAGAAGGTGTCTCCGCTGTCGCGGCTCGGGTCTCTGCCATCGCTGAATGCACGGCATTCGAGAGCGAGGACCCCTTGCACCCCTTCAGGCTGCACGTGCGCTCGGAGTGCATCATGCCTCGCCCGGCCGAGACCGCTGAAGGCATGATCGAACGCGGTATTCGCCAGCTGCAATCCCGTAATGCCTTTGCCGCTCGGGCCTAGCCCGCTTCACGCGCCCGGTCAGCGATCTCAGCCAGAGGCGTCATCGATTTTTCGATCGCCCGCAACCGATCTTCCGGCTCATCCCAGCCTGCGCGCAGCACAAGCTTGTGATCCGGGCGTGCCTTGAACAGCCCCGGATTGGCACTGATGTGGGCGATGAGAGATGGCGGGTCGATGAAACGGTCCTTGCGGAAATGAATGACGGCACCCTTGGGACCGGCATCCACTTTTTCCACGCCTGCGCGCTTGCAGAGCATTTTCACGGCGACCACCCGCATCAATGTTTCGACTTCCTTGGGAAGCGGTCCGAAACGGTCGATCAGCTCCGCGGCGAACCCTTCGCGTGCGGCCTTGTCCTCCAGCGAAGACAGGCGGCGATAGAGCTGCAGGCGCACATCCAGATCCGGGATATAGTCTTCCGGGATAAGCACCGCACCGCCGGCATTGATCTGCGGTGACCATTCACCGTCATCCTCATCCTGTCCCTCACCGCGCAGTGAAGCAACGGCCTCCTCGAGCATGGACTGATAAAGCTCGACGCCCACATCCTTGATATGACCGGACTGTTCCTCGCCCAGAAGATTGCCGCCACCTCGCAAATCGAGATCGTGCGACGCCAGGCTGAATCCGGCACCAAGTGAATCGAGGGATTGCAGGACCTTGAGACGCCGTTCCGCGCCATCGGTCAGCTTGCGATTGGCGGATGTTGTGAAATAGGCGTAGGCACGTGTCTTGGAGCGACCGACCCGGCCCCGCAGCTGGTAGAGCTGGGCCAGGCCAAACCGATCCGCACGGTGAATGACAAGCGTGTTGGCGGTCGGGATATCAATTCCTGATTCAACAATCGTCGTGGAAAGCAGGACGTCATACCGGCCCTCATAAAAGGCCGTCATGATGTCTTCCAGCTGACCGGCGGCCATCTGACCATGCGCAATCACGAAGGACACTTCCGGCACACTCTCGCGCATGAAGCTGGCGATATCATCCAGGTCGGAAATTCGCGGCACAACAAAGAAAGCCTGTCCGCCGCGATACTTCTCCCGTAGCAGGGCCTCGCGCACAGTGACAGAATCGAACGGCGTCACATAGGTGCGCACGGCCAGTCGGTCGACCGGCGGCGTGGCGATGATGGATAGGTCCCGGATCCCGGTCAGGGCCAGCTGCAGCGTTCGCGGGATCGGTGTCGCGGTCAGCGTCATGACATGCACATCTGCTCGCAGTGCCTTGAGCGTTTCCTTGTGCTTGACGCCGAAATTCTGTTCCTCGTCTACCACCAGCAGGCCCAGATCATTGAACTTGACTGTCTTGGCGAGCAGAGCGTGCGTGCCGATGACGATCTCGACCTTGCCGTCGCGCAATTCTTCCCGGGTCGCCTTGGCTTCCTTTGCCCCCACCAGGCGTGACAATTGCCGAACCTTCACCGGCCAGCCACGGAATCGTTCCGAGAACGTCTTGAAATGCTGGCGCGCCAGCAAGGTGGTTGGAGCCACCACAGCAACCTGCTGCCCGCTCATCGCCACCACAAAGGCCGCCCGCAACGCCACTTCGGTCTTGCCGAACCCAACATCACCGCAGATCAGGCGGTCCATCGGGCGCCCCTTGGTCAGGTCGCCCAGCACATCGTCCAGCGCGTTGAGCTGGTCATCTGTCTCCGCGTAGGGAAAGGCCGAGCAGAATTCGTCATACATGCCACCGGAACCGTCAATGACCGTCGCCTTGCGTGACAGCCGCTGGGCAGCGATCTTGATCAGTTCATCCGCCATGTCGCGCAGACGTTTCTTGGCCTTGGCCTTGCGCGCCTGCCAGGCGACGCCACCCAGCTTGTCGAGCTGGGCATTTTCGGCCTCTGCGCCATAACGCGAAAGCAGCTCAATATTCTCGACCGGCAGATAGAGCTTTGATCCGCCGGCATATTCCAACTCTATACAGTCGTGCGGAGCATCCTGGACCGGTAGTGTTTTCAAGCCGATGAAACGCGAAAGGCCGTGATCGGCATGGATCACCAGATCTCCAGGTGCGAGGCTGCCCGCCTCCACGATAACATCAGCGGTTTTCTTGCGTTTGCGCGGACGGGCGAGGCGGTCGCCGAGGATGTCCTGCTCGGAAATGACCACCAGGCTCTCGGTTTCGAACCCTCGTTCAATCGGCAGAACAACCCGACCGATTTTCGGTCCGGACGATGCATCCTGCCAGTTGTCGGACAGCTTGATATTCTTGAGCCCGTGATCACCGAGCACACTGGCCATACGCTCGGACGCACCAAGGCTCCAGGAGGCGAGAAGGACCTGTTTTCCGGTCTTGTTGAGCTCGAGAACATGTTTCGCGGTGGCATCGAACACATTGGTGTTTTCCGCTGCACGCTCCGCAGCGAAAACCCGCCCCTGCTTGCCCCCGGCATCAACCGTATTGGCGCCCGGCTCCACAAAACTGGTGAAGTTGCGCACGGCCCGGTCTGCCAGGGCTGCGTCCCAGTCTGCCCGGGTGAGATAAAGCGCATCGGGTTCCAGCGCGCGATAGGTCGAGGCGGACAGGCTGGAACTGTGGGACGCATCCGCCGCCAGCTGGCGAGCATCGAAATAGTCCTTTACCTGCTCGACACGCTCATCGAAGGCTTCATGCGCCAGCGCATCCACGCCGACGAGTGTGTTCTCAGGCAGATAAGAAAAAGCCGTGACCACTTCGGGATAAAAAAGCGGCAACCAGTGTTCGACACCGGCAGGGCGCGCGCCTTCGCTCACGGCCTGATAAACCGGGTCATCCCGCTGAACTGCACCGAAACTTTTCACGAAACCACCGCGGTAGAGCGAGATGGACGTCTCGTCGATGATGACTTCGCTGACCGGCGTGAACTCGATGGCGTTCAACTGTTTCTGTGAGCGCTGGGTTTCCGGATCAAAGGTGCGGATGCTCTCCAGGCTGTCCCCGAAAAAGTCGAGACGGACCGGCTCCTCACTGTCTGGCGGGAAGACATCGATCACACCACCGCGCACAGCAAAATCACCTGGCTCCATCACCGTGGCGGCTCTTGCGTATCCGTTGGAGGTGAAATGATGC
Source organism: Maricaulis sp. (assembly GCF_017643475.1). GTDB lineage: Bacteria > Pseudomonadota > Alphaproteobacteria > Caulobacterales > Maricaulaceae > Maricaulis. The sequence continues at coordinate 133,768 of NZ_JAEPNI010000003.1, forward strand.
AGAAGCGCGTCATTATCCACGCTCTGACCCGGCTTCAGCTGGATGCGGGACCCGGCCAGCACGGTTTTCGGCGGACACCGCTGGGCCATCGCGTTGATGGTGGTGACGACCAGCAGGCTTTCCTTGCCATCATGATTGGCCAGGCTTGCCAGGGCAGCAGCACGGCGGGCCGCGAGCCGCGGTGACGGCGAGATCCGGTCATAGGGCTGGCAATCCCAGGCTGGCAGGCGCAGCATTTCCAGATCGGGAGCAAAGAACTCAAGCGCCGTCGCAAACGCCGCCGCCCGCGAATCGTCACGGGCAATGAAGACATTCAAACCGCCGCGCAGACGCGCTGCGTCGGCAAAAACCAGCGCATCGAGGCCTTCCGGCGCGCCACAGACACGCGCCGTTCCGCTCGCCCGGGCGATCAGATCAAGATCCGTCATATTCGTCTCTTAGATGCGCGGCCCGTCGCCGTATTGCGCATCATCTTCTACTTTGAAGGCCTGCAGGGCGGTCATGACAGAGTTGCGAAACGCCTCCGGCACCGGTTCACGACCAATGATCCAGCCATAGATGTCCTGATCCTCCTGCTCGAGCAATTGCTCAAACAGGACAACCTCATCATCCCTCATCGTGTCCAGATTGGCGTCAGCGTATCGTCCCAGGATCAAGTCGGCTTCCTTGAAGCCACGTCGCCAGGCGCGGATACGCAGTTTCTTGCGCTTGATGTCAGTGCTTTCGGTCATGGCGTGCATATAGTGCGGCTCGAGCCTCTCGTCGACCACTGGTCTGTGTGAAATCAAGCGCTACACTCGCGATCAATGCGCCCAGAGATTCTCTTTCCGCTCTTCCAGGACCTAACCGCCCTGCCCGGTATCGGCCCGCGGCTGGCGGCACTGCTTGGCAAGGTCTCGGGCCCGCGTGTCAAGGACGTGCTGTTTCTCAAACCATCCAGCTTGATTGACCGACGTTACAAGACCAGCGTTGCAGACGCGCCGGAAGACCAGATCATCACGCTCCAGGCCACCGTCGAAACGCATATTCCCGGGCGTCGCAAGGGCCAGCCCTACAAGGTTCGCATGTACGACCAGACCGGTTTCCTGCACCTGGTCTTCTTCCATGCGCGCGGCGACTACCTCAAGAAACTGCTGCCCGAGGGGGAAACTCGGATCGTATCGGGCAAGATCGAGCGTTTTGGATCAGAGATCCAGATGGTTCACCCCGACCTGGTGATCACAGAGGAAGAGGCGGAAACCACGCCACTACTGGAAACTGTCTATCCACTGACAGCTGGCCTTACGGCCAAAACGGTTCGCAAGGCCGTGGACGGGGCACTGACGCTCCTGCCGGGCTTTCCGGAATGGTGCGATACCGGTCTGAAACAGAAATATAACTGGCCGGACTTCACGGACGCCTTGCGCGGCCTGCATCGGCCGGAAGACGCGGAAGGCCTCTCGCCGGACACGCCGGAGCGCTCACGCCTGGCTTTTGACGAACTCACGGCGCGACAACTGGCCTTGCAGCTGGTCAGGGCCCAGCGCAAACGTGTTGCCGGACGGGAAATGAAGGTGGACGGCCGTTACGTAGCGACCATGCTTGAGCACGCGCCCTTCAAGCCCACCGGGGCCCAGGAACGCGCCCATTGCGATATCCGCGGCGATCTGGAACAGCCCGAGCGCATGACACGCCTACTGCACGGCGATGTTGGAGCGGGCAAGACGTTCGTGGCCGCCATGGCGGCCGCACATGTCGCTGAAGCCGGCGCCCAGTCCGCCATCATGGCACCTACCGAAATTCTCGCGCGCCAGCACCACAAGACCATCGCCGCATTGCTGGAACCGGTCGGCATCGAGGTCATCACCCTGACGGGACGGGACAAGGGCAAGTCTCGAAAGGCCCTGCTGGAGAAGATCGCATCGGGAGACGCCATGGTCGTGTGCGGAACACATGCCCTCTTCCAGGATGATGTCTCGTTCAGCGACCTGGGCCTCGTGGTTATAGACGAGCAGCACAGGTTTGGTGTGTCAGATCGTATGCGCCTGGCGTCCAAGGGATATCGCCCCGAAACGCTGGCCATGACGGCCACCCCCATACCCCGCACGCTGGCCCTGGCGGTCTATGGTGACATGGATGTGTCCAAGCTCGATGAAAAACCCGCCGGCCGGAAACCGCCAACAACCCGCCTAGTATCGATGGACCGTGTTGGCGAGATGGTTGAAGGCGTGCGCCGTGCTGTGGCGAAGGGCGAGCGGGTCTACTGGGTCTGCCCGCTGGTCGAGGAAAGCGAGGTGTCGGAACTATCAGCAGCAGAGGATCGCTGGCGACATCTGCGCGCGGCACTCGGCGATGACCGGATCGGGCTTTTGCACGGGCGTATGAAGGCGGAAGAGAAGGAGCGCATCGCTGCCAGCTTCCGGGCCGGCGAAATCGATATCCTTGTGGCTACAACGGTCATTGAGGTTGGTGTTGATGCACCGGACGCGACCATCATGATCATCGAACATGCCGAACGCTTCGGGCTGGCCCAGTTGCACCAGCTGCGCGGGCGTGTCGGCCGGGGTGACCGGGAATCATCCTGCATGCTGCTCTACAAGGGGCCGCTGGGCGAAACGGCGCGCGCCCGGCTGGAGATGATGCGCGAGACGGATGATGGCTTTGCCATTGCCGAGGAGGACTGGCGCCTTCGTGGTGCCGGCGATCCGCTCGGCCTGCGCCAGAGCGGCCTGCCCGATTATCGCCTGGCCGATATCGAGGCGCATGCGGACCTGATCCCAGTGGCCAATGACTATGCGCGGCTCATCGTGGAGAGCAATCCACAGCTGGAGGGTGAAAAAGGCGAAGCCCTGCGGACGCTGCTCTACCTCTTTGAACAGGATACCGGTATCCGCCTTCTCAAGTCTGGCTAGGCTTGACCTCGTCCGGCAGGCTCTCCTGAACGTCGCTGGGCAATTTGTCCGGCGTGACCATGCCAAAAGAGATTATCAGCTTCGCCGCCTCCTCAACCGACATGTCAACCGGGATGGTGTTGGCCCGTGAGGTGTAGAGCAGAAAACCAGAAGTCGGATTGGGTGTCGTGGGTACAAAGAGGCCGATCACGTCATCGGCGATCTTTTCCTTCAGGGTGGAGTTACCCTCCGCGGAAACAAATGCGACAACATAGAGCCCCTTCATCGGGTATTCGGTCAACACGACTTCCTTGAAGGAATTCTGCTTACCGGAAAACACGGTCTCAACGATCTGTTTCAGAGCACCATAGACATTGCGGACAAGGGGCACGCTTTCAAGCAGGCGTTCGCCGACCTGGATGATGGAACGACCGAAGATATTTGCTGCCAATGCACCCAGTGCTGTCAGCAGGACCACTGCAATAGCAACACCCAGTCCCGGAATGGTAAAATCACCGGGCAGATAGGTTTCCGGATTATAGCGGGCCGGAATCATGGGTTTCACAACCCGATCCACATAACCGACAAAGGAAATGATCAGCAGTGCCGTCACACCCAGCGGCGTGGCGATGACGATTCCCGTCAGAAAGCTGTTGCGTAACCAGCGTAACATTCATTGAAATCCCGAGACACGCGATAACCGGGGGGTATTATCGAACTTTGCGAGCATAGGACATGTCGTCTCGCTCGCCAATCGGTTGCACATGCCGCGCGAGACCGCGATCATGGAGCGACTCGTTTCGGAGTGAGAGGTCGTGAGTTCATTTCGCATCGCCCGCTGGATTGTCGTGACAATCATCACCGCCACCGTACTCCTGACCGGAGCGGCGGCGTGGTTGCTGCGCGAACAAGTCTTCCAGACATTTCAAGACCCGGGTGAACCCTACCAGACCTATACACCTCCGCCAGCGCCGGTGTACGCCAGCGCGGAGGCCTGGTTCATCCGTGGAAGCTTCGAAGACAACTCGACGCCAGCGGTATTCTTCGTCCACCCCACCACTTATTCCGGCGGGGCCGATTGGAATGCCAAGCTGGACAAATATAGTGCCAATGCGGAAGTCGAACATGTCGTCATTCCCAACTATGCGGCTCCATTTGCCGATTCCGGCGAGCTATTTGTTCCGCGCTATCGGCAGGCCTCACTCTACACTTTCATGAACAATCGTGAGGACAGCGTTCTTGCCCGTGAATTTGCCTATCATGATGTTGAAGCCGCGTTCCGGCAATTCTTGCTCGACGTCGGTGAAGAGCGCCCGATCATCATTGCCGGTGTCGGCCAGGGTGGATTACATGCGCTGCGCGTCACGATGGACGTCATCGCTCAGGATGAGGCTCTGACGGCGAGACTTTCCGCGGCCTATGTCCTGGACGCGCCTGTCCCGCTGGATCTGTTCGAGGGCCCGCTTGCAAACATCCCCGCCTGCGATACGCCTGAGGATGTGCGGTGTATCTATTCCTTTTCCTATGCCGAGGAAGACGAGATACGCCGCTTACGTATACTCACTGAACGATCCATGAGCTGGACGCACCGCGGGGAGCTGGATTTCGTCGAGGAACGGCGACTTTTGTGCACGAATCCTCTGCTGGCGGCGCCCTCCAACCAGTATGCGTCGGCACGGATGCATCGCGGCGGTGCTTCGGCGACAGGGTTTTCGGCCGATGCCAATCCTGCGCCGCTACCCATGCAGACCGGAGCGCAATGTGCGGATGGCGTGTTGCTGATCGAACGTCCGGAATCGCGCCTGTTACGCAGACCCTCCCGCATCGCGGAGGATTTCCTCTACGCGCCGTTCAATCTATTCTACGAGGATCTGCGCCTGGATGCGGCGCGTCGCAGCATGATCGTGACAACGATTCTGGAAGAGGAGCGGCGCTGGGCACCGCCCCTTGAAGATCCGGAAGCTGTCGAGGAAGCTCCGGTTATCCCGATCCCCGACCGCCGCCGTTTCTAAGCCCGGCTCAATAGCCCTTGGTCAACTGATCATATTCAAGCAGTCGCGCGACCAGACCTTCAAACTCATTCAGCGGAACCATGTTCGGACCGTCTGACGGCGCATTGTCCGGATCAGGATGGGTTTCCATGAACACGGCGGCAACGCCGATCGAGACTGCGCCTCGCGCCAGATGCGGAACAAACTCGCGCTGGCCGCCAGACGACGTGCCCTGACCTCCCGGCTGCTGTACCGAGTGGGTCGCGTCGAACACGACCGGAGCACCGAACCCGGCCATGATCGGCAGGGACCGCATATCCGTCACCAGCGTATTGTAGCCGAAACTGGCACCACGCTCACAGGACATCACATTTGGATTGCCCGCGCTGGTAACCTTGGCGAGGACGTTTTTCATATCCCAAGGCGCCAGGAACTGGCCCTTCTTGATATTGATCGGCTTGCCCGTCTTGGCTGCTGCAAGCAGCAGATCCGTCTGGCGGCAAAGGAAGGCCGGGATTTGCAATACATCGACCGCCTCGGCGGCAATCTTACACTGCTCGGCGGTGTGAACGTCTGTCAGCACCGGCAAACCGCTTGTCTCGCGAATTTCCTGAAAAATCGGCAGAGCCGCTTCCAGGCCAACACCGCGCTGCGCGGAGGCGCTGGTCCGATTGGCCTTGTCAAAAGAGGTTTTGTAGATGATGCCAACATCCAGACGGTCGGCGATCTCGCGCAGCTGTGCGGACACCTCAAGGCCATGCTCACGGCTTTCCAGCTGGCACGGTCCTGCAATCATGACCAGGCGTTTGTCATTTGCGATCTCGATCGCATCCTGACCCGGACGCGGAACGCGAATCGTGGAATTCTGCTCGCTCATGTTGTTCTCCAGTCAACGTATAACGCCTTTGATACGCTCATGATCCAAGCCGGAAACATGAACGTACAAGCTAGTGTTCTTATCAACATTGGCGACAAACATGGCAACAGCTGAAGCCACACAACCGGCAATCGTCTGGTTCGGACGAGATCTGCGCCTCACCGATCACCCGGCACTGCATGCCGCCGTGCGTTCCGGTCGGCCACTGATCTGCATCTACATCAAGGAAGCCTTTCAGAGCGTAAGCCTGTCGCCCGGGGCAGCCAGCAATTGGTGGCTGCATCACTCACTGAAGGCCCACTCCAGGGAACTCGCCCGGCTCGGCGCGACACTGCACCTGTTGAGCGGCGAAGCCTCTGTCCTGCTCCCTCACCTCGTCCGGAAGTTCAATGTCGCGGAGCTGTTCTGGAACCAGACGGAAATTCCCTGGATTGATGAGCGTGACCGGCACCTGGCCCACCGATTGATCGAAATGGGCTGTCAGCCGAGGGTCTTCCGCTCGACGACACTGACCCAGCTGGACACCATCCGCAACAAGCAAGGAGATCCGTTCAGGGTCTTTTCGGCCTTTTGGCGGGCAGCGCAGCCGACACTCGGCCATGAACGTGCCCTGCCCGCTCCGGAGACATTGCGCGTCCATGACGAACAGCCTGAAGGCGAGGATTTGGACAGCTGGAATCTGTGCCCGGCCGAACCGAACTGGGCGGCCGGGTTCGGCGCTGCCTGGAAGCCCGGTGAGCGAAATGCCCTGGCACGCCTGGCTGAGTTTACGTCCGAGGACCTTGGCAGATATCCCGAAGAGCGCGATCGGCCTGATCTGGATACCACCTCTCGGCTTTCGCCTTGCCTGGCCCATGGCGAACTGTCAGCGCGCACAGTCTGGCAGGCCTGCCTCGAAGCCGAGGTGAATGGCGTATCCGCAAGAGCAATCGAAAAGTTCCAGGCGGAGCTCGGCTGGCGTGACTTCGCCTACTATCTCTTCTGGCATTTTGGGGATCTGCGTAACGAGAACTTCAACGCCAAATTCGACAATTTCCCCTGGCGGGAGGATTCGGCAGCATTCCGGTCCTGGACTCGAGGTGAAACGGGTTTCCCCATTGTCGATGCCGGCATGCGTCAACTCTGGCAAACCGGCTGGATGCATAATCGTGTCCGGATGATCACGGCATCCTTTCTCGTCAAGCACCTGGGCATCCACTGGCAGCAGGGCATGCGCTGGTTTGAGGACACGCTCGTCGATGCGGACACACTGGTGAACGCAGCATCATGGCAATGGGTTGCCGGATCAGGCGCCGATGCAGCTCCCTACTTCCGGATATTCAATCCTCTCGCCCAGGCAGAAAAATTCGACCCCAGGGGGACATATGTCCGACGTTATGTTCCGGAGCACGCGCAAGGCTTTGGTACCTACCCGGATGAGATTATTGATCTGAAGGAACGCCGCAACTGGGCGCTTGAGGCGTTTAAATCACTGCCGTCCTAGCCGACCCGGACATAGCGAATTCGCTGGCCACGAGCCTCAAATTCACATCCCACCCAGTTGCCGTCAGCATCGTACCAGAGATCAACTGTCAGCGTGCCTGTCATGCGAATGCGCTCTGCCTGAACACTTCCGGCTGAAGTGGGAAACGCTTCCAGACCCAGCGACACGATTTCAACCGGCATGGCCTCACCGGTTTCAGTATTCAGGATGGCCACTGTCGCAGGATCATAGCGTGTCCAATGGCTGGACGGCGGCAACTCGGCTAGCGGCACACCATCTGTGTCATTCAGAGCGGCTTGCCAGCGGCTCCATTCTCCATCGCTGAATGTGGCGGCCTGGATGGCGATGAGCTGACCGTCTCGCCAATACTCCGTCGCGTCGTGCTGGTAACGAAACACCGGGATGGGTCCGAGGCGAACCGCCAGATCGATATCAACATCGACTCGCAAATCACCGGCCTCTGTCCTTGAAAACGCAACCGCGTGTTCACCCATGCGTGAATTGTTGCGGTAGACCTCGAAACGAATATCTGCAGGTGTTTCAGCCTCCGCGGACGACAGGCCGACGGCAGCAGCTATGACGGGTATCTGGCTAAGAATGCTCATACCTAGATTACGCAGTTCCTGCCTATTTGGATCACGTTGAAAACACCTATATGCAGACTTCATCCAGGGAGATTTTGATGACCGCGACCTCCGTTATTGACCTGATCGGCAACACGCCGCTTTTGCGCCTGAACAAGGCGTCCGAAGCGACCGGCTGTACCATTCTCGGCAAGGCCGAATTCCTAAATCCGGGCGGTTCGATCAAGGATCGCGCAGCGCTGGGGATTATACGCGCCGCCGAAAAGTCCGGAGCCCTCAAACCCGGCGGGACAATTGTGGAAGGCACCGCCGGTAATACCGGCATCGGCCTTGCCATGGTGGGCGCCGCGCTGGGTTACAGGGTCGTGATCGTCTTCCCGCGCACCCAGTCCAAGGAAAAGAAGGACGCGATCCGCCTGCTCGGGGCCGAGCTGATCGAAGTCGATGCGGTGCCCTATTCCAATCCTGCTCACTATGCGCGTTATTCCGGTCAGCTGGCGCAAGAGCTCAATGAAAGCGAACCCAATGGCGCCATCTGGGCCAATCAGTTCGACAATCAGGCCAATCGTGATTTTCATGCAGAAACGACGGCACAGGAAATCTGGGATCAGACCGACGGCGAGCTGGACGGCTTTATCTGCGCGGTCGGGTCGGGCGGCACGCTGGGCGGTGTTTCGCGCGGACTGAAAGCGCTGAACAAGAACATCCGGATCGGTATCGCTGACCCGGGCGGGGCCGCACTCTACGGCTATTACGCCAACGGCGAACTCGCGGCGGATGGAACTTCGATTACCGAAGGCATCGGCCAGAGCCGCATTACAGCCAATCTGGAAGATGTGGCCGTCGACCATGCCTACCGGATTTCCGACCATGAGGCGCTCCCGATCCTCTTCGATCTGGTTCAGGAAGAAGGTCTGTGCCTTGGAGGTTCTGCTGGCGTAAATATCGCCGGAGCGATGCGACTGGCCCGCGATCTCGGGCCGGGCCATACCATCGTGACCATCTTGTGCGATCATGGATCGCGGTATCAGTCGAAACTCTTCAACCCCGATTTCCTGCGTGAAAAAGAGCTGCCGGTCCCGTCATGGCTGAGCTGACGCTTCCCAACCTCGTCTCCGCTGAGGCCGCGCTCGCTTTTTACGGCGAGGACAACACGCTGTTCCTGGACGCAACCTGGACCTATCCCGGTGGCCCGCAGCCACTTACGGACCAGGTCGTCGAAGGCGCGATCGGCTTCGATATCGACAAGATCGCAGACGCTCATTCCAGCCTCCCTCACACCCTGCCGACAGCCGGAGATTTCGGACATCTGGTTGGCGCCCTTGGAATCTCCACCAACACCCGCCTCGTGGTTTATGACAGGATGGGCGTTTTCACGGCTCCGCGTGTGTGGTGGATGTTCAAGACTATGGGGCACGCGAATATTACAGTCCTCAATGGCGGTATGTCGGCCTGGATGACCGCGGGTGGACCGAGCGCTGACGCGCTGGCACGGCCTGCGGGGCCCGCCAATTACCAGGCGCAGCTGGACGATAGGCGGATCGCTTCCATTAAAGCCATGAAATCGGCCGTCGACGCGCGTGATCACAGAATACTCGATGCCCGCAGCCCGCAACGCTTCTCCGGGTCCGGTGCGGAGCCCCGCCCCGGCATGCGTCCCGGCCATATGCCCGGCGCCACCAACTTTTTTTTCGGCGAACTGATGGATGAAACCGGCGCCCTTGATGTGAACAAGCTCCCGCCCAGTTTCCTTGCCGGCGACAGCAAGCCGGTCATTACCACATGTGGTTCCGGTGTCACGGCGTGTATCCTGACGCTTGCTCTTGAGGAAAAGGGCGTGCATTCACGGGTTTATGACGGGTCGTGGTCGCAATGGGGCAGCCGCGATGACCTTCCTGTCGAAACCGGCACCGGAGCTTGACCATGAAAGACGCCACGCGCCTGACCCGCATCGGTCGGCCTGCCCATGAAACAGGTCTGGTCAATCCGGCCATCGAACGCGGCTCCACCGTTCTTGCGCCAAGCGCTGGCGAACTCTATGACGCCCCGCCCGGACGGCCGCATTATGGCCGGGTCGGTCTGGCCGCGCAGCAGGCTTTGCGTGAAGCGATTCAGGATCTGCAGGGTGGCAGCTTCTGTGCCCTGACCAGCTCAGGCCTCCAGGCCAACATCCTCTCCATCCTGACCGTGGTCGAGGCCGGCGGAACCGTGCTGGCAGCAGACAATATCTACGGCCCCGTGCGCAGCTTCCTTCGGAATATCGCGCCGAGATATGGAATTCAGACCCGCTTCGTAGCACCTGATATCACTGACGAAATAGGCGATCACTTGGATGGTGACGTCCAGGCGATTTTGTTGGAAAGCCCGGGTTCGCTGACCATGGAATTGCAAGACCTGGAAGCGATTGCCCGTATCGCCCAGGACAAGGGCGTCACCACGATCATCGACGACACCTGGAGCGCCGGCCTCACGCTCAAGCCGCTTGAAATCGGTATCGATCTGGCTGCGCAGGCCCTCACAAAATACGTCGCCGGGCATTCCGACGTAATGCTGGGGGCTGTCGTGGCCCGCACCGAGGCAGTTGGCCAACGACTGCAAACCACTGAACGGGGCATGGGTTTTTACGCTGCGCCGGATGACGCCTACCTGGCGGTTCGAGGGCTGCGCACGCTCGAACTTCGGATGCAGCGCAGCGCGACCAGCTCGCTTGACATAGCAGACTGGTTATCCGCGCGCGCCGAAGTCGGTGCCATCCGTCATCCCGCCCGCAGCGATCATCCCCAACACCATCTCTTCAGGCGGGACTTCACCGGAAGCGCTGGGCTGTTTTCTTTCGAGCTTCCAGGCTGGAGCGTGGCTGACAGTGAGATATTCCTCGATGCGATGGAAATTTTCGGGATCGGATATTCCTGGGGCGGTTTTGAGAGTCTCGCCATCCATTGCGATCCGCAGATCCGTCGCTCAGCCACCGAGGCCAGACATGACGGCGCATTGATCCGCCTGGCCATTGGTATGGAGGCCCCGGAGGATCTGATCATGGATCTTGAAAAGGGATTTGCCGCGGTTGCAGCGCACAGCTGAGTGGCGCCCCCGGCAGGACTCGAACCTGCAACCATCCGCTTAGAAGGCGGGCGCTCTATCCGGTTGAGCTACGGAGGCACATTCAGGGACTAGTGAGACCAGGGCTGTTTGCGGTCCGCGGAGAAATTCTCCGCATAGGACTTCACATAGCGCTTGGCCTGCTGTGGCTCGCTGACCTGGAAGGGAATGCCCTGGCGCTTGGCATAGGCAATCGCGTCATCCTTGTTGTCGAACTTGAGACGGACCTGGGTCTTGGTGTCTTTCGTCGAGGTCCACCCCATCAGCGGATCGGGTCTGCGCGCCATGGACGGCGTGAATTCGAGAAGCCATGTATTGAGTTTGCCGCGACCGGATTGCATTGCATTCTTGGTCGGACGGTAGATCTTCGCAAACATTCAGCTCTCCCCTCGGACGGGTTCCGACAATGGTCGGGGCGGCAAGATTCGAACTTGCGACCCCCTGGTCCCAAACCAGGTGCGCTACCAGACTGCGCTACGCCCCGTTATTGCCCTTATGTAAGCGGTCGGCTCTTAAGGCAAGCCTACTGAGTGTCAGAAACCGTTTCCTCTGCAGTCTCGGTTTCGGCAGCCTCGTCAACAGCTTCTTCAGCGATCGTTTCAGTGTTGTCGAAGAAGCGGTGTCGAACGATGTCGCCCGGACGGATTTCCAGATCAACCGTGCGACCGGCTGCCAGTTCGAGCACGCCTGCGACATCCGTGTCAGCACTCAGACTGCGGCGCGATTGCGGCTGGGCATAGGCGATGATCTTCTCGATCACGCCATCTTCGTCAACGTAGACGATATCCAGGGCAATGAGTGTGTTTTCCATCCACATGGACGCCGGACGAACCGGATCATAGCGGAACAGCATGCCTGCGCCCGGATCCAGCGTCTCTCGCCACATCAGGCCACGCTGCATCTGTTCCGGCGTTTCGGCCAGTTCGACCACAAATTCGTGCTCGTTTTCAGCAGTGGCGATGATGACGCTCTCAGGGCCGCCAAATTCTATGACGGTGTCCTGGGCGGACGGATCAACCTGTGCGGCAGCAGCGCCAGCAAAGGCCGAGACAAGAAGGGATGAGATCAGAATGCGCATGGTCGGCACGCTATCCGGGCTTACCGGCCAACGCAATCATTCGATGCGCGCAATTCACCGCGCATTGCAGCAAAAGATCAGGCGTGTGCCACGTTTTTGATTTCCGCCGCCAAAGCGCCCTTCGGCCCTTCTACGCAACGGACCTGCAGACTCTCACCCGGCTGGACCTCGTCTAGACCTGCCCGTCGCAGCGTCGCCGCGTGCAGGAAGACATCCCCCTCAACCTCGTCACAGGTGACGAAGCCATATCCACGCAGCGCATCAAACCATTTGACTACAGCATTGCAGAAAGGAGCTGAGGACGCGGTGCCGGGATGAAAACGTCGTGGACGAACCGGAGCTTCGGCGTCGCCTCCCGTCATTTCGACAATCTCGATCGCCTGGCGCCCTTTGGCACCCTTGACCGCTTTGCAAACAATTGTCGCATTGGGAAGAGCCGGACCTTGTCCGTATCGTCGGAGACAACTCGCATGGAGCAGGATATCGCCCTGCCCGTCTACCGCATCAATGAAACCATAACCGCGCGCCGGATCATACCATTTCACGCGACCCTCGAGACGAAGCACTTCCGCGTCGTCGAAAACTTCATGAGCTAGAACCATAACTTTTTGCTCGCTTAGACAACCCTCGAGCGAATAGTTCTACACAATTTCAAATGTTAAGAGAAGGTGAATCACCCATTCTGTTGCATTTTGCATCCGCTACATATAGAGACTGAGAGCCATTCTCAGCACCATTAACACAATATGTGGTGAGTGAGCACTGTTCACCCCCCTATAAGGTGCGAGTTGCATGAACTTTCGGTCATCTGCTTTTTTCTCCTCTCAGGCGAGTGATTTCTGTGGAAAAGTCACACCGTGGGGAGGCGCGTTCGTTAATTTTCACCTTTTCGGCGAGTGTAGAACGCAAATTTTGCACCTGCGAGGGTATGTAATCCAGGCGATTGTATCGCTAACGCGAATCGAAGCTTGCAGAAGAATCGCTCTCTATTCGCTTCAGAGGTTATTTCTCAGCCTGTCTGCTTCAATCAGTCGAACCTGTGCTTCGGTGGATCGGTAAATTCCACTATTGGAGCCGTGTTCTGAACACTCCACCGACTCAACCCAGCATCGACCTTTGGTCAAGGTCTGCACGATCTCATTGGCCTTGTGGAAGGTCATTTCTGCGACGCGCTCACAACTCGTGCCCTCAACCACCCGAACTCTCGCAATGCCGCGTTCGCCCAGCGCGACCAGCGCTTCGCGTTCCGGATCATCCTTTGCGACCAGAAGCGTGTGATCGAACATTTCATGCAGCCAGTCGCGGATCTGCCCGAAACCACCCTTCCCGAAATCCAGCACCCAGCCCCGCTTGTCCAGCTGCTCTGCAGCGAACACGAAATGGAAGCCGAATGAATAGCCGTGCAGCAAGTGACAATCGCTCTCCGCAGCCCACTGCCGGGACGTGCAGGACAGCCCGCGTTCATTGCCGTAGGTCTTGGTCGAAAGATGCGCCATGGTCGTGATCCGATTGCAAAGCCCTCACCCTGTGGGTTCAACACAGGGGCAGGTCTGAATATCAGGCATGGAGGGGTAAAATCCACATCGTTGGCACTCCCTAGGGGAATCGAACCCCTCTTTCCAGGTTGAAAACCTGGCGTCCTAACCGATAGACGAAGGGAGCGCAGCGATGTGAGAGCGGTCGTATAAAAAAGCTTGGACCGGGTTGCAAGCACCTTCTGCTGAAAAACCTCAGCTTAATGCAGCAGCCATGTCCTCGACCTGCAGCTGGACCGTTTTGCGGCCCTGCCATTCATTTATCTTAACACGGCCCAGCACGTGCCAAAACCCGTCTCCTGCCGCCAGAAGTGTCTCTCCCAGGGGATTGTCTGCGCAACGAAAGCATATGGCCTGCACCTGGGTACCGTCCGCCGCCGTGAAGCTGGCGCGCACATGATCCGTGCCCACACGCTTGGCGAAGGAGACACGCAGCTCCGGAACGACAACCCGCGGCTCCGGATTGCCCTGCCCGAAGGGAGCCAGGCTGGCAATATGTTCGACAAGGTCCAGCGAGACGCCACTGGCAGAGACCAGTGTGTCCACCCTCAGCCTGCGTGCCTCGTGCGCCTGCGCCAGCTCGGGGGCAAGGCGGTCGTCGAGGAAACTCACCAGCGCGTTGATCGCATCAGCTTCCACACTCAAACCACCGGCCATGGCGTGACCACCGCCTGCCAGCAACAGGCCGGCCTCGCGCGCTGCTGCAATGGCACCGCCCAGATTGACCCCCTCTACAGATCGCCCAGACCCCTTGCCAAGGGCTGGCGAGCTGGAGCGATCAATGCCTATAACGATCGCAGGCTTGTCGAAACGCTCCTTGATGCGCCCCGCAACCACCCCAATCACGCCAGGGTGCCAGCCATCCCCGGCCGCAACTAGAATCGAGCGGGCAGCCGCCTGCCCTTGGACCTGGGCCATGGCTTCGTCGAGCACACGCGATTCGATTTCCCTGCGCTCTCGATTGAACCGGTCGAGTTCAGCGGCGATACCGGCGAGGTCATCTTCATCTGTGCCGGAAAGCAGCCGAGTGCCCAGCTGTGACTGTCCGACCCGACCACCGGCATTGATCCGCGGCCCGAGAACAAAACCCGCATGATAGGTACTGGCCTCGCCTTCGACGGAGGCGATATCCGCAAGCGCTTTCAGGCCCGGGCGCTTCCATCCACTCATCACCTTGAGCCCCTGCGCGACCAGGGCACGATTGATGCCATGCAAGGGCACCACATCACATATCGTGCCCAGTGCCGCCAGATCCAGGAAGGAGAGAACATCGGGCTCGTCCCGCCCCTCGAATGCCCCGCGTCGACGTCCCTCGCGGTTCAGGGCGGCGAGCAGGACAAAACACACACCTGCTGCAGCCAGGTGGCCACAGCCAGACGTGTCATCGGGCCGGTTCGGGTTGATGAGTGCATCGGCGGGCGGGAAACGCTCATCCATCAAATGGTGATCCACCACGATCACCGACAGGCCCATGGCGGCAGCCGCTTCGAGCGGCGCATGTGCAGCGGCACCACAGTCGACCGTGATAACAAGCTCTACGCCCTGATCCTGCAAGCGCTGGAAGGCCTCGGTGTTGGGGCCATATCCCTCGTCGACACGGTCTGGAACGTAAAAGCTCCACGCCTGGTCCACGGCGCGAGCCCAGCCAAGTAATTGCGAGGCAGAAGTCGCCCCGTCCACATCATAGTCAGCGAACACCGCAACCCGGGTCCCGCTCTCAATAGCGTCCCAAATCAGCGCCGCGGCCTCATCCATGTCCCTGAAGGAGCTTGGGTCGGGAAAACTGTCTTTCAGTCGGGGATTGAGATAGCCGGCAACATCGCTCGCCTCATGCCCCCTGCCCGCCAGGATGCGCGCCAGCAACTCCGGTAGGCGGTGCTGGCGCACGATCGTGCTGACTGTCTCGTCACTGGCATTGTACCCATACCAAGACTTGCCGAGCACGGACCGCTCGACACCCAGGACGGCACCGCCAGAATGAGAGGTTTCGTCCCGGTGCGTCTTTTCCATGCCTAAAGCGGCAGGTCGGTGCGGATACGGCGGACGGAATGGTCGGCAGAATCAAGGACGAGTGTCTCGGAAGAAACAATACCGCCGGACTTGCTGACACCTTTCACGAGGTCGCCGTCCGTCACACCGGTTGCCACGAACAGGCAATGGCTCGCAGCCAGTTCGGACAGATCGTACTTGCGATCAAAATCGGTGACACCGACACGCTCGGCTCGCGCGCGCTCCTCATCATTGCGGAAGACCAGGCGCGCCTGCATTTGACCGCCGATGGAGCGAAGCGCCGACGCCGCGAGCACCCCTTCAGGAGCGCCGCCCTGGCCGATATACATATCGACATTGGTACCCAGCCCGGCCGCTCCCATGGCGCCGGCGACATCACCATCCGGGATCATGCGAACGCGACCACCGACGGATTTCACACCGTCAACAATATACTGGTGACGCGGACGCTCGAGAATACAGACCGTGATTTCGCTGGGATCAACACCCTTGGCCTTGGCCAGAGCGAGAACATTGTCTTCGGGCTTCGCATCCAGATCGACAACTCCGGCCGGTAGACCCGGACCAACAGCGATCTTGTCCATATAGGTATCCGGCGCATGCAACAGCCCCCCGCGAAGGCTTAGTGACAGCACAGCCAGCGCGTTCGGCATGTTCTTAGCCGTCAGCGAAGTTCCCTCCAACGGGTCGAGCGCGATATCGATCTCCGGGCCTTCACCTGTGCCGACTTCCTCACCGATAAAGAGCATGGGCGCCTCGTCACGCTCGCCCTCGCCGATCACGATGCGGCCTTTCATGGCCATCGCATTAAGACCCGTACGGAGCGCGTCTACGGCAGCCTGATCAGCACTTTCCTTTTCGCCACGACCAATCCAGTCGTACGCGGCCCGGGCTGCGGCTTCTGCGGCCTTGACCGCATCCATTGCAAGATTGCTCAGCGCCTTGGTGTCGCTCATTCTCTAAGTCTCCTGCCCCGGGTCGCGCCGGGATGTCCGAGTGTTATTGCGGCGGAGAGGTCCGTTCCCGGCCCGCCTCGATGAAGTCTTCCGTGCTCAGCCTGTCATCCCCGTCCAGCGCGCGGGCCTGCTCCAGCAGTTCCTCGCGCTTTTCGAGCACTTCATTCATCTGAGCTTCGTTCTCATACCGAATGCTGTTATCAGCTCTTGTTGCGTTAACGCTAACAGGGGTTTCGGAGGATGCAAGGTATTCCGCACGTCTTTCTGTAATCCAGTCAGGCTCCTCCACACGTGCCTGCGGCATTTCAACAGACGCACACGCAGAGCAGGCAAGACAAAAAAACAGGATACCTATTAGGCGGTTCATGATATCTCCTCGCGCAGGACGCGCTTGTGATCTTCTATACCGTCTCTCGCCCATGTTCCAATCCCCGATCTCAAGGATTTCCCATGTCGAGTAAGGACAATCAGGACAACTCAGCTTTTCCCGGCGGCAATTGGACCGAGTGGACCGAGAAAGATCTCGAAACACTTGACCATGTCTCGCGCAATCTGATGCAGGCTTCGTTGAAGTCGCAGAAGCTGATGTCCGAGGTCGTGGCCAAAGCCCTGGAAGGCGATCCGGTCCTGCCACAGGCAGACCCTTTCCATTCCGCGCCTGAATTCGGAGAGGTCTGGAGCCAGATCATTTCCCAACCGGAACTGGTCATGCAGGCCCAAGCCGACCTCATGAAGGGTTATCTGGACCTGTGGACGAATACTACCAAGCGTGTTGTCACCGGAGATGAACAGGCTGCGATCAAGCCGGAGGCCGGTGACAAACGCTGGCGCTCAAAGGACTGGAACGAGAATCCGGTTTTTGACGCGATCAAGCAATCCTATCTGCTCAACCAGCATTTCCTGATGGGCCTTGTGCACGGCGTGGACGGTGTCGACGACAAGACCAAACGCAAGGTCGAGTTCCTGACCAAGCAGATGACAGACGCCCTGGCACCGACGAATTTCGCCCTGACCAATCCGGATGTTATCCGCGAGACCATGCAATCGCGTGGCGAGAATCTCACGCGCGGGCTGAAGAACCTGATGGCGGACCTTGAAAAGGGTCACGGTCGCCTCGCCCTGACGCAGACGGACATGGAGGGTTTCAAGGTTGGACAGGATCTGGCCACCACGCCCGGTGAGGTCGTGTTCGAAAACGACATCATCGAGCTGATCCAGTACGCGCCAACGACCGAGACAGTGAAAAAGCGGCCTCTGCTGATCGCTCCGCCCTGGATCAACAAATTCTACATTCTCGACCTGCGAGAAAAGAATTCCATGATCCGCTGGCTGACCAAGCAAGGCTTCACCGTCTTCCTGATCTCCTGGGTCAACCCGGGCCCCGAACTCAAGGACAAGACCTTCGAGGACTACATGCATCAGGGCCTGCTGGCCGCGATTGATGCCGTGGAGGAAGCCACAGGCGAGACCTCCGTCAACACGGTCGGATATTGCGTCGGCGGAACACTGCTGGCGAGCACGCTGGCTTATCTCCAAGCCACTGACCAGCCGGACCGCATCGCTTCAGCGACTTTCTTTGCTGCACAGACAGATTTCGAACTCGCTGGCGACTTGCTCATCTTCATCGACGAAGAGTGGATGAAGGAGATCGAGCGCCTGATGGATGCCCAGGGCGGTGTGCTGGACGGGCGCACCATGGCGGATACGTTCAACCTGTTGCGCTCGAACGATCTCGTCTGGTCCTTCACCATCAACAATTATCTGCTGGGTCGACAGCCTCAGGCCTTCGATCTCCTGTTCTGGAATGCCGACCAGACCCGCATGCCCAAGGCGCTGCACCTCTGGTATCTCGACAACATGTACCGCAATAACCGTCTTGCGAAGGGCGAGCTGAGTTTTGGGGATGCGCCGCTCGATCTCGGCGCTGTACAGACCCCGATCTACATGCAGGCCTCGCGCGATGATCACATCGCCCCCTACCCGTCCGTCTACAAGGGCGCCAAGCGTTTCGGCGGACCGGTGCGCTACATGATGGCCGGCTCCGGGCATATTGCCGGCGTCATCAATCATCCGGACGCAAACAAGTACCAGCACTGGACCAATGACGAATTGCCGGAAACCGTGGATGACTGGATCGCCGGCGCGGTCGAACATCCGGGCTCCTGGTGGCTGGACTGGCGCGAGTGGCTCTATGAACGCTCCTGCGAAGACGTCCCGGCGCGTACGCCCGGTGACGGCAATCTCGCCGCGATCCGTCCGGCTCCCGGTCGCAATGTGCTTGTTCGCTCCGATGAGGAAAAGGCCAGCCCGAAGCCACAAACTGCCGACTAGTTCCAACCAGATATCGAGTTGTTCCGATGAAAAACCGCCTCTTCACGATCGCGTCCGCGTCCAGCCTGCTGGCTCTTGCTTCTGCCTGCACCCCTGAAGCGCCGACCATGTCCTATCAGGCTCGCGTGCTGGAATGTGTGAGGGAGAACGGTTTCACCATGCTGGCCGCTCACCGGGCCGGTTTTGGTCCGGGTTATGCGGAAAACGCCATCGCCTCCATCCGGCGCAATGCGGAACTGGGCGTTCTATACGCCGAGGTCGATGTTGCCGAGAGCTCGGACGGCCAGCTCTATCTGATGCATGACTGGACGCTGGACCGCACCACGACCGGCACGGGCGAGATCCGCGAAACGGCGTGGAGTTATATCTCCACACTCAACCTGGTGGATCCGGACGGGCAGGTATTGGACGAAACCGTCCCGACTTTCGAGGACACGATCCTCGCTGCCCGTGAAGCGGGGGTATATCTCAATCTCGACCTGAAGAACGTCTCGGAACAGACACTTGTCGAGGCCATTGCGGCCAATAATGCCGAGAATGAAGTGATCGTCATCGCCTACACCGTTGAGGATGCAGCGCTTTTGCATTCGCTCAATCCTGACCTCGTCCTTTCTGCACCGAACCGCCCGCAGGAACTGGCAGACGCCGGTGTCAATCTGGACAATGTCTATCTCTGGCTGGGCGTCGGTGAGCCGGATGCCGATCAGGATGCCGCCCTAGCGACACAGGGTTTGGAAGCGGCCGCCGGTCTCTTCCCGCTCGAAAACGGCGAAACAGCGCTTTACACCAATGCTGCCGCGACCGGCGTGGAAGTCCTCTCGATCGACGATGTGTTGACCGGGTCCCGCGCCCTGGGCGGCCGGGCTGCGCTGGACCCGCAGATCGAAACCTGCCGCACGGCTGCAGGCTAGTGGAGCGTCATTGACGCTCCCCGAACTGCAGCTCGATGTAACGCGCGTACAGACCACCACGTTCCAGCAATTCCGCGTGCGTGCCCTGGTCAACAACACGGCCGTTTTCCATCACGACGATGCGGTCAGCTTCGCGAACCGTAGCCAGGCGGTGGGCGATCACCAGCGTTGTACGGTCACGCGACACGCGTTCAAACGCCTGCTGTATGACCTGTTCGCTTTCACTGTCCAGCGCACTGGTCGCCTCATCGAGCAGAAGCACGGGCGCATCCCGCAGGATGGCGCGCGCAATCGCCAGGCGCTGGCGCTGACCACCCGAAAGCGTGCTGGCATTTTCTCCGAGCTGGGTGTCATAGCCCTTCGGGAGCGCCATGATAAAGTCGTGGGCATTGGCCGCCTTCGCAGCGGCGATCACCTCGCCCCGCGACGCTTCAGGGCGCCCGAAGAGAATGTTGTCCGCCACACTGCCCGAGAAGAGCGGCGCATTTTGTTGAACGATCGCCAGGGCCCCTCGCAGCTCGACCGGGTCGAGATCGCGGATATCCACCCCGTCCAGGCTCACACCGCCGGTGGCCGGATCGTAAAGACGAAGCAGAAGCTGGAAAATTGTACTCTTGCCGGCGCCCGATGGCCCGACCAGGGCTATGGTTTCCCCCGGTGATACGTTCAGTGAAACATCGTGCAGAACGTCATCTTCCGGTCTCGCCGGATAGGCGAAGGTAACGCCATCGAATCTGATCGCGCCGCTCACGTCTTCAGGCAGGGCCTTCGGTTTTTCCGGTGCCTCGATATCGGTGTCGGCGGACAGCAATTCCATCAGCCTTTCAGTGGCGCCTGCGGCTCGCATGACCTCGGCATAGGTCTCCGTCAGCATGCCGACACCCGAAACGGCGACAAAGGCATACATGACAAACTGCGTCATCGCGCCAGGCGTGATAGCGCCCGATTGAACCTGGGTCGCACCGAACCACAACACCGCCATCAATCCCGCCAGAACCACCGAAAAGATAATCGCCGTCATATAGGACCGTGTGCGGATCCGGCGCAGCGAGGCCTGGAAATTGGTTTCCACCGAAGCCCCGAAACGCGCCCGCTCCTGGGATTCACGGGTAAAAGCCTGGACAGTTTCAATGGCCGAAAGGCTTTCGCTGGCTCTCGCAGACGCCTCAGCCAGCGTGTCCTGGCTGTCACGGGAGAAACGTTGCACCCGGCGACCAAACATCATGATCGGGCCCAGTATTACTGGCCCAAGAGCCAGCACCATCAGGGAGAGTTGCCAGTTCACAACCACCATCAAGGCCAGTGCCCCGCCGGTCGTCACCACCGTTCGAATCGCCACGGAAACAGACGAACCGACAACGGTCTGGATCAGCGTGGTGTCCGTCGTCAGACGCGACAGCACTTCACCGGTTCGTGTGCTGACATAGAAACCCGGGCTGAGGCTCAGCAGGTGGTTGAAGACGTTTTTTCGCAAGTCAGCGACGACACGCTCGCCCAGCCGACTGATAAAATAGAAGCGCAGCGCACTGACCATGCCGAGCACCACAGCCAGCCCCATGCCAACCAGGAAGAAGGTCGACAGTTCGGCATTGGGCAGGAGTTCGGTACAAACATCCGACGTCGCCGCACCGCCAAATCCACAATCCACCACCAGGCGGAAAGCACCGGGCAAGGCCAGTGTCAAAGCTGCGGCTAGCCCGAGGAAGATGACAAAGAGCAAAAGCGTCAGTGGATATCGAAGGATATAGGGCATGAGGCGGCTGAGCGGTTTGAGCTCACGACCCTTCTCGCGATTGGCCTGTTCGTTTTCCAGCTGGGTTGCAAAGCTCGATCCGCGATCCTGGTCGACACGGGCACGTTGATTTGGGGTGTCAGTCACTTGGGCCTCAAGACAAAGGGGGCTGCGTCCCTCATATAGGTGGCGCAGCCCCGACCTCCTAGGGGGAAGGATGGTTAGGGTTTGCGCGCGATCACGAAGACAGAATTACCGCTGCCCGGCACCCATTCATGTTCAATCTCAAAACCGCCATCACGCAGGCTGTCGACCAGCTGGCCATAGGTGAAGATGCGCACCAGCGGCAATCTACCAATCAGGCGCCCGCCCCACAGGAGAGGCGCCATGAACCAGAGTTTGTTGCCCAGGCAGGCCGTGCTGGTGATGAAATACCCGCCCGGTTTGAGCATCTCGCGCACTTTGGCAATCGCCGGACGCCGGTCTGACAAAAGGTGTAGGATAGACATCCCCAGCACGACATCAAAACTGACCTGAGGTGCCGTAAGCGTATCGAAATCGGCTTGCTGGAAAGTGACGTTCTCGACGCCGTTTTCCGCCTTCTGCCGATCGGCGATCTCGAGCATGTTTTCGGAAATATCCGTGGCGAGGATATGCTTTACAAATCGTGCGTGTTTCAGCGCCGTACCGCCGGTCCCGCAACCGAATTCCAGCACGTTACTGTCCTTGCTCAGCTTCTCGCGGGTCAGCTCGAGCTTGCGCTCATAGGCTGCCTCATCATTGATGGGCTGCTGAAAATACTTGGTCGCGATGCGATCCCAAAACCGGGCCTTGTTACTCATTATCTCTCTCTGATCGCTTGTGTTGCCCCTCTCAATACATATACAAGTATCGAATATACACCGATCATATTCGGACATCTGATATACATAGAACAATGAACTGGCAGGCTATCTCCTTTGACTGGAACCAGGTTCGGGCTTTTCTGGCCACGGCCGAGGAAGGCTCGTTGTCCGCTGCTGCGCGGGCCTTGGGACAAACCCAACCCACACTCAGCAGGCAAATCACCGCGCTTGAAGAAACCCTGGGAGTGATACTGTTCCAGCGCGGCCATCGCTCGACCGACCTCACCCAGTCCGGCATTGAATTACTGGAACATGTCCGGGCGATGGGAGAAGCCGCCAACCGCATCTCGCTTACCGCATCCGGCCAGGCCTCTACCGTGGACGGCCAGGTCACGATCACCTCGACGGATACGATGGCAGCGGTATTCCTGCCCAAGATCCTGCGCAAGCTGCGTGAGCAGGCTCCCAGAATCTCGATCGAGATCATTGGCGCATCGGAGATCCGGGACCTGCGTAAACGTGAGGCGGACATCGCCATCCGCCATGCTCGTCCAGACCAGTCCGACCTTTATTGCAAGCTCATCGGGGAGACGAAGGGCGCGCTGTATGCAACACGGGATTTTCTCGATGAGTGGGGACGACCGGAAACGCCAGAAGATCTGAAGAATTATCCCTTCATCGGCTTCGACCGGAATGAGGAAGCCCTGCCCTATTTCCGTGAAATGGGATTTGAGATCAGCCTGGACAATTTCCGTATCAGTGCCAATCGTGGCCCGGCCATCATGGCTTATGTGCGCGAAGGCCTTGGCATCACACCACTCACCCATGATTTCGCTGGCCTGTACCCGGAACTGGAAATGGTCCTGCCCGACAAGCTCAAGCAGCTCGATGTCCCGGTTTGGCTGGTCACGCACCAGGAACTCAAGACCAGTCGGCGGATCCGGCTGGTGTTTGACCTGCTGGCAGAGGAGCTGTCAGCAATCCTTCACGCCAGCCCGCCCCCTCAAAATATCAGTCAATAAAAAACGGGCGGCTCCATTTGGAACCGCCCGTCTCGTAACCTGTAAAGGTCGCAGCGATTAACGCTTGGAGAACTGGAAGGAACGACGGGCTTTCGCCTTGCCGTACTTCTTACGTTCAACAACGCGGCTGTCGCGCGTGATAAAGCCGTTGGCTTTCAGCACCGGACGCAGGCCCGGCTCGAAATAGGTCAGCGCCTTGGAGATGCCGTGGCGAACCGCACCGGCCTGGCCAGACAGGCCACCGCCCTTGACGGTTGCGACGATGTCAAACTCGTTGACACGCTCAGCGGTTTCCAGCGGCTGCTGGAGCAGCATGCGCAGTACCGGACGCGCAAAATACTGTTCCTGATCGCGACCATTGATCGTGATCTTGCCATTGCCACGCTTGATCCAAACACGAGCGACGGCGTTCTTACGCTTGCCAGTGGCATAGGCGCGGCCGTGTTCGTCGATCTGCGGCTCGGTCGGCGTTGCGCTGGTTTCGACAGCGTCATTGCCGGCGTCAGTGATGACGTCTTTCAGGTCCTCGAGGGAACGTGCTTCATCAGCCATGATCAGCCTCGTGCGTTCTTGGAGTTCATGGATTTGAAATCGATCACTTCAGGCTGCTGAGCCTCGTGCTTGTGATCGGTACCGGCGTAGACGCGCAGTTTGGAGAACTGCTTGCGAGCCAGCGGGCTTTCTTTCGGCAGCATGCGCTTGACCGCAGCTTCCAGGACGCGTTCCGGGAAACGACCGTCCAGCAGTTTCGCCGGGCTGGTTTCCTTGATGCCGCCCGGGTGGCCGGTGTGACGGTAGTAACGCTTGTCGTCACGCTTGTTGCCGGTGAAGACAACTTTTTCAGCGTTGATGACAACAACGTGGTCGCCAGTGTCGACATGCGGGGTAAAGTCCGGACGGTGCTTGCCGCGAAGACGCATGGCGATGAACGACGCCAGGCGGCCAACAACAGCGCCTTCTGCGTCGATCACAATCCACTTGTTCTCGACTTCCGCCGGTTTTGCGGAGTAAGTTTTCATTTCAATCCTGCCTCAGATTTAGAGCCATGGTGCGAATTCGAGCGCGCGATGTACGTTCGAATGACTCAAGCGTCAAGCACCCATCGCAAAAAGCGTTGTTTTAATTACACCTAGCCATGCGGTTATATAATACCGCAAAACAGAAACCGGTCATACGAGCGTCGCAAACTCATTGTATTCGCTACGTGATTTCAAGCCTTATGGAGAGCGTCATGTCCCTGTCCCGCCGTCACTTTTTGCAGCAAGCTGCAGCAACCTCGATTGCCTTCACCGGACTGTCGGCCTGTCAGACAATGCGTGGCACGGCTCACGCCCCGCTGGACAATCTCGAACAGGCCTACACGAACATGATCAATCCGCATGGGCCTCTACGACGAGACCCAGCCGGATTGTTCGACCTGCCTGACGGTTTTTCCTACCGGGTCCTGTCGACCATGGGTGAAGAAATGTCCGACGGGCTGTTGGCCGCGGGAGATTTTGACGGCATGGGCTGTTTTGCGCGCCCTGACGGCTTGCTCACTCTCGTTCGAAATCACGAGCTTCGACAGGACCAATATACCAAGTCCGCCTTTGCATCGGATGCATCCCGGCTGGATCGTATTGATCGCTCGCGGGTCTGGGACTGGACCGAGGATGGTCGTCCCCACCTAGGTGGCACCACCCATCTGATCGTCAACCCGGACACGCTTCGGGTCGAACGCAGTTTCATGTCGCTGGCAGGAACCAATAACAACTGCGCTGGCGGTGTGACGCCCTGGGGCAGCTGGATCACCTGTGAAGAAACCGAGATGAATGCGGGCCCGGATGCCCGGGTCGAGCATGGTTATAATTTCGAGGTCCCCTCCTCGGCCACAGGCCTCATCCAGCCTGTGCCGCTCAAGGCCATGGGCCGTTTTCGCCATGAAGCAGTGGCGGTTGATCCGGCTAGCGGTGTCGTGTTCCAGACCGAGGACCAGCGCGGCACCTCCCTCTTCTATCGCTTCCTACCCGATGTGCCCGGCGAACTGGCCCGCGGTGGACGTCTGCAGGCACTCGCGGTACGCGGTCAGCCCGGCGCCGACCTCCGCAATTGGGACATGCAGTCACTCGCCCAGGGCGCTTCAGTTCAGGTGTATTGGATCGATCTGGACGATGTCGAGGCGCCGGACGCGGATCTTGCCGAACGTGGCCATGCAGCCGGCGCGGCGCGCTTCACACGCGGCGAAGGGCTCTGGTGGGGCAATGGGGAATGTTATTTCACCTGCACGGATGGCGGTCCGGCACGCATCGGCCAGATCTGGCGATACCGCCCGAGCCGTTTTGAAGGCCGTCCCGGAGAAGCCGGTGAGCCAGGTGAGCTCACGCTTTTCCTCGAGAGCACGGATGATCGCATCATGGAATATTGCGACAATATCTGCGTCGCGCCTTGGGGTGACCTCATTGTCGTGGAAGACGGAGATGCCGATCAATACATCCGCGGCGTGACGCCGTCCGGTGAGGTGTATACGATTGGCAGAAATGCCGATATCGGCCCTGATGGCGAAAAAAGTGAGATTACCGGACCATGTTTCAGTCCCGATGGTTTGACCCTGTTCTTCAACGTTCAACGAAATCCCGGGCGGACCTTCGCCGTCCGCGGTCCCTGGCGCGTGCGAGCCTGATAGGCTGCTCGCTGCTGGCTCTGGCAGCCTGCGGTGAAATCGAGGAACCGGATGCCGCGCCGGATGTCGCCGTGAACTTTGAACGCGAAGTCCTGGTCACGGCTGCCTTCCGCACACGCGACGAAGACGCTGCGGACATCGTATTCCTGCCCAACCTTGAAACCCCATCCCTGGGCGCCATCATCGGAGCACCACGCTCCGGTGGACTCGATGTGTATGACGCCGATGGCGAAGTGCGTGCCGAACATGCCGGCCCCGGCTTGTCCACTCTCGCAGCTGCGCCGGACTTCCAGCTCCGCGGCGAACGTTTGCCACTTGTTTTCGGCGCCGCCAGTGACGCTTCTGCCTTGCACGGTTTTGTCGTGACGCTCGCGGATTTCCGGGTGTTTGAACTCCCTCTGGGCGAATTCACACCCCGCGACGGCGTGGCCGGGCTGTGCATGCTGGAGGAAGGTATTGGCTATATTGACCTGGTCCTGCTCGGCACCGGCGCCACCGCAGAAATCATCCGCATCCAGGACAGCGGCGAAGATCTGCTGAGTGTAACCCAGCGCAGCAGTTTCGAGCTTCAGGCGCCGGCTCGCGAATGCACCACGATCGACAACGCGATCTTTACTTTGAGCCCTGCGGGTGGCGTCACCAGGCTCTCCGCTGACGGTGTTGTCGAAGCTGAATTGCAGATCGCTGCGACCGGCATTGCCTCTGGCGATTTCAACGGATCCAGCCTGATTGTCCTCACGAACGCCGCAAGTCGGGAGCTGCACACTTTCCATGCGGCTGATCTGGAACGCGCTGCCAATGTGACTGTCGTGGACGGATTGAGCACGCCTGGTATCCAGGAACCTGCGGCAATCGACATTACCGCCACCACTTACGGCTATACCGCTTATGGCGACGGCATGCTCGGCGTGTTTGATCGCTCGGACAATCGCGTGAAGGTCATCTCTCGAGAGGCCTTCACCCGGGCCTATTTCACGATCGAATAGACCGGTTGCATCAAATCGATCTGCGGGCGGTCCAGGCGGCCGCCCCGCAGGCGATAAAGAGAATGATGGCACCGCCCTGGTGCAGCAGGCTCAGCGACAGTGGTGCCACCGCCAGCAGCGTCGCGATACCCAGCGCCACCTGGGCCAGGACCAGCGCCGGCAGGATCACCATGAAGGGCTTCAGCGATACGCGCGGCTCACGGAAAATCAGCCAGGTCGTTACGCCCGTCAGGATCACCACAAGATAGGCCAGCCAGCGATGCTGCAGCTGAACGGCTGCCCGACTTTCAAAAATCGCCTGGAAGAAAGGCAGGTTCTGGGCGCTGAAAGCATCCTGCAGATAATCGGAGGGAACCAGTTGCCCGCTCATCAGCGGCCAGGTGTTGTGCACAACGCCGGCATCAATCCCGGCCACGAAAGCACCGGCCATGATCTGAACGAAGACCAGACCCCAGAAAAAGAGGAACCAGCGCGTGTGAGTGCCCGCCCGGACTGGCGGTGCGCCGTATCGCGCTTCCAGGGCGCACCAGACGGTCGCGCCCAGCAGGACAAAGGCCATGCCGAGATGGGTGGCCAGGCGGTACTGGCTGACATCCAGCCGATCAACAAGGCCTGACGCCACCATCCACCAGCCAATGGCGCCCTGCAGACCACCCAGCACGAGCAGTACCAACAGACGCGGCTTGAGGCGCGCTGTCAGATCTCCTCGCAGCCAGAAGACAAGCAGCGGCACCGCGAAAGCCAGGCCAATCAGTCGACCAAGCTGGCGATGCCCCCACTCCCACCAGAAAATGAACTGGAATTCCTCCATGCTCATCCCGCGGTTGACTTCCTGGTATTCGGTGGTTGAGCGATAGAGCTGCAGAGCCTCTTCCCAGTCCGCAGTCGAAAGCGGGGGAATGGCACCGGTGATCGGTTTCCACTCTGTGATCGACAGACCACTATCGGTCAGGCGTGTAGCACCGCCAACAATGATCATCGCGCAGATCATCAGCGCGACAATAAACAACCAAGTCGCGACCATGGGAGGGGTGTGGGAACGATAGCTCATGACAACTCCTGTTGGCACCGTAGCTATCGCATCCGGGCGCGAGCGCAAGCACCCAGGACGGTGAAATCATGTCGCAGGCTGAATTGGGGCTCGCCCTTGATCTTTACTCGCGCCATGATGGCGAAAAGCGACGAGGACGAAAATGAGCTCCACGGATCAGACGGTTGTTATCATCGGCGCCGGCCAGGCGGGTGGTCAGTGCGCCTTGAGTCTGCGCCGCAACGGATTTGACGGCAAAATCCTCATTGTCGGTGAAGAACCACATCCGCCCTACCAACGCCCGCCCCTGTCCAAGGCCTATCTGTCCGGTGAGATCGGTGAAGACCGTCTCTGGGTGCAGACACCGGAAGCCTGGGCCGAACAAAAGGTCGAGATGCGTACCGGCCTGCGCGCCACGGCCGTCAATCGAGAGGAACAGATCGTCGCCTTCGAGGATGGCAGCAGCCATCGCTATGACCACCTCGTCTTCGCGACCGGTTCGCGCGTGCGCGAACTTCCCGTCGCGGGTGCAGAGCTGGAGGGTGTACGCTATCTGCGCAATATAGCCGATGTCGATAAACTCAAGGCCGACGTAGGGCCCGGGCGACGGATCGCCATCATTGGCGGCGGCTATATCGGGTTGGAGGCCGCTTCGGTCGCCAAAAAACTTGGCGCCGAAACCGTCGTGGTGGAGGCCATGCCGCGCCTTCTGGCCCGGGTAGCGCCGGAAGAACTTTCAGCCTTCTATCTAAACGCCCACCAAAGTCGTGGCGTCGATGTCCGCCTAGCCAGCCAGGTCAGCAAGCTGACCGGCGAGAACGGACGAATTACCAGTGTCGAGCTGGCCGACGGCAGCCGTATCGAGTGCGACAGCGCCCTCGTCGGCATCGGCGTTCTGCCCAATATCGAACTGGCCAGTGCCATTGGTGTTGAATGTGACAACGGAATCCTGGTCGATGAAACGTGTCAGAGCTCGGTTCGCGACATTTATGCGATCGGTGATTGCTGCAATCAGCACAACTGGCTTTCCGGGACCCGTATGCGCCTTGAATCCGTGCCCAACGCGCTGGAACAGGGAAAGCTGGTTGCAGCAGCGATCTGTGGAACTCCGCTACCGAAGCGCGAAGTACCCTGGTTCTGGTCCGACCAGTTTGACCTGAAACTGCAGACCGCTGGGCTGCTCCAGGGTGCAGATACACAGATCGTGCGCAAGGGGGCCAATCCCGACCAGATAGCGATCTTCCATTTGCGCGACGGCGTCCTAGTCGCCGCAGACTGCGTCAATGATCCCCAGAGCTTCATGGCGTCCAAAATGATGATCATGAAGAACGCAAGGCCCGATCAGGCAGACCTGGCCAATCCGGAAATCATGATGAAGGACATCATGAAGGCCGCTCAATAGCGATGGGAAAAATGGTCGGAGCGGCGAGATTCGAACTCGCGACCCCTCGCCCCCCAGGCGAGTGCGCTAACCGGGCTGCGCCACGCTCCGACTTGTTTTCATGGCAGGTCGCCACGACGGGGACGCCGTTATAGGCACAGGCCGAAAACGGAGCAACACCCCATTCAGCGAGATTCAGATCTTTGGATTGAGCGCCGACTTCAACTTCGCCCGCGCGCCTTCCAATTCCTGGATCACATCCTTGATCTCACGGTTGGATCGACCACCCGGCGCCGCCTTGCGGACGGGTTCAGGTCTGGCCTCCACATCTGCACTGTCAACTGCCCTGGCGATGTCTCTGTTCGGGTTATTGCCCAGCTCGACGATTGAGGCGACGCCATTGTCCTTGATGAACTTCTTGGCGCCCTTGATGGTAAAGCCTTCTGAATAGAGCAGATGCTTGATTCCGCGCAGCAAAGCGAGGTCTTGCGGTCGGTAGAACCGCCGCCCGCCCGCACGTTTCAGCGGACTGATCTGGGCAAATTTACTCTCCCAGAAGCGTAATACATGAGCCGGAACGTCAAGCTCCTCAGCGGCTTCGCTGATGGTGCGAAAGGCGTCCGGTGATTTTTCCAAGACCGACATGCGTTTATCGCGTCAGCCTTCGACCCCGTTTACAAGGTCTAGTCCTTGGACAGAGCCGAATCGACGCGCTCCTTCAGAACGTGCGATGGTTTGAAAACCAGCACGCGACGAGCTTCAATCGGAACTTCTACCCCTGTCTTGGGATTGCGCCCGACACGACCACGTTTGTCGCGCAGGAGAAAGGATCCGAACGACGACAGTTTAACAGATTCGCCGTTCGCAAGCGTATCGGACACCATACCCAATACAGCCTGAACAAGATCCGCAGATTCCTGGCGGGAAAGACCGACTTCTCGGTATACCGCCTCGGCCAGATCTGCACGCGTAAGAGTTTTATCCGACATAGCAATCCCCAGACAGATGAGTACAGGCTAAGCCCCAAAATGGGGGCGCGTCAACGCTCCGACCAAGAAAAAAGTCAAGAAAATCGGCAATTTCGCGTTTTAGTAACGCGCGAGAGCCGCGCCCCAGGTGAAACCTCCGCCCAGAGCTTCCATCAACAGGAGGTCGCCGCGCTTGATCCTGCCATCCTGAATCGCCCGGTCCAGTGCCAGCGGAACCGATGCCGCAGACGTATTCCCGTGATCGGCGACCGTGGAGATAACCTTCTCGGTCGGAATGGACAGTTTGCGCGCCACCCCTTCCAGGATTCGCTGATTGGCCTGGTGCGGCACGAACCAGTCAACATCCGCAATATCGACCCCCGCTCGCCCGGCAATCGTGGTCATGGATTCGGCGATATTGGTCACGGCATGGCGGAAAACCTGGTTGCCGACCATGCGCAGATGACCGACAGACTGAGTTGCGGACGGACCACCATCCACATGGAGCAGGTCCTTGTAACGCCCGTCCGAGCGCAGATAGCTCGCCATGACACCGGCATCATCCGCACCGGTTTTCTCTTCACCGCTCAACACAACAGCGCCGGCACCATCGCCAAACAGGACGCACGTCGTACGATCGGTCCAGTCCACGATGCGCGACATTGTCTCGGCACCCACTACCAGCGCCTTGTTCGCCTGGCCGCGGGCGATGAAATTATCTGCGATCGACATCGCATAGACGAAGCCGGTACACACCGCCTGGACGTCAAACGCTGCGCCCTGGGTGATGCCCAGTCGCGCCTGTAACACGGTCGCAGTAGAGGGAAAGGTGAAGTCAGGCGTTGTGGTCGCCATCACAATGAGGTCGATGTCAGCGACATCCAGCTCGGCATGTTCCAGCGCCTTGCGTGAAGCCGCCTCAGCCAGGTCAGACGTGGTCTCGCCCTCGCCCGCAATATGCCGCTGTCGAATACCCGTGCGCTCGCGGATCCACTCATCGCTGGTATCAACCATCGAGGACATTTCCGCATTGGTCAGGATGCGTGCGGGCAGATAGGACCCGACGCCGGCAATCCGCGAAATACGCTTAGTCATTACTCAGCCATTTTTTTCCTGCTCGTCGAAGTCCATGAACTTGTCGAGCATGCGCCGTAATTCCGGCATGAAATTACTCTGTGCCATGGCGTAACCCAGGCCGAGCGCGGAAGCGAAACCTTCACCATCAGCACCGCCATGGCTCTTGACCACAATACCCTTGAGGCCAAGCAGGACACCGCCATTGATGTAACGCGGATCCATACGCTGCCGCAGACGGTCAAGCGCGCCCAGAGACAACAGGCCGGCGGCGAGTTTGGCCAGCAGTGAGCTCGTCAGCGCTTCACGCACCCATCCGGCAACCAGTCGCGCCGTACCTTCAGCGGTCTTGAGCGCGATATTGCCGGTGAAACCATCAGTCACGACCACGTCGATATTACCGGCGCTGATATCATTGCCCTCGATGAAGCCCTGGTAGTCGAGGTCCAGTCCGGAATTGCGAATAAGGCCGTCAGCCTCGCGCACGATATCATTACCCTTGAGCTCTTCCTGACCGACATTGAGCAGGCCGACCTTGGGCTTGCTCTCACCAAAAACGGCGCGATGGAACGCTTCGCCCATGATGGCGAACTCGACCAGCTGGGTTGCACCGCACTGAACATTGGCACCGACATCAAGAACGACAGTATGCCCCTTCGGCGTCGGCCAGTTCGCAGAAATCGCCGGACGGTGTACACCCTTTTTCATACGCAGGATGACCTTGGAAATCGCCATCAGCGCACCGGTATTGCCGGAAGACACGATCGCATCCGCCTCACCCGATTTCACGCACTGGATCGCATTCCACATGGAGGAGCCGCGCGCACGACGCACCGCCTCGCTGGGCTTGTCCGTCATCTGGACCTGGCTATCGGAATGGCGTAGCTCGCAGACAGCTGCGACCGCCGGATATTCATCCAGCAGCGGTTGCAGCTCAGCCTGGTCGCCATGAAGGAGATATTTCGTCTGTCGGTCCGGCCAGCGTTTAAGCGCTTGCACGATACCCTCAACGACCGCGCGCGGGCCAAGATCGCCCCCCATCGCGTCTACCGAAATCGTAGGAATGCCAGTCATGCAGGAAGGTCGCGTCCCCTTGCGACGGCTTTAACCGCCAAAACCCAGCGGAACTTATCGGACCTCCGGACAGATGCAAGGCGGGAAAACGGTCAGCCGAGCGTGACGAAATCCGGAGCGGCGCCTTCCGCGAGCGTCAACGCCCCTTGCGCATCAAGCTTTTCCGCACTCGCCCGCACGTAGTCCGAGAGTTTACGCGACGCTGAATTTGTCTCTTCCGACGCAAAAATATTGCGGGCAATCGCGAGCTCCAACACGCCCGGGTCGTCAACTTTCAGCGCCTCGTCATAAACGCTGGCACGTCCATAAAAGCCCTCGGCCATGAAGCGGATTTTCTTGCCCACTCCGGAATCGCCTACCCCCATCTCGCGCATGGCCGCGTCAAAATCATCGAACATGGTGTCAAATAGAACCTGGGAGATATCGCGGTGCGCCTGTTCAGCACTCGCCTGAAACACACGGATCACCAGGGCGGTATGTAACACCACCATCTCGAAGCGACCCTCGAGCGTGTCGGGAACGCAGTCTTCGCCATACAGGGCAGGCTGTCTGGATGCAGCAAGCAGATGCTCGTACAACTCTCTCGCCAGCAGTTTTTCCGGTCGCGGCTTGAACAATCCGAACAACATGTAATCGGCGCTCCTCAATCTTTGCACTTGAGGCTAAGCTCCCGCGAGGGTAGGTCAATACGGCAAGTACAGGCCGGGCCGCCCCCGGAGGAGTGAATTCATGCAACGCAGCGTCCGTATTTCTGCCGTTATTATTGCCTGCACGCTTGGCGTCGCAGCGTGTAATCCCACGCTTCGTTCGCACGGGCATCGCTATGGTATCAACGTGGAACCGGAAGTGACCGTTGCCGAGGACACGCAACAGACTGTGTTGCAGCGCTTCGGAAACCCGTCCACACGCGGCACGTTCGAAACGAACACCTGGTACTACATCTCGGCAACACGTGAGTCGCTGGCCTATCTGCGTCCCTCCACCCGTGACCGTCGCATCATCGCCATCACCTTCGACGACACTGGCGTTGTCTCCGAAGTGAACGAATACGGCCTGGATGATGGTCGCGTCGTGGCCTACTCCTCTACGGAAACGCCGACCCGCGGTCGTGAGCTCTCCATCCTGGAACAGCTGCTGGGTAATGTCGGCACGCTTCCCAACGAGCAGTTTGGTGGCGAGCAGAATCTGCCAGGCGGTGCCGGTGGCCCGCGTCGCGACCAGTAGGTCTACTCCGCGCCCTCTGACAATTCAGGCATGACGACGCTTGCCAGACGCAGCGCCAGACGGCTCTGTGAGAAATAGCGTGTGCCACCATTGTCGAGATAGACCACCGTGACTGAAGTGTCCGGTGCGTCCGCATCGAAATAGTGCCGGAATACGACCCGACCGCCTCCGCCGTGGCCGACGCCGGTAAATTCACCATGCTGCTCAAATTCCCAGCCATGAGAAAAGCGCGACAGGCCACCGTCCGCCAGTGCAAAGCCCTGCCAATGCTCCAGCAGGGTTTCTCGCGGCACGAACCGCCCCCGCACCAGCGCCTGCGCCCATAGCGTAAAGTCGTCGAGGCTCAGATTGAGACCGGTTCCGGAGAAATGATACGGCATCCAGTAGAGCATACCCCTCGAGCCTCCACCTTCTGCCTCCGACTGGTAGCTGGTCACAGCATTATCGATGTGTGCGCCCTCTCGGGAAAACTCCAGATCCGACATGCCGGCAACTGCGGCCTGGCCCTGTGCCAGCAGGGTTTCATAAGGCTGCCCTGACGCGCGCTCGAGGGCCAGGCGCCCAAGGGCGTAGTTGGTCTGCGTATAGCGAGACCCCGTTCCTCGTTCGAATAGAAATGGCTCGTCGAACACCCGTTCCAGCGCAGACCGGGCCGTGGGCTCGAAGGGGCGTGAGAAATACTCCGGGAAGCCCGACGCATGCGAGATCGCAGTTGCCAGCGACACCTGTTTCCAGCTCTCGGGAAGATCAGTCACCAGCGTGCCTAAAGTGGCATCCAGGGCAATTTCCTGGCGCTCGACGGCCTGGAGAAGGGCCACATTGAACAGGAGTTTGGAGGCAGAATAGACCGGATAGACCGAACTTCCATCCGGCGCTGCGCCGCTCACCTGATCAACGACACCACCATGGTTTTCATAAATCACCTCGGCACCGGCCAGCAACACAACCGAATACCCAATCGTCCCGTAAAGCGCCTGACTGTCGATCAGTATGTCATCAAGGCGTGTTCGCTGGTCTGCGGATAGCTCCTGCGAGCCGGGCTGGGCCAAGACCTGACCGCACAGGCTGGCGAACAAACACGCCATCACCACCACCTTGAACCATGAAGTGGCCAGAGTTTTCATTTACCAATCCCCACGCGTAGAATTCACCCAGTTTGGATCAGGAAACGCAAAGATTTGGTTCCCGGACCTGCATCTGGCCAGGGGCTATCAAGGGACATGCTTATGAACTGGGACACGACGGATTATGTGATCGCAACGGCCCTGTTTGCCAGCTGCGCGCTGGTGACCTGGCTGATCACCCGCAATGCACGATCACACTGGCATATCCTGGCCGGCACCCTCGCCGCTCTGGGTGCGCTTGTCCTGGTCTGGATGCAGCTGGCCGTCGGCCTGATCGGTTCCGGCGAGCATCCGATCAATCAGGCCATGACGCTGGTGCTTGCAGCGGGAGCCATCGGATCCGCGCTGTCCCGTTTCCGGGCCAGCGGGATGCGGACGACCATGCTTGCGGTCGCCGGAACACAGATGACGCTCGGCGCGCTGGGCTTCATCCTGGCAACGCCGGACCTGTTCAGCGATGTTTTCCTGGTCACCACCTTCTTTGCGGAGATCTGGACGGGGTCAGCGTTTCTTTTTCACCTGGCCTACCGCAGAGAACAGCGCGCATGAGAAAAGCCCCGGCCAGCTGACCGGGGCTTTCCAGTTCGATCGATCAGGACCGCTTAGCCAGCCAGGAAGGCGAGCAGCAGCAGAGCCACGATATTCGTGATCTTGATCATCGGGTTCACAGCCGGACCGGCCGTGTCCTTGTACGGGTCACCGACGGTGTCACCGGTTACAGAAGCCTTGTGAGCCTCCGAACCCTTGCCACCATGATTGCCGTCCTCGATGTATTTCTTGGCGTTGTCCCACGCACCGCCACCGACAGTCATGGAAACAGCCACGAAGAGACCGTTGACGATCACACCCAAAAGCATCGCACCGACAGCCGTCAGGGCAGCCGCCTGACCGGCAATCGCGTTGATGGCGAAGTAAAGCACGATCGGTGACAGAACCGGCAGAAGCGACGGCACGATCATCTCGCGGATCGCAGCCTTGGTGAGGATGTCCACGGCGCGGCCGTAATCCGGCTTCGCCTTGAACTCCATGATGCCCGGGATCTCCTTGAACTGTCGGCGTACTTCGGCAACGACCGAGGTCGCGGCACGACCGACAGCCATCATCGACATGCCACCGAACAGGTAAGGCAGAAGACCACCAAAGAGCAGGCCGACGATCACGTACGGATCCTTCAGCGAGAATTCCAGCTCCATGTGAAGCAGGTGCTCGATGTCGGTTGTATAAGCCGCGAAAAGGACCAGGGCACCCAGACCGGCGGAGCCGATCGCATAACCCTTGGTGACCGCTTTTGTCGTGTTACCAACAGCGTCCAGCGTATCCGTCGTGTCACGAACGCTTTCATCCAGGCCCGCCATCTCGGCGATACCACCGGCATTGTCGGTGACCGGACCGAAGGCGTCGAGCGCGACGATCAGACCCGCCAGGGCCAGCATGGTGGTCACCGCAATGGCGATACCGAACAGGCCTGCAAGCATGAAGGTCGATAGAATACCGAGAATGATGATGATCGCCGGCAGAGCAGTCGCTTCCAGGGAAACAGCAAGACCCTGGATGACGTTGGTACCATGGCCGGACTCGGAGGCTTCAGCCACCGACTTCACCGGACGGAATTCCGTGCCGGTATAGTATTCCGTGACCCAGATGATCGCCGCCGTAACGACGAGACCGATCAGGCCGCACCAGAACAGGTTCATGCCGGTAATCATGGTGCCGGCAACTTCGCCGATCTCGCCCATGCCATTCGGCAGGGCATAGGTGTTGACCACCCACAGACCACCAATGGACAGCACACCCGCAGCGATGAGGCCCTTGTAGAGCGCGCCCATCACATTGGTACCGCCGCCCAGGCTGACGAAGAAGGTACCGATGATGGAGGTGACGATACACACCGCAGCGATTGCCAGCGGATAGATCATCA
The DNA here is from genome assembly GCF_017643475.1 of Maricaulis sp. GTDB lineage: Bacteria > Pseudomonadota > Alphaproteobacteria > Caulobacterales > Maricaulaceae > Maricaulis. Next base: position 170,530 of record NZ_JAEPNI010000003.1, read on the forward strand.
TCGTTGCGCCGAGACCATCCGCAAAGAAGATCGCCGCGAGAACCATCGTCGCAACAACCGTCACGGCATAGGTCTCGAACAGATCAGCAGCCATGCCGGCACAGTCGCCGACATTATCGCCGACATTGTCAGCGATGGTTGCAGCGTTGCGCGGATCATCCTCCGGGATACCGGCTTCGATCTTGCCGACCATGTCGCCACCCACATCCGCACCTTTGGTGAAGATGCCGCCGCCCAGACGGGCGAAGATGGAGATCAGGGAGGCGCCAAAGCCCAGGGCGACCAGAGCGTCGATGACCGTACGGTCTCCCGCCTCAAAGCCCATCGCGCCGGTCAGCAGCCAGAAATATCCGGCCACACCCAGCAGCGCCAAGCCAGCCACCAGCATGCCGGTGATCGCACCAGAGCGGAAAGCGACAGCCAGGCCTGCAGCCAGGCCGGTGCTAGCGGCTTGGGTCGTGCGCACATTGGCGCGGACCGAAACCAGCATGCCTATGAATCCGGCCGCGCCGGACAGGACTGCACCGATGGCAAAACCGAGTGCGACTTGCCAGCCCAGAGTGACGGCAATCAGGATACAGACGACGACACCGACGATGGCGATGGTGGTGTATTGGCGCTTGAGATAAGCGTTAGCGCCTTCTTGGATGGCCGATGCAATTTCCTGCATCTTCTCCGAGCCTGCACTCGCGCTCATCAGGCGTTGTGTTTGCACAACCCCATAGATGATGGCGAGAACAGCTGCGGCAATGGCCAGCATAAGCATGTTCATGGCGTAGAGCCCCGTTATTTTTCCTCACATCGGCCTTTATTTTCAACGGGGAAGTCAAACGCGGGAATCGCGCCGACCGTAAAAAACTCCCCCTAGACGAATGGACTATGCCCAATGCCCCTAGGGGGTGCAATACGCCGACGCGCTTGACCCGCTAAATATCCAAGAAAAAAGGAAAACAGACGCTATCGGGCGAAAAGACGGACGTCGAAACTCCGAATCTCGAGCGTTTCGATTGCGCCTGCGCCATAATACTCGCCAAGTGCCTGCGACCAGGCGGCCACGGCTGCTTCGCGGTTCAGGGCCTGCCCATCTTCAGTACTCAGATCTTCACGGAACGCGGTTCGTGTCATCAAATCAAGAGCATAATGGGTGTTTTCCTGCATGCGCCAGACGTCATGCCCCTGGGCCACACGCATGCGAACCAGCACATAGGCGAAACCGGTGAGACGGTCATTCTCCGCCAGCGGAGCGACCACGGCCGGCATGGTGAAGGAACGAGGATCATCCTCTTCCTCCACATATTCGTCTTCATCCTCATTGCCGCTGGAAAACAGCATGAGGAAACGATTTCCGGAACCGCCGGAACTGCCCTCGTCATCGCTCGACGGCGGCGCAGAGGCCGCGGCCAGCGCCGTCGAGCTTAGAAGAACCGACATCAGGAGCGAAATCAGAAAACGCATCACACACCTCACCATCCAACCGAAAGCGTAAGTGAGAGGCGTCAAAAATGCGTAAAACCGCCTGCAGCCACATCCAGAGCCACGCCTGCATCATCGAGAAGCTGGCAACCTTCACCCGCAATAACCCGTCCAATCCAGTTCAGAGAAAGCCCGGTTTCCTCCTGCAGCGCCAGGATGTCGCCGGAGCGTGAGGATGGTGCTGTGAACAAGAGCTCGTAGTCATCGCCGGCACTCGCCAGCTTGATGAGACCTGGCTGCCCCTCGTTTTCCAGCCACAACAGTGCGGGATCTGACAGCGGGATCATGGCGCTTTCGATTTCCAGCCCGACACCGGAGGCTTTTGCCAAATGAACCGCGTCGGCAATCAAGCCATCCGAGATGTCGACACAGGCTGACGCCAGCCCCCGCAGCTCCAGGCCAAGTTCCAGACGCGCCTCGGGATGTTCATACCGGGCCAGCAGGTCGGCCTGCTTGTCCAGCGTGTTCAACGCCATTTTGAGGCCGAGCCCGGCATCGCCGATCGTTCCAGACACCCAGACATCATCACCTTCACGCGCGCCAGAGCGCACAAGCCCCTGCCCGCTCGGCACTTCCCCGATCAGCGTCAGGGAGATAACCAGCTGCTCGCCTCCTGATGTGGTGTCTCCACCAATCAACGGAAGTTCCAGCGGCTGTGACAGGGCCGCGAACGCCTTGGCAAGCGCCTCCCGGCGAGAAGCCTCCCAGCTTTCCGGGAAAGCCACAGAACTCATGAAAGCCAGAGGAAAGGCGCCCATGGCGGCAAGATCGGAGAGATTGCTGTGCAGGGCCCGCGCCGCGATAACGTCGGCGCTTGCATCAACCGGAAAATGGCGACCTTCCACCAACATGTCGCTCGCAAGCACGATTTCGTGGCCAGCCTGCGGGGTCAGCAAGGCGGCGTCATCCAGCAGGCCGAGCGCTGCGGGATGACCCAGTGTCATGGGTTTCAGGAAGGTCTCGATAAAGTCGAACTCGTTCGAGCCGCTCATCACCTAGAATTCCGAAGCGCGCGCCTTGCGGCCGCACTTGTCCAGCGCGGCATTGACGAATTTCGGTTCGGAGCCCTCGAAGAACGCGTTGGCGATCTCGACATATTCATCGATCACGACCTTTGCGGGAACATCGTCGCGCTTGAACAGCTCGAAACCGCCGGAGCGCAGAATGGCCCGAACGGTCGCGTCCAGACGCTCCATACGCCAGCCATCGGCCAGGACTTCATCAATCGCCGGGTCAACTGTCGCCTGGTTGCTGACCACGCCGCTGACAAGATCATCGAAGAAATCCTCGTCCGCCTCGACATATTCCGGACCTTCATGCGCCGCACCGAAACGATGATCGCGGAATTCCCGGATCACATCCTTGGCACCACGCGACGCGATTTCCATTTGATAGAGGGCCTGTACAGCGGACAGGCGCGCCATACGGCGCAGACGCGCACGGCGTTCGGACGGGTTTTCTTTTTCTGTCATCTTAATCTTCTGCTTCGCCACGAAAGCGGTCGCGAAGCTGCAGGATGGACAGACAGGCTTCGGCCGCATCAGCGCCCTTGTTTTTCTCGACCGCCCTTACCATGGCCTGCGCCCGGTTTTCCACCGTCAGTATGCCATTGCCGACCGGAACGCCCTCCAGAGACAAGTCCATCAGGCCCCGCGCTGACTCGCCACAGACATAGTCATAATGCGTCGTCTCGCCGCGAATGACACAGCCCAGCGCGATATAGCCGTCATATCCTGCATCGGTCAGCTCGGCCTGGGTGATGGCCCCAGGAATTTCCAGCGCGCCGGGAACCTCGACAACGTCAAACGAGCAGTCGGCCTTGGCCAGCGCTTCGGACGCGCCCTTGATCATCGGGTCAGCGATATCGCGATAAAATGCGCCGGCGATGATGAGAATGCGATATCCGCTCATGTCAGTCTCCAGAAAACAGGCGTTCCTTGCGAACGCTCAGGCCGTAACCTTCCAGACCAACAATGGTCTGCGGCTTGGTGGTCAACAGGTCCATTTCCTGGACACCCAGGTCGAGCAGGATTTGCGCACCGATGCCGTACTCACGCAGGCGACGGGCTTCACGTTCGTCCTGCGGGAGTGCGGGATGGGCACCCAGGCGCTCGACAATCGCCGTGTGGCTGGTCTCGCGGATGAAGACCATCACGCCCGGACCGTCATTTTCCGCCAGCGCCTTGATACCGGCTTCTGCCAGACCTCCGCGACCGCCAGCCTCGCGCAAGACATCGTCCACAAAGGAGACCTTGTGCATGCGGACCAGGGTCGGCTCGTGGGAGGACGGCTTGCCCTTGACCAGCGCGACATGTTCCGCGCCATCAATCGTATTGCGGAATACGACCAGCTTGAACGGCCCGCCCCACTGGCTGGTGAACTCGCTCTCCAGCCGGCGCTCGATGAAACGGTCATTGCGGCGGCGATAGGCGATCAGGTCCTCGATCGTGCCGATTTTCAGCCCGTGCAGCTGAGCAAAGGCGATGAGATCGGGCAGACGCGCCATGGTGCCGTCTTCATTCATGATCTCGCAGATCACGCCAGAGGAACCGGCACCGGCCAGCCGAGCGACATCAACAGACGCCTCGGTATGCCCAGCCCGGATCAGGACACCACCATCGCGGGCGACCAGTGGAAAAACGTGTCCCGGTGTTGCGATGTCATCAGCGCCCTTAGAGGGGTCGGTAGCGACTTCAATCGTCCGCGCGCGATCATGCGCGGAAATTCCGGTCGTGACGCCGTCACGCGCTTCGATGGACACGGTGAAAGCCGTCTGGTGGCGCGAACGGTTCTCCGAGGACATGAGCTTGAGATCGAGTTGCTCGATCCGCTCCTGGCTCATCGCCAGGCAAATCAGGCCGCGACCGTGTTTGGCCATGAAATTGACCGCGTCGGGCGTCGCGAACTTGGCGGGGATGACCAGGTCACCCTCGTTTTCGCGATCCTCGGCATCGACCAGGATAAACATGCGCCCATTGCGGGCGTCCTCGATAATGTCCTCGATCGGGGAGAGAGGGATATCGCTCACGCCTGATCCTCCGAAAATTCGTTCAGGCGCGCGGCGTAGCGCGCCATGAGGTCGACCTCAAGGTTTACGCGCGCGGCTTTTTGCAGTTGGCCCAGCGTCGTCACCTCTGCGGTATGGGGAATAATCATCAGGTCGAAGGTCTCGCGGGTCACGTCATTGACTGTCAGTGACACGCCATCGACCGTCACCGAGCCCTTCTTGGCGATGTACTTGTTGAGCTCCGCCGGTGGCCGGATTGTGAAGACGACCCACTCGCCCTCATCGCGCCGGTCCACGACCTCGCCAACACCATCCACATGGCCGGTGACCAGATGTCCGCCAAGCTCCTCGCCCATGGCAAGGGCGCGTTCCAGATTGACCGCACTGCCCTCGCCCAGATCGCCCAGCGTGGTCAGGCGCAGGGTTTCCGGCGACACCTCGACGGCATACCAGCACCCTTTCGCGGTGTTTTCCTTCTCGACCACGGTCAGACAAGCGCCGGCATGGGCGATGGATGCCCCGATATCGATCGTATTGGCATCGTAAGGCGCCTCGATCTCAAAACGCACAATATCTGTGCCCGTGATCGAGCGCACACGGCCCTTGGCGGTGATAATGCCTGTGAACATCAGCGAATCCGTTCGTAAGTTTCCTGCAGATCATCACCGCGTTCGGTGACAGAGATGCGATGGAAAATGGGGGCAAGATCGAGACTCTCAAGGCCGGGCCAAACATCGAGCGCATCTATCGCCCTTTTCCCAAGGATCTTCGGGGCCCGGAACCATACCAATCGATCTGCCAAATCCCATTCCACAAAACGCCCAGTCACGCCTTGACCGGCCTCCACCATCAGTTGGCCATAGGAATTGGCGAGGTGCTCTAAAACCCATTCCAAATCAGGCCGAGAGTCGTAGAAACCACCGTCGATGACGACTGCCCCGGCGTCTTGCAGACGAGCCTTTCTCTCATAAAAGGCCGGGTCCTTGGATGGCGGCGCAGCCTCACAATGATAGACCCGAACGCTTCGTCCAAATGGCTGCAAAATTCGTGAAGTAACGGGCGTACGTAACTTGCTATCCAGCACGATCAGATCCGGCTGTTTCTCCGGCATGGGATCGGTGCGAGCCGTGAACTCCGGATCATCGGCCAGGATAGTGCCCACACCGGTCAGGATCGCGTCATGAGCCGCGCGCATGCGATGTACCTCGGCACGGCTTTCCGGGCCGGTGATCCATTTGGATTGTCCGTTGGACAGCGCGATCTTGCCATCAAGCGAGGTGGCTAATTTGAGCGTGACCCGCGGCTGGGCGGATGTGCTCATTTTTCCTTGTCGCCTTGCGTATTCTTGCCGCCGCCGAGATGTTCATCCTTGATGAATTCGCGGAAGTCCTCGACGCGATGGAAGTCCTTGTAGACCGAGGCGTAACGCACATAGGCGACGCTATCGACGCTTTTCAGCGCCTCCATCACCAGCTCGCCCACCCGGTCAGAGGTGATGTCGGTCTCGCCGGAGCTCTCCAGCTGCCTGACGATACCGGAGATCATCTGTTCGATGCGGTCGGCCTCGATATTGCGCTTTTGCGCAGCAAGCTGGATGGAACGGCTGAGCTTTTCGCGATCAAACGGAACCCGGCGACCAGACTTTTTCGAGACCGTCAGTTCGCGCAGCTGTACCCGTTCAAACGTGGTGAAACGGGCCGCACAGGACGGGCATTGCCGGCGGCGGCGAATGGCATTGCCATCTTCCGCCGGGCGGGAGTCTTTGACCTGGGTGTCTGGATGACCGCAAAAAGGACAGCGCATTCAGTTACCTTAGGCCAGTTTCGGATAGATTGGGAAGCGTGCTGTCAGCGCCTTCACTTCCTCACGCACTCGGGCCTCGACCTCGGCATTGCCCTCCGGGCTCTCGACCAGCGCGTCGAGAACCTCGACCATGAGCTCGCCAATGCGCTTGAATTCGGCCTCGCCGAAGCCCCGTGTCGTACCGGCCGGAGAGCCGACACGCAGACCGGACGTGACCGTGGGCTTTTCCGGATCAAACGGAACGCCATTCTTGTTACAGGTGATATAGGCCCGCTCGAGTGCTTCCTCTGCGATATTGCCCTTGAGGCCCTTCGGACGCAGGTCAATCAGCGTCAGATGGCTGTCCGTACCACCGGACACGATGGCATAGCCGCCCGCCAGGACGGCATCGGACATAGCCCGGCAATTGGCGACAACCTGTTTCATATACGCCTTGAACTCCGGTTGCAGCGCTTCGCCGAAGGCAACGGCCTTGCCGGCGATGACATGCATCAGCGGGCCACCTTGCAGCCCCGGGAAGATGGCAGAGTTGAATTTCTTGCCGAGATCCAGGTCGTTGGAGATGATCATGCCGCCGCGCGGACCGCGCAAGGTCTTGTGAGTGGTCGTCGTGCAGACGTGCGCGTGCGGCACCGGGCTGGGATAGACCCCGCCGGCGACCAGGCCGGCAACGTGCGCCATGTCGACCAGAAGATAGGCGCCAACCTCGTCAGCAATCTTGCGGAATTCGGCAAAATCGATCTCGCGCGGATAGGCGGAACCACCTGCAACGATCAGGGCCGGCTTGACCTCGTGCGCCTGCTTGCGCAGCGCATCATAGTCGATCAGGGCCGTGTCCTTGTCGACGCCATAGGCATGCGCCTCGAACCATTTGCCCGACATGTTCGGACGCGCGCCGTGTGTCAGGTGACCACCGGCATCCAGCGACATGCCCAGGATTTTGTCACCCGGCTTGAGCAAGGCCAGGAAGACACCCTGATTGGCCTGGCTGCCAGAACTCGGCTGGACATTGGCATAGGCAGCGCCAAACAATTCCTTGGCCCGATCGATGGCCAGTTGTTCAACGACATCAACATGCTCGCACCCGCCATAATAGCGGCGCCCCGGATAACCTTCCGCGTATTTATTCGTCAGCGGAGAGCCCTGCGCCTCAAGCACAGCGCGCGACACGATATTCTCTGAAGCGATCAGCTCGATCTGATTCTGCTGGCGCAGAATCTCGGCGTGAATGGCTCCGGCAACTTCGCGATCGGATTCGACGACCGGCTGGGAGAAAAACGCTTCTGTGGAAGCCGTATCCATCGTGTCAGTGAGAGTGTCAGTCATGGCGGGTCCTTACTCGTTATGCCGCTTTGATAGGATGGTGCTCACGGGCCTTCAAGCTTCCTTTTTGCAAGACCGCATCTCGCCTCGTGAACGCCCTGCAATATTACGGAATATTTATATTACTCACACTGCACGTATACGAATACCGAAATGCACTTCTGAAGACTTGAATTGTGATTCAACTAACCATATCCCTCCAATACGAACAGCGTTCACTTTACGCTGCCCTCATCCAAAAAAAGCAAAAAGGGATCGGATATGACTGACAACGCTCTGCCTGATATCGACAGAGAAGAACTGCTTCGCATGACGACTGAAATCGTCTCGTCATATCTGTCACACAACTCAATGCCGGCCGAAAGTGTGCCAGACCTGATCAAGTCTGTGCACGCCACAATGACGAGTGTTTCCTCGATCGAGGAAAAAATTGAGCAAAAAGTAAAGCCGGCTGTACCAGTTTCCAAATCAATCGCGGACGATCACATCGTTTGTCTTGAAGACGGCAAGAAGCTGAAAATGCTCAAGCGCTATCTTCGCTCCCAATACAACATGTCCCCGGACGAATACCGCCAGAAATGGAATCTGCCCTCGGATTATCCGATGGTCGCGCCCGCCTATTCACGCAAGCGTTCGCAGTTTGCCAAGGATATTGGCCTCGGCCGGGGCGCCAAGGCGTAGGACCCAGCTTCAAGCAGTAATACCGCGGCCGGGCTTCGAACCCGGCCGTTTTTTATTGGCGTCCTTGTCCTGTTTCCATTTCAGCTTGGCGACGGCCAGGCGCTCGATTTCCGCCCGCGAAGTTTTTTCAGGCACCTGAAAGACGACCTCGTCACCGGTCACACCGTCAACCGCAGCGACACGCACTGCGTTCCCGATCCCGACAATTTCAAGATAGATATCGTGGCCGCCCATCCAGCCTCACGATCAGGCGGTGGCGAGGCCGTCCTGGCCTTCCGCAGACGCCTCTTCCCAGACCACGTCGAGCGCCGTGATCAATTGATCAAACATCTCATCCGTATGCAACGGTGTCGGCGTCAGTCGAAGACGCTCGGTGCCCCGCGGAACGGTGGGATAGTTGATCGGCTGCACATAGATGCCGTGATCCGCGAGCAGACGATCGGTGATGCGCTTGCACAGAACCGGATCGCCAACCTTGACCGGGACGATATGGGTCACGGACGGCATCACAGGATAACCGGCGTCGGCCAGGCGCTGTTTCAGCGTCGCCGCGCGTTCCTGGTGTTTCTCGCGCAGATGATTGGATGATTTGAGATATTCGACGCTTGCGCGGGCTCCGGCGGCCAGCGAAGGCGGCAGTGCCGTCGTGAAAATGAAGCCCGGTGCCATGGAACGGATCGCATCGATGATAGCGCCGTCCGCGGCGATATAGCCGCCCATTACGCCAAACGCCTTGCCCAGAGTGCCCTCGATAATGTCGACACGATGCATCAGACCATCCCGCTCGGCGATGCCGGCGCCGCGCAAGCCGTAAAGGCCCACTGCGTGCACTTCGTCGAGATAGGTCAGCGCATTGTATTTTTCAGCCAGGTCACACACGGCCTCGATCGGACCGATGTCACCGTCCATGGAATAGACACTCTCGAAGGCAATCACTTTTGGCGCATCAATCGGAGCGGCCTTGAGCAATTCTTCCAGATGCTCGACATCATTGTGCCGCCAGACATGTTTCTCACAGCGCGCGCCCTTCACACCTTCGATCATCGAGGCGTGGTTCAGCTCGTCGGAGAAGATAATCAGACCCGGCAGGATCTTGCCCAGCGTCGCCAGCGTGGCTTCGTTGGCGATATAGCCGGAGGTGAAGAGAAGTGCGGCATCTTTCTGGTGCAGGTCGGCGAGCGAGTGCTCGAGCTCGACATGATAATGCGTGGTGCCGGAAATATTGCGGGTGCCGCCAGCGCCTGAACCGACTTCGTCGATCGCGGCTTTCATCGATTCCACGACGCAGGGAATCTGCCCCATGCCGAGATAATCATTGGAGCACCAGACCGTCACATCGCGGACATCACCTTCCGGTGTGCGCCAGCGAGCTTTGGGAAAATCACCCTTCTTGCGCATGAGATTGGCAAAGACGCGGTAACGGCCTTCCGCCTTGACGCGACGTACAGCTGATCCAAATGCGGCTTGGTAATCCATGGGGGCCTCGTAACAGTCTGTCCCGCTCAGTGGGAACTGAGTCTCGGTATAAACTGTTAACGGCGCTCCTGCGAATGGACGAAGCGCCGCACCCTGATTTTTTTGCAGTACTTACATCCGGAAGCGGATGTGATCTGACCAGAAACGCTCGATCCGTGTGAGCGCTGTATTGACGGTCGGAAGCGTCTCGCCTTCCACACCACCCACCGGATGCAGGGATCCGGCCTGGCGCGCAAAGAGTTCATTGAGCTGTTCGCGCACCGCATGACCGCTTTCGGTCAGGCTGACACGCACAGACCGACGATCCGTGGAAGAACGCTCGTGGCGGATGTAACCGGCATCCACGAGCTTCTTGAGATTATAGGAGACGTTGGAGCCCAGATAATGGCCACGCGTCCTCAATTCGCCCGCAGTGAGCTCCTGGTCACCGATATTGAACAACAGCAGCGCCTGCACGCTGTTCACATCCTCGAGCCCTTCGCGGTCCAGCTCGTCCTTGACAACATCAAGAAGCTGGCGATGCAAACGCTCCACCAGTTGAAGAAGTTCGAGATATTCTGCCTGCGGTCCTGCCTGCGGCGTTACGCTTTCAGCCAATGCCATGGTCTGTACTCCACCCGATCTTTTTGATCTTTGGATGGGACGCTAAACGCAAAGCTCTAAAAACCGCTTAATTTTTACCCCAACTTCCTATCAATAGCTCGTAAATACCTGAAAAGTCTTTATCACGACCGCCCAGATTGTCGAACATGGCATAGAGCGCCTCGGCCTGGGCACCCAGCGGCGTGGATGCACCGGCGCTTTGGGCCGCATCCTGGGCGAGTTTGAGATCCTTCAGCATCATCGCCGTGGCGAAACCGGGCTGATAGTCGTTATTGGCCGGCGTGGTCTGGACCGGACCCGGCACCGGGCAATAGCTGGTCATGGACCAGGACTGGCCGGAGGCCTTGGACGAGATATCGAAGAATTTCTGCTGGTCGAGACCCAGCTTTTCCGCCAGTGCGAAGGCCTCACACGTGCCGATCATGGTGATGGCCAGCAGCATGTTGTTACAGATCTTGGCGGCCTGGCCTGCACCGGTATCACCGGCATGGATCACGGCCTTGCCCATCGCCTGCAGGAAAGGCTCGGCGGCGGCAAAATCGTCTGCGGAACCACCGACCATGAAGGTCAGCGTGCCGCCCGTGGCCGCTGCGACACCGCCAGAGACCGGCGCATCGACAAACTTGAATCCCTTGTCGACGGCCGCACCACCGACATGGCGCGCACTGTCGACGTCAATCGTGGAGCAATCCAGGAAGAGCGTACCCGGCGCCGCGGCCGGGAAGACCTGGCCTTCATAGACCGCGCGCACATGTTTGCCCGCGGGCAACATCGTGACCACGGCGTCCGCGCCGGCAACGGCGTCCGTTGCGGACCCTGCGGCTGACGCGCCCTGCTCCACCGCCTGAGCCACAGCGGCGTCGGACAGGTCAAACGCCTTCACATCATGGCCGGCCTTGACCAGGTTGGCTGCCATGCCCGAGCCCATATTGCCCAGACCGATAAATGCGATCGTCGCCATCTCGTATTCTCCCCTTGCCTGTCCTTAAGCGTCGTCGCCCAGGAAGGTCATTTCATGGTCTGCGTCGAGGGGTTCAAAAGCCTCGGCGATATCATTGTCATTGACGCTGGCCAGCGTGGACGGATCCCAGACCGGCGCATTGTCCTTGTCGATGATGACGGCGCGCACGCCCTCATAGAAATCCTTGCCCTTCAGGCACCAGCTCGACGCGCGCAGGTCCTGGCGCATGACATCTTCAAAGGACAGGTCCGCGCCCTTTCGCAGCGCCGCCAGCGTGAGCTTCAACGCGGCCGGGGACTTGGACGACAGGATTTTCGCCTGTTTTGTCGACCAGCCATCACCGGCGCCCTCGATGCGCGCAATGATCTCCTCGACCCGATTGCCGGCAAAGGCTGCATCGATCAGGCCGCGCGTATGGGCCAGGTCGCTGTCACCGGGATCTCCGGAAAATTCTTCGAGCAGGACTTCCAGCGCGTCGTCATCGGAAAGATCTGCGCTCTCTAGAGCCGCCACCAGCGCATCATACTGGCTGGACGGGCAGTAATGGGTCGCGAGGCCCGATGCGACCGCGTCAGCAGCCTTGAGGCGAGCGCCCGTCAGCCCCATCCAGGTGCCGATCTCGCCAGCCAGACGCGGCAGAAAATAGGCCCCGCCCACATCCGGATGGAAACCGATACCGGTCTCCGGCATGGCAAACATCGTGCGGTCGCCTGCAACACGGTGCGATCCGTGCACCGATACGCCGACACCGCCGCCCATGGTGATGCCGTCGATCAGCGCCACATAGGGTTTGGGATAATGGAAGATCAGCGTGTTGAGACGATACTCGTCACGCCAGAACAGCCAGGCATCATCATTGCCCGCCTTGCCGCTGTCATGCAGTTTGAGGATATCCCCGCCCGCACAAAACCCTTTCTCGCCAGCGCCATCAACGACGATCGCCTTGACGTCGTCATCATGACGCCAGCTCTCCAGCGCCTCGATCATCATCAGGCACATCGGATGCGTCAGCGCGTTGAGCGCCTTGGGGCGATTGAGCGTGATCCGGCCAATCTGACCGGTCTTGCGGGCGATGATTTCGGGTTCGTCAGTCAAGGTTCAGTCCTCGTCTTCGATGCAGAAGATTCCAATTTTCTTGCCGTCTACTACACCAACGGCGAGGTCGAAAGTGGATTGCGTGAAAGGTTGCCAGCCGCCACTACATCCACCCCCGATGATCTCTCCCCAGTTCGTAAAGGCACGTGCCGCGTCCGAGAAATCAGCAAAAAAGCTGTTCACCCGTGGATGGGACAACAAACGCCTCGGTAGAGCAAACGAGTTATAGGCGATCCCTTTCTTGGCCCGGTCCGCTGCCAGAAGCCTCGCTTCGTCCAGGGGGACCTCTCGCCAATGCGAATGCGTAAACTCATCCGCCAGCGGGGCGACGGCAGGCTGGAATGAATGACGCAAACGGATCAAACGCGCTCGATCAGACCCAGAAGCATAAACCTCTTCAGCGACCAGCCATGACAGCCAGTTGCGGCGACCACTGCTGGTCACCGTCAGCAGATCACTCATAAAACTCCCTCAGCGCCCACTCGTCCTCGACCCAGTCCGGTTCGAGGGTGGCGAAAACCAGGCCGATCCAGCCGAAACGCTCGTCATTGGCTTGTTCGGCCAGGGCCGCTTCGTGTTTGAGCGGGACCCAGCAGACCAGATCACCGACCTTCACCTCCTGCTTGGGCGCATAGGTCGTCTTGGACAGAACGACGAAACCGCCATCCCTTGCCGCGACGCGCAGGGTCAGCCGCAGACAGCCATCGGCTTCAACCGACATCGACTCATCCGCACCGAACTCTTCCTTGGCGTCGAGAACAATGCCGACCATGGGCTGTTCGGCGACGATGCCCTCTTCCGCATCGGCACAGGCCTGGGCAAAGGCTTCCAGGGTGGTCTCAAAGCTCTTCGGCTCGCTGGCCCCGGTCTCTTCGCCCATGGCGCTCTCCTTTATGCCGTCAATTGCTTGGCGATGATCACTCGCATGATTTCGTTTGTGCCTTCAAGGATCTGGTGGACACGCAGATCCCGCACAATGCGCTCGAGCGGGTAGTCTTTCAGATAGCCGTAACCGCCATGCAGCTGCAGGGCCTGGTTGGCAACGTCGAAACAGGTGTCCGTCGCGAAGCGCTTGGCCATGGCACAATACTGCGCCGCCATCGGGTCCTTGGCATCGAGTGCCGCAGCAGCGCGATAGAGCATCAGACGCGAGGCATCGAGCTCGGTCGCCATGTCGGCCAGCTTGAACTGGGTGACCTGGAACTGGGCCAGCTCACGACCGAATTGCTTGCGCGTGTGGACATATTCCTTGGCAGTCTCGAACGCCTCGGTCGCACCACCCAGCGAGCAGGCGCCGATATTGATGCGGCCACCATTGAGGCCATTCATCGCCAGGGTGAAGCCCATGCCCTCATCGGCCAGACGGTTGGCGACCGGAACGCGGCAGTCCTCGAACGTGACGACGCGTGTCGGCTGGGCATTCCAGCCCATTTTCTTCTCATTCGCGCCAAAGCTGAGACCGGGCGTGTCCTTCTCGACCACAACGGTGGAGACCCCCTTGGGACCATCATCACCGGTGCGGCACATCACGACGTAATAATCCGACGTGCCCGCGCCCGAGATAAACGCCTTGGAACCATTGAGCACGTAATGATCGCCATCACGCTTGGCACGGGTGCGCAGGCTCGCCGCGTCGGAACCGGCACCCGGCTCTGTCAGGCAGTAGGACGCGATCTTGTCCATCGTCATCATGCCCGGCAGGAAACGCTGGCGCTGTTCCTCATTGCCCCAGGTGTCGATCATCCAGGCGCACATATTGTGGATAGACAGGAAGGCCGCTGTCGCGACACAGCCGCGCGACAGCTCTTCAAAGATCAGCGCCGCATCCAGGCGGGTCAGGTTGGAACCGCCCACATCCTCGCGCGTGTAAATTCCGGCAAAGCCCAGCTCGGCGGCTTCGCGCATCACATCGACAGGGAAAATCTTCTCTTCATCCCAATGCGCTGCGTTCGGCTTGAGCCGGTCATCAGCAAATTTGCGCGCCATATCGCGGATCAGGGACTGGTCTTCGGTGAGAGAGAAGTGCACGGCGGCGCTCCATGATTTGCTTGCGTTGGGCGGAGAGCTATCGCGGCTTGACCCCCGGGGCAAGTTTCGTTTGTTGCAGGGTGGCAATCCGGCACAAGAACGCCGCCATCAGCCTTTGCGGGAAACAGCAATTCCGCTGCGCTGCACAATGCGCATATTCTGTTCCTGAAATCGCGGTCTCATACTGAGCGGGTTTGCCACACTATCCCCTGATCCCGTATCCAGTTACCAGAACACTGAATCACAACCGCGCCGGACATCGACATGTATCCTTCCACACGACTTCGCCGTACCCGCCAGGCTGACTGGTCCCGACGCCTGGTGCAGGAAAAGACGCTGACGGTGAATGATCTCATCTGGTCGGTGGTCGTCTCCGATACGGCTGATCCGGTCGAGCCCGTGGCCGCCATGCCAGGTGTGGAAAGACTGTCCCTGAAAGCACTGGCAACCGCAGCGAAGGATGCGGAGATGCTCGGCATCCCGGCCATCGCCCTCTTCCCGCATATCGATCCGTCCAAGAAGGATGACGAGGGCAGCGAAGCATTGAACCCGGACGGCCTCATCCCCCAGGCGATCAAGACCATCAAGGATGCCGCGCCCAATATCGGCGTCATCTGTGATGTGGCGCTCGACCCGTTCACCACGCATGGCCATGACGGATTGCTGGACGGGGACTATGTCGCCAATGACGCGACGGTGGAAATGCTCGTCGGTCAGGCGCTGCTGCAGGCTGAAGCCGGCTGTGACGTCGTCGCTCCGTCCGACATGATGGATGGCCGCATCGGCGTCATCCGCGAGGCGCTGGAAAGCCACGGCCATCACAACACGATGATCCTCTCCTATGCGGCCAAATACGCGTCGGGCTTCTACGGCCCCTATCGCGAGGCGATCGGCTCGGCAGCCGCGCTCAAGGGTGACAAGAAAACCTATCAGATGGATCCGGCCAATGCGGCCGAAGCCCTGCGCGAGGTTGAACTCGACATTGACGAGGGTGCCGACATGGTCATGGTCAAACCCGGCCTGCCCTATCTGGACATCGTGCACGCCCTAACCGAAAACTTCGCCGTCCCGGTCTATGCCTTCCAGGTCTCCGGCGAATACGCCATGATCCAGGCCGCCGCCCAGAATGGCTGGATCGACGGTGAACGCGTCATGCTGGAAAGCCTGATGAGCTTCAAACGCGCCGGTGCCAGCGGGATTATCACATATTTTGCGCCAAGAGCGGCGCGGGCGCTGGGGGCTTAAGAGACTTATCCTCCCCACCGGGGAGGTGACGGCGTAGCCGTCGGAGGGGCCGGAGGACGGAGTCCGGAGGACAGCTCGCTGCGCTCGCCCCCTTCGCCTTCACTTCGTTTCGGCACTTCCCCATGGGGGAAGATAGGACCGTCTTGCCCTCGTCCGCCATCCATGCGACATCGGCCCTTCAACGGAGATTTTATGACTCTTGAGTCCTGACGTGCCCGCCGTTCTGGCGGGCTTCACGAGAACTGAATAACGTGCCCGCCTTGTGAGCGCAGTGTTTTCTCATGTCAGGAACAAGACATTGAATACGAATTTGAAATCTGAAATTTCCCTGCGTCCGGCCACTCTCGATGATGTCGATGCGCTGACCGCCCTGTCCTACAAGACCATTCGCCAGAAACACCCCGAAGTGATCGGGTCGGATGCGGTCGAGGACTACATCGCCTCCGGTGCGGTGCCCAAATACTATACCGAGCGCAACGCGTTTCTCTGGGTGGCAGAGCGGGGCGAAGAACCGGTCGGCGCTGTGGCCATCAAGGACAATGAAATCCACCTGATGATGGTCACCGTAGACCATCACCGCAAAGGCATTGGCGAAGCCCTGCTGGAGCATGGCGAGCGTCTGCTCTACGACACGTTCGGGACCATCGAGCTGGAGAGTTTTCGGGATAATGCCCAGGCGGTGAATTTCTACCGCAAACACGGCTGGCAAGCGGTCTCGGAATATCCGATGCCGGAGGTCGGCATTCCCATGGTTCGGATGGGGAAGCAGCGTATCAGTCGCTGATCTTCATCGCAGGCAATGACCATTTGAAAACGATCGCGCAGCCGCGAAGGACGAGTGCCAGAGCGGCTGCGCCCAGCGTCACCCATTCCACCGGCAGGCCCAGCGACAGGCCGGCCACATAGGCACCGGCGCCGGCCAGCGCTGCGAGGGCATAGATGTCCTCTTTCAGCACCAGCGGCACATCATTGACGATGATATCGCGAATAAGTCCGCCAAAGGCCGCGCTCATCACGCCGGTCAGAAGCGCGATTGACCAGTGGGCACCGGCGGCCAGACCAGCCCGGGCACCGATTACGCAAAAGACGGACAGCCCCACCGCATCCGCCCAGTTCAGCACGATCCGCCGCGAGGCCAGGGATTGCGCCCAAGGCGAGGTGAAATAACCCAGCAAGGCGCCCACGAGTGCGACGCCCAGATAGCTTGGTTCGGCAATCCAGTAGACCGGCAGCGAGCCCAGGAGGATGTCGCGCAGCGTGCCTCCACCCATGCCGGTGACCGCGCCGACAATCGCCGCTCCGAACGGGTCCAGGGACTTGCGCGCGGCCAGCATGCCGCCGGAATAGGCAAAAAACCCGATCCCGGCATAGTCCAGGATAGCAAAGAGGAGATCGATGCTCATCATTGAGTGGTCTTGGTGTTCGCCAACTTGCGCCGCGCGACCTCAAACGCCATGAAATCCACCAGGTCGCGTGACCGCCAGGCCACCAGCATGAGATATCCGACCACGACACCCCAACCGGTCATCAGACCTATGAAAAACGGTTCATCTCCGAATCCGAGATCTTCCATGAGCGTTGGGGAAACTTCATTAATGGCAACAATAGCACCGACGGGGATCGTGATCAGCAACAGTGCCGTCGTCCGAAAGACCCGCTCCACTCGCTCTGCGTTCAAACGCGCATACTCCAGCAGGAAGTCGACCTGCCCATCGCTCAGCCCGCCCAACAGGCCGAGCCCGACTTTCCAATGCTTCGATCGCGTCAATATCGTGAGCTGGTCGTTGGAGGCTTGCATCCACGTCCGCTTCCTCGTTCCGGCAAAGAAGATCAGTTTCCAGGTCACGAAAAGCTTCACCAGACGCACCCAAACACCCATCGCAACCTTGTCAGTTTCGATATAGCGACCGTATTCGCCCTTGCCCGCGGGATCACTCACCGGGCTTCTCCAGGCGGGCGATCAGGCTGGACGTATCCCAGCGATTGCCGCCCATCTCCTGAACATCGCCATAGAATTGATCCACCTGCGCGGTGACCGGCAGCCTGGCGCCATTTCGACGAGCTTCTTCAAGTGTGATGCGAAGATCCTTGCGCATCCAGTCAATGGCAAAGCCATAATCGAATTTGCCCGCGACCATCGTCTCCCAGCGATTTTCCATCTGCCAGGACTGGGCCGCGCCCTTGGAGATCGCGCCGATCACCAATTCCGGATCAAGGCCCGCGCGCTTGGCAAAGTGCAGACCTTCCGACAGCCCCTGGACGACACCGGCGATACAGATCTGGTTGACCATCTTGGCCAATTGCCCCGATCCCGCCGGACCGATCAGCGACATCGCCTTGGCGTAGGCATCCATGACCGGTTCGGCGCGGGCGAAGGTATCCGGCTCGCCGCCGCACATGATGGTCAGCTGACCGTTCTCGGCGCCGGCCTGACCACCGGAGACCGGCGCATCGATGAAACCGATTCCGGCATCGCGCGCATCCATGTCCAGTTCGCGGGCAAGTTCTGCGGATGCTGTTGTGTGATCAATCAGGATGGCGCCGGGCTTCATCGCCGGAATGGCCTGCTCGGCAATCGCGAGCACATCGGGATCGTCGCCCAGGCACATCATGACGAGGTCCGCATCCGCAACAGCAGCCTCGACAGTGTCCGCGGCCTGACCGCCATGTTCCTCCGCCCAGGCCAGTGACTTTGCACCCGTGCGGTTCCAAACGGTGACGTCATGTCCTGCTGCCTTGAGGTGGCCGGCCATGGGATACCCCATCACGCCGAGCCCAAGGAAAGTACAGCTTGCCATCTTGCCCTCCCATCGCTTTCACTCACTTGCTAGTGTGTGCCGCAAGGGGGGGCAAGACATCATGACGAATTCGATTGTGCGCTTTGCAGCCTGGGCTGCCGGCATCATCCTAGCACTGCTGGCATTGCTGGCCTTCAGTTTTGTGATTCGTCTGTACGCGTCCCTGCCTCAAACCTCTGGCCGCCTAGAGCTGGCCGGATTGCGCGCCGAGGCCCAGATCGTCCGTGACGAACATGCGGTGCCGCATATCTTCGCGAGCAATTCCCATGATGCGTATTACGCCCTTGGCGTCGCCCACGCGCAGGACCGCCTCTGGCAGATGGAAATCACCCGCCGCGCACTGCGCGGTCGCCTCTCGGAGTTTCTCGGGGAAGCCGGGCTGGAGAGCGATATCTGGTTTCGCACCATGGGGCTGGGCGAAGCCGCGGACACGGCCGTAGCCAATCTTCCGCCGGATGTTCAAGGCGCGCTGCAGGCTTACTCTGATGGCGTCAACGCCGTTATCTCAGCGCCCGGTTTTGTCGCCCCGCCGGAATACCAGATCCTGATGTTCGAGCCGGAAGCCTGGACGCCCGGCGACACGGTGACCGTCTACAAGGCCATCGCGCTGGACCTGTTCGGCAATGCCTTCTCAGAGCCCCGATTGAACGCCTTGATCGAGCAGCTCGGCGAAGAGCAGGCGCGCCAGTTCATGGGCCGCTACCCGGATGAAACCCCGCGCTCCCTGTCCATGGCCGATCTCGGTCTGGAAGATACTCCGGACGCGCAATACGATGAGGCCATCCCCACGCTTGGCCCGAATGAGGAAGCCCGTGACGGCTCCAATAACTGGGTCGTGTCCGGGCGTTTGACCGAAAGCGGCCATCCGATTTTGGCCAATGACCCGCATCTGGGCCTGCGCGCACCGGCGATCTGGTATCTGACCCGGCTGACGACGCCGGAAGGCTCAACGGTCGGGGTCACCCTGCCCGGCACGCCTTTTGTAACGCTGGGCCGCAATGATCACATGGCCTGGGGGTTCACCAATACCGCGCCCGATGTCGGTGACCTGCACGCCGTGACCGAAGACGCCGTGATCGACAGCCGCGAGGAAATCATCCAGGTTCGCTTCAGCGACGCTGTCACCATCACCCGCCGCACCACCGCAACCGGCCCGGTGCTGGATCCGGAACATTTCGATTATCCCGTTCCGGAGGGCGCAGACTTCCTTGCCCTGCAATGGATGCTTGATGAACCCGATGATACGACCGCCGGTGTCGGCATGCGCATTCTCAGCGGCGAAAACTGGGATGATTTTGTCAATGCGCTGCGCGGCTTCATCGCGCCCCAGCAAAGCATGGTTTTTGCGGCGGTGGACGGCGATATCGGCCTTTACGCCCCGGCTCGCATCCCGGTCCGCGACGAGTCCGGCGCCTGGGTCGACATCATCCCGTTCGAGGAACTGCCGCACACGCGCAATCCCGAGCGCGGCTTCATCGCGACGGCCAACAACAAGATCATCCCTGACGGTTATCCGCACTACCTGACCAGCGATTGGTATGGCGTCAGCCGCATCACCCGGATTTACGAGGGGCTGGAAACCAGCGAGCGCCATACCCTCTCGAGCATGGCCGAACTGCAATACGACACAGTCTCGACGGTCGCGCGCAATCTCCTGCCTGTTCTGCTCACCGCGACACCGCAATCACCGGAGGGCCAGCGCGCCATCGCGCTGCTTGCCGAGTGGGATGCGGACATGGCGATCGATATCCCCCAGCCGCTGATCTTCTCGGCCTGGATGCAGCATCTTGGCCCGGCAATCTACAATGATGAGCTGGGCGACCAGGCGGATCGCTGGGTCGGCTACCGGCAGCAATTCATGGAAGATGTACTGCTGGGTGATGCAGCGCACTGGTGTGCAGATGTCGAGACAGGCGAAGGCGCGTGCGATGACCTGCTGGGGCCGACCCTGGATGCGGCCATGGCCGAGCTGGTGCAGGAGATGGGCGGCGATATCGCGGCCTGGCAATGGGGCGATGTGCACTATGCGCGCCATGCCCATGCGCCCTTCTCTGACATCCCGCTGCTGGCCGGTCTCTTCACGATCGAGACCCCTATCCCCGGTGACGGTTCAACGGTGAATGTCGCGCATCACAGCTGGCGGCGCGGCGATTATGCCGTGGTCCATGCAGCATCCTACCGGGCGCTTTATGATCTGGGTGACCTCGACAGCTCGCTCTACATGATCACGACCGGGCAATCAGGGCATTTCCTCTCAGAGCATTATGATGATCTGGCCCCGCAATGGGGACGTGGCGACTACATCCAGATCCGCACCGACTGGACCCCGGCATCCGCGCCGGAGGGCAGCGAAACGCTGAGGCTTTACCCGGCCACGCCGTAATTGCCACGAAAGAATTCCAGGGCCGGAACATCACGCGGGGTTGTCATCTCGATGACCTCGCCCACCAGGATGTCGTGGTCACCGCCCGCATAGACCGCATAGGGTTTGCACAGGAAGGTCGCGACGGCGTCATGGACGAGTGGGGCCTTGTCACCATCCCAACGGATCTCGCAGGCATTGAAGTCTGCATCCTGGGCACAGGAATGGGCCAGGTGGGACTGGTCGTGTGCGAGGATGGAAATGCCGTAATACGGCGCAGCTTCGAAAATCGAGCAGCGTTCGGAGTTCTTTTCGATCGACCAGAGCACCAGCGGCGGATCAAGCGAAACCGAAGCAAAGGAATTGATCGTCATGCCCAGCGCCTCGCCATCCACGAACGCACCGACAATGGCTACGCCCGTTGGATAGCGCCCGAGCGCATTGCGGAAATCCCGGCTGTTAATCACGAATTTGCCCTCAATGCGGGTTCGGAAACCTGACCTTAACTGTGATCCAATATTGAGGAGTCAGAAAAATATACAAGGTGGGTAGTCATGGCGGGCACAGATCAGCCAATTATCATCAAGAAAGTCGTCAAGGGCGGCGGGGGCGGACACCATGGTGGCGCCTGGAAAGTGGCCTATGCCGACTTCGTGACCGCGATGATGGCCTTCTTCCTGCTGATGTGGCTCATCAACACCACCACGCCGGAACAAAAGCGCGGTATCGCTGACTATTTTGCGCCTGCCTCGGTTTCGCCGGCGAACTCCGGTTCCGGTGCTCCGCTTCAAGGTACGTCCCCGGGTGATGATGGCGTACAGGGGTCCGGTGATAGTTCCCAGCGCCAGCGTCTCGCCCCGACCGCCCCGCAGCGCAATGACCGCCGCCAGCAACAAACCCCCGAGGCATCTCCGGCAGAGGACGGCGAACCAGCCGTTGCCATGGATGCTGTGATGGAGGCGCAGGAGCGCCGCGCCGAAGCTCAGCTCTACAGCGCCTCCCAGTCGCTGCGCCAGGCGATGCAGGAAATGCCGGAGCTTGCCGAGCTCTCCAATCACGTTCTCATGGACATCACGCCGGAAGGCCTGCGCATTCAGCTGATCGACCAGGAAGGTCGCCCGATGTTCGATCCGGGGTCTGTCGAGCCGAATGATCGCGCCGTGGCCCTCTTGCGTGCCGTCGCCCGTATCGCAGACCGCCTGCCCAACCGGGTCGCCATCGCCGGCCACACTGACAGCGGACCAACCTCGGCGGTTGGCTATTCCAACTGGGATCTCTCTTCCGACCGCGCCAATGCCGCCCGCGCCGTTCTGCAGAGCGAAGGCATCACGGATGACCGCATCTATGAAGTGCGTGGCAAAGCGGGCTCCGAACCGCTTTATCCGGACGACCCGTTCATGCCGGGCAATCGTCGGATTTCGATTACGCTGCTACGTGAAGCGCCGGTCCTGCCAAACGGACACCGCCTCTAACGCCGCGATAATTCAGCGCAATACGATTTCGGACTTCAATTTGGACAGGCAAGCGTGTTAGCGTTTTGCCTTGTCCAATCTGGAATCGAGCTCTCCTTAATTCATGCAAGAACTGGCGTCTGTAGATTTCTGGCAGATGTGGGTCGTCCTCGCGGGCGTCATCACGGCGGTTGTCTTTTATTGCTGGGACAGGTTTGCCATCGAAGTGGTCTCCGCCTCGATTGTTGTCTCGCTCATGGCGTTTTTCCATTTCTTCCCGCTCGAGACTGGAAACCCGACAGCGACACAACTGCTTGCAGGTTTCGCCAATCCGGCGCTGATCACGATCCTCGCCCTGTTGATTGTCGGCCAGGGCATATTCCAGACCGGCGCCATGGATGGGCCGACGCGCTTCCTTCTCAATTCCTATGAAATCCATCCCAGGTCGACGCTGCTGGCGATGTTCGGCTTCGTCTTTGCGGTCAGCGCCTTCATCAACAACACGCCCGTCGTGGTGATGTTTGTTCCAATCCTGGTCGCCATCGCCAAGCGAATGGAACAAAGCCCGTCCAAGCTGATGATTCCGCTGAGCTATGTGTGCATTCTGGCGGGCATGACGACACTGATCGGTTCCTCGACCAATCTCCTGGTCGCCGACAGCCTGTTCATGACCACCGGCCAGACGCTAGGTTTCTTCGCCCCCTCCGGTATCGGCGCTTTCCTGGCGGCTGTAGGCCTTATCTACATCCTGACCATCCTGCCGCGGCTGCTGCCCGATCGTGCAGGCATGGAGGAAAGCCTGCACGGCGCTGACGGCCGCCAATACATCGCCCAGCTGGAAATCACCCCCGGACACCCGCTCGACGGCAAACAGCCGGTCGCCGGCATGTTCCCGGATCTGCCGGACATGACCGTTCGCATGATCCAGCGCGGCGAACACGCCATCCTGCCCCCCTTCTTCGAGCTTACCTTGAAGCCGGGTGACCTGGTGATCGTCGCCGCGACACGCCAGAAACTTCAGGACCTGCTTTCCAAGAATGCCGACATGGTCAAAGGCCTGATTGAAACCTCTTCGGACGGCGAGGACGACGCTCCGGGTGATCAGCTGGGGCTGACCGAAGCGGTTGTCGCGCCGGGCTCACGCCTGATTGGCCGTACAATCGAACAGATCGGTTTCAGGCATAATACCGGTAGTGTCGTGCTGGGCATTCAACGCCGCAGCCGCATGATCCGTTCGCGCATGGGCGAAATTCGCTTGGAAGCCGGTGACACGCTCTTGCTGTTCGGATCCGGCCGGGCCATGCGCCGCTTGCGGGCCGACCGCGACCTCCTGTTGCTGGAATGGTCAAAATCCTCCATCGCGGATCCACGCAAAACCCTGTCAGCGCGCATCATATTCGGCTCGGTGGTCTTTCTGGCTGCGACTGGCATCGCACCCATTGTATTGGCGAGCTTCCTGGGCGCCGTCGCCATGTTGGCGACAGGCTGTCTCAACACGCGTCAAGCAGCGCGTGCGGTGGACATGCGCATCTATCTTCTCATCGGCTCAGCCTTCGCCTTGGGCAGTGCCCTGCAGGTCACCGGAGGCGCCAATCTTCTGGCGAGCGGCGTTGTCGCGGCGTTTTCACCGTTTGGACCCGTCGTCCTGCTGTCCGCGCTCTTCATTTTCGTTGCCGCGCTGACCAATGTGCTCTCCAACAGTGCCACGGCCATCCTGTTTACGCCGATCGCGGTCGGCGCTGCCGAACAGCTGGGCCAGGACCCAACCCTGTTCGCCCTCACCGTGCTCTTCGCCGCGAACACCTGTTTCGCGACACCAATCGGATACCAGACCAATCTCCTGGTCATGGGGCCTGGTCACTACACATTCGGAGACTACCTCAAGGCAGGCACACCGCTGGTGATTGTCATCTGGCTGGCCTTCACCGGATATCTGGCCCTGCGTTACGCAGCGGGCTGGATGTAAGGATGAGCCTTTGTGTTATAGTGCCCTGACAAGCCAGCAGTAACAGGTTTCCGGTGACCCACCCGTTCGCGACGCGACAAATCCCCTTCTTCCTCACGGCGTCCACGCCCTGCCCCTATCTTCCGGGCAAGATGGAACGGAAGGTGTTTACGCGGATCGAGCCCGGTGAGGGTCCGGCCCTTAATGACAACCTGACCCATGCCGGTTTTCGCCGCAGCCAGTCAGTACTCTACCGACCCGCCTGCGAGGCCTGTGACGCCTGCAAATCCGTTCGCATCGATACCAATACGTTCGAGTGGTCCCGCAAGTGGCGCAAACTGATCAAAAAGAACCGCGACCTCACACTTTGCACCGATAACAATGTCGCCACTGCAGAACAATATGAGCTGATGACCCGCTATCTCGCCTCGCGACACCATGATGGCGACATGGTCGGGATGAGTTTCGGCGAGTTCGTCATGATGATCGAAGAAGGCGCCCAGCGCACGCATGTGGCCGAATATCGTGATCCAGCAGGCCAGCTGATCGCCTGCGCCCTCACGGATGTCCTCAAAGACGGCATCTCGCTGATCTACAGCTTTTTCGATCCGGATCTGGCCCGGCGGAGCCTGGGCAGCTATGTGATCCTGGATGCGATTCGCCAGGCGGCTGCTCTTGGGCTGCCGCATGTGTATCTGGGTTACTGGGTCTCGGGCAGCCGGAAGATGGAATACAAGGCAAAATTCCAACCTCTGCAGGTTTTGACGCCTGCAGGCTGGACGGGCTTCGATACGCTCGATATCGATGAGGACACAGATTTCAACGGGTAACCTGCCCGACCGCCAGTCCTCGGGGGAGAGAGTTCATGGACAGACGTACATTCCTCAGCGGAGCCGCCATTGCCGGCGCCTCCATCGCTTCGGCTTGCGGCGATACCAGCCAGCAGGGTTCTGACGTCGCCTCTCCGGCGATCAATCGCGGCGTGAAACGCCTGCGCATGGTCACGACCTGGCCGGCCAACTTCCCGGGACTGGGCACGGCGGCCAACAATGTCGCGGCCTACGCCAATGCCGCCTCAGGCGGCACGCTGGACATTCGTGTCTACGCGGCAGGCGAGATTGTCAGTGCGTTCGAGGCCTTTGATGCGGTCTCCGAGGGCACGGCAGACATGTATCACGGCGCGGAGTACTACTGGCAGGGTAAGTCGCCGGCCTTCAACTTCTTCACCGCTGTACCGCTGGGCATGACAGCCACCGAGATCATGGGCTGGGTGGAGTTCGGTGGCGGCCAGGCGCTCTGGGACGAGCTGTCCGGCCAGTTCAATATCAAGCCGTTCCAGGCCGGTAATTCCGGCCACCAGATGGGCGGCTGGTTCAAACGCGAGATCAATTCGCTGGAAGACTTCCGCGGCCTGCGCATGCGTATTCCGGGCCTGGGCGGCAATGTCCTGCGCGAACTGGGCGGTGCAGCTGTCACGCTCTCCGGCGGCGAGATCTATCCGGCGCTCCAGTCCGGCGCCATCGACGCGACCGAGTGGGTGGGCCCTTGGAATGACCTGGCCTTCGGCTTCTATCGGGAAGCGCCCTTCTATTATGGCCCGGGTTTCCACGAGCCGGGCTCCTGTCTCGGTGTCGGCATGAATCTGGGTGTCTGGAATGACCTCGACGAGGATCACAAGGCGATCATCCAGGCGGCCTGCCGTGCGGCCAACAATGTCTCGCTGGCCGAGTTCACCTATCAGAATGCCCAGGCGCTCGACGTGCTGCTCAACGAGCATGGTGTCCAGCTGCGCTCCTTCACCGACGAGATGTGGAGCCGGATCGGTGAGATTTCCGAACAGGTCGTCTCCGACACCGGTAATGCCGATGCCATGACGCGCCGCGTCTATGACAGCTATCTCACCGCGCGCAACCAGATGCAGAACTGGGGCCGGATCTCGGAAATGCCGTACATGGCGCATCGCGACCGCATTCTGCGCGGCTAGATCATGCGGCAGGGCGACGGATTTCTTCTCGTTCTGGTCCTGGTCGGGATCGGACTGAGTATTGTGGACGGGATGACCGGTGGCAGTGTTGCCAGCTGGTTCCAGGCCAATCTCCCCAGCATCGCGCAGGCGATGGGCGGATCGCTGGCCCTGGCAGCACGCTATCTCTGGCCCGTCCTCACCATCCCCCTGATCATGGCCGTTCTCGGCCGTTTCATTGCCTTGCCGAGCGCCTGGCACGCCTTCCAGCGCAGCCTCATCGGTTTCATCGAAAACGTCACCGGCGCCTTTGGCGGTGCTGCGCGCTGGTTTGCGCTCGGCCTGGTGGTCGTCACCGCCACGATCGTCATCCAGCGTTACGTCTTCGGCTTTGCCTCCACCAAGCTGCAGGAAAGCGTCATCTACATGCACGCCCTGCTCTTCCTGCTCGCCTCGGCCTCCACCCTGCTCGCGGACGGGCATGTGCGCGTGGACATCTTCTATTCCAAGGCCAGCGAACGCGGCAAAGCCTGGATCGACCTGCTGGGCGTCTATCTCACCCTGATCCCGATGAGCGCGCTCATCCTGTGGGCGTCGACCGGCTATATGAATTCCACCTGGCGTATTCTTGAACGCTCGCGTGAGAGTGACGGTCTGCCCTATGTCTTTCTGCTCAAGACCGCTATCCCGCTGTTTGCCGTTCTGATGATCCTGCAGGGTATCGCCATGGCAGCGCGCTCGGGCCTCAAACTAGCCGGCCAGGAAACGCCACCGCGCCCGAAAAATCTCGGTGAGGGAGAAGTCTGATGTCGACCCTCATTGAAATCCTGCCCTTCCTGATGTTCGCAGCGGCTTTCGCCGCCCTGCTGCGCGGTTATCCGGTCGCCTTCACCCTGGCCGGTGTCGCCCTGCTTTTTGCCCTCATTGGCATGGCGCTGGACGTGTTCGACCCGATCCACTTCCGCGCCTTCCCGCAGCGTATCTACGGCAATCTGATGGAGATGGACCGCCAGATCCTGGTCGCGGTTCCTCTTTTTGTCTTCATGGGGGTGATGCTGGAGAAATCCAAGGTCGCCGAGGAATTGCTCGAGGCCATGGGCGCGCTTTTCGGCACCATGCGCGGCGGGCTGGGCATCTCGGTCGTGGTCGTGGGCGCCCTGCTGGCTGCCTCCACCGGCATTGTTGGTGCAACGGTTGTGACCATGGGCTTGTTGTCCCTGCCGACCATGCTCAAGCGCGGTTATTCACCGGAACTCGCAGCCGGTTCAATCGCCGCTTCCGGCACTCTCGGACAGATCATTCCGCCCTCCATCGTGCTGGTTCTTCTGGGTGACCAGATCTCCAACGCCTACCAGGAAGCCCAGCGCGCCCAGGGCATTTTCTCACCGGATATTGTCTCGGTCGGAGACCTGTTTGCCGGCGCCCTCATCCCGGGCCTGCTGCTGGTGGGCCTCTATATCGGCTATCAGGTCTTTATTGCCATCACGCGACCGAACAGCGCCCCGGCCGCTCCGGCGGCGGAAGGCGGTACGGACTGGGGCAAGATCCTGCACGCGCTGCTGCCACCCCTGGGCCTGATCTTTGCCGTTCTGGGCTCCATTCTCGCCGGTCTGGCAACACCGACCGAAGCCGCCGGGATCGGCGCGGTCGGCGCGACTTTCCTCGCGGGCGCCCGCAATGCCGGCTCTGACAATAATCCGCGCCTGGGACAGCTGGTTTCTTTTGTAGGGTTGGCTGCCCTCGTGGGACTTTTCCTACTCGTGGTCTTCGCCAATCTGGGTCAGGACCGCCGTCTCTTCGTGGCCGATCTCGGGGCCATGGGCAGCCTGTTCGCCTGGGTCCTTGTCGGTCTGACCGTGCTGGGTGCCGCACTCTCGCTCTGGCGTCTGAAAAAGTCCGGCGTGCTCGACGAGGTGATGAGTTCCACCGCAAATATCTCGGCCATGGTCTTTGTCATCCTGATCGGGGCCTCGCTCTTCTCGCTGATCTTCCGCGAGCTGGGCGGCGATGAAGTGGTGCAGCACGCGCTTGAAGCCGTTCCCGGCGGCAAGTGGGGCGCGCTGGCCATCGTCATGCTGGTCATGTTCATCTTGGGCTTCTTCCTCGACTTTATCGAGATCACTTTCGTGGTCGTGCCGATCGTGGCGCCGATCCTGTTGATGATGGGCATTGATCCGGTCTGGCTGGGCGTGCTGATGGCAATGAACCTGCAGACCAGCTTCCTGACGCCGCCCTTCGGGTTTGCGCTTTTCTATCTCAGGGGCGTTGCACCACCGGAAGTCACCACCGCTGCCATCTATCGCGGCGCCATCCCCTTCGTGATCATCCAGCTGATCGGCATCCTCGCCGTCGCCCTGGTCCCGTGGCTGGCGACCGGTCTGCCGGAATGGCTGTATGGCTAGGAGCTTCCGCTGATGACCCCGCAACGCAAACTCGAGCTTGAACGGGGATTTGTAGCCGTGCTCGCCATCGTGATCTCGGCGATCTTCTTCTGGATGATCCGGGATTACCTGGCGGCGCTTTTCCTGGCCGCAGTGCTGACCATCTTCCTGCAGAAACCGCAGGACTGGCTCGCCGACAAGCTGGGCGGGCGCCAGGGCATTTCCGCCGGTCTTCTGGTCACCGGCTCCGTGCTCGCCTTTGTCATCCCGACCGCGATCATCATGGGTGTCGTTGCGGAGCAGGCCATCGAGGTCACCGGCCTCGTTACCCCATGGGTGCAGGAACAAGTGGCTGCGATCCGAGAGGAAGGCCTGGATGGTCTGCCGGAGTGGTTGCCCTTCCGCGAGGAACTGATCCGCTATCAGGCCACCGTGGCTGCCCAGCTGGGCAGCCTGGCGGGAACCGTGGGCAATATCCTCGTCTCCAGCTTGCGCGCCGGCACCGGCGGAGTGCTAATCGCGACGCTGAATTTCTTCATCCTGATCTATGCCCTGTTCTTCTTCCTGCTGACCGGCCGCGAGACCGGGCGCAAGGCCATCACGCTTATCCCGATGACCAAGGCGGATCGCGACCTGCTGGCCGAACGTGCGCTCTCCACCATTCGCGCCACGGTCAAGGGCTCCTTCCTGATTGCGCTGGTCCAGGGCGGCCTGACCGGACTGGGCCTGTTTGTCGCCGGCGTGCCGGGGGCGATTTTCTGGGGGGCCATTGCCGCCCTTCTCTCCATCATCCCGATGGTCGGTCCGCCGCTGATCTGGGTACCCTCGGCGATCTGGCTGTTTGCCACGGGCAATGTTGTGCCGGCGATAGGCCTCTCGATCTGGGGCGGGGTCGTGGTCTCGACTTCCGACAACATCCTGCGCCCCATCCTGGTGGGCAAGGATGCCAAGATGTCGGACCTGATGGTGTTGTTATCCACACTTGGCGGTCTCACCCTTTTCGGCGCTGTGGGGATAATCCTGGGCCCGGTCATCGCCGCCCTCTTCTCCTCCGTCTGGTTCATCTTCCGCGAGGCCTTTGAGGGACTGCTTGAGGAAGAGGAGGGCGAGGAAGATGAGGAGTTCGAAGCGGAACTAGCCGAAGCCTCCGATCCGCCCGACGAGCCCACGCCGGGCCTCTAGGTCTCAGACCAGTAACTCATTTCCGGCCAGCACGCTGTCGAACGCTTCTTTCGGCAACAGGCGAAAACTGGTGTCCGTCATCTCGCTTTCCAGTATCCGGTCACAGCGAAATGTCCGCGGCGCATCACGCAGGCCATCCATCGCGATGACATACCAGACAGGGTATTTGAGCAGCAGGTAATGCGGTTCGATCTCGCGTTTCGAGACAGCCCCGTCCTCACGCCGATAACGGATCGCGAGACGCTGCTGGTCGATAAATCCCTGGTGAACATGCCGCACAACCGTCTCCGGCGGTGAGGAGAAGCCGGACTGCACCTGGGTCGACGCGGTCACACCAATCAGGATGCGCGATTTCAGTCGCTCGATCCGGTGACGCTTCTCCGGCGAAAAGGATGCGATCAGCTGGCGTTTCACCGTGCCGAGATTGGCCAGGAAAAGCGGTGAGTTCATCCTCTCGGCGACCTCGATACTGATCAGCAGGTCCACCGCTTCGTGATAGGCCAGGTTCAGGCGCCCGACTCCCCAGTTCCGATCCAGGCGCACGCCGCCGCCGCGGCCTCTGTCTGCATCGATAGGCAGGCCCTGTTCGCGCATCAAATCCAGGTCACGCGCAATCGTCCGCTCGCTGACACCGTGCTGCGCGGCAAGTTCCTTCACCGTGCACAGGCATTCCTGTTTCAGCTGGGCGGCCAGCAATTCCAGACGGCGCAGTCGCTTGCTCACAGACAGGCTCCAACAAACAAATATGCCATTTTATGTCACATATTAGCCTAGGGCACCAGAAGCGCTCACCGACGCGCTGGAAACGACAGGAAACCTCCCATGGACATGAATTATTTTGTTGTCGGCACCAATGATCTGGACGCGGCAAAAACCTTCTATGACGCGATGTTTGACAGCGGGACGCCGCCGCTGGTTATGACAACCGATCGCATGGTCTACTGGCAGCACAAAAGCTTTGCCTTCGCCATCGCCATTCCCTTCGACAAACAACCGGCCACCAACGGCAATGGCACAATGGTGGGCCTGAAACTGGGTTCTGCGGACGAGGTGCGCCGCCTTCACAAACTGGCCCAGGAACTGGGCGGGCGCTGCGACGGTGAACCCGGACCGCGAGGCCCGTTTTTCTCGGCCTATGTGCGGGATCTGGATAACAACAAGATTTGCCTGTTCGAATAGATCACAGAACCTTTCTTCCCCTTTTCAAGGGGAAGTGGGCCGGTGCGAAACAACGGGTCGAAGGGGTTTTGGGCCGCGAACGGGCAATACCGACCGCGCTCACGCCCCCTCCGACGGATTCGCCGCCACCTCTCCCCAAGCGCGGAGGAAAACCGTTATTTCAACAATAACTTGCACTTATCGATTTACACGCGCACTATGGATCATCCGTTCCGTATTGGAGGATGGATGTCCCAGGAAAAACCGTACAACACCCCGCCTCGCGCCTATCGCGACGAGGTGTTCATCAATTCGCCCGATGCCCGCCCGTTGCGCATCCTGGCGGAGTATCTCGAACCCAAACAGCGTTTCGCCAAACACGATATCCAGGACACGATCCTGTTTTTCGGGTCTGCGCGTTTTGTGGCCGAGGATGAGGCGCAGACTGCCCTCGAGTCGGCGAGACAATCCGGCGAGGGTCTGGAAGACGCCGAACGCAAGCTGCGCCAGTCGAAATACTATGAAGCTACGCGTGAGCTCGCGCACAAGCTGACCAGCTGGTCCAACAGCCTGGAAGACAAGAGCGGACGCCGTTTTGTCGTGTGTACGGGGGCTGGCCCCGGCATCATGGAAGCTGCCAACCGCGGTGCATCCGAGGCCCGTGGCGAGACCATCGGCCTGGGCATCTCCCTGCCCTTCGAGGAAGGCAATAATCCCTGGGTCAGTGCGCAGCTGAACTTCGAATTCCACTATTTCTTCACGCGGAAATTCTGGTTCCTCTATCCGGCCAAGGCGCTGGTATTGATGCCCGGCGGGTTCGGCACGATGGACGAGCTGTTTGAAACGCTCACCCTGTTACAGACCAAGAAAATGAGCAAACGCCTTCCGGTCGTGCTTTTTGGCACAGAATACTGGGACAAGGTGTTCAACCTGGATGCCATGGTCGAGTTCGGCACCATCAATGCCGAGGACAAGGATCTGCTTTATCGTACGGATGATGTCGACGAGGCGTTCAAATACATCACCGAACAACTCACTGAATGGGCTCTGCCACACCCGGGCAGTCAGCTTTAACGCTGTGGCACGCTCGGATGGGATCGCTTACCACCGGCGTGCTCCACCAGCATCTCGATGCGTTTCTCGATCGGTGGGTGCGTGGCAAACACGCCCATGAAACCGGCCTTCGGGTTTTCAATAAAGAGCTCCCTCACCTCGCTTGGCGCTTTTTCGATCTCGGCCTGGCCGGAGATTTTCTGAAGCGCCGAGATCATGGCGTCCGGGTTCTTGGTCAGTGCCACTGCCCCCGCATCCGCCATGTATTCCCGTCTGCGCGAGAGGGAAAAACGGATCAGGATCGCCAGAATCCAGGCCAGGGCGATCATGGCGAAGGCCGCCAGGATCAGCACGCCGCCACCGCGTCGCCCTCCGCGCATGCCACCATGAAGCAATCCGCGAAACGCGATCTCTGCCGCAAAGGAAATGATGCCGACAAAGATGATGGCGATGACCATCATGCGCACATCAGCGTGGCGGATATGGCTGAGTTCATGCGCCAGCACGGCCTCCAGCTCGGCCCGGTCGAGCCGGTTCATCAGGCCGCGGGTTACGGTGACGGTATACTGGTCCTCGCGGATACCGGACGCATAGGCATTCATCGCCTCGGTCTCGATAATGGCCAGGCGTGGCATGATCATGCCGCGTGAAACGCACAGGTTTTCAAGCAGATTGTAGAGTTCTTTCTCGTCCTCGCGCCGGACAGTCCGCGCGCCCGTCGAGGCGTCGATCATACGTTGGTGAAAGAACCAGGCGATGATGAACCAGATACCAGCAATGCCCAGGGAAACAAGCCCGATCACCGGCAACTGCTCAAAGGCACCGGCCATCGCCGCGCCGGTTACATCACCCTTGACCGCATCATAGCCATCACCGGCGATGCCCATCCACACCAGTGTGATGGCAAAGCCGATCAGGACAAGCAGCACCGGGAATCCGGCCAGCAGGATCAACGAGCGCAGGTTATTGTTCCAGATATGTGTGCGAAGTCCGGCTGCCCCGAACACCATCGCACCCCGCCCCCTAGAACTTCACATTCGGGGCGCCGCGCTCGGCTTCGCCCACCTCGAAATAGTCCTTGGCGGAAAACCCGAACATGTTGGCGATCAGCACAGCCGGGAATTGCTCCACGGCGGTATTGAATTCCTGGACCGCATTGTTGAAGAACCGGCGCGCTGCGGCGATCTTGTTTTCAAGGTCCGCCAGCTCGTTTTGCAGCGACAGAAAATTCTCGTTCGCCTTGAGATCCGGATAGCTTTCCGAAAGCGCGAAAAGCTGACGCAATGCACCGGAGAGCAGGTTTTCCGCCTCGGCCAGATCCTTCAGAGAAGAGGCATCGATCGCCGTTTGACGCGCCTTGATGACGCCTTCCAGCGTACCTTTTTCGTGTTCGGCATACCCCTTCACCGTCTCGACGAGATTGGGCACCAGGTCGTGACGCTGTTTCAGCTGGACATCAATATCGCCCCAGGCCTGATTGCAGGTCTGTTTGAGAGCCACCAGCCGGTTGTAGATCATCACCAGGATGAGCGGGATGCCGACAAAGACGACCAGAAGGATGATCCAGGATTCCATTTAAAAACGCTCCAGTTAGGGGGACTTGATCCCTTTTATTCCGATTTCGCCTGCGAGGCGAGGAATTCCGATCCACGCGGGGCAAAACGCAGCGACCGCGGGAAACCGCGCGGTGCCATCTTGCCAGCCTGGGCACGCTTGGCCGTCCACAGCTCCCAGTCATCGAGGTTGAAACGACGCCCGGCGCCATCCAGCCAGCTCAATCCATCCTCGGCATTGAAGATAGTCGCATCTGCCAGTTCCGCGCCCTTGCCACCCAACAGGCGCACACCTTTGCCGCGAGACATCATCGGAATTTCATCGGCCTGGAAGACCAGGAGTTTCTTGTTCTCACCGACCAGGGCGCAGCGATCACCCATTGCCGGAATGCACAGGAGCGCCTCGTCACCATCAACCAGATTGAGGATCTGTTTGCCGCCCTTCTTGGCCGCCATACAGTCCTTTTCGGCGATCCGGAAGCCGGTGCCCGCGCCAGAGGCGACCAGCAGCACCCGTTCCGGATCATATTTGAACAGACCGATCGGCGCGGCGTCCTCGGGCAGGTCGACATGCAGGCGCACCGGCTCGCCATGGCCACGTCCGCCCGGCAATTTGGACGCATCGAGCGTGTAGAACTTACCGTCCGTCGCGAACATCAAAAGCTTGTCGGTCGTCTCGCATTTCACCGCAAAGGCGGATTTGTCGCCTTCCTTGAACTTGAGGCCGGTGACGTCCGAGGAATGCCCCTTCAGCGCCCGCACCCAGCCCTTTTCCGAGAGGACGGCGGTAATCGGTTCGCGCACCACGAAGGCCTCGATGGAGGCGGCATCCGCCACAGCCGGCGCTTCGCCGAAATGCGTACGACGGGCACCCAGCTCGGTCTCCGGCCCGTAATACGCCTCGACCTCGGCAATCTCGCCATCAACCTTTTCCCATTGCAGGGTTTCCGAACCGATCAGGTCCTTCAGGGATTTGCGCTCACCGCGGAGCTTCTTGTCTTCCTCGCGGATTTCCAGCTCTTCCAGCTTGCGCAGGGCCCGCAGGCGCATGTTCAGGATCGCTTCGGTCTGACGCTCGGTCAGCTTGAAGGTCTCCATCAATGTCTCTTTGGGCTTGTCCTCGAAGCGGATGATGCGGATGACCTCATCCAGATCCGCGTAGACAATCAGATAGCCGGCCAGGACTTCCAGGCGGTCTTCCACCTTGGCCAGGCGTGTGCGCGCTCGGCGCACAACGACTTCGCGGCGGTGATTGACCCAGATACGCAGCGTTTCCTTCAGCGGCATGACACGCGGCGTTCCGGTCGGGTCGAGCACATTGAGGTTCAGCGAGATCCGGTTTTCCAGATCCGTCAGCTTGAACAGGCTCTCCATCATCATGTCCGGATCAACCAGCTTGGATTTCGGCTCGATGACAAGGCGAATATCCTCGGTGGACTCGTCAAGAATGTCGTCCACCAGCGGCAGTTTCTTGGCGTCCATGAGCTGCGCGATACGTTCGACCAGCTTGGACTTCTGCACCAGGTACGGGATCTCGGTGACAATCACGCGCCACATGCCGCGACCGAGATCCTCCTTCTCCCACTTGGCCCGTGTGCGGAAACCGCCGCGGCCGGTTTCATAGGCCTCGCGGATGCTCTCCGGGCTTTCGACACAGATACCGCCGGTCGGGAAATCAGGTCCCTTGACGTGAGTCAGCAACGTATCGGTGGTGACCTCCGGATCAGCGATCAAGGCACGGGCCGCCCCACAGATCTCGGCGGCATTGTGCGGAGGGATGGACGTTGCCATGCCCACTGCAATCCCGGTGGACCCATTGGCCAGCAAGTTCGGAAAAGCGCCCGGCAGCACGATCGGCTCGCTCTCGGAACCATCATACGTGTCCTCGAAATCGACCGTGCCGTTCTCGATATCCTGCAGCAGAAGTTCAGCCGCCTTGGTCAGGCGCGCTTCGGTGTAACGCATGGCGGCTGCATTATCGCCGTCGATATTGCCGAAATTGCCCTGCCCCTCGACCAGCGGGTAGCGCGCCGCGAAGTCCTGGCTGAGACGCACCAGTGCGTCATAGACCGACTGATCACCGTGGGGGTGGTATTTACCGATCACGTCACCGACGACACGGGCCGATTTCTTGAAGGCTGCATCCGGGTTCAGCTTGAGCTCGCGCATGGCGTAAAGCAGGCGGCGGTGAACCGGTTTCAGACCATCTCGCGCATCGGGAAGCGCCCGCTGGGTGATCGTCGACAGCGCATAGGCCAGATAGCGTTTCGAGAGCGCTTCATCGAACGCTTCCTCGATAATATGACCACCTTGAGGATCGAAATTCTCGCCCATGACCTGCACCTTTTTGATTCGCACCGGTCAGTATAGGTGATTTGCCTGTCCACACAGGCCTGGAGCGCAGGATTTGCCGGGGAAAACCCGGCTACAACCGCGCCACCCGTTCCAGCTCGTTGACCAAACGCTCGCGGGCATCCGGCAATTGTTTATCGACCGGCCACAGAACACGGCGTTCGAGGAAATAGCCGGTCAGGTCCAGTCCCTTGGCGATATCACCCTCACCGATCTGGCCCGTGCCACGCATAAAGGCCGGGAGCTCCAGCAGTTTGGCGACATAGGGCGCAGCTTCCTCCGCACAGACCGCACGGCCGGTGCGCGGGCTGATATGGGTGAGTTCTTCGGTTTCGCCTGTCACCGCGCATTTTTCCCAGTCCAGGCCATACCCCAGATCGGACAGCAGCCCCGCCTCCCAGCGCACATAGAGCGCCGGCCAGATATCGATATCCTCCAGCGCGGACAGGAAGACGCGGAAACCATGATAAACCGCTTCATGGGTCTCGCGTTCCGGCAGGGCAAGAATGGCCATGGCACAGGCAGAATTGAGCGCCGCCAGCGAGGTCCGGTCATCCATGACGATACCCGCGCCCAGCTCGTCCGGCTCGATCTGGAACTGGCCGAGATGTTCTGCCAGCCGCGCGCGCCAGTGCAGGCGCACCTGATTACCCGGTTGAAGAACCGGCCGCAGTGTGCGCGATCGCGCGCCCTTCACCAGACCGGCATGACGGCCATGCTCCAGCGTCAGCGCCTCGATGATGGCGCTGGTTTCACCATGCGGACGCACGGAGAGAATGATGCCGTTATCGGTCCAATCCATGGCGTTGTTCTAGGTGAGTCTCGTCACCAAGGCGAACGGCCTAGACGTCGAAGTCCAGTCCAACATCAGAATAGTGCCCGCGGCGGTTCATCCATTTCGGATCTACCTTCACATTGAGGAAGAGATGCACCTTGCAGCCCAGTACTTCCTCCAGCTCCTTGCGGGAGGCCTCGCCGATGGTTTTGAGCGCAGATCCGCCCTTGCCGATAACGATCGGCTTCTGGCTGTCGCGCTCGATGATGATGGACTGCTCCACCCGGATCGAGCCATCGCGCAGGCGTTTCCACACTTCAGTGTCGACCATGGAAGCGTAGGGCAATTCCTCGTGCAGGCGCAGATAGACTTTCTCGCGCGTGATCTCCGCCGCCAGGATGCGTGACGGCAAGTCCGCGACCTGATCTTCCGGATAATGCCAGACTCCTTCCGGCATCAGGCCGGACAGATGGGTTTTCAGCGTATCAACGCCATATCCCCGTTTGGCCGAGACCATGAAGACATCACTGTAACAACCTGTCTCGAAAAGGTTTTGCGAGATTGCGAGCAGGCGATCGCGTTCCAACAGGTCGATCTTGTTGAGCGCCAGGATCGCCTTGCCGCCCGTGCGTTTGAGCCCTTCGGTGACGCGCTCATCGTCCTCGATCATCTTGCTGTCACCCGACTTGCTCTCGCCGCGCGCCATGCGGTCGCGCGCGCTGGCATCAACGACGTGGATCACCGCGTCCGCATCGGCAACGCCGGCCCACGCCGCATTGACCATGGCCTTGTCCAGGCGGCGCTTGGGCGCGAACACGCCGGGTGTATCCACCAGCACGATCTGGCTGGGACCATCAATCGCCACACCGCGCACGGCAAAGCGCGTGGTCTGGACCTTGTGCGTCACAATGGTGACCTTCTCACCGACCAGTGCGTTTACCAGCGTCGACTTGCCGGCATTGGGGGAACCGATAACGGCGACAAAACCGCAGCGGAGTGGAGTATCAGCGGACATGCACGCCCTCCCGGGCCAATAGATTGGTTGCGGCTTCACGCTCAGCCGCCTGTTTTGACTTGCCTTCGCCGGTTTCCGGATCAAGCGGCGCGACCATGACCTCAACCGTGAAAATCGGTCGGTGGTCCGGGCCGGAGCGTTCTCTCAGATCATAACGCGGCTGGGTATAACCCTTCTTGGCCGCCCATTCCTGCAGCGCAGACTTGGCGTCCTTGGGCTTGTGTTTGAGATCCTCGATCTTGGATCCCCAGTGCTGGTCGTAAAAGGCCTGTACCGCCGGGCGACCGCCATCGAGATAAATCGCCGCGATCAGCGACTCGCAGGCATCGCCGAGGATCGAGGTCTTGTCGCGCCCCCCGCCCTTTTCTTCCGAGCGACCGATTTTCAGCGCAGATCCGATATCCACCTCACGGGCGACATCGGCGCAGGTTTCCTTGCGCACCAGCGAGTTGAGACGCGGCGCCAGCGCGCCTTCGTCAGCCCCCTCAAAGGCATTGAACAGGGCTTCCGCCGTCATCAGTCCCAGAACACGATCGCCAAGGAATTCCAGGCGTTCGTAATTGCGGTGGGTCTTGCGGCCTTCGCCGAAGCTGGAATGAGTCAGCGCGCGCTCCAGCAACTCCCGGCTCTGGAAGCTGTAGCCAATGCGCTTTTCAAGATCCGCGATCGGGTCAGACATCGGGCGCATTCTCCGGCACGGCTTCCAGCACCACAAAGGCCTGGGCCCAGGGGTGGTCATCCGTGATGGTGATATGGATGCGGTGCTTCATACCTGCTGGCGTCAGCGCTTGAGCTCGTTCCAGCGCCCGCCCCTTCAGCTCCAGTGTCGGCTTGCCCGACGGCAGGTTCACCACACCGATTTCCTTCCAGGACACACCACGCGCAATGCCCGTGCCCAGCGCCTTGGCGCCCGCCTCCTTGGCTGCGAAACGCTTGGCATAACTCTCCGCCCGGCGACGCCGCCGTTCGGACTTGGCCTGTTCAATCTCGGTAAAACAGCGCTGCACAAACCGGTCCCCAAACCGGTCCAGCGATCCCTGTATGCGCTCGATATTGCACAGATCAGAGCCGAGACCGATGATCACGTGTCCACCGCGCTTTCCTTGCGTGCCTCGACCATCAGGCCGCGCATAGTGGTGACCGCTTCGCGCAGGCCGCGGAAGATGGCTTCACCGATCAGGAAGTGACCGATATTGAGCTCGATGATCTCCGGAATAGCCGCGACCGGTTTGACAGTGTCATAGGTCAGACCGTGACCGGCATGGACTTCCAGCCCTCGCTTGTGAGCCTCTACAGCACCGGCCCGGATCAGTTCCAGGTGACGTTTGACCTCGGCCTCATCGCCCGCCAGCGCCGCCTCGCAATAGGCCCCGGTGTGCAGTTCAACAACGGCAGCTCCCATGGCTTCGGCGACGGCAATCTGGACCGGGTCGGGTTCGATGAACAGCGAGACGCGAATACCGGAATCGGCCAGCTGACGCACATAGGGCGCGATGTGATTATGGCCCGCAGCCACATCCAGCCCGCCTTCAGTCGTGCGCTCCTCGCGCTTTTCCGGCACCAGGCAGACCGCGTGCGGCTTGTGCCGCAGGGCGATCTCGAGCATTTCCTCGGTCGTCGCCATTTCAAGGTTCAGCGGCAGCTCGATCTCGGCCATCAGCCGGTCGATATCCCCATCCGTGATGTGACGACGGTCCTCGCGCAGGTGTGCGGTAATGCCGTCGGCACCACTTTCGGCCGCCTGGCGCGCTGCACGAACCGGGTCCGGGTGCGCACCTCCGCGGGCATTGCGGATGGTTGCCACGTGATCGATATTGACGCCCAGGCGTAAGGTCATTTCAGGCCACGGCTCCCGGGTTTGATGGCCGGAATGGCTTCCAGCTCCGGCGGCAGATTGTCCGGCTCGTAAGCGGGTACTTTATACTGGGTCAGTGAAATCAGCGGCACGCCGACATCGGCTTCGCCGGCAGAACGATCAACCAGGCAGCCTTCGGCAATGACCGTGGCGCCCGTGGCGTTGATCGCCTCGATGCATTCGCGGGAACTCAGACCCGTGGAGACGATATCCTCGACCACCAGGACCTTGTCATCACTGGAAAGTTCAAAGCCGCGACGCAGGGTGAACTCGCCGCCCTCGCGCTCCACGTACAGCGCCTTGAGGCCCATATGGCGTGCGGTCTCATACCCTGGGATCAGGCCGCCCACTGCGGGAGAGACGATCACGGTCGGCTGTTCGGTGAGCTCGGCCTTGAGCTTTTCCGCCAGCGCCTTGCACAGACGTTCGGTGCGCTCCGGTTCGGCAAAGACCTTGGCCTTTTGCAGGAAAACCGGGCTGCGCAGGCCCGATGACAGGATGAAATGACCTTCCAGCAGCGCGCCCGCCTCGCGGAACTCGTGCAATACTTCCTCGCGTGTCATTCCTCGTCCCACTCCTCTGTTTCGCCGCGCATGCGTTCAGCCGACACGACAATCTCGTTCATTTTCAGGGCAGCCAGCAGATTGGCCAGGTGCCGGGCGTCATACACCTCGACATCAAACAGCATCTCAAAGAAATCTGGTGCGCGGTGCAGCGTACGCACATTGGCGATATTGCCGCGGTTCTCGCCCACGGTCTGGGCCACCCGCGCCAGCGCGCCCGGCTCATTGTGAAGCACCGCCTGGATACGCGCCATGGAGACGGCGTTTTCTTCCGCCTCCGCGGTCCAGGCCAGGTCCAGCCACTCATCCATCTTGTCTTCGTCGTAACGCGCCAGCGTCTCGCAATCGATGGTGTGGATCTCGACCCCGCGCTCCGGCCTGAGCAGTCCGATGATACGATCTCCCGGCAGCGGCGAGCAGCATTCGCCGAAATGCAGCGTCACGCCCGGTGTCAGGCCCCGCCCGCGCACATAGAGCCGCGCCTTGTCATCATCGATCAGCTCGCGATCGGTGACATCCTCGCGCTCGTCCAGGCGTCCCG
Source organism: Maricaulis sp. (assembly GCF_017643475.1). Lineage (GTDB taxonomy): Bacteria > Pseudomonadota > Alphaproteobacteria > Caulobacterales > Maricaulaceae > Maricaulis. Next base: position 211,172 of record NZ_JAEPNI010000003.1, read on the forward strand.
GGAAAGCGGCATTGAGCAAGTCCGCCGAGGTAATGCGACCGCGGCCCAGCGTCTCGTAGAGCTCCTCCACATCCTTCAGCTCCAGCCGTGCGATGGCGTCCTGGAGGTCCCGCTCGATCAGCGTACGGCCCTCGCGGCGGAAGGCGTGATCGGCCATGATCCGGCCAATGCGCGAAAACTCGTCGCGCTCGGACTCGCGGATGAGGCGGCGGATGGCGGCGCGCGCCTTACCGGTAATCGCCAGATTTTCCCAGCCGGCCGGGGGCTGACGCACCCCGCCCTTGACGATCGAGACCACGTCCCCATTGCGCAATTGCGTGCGCAGCGGACGTTCCCGGCCATTGATCTTGGCAGCAACGGTCGTGTGTCCCAGCTCGGTGTGGACCGCATAGGCAAAGTCCAGCGGAGTCGCGCCGGTCGGCAGCGAGATGAGATCGCCCTTGGGCGTGAAACAATAGACCTGGTCAGCGAACATCTCGAGCTTGGCATGCTCGAGAAACTCGTCCGGATCGCCACCCTGGTTGAGGATTTCCACGAAGGGGCGCAGGCGTTCCAGAGGGTCGCCACCGGCCGCCTGGGCCGCGTCCGGATCATACTTGTAGGTCTCGTTCTTGTAGCGCCAGTGTGCGGCGACACCGCTCTCGGCCACCGACTCCATTTCCTCGGTGCGGATCTGCAGCTCAATGCGTACGCTGTTCGGACCGATCACCGTGGTGTGCAGGGAGCGATAATTATTCGGCTTGGGCACCGAGATGAAATCGCGGAAGCGTTCCGGCACACAGCGCCAAGTCTGGTGAATCACGCCCATCGCCCGGTAACAGTCATCGGGATGCGGCACGATCAGCCGGAAGGCATAAATGTCGGCGATCTCGTCAAAGGTCAGCCCCTTGCGGTCCAGCTTGCGCCAGATCGAATAGGCCCGTTTCTGACGCCCGAAAATCCGCGCATCAATGCCGTAACTCATTAACAGCTCAGTGATCGCCTGGGAGACCGCAGCCACTTCCTCGGTATGCTGGTCGCGCACCAGTTTGAGACGCCGGGTGATGGATTCATACGCCGCCGGATTGACGTGTTTGAAGGCCAGGTCTTCCAGCTCGACACAGACGCGATTGATACCGATCCGGCGCGCCAGCGGCGCGTAGATTTCCAGCGTCTCCAGCGCGATACGCTCACGCTTTTCCGCCCGCCCGATGGCGTCCAGCGTCTTCATGTTGTGCAGGCGGTCGCACAGCTTGACGATCAGAACGCGCACATCGTCGGAGATCGCGACGACCAGTTTTTGCAGGTTCTCCGCCTGTTTGGTGCGTTTGGAGCGCAGCTCCATCTGGCCCAGCTTGGTAACGCCGGCGACCAGGTTGGCCACTTCCTCGCCGAACAGCTCGATCAGCTGTTCATGTGTGGCTGGCGTATCCTCGACCGTGTCGTGCAGCAGGCCCGTGCACACGGTTGCTACATCCATGCGCAGATCGGCAAGGATCATCGCCACTGCGGCGACATGAGCAAAATAGGGTTCGCCGGACTGGCGTCGCTGTGGCCGGTGCGCCTCTTCCGCAAAGTCATACGCTTTACGCACGTAGTCGCCGTCGACCTGCGGAAAATAGTTCCGGATACGGTCAACCAGCTCGTCCGCGCTGGGAATGGCGGGCGGCGGCGATGCCAGTTCGTTTGACGTCGCGCCCGAACTCAACGGAGCTTAAAGGCGGCCGTCAGGCGCGCCGTCCCGGTCAGCCTGGAGGGCTTTGAGCATTTCCGTCTCGTCCAGCTCGATGGCCGGCGCCGGCAGAGCTTCCATTTCAGCAGCCGGGGTCGGCGCTTCCGTGGTCTCTTCGTCGTCTTCCGACGGCAGGACGCGCTGCAGGCCGGTGACCAGGCTGTCTTTCAGCATGTCCATATCCAGCGTTTCGTCAGCGATTTCACGCAGGGCAACGACAGGGTTCTTGTCATTGTCGCGATCAATCGTCAGGGCGGAACCTGCGGAAATATTGCGAGCGCGATGCGCCGCCATCAGGACCAGACGGAAACGGTTCGGGATTTTTTCGATGCAGTCTTCGACAGTAACGCGAGCCATGCGCGCGATCTCCTTAAGCCAACGCTGAAGCTTGGAACCGCGTTACCTATCCCTGACGGCCTGCAATAGCAAGAGCGTGCGGACACGAATTCATCAGAGATTACAGCGCGACTTCCAGCCTGGATGTCGCAGCTACATCGCCCGCATCAAGTGCAGCAACCAGATCGTTAATATGACGCCCCCTGACGGGATCAATCCAGTCCGGCGCGATTTCAGCCAGTGGCAACAGGACGAAGGCGCGCTCATGCGCTCGCGGGTGCGGCAGGTCCAGTCGTTCATCCGAGCGTTCCAGGCCGCGAAAATCGATGATGTCCAGATCCACCGTACGCGAGGCCCAGCGCTTTTCACGCACGCGCCCGAAGACATTTTCGATGCCTTGCATGATGTTGAGCAGGCGCTCCGGAGACAGGTCCGTATCCAGCTCGATAACGCTGTTGGTATAGGCAGGGTCGATGGGATCCGGCCAGGCGGGGCTCGTCCAGAAAGACGATCGCGCGACAACCGGTCCAGCGAGCTTGTGCAGTTCGTTTGCGGCGGCCTCAAGCGTCTGCGCAGGCGTGGATCCCTCGCGGGCTAGATTGGCGCCCAGCCCGATATATACTCCGTTCGATTTCATATTTCGCTTTTCTATTTCAGCCATTTCCCAACCAGGCATTTTCCAGATGACATTCTACCCCGATGAACGCATCGGCCTTTTCATCGACGGCGCCAATCTGCACTCCACGACACGCGCCCTCAAATTCGATATCGATTTCAGCCGGCTCCGCAGCCATTTCGAGAAACAGGGCCGTCTGATCCGGGCGAATTACTACACCGCCCTCATCGATCAGGATGACTACAACCCTTTGCAGCCCCTCGTCGACTGGCTGGACTATAATGGCTACAGCCTCGTCACCAAGCCGGCCAAGGAATTCACCGACGACCAGGGCCGCAAGCGCATCAAGGGTGACATGGATATCGAGATCGCCATCGACATACTCGAGGCGGCTGACTATCTCGATCACATCATCCTGTTTACCGGCGACGGGGATTTCTGCCGGGCTGTGAAAGCGGCACAGGCACGAGGCGTTCGGGTAACGGTCGTCTCTTCGCTGAAAACCCGTCCGCCCATGATCGCGGACGAATTACGGCGCACCGCTGACACTTTCATCGAATTGCTCGATCTTGATCCCATGATCACCCGGGAGGCCTGAGCCATGACCAAACTCGCCGAAGCTCCGCTCGATTGCGATCTCTGCCCTCGCCTGGTCGAGTTCCGAGAGAAAAACGCCGAACTCTATCCGGACTGGTTCAATGCGCCGGTTCCTTCCTTTGGCGGCGAGGATGCACGTTTTCTCGTGGTTGGCCTGGCGCCAGGTCTGCGCGGCGCCAATCGCACAGGCCGCCCCTTCACCGGAGACTGGGCGGGCGATCTTCTTTACAAGACGGCCGGAAAGTTTGGTTTCACGACCGGAGAATACGCTTCACACGCCGATGACGGCCTGGCGCTGGTCGATGCGATGATCACCAATGCCGTGCGCTGCGTGCCGCCGGAAAACAAGCCGGTCGGCGCGGAAGCCAATGCCTGCCGCCCCTTCCTGACCCAGAGGTTTGCGCAATTACCCAACCTCAAAGCCGTGCTGGTGCTGGGCAAGATCGCCCATGACAACACGCTTCGGGCGCTGGGTCACAAGGTCTCCTCGGTGAAATTCGAACATGCCGGATCCGCCGACATTGCAGGGCCAAACGGAACGCTGCGCCTGTTCTCCAGCTATCACTGTTCGCGATACAATACGAACACAGGTCGGCTGACCGAGGAGATGTTCGACGCGGTTTTCAAACAGGTCCGCGATTATCTCGACGCCCTGCCCGCCGACTGATCGATCAGCGCGTCAAAAACCTTCGCCGCCGCCTCGAACTTGTCGCGACAACCTGGATTGCAAAAACCGACGACCCGGCCGCGATAGCGGGTCGGGCTGTCATCGCTGACCGGTTTGCCCGACCAGGGGCAGGTTGTGTTGATAACCTCCTTGATTTCACTGGCAGACATCATTTTCTCCACACCTTAACCAACAATATCGCTAGATATCGCGGGTTGTTTTTGGCACAAACGCCAACATGCCCACGTTTTCTGCCACACACACCTCTGAGCTCCGCCAGGAGCCTCGTCGCATCGCCTTTATCACCTATGACGGTGTGAAGATGCTCGACATTACGGGGCCCTTGCAGGTGTTTGCAGATGCCAATGAGATCCTGGGTTTTGAAGCCTACACGACGACGCTGGCTTCGCTTTATGGCGGCCCCGTGGAAACCGACACCGGTGTGGCCCTGAATACACGTCGTCTGGCTGGCGTCGGCCTGGACGATGCCGGCACGCTGATCGCCTGCGGCGGCAAGGGCGTGCATGATGCCTGTCGTGACAACCGTCTGGTCGGCGCCATCCGCCTGGCAGCCCAGAAATGCGGACGTGTGGGCGCGACCTGTACCGGCGCTTTCCTGCTGGGCGCATCGGATCTTCTGGATGGTCGCCGCAGCGTCACTCACTGGAAGGATTGTGATCGGCTAGCCGAGGCCTATCCGCAGACCCAGGTCGACCCGGATCCGATTTTCATCGAGGACCGCGGCGTGTGGACTTCGGCCGGCGTCACGGCCGGTATCGATCTGGCCCTGACCATGATCGAGCGGGATCATTCCCGCGACGTCGCCATGGAACTGGCGCGTCATCTGCTGGTCTATGTCAAACGCCCGGGAGGCCAGTCCCAGTTTTCCGAGGCACTGCAGCAACAGACCCGCACAGCCAGCGGCCGTTTCGGCGCCCTGCACCTTTGGATGAAGGATAATCTGGTCGCAGATCTGCGCGTTGAGGAACTGGCCAAGCGTGTCGGCATGAGCCCGCGCAATTTTGCCCGCATCTATGCCGATGACACCGGCCAGACACCGGCCCGCGCCGTGGAAATGATGCGGATCGAAGCGGCCCGCATCGCCCTGGAAGATCCCGAGCTGACGGTGAAACAGGTCTCTGTCCAGTGTGGCTTTGGCAGCGATGAACGCATGCGCCGCAGCTTCATCCGCCAGCTGGGCGTCTCACCACAGGCTTACCGGAACTCGTTTGCACTGAGTCAGTAGGCGCCCCTACCCCAGATTCTTCATCAGGCGGGCTTTCTGCTTGTTCCAGTCGCGATCCTTGATGGTCTGCCGCTTGTCGACGGTTTTCTTGCCGCGGGCGAGGCCGATGAGGATCTTGGCCATGCCGCGAGCATTGAAGAAGAGACGCAACGCGATGATGGTACGGCCTTCCTTGGCCACAGCGCCCTGCAGCTTGGCGATCTCGCGGCGTTTCAGCAGGAGTTTGCGGTGACGCCGCGGATCGTGATTGAACCGGTTGGCCGGGCCATAGGTCGGGATATCGGAATTGATCAGCCAGATCTCGTCATTTTCCGGACTTACATAGCTCTCGGCGATGTTTGCACGACCTTCGCGCAGGGACTTCACTTCCGAGCCTGTCAGAACCAGGCCGGCTTCGAATGTCTCTTCAATCTCGTAGTCGAAATTGGCACGGCGATTGATCGCTACCGCGCCGTCCTGTCGTTTGCTCATGCTTGATCCAGCAAGCCGGCAATCACCAGCGCCTCACGGACGGCGGCGTTGGAGGCTTCATTGGGTTCGGTCAGCGGCAGGCGCAGCTCGGAATTCATCACACCCAGAACGGACATGGCGTATTTTGTCGGGCCCGGGCTGGACGAGGTGAACAGCGCGTAGTGAAGCGGCAAGAGCTTGTCATTGATCTCGCGCGCCGTGTCCCAGTCACCCTTCAGGGTCGCGTCCTGGAACTGCGCGCACAGGGCTGGAGCGACGTTCGAAGTCACAGAAATCGCGCCTACACCGCCCGTGGCATTGAAACCCAGCGCCGTCGGATCATCACCGGAGAGCTGCACAAAATCATGGCCGATCAACCGGCGGTGGGCAGAAACCCGGCCCATATCGCCCGTGGCATCCTTGATACCGACGACATGATCCAGCTCCGCGATGCGCGCGACGGTGTCTGCATCAATGTCGACTACCGTCCTGCCTGGAACATTATAAACAATGATCGGCAGGTCGACGGCGTCATTGATCGCCTTGAAGTGCTGATAGAGCCCCTCGGCATTGGGTTTATTGTAATACGGCGCCACGACCAGCCCTGCATCAGCACCCAACTCCTTGGCGCGCTTTTGATTCTGGATGGCGACGGCAGTCGAGTTGGAACCGGTGCCGGCGATCACGGGAATGTGTCCGCCCGCCGTTTCGATTACAATTTCGACAACCCGCATGTGTTCTTCAAAGGTCAGCGTGGCGGATTCACCGGTGGTTCCGCATGGCACAAGGCCATGCGTTCCGGCTGCAATTTGACGTTCCGTCAACGCAACTACTTGATCTTCATCGACGGCACCGTTCTTGAATGGTGTGACCAGCGCGGTGATGGAGCCCTTGAACATGTCTCAATCTCGACTTCTGTTTGGTAAGCGGCGGACCATATCGACGCTTGAGCACTTGGCCAAGCGTTCTCGAACAGGCTGGACAGTCGGCGCGATTTGCGGTGAAGTTCGTTTACCCCAAAACCCAGGAAGCGTATTGCGAAACATGATCGCTCGTTGTGTACCCGCGCTGCTCGCATTTGCGGTGATCGCGCCCGTAGAGGCCCAGATCCCGACCCCGCGCATGCGACCGGAGCCCGTGAATTTTTCCCAGCATCTTTCAGACGCCGATTTTGGCCTGTTCAGGCAAGGTCTTGATGCCGCCGAAGACGAAGACTGGTCGCTCGTGCGTGATGTGCGCGACCAGCTCACCGATCCGGCCAGCCGTAATATCATGTTGTGGCTGATCGCGCTCAATGATCCACGCGCCACTTTCCTCGAACTGGACCTCGCGCTCGGCGAACTGCAGGACTGGCCACGCGACAGCTTCATCCGCACCGAAGCCGAATCCAAGATTTCAGCTTCAGGCCTGTCTGCGCCCTTCATCGTCAGCTGGTTTGAAGACAATGCCCCGATTTCCGGACGTGGCCGTGTGGCCTTTGCCGAGGCGCTGATCGAAATGGGCCGTGTTGATGAGGGCGAGAGCCTGCTGCGCGAGACCTGGCGCGGTGGTCGCCTGCCGCTGCCGGAACAGCGCCGCGTCTATCAAACGCACCGCGACCGTTTCACCGAGGATGATCATCTCGCCCGTGTCGACTATCTGATCTGGTCGGGTCAGCGTACCGCCGCCCGGCGCGTCGTGCCTCTGCTGCAGGGTGGTGAGCGTAATGTGGCGGAAGCCCGCCTTCGCCTAGCCGGTCGCCAGAGTGGTGTGGACCGGGCCGTACAGCGCGTCCCCACCAGCATGATGAATGATCCAGGCCTGGTCTTTGAACGCGCCCGCTGGCGCCGCCGGTCCGGTCTGCGCGACAGTGTCCTGCCCCTGTTGCTGCAATTGCCGGACGAACACACCGACACCAATGCACTGGACCTGATGTGGACCGAGCGCAAGCTGATGATCCTGACGCTCATCCGCGACGAGGACTATCAGACCGCCTACGAATTGGCCCGTGCCCACGGCATGGAACGCGGTGCCGATTTTGCCGATGCGGAATTCCTCGCGGGCTGGCTGGCCCTGGTGCACCTGGACGACGCACAGGCCGCAATGGCGCACTTCACCACGCTGCGCAACAATGTCTCCACCACCGTGTCGGTCTCCCGCGCCGCCTACTGGATGGCCCGCGCTGCAGACGCACTCGGAGATCCAAACCTCGCGGCCCAGTATTATGCCGAGGCTGGTACACACTCGACCGCCTACTACGGTCAGCTGGCAATCGCCCAGATCTCCGGCGATGAAGCGGTGCTGGCGTTCGAAGCCGATCCGGAACCGTCCGATGAGACACGTGTACGGTTCGAAAATCGCTCCATGATCCAGGCGATGCGTCGCCTTGGCGAACAGGGTGAGGATTATTACTACCGGCTGTTCAGCTATCGCGCTGATGATCTGCTGACCGATCCTGAAGAAGCTGTTTTGTTGGCGGCTTTGGCGAATGAGTATCTTTATGTCCGCCAGTCGGTGCGCGCTGCCAAAGCCGCCCGTCAGCGCGGGATTGTGCTACCGCAGAGCGCCTATCCAACCATTGATCTGCCAAGCGAAACTTCGGGCGACCAGCCCAATCCGGAAGTCGTGCACTCCGTCATCCGCCAGGAAACCGAGTTCTCGCAACACGCTGTCAGTGGCGCCGGTGCCCGCGGCATGATGCAGATGATGCCCGCCACGGCCCGCCAGACTGCCCGCTCAATCGGCGAAGGATATCGCCGCAACTGGCTGACCGATGATCTGGAATACAATCTGACCCTGGGCATGCACCACCTCAACGAGGTACTCGAGGATTATGACGGTTCCTATGTCATGGCCCTCGCCGCCTACAATGCTGGCGGACATCGTGTGCGCCGCTGGGTTGAGGATTATGGCGACCCACGTGATCCCGATGTCGATCCGATCGACTGGGTGGAAAGCATTCCCTTCTCCGAAACCCGCAATTATGTGATGCGCGTGATCGAGAACATGCAGGTCTACCGGACCCGTCTTGCTGATGACACGGCCACGCCGCTGATGATCGAGCACGATCTGAGAGCCGGCACACCTGAGTAACAAGAAAGCCCCCGGACTTCCGGGGGCTTTTTCGTTATGCCATCAATCCGTACCGGTCAGCCGGACTTCTTCCATCGTTTCCATGTCCAGCCGGATAAGGTCATACCCATTACCCTCATTGCGGCCGAACACCATGAAACGTCCGTCCGGCGAAATAGCCGGCGAGCTGTCGATATTCACGCGCACGCCCCGCGAGACCGTTTCGCCTCCGGCCAGGTCGCGCCGGTGCAGGATATAGTTGGGCCCGTCCTGGACACCCCAGTAGAGCTGCTGCCCATCCGGGGAAAGTGTCGCTGAAACATCATCGCCGGCACCATGGGTCAGCCGGTGTACCGATTGCTCGGACACATCATACATCATCACATCGAGACTGCCGCCCTCGCCATTATCGCGGGTGAACAGGAAACGTGTCTCCGACACCCAGCGCGACCACATCCCGCCCTCAATGATCAGGCGCGTTGAACCGCTTGCCGGGTCGTAGGCCAGGATGTCGGACTGGAACTCCTCCTGGTCGCGGTTTTGGGCGTAGACGATTTCACCGCTGTCAGAGATTGCGCCACCCAGATTGAACACGCTGGTATCGCTGAGCAATTCCACATCACCGCCCGTACGGCCGACGTGATAGACCGACCAGCGCCGGTCCCGGGTGGAGATAAAGACGATGTCCTGGCTGCCATGCCCGACACCGGGCCAGCGATCCATGTAACGACTGTCGGTGATCTGCCGCAGGATGTTTCCATCCAGGTCCATTTCATAGATACCGCCACGCTCGCCATCATGACGATGGAACAGCAGCGTGCCTTCCGGCGTGAAAACCGCACCGTTTTCCAGCTCCGCCTGGCTCTCTTGCGTCGTGAACACGAACACTCCGGCAAGTGCAAGCACACCGGCTGCCGCGCCCAGCAATCGGGATTTGAGGGTCATATTTGGTCCTTCTCGTCAAACTCTGCGCGAGAAGTAACCGGGCCGTGGCCCGGCGACACCGGACGCCGGGACGAACAGCCTGTTTTCAAGGATGAGTACGGCTTGAGGCGCTAAACCCGTTCCAGGGCCCGGGCAAACATCGCCGGGTCGACATTCCCACCGGAGAGGACCGCACAGGCTGTGCGCCCCTTTACATCAGCCTTGCCGGAAAGAATCGAGGCGAGTGCCACGGCACCGCCCGGTTCGACCACGACCTTGAGATGACGCCAGGCAAAGGCCATTGCGTCGAGCACTTCTTCATCCGTCACAGCGTAGCCGCCGGACAGCTGTCGCTTGTTCAACGACCACGTCAGCTTGCCATGGGTCGGGGTTATGACTGCGTCGCAGATGGATCCGGTAAGCTTCTTGTTGACGACATGCTCACCCGTCTCGAAAGTCAGCTTCATATCGTCGAAATCAACGGGTTCCGCGGCCCAGACCTCGGTCTCGGAATTCATTGACTTGGCAGCCAGGCCAACACCCGCAATCAAGCCACCGCCTCCGGCACAACACACGATCTTGTCGATCTCCTGACCGAAACCACGCGCCTGGGACATCAATTCACGGCCAAGCGTGCCCTGGCCAGCGATGATGTACTTGTTCTCGAAAGGCGGAACGAGCGTCCGGCCTTCATCATCGGCAATCCGGGCGGCGATCTCCTCCCGGATTTCGGTGGCACGATCGTAAAACACCACGCTGCCACCCCAGAAATGCACACCCTCGACTTTTGCTTTGGGCGCGTCGTTGGGCATGATGATGGTCGCATTGGAGCCCATCAGACGGGCTGCAGCGGAAACCCCCTGGGCATGATTTCCGGAGGAATATGCCACCACGCCCCGCTTGAGTTCCGCCTCACCCAGGCGAGAGATACGGTTATAGGCGCCGCGGAATTTGAAACTTCCGGTGCGCTGGAGGCATTCAGGCTTTACGAAAACCCGACCGCCCACACGTTCATCCAGGACATCGCTGCGCAACAAGGGCGTTTCAACCGCCACGCCTTTTACACGGTCCGCTGCATCCTCGATATCGGCAAACGCGGGAACATCATTCTGATCAAAAGCCATACTGCACTCCACTCGAATCTGCCCCGGCGCACTGGCAGAAATGCTTAAGCAATATATTCTCCTTGCGCAAAGGGATTGCGCCGCGGGCGCGGAAGGCCTTTGATACAGAAAAGAGTAAAACGTCCAACCGGTTGTTCGAAGGGGAGATTGAGAACGATGCGCGCACACATGATGGATTGTCCGCTGATGATTTCGGACATTCTTGTCCACGCCGCCAAATGCCATGGCGATACCGAAATTGTTACGCGTCTGCCGGAAAGCGGCGAAACCCACCGCCAAGGTTATGCTGCCACCCATGAAAGAACCAAACAGCTGGCCAATGCGCTGCTGACTGATCTGGGCATCCAGGACGGTGATGTCGTCTCGACGATCGCCTGGAACTCCCATCGCCATTTCGAGCTCTATTACGCCATCTCCGGCGTCGGCGCCGTAGTGCACACGGTCAATCCGCGCCTCGACCCGAAACAGCTTATCTGGATGCTGGCGCACGCTGAATCCAAGGCCGTCTTCTTCGACATCCAGTTCGCCCCGCTGATCGACGGCATTGCCGCGCATTGCCCGGGCGTGAAGAACTGGATCTTGATGACCGACAGCGCTCACAAGGGTGCGGTCAAGACAGAATGCCTGACCTATGAAGAACTGATCGGCGCCCATTCCAGTGACTACACCTGGCCGGTCTTCGACGAGAACAAGGCCGCTGGCCTGTGTTACACCTCGGGCACGACGGGTGACCCCAAGGGAGCACTCTACTCCCACCGTTCGAACGTCCTCCACGCGCTGACTACCTCGGCGGCAGACGTGATCGGTGTCGGTGCACGTGGCACGCTGTTGCCGGTCGTACCGATGTTCCACGTCAATGCCTGGGGCATTCCCTACGCCGCGCCAATGAACGGTGCCAAGCTGGTTATGCCGGGTCCGCTGCTGGACGGGCCAAACCTGCACAAGATGATCGAGGAAGAAAAAGTCAATTACGTCGCCGGCGTACCCACGGTCTGGCTCGGACTTCTCAACCATCTCGAGCAGAACAATTTGCGTATCGACGGTGTCGAGCGCGTACTCATCGGCGGCTCTGCCCTGCCCGAAGCCCTGCTGCGGGCCTATGAGGACAAGTATGGCGTCACCATGCAGCAAGGCTGGGGCATGACCGAGATGAGCCCGCTGGGAACGGTCAACGCCGCGCTTCCCAAGCATGACGGCCTGAGCCGCGAGGAAGAGATCAAGATCAAGCTGAAACAGGGGCGGCTCGTCTTTGGTGTCGGCATGCGTATTGTTGACGATGAAGGCAAGGAACTGCCTTGGGACGGCCAGTCCTCCGGTCACGTCCAGGTCCGTGGTCCATGGATCGTTTCGTCCTATTTCAAGGGTGCGGGCGCCGAGGCCTTTACCGATGATGGCTGGTTCAAAACCGGTGATGTGGCACATCTCGATGGCGATGGTTTCATGACCATCACCGACCGCTCCAAGGACGTTATCAAGACCGGGGGCGAATGGATCTCCTCCATTGACCTGGAAAACGCCGCCATGGGCCATCCGGACGTGGAGATGGCGGCCGCCGTCGGCATGCCGCACCCTAAATGGCAGGAACGCCCCTTGCTGGTCGTCCAGGCCAAGGAAGGCGCTCCCAGGGACGCGGACAGCATCATCGAGTATCTGCGCGGAGAAGTTCCGAAATGGTGGTTGCCCGATGCGGTCGAGTTTATCGACGCTATGCCGATCGGCGCGACCGGCAAGATGCTCAAGACCAAGCTGCGCGAGATTTACGCGGATTACGACTTTCCGACAGTAGATGCGTAACACGTGCTGATATCAAACGAGAAAGCCCCGGTCGGACCGGGGCTTTTTTGTAGGTGTCAGCTGTCGGTCAACCAGGCCAGGGCGGCCTCTTCACTCGAAAAGGCCCGGATGTCGAACCCCACCGCCTTGAGAACCCGGGTAACTCCCATCCAGGCATCATCGGGCTGATCAACATCGCGCAGCATGGCAATGCGCTCGAGCACGCCAACAACATCCGCGCCAAACTCCGCAAGGTCCACCAATTGGTTCTCTGAGAAAGAACCATTGGCATGACGCGCCTCGACCAGGACACGCAACACCCCGCAAGTTTGCGCAAGATGAGCGACTTCCCTCATCCGGTTCTTAATGTCCTCGATCTCGCTGACATAGGATTCCACGACATGGATATAGTCGCCACGTAAAACCGAGAAGCCTTCTACGCTGACTGAGGGTTCCGACATTCCGGATATCCATTCGAATCTGTTCGTGCAAATTCTAGCAAAATCTCGGTCGAGCACGGAATAATCTGATCCGGCGGAATTTGGGGGGACAAACGCATGCACGTTCCCCTATCCGTCCCCCTTGCGAGCGCCGGGGTCGACTCGTATCTTCATATCGTAATTCGATAAGACCTGAACGGGTCGCTCAGAGGAAGAAATGGAAATCTATTACATGGGAGCTGAAGCTGCGATTGTTGGACTGATCCTCGGATTTTTGCCGACGCTTATCGCCCTGCTGCGCGGACACGACAATACGTTCGCCATCTTCCTGACCAATCTGCTTCTGGGCTGGACCGGCATCGGTTGGATCATTGCCCTGATCTGGTCTTTCACAGCCATCCGCAGACGCGTGCGGACATAGTCGACGATCTTACCCCTCCCCAAGTCGACACATAAAAACAAGAATACGCGTCTCCTTCCCCAAGAGAAACGCCCGGGTATCCTCACACCCGGGCGTTTTGCTGTTATCCTGCCACTTAAGACCGGAGGACAGGATGAGCACCGGCACCAAACCAAGCCCGCTGGACAGCATGATCGCCAACATGCCGGAGAAGACCGGCAAGAGCCTGGAGGAATGGGTCGGGCTGCTTGGGCCTGTCGGGACACGCAAACATGGCGAGTTGATGAAAGTGCTCAAAGGCGATCACGGGCTCAGCCATGGTTATGCCAATCTGGTCGCGCACACGGCCCGTGACAGCATGCCCTCTAACGACAAGCCGGACGATCCGGTCGCAACGCAATATGCCGGCAAGGAAGCACTGAAACCGGTCTACGACGCGCTCATTGCTGCCGTCAGCGCCTTTGGCGGCGATGTCGAGATCGCGCCCAAGAAAGCCTATGTCAGCCTGCGCCGGGCCAAACAGTTCGCCCTGATCCAGCCCACGACCAAGTCCCGCGTGGATGTCGGTATCAAGCTCAAGGATGTCGAGCCTGGCGACCGGCTGGAAGCCTCGGGCAGTTTCAATTCCATGGTTACACATCGCGTTCGCACGGCGAATGTGCATGACATCGACGACGAGCTGAAAGCCTGGCTGAAGACAGCCTATGACTCGGCGGGCTAGCTTTAGGACGCCTTGCGGTTGTGCGTATCCGGCGTGCCCTGAGCATCCGATTTTGCATGAGCGACACCTTCCAGCGTCCCGCGTAATTCCTCGACATTGATCGGCTTTCCAAGCGCGCCATCCATGCCGCACTCCAGGTATTGCGCGACCTGTTCGCGCATCAGATTGGCCGTGAGCGCATGGATCGGAACCGGTTTCGCATCCGAATTGCTTTCCAGTTGCCTGATAGCCCGTGTCGCTTCGAGGCCGCTCATTTCCGGCATCATCACATCCATCAGGATTACATCGAAGGATTCCTCGCGGAACATCTCAACAGCTTCGCGACCATTCTCGGCAAAGGCTGGCTCCACCCCCATGGGTTTGAGCAATGCGCCCAGCACAATGCGGTTGGTCGCATTGTCCTCGGCCGCCAGAACGCGAAGCGAGGCGAGAGAGACCTGCTGCCCACTCTCCGACGTATCATCGCCGGCCAGCGCAGGGGCCTCGGCAGCTTGGAGAGCCAATTCGACCCGGAAAACAGAACCGCGGCCATTCTCGCTTCGAACCGAGATCTCCCCCCCCATTTTCTCGACGAGGTTTTTGCAGATTGCCAATCCCAGCCCGGTACCGCCGAACTTGCGGGCCGTGGTAACCTCGCCCTGCTGAAAAGGTTTGAACAGGCGGGCCTGAACCTCCTCCGACATGCCGATCCCGCTGTCCTCGACCTCGAAAACCAATGGTGTCATGCCATCATCGCGCACTTCACCAAACTCGACTCGTAATTCGACACCGCCGAACTGAGTAAATTTGATCGCGTTGAAAACCAGGTTAGACAGGATTTGGCGCAGGCGAGTTTCGTCACCCATGAACCAGCCCCGGGCCGGAGATGAGACATAGTGGAGGCCTTTTTCAACGGCTTTCACGTGAAAAAGACCGGATGCTCCCTTTATCAGCGCGGCCAGATCAAAGGCGCGATTTTCCAGCTCGAGCTCACCCGCCTCGACCTTGGAGTAGTCGAGAACGTCGTTGAGAATGGTTAGCAAACCTTGTCCACTGTCGATAACGATGCTCAGCGCTTCGCGCTGTTCCGGTGCCAGTTCCGTGCCCGCAAGGAAATCGGCCATGCCCAGCACGCCATTGAGCGGCGTACGGATTTCATGGCTGACAGTGGCCAAAAACTGGGTCTTTGCCTCGTTGGCCGCTTCGGCCTGCCGAGATTTGGCCTTGAGCTCTTTCGAGATGCGCTGGGCATCCTCGAGCAATTGCTGATGTATCACACTGATCAGATGAGTATCCAGGGTGCTGTCTGTCGGTGCAAAGTCACTAAAGACAAGCATCTGTCCGCCGACCTTGCCATCAGCAGTGGGGATATGCCCTACGAGCAGGTGCAGGAGGCCATCCTGGACCTTGACCAGCCCGCGCAGACGTAGATCCGAATTGAAGAGCGATTGCAGTATGATGGACTGCTTGCAGCCAATCAGTTCGGCCACATCGTGTATGCGCGGCCGTTCGAACTTGAAAGCATCCAGAAACTTTCTCCCGACCAAACCCTCTCCGAGATGGCGCACAAGCGACGGCCCCGCAGCCTCGATCAGCCCTTCAGGTGTTACAGCCAAGCGAGCTGGATACAACTCATCTAACAGCTCCTTGTTTAATTCAAGCGCCATGATCCACCTCAGGCTACCTTGGCGGCTCGTCGATCAACTGTGAATGCAACATGATCTTCTCGGACGTCAAAACTGACGTCGCCCTCATCGTCAAAGCGTTCTAGAAGGCCTTCGAGAAGGCCCTTCACGAACATTTCCAGCCCGCTGCGCGAAGAGCGATATTCAACTTCCAGCCGCTGCGCATCGCTATGCACCACGATGAAAGACGGCATGTCCGCGTCCGGCATGGTCGACTTGATACTGGTATGCATGCGATCAAGATTGTTGAGCAGGCTTTCCAAGTCGTTGCCGGCCATCTCCATGACCGATCGGTAACTGGTAGAGGCTGCGAACTCGATCCAGTACCTGCCAAACGCGGTCAGCAGGTCCCCGATCGGCATCCCGGTGACGCCCTGTATGGCACCGATCAGGGCAAAGGTTACATCATCGGTGTAGGTCTGAGCACTGATGAAATGCTCTTCATCCAGACCAGATTTCTCAAGAATTACCGACCATGTCTCTGCATCCGCGACCGTGTGAACCATTTCGCGCGCGGCCTGGTGGATCATCCCATACATCTATACCCCCCTCATTGGATGACAAAAGGTTTCACGAAGATACAAACTAGCTGTTAACGGCGTCAGATCCAGCTTGAGATGTCGTCGAGCGATTTCTTGATCAGGGCGTGCTCTGGCACGGTCGCATCAGCAGTCGGATATCCGGCGACGATCAGCATGTAGGCCTTTTCATCACCGGGACGGTCGCAGACCTCGTTGAGAAAGCGCATCGGATTAGGCGTGTGGGTCAGCGTCACCAGCCCCGCCTGGTGCAGGGCTGCCAGCATGAAGCCGCAGGCGATGCCGACACTTTCGTTGATGTAGTAGTTCTTGCGCTTTTCCTCGACCGTCACACCACCGCGTTTCTGGGCGAAGATGG
This sequence comes from Maricaulis sp., assembly GCF_017643475.1. Taxonomy (GTDB): domain Bacteria; phylum Pseudomonadota; class Alphaproteobacteria; order Caulobacterales; family Maricaulaceae; genus Maricaulis. The sequence goes on from NZ_JAEPNI010000003.1 coordinate 227,789, forward strand.
CGATGATCACGGGCGCATGTTCCAGGAAGGGTTTGTCCGCATCGGTTCCCAGCGGCGAAAGCGCGTCCAGCCATTCATCACCCGCCTTGCCGGCATAAAAGGCCCGCTCCTCCTCCTCGGCGGCTTCGCGCAAAGCCTTGCGCTTGCCAGGATCCTCGATGACGGAGAAATGCCAGGGCTGGTGGTTGGCGCCCGACGGCGCAGACCCCGCCGCCTTGATGGCTTCCTCGACAATACGGCGATCAACCGGCCGCTCGTCAAAATCACGCACCGTGCGGCGACGCTTGAGGTCTTCGGTAAACGTCGTCACCCGGGAGAGCATCTCCTCGGCCGGGTATTCAACATAGTTTTCAAGCGGAACGCGTTTTTCAGAACTCATATCAGCCCCAGTCCAGCACGACCTTACCGGACTTGCCGGAACGCATGGCGTCGAACCCCTTCTGGAACTCGTCGGCGGCATAGTGGTGGGTGATGATGCGGGACACATCCAGACCGCTCTCCAGCATGGCGATCATCTTGTACCAGGTCTCGAACATCTCTCGGCCATAGATGCCTTCAAGACGAATGGCCTTGAGCACCAGCTTGCCGAAATCAACCGGGATCGGCTTGGAGGGCAGGCCGAGCATGGCGATCTTGCCGCCCATGATCATCTTGTCGAGCATGGTGTCGAAAGCCTGTGGCGCGCCGGACATTTCCAGGCCGACATCGAAACCCTCGGTCATTTTCAGCTCGTGCATGACATCGCTAAGATCTTCCTTGGAGACGTCCACGGTGCGGATATTCGGGGCGACCTGGCCAGCCAGGTGCAGGCGATGGGTATTGATGTCTGTCAGCACGACATGACGCGCGCCGACATGGCGTGCAATTGCGGCCGCCATGATACCGATCGGACCGGCACCAGTGATCAGCACATCCTCGCCGATCAGATCAAACTTCAGCGCGGTGTGAACGGCATTGCCCAGCGGATCGAGAATGGACCCAAGCTCGTCCGTTACCGCGTCCGGCAGTGGCACGACATTGAAGGCCGGCAGGCAGAGATATTCAGCAAAAGCGCCCGGCGCGTTGACGCCGATACCTCGGGTTTCCGGGTCCAGATGGAAACGCCCTGCCCGCACGGCACGCGACGCATCGCCCACGACATGCCCTTCGCCAGAGACACGCTGGCCGATTTTGACTCGGGTGACATTGCCGCCGATATCGACGATCTCACCGGCATATTCATGACCGACGACCATGGGAGTGGGAACGTTTTTCGCCGCCCAGTCATCCCAGTTATAGATGTGGATGTCGGTTCCGCAGATCGCCGTCTTGCGGATCTTGATCAGGACATCATCCGGGCCGATCTGCGGCTCGGGAACATCCTCCATCCACATACCTTCTTCAGGCTTCGCCTTCACCAGCGCTTTCATCATCGCCCTCCGCGGATTCGTCTTTGGCGCGAAGATACATCACCGCAGCGACAGGGAAAGTCAGCATGAAGGGCACAAGCAGTTGATTGGCCCAGTTGAACACGGCCGGATCCGCGCCGGAGAAATAGCTCGCGCCCACGCCAAACGCCGCCAGCGCGGGAAAAACAGCCAGAAGCCGCCGCCGCGCCAGTGCCATGATCATCGCGAGTACCGCCGCATATCCCGCGATTGCCCCCCATTTGATCCAGGTATGCCCCCACATCGCATCGAGCCGTTCAGTTGGATCTGCTCCTGCGTCAAGATCGGCAAGAATGCGATTGGCGACCTCGTTCTCCGCCCAGTCCGCGCCGATGGTTGCCGCCGCAAGAGCCAGGCCCAGCCAAGCCAGTTTCACACCGCGCATTCCGAGTGCAAAGAAGAATGCGATTGCCATGCCGCCATAGGCGAGCGGGAACCATCGGTCCAGGGCCTGCAAATGCATCAGATGTTCGCGCAGCGGCGCGTTTTCGCTGCCCGCGATGAAGGCAAGGTCTCCAATTGAAGTTGCGAAATAGAGCGCAAACAGTGGACGCTGGTATCCGTTGAGATCCGCTTCCGCCTGCATGGGGCCTGGCTGCCCTATGAGGCCGGCAAAACCCAGTATCACCACCGTCAGCACGATGGTCAGAAACAACGCGATGCGCACCATGATCTCTCTCCCCTTCAACAGTAAACGAGGCTTTCACACCGCTCAGGCCCTGGCAAGCGCGCCGCGAGGACAGTCGACAACTTATCCCCACCCTGCCCGGCGCGTGCATAATGCGCTGACTGATCCTTGCTCGCGGTGCACAGCGGACGGGTTCAGGGTGGCGCTGACGGGGTAGATCAAACCCGTCTTAATTGGCTTCACCGGGTTGCGTACGGTCCGCCTGGACACCCGCATTTCCCACCAATGCATATCATCACACCGTCCTTGCGGACCGTCGCAGTGCCCACACACCCTGCCTCAACAAAAAGAGCGGCTCCGACTGGAACCGCTCCTACAGGCGTGCGTGGCTGGATCTACTGGGCGACGTGTCGCGTCGCTTCCAGGATCGGCAGGCCCGCCTCGGTCGGGATATAGATCACATCCTGACCATTCTCGCCCAGCGACTGGATCCACAGATAACGCAGATATCCTTCCGGACCGCCAAGCCCCTCGGCCACGATGGCGTTGGCTTCCGCCACACCATGTGCGCGGGCAATCTCGGCCTGGGCATTGAGCTCCTCGGCTTCCAGCCGGGCCTGGGCCTCGAGAACGGCAATACGGCGGTTCTGTTCGGCGCGGACCAGCTCGGCCCGTCCGGCCAGTTCCTGCTGCCAGACGCCGTATTGCGGCAATCCCCACAGCGCACCACCCAGCAAGGCAATGCCCATCACTCCCAAACTCACTATCGAACCGATTTTCATACAGCTCTCCTGTCAACGCGAAGGAGATTACCTTCGCAATGACAACAGCTTAACCTGACATCGAACACGAAAAAGAGGGATTGGATACGCCCCAATCCGGGGTATCCAATCCCTCCGTCACGAGCACCCAGTGGGTTACTGGCCTAGCCCTCGTTGTGGGACACAGGCGGGAAGATGCGGGCGAGCGGGCCTTCGCTCGGGAATGGTGCCAGCAGGATGGACCGGACCGGGTTCCAGGCCGCCCCCAGGACGACGACAATGCCACCCAGGACCAGCATGGTCACGGCGATCGTGGCGCCCTCACCCATTCCGGATTCATTGACGATGACGCTGATCGAGACGCCGGCCGTCAGCAGTCCGGAGACGATCAGGGCACGGCGATTGATCAGCAGCGAGATGATGGCGAAGATACCGATCACCGTCAGCGCCGTCGCAGCGACCGTTGCCGAGGAGACATTGTCCTCGCTCATCGCCGAGAAGATGAAGATCTGCTGGGGGTTCATGACTTCAACCATGTCCAGCGAGAAACCGGCCTGGGTTACGGTGAGAACCGCAAACAGCATGGCCGGAGCCGCAAAGAAGTGCAGCCAGAAGGCGGTACCGGACAGCCGCGTCTGACGCTGCGGATCACGGGCATCAAACAGGATACCAGCCACCAGCAGGGTCGTCGCAGCCAGCAGCAAGAGGCCCGGCAGGTAGAGGATGGCGTAGTACGGGAAGACCGCAACAATCACCATCGCCGCCGTGAAGACCAGACCGGCGCCAACCAGGCCACCGGTAAACGGCAGGCGGAAGGCCAGGTAATAGGCGACCATCGGCAACAGGCCGATCATGGCGTAGACAATCGGGGCGAAACGCACGACCGGGTTGAGATTTTCAATGACGGCACTGACCGCGGCAAAGCTGAACTGATCTCCGCTGATCTGGAACTCCCCGCCTTCCTGCATCAGCTGGGCAATGCCCACGCCATTGATGAGGTAGTCGGTATAGAGCCATCCGAGCACACCACTGGTCGTGATGCCGAATGTCGCGGCCAGGACGATGCCGGGCAGGATGCGGCGCTGACGGCCGACCAGCAGCGCGGACAAGAGCCAGGCGACCAGGGCGACGCCCGCAAACAGGCCAAGGCGCGCATAGACCAGGCTCTGGCCCTCGCCGAAATCATAGGTGTCCAGCACCTGGGCGATGCCCATATTCATGCCGACGAGCAAAATCACGACACCGATGGTCGTGAATATGTCGTGGAAATTATTGAGGAATGGCAGCATTTCGTCCTGTGGACGGGCATTGCTGGTGGTTGTCGTGCTCATTATCGCTTCTCCCCCCTGTTGATCGGGATAACCCTGTGATGCCCCCCGGCACGGATTTGGATGCAAAAACATCCGGCACGCGAGTTTACCGGGCGAAATCTAGCGGGAGTCCAGGGTTTGGGCAGCGGGAACGATAAGGGCAGTGTCCCGCATCTAGTCCGAACGGCTCGGCGGACGCACAAAATAGGTCACAGGACGGACATCCGGTGTTTGCACCACCAGACCGGCCTCGCGGGCCTGGGACACGGCGGTCCGGGAACTCTCACTCAGCGCATACTCGTCGATCGCCAGGTCACCAAGCGCGGGAAAACGCGAAAGATTTCCAGTCTCCTCCAGCGCATTACCATCCAGCATCAGCCATTCCAGAGCCGGAAGCCCCTCCAGGGCCGCAATCGAACAGATCTGGTTGTCGGACAAAAAGAGCACTGAGAGCGTGTCCATGCCCGACAGGCCGGACACATCACGAAGCGCATTGCCGCGCAGATCCAGCCGGATCAGGTTTCCCAGCCCCTCAAGCGGAGCAGTGTCTTCCAGTGCCAATCCCTGGAGCGTCAGGCTTTCCAGCGTATCGAGCTCTGCCAGAGCTGAAAGATCGCGGATCTGCGTGTGATCAATGTTCAGCTGACGAAGACGCAACAGGCCGGCAACCGGTGAGAGATCATCAATGGGATTGTCATGCACAATCAGGTGCACAAGCCCCTCGAGCTCCCTCGCCCATTCAAGCGTCTCGATACCATTCTCGCCGATCCACACCCCCGCCATGGCCGGGATGCTCGCCAGCACGGACCAGTCCGACTGTCCGACATCGCGCGCATTGATCACCCGCAGCGACGGGTGCGCCCGCAAGGGCTCCAGCGAGGCGATCGGATTATAGCCAAAGGTGACCACGACAAGACTGTCCATCCGGGCCAGCGGGCCCAGGTCCGACACGTTATTGCCGAGAAAATTCAGACGCGTCAGCGCGCCAAGACCGGACAGCGGCGCCAGGTCGACAATCTCATTGTTGGAGACATCCAGCTGCTCAAGCCCGGAGAACCGCTCAATCCCGTCAAGACTGCGCAAACCGCTTCCGGCCAGCGACAATTGGGTCAGCTGCGGCCAGTCGGCTTCGGCAAGCTCGGGATGGCGCTCGCGCACCAGATCGGGAAGCGACTGGGCATTTGCGCCGGCAGGAAACAGAGACAGAAAAACAACCAGGATCAGGCGCAACATAACATCACTCCCCAACACGCCCGGCAGAGCTGTTCTAGGCGGATCGAGACACATTGCCCAGCTGAAAGCGATCACATCTCGTTGAGCGTTTCATCAGCACGACAGGCAAGCGCAACGGCTCGCGTTTCGGAAACGTCGATGGACCAGTGTTCGTGTCCAGTATCAGCCCGCCCCTGGACCCGGAACTCAGTGGCGCTCTCGTTGAAGTAAACGTCATTGATTTGCAGCCGAGAGGACAGCTCTGGCCCAATCGGGAGCCCTGTGGAGCTTTCCCGAAACTGCAGAACATCGTGTTGATCCTGCGTGATAAACACTCCCGATACAGGTGTCGACCATGCATTAATAACGGGATCTGTTGCGCCTCCAAGGCGGTAGACGACATCTCCCGTTTCCAGATCCATCACAGTCGCTGCCTCGCCTCCGTGCCTGAAGAGTAGCAATCGGGCATTCAGCATTGGAACCGGATCAAAAAACCTGTGCGACATTGCGACAGGATCACCAAGTGCCGCTCCTGAATTCATATCAAAGACCTGCGCTCGAAAGCGACCTGGTGAATCATCCTGATCGGTCTCGGATTCCATTATCTCCGGGTACTCATGCACCTCCCAGCCAAGCAGAATTCGCTCCCGATTTGGCGAAATGAAGACCTCGAACATCTCGCCCGGGCTCGCGATTTCCACTCCCAACGGAGTTGCTGAAGACAAGCTCCACAAAAGCCAGAAATCCTCCTTGTCCTGTGTGCGGAGCACAAGGAAGAGATCGCCCACTCGACCAACGTTGTCGCGGCCGACGAAGAAGACTGAAAACTTGTCGATCTCGTCTGCAAGCAAAGTTTCAGTGCCTGGCACCAGCTCACCTGATTGGAGGTCCCATATCCGTATAGGTTCGATCGGGCCGTAGTCAGGTTCAGATTCAGTGAGCAAGAAACGGCCGGACGGATCAAAAGTGAAACGGGCAAAACGGTGATACTTGCCAAGTGTGCGGACAAGCTCGCCGGTCTCCGCATTCCAGAGCTGGATGCCGAAGGGGTTGGCCGTTGTGACTAGTCGGGTACCGTCTGGAGAAAAAGCAGCGAACAGGAAGCCTTTCTCAACACCATCTCCAGCGCTTCCCGCTGGAGCGATTTCTGGCTGTACAAAATTCGCGACGATCTCGCCATCGATCAAGCGGCGGATGCGGACCAAATTGCTCGAATTGGGACCAGCGTCGTCCGCTGTCTCGACCAGGGCGAGTAGCCCATCCTGCTCCCAGTCGAGACTGAACTGCCTGGCCCCGGAGACTTGAAAGGCCCGCTCACCTGTCTGCGTATTCCATACGCTGGTGCCGCCTGCCAACCGGTTGCGAGTCTGGGAAATGGCAAACCGTCCGTCATCGGAGACACTCCCCATTTCGATGGCACTAGCTCCCTCAAAGCGGTGCACAACCTCCCCAGTTTCTACATCCCAATACTCCAAGCCTTCGCCGGTGTAGAACAGCGCTAGGCTGCGACTTAGGTAAAGGGGGCGAGCTCTATCAATATCTCGCCACTCCGGGTCGAAAACATCGGGCCAGGTCGAGGGATACCGCACAAGCCGCCGCGTCGCGTCGGTGAGTTGCGCGGCGAGCATGTCGTGAACTTCCGCGCGACAGGCCTTCGGCGTCTCGCGCGGTGCGCGGTTTACGACCCAGGCACCGGAGACGCTCACCGTCACAATCACAAGCGCTCCAGCAGCAAAAATCCAATCGTGTGCTTTCATAACCTGCCCTCGAACGGATTTTCCGCCTGTGTATACAGGCTAGATCACACCCAGTTCCTTGCCCACTTTGGTAAAGGCTGCAACTGCACGGTCGATCATCTCCGGGGTGTGAGCAGCAGACATCTGCGTGCGGATACGCGCCTGGCCCTTGGGCACAACCGGATAGAAGAAGCCGATCACATAGACGCCCTCCTCCATCAGCTTGCTCGCCATCTGCTGGGACAGGGCGGCATCGCCCAGCATCACCGGAATGATCGGGTGTTCGCCCGGCAGCAGGTCAAAACCGGCGGCGCTCATGCCGGCACGGAAACGCTTGGCATTGTCGAACAGGCGAGCACGCAGATCATCACCCTCATTGACCATGTCCAGCGCCTTGAGCGATGCGCCGACAATGGACGGGGCCAGCGAGTTGGAGAAGAGATAAGGCCGTGAACGCTGGCGCAGCATGTCGATGACTTCCTTGCGACCAGCGGTGAAACCGCCCATCGCACCACCCAGCGCCTTGCCCAGCGTCCCGGTGACGATGTCGATCTTGCCAAACACTCCGCAATGTTCCGGCGTGCCGCGGCCTTTCGCGCCCATGAAACCGTGGGCGTGACAATCATCGACCATGGTCAGCGCGTCGTACTTTTCTGCCAGCGCGACGATCTCGGGAAGCTTGGCGATATAGCCATCCATCGAGAACACACCATCGGTGACGATCAGGATGTGACGGCAGCCATCGACACGCGCCTGTTTGAGCTGGTCTTCCAGCGCATTAATGTCGGAATTGGCATAACGATAGCGCTTGGCCTTGCACAGGCGCACACCGTCAATGATGGACGCATGGTTCAGCGCGTCGGAAATGATCGCGTCTTCCGGTCCCAGCAGCGGTTCAAACACGCCGCCATTGGCGTCGAAAGCCGCGGCATAGAGGATCGCATCCTCGCAGCCGGTAAATTCGGCAATCTTGGCCTCGAGCTGTTTGTGAATGTCCTGGGTACCACAGATAAAGCGCACTGATGCCACGCCGAAACCGTGCGTATCCAGCGTTGCCTTGGCTGCGTCGATCAGCTCCGGGCGATTGGCGAGGCCGAGATAGTTGTTGGCGCAGAAATTGATGACATGACTGTCCTCACCATCCTGGTTCACATCAATCTCGGAGAACTGTTCCGAGGTGATGATGCGCTCGCGCTTGTAGAGACCATCGGCCTCGATCTGCTTGAGTTCACCGCTGAGGAAATCATAAAAGCCAGACGACATTGCGCGCTCCAAATCAGATGCTTGCCGCCTATCTAATTCGACGCGCGAGGATTGTCATCCCGCTTGACTTTACCCGGCAGTCAGGCCGCAATCTGCCCTTCTCGCCTCACCTCCGGACCGCCCATGCTCAAACCCTTTCGCGCCGTCGTCTTCGACATGGACGGCACCCTCCTGGACACGGAAAACCTCTACCTTATCGCCATGAAACAGGCGGCAAGCGAATTCGGGCACGTAATGACCGATGCCCTGCACCGCTCCCAGGTCGGTGTGCCCAACGCCCAGTGCCGCGATATCATGCTGGACGCGCTGGGCACGGACTTCCCCTTTGAGGCCTACAACACCCGCATGCACGCCATTCTCGACGTACACATGGCCGATGCTGTGCCGGTTAAACCGGGGGTCTACGAGATGATGGATGCACTGGATGCGCGCGGCATCGCCGCGGCCGTCGCCACCTCGACCAGCCGCCCGGCGGCGCCTGAGCGTCTGGAGCGTGCTGGATTGCTGGACCGACTGCAAACCCTGGTGACCCGCTGTGATGTCAGCGAAGGCAAACCGCATCCTGAACCATTTCTGTTGGCCGCCAGCCAGCTCGGTGTGCATCCGCGCGATTGCCTCGCCCTGGAAGACAGTTTCACCGGCGTCCGCGCCGCCCACGCTGCGGGCATGCAAACCGTAATGATCCCGGACCTGATTGAGCCGGTCGCCGAGATCGAGGCCTTGTGCCAGGCGGTGATGGAGGATTTGCACGCGGTGAGAGAGGCGGCGTTTGGAGCAGGGTGATCCTCCCCACCGGGGAGGTGGCTGCGCCGTAGCCTTGGCGAAGGCGGAGACGGAGGGGCCGGAGGACGAAGTCCGTAGGTCAGCTCGCTATCGCTCGCCCCCTTCGCCTCCACTTTGTTCCGGCACTTCCCCTGAGGGGAAGATAATGGGCCTTGAATGTCCTGCCAGCCAGTCCGCCGTATGGGGTTTAAGGATGGTTGGGGGAGCACCCCGCTTATCCACTCACGTTTTCATCCCGGATACTTTCTTCTTCCCCAATTTCGGGGGAAGTGGCCGCGAAGCGGTCGAAGGGGGTCGTGGCGCTCCCCCCACCGGCCTCGCTACGCTCACCCACCTCCCCCAAGATGGGGTAGGAAAAACGCTAGACGCTCGGCAAATCCAGCCCCTGCTCGCGCGCGCAATCCTTCGCGATCTCGTATCCTGCATCGGCATGGCGCATCACGCCAGTGCCGGGATCGTTCCACAGCACACGGCCAACACGCTCCGCCGCCTCGTCGGTGCCGTCGGCCATGACGACCTGGCCGGAGTGGATGGAATAGCCCATGCCGACGCCGCCGCCATGGTGCAGCGAAACCCAGGTCGCGCCGGAGGCTGTATTGAGCAGGGCGTTGAGCAGAGGCCAGTCGGCGACGGCGTCGGAGCCGTCCATCATGGATTCGGTTTCACGATTGGGACTGGCCACGGAGCCACTGTCCAGGTGATCGCGGCCGATGACGACGGGCGCTGACAGTTCACCGTTCTTGACCATCTCGTTGAAGGCCAGGCCCAGCTTGTGGCGCTCGCCCAGACCAACCCAGCAAATACGCGCCGGCAGGCCCTGGAAATGGATACGCTCCTTGGCCATGTCGAGCCAGCGGTGCAGGTGCGGATTGTCCGGGATCAGCTCCTTCACCTTGGCGTCGGTCTTGTAGATATCCTCCGGGTCACCGGACAGCGCGGCCCAGCGGAAGGGACCAATGCCCCGGCAGAAGAGCGGGCGGATATAGGCGGGTACAAAGCCCGGGAAATCAAACGCGTCCTCGACGCCCTCATCCTGGGCCATCTGGCGGATATTGTTTCCGTAATCGAGCGTCGGGATGCCCTGTTTCCAGAAATCGAGCATGGCACGCACATGGAGCGCCATGGATTTCTTGGCAGCAACCGATACCGCGTCGGGATCACTTTCGCGCTTGGCTTCCCATTCCGCCAGCGTCCAGCCCAGCGGCAGATAGCCATTGACCGGGTCATGGGCCGAGGTCTGGTCGGTGACCATGTCCGGGCGCTCGCCGCGCTTGACCAGTTCCGGGAACACCTCAGCTGCATTGCCCAGCAGACCGACCGAGATCGCCTCACCCTTGGCACAGGCGTCCTTGATCATGGCCAGAGCCTCGTCGAGATCACTGGCCTGCTTGTCCAGATATCCTGTGCGCAGACGCATCTCGATCCGGCTCGGCTGACATTCCACGGCCAGCATGCAGGCACCGGCCATCGTCGCCGCGAGCGGCTGCGCCCCGCCCATGCCGCCCAGTCCACCGGTCAGGATCCACTTGCCGGTCAGATCGCCATTGTAATGCTGACGCCCGGCCTCCACGAAGGTCTCGTAGGTTCCCTGCACAATGCCTTGAGAGCCGATATAGATCCACGATCCCGCCGTCATCTGGCCGTACATCATCAGGCCTTTCTGATCGAGCTCGCGGAAATGCTCCCAGGTCGCCCAGTTCGGCACCAGGTTGGAATTGGCCAGCAGTACGCGCGGCGCATCCTTGTGGGTGCGGAACACGCCGACCGGCTTGCCGGACTGGACCAGCAGGGTCTCGTCTTCCTTGAGGCGCTTCAGCGTGGAGACGATGCGATCGAAACTCTCCCAGTCGCGCGCGGCACGGCCGATACCGCCGTAGACAACCAGCTCTTCCGGCTTTTCCGCGACATCCGGGTCGAGATTGTTCATCAGCATGCGCAGCGGCGCTTCCGCAGCCCAGTTGAGAGCGTCCAGCTCGGGGCCGGTCTTGGCGCGAATGACGCGGGCATTGTCGATACGGGTGTGGCTCATGACTAGTCTCCGGCGTGAAGGCGGGCCGCCGCGTCAAGCGCGGCCTGGATGATGGATTTCAGGACGGGGCGCAGGCGCTCGGCCTTGCCCGCGTCGAATGTGTAGGGCGCGCCCTCGGCCATGTAGGCAATCTGGGCGATCTCCATTTGCAGGGCATGCACATTGTGTTTTGGCTGGCCATAATGGCGGGTGATCCAGCCGCCCTTGAACCGGCCATTGGAAATCGTCTCGTAGTCGCCGGTTGCCGCCATGGCGGCTTCGGCGGCGGCCTGGATCTCCGGCGCGCAGGACTGGCCGCTATTCGTACCCAGATTGAGATCGGGCAAACGCCCCTCGAACAGGCGCGGTACGACGCTGGCAATGGAATGGGCATCCCACAGAACTGCATAACCATGACGGGACCGGGCATCGGCCAGGAGTTCAGCTAACGCATTGTGATAGGGTTCGAAATATTCTTGTCGGCGTGTCTCTATCTCGGGCCCATCGGGCTCCATGCCATCGCAATAGATCGGCGAACCATCAAAGAGTGTCGTCGGCACAAGCCCGGTGGTCGCCTGGCCGGGATAGAGTGACTGGCCCGACGGGTCGCGATTGAGATCAACCACATAACGCGAATAACTTGCGCGGATCACCGACGCCCCCATGGGCTCTATGAAGTCGTAAAGCTGGGGGATATGCCAGTCCGTGTCCGGGATGCCATATGCCTCATCCGTGATAACCTTCTCCCAGTCATCGTGGATCATCTCGTACGCGAGCTCCGTGCCGGAGTGCGGCATGGAAACAACCAGAGGGCTCTCGCCGCGCGTCAGCGAATAGACATCCATTACGCCACGCCCGGCAGATCCAGGTCCGCCACCAGCTCGCCCGAGGCGATCAGCGCCGAGGCTGCATTGATGTCATCAGCGAAATAGCGGTCATCGCTATAGGCAGGCACATCCCGGCGCAGGCGGGATTTGGCGGTCTCCAGCTTGGCCGATGATTTCAGCGGTGCGTGGAAATCCGCGCCCTGCGCGCCGCACAACAGCTCCACCGCCACCACATCACGCAGGTTCTGCGTCATCTGCAGCAGGCGATAGGCACCGTGCGTCGCCATGGAGACATGGTCTTCCTGGTTGGCACTGGTCGGGATCGAGTCGACGGAGGCCGGATAGGCTTTCTGCTTGTTTTCGCTGACCAGGGCTGCCGCCGTGACATGCGCGATCATGAAACCGGAATTGATGCCCGGATTGGGCGTCAGGAAAGCCGGCAGGCCGGAGACCGCCGGGTCTGTCAGCAGCGCCACGCGACGTTCGGAGATAGAGCCGATTTCACACACCGCCATGGCGATCTGGTCGGCGGCGAACGCCACCGGTTCGGCGTGGAAATTGCCGCCGGAAATCGCGTCGCCCTCTTTTGAGAAGACGAGCGGATTGTCCGTGACGGCATTAGCTTCGGTCTGAAGGGTTTCACCGGCCTGGCGAAGAATACCCAGCACCGCCCCCATGACCTGGGGCTGGCAGCGCAGGCAGTACGGATCCTGGATTTTCTCACAGCCGGTATGGCTGTCGAGGATCTGCGACCCCTCGAGCAGGCCGCGCAAGGCCGCAGCCGCATCGATCTGGCCCTGATGACCGCGCAGCGCATGGATACGCTCATCGAACGGTGCGATCGAGCCCTTGGCCGCGTCGACCGAGAGAGCACCGGACAGCAGCGTGTTCCGGTAGGCGTTCTCGGCTTCAAACAGACCTGCCAGCGCCAGTGCCGTTGAACACTGCGTGCCGTTGAGCAAGGCCAGGCCCTCTTTTGGTCCCAGCTGAACCGGTTCGAGACCGGCCTTGGCCAATGCCTCGGCAGCAGGCAATCGTTCGCCCTTGCAGAAAGCCTCACCGGAACCAATCAGCGCGGCGGACATATGGGCCAGCGGCGCAAGGTCGCCGGATGCACCAACCGAACCGCGCGCCGGAACAACCGGCAGGACATCCGCCTTCAGCATGGCTTCCAGCGCCTTGACCGTCGACCAGCGAATGCCCGAAGCACCACGCGACAGGCTGGAAATCTTCAGACTCATCAACAGGCGTGTGACATCGCGGCCCAGCGGTTCGCCTACTCCGGCGGCGTGGGAGAGGACGAGGCGTTCCTGCAGGACGGCCAGCTCATCATCGGCGATACGCGTCTGGGCGAGTTTGCCGAAACCGGTATTGAGACCATAGACCGCGCGACCGGAGGCGATAAGGTCTTCCACCGTCTTCGCCGACGCATCGACACCCTGTTTGGCAAAATCCGACAGCGCGACACCGCCACCGCGATAGATCTCGCGCCAGTCTGCCAGCGCCATCTGGCCCGGTTGGATAAGAACCGCCATTACACCCACTCTCCTTCAAGGATGCGACCATGCAGCGGTCGCCGTCCGATCCATTGTACCAGCTCTGCCGGGCGTTCGATGTCCCATACAGCCAGATCCGCGATCTTGCCGGTTTCAATGGTGCCCAGCTTGTCCTGCAGCCCCAGGGCCCGGGCCGCTTCCCGCGTCATGCCGGCCACAGCCTCCTCGACCGTGAAGCCGAACAGCGTGCAGGCCATGTTGGCCGCCGTCAGCAGCGAGACCATGGGCGAAGAGCCCGGATTGCTGTCGGTGGACACCGCCATGGGAATGCCCAGCTCGCGCATGCGCGCCACCGGCGGTTTCTGTGTCTCACGGATCGAGTAGAAAGCGCCGGGCAGGATAACGGCAACGGTTCCGGCGTTCGCCATCGCCTGCAGCCCCTCCTCGCTCGTGTATTCAACGTGATCAGCCGAGAGGCCGCCGAACTCTGCCACAAGGCGTGCGCCGCCTGTGTCGGACAGCTGGTCCGCATGAAGTTTGACCGGCAGGCCTGCGGCCTTGGCTGCGATGAACAGCCGACGGGTTTCCTCCGGCGAAAAGGCAATGCCCTCGCAATAAGCATCCACCGCATCGGCCAGCCCCTCCTGGGCGGCCTGGCGCACCAGCGGAATACAGACCTCGTCGATATAGGCGCCAGACCGACCCTGGTATTCCCGGGGGATTGAATGCGCGGCCAGAAGCGTCGGCGAAACCCGCATGCCCGAAGCGATCCCCGCCCCACGCGCAGCCTTCAGCATGGTCAGCTCGCTGTCGATGGTCAGGCCATAGCCCGACTTGATCTCGACCGTGCCGACGCCCTCCTCGGCCAGCGCTTCCAGACGGCGCAGGGCCGCGGCAGCGAGCTGGGCGGAATTCGCCTGGCGGGTGGCTTCCACTGTTTTCGCGATGCCGCCTCCGGATTTGGCGATCTCGGCATAACTCTCACCGGCGAGGCGGCGCTCGTATTCATCCGATCGATCACCCGCAAACACCAGGTGGGTGTGGCAATCAATCAGCGCCGGTGTGACCCAGCGCCCTTCCAGCGAGTGTGCGTTTTCAAACGCCGTGGGCGCATCACGTCGCTCGCCCACCCAGGAGATCGTATTGCCGGAGATAGCGATGGCACCGTCCTCGATAACGCCATAGGGCGTATCACCGGGAACCATGCTAGCGATGCGGGCGTCTGTAATGAGTGTATCGATGCGCATACGGTTTCAGCGTGTTGGGGGTTCGCAAATCTTTATTTGTCTATACAATTAATCAAGGCTCGAGATTCTTGTCCAGAGGCAGAACTGAAACATGACCGGATTCTTCTTCAACGAAGCCCTGCTTCCTGGCGGCTGGGCGCGCAATGTGCGTGTGACCATGGACAAAAGCGGCCGTATCGAACGTTGCGAGATCGACACCTCCGCCCACGCAGGCGATATCCGGCACACCAACGCCCTGCCCGGCATGGCCAATCTGCACAGCCATGCCTTCCAGCGCGGCATGGCCGGACTTGCGGAACGGCGCGGCACGTCCGATGACAGTTTCTGGACCTGGCGCGAGGTAATGTACGCCTTTAACGACCACCTCACCCCGGATGATGTGGAGGCGATCGCGGCGCTGGTTTATTGCGAGATGCTGGAGAGCGGCTTCACCAGCGTGGGCGAGTTTCACTATCTGCACCATGACCGCGATGGATCACCCTTCGCCGATCTAGCGGAAATGGCCGGCCGGATCTGTGCGGCGGCCGAAACGACGGGCATCGCGCTGACCCTGTTGCCGGTATTTTATCGCTGGTCCGGGTTTGGCGATCAGCCCGCCCATGAGGGCCAGCGTCGCTTCTTCAATGATCCGGATCGTTACGCCCGTCTGAGCGATGCCAGCCTTGCCCACACCAGCAAGCTTCGCCATGGACGCCTGGGCGTCGCGCCACACAGCCTGCGCGCCGCCAATCTTGAGGATTTGCGCTGGCTGGCGGGCTTGCGTCCGGATGATCCGGTCCACATCCACATTGCCGAACAGCTCAGGGAAGTCGCTGAGTGCGAGGCCGCTCACGGCAAACGTCCTGTCCAGTTGCTGGCCGAGAGCGTGGAACTCGATCCGCGCTGGTGTCTTGTCCACGCCACGCATATCGACGCCGCTGAAACCCGCGACCTTGCCCGCTCCGGCGCGATTGCAGGCCTGTGCCCGCTGACCGAGGCCAATCTGGGCGACGGTGTTTTCCCTGCACCGGATTATCGCGCCCAGGCGGGACAATGGGGCATTGGCTCGGACAGTCATATCCGCATCGATTTGGCGGAAGAGTTGCGCCTTTTGGAATACGGTCAACGCCTGACCTTGCGTCAGCGCAATGTGCTGGCCGAACCGGACCAGCATGTCGGCCGCGCGCTCTACCAGTCCTGCGCCACCGGCGGCGCCCAGGCGCTGGGCCAGCCCACCGGCCGGATCGAAATCGGCGCGCGTGCAGATTTTGTCGTGCTGGACAGCAAGGCACCGGTGCTTGCCGGGCGGTCATCTGACACGCTGCTGGACAGCTGGCTGTTCAGCGGGGATGGACGTCAGGTCGAGACAGTCTATGTCGGTGGGGAGCGTGTTGTTGAAGCCGGGTCTTGCCTGGCTAGGGACATGATTTCCGGGCGTTATTGCGACCGCCTGACCCAGCTGATGCAGAGGATTAATGCGTGAACCGGCAGGACTGGCAGAGTGAAATCGGCCTGGATGGCGCAGGACCGGTCTATGAACAGATCAAGCGTGCGCTGACTGAACGGATCCGCTCTGGCGGCTGGCAGACCGGCGATCGCATTCCCGGCGAGGAAGAGCTTGCCGAACATTTCAATTCCGCCCGCATGACGGTCCACCGCGCCCTGCGGGAATTGACCGATACCGGTCTTCTCATCCGCAAGCGCCGCGCCGGCACTTTCGTGGCACCACCGCCGGCGCCCGCTGCGATGCTGGAAATCGTGGACATGTCCAAACTCATCCCGGCGCGGGGCCAGGACTATGCCTTCGAGATGATCGACAGTGCCGTCGTCGAAGCGAGTGAGGAATTGCGGCAGCGTTTCGATCTGCCTGACGGCGGGATGCTGCGACGGCTGATCTGTCTGCACCGCGCAGACGCTATCCCGCTGGAGCTGGAAGAACGCTGGATCAATCTCGCCGTGCTGCCCGACGCCCGGGACGCAGATTTCAGCCAGACCCCGCCAGGCGCCTGGCTGTTGCAACAAGCCCCGTGGACCCAGGCCGAGCACACTATTTCGGCCCGCAATGCCAGCGCCGCAACCGCCGATCGTCTCGATATCGATGCCGGAGATGCTTGCCTCGTGCTGGAACGCCGCACCTTCCTGGATCAGCAGGTGGTCACCTTCGCCCGCCTGACCCACCCGGGCAGCCGGCACGCCCTGACCGAACGTTTTACACCGGGCTGAGTTTCGCCCGGCCCTTCGGGCCGCACCCTATCCGCCCGCTTCGCGGCCACCTTTCCCATCAAGGGAAAGGAGGATTAGTGCCTACCTTCTCGTCTTCCGTGGGGATGACCGAGCCCGGGACAAGCCGGGTGATGACGATAGAGAAGACCGGGAGGTGAAACGCCCCACCCCGTCAAATTCTCCCGCATGCCTTCAGTCCCTGTTAGGGCAATCTCAAGGCCGCGCTCGCACTTACATTACCGCGAATTAAAGATGAGTCCCGGTTAGCGGCCTCCCCAGCTAACGTCGACTCATCTAGGAGCGCCCCCATTATGCGCACACTGATTATCTATTCCGCCGTTGCAGGCGCTCTGTTTCTGGTTCCGGGCAATCAGGACGGTCATGCACTGACCGCTACCGAGACCCGTACCGACTACCAGGTCGCATGTGTAGACACCTTGCCGGAGCTGGCTGAGACGGCTGCCCCGGAAGGTGAAACCGAGATCCTTTACTGCAGCTAGGCTGGCCTATTTGTTCTGGGCCCGGATGGCGTGGCGCTTGCGCAGCACCGCAACGACATCATCCAGGCTGAGATCACGGGATTCCAGCAGCACCATCAGGTGGAAAATCAGATCCGCCGCCTCTCCTGCCAGTTCCGACTTGCCTTCGGATACGGCAGCCATGGCGACCTCGACGCCTTCCTCACCCACTTTCTGAGCCGGTTTCTTGGGCGCCTTGGCCAGCAAAGCCCCGACATAGCTGTCCTTGGGTTTTTCCTTGCGGCGTTTCTTGATGATCGCACGCAAATGCGCCAGGAAGCCCAGACCCGGTGCCGGGTCATCACCGAAACAGGTCACCGTACCCGTGTGACAAGCCGGTCCCTTGGGTTTGACCTCGACCAGCAGCGCGTCACCATCACAATCCGGGGCCATCTGGACCAGTTTGAACGTGTTTCCGGAGGTCTCGCCCTTTTTCCAGATACGTTGTTTGGTACGGCTGTAAAAATGCACCTTGCTGGTTTCCAGGGTCAGTTCGACCGCCTCTGCGTTCATGTAACCCAGCATGAGAACCTGGCGCGTGGCCACGTCCTGGATGATCGCCGGGATCAGGCCATCGACCTTTTCCCAGTTGAGATTTTCAGCGTTGATCATGGCCGAATGCCCAATCCTTCATCAATCAAATAGGACTTCAGATTTCCTATATTAATCAGCCCCTTGTGAAAGACGCTGGCAGCCAGCGCGCCATCCACATTGGCCTGATTGAATACAGTTTTGAAGTGTTCTTTTCGGCCAGCCCCACCCGATGCAATCAGCGGTGTGGAACACAGCGCCCGCGCCTCGGCCAGCTGGTCGATATCATAACCATCGCGCACACCATCCTGGTCCATGCAGTTGAGCACGATTTCGCCGGCGCCCCGGTCGGCCACTTCGGTGATCCAGTCGAGCGTTTTGCGATTGGCCTCCTGCGTCTTGTCAGGGTCGCCGGTGAACTGATGCACACGCCAGGCGCCGTCAATCTCACGACTGTCGATACCCACCACCACGCATTGCGAGCCGAACTCCGCGGCCAACTTGTCGACCAGGGACGGGTTCTGGAGCGCAGGCGTGTTGATCGAGATCTTGTCCGCGCCTGCAAACAGGCGTGCCCGCGCATCATCGACAGACTTGATACCGCCAGCGACGCAAAACGGAATGTCGATCACACGTGCAACCGCACTGACCCAGGCCGGCTCGACCGTCTCGCCACGCGTCGAAGCCGCAATGTCATAAAAGACCAGCTCGTCGGCCCCCTCTTGCGCATAACGCCGGGCCAGCTCGACGATATCCCCGACGATCTCGTGATTGCGGAATTTCACGCCCTTGACGACCTGGCCGTCCTTGACGTCGAGACAGGGAATTATACGGCGCGCAAGCACGACAGGGCCTCCTCGACGCTGAACCGGCCCTCATAGATCGCCCGGCCGGTAATCGCTCCGGCTGCACCCGCATCCCGCGCCGCTTCCAGATCGGACAGCGAGGACACGCCACCGGAGGCCTGCCAACTCACGTTTGGATATGTGCGCGCGAGGTATTGATAGAGCTCGATATTGGGTCCGGAAAGATCACCATCCCGCCCGATATCGGTCACCAGGGCGTGCTGCAGATCTGCGCCATCATAGGCCTTGATCACATCATCAAGGGTCACGGTGAGGACATCCGTCCAGCCCTTGATGGCCGGGCGATAGGCACCCCCGACATATTGCACGTCAAAGGCCAGCGTCAGGCGGTCCGATCCGAAACGGTCCAGCCAGGGCAAAACCTGTTCCGGCGCCGAAATGGCGAGCGATCCGATCACCACCCGCGAGACGCCCGCTTCAAAAAAGGCCTCGATATCCTCGCTGCCCCGCACCCCGCCACCGGACTGCACCTTGAGGCCGGTCGCCGCGATATCGCGGATCAAAGACGTCTGGCGACGGGCGCCGTCTCGAGCCCCGGCCAGGTCCACGACATGGATCCATTCCGCGCCCTCGGCCTTGAGCTGTTTGGCGACCTCGACAGGATCAGTTGCGTATTCAGTGACCGCGTCGAACTTGCCGTGCATCAGGCGCACCACACGGTCTTCCAGTAGATCAATGGCAGGATAGAGGATCATCGGACCAGCTCCGCAAAATTCGTGAGAATGCGCGCGCCCGCCTCGCCCGACCGTTCCGGGTGAAACTGGCAGCCATAGACATGGCGCGATTTGACGATGGCGGTGATATCCGCGCCATACTCGGCTCGCGCCAGGGTGAAGGTGGAAGTCGGCACATAAAACCCGTGCACAAAATACATGTAGGCGCCATTCTCGACACCTGAGAGCAGGACGTTTTCCGGCTCGACAATGTCCAGCGAATTCCAGCCCATATGCGGCCAGACCAGGCCTTCGCTCGATGGCAGGCGCTCGACATGACCGGGGATAAGCCCCAGACAGGCAACATCGCTCTCGCTGGAGTATTCAAACAATAATTGCATCCCCAGACAGATGCCCAGCAAGGGACGTTCGTCGCGTCGCAAGGCAGCCGCCCAGCCAGAGGCTTCCAGCTGGTTCATCGCAGGCGCTGCGGCGCCTACGCCAGGCAGGATCAAACGACCACAGGCACCGGCCTGTCCCGGCGTCACCGCGACACGATAGTCGATCCCGGCCCGTTCGAGCGCGAACCGCACCGAGGCCAGATTGGCGCAACCGGTATCAATCAGCCCCACCGTCATGCCAGGTGCTCCTTGGTCGAAGGCAGGCGGTCTCCCTCGACACGCACAGCCTGGCGCAAGGCACGACCAAAGGCCTTGAAACAGCCTTCGATCATGTGGTGGGCATTATCGCCCTCGACCTTCACATGCACGGCCGCCTTGAGACTTTCGGCGATGGAGCGAAACGCGTGCGCGGTCATCTCGACCGGGAATTCGCCGACACGATCGCCCAGGATCTCACCCTCGAATTTGGCATAGGGGCGCCCAGAAAGGTCAATCCAGACCCCTGCCCGCGTTTCATCCATCGGCAGCTCAAACCCGAAACGGGCTATGCCGCGCTTGTCGCCCAGGGCTTCCGCCAACGCCTCACCAAAGGTCAGGCAGACATCTTCGATTGTGTGATGCGCGTCGATCTCCAGATCGCCTTCCACATCAATGGACAGCGAAATACCGGCATGACGTGCGATCTGGTCCAGCATGTGATCGAAATAACCGACACCGGTGTCGATGCGATTTGGGCCGTCGCGATCGAGATTGATCGACAGGGCAATATCCGTCTCCGCAGTCTTGCGGCGACGCGCAGCGGCACGCGGCCCCCTCTGCCCGGTCGCGGTCTCTTCCGAGGCCGTTTCGCGGCGCTTGGCCATCGCGATGCGGTGGGCGTCGAGGCCTTCGAGTGCGGCCAGGCGTTCCACGGTCGGTGCCAGATTACGAGCGCCTGCCTTGCTGGCGCGCAGGATCGTCGTGGTCTTCTGGAATGCTTCCACGGTTACGCCGCCATAGGCGCGCGCGGATCCACCGGTTGGCAGTGTGTGGTTGGGGCCCGCAGCATAGTCACCTGCTGCTTCCGGTGCCCAGCGCCCCACAAAGATTGATCCGGCGTGGCGAACCTTGTCGGCCAGTGTCTCAGGATTGGCTGTCTGGATAATCAGGTGTTCGGCCGCATAGAGATTGGCGGCCTCGGCCATATCACCCTCATCGGGGCAGACCAGGCAGAGTGAGTTCTCCAGCGCAGCTCGTGCAATGTCAGCACGGGGCAGTGTGTCGAGTTGTGTTTCCACTTCCGCCATCACGGCCCGGGCCGTCGCCTCGGCATCTGCCAGCAGCACGACCTGGGCATTGGCATCGTGTTCAGCCTGGCTGAGCAGATCACTGGCCACAAAACCTGCATCCGCCGAGGTGTCCGCAGCCACCATCACCTCGCTGGGCCCGGCTGGCAGGTCCACAGCGGGACCGCCGGGCAAAGCAGTGACATAGGCCTTGGCCGCAGCCACATAGGCATTGCCTGGCCCAAAGATCTTGTCCGCCCGCGGGATATCGGCAACGCCGAACGCCAGGGCAGCAATGGCCTGGGCGCCTCCGACGGCATAGACCTCGTCTATGCCGATCAGTTTCGCAGCCGCGAGCAGAGCAGCATTGACGCCGTCACTGCCGTTTGGCGGCGCGACGACGGCGATGCGTGGCACGCCGGCCAGCTGGGCCGGAATGGCGAGCATGATCAGGCTGGACACCAGGGGTGCACTGCCGGCGGGCACATAGAGCGCCGCAACGTCGACCGGCGTCGCGCGACGCGAGGCTTTCACGCCCGACCAGGTCTCGACTTCATAGGCGGAATAGCCCTGTTTCACATGGAAACGACGCACGGCATCAGCGGCTGCCCTGATCGCTTCCTGGTCCGCCGGATCCATGGCCTCCAGCGCTGCGTCAAAAGCCGCCTCAGGCACGCGGAACTGTTCAGGCGCATGCCCGTCCAGTCGCGCTGCATAGGCGCGCAGCGCGGGCTCGCCCTGCGCGCGGATGGCATCAACAATATCGCGCGCGGCTCCGGCTGCCGCACCGGTTTCTTCCGGTCGGGCGAGAGCGGCAACGCGCTGATCCTGATCAAGGTCTGCCCAGTTGAGAGTTTTCATCTCGCGCCCCTAGGCCAGCATTTTTTCGATCGGAAGCACGAGGATGGCGCGCGCGCCTTCCGCTTCCAGGGCTTCAAGCGTCTCCCAGAAAACGCGCTCGCGACAAACCGCGTGCAGTGCGACGACATCGTCCCGGCCTGCGATCTGGGCGACGGTCGGCGCGTCAGACCCCGGCAACAGGGCCTTGATCGCATCGAGACGGTCCGTCGGCGCATTGAGCATGATGTATTTGGTCTGGGCGGAAGCGATCACGCCCTGGGCGCGCCGCATCAGGATGCTGGCAATCCTGTCGGCCTCATCAGACCGGGCTTCCTTGCGGCGCACGAGCACCGCTTCACTGACAAGCACGGTCTCAAAGGCTGCAAGGCCATTGGCTTCCAGGGTCGCACCGGAAGACACGAGGTCACAGATCGCATCAGCGATATTGAGACGCGGCGCGACTTCGACAGAACCGTGCATTTCCACGATCTCCGCCTTCACACCATTGCGCTCGAGATATTCCGCCGTGATCGCCGGATAAGATGTCGCGATCGCCTTGCCATCCAGATCGGCGACTGTGGTAATCCCGCCGTCCTTGGGCGCGGCCAGTTTCAGTGTGCATTTGGAAAAGCCCAGGCGCAGCGCGATCTCAAGCTCCTTGCCGCGACGGCTTCCCAGCTGCTCCTCGCGAAACACGTTCTCGCCGACAATGCCGTAATCACACGCTCCTGATGCCACGAAATTCGGGATGTCATCATCCCGCACGAGCATCAGATCAACCGGCATGTTCTCCGCGCTCTGATGCAACTTGTCGCGACCATAGGCAAAACGAAGCCCGCAATTCTTCAGCAGATCCATTCCACCTTCGGCGAGGCGGCCCTTGGACTGTACGGCAATACGCAAACGGGTCACGATTTCGATCCTTTCAAGCGATCCAGCACAAGCCGGTATCCCTGATGATTTTCCTGGCTCAAAAAGCGCGAAACACGGGTCACTGTTGTTGTGCTCGCACCGGTGATTTCACTGATCTCGCGATAGGAATTCCCGCCCTCATCCAGCAGGCCGGCTACACGCCAGCGCTCGGTAAGGGTTTTCATTTCGCCCGGCGTAAGCAGGTCGGTCAGGAAACGTTCCATCTCCGCTTGCGACTTCACGCTCAACAGCGCCTGGCTAAGAGGTTTGAGATCGGTCATGTCCGCCTCGTCATTGATCAGTGGACGTCGATATAGCGTGTTAGCGCGCTAACACAATAGCGCGTCACAGCTGACTAACACAAGGCCTAACCGACTTCATTTACTCGGGGACATAGATTATATACAGCTTTCTGAAGCTACAGATTTTTGCAGGTTGCTATGGAATATGCCGAGATGAAACCGATCGCCGACGACGTCGCCGATCTGATGAAGACCCTGGCTCACCCGTCCCGCTTGCTGGCGCTGTGCGCGATGATGGAGAAAGAGTGCTCCGTCGGAGAGCTGGCGGACAATCTCGGCATGCGGGCCCAGGCCATGTCGCAGCAGCTCGCAATCCTGAGGAACAAGGGCCTGGTCACAACCCGGCGCGATGGGCAGACGATCTATTATGCACTGGCCAGCGAGGGCATCCGCTCGGTGATGGATGCCCTCTATACCGCCTATTGCGAGCCCGCTAGGAACTAGGCAGGTCGAAATCCCAGCGCCAGGAAAAAACGCGCGGCCGGGCAGAATCCGGTAAAGGCCGCTTGCAACAGCATGAAGCTGACCGCACCGCCGAGCAAAAGCCAGATGGGCCCAAAGGCCAGCGACAGCCCCATTGAAACGAGAACCATCAGCGATCCCAACGCCATCACGGATTGCGGCACGCTCATGCCCTTTTTCTCTTCCAGATCGGACCGGGTTTCCTTGCCTTCCGCAATCCATTTGAGGATCCCGCCCTCAAGATGCCCGGCCACCTCTACGCCCGCCTCCTGGCACATACGCAGGGCCCGGCCGGAACGGCCACCAGACTTGCAATGCAGGACCGTCTTCTTCTTACCCGAATGCGGCAGGGTTCGCGGATTGAAGTCTGACAGCGGGCACAGCATGGCTCCCGGTATCCGTTCTGCGTGAAACTCTTGTGGCTCGCGCACGTCCACGAGAATGATTTCGCCGGCTGCAAGCGCCTTCGCAACCGCTCCTACACTCCAATTCACAGGCTTTTCCATCAGGTCACTCCCTAAATCGCCGATTCTTCGATACCCATTGGGCAAGTTCGTGCAGCAATATGTACGTATTTGCATAATTATGCAAGTGCGATATAGTGCAATCAACGATTCAGAATGCCTGCCAGGAGTTTGGCCATGTCAGCAAAACCGGAAATCAAAGCCTTCTTCGATCCGGACACCTATACGATCAGCTATGTAGTGTGGGATCCGGCGACACAGGCAGCTGCGATCATTGATTCCGTTCTAAATTACGACCCGGCGTCCGGTCGCACCCAGACCCGCTCTGCCGACGAGATCATCCGTTTTGTCGAAGACAATTCCCTGACCGTCGAGTGGATCCTGGAAACTCATGTCCACGCGGATCACCTCTCCGCGGCGCCCTATCTTCACGAGCGTCTGGGCGGAACGATCGGGATTGGCGAACACGTCAAGCATGTCCAGGGCGTTTTCGGCGACCTTTTCAATGCAGAAACCAGCTTCCAGCGCGATGGTTCGCAGTTCGGCAAGCTGTTCACGGATGGCGAGACCTTCAAGATCGGCTCAATCGAGGCCGAGGCCATCTGGACACCGGGTCACACGCCCGCCTGCATGGTTTATCACGTTGGTGATGCCGCGTTTGTTGGCGATACGCTGTTCATGCCCGATTTCGGAACGGCCCGTTGCGACTTCCCAGGCGGCGATGCTCACACGCTGTGGCAGTCGATCCAGAAAATCTTTGCCCTGCCCGACGAGACCCGACTGTTCATGTGCCATGACTACAAGGCGCCTGGCCGCGACTTCTATGCCTGGGAAACCACGGTCGGTGACGAAAAAGCGAAGAACATCCACGTCAAGCAAGGCACGGACGAACAGGCCTTCATCAAAATGCGCACTGAGCGCGATGCCAAACTGTCCATGCCGACGCTGATCCTGCCGTCTGTCCAGGTCAATATGTGCGCCGGCCACCTGCCCGAAGCCGAGGACAACGGCACGCGCTACCTCAAGATTCCCCTGAACGCGGTGTAGCCCATGGGAGCGCTGGAGAGGATTTTCCCGGGCCTTCGCTGGTTCAAGGAGTATGACAGCAAGACCTTTGCCGATGATGCACTCGCCAGTGTCATCACAGCGATCCTGCTGATCCCGCAAAGCCTGGCCTATGCGCTTCTGGCAGGCCTGCCGCCTCAGGCAGGTCTCTATGCGTCGACGACGCCGCTGATCGCCTACGCCATCTTCGGCTCAAGCCGTGTGCTGGCAGTCGGACCGGTCGCCGTAGTGTCACTCATGACCGCCGCTGCTATCGGCAATCTCGGCCTGACCGACCCGGCCGAGCAGATGGCTGCCGCCGGTGCTCTGGCCCTGCTCTCCGCGGCCTTTCTCATTCTTTTTGGCGTCCTCAAGCTGGGCGGAGTTGCGAACTTCCTGTCCAAACCGGTTATCGGCGCCTTCATCACCGCCTCGACCATCCTCATCATCGCCAGCCAGCTGCGCCACATTCTGGGGGTCGATGCCGAGGGCGCAACCCTGCCGGAATTCGCGGTCTCGATGTTTGAAAACGCCTCGACGGTCAACATGGTTGCTGTCGGCATGGGGGTTGGAAGCCTGCTCTTCCTCATTCTCGCACGCACCATGTTCAAACGCATCTTCATGCGCATGGGCCTGGGCGAGACGCTGGCTGATGCAATCATGCGCGCCGCGCCCGCCATCCTGGTGATCGCTTCCACTCTGACCGCTGCGAGCTTTGCGCTTAGCGAACGCACCGGCCTGTCGATCGTCGGGGAATTACCGACCGGAATGCCGCCTTTCGCTCTGCCGCTGGTTGACCTGCAGACCTGGCGCGCACTGATCGGGCCCGCAGCCCTGATATCGCTGATCGGGTTTGTTGAAAGTGTCTCGGTGGGGCAGTCACTAGCTGCGCGGCGCCGCGAGAGCGTCAATCCGGACCGCGAGCTCTTCGGTCTGGGCGCTGCCAATGTCGCGGCCTCCCTGACCGGCGGTTATCCAGTCACCGGCGGGTTTGCACGCTCCGTGGTCAATGAACAGGCCGGCGCCCAAACGCCTCTGGCCGGTGTCATGACGGCCGTCATCATCATGATTGTCGCTGTGTTTTTCACCCCGCTCTTCCACCACCTGCCCAAGGCGACATTGGCGGCGACCATTCTGGTTGCTATCTGGAAACTGGCGGATTTCAAAGGCGCCTGGGAAGCGTGGAAATATTCGCAATCAGACGGGTCGGCTGCCTTTCTGACCCTTTTCGGCGTTCTTTTCCTGGGGGTAGAGATCGGACTGACACTGGGTGTTGTCGTCTCGGTCGGATTTGTCCTGCAGCGAACCATGCGGCCACACTGGACCCGGTTGGGCCAGGTTCCAGGCACGCATCATTTTCGCAATCCGCACCGGCACAATGTAATCATGTCACCGCACGTCTATGCCCTGCGGATCGATAGCGCGCTTTATTTTGCCAATGCCCGTTTTCTGGAGGACCTGGTTGCGGAGGTCACAGTTGACCATCCCGACATCACTGATGTTGTCCTTGTCTTCCCCGCAGTGAACTTCGTTGATGCCAGCGCCCTGGGCAGCCTGCGCACGATCAACGGTCGCCTGGACGATGCCAAGGTCACGCTGCACCTGTCCGAGGTGAAGGGGCCGGTCAGCGATAAGCTCGGTGAAGCGGGCTTCTTCGAGCAGCTGACGGGTGAGGTCTTCCTGTCGCAATACGCGGCCATGCGAACGCTGGACGAAAAGACCACGCTGCGCGCAGAAGGCGTCTCTGGCGAGTGATCACGAATTTTCGGGATTGGTCCCATTTCAGCCAGACCGAATTACGTCTAAGATTCGCGTCTGGGCCGCGCCATTGGAGCGGCCTTGTCTTGCCCTTCCGCGGTACTTTCAGCGAGCACAGCGAATATCATGACGCATCACGATCCGAACGAGATTTTTCCGATTCCTGCCGGTTTCGCCGAACAGGCACATATGAATGCCGAAGACTATGCGAGGGCCTATCGCCGCTCACTTGAAGAGCCGGAAGCCTTCTGGCGGGAAACAGCCAAACGGATCGACTGGATAAAGCCTTTCACCCAGATCGACGATGTGTCCTGGGACAAAGACGACCTGCATATTCGCTGGTTTGCCGATGGCACGCTGAACGCCTCGGCCAATTGCATCGATCGGCACCTCCCCGCGAAGAAGGACGAAACAGCGATCATCTGGGAAGGCGATGATCCCGAGGTTGATTGCACAATTACCTATGGCGAGCTGTATGAGCATGTCTGCCGCTTCGCCAACGGCCTCAAATCCATCGGGGTAAAAAAGGGCGATCGTGTCACGCTCTACATGCCGATGATCCCGGAAGCGGCGTTTGCGATGCTGGCATGCGCGCGCATCGGCGCTGTGCATTCAGTCGTTTTTGGCGGCTTTTCGCCGGACGCGCTGGCCGGCCGCATCACCGATTGCGAAAGCGAGTATGTGATCACGGCGGATGAAGGCATTCGCGGCGCCAAGCCGATCCCGCTGAAAGCCAATGTCGACAAGGCGGTAGAGATCGCCGGCGGCGTTCAGAAGGTTGTCGTCGTCAAGCGCACGGGCGCCGATGTCGGCTGGGTTGAGGGACGTGATGTCGCCTATGAAAGCCTGATCACCGCACAGGCTGCTGACTGTCCTCCGGAAGAGATGAACGCGGAAGATCCGCTCTTCATTCTCTACACCTCAGGCTCTACGGGAAAACCCAAGGGCGTCATGCACACCACAGGCGGTTACATGGTCTGGGCGTCAATGACGCACGAGCTCGTCTTCGACTACAAGCCGGGCGAGGTCTACTGGTGCACCGCTGATGTCGGCTGGGTGACAGGGCACAGCTATATCGTCTACGGCCCCCTGGCCAATGGTGCCATCACACTGATGTTCGAGGGCGTTCCCAATTATCCGGGACCGGACCGTTTCTGGCAGGTCGTCGACAAACACCAGGTCAATATTTTCTACACTGCTCCCACGGCCATCCGCGCTCTGATGCGCGAGGGTGATGAGCCAGTGAAGAAACACTCGCGGGCCTCGTTGCGCCTGCTGGGCTCGGTCGGCGAACCGATAAATCCGGAAGCCTGGACCTGGTATCACCGCGTCGTGGGTGACAGCCGCTGCCCCATCGTCGACACCTGGTGGCAGACAGAGACGGGCGGCGTCATGATTACACCTCTTGCGGGCGCCATGGACCTGAAACCGGGTTCGGCGACCAAGCCTATGCCTGGGGTGACGCCGGCTCTCATGGACGGTGATGGCAAGCTTATCGAGGATGACGGTGCAATCCAGGGCAGCCTGGTCCTCACCCGGTCCTGGCCAGGCCAGATGCGTACTGTCTATGGCGATCACCAGCGTTTCATCGACACCTATTTCTCGACCTATCCTGGCTATTATTTCGCCGGTGATGGTGCCCGGCGCGATGCGGACGGGTACTGGTGGATCACGGGGCGCGTGGATGACGTGCTCAATGTTTCCGGCCATCGCCTGGGCACCGCTGAGATCGAAAGCGCGCTGGTCGCTCATGACGATGTCGCCGAAGCAGCGGTGGTTGGCTATCCGCATGAGATCAAGGGCCAGGGCATTTATTGTTTCGTCACACTCAACCAGGGCCGCGACCCAGCTGATGAAGACGTCGCCGCGCTGAAAAAATGGGTGCGACAGGAGATTGGTCCAGTTGCAACGCCAGACCTGATCCAGTTCGCCCCTGGCCTGCCCAAGACCCGGTCCGGCAAGATCATGCGGCGCATCCTGCGCAAGATTGCAGAGAACGAGTTCTCCAATCTCGGTGACACATCAACGCTGGCGGACCCGGGCGTCGTCGTCGACCTGGTTGAAAACCGCCTCAACCGCTGATCAGGCACAGTTAGCCCTCGAAACGGCGGCGAGAACCGGCTATAGATCTTGCCATCCAGACGGGATGGAGTTGTCTCTTGCGTATTCGTGTTCTTGCCGCCGCTTCCTGTGCCCTTGCCGTGTCTGCCTGTGCGACCACAGCCACTTCTCCGGCTTGCCGCGCTCCGGCGCCGCATGAAATGCAGGCCTTCATGGCCGTCATCAGCCACAATTCCGGTCTCCTGGCCCAGCAATTGGCACCTGGCGCCGTCGCTGACGCATTCGCAGCAAGCGACCCGCAACTCACCAGCCATATCTGGGGGTCCCAGGGCGTGACACGTGGCAGTGTTGTCGGCGTGCTCTCCCGCCCACCCCTGTGTGTGATTGATGACCCTCGCAGCCAGGCCAGCGACGCCGAACGCCAGATCCTGGTCTATCCGCAAAACGAGTACCAAAGCCTGCGTCCGGCCGAAGGTACGCCGCTGGAACTGGCCCCGGCCTTTCCGTACGGCGTTGAACGTGCGGATTATATCAGCTGCCGTTTCAGCCAGACCGCCAGCGGATGGAAACTCGCGGATGCCTGTGGTTTCCGTGGCTACACCCCCGCTGTCACGGGATAAGCTCACACCTCGTCCACCTCAGGGTGCAAGCCTGATCGCTTGCCAACCGGTTTGTGCGATTGCGCTGAATAATCTCATTCGAATCGAATGGGAGTTGCTAAACACTTGCTTGTATTAGTGATTTAGCAGTAGTGCGTATGTCCGATTCATCCGGCTCCCCCCAGCCCAAAAACGTCGTTCGCGAATCCCTGTCCGGTGAACTCAACCGAACGCTTCTGGTCGCGCGTATCGACGCCCTCGTTGACCGTCTGGGTCAAGGCGATTGTTTCCTGATTGACCTGTGTGCGTGTGATTTCGCCCTGTCGCCAGGCGAATTCATGGCCGTCATCGACACCTGGTTTGAACGTCTGGGCACAACCGCCCCGACGGCGCTGGTCTTTCATCCGGAAAACCATCGCGACCAGGCCATGCTGTTCGAGACCAAGGGTTTCCTGCTCGGCTCGCGCCTCAAGACTTTCACACGCGAAAAAGAAGCAGCATCCTGGCTCGCAGAACGCTGCTCCCTCTCCTCCCCGGGATAACTCCGGGTTTAGTCTTCGAACTCGGTCAATTGCATCGGCTTTTTCAGATCCGCAGTCAGCAGGTCATAAGCCGGCAGGGTCAGGAACTCGGCGAAATCCTCGTCCAGAACCAGCGTGCTGAGGATGTCGGCAGCCTGATCGATCCGCGTCAGCAATTCGTCCATGCCGGAGACTTCTGACTTGATGGCCTCCCGAATGCGCAGGATCTCTGCCTCCAACACCCCGGCCGTGATCGTGCGGCCTTGCGCCGTGGTGCAGGCGTATTTGCGCCATTGCCACAGCTGGGCACGGGCGATCTCTGCGGTCGCGGCATCCTCCATGAGATTGCGGATTGGAACTGCACCGCGGCCACCCAGCCAGGCTGCAACATAGCGGATGGCCACGTCGACATTTTCCTCGACCCCGGCGTCGGTGATCTGCCCTTCCGGCGCCTCCAACAGGGCCTTGGTCGTCACCGGCAGCGCAAACTCATCCTCGAAATCGAGCTGGTTGGGACCTTTCATGCGTGCGTCGAAGACTTCCCGGGCGATCGGAACGAGGTCCGGATGCGCCACCCAGGTGCCGTCATGACCATTGCTCACCTCACGCTGCTTGTCCTGGCGAACTTTCTCACGCGCGGCCTCGTTGGCATCCTCGTCATTCTTCACCGGAATGAAGGCCGACATGCCACCCATGGCGTGGGCGCCGCGCCGGTGGCAGACCTCGATCACACGCTTGGAATAGGCTTCCATGAAGGGCACCGACATAGTCACCGCCCCGCGATCCGGCAGAATACATTCCGGGTTGTTACGCAGGCGCTTGATATAGCTGAAAATATAGTCCCAGCGACCGCAATTCAGCCCGACCACATGCTCCTTGAGTTCATAGAGGATCTCGTCCAGCTCGAATGTCGCCGGAATAGTCTCAATCAGGACCGTCGCGCGGATCGTCCCGCGTTCCAGGCCCAGCTCATCCTCGGCGTGCTGGAAGACCAGGCTCCACAGGCGCGCCTCGTAACGGCTCTCCAGCTTGGGCAGGTAGAAATACGGCCCGGTTCCACGTTTCTTGAGGGCTTCATGGTTGTGGAAGAGATAGAGGCCGAAATCGAAGAGAGATCCGGACAGGGCCTGACCATTGACCAGCACATGACGCTCATCGAGGTGCCAACCGCGCGGTCGCACGATCAAGACAGCCGCGTCGTCATTGATGCTGTATTGTTTTCCGGATCTCTCATCCGTGAAATCAATCTCGCGACGGTTCGCATCGCGCAGATTGATTTGTCCCTCAATCAGATTGGTCCACAACGGCGCCGTGGCGTCTTCGAAATCGGCCATGAAGCACTTGGCGCCGGAATTGAGGGCGTTGGCGACCATCTTGCGGTCGACCGGACCGGTGATCTCGACCCGCCGGTCAAGCAGGTCCGCCGGTGCCGGCCGCACCTTCCACTCGCTGGCACGAATATCAGCCGTTTCATGCGGGAAGAGCAGCATGGCGCCCTGGTCCAGTTCAGCCTGGCGTTCCTTGCGATAACGCAGCAGTGACTGGCGACGTTTTTCAAACCGGCGGTGCAGCCCCGCCAGAAAACTCAGTGCCTCATGGGTCAGGATATCTCGATAGCCCGGCTCCAGATGTCCAAGAATTTCCACGCCTGTTGGTGAGATATGGGTCATGTCGAGTTCTCCTGCTGTGGGGCCAGGCGCCGGGGGACAAGGAAGAGCGAGAGCCCCCCGGCCGGACCTGCGGCCCGTGTCCTGGTTATTCTGCTGCGAACTGGGCGGTTTCCGTGGACGCGCTCATCGCGGTCGTCGAGGACTTGCCGCCGGAAATAGCCAGCGAGACCTTGTCGAAATAGCCGGTACCAACTTCGCGCTGGTGGCGCGTCGCGGT
This sequence comes from Maricaulis sp., assembly GCF_017643475.1. GTDB lineage: Bacteria > Pseudomonadota > Alphaproteobacteria > Caulobacterales > Maricaulaceae > Maricaulis. Next base: position 259,773 of record NZ_JAEPNI010000003.1, read on the forward strand.
GTAGCCATCGACCTCGGAAGCGAACTCGGCCTGTTGCAGTTCCGAATAGGCGCCCATGCCACGGTCCTTGTACCCGCGGGCAAGCTCGAACATACCGTGATTGAGGCTGTGGAAACCCGCCAGGGTCACGAACTGGAATTTGTAGCCCATCGCACCCAGCTCACGCTGGTAGGTTTCGATAGTGGCCTTGTCCAGATTGGCTTCCCAGTTGAAGGACGGCGAGCAATTGTACGCCATCATCTTGCCCGGATATTCCTTCTGGATCGCCTCGGCAAAGCGGCGCGCTTCGTCCAGGTTCGGCTTGGAAGTTTCCCACCACAACAGGTCAGCGACCTTGGCATAGGCCAGTCCGCGCTTGATGCAGTGCTCGACACCCATGCCTTCTTTCAGGCGGAAGAAGCCTTCCGGCGTGCGCCCAGCGTCGAAATCAATGAATTCATGATCACGCTCGTCGATGTCGGAATTGATCAGGGTTGCGCTTTCGGCGTCGGTACGAGCAACCGTAATCGTGGGAACGGCCATCACATCAGCAGCCAGGCGTGCAGCGGCCAGATTGCGCTCGTGCTGGCTGGTCGGGATGAGAACCTTGCCACCCAGATGACCACATTTCTTCTCGGCTGCCACCTGGTCTTCGAAGTGAACGCCTGCAGCGCCCGCCTCGATGAAGGCTTTCATGATCTCGAAACAGTTCAGCTGGCCGCCAAAACCGGCTTCGGCATCGGCAACGATCGGTGCGAACCAGTCCCGAGTGGCCTGGCCGTTCTCCGAGACCTCGATCTGGTCCGCACGCTGGAGTGCACGGTTGATCTTCTTGGCCAGTTCCGGGGCAGAATTCGCCGGGTAGAGCGACTGGTCCGGATACATTGTGCCAGCAGTATTGGCATCAGCCGCAACCTGCCAGCCGGAGAGATAGATGGCTTTCAGCCCGGCGCGAACCTGCTGCATGGCCTGATTGCCGGACAGAGCACCAAGCGCATTGACGAAATCTTCCGTCTTCAGCAATTCCCACAACTTGTTGGCGCCACGTTCGGCGAGGGTCTGCTGGATCACGACGGAGCCGCGCAGCTTGAGAACATCTTCTGGCGTGTAGGGACGCTCGATACCGTCAAAACGGTCATCGGCAGCGTTCGGGACGAGGTCTTTGAAAGTTGTCATTGGTCTTCCCCGTAATTGACAAATATCTTGCCCCCGAAACTGTCAAACAGATTTTACCCTGTCGATATGCCCTTTCTTAGAAAGCGGATACAGTGTAATGTCTTTGACATTGTATATATGTCGTTTTGTAAATTTATTGACAGAGGCCGGTGAGATGGACGAGCAGAAACCGCTGGAAAAACTCTTCGCCGGAGCCCGCCTCAGACGGTTGCGTCGGGAGCGCGGACTGAGCCAGGCCGATGCGGCGCAGGCGCTGGGCGTTTCCGCCAGCTATCTCAACTTGCTTGAACGCAATCAGCGTCCCGTCACGGCGCGCGTCCTTCTGGCTCTTGCTGACAGTTTTGATGTCGATGTTCGCGCCTTTGCCAATGAGGCCGATCATCAGCTGCTCGCAGATCTCAAGGAAGCCGCTTCGGACCCGGTCCTGTCCGGACTGGCGCTGGACCGGATGGAACTCAACGAGCTGGCAGACAGCCACCCCCGCGCAGCCGAGGCGCTGGCCAAGCTCTTCCACGCCTATCGCGAAACAACCGCGGCAACTGAGGACCTCGCCTCGCGCATGTCCGGCCCGGCCGGCAGTGCCGGCGGTCCGGGCGTAGTCCTGGAGGCCGTGCGCGACGCCCTGGATGCGCGCCAGAACCACTTCCCGGAACTGGAGGATGCTGCCGCCCAGGTGATTGAGCGCGCAGGACTGCGCTCACGTGACAAGGCTGCCGACCTTTCCCGCTTCCTGCAGGCACAGCACGGCTTTACCGTCCGCGTTCTGGAAGAGGACATTATGGCGGGCGCGCGCCGCCGCCTCGACTTTCATGGCCGTCGCCTGCTGCTTTCCGAAGCGCTCGATCCGTCTTCGCGGACCTTTCACATCGCTGCGGTCACGGCATCTCTGGAATTCGGCGAGTTATTGGAAAAACTGGCCGAGACAGCGATGGGAGAGAACGCCGAAGCCCGCCGCCTGCTGAGGGTCGGCCTGGGCAATTACCTGGCCGGTGCGATCCTGGCGCCCTATTCCCAATTCCTGAAGCTGGCCGAGGAAAGCCGCTACGACCTGGTGCGCCTGCAACGCCGTTTCGAGCTGAGCTTTGAACAGGTCTGCCATCGCCTGACGACATTGCAACGCAATGGCGAGCGAGGCCTGCCCTTCTTCATGATACGCGTTGACCAGGCCGGTAATGTCTCCAAACGTTTTGGCGGCGGAATCATGCCTTTTGTGCGCTCCGGAGGTGGGTGTCCGAAATGGAATCTCTACGAGGCGCTGCATTCGCCTGGCCAGGTCCTGGCGCAGTCCTTCGAGCTTACGGACGGCCGGCGCCACCTGTCCCTGGCCCGTGGCCAGTTTTCATCCTCGCCACACAGGCAAAGCCCGGTCGTTCACGCCATCGCCCTGGGCTGTGACTGGCAATATGCCGAGAATATTGTGCATGCAGATGCCATTCGCGAACTTGCCCCGGCGCCGATAGGCATCGCTTGCCGTCTGTGTGAGCGCGAGGGCTGCGCACAGCGCGCCTTTCCGCCGCTTAACCGCAAGCTGGAAATGAACCCGCATACGCTTGGCGCCTCGCCCTATGGATTTGGATCGGAGTAAAACCGACTAACGCTTTGGTAAATCGAATACCGTATGGTTGCCATTGAAGACTTATTGTCCGGGGGGGGGGGCACCATGCGGATCGGGCCACGCGCCATAATACCGACAGTGCTAGCTATCGCTGTTTTCTCGACGGTCAGCATCGCCGTGCTGACCGGTCAGGTGACCAATAGCGTTCGCAGCTCGGTCGAGGACAATCTCGCCACACCGATCGAACGCCTGGAATTGCTGTCGCGCATTCGGGACGATCTGGGGTATGGCGGCGCGATCCATGAGTTCAAGAATTTCGTCCTGCGCGGCGATTTCGAACGCCTGCCAATCATCCGTGAAGAATACGCCGACGCCCTTCTGGCGATCGAAGAATTCCGACAGCTGTCTGAAAACGCGACCGAAGATCTTGCGCTCGACAATCTCGCCGCGACCCTTCGCCACTACCAGCGCAATCTCGAGCTCGCTGCGAGCCTGCATCAACAGGGCCTGCTGCCGACCGAGATCGATCGGCGGGTCCGCATCAATGACAGCGCCGCGATCGAAGCGGTGCACCAACTGGAGACCAGCGTCCGAGACAGCATGCTTCGGGCCGATGACCGCACCCAGGCGGCGGTCAATAACCTCTCCCGCGGCGGTTTGATTATCGGGCTCCTGGCGATATTCAATCTCGCGACACTCGCCCTGGTCATCGTCTTGTCCAATCGCCAGGCCAAGGCGCTTGAGCGCGCATCGGAAGCCAAAACACGTTTTCTGGCCAATATGAGCCATGAGCTGCGCACGCCGATGACCGGCGTGATCGGCCTCGTGAACATGCTTCGCAGCACCCGCCTGGACAAGGAACAGAGTAAGCTGGTCGACACGCTGGACTGTTCCGGCTCGTCGATGATCCAGATCATCAATGACATTCTGGACGTCACCAAGATCGAGAGCGGCAAGCTGGAGATTGACCCTGCCCCTACCAGCCTGGCCAAACTCTGCCGCGAAGTCGAGGCGCTCTACAGCTCTGCTGCCCTGGCCAAGGGACTGGAACTGAATGTCGAAATCGATCCGGACCTGACCGGCAATTTCTGGGTCGACGAGATGCGGCTTAACCAGGTCATCGGCAATCTCGTTTCCAACGCTATCAAGTTCACGGCCAGCGGTCATGTCAAACTGGTTGCCAGTCTCGCCAATGATGAACTGCACTTTGCCGTCCAAGATACCGGCATCGGCATCGACGAGGATGCCCAGGCCCGCATTTTCGATCGCTTTTCGCAGGCAGATACGTCAACAACACGCAAATTCGGTGGCACCGGTCTGGGGCTGACGATTTCGCGCGAAATCGCTGAACTGATGCGGGGCCGGCTGACCGTGACGTCCCAGCTGGGAACGGGGACCGAATTCGCCCTTCACATCCCTGCCCGCTCGGCGCCCTCACAGGGCGAAACGAAGGATGAGCCGCAGGAAATCAATATCAGCTCTCGCCTGCGGGTACTGGTCGTTGATGATGTCGCCACAAATCGCTTGGTGCTCGCGAGCATGCTGGCCAAACATGACTGTTCAATCACCGAGCACGATAATGGCGCAAACGCCCTGGACGCCGTACAGACCGAACCCTTCGACCTCGTCCTGTCAGACATACACATGCCGGAACTGGACGGCATCGAACTGGTCGCCGCCATCCGCAGATGGGAAACCAACGAGGGCCGTGCGCGCATGCCGGTCTATGCCATCACTGCCGATGCGTTTCGCGAGCAGCATGATGCCTATCTCGCTGCCGGAATGGATGGCGTGATTTCCAAACCCTTCAAGGCCGAGGAAATCGAAGCCACCCTCGCCCGCGTCAGCGAGCGTCTGGATCAGCCCGCTGCAACCAGGAAAGCCAGCGCGGCATGAACAAAAAGGGCGCCGGTGGGCGCCCTTGAAATCGTTCGAGACTATTCTGTTCTGATTGTTCTTATTCGGCCTGACCGGCGACCGCATGCACATAGGCCATGCGCACATCCTGGTGATTGACCTTGTCCAGGTCCTTGGCGATTTCCTCGTCCTGCTTGGCCAGCAGATCGAGATCCTGGTCGGCATAGTGCATGACGCCCATATCGGTGTACGCTTTCTGGATCTTGTCGCCCCACAGGCCGATATCCTTGACCACCGGAACGATGCGCTGGAACAGGAGCGTGCGGAAGAGCTTGTTCATTTCCGAGTTTTCCGCCCACTCGATACATTCCGCGACAGGCAAGTCGAGGGTCTCGTAGACCTCGCGAGCCTGGAAACGATCGCGCATGTGATAACAGGCCTCAACGAGGAATTCCTCGCGTTCGTCACGCTCTTTCTGGGTCAACTCGGGATAATAATCGCGTAGCGTCAGACGGCCGAAGGCGACGTGTCGCGCCTCGTCTTCCATGACGTAGGCATTGACCATCTTGGCGAGCGGGTTCTGGGCCAGATCCCGGATTGTGCCGAACGCTGCCAGAGCCAGGCCTTCGATGACAACCTGCATGGCCAGATAGGTGAAATCCCAGCGGCTGTCGCGCAGAGCATCATCCACCAGCGAGGCCAGGGGCTGGGTCATCGGGTAGGCCACACCGAACTTTTGCATCAAACCCTTGTAGGCTTCCACGTGACGAGCCTCGTCCATGACTTGGGTCGAGGCATAGAATTTGGCGTCGAGATCCGGAACCTGCTGGACGATTTTCGAGGCGCAGATCAGCGCGGCCTGCTCGCCCTGCATGAATTGTGAGATATTCCACGACTGGGCGTGGCGACGGAATTGAATGCGGTCTTTTTCCGACATCTTTTCCCAGATCGGTGAGCCCTTCAGGGCAATACCTTCATCGGGCAATTGCATCGGGTTTTCTTCATCCAGGTCCAGGCTCCAGTCGATGCGGTTGACCGCATCCCACTGCATGTCCTTGCCCTTCTGGTACAGGTGCATGAGCGTCGTGCGCCCGTCGTCGTATTCGAAGTCGAAAGTTGCGTCGAATTGCTGCGGGACCGACCAATGCTTGTCGATATCCGGCATCGGATAGAGTTCTCTAAGAGAGCCCATGGCACGTTTCCTCCCCAGGAGCGACCAGACCAAGATCATTAGTGAACATTGTTCACAAAGCTAAGGTGTGTCAATTCACCACCAAAAGCAAGGCCCGTTCCTCGATTTTTTGAACGACGTTATCGAGGCGTGAGCCGGGCACCATCAGTCACGGAATCGCTAGCATACAACACCACCGCCTCACCCTGGCTCAAACCGCTCAGTATTTCAGCGTATTGGTCGTTGAGATGACCGAGCTCGACCTGACGCAGGCGCGCACGCCCTTACTCCGCCGGACCGCCCTGGCGACGGCGCGCTTCCCATCGCTCCAGGATTTCCCTGGAGGTCGACCGCGAACCGTCCGGAGACCAGCCCGGAGGCGCTAGAAGGAACATCATCGCATCACGCCAATTGCCTGCCTTGCGCATGTCGTCCGCAATGGCCAGCCATTCATGAAAGGCGATACGCAGCGGGTTGTAGGTGCCCAGATTCTTGACGACACCATAGCGGATATCCTCGTCATCAAGTTCGGGTTGGAAAGTACCGAACATCTTGTCCCAGATGATGAAAATACCCGCATAATTGCGGTCGAGATAACGTGGATTGATGCCGTGGTGAACACGATGGTGGGACGGTGTATTCATCACCGCCTCGAACCAGTCCGGGCATTTCTTGATCGCCTCGGTATGGATCCAGAACTGATAGACCAGATTGATACCGCCCACGATGCCGACCATCACCGGGTGAAAGCCGATGAGCACCGTGACAGATCCGAGCCATAACCATTTCAGCGTGAACAGCCCGGTCCAGGGCTGACGCAGGGCAGTCGTCAGATTGTAGTGCTGCGACGAGTGATGAATCACATGCTCGGCCCAGAACCAGCGCACGGTATGCGCCCAGCGATGGGACCAGTAATAGAAGAAATCATCCAGCACCAGCGCGATCGGCCACACCCACCAGGCAAAGGGAATATCGAGCAGGCGGAAATCATAGACAAAGATCAGCCAGGCTCCGATGAGCCCCCCATAGAGGATGGATGACACTGTGCTGCCCAACCCCATCAACAGGCTGGCGGCGCTGTCCCGGGACTCGAAACGCGCGCCTCCGGTACGCTTGGCAAAGATCATCTCGGCGACGATCAGGAGAACAAAAAAGGGAATGGCCCAGTCGATCGGCTTGAAGCTCGCGGCAAAAGCGGGAACGTCCATCATCTAGCCTTGCATGCTGTTGAGACGGTCCGCCCAGTGGCGTGCCGTCGAGGTGTCGGAAATGGCGAGCTCCACCGGAGCGAAGGTGAAATCATTGAGCTCAAGATGGATGTCGCGGCCCTCGCCCATCTTGGCAGCGCGGACCGATCCCGGATCGAGATAGCGGATGACGACATCACTGCCCGCGGCCACAAGCAGGCCGATACGGCCGGAGCCTTTTTCCTCGACAAGCGCTGTCCTGTTGTCATCCGCGAGAATGCCTGGCCCGGCCACGAACCCGATCTGGTCCGTATCGAGCCGGCGAGTCGCATCGTCCAGGCTGGAAATTGTGGCCGCCTCGAACAGGCCAAGCTGGCGGTTGACCAGGACCATGGCGGCGATACCCAGCAGCGATCCGAGGAAGATGAGTAATTCGAGCATTCCCGTCTCCATAAAGGAATATCGGGTCAAGCTAACCAGCCTGCGCTGCAAAGCAAAGCCCTTATTTGAACACTGTTCACTCTTTCAGGCTTCAAAGTGGCTTGAGACAGCCGATCACCGCAAACAAAAGCGGCGCCGGGTTTCCCCGGCGCCGCCTCAATCCTGTCAACAAGCGTGAGCCTGTTGGTTCGCCTTCCTTAGAAACGCGAACGCAGGGTCAGGCCGTAAGTACGCGGCTGGTTCGGATAAGCCGAGAAGGATCCGGACTGCAGCGTGGTCGGGAAGCCAGACGTGTAATACTCGTCCTCATTGAGGTTACGAGCCCACAGCAGCGCTTCCAGGCCATTGTTGAAGTTCACACCAACAGAAGCATTGATGGTGCTGACCTGACGCGTGATGTTTTCCGGCAGGTTGTCCAGCAGACGAACCTCGGATTCATACTGCCAGTCGGCGCGGAACATCAGCTCACCGAAGGACACGTCACGAGCATACTGGACACCGAAGGAGCCAGCGAACGACGGGATACCAGCGACATCGCTACCGCTGAGATCACCGGTGCCGTCCTGAACGCCATCAGCCAGATCTTCCGGGCTGCCGGAAACAACCGGAGCGCCCTGGAAGTCATCATACTGCGCATCCATCCAGATACCGGACAGGTTGATGGTCAGACCATCAAATGCCGGCGGGTAGAGAACGCTGTCGAATTCCAGACCGGTAGCGGACTGCTCACCGGCGTTGATGACGGCGAAGCCGGCACCCTGGAAGACAGACGACTGGAAGTCAGTGACGGTCTGGTCGAAATAGGCAACGTCAAGAGAACCGAAGTCGAAACGGGTCTTGAAACCAATCTCGAAAGTCTCGGTAACTTCCGGACGGGCGAAACGCTGGTTACCAGCGACGCCGAGCGCTTCAGCCGTGGTGACCACGGTCGGAGCACCAAGAGCGTTGTCGGAAGCCAGTTCACCCGATGCACGCAGAGCAGCAATGTCCGCAGATGCCGGACGGGTATCCGGCGTCAGGTTCCAGGACGAGGCCTTAAAGCCACGAGAGAACGAAGCGTAGACATTGGTGCGGTCGGTCGCATCGAATGCGAGACGAACCGTATACGGCCAATCTGAGTCAGACGTACGTCCGTCCTCGACAGAGTTCGGGAACGGGGTCAGCGCGCCCAGCGGCTGCAGACCGGCCGCGAACAGGCCGAGAAGCGGGTTGGTAATCGGAGCACCGCTGCCTGGGAAGGCCGTGGATGCGCCCGTTGCCAGAGCCTGGAGCTGTGCGAAGACAGCCGGGTTGGCCAGGGCAAATGCACCAATCTGAAGCGGATCGGTCGGGTCCGTGCCTGTGAACAGCGGGTTCGCGCCAATGAGACCAGCCAGGATGAGCGGCTCACCGATAGCGACCAGGTTCAGGTCAGAGAACGGGTTGGTGCGAGTGACGTTGAGGAAGTCAACTTCCTTGTCAGACTGGAAGTAAGCCAGACCACCGGTCAGGACCAAACGGTCGGTGAGGTTGAAATCAACTTGACCAAAAATCTGGAATTGCTCGTCGCTCTGCTCTGCGGTGAAAGCAGTACCGTTACCGGATGCGAAGAATGTTCCCGGCGCGAAGCCCGTAGCGACTTCAATACCGGTGATCGCGCTGGTGGACGGATCCGGTACGAATACACCCGGAGCGACCTGTATAACACCCGACGCGGTCAGGATATCGACGTAGTCGCGGGTATCCGCGCCGTATTGACGGGAGTCTTCAACCGTCATGTCTTCCGTGGAGAAGTAGGCACCCAGCAGGAAGAAGCCACGATCACCCAATTCGCCGGTCAGGCGGAATTCCTGGCTGAACGTATCGACGTCAAGGCCACGAACGTTGGAGCTAAGCAGCTCGAGCGTCGTGAAATCGCCTTCATAGTCGATATAGTCTTCATAACCACGGAACGAGGTAATTGAGCTCAGCGTCATCGTGTCGCCGAAGCTCCAGTCCGCCTGGGCGGAGATACCGGAGTTCTCGATCGTGTTCTGGTTTTCGAAATCCGTCGCGATCTCGTAGGTGAAGCCGGAGCCGGACGTCTGACCGCCCAGAAGATCGCGAATCACACCACCGGCGGCGCCATCAACGACGCGGTCGGTACCACAGCAGTTTTCGTCGATTTCATCGTAATCAGCGATCAGGCGGAGGCTGAACTCATCGTTCGGCACCCACAGCAGCTGGCCACGCAGCGCCCAGCGATCACGGTTGTTGAAATCGCCACCCGTGCCGGTGTTCGTGAAGTAACCGTCACGCTGGTTCATGCTCCCGCTCAAAGAGAACGCAACCGTGTCCGAGATCGGACCCGTAACGGAACCGCGGGTGATGATGGAATTGTAGTTGCCGAGCGTGATTTCGGCCTGACCGCCGAAATCGAACTGCGGCTCTTCGGTGATGATGCTGACAACACCAGCGGTCGCATTCTTGCCGAACAGGGTCGACTGCGGGCCACGCAGGACCTCGACACGCTCGATACCCATGAGGTCAGACAGCGCCGTACCGGCACGACTGCGGAAGACGCCATCGATATAGACAGCAACCGACGGCTCGATACCCGGGTTGTTCGCGCCATTACCCTGGCCACGAATGATGAAAGTCGCGTTGGAGCTGCGCTCGAGCTGACTTACGCGCAGAGACGGAACGACCGATTGCAGGTCGATGGCGTCAACGATTTGCGCATTCTCAAGGGTCTCAGCCTGAACGACGGAAACCGCGATCGGAACCTCTTGCAGAGTCTGCTCACGTTTCTGCGACGTGACTGTAATCGTCTCTACCTGTGCAAGGGCGCCAGTAGTGCCTACAAGGCCACAAAGAATAGCGGTCGTGCCCAAAGCGGCCGCTTTCGAGAACATTTTCATTGGAATTTTCTCCCCTCAGTAACGCGGTTTCTAGCCAACCATTTCCGCGTGAACTATCTGACATATGAACATCATAGGACGACGCTGTCAGCTCGTTTTTGCGCTTGGAGCAAAAAAGATGCCTTGATGATGCACACTTGCCGCACTCCGCCTGGAGAGCGGCAGATTTTGACCCAAGTCTTTTCTCTGCGAAGAACTCTGTTAGGCTGCGTAGTGAACAGCGTTCATTTAGACGCGCCTGGGGAGAAAAATGAAAAATATAATCATTGGCTTAGGAGCCATTGCGGGCATCGCAGCAGTGTCTGCTGGCGGTTGGTATTACAGGCCCTGGTCGGACTATTCTCCGGCGGAAATCCAGGCCGCAACAAGCGTCGACCGACTGGCACACACTTTTCGCAATATGGGCGATATTTTCCCGTACAGGACAATCGAAACGGGAAACAATCCCGTCGAAACGCCCCGAAATGTATCAAATGAGAGCGTTTCATTCCGGTTCAATGGACAGGACAAGCTGATCGATGAGTGGCTGGCCGAATCCGACAGTACCGGCCTGATGGTGCTGCGCGACGGTGTTGTCGTCCATGAACAGTATTTGCTCGGCTCTACAGCCGAGACACACCACACGTCCTGGTCGGTCGGAAAAAGCTATGTCGCGACCCTGATCGCCATGGCGATGCACCAGGGCCTGATCGACAATCTCGACCAGACTGCCGACGAATTCGCCCTGCAATATGCCGGCACTCCGTTTGGCGCGACCTCCCTGCGTCATCTGCTGATGATGTCTGCCGGTGTCGATTTCAACGAGGACTACAACGCGGAAGGCTCCGACATCCGCCGCCTTTTCCTGGGCGCCAATATTTATGGCCAGAACATCGACACGCTGGTCGGCGAAGTTGAGCGCAATCGCGCGCCTGGCGAAGACCTGCACTATGTCAGCGCCAATACCCAGGTGCTCTCGGCTGTCGTTCGCGCGGTTTACGACCAGCCCCTTGCCCAGGCCGTACAGGAACAGATCTGGGGCCCGATCGGCATGACCCGCCCAGCTTACTGGAACCAGAATGTGCCCGGTGATCGCGGCATGGCGATTGGCTATTGCTGCCTCAACTCCTCGCTGGAAGACTATGCCCGCTTCGGCCAGTTCTACCTGCAGGGCGGTAATTGGGAGGGCAACCAGCTAGTGCCGGAAGACTGGGTCGTCAGCGCCACGCGCCCGAATGCGGACTTCCAGGAACCCGGCCCGAACGGTGTCTACGCCCATCGCGGCTACGGCCTGCATTTCTGGGTGCCGGAAGGTTATGACGGCGAATACTTCATGGCGGGTGTCTACGGACAATATGTCTGGGTTGATGAACGCCGCGACATTGTCATCGCCCGCACCGCTGCAGACCCGACCTGGACCTCGCGTACCGAGGAATCCCTGATCGCCATGCGCGCCCTGGCTGCTCATTACGGTGGCCCGGTGGAAACTGGCGTGGAAGCCATGGAGGCCGGAGATGAGTGAGACTGAATACGATTATATCATCTGCGGCGCCGGTTCGGCGGGCTGTACGGTTGCGGAACGCCTTTCGCGCGACCCGGACGTCAGCGTCTGTGTCCTAGAGGCCGGCGGTTCTGACGACAGCCCAATAATCAAGACACCCATGCTGCTCCAGTTTGCGGTCACGGGTGAGGAGTTCAACTGGGGCTACTGGACCGAACCGCAAAAACATCTCTACGACCGCAAGCTTCACTGGCCTCGCGGCAAGACGCTCGGCGGGTCATCCTCGATCAACGCGATGCACTACATGCGTGGTGCGAAAGAGAATTTCGACGAGTGGGAACAGACTTATGGAGCGGAAGGCTGGGGCTGGAACAATGCCCTGCCCGCCTTCAAGGAAGTCCAGGACCAACAGCGCGGCGCCTCTGACCTGCACGGCGCAGGCGGCCCGCTGTCTGTGGAAGACATCACCCCGCTTAACCCGCTGACCGAGGCCTTCTTCAAGGCCGGCGACCAGCTGCAATACAAGCGCAATGGCGATTTCAACGGACCAGACCAGGAAGGTTTCGGCCCCTACCAGGTCACCCAGCGCGACGGCAAACGCTGCAGCGCCGCGGACGCTTTCTTGCGCCCGGCCCTGGATCGCGCCAACTGTTCGGTCTCCATCAAGACCATGGTCCGCCGGATCATCATCGAGAATGGCCGGGCCACCGGTGTCGAGGTCGAGATTGACGGCACTCGAACCGAGCTGAAGGCACGCAAGGAGGTCATCCTGTCCGGTGGTGCCATCAACTCCCCGCAAACGCTCCTGCTGTCTGGCATCGGTCCGGCGGATGAGTTGCGGGAGGCCGGCGTTTCCGTCGAACATGACCTGCCCGGGGTCGGCAAGAACCTGCAGGACCATCTCGATGTCACCGCGCAGATCTGGACAAAGTCGTCGATCTCGATCGGCAATTCCCTTCGCTCCATCCCCCACCATATCTACATGATGGGTCGCATGATGCTGATGGGCGACGGTCCGGCCTATGTGAATCCGGTCCAGGGCGGAGCCTTCATCAAATCGGCCTATGCGGAGGATATTCCGGACCTGCAGCTCGTCTTTATCCCGGCGATTTCCAATCCGCACGGAATCGAGAAGGCCTGGGGCCATGGTGTGACCCTGCACGTCTGCCAGCTCTATCCGCGCAGCCGCGGCGACATTCGGCTGAAATCCACAGATCCTAACGACCACCCGCTCATCCAGCCGAATTATCTGGAAGACGAATTCGATGCCGATGTGCTGACGGATGGTCTCGCCAAGGTTCGGGAAATCCTGCGTGCACCAGCCTTTGATTTCGATCGCAAGGAAGAACGATATCCCGGCGCCGATGTCACGACCCGGGCGGAATTGATGGATGATGTTCGAAAACGTGCCGAGACGCTCTATCATCCTACCTCGACCTGCGCGATGGGCTCGGGCGACCTCTCGGTCGTCGACAGCCGTTGCCGCGTCAAGGGAATTGACGGCCTGCGTGTGATTGATGCCTCGGTCATGCCGCGCCTGGTGGGCGGCAATACCAACGCGCCTACAATCATGATCGCGACCCGTGCTGCGGCAATGATCGCGGAAGACCACGACTGAGGAGACCGCCATGAGTGACGCAGAATCCAAACAGATCGAGCGGATGAAATCCATTCTGGCCGATCAGAAATCGGCTTTCCGGGCGGACCGGCAGCGCTCCCTCGCCGAGCGCAAGGCGGATCTGGCCAAGATCGCCAAACTGTGCCGCGACAACGTCGATGCCATTTGCGAGGCCATCAACAAGGACTTCTCTTGCCGGGCGCGCGAAGAGAGTATTTTCGGCGAGATCGTCTTCGTCATTAATGACGCGGAACACACGGCGAAACACCTGAAAACATGGATGAAACCCAAACGCGTCTCGGTTCCCATGAACCTGATGCCTGGCAAGGCGTATATTCGCCGGGACCCCGTCGGTGTGGCCGGCATTGTCGCGCCGTGGAATTATCCCTTCCAGCTCGCCATGGCGCCGCTCGTTGCGGCGCTCGGTGCGGGCTGTCGGGCGATGATCAAACCGTCCGAATACACGCCGGCAACAGCCGAGCTGATGAAATCTCTCATCGGTCAGTATTTCGACGAGGACCAGGTCGCTGTCATTACCGGCGGTCCTGCGGTGGGCCAGGCCTTCACCCAGCTGAAGTTCGACCATCTTTTCTATACCGGTTCGACTCAGGTCGGACGCCTGGTCGCCAAGGCAGCGGCGGAAAACCTGGTCCCGGTCACGCTGGAGCTGGGCGGCAAGTCCCCGGCGATCGTCACCGCGAATTACCCATTCGAATCTGCAGCAAAATCAATTGGCTGGGGAAAGCTTTTCAACTCCGGTCAGACCTGTGTCGCGCCGGATTACGTGCTCGCCCCCAAGGGGCGCGAGAAAGAGATCGCCAAAGCAATCATCGAGGTTGCCCAGGCCCAGTTCGAGGATGCCGGCAATGACGGTTCCTACTCGGCCATCGTCTCGGACCGGCACTACGCTCGCCTCAACACCATGATCGAGGAAGCCCGGGCCGCGGGCGCCGCTATCCTCCAGCCGGAACACGATGCAGAGGCCGCCAAGGCCGCGCGCAAGATCCCGCCGACGGTTGTGCTCAACCTGCCGGCCGACTCGAAACTGCTCGAGGAAGAGATCTTCGGTCCGATCCTGCCCGTGCTCGGCTATGAGGATCTGGACACAGCCACCGATTACATCAGTGATCGCGACCATCCGCTGGCGCTCTATGTCTACACAACGGACAAGGCCGAGGCTGAGCGCGTGCTTGACCGGACACTGTCCGGCGGTGTCGGCGTGAACATCAACCTGCTGCACCTATCCATCCCGGATCTGCCTTTCGGTGGTATCGGCGCGTCTGGCCAAGGGGCCTATCATGGCGAGACCGGGTTCGAGGTGTTCAGCCACAACCGTTCGGTCTTCCACACCGGCAAGTGGCACCCCTCACGCATGCTCGCCCCGCCCTATGGCAAGCTGATCGAGGGCCTGGCCAAAAAACAGCTGAAATAGGCTCGCCCTCCAGAACAAGTGAAAGCCGCCGGTCCCGTCCGGCGGCTTTTCTTTTGGCTTTTGCGCAAAGCCCGCTAATGCTCGTCCAGAACTTCAAGAGACAAGGACAAGACCATGAGTGGACCCCTTTCCGGCCGACGCGCCCTGATCACCGGATCCAGCCATGGCGTTGGCCGCTCGGCCGCCTTCCTGTTTGCCGAACAGGGCGCCGAGGTCATCCTCCACGGCAATCAGAACATGGCCGACGCCGATGCGGCTGTTCGCGAAATCGGGCCGCGGGCCCTAGGGGCCGTCCAGGCCGACCTGATGATGCCCGGCGCAGGCCGTGACCTCTATGATGCTGCGCTGCACATGGCCGGAGGACGTATCGATATTGTCGTCAACAATGCCGGCATTCACTGGGACACGCCGCTGGACAGTTCCGACGAGACCTGGGAAGCCAACTGGGCCGGCATCCTGCAGGTCAATCTGATGGCCGTCGCCGATATCTGCCGCGCGGCCATTCCGGAGATGAAGGAAAGCCGCGGTGGCGAGATCATCAACATCGCCAGCCGGGCCGGATATCGCGGCGAGGACAAGGACCACATGGCCTATGCCGCCTCCAAGGGCGCGGTCCTGTCGCTGACCAAGACGATTGCACGGCAATGGGGCCAGTTCGGAATTCACGCCTATGCGCTCGCGCCGGGCTGGATCAACACCCGCATGGCACCGCAAAATGCTGCAGGAATTGCTGCAGCAAGTTCGGAAATCCCCATCGGTCGCATGGCCGAGCCGGAGGAAATTGCCGCCATGTGCGCTTTCCTCGGCTCGGGAGCCTGCGCCAGCGCCACAGGCTCCTGCATCGACATCAATGGTGCGAGCTACGTGCGCTGATCACTCTTCCCGGGTCAACAAGGCCTGCGCCAGCCCCGGCACATGCTGCGCGCCCTGCGGGATCGTCAGCGTGCTGCCATCCAGGGCATCGCCAAAGGGCTCGGCCCGGCCGCCGAGACAGGCGGCAAAGAAATTCTCGGTGATCGCCATGGCCGCGCGGTTATTGGCCACGATGCGATTGCCATGCCCCTCGCCCTCAAACAGCAGATAGGTGACCGGCTGGCCATTGCCGACCATGGCCGAGACAATCTGTTCGGACTCGGCCCGCCGCACGCGACTGTCCTCGGCCCCCTGACCGATCAGCAACGGAGCGGATATCCGGTGCGCCTCATAGAGCGGGGAATGGGCCCGGCTGAGGGCCTGCCCCTCTTGCGTCGTCGGATCGGCCACGCGGCAGCGGTACTCCGCCAGGAAGGCTGTCCAGTATTCCGGCAGGGAATCGTAGAGGGTCGTCAGGTCCGTACTCGCGGCCCCCGCCGCCCCGCAAGCGAATTCATCCGGTGTGTTCGACAGTGTTCTAAGGACCATATAACCCCCAAAGGATGCGCCCCAGATACCGATCCGGTCCCGCTCGGCGATGCCAGCCTCGACAGCTCAGCCGGAGGCGTCGATGACGTCGTTCTGGATCACGCCGCCCCATGCCTGATCACCCGCATTGAGCCTGGCCTTGCCGTAACCGGTCGAGCCCCGGAAGTTCGGTGACAGCACCGCATATCCCCGATCGGCCAGCGATCGCTGCCACGGATCGAAGGCCTCATGCGACTGGTCCCAGGGGCCACCATGCGGCATGACGATCATCGGAACCGGCGTGTCAGGCCTGCCATCGCCATCCCTGTCGGAACCATGCGGCAGAGTCAGCCAGGCGATCATTTCCTGTCCGTCCCGGGTGGTGATGCGTTAGGCCTGTTTGGCGGTGAACTCATATCCGGCAAGATCCGGATAGATATCTATCAGATGGCTGATCTCGCCGGGCGCGCGAACCACACGGATATAGGCGGACGGCGCCGAGCCTGTGACGTAGAGTGTGAACGCCTCTCCATCCGCGCTCCAGGCCTCGAAATCAACCCGGCCGTCCAGCTCGCCAAGACGTTCAAACAGCGCCTCGTCAGAGGCCTCGACCGCTTCCCAGACCTTGCCAGCGTAATCATGCGCAAAGGCCAGCGGGTGACCGGTGTGCGGATCGGTGATGACTTCGACGATGTCAGCCCGATCATTACTTGTAAGGGCGCGGCTCGCGCCTGTCTCAAGGTTCATGGCCACCAGCGCGCTGGTATTGCGGCCGGTCGTATCTAGCAGATAGATCTCGTCGGCTTCTGCAGACACGGACAGAAGCTCGAACCCGCGGGTGTCTTCGTAGGCAATCTCGGCCAGCGCGCGCGGTTCGGCCTCCAGCGCATCCAGACGAAAATCCCCGGTGTCGGGATACACGCGAACACCGATGCGCGGCACGAGGTCCGCACCAACCAGGAAGTTCGCATTCCCCGCCTCGTTCAACAGAATACGCGACCGCTCTCCGGTGAGAATATTCACCTTGAAAAGATCCGGGTGCGCTGGGTCGCGCTCGTTGGACGAGATCACGACATGATCGCGATCCTGCACCGACGTCGCCAGAACGCTGGCCCATTCGCCTTCACCCGGCGTCAGATCGACCAGACCTCCGCTGACCACATTAAGCGCGGAAACCCGCCAGCGCTCATCGCCTGAGTTATCACCGATGATCAGGATCACATCGGGATTGGCGCTCCAGATGAATTGCGGAACCGAGGCACCAGCAGGCGTGACCGGGCGAGCGCCCCTGTTACCATCAAGGGAAGCCATCCAGATGGCCGGTACGCCCTGATGTTCAGCCGACCAGGCGTAACGCATTCCATCGGCCGACAACGCCGCATCGTAACGCGTATTGTCCGAAAAGAGCGCCGCCCTCGGGATGAGCTCATCCTGGGCTTGGACATCGGAATCCAGGCCACAAGCCACCAGTCCGGTCGCGAGAAGCACCGGAATAATTCCGCCTCGATTAAGGAGCATTTGTCTCTCCTAGGGATCGCGACCGAAGATCATACGGTTGGCAATCAACCGCAGGTCTGCGCGTAGCTGTTCAAGGTCCAGCGCCGTGCGCTCAGCCGGCTTATCCGGCGCCACAACGATCTGGTCCTTGCTGATTGAAATCACGTATTCCACCGCACGGCGGATCCGACCTGCTCTGGAGCCGCGCTCATCGTCCGGGCAAGCCGCCAGCAGATAGTCGACGACACGCTGTTTGTGATCGCGAACCTCGGCCAGGACCTCGTGGGTCGGAGCTCCACCCGTCAGCCAGTGACGGATAATGAAACTGCGCAAGACACCCGCATTCCGGGAGTGCAAATCGACAAAGGCGTCCACAAACGCGCCGATCCGCTCGGACAGCCCTGTTTCGCCCTGCGCGTCGAGCTTCTCTACCAACATTTTATCCCGCCGCGCCTGGTATCGGGCGTGCACGGCGTCCATCAGCTGTTCGCGATTGGCAAAGCGGCCGTAAAGCCCGCCGACCGACACGCCCGCAGCCTCGGCAATGCCAGGCATGGACAACTCGCCGTACGGGTCAGCGTTCAGCAAACGCTCCAAAGCGTCGAGAATGCTCTCCTGGGTCCGCAGACTGCGCGCCTGCCTCGGTGTCATGATCATATCCATGCCAGCAAAATGCCGAATTCGAATTCGGATTCGAATTAGAAATGCGT
This sequence comes from Maricaulis sp., assembly GCF_017643475.1. Classification (GTDB taxonomy): domain Bacteria; phylum Pseudomonadota; class Alphaproteobacteria; order Caulobacterales; family Maricaulaceae; genus Maricaulis. Next base: position 278,135 of record NZ_JAEPNI010000003.1, read on the forward strand.
CAGATTGCTAGCGGGCTTGAACGAACGTCGCTGATGGGTCGCGTCAGTCTTCGTCGTCAAGCTTGTCCGCTTCACGGTCCATTCGACCGGACTGGAACTCGCCGAACACCACGACCAGGACAAGAACCATGCTGGCAACGGATTTTGCGGTCGTGTCCGTTTCAATGCCAAACACCTCAACCAGGCGAAAGCCGAGGGCCGAGGCCAGGACGGCTCCTGCTCCCACCATGGCTGCCCGGGTCCGGATCAACGACCGCTCGCGCGCCGCAGCAGATTGCGAGTTGCGACGAGCGACCCGGAAGATCACTGCCCCGGCAAGCGGCAGGAAGACCAGCGACAAAACTGCCCTGCTCCAGCTGGCGGGTTCAAGCACCAACAGGGTCACAGACAGCAGCGCGACGCCCAGAGCGACCAGCAGAACGATGGGGGAAAAGAGCCTCATGATTATTCCGCTGCCACAACAGCTGGTTGCCCGGCCCGATAGAGGCGCCCAGGCTTGGCGCCGGTGAGCCGCCCCTCCTCCATGACGACATCACCGGCGACAATCGTCGCCGTGTAACCGCGCGCGCCCTGCAACAGGCGCTGACCACCGGCCGGCAGGTCCTGTTCCATGTGCGGCGGTTCCATCTGCAGGCGGTCAAGGTCGATGATATTGATGTCCGCCTTGAGACCTTCCCGGAGATAGCCACGGTCGGACATGCCCAGGTAATCGGCCTGCGCCCCGGTCAGCATGCGGATCACGGTTGGAAGATCGAGCTTGCGCCCTCGCGAGCGGTCCCGCGTCCAGTGTGTGATCATATAGGTCGGCATGGAAGCATCGCAGACCGTCCCCACATGCGCGCCGCCATCAGACAGGCCGTAGAGCGCCTGCGGGTGCTCCATCATCTTGAGCACATTGTCGTAATTGAGCTCAGTATAGTTATAGAGCGGCAGGTAGATCAGCTCCTTGCCATCCCGTTCCAGCAGGGTGTCGTAGATGATCTCCATCAACGGCTTGCCTTCGGCACGCGCCCGCGCGGCCAACGAGTTCTCCGCTGGCTGCTCGTAATCCGGAGGGTTGCCGATCTGGAAGAACTTCTCGGCCACCATCTCGATATGCTCCATGAGAAGGTCAGCGAGCGGCGGGATGGACGAGCCGGGGCCGGAGAGCTTGTCGGTCTTCTCAGAGAGGACTTTCGCCTTGAACGCCGGGTCTTTCATTTTCGCCACGCGTTCGGCCAGGGGCAAATCCGCAATGCTCTTGTAGGTCGGATAACCCATGAAGGGATGGAAAGTGCAGTTGAAGCCGAGGAAAACGCCGATCGCACGCGGCGCGACCTGCATGCGCGCATCCACACCCTCGTCCTTGAGCTTTTCCGACCGGCTGATCAGTTTGAGCCATTGATCCGGCGCGAAATCACGCTGCATGAGAGAGAAGGAAAACGGTCGCCCGGAAGCCTTGGCGTAATCGGCGACGATGGACCATTCCTCATCAAAATCCGCCTCACCACGTTCGAGATTGAAATCGGAAACCGCCTGTACGACACCAAAATCCAGCCCTTCGAAGGCCCGGGCTATCCCGGTGAGTTCATCACGCGTGGCTTCCGAGGACGGCGTCCAGTCACCATCGGCGGTCTTGTGGACGTCAGAACGGCCCGTAGCAAACCCGATAGCGCCTGCCTGCAGCGCTTCCCGGGTCAAACGGCGCATTTCCTCGATGTCCTCACCCGTCGCATGTTCGGAAAAGACAGCGCGGTCGCCCATCACATAAACCCGCAGCGGGTCGTGCGGCATCATGGCGGCGATATCGATAGTGCGCGGCATCTTGTCGAGCGCATCGAGATAGTCCGGGAAACTCTCCCAATCCCAGGTCAGCCCCTCATGCAGCGCCGTGCCGGGGATGTCCTCGACACCTTCCATCAGCTTGATCAGCTTGTCGTGGTCGGCCTCGCGCACAGGGGCAAATCCAACACCGCAATTGCCCATCACCGCCGTAGTCACACCGTGGTCGATAGAGGGCCGAAGCTCCTCATCCCAGCTCGCCTGACCGTCATAATGCGTGTGGATATCGACAAAGCCCGGTGTGACGATCTTGCCGGCAGCGTCGATCTCCCGCGCGGCTTGGCCACTCACATCACCGATCTGGACAATCCTGCCGTCCTTGATGGCGATGTCAGCTTCACAGGGCTCGGTGCCAGTGCCGTCGAACAGCTTGCCGCCGCGAATAACCAGATCGAACATGAATGCCTCCCGTCAAATTCACGATATCCGCGTGTTCTTGGTCAGCTGGTCGTAACCGCGGAAAAGCCCGACCAGCACAAATCCTGCCGTAATGTGCCACACGCCCCAAAGCGCGGTTACGGCAACGGCACCGCCTACACCACCAAATTGCGACAACAGGAGCAAGAGCCCCAGCCCGGCATTCTGTATCCCAACCTCGAAGGTCAGCGAACGCACCTTGGGCCCCGCCAGCCTCATCGCCACAGCGGCGAGAGCCCCGGCAGCAAAGGCGACTGCATTATGCGTCATGACCAGCGGAATGAGATTGTGGTCCGGTGAAAACAGGACATCGCGATTGGTATAGCCACCGACCAGGATCAGCCCGACCAGGATGGAAAAGGCAACCGGCGTCAGATAGCGCTTCATCACTGCCGCCAAATCCGTTTTCCAGTGCGCCAGCGACATGCCGCACACCAGTGGCAGGGCAAGCAGGCCCGCGGTCTGCACCAGGAAGATCGTCGGGTCGACATCAAGCGTATCGACCAGGGCGGAGGTGGGGCCGTATTGATTCGCCCAGAACAGGATTGAGACCGGGGTAACCAGCGCGGCAGAGACGCTGGAAATGGCGGTCAGGGAGACTGAATAGGCGGTATCACCGCGCGAAAAGAGTGTCAGCGCGTTGGAAACATTTCCGCCCGGACAACTGGCGACGACGATCATGCCGAGCGCGACGCCGGGCGCCGGGTTGAGCATCATGATCAGCCCGAGCGTCAGGAGCGGCAAGCCAAGGACCTGGGCCGCCACGCCGCCGGCAACCGCCCCGGGCTCTTTCTTCAAGTCGATGAAATCCTGAATCTTTAGACCGAGCGCCACGGTGAACATCATCACCATGAGGCTGACGGACATGATCAGCTGGAATGTGGGGCTCAGCTCAACCGTGAGCGTGTCTACCCCTGAGCCATCAAGCAAGTCCTCTCCCCCGGAAACCAACCGTAAACTTTGTCGATATTTTTATCGTTTCTCTCACCGTCACATCTGGTATCGGCATAAGATCATTTTTGGGTCGCATTAATTTCACAACCCTGTATCTTTACTGCACGTGACGGACCAACCTGCAAGCTGTTTGTCACCTCACTTTCGTGCGGGGAAGGGAGTGCTCGGGTAGGCTGCTTTTAGGAGCGGCTTGATTCGAACTTTTTGGAGGAGCGGCGTATCAACGCCTTAGTCTTTGGGGGACTATTGGTATGGGACGGAAACGTTTCGATGAAATGCCTTGCGCTATCGCGCAAACACTCAATCAAGTCGGCGATTGGTGGACACTGTTGATCGTAAGAGACGCTATGAAAGGTGCCCGTCGTTTCAGTGATTTCCACGAAAGTACCGGCATTGCGAAGAACATTCTCACGGACCGGCTCAACAAGCTGGTCGAAAACGGGATCATGACCCGCGAGGAAGTCGGCGTTCGTGGCCAGCGTCAGGAATACGTCCTGACCGACCGTGGTGAAGCGCTGTTCCCGATCCTGATCGCCATGCAGCAGTGGGGCGACCGCTGGATCTACGGAAATGAATCCCTGCCCTGCGTTCTTTATGACAAGCGCAACGGCCAGGAACTTTCCCCGGTCGCAGTTGCCAATGAGAGCGGCGACGAAGTGACCCATCACTTCCTCGGAATGCGCGACTGCGGACAGGATGAGATGCTGGAAACCGGCTAGTCCGGTCTCACATCAACTCCAAACAAGGCCGGGCGAGTTTCGCACCGGCCTTTTCTTTCGCCTGAGAGGCGACACCGGACCCTCCATATATTGTTTCACGCGAGTAAGCCCGCTAACATAAACGCGGCGCACACGCAGCGTGGATGCCTATCCGTTCGGGCTGCGGCAATTTGAAATCCATCTTTCAACTCGCCATGCGACAAAGGGGAGACCACACATGATTTTGACAACACTCGCGATGAGCACAGCCCTGCTGCAGGCAGATGCCAGCGCCCTGCTCGAAAATGCCCTGCAGGTTTCCAGCTCCCAGGGCAGCTATGTCACCTATTTCAACCCGGACGGCACCTATACGACCAATGTCGGCATTTCAGGCACCTGGGAGATCCGGGGCGCTGAAATCTGCGTGGTCCGTTCGACCGGCGAAAGCGGCTGCGCGCCGCTACAGGACGGTGTCAGCCTCGGCGACAGCTGGGAAGGCACCAATGCCGCGACCGGCGAGACCGTGACCTATACGATCGTGGCCCGCGACAGCTAGCCTTCGCGTCAGGAACAAACGAAAGCCACCGGTTTCTGCCGGTGGCTTTTTCTGTGGGCGCAGCTTGCGTTCCAAGGTTGCTTTCCTGAGCCGAGCCGGATCGCGTGCTTCAATGACCGTGGTGCAGCCCCTGATATCTCAAGATAGACCGTCACCACGCCTGGTCGGCGGCGGCTGCGGCCGCCGCCCGATCCCGCATTATTCGCCGAAGGAGCCGGCCGGCCCCGGGAAGACAACGGGCGTTTCCGAACCATCATGCGCCACGGCTGACACACCGAAATAATAGTTGTCGATCACAACATTCTCGAGCGTGAACTCGTCGGTCCGCCCGACAAAACGGCTGTGTGTCCATTGCGGCGCATCTGTCAGACGCCAGTGCACGCGGTAACCTGCGAGGTTCTCGGCGGCGCGGCCGTCTGCCAGGGTCCATCGGATATGGGTGGACGGTTGAACCGCCCCCGCGATCTCGACATTCGCCGGGATGGGCGGGGCGCCCGCAATCTGCGCCATTACAGCGACATTGAGCGAGGTCAGCTTGGCAGCGAAATCGAAATCCACCCCGTCGATCGTATCACCGTAAACGCGACCATCCTCGGTCCGCAAATCCTGGTGCTGGCGATCATAATGCTCATTCGTTTCCATGATACGCACGCCCGGCATGCCCGCCTCGTTGAACGGGCGGTGATGGCCACCGCGGCGGAAACGATCGAGGCGATAGACCATCATCACATCCAGATTGGGAATGTACTGATCCGCTGTCCGGTCAACCATGCGTGCGAGATTGCGCGATGGGCTGTCCACCTCACCGCCGGTGAAGCGGCGCAGACGCGCTTCTTCCGGTGTTTCAGTGGCGCGCGTTCCTTCAGAAAAGACGCGGGCCGTGGTGTTATTGGTGACGCCATTGATACCGGTGATATTGCCGATCATGTCATTGTTCAGCACGGCCTTGATGCGCCAGCCATTATCCAGCGCGTGACTGGCGACAATGCCGCCGCCAAAGAGGCCCTGCTCCTCGCCAGACAGCCCGGCATAGGCGATCGTACCGGCGAACTGGTGCTGTGAAAGTACCCGCGCAGCCTCGATGACGCCGGCCATGCCAGAAGCATTGTCATTGGCGCCCGGACTGTCCGATGTGCCGTCCAGCGGATCGGTGACACGACTGTCGATATCGCCGGACATCACCACCATGCGATCCGGATCCAACGAACCGCGCTGGATGGCGATCACATTGACGATCTCGGTCGGCTCGGGAATACGCGGCTGGCCAAAGGTCGTGCCGGACACATACATGACCTCCAGACACCCGCCACAATCCGCAGAAATCCGCTCGAACTCGTCGAAGATCCAGCGGCGGGCCGCACCGATCCCGCGCGTGTCGCTCTCGGTTTCTGACAGGGTGTGACGCGTGCCAAACTCCGCCAGTGTCCGGATATCGGCTTCAATCCGGTCAGCTGAGACCGCGGCCACATAATCATGCACGGCCAGCACTTCCGATGGCGGTGCGTGCTGCGCTGACACCGGCGATGCCAGCAATGCCAGGCCGGACAATAGACTGATGGACTTGATCATTTCTTGCTCCCCAAACTCTTCCCATCAGGATAGTGCGGCAAGAGCCTGTGGCAACTCACGAAGGCGCAAACAAAAAATCGCCGCCCCTGTCGAGGAGCGGCGATTGAATTCATCATTGAACACTCAGTCCAGCTCAGGGCTTCAGAACGACCTTGCCAATCGCGCGACGCTCGGAAAGCTCGGAAAATGCGGCGAGGAACTCATCGAGGGAATACTGCGCGGCGACATGGGGCTTGATCTGACCCTTTTCAAAGAAATCAAACAGCTCCGACATGTTCTGATAGTGCCCCTTTGGGTCACGCATCGCCCACGCCCCCCAGAAGACACCGACCGCGGACGCGCCCTTGAGGAGCGGCAAATTCAGCGGGAGCTTCGGGATTGGACCCGAGGCAAATCCGATCACCAGATGACGGCCCTCCCAGCCAATCGCGCGGAAGGCCGCTTCGGCCAGCTCTCCGCCGACCGGGTCGTAGATCACGTCCACACCTTGCCCGCCGGTCAGCTCCTTGGCCCGCGCCTTCAGGTCTTCGGTGGTGTAATTGATGCCTTCATCGGCGCCGTGCTCGCGGGCGACAGCCAGCTTCTCGTCGGTCGAAGCCGCCGCGATGACCTTCGCACCCATCGCCTTGGCCAGTTCAACCGTCGCCAGGCCGACACCACCAGCCGCGCCCAGCACAAGCACGGTCTCGCCCGGCTGAAGTTTCGCGCGCTGTTTCAAGGCGTAATAAGACGTCGCGTAAACCACCGTCAGGCCGGCCGCCTCTTCGAACGACATGCTGTCCGGGATTTTGACAAAGGTTCCGGCTGGCGAGGCCACCTTGGACGCAAAGGCGCCGGTCAGGCCGTTGAAACAGACCCGGTCGCCGACGGCAAAACCGTCAAGCCCGTTGCCCAGCTCGGAGATCACGCCCGCGCCCTCACCGCCCGGCACGAAGGGCAGTGGCGGTTTGAACTGGTAATCTCCGCGGACGCACAGCAGGTCGGGAAAGTTCAGACCGGCCGCCTTGACGTCAATCAGGGCGTGGTTTTCCGGTACCGCCGGATCGTCAATCTCTTCAACCTTCAGATTAGATTCCGGTCCGAATTCACGGCAGTAAAGCGCTTTCATGTCCGCCCCCCTATACGACTTCGAACAGGCCGGCAGCACCCATGCCGCCACCGACGCACATGGTCACCACGACGTATTTCACGCCCCGGCGCTTGCCTTCGATCAGCGCGTGGCCGACCAGGCGTGCGCCCGACATGCCATAGGGGTGGCCCACGGAAATCGCGCCGCCGTTTACATTGAGGTTTTCATTGGGAATGCCCAGCGTGTCGCGACAATGCAGAACCTGCACGGCAAACGCCTCATTGAGCTCCCACAGGCCGATATCATCCATCGTCAGGCCATTGGCCTTGAGCAGTTTCGGAACGGCATGAATAGGGCCGATACCCATCTCGTCCGGGTCCAGACCGGCAGCGGCCATGCCGCGATAGATGCCAAGCGGTTCCAGCCCGCGGCGCTCGGCTTCCCGCGCCTCCATCAAGACGGACGCGGATGCGCCGTCTGAAAGCTGGGACGCATTGCCGGCCGTGATGAAACGGCCTTCCTTGATCACCTGGCCATCCTTGAACACCGGGTTGAGACCGGCAAGGTTTTCAGCCGATGTTCCCGGGCGATTGCCTTCATCCTTCTCCAGCGTCACCTCGACATCGGAAACTTCCTTGGTCTCCTTGTTGAAGAATTTCATGACGGACGACAGCGGGACAATCTCGTCGTCGAACTTGCCAGCCTGCTGTGCCGCATGCGTACGATCCTGCGACTGGGCCGCGTATTCGTCCTGCGCCTCGCGGGAAACGCCATAGCGGTCCGCCACGATCTCTGCGGTTTCCAGCATGGACATGTAGAGGGCCGGCTGATGTTCCAGCGTCCACTCGTCCGCGGCGCGGAAATTGTTCATCTTGTCGTTCTGGACCAGGGAGATGCTCTCCAGCCCGCCGCCGACCGTAACGGTCATGCCATCGGAGATGATCTGCTTGGCCGCCGTCGCGATCGCCATCATGCCGGACGCGCATTGCCGATCCATCGACATGCCGGAAACAGAGGTTGGCAGGCCCGCACGGATGGCACAGTTGCGCCCCGGATTGCGGCCGGTCGAGCCCTGCTGCATCGCACAGCCCATAATCACATCATCAATCTCGGCCGGATCCACGCCGGCACGTTCGACCGCATGTTTGATGGCATGTCCGCCCAGGGCCGGACCGGAGGTGTCGTTGAATGCGCCCCGATAGGCCTTGCCGATCGGTGTCCGCGCCGTTGATACAATCACTGCCTCACGCATAGCTCTCTCCTCTAACCCTTGCTTCTGTAATTGACGATTTGCTGTGTGGTCGCCATCAGGCGCCCATCCCGGCTCCACATCCGGGCGTGTTGATCAAAAAATCCGCTGCCGCCGCGTGCACCTGTCGCCTCGACCAACATGTAGTCGGTGCCGACCGCGGCATAATCCTCAGCGGTGGCGTGCAGATAGACCGTCATCGAGACCGTCGCGATCATGTCAGGCTTGTTGGTGATGTAGAACAGGCGCGGCGTCGGCGTATCGGCCAGTGCAACCAGGCTGACGGCATCCAGCGGGCGGTCCGGGTCCAGCCGCACCCAAGCGGTCGAGCGCGTGTCCTTGCTGCCCTGGAATGGCGGATTGCCGGCTCCGCGCATTTCCACCGTCTTGGTCCATTCCATAGGAAGGGGGAAACGGTCACAGTCTTCCGGCGGCGGCGCGTCCGGGCGCTCACCCTCCTGCCAGCTCACGGTTTCACGCGGTTTAGCCAGAATGCCCATCGCCTTGTTGGCGGGTGTCTCGGCCCCATCTGCGGTCAGTGTGGCCGTCCAGAACTGGGTATTGCGCCCGGCCCGATCACATCGGGCGTCCAGTGTTATCGGCCCCTCATTGATACCCAACAGGAAGTCCGTCGTCAGCGAGACGAGTTGCAGGTCCGGCGTCCCCGCCTCGATAATGCTCTTGGCCAAAATCGCCGCAGACCAGCCCCCATAGGGGCCGATCATGTTGCGAAACCCGGGATGCGCCGCGCCAGAGAAGGTGGCTGCCCCCTCTTCTTGCGTGCGCGCCTCTAGCTGGGTGGCCTCGTCAAAGAGATGCATGAGTCAGCCTAGCTTTACGCCCAGCGCCGCCGCAGCCTTGCCCAGGAATTTGATGCCCTGTTCGCCGCCCTGCTGGAATTCCTTCTGGGCGCTGGTATCGAGGATGGCGTCGAAATTTGCCGCAATGTCTTCCGGCGTCTGGCGCTCTGGCGGCAGGTAGATGCCATCGGTCTCGTAAATTTTAGAGGCGGCATATCCACCTGCCCCCGCTGCGAGCACAACCCGGGACGGCGCATCTTCACTCACCAGATAACCAAGCCCGGCCGAAACGGCTTCCGGTGTGAGCATTTCCAGCGCTTGCTGCGGCATCAGGTTTTCTGTCATTCGCGTCGCCGCGACCGGCGCCAGTGCATTGACCCGGATATTGTATTTCGCCCCTTCCAGATGCAGCACGTTCATGAAGCCGACCAACCCCATCTTGGCCGCACCGTAATTGGACTGACCGAAATTGCCGTAAATGCCTGAAGAAGACGATGTCATGGCGATGCGGCCATAACCGGCCTCGCGCATCAGCTCCCAGACCGCCTTGGTGCACACCATCGAGCCCATCAGGTGAACGTCAACGACAGCCTGAAAATCCTCGACGCTCATCTTGGCAAAACTTTTGTCGCGCAGAATGCCGGCATTGTTGACCAGAATGTCGACCTTGCCCCATTCGCGCACCGTCTGCTGGACCATGTCCTCGACTTCATCCGCCCGGGTGACATTGGCGCGGTGGGACAGAGCCTCGCCGCCTGCATCGCGGATTTCCTGGGCGACATCCTCTGCTGCGGAACCGGAACCTGTACCGTCTACGGACCCGCCCAGATCATTGACCATGACCCTGGCACCGCGAGAAGCGAGCAGTTTGGCGTGAGAACGGCCCAGGCCGTGGCCTGCTCCGGTGATGATGGCAACACGGCCATCAAATCGAATATCGTTCATGGGGAGGAACTTTCTGTATTCAGGAGACGATCTGAAGGGTCAGCCACTGGGCGATCAGCGCCGGCTTGTCCTGGCCTTCGATTTCTACGGTAACGCCGTAGGTCAGCATCCACTGGCCCGGCTGCCGCTCAACCGCATTATCCAGAACGAAGCGGCCGCGCACCTTGCTGCCCGAACGGACGGGTTGAAGGAAACGGACTTTCTCGAAGCCGTAATTGATGCCCATGGCGATGCCTTCGAGCGAGAAGCCCAGATCCATGGCCATCGGCGACAAGAGAGACAGCGACAGGAATCCGTGCGCAATGGTGCCACCAAAGGGCGTTTCCGCCTTGGCGCGCTCGGGGTCGATATGGATGAATTGCGGATCTTCAGTGACATTGGCAAACACATCGATGCGCTGTTGGTCAACTTCGATCCAGCGGGAGACGCCAATCTCCTTGCCGATCATGCCTTTGACGTCACTCGGTGAAACCGTGATCATTCTGCTGACACTCCTTCCGGCAACAACATCTTGCGAAGGCCCGGCTTGTCGACCTTGCCAGTACCGCCACGCGGTAGCGGAGCGTCAAGACGCCAGTATTTCTCTGGTCGCTTGAAGGCCGCCAGATGGGGTTCGATAAAGGCCGTGATCTCTTCATCTGAGAGCTCCGCACCCTCACGCAGCAGGATCGCGGCCCCGACGCACTCGCCCAGACGCTCGTCCGGAATTCCGATAACACCGGCCTCGATGATATCCGGATGCGCCACCAGGGCTCCTTCGACCTCCAGGCAGCTGACGTTTTCGCCACCGCGCAGGATCATGTCCTTGATGCGGTCAACGATGAAAAGGAAACCCTCTTCGTCTATCACGCCCACATCGCCGGTCCGGAACCAGCCGTCCTCGGTCAGGACATCCGCCGTCGCTTCAGGCTGGTTAAGGTAGCCGCGGAACAGGATCGGTCCCTTGATCCACACCTCACCGGGCTCATTGGGATCAGCGGTCGAGCCGTCCTCGCGCACGGTCTTGATGTCGATCACCGCAGGAACCGCTCGACCGCAACTGCCGGGACGGCCCTGATAGTCATTGGTGCCGTTATAGGCACCGATCGCATTGGTTTCGGTCAGGCCATAACCCGTCGACGACCAGGCATGCGGGAATTGCTCATTGAGTTTGTCCACATGGGCAGTCGGGCGCTTTGCGCCGCCAACACCCATATCCATGAGGCTTTCCAGCTCGCGGCCCTGGCGCGCGGCCTCCAACGTGATCTCGTGCGACATGGTCGGAACACCGACCACATTAGTGATCTTTTCCTCGTCAATGAGGTCCACGGCATCCTCGGGATCCCATTTGCGCATCAGCACCATTTTGCGGCCGGAGATAAAGGACATCATCATGACGGCATGGGATCCCGTGCAGTGGAAAAACGGCACTGCTACGAGCACCGCCGGGTTGTCGCCGAAGAAATCCTCATCGCCGTTGACGGCCTTCAGCGCCGCACCGATCAGCCCGTAGGACATCAGCGCATTCACCGCACCGCGGTGCGTCAGGACAGCGCCCTTGGGTGATCCGGTCGAGCCGGACGTGTAGAAAATCGCAAAATCACTGTCGGTATCGATCGTCAGTTCCGGCGGCGGCTTGCCCGCACCGTCCTCGATAAGCGCTTCAAGGTGATCCGCGACACCCTCGACCTCGCCGCGCCCGGCGATGATGGTCAGACCCAGTCTGTCCACATGGGGCTGAATGCGCTCGGCCTGGCGGAAACCGGCGATGACCAGCTTGGCGCCTGAGTCCTCAAGTCCAAACCCCATCTCCTCTGACGTCCACCAGCCATTCATCGGCACGACCACACCGCCCGCGGCAAGGATGCCGAAGAAGGCTGCAATCCATTCCGGTGAATTGCGCATCGCCAGGGCCACACGTGTTCCCGGCGTTACCCCGTGACGCGAAATGAGGCCGTTAGCGATGGCGACCGCCTTGCCGATCAGCTCGCCATAGGTCCAGCGCTGGTCCTCGAAGACCACCGCTTCGCGCTCGGCATGTTCCAGGGCAGCAACCAGCAGGAAACGCAGATCAGCCGGGGCATCGACATAGGCGCGCTGCTTGACGCCGCGGATATCGACCTCGCCCAGCTTGAACATCGGCTCGTTCTGCAGAATGTGCATCACGACCGGCTCGAGTTCGGCCCGGGTGGGAGCGGGTTTACGTTCGGCCATCTAGCCCTCCAGAGCCTCGTTGACGTAGCGTTTGAGTTCCTTGCGCCCGATGACCATGCGGTGTACGGCGTCCGGGCCGTCTGCGAAGCGAAGCGTGCGCAGAGCCATCCACATGCCGGCCAGCGGCGTGTCCTGGGACACACCGGTCCCGCCGTGCATCTGCATGGCCTCGTCGACCGTCTCCAGTGCGACACGCGGCGCAATGACCTTGATCTGGGAAATCCATGGTGCAGCGGCGCGCGGATCGCCCTGGTCCATCATCCAGGCGGCCTTCAGGCACAACAGCCGGGCCTGTTCGATCGCCATGCGACGTTCGGCGATGATGTCGACATTCGCGCCGAGTTTCGCCAGTGGCTTGCCGAAGGCCTGCCGGGTGACGGAGCGACGGCACAGCATTTCCAGCGCCCGCTCGGACTGGCCGATGGCGCGCATGCAGTGGTGAATACGACCCGGCCCAAGGCGACCCTGGGAGATCTCGAAACCCTTGCCGCGTCCCAGGATGATGGCATCCTTGGGAATGCGCACATTGGTGAAACGGATATGCATGTGGCCGTGTGGCGCGTCGTCCTGGCCGAAGACCATCATCGGGCGCAGGATCTCGATGCCCGGTGTCGACGCGTCGACAAGGAATTGCGAATGCTGGCCATGACGCCCTGCATCCTCACCCTCGGTTTTCGCCATCAGCACATAGACAGAGCAGCGCGGGTCGCCAGCACCGGACGCCCAGTATTTCTCGCCGTTGAGCACCCATTCATCACCATCGAGCACCGCTGAGAACGAGATATTGGTCGCGTCGGACGAGGCCACGTCGGGTTCGGTCATCAGATAGGCCGAACGGATCTTGCCCTCGAGCAGACCATCCAGCCATTTTGCCTTCTGCTCTGCCGTACAATAGCGCTCGATCACTTCCATATTGCCGGTGTCCGGCGCGGCGCAGTTGAAGATTTCAGGAGCCAGGAAAGACCAGCCCATCTCCTCCGCCAGATAAGCGTATTCAACGGTGGACAGGCCATAACCACGGTCACTGTCGGTCAGCCAGAAATTCCACAGGCCGCGCTCGCGCGCCTTGGCCTTGAGGTTTTCACGGATCTCGTTCTGACGGTCGGTAAACTGGAAGCGGTCACCGCCCGGGGCCTTGCCGACCTCGTGATGGTATTCCTCTTCGAGTGGCATGATTTCGTCGCGCACCATGGCACGGACCTGATCGATCAGCGGTTTGACGCGCTCGGAAACTCCAAGATCCATCTCTCTCCCCTTTGTCTCTCGCTTTTTGTGTTGATTACAGCCTAGACGGGTCTGCCGCGTGAGCCCACCATCATACGGCGAAATTTGCGCATGCCCCCCAGCCAGCGATCGCGCTGGGTCGCTCGCAGGGCTTCATATTCGGCGACCTGCGGGTGCGGCAGGGCCAGGAAGCGCTTATCCTCGATAGCCTTGAGCGTCTCAGCAGCGACATCCTCCGGCTCGACTATGCCGTCGGCGCCGGCAATTCCGCCATCCTCGCTGCCCCCCAGCATGTCCGTGCGGACGGCCTGGGGGCAAACGCAGACGACTTGCAGACCTTCATCGCCATGCGCGATTGACAGGCTCTCTGCAAACGAGACCGCCGCGTGTTTGGTTGCCGTATAGGAGGAGGCACCGATCTGGCCCAGCAGGCCCGCTGCGGAGGCCACGAGGATAAAGACACCCGCGCCCTTCTCCTTCATGCCCGGCCAGACCTGGCGGGCACCGTGAACAGCGCCCATCACATTAACCTCGAAACTGTCGCGCCAAGCCTGGTCAGACGCACCGGCCGCATCCCAACTGGGTTCGTCCGTGCGCAGGATACCCGCATTGGACACGTAGACATCGATGGTGCCGAGCGCGGCTTCAGTCTGTTTGACGAATTCCGCGATCTGCATCTCGTGGGTGACGTCGACGCGCATGCCAAAGCCGTCATAGGCCTTGGCCGCCTCTTCGGCACCCTGGAGATCGGCGATGGCGATTTTTGCTCCCGCTTTGTGGAAGGCATCGGCCATGGCACGACCGATCCCCCTTGCTCCACCTGTGACCGCAACAACCTTGCCGGAATAGTCCATTCGGGCCTCCCTCGCCTGAGCGATCTAGTAGTTCCGCATCCTCGCGAACTTGTCCGTGTGATAATTGGCATCGCCGAACAGGGCTTCTGCCACGCGAACACGCTTGATGAAGAAGCCGATATCGTACTCATCCGTCATGCCGATACCGCCATGCATCTGGATGGATTCCTGGGCGGCGAGCTGGGCAACCTGGCCCATTTTCGACTTGGCTGCAGAGACCATCATCGCTGCGTGATCCGGCGCCATGTCCAGCGTCTGAAGTGTTTTCAGAACGATCGACTTGCCCAGTTCGATTTCCGAATAGAGGTGCGCCGCCCGATGCTGTAGACCTTGATAGGTGCCGATAATCTGGCCGAACTGCTTGCGCTCCTTCAGATATTCCACCGTCTGGTACAGACATTCCTGGGCTGAGCCGGACATCTCCGCGGACAAACCCGCGCGGCCGGCATCGAGAATGCTCTCCAGCGGCTTGTAGCCGCCATCAACTTCGCCCAGCAGCGCGTCAGCATCCAGCTCAACACCATCCATCTCGATACGCGCGGAATTACGACTGTCGACCATGGATGTGCGCTCGATCTTCAGACCGGCCGCGTCCTGCGGCACCAGGAACAGCGACACGCCCTCTTCCTCTGCATCTCCGCCAGCGGTACGCGCAGAGACAATCAGCATGTCCGCGATATGACCTTCCGCCACGAAGCTCTTGGCACCCGTCAGTTTGAAACCATTGCCGGACCGTTCCGCCTTGGTCGTTACATTGACCGGATTGTGTTTGCGGCCCTCGTCAACAGCGACGGCGGTGATGGCCTCTCCCGCAGCGATACGCGGCAACCATTCGCCTTTCTGGGCGTCAGAACCGAAACGAGACAGCGCCGTCGCGCCCATTATAGCCGTCGAGAGATAGGGAGACGCCGTCAGCGTGCGCCCCATTTCCTCTGCGATCACACCGGCAGCGACATGGCCCATGGCAACGCCGCCATGTTCCTCGGGCACCAGCACGCTGGTCCAGCCCATCTCCGCCATCGCCTTCCATGTCGAGCGATCGAAACCGTCTGCACTTTCCTCATCGCGCAACCTGCGCAGCTGGCTCACCGGAGCGCTGTCAGCCAGGAATCCCTTGGCCGCATCTTTCAGCATGCCGGCTTCTTCGCTTAGGACCATTGCCATGATCAAATCCTCCCAGAGCGCGGCTTAAGCCGTCGGCAAGTTCAAGATGCGTTTTGAAATAATGTTGAGCTGGACCTCGGAGGTGCCGCCCTCGATGGAGTTCGCCTTGGTCCTCAGCCAATGGCTCGCCACATCACGCTCGGCGCCCCACGCCAGGCCGTCGCTGCCGGAACTGTCCATCATCAGTTCGAAACGGCGCTTGTTGAGCTCCGTTCCGTAGTATTTGAGCATGGAGGAATTGGCGCCCACGCCCTGGCCGGACTTGGCCTCGTCGGTCACACGTTCCATCGTTGCGAGGAAAGCGAGACCATCGATCTCGGCGCGCGCCACATCGGTACGCAGGATAGGGTCTGCCAGCATGCCGCGATCATCCAGGCCGATCTGCTGTGCTGCGATATCGCCCATCGGACGCATGCCACCGGAGCCCTGCCCCATGCCACCGATCATCTCGCGCTCATGCGTGAGCAGGTATTTGGCAATGGTCCAGCCCTTGTTCTTCTCGCCAACAAGATTGTGTTTCTCGCAGCGCGCATCATCAAAGAAGGTCTCACAGAAAGGCGATTTGCCGGAGATCAGCTTGATCGGCTTGGTGGTCACGCCAGCCTGACTCATATCAATCAGGACGAAGCTGATGCCTTCGTGTTTCTTGGCGTCGAAATCCGTGCGCACCAGCACAAAGATCCAGTCGCTTTCATCCGCATAGGACGTCCAGATCTTCTGGCCATTGACCAGGTAGTGATCGCCCTGGTCCTCGCACTTGGTCATCAGCGAGGCGAGATCGGAACCGGCATTGGGTTCGGAATAGCCCTGGGCCCAGCGGATCTCGCCACGGGCGATCTTGGGCAGATGCTCCAATTTCTGCTCTTCGTTGCCGAATTTGAGCAAGGCCGGCCCAAGCATCCAGATACCGAAAGAGTTGAGCGGTGAGCGCGCCTTTATGGCCTTCATTTCGGCCTTGAGGATCTTCGCCTCTTCCTTTGACAGGCCAGCACCACCGTATTCGACCGGCCATTCGGGCACGGTCCAGCCTTTTTCGGCCATGCGCTGAAGCCAGACCCTCTGGGCTTCGCTCTTGAACTCCCAGCGTTTTCCGCCCCAGCAGATATCGCCTTCCGAGCCTAGCGGCTGGCGCATTTCCTCAGGACAATTGGCTTCCAGCCACGCACGGGTTTCCGCGCGGAAGGTTTCCAGGTCAGACATGTCTCTCCCCTTATCGGCCGTGATCGGCACAGTGACGTTTACGCACACGTCAACTCGTTACGTGGAGCTCTCCCGGCTCCAACTGGCGTCCCGTAAACCGGGATCAGTTGAATTGAGGCGCGATTTCGAGGTTTTTGGCAAGCCCCAGACGTCGAAGAACCAGCAAAAATGTGCCGTTGTAATCTACGACGCGGTTCCAGAAGCCTTTTTTGGGCAGGTGCAGGGCGCTGCGCGGGTGTTCGTGGTGATGGTCATGCAGGGCTTCACCACCGGTCAGCAGTGCTAGCAGATAATCCACCCAGAGCGGCGTCTTGAGGTGGCCATAGACGTTCACTCCCAGCACGGTCGCATGGAACTGGATGGCACGACCAATGATCACACAGGCGTGCAGCAGAGCGGTCAGGATCAGCGAACCTCCGGACAGGGCAACAATGGCGTAGATCACGCCAGGCACCAGGAAATGCATGACCAGCGACAGGGTGATGTGAAAACGGTCACCGAACAGAACGACCTTGTTTTCCTTCAGCCACATCGGCATCGGACGCTCAAGGTCCTTCTCGTCACGGAACAGGATCCAGCCGACCCAGGCCCAGGTCTTGCTCTCGAACGGATTGTGTGGATCGCCCGGCTTGTCGGCAAAACGGTGATGCTGGGAGTGATAATTCACCCAGTCACGCAAGGAACCCTGCATGGCCAGGATGCAGTTGAACATGACAACGACCTGGGCCGGCCATTTGATTTCCCCTGCCCGGTGCTGCCAGATCCGGTGCAGCGGCCCGATCCCCATATTGCACAGGAATATGGTGAAAGCCGTTACACCAATAGCGATAGGCGCATACCACCAGTGCAGGGTCAGCCCCTCGAGAGCAAGGCCCAAAACGACCATGGTGATCAGCAGCGCCAGACCCAGCGCCGGGTAGATAAAGGCCGAGAAAGCGCTCGCCCAGTTAAGCGTCTGCCACGATTTGACGATTGCCTCGGAGCGGGCAACCACGCGAGAGGATGTATTCATTGGACGGAACTTTCTGACTTTAAATCGACCGGTCGTGTTTTCTGACTGGAAGATTTGACCCGCTTTGAGCTCGCGTCAATGAGCATGTTGAGCAGAGCGCATTTTGAAACGGAAAAGCTTACCGCTCTCTGCGGCCTGAGCGCTCTGTCCAAACAAAACTAGCGCCCAAATCTGCGCATCGAGCAATTTTTCAGAGAAAAAATCACGATTTATCGTTTCTCGGGATGGACCATCAAAACGCATTACGGTTTCGTAACCATACACTTTTGATTTGATTCACGGCTGGGGAGGCGTTGATGAGAAGTGGAATGATCGCGTTTGGAGCGATGGTTGTCGCCGTTGGCGGCGTCGCCATGTGTCCGTCCAATGTGCGCGCCGAACTGGCAGAGCGCACAAATGTTCCAGAGCACTACGTGCTCGAGGCCGAGCGCCAGATCGAAGTATTTGTCGCGTGGCTTCGTGCGGATGGCGATAAACCGTCCGATGTCGATGAAATGACCGAACGCGCGCTCGGCTAGTTTTCAGCAGAACCGGGCATCAAGGCATCGAGACGAGTCTGGATCATGGCACGCGCCGGATCATTCTCGTCCATCGATGCGATCAGTTCCCGCCACAAGGTAATTGCCGCATCGCGCTCGCCAGCCTGTAATACAGCCTCGGCAATGAAAAAGCGTGACCGGACATCCGTCGGATCGAGCTCGAGCGCACGCTGGAACGCCTCGCGCGCCGACGGCGTGAAATTACCACCTTCACCGAACAGATAGGCTTCGCCGAGTGAGGCGAACAACGGCGCCGAGTCCGGCACGAGGCTGATCGCGTTATTAAACGCTATTGCCGCCTCGCCATATCGTCCCATCGCCATGTAAGCCTGCCCCAGACCGGCCCAGCCGGCAGGGTTCTCTGGATTTGCGATGAGGTCTGCAGCCAGAGCATCCACTTCATTCAGGAAGGTCTGTTGTTCGGCCGTCAGCTGGGGCTGCGGCGGCACCTCCCGCCCGATCAGTTGTGGGCTGCCGATCGCCATATAGATCCCGACAGCGCCGGCAACGGTCAGCGTACAGAACGCGATGGCCGCCCGGCGCAGCGCGTCGTTCGGGCTCCCCTCTGCCTCGACCTGCTCGCTCGCGCGCAAGAGCCGGCGCTTGATTTCGGTCTCGGCTCGACGCGCTTCTTCTTCAACAATAAGGCCGAGTTCGCGATCACGCTGGAGCTCTGCCAGTTGGCCATTGAAGACGCCCAGGCCATCAGAAAAGCGTACTTCGCGGGTGGTGATAAAGGGCACGACAAGCGCCAGTGCGACACCACTGGCCAAGAGGGCGATGAACAACCAGATCATTCCAACCCCTCCTCTTTCATCAAGGAATCGGCCTTGGCCTGGTCCGTCTTTGAGAGGGTTTCACCAGGCTTGTCCTGAGCGCGTACATAGCGGAAGGCCAGAAGCACGCCACCGATGACAAAGATGAAGGGCATGCCCCACAGCAAAAGCGTGTTGGCCTGAAGCGGCGGACGCATCAGGACATAATCGCCATAACGTTCCTGCATATAACCGAGGACCGCGCGATCATCATCGCCGGCGAGGAGGCGCTCGCGAACAACTAGGCGCATGTCGACGGCCAGAGGCGCATCGGAGGAGCCTATGGACTGGCTTTGACAGACGACGCATCGCAGCTGGTCGTAAAGCGACATGGCGCGTTGTTCGAGTGCAGGGTCATCCATGATCTCGTCTGGCCCCGGCGCCGCAGCGACCAGTAAAAATGATGATATGGCAATCAGAAGCGGTTTCATGAGCGTTTAAGTGCCTCCACCATGGGCAGGAGTGTCTCCTGCCAGACCTCTTCCGTGATCACACCAACATGGCGATAGCGCACACGCCCCTCGCGGTCGATGACAAAGGTCTCCGGTGCGCCGGTCACGCCAAAATCAATAGCCGTGCGTCCGGACTGGTCATCGCCAATGCGCACAAACGGATTGCCGTGACGCTCAAGCCAGGCCGCCCCGGCCCCCGGCTCATCCTTCCAGTCAATTGCGTAGATCGGCACCTCGCCCGACCGCGCGATCTGCATCAGCATCGGATGTTCGATCAGACAAGGGGGACACCAGGATCCGAAAAAGTTGAGCAGCACGACCTCGCCTTCCAGGTCTGCATGGCTCAGCCCCTGGTCGAAGCCCCGGATAGGCTCGAGCTCGAAGACGGGAACGGGTTCATCGATCAGCTGAGACGGGATCGCGCTGGGATCCTGGCGAAGCCCCATCCAGAAATAGACAGCCATGCCCGCAAAGGCGATCAGCGGGATGAAGGCAAAGAAACGGTTCATGTGGCCTGGCCTTTCGATGACTTGCGCGCGGACAGGCTGCGTCGACCGCGGTCGAGAATGGCCAGCAACCCGCCCAGGGACAGGATGACAGAACCGATCCACAACCAGACGGCCAGCGGATAAAGATAGACATGGACCGGCCAGCCACGCCCCTCAACCGGATCACCGATGGTGACATAGACATCGCCGGCAAGGTTGGCGTCGATACCACTCTCGGTCGTATACATGCCTCGCACCGGATAGAAACGCCGCGAAGCGATGATCTCGTGCTCGCTGCCACCGGCGCGCGTCACGTCGAAACGCCCAACGGCAGCATTGAAATTATCCTCGTCCAGGCGGACCACATCCACCAGGGTGATTGTGTGGCCACCCAGGGTGATTGCCTGTCCCGGTTCAAGGAAAGCGCGCGTTTCCTGTTTCCAGACCGAAACACCGGTGATGGCGATAATCAGCACCGCCAGTCCTAGATGCGAGACCAGCATGCCCCAGATGCCCAGCGGCAGACTGGCGGCGCGGCGCATGCTGGCCGCGAAATCCGTCTCGAACAGCTTTGTGCGTGACCGCAGGTCGGACAGCACTCCTGCCCCGACCCAGATACCCAGCCCCACGCCAAGTGCACTTGTCACAGGCTGAGCATTGGCCATCCAGGCCGCGATGAAACCAGCTGTCAGGGCGGCAATGACCGCGGGCGAAAGCGTCTTGAGCAATTGTCCCAGCTTCGCTCGCTTCCACGCCATCAGCCCGCTGATCGGAACCGCCAGGAAGAGCAGCCCCATGAGCGGGTTGAAGGTCGCGTTGTAGAACGGCGCACCAATCGTCAGCGTCTCGTCGCTCACCGTCGTGATGAAGAGCGGATAGAAAGTGCCGTAGAACACCAGGCCGATCGCGGCGGCGAAGAAGATATTGTTGACCAGCAGGCTGCTTTCGCGACTGACCATGGCAAATGTACCGGTCGGGCGGAGTGTATTCGCGCGGAAGCCGAACAGGGTCAGCGCGCCGCCGATCAGGCCGAGCAGGATCGCCAGAATGAAGACGCCGCGCTCCGGATCCACGGCAAAGGCGTGCACCGATGTCAACACACCGGAGCGGACCAGGAAGGTCCCAGCCAGACTCAGCGAGAATGTGAACAGCGCCAGCAATATGGTCCAGGCTTTCAGCGTGTCGCGCTTCTCCATCACCCGCAGGGAGTGGATGAAGGCGGTGCCCGCCAGCCACGGCAGGAGCGAGGCGTTCTCGACCGGGTCCCAGGCCCACCAACCGCCCCAGCCCAGCTCGTAATAGGCCCAGCTCGCGCCCAGCGCGATACCGATGGTGAGGAAGGTCCAGGCCGTCAGCGCCCAGGGCCGCACGATCCGCGCCCAGCGCGCATCCGCGCGCCCCTCAATCAAGGCTGCGACGGCAAAGGCAAAGGTAATCGAGAAGCCGACATAACCCGCGTACAGCATGGGCGGATGGGAGGCGAGCCCGGGGTCCTGGAGCAAGGGGTTCAGATCCCGACCATCAACCGGCGATGGCCAGAGGCGTGCGAACGGGTTTGACGTGAAGAGCAAAAAGGCCGCAAACAGCGCTGTGATCGCGCTTTGTACGGCGAAGGTGAGTGTGATCAGGCGCGGGGCCACAGCCTTGCTGGCCCAGGCCAGGGCCGCAGTGTAACCCGTGAGCATAACCACCCAGAGCAACATCGAGCCCTCGTGATTACCCCAGACGCCGGTGATCTTGTAGATGAACGGCTTGTCCGTGTGCGAATTCTCGGCCACCACCAGCGCGCTGAAGTCCGACACCGCAAACAACCAGGTAAGCGCTGCGAAAGCGCCGAGCGTCAGGACAAACTGCACAATGGCGCCCATGCGAGCGAAACCAAAGACTGCCGGGTCCTTGAAGTACAGGCCCGCAGCGGAGAGTCCCGCCTGAAGTACAGCGACACACAGGACGAGGATAAGGAGGAACTGGCCGAGTTCTGCAATCATGCGCCGGACTTGTTACGATCCGGCGCCAAGGTCAAGCGGTCGGCTTGTCGCACATGCGCGCTAGGCAGCGCTTTGCATCATCGCCTTGAGGAAATCGCGGGCCTGGTCACGCAGGGCATCCGCCTGTTCTGTCAGCTCGCCGGAGACGTTCACAACTTCGCAAGCATGATCCCGCGTCGAGCTGACAGCCTGTAGAACTTCGGCATTGGCACTGGAAACCTGACGCGCATTCTCGGCCGTATGACCGGTGGTACGACTGATTTCCTGCGTCGCAGCCGATTGTTCCTCAACCGCCGCACTAATGGAGATCGAAGCGGCTTCCACAGCGTCGATGGAGGTGGTCACGTTCTGGATGCTGTCGACAGCACTGGCGACCACATCCGGCATGGAATTGATCTGCGCATTGATGTCGGTCGTTGCGCGCGCCGTCTGTTCGGCCAGCTGTTTAACCTCGGTGGCGACAACAGCGAACCCCTTGCCGGCCTCACCGGCCTGTGCCGCCTCGATCGTAGCGTTGAGGGCAAGCAGATTGGTCTGTTCAGCGATGTCATCGATGAGCCGTGTCACTTCACCGATGCGCGAGGCAGTGTCAGAAAGATCCTGGATGGTGGTCGAAGCGACTTTGGCGGCCTCCGCCGCGTCTCCGCCTATCCGGGCGGCTTCAGCAGACTTGTGCGAAATCTCACGAATGGCGGCGGTAAGTTGCTCGGAGGCATCAGCCACATTCTGCGCCGTCGCCGACACCTCCTGCGCGGCGGAAGCCACCAGCGAGGAGCGATCCATTGATTCGGAGGACTGGCTTTCCAACCCGTTGGCGGCTGTTCCCAGCACGCCAGCTGATTGAGACAAAACCGTTGCGATCGAACCGATGGAATTCTCGAACGCATCGGCCTTGGCCTTGTGCTCGCTCTCGCGAACAGCCTTCTCCCGCTCGGCGATGTTGGAGATCACCAGATCGATATCAAGCATGACAACATCGACAGCTTCCTGCTCGCCGACAGCAGGCGTGCAGGCAACAATAATGATGAGAAGTGCCGGGATCAGAAGGCCCTGCATCAATTGCTTCAGCTTTTGTTTCATGGCGTACCCCTCATGCAACCAGCCCTTGGTCGCGTCCACCGGTTCGATTGAGCGAACACCGAACTGACCTGAGGTGCAAACCCGGGGTGAAAAATAGCCATTTGTTGGGGCGTATGACGTGTATAATAGGCTCACACCGTGAAAACTGCGCCCCGCAACATGCGGGTTAGCGCAAACCGCACACAAGACTTGTTTTCGAAACCCAAGACTCCGATACCTGTCGGCAAAATGCGATCGGCCGCATTTGGGAAAAGGACGAAGTAGACGCCATGAACGAGATGAGCCCGCTCAAAGCCAAGGACGCACCGGATCTGTCATCCTTTGACTGGGAAGACCCGTTTTTCCTTGATGATCAGCTGACAGAAGACGAGCGCATGGTCCGTGATGCGGCCCGTGCCTATGCACAGGACAAGCTGAAACCGCGTGTGATCGACGCCTATCGCGACGAGGTAACAGATCCCGCGATTTTCACCGAAATGGGCGAGCTCGGTCTGCTGGGCTGCACTGTACCGGAAGAATATGGCGGTGCCGGGCTGGGTTATGTGGCGTACGGTCTGGTCGCTCGCGAAGTCGAGCGCGTGGACAGTGGCTATCGCTCCATGATGTCCGTGCAGTCCTCCCTGGTCATGTATCCGATCTATGCCTACGGCACCGAGGAACAGCGCAAGAAATACTTGCCGAAACTCGCCAGCGGCGAATGGATCGGCTGTTTCGGCCTGACCGAACCGGATGCCGGCTCCGACCCGGCCGGCATGAAAACACGCGCGGTCAAGACCGAGGGCGGTTATCGCCTGACCGGTTCGAAAATGTGGATCTCCAATTCTCCGATCGCTGACGTCTTTGTCGTCTGGGCCAAGTCCGAGGCGCATGACGGAAAGATCCGCGGCTTTATCCTCGACAAGGGCATGAAAGGCCTGTCCGCACCGAAAATTGGCGGCAAGCTCTCGCTGCGTGCCTCTATCACCGGTGAAATCGTCATGGACAATGTCGAAGTCGGTGAAGACGCGCTGCTGCCGAATGTCTCCGGTCTCAAGGGCCCGTTCGGCTGTCTCAACCGCGCGCGCTACGGCATTTCCTGGGGCGCCATGGGCGCCGCGGAATTCTGCTGGCATGCGGCACGCCAGTACGGCCTGGACCGCCACCAATTCGGCAAGCCGCTGGCACAGACACAATTGTTCCAGAAGAAGCTGGCTGACATGCAAACCGAGATCACGCTGGGCCTGCAAGGCTCGCTGCGCGTGGGTCGCCTGATGGACGAGGCCAAGGCTGCGCCGGAGATGATCTCCATCATGAAGCGCAACAATTGCGGCAAGGCCCTCGACATCGCTCGCATGTCCCGCGACATGCACGGCGGCAACGGCATCTCCGAGGAATTCCAGATCATGCGCCACATGGTCAATCTGGAGACGGTCAATACCTATGAAGGCGCGCATGACGTACACGCCCTGATCCTCGGCCGCGCCCAGACCGGCCTGCAGGCCTTTTTCTAGGGCCCGCAAAATCTTTGAAGAAAGGCGCTCCCCGGGGCGCCTTTTTTGTTGGTTGCTGCAGAAGATGCTGATTAAGCCGCAGCTTGTACTTGAAGCCGCAGGCCGAGCCATTTAAACCCGGAGGTGGACAGGTGGCCGAGTGGCTGAAGGCGCTCCCCTGCTAAGGGAGTAGGCGGTGTCCCCGTCTCGTGGGTTCGAATCCCATCCTGTCCGCCACTTTTTTTCGTGAAATTAGACGTGTTCCTGCCGCGGAAACGCATTGTGACGGCACGATAAGCGGTCAGTTTACCGCATCGCAACATCGTTTTCCGCCCTCCCGTCAGACCTGTCTCAGCTGAGCATTTTCGATTTTGCGGCGCAGCAAAACGAAGTGAACTCTTGACGAAGCACGTAAATATTAAAACTTCCGGAGAGGGTATAGAGCGGACACAAATGTTCACTCAAACACTGTTGGCGTAACAAAATTCGCCTTCGGGTAATGTGTACTCTCGGGTTCTCGGAATTTTTCCGGGACAGGTTTTCGCAACTACGATCTGTACATACCGGGTTTTCGCAACTACGATCTGTACATACCGGGTTTTCGCAACCACGATCTGGACATACCGGGAAAGCAAAAAAGGAGAACAGATCATGCTGGATCCTTCCGATTATGTAGGTGTTTCTTTCTGGATTATTTCAGCGGCAATGTTGGCCGCTACCTATTTCTTCTATGTCGAGCGCGATCGAGCGGTGGGCAAGTGGAAAACTTCGCTCACTGTCGCAGCCATGGTCACGGGCATCGCCGCTTTGCACTACTTCTACATGCGCGGCGTGTGGGCGGAAACAGGCGAGAGCCCGACAGTGTTCCGCTATGTCGATTGGCTCCTCACCGTCCCTCTGCAGATCGTTGAGTTCTATTTGATCCTCGCTGCGATCGCGGTCGTCAGGTCAACCTTGTTCTGGAAACTCTTGGTCGCCTCGGTGGTGATGCTGATTGGTGGCTATCTCGGTGAAACCGGCGCCATGAACGTGTGGGCGGGCTTTATCATCGGCATGCTGGGATGGGTCTACATCATCTATGAAATCTTCGTAGGGGAAGCCAGCCAGATCAATGCATCCAGTGGCACTGCGGCCAGCAAGAAAGCGTTCGGGGCACTGCGTCTGATCGTGACCGTCGGGTGGTCAATCTATCCCATCGGGTTCGTGGTCGGCTATGTTGGCGCAGGTGACGCCGGCACACTCAACCTTGTCTACAACCTCGCCGACTTTGTGAACAAGATAGCCTTTGGTGTCGTCATCTGGGCTGCGGCAACGAGCGACGAACACAAAGCCTGATTGTTGCGCTTTCAAAACCGCCGGGGCCTTCCCCGGCGGTTTTTTCTCTGGACCCAACAACCGTTCAACGATCCAGTCGGATAGCGGCGCGAAGTGGACGAAATTGCGGTCTCCATCCAGAGTGTGCGACGTCCCAATCCGACATCAATACAGCGTCGACTTCATTGTGGTTCGCGACGGATATTGATCCGCCCCTGCAGCCGCACAACTCCGCGCGCAGGCCCGACCCAGGCTGGACGCGCGCATCAATTGCGGTTCAACCTGCACCGAAAACCATTTTGGAAAGTGACAATGCGCCTGAGGATCAACGCCCGCCCCAGCTTTGCCATGCCAGGTCTTGTCACCAGCCTGCTCATCCTCGCCAGTACACTCCTTGACGCTCCCGCGACGGCCAGCATGACCACCATTCAGGAAACGCCGCCGGAGACGTCCGCCATGACCCGCAGAGTGCCCGCCCAGACCGACCTCGAGGCGATCGCCTTGCCTGGCGCCGTGGATATCACACGGTCGACCGAAATATGGTCGGACTTCGGTGAAGAGCGCTGGATTCGAAATGTCAATCGGCCGACACTCCTGCCGATGCGACCCACCCCGGATCTTGACAATGGCATCAGCCTGCTCGTTATACCCGGCGGTGGCTTCCAGTTCGTCTCCATCGACAATGAAGGCTATCGCATTGCGGAAAATCTGGTCGCGCGCGGCTATACGGTTTTCATCCTCAAATACCGCACCATGACGACGCCGGAAGACGAAGCCGCCTTCTCGGACCATATGCGCGCCCTGTTTTCGGGTCAGCTGCCGTTCGAGAGCTTCGATCGAACCTCCGGGGAGACGGTCGCGATATCCGATGCAGTGGCAGCCTGGCAGCTGATGCACGACCACGCGGACGAATGGAGGCTGGATCCTGAACGGACCGGCATCGTTGGCTTCTCGGCAGGCGCCATAACGGCGCTCGGGCTGGCGCGGCAGGCAACAGACCCGGCTCCGGCTTTCCTGGGTTACCTCTACGGGCCGATGACGGACATGGCGCTGCCCGAAACATTACCGCCCCTCTTCAGCGCCTTGGCCGCGGACGACACGCTTTTTGCCGGACAGGGCTTTCAGCTCGTAGAGGACTGGCAGGAACGTGGCGGTGAAGTCGAGTTTCACTATTACGCGGCCGGAGGCCATGGTTTTGGCAGCTATCAGCGCGGCACTCCGGCAGACGGGTGGCTTGACCAGTTTGATAGCTGGCTGCGCACGCGCTGAACGCCAGCGGCTGCGGGGAATCTCGCCTATTCGGCGGCGACAGCCTTGACCGCTACCTGGCTCGGACGCTCTTTGCCCAGCCCGTAGAGCGCCACTTCCAGGCTTGATACGCCATGCACCAGCGTATTGGGCGCGATGCTTTGCTTGCCGGTCCAGGCAATGTCAGGGAAGCGCTCCAGGATTTTCCGGAAAGCGGTCTGCAATTGCATGAGCGCAATCTTCTGGCCGAGGCATTTGTGGGGGCCATGGCCGAAGGCGACATGCCGGTCAAAATTCTCACGGTCGAGGTCGAACATATCCGGATTGGCAAACGTATCCGGATCGCGATTGGCCGCCGGGTACCAGAGGATGACCTTTTCATCCTTGGCGATGCGCTGTCCGTTCAGCTCGGTGTCCTCAAGGGCCGTCCGGCGCATGTGCTGAACCGGCGAGATCATGCGGATCGCCTCGTGGGACATGCGCGGGATAAGATCCGGCTCGGCCAGAACCCGGGCACGTTGTTCCGGGAATTGCGTCAGCAGGCGGATGGTGCCGGAGAGCGAGTTTCGTGTCGTGTCATTGCCAGCAAAGATGATCAGCAACCAGGACCCGTCCAGGTATTCCTGCGGCAAGGGCTTGCCGGCCATGCGGGTATTGGCGATCGCGGTCATCAGGTCCTGGCGCGGGTTTTCCCGGCGGTCGGCCATGACGCGCTCGCCATAGTCAAACATCTGGTTGACATAGTGGAAGAATTTGAGCGGGAACCAGGGGCGGCGCGTCAACAGCGGCCAGGGGCTGACGAAATACTGGTTGGCCAGCTCGAGATAATGCATCCACTTGATGATCTTGGGACGGTCCACCTCGTCCACGCCGAGCATTTCGCACAGAGTGAACAGGGGCAGTTCCTGCGAGAACAGGCTGACAAAGTCGACCACGGGGCCCTGTCGCTCCATGTCATCGAGCAGCTGGTCCACTTTCGCCTCGACCCGCTGGGACAGCTCAGCGACGAAACGGGGAATGAAATAGTCCTTCTGCTGGATCCGCATTTCCATGTGGTGCGGTTGGTCCAGATTGATGATCGAGTTGAAGGCGGCGGGAATGAGTTTTTTCGGCTTCCACTCGCGGCGCGGCATGACAAACATGTTGATGCTGCCGCGCTCGGAGGAGAACACATCAGAGGCCAGCTCCACGGTCTTGATGTCTTCGTAACGGGTTACCGACCAGAAGCCCGCGCGCTTGGCGTCGGCCTTTGACCACATGACCGGCGCGGTCTCGCGCATCTGCCTGAAAAATTCGTGCGGATGTCCGGACGTCCAGGCATTCGGATCCCACAACTCGAATCCGGACAGGCTGGGATAGACCGCTTCATGGATGGGAGCGAGCTGGGCCCGGTCTTCCAGGATGACATCACTGACCAACTGCATGGTCGCCTCCGACAAGTTAATGAACGCCGTTCACTTAACCAAGGTGGAGCCGTTGGCCTGGTCTGACAAGGGCCAATTCGCGCTGGACCGCAAATTTATTGAGCGGGCCCCGCGTCCGAACCAATCAGGATGAGCTCGGTCTGTCGTCCATCGAGAAAACGCACGGACTCGCCATCGAAGAAGGCGTCTTCCTCGGTCCGAAAGTCGACGATCTGGCCGTCCCATTCAGGCACCTCGCCAAATGTCGTCAGCTCGATCGACCAGGCGGTGTCCGTATACAGGGGATATTCGCTGCGCGGATCACCGTTCTGGTTGTCCCAGAACCCAATGGCCGTGCCTGCACCATGGCCATGCAGCCCGATCGGGTGGCTGTAGATCGAAGGATTGATGCCCTCCGCGATGGCCTGGGCACGGGCCCGGGCCAGGATCTCGTTGCCGGTCAGGCCGACCTGCATGTGCTCGCGCAGTATGTCCTGAACGCGATTAGACGCCGCCAGGCCGTCGACCAGCCCCTGGGGTGCGGCTGTCTCCCCCTCCCGAAGCACATAAGCGAGGTGCTGGGTGTCGGTGTTGAGCCGGAGATAGGTAATGCCAAAGTCGGTCCACAGCAGATCGCCTGGCTGTATTACGGTATCGCCATACAGCATGCCGTCCTGACCAGCGCGCTGGATGCCGACCGACGGGTGGAACCAGGGCCGGATTCCCAGGCGTGACAACTCCTCGCGATACCACCAGACCACATCATCGGCGGTGGTCACGCCCGGCTCGATGACCGCCGTGGAAAAGGCCCGCGACATGATCCAGTGCGCGGTGCGGACGATGTCCGGATAAAGCGCCATCTCGCGCGGTGTTCGGGTCTCCAGCCACCGGACGGCCAGGGTTTCACCGGAGGTGATGCGGTCGTGGAAACGCTCCGGCAGGGCGGCCATCATCAGCCGGTACTGGCTCAGCGTCATGCCATCGCCAAAGGCGGACAGGTCAGAGTAATTGATGGCGATACTGGCCGGGTCGCGCGCGGCGATAATATCTGCGACCGCCCGCCATTGATCCGGCTGCTCCGCCGGGTCCCAGGATGGCTCGAACAGGCCCGCCAGCCCATAACGTGACACGGTCAGGCGCTCGATCGGCTGTCCCTCACCCGGATCAAAGAAGATCAGGATTGTGCGCCGGCGCGCGGCCATGCTGCGGGCGTCCAGCATGCTCTCGATGACCGGTTCCTCGAAATACTCCCGCGCCATCAACAACCACATCGAGACATTATTCTCGCGCATGATTTGCGGAATCACCAGATCAAGCCGCTCGGCGATTATCCCGTCAATCAACGGCACCTGTTCGCGCAAGGGCAGGATTTCGGGCGCTTCAGGGAGACCCGACTCAGCCTCCTCGAACTGTGCCACGGACGTTCCCGCCAGAGTTGCAAACAGGGACAAGGCCGTCCCGACAAACACGGCGAGCCAGGCGCCTGAGCGGATCATGAACATGCCATTTGCTTAGCGCAGCTTGCAGACGGAGTCGATGAACCGGGGAAACGTTACCAGCCTGTTTTTTTGGTTCAGCTCCTTGCTCGCCTGCTTCTGGTGGCCATGATAACCGTGCGCTCTGCCCCATCGAGCTTGATACCGGACACGAGGCCCTGCGATGACAAAACCCACTGGAGCGACCGCTTCGCCAGCCATAAACGCGGCCGGCAAGGCGAAGACCTCGAAGAACGCGAAACGGATTGTCGTATTCGCCGATGAATTCAACGCCCCGTCTCTGGACCGTGAAAC
Organism: Maricaulis sp.; assembly: GCF_017643475.1. Lineage (GTDB taxonomy): Bacteria > Pseudomonadota > Alphaproteobacteria > Caulobacterales > Maricaulaceae > Maricaulis. The sequence continues at coordinate 308,446 of NZ_JAEPNI010000003.1, forward strand.
CTGGAATGTCTGCCGGCCCGACTTCTGGGTGAACGACGAACTGCAAGCCTATATCGACGATCCTGAAACCATCCGGATCCTGCCAGATGGCACAATCGAGGGCGCCACGGGCGGCGTGCTCGAATTGCGCGCCTTGTACCGCCCGGACGGTTTCGTGACCCCCACAGGCCGGACCGCCCATTTCGTCTCCGGTCGGATCAATTCACACGACAAGTTCGAGATCACCCATGGCCGCGTAGAGGCCCGGATGCGACTGCCGGATCTTGAAGGCGTCTGGCCCGCCTTCTGGATGCTCGGCAATGGCGAATGGCCGGAGACCGGCGAGATCGACATCATGGAATATGTGGGAGAGCCGGACTGGGTCGGTGTGGCGCTGCATGGCCCGGGATACTCCGGCGATACCCCGATCGTGAACAAGTATTTTTTCCCAGCCGGTGAAGACGTGACCTCCTGGCATGTCTACGCCGTTGAATGGACAAGCAATTCAGTCGAGTTTCTCGTGGATGACCGCCTTGTCTACCGCGCCACAAGAACGATGGTCGAAGCGTATGGCGAATGGCGGTTCGATACCCCCAAACACCTGATCCTCAACCTCGCGATCGGCGGCGTCTATCCGGCCAAGACAAACGGCATTAAGAGCCCGCTTTACGGTTTGCCGCAATCATCCGCCGATCATATCGCCGAACATGGCACGGCAATACAGATCGACTGGGTACGGGTGACGCAAGCAGATGAGACGGTCAAATAGCCAACTCGCGCCTGTCTGCTCAACAACCATTCAGGGCGAGCGGCATGGATACGCTCCGTTTGCTCCCTCAATACTCGTACGGCTCCGTGCCATCGAGTTCCAGCGTGTAGGCGGTGCTGCCGAGGCTGGAATGGGTCTGGTCTGATGTCAGAAGGCCGGTCACCCAGATGGGTTCCCACAGGCGTTCCATGCGGACCGGGGTGTCGGAGAGCACATAGACGATCTGGTTGGGCGGTGGCGGGGGCATGTGCACGCAGGCGCCAACATAGGGAACCAGCAGGAATTCGGTGATATTGCCAGCGATCTGGGCGTCCAGCGGAAGGATGAAACCGGGCAGACGCACCGTCTCCCCGATCAGCTCCTCGACCACGTTGAACGTGCCGATCTGGGTACTGGGTGCACCGAAATGGTCGACGCTCGTATTGGCCTGGGAGAGCGCATAAAGGCGCGCGATCTCTTCCATCTCGCCTTGCGGAAGCAGGTCGTCCCAGTTGATGATACGCGGTCCACGGACACTGCTCTCCGTGTCCTGGCCTCGTGCGTCCTCGGCCCCTTCGTTCTGAGCCAGGGCCGGAGTGTGGGCAAGCGGTGTCAGCGCAAGTGCGCCAGCAAAAACGACGAGAGGGGACAGGGACATTTCCGGGGCCTTTACTTGCGGTCGGACTAGCGCCCCACACGCACGGAAGGACGCGAGGGACTGAGTTCGAAACCCTGCTGCACGCTCGGCGACAGGACAACCAGCTCAACTTCCTCCAGACCGGCAAAACGGTCAAACAGACCTTGCAGATCCACGCTCATCCGGTCATCACGTTCGCATGAGCCTGTGACAGTGATGTGCAGGCTGCCGTGGCCGTGATCGCTCTCCTGCTCGATCTCAGCGGTTTCAAGCGTGCAATTGGCGCGCCCCAGATCAATCCAGTTCGATGCAGCTGCCAGGGCGGAATTCACCTCGGCGATATGGGCGCGTTCCGCATCATTGCGGGGCTCGCGTTCAAATCCGTAGACATTGTCCATCGGCGTCTCGAACTCGATGAAGAGGCCGCCCTCGCCGTCCAGGGCAAGCGCGAGTTCCGCGTGACCATGCACATGGGCATGCCCCTGCGCGAGAGCGATGAGGCTGGCGGCGCCGACAATAAAACCAATCATTCTGAAATCCTGTTGTTCAAGACCCTTGAAGCACGTCGAAATGTTATCATATAACACCTCCACCACAAGCCTGCGGGCCAGCTATACCTAACTCGGGAGTCCCTCATGCGCTCAAGCGATGCAGCCGGTATCGGCCTTTCTGCCCTCTGCCTCGTTCACTGCCTCGGCCTCCCGGTACTTATCGCTATTAGTCCCGCGCTCGTATGGATGGAAGATGAACGCGTGCACATCCTGCTAGCGATTAGTGCCTTTGCGGCCACCGTCATCGCGGCCAGCGGCTGGCCGGGTGTGACGCGCAAACCGCTGATGTACCTCGCGGCGCTAAGCGGGTTGGCCCTGTTGTTTGCCGGCGCCCTGGTCGAAATGAGCGAAGTGCAGGAGCGTGTCATCACAACGATCGGCGCAGTCTTCCTGGCCTCCGCTCATCTCAATTCCTGGATGCGCACACGTGCGCGCCATGCCGAGCACTAGGGCCTTGCGACCTAGCGTTTGAAAATCTTGCGGAAACTGTTGAACCAGTCGAGCCGGGCCTGAAGCCAGAGCCGGTGCAAGTCACTCGTGCCGACGCCCGGAGCGGGCGGTACCGGTGTGGGAATTCTTTCCGAGATCGAGGCAAAAAGCGTTTCCCGGTCCGCATCCTCCAGCATGCCGACGAACTGCATTCGCGTGCGCAGCGGGTCGTATCCCATATCGATCGCACGATCGACATCCATCAACCAGGACCGCATCAGATCCCGGCCATGATCCGTAAGCGAGAATTCCCGGCGGGGGCGCTTGGTCTCGCTGACATCCTTTGAAGACAGAATGCCCCGGCCTTCCAGGCGTTTGACCAACGGATAAACCGCCCCTGCACTACCCGACCAGAAGGAGGAAGGAGAGCCCCGGAAGACTTCCTTGATCTCGTAGGCGGTCAACGGGCCGTCACGATGAAGCAGCGCCAGCACCATGCCTTCCATTTCGGTCGGCTGGTCGGATGAGCTGGAAGCGGGCATCAGACCTCGTAGGGCTCGTGATTGATGAGCTGGAGTGTATAGGCCGCATTGCCCAGCTCGTTCATGTGACGATCGGCCAACAACACGCCCGTTACCCAGACCGGGTCCCACATGCGCTCGACCACGATTGGCTCGTCCAGGGTGACATAGACAATCTGGTTGGGCGGCGGCGGCGGGGTGTGAACACAGGCGCCAAAATATGGAACCAACAGAAACTCGCTGATCTCGCCACCTTCCTGGAAGTCCAGCGGCAGGATAAAGCCCGGCATGCGGATGGTCTCGCCGATCAGCTCATTCTCGACATTGAACGTGCCGATCTGCGTCATCTGCCCACCGAAATGGTCGATACCGGAATCAAGCCCCGTGCGTTCGAACAATTCCTGGATCCGCTCCATCTCGCCTTCCGGCAGAAGATCGTCCCAGTTGATGGTCAAAACACCTTCGGGCGCGTCAGGCACCGGATAGCGTTCCGTCGTCTGTGCTTCGGCGACAGCGGTCTCGGCGACTTCCGTCTCGGCCGTCTCGGTTTCGCCGCTGCAGGCCGCAAGGCCAATTCCCAGACCGGCAATCAGGATCCAGTTCCGCATTGTCTTCCTCACAACTTCACCGTCAGGCCATCGGCCAGGGCATTCTTCAAGGCACGTCGGGCAGGCAAGATGCCCATCATTGTGCCGGATGTGATGACCACCACACCGGTCAGCATGTCCGTCAGGCTCAGGCCTCCCGAAGCCAAAGTAAGACCGTAACGGGATTGGACCCCCCCTGCTATCAGAACAAACAGGAGATTGATCAGCACGATCCCGGCGATCGCTCCGGCAGCAGCGATTGCTGTTGCCTCGCTGACCAGCAACACAAAGACATGTCCGGGTCGGGCGCCCACAGCGCGCAGGATCGCCATCTCGCGGCGGCGTTCATTCAGGCTGGCAGACAGGCTGGTCGCGATGGAAATCAGGCCAACCAGGATCACGAAGGCCGAGATTGCTCCGAACGCCGCTTCGCCTGCACCGACAACTTCCCACAATTGCATCAGGGCCACTCCGGGAATGATGGCGCTCAGCGCTTCGTCCGGATAGGTATTGACCTGGCGCTGAAGGCGCAGCACCAGCGTGGGCTGTTCCATGCCGATAAAAACCGCGGTGATCTGTTCCGGTTCGTAGGCATGTTCCTCGTCATGCCCGTCTTCCTCGACGACATCATCGTGGATGCGCTCGATAGCTTCGAGGGTGACGTGGACACTGCGGTCCACCGGCGTGCCGGTCGGCCTCAGAATGCCTGTCACAAGCATTGGATGTTCGTCATGGTCGGCAAAACTCACCTCGCCAATACCGTGGGAGAGCGAGATTTCCTTACCAATCTCGTAGCCCAGATCGCTGGCAACCTGGGCACCGATGACGACTCCCTCCTCATTCGCTCCAAAAGCCTCGCCGGCCCGGAATGCCAGCGGCAGGTCGCGGCCATAACGATAGCGCTCGAAATAGTCGTTGTTTGTACCCACGACCCGATAGCCGCGATGACTGTCCCCCAGCGAGATGGGCACCGCCCATTCCACTCCAGGGGCTCCGGCGATACGCTCGTAGCTCTCCCAGCTCATGGCGCCCGTTGGATCACCGATGCGGAAGACGGAGTAGAGCAGAAGATTGATCGAGCCGGAGCGCGCGCCAACGATCAGGTCGGTTCCTGAAATTGTCGTCGAGAAACTGGTGCGCGCGCCCGTTCGGATCTTGTCGACCGCCAGGAAGAGCGTGACGCTCATGGCGATGGCGAGCACAGTCAGGCCGACCGTGAAAAGGCGATTTCCGAGGCTTTTCAGGGCGAGATTGAAAATGGCGCCATTCATGCCGACACCCTCCCGGCCGTATTGATTTCCGACAGGTCGACACGACGGTCGAAGAACGCGCCCAGCGCCTGGTCATGACTGACGAAAAGCAGGGCAGAATTGGCCGCCTCGCACTCCTTCTGGAGCAGCTGGATGAAATTGTCGCGGCTGTCGGCATCCAGCGCCGAGGTTGGTTCGTCCGCGATGATCAGACCCGGCGAGCCGATCAGGGCTCGCGCAGCCGCTACACGTTGTTGCTGTCCAACACTGAGCTCGGTCGACGGGCGCGAGACCACATCCCCGTCCAGCCCCAGCGCCATCAAGAGCCGCCGGCCTTCATCGCCAAGCGAACCATTGGCCATGGCAAGCTTGCGGCGTTGCGGAGAGAAACGACAAGGCAGGAGAACGTTTTCGAGCGGGGTCAGATATGGCACCAGATTGAACAGCTGGAAGATCACACCGAGATTGTCCGCCCGGAAGGCATCGCGGCGCGCCGGGCTGAGGGCGCCCATGTCCTGGTCAAGGATGCAGATATCGCCCGCGCTGGCGGGCGCTATTCCTGCAATCACCGACAGCAGCGAACTCTTGCCGCTGCCGCTCGGCCCGACAAGAAAGAGCCGCTCGCCGGCCGCGAGCTCAAAACGCTCCACGCGCAACAGGGTCTGTCGCGGCTTCCAGCCGAATTCGAGCTGGTCAATCTCGATAGCAAACGCTCTGGTCAAGCAAACCTCCCCAGGATGGTTGTTACACTATAACGACCATCCTCTCCTTCAACTCTCAAAGCTGTAACCTGTGTGTGAGCCGGCTTCAGCTTGCGTTCAGCTCAGGTTTCAATTGATAGGCCTTACGCGCATTGCTAGCGTTCAGCAGATCCAGGGGGGAGCCAGCATGAAGTCTTGCGTGAACCGGTATGGAAGCAGTCTGGCAGCCCTGCTGTTGTTGACACCAGCGCTGTCGGCACAGGACGAGCCCGCCGAGCCCATCGCCACCGCGGACGATCAGCCCGCCGCCGAAGAAGAGCGGGTTCTGGAAAGCCGTGATGATCTTACGCCCCAGGAGTTGGCGATTATCGAGGCCTTCGAAGCGGCGGGCCCACTTGATATGCCCTACCTCCTGCCCTGTAATGGCGGCACACACGGACAGCCGCTAAACGCGATCTTCACACGTGAAGACGAGACTCGGATCGAGATCCTCGACCCTTGCGGCCTCCGCTTCACCGACCTCAGCGGCCTCTGGGACAATTTCGGACGCCAGTCCATCGTTACCCATGACCAGCGCACCGGTGATTTCGCCATCCGCATGATGCACATCACCAATGAGGACGACTGGTACAGCACCTGGGGCTATCAGTTCGGGGATTACCACTACCGCGGCCGTATCGGTCTGGACGCCGACGCCATCGATATCAGTGCCATCAGCCGCTTCCCGGTGAGAACGCGCCAAAACTGTCCCGAACAGTTCGAACGGTCCGTGCCGTCCAACCGGATTTATCTGGGATATTCAATGGATGGCCGTCCGCAGCTGATTTCGATCCGCACCCGTTATTCGCTGGAATCTGATTGTTCGATCACTTTCCTGGAAACCGTCGACGACTACTTCATCAAGCTTGAGTTCGAGGGAGATCGCTGATGTCGGAGATCCTGCAACGTCCCGCGGTTCGTTACGGCCTGATCGGCACCGGTGCGACCCTGGCCCTGATCGTGCTCTTCCTGCTGACGCGTTCTGAACCGGACCAGCGCCCCGACCTGCTGGAACTCGTCCGCGCAGCAGAGGCGGAGTACAGCTATCCCGGGCTTAGTGTCGAAGAGACGGTCGCCACTCTGGGCGACGCGGAAGACCTGATCGCCTTTGTTCGTGCTGACGTCATGCTGGCAGATTATTCCGGACACATGCTGAGCGCAGGTGATGTCCTCATCCAGCGCGGGGCCAACGCGGCCGACAAGGCCGTGCTTCTCTCTGACCTCCTGACCGCTGCCGGCTTCGAGACCCGGCTCAGACGTGCGGACTGGCCTTCAGCCGTTCCGGTTTACGGAACACCCCGTTCCGATCGCCGCGAAAGCCTCAGCGCCATCTATGCCTATCTCGAACTCGACGAGGAAGCGGAACGCGCAATCAATGCACGCGAAGAAGTCGATCGCATGGCAGCAATCCGCGAGGAAGTTGAAGCCGCAACCAGCCTTCTCGCAAACTACTGGTCGGCCGCGAGCACGCCGCCCGACACGCTGAGCTCTCAGGACTGGGTCTGGGTGGAGTATCGCCAGACGGGAGACTGGCAGGTCGCAGACCCTGTCTTTCCGTCCCTGTCTCGCCCCGCTGATGCAGCCGCGTATCAAGCGACAATCCCCGCGCCAATCCGTGTCCGTCTTGATCTGGTCGATACAGGCGGCGCCCGCTCTTCCGTCCTGGATGCCGAGATCGCGTCAGGCCAGGAGGGTGTGCTGCGCTTCGTGCCCAGCAGTGGCCTGTCGCGTTTCCTCGATGCCGCGCCGGGCGAGGTTTCAGCTGATGCCTGGATACCGGTTCTAAGCGCAGGTAGCGAACCTCTGGCCGGCAGTGCCTTCACCACCGACGGTTTTGCCCTGCCCTCGAATGCCGGTGCGGCACTCGAGACGGAAAGCCAGCCCTTCGCGGCTCCGGAGATCAGCTCGGCCGAACTGGTGGATGTCGATGTTTCCCAATACCCCCGCGTGACCGTCTCCGTGCGTACGGATGCCGCGGCGGATGCGCGCTGGCAGGCTGCTCATCTGTCCCTCGGGGTCAACGACGAGGCCATTGCGCCGCAAATCCTCCGCCGACCGACCAGCCTGCGCCCCTTCGCGCTGGTAACCGATGTCTCACCGTCCATGATCGAGGATGGCAATATCTACAAGGCTGGGCTATTGGGCCGGGCGCTGATCGAGCGGATGGGCACGGACCGGAGTTTCTCGGCGACCTCTTTTGCCGGTGATGTCTTCACCCCACGACGCATGACCAATGTGATCCGCATTCCCAACGCCGTGCAGGACTTCAACCAGACCCTGGACATTCGCGGCGGTGGCGGTGCCATGGTCGAAGCCATCTCCAGTGCAGCGGGCACGTTCTGGCAACAGGGCGATATATTTGTGATGACCGATGGGCGTGATGAGAGCCTGGATAGTCGAGAGGCCTTGCTCGCGGCAGTCAATCGTTTCCCGGGTCGCGTCATTGGTATCGTCCCAGCCGACCAGATCCGCGTCTGGCAGGGAATTTTCGACCAGATCATCGAACTGCCGACAGAAGCCAATATCGAGGTGACGGCTGATGCACTCTACCGCATGCTTGGCACACCGCTGGAGGTGAGCTTCATCGCTCCCGCTGCTGAAGCCGGAGAAAACCAGACGCTGGGCCTCGCCTTTCCGGACAGCGAGATCACGCTTGCGGGTGAGTACATCATCCCCGAGAACTTCGATGCGTCATCTGCCCGCCTGGAAATCAGCCTCTTTCGCGACGACGAACAGATCGGGGGTACGCGCCAGCTGCTGCAGCTGGGTCAGGCCCAGACGGGCACCGCGCTTATGGGCGTGCATTCGCTCTGGGTCAGTCCCGGACGCTACGCTCCCGAAGCGCTGCTTAGACGCTATTTCCACGAAACCCGTCTTGACCTGGAGGCTTCACTGGAACCGGGCAACCAGCCCAGCGAACCGATGACAGGGCCGTCGCACATGACCATGTCGACAGCCGCCAGCATCACCGGACGCCTGGACCGCCTGTTCGAACAGCGTGTCGCGCGGGACGAACCGCTGGCAATCCTGCGGGGGTCTACTCCAGAGGTCACTGAGGATGGCAGCGCCTATCTCGTCCTGGGGCTTGATATCATCTCTGACGGCAATGCCCGTTTCGCCGATGGCAGCCTAGACCCACAGCTGGGTCTCGCACTGGCCGCGATTGAAGGCGCAGCACTCGAAGCGTCCAGCGTCAATGTGGCTCTGCTCTCCGAGAGTGATCCGGTCGAAATTACACCGCGCACGCCGATCCCGGAGGACTGGCCTCGCCCTGCCCAGATCGCCGCGGGAGATACAAATGCCCTCTTCCTAGCCAGCGCAGACGGCCAACAAAGCTGGATCATCGACAACAGCGGACATCTCACCGCGCGGATCTTCCCCTCTGGCGCAAAGGGCGCCCGCGCCCGTCGCGCCATCGCAGAGTTCTCCGAACTTCGCTCCAACCTGCAATACATGGCCACAGTGGCCAGCGGCATCGGCTCGCCCTCCGGGGTCAGCGGTGCCCAGCTCGGGGCGATTGCCGGCATTCTGGATATCAATTTGCGCATGTGGTGTTACGCCACAGTGATGCTCGGCTTTATGAATGACGAACTGGCAACCGGAGAGCGCGAATACAACTGGGAACGCCAGGCCAGTGAAGGCTGCGAGATCGACCCCACCAACCTGCAGGGTGAATATATCGGAGCAGCCTTCGCGGGATATGTCACCGGCAGTGCAGGTGATCGCTATACCGACGCTGTCAAAAATGCAGCTGGCGGCAGCCTGCCGTGGATCGTGGAAGCCGGCGTCAATTCAGGCGCTGGCGGCCTGATCAACCTTACGGGTGTTGGCGGTGGCATACATTCCGGGATCCGTGAAATCTATTCGCGCTAGGCTTGCAAGCCGATCTAACGACCCTGTGACCGCGGCCTTGCTAATCTTTCACTTGGCGTGCACCCGCATAAACGCATTATAAGCCCGCTCACTTTTCGTGTTCGGGGATATGTCTACATGAAACACACTACCAGCGTGCGGAACTGGGTCCGCGCAGCGTGCCTGATGCTTCCAATCAGTCTTTGTGCACCGGCCTTTGCTCAGAGCGATGCTGCCGAGGACGCCTATTGGGCGCATGAACGCAGCGATTTGCGCGCCGATGAGAATGTCCGCTTTGGACGCCTTGAAAACGGGATGGGCTTCGCCATCCTGCGCAATGAAACCCCGCCGGGGACAGCCAGCGTGCGGATGGCGATCAATGTCGGCGCCCTGAGCGAAACCGACCCGCAACAGGGCCTGGCGCATTTCATCGAGCACATGGCGTTCAACGGAACCACGAATGTGCCCGAGGGCGAGATGGTACACCTGCTCGAACGCTATGGCCTGGCCTTTGGTGCAGACACCAATGCCAGCACCAGTGAAACGTTCGTCAATTACCGGCTCGACATGCCCAATGTCGACGCCGAGACGCTTGATGCCGTGATGTTCCTGATGCGTGAAACCGCTTCGGAAATCCTCATGCAGACCGGCGCGATTGATCGTGAGCGTGGCGTTATCATGGGCGAGATGCGTTCGCGCGATACGCCGCTGATGCAATTCTGGACTGAACAGGCCCATTTCCACTATCCCGGTTCGGTCATGGCCGAGCGCAATGTGATCGGCACACCGGAAACCATCCAGAACGTGCCGCGTTCGGAATTCGTGGATTATTACACGCGATACTACACGCCGGAACGCGCCATCCTGGTGGTCGTCGGTGACGTTGATCCGGAAGATATCGAAAACCGCATCCGCAACGGTTTCCCGCTGGATATCGATGGCATCGATGTCGACCAGGTTGAGGGTTTTTCCACCTGGGAACGCACCGACATCCCGACACCGCTGCCCAGCTATGACAGCGATCGTGATTATTCGCAGCCGGACTTCGAGTATTTCCACCACCCCGAGGCCCTGACGCTGATCACGGTTGATGCCATCTCCGAACAGGAAGCCGCACCCGACAGCCGCAATGCTCGCATCCAGAGCATGCTGCGAAACCTGGGCAGTTCTATCCTGAGCCGTCGTTTCCAGGTACTGGTCAATTCCGGCAATGCGCCAATTTCCCAGGCCAGTGTCTTCTCCAGCGAGCCCTACGACGCCTATCGCCGCGGTACTGTCTTCGCCGTGGGAACTCCAGCGGGCTGGCGCGATGCCGTCGGCCTTCTGGAAAACGAGATCCGCCGCGCGGTTGAACACGGCTTCACGCAGGCAGAGCTGGACGAGCAGCTTGCCAACATGCGCACGAATATGCGCGAGGCCGCTGAAGAGGCTGGCACTCGGGAGAGCGCCAACCTGTCTGACGGCATCTGGTTCAGCTGGCTCGCCGATAATGTCTTCACCCATCCATCTGACAGCTATGCCCTCTTCCAGATGCTCGAGTCGGCAATCACGGTTGAGGCGGTCGAGGCTGCCTTCCGCGAATACTGGACCAGCGGTGCACCGCTGGTCATGGTCGGCTCGCGAGAGGAAATCGCTGACGGTGAAGACGAGGTCCGTCGCGTCTGGGACGCCGCGTCGCAGATTGCTGTCGAGGCACCTGAAGAGGTGGAAACCGCCGAGTGGGCCTATACCGACTTCGGAACTCCGGGTCGCATCGTCGCCCAATCCCATGATGCCGAGCTGGATGTGCACCAGTACACGTTCGACAATGGAGTCCGTCTGAACGTCAAACAGACCGAATTCGCCGACAATGAAGTGCGGGTTCGTATTGATTTCGGCGCTGGCAATCTTGGTGAACAACCGGCACCGGCCTCGGGCGCCATGGCCTTCTCCGCGTTGAGCGGTGGCGGTCTGGAAGCGCACACGCCGGACGAGATAACGCGTATCTTCGCGGGTCGTTCCGTGTCGCAAGGCGGGTTCACCTCCAACAGTGCATTTGCTTTCAATGGCGCGACCACGCCAACCGATTTCGAAGCGCAGATGGAGCTTTACGCCGCGTATTTCACAGCACCGGGCTGGCGGTCCCAGGGCCTTGACCAGTTCAAGGCGATCTCCGGTGAGATCCGCCGCCTGCAAATGGCCCAGACGTTTGGTGCCTTCAACACGGTGATTTCTCGCATGCTGCGCGATGGCGATCAGCGCTTCGGTTTCCCGACCGAGGAAGAGGTAGAGAATTTCACCGTTGATCACGCGCGTGCCTTCCTGGAACCGGCCCTGCAGGACGGTCCGATGGAAATCACCATCATCGGTGACATCGATCCGGCCGAGGCCGTACGGGTCGCTGCTCGCACGCTGGGTGCCCTGCCGCCCCGGCGTCAAAATGCCCGCATTGTCGAAGGGGCCGATCAGCTGACCTTCCCGGCGCCCACACCGGAAGCTGAAATCATTCGTTTTGCCGGCCAGGAATACCAGGGCATGGCCAATGTCTTCTGGCCGACGGATGATGGTCGCGACACGCACTATCTGCGCACGCTCCACCTTCTGCGTTCTATCCTGCGCCTGCGCGCCACGGACCTCTTCCGTGAACAGGAGGCGGCGACCTATTCCGCTGCCGTGAACCACACCGCCGGAACGACCTACGAGGACTACGGCTATCTCTGGCTTGGCCTTGATGTCACTGCCGACCAGGTCACGCGCATGTTCGCCATCGCTGACCAGCTCGCCGCCGACATGGCGTCCGGCAACATCACCGAGGACGAGCTCCTGCGGGCGCGCACGCCGATCATCGAAGGCCTCGATGAACAGCGTCGGGACAATCAGTACTGGCTTGGCGGACTGGCGCGTAGTCAGCGTGATCCGGAACGCATGGACCGGCTGCGCGATGTGGCCGGCCAGTTCGAGGCCGTCACCCTGGATGAAATCAGGGCGCTGGCCACCGAGGTGTTCGATCCTGACGCAGCTGTACGCTATGCGCTGTACTCGCAGGATGCCGATCTGGACAATCTCCGCTCAGGCCCCGAAGACGAATAATACTCACCTGAGTGACGACTGACCATGACAGGGCCGCAGCACCAGCTGCGGCCCTGATTTGTTTCGACCTGCGGCCATTTGGCCTGCGCCGACGGCTTCAGTCTTGCCCGGCCGGGGTTTATAGGACGGGCGAAAGGTGAACTCCCATGTCCTCATACCTCGTAGCCGCGCTCTACCATTTTGCCCCCCTGGCCGCCGATGCCGACACCCAGTCGAAGATCAAGGCAGTTTGCGAGGAAAACGGGATTTGCGGCACGCTGCTTCTGGCCAGCGAGGGTATCAACGGCACCATCGCCGGAACGCCGGAGGGCATCGCCAATGTGCTTGCCTATCTCCGCGCCATCCCGGGCTTTGCCGCGCTGGAACACAAGGAAAGCCAGGCCAGTGAACAGCCCTTCCTGCGCCTCAAGGTTCGCCTGAAAAAAGAAATAGTGACGATGGGTATTCCGGGCGTTGATCCGAATGCGTTGGTCGGGACCTATGTCGATCCGGAAGACTGGAATGACCTCATCAGCGCGGACGACGTCGTCACAATCGACACCCGTAACGACTATGAAATCCGCATCGGTCAGTTCAAGGGCGCAATCAATCCCGAGACCGTCACATTCCGTGAGTTTCCGGATTGGTTCCGCAAGTTCAAACAGGGCCGACCGAATGCGCGTGTGGCCATGTACTGTACCGGCGGCATTCGCTGCGAGAAATCAACCTCCTTCGTCAAACAGGAAGGCATTGACGAGGTCTATCACCTCAAGGGCGGCATCCTGAAATACCTGGAAGTCGTGCCGGAAAAGGAAAGCCTGTGGGAAGGCGAGTGTTTTGTCTTTGACCGACGTGTCGCCGTCAAACACGGGCTGGAAGAAGGCAGCTATACGCTGTGCCATGCCTGTCGCGAACCTCTGGGCCCGGAAGACCTGAAATCTGAGTATTTCGTCCCGGGCACCTCCTGCCCCTATTGCCATGACAAACGCTCGGCAGCGGACCAGGCACGCTATGCGGAGCGTGAACGCCAGGAGCAGCTCGCCGCCGATCGCGGTGAAACCCATCTTGGCAGCGTCGGTGGCAATGCCCGGGACTGACGTGCGATGACACTGCCCATTCTCTATTCCTTCCGGCGCTGTCCGTATGCCATGCGGGCCCGGCTGGCCCTGGATGTGGCCGGGATCGAGCTGGAACACCGCGAGATCCTGCTCAAGGACAAACCGCCTGAAATGCTGGAGGCATCCCCGAAAGGCACTGTACCTGTCCTTGTCCTTCCGGATGGCCATGTCGTCGATGAAAGCCTGGATGTGATGCTGTGGGCACTGGGTCAAAACGATCCCGAGAACTGGTTAGACGAGCTCGATACGGCACGTCCGCTGATCGAAGCCAATGACGGCCCGTTCAAACACGCGCTGGACCGCTACAAATATCCAAACCGCTACGAGAATGTGGATCCGGCCGAACAGCGCGAGATCGGTGTGAGCATCCTGCTCGAACTGGAGCACCGCCTGGCAAGACAGGAACAGCTTTGCGGAGACATACCGGGCATCGCGGATGCCGCGATCTGTCCCTTTGTGCGCCAGTATGCCCATACAGACCGGGACTGGTTTGCCACCACTCCGCTCCCACATGTGCGCCGGTGGCTCGACGGGCATCTGGAGAGCGAACTTTTCGCCCGCATCATGCGCAAACACGAGGTTTGGCGCGTGTCTTCCTGACGCAGAATTGCATGCCGGGTTTGCATGAATTTTCGAGGACTTTCGAAACAAGTTGAGCGTCGGCCCACCAAGCCATTGATATCGAATAAACAATGCCTAACAACGAACATCGGGTTATGTCATATAACTGATGCAATCATCCCACACTCACACCTTAACTGTGACCGGTATCAAGTATTGCGTTGTCACCGACCTGTAATATCCGTTATCGGAGCGCCGTCGATGACAGGATCCACATCTTGGGGATCGGTTCCTGTCTAACGCTATCGGTTGATCGGGATGACCTTCAAAATGAAAACCACGAAACTCGCGCAGAAATCTCTGCTGTGGGCAGGCGCCAGCGTTGCCGCGCTGACCCTTGCTGCCACGCCGTCCTTCGCCCAGGACAATGGCGCTGCCACGCTGGATGTAATCACCGTAACGACGAACCGTCGCGAAGAGAATATCCAGGACGTTGCAAACTCCGTTACCGCTCAGTCCGGCGAGGATCTGGCCCCTTACACCGAGGGTGGTGCCGACATCTTGACGCTGGCAGCTCGCATTCCGTCTGTATATGCGGAAAGCTCTAACGGCCGTGTCGCTCCGCGCTTCTACATCCGCGGCCTCGGCAATACGGACTTCGACCTGGCAGCTTCGCAGCCGGTTTCCATCATCATGGACGACATCGTCCAGGAAAACGTGATCCTCAAGAGCTTCCCGCTCTTTGACGTCCAGCAGGTTGAAATCGCACGCGGCCCGCAGGGCACGCTGTTCGGTCGCAACACCACGGCGGGTACCATCAAGTTCGACAGTGTTCGTCCGTCCCAGGAAACCGATGGTTTCATGAGCCTCACCCTGGGTTCGCTCGGTACGGTCAATCTGGAAAGCGCCATTGGCGGCGCGCTGATCGAGGACGTGCTGTCTGCACGTATCTCGCTTCTCTCCCAGAACCGTGATGACTGGATCGATAACGCCTTCACCGGTGAGAATGACGCCATGGGCGGCCACAATGAGTGGGCCGGCCGTGCACAGCTTCTCTACACGCCGAATGACAGTTTCGACGCCCTGTTCAACGTTCACGCACGTTCCCTGACGGGTACGGCTGCGATCTTCCGCGCCAATATCCTGACGCCGGGCTCGAACGATCTGAACGCCAATTTTGATCGTGGTGAAGTCTACTACGACAGCACGTTCAACAACCCTCAGAATTATGATTCCTGGGGTACCAGCGCGAACATGAACTTCTACCTCGATGGCGGCATGACCTTCACCTCCATCACCGGCTACGAAAACGCTGAAGGCCGCAGCCTCGGCGATATCGATGGCGGCAACCTGGTCAACGGTCCGGGTTTCATCCCCTTCCCGTCCGAGACGCAGGATGGTCTGGACGATCTGGACCAGTTCACCCAGGAATTCCGCCTGGCGTCTTCTGACGAGCTGGACACGACCTGGCAGATCGGCGCCTATTATTTCGACGGCGCTTTCGACATCACCACGCTCGGCCCGAATGGCGGCTTCCCGCCGCCGACCACCGTACGTCACGAGAACGAGCTGTGGGCTGTCTTCGGCCAGGTCTCTCACCAGGTTAATGAGCGCCTGAACCTGTCCGGTGGCGTTCGCTACACCAGCGACGAGAAGTCCCTGGAAGTCATCCAGGCCGTATGGCCGGCCGGCGGTCCTTACAGCGCCTCTGATGAAGAGGTGAGCTGGGACCTGTCTGCATATTATGACTACAGCGACGAAACGGCCTTCTTTGCCCGTGTGGCTCGCGGCTTCCGCGGCCCGTCAATCCAGGGCCGTGACGTTGCCTTCTTCGGTACGCCGTCGATCGCAGACAGCGAAACGTCCATCTCCTACGAGGCCGGCATCAAGTCCGAGCCGATGGGTGGCCGTGCGCGTATCAATGCGACCGCGTTCTATTACACCGTTTCCGACCTGCAGCTGTCTGCTGTCGGTGGCGGCGGCAACCTCGTCCAGCTGGTCAATGCTGACGAAGGTGTTGGCTATGGATTCGAAGTCGACAGTGAATTCCTGGTCAGCGAAAACCTGCTGATCACGGCCGGCTTCTCATGGAACGAGACCGAGCTGCAGGACGACACCCTGGAAGTTGGCGTCTGTGCCCAGTGTACGGTCACCGACCCGGACGCGGACAATGACGGCTTCGCCGAAGTTGACGGCAACCCGTTCCCGCAGGCTCCGGACTACATCGTCAGCCTGACGGCTCGCTATTCCATCCCGGCTGATAATGGCGGTGAATGGTTCGTCTACACCGACTGGTTCTACCAGGGTCGCACCAACCTCTTCCTCTACGAATCCGAGGAGTTCTACTCCGAGGGCAATTTCGAGGGTGGCCTGCGCGTCGGCTATGCCGGCAGCCTGCCGAATGGTCGTGCGTTTGAAGCTGCTGTCTTCAGCCGCAACATCACCGGCGAGGAAAACCTCGTTGGCGGCATCGACTTCAACAACAACACCGGTTTCGTGAATGAGCCGAGTGTCTGGGGTGTGTCCTTCCGCGCGGACTTCAACTAGTCCACCCGACAGAACTGAAAAAAGAACCCCGGAGCGCTTGCTCCGGGGTTTTTCTTTGACCTACCGGGACAGCGGGGAATACCCCTCGCCCTCCAGCGCCAGATCAAGTGTGCGCCATTCCTCTGCCGCAAACAGGACCGCCTGATCGTCATAATGCGCCGACATGCGGTCCAGCGTAGCAGAGCCGTACTGATGGATGGCCCGCGAACGCAGCTCGCCATCAGGCATCCACTCGATGAAATTGATGTAGGTATCACCCGCGACCGCGCGCAACTGCCCGTTCTCATCAAGATTGGCAGATCCACCGTATATGGCTCGGAGTATGTCCGGGCCGCCGCCCAGGGGCAGATTCACGTCGCCGCGGATCATTCGATTGACTTCACCCCAGCTTGGATCAAGCCGTCCGTAGTGGGACATCAATTCGTCCGCCGCTTCTCGCAGGGCATCCGCCGGGGCCATGTCCCAGGGGTCTTCGTGGTGACGGTTATGAATGGTCCGAACGGCCGTCAGTACACCCAGAGCCGCTGCCCGGCTGTCGATCTCGGTCGACATATCCCAGCTGGCCAACACAGCCTGAGCTGAAAGCAGATCGTCATCGCCGGTGAAATCCATGGCCAGGATCTCGCGCACAAGCCGCCCGACCGCGGAAGTCTCCGAGTAGACCTTGTCGAACTTGATGTCCTCCAGACGCGCCGCTGTCAGTGCGCGCTCATTGCGCATCAGCGTGAGGCCACGATGCGCACGGTTGGTCATGCGCGGCTCGATCCCGAAGGTCGGCGAAAACGCCGCCGCATCCAGATTGTCGTTCACGGCGGTTGCATCAAACGGAGTCTGGTTGGCTGACAACAACCATCCCGAAGCGGGGTTGTGATAGAGCGGCAAGGCCGAGAGCGGGTGATAGTCCTGCCAGATTAATTCCGACCGGTCGCCCGGCAGGTAATCGCGCCAGTTCCAGCCCTCTTCACGCACCGGCATGGCCGCGTTGTAGACATAGGCAATCTCGCCGGTGCGATCAGCATAGACCGTATTGAGCGAGGAGATCGCATTCATCTCCATCGCCTCATACCAGGCGTCCCAGTTCTCGGCCCGGTTCATGCGATACCATTGCTCAACCTGGCGGATCTCATCCATGCCCGAATAGCGGATGGCATAGTCGCCGTGTTCAGTGCGGATGACCGGGCCGTGCTCGGACCACCACATGTCACGCTCAACGGTCCAGCGGATTGAACCCCAGATGCGCACATTGAGGCGCGCCGTGCCATGTTCCAGCTCGCGCCATTCCCCATCCAGCAGGTAACGATCACCCTCGGTTTCGAGCACATAGACATCCGCCAGGTCCGGCAGGTTCACCGTATGCGCCCAGCCCAGATCGGCGCTGTGCCCATGCAGGATCAACGGCGCGCCGGGAAATGTCCCGCCAACCATGTCCCAGCCCTCGCCCGAACGCACGCGCGCCTCATACCAGGCAACCGGCCCCTCGAAAGGCTGGTGGGAATTGATGACCAGGCGTGTTGCACCGTCCGCGGAAAATTCCGGCGCGATGGCAAAGGCGTTGGAACCGAATGGCAATCGCGCCTCGTCCAGCCACTGGAAAGCGCTTTGCGTCGATCGCATGGAAATCGCGCGCTGGCGTTCCTCGGCAAACAGCTCCGTCAGCGTATCATCCAGCCCGTACATGAAGGGCGTGCGCAGGACAAAGCCAGCGACCACGTCTTCCGGTGTAACCGGCAGGACATCATTCCAGACGCGGGTGGGATGCTGCGCAGCATAAAGGTTCAGACCTGCAGCATAACCTTCGAGCAAGGCTTTGACGTTGCTGGAGATATCCTGCTCATAGCGCGCCGCGACGAGCTCACGGATCCGCAGCAATTGAACGACATAATCCGTCGGAGCCGCGTCTGCACCCTGATAACGCGCCAGCTCACCACGTGCAGCAACCAGCGTCGTCTGGATTGTCGCCCAGTCGTCCTCGGCGTGGGCATAAGCGAGGCCAAAGGCTGCGGCCGCATCAGTGTCGCCCGTAATGTGCGGAACTCCATATTCATCACGAAGGACTTCCGCCGAAGCAAAGGGCTCGGCCGCGGCTACGGCTTCCTGCCGCGACATTCCCGGACCGGAGCCCAGGGTGAAGCTGGCCAGCAGCGCGAAAACCGCGATCAGAATGGCAAGTGAAATGAAGACCGACCGATTGATATTGAACACACGTCCCTCCCCGGCATGTGATTGTGCCGCAGAGCATAAGCCGGTCCGCGCCAGAAAAAAGGGGCGCTGAACCAGCGCCCCTCAAATTCCGGATTATCAAACCCCTATTCCCAGTAATAGGCGTCGCGGGCCTCATCGCCGGTGATGACCTCGTTGAGCGTCGTGGCATCATAGAGCCGGCCATTGAGCATCACATAGGCGATGTCGTCAGTGTTGGAGATATCGTCCAGCGGGTTGTAACGCATGATGACGAAATCCGCCAGCTTGCCTTCCTCAACCGTACCGATGTCATCGATAAAGCCGAGATGTACAGCAGGAGCCACGGTCGCCGTGCGCAGCACCTCGACCGGCGTCATGCCACCGCGGGAAAACGACCACATCTCCCAGTGGGCAGCGAGACCCTGCTGCTGGCCGTGGGCACCGATGGAGACCAGAACACCGCGCTGGGCCAGCTCCCGCGAGGTCGCGGCCGCATTGGCGTCAGCGAAGTTATCTTCCGGAGCCGTCGTGCGACGAATGGACCCCGGACGCAGGATATGCGGCGGCACGTGTTCCGACAGGATCGGGTGTTCCCACACATTCATCGCCTGGCGCCAGTACGGGTCACCAGCCAGACCGCCATAGGTCACCGCCAGGGTCGGCGTCAGCGCAACCTGGGTGCCGGCATACATCTCGATGACATCATCATAGATCGCAGAGACCGGCAGGTTGTGCTCGATCGAGGTATTGCCGTCGGCCACCATGGACATGTCCATGTGATAGTTCGAACCACCTTCCGAGACGACGATCATGTCAGCCAGCATGGACGCATAGGTCACCTGCTGACGCTGGTCACGGCGCGGCTGGTTGTAGTTCTTGATGCCGTGGGCACCCTGGGCGTCCAGTCGGAAAACATGCTCCTGGGCGTCTTCACGATCATTGATCTCGGCATGGAAACCCGGAGCCCGGGCGCCATAGACGATCTCGCCGGTCGAATAGGTCCGCGGCTGCAGCTGGATTCCGGCACGCTGATATTCACTTGCCGGGAAAATGGTACTGGCCGAGCTGGACGGATCGAAAATTGTCGTCACACCCAGCGCAAGATGCGCCATGGTCGACCAGTTCTGCTGCGGGATAATGCCGTCAGAAGCCTGCGGGCCATGCGCGTGGGCATCGATGAAGCCCGGCGTGATGGTGTGGCCGGTAACATCAGCCACGGTCGCGCCTGCAGGAACATCGACACTGTCACGCGGACCAACGGCAACGATACGGTTACCGTCGATCAGGATGACACCATCCTCGATCACACCGCCATCATCTTCGGCCATGGTAATGATGCGTGCGCCCACGAGGGCGGTCATGCCTTCCGGAACAGCCGTCTCGACCGTCATGGAAAGCGACACACCCTCACCCGGCTGGCGTACTTCATAGCCCTCGCCATCCTCGGCATTCGGGTTCGGGCGGATCTCGGCGATCGTGGCCGAGAACAGCTCGGCGCCCATCGTCCAGTTGATCTGATTGCCATTATCCGACCAGTTGATATCGGTCGCGCCATTCGAGGACAGTTCGACAACCGGCAGTGAACCGGAGGATTTGGACACCGAGATATTCTGCGGCCCGACCGGCATCGGCATGACAAAGGCGTCGTAGTTTTCGCGGAAGGCCAGGTGACGACCATCCGGAGCGACGTGGAATTCGCCTGTCATCCCGCCATTGGCGTGGACGCGCTCGTCATAGCCATTGAGATCAACGGAGTAGAGCTCCAGCGACGGCGTCCGGCGGGTCATGAAGACCCGGTCATTCGCGGCACCGAAATGGGGGGTGGAACCGCTGTCGGCAATCTCCCGCATGTCGCCACCAGACGCGGAAACCGCGAAAATACCCGTGGTTTCGGACCAGGCGCGCGAGGTCAGGAATCCACCGCCATCCTTTTCAAAGACAACCGTCTCGCCATCTGGCGAGAACCGCGGGCGACGATAGGTGCCCGGCTCATTGGTCAGCGTACGCTCGCTGCGGCCATTGGCGGCCACGGTGCGCACGGCACCCAGGTCCTGGTCATCCCAGGTCACAAATACCAGGCGACGGCCATCACGGCTCCAGGACGGGAACAGCTCACGGCGATCAGACCGGTCACGGGTCAGCCGACGCGGCTCACCGCCATCGGTATCCATGATGTAGAGCTTGCCGAGGCTTTCGAACACGACCTGCTCGCCATTGGGCGAGACGGACGTGAAGCGCGGCATCTGCGTCTGGAAACTCTCGGGAGCCACTTCGACCGACGGGCGCGGCGGATCAATGATCTCGCGCGTGTCATTGATGGCGAACGGGATATTGGTGACCTCACCCGTATTCACGTCCACCCGGTGGATGCCACCGCCAGCCCAGAACACAACCGAGCCGCTGTCCGGCGTCCAGTCCATGTTCGGATACATGCCCATCACGCCCCAGGTCTCCTGGTTGTCGCGATCGAGATTGTCGTGCAGCTGGCGGACCTCGCCGGAGCGAAGATCCTTCATGTAGAGGCCGGTCTGCATGCCGTCACGGCGTACAAAGGCGATATACCGTCCATCCGGGGACGGCGACGGGCGCACGGCACCACCGACACCGTCTACGACCGTATCAACCTCACCGGTCTCCAGGTCGTAACGGCGGATATTGAACAGATCACCGTTGGAATCATCGGCATAGGTGAAGGTACTGCCGGAGCCGACAGCGCGCGTGAAATACACATAACGGCCATCCGGCGAGAATATCGGCTCGCCCTGTTCCTTCTGGAAGGCCTCGCTCGGACGCTCGACAAGCTGGACACCGTTGCCGCCCAGCACATGGTACATCCAGATTTCTCCCGTACCTGCGGAACGCGAGGTCGTGAAGTGTTTGCGGGCGGCAATATACCGGCCGTCGGGCGACCAGGTCGGGTTATTCAGCAGACGAAAACTCTCGCTGGTGATCTGGCGACGATTTTCACCGTCCGCATCCATCACCCAGATATTGTCACCACCACCGGCATCGGAGGTAAAGGCAATCTGCGAACCATCAGGAGAGAAACGCGGCTGGATCTCCCAGGCGAGGCCCGAGGCAATATTGGTTGCCGCACCGCCCGTCATCGGGACCGTGTAAATGTCACCCAAAAGGTCAAACACGATGGTCTGGCCATCCGGAGAGACATCCAGGCTCATCCAGGTGCCTTCAGTGACATTGATCGGGATTTCGCGTGTTTCCATCGGCGGATTGGTGACATCCCAACCCGTTTCTTCCTCGTCCTGGAAAGCGAAAGCAGGCGCACCCGCCAGCATCGTGGTGGCGGTCAGGGCCGCAATAAGGCGTTTCATCTTGTTCCCCTCAACAGATTTGTTGCGCACAAACTAGTGCGCTCTGCGAGGTTCGCAAAACTAACGGATCTGTAAGATTAGTCGCAGTCGCGTCAATGAGCGCCGCCCATACGGCCCAGCTTCACACCATAATCCACTGCCAGCCGGTAATCCGGGTCATCATCACTGTCGACCATGAGCTGGCCGGCCTTGGACAGGAGGCGGTGACAATCGCGGCTGAGATGCCGTAATTCCAGGCGTTTTCCGGCTGCATCATATTTCAGCGCCAGATCCTCGATGGCCTGCAGGGCGGATTGATCGACCACGCGGCTGTCGGCAAAGTCGACGATGATGTGTTCAGGATCGCCCTTGATGTCGAAAATCTCCATGAAAGACGTGGCGGAACCAAAGAAAAGCGGACCGTCGATCTGGTAGATCTTCTCTCCTGTATCGCCTTGCGACTCACGCGCATGGATGTGCGACGCCGCCTTCCAGGCATAAACCAGAGCGGAAACGATCACACCCACGACCACCGCAATCGCCAGGTCGGCATACACAGTCACGCCCGTCACCAGAATGATGACAAAAGCATCGGACCGCGGAATGCGGCGCATGATGCGCAGGCTTTGCCAGGCAAAGGTTCCGATGACGACCATGAACATGACGCCCACCAATGCGGCCAGCGGGATTTGCTCGATCAGCGAGGACGCAAACAGGATGAAGACCAACAGGAAGAGCGCAGCTGCAACTCCCGCGATACGGAGGCGACCACCGGATTTCACATTGATCATTGACTGGCCGATCATCGCGCAACCGCCCATGCCACCAAAGAAACCGGTGATGATGTTGGCAGCGCCCTGAGCCAAACACTCCTGCGACGCACCGCCCTTGCGGCCGGTGATCTCGCCCACGAGGTTCAGGGTCAGCAAGCTCTCGATCAGACCAATCGCCGCCAGGATGACCGCATAGGGGAAGATAATTTCAAGAGTCTCGAAGTTCAGGGGCACGCTCGGAATATGAAAAGCCGGCAGTTCACCCTGGATCGAGGCCAGGTCACCAACCGTGGGAACATTCAGACCAAACGCGATGACGATGCCTGCAGTGACAACAATCCCCATCAGCGGCGCCGGGATCAGCTTGGTGAGTTTTGGTGTACCCCAGATAACCAGCATGGTCAGACCTGTCAGGCCTAGCATCAGCATTAGTTCGGGCATCGGAAGCCACTCGCCACCCAGGGCGCCATGACCACCACCGCCATGATCGGAACCGGGAACCTGGAAAAGCTTGAGCTGGGCCAGGCCAATGACGATCGCCAGCCCGTTCACAAATCCCAGCATGACCGGATGGGGCACCATGCGAATGAACTTGCCCAGCCGGAAAATGCCCGCACCGACCTGCAAAATGCCCATCAGGACCACAGTCGCAAACAGGTATTCAACGCCATGCGTCGCCACCAGGTGGACCATGACGACGGCCAGCGCGCCTGTAGCGCCAGAGATCATGCCTCTGCGACCACCGAACAAAGCTGTGACAAGGCCCACGATGAAGGCTGCATACAGACCAACCAGCGGCTCCACACCGGCTACAAAGGCAAAGGCCACGGCTTCCGGCACCAGGGCCAGGGCAACCGTCAGGCCCGCCAGGACCTCGATGCGCAGCTGACCCACGGTCAGTTCCGGCAGTTCACCGCGATTGCGTACGGATGCGGACAGGCGTTCAGCGAACGCAGCGAGCGTGTTTCGGATCATGGTTTCAGCCGGTTCTTGTCTGGATTGGTCCCGCACCTACGCCTTCACGCCGCTTTAGTCCAGCCATTGTGCAGCGCAGCAGCCATGCAAACACGCCGTCGCGACACGCAAACACAATTTTAACCATGCCTTTCAACGAAATCTTCGGGCTGAGGAGCCATGTTGGCGAAAAATCGCGAGGATTTTGTGGTGGACTACTCAGCGAATTCCAACCGGACGCCCTCGGGCCCGGCCAATGATACCGGTGAAGAAATCGCACGTGCCCAGCACGATGCGGCAAAGATCGCGCGCTCGCAGATCCGTGCGCAGGCGCGCGCTCCGCGGCACCGCGTCAATCGCAAGGCGTTGGGCCGCACCCTGCAATCCATCGACATTTTCGCCGGAGCCCTGCTTGCCGTTGTCGGCGTCATCGCGATCAGTGGCGGCCAGCCCGGTGCGGTTCCTGCCGGCGAACTCTTCCCGATTGTCGGATTCGCCGCCCTCCTGCCGCTGATGTTGTCGACACTGGGCCTTTACCGCATCGAACCGCGCCATGCGATAATCTGGCGTGTCACACGCGCCATAATCGCCACCGCCTCGGTCGGCGCCACCATGCTGATCGCGGGTTTCGGGACGGCGCCTGACAGTATTGGCATTCTCGCGATTTATTGCGTCGTCGCTGTCTCTGCGATGACCCTGCTGCACATGGTCTATGCCGGCTTTATCGGACATTGGGCCAAGGCCGGTCGTCTGGCGCGCAACATCATACTGGTGGGCGCGACGCCGAATGCGCGCAAACTGATCCTGGCCAACCAGGGCTCGGGCACCATCAATGTGGTGGGCTATTTCGATGACCGCAAATCACGTGCGCCGACCCAGCTGGCCGGCACGCCGTATCTGGGCACCACGGACGACCTGTTCAACTGGTCTGTACTTCCAGATGTCGACCGCGTCGTCCTGACTGTCACACCCAAGGCCGAAGAGCGGGTCAAGCACCTGCTGGAGAAGCTGCGCGCGCTGCCCCAGCAAGTCATCCTGCTGCTCGACATCAATGGATTCAATCCGGAGACGACCAGCCTGGACGACATCGTCGGTGTGCACACCGCGCGCATGTCCGGCGAAGAGGAAAATCTCGGCCGGGTTTTCGCCAAGCGAGTGCAGGATATTGTCTTTGCCAGCCTGATGACCGTAGCCGCCCTGCCCGTCATGGCCCTCATTGCTCTGCTGGTGAAACTCGACAGTCGTGGCCCCGCGCTCTTCGTGCAGAAACGCGAAGGGTTCAATGGCCGTCCGATCAATGTCTACAAGTTCCGCACCATGCGCCACGACCCGAATGCACAATCGAAAAAGCTGCGCCAGGTCGAACTGAATGATCCGCGCGTGACCCGCCTGGGCGGTTTCCTGCGCAAGACCAGCCTGGACGAGCTGCCACAACTGTTCAACGTACTGGCAGGCTCCATGTCCCTCGTCGGCCCGCGCCCACACGCCTATGGCATGCGCACGGGTGGTACAGCTACCGCCAACCTGGTCGCCGAGTATGCACACCGCCACCGCGTGAAGCCGGGCATTACCGGCTGGGCGCAGATCAATGGATCCCGTGGACCGCTGCACACGCCGGAAGCCGCACGGGAGCGCATCAAGTGGGACGTCGATTACATCGCGCGGTCCGGTTTCTGGTTCGACCTGTGGATCATGATCAAGACTGTACCGGCCCTTCTCGGCGACAGGATCAATATCCGCTAGCGGCGCAGGCCGGCATCCGGACGCAGACGATTATAGCGCCAGCTCCGGCGAAGGCTTCGGAACAGGGCGTCATCAGCACCGCCGGCCTGGACGGTGAAGCGGTTTTCCCGGCGTTCATAGATTTCCCAGCCGCTGGTCCAGCGAAATACCGCCCAGCCGGCACCTGCCCGCTCCAGGTCACGCACCCGCTCGGTCAGATAGCGGTCGCCGCCCGGTGCCCAGCGATGCAATCCAAACTCTCCCATGCACCAGCGCGGATGGGATGGTGGTTCAAAACGCCCCTCTCCGGGTTCGTAAGGCCGCCCATCTCCCATGGCCTGGTGGGTAAAATCGCGAGGCGCGTAATCGTGCACACACAGGACGGCTGGATCGTCGGCTGACAGGTCCAGATTGGCCTCGAAAGCCGAATTCGCATAACCGTCCGGACTAATCAGGACAGGGGTGTCCGGGTCTGTGTCGCGGACCGCGATGGACAGCCGGCGCGCGAGTTGCGACCAGTCTGCCGGCGTGCGGGCAACCTGTCTTCGCAACTCCGCAGCGTCCCATATCTCCAGATCATGGCCGTTCGGGCCCACAGCGACCTGGTTCGCGTTGGGTTCGACCATCAACAGATAACCGGCCACATTCTCCACATTACGGAAATGGCGCGCAGTCTCCCGCCACATCGCCTCCCAGGCATCATGATAGGCGAAATCGGTCCAGACCCGCTCATTGATCATGTCAGTAGGAAACCAGCTTCCTGCGTCATCCCGGTGGAAGGTAAATGCACTGCGGCCCGGCCCTGTCCTGAAGCCGATAATGACATACAGCCCCCATCGCCTGGCGCGAGTGACAAGGTCATCCAGATTGGCCAGCGCGTCGGGATCGAGTTCGAACGGTTCGTTCTCGGTGAAAATGCCGGGATGGGAGAGCACGAGAAGATTGCCACCCGCCGCGGATAACTGCTGGAGGGCGGCATCGCTGACCGGCGTCCCGAACGGACCCGGACCCAGGAATTCCGGTCCGTCAATCTCCGGATAGACCCGGCGCTGGGTGATCACGGCTCCACGCAGATGCGGTCCGGTGGCGTTGTTCCACAACCCATGTTTGGAAAAAGCCTTCGCCCGGCCCGTTCCGGGGCGCAGGACCGGCAGCAGGCTAGCCGCCAGAACATGTCGTCGATTCAATTCCATAGCGCCTTGAAAACATGATCCGCTTAACAGCAAATGTAGTCGCATTCGCGCCCGGATGAAATTCGTTCCATCCTGACACCCACAATACCTCTCGCGCGGCATTGTTTTTGCAACTTCCCTCCTGAGGCGAGTGGAGCGTGCCATGCTTGGACGACATCTTCTGGGATACATGCCGGTACAGGTAGCCCAGGCCATTGTGGGGTTTGGATCGGTCGCGGTCTTCACCCGACTGATGGATGCCGAGGCCTATGGTGTCTACGCTCTCACACTCGCCACTCTGACACTGACCCATATTGCGACATTTACCTGGCTGGAAGCCGCAGTAGCGCGTTTCCATGCACGCGCGGACGCCCGCAAGCGCCTGCGTGACCACCTGGCAACCGCCTATGGCATCTACATCCTTCTGGCCGTGGGCGGTGGTGCACTGATTTTCGGGGCTATCCATCTTGCACCGCTGGACAATTCGCTGAAGGCCGTCTTCAGCTTCGCCGCCGTCTCGATGATCACGAGAGCCGCTCTGCAAATCGGTCTGGAAACCCATCGGGCGGGCGGCGGTGTCGCGCGATATTCCGCGCTGGAGGCGAGCTATCTGATGCTGGGCTTCATGATCGGTGTCGGACTGCTGGCACTGACGGACCTGGGTCCGGCCAGTATCTTCATCGGCACCGCCGTTGCCGCACTGGTGGCCCTGGTCTTTGACCTGCCGGTCATGTTGCGCCGGGCCCGCGGTGGGCGCGCCCAGCCTGCACGCGCGAAGACCTATGCACGTTATGGCTCTGCCGTCTCGCTCTCGCTCGTGTTCGAGCAATTGCTTTCCGTTGGCGATCGTTTTCTGCTGGCTGCCTTCCTCGGTTCGGGGGCCGTGGGCATGTACGCTGCTGGTTATGGTCTTGCAGACCGCCTGCTCGATATCATCTTCATCTGGTTCGGAGCAGCCGTCTGGCCAATGACGTTGAAGGCCTTTGAGACCCAGGGTGCGGACGTCGCCCGCAAACTCGCCGGTCAGGCCGCCAGCCTGATGGCGCTGATCAGCTTTCCTGCCGCCGCTGGCCTGGCCCTTGTCGCCGAGCCGCTGACAACGCTCATCGTCGGCGAAAGCGTCCGGTCGCAAGCCGCCGTGATCCTGCCGTGGATCGCATTGTCCGGATTGCTCAACGGCATGATGACCTATTATTTCCACGAGGCTTTCACGATCCGCCGTCGCAGCGGCTTCATGGCGGCATTGATGGCCGGTGCAGCCGCGCTGAACCTTGGTCTCAACCTCCTCTTCATCCCGGCCTTCGGCATTGTTGGCGCCGCCTATGCGACCGTTCTCGCCTATCTGATCTCGCTGGTCATCTGCGCCATTGTCGGGCGCAAGCTCTTCCCTCTGCCCCTGCCCTGGGGCGACTGGGTGAAGGCAGCGACGGCGACCATGATCATGGCCTCCGGCGTCTTCATCGTGCCGGATTTTGAGACTGCCTGGATTGCCCTCATCAGCAAGGCCCTGGCCGGGGCCGTCGTCTACGCAGCCGCCGCCTACGCCTTCAACATCGCCGACTGTCGCATCTGGCTGTCTGACATCAACAAACTCAATCTGCGCACCGAGACCCAATCATGAGCAAGACGGTTTCCTATACCGAACTGGCCAACGCCGCTTCCGAACACGACCAGAAGGTCCGGTTGAGCATCGCGATCCCGTTCTACAATGATGATCCGGGTGACCTCGTGCGCGCGCTCAATCCGCTGATCGGTGCGGACAAGTCGATCGAGATCCTGTTGTTTGATGATTGCAGCTCGCAGACCCATCTCAACGCACTGACCGGCCGGACAATCCGTGCCCTCACCGCACCTGCGCGCCTGATCAGTGCGCGGGAAAATGTCGGCCGCGCCCATGGTCGCAATATCCTGGCACGCGAAGCACGGGGCGAGTGGATCCTCTATCTCGATGCCGACATGGCCCCCACCGATGATGCTTTCCTGGCAACCTATCTGGAAGCCATGGAAACAAGCGGGCTGGACGCGATTTTCGGCGGTTACATAACCCGGACCCAGCACGCAGACCAGAACCTCGCCCTACACGCCGCGCTGGCCAGCGCCAGTGATCACTGTGACGCCGCCGCCCGCGAAAAAGTCGGCGCGACCGCCTTCTGCTCGTCCAATCTCCTGGCCCGTCGTGAACTGATGCTGGATGTGCCCTTCGACACCGGATTTGTCGGCTGGGGCTGGGAAGATGTGGACTGGGCTGTCGCCGCCTCCCGCCAGCACAAGCTAGGACATATCGACAATCCTGCGCAGCATGACGGCCTGCAACCGGTCGAGGTCCTGCTCGACAAGTTCCGCGCAGGCGCAACAAACTATGCCCGCATGCTGGAGAAACACCCGGACCTGAGAAACCTGCCGGGAGCCAAGGCCGCGCGGGCGATCCGACGTGTGCCGTTCAGCCGCTCACTGCGTCCGGTCTGGGCCAATCTGGCTCGCAATCACCAAGCGCCCATGCGGCTGCGCACACTCGGTCTTAAACTGTGGCGTGCGAGTTGGACGGCGGAGGTCATCTGATGAACTCACCCTATGTTCCCGGCGGCTGGCAGTCGCGTTTCACGCGACAGATCTCGCGCTTTCTGGCGCGCGATGAAATCGAGCTCGATCTCGATCACGCCATCGTCTCTGTCAGCTTTGATGATTTCCCGAAATCCGCCGTGACGGCGGGCGCTGAGGCGCTGGAAGCTCGCGGCTGGACCGGGACGTATTACGCCTCTGCCGGCTATGTCGGGCAGACAACGCATCACGGCGAGATGTTTGATGCCGACGACCTGCACCGGCTGGAATCCGCCGGGCATGAGATCGCCTGTCACACCTGGGAACATCTGGACTGCGCCAAGTCGAGCCCGGAAGAGGTCATCACCAGCCTCGAGCACAATGAACGCGCCCTGCGCGAACTGGGGCTGAAACAACCGCTGAGCTCCTTTGCCTATCCCTATGGCGAGACTGCACCGGGCATCAAGACGGCACTGGCCTCGCGTTTCCAGACCCTGCGTGGTGTACGCCCGGGTGTCATGCGTGGCCGCGCGGATCGCAATCTTCTTCCCGCTGTCGGCATTGATGGTGGCGAAGCCGGTATCCAGCGTGCGGTGGACGCCGCTGAAGCCCTCGCCCAGCACCCTGGCTGGCTGGTGTTCTACGCCCATGATGTCCAGGCCAATCCGACCGAATGGGGTTGTACGCCGGAGGATTTCGAACGCGTCCTGGACGCGATCGATCGCAGCGGCGCCCAGGTCCTCAACGTTCGGGACGCCTATGCAGCAATCACGAGGAGCGCGGCATGAGCACGGCGATCATTATCCCGACCTTTCGACGCCCGGACGGCTTGATGGCCGCACTGGAAAGCGCTCTCGCCCAGTCACGCCCGGCAGACGAGATCATTGTCGTCGACAACTCGCCGGAAGGCGGAGCCCGCGAGGCTATCGAGGCACTCGGCGCCGCGACTGTCCGTTATGTGCACGAGGCCGAGCCGGGTGTCGCCAATGCCCGCAACACGGCACTGGCGGCTACAGATTGCCGGTACATTGCGTTTCTGGACGATGATGAAATCGCACAGCCCAACTGGCTGGAGGCGCTCAAGGTCACTGCGGAACGACTGGACGCGCAGGTCGTGTTCGGCCCCCTTCAGGCCCAGGCACCCAGAGCCAGCGGCCTTCGCCTGCACCTGCTCAACCGGCTGTACTCCCGCGAAGGCGCTGCGAGCGATGAACTTCTCGGCAAACCCTTTGGCTGCGGCAATTCCCTTGTGGACCGGGCGGCCTTCGACCTTCCCCAGACGCCCTTTCCGCGTCATCTCAACGAGACCGGGGGCGAAGACGACATGTTTTTTGCCATGCTCGAACAACAAGGCGCGCGTTTTGCCTGGTCTGCAGGCGCGGGCGCGATCGAATGCGTGGATCCCTCGCGGGCCAACTGGCGCTACCTGCTTTCGCGCAGCTTTTCATTCGGACAGGGGCCGAGCCAGCATTGTGCGAACAAGGCCCGGCCGGATTGGGCTGGCGTCGCGAAATGGATGCTTGTCGGGCTGGCGCAGTTCGCCATCTTTGCGCCACTCGCCGTAGTGACCAGCCTGTTCAGCCCGCGCCTGTCTGCCGGCTTTATCGACAAGTCCGCCCAGGCCGCGGGCAAAATCTTCTGGCAGGACCGGTTTGCGCCGCGCTTTTACGGCAGCTCCGCCCTTGGCTAGCGGGCCCGCCGGTCTGCCAGCTTGGCGGCCACGAAGACGAACAGCGTCCAGCTCAGCGCGTTCTGCTGCAGGAAATTGCTCTCGGAAATACTCACGAGGCCCAGCATCGCGATCCACGGCAGGGCGAAATAGACTTCCTGCCCGTGAAACAGGCGTGACAGGCCCCGTCCCAGCGCGCGGAAATACACCATCGCCAACAGGACCACGCCTGGCAGACCGATCGCCAGGGCGGTTTCCAGCCAGCCATTATGCGCCGTGGGCACGTCCCAGGCTGTTTCTTGGTGAACCCAGAACACCGGCCCGCTCTCGGCCACCCAGTAGGCGCGATAGCCATACCCCGTCCATGGTGCGGCGCGGATCTGGTCGACCAGCACGACCCAGATATCTGTCCGGCCCGTCAGAGTGGCATCCCGGCCGAGCAGTTCCAGCGCCTCGATCGGTGCGATCAGGAGCGCCATGCCGGCCAGTACCGCACCAGTCAGTGACAAACACAGCGTCATGGCCGCAAATCCGAACCCCTGGCGGCACAGGCCAATACCGGCAATCCCGCCCACGCCCAGTAGCCAGGCCAGCAACGCTGTCTTGGATGTCGAGAGCAGGACGAGCGCCGTGCACAAGACGGCCATGAACCGCCACAACCAGCGACGTTCCGGATTGATCTGGGCAGCGGCAAATCCGCTGACCGAGCCCCAGGCCATCATGGCGCCCAGCGAGTTTTTCTCCCACCAGATACCCTTCCAGGCCCCGACATGCACGGCGTGATCGACGCCGATAGAGGGAACCGCCAGGGCAAATATGACGCTGAGTATCGCCAGGATGAAAAAGCTCGTCGCGATGATCAGAATGGCGTCACGCCAGCTCCAGCGCGCCGCGAACCAGAAGCCGAAGAGGCTGGTCATGATCAGGGCGAAGGAACGCCTGAGCGTCACGTCCGGTGCCAGCGACCAGAGCACAGAGACCATGGTCAGCATGACCAGCCCGACCAGGAGGGGGCTGGATGCGATGACGCGGAAGGTCGCGCCCGGGCGTGCGGCAATCATCACCAGCGTCACGGCATAAAACGGCAGCCACATCAGGCGCAGGAGGGCAGAGCCTTCCGGA
Organism: Maricaulis sp.; assembly: GCF_017643475.1. Lineage (GTDB taxonomy): Bacteria > Pseudomonadota > Alphaproteobacteria > Caulobacterales > Maricaulaceae > Maricaulis. Next base: position 340,456 of record NZ_JAEPNI010000003.1, read on the forward strand.
TCGGCGGAATCGGCAAAAACCGGCCCGATCAACCCCTGAGAGAACATGAAGATGAACAGGATGCACAGACCGGCTTCCGCCGCGCGGGCAAAGCCGATCGCGGGAGCATCAGTGAAACGCTGGAGAAAGGGTGGATGTTGGATAGCAACCCGGCTCATGCCGCGCTCCGATGGGCTCCTGCCCGGTTGACGACGACACCGGCGACAACGCCGCCCGCCGCCTCGATGGCGTCACGGCGGGCGTGCAGGCCATCAAAATTGTCCGCACGCGCATCCACGACAAGGATGACCCCGTCCATGTCTGCGACCAGGTTCATGGGCGCGCGGGACTGGCCCGGTGCGTCGATAACAGCAAGATCGATGGACTGGCGCACAGCGGACCAATAATCCGGCGCTCCCCGCAGGGCCGCCTGCAGTCGGGTCCCGTCACGGCGTTCCACCTTGGACACGACCAGCTTGTCGACCGAGGATGGCCGCCCCACCAGTCGCGCATTGCCATCCAGCACCCAGGGGGTCTCACGGCCCAGCGAAAGGTCGAACACGTCCGCTCTGACCCGGCAGGCTTCGGCTTGCGCATTCGCCTTGAAGTCCAGGTCAAACAGCCAGACGCCGCGCGTGGATCGCACGGCGCTAAGGCGCGAAATTTCCCGGGCCACAGTCGAGGCCCCGGCCCCGCGGCTGGTTCCCATGACCATCAATACACGCCCCAGACCGGAAGGCCGGCTGATGGGCTCAAGCTGATCAATCAGCGCACTCATGTCGGACGACAGGTTCACGACCGCTACTCACCTGGAGAATCGTTTCAGATTCCAATCTGCCTCTGGCGTGGTTAACGCGGCGCTTACGCGGAGCGGTCCGGGATGCGCGCGAGCACCGGCAATCCCACCAGCGCCTCACCGAGCGGGTCCGGGCGTGCTGGGGCCCCGACCGGCTGTACGGGCTGAGGCTCGCGGTAGCGCGGCGCCGCGGCCTGGTTCACCGCCTGCGTCGGCGCGTGTCGCTGGGCGGGACGCCGGGCTGCGATATAGGCCCGCCAATATCCCTTGATCAGGCCGAGGAAGACCGCCACGCCGGCGGCAAAGACAAAGGCGGCCATCAGGGCGAGCTTCTTCATGGACGAGCCACGCAGTGGCGGTGTCGCACGATCAAATACCCGCACCGCATCAGCAGCACCCGGGCCGAGCGAACGGCGAGCGGCGGCAACAGCTTCCTGCGCGGCAAAACCAGCAGCGGTTTCCTCGGCAGCGGTGACGTCCTGGGCAAGGCGTGTGTATTCCGGTTCCAGACCGCGCAGCCGGCTGACATCGCCCTGGGCTTCGCCCAGCTGGCGCTCAAAGACAGCAACCCGATTGGCTTCCTGGTTGGCATTGGCGCGGCGGGTAGCCAGTTCAGTTTCCAGCGCCTGGCGCACCGGGTTCACGCCCGTTCGACGCTGGCCCAGACCTTCCGCACCACCGGCATCCAAAAGACTTTGAATGGCAGAGATCTCGCGTTCAATGGCCACAACCGGCGGCGCGCCGGGCTGGTAACGCGACAGCAATTGCTCGCGCTCGATCCGGCGGTCCAGCAACAGGGTGGACGCGCCGTTTTCAACATAAAGCTCGATATTGGCCGGGATATTGTTGAGGCGGTTTTCCAGTGCCTGCGCCCCTGCCCGCGCCGCATCCCGATCCGCAGACGCCGTGCGCACCCGGTCCTGCAGGGTGGTGACGCTGGTTTCAGCCGCGCTCTTGTCAGAGACAAAATTGGCCAGCGAATGGGTGGACAGGAAAGCGTCGAGCGCGCTCTGCGCCTCGGCCACAGCCTGGTCGGCCTGTTGGCGGCGTTCGGTGACGGTCTCGATACCGGCCTCGACCAGGATTTCCTGGCGGTAGGCCAGATAGGAATCCACGACCGCGTTGAGGATCAGCGCCGCCTGGTCCGCATTGCCGGCCTCGTAACTGGCGACCAGCGCAGAGGAATACGGCTCACGTGAAATCGTCAGGCTGGAACCGAGCGCACGAAGTGCCGCACCATCGGCATTGCCGGAGACCGGTTCGCCCAGAATGGTTTCAGGGCCCAGAGCCGCCAGGGTCTGGCGCCGCACAGCACCGGAACCGAGCAATTCGCTTTCCGACTGCATGATCTGGTCGAGCATGAAAGCTCCGCCCGCACCGGCGGCCGCCGGGGTCGGATCATTTTCCAGCAGGACGAGGAGCCGCGACTGCGCTTCGAAACTCGGCTTGATCAGGGTCAGCGAGGCGGCCACACCAATGGCGAAAAGCACTGCAAAAACAACGACAATGAAGCCACGCTCGGCCCAGGCGAGTGCAATGATATCGAACAGGTCGAGGCCGTCACTGCGGGCACTGCCACGCAATGGCTCATCCCCGCCGCGAGGGGCGTTGGAATAAGGGTCTCGACTCATATGCTTATAAAGCGTCTCAGCCGCTTAATTTTTTCTTATCCAAAACAGGTGGAAATGGACGCAAGTTCAGTGGATCCGAGGATATTCTATGCGTGCCTCTCGTTTCGGCCTCGCAATTGCCGTTTCAATCGGCCTGGCAGCCTGCGCCAGCTCGGGTTCACTCGCCCCCCAAACGGACCCGGCCTGGTCAGGCCGCCAGTTCGCGAGCTGGCAGGAGACCGATCCCGCCTATCGCTTTTTCCCCGGTGACAGCATTGACGTGGTTGTGCATTCCGCCAGCGAGCTAAACCGTACCGTTGCCATCGGGCCGGACGGGCGTGTGCCCCTGCCCCTGATCGGCAATGTCATGGTGGCCAATCGCACCGATTTCGAGATCGCCAATGTGATCGCCGACGCCTATGCGCAAAACGTGCTGGTCAATCCGATCGTGGAAGTGCGCCGCGCCGCCCTGGGCCCGCAAAACATCATTGTTGGCGGAGAGGTCAACACGCCCGGCCTGGTCGAGATGACCGGCCCGGTCGGCGCGCTTGAAGCCGTCATGCGGGCCGGCGGTTTCCGCAACACGGCCGCGCGCGGCGATGTCGTCGTCCTGCGCCGCCAGCCCGGCGGCGCGTTGATGATGCGCACCGTCAATCTCCACGATGCCCTGGACGGCCGCCCGGGCGCTGACCGCGTCCAGCTGCGCCGCCACGACATCATCTTCGTGCCCCGCTCCACCGTGGCGGAAATCAATGTTTTTGTTGAACAATATGTGTCGGGCATCCTGCCGCTCGACCAGGCATTTTCCTACGCGATCGCGGACGCGATTACGAATAATTGATGGCTTCTGCTGGCCCTGACCGACCGACTTTCGCGCCGGCAAAGATTTTTATCTCCGCTTTTATTGCGGGTGCTTACCCGCAAGCCCGATGTCAGCCTGAGAATGCAGGCTTCATACGCACGTCACAGGTTACTCTCGCGTAGAAATCTACGAAGTCACGATCTGCCGGAACGGCGATCAGGCGATGGGAGGCGGGCGAAACAAATTCCCATGTTATTTCCGTTTGTTGGCAATGATCATTCTGGCGCACAACATCGATGCACAGGACGCGAAGACCCAGACTTCCAAGGGACTCGCATACTGATGTATTTCTTGTCCAGTTATTCCCCACGAGGCCGATTACCACCCCACCCGCTGGAAGCGAGCTTCGAAGAGAGTAAATACCATCAGTCATGACATCCCTCTTGTAACTCTGGCTTACACTATCGGCCTCCGTACTGGGGGACACAAAACGCACAGGCACCCAGCGTTGCTCGGAAGAGGCTGCAAGTATTAGATCTAGCCACGCTACAGATTGACGACCGTCGAATGGTGGACTTGTCCAGAATGGTATTTGCGACAGTGCATCGATTATTTCTGGCGGTTCCGTCTGGGCCCTTGCGTTCTCAATTGACGTGTTGTTTGGAAGCTCAAGCGCCAGAGCGGTTGATAGACCACTAGCCAGTGAAGTTCCCAACAGATGCTTTACCAGACAAGGTGCTGCTGCACGGCCGTGGACCTCGCCCACCAGCACAACATCGACCTCCGAGAGGCGAGCGGAGATTGGGTGCAGTTCGGAAATCGTCGGGGTATAGTCTGAACAGATGTCCGCCTCAAAACCTCCAGCTTGAGAGCTCAATGCAGTTTGAAACGATGCTCCTATTGCAAACAAAAATTCTATCATCCGTACAGCGCCTTAAAAACGAACCTGGGATCGCCTCCCGTCAAACAGACACACACCTCCCATGGCCTGGCCACCTCCGACGGCGGAAGGCCTTTAACACAGCCAGAGAACACGGAGGCACATTCGTTAGCTCCTCACCTCTAGCTGTATACCACTTTCCCACATTCCCAGATCCGTCTCTACGCCAACCGGCACATCCGCCGCCACCCTGGGCGCGGAACGGAGACTTTGCGGGCTCTGGTGACCCGTCAGGCAAGGCTGTCTGCATGCGCGGCCAAGAGACAAGAGCCTCCCCGCGGCATGACACCTGATCGCGACTTGAGCTGGTCAGATACAGGCCTTAGAGACCTGCTCACACAGCTATCGCGGCATATTTCTGGTATTTTTGAGTGTCCGGGCCCGGCAGGCCTCCCCGACCTGCCGGATATTCGGACAGAGTGGTGTGATCCGCCCTAGTGGCGGGTCGAGAGCCACTCGCGCGCAGCCTTCTGCGCATTGGCAATGTCGAGATTGGACATCTGGTCGGAAATTTCCTGGCGATAGTATTTCGCCGGCTCGGAACCCATCAGTGCGGCCAGATTGAACCACTTGTGAGCTTCGATGTAATCGATCTCGCCACCTTGTCCCGTGGAATACAGAATTCCCAGCTTGCAGAGATCTTCGCCCGTCGGATCCGTGGAAACGGCTTCGTGGGCCTGTGCGGTTTCAACATCAGTGAACGCCATTGCGTCTTCCCCTGTACTACTCGGCAAACACGGCCCTTTTGGGTCCTCTGTTTGCGCCACCATCCTGTCCGAATGCCCTTCGAACGAGTTGGACTTTGAGCAAAGAGAATTGCATTAAGGTTAAGAGGACAAAGAAATATTCCGCCTTAAACCTTTAAATGCGTTAGCTTTTCTTTCCCAAGAATAAACGACTGAGATAGGCATCCACCAGGCGCACCCGCCCGGCATTGCGCACCAGGGGCTCTGTAGAAAGGCGCACGAGGTTCAGCAGGAGGATGATCAATCCGGCCAGCAGGGACAGGGCCAGACCGCGCAAATCCGCCTGGTCCGCCTCGCCTCTTTCCTCCACCACATCGAGCACGGAATACATCTCCTGGCCGAGGCGCGACTGCATCGCCAGGACCGCCGGTCCGACCGCATCGAGCAGAACCGACAAACGCCCGATATCTTCAATTTGATAGATACCGCTTACCATGCGTGTGGTGACCCGGGCGGTGTGATCGAGCCGGATATCGGCCAGTTCCGCCAGCGCACTGCCCAGAGCAGCCAGATTGGAGCGCTGTCCGGTATGGATGCGATTGATGCGGTCTTCTTCACGGCGCGGCGCGGCAAAGGCCAGGTCCGGCCGGAAGCCAGCATCTCTCAGGCTGGCGACCAGCGCCTCCTGGGGCAGATGGGTTTCGAACAACGCTCGCAATTCCTGCTCAAGGCTGACCGGCAAACGTCCGGCCACATAACCCGCGCGCAGGATGGACGCCCCGGCCCGCGCAGCGCCGGTATCGCGCCCCAGATCCACCATGCCCGCTTCCAGGGCGGAAAGTGACAACAGGAAGGGATCAAACTGGCCACGCGGTATGATGCTGGCCGTACACGGTTCGGCAAAGGCGTCTTGCGCCATGGGCGCCAGACACAGCTGGATCACCAGATGGCGCACACCGGAATAGAGGCGTGTATCGCTGCGATAATGGGTCACCAGTCCGGACAGGGTCGACAGCTCGAGCTGGCCCTGCTGGCTGGCACGGAAAAAATCATCGATCGGCGCGGCCGAGATTTCCCAGACCAGGCGCGAGCGTTCGTATCGGTCCAGGATATTGGCCGGGGCAAAGATGACCGCGGCCGGTTCCAGCCCGCGAATCTCGGCCTGCTGTAATTGTGCGTCGATGACGCCATCGAGGCGGCGCTCGCGCTCCTGCGGCGGCAAGGCACGCAATTCCGCGTCCAGCTCGGCCGGGTCGCGGCCGGCGGCCAGCAGGCGCAGCGCTAGGGCTTCCTCGCCCAGCCAGTACGGCCCCGCCTGGGCCCAGCCGGCAAACCGGTCCAGGTCCGGACGCCGACGGATATCGCCATTGATGGCGTCGGCCAGCTCCTCCACCCAGACGTCATAGGCATCATCACCGGGCGCACGGGAGGCGGCAAAGGCCGTCTCGATTCGTGCTTCAAGATCTGCCGGTGCTGATGCGACCACCCTCAGCCCGCCCATATCGTCCAGAATGCGCGCAGCAAACCAGACTGAGGCCCCGATTGCAGCCAGCAGCAGCGCCGTCTGGAAGCCCTTGAACAGGAGTCTCCAGATCAGCCACATCACCATGCCAAAGGGCGACGCTTCCCAGAAGCGCCCGCGGTCATTGACGTATTCCTCGATACGAGCGAGCCGGCGTGATTCCGCCTCGGTCAGCCCGGCGCGACGGAAGGTCTCCGCGCGGCCGGAGCGATCCTCGCCCCTTGCGCTATTGTCGCTGGTGGCGTCCGACGCCATTCAAAACCCCCATTTCCCCCTGGAGCGGAGATTTGAATACTCGCGCGGACGATGCAAGCGCGTTAGCCCCACAGGCGAAGTTTTATCCCCGGCTGTGACACACACGCCCGCCAACTGTGCCTGCGACGTTACAGCGCTTGGCAGTTCGCCGCGAAAGACCTAAGCAGGGCACACACAAAAAGACGAGACCTGATCCATGACCGCTACCGACAGCCTGAACCGCTTTCCGCCCGTATCCATGTCCCTGCAGAAAACCGATCCGGAAGCCTTCGCGAAGGAGCTGGGCAAGAGTTTTCGGGAATACGGGTTTGCCGCCATTTCGGACCATGGCCTGGACCAGGACCTGATCGATCGCGCCTATGAGGTTGCCGCGAAATTCTTTGCCCTGCCCGAAGAGACCAAGATGAAGTATTTCATCGAGAACGGCGGCGGCGCGCGCGGTTACACGCCCTTTGGCAAGGAAATCGCCAAGGATGCGCAGCATGTCGACCTCAAGGAGTTCTGGCATGTCGGTCGCGACCTGCCCGCCGGTCACCCCTATGAAAAAGACATGGCGCCGAATGTGATGCCCGAAGAGATCGCGGAATGGGAAGAGGTCATCCACAAGCTCTATTCCGCCTTTGACGCGCTGGGCGGTGATGTCCTGCGCGCCATCGCCACAGATCTGGGCCTGGAAGAGGATTTCTTTGCCGACACGGTTCGCGACGGCAATTCGGTCATGCGCCTGCTGCACTACCCGCCGGTCCAGGGCGATACGGGTGGATCCATCCGCGCCGAGGCCCATGGCGATATCAATACCATCACCCTGCTGCTGGGCGCCGACGAGCCGGGCCTGCAGGTGATGACACGCGAAGGCGAGTGGGTCGACATGAACCCGCCGGCCGGCTGTCTGGCCGTAAATATGGGCGACATGCTGTCCCGCTCGACCAATGGCATCCTGCCCTCGACCCAGCACCGCGTGATCAATCCCAAGGGTGCGCGCACCGAGCACTCGCGTTATTCCATGCCCTTCTTCCTGCACTATCGCCCGGACTATCTCATCGAGACCCTGCCCGGCTGCGAGCGCGAAGGCGTTGAACCAGCCGAGCCGATCACGGCGCACGAATTCCTGTTCCAGCGCCTGAAAGAAATCGGTTTGATGTAGGTCGGGGGAGATGACAGTTGCGGATGGCCGCAGTCATTACCACCTGTGAAAGATGTCACACCGACACCGCCTTCCCATTGCGACCGCCGTCGCGCTGATACTTGTCGTATCGATTGTTGGTCTTGTGGGCCGTTCCGCGATCACACCCCGGTCCACCGCGTTGCAATGCCAGATCGCCGGGGCCGTGCTCGAGGATTTGCCTCGCGATCTCAACGATCAGCCACCTGGAGAACCAAGCCAGCTACTCGCCCTCTCCCATGTGCTGAGCGATGTCACCCTGGAGCCGCCCAACTGGTCGGATTGGTCTGAAACGCCCTTTACCACCCACCATGACCGTTCGAATTCACTGATCGAAACGCCGTTCGAGCGCTTGCCCGCCACATCGCTGGCCGGGTGTCGATTTGATCGTTTGCCCGGGTGGGAAGCGATCGACGCCATCGGATGGGTCTTCACCCACAAAAATCGACGTCCGCTCTCACACGAACAATATGTTCTGTTCAAGCCGACCAACATCTACGTGTCCGAGACGCGGGAAATGGCCATCATGGGCCTGGGTTTGGAGGGTGAGAGTTTTCTCGAAGGCGCCAGTTTCTCCTCGACGCCTCTCCCAAGCCAAATCCTGCTGATGCTTGAAAAAGACGAAGCCGGCAAATGGCGTGTCACGGGCCATCACTACGTTCGGAACTGGTGACGATCTGATCTGACAGCAACGCACGTCGAAGCCTGCGACCTGTCGATCAAGTATGAATTCCGATCACTAAGCTTGTCATCCCGAACGGAGAGCCGGGCCTGACCCGGCTGGAGATCCGGGATCCTTGGCGCGGACTGATGGGTCCCGGCTCTACGCCCCGCGTCCGCGGGGCATCCGGCCGGGATGACAAGATGTGTTGTTGCCGAGCAACGCATGATCCAAACGAAAAAAGAGGCACGTGCCCCATGCACGTGCCTCCTTGAGTGGGCATTTCTGAAATACCGGCAGCGGGATTGGTTCACCCCCCCGTCTGCACGCGAAACTATCTCTGGGTTGTATTACTCGTTCGCTAACACGGACGTTACAACACCCTCATGAATAACGATATTCAGGAATGGCGCTCATACGATTTTGACGATCTAGCGGTTGGAGCGCTCAATCATTCACGCGCAAGTGACGCGCGCACAGCACGGACCATCAATTCATCCCAGATCTGAACCACCGCGCCATGCGGAGTTTCATCACGCGCGAGCACGAGAACGCAAACCTCGGGCGTTTGGGAGGCGATTCTCTCCGCCAATGCCGAAGCCTCCGTGAAACTCTCCTCATCGACCAGGAATTCGCCCTGCTCGGTGACACGAAGTTCCAGCAATTCCCCACACTCCGGGGTCACATCCGAAGCTGGTGGCGGGGCCAGACTGACGCCAGCCTCACTATGATACGTCGCCAGAACCACCGTCGCCACCAACACCCCGCTCAGGAGGATGATCCCGGCCGCGAATAAAAGAATTCTGCGAACCACCTAGAGTCCCAGCTTGTCCTTGAGGATCTGGTTCACCGCTTGCGGGTTGGCCTTGCCCTGCATGGCTTTCATCACCTGGCCGACAAACCAGCCCATGGCTTTCGGCTTCTCCTTGACGGAGGCCGCCTGGTCCGGATTGTCCGCGATGAGCTGGTCGATGACGGCTTCGATGGCGCCGGTATCAGTGACCTGTTTCAGGCCGCGATCTTCCACGATCTGCGCCGGGTCACCGCCTTCAGACCACAGGATCTCGAACACGTCCTTGGCGATCTTGCCGGAAATCGTGCCGTCCTTGATCAGGGCCACCAGGCCGCCGAGCTGCTGCGCAGAGACCGGGCTGTCATTGATGCCCATGCCTTCCTTGTTCAGGCGACCGAAAAGCTCGTTATTGACCCAGTTGGACGCCAGTTTCGCATCGCGGCCCTCGGCCACTGTCTCGAAATAATCGGCGCGGTCCTTGTCGGCCGCCAGCACGCTGGCATCATATTCCGACAGGCCCAGCTCGGACTTGAAACGCTCGCGCTTCTGGTCCGGCAATTCCGGCAGGTTCGCGCGGATCTGGTCGACCCAGTCCTGCTGGAGTTCCAGCGGCAGGAGGTCGGGATCCGGGAAATAGCGATAGTCATGCGCTTCTTCCTTGGAACGCATGGACCGCGTCACACCGGTATTGGCGTCGAACAGGCGTGTTTCCTGGTCGATCGTGCCGCCCTCCTCGATGATATCGATCTGGCGCTTGGCCTCGTATTCAATCGCCTGGCGGATAAAGCGCAGGGAGTTGACGTTCTTGATCTCGCAGCGCGTGCCGAGATGAGAGAAATCACCGGTTTCGCGGAATTTCTCGTACTGGCCGGGCTTGCACACCGAGACATTGACGTCGGCGCGCAGCTGGCCCTTCTCCATGTCACCGCCACAGGTGCCGAGATAACGCACGATGGTGCGCATCTTGGAGACATAGGCAGACGCTTCCTCGGGCGAGCGGATATGCGGACGGGAGACGATCTCCATCAACGCCACACCGGACCGGTTGAGATCTACATAGGTGTGGCTCGGGTCCAGGTCGTGGATGGATTTGCCGGCATCCTGCTCCAGGTGCAGACGCTCGATGCCCACCTTGAAGCGCGAGCCGTCATCCCGCTCACACTCGATCTCGCCTTCGCCGACGATCGGGTACTGGAACTGGGAGATCTGGTAGCCCTGCGGCAGGTCCGGATAGAAATAATTCTTGCGGTCAAAACGGGACCAGAGATTGATCTCGGCATTGAGCCCCAGGCCCGTGCGCACAGCCTGTTCAACCACGTGCTGGTTGATCACCGGCAGCATGCCCGGCATGGCCGCATCGACCAGGGAGACCTGGGTATTGGGTGCCGCGCCAAAGGCCGTCGCCGCACCGGAGAAGAGCTTGGCATTGGAGACGACCTGGGCGTGGATCTCCAGCCCCATAACGATCTCCCAGTCACCGGTTGCGCCAGCAATGGTATAGGTATTGCTCATCTCTCGTCTTCCTCGTCGTCATCCCATGTGGGACGTTCATCTTCGGGGACAGCCTGCGCGGCCGTCAGAATTCGTCCGGCTGCCGTTACGGTCAGGCCGAAAAGTACAAAACCGGCACCCGGCACCATCAGCACGATGGTCCAGATCACCTTGGGTTCCAGCACCACGATGTCGCGATAGACCAGCGCCCCGGCGAGCAGCAAGAGTGCCCCGACCAGAAAGCTGGGTCGCGCCAGTTTGAGCGCGCTTGGAGGGTTTGGGGTCGGGTTTTGGGTCGGGTTTTTCTGGTCCATCAGCCCACCTTCTCCACGACGGCGCCCTGCGGCGGTTCCTTGTGATAGATCTCGATGGCCTCGAAGCTCACGCGGTCACCATCGCGGGTCCATTTGGCGCGCATGACTTCCTTCTTCCAGTCGAGCCGGAAGAATTGCCGCGCGATATTGATCAGCGCCTCGCGTTGAGGCTGGATATCGAGCACCTTGGCCAGGGCGAGAAGATTGTCCGAGGCGAACACGCCGCCCAGGCTCCAGTCCTGCCCGGCCTTGCCCTGGACCACCAAGGCTTCGTCACCCACCGGCACCCAGAAGACACCATCCTCGTCCAGCTTGCCCTGGCGGCGGAACGGCGTGCCCGCGCCACTGACAAAACCCAGGGATTGCAGGTGAAACAGGGATTTCAACTGCCCCAGATCGCTTTCATCGACCGGAATGAAATCACTGGAGATGATCAGCGAGGCATACTTGTTGATCAGGCCCAGCTCGCGCTGCCCCAGCTTGGAGAGGGTCGCCAGCAGGCTCGTCGAGATCGCACCCGGATGAAGGATTTCCTGTGCCAGGCAAGCCGCCCAGACACGGCGCATCACCGGATCGACCGTACGTTCGGCCCGCGCGGCAAAGGTCAGCAACCAGCCTTCCTCGACCTGTCCTTCAGAGGCGTCGCGGGCATCCGCGCCGGTCAGCAGCTGGTCAGCGGCCATGGCCGCAATGATCTCGCGATTGGACTGGGTCAGCACCGCTTCAGACAGCATGCGCGACGATGCCCGTCCCAGCACGGCCTGGTCGGCCTCGACGACCTTGAGCACCTCGACACCGAGCTTTTCGTCAACCTTTTCGCCGGAGGCAAACTGCGCGAGGACGACCGCCGTCTCCTCGATCTCGGACGACCACGGCACACCAATGGTCCGGCCAATCGCCTTCGCCGCCCGTTCCTTCACAGGATCGGGCAGGTCCAGCAGGCCTTGCCAGTTTATGGAATGCGCCTGTTCGGCCATCGACCTACCACCACTTCTCCGGTTTGGCGTTGAAGCCGGCCGCATCCTCGATGGCGTGGCCGACCTTGAACATGGTTTCCTCGTCCAGGGCGCGGGTAATGATCTGCAGCCCCAGCGGCAGGCCATCCTTGTCCGTGCCCGCCGGAACCGACATCGCCGGTACACCGGCCAGGTTTGCGGTCACCGTGAAGACGTCATTGAGATACATCGCGATCGGATCATCGGACTTGGAGCCCAGCGCAAAGGCCGCAGACGGTGCCGAGGGCGTCAGGATGGCATCGACGGTCTGGAAGGCCTTGTCAAAATCCTCGAGGATGCGCGTGCGCACTTTCTGGGCGCGCAGGTAATACGCGTCATAATATCCGGCCGACAGCACATAGGTGCCGATCATGATGCGGCGCTGGACCTCGTGACCGAAACCGGCCGCGCGGGTGTTTTCATAGACGGCCGTCAGGTCTTCACCCTCTTCACGCAGGCCGTAACGCATGCCGTCATAACGTGCGAGATTGGACGACGCTTCGGCCGGCGCCACGATGTAATAGGCCGGCAGAGCGTATTTCGTGTGCGGCAGGGTGATGTCGACAATCTCGCAGCCAGCAGCCTTGAGCCACTCGATACCCTGTTGCCAGGCCTTCTCGATCTCTTCCGGCATGCCATCGACGCGATATTCCTTGGGAACACCGATCTTGAGACCCTTCACGGACTGGCCACAGGCCGCAACGAAGTTCGGAACGTCGTTCGGCAGCGAGGTGGAATCCTTGGGATCATGCCCGGACATGGCCTGCAGCATGATCGCGCTGTCCTTGACCGTCTTGGCGAACGGACCCGGGTGATCCAGCGAGGACGCAAAGGCAATCGTGCCCCAGCGCGACGTCCGCCCATAGGTCGCCTTGACGCCAACCGTACCGGTGAAGGCCGCCGGCTGACGGATGGAACCGCCGGTATCCGTGCCGGTGGCGCCGAAACAGAGATCTGCTGCGACAGCGGCCGCAGAACCGCCGGAAGACCCGCCCGGGGTCAGCATCTCACCATTGGCACCCGTCCAGGGATTGTTGACCGGGCCGGTATTGGCCGTCTCGTTGGAGGAGCCCATGGCGAACTCGTCCATAGAGGTCTTGCACAGGAAGACACCGCCATTGCCCCACAGGGTGGATGTCACAGTAGACTCATAGGTCGGCTTGAAATCCTTGAGGATGTTCGAGGAGGCCGTCGTGGAGACGCCTTCAACCGCGAACAGGTCCTTGATGGCGATCGGCGCACCTTCAATCAGACCGCCCTCACCCTTGGCCAGCTTCTCGTCGGACGCCGCCGCCATGGCCAGCGTCTTGTCCTCGTCAAACGCCGTGAAGGCATTCAGCGCCGGTTGTGCGGCCTGTGCGGCTGCCAGGGCGTCTTTGGCCAACTCGGTCGCCGAGACCTCCTTGGCCTTCAGCTTGGTCGTCACCTCATCGAGGGAAAGTTTGAGAAGATCACTCATTTGAGCTTATCCGATCTTGTCTGAGCCAGCGGTCTCGCCGGCAATCGATTTTTCGTAAAACACATTGTCTTCGGTGGCGCGGTACTCACCGAAGGCGTCGCAGGGCGCAAAGCCGTGACTGGTGTAGAGCGCGATCGCTGCGTCGGAGCGCGATCCGGTTTCCAGCACCAGTTTGGAATAGCCCTCGGAACGGGCCCAGTTCTCGACACGGGAAAGGATGGCGCGGCTGGCACCACTGCGCCGTGCGGCGGGACGCGTGAAAAAGCGTTTCAGCTCCACACGATCCTTGTCCAGTGGCACACCGGCCCCACAGCCCAGCACCTTATCGCCCGAACGCGCAATCAGGAAACACGCGCCGTTCGATGCCAGCGTTTCCGCAGGCATGTGATGGCAGTGCTCCGGCGGGTAGATGTCAAGCATCGTCGCATTGAGCTCGTCAATCAGCGCCCTGGCGTCTGGCGAGGTCGGGTCCTCGCGGCATATGTCGATCCGGGCCGTCACGGCCTATTCGACAGATTTCGGCACGACAAAGAAGCCCTCATCGGACTTCGGCGCATTGGCAAGCACACGCTCGCGACAATCACCATCAGTGACGTTATCCACGCGTTGCGGCAGTGGGAATTTGACCGGCGTGGTCATGGCTTCAACGCCCTCCACGTCAACCTCATTGAGTTGCTCGATCCAGTTCAGGATCCCGTTCAGTTCACCCGTCAGGGCATCCAGCCGGTCTTCAGGCTCGGCAATGCGCGCCAGCCGCGCAATGCGGCGTACGTCGTCAGCGGTCACGGACATTGGAAATCACTCCGGATAGTCGAAGCGGAGTGAGTAGCAAGGCGATTTCGCTGGTGCAAGAAAGAGGCGCGGCTCAGCGGGTATTTGCCTGCGAAATGCTGGTCTTTTGTGCATTTTCGCCCGACCGGGCGGCAACCATTCGCAAAGCGGGTTTGCAAGCGCCCGGCTTGCGTGCCCGACAAATCGGCGTAGACAGACGCCATGCCCATTCTCGAACTCGCAGAATTGCCCGAGGGCGCCCTGATCGCCCTGGACCCGGGAACCAAGACAATCGGTGTTGCTGCCTGTGGTGCCTCGCGCGGTATTCCCATGGCGGTGGAAACCATCAAGCGCACCAAGTTTCGCCAGGACGCCGACCGGGTCTTCCAGCTCTATGACGAACGCGAGGCCGAGGCGATTGTTATCGGACTGCCTGTAAACATGGACGGATCGGAAGGCCCGCGCGCCCAGTCCGCCCGCGCCATGGCGCGCAATCTCTGCCAGATCCGCGACGTGCCGGTCGCCTTCCAGGACGAACGCCTCTCAACCTTCGAGGCGCAGGAAAAACTCATCTCCGCCGGCGTCCGCCGCGACAAGCGCAAGGACATCATCGATGCTCACGCGGCGGCGAACATCCTTCAAAGCGCGCTCGACAGACTGGAGATGCTCGGCGAATGAGTTCGATCGCGACTGCCCTGCTGCCCGTATTCGGTGTGATCTTTGTCGGCTGGCTCCTGCGCCGCTCGGGCTTGTTGCCCGACAGCAGCTGGGGGCCGATCTCCCGCCTCGCCTATCTCGGCCTCTCTCCCGCCATCCTGTTCACATCCATCGCCAGAGCCGATCTCAGCTCCATCCAGCTGGGCCCGTTCATGCTGGCAGCCGTGGGGGGCTTTCTGGGCATGGCGGCCATTACACTGGCCATCCGCCCCCTGCTCAATATCCCCGGCCCGACCTATACCAGCCTGTTCCAGGCGACCTGCCGCTGGAACGGCCTTTTGATCCTGGCTATTGCCATCGCGATGTTCGGCACCGAGGGTGAAGTCCTGGTCGCCTTGATCATGGCGGCCTCTATCCCGCTGGTGAACATGGAGTGCGTGGCCGCGTTATCCGTCTGGGGCGATGGCGCCAAGCCGGACTGGCGTTCGGTCATCTATCGCATCCTCACCAACCCGCTGATTCTCGGATCCGGCGCCGGTGGGCTGGTCAATGTGCTCGACATACCAATTCCCGAACCAGCCTGGGACACGATCCACCTGATGGGCCAGGCCGCCCTGCCACTGATCCTGCTGGCCGTCGGGGCCGGGCTCAATTTCACGGCGATGAAAGCGCGTCCGCGCCTGCTCGGCCTGTCGGTTTTCCTGAAACTGATGATCGCGCCGCTCGTCTTCTATGGACTTGGCCTTGCGCTGGGCGTTGAAGGGGTTGCCCTGACCGTGCTCCTGCTGACCGGTGCCTCGCCCGGTGCAGCCTCCGCCTATGTGCTGGCCAAGCAGATGGGCGGCGACGCGCCCTACTCCGCCGGCGACATCACAGCGTCCGCCCTGTTCTGCTTCATCACCATCCCGTTCTGGCTCTGGCTGTTGGGCTAGTCGCCCAGGCAATAGCGCTCGCCTTCATCCGCCAATCCGAAGCCGGCATCCAGCACCTGCTGACGCTCGGGGCTGTCGGGAAAGCGCACCGGATTGGTGTGGTTGAAATGGATGAAGCGCACCTTGGCCTTCTCCGTCGCCGGCAGATCGGCAAACCGCGCCATTGAGTGTGTGATGAACGGATGCGGGAAACCACTCATATCGCGCCCGGGAATTTCCCCATTGGCGAAAAACGTCGCGTCCAGATAGGCCACATCGACCGAGGCGATCATGTCCTCGATGCGTGTGCCCTCTTCATCCCATTCCTCCCAGCTGTCGATATCGGGCAGGAACAGGGCGGAACGATCCGGTCCGTCGATGCTGAACCCGACCACTTCGGTATATTCCTGGCGATGCGGCACTAGGAAGGGGGTCACCGTCAATCCGGCTACGTCAGCGCCCTCACCTTCACGCAGATCCTGCAAGGCGATATTGCCGTACCGAACCAGCTGTTCCCAGGGCCCGCTGGTCGACAGGTATTGCGCCATTTGCGGCATCGCGAAAACGGGAACACCCTGGGCGCCCATGCTCTCGAAACCCAGGAACATCAGGCCCGTGTAATGGCCCATATGGCCATGCGTCAGGAAGATTCCATCCAGACCGGGCCGCGCCTCTGTCATCATCACCTGATCCAGCCGATAAAGCTGTTCCCGCAGGTCGGGCGTGGCTTCGAACAGCAGGCGCTGGCCTGTGTCGTGATTGACCACCCCCAGCGAAGTCGCCAGTCGCCTCAGCTCGGGATTGCTCCAGGCCGGGTCAGCGGAATTGCCAAATTGCGGAGCGCCACCATCCTGGGCGACGCCCAGCACCACGAGTTCAGTCGTGCAGGTTAGCACTGCAGGTTCAGCAGCTATGAGCGCAAGCGATAGTGCGACAGACAACATGCCGGGAAGGTGCGCCGCTCACTGCGAACGGTCAAGCCGAAGCGCGGTGGCGCGAACTGATCAACCCACCCCCACCACCTCACTGCGGCGTTCCATCCAGGCGATATCACGCCATTTTCCCTTCATCGGGCCAAAACCCATTTTGCCGATACGTTTGCGATAGCCCAGCAGTTCGAACCCACAGGCCTCGTGAAGACGGATGGAGGCTTCGTTCTCCCGCATGATACCCGCGACCAGCGTCCACAGCCCTTCCGCTTCCGAAGCCTCGACCAGCGCCATCAGCAAGGCCTTGCCGATCCCCTGACCGCGCGCTGCCGCGGCGATATAAATCGTCAACTCGGCCACACCGCCATAGACACAGCGCGAGGACATCGGGCTGAGGACGGCCCAGCCGAGCACATCCCCGCTGTCGCCCTGCGCAACCAGTCGGGGTCTGGCCAGCTTGCCTGCATCAAACTTCGCCCAGTCGGCGGGATCCCGTTCAAAAGTGGCGTGACCTGTATCAATGCCTTCCTGGTAGATCTGCAGAACGGCGTCCGCGTCAGCGCTCGTCATCGGGCGAATGGTTGGCATGTCTCGACCCCTTTTCAAATCCTCGCCAAAAGATGTGGCCGCTCTTGCCTCCCAGCGCAACGTTCCCTATACCGCCGCAAACATTTTTGGGCCTTTGTGACTTGGGAGGCAGGATGACCCGCGCGGCATTCTCCTATGATTTCCCGCACCGCCACCTGGTTTCGGTGGCTGATCTCAACCCCGTTGATATTTCCCTGATCTTTGAACGTGCCGAACACTGGCGCGCGATCAACAGGACGCCGGACAAGTCTTCCGACGCCCTGAAGGGATTGACGGTGCTGAACCTGTTTTTCGAGGCGTCGACCCGGACCCAGGGCAGTTTCGAGATGGCTGCCAAACGGCTTGGCGCCGATGTGGTCAATTTCGCCATCGCCCACTCCTCTGCCTCCAAGGGCGAGAGCCTCTCTGACACGGCGCGCACACTGGCCGCCATGCAGCCGGACATCATGGTGGTGCGCCACTCCGCGACCGGCGCTCCACGATTCCTGGCCGAGCGCACCGGCCTCTCCGTGATCAATGCCGGTGATGGCATGCACCAGCACCCGACCCAGGGCCTGCTCGACGTCTTCACCATGACCCGTCACTGGGGTTCGGTCGGCGGGCGCCGCATCCTGATCATCGGCGATATCCTGCACAGCCGCGTTGCCCGCTCGAATATCGGTCTCCTGTCAATGCTGGGCGCGGATATCCGCGTCTGTGCCCCGCCCACGCTCTTGCCGACTGATATTGATCAGTGGGGCGTGGATGTCTTCCACGAGCTGGAAGACGCCGTCACCGATTGTGATGCCATCATGGCCCTGCGCCAGCAGAAGGAACGCATGTCCGGCGGCTTCATTCCGTCCGGCCGCGAATTCTTCCACCTCTTCGGCCTCAGCCACGAGACCATCAAAAGCGCCAAGCCCGACGTGCTGATCATGCATCCCGGCCCGATGAACCGCGGGGTCGAGATCCACACCAAGCTCGCCGATGACCCGGACCGTTCGGTGATCATGGAGCAAGTGGAAAACGGTGTCGCCGTCCGCATGGCTGTGCTGGAGTTGATCGGTGCCAATATCCGCAAGGAGGCCGCGGCATGAGTTCAAGTTTCGCGATCACCAATGCGCGTCTGGTCGACCCGGCGAGCGATTATGACGGCCCCGGTGGCGTCCTCGTCGAGAACGGGCTGATCGCCCAGATCGGCGAAGAACTCGATCTGAATTCTGCTGACGACATCGTCGATGCGGGCGGAAAGATCCTGGCGCCAGCGTTGATCGATCTGCGTGCCTCCAAGGAGCCCGCTCTTACCCCGGATGGTGAAAACCAGGCCAGCCTTGCTGCAGGCGCCGCTGCGGGCGGTTTCGGAACCGTGGTTCTGGCCCCCAATGATCACTCGCCGCTGCAGACCGCAGGCGGTTTCGCCGGTATGACCCGCAGCCTCGGCCAGCATGGGATCCGCGTCCTTTCCGCAGCAGCCGCCACCCAGGATCTCGCGGGCGAGAACATGGCCGAGATCGGCCTGATGGCAAAAGCCGGCGCGGCCTATGTCTCCAATGGCGACCACACCATCGCAGACAGTCGTGTCCTGCGCCGGGTGCTGAGTTATTCCAGTCAGTTTGACCTGTGGCTCGCCCTGCGCGCGGCCGAACCGGGCCTCAGCCGTGGTGCCGTCGCGACCGAAAGCGACTGGTCCGCGCGTTTCGGCCTGCCGTCCGAACCGACCATGGCCGAGCGCATCGCCATCGACCGGGCCGCATCGATCGCCGCCCTGTCCGGCGGCAAGCTGATGGTGGACCGCGTCTCCACCGCGGACGGCCTGGCTGCTATCCGTGATGCCCGCAAGCGCGATATCGAGATCGCCGCGACTTGCGCTATCGCGCATCTGACGCTCAACGAGGTAGACGCCGGAGGGCTCGACAGCGCTTTCCGGATCGATCCACCCCTGCGTCTGGAAGATGATCGGCGTGCCCTGGTCGCTGCCATCGCCGATGGCGAGATTGATGCCATCGTCTCCGACCACCGCCCCACCCCGTTCGACGACAAGGGCGAACCCTTCGCGCTTGCCATTCCGGGTACGCTCGCCCTGGAAACGCTGCTGGCCTCGCTGCTGGCCCTCGTTCATGACGAGGAGCTCAGCCTGGTCGAGGCCCTGCGCCCGCTGACCATCGGCCCTGCCGACCTTCTGGGCCTGCCCCAGGGGCGCTTGAGCACCGGTGCTCCGGCGGACCTGGTTCTGATCGATGGCGACAAGCCATGGGTCTGTAATCCCGATGATTTCCAGTCTCCGCGCGGGAATAGCGCCTGGTCCGGACGCCGCTTTATCGGACGCGTGGCACAAACTTTCGTCGACGGACAATCGATTCACAACTATAACGGGTGACGTTATGGACCTGCTTATTCCAGCCATTGCAGCCATTGGCGGCTATCTCCTGGGCTCCATCCCGTTCGGGCTTGTCCTGACCCGGTTGGCCGGCCTCGGCGATATCCGCGAGATCGGTTCCGGCAATATCGGTGCGACCAATGTCCTGCGCACTGGGCGCAAGGATCTCGCCGCCGCGACACTGATACTCGATGCCGGCAAGGCGGGCATTGCCGCCGCGATTTTCGGCTATGTCTTCGACCCGACAGCCGGCCTGATCGCCGGTGGATTTGCCTTTGCAGGTCATTGTTATCCAGTCTGGCTGGGCTTCAAGGGCGGCAAGGGTGTCGCCACCTTTGTCGGTACCATGCTGGTCGTCTACTGGCCGCTTGGCCTGGTGGTGATCGGAACCTGGCTCGCCATGGCGGCCCTGTTCCGGATTTCCTCGCTGTCCGCCCTGATCGCTGCGCTTGCGGCGCCGATTACAGCCTATGCGATCGGACGCTCAGACGTTGCCATAATGGCGGGCCTTCTGACGGTCCTGATCTACTGGCTGCACCGCGCCAATATCGAACGCATCCTCAAGGGCGAGGAACCGCGCATTGGCGACAAGAAAAAATCCGAACAAACAGACAAGGACGGGGCGGAAACGGAGGAAAATTGAGCCAGACCAAGCTCGACCACCATAACCGCCTTGCCGCGCTCCGACTCGCCCGGACGCCGCGCCTGGGACCTGTCACCTATCTCAAACTGCTCAACCGCTACACCAGCCCGAGCGCCGCACTTGAAGCTTTGCCTGAACTTGTGCGCGCCAAGCGGCTCAAGGGCTTTGACATTCCCGGCGAAGGCCAGGCTCTCTCTGAACTGGAATACCTCGCCGAGACCGGTGTCACACTCTTCCTGCTGGGCGATGCCGCCTATCCGCACGCCCTCTCCCTGATCCCCGATCCGCCGATAGCGCTGATCGCGCATGGCCGCACCGAGCTGCTCGCACGCCTGGCCTGCGGCATGGTCGGATCGCGCAATGCCTCAGCTGCCGGCCGCCGCCTCGCCCGGGACCTCGCGCGGGAGCTTAGCGAGAACGATATCTGCGTCATCTCCGGCCTCGCCCGGGGCATAGATGGCGCAGCGCACGAGGGCGCCCTGCCTGCCGGTACAATTGCCGCGGTTGCCGGCGGAGTGGACATCATCTACCCGCCTGAACACCGCAAACTGCACGAGCAGATCGCAGATGAAGGCCTGATCGTCTCGGAAATGCCTATGGGAACTCGTCCGGTCGCCCGCGATTTTCCGCGGCGAAACCGCATCATTTCGGGCTTGTCGCTGGGCACGCTAGTGATAGAAGCCGCGCTGCAATCAGGCTCGCTGATCACAGCACGACTTGCCGGGGAACAGGGGCGCGAGGTCATGGCCCTCCCAGGTTCGCCGCTTGACCCGCGCGCCCGTGGCACCAATCGCCTCTTGCGAGACGGAGCCCATCTCGTCGAAACCGCCGAGGATGTGCTGGCCATCCTGCACGGCTCCAGCCTGCGTCCGAGCTGTGTGCGCGAAGCGGACACCACGGAGCTCTTCCCGCTGGATCAGGATTTTCCGGACGAGAACGCCCGAGGGACTGAGGCCCAGAAAACCGTTTCTGTCGCGGCAGCCTCCAGCCTGGCTACAGCGAGAGATGACCGCTCGATCTCCGATCAGCCGGACTCGGCCGGTCCAGCCGCCCTGGAAGACCTGCTCTCCTTTACCCCGATCTCGATTGATGAACTGGCTCGGCAGTCCGACCAGCCGCTGGGCCGGATACAGGCCGATTTGCTAGAACTGGAACTCGAGGGGCGTGTCGCCATGACGGCCGGCGGGCTGGTGCAGAAGACGGACGCGTCCTAACGCGCGTCTATGCCTTCCATCTCGACCATTTGAGCGGCCACCTCGATGAGACTACAGGATCGGTCCAGCCCCGCGTGATAGGCGCGCTCGCTGATCCGACGCAGATCCTCAGCCAGGTCAATGGTCTCTGCCCGGGCCGTGATGGCCGGCGGAAGCTTCTGCCCGAAGAGATCTGTACCCAGGGCGGCTCTACGCTGAAAGATACGCGAAAGGCTCATATTCCCCTCCACCAATCATTGAGAGGAAATTACTATTTTAACGTGCATTTCGCAAGCTGCACTCGCGCGCTATCGATTGCGCAGGAATTCCATAACGATTTCCTTGGCTTCCTGAACCTGCCTTGCCAACGCGGGCGAGCCTTCGCCCGTATCGGGGTGCAGTTTCTTCATTAGGCGACGATGCGCTGCGACGACATCATCCTCGTTTGCACTGCGGTCCAGTCCGAGAGTTTCAAACGCCTCATCAAGCGACATGCGAACACGACCAGGAGATGAAGTCCTGCGCTGCTCCTGGCCGCCAGCGCCCGGGCGCGAACCGCGCAGAGCCTGCGTCAGAATACCCAATCCCATCAAACCTATCGGCCCGCCAAGAACGGGAGCTCCACGCAGGCTAAGCAATACACCGGCCGTTACGGCCCCACCCGCGAGCAGGTAACGCACCATTTTCGCCGCCTTCTCCGTCTTCATTCGGGAGAACCACCAGGCAGCGCCCAGAAAACCCAGAAAAGCGAGCAGGCCGAGAGATAATGCTGTCATGTCAGAACGGGATGTTTTGCCCTTCCAGGCCGGCGAGTTTGAGCACGATCAGCAGATCCCGCAATTCCTGGCGCGCGGCGACATGGCTCATGGTGAACTGAACCGTTGAACCATTCTCGGTCAGGTCCAGCAGGGTCAGCCCCAACGGAAACAGTTCGCGATAGATCACACGCTCGGCAAAACCGGGCGCCAGGCGGAAGCCGATGCGTTGGGAGAGCATTTTCAGCCCTTCACCGACACGGCGCTTGTTGCGGGCATCCAGCATGGCCATGCGATTGCGCATGACGACCCAGTCGATGGAGGTTTTCTCAAGCGCAGCCTTGCGCTTGCGGCATTCCCAGACCATCTCGCTGTAAACGCTTGGCTTGCCCACCTGGTAGGTGTCCGGATCGATCTCCGCCAACAGGTCGAAATCGACAAAACTGTCATTGACCGGCGTGATGATCGTGTCAGCCGATGAATGGGCCAGACGTGAATAGTGCGTGTCCGCACCCGGCGCATCGATGATAATGAAATCATTGTGCGTCTTGAGATCAGACAGGAGATCGGAGAAACGCTCCAGCTCCTCGGCCTCGGCGATATCGAGATCACGGGCAGAGCTGGGGCTCAACAGGACTTCGGCGGGTTGCGGCAGTTCGACATTGCGACGGCGCGACCACTCACGGCGGTTGGCCAGATAACGTCCGAACGTGCGTTGGCGCAGATCCAGGTCAATTGCGCCGACACTCTTGCCCATGCGCAGAAGCGCGATAGCAAGATGCATGGCCACGGTCGACTTGCCCGCACCGCCCTTCTCGTTTCCGACAACGATCACGTGGGCGGCAGCGACACCGTCACGTACGCGACCAATAGGTCGGGATGGCAATTTGAAATTCGAATGCACCGTCATGTCCGAAACACTACTTCTCCCGGCTCTCGATCAATACCGCGCGATACACATCTGGCTGTGATTTCGGGGTTGCCGGAAAGACTATTCGGCCAGCGTCCGGCCCGAAAAGTCAACGGGCATGCAATAGATGTCATGATCCCGCAAACTCGCGCACAGCGCCGCAGCATCGCGCCGTGTATCAAACGGCCCCGCCTTCAGGCGCAGAAATTCTCCTCGCCCCTCGATATTGCGTCGCTCAAGCCGCGCTTCAAGAGCGGCCAGCTCGGTATGGGCCTCAGCCAGCTCACGCCAGCCCGATATGGCGTTGTCTTCGATCCGGTAGGATGCCAGATGAACGCCGTGACGCAGGCTCGGCGCATTCATGATATCGACCGGTGGTGTCGGCGGCGCGACATCCTCGACTTCCGCCGGAACAGGATCCGGTGGAAACAACACGGCGGCGAGCGCCTGCAGTTCAGCATCAACCCCAGCCAGGCGATCCGGATCAAAACGGGCCAGGTGGGCAAGCTCGACCGAAGTGCGTTCAGCGAGAGCGGCGGACTGTGTCGGCGCGACGGTGGGCTGGAGCGTGATCTGGTTCGCATCCGTCGTCGTCATGCATCCGCCGACGAGGAGCAAACTGGCTGTAACTGCAATTCTTTTCATGTGACGGCTTCTAGACCGAGTCGTTCGGCTTGCCTCCCTCATCGCTTATGAGTAAGCCGTCCCAATCCGTTTTACGAGACCACCATGCTCACCCAGCAAATTCCACACGCCACCACCCTCTCCGCTCTGCGCACCCGTATCAAATCCTGGCGCCAGGACGGACAGACTGTGGGCTTTGTCCCGACCATGGGCGCGCTGCATGACGGTCACCTCTCGCTGGTCCGCCTGGCCAAGGCCCATTGCGACAAGGTCGTTGCCAGCGTCTTCGTCAATCCGGCTCAGTTCGCCGAAGGTGAGGATTTTGACGCCTATCCACGCGCGGTCATCGACGACTCCGCGAAGCTGGCGCTGGAAAAATGCGACCTGGTCTACCTGCCGGAACGCGAGGCGATGTATCCGGACGGCTTTGCCAGCGAGATTATCGTCAAGGGCGCCGCTGAAGGCCTGGAAAGCGACAGCCGCCCCCACTTTTTCAATGGTGTGGCGACCGTGGTATGCAAACTCTTCAACCAGGTCAGGCCCGACGTCGCCGTGTTCGGCGAGAAGGATTATCAACAGCTGCAGGTCATCCGGCAGATGGTGCGCGATCTCGATCTCGGCATCGACATTATTCCCGGCGAGATCGTGCGTGAAAAGGACGGCCTGGCCATGTCCTCGCGCAATGCCTACCTGTCCGAGGAAAACCGCGCCCGTGCAGCAGAGCTGAACAAGATCATCTTTGCCCTCGCAGCGGAACTGCGCCAGGGAGAGCCGCTGAATGCTGCCCTGGAAACAGCACGTGCCAGCGCAGAAAACGCTTTCGACGCAGTTGATTACCTGGATGTCCGAAATGCGAAAACCCTGGCCAGGTTCGATGGCGACACGCTCGACGGACCGGCACGGGTCCTGGCTACGGTGCGCCTGGGCGAAACACGCCTGCTGGACAATTGCGCAGTCTAGCCTTTCTCCTGCCCGAATTGACGCTAATCTGACCTCTGCGACACCATCGGGGACCGAGACATGCTGCGTATTATCCTAGCCGCCTCCCTGCTTGCAGGATTGGGCTCTGCGGCGCCGGCCCAGAACCGTCCGAGCATTTTGCGCCCGGAAGTCGTGGCGCAATACCCGCATGACACCGCTGCCTATACCCAAGGCCTTTTCATCTCCGACAACCAGCTTTTCGAGAGCACCGGCCAGGTTGGCGAATCCAATCTGCGACGTGTGGAGCTGGAGACTGGCGCCGTACTCGACCAGCGCGACCTGCCCGGACGTGTCTTCGGCGAAGGCAGCACACGCATAGGCAATGAGATCTTTGTCCTCACCTGGCGCGCCCAGCAGGGTTTCATCTATGACGCCAATACGCTCGAACAGACCGATCGCTTCACCTATCCCGGGGAAGGCTGGGGACTGACGACGGATGGCCAGCAGCTGATCATGAGCGACGGCACCGCCCAGCTGCGTTTCATGGATCCGCAAACGCTGGAACTCACTCGCGAGCTGGATGTAACACTCAATGGCCGCCCGGTTCGTCGCCTGAACGAGCTGGAATGGGTCGAGGGTGAGATCTGGGCCAATGTCTGGCTGACCAATCACATCGTGCGCATCAACCCGGAGGGTGGCAGCGTTACGGGTATTATCGATGTGCGCGATCTGGTGCCCCAGACCCTGCGCAATGATCGCGACGCCGTGCCCAACGGCATCGCCTACAATCCGGAAACGGGACAGATTTTCCTGACAGGCAAGCTCTGGCCAGTGCTTTACGAAGTCCGCCTGCCCGACGAAAGCTGATTACCAGGCGCCCAGTTCCATCAGCTTGGCACGCAGATCATCCGGCAGGCCTTCACCGCCCTCGCCCGGCCCCGACAGATCGCGCGGCGCGTCTTCCGGCTTGAGATAACGCCAGCCCTGAAACGGTCGCTTCGGAGACGGAGAAGTCCGGATTACCTCGGGATCCATGATGATTGCACAGCGCTTGATGCCGTCCTCACCCTGGACATGTTCCAGCGAGATGATCTCTGACCGGCACTGGATCGAGCCATTGATCACCCAGTAGAGGGACCCACCGCTTTCGATCTCGGGCTTTTTGGTGGGGAACATGCGCGTGACATGCACGATGACTTCCGGCTCGCCGGCTGCGCGACGACGTTCGCATTCCTCATTGCGCCAGCGCTCGAGCTGCTCGATGGAGCTGACCCCGACGCAGAGTTTGACCAGATGCATGACCATGCAATGGATCTAGGACACAACAGGGCCAGCGTCAAAGCCGACCCTGCTGATCAGGCGTGGATTACTGCGCGAGGTACTCGATGTCGGAAAATTCGATCTCGACCGCCTGTTCCATGGTCTGAAAAGCGGCGCTGGCCTCGAATTGCTGGACGGAGCGCGTCATCACCGGGGCCGGCAGGCCATCGATCTGAGTGTAGGTCTGGCGGATCTCGAACGCATTGATGCGAACCGCGAAATTCGGCTTGAAACTGTCTTCCGCAAAGATCCGGACCTCGTGCACGCGGGCCGGGTCATCACTGATCGTCAGCACGCCGGTCAGATGCTCGGAAAAATCCATGTCATTGGCTGCGATGATCGGAGTGAAGGCAAAATGGCTCAATCCGCCAGCGGCCTCGATCAGGCTCATCGTTCCCGGTTCATAGTCGAAATCGGTCGTACTGAAAAACAGGCCGGAACCTTCGTCCTCGTCCTCGCTGGGATCGATGACATCTTCCCAGATCGCGCGAAGATTTTCGTCCAGCGCGTCTTCGGCCGGCGATATCAGCGTCCATTGCTGTCCTTGCGCCTGCGCGCCGTCAAAATCGCCGACAAGCTGTCCCTCGCCCGTCGAGATCGACATGCGGAAACGCCAGTTGTCACGATGCCCGTCATCGACGCTCGCGCTCAGCGCTTCAACGACCGGTGACGGCAGATCGGGATCCTCGAGGGTGGCTGCTGCTCCGAAAACGAGCAGACTCAGGGCTGTGGTCACAAACATACACGCTCTCCATTTCCCCGGCCCGAGGGGTTTATAGACACAAGCAGGACGTGCGTCTTGCGCAAAATCACGCAGCGTCGCGATCAACGAACCCGCTGCGGCTGTCCAGATCAATATCGAATGTGGTTTCACTTTTGGGCATGGGCTTCTTGCCATCGCCGAAGAGCTTCAGCTTCACCTTGTAGGC
Source organism: Maricaulis sp. (assembly GCF_017643475.1). Taxonomy (GTDB): domain Bacteria; phylum Pseudomonadota; class Alphaproteobacteria; order Caulobacterales; family Maricaulaceae; genus Maricaulis. The sequence continues at coordinate 367,428 of NZ_JAEPNI010000003.1, forward strand.
CAAATTGATCAGTCCCTTGAAGGCGGCTCCCGGTCCCGTCGTGGCCGTCGATGTCGGCGTATAGCCGAACTGTCGGCGCAGGACCCCGTTTGCGAACAGGATGGAATTGAGCTTGCGCGATTGCGGCGTCGAGATCTCGAACGGCACCGAGACATTCAGCCCGCTTTGGTTTTCGATCCGGTGGGGGCCGTGCAGCGGCCAGTTCGCGGCCATACCCGGCTGCAGGTCGATGGTGAACGCATCCGCATCCCAGGCCGGGTCAAAGGGGATATCCTCAGTCTGATCATGATGCAGCACTGCCTCGACATCGTCGCGGTTGAGATAGGGCATTTGCGGCGGATAGGTGCGGAAACGCTTAACACCGCGCATGTGCCACAACATGGTTTCCGAGACATCGGAGTGACAAAAGACCTGCGCCGTGGGCGAGGATATCAGGATACCGGCCTCGGCCGAGAGCGGTTTGAACCCCGGATCGGCCTTGCGCATGTCTTCCAGCATCGCTTCATAGATCGGGCGATACTCCGGGTCACGGTCCATGGCATGGCGCAAATTGATCCACAGCTTGCCATTGCGAACGGCTTCGATCAGCTCTTCGCCGGACAGTTTTCCAGGATCACCGGCGCGCCAGCTGTCCCGATCCGTGGCATCATCGCCCATCGTACAAAAATCGCACAGATCGCGCGGATGGCGATCGATCAGCGCAGCCAGGGCTACATCGGAAAAAGCGTGATGTTCGTGATAGTTATGCTGAACCACGACCGGTGTTTTGCGGAAATCCCGCCTGGCTTCCGGCGACCACTGGCTTGAAAAGCGTAGCATGTGAGTGTCGCGCATTGATCCGCTCCCTGCTTGTTCGCCCTTCAAGCAGCAAGGAGTGTGCCGAATTCAACGCGCGCGGGAATCAGGCTTAACTTTCGTCGAAGCAGGTCGTTGTATTATGCCTAGATTAAGTTGGCTCATCATTGCGAAATTGTCGAACACCGTAATACGAACGGACATTTATCCATCTGACAACGCCCCCCCAGGAAGGCCATAAACTCATGAGACTGTTCGCAACAGTTATAGCCTGCCTCTATCTGCTCTACGGACTGGCCTGGGGAGTATTGGTAACGGGAGCTCTGGCTGGCATGCTCCACACAACGATTTTCGGCATCGATCTGGCCGGCTTTATCCGCAATGTTCCCCTTGTCAGCATTCTTGTCTTTTATCTCACGCTCAGCCTGTTGATCATCGCGGTCGTGCGCATCCTGCAATGGAAACGGGGCATGACCTACCTGTTTGGCCTTGCCCTTGGCTGCCACCTGCTGGTCTGGTTGAGCATATCATCGCAGGCCATTTACTCGGGCCAACTCGGCCCATACGTGTTCGTCGCAGCCTTTTGTGCCTTGTATGCGCTTTGGATTAGCGAGAACAAGATGACATCGCGCTAGGCGTCAGCGGTTTCTTCCTGCATGGCGACCAGAACATCGCCGTCGGCAACCTGATCTCCTGTCGCGACCGCAACTTCACCGATCACACCGTCACGCGGCGCCGGCAGGGAATGCTCCATCTTCATCGCTTCAAGCACCACCAGAGCCTGGCCCTTGGTCACGGCATCTCCGGTTTTGACGTTGAGCGCGAGCACCTTGCCCGGCATCGGCGCCTTGATCACGCCGCCGGCGTCAGCTGCATCTGCGGCCGCTTCGGGGTGCGGGAAGGCGTAGAGTTCGGAGTGGCCGCAGGCCGAAACCAGATAGCCCTGTTCAAGGAAATCCACCTCGGCGCTGACCCATCCGTCATTCACTGTCGCCCGGAAAAGATATCCCTCGTCACCGCCACTACCGTCGAGATCGTGCAGCTCCAGCGTATGGTCTCCCACGGTGACGCTCATATCCTCGTCATCAAGTGAGAGCACGACCGTGATGGCATCATCGCCCACTTCAAACCGATCGCCCAGACGCGGGGTCGCGTTCAAACGCCAGCCATCTGCCACCGCAAACGGATCTGCATAATCACTGCCATCGCCATTTTCGAGCATGGAGGTCAGGGCCGCAAAACCGGCCGCGACCAGATCGACAGCCGGCGGGACCAGATCGGTCTCCCGTTCGCCGATAAAGCCCGTGGTGAGCTTCTCGTCGAGAAAGTCCGGATGCAGCACACAATTGCGCAGGAAACCGCCATTGGTCTTCACCGGCCAGACGGCCAGCTCATCCAGCGCGTCCGCCATCAGATGTGCCGCAGACGTACGATTATGATCATGCACAATGACCTTGGCGATCATCGGGTCGTAGTGAAGCGAGACCTCGCCTCCCTCCTCGACGCCTGTATCGACACGCACACCACCGCCTTCTTCCGGCAGGCGCAGAATGTTCAGCGGGCCAGTGGACGGCAAGAAACCCGACTGAGGGTCCTCGGCGTAAAGCCGCGCTTCCATGGCATGGCCCTGCAGGCTGATCTCGTTCTGCTCGGGCACGCTGCCACCGGCGGCAACATGCAGCTGAAGCTCGACGAGGTCGAGACCGGTGACCTCCTCGGTGACCGGATGCTCCACCTGAAGACGCGTGTTCATCTCCATGAAATAGAAGCCGTCTTCGCGAAGCGGCCCCGAGCCGTCCACGATGAACTCAACCGTGCCCGCACCGACATAGTTCACGGCTTTCGCCGCATTGATGGCTGCGGAACACATGGCCGCGCGAACCGCTGGCGTCATGCCTGGCGCGGGCGCTTCCTCAATCACTTTCTGATGGCGACGCTGCAGGGAGCAGTCGCGCTCATAGAGGTGAATGACCCGGCCGCGGCTGTCGCCGAAGACCTGGACCTCGATATGGCGTGGGTTGGTGATGAATTTCTCGATCAGGACACGGTCGTCACCGAAACTCTTCGAGGCCTCACGCTGGCAGCTTTCCAACGAGGAAAAGAAATCCTCGGCGTCATCGACCTTGCGCATGCCCTTGCCGCCACCGCCGGCTACGGCCTTGATCAGAACCGGATAACCGATCTTGTCAGCAGCCGACCTGAGCACTTCCGGATCCTGGTTTTCTTCGTGATAACCTGGCGTTACCGGAACCATCGCCTTTTCCATCAGAGCTTTCGCCTGATCCTTCAGCCCCATGGCCCGGATAGCCTCAGCAGACGGACCGACAAAGATGATGTCATTGGCCGCACAGGACTCGGCAAACTCGGCATTCTCGGACAGGAAGCCGTAACCCGGGTGGATCGCCTCGGCGCCGGTCTGTTTCGCAACCTCGATAATCTTGTCCGCCAGCAGATAGCTTTCCGATGCCGCGGCGGGTCCAATCAGAACCGCCTCGTCCGCCTCACGCACATGCGGAGCGTCAGCATCGGCCTCGGAATAGACAGCAATACAGCGAATGCCCAAACGCTGGGCGGTTCTCATGACACGGCGGGCGATCTCGCCCCGATTGGCAATAAGCAGCGAATTGATCATGGAGAATCTCGGTCTGAAGACGGGTTTGAGCCGCTGTATTGCACAGCCGCGACGAGGACGAAACTGATGATCATCAGAAGATACCACGAACCAAGCTTGCTCAGGGACACCATTTGCCAGGCATGTTCTTGCCCGGGATAGGACCAGGCGCGGGCAAATGTGCCGATATTCTCGGCAAACCAGATAAACAACGCGACCAGGACAAAGCCGATCACCAATGGCATGGGCCGGTGCGCGGCATCCGGCCTGAACCAGACCACACAGCGCCCGTAGATCAGCATGGTCGCGATGAAAAGCGCCATCCGGATATCAGGCAGATAGTGGTGCGCGAAGAAATTGATATAGACCGCCAGCGCCAGCACGCCCTGTGCCCAGAGTGGCGGGAAACGGTCGAACCGGAACTCGAATATCCGCCACACCCGCGCCAGATAGGAGCCGACGGCGGCGTACATGAAGCCGGAAAAGAGCGGCACGCCGGCAATGCGCAGGAAACTCTCTTCGGGATAGACCCAGCTGCCCGCATAGGTCTTGAAGATCTCCATCGCCGTGCCGACCACGTGAAAGACAGCGATGACCTTCGCCTCTTCCCAGCTCTCCAGCTTGCTGGCGATCAGCCCGATCTGGATCATCAGCGCCGCGAGCGTGAGAAAATCATAACGGGGCAGAGGCGCGTCCTGCGGGTACCAAAGGAAGGTCACCAGCAACAGCGCCAGCATCAATCCGCCAAACAGGCAGGCCCAGGCCTGTTTGATGCCAAATGCGAGAAACTCGAACAGGCCCTGTGTCCAAGGCCCTTTGACAAAGGCCCGCCGAAACGCCTCGCGGCGCTCGTGCAGGATCGCGCGCGGATCGAACCCGGCCAGCAGCGCCCTACTCCGCCCAGCTGGCCTTGCGGCGCTCCAGGAAAGCGGCCAGGCCTTCCTTGCCCTCGTCGGAAGATCGGCGATGCGCGATCGCCTTGGCGGTGTGCATCATCAGGCCGTGGTCGATCTCGCGACCGGCGACATCATCCACCAGTTTTTTCGCATCAGCCACGGCGCCCGGCGCGGCCCCGAAGGCCAGCTTGGCGAGATGTTCCTCCATCTGGCTCATCTCCTCCATGCTCTCGACCGTGTACTGGGCGAGGCCGATCTTCTCGGCAAAGCGGCCGTCAAACCGCTCGCCGGAGGTAAACAAGGCCCGTGCCCATTTCGGACCGATGGCGCGGACGACATAGGGAGAAATCGTGGCGGGTGTCAGACCGAGACGAACCTCGGAAAAGGAGATCTTGGTGTCCTTCATGACCACGCCAACATCACAGGCCGCCAGCAAGCCTGCGCCACCGCCCATGGCCGCGCCCTGCACGAGGGCGATGGTCATCTGCGGCAGGTCATAGAGGCGCTTGAGCATGGTCGCCAGGCCCATCGCATCCTCGATATTGTCGGTTTCGGTGTAATGCGCCGCTGTTTTCATCCAGTCCAGATCAGCGCCGGCGGAGAAACTCGGGCCATTGCCCCGCAGGAAGACCACCCGCGCCTCGTCAGTATTGGCGCGCAGCGTCTCGAAGATATCAGACAGGCGCTCGATCACCTCGGCATTGAAAGCATTGTGCTTGTCCGGCCGGTTGAGCGTGATGACAGCAACACCGGCGGGGGAAACATCGAGCAGAACGGGGGCGTCCGACATGAGCCAATTCCTTCTATGCGCTAGGGAAACTCTCTCCTAGTTAAAGCCGCTCGCGGCGCGCGCCAAGAGTTCGATTGCCGCAGCGGGCAGAAAAAAGGCCGCCGGCAAACGCCAGCGGCCCGAGGTCATCGGTAATTGTGTCAAAGCAAGTGACCGGGACTTAGTCGCCGCGGAAGAAGATGCCTTTGACAATCGACAGCACGATGATGGACAGGAAATAACCTGCCGCCAGCGCGCCGAGATAAAGAAGATAGTCAGTTTGCGTGAACTGAGCGCCGAAAGCGGCAAAATCGAAATCAGCAGCGCTCTCACCGCCACGCACGATCGGCATGACATTGTCCACGATCACGTGGATGATCACACCCACCACCGTAAAGATGAGAATGGCACCGAACTCGCGCATCAAAAGCGCGAGGACGAGCGCGATCACGCCCAGCTGAATACCGAGTGGCATCCAGTTCACGACCGATCCATCACCGGCGTGAGCTACAAGCCCCGGCATGAAGAAGTCTAGTACGGGCTGTAGATAGCCCATGATTTGATCCATAAATTCCATGTCGCGGTCCCCTCCCGCCTGTCGAAGCTGAACGCATCTTACCCCAAGACGCGCTCCTAGAGTTAACGATTGATTGAAAATTCCCTTCAGAAAAGCGAGTTCTCCTCTCAGGGGAATTTTCTCAGCCTTTGATCACAACCCTTTTCACAGCGAAGAGAATTCCCACTGCAATCAGGTATCCTACAAACAACAGTCCCACATACCGCCAGAACCAGAGCTCAAGCACTTCGGGAATACGGAAAGGACCGATCTCCGCGAGTACTGGAACTAGGGCATCCAGCCCGATGTGTGCAAGCACTGCCGTCAACGCGACGACAAAGAGCCGGGACCAGTTCGATAGCGCCAAGGCTGCTATAACGGCGATGACCAGACCCTGAACGGCGTTGACCTCGGCGAAACCTTCCCGCGCAAACGTCAAAACGTCTTGTACAAACTCTGGCATCCACTCCCCCTGAACCCGCCAAACTCGCTGGGCGTCGGGGAAAGTATTAACCAAAGTTAAGACTTTGTCACGCGGCAACAGGGCGAGGATTGGCGCACGCCATCAACGCCGTGAAAAGATTGGGTGGACACGCAACTATTGCGCGATTTCCAGCATGACTTCGTTGCGACGGAAGGGTGTCGGCACCCAGGGGGGATCATAACGTGCATAGACGGCCTCGCCACGCGTCTGATAGCCCTGCTCGGACAGCCAGTTTCGCAGCTCCGCCTCATAGGCCATGAAACGCCCCTCGCGGGCACCACCGTTAAATCGGACGATGGCCATCCTGCGTGCTGGCTGCTCGCGAATCTCCACATTGGGGTTATTCGGACGCGGCAGTGTTTCCATTGAATACTCGGCTGGCATCACAAAACCGACCCGCCAGCTGTCACCCTCACGCCCCTGAACCACGGGCGTGGTCATGGCGATCTCCTCGGAGCGCTGCTGCACCACCGGCGTGGTCATCGCGATCTCACCCGATCCGCCCTGCGGCGCGGTATTATTGCCGAAAATGAAATCCGCCAGAGGCCGGAAACCCGCATTGCCGGCGCGCGACATCTGCGTCGACCCCACTTCAACCTCGGCCATCAGCATGGCGTCATAGTCGCGAATCTCGAACGCTCCGGCGCGCAGAACGACTGTGTGGGCGGGTTCATCCTCCGCCATGGCGGCAGTGGACAGGCTGAAAAAAGCCAGGAATGCGAAAAGACGGGTCATGAAAAGCTCCAGGTTGCATGTCCCGTATACGCTGCGCTGGCCCAGCTGGATTAGAATCTAGTCGTAGGGAGAAACGGGCTGGTCAGACATAACGTGCGGAAAATGCTCAGCGTCCATCTCGTCACTGCGCAACGTAAATGTGACTCGCCGCACTAGCTGGCTGTCCGGCCGATACGCCACCTCGTCCAATTTCGCATCCGGCGAAATGGTAATCGCATCAAAATGCTCATGGTCCCAGCTCTCATCGAGCCTGGACAATTCGCTCAGCAACAAGTCTCGACCAGCCGCATTGAAATGGACGAGCAACTCGTCCACTCCACCGTCTTCGCCCGGCTGGATCTCGATGGTGATGCGCGGCCTGCTCATGCCCTACATCCGGAACACGCCGAACTTGGTCTTCTCGATCGGTGCGTTCAGCGACGCCGACAGGCTGAGCCCCAGCACACGGCGGGTGTCGGCCGGGGCGATGATGCCGTCATCCCACAGGCGGGCCGTGGAATAATAGGGATTGCCCTCGGCTTCATAGGCTTGACGGATCGGCTCCTTGAAGCTCGCCTCTTCCTCGGCGGACCAGTCCTCGCCGCGATGCTCCATGGCGTCACGCTTGACGGTGGCCAGGACAGAGGCTGCCTGCTCGCCGCCCATCACAGAGATCCGGGCATTGGGCCACATGAACAGGAAACGCGGCGAATAGGCCCGGCCACACATGCCGTAATTGCCCGCGCCATAGGAGCCGCCAATAATGACGGTGAATTTCGGTCCGGCATAGGTCGATACCGCCGTCACCAGCTTGGCACCGTCCTTGGCAATACCGCCGGCCTCGTATTTCGAGCCGACCATGAAACCGGTGATATTCTGCAGGAAGACCAGCGGGATACCGCGCTGGGCGCACAACTCGATGAAGTGCGCACCCTTCTGGGCGCTCTCCGAGAAGAGAATGCCGTTATTGGCGATAATGCCGATCGGCATGCCGTAAAGGCGCGCAAAACCGGTGACCAGCGTCTCGCCATAGAGTTTCTTGAACTCGTCGAATTCGGAATTGTCGACGATGCGGGCGATCACTTCGCGCACATCATAGGGCGCGCGGAGATCGGCCGGGATCACCCCGCCCAGCTCGCTCGGATCGTATTTCGGTTCAATGCTGGCCGTGACGTCCAGATCGACGTTTTTCACCGTGTTGAGATTGGCCACGATGCGACGCGCCATGTGCAGGGCGTGCTCGTCATTGGCGGCGTAATGGTCGGCCACGCCGGACGTGCGCGCATGCACGTCGGCACCGCCCAGATCCTCAGCCGAGATGATCTCGCCCGTGGCCGCCTTCACCAGCGGCGGGCCGCCCAGGAAGATGGTGCCCTGCTTGCGCACGATAATGGTCTCGTCGGACATGGCCGGCACATAGGCACCGCCAGCCGTACACGAGCCCATGACCACCGCGATCTGCGGAATACCCTGCGCGGACATGTTGGCCTGATTGTAGAAGATCCGTCCGAAATGCTCGCGGTCCGGGAAGACATCCGCCTGGTGCGGCAGGTTCGCGCCGCCACTATCGACCAGATACACACAGGGCAGACGGTTCTGCATGGCGATTTCCTGCGCCCGCAAATGCTTCTTCACCGTCATCGGGTAATAGGCACCGCCCTTGATGGTCGGGTCATTGCAGACGACCATGACTTCACGGCCGGAGACACGACCGATACCCGCGATCATGCCCGCACCGTGGACATTGCCCTCATACATTCCATTGGCCGCCAGGGCCCCGATCTCCATGAAGGCCGAACCCGGATCAAGCAGGCGCTCGACACGTTCACGCGGCAACAGCTTGCCGCGCGACAGGTGTTTCTCGCGAGAGCGCTCCGATCCGCCCAGGGCGGCCTCGGCCGTCTTGCTCTGGAGTTCGCTCAGAAGCGCATCCATCGCGGCCTGGTTGGCGTTGAAGCTCTCGGAATTCGTATCGATCGCGGAAACAAGCTGGGTCATGGAAAACCTAGAAGTGGCGGGTGGTTGGGGCGCTGCTTAACCCGGCAAGGCGACAAAAAGCAATCTTGGATGCATCCAAATCCAAAGGATCACGCATCACATCGTAAACACGGGAGATAAACATGATCCGACAAACAGCGCTCCTTCTGCTCTACTTTGCCCTTGGTACAGGCGCAGTTTTCGCCGAAGCCACACGGGAAACGCCCGAGGTCATGGTGGTCGGCACGTTCCATTTTACCGGCGGTGGTCATGACATGATCAACCCGCAGGTGGACAACTTCCTGTCGGATCGGCGCCAGGTCGAGATCGCTGATGTCAACGATCGGCTCGCTGTTTTCCGTCCGACCAAAATCCTCGTGGAATGGCCCGCCGATGAGGAAGCCGAGCTGAACTCGATCTATCAGAATTTTCTCGCCGGCGAGCACAGCCTGTCGGTCAATGAGCGCCAGCAGATCGGCATGCGGCTCGCGGCCCGCTTCGGCCACGAACAGCTCTACGCAGTCGATCACAGACGAGGCATGGATTTCAACGCGATGATGGCCGCCGCCCAGGAGGCAGGCCAGCACGAGTTGGTCGAAGAATTCACCGCCTTCACGGATCCGATTTCGGACCGCATGAGCGCGCTCTCGACGCCGGAAAACACGGTTCTCGACCGCATGATCCACAACAACACCCAGGAAATCCGCGACTTTCACCATCTTTATCTCCTGCTGGCCCAGATGGGATCGCTGGAAAATCCGGCCGGTGCCGAGGAAATGTCGGGGTGGTGGGGCCGCAATCTGAAGATCTACGCCAATATCGCCCGCATCGCAGAACCGGGGGACCGCATTATCGTCATCTATGGATCGGGTCACAAATTCCTGCTCGACCAGTTCATAACCGACGCGCCCAACCTCGTCTGGATCGATGCGCTCGACTATCTGACGCAGTGATCCCCAACAGGGTGAATAAAGTATTCCGCGCCTCCCACACCCCAGCCGCGCGCGGAACGGACCGGCGCTTAGTCCTTGCGACACAAGGCGCCGGTCCCCTTCTCCCCAGCTCTGTCGAAACCAGAGCTTTGATTCGATATTCCTCGCGCTAGAATTGAAAAAGCCGCCGAGATGGGAACAATTGCCATTACCGCTTTAACGACTGATTCAGAGCTGACGCTCAGGCTTTTCGCTAGAGGGGAGCGCCCACGGGGACTGGGCCAGTTGGGAGGTGTTTATGCGTAAGAGTATATCTCTGGCCACACTTGCCATTTTGGCATTTTCGGCGTCGCCGGCACTCGCGCAATCAAGCGATTCGCTCGCCTGGCAGACCGGCCTGAGCATCGAGGAAAACGACGAGACTGTCCGCTGGCGTTTCTCCACCGAACAGATCGACCTGTCCGGCACTACGGTTTTTGGTGATTTCAGTGACAGCGCAGAAGTCTCCGCGCTGACCGGCGAAATCGAGATCCACCCGTTTGGCGATGAATTCTATCTCTCTGCTGGCGCCCGGCAGAGTTTCGACACCGATGCGCCGGACTGGGCCATCTCGGAAAGTGACTACCAGTACGACCTGATCCCGCTGGCACAACTCTCGGAAATCGAAGGCTCCAACCGCCTCGCCGAGCTGACTCGCTATTTCGGTGCCGGCGTGACCGTGCGCACCATCAATGCCTGGGACCTGACCCTGGAGGGCGGTGCCTATTTCGGCGACAGCCGTGCCGACCAGATGGAAATCTTTGACCCGGAAACCGGCGAGACCCGCGTGTTGCTGGACGATCTCGACCGCGTTGACCGCGAAGCCGTCGGCGACACCCACGCCCGCTCGGTCCGCCCGGTCGGACATTTCGTGCTGCGGCGACGGTTTTAGGCCAGATCGCCGTCATTCCGAACTTGCTCCAGCGGATGAGCGCCTTACGGTGCTACAAACTCCAGCGAGAGCCCGTCCACCGTGTCCACCCACCTCCATCTTTGTTTCACCCGCGATGATGAAGCGGTGGCAGAAAGGCTGAAAAGTCTTCTGAGCCAAGCCGGCTACCTGGTCAGCGCGCCACAAGACACCGCATCAATCTGTCTTTTCCTGTGGAGTGAGGCAGCTCTTGAAGATCCGGATTTCCAGTTCCAGACTCGCCATCATCCGCTTTATCTCGATCTCGAAGTAGACGCGGTCGGGCACCGGATATCGCAAGCCCGTTCAACGGCCACTCCCCAATCATTGCACTCGCAGACAGGAGTTGGCGCAGGTCCGCTTCACCAATTGCTCTTCGAAGAACGACCGATCGATCTCTCATCACCAGAACTGGTCGATGAACCGGCCCTGATTGGCCATCTGACTGCCAGGTTGAAACTCATCGACAACCTGATCGCCGTCGTCCCCGACTTGCAATCCCGCCTTCGCCAGCGCTCCTGGAGATCGTCACTTGTTGAAGAGGAGAAGGTCCGGGCCGTTGCTGCACAGCAAGCAGGACAAGAGCTCAAAGAGGCGCTGAAGCTGTCACCCTCCGTCGGCAATCTCGCAAGACGAGCCAACGTACTGTTGATACAGACACTTCAATCACCAACCACCAGTCCGACTGGGTTGGTTGACCTCGAGTTGTCGCTTGCCAACTGGACAAAAAACGCCCAGATCTGGCAGCGACTGGGGCAAGAATTCAACACGGCACGCGAACTAGGGCCGGCGGCGCTTTTGAGCCACCTTGAGAGCCTGGCCGACGCCACGTCACCGCCCAAAGACCTGCTCCTGACGCGTCGCCAGTGGAGCGCCCTACGCACCGGGCTGACGAACGGTTTGAAACGTGCTCAGGCACCTGAGAGCTGTCGGCGGCTGCCCGCGCCCGAGTTTTCTCAGGCGACGGCTCTGATATCGGATAATCCTGCAGAGCGCGCGAATGCCGCGATGCGAATGAACATCACACGCGTCGAAGATCATATCCGGCAGAGAGAAATTCTCGAAATCGCGTCCGAGGCGGGTAGCTCCCAGGCAAGCCGGGCCCTGGTCAGGATTTACCGTGGAGAAGAAGCGTCCCTCCGCCCCAGCTCGAGCGGGCAAAACCTGTCCTTCGCGCAGGGCCTCCTCTCCATGTTCGGGCTGTCCAAACGCTTCCATCCCGCCATGGCGGTGAATGCGGAGAAAGCGGATTTTTATCTCGAGCGAGCTCACACACAGGGAGATTATGATGCATCCATCGAGCTCGCCTGGGCCTGCCTGGATGGGCCGGCAGATGGCACAGACGGCCAGCGGGCCGTCACGATCATCACTGACCTCGAAAACAAGAAAGTCAGCCTTGGCATTGATGCTGAGGTGTTTGCCGAAGCCTTCTGGACGGGCGAGTTTGGAGTTGAAGACAAAGCACTGGCCACGGCCATTCGTTTGCGGGCCGTCAGAAGCGGTGAGTTTCATGAGACATCAGCCATCGCCCTAGGCGATTGTTATCGCGACGGCTCGGGCGGGTTGAAGAAAGATAAGAGGAAGGCGGCAAACTTCTACCGGAAAGCGGGCTCGAGCACAGACGATTTCGACATTATCGACCTCTGCCAGAAAAGATTGTCAGAGATCGGCGGGTAGCGCCCCCAACAGTATTTAGAACGAGCGGGCTTGTCTCACTTCCCTTCCCCCTTCTCCCATCTCGCGAACCGGCCTAATGTTGGCGTGCAATCAATTGCTTCGCGGGATTCATGCCTCTGAACCTCTCATTCCTGCCCTTCCTCAATCGTGTCGAGAAGACTGCGCTGGACGCGGTCGAGCACGAGGTTGAATGGTTCTGCCTGCCGGCCGGGCAGATGCTGTTTCGCGAGGGCGATGACGCGGACGCCTTCTATCTGGTGCGTTCGGGCGCTCTGGCGGCCTTCAGAAACGGTGCGTTGGGACGACCGGACCTGATCGGCTATATCCGCGCCGGTGAGCCCGTGGGTGAAATGTCCCTGCTGGACGAGACCCCGCACAGTGCCAGCGTCTACGCCCTGCGCGACAGTGAGCTTGTGCGCCTGCCCAAGGCCAGTTTCGAACGCCTGACCCGCAAACATGCCAGTCTGATGCGCGAGCTTGCCCGCATGATGCTGGCGCGGCTGCGCGGTTCGGACCGCTCGACCGGATCAGAGCCCAAGGTTTTCGCGATGGTTTCGACCTCGCCGACGATTGATCTGGAGTATCGCGCCAATGAATTACGCGACGCGCTGAGACGACTGGGGCTGAGCTGTTTCATCGGTGACGAGGATTGTTCCGACTGGAGCGGTCAAAAGCTCGACGCCATCGAGGCGGAACACGACATCGTGCTTCTGACGGCCAGACTGGCCAACCAGACCTGGGCGCGCCGCGCCATGGGCCGGGCCGACCGGATGTGGGTGTTTGCAAGGGCAGATGCACGGCCTTCGAGCCCGCTCCTGCCCGATGACCCCTCGCCCGCAGCCAAGCTGAAACTGCTCGATGTGGTTCTGCTGCACCTGGGCGGCATCCGACAGGCAGCTCGCCCGCAGGAATGGATCGAGGCCGCCGAGGCAGCGCGCCTCTTCCACTGGCGCCAGGATCACGCCCGCGCTGACGCAGACCGGCTGGCCCGTACGATTGCCGGAAAATCTGTCGGCCTGATCGTGTCCGGCGGCGGCGCCCGTGCCTATGCGCACATCGGTGTCATTCGGGCCCTGCGTGAAGCTGGCATGCCGATCGATTTTGTCGGTGGCGCTTCTATGGGCGCCATAATCGCGGCAGGTGTCGGCCTGGAGTGGAGCGACACCGAGCTGGAAGAACGTGTGCGCGAAGCCTTTGTCGACAGTCACCCGCTCGATGACTGGGCCCTGCCTGTTGTCTCACTGGTCAAGGGTGAAAAGGTCGATGCGCGGCTGAAACATCATTTCGGAGACGTCGAGATCGCCGATCTCAAACGTCCCTTCTTCTGCCTGTCCTCAAACCTGGCCAATGGACGCCCCTATGTGCACCGGGAAGGACGTTTGCGTGACGCGCTGCGCGCCTCCATCGCCATTCCGGGCCTGTTGCCGCCGGTCGTACACAATGGCCAGATCCTGGTGGATGGTGCCGTGTTCACAAATTTCCCCGCCCAGCAGATGCGCGCGTTCCATCGCGGCGCCGTCGTGGGCGCTGATGTCACCCGTGCCCAGGGCCTCAACCCGGCCGATTTCATCGATCCGCCGAGCTTCCTCGGCTGGGTCAAGGATAACGGCCTGAAATCCCCGCCCCCGATCGCCTCATTGCTGATGCGGGCCGCGACTGTGGGCGTTGCCGATCACCGGGATGTCGGGCGCAGCGCCGCGGATCTGCTCATCCTGCCGGAGACCCGTGTGGATATGCGCGACTGGGACCGCTACGAGGAATCCGTGGAGGCCGGTTACGAAGCCGCCCAGGGCATGCTGGCGGGCATCTCCGAGAGCATGCGCCGCAAACTCCACCTGCCGCTTCCGATGATGTAGGCGCTAGTACGCCGGTTCCTGCAGCCGTGCGCGCAGGACAAGTGCCCGCCGGGCCGTATGGTCCATCTGACAACCGGCGTGAATGACCTGGGCGATGGTTCCGCCCTCAAAAACAGCCGCCTCGGCCCGGCAATCTGCATCACGGAATTCGATCCAGGCGCGCTGGGCATCACGCAGGCCTTCGGCCACAGACGTGCCCTCATAACGCTGGCGCAGGCCGATATAGCTGGCATTGAGCACAACATCCCAGGCATCACCTTCCTCGGTTGAACAACGCACCATGCCCAGCGTGGTCTCGCCATCCGGGCGGTGTGTCATGCAGGCCTGGGAGTATTCACCGATACAGGTCTGTTGCTCGGCCATCCCTGCATCCGTGGAGCGGTTGAGGCAGACCTCCAGCGTGTCCTGGGCAGACAAGATATCCATCTGACCTGCTGTCGACGTTTTTTGCGCAGAAGCACAGGCGGCGACAAGCGTCAGGCCGACCACGGCGGTGATGGATTGGCGGAACATGTCATTCTCCCGAACTGGACAAGCGCAAGGATAGCCAAGCCCCGAACGCCCGTCATCAGACGATTGTCGAATGTGAAAGCACCTATCGCAGCAAAAGAAAAGGCCCGGAAAACCGGGCCTTGTCACGTGGAAATATGGTTCCGGTCAGGCGGTTTCGCCAAACAGTTCGCGGCCGATCAGCCAGCGGCGGATTTCCGATGTGCCGGCGCCGATCTCATAAAGTTTGGCGTCACGCAGCAAACGGCCGGTCGGGTATTCATTGATATAGCCATTGCCACCCAGCAGCTGGATCGCGTCCAGCGCCATTTGTGTTGCGTTTTCAGCAGCGTAGAGAATGGCACCTGCAGCGTCCTTGCGGGTGGTCTCGCCGCGGTCACACGCCTGGGCGACAGCATAGACATAGGCGCGCGTGGCATTCATGCGCACATACATGTCAGCGACCTTGCCCTGGACCAGCTGAAACTCGCCAATGGATTTGCCGAATTGCTGACGCTCCCGGATATACGGCATCACAACATCCATGCAGGACTGCATGATACCCACCGGGCCGGACGCCAGGACTGCGCGCTCGTAGTCGAGGCCGGACATCAGGACTTTCACGCCCTCATTGAGCGGGCCCATGATGTTTTCTTCCGGCACTTCGCAATCTTCAAACACCAGCTCACCGGTTTCCGAACCGCGCATGCCCAGCTTGTCGAGTTTCTGGGCGACAGAGAAGCCCTTGAAATCCTTCTCGATCAGGAAGGCCGTGATGCCACGGGAATGGGCGTCCATATCCGTCTTGGCATAAACCACCAGCGTATCCGCAGCCGGCGCGTTGGTGATCCACATTTTCGAGCCGTTGAGCACATAGCGATCGCCGCGCTTTTCCGCCTTCAGACGCATGCCGACAACATCGGAACCGGCGCCCGGCTCGGACATGGCCAGCGCACCGACATGCTCACCGGACATCAGCTTGGGCAGGTATTTCGCCTTTTGCTCGGGTGTCGCCCAGCGACGGATCTGATTCACGCAGAGATTGGAATGCGCACCATAGGACAGACCAACCGAGGCCGAGGCCCGGCTGATTTCTTCCATGGCGATGACATGTTCCAGATATCCAAGGCCCGAGCCGCCGTCTTCTTCCGACACGGTGATGCCCAGAAGGCCGAGCTCACCCATTTTCTGCCAGAGGTCCGGCGGGAAGACATCGCTCTCGTCGATTTCGGCCGCACGCGGCGCGATTTCGTCGGCTGCAAAGGAACGAACGGTGTCGCGGATCATGTCCGCAGTCTCACCGAGGTTGAAGTCGAGGGAGGGATATTGGTTCGGTATCATGCCGCGCGATGTATCACGCGCGCAGCACGGGTCAAGCGACAAGAAAGCTGCTGGAGGAAAGAGTTGCCGCGTTAGCGCTAAATCGGAGCTTTTTCTTTCCGCTTCTCCATCCAGATGGAAAGGAGCTGCCAGAGTGCCATGACAGAAAAGAAGCTACCGGCGATCAGTGCCCATGCGCCCGAGGTCAGCTCCCGCGCGCCCCAGACCCGATCCCATTCCATATAGGTGAAGAGACCGCCGTAAACAGACAGGGCCAGACCCGCCAGCAGAACCAGGATGAACCAGCCCGCACTGCGATCCTTATGCGGCTCGATCGTCCGGGTATCGGTGTAGAGATCATCCTCGCCCGCCAGGTCGGACGGGGAGAAATCATCCTCCAGCGCCTCGATCTCGCCGGTATCAACAAGCTCATCCTCGACGTGCACGGCTTCCCGGGTGAGGCTGGCATCCGCGCCGACCTCGCCCACGGCACCGGAGGCCGTTGCAGCCTCGAAAGCCGGATGTGGCGGCGGTGCGTCCTGGCCAGCGACCGCGATCGCCTGCTCCACGACATCATGCACCTGTGCGACGATTGTGTCCTGCTCGTCCGCAGCATCCTCCACAGAAGCCTCGTCGGCAGCCTGGGCTTCCGTAACCGACGGAGCGTCCTCGACAGCCAGCTCTTCAGAGACGTTTGCCTCTTCCGCGGCAACGTCCTCGACCATCTCCGCCAGAGGCACTTCGGCCTCAGCGGCTTCGCTTTCCTCGGCTTCATCTGCGACCGGGTCGCCCGTTTCGACAACAGCAGCGAGCTCAGCCTCGCCAGTCTCCTCGGCGATGGCTTCAGCAGCGGGTTCTTCAGCCTCAGTCGCGACCGGCGCGGCGTCGTCCTCGCTCATCACCTCGGCGAGGCGGGCAAATTCAGCTTCAACAGCCGGATCTGCGTCTGCGACGTCATCATCGAGTGCAACATCGGCAGCAATAACCTCAGCTTCGGAGACGTCAGCGGCGTCTTCATCGAAATGTGCCGCGAGTTCGCCAGCAATGACAAAGCCCAGCGTCGTGCCTGCCGGCAGGCTTTCATCATACATCTGCACACTGGCTCGACCACGATGTTCCTCGCGGGGTTCGACCTGTGCGGCAGCGATTTCCTGCGACATGCGCGCGATCACCTGGGCCGCCGCCGGGTCAGATGCCGTTCCGCTGTCCGCCCGCTCGGACAGATCAGCCGGCACGTCGTAGGCGTGCACCGCTTCATCAACCGGGTTGGTATCAACCGCGGACTGGACATCGCTCAGCGGGATGCTGGTGTCGGATGATGGTGCGTCAGAAGCCGGTTCCACTTCGGGAGCGTCCTCGACCTGCGCCTGCTGTTCAGTCGTCGCCGGTGAGCGGGTCTCGCTTGGAGGCACGTGACGCACCGGCCCTTCCGGCATCAGCGCCGCGAGCGGCGAGCTGTGATAGCCATCAAAGACAGAGCGCGGCTGGTGACGGGGCGCAGTACGGACAGAAACCTCGTCGGCACGGTTGTAATTTTCCGGCGTCGCAGGCGCTTGCGGTTCAGCCGTATCGACGACTTCATCCTCGTCACTGACCTGTGCAACAGTATCCGGCGTTTCAGCCTGCGCCGTCTCGGCGGCAGCGTCATCCGGTGTGTCCACGGACTGCTCGTCTTGAACAGCGGTATCAGCTTCGGCCACAGCTTCGTCAGCGACCTCAGCGGCATCGACGTCAGCGGCTTCCGCCTCGAGATCATCTGCCGCGCCCGCTGGTGTCGGCTCTGCGCGCTCCTGCAAGAGATCGATGGAAGCGACGATTTCCTCAGCTGGCTCAGCTGTCGCGTCCGGTGTCACTTCCGGCCTTGCCTCCGGCGCAGGCGCCGCCGTCAACTCACGCGCCTCAGGCACCTGGACAGGCGGTGCGGGCGGTGTGTCCTCCACAGGTGCCTGCAAGGCCTCGAGCGGCATTTCACCAACAGCGACCAGAATACGGGAGATCTCGTCCTCGGCAGCGCGGCGTGCAGCCAGGTCACGCGCAGAGGGCGGCGGCGGTGTGTCGGCGGGCGCAGGTGCAGCTGCAGCCTCCGCCAGGGCCGGTTCGACCGGCGTGTCTGCGGCGATGTCCTCGGGATGCTCGACCTTGATGACCAGCTCGACCGTGGACTGTTCGCGTTCCTCGCCGCGCCTGGAAGCAGGCGGCGCAAAGGCCGTCATGAAGAGCGCGTTCTCAGCCTCACGGCGATCGGGGTGATTGTCGCCATAGATCGCCAGCGCCTCGCCGGCCGCCATGGCCCGACCTTCGAACAGATAACGCGCGACGTCAGAGCGTTTGAACGCATCGCCGCCGATATCGTGCACAAATGAGACGAGCGCGTCGCGCTGCGGCATTTTCAGCGGCGTGTTGACCACATCATCAATGGCGGTTTCCGCGTTGAGCACATCATAGATGAGCAGCAGGTCGGCCTCTTCCGGCGTGACTGTCGTGCCAGGCTTGGCGGCCGCCTTGTGACCGTAGCCGACAACCCAGTGACCATCATCACCAATAATCGCGGTTCCGTTGAACGGTTCGAAGCGCTTGATCAGGGCGCGCGCGGCGGCGGAAGATTTCAGTTGCGGTTTCATCTTGTTCAATTCTGACACGGCACACAGGGGTCCTACCCCCTATTGCAAGTCCGAAGCCGCCTTGAGGTTCAGCCTTCGCCCTGCAGGTAAACATCGGTGACATCAAGCGCGGTGAAGGGCGCAAAAAACCCGCCGCCACTGCCGCCACCGACAATATAAATTCCGTCATTCAGGTTTGCTGCGGCCGCATTCGTGCGCGGCGATGGCAGGCCCTCGGCGCTTTCCCAGCCGCTCTCGCCGGGCGTCCAGACCAGGTGTTCGTCCAGCGTGGTATTGCCCTCGCCGCCCTGGCCACCAAAGACATGAACACGCTCGCCATCATAGGCAATCGCGACACCGGAGCGCGGCGCCGGCAAGGCTGGTCCCTCGCGCCACTCACCTGTCGCCGGGTTGAAGAAGTCAGAGCGCGCGGTCGGTGCGCCGGCGTAAAACCCGCCGACAATCAGGATCTCGTCATCAATCGCGACCGCAGCAGCAGCTGCCCGGGTCACGCCCTCGGGCACCTCGCCGTTCTCCCACTCCCGGCTCTCCGGATCGAACACGTAAAACTCGCCATCATCACGGCTGCCGCCGATGGCGTAGAGCAAGCCGCCGACCTCGGTCAGGGTGAAGTCCGCCTTGGCAGCGGGCATGGCCGCCTCGCTCTGCCAGACGGCATGTTCCGGCGACCAGGACCACATCGCAGCGCTGGGTCCGACACCCATTTCGCCCGCGGCATAACCGCCAGCGGCATAGATACGGCCATCCGCGACCGACATGCCGAAACGTTCCAGCCCGCGCGGCAGCGATTGCTCCGGCATCCAGCGGTCGATCTCGGTGTCATAGGATTCAAACTCGGCGCGCGGGTCGGTCAGACCCGCACCGCCAGCGGCATAAAGCCGGCCATCCAGCACGACCACGGACAGGCCCGCCCGGGGCGCATCGAGACGCGCAGCGGCTTGCCATTCCCCGTCAGCATGGGCTGCAGGACCAGTCACCGCCAACAAACACGCAAGCGAAAGCACTCTGTGTCGCACTGTTTTCACCACCCTTAGCTCCCCAGCTGGAGGGATTTCATCACAGAAGCAGGAGGCTCGCCAACCCCAGGAATGCAAGAAATCCCACCACATCGGTCACCGTGGTCACAAATACAGAGGAGGCAACGGCCGGGTCTGCACCGGCGCGCACAAGCCCCAGGGGAATCAGAATGCCGGACAACCCCGCACAGGCGAGATTGAGCACCATGGCCAGCGCGATCACGCCGGCTAGCTGCAAGTCCTGGAACCAGAGCATGGTCACCAAGCCCATCACGACGGCGAAAATAAGACCGTTGAGCGTGCCCGTGGCCAGCTCCCGCCAGATCACCCGCAGCGAGTTGGCCGCCGTCAGATCGCGCTCGGCGATGGCTCGAACGGCGACGGCGAGCGATTGCGTGCCGGCATTGCCGCCCATGGAGGCCACGATCGGCATCAGCACGGCCAGGGCGACATAGGCATCGATGGCGCCCTGGAACATCGCGATCACGCCGGAAGCCAGGATGGCCGTGGCCAGATTGACCAGCAGCCAGGGCGCGCGCGAGCGCACGGACTGGACGACCGTGTCGGACAGGCCCGCATCATTCACACCGGCCAGGGCCAGCATGTCTTCCTTGTTCTCTTCCTGGATGACATCGACGATATCATCCAGCGTCAGCATGCCGGTCAGCCGCCCGGCCCCGTCCACCACCGGCGTCGAGACCAGGTGGTATTTGTGGAAGACATAGGCGACCTCTTCCTGGTCGGTTTCCGGCGCGACGAGAATGCGCGGCTTTTCCATGATCTCGGTGAGTTGAAGGTCACGCGGCGCGCCCAGCAGGCGACAGACCGGGATCTCGCCCACGGGGCGAAAACCGGCATCGACCACAAACAGGTCAAAGAACTTGTCCGGCATCTCGCCGCGACTGTCGCGCATATGGTCCAGCGCATGGCCCACCGTCCAGAAGTCCGGTGCTGCCACAAATTCGCGCTGCATCAGGCGACCGGCCGTCTCCTCGTCAAAGGCCAGGCTCTGTTCGACGGCCTCGCGATCCGCATCGGGAACTTCGGCCAGGACGGCTTCACGCACATCCTCGTCAAGCTCTTCAAGAACCTCGGTGGCGTCATCACTGTCCAGATCGGAGATCGCGGCGGCCAGGTGAGAGGCATCAAGATGCTCCATCACCGCTTCGCGCGTATCCGGCTCCAGCTCGGCCAGCACATCACCGGTAAGGATATCCGGCGTCAGCTCGGCCAGCGCCTCCTGCTTGGACGAGGAGAGCTGTTCAATAACGTCAGCGATATCGGCTTCGTGCAGCGGCGTCAGCAGGCGGCGAACGAGGTCCGCATCGCCATTCAGGATCGCCTCGACCAGTTCCGCGACAAATTCCGGATCGGTGTTCACACGGCCGGACGTGTCGGCAAGGAGTTCGTCTTCAAAAGCGGCATCGCTCATGGGGCTCTCCTTGCGGTCTCGATATGACGGGTTTCAGTGATGTTGCGCGCAGCCTAGGCGGTGGCGCGATTCGTGGCGAGTGGGAGAATGGGGGTGTGCCCCTGTTTTCTGCATTGGGCCCCAACAACCTCGCCGCGCGAGTGTTTCGAGCGCCATCGAGGACAAATTCCTCAGCTATTTGTGACGCCTGCCAGTCGGGACCGCGCGGCGGAAATCATCCTCGATCCGGTATTCAACCCCATGATAATCGCAAGCGTACCATAGAAGGTTCGCCCCCGATCCGACTGAGGAGAAAGACACGATGTAGTTTTCCATATCACTTCGATATGGGAATTCGTACCGGACGAACCCGAGTCGGTCGCCACCCACGGATAAAAGCTCAAGGTTTTGAATATCGCGATTCAGGACCTGCAGCCCCGCCATATCAGGATCGTGCAAGCTTAACATCCACTGCTCATTCACAGTCTGCGAAGCGCCGACACAGTAAACTTTTCGACGGGATTTCATCTGGAAACCAAGCTCCCGTTAGTCATTCTCAGAACCTCGCTCAACCACACAAACAAACCAGCCCCGCCCAGTGCGTCCGCTACGAACACACCGGCATCCGGACCGGAGCTACTCGCAGGTGAAGAAGTAGTGGCGCCCTATGCGTTCGACCCCGGAAATCTTCATCACCAAGCCCTCCAACAATGGCTGACGAATAAGGACTCCCCTACTTTCCAAAAAAAGCTCGAGCCGCCAAAGGTCGAATAGTTCTGGTCGTGCAAACTCGTCGTGAATGTCAACGTCAACGCCGTCTGACAACCGAACAAAGTCTACGCCAAGCCCGTGACGGCGATAGCGCCACCTTTCATTGCCGGCCATGATTTCGCCGGTTCCAGGAGATGCTGTTTCGACCATATCAAGCCCGAAAGTTTCGCTCCAAGTCCTCACCAACGTTAGCTGGAACCCAACGAGTTCTCGACAGCAACTTTCGATATCGACAGCCATTAGAACCTTCGGGGGAAAACGGGGACACGTACCGTTTAATGGCGCGCTACCCCGCAGAACGAGTGAGAAATTAGTACAGAGAAATTAGTACGTGTCCCCGTTTTTGAAGAGTCTGCGAGGTCAGATCGCTGTCGACATCATAGCCGAACTCGACATGGCCGGAATTGCTGGCGCCGATGCCCGCATCGATGCGCGTGACACGGCCCTGATCGTCATAGCTATAAGTGGCCAGATCCGTCGTGCCATTGGCGCTGGAAATGCGTGCCTGTCACCATTTATTCCGGCGGCTAATCCAATGCCCTTAACCGGAAAAGTGCAATATGTGCACTATTCAACAAGATAACAAAAAAGACAGGCACAACCATCACGTAGGAGTATTTAAAGATCCCGAATACAATCGAGACAATGCTACACCAAAACAGAAAGACTACCGGTGGGACAAAAAATATTTGCCACCGCGGCCCTACACCCACACGAACATTTAGATTTAGGCTATCAAACCGCTTCCGCCCCAATACGCTGAACAGAGCAGCGAACCACAATCTATTCGCGATAGTCATTTCTGTTCCTCATGGAAAAAGCAGGCACACATACCCTCTACACCAAGCCTGACGCTACCTACAGCTCCGCCCCCAATCAACAGCGAACCCCAAACACACCAGCCCCGCCCAGTGCGTTCGTATCAAACACACCGGCATCCGGTTTCATCAATTCATTTTCTTGAGAAAATGGTGCGGTCGAGAAGACTCGAACTTCCACGGGTTTTACCCCACAGCGACCTCAACGCTGCGCGTCTACCAATTCCGCCACGACCGCCCGTGTTGGAGGCGCGGGGAATAACAACTACGGCGCGGCTTGTGAAGAGGAAAATGCGGTAGTTTATGCAGCTGCAAAGAATTCGTTGGCATCTGCAGGCCCCGTAATGGACACAGCGATGCGGTCGCCCTGGATCACAACCTCGCCCCGGGCGATGGGATGATTATTGGCCAGGATCCAGACTTCCTCTTCCTCACCTGAGTCGAGGGGGATGACTGCGCCACGGCCCATGCGCAGAAATTGCTGGATCGGCATCTTGGACCGGCCCAACAGGACAGCAATTTCCACTTCCACAGCACTGATCTGACTCACACATCACTCCCGGACTTGCCCTGACGGATAATCATCACGATGTTTGCGCGATACGGTTTCACGAGAGTTAAGACAACGCGATATGACATTACCTGCCGTGAATTGGGCCATTTCCACTGAAAAAGTCCCCTATGAGGCCGCTGTGGCCTTCATGGAGGACACGGCTGCCGCGATCGCGCGTGGCGAGGCGGAGGAGCTTGTCTGGCTCCTGGAACATGACCCGCTCTATACGGCCGGCACCAGTTCCAAGCCGGAAGACCTGCTGACGCCGGACCGATTCCCGGTTTACGAGACCGGTCGCGGGGGTGAATACACCTATCACGGGCCGGGCCAGCGTGTGGCCTATGTGATGCTGGACCTGACGCGCCGCGACAAGGATGTGCGCAAGTTTATCCAGAACCTGGAACACTGGCTGATCGGCACAGCCGCCGCCTTTGGCATCGAGGCTGGTCCGCGTGAGGGCCGGGTCGGGGTCTGGGTCGATCGGGGTCGGGGACGCGAGGACAAGATCGCCGCCATCGGCGTGCGCCTGCGCCGCTGGGTGAGCTTTCACGGCATCGCCTTCAATGTGGCACCCGATCTGACACATTTCGGCGGAATCACGCCCTGCGGCATCTCAAATCCGCTTTACGGCGTCACCAGCCTGGATGATCTGGGCCTGAAAACGACGATGGAGGACTTTGATA
This sequence comes from Maricaulis sp., assembly GCF_017643475.1. GTDB lineage: Bacteria > Pseudomonadota > Alphaproteobacteria > Caulobacterales > Maricaulaceae > Maricaulis. The sequence continues at coordinate 391,326 of NZ_JAEPNI010000003.1, forward strand.
CAGCCCTCCATCTGAGTTTTGTCGATATTTTCGGAGCGGCCCGCCGGGTCGAAGCCCCCGATCTGAGCCCCTATGAGGACGTTGCCTGATCTCTGGGCCTAGTCCTTGGGCTTTTCGTCGACAATGCTGTCATCGCCAGCACTGTCGTCCGACGGTGTGTCCTCTGTCGCGGCGTCTTCTGCCGGCGCAGCGTCCTCGGAAGGCTCTGCAGGTGCTTCTTCTGCGACCTCGACCGCCTCGGCGTCAACCGGTTCAGCAAGCGGTTCTGGCTCGGACGGCGCAGCCATCGGCTCCGGGTTGAGCATGGAGGGTGTGTCCTCCGAAACAGTCGGCAAGGCGCCACCGAGACGCTTCATCTGGGAGAACCAGATGGCAAACACCGCAAGAACAATCCAGAAACCGAGGAAGGATGACATCTCGCCAACACTCGCAGCCGCAGCCTGCATGGTCGCGTCCTCCTCTGCCCAGGCCGTAAAGCTCTGAACAAATTGCGGGTCTTCCATGGCCTGCACGAAGTCGGGATTGGTCAGGGCATCTTCCAGCGGCCCGTCGGGATCGACATCGACACCGCGCTCGGCAGCGAACACGACCATTCCCTGCATGGCAAAGGTGAAGATGCTGATGATCCAGCCGATGAACTTTGCAACGACCGCCAGGCCGACCGGAAGAAAGGCCATGCCCATTCCGCGCTCGCTGTGGCGCAGCCGGTTGATGTGAAGCGAAAGCACGAAGAACCAGACGGCCACCATTCCAAGTCCATCGGACAGGAACGGCACGCCTGACGACATGCGCGCAAAATCAATGACGGCCAGAACCAGCAAACCCAGAAGGAATGCAGTCGTCGACGCGCGATAGACGGGAAGGAAAAGTACTCCAGGATTCATCGCTCAGCCCCCTTAGCGAACAAAGTTGAGAGCTTTGTCCGCCAAGACCCCGGGCACGTCAACGAAGAAGCTGTGCTTGACGGCAGAATCCCGGTTTCACGCTCACTTAGATGCTGCGGCCGGCGGCAATGAAGAAAAACAGTCCCGGACAAACTCCGCGGCCGAGAGCTAGCCGCCCGCACCGGGCAGGATCCGTGGGGTGTCATTGCGATTGATGATGAGCGCCTTGAAACCCAATGCCTCCTCCATGTTCGCCAACTCTGACCAGACATGGGCGGTTTCAGGCCGCTGGCTAGTTGGCCAATCGCGCCAATCAATCGCCTTGAGCGGTTGCAGACGCCTCGATAACCGGTGCCGGACCGTAGGCGTTCTCGCCGCTGTCACCGGCCGCCAGACCGACCCAGAGCGTGTAGACAAGCCAGATCAGGTTATCCAGCCCGACAATGCCCAGCACACCACCACCGGCGGAGATGACCGCCCAGGGGCTCACATCGCCCTCATTGAGGATGAGGGTCAAGACGGCACCACCAATGATAAGGAAGGCGAAGGCCCACAGGATCATGCTGACGACCCAGGGCAGAAGATGCCAGATCGCGGACCGCCCGGCATCATGCAGGCGCTTGCCGTAAACGGTGATTCCGACCCAGATCATCATCAGCCAGATCAGTCCGCCCAGCAGCGGAATGGCGTGCAGGAGGATGTTGGCGATGACGATGATCGCTACGCCCTTCCAGAAATCGCCCTGGCCGATGCGGCCGTTCGGGTTGAACAGGATATTCTGCCAGTCCATCGCCTCACCCTCCCCCGGTGATATTGATGTGCTCGGTTTATTCGAACTCGATCATCAGCTCGTCGGCCGCGACCGAAGCGCCGGCCTCGACATTGATGGTCTTGATGACACCGTCCTTTTCGGCGCGGATTACATTTTCCATCTTCATAGCCTCGACCACCAGCAGGGCTTCTCCCGCCTTTACTTCCTGGCCCGTCTCCACGTCGACAGAAACAATCAGCCCCGGCATCGGGCTGATGACCAGCTTGGCGGTGTCGGCCTTCTCCTTGACCGGCAAGAGGGCGTGCAGTTCGGCCGCGCGCGGCGTACAGACAACAGCGGTCGCGGCATAACCGCGGTGGCGCAGGGAAAAGCCTTCGGTACGCGTGGATGCCTCCAGCGAGAAATCAGTACCGTCCAGGCTGGCCTGGAACAGGCAGGCGCCGGGCGTCCAGTCCGTTGTCAGCGTCTGGCGCTCCTGGGTCAGGCCCGGAGACCAGATCTGGGCCTCGCCCTCACCTGTCATGGTGATTTCAACCGGCACACGGCGCTCATCCATCAACACGATCCATTCGCGTGTTTCCGGATACTCCGGATCAGCGACACGGCCGGACGTCTGGCCGGCGCGGCGGATCAGCATTTCATGCATATAGGCCGCAGCACTGGCCATGTAGATCAGCTGTTCATCGCGCGGACGGGTGCCGTGGAAACCTTCCGGGAAGTGCTCCGGGATATAGCCGGTGTGAATGCGGCCGGTACGGAAATCCGCCTCGTCCAGCACGGCCGACAGGAAGGGTGCGTTGGACTGCAGGCCTTCCACGTGCAGGCGATCCATGGCCGCTGCCAGCGTATCGATCGCGTCCTCACGGGTTTTTCCATAGCCGATCACCTTGGCGATCATCGGATCATAGAAGAGGGAGATCTCGTCGCCTTCGCGCACACCGCTGTCGATGCGCAGCTCACCCTTGCCCAGCGGGCCTTCGGCCGGCTCGATAAAACGCTTGAGACGACCAATTGACGGCAGGAAGCCGCGATACGGGTCCTCGGCATAAAGACGTGCCTCGACAGCCCAGCCATCAATGCCGACATCACGCTGGGAGATCGAAAGCTTCTCGCCAGCTGCCGACAGGATCATCTGTTCGACCAGGTCGAGCCCACAGATCAGCTCGGTGACCGGATGTTCCACCTGCAGGCGGGTATTCATTTCCAGGAAGTAGAAATTGCGGTTCTTGTCGACGATGAACTCGACCGTACCGGCACTGTCATAGTCCACCGCTTCAGACAGCGAGACCGCCTGCGCGCCCATGGCTTCGCGGGTCTTCTTGTCGAGGAAGGGCGACGGGGCCTCCTCGAGGACTTTCTGGTTGCGGCGCTGCACGGAACATTCGCGCTCGTTGAGATAGACCACATTGCCGTGCTTGTCGCCGAGCACCTGGATCTCGATATGGCGCGGTTCCTCGATGAATTTCTCGATCAGGATGCGGTCATCGCCAAAGGAGGTCTTGGCCTCGTTGCGCGCAGCGGTGAAGCCTTCGCGCGCCTCGGTTTCATTGTGGGCGATGCGCATGCCCTTGCCGCCACCACCGGCGGAGGCTTTCAGCATCACCGGATAGCCAATGGCATTGGCGGCGGCGACAGCCGTCTCGGCATCGCTGATCTCGCCATCCGCGCCGGGGATCGTCGAGACGCCGGCCTTGGCGGCAAGTTGTTTGGAGCGGATCTTGTCACCCATCGCGTCGATGGCGTTCACATTCGGACCGATCCAGGCCACGCCGATCTCTTCCAGCGCCTTGGGGAAGGCCGCATTCTCGGACAGGAAGCCAAATCCTGGATGCACAGCGTCAGCGCCGGTCTGCTTGATGGCATCGAGAATCGCATCCATGCGCAGATAGCTTTCACCGGGAGCCGGAGGCCCGATGAAAACCGCCTCATCCGCCATTTCAACCGCCAGGCTGTCGGCATCCGCCTCGGAGTAGACGGCCACGGTGGCAATGCCCAGCTTGCGGCACGTCTTGATGACACGAACAGCGATCTCGCCGCGATTGGCGATGAGGATTTTCTTGAACATGGAGACCCCAAACTGAAACAGGCGAATGCCCGGGTTCAGACGGGGTTTAGCGTGGCTTGGGCATCAGCATCAAGCGTGGAAATGCGGCAGGCTTAATCATCCTCACCCAGATGGTCGAGCCAGTCGGTTTCCGTCGAGCGCAGGCGGGCGATCACCGACACCAGGAAAGCCGTCGACCAACCGATCAGGAGGAAGCCGTTGAACCCCTCAACCGCGCTCACCAGGCGCCATTGGCTGTCGATGATCACATCGCCATAACCCAGTGTCGTGAAGGTCGAGGTTGAGAAATAGAGCGCTGTCTCGAAATCCTCGAACGCGCCAAGCAACACATAGACACCGGCATAGGCCCAGATCTCCACCGCGTGGATCAGGAAGAGGCCGAGTACGACCAGCAGGATGAAAATCATCTGGCGCAGCGGGCTGGTATGCGGGCGCAGTTTGGGCGAGCGCTTGCGCATGACTTCCGTCAAAAACACCAGGCCGACCATGTGAATGGCGACAGTGGTGACAGCCATAAGACTTGAAACAAACAGCGCTGCGATCATTCTAGGCCCCTGGGGCAAGCTGTGGTCAGATCTGACGGCTGCCGCACTTGCCCCGGCAAAGCAAGCGCCAGCGCGTCGCAGGCCGCACGTTCGGGGAAGATCATGAGCAAACCCATCTACCGCGTTTCATCCATCTCCCGGCCGCTGGACGCGCGCTACGGGTCGAACCGTGCAGTGCTGATGCTGCTCCCGCTGATCCTGATCGCCACAGCCGGCTGGCGCATGTCGACAGGCGAATCGCTCATGGCGGCCGGCTTCACCGGGCTCGGTGCTATGTTCGCCGCCTTCCTGATCTGGGCCCTGGGCCGGGAGCTGGATCCGGACCGCAATCCCGGGGCCTTCATCGCCATGGCAGCGGTCGTCCCGCTGGTCTGGCTGGGCAATGACCTGTCCCTGTGGACGCTGGCCTTCGTGTTGATGGCTGTACGCGTCGTCAATCGCACCGTGGGCAATCCGGTTAAGCTCGGTGACATGGCGGTCGTCCTTATCCTCGCCGGCCTTGCGGTCTTCCGCGACGGATATTCCGAGATGGGCTATGTGGCCGGTCTGGCCCTGGCGCTGGATGCGTTTCTCGATCGCAAGCGTACCCTCAACCTGGTGGGGGCGATGATCGCCGTAGCGTTTTCCATGTGGAACCTGATCGAGCTGGAGGGCGATCTTCGCGCGCTCCTGCTCTCTGCCGTCGAGGGCATGCCGCAAATGATGCTCTATGCTGCGCTGGGAATTCTGGCGCTGGGTGTTGTTCACGCCCTGCTGCTGGGGCGGATCAACAGTGTCGGTGATGCGACCGAAGAACCCCTCTCCGGCCTGCGTGTTCGTGGAGGCATTCTGATCGCGGCCCTGGCTGGACTGGCTGTGCTAACCGAGGGCGAAGCGGGCCTGATGGCCGGCCTCGGTCTCTATGCGGCAATCGCCGGTGTTGTGCTGGGTCGGTTCTGGCCCGGAAAGGCCTAGTCGTCGCTGTCGTCGGCAGAGCCAACCAGGATCACGTCTTCAGACTGGAAGGCCGTGAAACCGGTCGCATTGATCCAGCCATACCGACAGGTACCGGAATAGTTGCGTGCGCGCCCCGGCTGCGGCTCGACACCGCAACTGTCCAGGCTTGGCCCATAAATCACGCCGATCCATTGCGCGGACAAATCATTTGAATAAGCCGTCTGGCAGCCATAAGCGAGCTCACCGGAACGTACCGTGTCGACCGGCGCGTAATCCTCACCCGGACCGCTGAAGACTGGCAGGATTCCAAAACCGCGATCATCACCACGCGAAACGCGCTGTTCGACCCGACCGGTCACACAGGCCTCGCCCGCCTCACCGCCGATACGAACAGGCACATCCTGAGCCGCGAACAGGCCATTGGCCGCCCTGTCCTGCGCAGACGCCATCGGCGCAATTGCCAAGGCAATCGCTGCGGCGCTCAACAATGTACGCGTCGATAACTTCACCGAACCAACCTTTCGTCCCGGAAAGGCCCCTTTATTCTTGTCACGCCCAGATAGTCATTTGGGCGCGTGCCTGCAAGACTGGTACAGCTCTTGCGCCCCGGCTAGCGGGATCAGTGAAGCGTTTATACCGGTTCTGCGTGGCCGAAGTGTGACCACCGTCACGCTTCATTCGGTTTTTCGGCGGGCCTTGCGCACCTGCCGCCAGGCCCGCAAGCGCTCACCGATTGCAGCCTCGCGCCCGCGCTCCAAAGGCTCATAAAAAACAGGACGTTCATCCATCTCATCCGGGAAATAGTCCTGCCCCGAAACACCGCCTTCGGCGTCGTGGTCGTACTCATAACCAGCGCCGTAACCCTGCTCCTTCATCAATTGCGTTGGTGCATTGAGGATATGCGCTGGAGGCATAAGCGAACCGGTCTGTTTCGCGGCCCGACGGGCTCGTTTGTAGGCGACATAGACCGCATTCGACTTGGGCGCCGTGGCCAGGTGCACAACGGCATGCGCCAGCGCCAGCTCGCCCTCAGGCGAACCCAGACGCTCATAGGTGCGCGCAGCCTCATTGGCGATCATCAGCCCAGTCGGGTCAGCCAGGCCGATATCTTCAGACGCCATGCGCACCAGGCGCCGGGCCAGGAACAGCGGGTCCTCCCCGCCTTCCAGCATGCGGGCAAACCAATAGAGCGCCGCATCGGGATCGCTGCCGCGAACCGACTTGTGCAGGGCGGAGATGAGATTGTAGTGCTCGTCACGATCCTTGTCATAGGCAGGCGCGCGCTTGTTGAGATGAACAGCCAGTGCCTGTCCGTCGAGCGGCTCACTGATCTCCAGCGAGATCAGTTCCTCGACAAGATTGAGCAGATAGCGCCCATCCCCGTCCGCCATGCCGCGCAGGGCCGTCCGGGCACCGTCTGTCAGTGGCAAGCTGGAACCGGTCTCTGTCTCGGCCCGCCGGAGCAGGTCTTCCAGCGCGGCATCATCAAGCGCCTTGAGCACAAGAACCTGGCAGCGCGAAAGCAGGGCTGAATTGAGCTCGAAGGACGGGTTTTCCGTCGTTGCCCCGACCAGGGTGACGGTCCCCTCCTCCACCACCGGCAGGAAGCCATCCTGCTGGGCACGGTTGAAACGATGGATCTCGTCCACAAACAAAAGCGTGCCGCGCCCGGACTGGCGCCGCGCCCGGGCCCGTTCAAACACTTTCTTGAGATCGGCAACGCCGGAAAACACCGCCGACAGCGGTTCGAATTCCAGTCCGCTATCCTCGGCCAGCAGCCTGGCGATGGTGGTTTTGCCCACACCGGGCGGTCCCCAAAGGATCAGCGAGGCCAGCCGCCCCTGTCGCCGCATGCGCGCGATCGGACCATCGCCCTGCAACAGGTGATCCTGGCCGATGACCTCGTCAAGATTTGCGGGGCGCAGTCTTTCCGCGAGCGGCTGGGGTGCAGCGGCTTCCAGACCGGCGGCTTCGAACAGATTGGACATGGCAGCCAAGCTAGGCTGATGCGTCGCGCCTGCCTAGCGGGGAGTCATCTTGCCGGAGTACCGAGCGTCATTGGCAACACCCGTGGCGAAATGCTCGCCCGCGGCGCCTGCTTCGTTGCCCGGACGAGCAAAAGCTGGTTTGGGGTGTGAGTAGCTATGAGTTTAGGCGTCCGCGGCACACCTCGCGTGGTGCGTAGTATGTGACCCTAAAGCAATTCTACAGGGAGATTAGAGATTAGGTATTTGATGCCCATACTGAGCCTTTTTTGTCTCATTGTGCTAGTTGCTCAAAAGCTATTATTCGATCTCTATAGCCCGTGGACTGTCGGGATAAGCAGCCTAATTTTCATATTCACGCTGGCATATTCCAGCAAAGCTGATGAAACCGACCGGTAGAATCTCATCGCTGACCAAAAAACTGGGACAGAATTTTTTTCGCGTTCCACTGCTCCCCCAATTTTAGCCGTGCCCTGGGAAAAAAACAGCGTCGCACGATCTGATTGGATTCCAGACCGACGGTTCGCTTGGCGTCCTGTTAGCTGAGATCGCTCGGTCGAGCCGGTTGATATCCGTCGAGATATCGAGCGTCATCAATAAAGCCTGATATCCGCCTCGATGCGCTGGCCGCGGCGCATGACCGCGATCGGCCAGGTCTCCCGGCCGTCCAGGCGGGCCAGCATGTCCTCGAAATCATCAAGCGTGACAATACGCCGGCCATCGATCTCCACCACACGGTCGCCCGGACGGAAGCCGAAATTTGCCGCCAACGAACGCCGTCGGATATTGGACACGATCAGGCCTTCCTCGAAGGAATCAAGGCCGACGCTTTCATTGAAGGCCGGCGATAGCTCAAGAAGCGAGCTGCCGACAAAGGGATTGGCGCCTTCCGGCAGGTAAGGCTGCGGATCGGCAATGCCCGGCGCCGGCAGGACCGGGACATCCAGGGAAATCTCGCGGCCATCGCGCAGGACAGTGAAGCGCGCATCATCACCGGTTGCGTGCGTGGCCAGGCGGAAACGTGTGCCGCTGTCATTATTGACCTCGTGGCCATCCACAGCGAGCACGATATCGCCCTGGCGCAGGCCGGCATCATCCGCTGCTGCATCCGGATAGATCTCATTGATCAGGGCGCCGCGCGGACGGTCAAGGCCAAAGGCCTGGGCCAGGTCGCTGGTCACCGGCTGTAAACGCGCGCCCAGCCAGGGTCGGATCAGCTCGCCTTCGCTCAGCGCCGTATCCACGACACGGCTGACCAGATCGACAGGAATGGCAAAACCGATTCCGTTTGATCCGCCGGAACGGGAGAAGATCATCGTATTCACGCCGATCAGCTCGCCATCCATATTCACCAGTGCACCGCCGGAATTGCCCGGATTGATCGCGGCATCGGTCTGGATGAAGGAAGCGAAATCGCTCTCGCCCACATCGGTGCGGGCAAGCGCCGAGATGATGCCGCTGGTCACCGTCTGGCCGACACCAAACGGGTTGCCAATGGCCAGGACCAGATCGCCCACCTCCCCGTCTCCGCCAGTATCAAACGGCAGGACCGGCAGTGGTTCGTCGGTCTCGACTTTCAGGATCGCCAGATCAGAGGCCTCGTCCGTCAACAGGATTTGTGCTTCGAACTCGCGCCGGTCGGCCAGCACCACACGCAACTCGTCTGCGCCCTGCACGACATGGTTATTCGTGACGATCACACCGGACGCATCGACAATCACGCCGGAGCCGAGGGAGTTCTGCTCTCGCTCGCGTGTGCGACGGGAAAAGAAGGAGACCCGCTGCTGCACTGTGCGGCTGGTATAGACGTTGACCACGGCAGGTGCTGCCTCTCGCACGATAGGCGCAAAGGACAGCTGCATCTGGGCCTGGCTCTCCGGAACGACACGGTCGGCGGCAAAGGGAAGTTCCTGCGCCAGAACGGATCCGGAAACAGCGAGCGATGCGAGAAGAGCGAGAGATTTGATCATGGGGTTCATATAGGCACACTTTCGGACATGAAAAAGGCGGCTCGCAAATGCTAAGCCGCCTTTCCCTGAACCTGTAATGACAAGTGTCTTACTCGTCGTTCATGTCGCCTTCGGCTTCGACGCGAGCGCGGTCAGCAGCGCCCTTGGCTGCCGGATCGCGGTCAACCAGCTCGATGACAGCCATCGGAGCATTGTCACCGTGACGGAAGCCAGCCTTGAGGACGCGGGTGTAACCACCAGCGCGCTCGGTGTAGCGGCCGCCCAGCGTGTCGAACAGCTTCTTGACCTGTTCTTCATTGCGAACCTTGGACATGGCCAGACGACGACCGTGCAGGTCGCCACGCTTGGCCAGCGTGATCAGCTTGTCCATGAACGGTGCCAGCTCCTTGGCTTTCGGGAGCGTGGTTACGATTTGCTCGTGCTCGATCAGCGACGCAGCCATATTGGCCAGCATGGCCTTACGGTGCGAGGTCGTACGGTTGAGCTTGCGGTGTGCGATGCCGTGACGCATGGCTAAATCTCCTCAGGTCCGGTTCAGGCGCCTCTCGGCGGCTGCCTAGACGTGATCCTCAAAACGTTTGGCGAGATCCTCGATGTTCTCCGGCGGCCAGTTCGGCGCTTCCATACCCAGGTGCAGACCCATCTGGGCGAGAACTTCCTTGATCTCATTAAGCGACTTGCGGCCGAAGTTCGGGGTACGGAGCATTTCCGCCTCGGACTTCTGGATCAGGTCGCCGATGTAAACAATATTGTCGTTCTTCAGGCAGTTTGCCGAACGAACAGACAGCTCCAGCTCGTCGACCTTGCGCAGCAGCGCCGGGTTGAAATCGAGCTCCGGCTTGTCGTCTTCCGCCGGGCGGCTTTCGACAGCCTCCTCAAAGTTGATGAAGATCTGGAACTGGTCCTGCAGGATGCGCGCAGCAAAAGCGACAGCGTCTTCCGGCGAGACCGTACCATCCGTCTCAACTTCGAGATTCAGTTTGTCATAGTCCAGAACCTGGCCCTCGCGGGTGTTCTCGACATTGTAGGACACGCGCTTCACCGGGCTGTACAGGCTGTCAACGCCGATCAGGCCGATCGGAGCGTCTTCCGGACGATTGCGGTCTGACGGAACATAGCCCTTGCCGGTGTTGACGGTGAATTCCATGCGGATTTCAGCGCCTTCATCCAGCGTGCAGAGAACGAGGTCCTTGTTGACGATCTCGACGTCAGCCGTTTCCTCGATGTCACCCGCAGTCACGATGCCCGGACCAGTCTTGGTCAGGACAACGCGCTTGGGTCCCTCGCCATGCATGCGCAGGGCAATCTGCTTGATGTTCAGGATGATGTCAGTGACGTCCTCGCGAACACCGTCGATCGAGGAGAACTCGTGCACCACACCATCGATGTGTACATTCGTGACAGCTGCGCCCTGCAGGGAGGACAGCAGCACACGACGCAGAGCATTGCCCAGTGTCATGCCAAAACCACGCTCCAGCGGCTCGGCGACAATCTTGGCCTGACGCTCCGGATCATGACCCGGTTTGATCTCCGGCTTCATCGGACGAATGAGTTCTTGCCAGTTCTTTTCGATCACGTTCTTACTGCCCCTTCATCAGCCGGCGGCGGTGCGCCGGCGCGTACATACAGGCGAAAACCAAATGCGTTGTCTTAAACGCGACGACGCTTCGGCGGACGGCAACCATTGTGCGGAATGGGCGTCACGTCCTGGATGGTGGTGATGGTAAAACCAACAGCTTGCAGAGCGCGCAGCGCCGACTCACGGCCCGAACCCGGACCGGAAACCTTGACTTCCAGCGTCTTCATGCCGTGCTCGAGAGCCTTCTTGCCCGCATCCTCGGCAGCCATCTGCGCAGCATAAGGCGTGGACTTGCGGGAGCCCTTGAAGCCCATGTGACCAGCGGAGGACCAGGAAATTGCATTACCCTGGGCGTCGGTGATGGTCACCATGGTGTTGTTGAAGCTGGAATTCACGTGGGCAACACCCGACGTGATATTCTTGCGCTCGCGGCGTTTAACGCGGCCGGTATCTTTAGCCATGGTTCAGGCCCTATTTCTTCTTGCCGGCAATCGGCTTGGCCGGACCTTTACGGGTGCGCGCATTGGTGTGCGTGCGCTGACCGCGAACCGGCAGGCCACGACGGTGGCGCAGGCCGCGGTAGTTACCGAGGTCCATGAGACGTTTGATGTTCACAGCGACTTCGCGGCGAAGATCACCTTCCACGGTGTGATCGCGGTCGATCACTTCGCGGATCTGCAGGATCTCTGCGTCGGTCAGGTCACTTACACGGCGCTCCGGGGTGATGGACACCTGTTCACAGATGTCCTTCGCCTTGGCCGGGCCAATGCCGTGGATATAGCTAAGCGCGATCATTACACGCTTGTTCGTCGGAATGTTGACGCCGGCAATACGGGCCACGATCCATCTCCTAATTCAGAACACCATTCAGGGACGAAACATTGGGCCACCTCCCGGTTGCCTCAAATGTTCGCCCGCTTTTGCGAAGGGCGCTATCTACAGTCTGTGTTGCGCCCCCGTCAATGGGGTTACAACACGCTTTGTTCACTTCTCGTCCAATGCAGCTGCAATTGATGAAGCTACAGCGTCCATTGACCCCATTCCGTCGACCTCTTTCAGCTTGCCCTGCTTGGCAAAGAAAGGGATCAGCGGTGCGGTCTGGCCGTAATAGACCTTGAGACGGTTGCGGATGACTTCTTCAGTGTCATCCGGACGCCCCTCTTCCTCGGCCCGCTTGACCAGGCGCTGGACGAGCGCTTCGTCAACAACCTTCAGCTCGACAACCGAGTCGACCTGAGTGCCACGATCCGCGAGCAGCTGGTCCAGGGCTTCCGCCTGGGCCACCGTCCGCGGGAAACCATCAAAGATGGCTCCGCCGGCCGCTTCCGCTTCGGGAAGACGTTCGGCAATCAGTTCAATAACAATCTCGTCGGACACCAGCTCGCCGGCGTCGATGATCGCAGCAATACGCTTGCCGAGATCAGAGCCTGCTGCCTTGGCAGCTCGCAGCATGTCACCGGTAGACAACTGCACCCAGCCGCGCTCTGCAACGAGACGCTTGGCCTGGGTACCCTTGCCGCAACCGGGAGGTCCGAAAAGAATGATGTTCATCGCTTGCGCCCCCGCAGCTTCGACTTCTTGATCAGGCCTTCATACTGGTGAGCCAGCAGATGCGACTGAATCTGGGAGATCGTGTCCATGGTCACCGAGACGACAATCAGGATCGACGTACCGCCCAGGGCAGTGTTCGGCGAAATCATCATCGGAACCACACAGATCAGCGTCAGATAGAGCGCGCCAATCAGAGTCAGGCGGGACAGGACATAGTCCAGGTATTCCGCCGTACGCTTGCCCGGACGGATGCCTGGCAGGAAACCACCGTATTTGCGGAGGTTGTCAGCCGTGTCTTCCGGGTTGAACACCACGGAGGTGTAGAAGAAACAGAAAAAGATGATCATTGCCGCATACACAATCAGGAAGGTCGGAGACCCGGCCTGAAGATAGGCAATGATATTGGCCAGTGGGCCACTTGCGGCCTGCGTGTTGAAGCTCGCCATCGTCTGCGGCATGAACAGCAGGGAAGAGGCGAAGATCGGCGGAATAACGCCGGCCGTGTTGAGCTTCAGCGGCAGGAAGGAGCTCTCACCGCCCATCATGCGGTTGCCCTGTTGGCGCTTGGGATACTGGACCAGAAGGCGACGCTGGGAACGCTCGACGAAAACCACCAGGGTCAGGCCAGCGAGAACCAGGGCGACACCGCCGAGGAATACACCACCGGACAGGGTCCCGCTCTCAGCGGCCGCAAAGGCGCCACCGATCAGGCTTGGCACCGCAGCGATAATCCCTGCGAAAATGATCAGCGAAACACCATTGCCGATACCCCGAGCGGTGATCTGTTCACCCAGCCACAGCAGCAGCATCGTACCGCCAACAAGTGTCGTCACCGTGGAGACCAGGAAGAACAGACCCGGATTGACCGCGAGCGCCTGACCCGTGTTCGGATCAATCGAGTTCATTCCCACGGCGATCGCCAGCGCCTGGCCTGTGGCCAGAAGGACAGTCAGATAACGCGTATACTGGTTGATTTGCTTGCGGCCGGCTTCACCGCCCTCCTTCTTGAGCTTTTCAAGGGAAGGAATGGTGGCGGACATCAGCTGCATGATGATCGACGCCGAGATATACGGCATCACGTTCAGGGCAAAGATTGCCATACGCTCGACGGCGCCGCCGCCAAGCATGTTGAACATGGACAGAATTCCCTGGGAATTCTGGTCGAACATTGCCGCGTAACGGGTCGGGTCGATACCCGGAACCGGAACATAGGTCCCCACACGATACAGGATCAGGATCCCGATCGTGAACAGGATACGCTGTTGCAGCTCCTTCGCTTTCGCGAAGGAGCCGAAATTCATGTTCGCAGCAAGCTGTTGTGCAGCTGAAGCCATTTAGTCGTCCTCAAGCGGTCGGCGGATGCCGATTAGGCCTCTGCGTCTTTCGCAGCAGGCAGATTCACTTTGCCGCCTGCTTTCTCGACTGCCTCAACGGCAGGCTTGGAAGCACCGGCTACGGTGATCTCTACTTTGGCCTTCAGCTCGCCTTTCGCAAGGAGGCGGATGCCATCGAGCTCACGACGGACCAGACCGGCCGCGATGAGAGCTTCGGCATCAATTGCCTTCTTGGCGTCGAGCTTGCCTTCGTCGATCGCCTTCTGCAGGCGACCGAGATTGATCTCGGCCCACTGCTTGCGGTTCGGCTTGTTGAAGCCACGCTTGGGAAGACGCATGTGAAGCGGCATCTGGCCGCCCTCGAAGCCCTTGATGGCTACGCCAGAGCGGGATTTCTGACCCTTCACACCACGGCCACCGGTCTTGCCCTTGCCCGAGCCGATACCACGGCCGATACGGGTGCGGAGCTTGGCGGCGCCGTCGTTGTCGCGCAATTCATTGAGACGCATATCGTTCTCCATTCGAACGAGTGGTTTCCCCAACGGGGACCTACTCCTCGATAATTTCCACCATGTGGCTGACTTTGCGGATCATGCCGCGGACAGCCGGGGTGTCTTCCAGTTCACGAACGCGGCCGATCTTGTTGAGACCAAGACCAACCAGCGTAGCGCGCTGATCTTCGGGGCGGCGAATCGGGCTGCCCGTCTGACGGATTTTGATGGTTTTGTTAGCCATGATCGCGGTCCTTACGATTCAATCGCTTCCGGCGAAGACGCACCGTCGCTACGGCGGTTCACCAGATCACCGACCTTCAGGCCACGCTTCGCAGCGACGGAACGCGGCGAATTCTGGCGCTTCAGGGCGTCGAAGGTTGCACGGATCATGTTGTACGGGTTGGACGTGCCCAGGGATTTGGCAACAACGTCGCCAACGCCGAGGGTTTCCAGAACCGCACGCATCGGACCACCGGCGATAACGCCGGTTCCCGGAGGTGCAGCACGCAGTACAACCTTGCCCGCACCGTGACGGCCACGGCCATCATGGTGAAGCGTACGGCCTTCGCGCAGCGGAACACGGATCATGTTCTTCTTAGCTTCGTCCGTCGCCTTGCGGATCGCTTCCGGAACCTCGCGGGCCTTGCCCTGGCCGAAGCCAACGCGGCCCTTCTGGTCACCTACGACAACCAGAGCGGCAAACTGGAAGTTACGACCACCTTTAACGGTCTTCGCAACGCGGTTGATGTGTACGAGCTTGTCGACGAGTTCGTCTTCGCGCTCTTCCTGACGGTCTTTGTTACGACCCCGGCCGCGTCCGCGGCCACGTTCCTGCTCTCTTTGTTGAGCCATGGTGTCCGCTCCCTTAGAAGTCCAGGCCGCCCTCGCGGGCCGCCTCTGCGAGCGCTTTCACACGCCCGTGGTAGATGTAGCCGCCGCGGTCGAAGACGACAGTCTTGACGCCTTCCTTGGCAGCACGCTCTGCGATCAGCTTGCCAACAAATGCAGCAGCCGCAACGTCGCAACCCTTGGAGTGCTCCTTGCGAGCAACTTCTTCCATGGAAGAAGCAGATGCGATCGTCTTGCCAGCGACATCGTCGATGATCTGGACAGAGATGTTCTTCGAAGAACGGAAGACTGAGAGGCGCGGACGGCCATTGGCCAGTTTCCGAAGCCGGATCCGGTTGCGCTGTGCGCGACGGACGGATTTTTCGCGTTGAGTTTTCATCGCTCGCCCTACTTCTTCTTGCCTTCTTTGCGGCGAATGTATTCGCCGACATATTTGATACCTTTGCCCTTGTACGGCTCCGGCGGACGGAAACGACGGATCTCGGCGGCAACCTGACCAACTTTTTGCTTGTCAGCACCTGCAACTTTCACCTCGGTCGGCTTGCCACAGGAAATCGTGACGCCAGCCGGCGGGGTGTAGACAACGTCGTGCGAGAGACCGAGCGACAGCTTCAGGGACGTGCCCTGCATCTGAGCGCGGTAACCAACGCCGACCAGTTCAAGATCTTTTTCGTAACCAGCGGTGACGCCCTGGACGAGGTTCGCGATCAGCGCGCGTTGCATGCCCCACATGGCGCGGGCGCGCTTGCTTTCGTCGCGCGGCTGAACCTGGATACCTTCATCGCCCTGGGAGACGGTGACGTCTTCGACAAAGTCCATGGACAGTTCGCCCTTGGGACCTTTGACCGTCAGGCTCGTCTCGGACAGTGTCGCGGTGACACCAGCCGGAACGGCTACGGGGAGTTTACCAATACGTGACATCGATTGTCTCCCTTAGCTGACGTGGCAAAGGATCTCGCCGCCCACATTGGCCTCGCGAGCATTGGAATCCGACATCACGCCCTTCGGCGTGGAGAGGATGGCAATACCCAGACCATTCTGGACGAGCGGCAGATCCTTGACGCCCGAATAAACACGGCGGCCCGGCTTCGAGATACGCTTGATCTCGGAGATTACGGAATCGCCTTCGAAATACTTGAGCTCGATTTCGAACTCTTTCATGCCGCTGGCATGCTCTACTTCCGCATAGTCACGGATGTAGCCCTCGCTCTTGAGCACGTCGAGGACGCGACGGCGGAGGGCCGATGCCGGCGTGGACACGTTGCGCTTGTTGCGCATCAGTGCATTACGGATGCGGGTCAGCATATCGCCGAGAGGATCATTCACAGACATATCGGATCTCCTCTCTTACCAGCTCGACTTGACCATGCCCGGGACCATGCCCTGGCTAGCCAATTGGCGCAGCGCGATACGCGACATGCGCAGCTTGCGATAGAAACCGCGCGGGCGACCGGTGATTTCACAACGGTTGCGTACACGGGTGACTGCCGAATTACGCGGCAGTGCTGCCAGTTTCAGCTGAGCAGCAAAACGCTCCTCAACCGGCAGTTCCTGGTCACGCGCGATCGCTTTGAGCTGCTCACGCTTGGCAGCATAACGCTGGGCCAGGCGCTCGCGCTTGCGATTGCGTTCAACTGAGGCTTTTTTCGCCATTTAAGTTCTCCTGCGTGCGGAGCCGGTATGGCTCTGCTCTCCTGCTGCGTTAGTTCGAAAACGGGAAATCGAACTCGGCCAGCAGGGCCTTCGCTTCTTCATCATTCGTCGCGGTGGTGCACACCACGATATCCATACCCCGGATCTTCTCGACCTTGTCGTAGTCGATCTCAGGGAAAACGATGTGCTCTTTCAAGCCCATCGCGTAATTTCCGCGGCCGTCGAACGATTTGCCGTTCAAACCACGGAAGTCACGTACGCGCGGTAGCGCGATTGTGATCAGTCGGTCCAGGAATTCATACATACGATCCTGGCGCAGGGTCACCTTGGCACCGATGACCTGCTCCTCGCGGAGCTTGAAACCGGCGATGGATTTCTTGGCAACCGTCTTGACCGGCTTCTGGCCGGCAATTGCCTCGAGATCCTCAAGGGCACCCTTGATTTTCTTGGAGTCCTGAGCGGCTTCGCCGACACCCATGTTGATCACGATCTTTTCGATACGCGGGATCTGCATCGGATTGGCGTAGCTGAACTTGTCCTTCATCGTGTCGCGAATTTCCTCGCGATACTTGGTGCGAAGGCGCGGGGTGTACGTATCAGACATCGATAACCTCGCCCGAAGATTTGGCGAAACGGACTTTCTTGCCGTCGTCATTGGTCTTGAAGCCGACACGGGTCGCTTCGCCGGTTTTCGGATCTGCAATCGCGACGTTGGAAACGTGGATTGCGGCTTCTTTTTCCTTGATGCCACCCGGATCCTGTTGCGTCGGGCGCGTGTGACGCTTGACGACATTGATCCCGGAAATGACGACCTTGTCGTCTTCCGGCAGCACGTTGAGAACCTCACCGGTCTTGCCTTTATCGCGGCCGGCGAGAACGACGACTTTGTCGCCCTTCTTGATCTTGGCAGCCATTACAGCACCTCCGGAGCCAGGGAGACGATCTTCATGTGGTTCTTGCCGCGAAGCTCGCGCGGAACCGGCCCGAAGATACGTGTACCAACTGGTTCATTGTTGTTGTTGATGATAACCGCTGCGTTGGAGTCAAAGCGGATGACGGAACCGTCAGCACGCTTGATGTCCTTGGCCACGCGAACGACAACGGCCTTGCGGACGTCACCCTTCTTCACGCGACCGCGCGGAATGGCTTCCTTGACGGAGACGACAATAATGTCACCCACATGGGCGTAACGACGCTTGGCGCCGCCCAGCACCTTGATGCACTGCACACGGCGGGCGCCGGAATTGTCGGCTACGTCCAGATTGGTTTGCATCTGGATCATGGCTGATCCTCCTTAAGAGCAGATCGGCCCGGGCTTATGCCTGGGACACGATCTCCCACCGCTTGAGTTTCGACTTCGGTGCACATTCCTGGATCTGGACTTTATCGCCCACCTTATGTGCCTGATTTTCATCATGCGCGTGATAGCGCTTGGAGCGACGAACCGTCTTGCGAAGCAGCGGGTGCAGGAACGTACGTTCCACACGAACTACAACGGTTTTGGCGCCTTTATCGCTGACCACAGTGCCTTGCAGAATACGTCTTGGCATCGGTTAGCTTCCTTGCGATTGCTGCGCTTTGCGAGAGACCTGCTCGGTGCGGATACGCGCGATATCGCGGCGGATCTTGCCGAAGCGGGCCGTATCTTCCATCAGGCCACGGGCCTGCTGGAAGCGCAGATTAAACTGTTCTTTCTTGAGCTCGAGGACCTTGTCCTGGAGCTCGTCATCAGAGAGGGCCCGAACGTCGGAACCTTTGAGTTCTTCGGCCTTTTTAGCCATTGTCGACGCTCCTTATTCGCCCAGTCGGGTGACGATCTTGCACTTGATCGGCAGCTTGGCAGCACCGAGGGAGAGCGCTTCACGCGCGACATCCTCAGGCACACCGTCGATCTCGAACATGATCCGGCCCGGCTTGACCTTGCAGGCCCAGTATTCAACTGAACCCTTACCTTTACCCATCCGGACTTCGGTCGGCTTGTTGGTGACCGGCACGTCCGGGAAGATACGGATCCACACACGACCGGCACGTTTCATGTGACGGGTGATCGCACGACGAGTCGCCTCGATCTGGCGTGCGGTTACGCGTTCCGGCTGAAGCGCCTTGAGGCCATAGGAGCCAAAGTTCAGGGAGTAACCACCCTTCGCTGCTCCTTTGATACGGCCCTTGTGCGCCTTACGGAATTTTGTGCGTTTCGGTTGCAGCATTGCTCCAATTCCTTACGCGGCTTGGCGACCCGAACGGGCGCGCTGCTCACCCGACTCCTGGAGACGACGCTCCTGAGCCATTGGGTCATGTTCCATGATCTCGCCTTTGTAGATCCAGACCTTGATACCGATGATACCCATCGCGGTCTTGGCTTCGGCGGTTCCATAATCGATATCCGCGCGCAGCGTGTGCAGCGGCACGGAGCCTTCCTGGTACTGCTCGGAGCGTGCAATCTCTGCGCCACCGAGGCGGCCACCACAGAGGATCTTGCAGCCCTTGGCGCCCATGCGCATGGCAGACTGGAGCGAACGCTTCATCGCACGGCGGAAAGCCACACGGCGTTCCAGCTGCTGAGCGATTGATTCCGCAACCAGATTGGCGTCGACTTCCGGCTTGCGAACCTCAACGAGGTTCAGGAAGACTTCGCCGTCGACCATGCGGGAGAGTTCACGGCGAAGGACTTCGATGTCGGAGCCCTTCTTGCCGATCACGACGCCCGGACGAGCAGTGTGGATCGTAACGCGACACTTCTTGTGCGGACGCTCGATCACGATCTTTGATACGCTGGCGTTCTTGAGACGCTTCTTCAGCATTTCACGAATCTTGAGATCTTCGTGCAGCAGTTTCGCGTACTCACCCGCGCCGGCATACCAGCGGGATTCCCAAGTGCGGTTGACGCCGAGGCGCAGACCGATCGGATTTACCTTCTGTCCCATCAGGCAGCCTCCTCAACTTCACGAACCACAATTGTGAGCTCGGAAAACGGCTTCAGGATTTTCGCTCCACGGCCGCGGGCACGGGCACGGAAACGCTTCATAACCAGGTTTTTGCCGACATAGGCTTCAGCAACGACAAGGCTGTCGATGTCGAGGCCGTGATTATTCTCGGCATTGGCGATAGCGGACTCGAGCACTTTCTTGACGTCCTTGGAGATACGCTTGCGCGAGAATTCCAGGTCGTTGAGCGCCTTCTCGACCTTCTTGCCACGGATCAGGGCGGCAACCAGGTTGAGTTTCTGCGGGCTGATACGGATCATCCGCAGCTTGGCACGTGCTTCATTGTCAGCGACGCGACGAGGGTTAGCAGTCTGTCCCATCGCTTATCTCCGCTTCGCTTTTTTGTCCGCCGCGTGACCGTAATAGGTCCGGGTCGGAGCAAATTCGCCGAGCTTGTGACCGACCATGTCTTCAGTAACCAGAACCGGAACGAACTTGTTCCCGTTGTGGACCTGGAAGGTCAGACCGACAAATTGCGGCAGAATGGTTGAACGGCGCGACCAGGTCTTGATCGCTTGCTTACGTCCGCCTTCGTGCGACTTTTCCGCTTTTTTCAGCAGATAACCGTCGACGAACGGACCTTTCCATACAGAACGAGGCATCGTCGTCTCCTTATCGCTTCTTGCGCTCGTGGCGCGAGCGGATGATGAACTTGTCCGTAGACTTGTTCTTGCGCGTCTTGGCACCCTTGGTCGGCTTGCCCCACGGGGTCACCGGGTGACGACCACCAGAGGTACGGCCTTCACCACCACCATGCGGGTGATCAACCGGGTTCATGACCACACCACGAACAGACGGGCGACGACCGAGGTGACGGTTGCGGCCTGCCTTGCCGAGGTTGACGTTGAGGTGGTCCGGGTTGGACACGGCACCAACGGTCGCCATGCACTTGTCGGACACCATGCGCAGTTCACCAGAAGCGAGACGGATCTGAGCGTAGCCACCATCACGACCGACCAGCTGGACATAGGCACCAGCGGAACGGGCGATCTGACCACCCTTCTCCGGCTTCAGCTCGACATTGTGAATGATCGTGCCGACCGGAATGGCCTTCAGCGGCATGGCGTTGCCCGGCTTCACGTCAGCTTTTGCGGACGCAATGACCGTATCACCTTCAGCCAGGCGCTGCGGCGCCAGGATGTAGGCGAGCTCGCCGTCTTCATACTTGATCAGCGCGATGAATGCGGTCCGGTTCGGATCGTATTCCAGACGCTCGACCGTAGCCGGAACGTCCCACTTGCGACGCTTGAAATCGACCAGGCGGTACAGGTTCTTCGCACCACCACCGCGACGGCGGGAGGTGATACGACCGGTGTTGTTACGACCACCAGACTTGGACTTGCCTTCAACGAGGGTCTTTTCCGGACGACCCTTATGCAGCGCGGAGCGGTCAACAAGGACCAGTGCGCGACGGCCCGGAGACGTCGGTTTGAAAGTCTTCAAAGCCATCTTAGAAGTCTCCCGTCAGATCAAGCGACTTGCCGTCAGCAAAGGTGACGATCGCTTTTTTCTGGTCGTTGCGCTTGCCGAGCATGCCACGGAAACGCTTGACCTTGCCGTGGATCTTGATCGTGTTGACCGCAACAACGGTTTTCTTTTCCTTGGCGTAGATTGCTTCAACAGCTTCCTTGATCTGCGTCTTGGTCG
Organism: Maricaulis sp.; assembly: GCF_017643475.1. GTDB lineage: Bacteria > Pseudomonadota > Alphaproteobacteria > Caulobacterales > Maricaulaceae > Maricaulis. The sequence continues at coordinate 412,574 of NZ_JAEPNI010000003.1, forward strand.
CAGTCACGGGAACGTAGAAAGCGTTCTTGCCCTCTTCCAGCAGCGTGGACTTCTCGGTGAAGACCGGCGCCAGGATTACATCGTAATGACGTGCAGCAACTGACATCTTACGCCTCCTTAGCGCTCAGGCGAGCGTGGATCTTCTCCACGGCAGCCTTGGTCAGCACCAGCGTGTCACGGCGCAGAACGTCATAAACGTTCAGGCCCTGGGCTGGCAGGACGTCGACGCACGGAATATTGCGTGCAGCCAGAGCGAAATTCTCATCCACCGTCTCGCCGGAGATGACCAGAGCGTTCTGGACACCCAGGTTCGCGAAGGAAGAACGCAGGTCCTTCGTCTTCGGAGCCTTCAGCGCGGCGTCATCGATGATGATCAGGTTGGAAGAGCCAGCCTTGGAAGAGAGCGCGTGGCGCAGGGCCAGAGCGCGAACCTTTTTCGGCAGGTCGTGGGCATGGGAGCGAACACGCGGACCGTGAGCGCGACCACCACCGACGAAGATCGGCGCGGAACGAGCGCCGTGACGCGCGCCGCCGCCGCCCTTCTGGCGACCAAACTTCTTCTTCGTCCGAGCAATCTCGGAACGACCCTTGGTTTTGTGCGTGCCCTGCTGGCGAGCAGCAAGCTGCCACTTCACACAGCGCTGGAGCAGGTCTGCGCGGATCTCCTCGATGCCGAAGACAGCATCATCGAGATCGATCGCACCGGCATCCTTGGCCGCGAGGGTTTTTACCTCGAGCTTCATGCTTCAGTTCCTTCTTCGCCGTCAGCCTTGGCTTCAGCAGCCGGAGCTTCCGGAGCTGCATCGGCTTCAGCCGGAGCTTCTTCCTGGACCGGAGCATTGAGCTCGTCGAGCGTACGGAACGCGCCCGGCAGCGGCAGATCGTCTGCTTTCACGCCTTTGACAGCGTCACGCAGCTCAACCCAGCCACCGGCAGAACCCGGTACTGCACCCTTGACCCATACGAGACCGCGATCTGCGTCAACGCGAACAACTTCGATGTTCTGCGTTGTAACGCGCGCGGCACCCATGTGGCCGGCCATTTTCTTGCCTTTGAAGACCTTGCCCGGATCCTGGCACTGACCCGTGGAACCATGCGAACGGTGAGAGATCGACACACCGTGCGAGGCCCGCAGACCGCCAAAATTGTGGCGCTTCATGGCGCCGGCAAAACCTTTACCGATAGAGATGCCAGCGACATCTACTTTCTGGCCGGGAACGAAGTGATCAGCCGTCAGCTCAGCGCCAACCTCGATCATCGCGTCATCATTGACGCGGAATTCCACCAACTTGCGCTTCGGCGCGACATTCGCTTTCGCGAAGTGACCGCGCTGTGCCTTGTTGGTCCGCTTAGCTTTCGCCTCACCAGCACCGAGCTGGAGGGCGGTATAACCGTCGCGATCGGCCGTCTTGTGAGAGACGACTTGGCAGTTGTCCAGATGCAGAACGGTGACCGGTACGTGCGCTCCTTCATCGGAGAACACGCGAGTCATGCCCAGCTTCTTGGCAATTACACCCGTGCGCATGGTTTACGCTCCTAGTTTAATCTCGACGTCGACACCTGCAGACAGGTCGAGCTTCATAAGAGCATCAACCGTTTGCGGGGTCGGGTCGACAATGTCGAGAAGACGCTTGTGAGTCCGGATTTCGAACTGCTCACGCGACTTCTTGTCGATGTGCGGGGACCGCAGCACCGTGAATTTCTCAATACGCGTCGGCAGCGGGATCGGGCCGCGAACATTCGCCCCCGTACGCTTGGCTGTCGAAACGATCTCGCGCGTGGAATTATCCAGCACACGGTGATCAAACGCCTTGAGACGAATTCGGATGTTTTGACGTTCCATCAAACCAATCCCGTTGTCTAAAGTTTCAAAAAGAGCAAGGCCGGAGCTGCCCGAAGGCAACCCCGACCTGGATTACTAAAATTACTCGACGATCTTGGAGACGACGCCGGCGCCGACCGTGCGGCCACCTTCGCGGATTGCGAAGCGCAGGCCCTGGTCCATGGCGATCGGCGTGATCAGCTCGACGTTCATTTCAACGTTGTCGCCCGGCATGACCATCTCGGTGCCAGCGTTCAGCGTTACAACACCCGTCACGTCCGTCGTACGGAAGTAGAACTGCGGACGGTAGTTGGTGAAGAACGGCGTGTGACGGCCACCCTCTTCCTTCGTCAGGATGTAGGCTTCAGCAACGAACTTCGCGTGCGGCGTGATGGAGCCCGGCTTGGCCAGAACCTGGCCACGCTCAACACCGTCACGGTCGATGCCGCGCAGCAGGATACCGACATTGTCGCCTGCTTCACCGCGATCGAGCAGCTTGCGGAACATC
>NZ_JAEPNI010000009.1 GCF_017643475.1 Maricaulis sp.
CCGTTCCGGCTTGCATCTATCGGTTTGCAATCAGGGGAGGCGAACACGTGTTCGCCGGGAGACTAGTTTATGAAAATCCAAGTTTTGAAGTCGACGACGGCGCTCGTTGCGAGCCTGACGTTTGTCGCAAGTGCGGCGGCCCAGGAAGCTGAATCCACACAGGAATCCATCACCGTAACCGGTACGCGCATCGAGGGGCTCGACCTCGAGGGTGGCGTCCAAGCGGTGCAGATTGATCGCGAGGCGATCGAGGAATCCGGTGCCAATTCGGTCATCGATCTCATGCGTGACCTGACCATTACCGGCGGTGGTTCCGGTACGTTTTCGACCTCGACGGCCGGTCCGCTGTCGTCTGACACGCCGGTCGGTGCGGGTGGTGTTTCCCTGCGTGGTCTCGGTACCAGCGCCACACTGACCCTGATCAATGGCCGTCGCGCCACGATCAGTGCCTTTGCCCGCGGCCAGGAGAGTTTCATCGACGTCAACTCCATCCCGCTGGCAGCGATCGAGCGGGTGGAAGTCCTGCCGAACGGCGCGTCAGCCACCTATGGCGCGGATGCTGTTGCAGGTGTAGTGAACTATGTCCTGCGTGATGATTATGAAGGCCAGGAAATCTCCGTTTCCTACGGTAATTCCAGCGCCGACACCGACGAAGGCCGTTTCAATATCAACGGAATCTGGGGCCGTCAGTATGGCGATCACTCCGTCATGGCTGTCGTCGACTATTACCGCCGCAACGCGCTGTTTGATCGCGATCGCGAGATTTCCCGCAACTCCATTCGTCCGAGCCAGCAGGGCATCTATCCCAGCTTCAACGACCTCTTCTTCATGTTCTACGACCAGACCGAAGAGCCGGGTGAGGGCGGTTGTGCGGCCGATGATTTCGGCTTCGGCAATTTCGGTGAGTTCTGTGAGGTCAATACCAACGCCTTTGTTTCCACCCAGGACGAGCTGGAAAGCTGGGGCGGCCTGTTCACGCACCGCTACCAGATGAGCGATCTTGTCGAGTGGTTCAACGAGCTGACCTATCAGACCTCGACGGCACGCGGTACGGGCTCCCCGTCCAACTTCTCCCGCGCACCGATTGATCCGGAAAACCCGAACTGGCCAACCGCGCTGATCGACGACATGGTCGCCGAGGGCGCTGTGCCGGGATTTGACTGGTATTACGGATATCCGATCTTTGCCTGGGGCAAGCTGCTGGACCCGCGCGCTGTCGAAGTGGAGTCGGAGACCCTGCGCTATGTCACCGGTTTTGACATCGAGCTGGAGAATGGCTGGAACGTCGAAACCTCGCTGCTCTACGGCCGCAATGAGCGGACCCAGCGTGGCCTTAGCGGTCTGGTGAATTCCGAAAATTTCTACAATGCCCTGCTGGGAAATCTGTGTTCCGACGGATCCACGGCGCGGCGCTGGGATGTCGACCTGACCCGCCCGACGGCTGATTACTTCGGCGATACCTGTGAGGACGATGGCCGCACGACGCTCTGGTACAATCCGTTTGGTGGCCAGGCCAACCAGCCGGCCGGTCTGCGCGAACTGCTGGAAACCACGGCCGAGCGCCGCGGTGAGAGCCAGCTCTTCGCCTTTGACGCCATCGGCTCGGGCGAGCTGTTCGAATTCAACGGCAATGCAGTCCAGGCTGCTTTCGGTGTCGAATTCCGCAAGGAAGAACTCGAAGACACCCCGTCCGGTGACGCGGTCGCTACGCTGGACAACCCGGAACCGATCCTCGGTTTCTCCTCGACCTCGGCCACGGGCGAGCGCAGCCAGTGGGCCGTGTTCGGCGAGCTCTACATCCCGGTCACTTCGACCTTTGATGTTCAACTGGCTGGTCGTTACGACGAATACGACGACTTCGGCGGTGACTTTAATCCGAAGATCGCCTTCCGCTGGCAGCCCGCTGACAGCCTGATTTTCCGCGGCAACTGGTCGACCTCCTTCCGCGCACCGTCGCTGGCGCAGAGTGGGGCTGGTGTGCTTCTCTCCAGCTATCGTGTCGACTGTGTCGAGACGCCGGGTGCGTGTGATGGCGATGCGGCCGCTGACGGTGAATCCCTGTTGTCGGAAGATGTCGGCAATCCGAATCTCGGCGCTGAGAATGCCGAGACCTGGGGTGTTGGCACGCTCTTCCGTCCGTCGGAGAACATCGAGATCAACTTGGATTACTGGAATATCCGCCACGAAGACCTGGTGGGTATCGACGAGGATGATTTCATCCGTCGCGCCCTGGCCGGTGATTTCCCGGTTGTTGCTCCGGGTGCCCTGGCCACCGGTGTTGCCGGTCTGGAAATCCAGAACGGTTTCGTGACCGATGCGCACTTCCAGATCACCAATCTGGGCTATCAGCAGACCAGCGGTATCGACTTCAACTACACCCAGTATTTCCAGATGCCGAGCGGCGCCGAACTGGCCCTGTTGTTCGATGTCACACACCTGCTGGAGTATAAGCGTCAGGCCTCTGACAACGCGCCGGTCGAAGCCTTGGCCGGTGATTTCCGCTATCCGGAAACACTCGCCAATCTGCGTCTGCGCTGGACGCAGGACCAGTGGCGTGCGTCCATCGGTGCCAACCACACCAGCTCCTATATGGATGATCCGACCCCGCGTGTTCTGGCGGCCGCCGGTCTGCCGGATGGTGCGGAGGTGAATGTCGACAGCTGGACGGTGTTCGACGCCAATTTCAGCTATGACTATTCCGAGAATGGCTTCATCCAGCTCAACATCCAGAATATCCTGGATTGCGAGCCGCCGCGTGTTCTCGGCTCCAGTGCCAATGTTGACCACATCAATCATGACACGATGGGTCGCTTCATGACGCTGCGCGTGACGCAGTCCTTCTAGGGATGATCGACGGGCGGCGGCCTGGCTGCCGCCCGCTTCGATACGAGGATTGATACATGTCGGATGACAAACAGACATCGCCGGGCGGTGGGCTGAATGCCTATCTCATCCTGTTGATCGTGGGGGTTCTGGCCTATCTCGCGACCTGGCTCGTGCCCTCCGGGGCGTTCGAGACCATAGTCGGGGAGAGCGGTCGAACGCAGATCGTTCCGGGCAGTTTTGCCCTGGCCAATGAGGGGGCTCCCATGGGCGCGCCCCTGTTCGGTGATGCCGAACGTGCCGGATTTCTCTCCTTCATGTTCGAGGGGCTGATTTCCGGCGATCGCCACTCCGCGACGATCGGCCTGATGGCCTTCATCCTGATCATCGGCGGTACGTTCGGGGTCATCCTTGATACCGGTGCGCTGGACCGTGTGCTCACGGGCACGCTGAAGCGCGCTGAAAATGGCAATGGTCTGCTCATTCCGGGCCTGTTCATCGCCTTCTCCCTCGCCGGCGCCGTGTTTGGCATGAGCGAGGAAGCCATCGTCTTTACATTGCTGGTCGCCCCGCCGCTGGTGCGTTCAGGTTATGACAGCATCACAGCCATTCTGGTCACCTATGCGGCGACCCAGATCGGGTTTGCCACCAGCTGGATGAACCCGTTCAGCGTGCTGGTGGCGCAGGGCATCGCTGAGGTGCCGGTCATGTCCGGTCTCATGCTGCGTGTGGTCATGTGGTCGGCTTTCACCAGTATCGGTGCTTTCTGGGTCTATCGATATGCCGTCCGGGTCCGCCGGACACCGGAATCCTCCCTCGCTTTTGCCAATGATGCCCGGCTGCGCGAAGAGGGTGCAGAGCAACAAACCCTGGAGAGCGCCTGCGTGGGCGACCTGGTCGTGCTGGCATTGACGGCGCTGGGCGTCATCTGGGTCGCCTGGGGTGTCTCTACCCAGGGCTATTACCTGGCCGAGATTTCCGCGCAATTCTTTGCCCTCGCCCTTGTGGCAGGCACCGCGGGCGTGCTGTTCAAGCTCAATGGAAAGAGTGCCGGCGATCTCGCCTCCGCCTTTGCCGATGGCGCGGCACGCCTGGCGCCGGCGGCGCTGATCATCGGTTTTGCCAAGGGTGTGATCCTGCTTCTGGGCGGAGATGATCCCTCGGGTGCGAGCGTGTTCAACACCATCCTCTTCCAGCTCAGCGGTTTCGCCGAAGCCCTACCGGACTGGGGATCGGCGCTGGGCATGCTGGGTGTTCAGAGCGTGATCAACATCTTTGTTGTGTCCGGCTCCGGGCAGGCGGCCTTGACCATGCCATTGATGGCACCGCTGGCAGACCTTTCCGGAGTGTCGCGCCAGACGGCGGTACTGGCCTTCCAGCTGGGCGATGGATTGATGAACCTGGTCGTTCCGGCCTCGGCCGCCCTGATGGGCTCGCTGGCGGCGGCGCGACTGGACTGGACGATCTGGGTGCGTTTCGCCTGGAAACCCCTGCTGGGTCTGTATGCCCTCGCAGCGGCTTTTGTGACCCTTGCCCAACTGATCGGATATAGCTGATGTTTAGAACATTGATCCGTGCCGCCTTTGCTGCGGCACTGCTGGGCCTGCCCGCAAGTGCGCAGGCACAGGGGCGCCTGGTGATCGTGGGTGGCGGCCTTCAGGACGATAATGCCCAGGTTTATGGGGCCTTTCTCGAGGCTGTGAACACGCGAGCGGAGGCCCGCATTGCCGTCATTGTCGGCGCGTCGGGTTCCCCCGCCACGTCCGGCGGGCGCATGGCCGAGGTGTTCGCAGCGCACGGATTTGATGCCGACCTGGTCGATCTGGTCCGGCTGGCCGTGATGGATGACCGGGACACACCTGCCGACGAGTCGCGCTGGGACCGGGGAGCCTGGTCCGACGAACAGATCGCGGTCATCGAGGCGGCGGATGCGATCTGGTTCACCGGCGGTGACCAGATGCGCCTGACCCGTCTCCTGCTGCAAGATGACGGCACGGACACGCCCATGCTCACAGCGATCCGTCAGCGTCATGCCCAGGGCGCGACACTGGGGGGAACCAGTGCCGGCGCCGCCATCATGAGCGCCCGCATGATCCAGCGCGGCGACACGCTGACCACGCTGGTGGAGCCGGTCCTGGACGCACACGCCTCCGAGGACGAGATGGAGAGCGGACGCCTGTCGCTGGGACAGGGTCTGGGCTTTTTCCCGCTGGGCCTCGTGGACCAGCATTTCGAAGAACGCGCCAGGCTTGGCCGACTGGCCCGCGCGTTGGTCGAAACCGGTGCTGCCCAGGGGTTTGGTATCGATGAAGACACGGCCCTGGTTGTGGATCCAGCCAGTTCCGCCTTCTGGATTGCCGGTGCCGGTGGTGTCAGCTGGGTGGATGCATCGGATGCCCACTCGGGCGAGACATCCGGACGGTTCGGTGTTGAAGGCCTGCGGGTGTCCTATCTGAGTGCGGGTGACCGGGTGGACTGGGATGCAGGTCGGGTATCCATCCCGGACTACAAATCAGCCACCGTGGGCAATGAGTATTTCCGGACACCTGTCGCGTCAGGCGGAGGCATGGCCTTGCCACCGGCCGGTCTTCCGGAAGTGGCAGGCGAGGGCCTGGTCGACAATTCCGCTTCCAGCGCGGTGGAGCGGGTGTCCTTTGCGGCAGATGGCCGGGCGGTGATCTATCGTTTCAGCCAGACCGCCGACAGCCAGGGTTATTGGGGCCGCGACAGCGAAGGGGAGGCGCGATACAGCATTCTTCGTGTCGGTCTCGATATTCTTCCTGCCCATGTGGCAGTATCCGTGATCTCCAGTGAGCAGGGCCAGGCGAATGACTGAGAACAACACATATGCATTCGCGCTGCATGGCGGAGCGGGCGTAACTCCGGGGCGGGATTACTCCGATGCCGAGGCGCATATGCGCGAACTGGCCCTGGGTTGTGAGCGTGACCTTCGGGCCGGTGCTGCGGCGCTGGATATTGTGACCCGGGCGGTCGAGGAGATGGAGACGTGCGGTCTCTATGTGGCCGGGCGCGGATCTGCTCCCAATGATGTCGGTTATGTCGAGCTGGATGCCTCGATCATGGACGGGGCAACCCGGCAAGGTGGATCGATCGCCGCAGCGCGTGATGTCATGCTGCCCATCCGCGCAGCCCGGGCCGTCATGGAAAAATCCGAACATGTCATGCTGACAGCTCGCGGTGCAGAACGTTTCTGTCGCCAGCACGGGCTGGAATTTGTCGCCGATCCGGACAGCTATTACCGGCTGCCGGTCGGTGTGGTCGAGGAAGACCTGGCCACAGCCAATCGGGCCCACGGCACGGTTGGCGCGGTGGCCCTTGACCTGCAGGGCCGGCTGGCAGCGGCGACATCGACCGGCGGTATCTTCGGCAAGTCCGAGGGGCGCCTCGGCGACACACCCATTATCGGTGCCGGTACCTGGGCGGACGAGAATGTCGCCGTGTCCTGTACCGGGTTAGGTGAGGCTTTCATCCTGGCCGGAGGTGCCCAGGATGTGGCGTCGCGCGTGCGCTATGGATCCCAGCCGCTGGACGAGGCGGTCGAGGGTCTGATCGCGGATGTCGGTGCTCGCGACGGGGATGGCGGGGTTATTGCCGTGGACCGGGAGGGTCGTGTTTCCATGCGCTGGAACTCATTTGGTATGAAGCGCGCTTGGGGCGGGGCGGGGCACATTCCGACAGTAGCTGTTTTTTGAGGGGCTCGCCGGGCGTTGTCAGAGGAACTTGGCCTTGAGCGCAAGGTAGCGGTTTCGTAGCCTCCGCGGATGCATGATCCGTTCAAATATTTCAAGACGCCGCCCGAGATCATCCGCCTTGCGGTGATGATGTATGTCCGCTTTCCACTCTCGCTACGGAACGTCGAAGATTTGCTCCACGAACGCGGCATCGATATCACCCACGAGACGGTTCGCTTTTGGTGGAACCGGTTCGGACCGCTGTTCGCAAAGTCGATCCGCAAGCGTCGCGTTCGGGAGGGGTACTACTCGAATTGGGCTTGGCACCTCGACGAGGTTTTGTCCGGATAAACGGCGAGCTCCGCTATCTCTGGCGGGCCGTCGATCATGAGGGTGAAGTGCTCGAGGCGTTCGTCACCAAACGCCGGGATCGCAAGGCGGCGCTAAGATTTTTACGAAAAGCGATGAAGCGATATGGTCGACCTGAACAGGTGATCACGGATAAGCTGCCATCCTACAAATCCGCTTTCCGCGAGATTGGAAACGCCAGCCGCCAGGAGACGGGGAGGTGGCTCAACAACAGGGCTGAAAACTCACATCAGCCCTTGCGGCGACGAGAGAAAGCAATGACCCGGTTCAGGTCGATGCAGGGTCTTCAGAAGTTCGCCGCCGTCCAGTCTTTCATCCACAACCACTTCAATCGCGAACGCAATTTCCACCGCCGTGAAGAATTCAAGGAAAACCGTACTCAAGCCCTCGCCGAATGGCGTCAACTTGTGGCTTGAGATAGGTTCAAACTCGGTCCTTTGAGACCGATCCGTTTTAGTCTGACACCACCCCGCAACCCGCAATGATCAGAAATCACCCAAATCAAACCTTGCAGAACAGGGGCCGTCCACACATGACATCGCCGCTACTCAGACTTGGGTTTTCAGTCTCCGTCCCGACAACAATGATCCTCGCGCCACAAACTGGCGCGTTCGGTCAAAACTCTGTCGCGCGTTGGCAAGAGGGCTGCGCGGCTAATCCCTAAACATGAGCTTGCAACCCGCACACAGGAGCAAGTCCATGACCACCACAAGCAATACCACGCTCGTCCTTGGCGGCACCGGCAAGACCGGTCGCCGTGTTGTTGAAGGTCTCAAAGCCAAAGGCCACGCGGTTCGCGTGGGTTCTCGGTCGAACGTGCCGTCCTTTGATTGGGACAATGAAAAAAGCTGGGACGCCTGCCTGGAAGGAATCACCGCGGCCTATGTCACCTATGCTCCGGACCTCGCCATCCCCGGTGCCACCGATGCGATCGAAGCGTTTTGTCGCAAGGCCAAGGCGGCGGCGGTCAAGCGTCTGGTCCTTTTGTCCGGCCGCGGTGAAGAAGAGGCGCAGGCCTGTGAACGGATCGTCCAGGCTTCGGGCCTGGAATGGACGATCGTGCGAGCCAGCTGGTTTAACCAGAACTTCTCCGAAGGCGCTTTCATCAACATGGTACTGAACGGCGCGATCACGCTTCCCGCAGGCGACACGCCCGAGCCGTTCGTCGATGTCGATGACATTGCGGAGATTGCCGTCGCCGCCTTCACCGAGGACCGTCATGTGGGCGAGATCTACGAGGTCACCGGTCCCCGCTTGATGAGTTTTGCGGATATCGCGTCGGATCTGTCGGACGCAACGGGTCGTGAGATCGCCTATATCGATATCCCTCACGCCGATTTCGTCGACGAAATCTCCAAATCCGGCGCCCCGAAAGACGTCGCCTGGATGTTGGATTATCTTTTCGCCACAGTGCTTGACGGGCGCAATGCGCATCTGACCGACGGCGTACGACGTGCGCTCGGACGTCCGCCGAAGGATTTCGCCGATTATGCCCGCGACGTTGTTGCGAAGGGCGTCTGGAACGAGGTGGCCTGATCTGACGGCTACTGCACCGGCCGTCGCGATCGGTCCTGTCTCCAAAATAGCGGCGGCCACCCTCTCTCTCTGATCAAAGGAACACGACCATGACTTATGACTGGATCCTCTTCGCCATCCTCTTCCTGGCACTGTGGAGCGCCATCATCGCAGGCGTCTTCTCCGCCTTTTCCGAATTCATTATGTCGGGGCTTTTGCGCTCGGAGCCCGCCGCGGGCATCGAAGCCATGCAGCAAATCAACCGCACCGTTATCAAGACGCAGTTCGTTGCCGGAATACTGTTGATCCCATTTATTTCCGTCGCGCTCGCGATCTACGCTCTGCCAGCATTCCACGGCACTGCACGGGCCATGCTGATCGCCGCGCCGATCGTGTACGTCACCACCGTTTTCTTGATGACGCTGTTCGGGAATGTCCCGATGAACAATAAGCTCGCTTCCCTCGATCCGCATGACGCCGATGCCGAAACCTACTGGCGCGATTACGGACGCAAATGGACACGACTAAACCACCTCCGGTCGGTGGGGAGCATTGTCACCGCAGGCCTTTACGGCGCCGCCGCTATCGCCCTCGTTGCCAGCGGACAAGTCTGATCCCTTGGCCATCTCTCCGCCTTCCCCCAACAACCGACAGGTCCGATTCCGGCATACAATGCCGATCGGGCCTCGTCGCTTATGCGAGGGACGCATTCGCAAAACGATGCGCTGGGGCTATGTTACCCACATGGGGCAAATCACGTCGCTATATGTCTACAGAGTCGTCAGCGAGGCTAGTCCGGGGGTAGAAACGCGCGACCTCGTTGAAGGCCTGGGGTTGAATCCCGACGGGCCGATCGATCCGTCCCAGATGGTCTCTTCGCCGGACTATTATCGTTTCTTTGCCGACCTCGAGGCGCGCGATCCCGACGGTTTGAATCTGCCCCTTCGTATCGGGGCCTCCATGCAAACCGACGAATACGGAGCCTTCGGTTTGGCCTGGAAGTCTGCGCCCGACCTCCGTGGGTCTTACAATCGCGCAGAGCGCTATGCCCGGGTTTTGTCGAGCGTTGAGGTCTACGAGCTGGAGCCAACCGACGGCGGGGCATACTACAAACTCCTCAAAGAAGGTGATGGCAGCCGAGGTATGCAGCTTTCCAACGAGGCCAGTCTGTCTGCGGTCACAGAGATCAGCGATCAGATCAGTAGAGCCGAGTTCACACCTGACGCGATTTTCTTCAAGCATGCGCCGCGCGGTCCGGTTGAGGCCTATGAGGCGCATTTCGGCTGCCCCGTGCATTTTGAAGACGAGCGCGATGCGCTGCTGGTCAGCGAAGCGCTGCTCTCTGCGCCCAACAAGCTCGGTGATGCGACGATCGCCCAATTCTTCGACCGGCACTTGGAGCAGGAACTCGCGGCCATTGCTGACAGCGTCTCACTCGATCAGCGAGTCCGCATCGCCGTGGCCAAGGCGCTGAGCGAAGGTGTCCCGCCTGTCTCCGATATCGCCTCCAGCCTGGGGATGAGCGCCCGCACGCTCCAGCGCCGGCTGTCGGATCAGGGGTATTCCTTCCAGGTCGTGGTGGACTTGGCGCGGAAGGATCTGGCGCAGAAGCTCTTGACTGAAACAGACTACAGCTTGGCTGAAATCGCCTTCCTGACCGGCTTTTCCGAGCAAAGCGGCTTCACCCGCGCCTTCAAACGCTGGGCGGGGCAGACGCCGCGCTCCTATCGGCTCGGATAGGTTTTGCCTGAAGATTGGCGCCTGGCGTCAAAGTGGCAGTGTCAGAGGAACTTCGGCTTGAGAGTGGAGCGCCAGTTTCCTAGCGTCGCGCGATGCTTAATCCGTTCAAATATTTCAAGACTTCGCCCGAGATCATTCGCTTGGCCGTGATGATGTATGTCCGTTTTCCGCTGTCGCTCCGGAACGTCAAGGATCTGCTCCACGAGCGCGGCATCGATATTACGCATGAAACAGTGAGATTTTGGTGGAACCGGTTCGGTCCACTCTTCGCGAAGTCGATCCGGAAGCAGCGCGTCCAGAACACAAACTACTCAAACTGGACCTGGTATCTCGACGAGGTTTTCGTGAAGATAAACGGTGAGCTTCACTACCTGTGGCGCTCTGTAGATCACGAAGGTGAAGTGCTCGAAGCGTATGTCACCAAACGACGAAATCGCAAGGCAGCGCTGAAGTTTCTGCGCAAAGCGATGAGGCGTTACGGTCGACCCGAGATGATCGTCACCGATAAACTTCCGTCCCACAAGTCCGCGTTTCGCGAGCTTGGTGTGAGCCATCGGCAGGAGACCGGGAGGTGGCTCAACAACAGGGCCGAAAACTCACATCAACCCTTGCGGCGGCGAGAAAAAACAATGACGCGGTTCAGGTCGATGCGAAGTCTTCAAAAGTTCGCCGCCGTCCAATCCTCTGTTCTCAACCACTTCAATCTCGAACGCCATTTCTACCGGCGTGAAGAATTCAAGGAAAGCCGC
>NZ_JAEPNI010000004.1 GCF_017643475.1 Maricaulis sp.
CCGCCCCTGCCAGAGATAACCGGTCCATCCCTCGCGCGCATTGATATGTCGGGTATAGCGCTGATGCGCCTGCGCCACCGCCCGGGACAGACCGCCCTCATCGGCCGGTTCCAGAACCAGGTGGACATGATTGGGCATCAGACACCAGGCCCAGCAGTGCACGCGAAACTGCGCACACGCCGCCGCCATCAGATCGCGATAAAGCGCGTAATCGGTGTCTTCAAAGAAGGTCTGCTGACGACGATTACCCCGCTGGGTCACGTGGTGCGGATATCCGGGCAGGACGAGGCGCGCTTGGCGAGGCATGCGCGCAGAATGGCTGCCAGGACACCCTAACGCAACCGGTGATTGATTTCACACGGGAGGGATGGGGGTGTGTCCCTGTTTTTTGCAACAATTCTAACATCACACAAAGCCCCCAATGCGGCGGGGACCCTAATGCACAATTTTGAGGTGTTTCAAGAGGGAATTTTGTTGCGCCTCACCACCGCACGCTGAAATTGTTCTAAAATGGTCAACGCAGGTTGGCGGCAAGGTGTGGTGTGGGAGGGTGTGGAAAAGTGTTTGGGGCGAAGGATGGATACTAATCGGAAGTTTGGCGACTCGCGGTCTCGACATCCTCACCTATAGATCGAGCGAGGCGACAGCCTCAGTTCATTCGAAAGTCGTGTCCAATCTCAATCATTACGCTCCTCACAATTACCTCTCCCGAGAACGGCAGCTCCATCAATCTCGCCCAAAAACCACCCCGCGTGGTCAACGAACTGAAAACGCCCCGTTGGTCGATAGTAAGTAGCCATCATGCCACGCGAATATGGGCAAGTAATAAATGTTGTCGCAGACCAACAAGCAAGCTCCGGTCGATCCTCCCCTGCGAAATAAAGAACATAATCGAGCGGCATCAACTCAGTATCGTGATCAAATAGTTCTCGTTTTGGAGCAAGCGTTCGATCGTCAACTCGTCTGAGCTCCAATCTCAGCTCAAGCCTCTCAGATTCGTATCCGACGTTATCTTCACCTTCATCCTCCTCTAGGTAGGCAAGTTCAGAAGTCCGGCACGTTACCAAACTGGGGAGGGGCGGAGGACCGAGCGACCAATCAGGCTGAGTAACCGCAACTACCCCCGCAACCAAAAAAGGCATTTCAAACATAGAACTCGCTCACTTTCAAATCATTCTCATATGGCCGCACCCAAAGCGCAGAGACCAAGAAACAGCATATTAGCAGACCTTCCAAAAAACAGGGACACACACCATTTATTCCCCGTCCAGACGCGGGCGTCCACGTGCGCGGGGGCGTAGCTGGCGAGTGGACTTGGTCTCCAGACTGTCCAACCCGACCGGAGCGCCCATCGTAATCGGTACGTGTCCCCGTTTTCTGTAGCGGCGTGGATCTCCTTGAGCTTGGCGATGGAGACCTTGGTGTAGGCCTAACTACTTTTTCTCTTTTGATCTCCAAACAGAAAACTTTGAAAAGTCATCGACTATAAGTCTGTGGCAATCTCTATCAATATAAACCATTCCGCATTTACAACTTATATTATCGTTTGGAATTGATGGTATATATTCACCACAATTTTCGCACTTATAATGCAAATCGAAATCAGATGGCACTTCAGACGGCTTGCCGTACGTGTTTCCAACTAGCTTCATTTTATCTACTTCCATTCACTACAGCCGAGTATCCATCATTGATCAGCTGCTGAGAAAAACAGGGACACACACCATTTATTCCCTGTCCAGACGCGGGCGTCCACGTGCGCGGGGGCGTAGCTGGCGAGTGGACTTGGTTTCGAGACTGTCCAACCCGTCCGGAGCGCCCATCGTAATTGGTACGTGTCCCCTTTTTTTTGAATGAATTCGGGGGAAGAGGAAAAATGGGGCACACACATTTTCTAATTCGAATTTCGGCCAACACGCCAACTGCCACTAGCTACGCAAAACATTCCACGGGCTGGCGTTAAATGGTGTGTCCCTGTCATGTTGCAGCGATGGATTTTGGTCGAAATCACCCACAAACCCTGTAGAGGTTTTAGTCTCACTTCAAAGTGGATCAAATAAGAAGGATGGACATGCTTGGTTCGGGTAATCTTTCTGTGAACAAAAATATGTGGAGTGTCACTCCGTCAATCGGCGAACTCGTGGCTGCGAGTGCTCCTGCCTTGTTTGCTCGATTTGGTGACCACCCACTCTCCCCCGAGTTGGTCGGAGAGGCGGTGTTGGCTGCGACCGAAATCAGTGTGGTGGAAACCGCCAAGGTTGCGGATACCGATCCGTTTTCGCTTAAACCACAGGGCACGAACGAGTGGCAGCGGGAGATACAAACACGCGGCGGCTTCCGTACCGTGGCCGCTGCGCATAAGCCGCTGATAGTCGTGCGTTTTCGCTTGTTCGAAAACGAGTTCAAACTGGCAGGCAGGCATCAATCTCGCGTTGACCTATGGGAGGAAGGAAATCGGCGGTTTGGCCCTGTTCAAGAAGTAGTTTTACCACGAGCGTCCAACGCCACTGAGATTGGCGAAGCAATGATCAACATCGCTAAATCCTGCAAAAGCGTCTTCGGGTCGGTCTTCTCTGAAGAGCGATAAACGGGGCCAGGAGAGAAGCCTGGACAGACACATTCTTCGCGCCACGCCCCAAAGTATTGCCATGCCGCGAGAACGAGCGTCACACGGTCTGACCGCATTCCAGATCGGCGCCTCGCCCGGCACTCGGATGGCTGAGGACACCCGGACGAGCCGGGCGATGACGGAGGTGGTGTTAAAAGCGCCGTCCCCACAAAAGTTGGGATCCAGTTCGTCGAACGATTCTGGTTCAGGAATAAGCCGCGAACATCGGCCCGCTTCGAACTAGGCCCTGATCTTCATCAGGGTGACGGCGGAGTGCGAGCTAACACTCTGCCAATCCGCAAACGCACCCCCCAGTCATTTTCCCCGCCCTTGTGGCGGGGTCTGGTTGACGGGAAGAACAATCACCACCGCATGCCGGGCCCCGCAATGAATGCGGGGGAAGGTGATTGGGGCGGCTTGCGGTGACGATAGGCGGACTGCGAAAGGCCCCTACACCACTGTCTTCGCATAAACAGCACGGTCAATATCCACCAGTTCCCGACTCGCCAGTCAGGAATTTGGTCAGCGGCTGCTCCTGGCGGTGTCATCCCAGTGCAAACTCGGCACATAGATCGGGCAAGTTGGTCGTAGCCCTGACCACGCCTTCCTCAAGATCGAATTCGAGTTCAACCAGGTCTGTACCGAAATGTGTGGAGATGTTGTGGGATAGATGCTCCATGACAGCCTGCGCGAAAATTCCTACCAGCAAGCGCATCTCGCCCGCCGGGACCGGAATCCAGCTCTTTCCGTGTTCAACATCCAGCGTGAGGATGGGCTCCTTCGCCGTCGTAGGTTTCCGCTGGAAACTGGCGTGCAGAAAAAAGTGGCGCGGACTCTCCGAACGCTCCTTGACGAGGAGCCCCGTCAGACAATCTGCCAAGTCAACAAGCGCATCAGCGTCAAACTCGACCAATCTCCAGCGCGTATAATGAGTGAGTGAAAGCCCGATCTCATCTGCGCACCAGTCCGCCCTATCCCCCAACTGCTCTGCTGCGGTAGCAAAAACCGGCCAGAGAGACATCGGCTCAACAGAAAGTATGGGTTGCGCACAAAGAAATGTCGCCTGCTGGATAAACTGAACGGCCGCATCGCCCCTACAGTTTACAGTGAGGACAAATGCTTCGGGGGCGGATTCCTGTGCGGTCGCCAACTCCGACTGCAAACGTGCCACGGTTTCAATCACACCGATGGAAGCGGTCGCGCTGATTTCGTCTCGTGGCACCCAGCGCACGCCACCACTATCCAGTGCCTGAAGCACCTCCACCGAACGAAAAAAGCCCAGATTGATCACCCTGATAAACA
The DNA here is from genome assembly GCF_017643475.1 of Maricaulis sp. GTDB lineage: Bacteria > Pseudomonadota > Alphaproteobacteria > Caulobacterales > Maricaulaceae > Maricaulis. The sequence continues at coordinate 3,911 of NZ_JAEPNI010000004.1, forward strand.
AAGTGTCCACGTTGCCCTTAGCAGCCAGGTTTTCCGCCTGCAGCCTGTCTCCAACAAAAGCGAGCCCCGGATCCGGCTGACTTAGGTCAGGAGAGACCGAGAGCGCCTCCCAAATCGGAGCTGCCACCGCATAGTCTATGGAAATTGCATCTCCCAGGACGAGTTCATCATTAAGGTCAGGACTCGTAATCTTTTTACGCCCGGCGCCAAGTCGCGGCTTTGCAAGCAGCTGATTAACACCCTGAAGATCTGTATCGAGTTCCGATTTCCAGCGCGCGAAAACACGATCGAGCTTACCCTCATTAGCAATCTCCGCGATACCGGCCAGGACATCGCGCGCGCCCAGCTTCACACCACGGCTGGACGCTGGACGATACGGCAGATGTGCCTTTCTCCAGAACCAGGCACTCGTATGCCGACTTGATGATCCGTCTGAGGCTTCCGAGTTCCTATTCGGGTCTGTCTCGGTCAGATAGATTCTTACGGCCTCGTGTAGGAGATCCAACTCGCTGAGGCCCTCAGCCGCGGGTGAACTATTGACCACCGTCTTCGCATAAACAGCGCGATCAATATCCACCACTTCCACACTGGTCGAGCGCGCTTGCCCTGGCATCGAACACACATTCGCCCTCACCCGTTCGCTCAGATCGGCTTTCTGTTCGACCGTGCGGCCGGGCATGATGCGGAGCTGGACGTGGATGAAGGAGAAATTGTCCGAGCCATTGCGGGTCATCGAGGCCGGGTGGGAGCGGACCTTGATGTCTTCGGTGCCAAACAGCCCGCTGGCCTGCATGCCGTCAAAGACGGCGTCCAGGAGATCGGCTTCGCTGATACCGATTTCGCTGAGCGGGGAAAATTCCACGATGGCGTGGGGCATGTCCTAATTCCCTTTCGGGTCGGGCTGGAAGTCCGGTGTCGGCAGACCGGCACAGGGAAAGACCTCGAGTGGGAGTGCAAAGGGCCCAAGCACGGCGCCTTCGGGATGCGCCTCTGACACATCCAGGCTGATGGTGAAATAGGCCGCTCCGCGCGGAGCAATGGCCTCGCCTTCGACCGGCCGGTCATCGAGCCGGCCCGGGATACGTTCACCCAGCTCGCCATTTTCACCGACAAAGGCATGGCCGCCGCCGACCCAGCGCGGGTCCCAGACCCGGGTCCGGCCCATCTCGCGCTGACGGCAGCTATAGAAGGTCCACAACTGGTGCGATCCGGGCGCGGTGGTGACATCGCTTTCAAAATAGGTGCGCTCGCCATAAGCCTCGATCACGGGCGTTTCGCCGGACAGGTCCGCCCAGATGAGTACGCCAGGCCGGGAATTGACCGCCTGACCTTCCGCCAGTCCGAGATTGAGTATGAGGGCGAGCAGGATCATGCCCTACCCCCAGCTACCATCGCGCGGCAGGAATTCATTGATCACACCGCTTTCGGCGATGGCGAAATAGATGATCCAGACGATCGAGGTGATGACCGTGGTCCACCAGGCCTTCTTGGCCAGCATCGGCGTGACAGGCGCACCCGGCTCGGAACCTTCCTGGATATCACCGTTTTCCTGTTGCGAGCGCACGCCGACCGGCAGGGTCATGAACAGGATCAGCCACCAGCTGATCAGGAAGACCACCAGCCCGTTGACCAGGCCCACACCGCCATCACGCAGGAAAATCCGCGACAGCCACAAAAGGCCGGCGATGACGACGGGGGCGATCTGGAGATAGCGGTTCATCAGGACGGCTCCTGCATCAGTTCGATCAGCTGGCCGTTGGAGTTTTTCGGGTGGATGAAAATCACCGGCACGCCGTGCGCGCCCAGATAGGGTTCACCGGTGCCCAATACCGTCGCGCCGCGCTCAACCATCGCATCACGCGCCTCGATGATGTCCTTGACCTCAAAACACAAATGGTGCTGACCGCCCTTGGGATTGCGCTCAAGGAATTTGTGCACCGGGCTGTCATCACCCAGCGGTGAGAGGAGCTCGATCTCGGAATTGTCCAGGTGCACAAAGGCGACCCGAACACCCAGTTGCGGGAAATCCTTGGTCTCGGTGGCATCCGTGGCGCCATAGAGCTCGGCATAGGTCTGTTTGGCGGCCTCGATGTCCGGAACTGCGACACCGACATGGTTGAGACGTCCGATCTTCATCCAGTACTCTCCTTCTTTGCCGCCTTATACGGGCAGAACCATCACTTCGACCTGTGGCTTCTTGCCCCAGATGGCATTGATTTCACGGCGCACGGCCAGGCGGATTTCTTCCTCGATGGCGTCGGGATCCTTGCGGGTCCGGCGGCCCAGACTGTCAAAGCGCTGTTCGGCAACTTCCTCGAGCTGGTCGAGAATAGCCTCGATCGGGGTGCGGTGATCTTCCGCCACACCGGAGGCCCGCACGTCCGGACCGCCTACCAGCCGGCCCTTCTCGTCCACGGCCAGCGAGACCGCGATCATGCCGGCAAAAGACAGGCGGCGGCGTTCGCGCATGGAATTGGCATTGTCCGGCGTCAGGAACTTGCCATCAAGGTGCAGACGCCCGGCGGGAACCTCGTCAACAACCGCGCCACTGCCGTCCGAGCGCAGCTCAACCATGTCGCCATTGCGCACCGTGATGGCATGGGGAACCTGCAGGGACTTGGCGAAATCGGCGTGCTCGAGCAGGTGACGGCGCTCACCATGCACCGGGATCGCCACTTTCGGCTTGGCCCAGGCATACATCTGCGCCAGCTCGTCCCGGCAGGGATGGCCGGAGACGTGGATCGGCCGATCCTTCTCGGTGATGATATGCACACCGCGTTCGGCCAGCTGGTTCTGAAGATTGAAGATCCCCAGCTCATTGCCCGGAATGACGCGACTGGAAAAGATCACCGTACTGCCCGGTCCCAGTGTCACATTGCGATGATTGCCGTCGGCAATGCGCGACAGCGCCGCGCGCGGCTCGCCCTGGGAACCGGTGCAGAGATAGAGGATCTTGTCGTCCGGGAAAAAGCCGGCCTCTTCCTCGGTCACGAAATCCTGGACATGCTGGAGCAGTCCCACGGACTTGGCCGCAGACGTCATGCGGTGCATGGAGCGACCAACCAGGCAGACGCGTCGGCCATTAGCCTCGGCGGCCTCGATAGCCGATTGCAGGCGCGCAACATTGGAGGCAAAGGCGGCAATGGCGACCTTGCCCTTGAGCTCGCCGACGACTTCGATCAGTGCGTCCTTGACCCCGGCTTCGGAGCCGCTTTCACCGGCCGAGAAGACATTGGTGCTGTCGCACACCATGGCGAGGACGCCCTCCTCGCCCATAGCTTCCAGCGCCGCGCTGTCGGTTTCCTCACCGATCAGCGGATCGGGATCGATCTTCCAGTCACCGGTATGCAGGATCAGACCTGCCGGCGTCCGGATGGCGAGGCCATTGGGTTCGGGGATGGAGTGGGTCAGCGTGACCAGCTGGATATCAAACGGGCCGAGCTCGAACCGGCTGTCGAGGCTGATCTCGTGCAGCTCGACCTCGTCCAGCAGGCCATGTTCGGCGAGGCGGTCGCGTACCAGATAGGCGGTGAACGGCGTTGCATAGATCGGACAGCGCAGGCGTTTCCACAATTGCGCCACAGCGCCCATATGGTCCTCGTGCGCATGCGTCAGCACCATGCCGACCAGGTCGTCGGCACGTTCCTCGATGAAGATCGGATCGGGCATGATCAGGTCGACGCCGGGCGTCGACAAATCGCCAAAGGTCACGCCGCAATCGACGATCACCCATTTGCGTTTTTCCTCCGGGCCATAGCCGTAGAGGTTGAGATTCATTCCGATTTCATCAGACCCGCCGAGCGGCAGGAAATAGACGCTGTCGCTCACGCGGCGCCCCCGTTCAGTTTCCAGACTTCAAGCAATCCCCGGATGGTCAGGTCGGGGTCGTAATGTTCGATCGTGCGCGAAGCCCCATCGAACAGGCTGACGACACCACCCGTGGCGATCACCGTCATGGGCTGTGCGTACTCCGACTTGAGCCTTTCCACCAGCCCGTCAATCAGGTCGATATAGCCCCAGAACACGCCGGACTGCATGGCCGAGACCGTATCCCGCCCCATCACGCGTTGTGGCTTGGCAATGGCCACGCGGGGCAGTTTCGCTGCAGCCGCGTGCAGCGCCTGCATCGACAGGTTGATCCCCGGGGCGATGATGCCTCCCTCGAATGCACCGTCATGGGAGATCACGTCGAAGGTCGTCGCCGTGCCGCTATCGATGATGATCATGGCGCCGGAATACTTGGCGCGGGCGCCCAGCGCATTGACCAGGCGGTCGGCACCGGCGTCCTGGGGACGCTCGAGCCGCACCTCGATATCCAGATTGATCCCGCTCTCGCCGACAATCATCGGCTCGCAATCGAAATAGCGGCGGGAGAGATTGCGCAGGTTAAACAGCGCCTGGGGCACCACAGTGGAGATTACGCACGCATGGACATCCGACAGCTTGAAGCCCTGCAGGGCCATCAATTGCGACAGCCAAACGGCATGCTCATCGGCCGTTCGCGTTGAATCCGTTCCGGCGCGCCAATGCGCTTTCCAGTCCTCGCCATCATGAATGGCAAACAGCGTGTTGGTATTACCGCAATCGATAACCAGCAGCATGCCTCATCCTTTCATCCCGCCCCGGATCAGCTGTCCGGGAAAAAGACTTCACCGGCAGAGATAAATCTCCGCTCTCCGCGCGCCAAGTCGAGGCGCAGTGATCCATCAGGACCAAGATCGGCAAAGATACCAGTCACGGTCTCGTCATTCAGCCGCGCCTGACAGCGATCGCCCAGCCCGAAGGCACGCACCAGCCAGCGATCCCGGATCGGACCAAATCCATCCCGGAACCAGAGCGCGAAATACTTGTCGAAAGCGCGGGAGAGAATATCAAGCGCCCGCTCGCGATTCATATCCGCGCCGAGACTTGCCAGACTGGTCGCCGGCCGCTCGACGTTTTCGGGAGCTACGGCGATATTGATACCAATACCGACGGCCAGCCAGAGACCACCGCCTGGCGCCTTGCCGCTCTCCAGCAGGATACCGGCCAGTTTCTCGCCGTTGATCAGAACGTCATTGGGCCATTTCAGCCGGGTGAGCTCAAACGGAACCCCAGCCGCGTCACACAGATCGCCAACTGCCAGTGCTGCCACAAAGGACAGCTGGGCCGCGCGTTGTGGATCGTCCGACAGCGTGTAAAGGCCCGTGGTGAAGAGGTTTCCGTCCAGCCCGGACCAGGAACGACCGCGTCGCCCTCGCCCCGCGGTCTGGCGGCGGGCGGCGATCCACAGGGGACCGCGTTCACCCGCCTCGGCACGCTCGCGCGCCAGTGTGTTAGTCGACGATGTCTCGTCCAGCCATTCCAGCCGGGTGGCAAGTCCACTCAAGCTAGAGCGTCGCCAGTCCGACGCTGAAGGCGCGGTGCACCAGCCAGCCCAGGGCCGGCAGCAAGAGCACGGTCGCCAGACCAGCCGCACGCGTCACCCAGTAGACACTCATGGAGGATGGCACGAACTCGACGTCGGAGCTGTCGAACCACATCACCTTGACGATCCGCAGATAGTAGGCCGCGGAAACGACAGAGAAGAGGACTGCCAAGATCGAGAGGTAGATCAGGCCTGCATCAACGGCGGAATAGATCACGAAGAACTTGCCGAAGAAGCCGACCATGAAGGGCAGACCACCGATCGAGAACATCAACGCTGTAATGGACCAGGAAAGCCCCGGATTGCGCTGGGCGAGACCGGCGAGGTCAGAAATGTTCTCGACCATGCCTTCCTTGGTGCGCATGGAGAGGACAGCACCAAAGGCACCAACCACGCCCACCATGTAGAGCGACATGAAAACGAGCAGCGCCCACAGGCCTGTATTCGTACCCGACGCAATCGCGACCAGGGCATAACCCATGTTCGAGATCGAGGAATAGGCCAAAAGACGCTTGATATTGGTCTGGGTCAGAGCGCCAAAGGCACCGATACCCATGGACAAGGCCGCAATCATCCAGACGACGTCGCGCCACTGGTCAATCATGCCGCCAAACGGCTCAACCAGGATACGGGCCAGAAGGACGATGGCGGCAAACTTGGGTGCAGTCGCAAAGAAGGCCGTGACCGGGGTCGGCGCGCCTTCGTAAACATCCGGCGTCCACATGTGGAACGGTGCGGCAGAGACCTTGAAGGCCAGACCACAGATGACAAAGACAAGACCAAAGGTCAGACCAACCGACGGCCCTGCGGCAACCGCCTGGGCGATTTCCTCGAAACCTGTAGCGCCCGTGAAACCGTAGATCAGTGACGAGCCGTAAAGCAGCAGACCGGAGGACAGAGCGCCCAGCACGAAATACTTCAGACCGGCCTCGGACGCGCGCAGGCTGTCGCGGTTGAACGCAGCCAGCACGTAAAGCGCCAGGGACTGCAGCTCGATACCCATATACATGGAGATCAGGTCATTGGCCGAAACCATCATGCCCATACCCGTGGCCGCCAGGATGGCAAGGATCGGGTATTCGATCTTGAGCAGTTTTTCCTTGTCCAGGTATGGCAGGGCCAGGATCAGGGTCAGCGCCGCGACCAGCACGATGGCAACTTTGGAGAACTTGGCCAGCGGGTCAAAGACAAAAGCGCCGCCAAAGGCCATGCCCTCACCGCCCGTGCCGAACAGCGCCAGAAGTGCTGCACCGACAAGGGCCGCAATGGAAAGCGTGTAGACCAAGCGTGTCGCCCGCTCGCCTTCCATGAAGACGCCGAGCATCAAAAGCACCATGGCACCGCCTGCAAGCAGCACTTCGGGAAGGAGAAGCGAGAATTCCTGGGAAAGCAGATCCGCTGTCATATCAGGCCCCTCTTACTGGGCTGCTGCGGCTTCAAGGGCCGCTTGGTAGTTGGAAATCAGATTGTCGACCGAAGCCGCGGTGATATCGGTGATCAGTGTGGACGACACCCCCAGAACCAGCGTTGCGATGGCAAGAATGCCAAGCATTGCGGATTCCCTGCCATCGACATCGGTGATCGTCTCCAGCTTGGGATTGGTCATCTCGCCAAACACGACATTGCGGTAGACGGTCAGCATGTACATGGCTGACAGGATGACGCCAGCGGCTGCGCCGGTAGCGATCCACCAGCTGACCTGATAGGCGCCGACCATGGTCATGATCTCGCCGACAAAGCCCGACGTACCCGGCAAGCCGACATTGGCCATGGTGAAGAGCGCGAAGAGCGCGGCATAAACCGGCATGCGGTGTACCAGACCACCATAGAAGGCAATCTCGCGTGTGTGCATGCGATCATAGATAACGCCGACACACAGGAAGAGCGCACCGGAGATGAAGCCGTGGGAGATCATCTGGAAGATCGCGCCCTGAACGCCGACGTCATTCATGGCGAACAGGCCCATGGTCACAAAACCCATGTGAGCAACTGACGAATAGGCAATCAGTTTCTTGATATCCGTCTGCCGGAACGCCACCAGCGAGGTATAGATGATGGCGATGATCGACAGGCCAAAGACCAGCGGCGCGAAATAATCGCTCGCATTGGGGAACATCGGCAGTGAGAAACGCAGGAAGCCGTAACCACCCATTTTCAGCAGCACGCCGGCCAGGATGACCGAGCCTGCCGTCGGCGCCTGTACGTGCGCGTCGGGCAGCCAGGTATGCACCGGCCACATCGGCATTTTCACCGCGAAGGACGCGAAGAAGGCGAGCCACAGCCAGGTCTGGACATCGATGTCGAACGGATGATCGAGCAGCGTAATGATGTTCGTCGTACCTGCATCCAAGAACATGTAGATCATCGCCACCAACATCAGCACCGAGCCGAACAGGGTGTAGAGGAAGAATTTGAAGGCCGCATAGACACGGTTCTGACCACCCCAGACACCGATGATGATGAACATCGGGATCAGGCCACCTTCGAAGAAGATGTAGAACAGAACCAGGTCCAGTGCCGTGAAGACGCCGATCATCAGCGTCTCCAGCAGCAGGAAGGCAATCATGTAGTCGGCGACGCGTTTCTTGATCGCACCGGACGCCAGGATACAGATCGGCATCAGGAATGTCGTCAGCATGACGAACAGGACCGAGATGCCGTCAACACCCATGCGGTAACCCAGGCCGATCTGCTCCAGCCAGGTGACCTCGTGGATCATCTGGAAGCCGGAGACCGACGGGTCGAACTCCCACAACATCAGGCAGGAAATGCCAAAGGTGATGAGCGTCGTCCACAGGGCCACGGCGCGGGAATTGCGATCCGTGATGTCCTGGTTTTCCGCCCGCGTCGTGAAACGCAGATAGGCAATCACCAGCGCGCCGAGCGTCGGCACAAAGGTGAGAACGGTAAGCAGGGATTCGATCTCGCCGAACATTCTAGTTGCCTCCTGCGCCGGCGACGATCCAGAGCGTGAAGCCCAGTACGCCGATCAGCATGACGAATGCGTAGTGATAGAGGAAGCCGGACTGAGCCTTGGCGATACGGCGTGCCGTGGCCATGGTCGTTGCGGCAAAACCATTGGGTCCGAAACCGTCGATGATGCGTACATCGCCGACCTTCCAGAACAAATCGCCCAGCCCTTTCGAGCCTTTCACGAAGACAAACTGATAGATCTCGTCGAAATACCATTTGTTGGACAGGAAAGCGTGGACAGGACCGCCATTGGCAGCGATGCGCGCACCAATGCCTTCCTTGACGATGTAGAACCAGACCGCCAGGCCGAAACCAAGCCAGGTCACGCCAAACGGCATCCACAACACCCAGGTCGGCGGATGGTGACCGTGATGACCTTCATCGCCATGGCTTTCATCCGCGTGCGTGTTGTCGGCATGAGCCGGAGCGGCATGGGTATCAGCTGCATGCTCCTCGGAGCTCGCTGCGTGATCGTCAGCCGCATGGCTGTCGCCCGCATAACCACCCGACGCATAGGCTTCAGCGTATTCGGGGTAATTGCCCTCGGCATAGGGGCCTGCCGGCAGGCTGTCGCCCCAGTATGCAAAGGCATCCTTGCCGACAAAGCTGTCCTTGAACAGGCCGCCCGCAAAGACAGCACCGATCGCCAGCAGGACCAGCGGGCCGGTCATGACCCAGCCACTGTCGTGGGCGTGCTCGTAGTCGGACTGCTTGCCACGGAATTTGCCGTGGAAGGTCATGAAGATCAGGCGCCAGGAATAGAAGCTGGTCAGCAGGGCTGCACCGATGCCGATCCAGAAAGCACCCATTCCGAAGAACTTGCCTTCCTGGCCCATCATGAAGGCTTCCTCGATGATCATGTCCTTCGAGTAGAAACCGGCAAAGCCGATACCATCGAATTCCCAACCACCCAGGGTGAACGGCGGAATACCGACACCGGTCAACGCCAGCGTACCGATCAGCATCAGCACCCAGGTCATCGGCATCATCTTGTAGAGACCGCCCATCTTGCGCATGTCCTGCTCGTCATGCAGGCCGTGAATGACGGCGCCACATCCAAGGAACAGGAGCGCCTTGAAGAAAGCGTGCGTGAACAGGTGAAACATCGCTGCCGAGTAAAGGCCAAGGCCCGCGGCGAAGAACATGTAACCAAGCTGGGAACAGGTCGAATAGGCGACAACGCGCTTGATGTCGTTCTGGGCCAGGCCGATCGTTGCAGCAAAGATCGCCGTCGTCGCACCGATCACCGTGACAATGGCAGAGGCCATCGGTGCAGCTTCGTAGATCGGGAAAGCACGGCAGACCAGGAAGACACCGGCGGTGACCATGGTCGCAGCGTGGATAAGGGCGGAGACCGGCGTCGGGCCTTCCATTGCGTCCGGCAGCCAGACGTGCAGGAAGAACTGGGCCGACTTGCCCATAGCACCGATGAACAGGAGGAAGGCGATCAGCTCGATCGCGTTGAACTCCATACCGGCAAAGGCCAGCACCGTCTCGGAATGGTCGGCGACGTGGCTGAAAACGACGTCGAAATCCACTGATCCGAAGACGTGGAACAGCGCCATGATACCCAGGGCAAAGCCGAAATCACCGACACGGTTGGTGACGAAGGCCTTGATGGCGGCGTCGTTGGCGGACTTCTTCTTGTACCAGAAACCGATGAGCAGATAGGAGGCCAGGCCCACACCTTCCCAGCCGAAGAAGAGCTGAAGGAAGTTGTCGGAGGTCACCAGCATCAGCATGGCGAAGGTGAAGAGCGACAGATAGGAGAAGAAACGCGCACGGTGCGGATCGTGGGACATATAGCCCCAGGAATAGATATGCACGAGCGCGGAGACCGTGTTGACGACGATCAGCATGGTCGCGGAGAGCGTATCCAGCTTGATGTCCCAGGAGACATCGAAATTGCCGACACTCATCCAGGTCGCCAGATGCAGGGTCGCCGTATGGCCGCCCATGGCCACGTCGAAGAAGAGATACCAGGACAGCGCTGCAGCGAGCACGACAAAGAAGGTCGTGACGATCTGCGAGACGCGATGCCCGATGATATTGCCGAACAGGCCGGCGATGATGGACGCCAGGAGCGGTCCGAAGACAACGATGTAGGGTGCCATGTTTCCTAGCCCTTCATCAGGTTGACGCCCTCAACCGAGATATCACCCCGGTTGCGGAAGTAGACGACGAGGATGGCGAGCCCCACAGCGGCTTCGGCGGCAGCCACGGTCAGCACGAAGAGTGCGAAGACCTGGCCGGCGAGATCACCGAGGAAGCTGGAGAAAGCCACCAGATTGACGTTCACGGACAGAAGGATCAGCTCGACCGACATCAGGATGACGATGACGTTCTTGCGGTTCACGAAAATGCCGAAGACACCGATGGTGAACAGTATCGCGGCAACAGCCAGATAATGGCCCAGACCGACTTCCATCATTCTCCAATCCCCTGTCCCGGTTTGACGTCCACGAGCTCGACCGCGTCTTCGCGACGGCGACCGACCTGAGCGGAGACGCTCTGACGTTTCACATGCGGCTTGTGGCGCAGCGTCAGCACGATGGCACCAATCATGGCAACCAGCAGGACGAGGCCGGAAGCCTGGAAGAAATAGATGTAGTCGTCATACAGGATCATCCCGAGCGCCTCGACGTTGGAGACACCGTCCGGCATCACCGCAGCGCGCAGCGCCTCGGCCTGTTCGGAAGCGCGCCAGGTCAGGCCGATCATGGCCAGCTCGATGGCCAAGATCAGGGCGACGATGGCACCGAGCGGCGCGTATTCCAGGAAACCTTGTTTCAGCTCGGTGAAATCAACGTCAAGCATCATGACGACGAAGAGGAAGAGCACCGCGACCGCGCCGACATAGACAACGATCAGCAGCATGGCGAGGAATTCCGCGCCCAGCAGTACGAAAAGACCCGCCGCCGAGAAAAAGGCGAGGATCAGGAATAGTACAGACCTGACCGGGTTACGCGCGATGACGACCATCAAGGCCGAGACAATCGCGACACCGGAAAAGGCCCAGAAGGCCAGGGATGCGAGCATGGCGCCCTCTTCCATTCTCAAGTTTTACAATGCACCGACAGATCAGCGGTACGGTGCATCAAGTTCCAGGTTCTTGGCGATTTCGCGTTCCCAACGGTCACCGTTTTCGAGCAGTTTCGCCTTATCGTAATAGAGTTCTTCGCGGGTCTCGGCCGCGAATTCGAAGTTCGGACCTTCCACCACTGCATCCACCGGGCACGCCTCCTGGCAGAAACCGCAATAGATGCATTTGGTCATGTCGATGTCGTAGCGCGTGGTGCGGCGGGAGCCGTCTTCACGCGGTTCGGCCTCGATGGTGATGGCCTGCGCCGGACAGATTGCCTCGCAGAGTTTGCAGGCAATGCAGCGCTCTTCGCCATTGGCGTAGCGACGCAGAGCGTGCTGGCCACGGAAGCGCGGGCTGAGCGGACCCTTCTCGAAGGGATAGTTCAGCGTCGCCTTCTTCGTGAAGAAATAGCGCATGCCCAGTCCGAATGCGGACCAGAAATCCATCAGGAGCGCGCCACGGATAGCTTGAGAGATACGGCTCATCACAATCACCCTTGAGCGCCGTAGACGATGTAGGCGCCAACCACGGCAACCGCGACGAGAGAGGCCGGCAGGAAGATTTTCCAACCCAGGCGCATCAGCTGGTCATAGCGGTAACGCGGTACGAGAGCCTTCACCATGGCGAACATGAAGAAGAAGAAGACAACCTTGATGGCAAACCAGAAGAAGTACCACAGGCTGGAGACGAGATACGGCCAGCTGGACGTGTCGAGTTCGAACGGCGGGTTCCAGCCCCCGAAGAACAGGATCGTCGTCATGGCACACATCAGGACGATGTTGAGATACTCGCCGACCATGAACAGCAGGTACGGGGTCGAGGAATACTCGACCTGGTAACCGGCCACGAGCTCGGATTCGGCTTCCGGCAGGTCGAACGGCGGACGGTTGGTCTCGGCCAGGGCCGAGATAAAGAAGATGATCGCCATCGGCAGCATGACGATGAACATCGGCCAGCCATCCTCGATCAGTGCGCGACCGGCGAGGAAGTTCCAGTTCCAGAAACCACCCGCCTGAGCCTCGATGATGTGCGTCAGGCTCATGGAGCCCGCGAACAGCAGCACAGTGACGATGATGAAGCCGATGGAAACCTCGTAGGAGACCATCTGTGCCGCCGAGCGCAGCGCGCCCAGGAAGGGGTATTTCGAGTTCGACGCCCAGCCACCGATGATGATGCCGTAGACACCCAGCGAGGACATGGCGAAGAGGTAGAGAATACCCACATTGATGTCGGAGATGACCCAGCCCGGAGCGACCGGCACGACAGCCCAGGTCACAAAGGCGAGGATCAGCGTGATCAGCGGCGCCAGCAGGTACATCGACCGGTCCGCGCCGGCCGGCACCACGATCTCCTTGAAGACGAACTTGAAGAAGTCGGCAAAGGACTGAAGCAGACCAAAGGCGCCAACCACGTTCGGGCCCTTGCGCATCTGGACCGCGGCCCAGACCTTGCGGTCCATCAGCAAGAGGAAAGCCAGCGAGATCAAGAGGACGATCACGAAACCCAGGATCTGCAGCACGGCCATGCCGAACCCGCCCCAGACGCCAAATTGTGCAACAAAATCGCTCATCAAGGCTTACTCCGCTGCGACCTTGGCCGGTTCGGAACGCAGGGCGGAACAGGCCGCCAGGGTTTCCGACGCTCGGGCGATCGGGTTGGTGAAATAGAAGTTGGAGACAGCCGAGGTGAAGGCCTCGTCCGCGACATCGCCGGCCTGGCCAACAGCCTTGGCGTCGAAGTCGGCAGCGCCTTCAGCGCCCGACGCATGGTCGATACCAGCGAAGACCGGGTGGTCCTCGAACAGTTTCATGCGCAGCTGTTCCAGATTGTCGTACGGCAGTGTCTTGCCGAGTCGCTCGGACAGCGCCCGGAAGATGGCCCAGTTCTCTTTCGCTTCGCCTTTCGGAAAGACGGAACGCGAAGCCAGCTGAACACGGCCCTCGGTGTTGACGAAAATGCCGTCCTGTTCGGTCCAGGCGGCGCCCGGCAGGATCAGGTCGGCGCGGTGTGCGCCATTATCGCCGTGCGAACCGACATAGATCACAAAGGCATCGCCAAAGCTGGACATGTCCAGCTCGTCAGCGCCCAGCAGGACAACCGTGTCCAGCGCCGTGGACTGCATGCCCGCCACGTCATGACCGCCCTCGCCCGGCAGGAAGCCGAGATCGAGACCGCCGACACGCGATGCGGCCGTGTGCAGTACGTTGAAACCATTCCAGTCTTCGCTGATTGCGCCAACGGCAGCCGCCAGATCGCCCGCTGCATTGAGCACCTGGGCGCCATCACCGCGGGTTAGAGCGCCGGAGCCGACAATGATCATCGGGCGTTTGGCGTCTTTCAGCGTCTTGATGAAGCCGGAGCGCTTTTTCTTGAGACCGGCCAGGTCCTTGGCGCTTTCGCCGACATGCTCGTATTCATACGTCAGATCAACAGCTTCACCGATAACACCGACCTTGGTGTCATTGTTCAGCCAGGTCTTGCGGATACGGGCATTGATGATCGCGGCCTCAACACGCGGATTGGTGCCAACCAGCAGGATGGCGTCCGCGTCCTCGATACCGGCGATCGTGGAATTGAACAGATAGTCCTGGCGGGCTCCGCCACCGATTTTGGCGCCGTCCTGGCGACAATCGATGGAAGCAACACCCAGCGCATCGGCGAGATCCTTGACGGCCTTGAGCTCTTCAACAGAGTTCATATCACCGGCAACAACACCGATTTTCGAGGCGTCACCGCCCAGTTTTTCAGCGGCAATCGTCAGCGCCTCGGTCCAGTCAGACGGACGCAGCTTGCCGTTTTCACGCACATACGGGCGATCCAGGCGCTGTTTGCCCAGGCCTTCCCAGGCGTAACGTGTCTTGTCGGAGATCCATTCCTCGTTCACGCCCTCATGGACGCGCGGCAGGATACGCAGAACCGCCGGACCGCGATTGTCGACGCGAATGTTGGAGCCAACCGCGTCCATCACGTCGATGGTCTCGGTCTTTTTCAGCTCCCACGGACGCGCGTTGAACGCATACGGTTTGGAGGTCAGAGCGCCAACCGGGCACAAGTCGATGACGTTACCGGACAGCTCGCTCTCGACCGCGCTTTCCAGATAGGTCGTGATTTCAGCATCTTCACCGCGACCGATCATGCCGATCTCCGGCGAGCCGGCCACTTCGGTGACGAAACGGACACAGCGCGTACACTGGATACAGCGGGTCATCTCGGTCTTGATGATCGGACCCATTTCCTTGTCTTCAACCGCGCGCTTGTTCTCCGGGAAACGGGAACCGGTACGGCCATAGGCCAGGGCCTGGTCCTGAAGATCACACTCACCACCCTGGTCACAGATCGGGCAATCCAGCGGGTGGTTGATCAGGAGGAACTCCATCACACCTTCGCGGGCCTTCTTGACCATCGGGGACAGCGTATTCATCGCCGGCGGCTCACCATTGGGGCCACCGCGCATGTCTTTCACCTGCATCGCACAGGACGCAGCCGGTTTCGGCGCACCGACCAGCTCAACGAGGCACATGCGGCAATTGCCCGCCACGGACAGGCGCTCGTGATAACAGAAGCGCGGAATCTCGCGCCCTGCCTCTTCAGCCGCCTGCAACAGCGTGTAGGAATTCGGTACTTCGATTTCCTCGCCATCGACGATAATTTTGCGGAGATCTTCGCTCATGGCCTAGTCTTTCGCCTTCAACAGGGTCGAGAGTTCCTCGATCGTATTCTGCACTTTGAATTCGCCGGCATAGGACGCATTGGGCAGACAGGTGACGACGCTGCCGCCCTTGTCGTGCTCCCGGATGGTCGCAATGGTGTCGACGCGCAGCAGCATCTTCTCACCCTTGTGGGACATCACCGGAATAAACCGCGGATTGCCGAAGAAAGTCATCTCCATCACTCCGCTGCGACCGACTGGCTGACGAAGACAGGTTTGCCTTCGCGGTAATTGTTGATCCGCTCTTCAATCTCGTGACGGAAGTGGCGAATGAGACCCTGGACCGGCCATGCAGCCGCATCACCCAGGGCACAGATCGTGTGACCTTCTACCTGGCCGGCGACGTCGAGCAGCATGTCGATCTCTTCGATCGTGGACTCGCCTGCCGCCATGCGGGTCAGGACGCGCCACATCCAGCCGGTGCCTTCGCGGCACGGCGTACACTGGCCGCAGCTCTCGTGACGGTAGAAGTACGAAATCCGGGCAATCGCCTTCACCACGTCGGTGGACTTGTCCATGACGATGACGGCAGCCGTACCCAGACCGGACTTGTGCGCGGAAAGCGCATCGAAATCCATCAGCACGTCGTCGCAGATATCCTTGGGCAGCAGGGAAACCGAGGAACCACCAGGAATGACGGCCTTGAGATTGTCCCAGCCCCCGCGAACACCGCCGGCATGTGTCTCGATGAGCGTTTTCATCGGGATCGACATGGCTTCTTCGACGTTACAGGGATTGTTCACATGACCCGAGATCGAGAAGATCTTGGTGCCGACATTGCGCTCACGACCGAAGCTGGAGAACCATTCCGCGCCGCGACGCAGGATGGTGCCGGCAACCGCGATCGACTCGACATTGTTCACCGTGGTCGGGCAGCCATAAAGGCCGGCATTGGCCGGGAATGGCGGCTTCAGGCGCGGTTGGCCCTTCTTGCCTTCCAGGCTTTCCAGCAGCGCCGTTTCCTCGCCACAGATATACGCACCAGCCCCGTGGTGGATATAGACGTGGAACGGCCAGCCATTGGTGTTCTTCTCGCCGATCAGCTTGGCCTCATAGGCCTCCTTGACGGCTTTTTCGAGCGCCAGGCGCTCGGTGACGTACTCGCCACGCAGATAGATGTAACAAGCGTGCGCCTGCATCGCGAAGGAGGCGATCATGCAGCCTTCGATCAGGAGGTGCGGATCATGACGCATGATCTCGCGGTCCTTACACGTGCCCGGCTCTGATTCGTCGGCATTGACGACGAGATAATGCGGACGCGCGCCCACTTCCTGCGGCATGAAGGACCATTTCAGGCCGGTCGGGAAACCGGCGCCACCGCGGCCACGCAGGCCGGAGGCTTTCATCTGGTCGATGATCCAGTGACGGCCCTGTTCAAGGATGTCCTTGGTGCCATTCCATGCGCCACGCTGTTTGGCAGCCTCCAGCCCCGGGCTGTGATGACCAAACAGGTTGGTGAAGATACGATCTTTATCCTGGAGAAGCTCTACCATGATCAGCCCTCCGCCTTCTCTGTGTTCGGCAGCTTGATCTTCTTGGCCTTTGAACCGTCATAGAGGCTCGGATCAGACAGAACAGACGTGCCGTGCGGCTCGGACGCGTTGCGCTCGGATTGCGGGCCGTACTCGACCTTGTTTCCGGCGGCCAGATCGTCGAGCAGTTTCTCGAATTTCTCGGCGTCGAGATCCTCGATGTAATGGTCACCCTCGCCATTGGCGAGCTGGATCATCGGGGCGTTGGCGCAGGCGCCCATGCATTCGACCTCAACCCAGGTGAACTTGCCGTCTTCGGAAATCTCGTGCTGCTTGCCGATCCGGTTCTTGCAGATCTTGATCAGCTCGTCAGAGCCACGCAGCATGCACGGTGTCGTGCCACAGACCTGGACCAGATGCTCACCGACCGGGGCCAGGTTGAACATGGTGTAGAAGGTCGCGACTTCGTAGACGCGGATATAGGGCATATCCAGACGCGAGGCGATTTCGCGGATTGCCGGTTCGGACACCCAGCTTTCCTGCTTCTGCGCGATCCACAGCATCGGGATGACGGCAGAGGCCTTTTTCTCTTCCGGGTACTTGCCCAGCCAGAACTTGATCTCGTCTTCGCTCTTCTTTTTGAAGGCGAAGCTATCCGGCTGCTCTTTTGCGAGACGGCGAACGCTCATCGGTCGATCTCCCCGAACACGACGTCCAGTGAACCAATAATGGCGGATACGTCAGCGAGCATGTGCCCGCGATTGAGGTGGTCCATGGCGGACAGGTGGGCAAAGCCCGGCGCGCGGATCTTCACGCGATACGGCTTGTTGGTACCGTCGGCCACGAGATAGACGCCAAACTCGCCCTTGGGCGCTTCCACACAGGCATAGACCTCGCCCGCATCGACATGCACACCCTCGGTGTAGAGCTTGAAGTGCTGGATCAGGGCTTCCATGGACTGTTTCATCTCGGCGCGACGTGGCGGAGAATGTTTGGAATCGGTGGCCAGCACCTCACCCTGGTTCTCGTCCTGCATCAGCCAGTCACAGCACTGGATCATGATCTTAACGGACTCGCGCATCTCCTCCATGCGGCAGAGATAGCGGTCATAACAATCGCCATTCTTGCCAACCGGGATGTTGAACTCGAGCTCGTCGTAAACTTCATACGGTTGCGCGCGGCGCAGGTCCCAGGCCATGCCGGAACCGCGCACCATCACGCCGGAGAAACCCCATTCCAGGGCCTCTTCCTTGGAGACGATACCGATATCGGCATTGCGCTGTTTGAAGATGCGGTTTTCCGTCAGCAGGCTGTCGATATCGTCCAGCGCCTTGGGAAAATCATCACACCACTGGCGGATGTCCGCGAGCAGTTGCGGCGGCAGGTCCTGGTGGACACCGCCAACGCGGAAATAATGCGCGTGCATACGAGCACCACAGGCGCGCTCGTAGAAGATCATCAGCTTCTCACGCTCTTCAAAACCCCAGAGCGGCGGCGTCAGCGCGCCCACATCCATGGCCTGGGTGGTGACGTTGAGAAGATGGTTCAGGATCCGGCCGATTTCCGAATAGAGCACGCGGATATACTGGCCACGGCGCGGCACGGTGACACCAGCCAGACGCTCTGCAGCCATGCAGAAAGCGTGCTCCTGGTTCATCGGCGCGACATAGTCGAGACGGTCGAAATAGCCGATACCCTGGAGATAGGTCTTGTGCTCGAGCAGTTTCTCGGTACCGCGGTGCAAGAGGCCGATATGCGGGTCAACGCGTTCGACAACCTCGCCGTCCAGCTCCAGCACGAGGCGCAGAACACCGTGTGCCGCCGGGTGCTGGGGACCGAAATTGATCGTGAAGTTACGTTCGGAGGTTTGCGCCTGATCATCAGCCATGATTTAACCCTCCGCCTTCTCGTCGCCCGGGAGCACGTATTTCGCGCCTTCCCACGGGCTCATGAAATCAAAGTCGCGATATTCCTGGACCAGTTCGACCGGCTCATAGACGACGCGTTTTTCTTCTTCATCCCAGCGCACCTCGACATAACCCGTCAGCGGGAAGTCCTTGCGCAGCGGATAACCCTCGAAACCATAGTCCGTCAGCAGACGGCGCAGGTCCGGGTGGTTGGAGAATGTGATGCCATACATGTCGAAGGCTTCACGCTCGAACCAGTTGGCGACCGGGAACAAGTCGCAGATCGAGGCGACCGGGGTCTCCTCGTCGACGCAGAGTTTCACGCGGATACGCTGGTTCTGCTGCATGGACAGCATGTGATAGACGACCTCGAAACGCTCGGCGCGTTGCGGATAGTCGACACCACAGATGTCGATCAGCGTGGTGAACCGGCAGGTCGGGTCATCGCGCAGGAAACGGATGACGTCCTCGATACGGTCGTCGTGGATCTCAACCGTCAGCTCGCCGTGGGCGATTGACCAGTTGGTCACAGCCGTCTCCTGAGAGGCGGCGATGTGTTCACCCAGCGTTTTGAGAGCTTCGCTCATTCATCTCTCCTGGTGCGCGGATCAGCGCTCGATCGAGCCTTCGCGGCGGATTTTCTTCTGCAGCTGCAGGATGCCGTAAACCAGCGCCTCGGCTGTCGGCGGACAACCCGGCACATAGACATCTACCGGCACGATGCGGTCACACCCGCGAACGACCGAATATGAATAGTGGTAATACCCACCCCCATTGGCACAGGACCCCATGGAGATGACGTAGCGCGGCTCGGGCATCTGGTCGTAGACCTTGCGCAGGGCCGGAGCCATCTTGTTGGTCAGCGTGCCGGCCACGATCATCACGTCGGACTGGCGCGGGGATGCACGCGGAGCAAACCCGAAACGCTCGACGTCGTAACGTGGCATGGAGGCCTGCATCATTTCAACGGCGCAACAGGCCAGACCAAAGGTCATCCACATCAGCGAGCCGGTGCGCGCCCAGGTGACGAGATCGTCGGCAGCCGCAACGACGAACCCCTTGTCAGCGAGGGCGTCGGACACGCCATCAAAGAAGGGATCGTGTTTCTTCGGGTCATAGTGCGGGACGGCAGCGCGTCCGGCCATGCCATTCGGGGTGAGATCAGAGGCCATGACTTACTCCCAGTCCAACGCGCCTTTTTTCAGCTCGTAAACGAAGCCGATGGTCAGCACGCCGAGGAAAACCATCATCGACCAGAACTCGAACTCGCCGAGGTGTTCCCGCAGGGTGACCGCCCATGGGAAGAGGAAGGCGACTTCCAGGTCGAAGATGATGAAAAGGATTGCCACCAGGTAGAAGCGGACATCGAACTTCATCCGCGCATCGTCGAATGCTTCAAAGCCACATTCATAGGTGGAGACTTTTTCCGGGTCCGGCTTTGACGGTGCGATCACGAAGGCCGCAAGCATGAAACCAATCCCGATAACGGCAGCAATGCCGAAGAAGATGAGGATCGGAAGGTAGTCGAGAAGAAGCGTGTCCATGATCAGCACTCGCCGGGTCCGAATTTCAGCTCTCGGGCGAAGATCTGGAACACTGGCGTGACCCGCGGGGAGCGAATCAGAAACGCCAAGAAGAGCCCCCGCCCGAATTTTGCCGGAAGCTAGATCGCACCGGCGCTTCGGGCAAGGGCAAAACACCGCCGGAGTTCAGTTCTCTACCGCTTTATCCGCAAAGAGGTTTCCAGTTGCGAACAGGTCGCAGAAAACGGGCTATTTTGCGGTGATCCCGAGTACGGATTTCCAGAAATTCACACGCAAAAAGGGCGAGCGCAGCGAAAACGCGCGGTCCGGGAAGATATGCCAGGGCTTGTACCCCCATTCCCGAATCTGTTGCCGTGCCTGGTCACCAAGGCCAGCCGCATAGGCAGCAGCGATGGCAGCGCGCCGAGAACACCAGGAAGAGCGCGAGCGACGGAACTCGGCCAGCGCACGCCCCTCGATAGCGCCGACGTGCTGGAAAACTGCGCGCAAGCGCACGAATTCCCGCAATCGGGCCACACTATCGAGGGACAGCACGAGCACCCCGAGCACAGCCAGGACAGACAGCCAGAGAAACGGGCTGGCTAGGGCGATAATCAGCGAACTGCCCAGCAGAAGCAGGGGCGGCCAGGTCGCGCGAAGCGACCAGAGCTGGAAATCGAGAAAAGCCTTGGATGTACGCATGCGCCGAGCTTTTCCGCTTCACCGGCAAACAGATAGAGGGACGTGCACGCTGAGCGTCCCCTTGCCTCTTTGCACCGGCCCAGACTCGTGCCGATCTGTCAGCGTGAAGGAAAAACGGGGATTGTCATGCTGGCTGATTACTACGGCGTTATAGGCTTCGCGCTGATCGCCGTCCTTTTTTCGTATCTGGTGGACCACAGCCCCCTGAAAGCCCGCACCCTGTCCGCTCGCATGGACCGCTACAGGTCACACTGGATGAGCGCGATGGCGGCACGGGAAGTCCGCATCGTCGACAGCCAGATTATCAGCGGCTTGCAGAACGGTATCGCTTTTTTCGCCTCAACCGCGCTGCTGGGAATAGGTGCGGCCTTTACCCTTCTCACTGCCCTGGACAATGTCATGGCCGCCGTCCGCGACATCCCGGCGCTTGCTGTCGGGTCTCGAACCCAATGGGAAGTCATGAGCATCGGCCTTCTGATGATCTATGCCTATGCCTTCTTCAAATTCGGCTGGGCCTATCGCCTGATCAACTACTGCGCCGTCCTTTTGGGCTCGACGCGGGATGTGGAACGTGGTGACAGCCCCGACGCGCAATGCCTGAGACAGGCCGAGCTGGCCAGCGAGATGAATGTACTCGCTGGCCGCCAGTTCAATCGAGGACTGCGTGCGCTCTTTCTTTCCATCGGATATCTTGCCTGGATCGCTGGTCCCCTCGCCCAGATCCTCGCAACGGCAGCGATCGCCAGCCTGCTGGCCTATCGCCAGTTCTACAGCCCGGCGCTGGACCTGCTGAAAGATTGACAACCTGCCCTTCCCGGAAAAAAGTGAACAGCGTTCGCTACGGGAGGCAGGCTTGGCTGAAGCTGTGACACCGCAAGACCTGGAGATCTCGCCGCGCAATCTGAAATTCGCGCGGGAGAGCAAAGCCAAGCGTTGGTGGGCAGGCGGCGATCCGATTTCGACAGCCTGGTACAATGCCCTCTCCGTCACCTTCCCAGCTGGCGAGACATTCTTCATCGAGAGTGTGCGGCGCTCTGAAAAACAGGTTCCCGAACAGCTGGCACTACAGATCAGGGCCTTCGTCAAGCAGGAGGCGTTCCAAACGCGCGAACACAATGCCTTCAACGCCCGCGTCAAGGAGGCCGGCTACGATATCGCCCATATGGAGGCAGAGGTTCAGGCCCGTCTCGACCAGGCACGCGAAACGCATCCGGTTGTCCAGCTTGGCCTCACGACGGCGCTGGAACATTTCACGGCCATTTTTGCTCATTCTGCGCTGAAACAGCCCGAATTGCTCAACGGTGCCGACAGGGAAGCCCAGCGCATGTGGGGCTGGCACGCCATTGAAGAGATTGAGCACAAGGCCGTCGCCTTCGACATATATCGCCATGCCACGCGGGACGTGCCGAAGTTCAAGCGCTGGATGATCCGCTCGATGACCTTCCTCAATGTCTCCCGCAATTTCATCACCGGCCGCTGGCGCGAAGCTCTGGATTTGCTCGAACAGGACGGGATAATCGGCTTCAAGGCCCGCTGGAAACTGGCCTGGCTCCTGTGGGGCAAACCGGGGCTGATACGGCGCGTATTCCTGGCTTGGCTGGCCTATTTCCGGCCCGGATTTCACCCCTGGCAGGTCGATGACCGCGCACTCATCGCAGACGCCCAGAAACGGCTCGACCTCGCCTGACGCCAAAATGGCTAGCCCCGCCCTTCCATTCGTTTTATCTCTTTGAGCCAAATCGGGCACAAGTCTTGAGCGTTTCAGGGGAGTTTCAAGGTGAGCATTGGCAATTCAATTCTCAACATGGTTGAGAAAGCGGGGAACCGACTACCGGATCCCGTAACGATCTTTCTGATCCTGATCGGGATCGTAGTCACGGTTTCAGTCTTCGCAGCCGGTTCCGGCCTGGAAGCAACCCACCCGGTCACCGGCGATACAATCGCGGCTCAATCACTGTTGAGCGGCGAGAATATTCGTCGACTGTTGACCGAATACACCCAGATTTTCGTCAACTTCCCACCTCTAGGTCTTGTCCTTGTGGTCATGATCGGTGCGGGCGTTGCCGAACGAACGGGCCTGTTCGCAGCAGGCCTGCGCGCGCTCGTCGGCTGGGTTCCGGCGACCCTTCTGACAGCCACGCTGGTTTTCGCAGGCGTCATGGGCAACCTCGCGGTTGATGCCGGTTACGTTGTTCTCATCCCGCTCGGCGGACTGGTCTTCGCGTCTGTTGGACGCCACCCAATCGCCGGTATCGCCGCGACCTTTGCCGGTGTTTCAGCTGGGTTTTCGGCGAATCTAGCGCCGGGCCCTCTCGAGCCACTGCTGCTCGGAATTACACAGACTGCAGCACAGTTCATCGACCCCGACTGGGGCCTGAACATTCTGTCCAACTACTTCTTCATTGTCGCGCTGACACCAGCGGTGGTAATTGCAGGCACGTTTGTAACGCATCGTATTATCGAGCCGCGGCTTGGCCCATGGACCCCGCCGGGCACCGAGAGCGACGACGCTCCGGAAGCAACAACGCAACTCAGCAGCGCCGAGAATCGCGGCCTGCTCATGGCAGGGCTTGTGCTTCTCGCGATCACAGTCACGGTCGTCTACCTGGTCTGGCCGAGCAATGGCATCCTCTGGGACGCTTCTAGTGAAGGATCCGAGTTGACGCCGTTCTTCAACTCGATCGTCGCCATCTCAATGCTGACCTTCCTGCTTGCGGGTATGGCTTACGGAATCGGCGCAGGAACAATCAAATCCGATAAGGACGTCGTCAAAATGGCCTCGGATGCCATGGGCGACATGGGTATTTATATCGTTCTCGCCTTCTCGATGGCGATGTTCCTGGCTTTGTTTGCCTGGTCCAACCTCGGGACCATTCTGGCCATCGGCGGAGCGGCGACGCTCCAGGAATCCGGCCTTCCGGCACCTGTCCTGCTGATCGCGATGGTGCTGTTGACGGCTGTGCTGAACCTGTTTGTTGGATCGGCCTCGGCCAAGTGGGCAATGCTGGCGCCTGTCGCGGTTCCCATGCTCATGCTGCTGGGGATCGGACCGGACGCGACCACCGCCGCCTATCGTGTCGGCGACGGCGCCACCAATATCATCACGCCGCTGATGCCCTACATGCCGCTGGTTCTGGTCTTTGCACGCCGCTACATGCCGGAATTCGGCCTCGGCAGCCTGATCGCGACCATGCTGCCCTATTCGATCGCGATCCTGATCGTGTCGATGTCGGTGCTGGGTATCTTCGTTGTACTGGATCTGCCGCTGGGCCCGGGCTTTGCCCCGGTCACGATTGATCCGAGCACGCTGACAAGCGGCAGCAACTAGGCGGAGACATCCGCATGAACACATCTGGCGAGCATCGTCGTAACCCGGTCTTCTGGATCGCGTTTGGCACGATGCTCGCCATTTTTGTCTATTCCGGTGCCTGGCTGGTCCTTGATGTCCTGATGAAGCTTGGCATGACGCCGCAGGCCCCCGTGGTGGACACAGGGGCGATGCAGGACACACTTTCAATCTGGAATGACATCGCCTTCTACACGGCGATCGCGCTTACCCTGCCCAGCCTCGTTCTGGCATGGCGCGGAAGCAACCTTGTTCTCATCACCTATGCCTTCGCCATCCTGGCGGCCGTGGTCGACTGGGTGCTGCTGATCAACACGGTACCTGAAACGGCCTCACAACTGGGCTTCTTCGTCTTCTCAGGCCAGCTCTTCGTTTACGTCTACCTGGTCGCATTCGCGCTGCGCCGAAATCCCGCCCTGCGATAGCTCGACAGGCTGACGCAGGATCGTACGCAGGCGGTCAGAGGGCGTGCGGCGCAAGTCACTGAGATAGATCTCGTGGTGCTTTCCGCGCATGCTGGCGCGGGCCTTCGGGATGAAACTGCCGTGCATTTCCTCCAGCACCGGCCCCTCGGAATCAAAACTTCCAAGATGCAGGGTCTGGACACATTCACCCTCGCTCCAGCGCGCCAGGCGAACACGCCGCAGCGTGCCCTCGTCCGTCGCCGCTTCACGCTTGCGATTGATCTTGGCCACCGTGGCTTCCAGCACGCTGTCCAGCAGCGCCAGTTCAATCCAGTCCGGCTGGCGGATCATGGCCGTCCACAGCCATTCATCCTTTTCCCGACGCTGGAACACGGCCTCATCCTCGGCCCACCACAACGCTTCCAGCGGCATCACCGCATAATCACGCTGCAGTTCCAGCTTGGAATGAAATTTGATGTTGTAGGACAGCGCAAACAGCGCCGCCACGGCGCTTGAAAACGCCTTCGACGCATCCGGATCGCCCTTGCCGTCAATCTGCAGGAAGTTCATTTCCGGTACGGTGACGATGTCAAAACGCCCCTTCCGGCCGCTGTAGAAACAGCGGTCTTCCTTCTTCATATCAATTTTTGTCACGATCACCCTCCGAGGTGAGCGAAAACTCTCACCGCGGCGAAGGGGAAATGGAAGTTAAAACTTGTTAGGCTTGCAGGCCGCAACAGCACATTGCGCAAAGAAAAAAGCCGCTCGATTGAGCGGCTTTTTCGGGTCCATCCACTTCTGAAAAGAAGTGGCGCGAGTGACGGGACTCGAACCCGCGACCTCCGGCGTGACAGGCCGGCGCTCTAACCAACTGAGCTACACCCGCAATGTGGCTCGCCGAAGCGAGGAGTGCTGTTTATGCGCGTGCTGGCGCTGGGTCAAGCGACTTTCAGCAGGCAATGCAGCTCGAACTGCACAAGCTGCTATTTCGCCGCAAATTCAGGCGTCTTTCCATAGTCCTCTGTCTGGTGGTGCGTGAAGAAAGCTTCCCACATCACACCGTCCGGATCCGCCGTCCAGCTCTTCTCGGACTTGTGGTAACAGCATGTCGTCATGCCCTCGGGAAGATAGGGGGCTTCTGCAGACTTCATGCGATCAAACACGGCGTTGAGTTCGTCCTCGCTCTCGGTTTGCAGGCCTGCATGGGTGAAACCATGGGCCTCCGCCGTCT
This sequence comes from Maricaulis sp., assembly GCF_017643475.1. Lineage (GTDB taxonomy): Bacteria > Pseudomonadota > Alphaproteobacteria > Caulobacterales > Maricaulaceae > Maricaulis. Next base: position 29,670 of record NZ_JAEPNI010000004.1, read on the forward strand.
CCTCGATGACAAAATTCATGCGTGGGTCATCGATCAGCCACTTGGCATACCCCTCGCGCACAACTGTGGGCTCGGTGCCGAACAACTGGGTGTAAAAGGCGATGGACCGGTCGAGATCCTCAACGTTGAAGCTGACATGAAGACGTTTCATGGCGTGATACTCCTGATTCTGGGGGAGGACGCGCTGCAGCAATCGTGCAGCAGGAAATCGGCTACCGAACGCAGTGTGTCCAGCTGTGCCCGATAGATTATCGAACGCCCCCGCCGTGTGCCCTCGACCAGGCCGGCCCGTGACAACTCCTTCAGATGGAAAGAGGCGGTGGGCGACGGAAGGGACAATTTTTCGGCGATCGCCCCGGCTGCGAGCCCGGCCTCAGCCGGGTCCTCCGCCTCCCAGCTAACCAGCAGCCGGAAGATATCCAGACGGGAATCATGGGCGAGAGCGCCCAGGGCAGAGATGGCGTCATTCTTTTTCATATTTCCAATGTAGTGAAAATGAGATCTGACGCAAGGTCATTTTCACAATTTTGGAAATTTAATTGAAATGTTCTCCCGCCCAGACCTTCGTAACCGATAGCGTTGCCGATATGAGTTGGTCGAGCTCATCTCGGGAAATCACATAGGGCGGCATCAGATAGATGATGTTTCCAAACGGCCTCACCCAGACACCAGCATCGACAAATCGCGCCTTCAGGGTTTCAAGATCCGGCAGGCTTTCAAATTCCATCACACCGATAGCTCCCTGCCAGCGGACATCAACAATACCCGCAAACTCCCGCGCCTCGGGAAGTTGTTCCGCAAACACCGCCTCGATGGCGGCGACCTGCTCAAGTCGCGGCTCGTTTTCAAACAGGTCAATGGACGCGTTGGCGGCCGCGCAGGCGGCCGGATTGCCCATATAGGTGGGTCCGTGCATCAGCGCCGCGCCAGCATCATCCGACCAGAAATCCGCAAACAGCCGGGAAGACGCAATCGCGGCGGCCAGTGGCAGGGTCCCGCCGGTCAGCGCCTTTGATACGGTCATGATGTCGGGGACCACACCGGCCTTCTCACAGGCAAACATCGTCCCGAGACGTCCAAATCCGGTCATGATTTCATCGAGGATCAGCGGCAAACCGTGCCGGTCACAAATCTCGCGGAGATACCGCAACGTTTCAGGCGTATGGAATTTCATCCCGCCCGCACCCTGGACCAGCGGTTCAGTGATGATGCCTGCGATCTCGCCCTTGCGTTCCGCGACCAGGCTTTCGAACCGGACCCGGCTCTCTGTATCGCATGGAAGCTCCGTCACGATCTGCTGCTGCAGACCACCTGCGAACAGGCTGTGCATGCCCTCCTCCGGGTCACACACCGACATCGTCGCCAGCGTGTCGCCGTGATAGCCGCCCTTGAAGCAGACGAATTTCGTATGGCCGCGCTCACCGCGATTGATCCAGGACTGGATCGCGATCTTCATCCCGATCTCGACCGAGACAGATCCGCTTTCGCAGAAAAAGACGTGGTTGAGATCCCCCGGCGCCAGCCTAGCCAGGCGCGCTGCAAGTGTTTGCGCGGGTTCGTGTGTGAGACCGCCGAGCATGACGTGAGGCACCTTGTCGATCTGGTCCCTCACGGCGGCCATGATGTGCGGATGACGATAACCATGGCACACCGTCCACCAGGACGAGACGCCATCAATGAGGCGGCGACCATCTTCCAGCTCGATGAAGACGCCTTCCGCTGAACGCACTTTCAGTGCCGGCGGTGTGGATTTCATCTGGGTATAGGGGCGCCAGACATGATGGTCGGCAATGTTGAACGGCAGATCAGGTGTGTTTTGGGTCATGACCGGGCTTTAGCAGGCGGGAAATCTGTGCGACAGGGCCCATATGCAATCAATTTCGCCATCGCTTGAACGTTTCACGTCCCGCAAGCTGGCCGGGCTGGAAAAACGCCAGCTGCGCCGCCGGCTCCAGGAATCCAATAATTCCGCCGGCATGCAGGTCGAGCGTGACGGCCGGACCTATGTGAATTTCTGCTCGAACGACTATCTGGGCCTGGCCAATGATCCGGAAGTAATCCGCGCCGCCCAGCAGGCCGCCGCAAAATATGGTGCCGGCTCGGGTGCGTCCCGACTGGTCACCGGCGGGCACCACCTGCTGTTTGAACTTGAGCGCCGCCTGGCCGCGCTCAAAGGCAGCGAGGACTGCATCGTTTTCGGCTCGGGTTATCTGGCTAATCTCGCCATCGCTCCGGCGTTGCTGGGGGCCGGCGATCTGGTGCTGGTCGACGAGCTGGCCCATGCCTGCATTCATGCAGGTGCCGAGCTCTCCCGCGCCGAGATCCGCAAGTTCCGCCACAATGACCTGGCCGACGCCCGCGAGATCCTGACTGCCGAGCGCGCGGATTATCGTCACGCCATGATCATGACCGACGGCGTGTTTTCCATGGATGGCGATTTCGCTCCCCTGCCTGAACTGCTGGCTCTGGCCGAGGAGTTCGAGGCCTGGACGCTGGTCGATGACGCTCATGCTGTTGGCGTTGTTGGTGAGGGCAAGGGCTCGTCCGCGCACTTCTCTCCAGCTGCCATGCCGCCCCTTCAGATGGGGACTCTGTCCAAGGCGCTGGGCAGTTACGGCGGCTATCTGTGCGCCTCACGCAATGTCTGCGAGCTGCTGCGGACCCGCGCACGGCCGCTGGTTTTCACCACGGCCTTGCCCCCTGCCAGCATCGCAGCCGCTCTTGCGGCGCTGGATATCGTTGAGCGCGATGCGGAACGCCGGGAGCGCCCGCTCACGCTGGCGAGGCGTTTTTGCGCTGCAGCGGGCCTGCCGGCTCCGGCCTCTCCCATTGTGCCGGTACTGCTGGGATCGGAAAGCCGCGCGCTCAAAGCGTCCATGGCATTGCAGGATGAAGGTTTTCTGGTCACCGCCATTCGGCCACCGACCGTTCCGCGCGGCACCGCACGCCTGCGCATCACCTTCTCGGCCACCCATGTCGAGGCGGACATTGACCGACTGGCGCAATGCGTGCGAGTGATCCTTGAGGAGACCTCGGAGACAGCGTGAACCGCAGACCGATCTTTTTTACCGGAACCGGAACCGACATCGGCAAGACACACGTGCTGTGTGCCCTGCTGGAAATCTACCGTTCCGTTGGCGGCCGCGCCCGTGTTCTCAAACCCGTCCTGTCGGGTTTCGACAACTCTAACGCTCTGGAATCCGATTCGGCCCGGTTGATCCGCGCCAATGGCGGCACAATGGATGCCGAGACGCTCAAGAAAACCACGCCGTGGCGATTCAAGGCTGCGCTCTCGCCTGACATGGCCGCGCGCCGTGAACAGCGCGAACTGACACTTGACCCGATCGCCTCCTGGTGCAGTGACCAGTGCAGTTCAAGCCGCCCGACCTTTGTCGAAGGAGCCGGCGGCATCATGTCTCCGATCGCACAAGACGGTCTCAATCTCGACCTGTTGCGGGAACTCGACGCCTTTCCGGTCCTGGTGACCGGTAATTATCTGGGCACGATATCCCACACGCTGACGGCACTACGCGTGCTGGACGGCCGCGCTGCTGTCATCATCAATCCACGTCCCGGCGATCCAGTCGAGGCAAATGAAACGGCAGCCAGCCTTCGCCGGTTCTCCCCGCGCGCCGAGATCATCGAATACGACGCGAACCGCCCGGAACGATTGCTCCGGATCGTCGACCTCGCCTTGCGTGACTAGGTCAGCGCAATCTGAGTCAACTTCCCGCCTGGCCAATCACGTCGAGTTTACGATGTGAACCTTTCGGGCGACGGGAATCGCCTTCCAATCCGTATAATCATCCTCAGAATGTCTTGGAGAGATCGCAAACTCCTGCCCGCACAGATTGGGCCGGAGCATTTCAAGCGGGGAAAGTATGCGCAGTATTGTTCGTGTCGCGGCCCTTGGACTGGGTCTTGTCGTTGCTGCCTGTAGTGGCGGCGGTGGTGGATCAGGTAGTGGCTCGGGTAGCGGCGGTGGAACAACGCCGCCTCCCCCACCTCCGCAGAATCAAAGCCCGACGCTGGAACAATCTTCCAAATTCCTTGGGCAGGCGACGTTCGGCCCGACTTACGAGGAAATCGAAGATCTGTCGGTCAGCACGTTTTCGCTCTGGTACCGAGATCAGCTGACCCGACCGGCGACGCTGCACCTAGACGCTTTGATCGCCAATGGCGTTCTCAACGATTTCTCGACCTTCCGGGGGGCTTCGGACGCCTATTGGGCAGGTCTGATCGATGGCGATGATCAGTTACGGCAGCGCATGGCCTATGCGCTCTCGCAAATCCTGGTTGTCTCGGAGGGCCAGGGTTCTGTACTGGCCGGCCGCCCACTGACCACCGCCCACTACATGGACATTCTCATCCGCAATGCCTTTGGCAATTACCGGGACATCCTCGAGGAGGTTACCTATTCGCCGGCCATGTCAGCCTATCTGACCTATCTCTACAATGTTCGCGAGAATATGGAGAATGGCCGCGTCCCCGACGAGAATTACGCACGCGAGATCATGCAACTCTTCACCATCGGCCTGGTCGAACTGCGCATGGATGGCAGCGTCGTCACCGACAATGAGGGCCGCCCGGTTGAGACCTATGACAATACCGATGTAACCGGCCTCGCCCGGGTCTTCACAGGCCTGGGCCTGCGCGGCGAAAATTACTGGCCGTCCGGGGATGATGAGAGCATCTACTACACGCCGCTCCAGATTTTTCCGGACTATCACTCGACGAGCGAGAAAACTTTCCTGGAAACGACAATTCCAGCGAATACCGATGCCGAAACCAGTATCGACATCGCCCTGGATACGCTCTTCAATCATCCCAACCTCGCGCCCTTTATCAGCCGCCAGCTGATCCAGCGGTTCACCACCAGCCATCCGACACCGGCCTATGTCCAACGCGTGGCGACCGTGTTCGAGAACGGCAGCTATCAATTCCCCGATGGACAGAATGTGGGAACAGGCCAGCGCGGAGACCTTGCAGCTACGCTTGCCGCAATCCTGATGGATGATGAAGCCCGCCAGGATCCGGCAACAGCGCCCAACGAGTTCGGCAAGGTGCGGGAACCGGTTCTGCGCTTTGTACACTGGGCACGCGCCTTCCACATAACCGGCTCTGAAGCCTGGCGCGAGGATTTCCTGTGGGACACCTCCTCCAACGGCACGCTCGGGCAGCACCCTTTCCGGTCGCCATCAGTCTTCAATTTCTACCGACCGGGCTACATCGCGCCTGGATCTGCGACCGGGGCAGCGGGACTGACCGCCCCCGAACTCCAGATCGTCAACGAGGCCAGCATCATCGGTTTCACCAATTTCCTGAGTGCCTTCATCACAGACGCCACCTGGGGCGATGACCGGACTGAAACCCTCGGCTTCCACCCGGTCTATGACGATGAGATGGCGATCGCAGGCGATATCAATGCCTTGATCGACTGGCTCGACATGACATTCACAGCAGGAACTTTGAGCGTGGAAACCCGCACCCGAATGTCAGACATCCTCGAGACGATCGTGATCGATGGCGAGGACCCCGGCCCCGGGCAGAGGGGGCGGGTGCAGACGGCCGTCCTGCTCATTCTCACCTCACCCGACTACATTGTTCAGCGCTAGGGGGACAAGCTCATGAAACTCAATCGACGCGATTTCCTCTCCCGCGCATCCGCAGCCGGTCTTCTCGGCACTGGCGGACTGACCACCAGCCTGATGTCGATGCCGGCTCTGGCGGCAGACACGACGGGATACAAGGCACTTGTTTGTGTTTTCCTGTTCGGAGGGATGGATCACTATGATGCTGTCATCCCCTACGATCAGGCATCACACGACAGTTTCGCAACCACGCGCGAAAGCCTGTTTTCGCAGTATGTCAGCGCCAACAGCCCGCGCAGCCGTGACAATTTGCTGGCGCTCAACCCTGTAAACGCCGGCTCACTCGGCGGCCGCCAGTTTGCGCTGCCGCAGGAGCTGGCCCCCCTCCACACCATGTTTGAATCGGGTGATGCAGCAATCCTCGCGAATGTTGGCCCGCTGCTCGAGCCAACCAACCGGGAGATGGTGTTGAATGGCCAGGCTCGGCTTCCACGCAAGCTTTTCTCCCACAATGACCAGCAATCCACCTGGATGTCATCTGCTCCCGAAGGTGCCCTGTTTGGCTGGGGCGGACGTTTCGCTGACGCCGCGCTGGAAGCGAATGCCAACCAGAACTCCCTCTTCACCAGCATGAGTACGTTCGGGAACCAAGTCTGGCTGTCCGGGGATGTTGCCCAGCAATACCAGCTGTCCATTGGTGGCCCGGACAATCTGATCGCCATTCAATGGCCTCCCTATTTCGGAGCTGAGGGCCAGGGTGTCTCGGCGATGATGGAGGACCATTTCCGGTCGCAGGGCCTCAGCCCGTCAAATCTCTTCCAACAGGATATCACCGACCGTTCCCGCAGGGCCCTGGACGCCAATGAGGCCTATTCCAACGCCCGAGACGAAGTCGCCGAGATCACCACGGAGTTTCCGGGTGGGTATTTCGCGCAGCAATTGCGCACGGTTGCCGAAGCGATTTCTCTTCGCAATGTCCTCGGCGCCTCCCGCCAGGTCTTCTTCGTCGGACTGGGTGGTTTCGACACCCACTCGACGCAAGCACGCGACCTGATCAATCGCCAGTCCCAGCTGGCCGCAGGTATCGCCGCCTTCCAGTCCGCCATGGGCGAAATCGGCGCGAGTGATGATGTCACCGTCTTCACCGCCTCGGATTTCGGCCGTACCCTGTCCATCAATGGTGATGGCACCGATCATGGCTGGGGATCTCACCACTTTATAATCGGTGGTGCAGTCAATGGCCGCCAGATCTATGGTCAAATGCCTGAATACGGCTTCGAACACGCCCAGGACGCCGGAAATGGTCGCCTTATCCCCACGACCTCGGTCGAACAATATGCAGCCACTCTGGGGCGTTGGTTCGGCCTGAACGATCAGGAACTGGCCATCGCCCTGCCCGGTCTAAGCAACTTCACAGGCTCGCCCGCCTTCGTCTGAGGCGGCCCAGTCTGACCGGTGCAGGTGCGTCACTTTCGCAAACGCCACCGAGGGTCGATCGGTCCGATCCCGTAAGGAGGCATCTTCGAAACAAGCTGTCGCGAGACTGAAAAAGGCACAAAAAACCCTCCGTCGCCAAGGCGTCGGAGGACATCGCACCATCCACTCTGAATGTTCGCCTGCTTTCCCGAATGGCTCGCCGTCCGAAACCCGCAGGTCGAAGGATGGTGGGCGGTGAGGGGCTCGAACCCCCGACCCTCTCGGTGTAAACGAGATGCTCTCCCAACTGAGCTAACCGCCCATCCGGTGTGGAGCGCGCGTTCTAATAAGCCAAACGCTCCTTGGCAAGCGCTTCATGCGCTAGGAACTGTAACGCGTGATCACAGCGTCGATTATCAGGCGCATTTGTTCCAGGGCATCGCCCTTTGGATCTTCCTTGAAACTATTGGGAACCGTCTGCACAGTAATGCCATGCACGCTCGCCCACAGGGCACGTGCGAGGTCGGCACGAAGCTCGGGTTCATTGACCCCCTCGAGTTTATCCAATTCTGCTTCAAGCACACCAAAGAGTGCATTTTCGGCCTCAACAGCCAGCGCATTCGAATCTCGATACTGGCGCCGGAACTCCAGGAGATTCGCCCAAAGTTTCTCGTTCGCCTGCACATAGTCGACGTAGGACACAGCCATTTGCATGACCCGTTCCAGGACCGAGCGTTCCGCGGCTTGAGTCAATGTACGATCCAGGATCAGCGCCAGTTCGGCATAGACATCCATGGCCAAGGCTTCGCGCAGCGCATGCTGATCAGGAAAAAACTTGTAGAATGAACCTGTACTTACGCCCGCACTCGCGGCAAGCTGGCGTATCGGAAGCTTTTCCTGCTCGCCGGAACGCAAGAGTTCACGCGCATGGGATAACAGCCGCTGGCGGACACCGTCTGACAGAGGCGGGCGCCCTCGCCCCCGCGCGTTACGTGAATTCGTTTCCATTTCTACGTTCAACCATACTATTATTTAATGAACAAGGTTCATTTTACACCTTGAATGAATGATATTCGCTTCCACTCTGTTTATGAACATTGTTCATTTATGGAGGTATCGATGTTCTCTACCTTGATGACCGTCATGCGGGGCGAAGTCCGCAAGACCGAGCGCTCCATCGAGCGCCAGAATGCCATCACCATACTGGAGCAGAGAATCGAGGATGCTGAGATGGCGCAGGCCAATGCCAAACAGCGCCTCGCCGGGCTGATTCTAAAGGAAAGGAATGAAACCGGTTCACGCACCAGCCTGACCGGCCAGGCGAGAGAGCTGGAAAATAGGATTAAAAAGGCACTGTGTTCTGACCTGACGGCCCTTGCAGAGGATGCGGCAGGACATCTGGCGCGGCTGGAACGTGATGTCGAACGCCTCGACACATCCATTTCCAGGAACCAACTCGCCATCGAACGACTGCGCCGGATGATCGATTCCGGCCAAACCCGGTTGCTGGAGTTGAAACAGGGGCTCTCTACGGCCCGGACGGTGGCGGCCGAGCGCAGAACGACGGCGGAGTTGAGCGGGGATATTACCGGCATTGCAGCGCTCATTGAGGGCGAGCGTGTACTCAACGCCTTCCTCGATCAACCAGACGCCTATGAACATATGGAGATCCTGGAGGAAATCGCGACCGAAAACGACCCAGACACTGTACTGGACCGACTGGCTGCAGAAGGCTGCGGAGCCCCTGCTCCCCACTCAACCGACGCCGTGCTGGCCCGCATTCGCGCTGGCATGAGCCAGGACGAGGAGAAATGACATGCTGGAACAATCAAAACTCTGGATCGGTTTCAATTATGCCTGTGTGGCTATTGCCCTGGGCATGCTCTCCCTCTCCCTCTTGCTGATGCCGGTTGATCTGTCGACCAAGGGCTATCTTGGCATGGGGATCCTATTCCTCTGCGGCTCTCTCATCACCCTGGTAAAAACGCTGCAGGAAGTGCGGATCAATGAGCAATTTTCCAGCAAGGTCGAACGCGCCAAGCAGGAAAAATTGCTGAGTGAATATGCATCCAAGGATGCGGCGTAGGCCTGACAGCAAAACGGCTCATCGGGGCTTGTAAACCCGATGAGCCGATTCTGGGAATAGTCTGCCGTGACCTACTCGGCGATACTCACCTGATCAATACGATCGGACGCGTAACAGCCCAGCTGCTTGATCTCACGTGTGTGCTCCTCGAGCACGGCCATCGCGTCCTTGATGACCCTGTCCTCGACATGGCCATCCACATCCATGATGAACATCTCTTCCCAGGGATTGCCCGGAATGGGACGGCTTTCCAGCTTGACCAGGTTCACGGCCCCATCGCGGAACCCCATCAGCGCATCCACGAGCGCGCCCGGCGTATCACGTGTGGTGAACATCATCGATGTCTTGCACTCGACCTCACGCGTCGGGTTCTTGCTGTCGCGTCCCAGAACGATGAAACGCGTGATATTCTGCTCGTGATCGCCAACACCGCTTTCCAGGATGTCAAATCCAAAGAGCGCAGCGGCGTCAGCCCCCGCGATCACGCCGGCCGTATCATCATCCTCAAGCAAGCGCTCAAGCGCACGGGTCGAACTGGACGCCATGTGGGACTCGATCTCGGGATGTCCGGCCAGCCAGCGGCGTGACTGCGCCAGCGCCTGAGGGTGGCCATAGACGCGACTGATGCGCCCCAGCCCCGTGGACCGGCCAATCAGGCAGTGATCGACGCGCAAAAGGAACTCACCAACGATACGGGCATTGCCAGCGAGAAGAAGGTCATAAACTTCATTGATGGAACCGGTCGTGGTGTTCTCGATGGGGATAACACCGAAATCCACCTCGCCGCTCTCCACAGCGCGGAAGATGGAGATGAAGTCGCGTTTGGGGGCCGGAACGACACTCGCATTGCGGCGTTCAAACACACGCTGGGCAGCGATATGGCTGTAGCTTCCTGGGCCGCCGAGATAGGCGACAGTTGCTTCGTTGAGGTCTTCATCGCGCATGCTGTCGAAATGGGTGCGCTGGCGCTGGATCGACGCTTCGAACAGGCCCTGGAACAGGCCCTCTACCAGTTCCGGCGCCACACCTTGGGACTTGCCGCGTTCAACAGCATCGAGAAGCACGGCCTGCTCGCGCTCACGATCGCGCACTGGCAACCCCTGTTCGGCCTTGGCGCGGAGGATTTCCTCCACCAGGTCACCGCGTTTCGCGATGGTGTCGATCAATAACCGGTCCAGTTCGGAAATCTGCTGACGGACCTGGTCCCTCGCTTGTGTGTCGCTCATGTCCTTTACCCCAAATGAAAAGGACCTCCCGCTCGGGGAGGTCCTGGAAACTTGTTGCTTGTCACGCAAACTATCCGGCCACCGCCCCCGTTCGGGTCACGTCGGTAAAATAGCCAAAAAAGAAATAAGTCGTGCAAGTCATGCGGAGACTGTGCGCAGCCGGTCGGGTGGCGTCAATCCCCTCAGAGTTAACAAAGCGCCGTTTTCTGCAAAAAAGAGCCGGGATAAGCATCCCGGCTCTCATTTTATTGCTCAAATTCGTTTCAGGTGAAACTAGTGCGCAATCGGCGTGCTCTCGCCTCCACCTGGTGTAGAGGAAACCGCCGCCAGGGCAGCCTCGTCCGCCTCGGTCCACTCGACCGGCTCGACTGGCTCGACCAGGGCGCGCGTGAGGACTTCATCAGCAGTCTCGACCGGAATGATTTCCAGGCCTTCCTTGACGTTGTCCGGGATCTCCTCAAGATCCTTCTCATTCTCTTTCGGAATAAGCACCGTCTTAACACCGCCGCGCAGGGCCGCGAGCAGTTTTTCCTTCAACCCGCCGATCGGCAGGACACGGCCACGCAAGGTGATCTCGCCGGTCATGGCAATGTCCTTGCACACCGGAATTCCGGTCAGCACGGAGACGATGGCAGTCATCATGCCGATACCCGCTGACGGACCGTCCTTCGGCGTTGCCCCTTCGGGCACGTGAACGTGGATATCGGTTGCGCGGAACACGGTGGGCTTTACGCCGACGGATGGCGCGCGCGACTGCACAAAGGAGTTCGCTGCGGAGATCGATTCCTTCATCACATCGCGCAGATTACCGGTGACCTTCATCTGGCCCTTTCCGGGCATGCGCACGGCTTCGATCGTCAACAGGTCACCACCGACTTCCGTCCAGGCAAGTCCGGTGACAACACCAATCTGGTCCTGGTTCTCGGTCTCACCGAAACGGTGTTTGCGGATACCGGAATAGTCCTTGAGATTGGCCGGTGTAATAGAGATCGTTTTCTCTTCACCGCTCTCGATCTTGCGCACGGACTTGCGCGCCAGATTGGAGATTTCACGCTCGAGATTACGCACGCCAGCTTCGCGCGTGTAATAGCGGATCAGGTCACGCAGACCGTCCTCGGTCAGCTCCCACTCGTCGGCCTTGAGCGCGTGGTTCTTCAGCGTCTTGGGCAGGAGGTGGCGCTTGGCGATCTCGACTTTCTCATCCTCGGTGTAACCGGCGATGCGGATGATCTCCATCCGGTCGAGAAGGGGTTGCGGCAGGTTGAGCGTGTTTGCCGTCGTCACGAACATAATGTCGGACAGATCGTAATCGACTTCCAGATAGTGATCGGCAAAGGTCGAATTCTGTTCCGGGTCCAGCACTTCAAGCAGGGCAGACGCCGGGTCGCCACGATAATCCGCGCCCAGCTTGTCGATCTCATCGAGCAGGAAGAGCGGGTTGGACGAATTTGTCTTTTTCATCGACTGGATGATGCGGCCCGGCATGGAACCGATATAGGTCCGGCGGTGACCGCGGATCTCAGCCTCGTCACGCACACCGCCCAGCGACATGCGCACAAAGTCACGTCCCGTTGCCTTGGCGATGGAACGACCCAGCGAGGTCTTGCCCACGCCCGGCGGACCGACAAGACACAGGATCGGGCCACGCAGCTTCTTGGTGCGCGCCTGCACAGCGAGGTGCTCGAGAATGCGCTCCTTGACCTTCTCCAGACCATAATGATCGCTGTCGAGAATGCCCTCGGCACGCCCCAGATCGTTCTTGAGGCGTTTGCGCTTGCCCCAGGGCAGCGCCAGGATCCAGTCGAGATAATTGCGAACAACCGTCGCCTCGGCGGACATCGGGCTCATCTGGCGGAGTTTCTTGAACTCGGCATCGGCCTTGGTGCGCGCTTCCTTGGACAATTTGGCTTCGGACAGACGCTGTTCCAGCTCTGCGAGTTCCTCGCGGCCGTCATCGCCCTCACCCAGCTCACGCTGGATCGCCTTCATCTGTTCATTCAGATAGTATTCGCGCTGCGTCTTTTCCATCTGGCGCTTGACGCGGCTGCGGATCTTTTTCTCGACCTGCAGCACGCCGATCTCGCCTTCCATCAGGCCGAGCACACGTTCGAGACGCGAAGAAACATCCGTCTCTTCAAGCAGGCTCTGCTTCTCCTCGATCTTGACGGCCAGGTGGGCGGAAATCGTATCGGCCAGCTTGCCCGGATCAGTGATCTGAGGCAGCGACGCGAGGGCTTCCGGAGGGACTTTCTTGTTCAGCTTGACGTAGTCATCGAACTTGGCGGCGACCGAGCGCATCAGCGCTTCATGTTCGCTTTCATCGCCCTGATCCTCGATGATCGTTTCGCACTCCGCCTCGTAATAGGTCTCGTTGTCGAGGTGCTTGCTGATCTCGACGCGCACACCGCCTTCGACCAGCACCTTGACGGTGCCATCGGGCAGTTTCAGCAATTGCAGGACAGACGCGATCACACCGGTTGAATGAATGGCGTTCGGAGCCGGTTCATCGTCAGACGCATTGCGCTGGGTCGCGAGCAGGATCTGCTTGTCCGCCCGCATCACTTCTTCCAGGGCCTTCACGGATTTTTCCCGGCCGACAAACAGCGGCACGATCATGTGCGGGAAAACGACAATGTCGCGAAGCGGCAGAAGCGGAAGGGTTTTCACTGTGGACATGGATACTCCATTCGCGGCTCCAGCCGCGTCGCATTCAATGGGAATTTGACGCGATTCGCGGTGGAACCGGCGGCTAAGACTGTGACAGTTGAGGCTGTCTTCAGATCAACAGGTGGCGATCCGAGAGCCGAACGTCAAGCGCCCTCGGCTGTCTCTTCCTTGCGGTCTGCATAGATGTAGAGAGGTTTACCATTGCCATCAACAACTTCGCCGTTGACCACGACCTCTTCAACACCATCAAGGCCAGGCAGTTCGAACATGGTTTCCAGCAGAATGCCTTCCATGATCGAGCGCAGGCCGCGCGCACCGGTCTTGCGCTGGATCGCACGCTGGGCGATCGCCTTGAGCGCATCTTCGGTAAAGGTCAGGCCAACGCCTTCCATCTCGAACAGGCGCTGATATTGCTTGACCAGAGCGTTTTTCGGCTCGGTCAGGATCTTGATCAGGGCACCCTCGTCCAGGTCTTCCAGCGTTGCGATGACCGGCAGACGACCGACAAATTCCGGGATCAGGCCGAAACGGTTGAGGTCATCCGGCTCGACATCACGCAGAATTTCGCCGGTGCCACGATCATCAGGCTCACGCACATCGGCACCAAAGCCGATAGAGGAGCCCTGACCGCGCTGGGAGATCACCTTGTCGAGACCGGCGAAGGCACCGCCCACGACGAACAGGATATTGGTCGTGTCCACCTGCAGGAATTCCTGCTGGGGGTGTTTGCGACCACCTTGCGGCGGCACGGATGCGACCGTGCCTTCCATGATTTTCAGCAGCGCCTGCTGCACGCCCTCACCGGACACATCACGGGTGATGGACGGGTTGTCGGACTTGCGCGAGATCTTGTCGATCTCGTCGATATAGACGATGCCGCGCTGGGCTCGCTCAACATTGTAGTCGGCGGCCTGCAGCAGTTTCAGCACGATATTCTCGACGTCCTCACCAACATAACCGGCTTCGGTCAGAGTGGTGGCGTCCGCCATCGTGAACGGCACATCCAAGATGCGTGCGAGGGTCTGGGCCAGCAGCGTCTTGCCGCAACCCGTCGGGCCAATCAGCAGGATGTTGGACTTGGCCAGCTCGACATCACCGCCATTCTGGGTGGCGTGGTTGAGACGTTTGTAGTGGTTGTGGACGGCAACGGAGAGCACGCGCTTGGCATGTCCCTGCCCGATCACATAGTCGTTCAGGATATCGAAGATCTCCTGCGGAGCCGGGACATTGCCCTTGGACTTGACCAGCGAGGACTTGCTCTCCTCACGGATGATATCCATGCAGAGTTCGACACACTCGTCGCAGATAAAGACGGTCGGTCCCGCAATCAGCTTGCGAACCTCGTGCTGGCTCTTGCCGCAGAAAGAACAATACAGCGTGTTCTTCGCTTCGCCTTCGCCGCCTGTCGTCTTACTCATGACCGCTCCAATTCAACCCGCAAGCACTGGGTCTATACCATGCCTGCTTTCAGTTTCGTTTCGTACAAAATCGCAATCGATCTTTAGCGAAACGTTTCCGCATACTGTTATTCGACCACAGTGTTGTAGCGCAGATCAAGCAGGATCCGCGCCAACAATCACATCTAGTCCTCGGCTGCGTCCTCGCCGCCACGGGTCTGAACGATCTGGTCGATCAGTCCGAATTCCTTGCCCTCTTCCGCCGACATGAAATTGTCGCGGTCCAGTGCAGCCTCGATTTCTTCGTATTTGCGACCGGTGTGCTCGACATAGATCTCGTTCAGACGACGCTTGATCTTCATGATGTCAGCTGCGTGACGCTCGATGTCGGACGCCTGCCCACGGAAACCGCCGGACGGCTGGTGCACCATGATGCGCGCATTCGGCGTGGCAAAACGCATGTCCGTCTCTCCACCGGTCAGCAGCAGCGAGCCCATGGAGGCTGCCATGCCCAGACAGATCGTGGAAACAGGGCTGCGAATGTATTTCATCGTGTCATAGATACCCAACCCGGCCGAAACGACACCGCCCGGCGAGTTGATGTACATGGAGATTTCCTTCTTCGGGTTTTCCGACTCAAGGAAGAGCAGCTGGGCAATGACCAGGCTCGCCATGTGGTCCTCGACCGGTCCGGTCAGGAAGATAATCCGCTCCTTGAGCAGACGGGAAAAGATATCAAAGGAACGCTCGCCCCGGCTGGTCTGCTCGACGACCATGGGAACAAGATTCATCATCACATCCTGGGGATCTCTCATATCGCGCTCCTTGGGGTATCGGCACAGCGGACGCCGCCGATTCATGGGAAGTAGTCAGAACTATTGCGGCGCTCGCCCGACGAGGCAAGGCCATCAACACAGCTCTAGACTGCAAGGTATGACCAAAAACAAAACGCCGGTGCACATATAGGCACCGGCGTTCTGTTTTAAAATGAGACTGTTAGGCCTAGGCGTCTTTTTTAGCAGCCGCCTTCTTGGCCGGAGCCTTTTTCTTCGCAGGTGCCTTTTTCTTGGCTGCCGGCTTCTCGTCCTTGGCGTCGTCCTTCTTGGCTGCTGCTTTCTTGGCCGGAGCCTTTTTCGCAGCTGCCTTCTTGGCCGGAGCTTTTTTCTTGGCCGGCGCCTTTTTCGGAGCTTCCTCCTCCTCGTCAGCGAAGAGTGCTTCGCGAGAGACGGAGACTTCGCTCACGTCAGCCTGCTCGAGGATGTAGTCGACGACCTTCTCCTCATAGATCGGCGCACGCAGCTGAGCGATGGCGTTCGGGTTCTTCTGGTAGAACTCGACAACCTGGCGCTCCTGCCCCGGATAGCGCATGGCTTCCTGGTTGACCGCGCGGGAAAGCTCTTCCTGGGTCACATCAACATTGTTGGCGCGGCCGATTTCCGCCAGCACCAGGCCGAGACGGACACGACGCTCCGCGATACCGCGGTATTCGTCCTTGAGCTGGTCTTCCGACTTGCCCTTGTCTTCGTCTTCAAGGTGATCGTGCTCGATCGCGTGGGAAACCTCGCGCCAGATGTTGGCGAACTCGGCCTCCACCATTTTCGGCGGCAGGTCAAAGCTATGCTCGCTGTCCAGCTGGTCCAGAAGGACGCGCTTGACCTTCATGCGGGACTGTTGGGCGTGCTCGCTTTCGATGTTCTTCTTGAGAACGTCCTTGAGGCTGTCCAGGTCCTCGAGACCGAGGCGCTTGGCGAGCTCGTCGTCAACCTTCGGCTCTTCCGGGGATTCGATATCCTTGACGGTGACTTCAAAGACAGCGGCCTTACCCGCAAGGTGCTGGGCCTGGTACTGCTCCGGGAAGGAAACGTTCAACTCACGCTCCTCGCCTCGCTTGGCACCAACCAGCTGCTCTTCAAAGCCCGGGATGAAGGCGCCGTCGCCGATGGCGACACGGCTGTCTTCGGCGGAGCCACCTTCAAAGGCTTCGCCATCGATCTTGCCGACAAAGTCGATGACAACAACATCACCCTCTTCAGCCTTGGCGTTCTTGCCGCCTTTCTTGGCTGCGTAGGAACGGTTCTTCTCGGACAGCTCACCGAGCGCCTCGTCGACCTGTGCGTCGGCGACTTCAGCGACCGGACGCTCGACTTTCAACTTGGACGGATCGGCCGGCTCGAATTCCGGCATGATTTCCAGGCTGATCTCGAAGGTGAAGTCGGAACCACCGGCAACAGCCTTGGCGTCAGACTTGACGTCGATCTCCGGCTGGGAGGCCGGGCGGATCTTGCGCTCGTCCAGGGCTTTCTGGGTGGTTTCCGGCACCAGCTCGTTGAGCAGATCGCCCATGATGGATTCGCCGAACATCTTGCGGATGTGCTTGGACGGAACTTTGCCCGGGCGGAAGCCCTTCAGGCGAACTTCCGGACGGATTTCTTCGATTTTTGCATCCAGGCGAGCTTGCAGATCATCAGCCGCGAAAACGACTTCATAAGTGCGGCTCAAGCCTTCTGATGCTTTCTCGATGACGTTCATGGGTTGGACCTTGGTGTTCTGACTAGTGCGGAGACCGCGTTGAAATTCGAGCGCGCGTTATGTCACGTGGTTTTGGCATGCGCAACGGTGCGACGCTGTAGCGTGTGTATTGAAGCTGTATTGATCTGTGAAAAGCGGTTCTTCCCGACCGCCCCACCCTGCAATTCAGCCAGGATGGCTTCCAACTCGTGAAACCTACAGGCAATGAGTGGTGCGGATGAGAGGACTCGAACCTCCACGCCTCGCGGCACCAGAACCTAAATCTGGCGCGTCTACCAGTTTCGCCACATCCGCATCGGTCATTCTCGGACCGGGCGCGGGTGATGACATGGGCCTGCTCCGGACGCAAGCCCCCGCACACTGGGGCAAGTCATCAATCGCATATTAATCAAACTGTCGCATACAGTTATTCGTACAGGGGTGGGAAAGTGCTTGTCGGCGATGTCTATTGATCTGAACACTATTCTAAAGGCGGTCCTCGCGGAGAAGAAAAAGGTCGATATCGGCCAGTTTCAACTTCTCAATCTTGATCGCATCAAAGACGCATCCGGCGATGACTGGCCGGCCATGAAGAAAAAGATTTTCGACGCCGCCTCCCATTTCATCGAGAAGCGCCTGTCGATCAAACACATCCTGGTTCCGTGCGAAGAAGGTTTCCTGATCATCTTCGCGGAACACGCCGACAATATCGCTGAAGAAGTCGAGAAGATCACCGAAGAGATGATCGCCTTCTTCCTGGGCCATCCGGATCTGCCTGACCTGGAAGTCGCCAGCGACGCCCAGTCGGTATCGCCAGGCGAGCTCGCTCAAATAGCGACATCATCAAAGCCGCCCGCGCCAGCGAAGGCACCAGACATCCCGTCCATGGACTCCCTGCCCCCGCTCCACGAGCTGGGTCCCGGGGCGGAAAATGCTCAAGCCTGCTTCCGACCGATCTGGGACGCTGAGCGCCAAGCCATAACCGCCAATTACTGTTTTTCCAAGGTTCATGTCGAAGGCCGCCTCATCGAAGGGCGCCGCGCCATCGAGACCCGGATGAGTGATGTCGAACATCTCACGCTCGACCTGGTCGCCGCGCGTTCTGCCTTCCAGGCCTTTCTCGCATTCTTCAAGAAGAAGAAACGCAACACATTTGCCATCTCGATCCACGAGACGACCCTCTTGAATGCGGAAAACCGCACCCGATTCCTGGAATGCCTGGCCGGCGTTCCGGAAGTGGCTCGCAAGAGTTTCTGGTTGCGCCTGGAGGCCGCAGACATTCCCCACGGCAACGCCTTTCCGGCTCTGGAGGAGTTCGCCGATCAGGGCTTCAGCCTGATGCTGGACCAACCATTTGGCCAAGCTGAGCTGTCCTCCTTTGAAGAGCGCGGCGTCAATGTCTTCTCGGCCCGCGCCCTGCGCCCCGCCAATTTCGAAAGCGAGGGCATGCTTGATCATGACTCCGCTGCCCTGAACAATGCTGTCCGGGCGGCGGGCGCCATGTCTGCCCCATTCCTGCTGGATGATGTGCGTGATCTAAAGACTTTGAAACAGGCCATGGCCTGCGGTGTTCGCATGTTGTGCGGGCCGGGCCTGGTGCCGGAAGCCGCACGCCCGTCGCCGCTGCGTCCCCTGTCGATCGTCGATCTCTGCCGCATTGCCAAGGCGGCCTGACCTTCCCGTTTGTCCGGAAACTCGGCTCGCTCTAGTCTCGCCTTGAGAGATTGAGGCAAGCCATGGATTGGGAACAGAGATTCCAGGAAAACTCCACGCCCTGGGAGCGGTCAAGACTGCACCCGGTCATTTCTGACTGGGCCAGCGCAGGCGTATTCCAACCGGGTTCCCGCGTGCTCATTCCGGGATGCGGACGTTCACCGGAACTCGTTCATCTCACCTCGTTAGGCCTGAAAGTCACTGGTTTCGACCTCTCGGAAACAGCTATCGGCTGGCAGCGCGAAAGGCTCGAGGAACGCGGGCTGGATGCCGAACTGATCGCAGGCGACGCTTTCACCTGGGCGCCCAGCCACCCCATCGACCTGATCTATGAACAGACATTTCTCTGCGCCATCCCGCCAGCCTTGCGCGAAACCTATGAGGCCTGCGCTTATCGCTGGCTGAAACCGGGCGGAGGCTTCCTGGCCCTGTTCATGCAGAAAACCGAGCGTGGCGGGCCACCCTATGCCTGCTCTCTGGAAGCGATGCACACGCTGTTCCCGGCTAATCGATGGGACTGGCCGGAAAACGAGAGCTTCACGCCCTATCCTCACCCCAACCTCAACGACAAACCTGAGCTCGCAGGCGTATTGAGACGGCGCTAGGCCCGCTCTTCGTCGGATGTTTTCGGTTCTTCAGTCGAAGCCACCGGCTTGCGTTGCTTGCCATGTTTCGCGGTCATCGGCGCAAAGGTGAGAACTGCGCCTGCGGTCAGAAGGCCTGCGATGACATTCGCGGCTGCAAAACCGCAGATCAGACCCAGCGGTGAATCAAATACCTGGGCACCGATGATCACACCGGGGATCACCAATCCGATCGCGCGGCCAGCAGTGATCACCAGGGCATGCCCGGGACGGCCAAGCCCATTGAAACCGGCACTCGCCGCGATGGTGATGCCATAACCGGCAACAGTCAGCGGGACGATCTGCCAATAGGTGCGCGCAATGGACTGCCCCTCCTCGCTGGGAAGGAAGGCGGCGGCCAACGGACCAGCGACAACCCACAACAACGCCGCGATCGCAAAACTCCAGATGATGCAGAATACAAACGAGGACCGGAATGCCTCGCGCACACGATCAAGATTATTGGCTCCGCCATTTTGGCCGGTGACAGCCCCGATGCAGGCTGACAGGGCAAACAACGGGACGATGGCGAAAGCCTCAACGCGCCCCGCAACGCCAAGACCGCCTACGGCAGCATCACCAAAGCGCGCCATTCCCAGGCCGGACATGGCAATGGTCAGGGCCAGCGGGTTGAAGACATTGGAAATACAGGCCGGAATACCGACTCGCGCAATATCCGCCCAGTTGTGCAGGACTTCACCAAAACCCGGCCAGCTGAAATCGATCAGCTTTTCCTTGAACACCAGGTAGGCGGAAACCATCAGGAAAGTCGCGCCGTTGGCGACGACCGTTGCCAGTGCAGCGCCGGACACGCCCCAGCCCAGCCCCGGGAACCAGCCGAAGACATCATCGAGAATGAAAATCGGGTCGAGGATCATGTTGATGAAAGCGGCTGCGATCATCATCAGGCTGGGCACGGTCGCATTGCCGAGTGCGCGCAGGATGTTGCTGGCCACCATTGGGCCGACGATCAGGAGGATGCCTGCGAACCAGACCGTCATGTAGTCGACCACATGTGGCATCATGCTTTCGCTGGCACCAAGCGCCGCGAAAATCTCTTCGACAAAAACGATCCCAAGAATGGACACCAGGCCCACCGAGATAATCGACAGACTCAGGGCGTCAGTGGAAATGCGTGGAATTGAGGTGCCGTCCTTGCGCCCGGCTGCCCGGGAGACAGCCGAGACCGCTCCGGCGCCCAGGCCGATGGAAACGGACATAACCAGCATGGTCACCGGGAAACTCATCTGTACGGCGGCCTGTTGCGCCGTACCCAGGGTTCCCACCCAGAAGGTATCGATAATGCCGACGAGCATCATGGCCAGAATGCCGAAACTCATCGGCATGACCATGCGTACAAGGTGCCCGAACACCGAGCCCTGGGTCAGATCATTCGCCTGACGTCCCGCCATGGCCAGTCCTTTCAAACACACAAGAGCGCACTAGATAGGCCGCCACATCCTCGCATGCACCCCTCGTTTTCGTGAACACGGCGAATGACCGTTATGCATCGACTGTATTGAGGTCGTAGGCCGCAATGCCCGCGAGGTTGACAATATCGGACACCGACGAACCCAGACGCGCGATCTGAACAGGTTTTTCGAGCCCCACGAGCATCGGGCCGATGACGGTCGCCCCACCCGCGGATTTCAGCAATCGCAGTGCGATCGATGCGGAATGGACTGCCGGCATGATCAGCACATTTGCCGGCTGGGTCAGACGCGAGAACGGGTAAAGCCGATGATGGTCCGGGTCCAGCGCCACATCGGCCGCCATTTCGCCCTCGTACTCAAAATCCACGCCCATCTCGTCCAGTATGCGCACGGCTTGCTGGATCTTCTCGGTGCGCTCGCCCGGAGGATTGCCGAAACTGGAATACGACAGGAACGCCAGATGCGGTGTCAGACGCAGGCGCTTGGCAGCATTGGCCGTCGCTATGGCGATTTCAGCCAGTCCCTGAGCATCGGGAAACTCGTCGACAGTGACATCACTCATCAGGATGGTGCGTCCCGGAGTAATCGCGGCAGCGATGCCAACCACCCGACCGCCCTCGGCCGGGCCGAGCACGAGTTTCACATCCTTCATCACACCGTTGGAGTGGCGGGTAACGCCTGTCACCATCCCGTCGGCCTGCCCCATTTTGAGCATGCAGGCAGCGAAAACATTGCGATCATTGTTAACTCGACGCTGCACGTCCCGGCGGAGATAGCCCTTGCGCTGAAGACGGGTGTAAAGGAAATCGGCATAGTCCTGATTATGCTCGGAAAGCCGCGCATTGCAGATCTCCAGCGCGTCATCGGGCAGGCCAAGCTCGCGCATATTCTTCCGGGCAATTTCCTCTCGCGCGATCAGGATCGCCTTGCCAAGCCCCTGGTTCTCGAACGCATGCGCCGCTCGGATCACCGCCGGCTCCTCGCCCTCGGCAAAGACGATTCGCTTTTCTTCCTTGCGAATGGAAGCGGTAATGCGCTGCTGCATTGAAGCTGTCGGATCGAGACGGCGCGCCAGCTGCTGCTTGTAGGCCTCGATATCAGCGATCGGACGCCGCGCGACGCCACTGTTGACGGCGGCCTCGGCGACAAAGGGCGGGATCCAGTAGATCAGGCGCGGATCAAACGGGGTCGGAATGATGTAGTCGCGACCGTATTGGAGACGGTCAACCTTGTAGGCATTGGCCACTTCATCAGGAACATCCTCGCGCGCCAGGGCCGCCAGGGCCCGCGCGGCGGCGACCTTCATGTCCTCATTGATCTCGGTCGCACGGACATCCAGAGCGCCGCGGAAGATATAGGGGAAGCCCAGAACGTTATTCACCTGGTTGGGGTAGTCGGAACGTCCCGTAGCCATGATCACGTCATCACGCACCTCGGACACTTCTTCAGGAGTAATCTCCGGTGTCGGGTTGGCCATGGCGAATATGATTGGTCGAGGCGCCAGCGAGGCTACAATGTCCTTTGTGAACACCCCCGCAGCCGACAGCCCCAGCAGGCAGTCCGCGCCCTCGGCAGCCTCTGCCAGGGTGCGTTTATCCGTCTCGATGGCGTGTTTAGCGAGGCGGTCGTGACAGCCGGGACGACCTTCATAAACCACGCCCTCGATATCGACGACGATGGTGTTTTCATCCTTCACTCCGAGGTGTTTGATCAGCTCGAGCACGGAAAGGCCCGCAGCCCCGGCACCACAAAGGACAACTTTCAGGTCCTCGATTTTTCGCCCGGTTATGTCGCACGCATTGATAAGCCCCGCAGCCGCGATGATCGCCGTGCCGTGCTGGTCGTCATGCATGACGGGGATATCGAGTTCCTTGCGCAGACGGCGCTCGATCTCGAAACATTCCGGCGCCTTGATGTCCTCAAGATTGATGCCGCCGAAACTGTTCCCGAACCCCTTCACACAATCGATGAACTTGTCAGGATCGGTGTATTCCACCTCGACATCAAACGCGTCCAGATCAGCAAATCGCTTGAACAGAACCGCCTTGCCTTCCATCACAGGCTTGGACGCCGCGGCGCCCAGATCACCTAGCCCGAGGATCGCTGTACCGTTGGAGACGACGGCGACCATATTGCCCTTGGAGGTATAGTCATATGCCGCATCTGGATCGGCGGCGATCGCTCTTACGGGTGCTGCCACGCCCGGTGAATAGGCCAGGGCGAGATCACGCTGCGTCGCCATCGGCTTGGTCGCCGCGAGTCCGATCTTGCCGGGGGTGGGTTTCATGTGAAAGCGCAGCGCTTCTGCGTCGAGAGCACTGGCAGTATTGGACGGATGGTCAGCGGGCATGCATGTCTCGCATCAAAGGTGGGACCGCAAACATGAACCGCTCCGCTGGTTCCGCCAAGTCCCCTTCTGTTCACACCCGATTTGCGAGGCGCTCATAAACCTCGGCCCGCCGTGCAGACGCTTCGAGTCGGCGCAGCGTCTCAGCAACCGAGCCCGGCAAATCTTCCGCGACCAGACCTTGCCCGAAGCGCCATCCGGCATCGCCATGAATCCAGGCGCCAGCACACGCAGCTGTAAAACTGTCAACGCCCTGGGCAATCAATCCCGCGATCAATCCCGCCAGCACATCCCCGCTGCCAGCCGTTGCCAGCACGGGGGAAGCATGGGTGTTCACCACCGGGGTCTGCCCCGGCGCGGCGATAACCGTGTCCGCACCCTTGAGCAGGACGACACAACCCGCTTTCTCCGCCGCCTCGCGAACGATTTCGATCTTGTTCTCTGGTCCGAGCGCGATCCCCGGGAAAAGGCGCCGAAACTCGCCGAAGTGCGGCGTCAGAACGTCTTCCGCTCGCAGGGCTGCAAACAACGCATCCTTATGCCCCTCGAAACTGCTCAACGCATCCGCATCCAGCACCATCTTGGTGTCACCGCCCAGTGCTGCCAGCACCTGGTCACGTGTCGTCAGACCGGTCCCATAAGCCGGCCCCATCACGGCAGACGTGGCTCGTAATGCGGACAGGTCGTCCCCTGCTTGAACCTCCGCCTCGCGCAACATGATCGCCGTCAGATGCTCCGCGTTTTCGGCCATGGCATTTTTCGGAGAAACCACTGTGACCAGGCCTGCCCCTGTCCGTAATCCAGCCATGGCGGCCAGGCGCGCGGCGCCTGTAGAGCCAGCAGGTCCGGAAAAAACTGCGAGGCGACCGCGCTGGTGTTTGTGGGTGTCTGCCCCGGAGCACGGTAGACGCTGTCGCCAGGTCTCGGAGACATTCCAGTAAGCGACCGGCGTTATCTCGGCCTGCCAGCCATTGGGGATACCGATATCCGCGAGCACCACCTCGCCGCATAGATCAGCTCCAGGCTGCAGGAAATGGGCTGGTTTGCAACGGTGAAAGGTGACACTCAGATCCGCGTGGAAAACAGGCCCCTCCAACGCACTCATATCACCGGACAACCCCGAAGGAAGGTCAATGGCCACGCGAATGGCGTCAGCCGTATTACTCGCCCGCACAAGATCCGCGGCCGGCCCATCAAGTGGGCGCGTCAAGCCGGCCCCGAACATTGCGTCTACAATGAGGGCCTGATCCTCGGTCCGAGCCCGGGATGCAAGCCGGGTGTCCCCGCTCCATTGCTGATAGGCCCAGAGCGCATCGTCTTTCAGCGCCTTCGGCTCGACCAGGCTGGCGAGCGTCACCGGCCAGCCCTGGTCCCGAAGGTATCGCGCGACGACATAACCATCGCCGCCGTTATTCCCGGGGCCACACAGAATCAGGGTCGGGCGCGGAGCCCAGCGCTGACAGATCGCCTTTGCGACTGCCCGACCGGCATTCTCCATCAAACCCGTGCCCGCCACGCCATGTTCAATCGCATAGCGGTCGCAGAGGGCGATATCCGCGGTGGACAGGATCGCCTTCTGCATCATTGCCTCAATTCGTAGCAGCACTGCTTCATGATCGAGCAGTTTCCCGTTCATCGCATATCACACCTTGCCGACTGCTTGTCTCGACCGGTGCCACCGATAGGTTCGGCTCAAGTCCAAGGAGACGGTCATGAAAAAGATCGAAGCGATTATCAAACCGTTCAAGCTCGACGATGTGAAGGAAGCCCTTCAGGAAGTCGGCGTGCAAGGCCTGACCGTTCTCGAGGCCAAGGGATTCGGCCGCCAGAAAGGTCACACGGAACTTTATCGCGGCGCTGAATACGTCGTGGACTTCCTTCCCAAGATCAAGATTGAACTGGTTCTGCCCGCGGATCGTGTCGACGCTGCCGTCGAAGCCATCCAGAATGCGGCCCAGACCGGTCGTATCGGCGACGGCAAGATCTTTGTCAGCCCCGTCGAAAGTGTCATCCGCATCCGTACCGGTGAGACCGGTCGCGACGCCCTCTAGCATTCAAACCCGACAAACCACGGAGACCGGCTCATGTCCGAGGCCATCATCAAGAAACTGCATGACGAGGAGATCAACTATGTTGACCTCCGTTTCACCGATCCGCGCGGCAAGCTGCAGCACGTGACCTTCGACAAGTCCCAGGTTGACGAGGACTTCTTCGAAGACGGCATCATGTTTGACGGTTCCTCCATCGGTGGCTGGAAAGCGATCAATGAGTCCGACATGGTGCTCAAACCGGACACCTCCTACACGACGATCGACCCGTTCTACCAGCAGCCGACGATGGTCATGTTCTGTGACATTCTCGAGCCGGGTTCGGGCGAAAGCTATAATCGCGACCCGCGCACGACCGCCAAGAAAGCCGAGGCTTTCCTGAAGTCCTCCGGCATTGGCGACGCGGCCTATCTCGGCCCGGAAGCGGAATTTTTCGTTTTTGACGATGTTCGCATCTCCACCGAACAGCACCACACCTCCTACAAGCTCGACAGCGAGGAAGGCCCCTACAACTCCAACCGCAAGTATGAAGGCGGCAATATGGGCCACCGCCCGGGTCCAAAGGGCGGCTATTTCCCGGTCAATCCGGTCGACAGCGGCCAGGACATGCGCACCGAGATGCTCGAAGTGATGACTGAGCTGGGCCTCGAGCCGGAAAAGCATCACCACGAGGTGGCTCCGGCGCAGCACGAGCTCGGCATGAAGTTCTCGACCCTCACCACGATGGCCGACCGCATGCAGCTCTATAAGTACACGGTCCACATGGTTGCCCATGCCTATGGCAAGACGGCCACCTTCATGCCCAAGCCGGTCTGGAACGACAATGGCACCGGCATGCACGTGCACCAGTCCATCTGGAAGGACGGCAAGCCGCTCTTCGCCGGCGACCGGTATGCTGACCTGTCTGACAACTGCCTCTACTATATCGGTGGCATCATCAAACACGCCCGCGCGATCAATGCTTTCGCCAACGCTTCGACCAATTCCTACAAGCGCCTGGTCCCGGGCTTCGAGGCACCGGTCCTGCTGGCCTATTCCGCCCGCAACCGTTCTGCGTCCATCCGTATCCCGTATGTCAGCTCGCCGAACGGCAAGCGCCTGGAGACGCGTTTCCCGGACCCCGCCGGCAACCCGTATCTGACCTTCACCTCGCTCTTGATGGCCGGTCTCGACGGCATCGAGAATCGTATCGATCCGGGCGATCCGATGGACAAGGACCTCTACGACCTGCCGCCGGAAGAGCTCAAGGACATCCCAACGGTCTGCCGCTCGCTGCGTGAGGCTCTGGAATCACTCGACGCCGATCGCGACTTCCTCAAGAAGGGCGGTGTCATGGATGACGACCAGATCGACGCCTATATCGATCTCAAGATGGAAGAAGTCGAACGCTTCGAGATGCACCCGCACCCGGTCGAATTCGACATGTATTATTCCTGCTGATCCGGCGATCCGCACGAAGATTGAAGAAGCGGTCGGGCCCAAGCCCGGCCGCTTTTTTGTTTCGACACACATGAATGGTCGACGAGCGCTATTCCATTCGCTACAAATCCACCCGAGTTAACTTATTCCCGCCATGGGTCGTTCTTCTAGGAGTCGGTATGCGTCGCCGTTTTATGTTTGCAAGCGCTCTTGCCACGCTAACAGTTTGCGCTCCCGCAGCGTTCGCCCAGACGACCGTCTCCGACGAACGTACGACTCCGATCGCGACGTCGACGGCTGGCTCGGGTGGTGGTGCTGACAGCATTGTCATCTCAAACACCGGTCGCGTAACGCTGACCTCGCCGGCGACTCCGGCTGTCACGATGGACAGCGACAACGATGTGACCATCGACGGCGATGTCACCGTGACGTCAGATGATGATGGCGGAGTGGGCGTCAATCTGCTCGGCGGTGTCTCGGGAGATTTGCGCATCGGTGGCGACATTACCGTCACAGCGGAAAACCTGCCCGGCGATGACGACAATGACGGCGATGTCGACGGAGATATCGGCGCGGGCAGTCATCGTGTCGGTGTCCTGGTAGACGGTACCGGTGCCTATGTCGGCGACGTTTTCCTTGAAACGGGCGGGACCATCTCTGTTCGCGGAAATGAATCGGCCGGCCTGCGCACTCTCACCGAAATGACGGGCAATATCGATATTGCCGGCAGTATCGGAACAGTCGGCGACAATTCATACGGTGTCGACATTGCAGCGGCTTTAACCGGCGATTTCAATGTCAGCGGCAACGTCGCAACGTCCGGCGAGGGCTCAACGGCCATCCGGATCGGCGGCGATATCACGGGCGGTTTCTACTTCAACGGCACATCCAGCACGACCGGTTTCCGGTTCGCCGGACGCCCGGTCACGGATACCCAGCTCACCAATATTTCGAACGACGACAATCCCGGTGAGGACACCGCGCAATCCGGAGCGACTATTCTGGTAGAAGCGAGCGTCAGCGGCGGCATTCTCTTTGATGCTCCGACTGACGACAATTCCACGACCAGTGCCAGCGCAATCTCCATCCGCGGCAGTGCGCCTGCTGTCCAGATCTCGGCAACCAGCGGTGACATCATCATTGGCGAATCGCAGCAGCCGGCAATTCCCGACGATCCGGACACGACCGACACAGACGAGAGCGTTGCCGCTATTCCTCTCGGTTTCTCCTTCGTCAATCGCGGCGCAATTACCTCGCGCGGCGAGCTCGATGACATGGACGCATTTGGTGTGCGGGTCGGCGGTACGGATAATGGTGCTGGTGGCTTCCACACCGCTACACTGACCCATGGCATGTCCAACACCGGCACCGTCACAGCCGCGGCACATTCCAACACCGTTGGCGCGTCTGCCTACGCCTATGACATCACGTCCGGCGCGCTCATTCCGGTCTTTTCCAACAGCGGCAATATCAGCGGCCAGGCTACAACCGTGGCTCAGGGCACCGCTTTCGCTGATTCCTACGCGATTTACATCCACAGCGACGCTGTGATGAACGCGCTGGTGAACTCCGGAAACATCCTGTCATCCGGTATCGGAGGCGGCAGCGCCTTTGCTGTCGTTGACCGCTCGGGTACGCTGACGAACATCACCAACAGTGGCACGATCCAGTCGGCGCGCACGGCACCATCATCCTATTTTGACGATAATGGCGACCTGATCTCTCCAGATGACGTGGACAATTACGACGTTGTTGCCATCGATGTGTCCAACAACACCACCGGGGTGACCTATCATCAGTTCTGGGTCCGCGACGTTGTCGAGGACGACCCCGACACCGATGCCGATGAGTCACTGAACGCTATTCTCGTTACCCAGGCCATCATTGCCACCACGGGCGATATCCTGCTGGGCTCGGGCGATGATGTCATCCGCATTGATGCTGGCGATGTACGCGGCATGATCGCCTTTGGCGATGGCAGCGACATGTTTGTGCTCGACGGTTCTGACGTCCGCGACGAGATCACTAATCTTGTTACCGCTGGTCGGATTGATGCCCTCTCCACCGATGAATTGTACGACGCTCTGCCGAGCTTTGTAGGTGCAGTTACGGACGCGGACGGCACGCTGGACATCGACATGCAGTGGGCCAGCCTTGAGCTGACCCAGGCTGGCGAGCTTCAGATTGGCGACGCGCGCTTCGGCGATGGCGCTTTGCTGCGTTTCGAGATCGACGCTGACGCCGCAGCCCCGCGCACCATCACAGCCTCCGGCGATGTGAATTTCGAGGCGGGATCCCGCCTGTCCATCACCCTCTCCAACCTGATCGGAGAATCCGGTGACTATGTCGTCCTTTCGGCAGCAAATCTGGACATTGACGAAGGCATCGCGACACTCGCCGATGCACCAAACCCGTTCCTCTACGACACCACACTGGCTCTGGACGAAAACAATTCCAACGCCATCATCCTGTCCCTGCGCCGCAAATCGGCGGAAGAGCTGGGCATGAATGACAACCAGGCTGCGGCCTATGGCGCAGCTTTCGCTGGCTGGCAGGCCAATGACGAGTTGGGTGCGGCAATTGCTTCACTGATCACCGAAGCCGAATTCTATCAGGCCTATAACCAGCTGCTGCCGGAATATGCGTCGAGCGCAATCCAGTTTGCGATGGCGGCGAATGACAGCTCGCTCGGTGCGCTGGCAACACGCCTCGAAGCTGCACGCCGCAGCCCGGACAACACCGGCGGCCTCTGGCTGCAGGAATTCGGCTATTTCGCGGATCGTGCGGGCACGGCGTTCGGACCTGGCTATCGCGGTCACGGTCTTGGTATGGCCATAGGCTTTGACCGGCCGTTCGGCCCCTTCTACGCGGTGGGTATCAACGCTGTGGGTGCCGCCAGTGAGGTGGAAGAGGTTGAGGGTTTTGACAATCCGATGTCTGCCATCACCAGCCAGATTGGTGTCTATGCCGCGGCCCAGACTGGTGATGTCTACATCGACATCTACGCCGGTGGCGGTATCGACAAGTTCGAGCACAACCGGCAGGTCGTTATCGGCAGCTTCTCCGCTGAACCAATCGCGGAATGGGATGGTTATCACCTCACCGGTTCGGCCCGCATCGGATACGACGTCCAGTTCGGGCGCTATTTCTTCCGTCCGTCAGCCTCGATCGACTATCTCAGCCTGACCGAGAACTCCTACAATGAGAGCGGCGGCGGTGCCGGTATCGACCTGATGGTCGGAGACCGTGATTCCACGAGCTTTACAGGTACTGCCCTGCTCTCGATGGGCGCGCGCTTCGAGGGTGATGACAACTGGTGGTCACCGACCCTGCGTCTGGGATATCGCAGTGAGTTGGACAGTTCCAACACGGACACCTTCGCTGCGCTCTGTGTCTCTGATTGCTCGGGTACGCCGACCTATAGTGATCGCTTCACCCTGCGGTCTCAGCAGATGCCAGGCAGTGGCTTCATCTTCGGCTTCGGCATCGCGGCAGGTTCGGATTACTCCACCTTCTCGCTCGACTATGATGCTGATGTCCGCGACGACTTCATCCGTCACACGGCACGTTTCGTGATCCGCCTGGTCTTCTAAATCGACACCAGGGCAAC
This sequence comes from Maricaulis sp., assembly GCF_017643475.1. GTDB lineage: Bacteria > Pseudomonadota > Alphaproteobacteria > Caulobacterales > Maricaulaceae > Maricaulis. The sequence continues at coordinate 59,754 of NZ_JAEPNI010000004.1, forward strand.
TTACGGTTAACCCGCTTCAACGAGGCTTGCGCGATGATCCGCGCAAGCCTCGTTTCGTTTCTGGCACTGACTGCCCTTTCCGCCTGTGGTCACGCACCACCGGACCAGGTCAATGACGCCTGTCTGATCCTTGAGGACAATCGCTCCTGGTGGCGTGCCTTGCAGCGCACCGAAGAGCGTTGGGGCACCCCGCCCGGCGTCCAGCTGGCCATTCTGAAACGCGAGTCCAGTTTCAACGCCCACGCAAGACCGGCGCGCAACCGTCTGCTCGGCATTATCCCCGGGCGGAGGCCCTCATCAGCCTATGGGTATGCACAGGCACTTGATGACACCTGGGATTGGTACCGCCGCGACACCGGCCGGCGCGGTGCGGACCGCGATGACTTCTCCGATGCCGTGGATTTTGTTGGCTGGTATTCCGCGAAAAGCCGTCAGCTTTCCGGCATCCAGCCCTATCAGGCCCGGGAGCTCTATCTGTCCTATCACGAGGGACATGGTGGCTATAATCGCGGCACTTATCGTCGCCACGACTGGCTGATGCGCGCTGCGGATCAGGTCGCGGCCGACGCCCAACGTTACGAAAACCAGATTTCCCGCTGCGAAAGACGGCTGTCACGGCGTTTCGGACTGTTTTGAAATTGCCCTTTGGCGCGCGACTCGTGCAATCTGGGCACATGTCGACGTCAAATTCTCAGACCGATCTGTTTGGTTCATCGCCCGCCCCGCAACCCGAGTCCGCTCCGGCTCCGGGATATTCCGCTGCCCATATCGAGGTCCTGGAAGGCCTTGAAGCCGTCAGACGGCGCCCGGGCATGTATATCGGCGGTACGGATGAACGCGCCTATCACCATCTGTTCGCGGAAATCCTCGACAACTCGATGGACGAGGCTGTAGCAGGATGGGCGGACCGGATCGAGGTCGCCATTGACGCTGAAGGCTATATTACCGTCACCGATAATGGCCGGGGCATCCCCGTCGACCCGCACCCGAAATACGAGAACAAGTCCGCCTTGGAGGTTGTGATGACTGTCCTGCACGCCGGCGGCAAGTTCTCGGACAAGGCCTACAAGACATCCGGTGGCCTGCATGGCGTGGGTATTTCTGTCGTGAATGCCCTGTCGCAGACCGTCGAGGTCGAAGTCGCGCGTGAAAAAACCTTGTGGCGTCAGACCTATAGTCGCGGCCTGCCGCAAGGCCCGCTGGAAAAGGTCGGCTCTGCACCGAACCGCCGCGGTACCAAGATCCGCTTCATGCCGGACACCGAGATCTTTGGCGACAAGCTCAAGATCAAGCCATCGCGCGTCTATGCCATGGCCCGTGCCAAGGCGTTTTTGCGCCGCGGCGTAAAGATCCAGTGGCGCTGTGCACCGGAACTCGTCGAGGGCACTGACACGCCTGCTGAAGCCCTGCTCTGCTTTCCCGGTGGTCTGGCGGATCGCCTCGCAGAAATCGTCCAGGGCCGCGCCCTGGTCACTGCAGAGAGTTTTGTTGGCAAGGTTGAGCGCGATGACGGCACGGGGGGTGTCGAATGGGCCATCGCCTGGTCCAATAACGGCTTCGGAGCCGAGGCCGATGGTTTCTGCCAGTCTTTCTGTAACACTGTCCCGACCCCGCAGGGCGGTTCCCACGAGCAAGGATTGCGCGCGGCGTTGACCAAGGGCCTGCGCGCCTATGCCGAACACGCCAACGCCAAGAAGGCCTCGCTGATAACCGCCGAGGATGTACTTGGTGGCGCAGGAGCCCTCGTCTCTGTCTTCATCGGGGACCCTGAATTCCAGGGCCAGACCAAGGAACGCCTGGCTACTCCCGAAGCAGCCAAGCTGGTTGAGACTGCCGTCCGCGACCAGTTTGATCACTGGCTCGCCGGTTCGCCCAAGGAAGCGACCAAATTGGTCGAATGGGCGATCGAACGCGCCGAGGACCGCGTCCGCCGCCGCAAGGAAAAGGCCGTCAAACGCCAGACGGCATCGCGCAAACTGCGCCTTCCCGGCAAGCTTGCTGACTGTTCCCGCTCTGATGCGGATGGAACTGAATTATTCCTGGTCGAGGGCGACTCGGCTGGTGGATCAGCCAAGCAGGCTCGCAATCGCGAGACCCAGGCCATTCTACCCCTGCGCGGCAAGATTCTGAACGTGGCCTCGGCCGCCGCGGACAAGATTGCCGCCAACCAGGAAATCAACGACCTGCTGCAAGCGCTGGGTTGCCTGAGCGGAAGCCGCTTCAACCTGGAAGATTTGCGCTACGAGCGTGTTGTCATCATGACTGACGCCGACGTCGATGGAGCTCATATCGCAGCGTTGCTGATCACCTTCTTCTATCGCTCCATGCCGGAGCTGATCCATTCCGGCCGCCTCTTCCTGGCGCAACCGCCGCTCTATCGCGTAACCCAGGGCTCGACGACGTTTTATGCGAGGGACGACGCCCACAAGGACCAGATCATCGCCGAGGAATTCAAGGGCAGTTCCAAGGTCGATATCGGACGCTTCAAGGGTCTTGGCGAGATGACCCCGTCACAGCTGAAACAGACCACGATGGATCCCAATGTGCGCACCATGGCACGGGTCGTGATCGACGAGGAAAACCTCCCGACACTGGAAGGCCTGGTCGAAACGCTGATGGGCAAGAAGCCGGAATTGCGCTTCGCATATATCCAGGAACACGCGCCGGAAATCAGTGGGTTGGATATCTAGCGCTGCATTGATACTGCAGGCCCGTAACAAGCTACGACACGAACACCACAAGCAGCGCGGGTGGCTGGTCGCGTGCGCAATCCCGCCTGCCCGCTTAAGAATGCAACGACGGCACCGTACCGCTACAGCATCATTGCGGACCGGAAGACATTTCGCTGAACTCAGCGAAGGGTAGCGAACTGAAATTGACGCTCCCCTCCTGATTGCGTTCAATGCGCGGGCACTCGCGACTCAGGGAACATCAAGAGGGTACATCATGACATCTAACTTTCTGAAGGCATCGGTGGGTCTCGCCGCCGTGTTCTGCCTTGCTGCATGCAGCGATGGCGGATCTGCGAGCTCCGGCTCGGGCGGGACAGATACTGCGGATGACGGAGAGGTTGTTCGCATCAACCTCGATCCGTATCCGTCCACCTATCAACCGATGTCCAGCGGCACGACACTGATCCAGAACGCCACGATCTTCGATGGTCTGGGTGGCCAGGTTGACGACGGAGATGTCCTGATTGAAGACGGCCTCATCGCCGCGGTTGGACAAGATCTCGATGTGCCGGATGGCGCAACCGTAATCGACGCAGCCGGACGATATGTAACGCCGGGTGTGATCGACATCCACTCGCACCTTGGTGTCTACCCCTCTCCGGGCGTTGGCGCCCATTCCGACGGCAATGAAGCGACCCAGCCGGTCACCGCGGAAGTCTGGGCTGAGCATTCCGTCTGGCCGCAGGATCCTGGATTTGAAGCCGCCCTCGCGGGTGGTGTCACCACGCTGCATGTCCTGCCAGGCTCCGCCAACCTCTTCGGTGGTCGCGGCGTGACCTTGCGCAATGTCTCCGGCCGCACTGTCCAGGAAATGAAATTCCCTGACGCGCCCTACACGCTGAAAATGGCCTGCGGTGAGAATCCATCGCGCGTCTATGGCAATCGCGGCTCCTCGCCAGCGACCGATATGGGCAACATGGCCGGTTATCGCGCAGCGTGGCAGCGCGCTTCCGACTATCGCGATGACTGGCAGGAATACTGGGATGCTGCGGAAGCGGGCGAAGACGCCTCACCACCGCGTCGCGATCTGGAACTGGACACGATGATGGGTGTCCTGGAAGGCGAAGTCCTGGTGCAGATGCACTGTTATCGCGCCGACCAGATGGCTCAGATCATGGATCTGGCCCGTGAGTTCGACTACCAGGTCACGACCTTCCACCACGCGGTCGAGGCCTACAAGATCCCGGATCTCCTGGCCGAAAACGGCGCCTGTGTTGCCGTTTGGGCAGACTGGGGTGGTTTCAAGATGGAAGCCTATGACAGCATTCGCGAGAACCTCGCCCTGTCCCATGCCAATGGTGCCTGCGCCATGATCCATTCCGACAGTTCCGGCGGCATCCAGCGCCTGAACCAGGAAATCGCGAAGGCCCTGGCCGATGGCCGCCGTGCCGGCATCGAGATCTCCGAAGCGGAAGCCTGGACCTGGGTCGCCAATAACCCGGCAACAGCGCTGGGCATTGCCGATCAGACCGGTTCCCTGCAGCCGGGCCTGCGTGGTGATGTCGTTCTCTGGTCAGGAAACCCGTTCAGCGTCTATACGCGCGCTGACCAGGTCTGGATCGACGGGGCGATGGCCTATAACCGCTCCGAGGAAAACACCCAACCGGTTCGGGACTTCATGCTCGGCCAGCCTGGTGAAGGAGACCAGTAATGAAACGACTTCTTTCTGCTCTCGCCGTTACGGCGCTGACGGCAACGTCTGCCCTGGCCCAGACCTATGCGGTCACCAATGGACGTGTCGTCACCAATACCGATGCCGGTATTATTGAAGGCGGTACCGTTGTCATCCGCGATGGCGATATCCTCGCCATCGGTGCAAATGTCACCGTCCCGGCCGGCGCAACAGTCATCGATGCGGATGGTGGCTGGGTCACCCCGGGCATTTTTGCACCCTATACGCAGCTTGGCCTGATCGAGGTGGCGCTGGAAAGCTCGACCAATGACGCCGGTGCCGGTGACAGTGAATACTCCGTCGCCCTGGATGTTGCGGACAGCTTCAACCCGGCCGGCACGCATATTCCGTCAACGCGGATAGAGGGTGTCACCCGGGCCGCGCTCTACCCGTCCACAGGGTTCAACCTCTTTGGCGGTCACGGCGCTCTTGTCTCGATGTCCGGTGCAGCCGACAGCCTCTTTGAGACCGGCAGCTTCGTCTATGCAGATCTTTCCCAAAGCGGCGCCGGCACCGCGGGTGGATCACGTTCTGCGGCATGGACCTTCCTGGAAGCAGCCTTTGGAGACGCCGCCGGTTTCATGGGACGTTTCAGTGCGCATCATCACGGTGACGCCCTTGATCGATATGATGCCGCGGCCCTGGTCCCCGTCGTTCGAGGACAATTGCCGTTAGTGATCAATGTTGATCGCGCCGCAGACATTCGCCGGGCAATCCGTTTCCGCAATGAACATCCGCCCGTCCGGATGATCATCCAGGGCGGTGCGGAAGCGTGGATGGTGGCCGATGAACTGGCCGCCGCCGGCATTCCGGTCCTGATGGACCCGATCCGTAACCTCCCGGGTTCATTCGACAGTCTCGGCTCCACCCTCGCGGCCGCTTCGCGCCTGCATGATGCCGGTGTCACGGTCGCCTATACGACGGAAACCGCGGATGGGTATTTCAATGCCCGCCTGCTCGCTCAGCATGCCGGCAATGCCGTTGCCCACGGTGTATCCTGGGATGATGCCTTCGCGGCCATCACCCTGGTTCCGGCCCAGATCTATGGAGTGGACACGCGTTATGGCGCCCTCGCCTCGGGTTACGCCGGCGATGTCGTGGTGTGGGACGGCGACCCGCTGGAAGTGATGTCGGCACCAACACACGTGCTGATCGATGGCCAGGAAACGGACATGGAAAGCCGGCAGACGATGCTCCGTGACCGTTACATGGATATCACGGACGAGACGCCATTTGCCTATCGGCGCTAGCGTTTCAGCCTTGTTGCGTTGACAGGGCGCGACTTGTCCGTATTTTGCCGCACAAACGTGGCCGCGCCCTACGGCGCGGCCACTCTCGTTGTAAGAGCACCAAGGACGCCATGACGTTCGACGATCTCGGGCTCAGCCCGAAACTCCTCGAGGCAGTTTCTGCCGCCGGTTACACCGAGCCGACCCCGATCCAGGCCGGCGCCATTCCACATGCTATCCAGGGCAAGGACGTTCTGGGTATTGCCCAGACCGGTACTGGCAAGACGGCATCCTTCACCCTGCCGCTGATCGAAAAGCTCTCGCGTGGCCGGGCCAAGGCTCGCATGCCGCGCTCACTGATCATCACGCCGACGCGCGAACTGGCAGCCCAGGTCGCCGAAAATTTCGAGACCTATTCAGTTGGCCAGAAACTCAACATGGCGCTGTTGATCGGTGGTGTCGCCTTTGGTCCCCAGGAAGAGATCCTGAACAAGGGCGCCGATGTCCTGATCGCGACCCCGGGGCGCCTGCTCGACCATTTCGGGCGCGGGAAACTCCTGCTGACCGGCGTGCAGATGCTCATCGTCGATGAAGCAGACCGCATGCTGGACATGGGATTCATCCCTGACCTGGAAAAGATCTTCTCGCTGACCCCGCCGCGCCGACAGACCCTGTTTTTCTCGGCGACCATGCCCAAGGAAATCCAGTCACTTGTTGACCGTTTTCTCAGGGACCCCGAGCGTGTCGAAGTTGCGCGCCCGGCAACAACCAGCGCGAATATCGAACAATTCCTCGTGCGCATTCCAACCTCCACGCCCAAGGCCAAACGAACTGCCCTGCGCGTGTCGATGGATCGCGAGAATGTGCGCAATGGTATCATCTTCTCGAACCGCAAGCGTGATGTGGATATCGTCGCTCGCAGCCTTCAGAAACACGGTTTCTCGGCGGCGCCGATCCACGGCGATCTGGACCAGTCGGAACGCATGGCCACGCTGGCGAACTTCAAGTCCGGCGAGCTGAAATTCCTGGTCGCATCAGACGTTGCCGCACGCGGTCTCGACATTCCCGATGTCAGCCATGTGTTCAACTATGACGTCCCGCACCACGCGGATGATTATGTCCACCGTATCGGCCGGACCGGTCGTGCTGGTCGCCAGGGAGAGTCGGTCACGATCGTCACCCCGGCAGATGACAAGTCTCTTTCAGCAGTCACCAAGCTGACCAAGAAAGAGATTCCGAATCTGGAGCTTCCGGGCCTGGAAGCAGCGCTGGAAGAGGCCGACGACCGCAAGCCGCGCCGCAATTCCAAGAGCCGCAAGAGCACGGCTGACAATAAGGAAAAGCCGAGCAAGCCTGCTGAAAAGAAGGTCGAAAAGGCCCCGGAGCAGGACAAACCGAAAGAGCGTAAACGCTCTCGTCGCGACGACAATGATCGCAATCGCACCCCGATTGTCGGTTTCGGTGATCATTTTCCGGATTTCATGCGCTAAATCACTGCGCGCCTGCAACTTATCCAATGAAATCTGCGACTGCGTGCTTCCGCGCGGAAAAGCTCATACCGTATGAGCGATTTTTACCCAATCTTACACTTTCTCTCCTAGCTTTCGCCGCATGAGTGATGTGCGGGCATCCTCTGGAGTAAGGAAGGATTGACGGTGAACGGTCGACTTTTAGGCAATGAGGGACGGGATCACGCGCAAAAAGCGCTGAACCTCATGGAACAGTTCAATGTTCCCCCAACCCCGGAAAACTATGCAGTCTGGGTATCCTTCGCGACTGACAGCAATCCTGAGCTCTGTAATTCGATCAAGGCCCGTATCGAATCGGAGGAAGAGTTCACAGACACTGTCAGCGCTGATCTCTTCGAACAATATTTCCAGTGGAAAGCCATCCAGGACGCAATCCTCGAAAGCGGCGGCGCCATGTCCCGCGAACTTGGCGCTGTGAAACAGAGCCTTGAAGCTGCCGAGCGCGATACCGCTGCTTACGGCCAGGCCCTGGAAGGTGCATCCACTGAACTCAAGGGTCTGCCGGATAATGACGGCATGAAGGTTCTTGTTGAATCACTCGTCTCCGCAACCGCCAAGATGCAGCGTCGCAGCCAGGATCTCGAAAAGCGCCTGCAGGAAACCTCCAACGAGGTCACCCAGCTGCGCTCGAACCTGGAAAAGGTCCGCGAGGAAGCGATGACCGATGCCCTCACCGGCATCGCCAATCGCAAGCGTTTCGACGAGGTCCTGCGCAAGGCCCGTCGCGATTCAGACACGGCCAAGAAGCCGCTGAGCCTAGTTCTTTGTGATATCGACTTCTTCAAGCGCTTCAATGACACATGGGGTCACCAGACCGGTGATCAGATCATCCGCTTTGTTGCCGGCTGCCTGACCCGTCATTCCGCCGACAGCCATCTTGTGGCGCGTTATGGCGGTGAGGAATTTGGCATTGTGATGCAGGGAACCTCTCCGGTTGAAGCCGCTCAGGTTGCTGAAAAGATACGACGAACAGTCGAAAGCAAGAAACTCCTTCGCAAATCGACCAATGAAGACCTTGGCAATATCACCGTATCGCTGGGCATCGCCAACTACACGGGCAATGAGTCCGTTGAAGAGCTCATCGAGCGAGCCGACAGCAATCTCTACCGGTCCAAGACGGAAGGCCGAAACCGCCTGACCGAGGACCAGCCGGAAAACAACGCCAACGCGGCCTGATGCTCCTAAAAAACCGAATTGAAACCGCCCGTGGACTAAGCGTCTGCGGGCGGTTTTGTCTGCGCGAAGGAGGGGCGTGCGGCCCAGGCGTCGTGGAGCCCCGTCAGTTTCGGATGCCCGTTCCGCCAATCACTCTCCGGGTAGCGAAAATCCAGATAGCTGACTGCGACGGCGATCGTCAGCGCGCCCATCGTGTCCAGCTCCAGTCCGCGATTGGCCTCTGCCTCCAGCACATCCAGCGTCCGGCTGATGCCCGCTTCGCGACGACCGATCCAGTAGTCGGAGTAGATTGCCTCGTCACGGACCATCTCCACACGACGGCCGACCGCGAGGTCCAGCAGCCCGCTGGCCAAAGCTTCGATGCGCTGGTCTTCCCAGTCATAACGCCAGGGATATTCCGCTTCCTCGTGCAGCATTTCGCCGATCAGAGTGCTTTCCGGATAGCCCTTGCCGTCACGGATGAGGCACGGAACCCGACCCAGCGGATTAGCCCTGAGCAGGATCTCGCTATCCTCGAACGGATGTGCGTCAATCTCCTCGACTTTGCTCTCCAGTCCCAGCTCCCGCACCAGAACTCGACATTTTCGGGCATAGGGTGAGGTGTGCGAGACGAGGAGTTGCATCAGGACTAGGCCTCTTTCACGGGGATTATGGTGACGCTCTCGCCGCAACCACATGCGTCGGTCTGATTTGGATTGTTGAAAACAAACTTGGAATGCAACGCCGTGGTCTCGTAATCGATCTCAGTGCCGAGGAGGAAAAGAAGCGCCTTGGATTCAAGAACGATTTCGACGCCTTTGTCCGCGACACGTTCGTCAAGGGCTTCCGGCGCCTCGACATACTCCATCACGTATTCCATGCCCGCACAGCCGCCATTTTTCACACCGACACGCAGGAACCCCTTCTCGCGATCGGACATGATGGATTTGACACGCGCGGCTGCGGCATCGGTTAGGCTGACAGCCTTGGGACGTTCACGCAGAGTCATTCAAGCCTCCTAGAACATGTTGAGCGCGAGACGCGCTTCGTCAGACATGCGAGCGGGCGTCCATGGCGGATCGAAAGTGAGTTCGACCATCGCTTTGGCAACGCCGTCCACCTTCTCAACGGCCTCCTGCACCCAACCGGGCATCTCGCCGGCAACAGGACACCCCGGAGCCGTCAAAGACATCAAAACCTTGAGCGAGCGGTCATCTTCCAGATCCACCTTGTAGATCAGGCCCAGCTCGTAGATATCGACGGGAATCTCCGGATCGAACACCGTCTTGAGTGCTTCAACGATATCGTCCGTGATACGCGCCAGCTCATCAGCCGGGATCGCGCTGGCTTCCGCAGAGGGCAACTCGGCGGACGCTTCCGCGATGACGTCCTCTTTCGGGGCCGTACCGGACAGGTCGATCACATCTCTGGCAGTATTCTCGGTCATCATGGTCACCTAGATGAGAAACTCACGAGCCTTCTTCAAGGCCTCGACAAAGGCATCGGCTTCTTCGACGGTGTTGTACACAGCAAAACTCGCCCGGCCAGTGGAACTGACACCCATGCGCTGCATCAGCGGCTGGGCGCAATGATGGCCGGCGCGGATCGCGATCCCGTACTTGTCCACAATTTGCGCGATATCGTGGGCGTGTGCGCCCTCAAGCGTGAAGGAGATGATCGCGCCCTTGTCCTGCGCCGTTCCGATGATCCGCAAACCATCGATATCAGCAAGGCCGGCCATGGCGCGGTCGAGCAGCGCACGTTCGTGTTCCAGGATAGCCTGGCGGTCATAACGTTCCAGCCAGCGAATGGCGGCGCCCAGGCCAATGGCATCGGCAATCGGCGGCGTACCCGCTTCGAACTTGTGCGGCACGTCAGCGAAAGTCACACGGTCCTTGTAGACGTCAGCAATCATCTCGCCGCCACCGTGATAGGGTGGCAAACGGTCCAGCCAGTCGCCCTTGGCGTAAAACGCGCCGATACCGGACGGACCGTAGAGCTTGTGTCCGGTGAAGACGAAGAAATCGCAATCGAGTTTCTGCACATCCACCGGCAGGTGAACAGCGGACTGGGAGCCGTCGATCATCACCGGGACATCAGCAGCGCGGGCAATGTCCATCACGCGTGCGACATCCGTCACCGTGCCCATGACATTGGACATGTGGGTGATGGTGATCAGCGCCGTCATCGGCCCCACCAATTGCGCCAGGTGCGCATAGTCGATCGAACCGTCATCCGTGACGTCGACCCATTTCAGCTCCAGACCAATACGATCCGCCAATAAGCGCCAGGGCACGATATTGGAATGGTGCTCGGCCTCGGAGAGGATGATCTCGTCCCCCGTTTTCAACATCTGGCCGAAACTGGCAGCCAGCAGGTTGATGGCTTCTGTCGTGCCGCGCGTGAAGACGATCTGGTTCGTGCTCGGCGCGTTGAGGAAACGACGCACATCCTCGCGTGCCGCCTCGAACGCCTCGGTGGTTTCGTTGGCAAGCGTGTGCAGGCCGCGATGCACATTGGCGTATTGCGCGCGATAAACGCCCGCCACGCTTTCGATGACAAATTCGGGTTTCTGTGCCGACGCCGCACTGTCGAGATAGACCAGCGGCTTCTCATTCACCTGGCGATGCAGGATCGGGAATTCGGCGCGAATAGCTTCGATATCGAGTGGAAGCTTGACCGGTGTCTGAGCCGTCATGCGATCGCTCCCAATCGTTGCCGCAAGAGGCCGGAAACCTCTTCGCGAAGCGCTTCATCCGAAATAATATCAATGGGTTCTGCGAGGAAGCTCTCAATCAACATCGCCCGCGCCTTCACCTCAGACAGTCCACGCTGGCGCATGTAGAAGAGCGCCGTCTCGTCGATAGCGCCCAGCGCATTACCGTGTGCGCACTGAACATCATCGGCATAGATTTCCAGCTCCGGCTTGGCGTCGATCTCGGCACGCTCATCCAGCATCAGCGCCCGGTGGGTCATCTGCGCATCGGTCTGCTGCGCTGCTTGCTCGACCTTGAACTTGCCCTGGAAAACGCCCTGCGCATGCGCCATTGCCGCGCCCTTGACCAGCTGACGCGTCACCCCGCCCGGACCGGAATGGGTCACCGTGGAGGTAAAGTCCGCGTGACGACCTTCCTCAAGAAGATAGACACCGCCCAGATGCACCTCAGCGCCCTCACCAGCATGGGTGATGTGCGTTTCGTGACGGGAGAGTTTGGAGCCGAACGACAGGGTGGCCTGCCTGTAGGTCGCATTCTTTCCGACACGGATACGGCTGCGCACAACAGGCACAGCGTCCATCGGCACATCGCTCCGGATCACACGCTCCAGCGTCGCGCCATCGCCAAGCGAAATCTCCAGACGGATATTCGGGAAAGCGTCGGCTGCAATGGTATGGACTTCGTTCAGAGTCACCGACGCGCCAGCAGCAATCTCGATTTCCAGACTGCCCACAGATACGCCAGCGTCTGCCTCAATCTTCAACGCGGTGTCCGCGTCCAGAGTGATAGCGGCAGGCGCGGGTTTCCCGTTCAGCAGGATGCGCGTTTCACCGGCCTGGTCGATGCCCTGGCTGGCCCGGCGCAGATCCGACCATTTCCAGGCTTCCGCACGTTTGGTGGGCAGGCCATGCTCGATCACTGCCTGGCGTGCAGCCGCCCGCCAGTCCTCGGCGCCGTCGAGAAGGTCGATCAGGGCCTGTTCGGCCGGTGTTCGGGAGATGACGCCCATCAGGCCACCTCGCCCAGGTATTTGTCATAACCATCCGCTTCCAGCTCCAGCGCCAGCTCCGGACCGCCGGACTTGATGATGCGGCCATCAGCCATGATATGCACCACATCCGGTTTGATATGATCGAGCAGACGCTGGTAGTGCGTGATCACCAGCATGCCGCGATCTTCCGCGCGCAGCGTGTTGACGCCCTCGGCCACCGTCTTCAGCGCATCGATATCCAGACCACTGTCAGTCTCGTCGAGGATGAGGAATTTCGGCTCCAGGATCATGGCCTGGAGGATTTCCATGCGCTTTTTCTCGCCGCCGGAAAAACCGACATTGACCGGGCGTTTCAGCATATCCATGGACACACCGATCTGTTTGGCCTGGGCGCGGGCGAATTTCATGAATTCCGGGGCCGACATCTCCTCTTCGCCGCGCGCAGTGCGCTGGGCGTTGAGGGCTTCCTTGAGGAAGGTCAGCGTCGGCACGCCGGGAATTTCCACCGGGTACTGGAAGGAGAGGTAAAGGCCTGCCGCGGCGCGCTCTTCCGGTTCCAGTTCTGCCAGGTCCTCGCCACAAAACACCATCTCGCCGTCAGTGACGTCATAACCGTCACGGCCCGTCAGCACATAGGAAAGCGTGGACTTGCCCGACCCGTTGGGCCCCATGATCGCATGCACTTCACCGGCAGGCACTTCGAGCGAGAGCCCCTTCAGGATCGGCTTTTCCTCACCATCCTGGGTTTCGACACGGCAGTGGAGATTTTTGATCTTGAGCACGATTATTCCTCGCCTTCCCAATAGTCGACTTCCTGGCCATAGGCGCGGTGACGAAACAATACGCCATCGCCCTCGCCGCTCTCATCACCCCAGGTGATGGCGCCGACCTTGTTGCTGTCGGGATACTCCACGACATCGGTTTTCTGCATGGTGGAGAAGCAGACATAACGCAGCTCCTCCTGACCTGTATTGATAAGCTGGTGCGCCTGGGCCTCGGCGCCTGCGGGCGCGGCGATCTCATCGCCTGCCCGGGCCGGATAGACCTCATCGCCGTAGCGGTACTCTGCCTGACCCTGCAAGATCAGGATGGCTTCCTCGATCACATGGTGATTGTGACAGGGAAAGGCGCGCTTGCCCGGCGGCACGACTGTCAACATCGCGCCAAGCTGCTCCATACCGATGACGGGTCCAATGCGACCCAGCTGGGCTTCAAACTTTTCGCCATGAGCCAGTGTGTCTAGCTGAAGCTTGTCGAGACTTACCACGGGGGGAAGACGTTTCATCATTCGGCTCCACCCATACCTGCTTCGCGGGCCGCGATGATCGTGTCGATCGGAAGAAGAACCATCATTCCCCTCCCATGTCCCGGATCGTACTCCCAACTTCTTCCACTCTTTGGGTCAGGTCCTGTGTACAATCAGCAAGGACCTCGTCCGCCACCAGCAAAGACCGCCCGAAGGCGGAACCAAGGCGAAGGTGGCAAACCCCCATTCCATGATCTTTGTCGATCTCGTAAACGAGGTGCAGACCGTCCTCGTCCAGCAGCCAGGTCGTGTACACATAGATTGCCGCTGAACTGCGAGCCGTGTCAGTCAACAACCCGCCGGGTGCTTCCGCGGCCTTGATGCCGAAACCTCCGCCCTGCCCGGCATAGGTAAACCAACCATCAGCGTCACGCTGGTAGACTGCATAGGTGCAATTGACCATGCCGCAGAACAAGGTGGCGATCATCTCCTCATCACCGTCCAGATCGAGATCGGAGAAGCGCGGCGCTCCCCAGAGCGCACTATCCGTATAGGTCGACGTTTGCTGCCGGCGCCCATCGCTCATTTGCTGCGATAGCACAAGATTGCCGCCGTCCATGGTCCAGGTCAGCGTCTCCCCTTGATCGAGTGCGGTCTGGCAGGAATACCACTCACCCGGCGTGAACCGTTCCGGGCATTCCGGTATCGCCTGCAAGTTGCTGCCGGCCATGGCCGAAACAAGTCCAATAACAGTAATCATCCTACACTCCCTTCAAGCGAGACTTTGAGCAGGTTCTGGGCTTCAACGGCAAATTCCATCGGCAGTTCCTGCAACACTTCTCGGACAAAGCCGTTGACCAAGAGCGCCGTGGCCGCTTCCTCGTCCAGGCCACGCTGGCGGGCGTAGAAAAGCTGGTCCTCGGAGAGTTTGGTCGTCGTCGCCTCGTGTTCGAGTACCGCCCTGGGCGTTTTGCATTCGACATAGGGCACTGTGTGGGCGCCACACTGATCACCGATCAAGAGGCTGTCACACTGGGTGAAATTACGCGCGCCTTCCGCCTTGCCATGCACCGACACCAGACCGCGATAGGTCTGGTCCGAGCGACCGGCAGAAATGCCCTTGGAAATGATGCGACTGGTCGAGCCCTTGCCCAGATGGATCATCTTGGTGCCGGTATCGGCCTGTTGATGCCCGTTGGTGACTGCGATCGAGTAGAACTCACCACGCGAGTTTTCGCCGCGCAGGACACAGGACGGATACTTCCAGGTTATGGCGGAGCCGGTCTCGACCTGGGTCCAGGAGATCTTCGAGTTTTTACCGCGACAATCACCGCGCTTGGTGACGAAGTTATATACCCCGCCGTTGCCGTTTTCATCGCCCGGCCACCAGTTCTGGACCGTGGAATACTTGATCTCGGCATCATCCAGAGCGACCAGTTCCACGACCGCGGCGTGCAGCTGGTTTTCATCGCGCATGGGTGCCGTACAGCCTTCCAGATAGGAGACATAGGCGCCCTTGTCGGCAATGATCAGCGTGCGCTCGAACTGGCCCGTGCCTTCTGCATTCATGCGGAAATAGGTCGACAGCTCCATCGGACAGCGAACGCCGGGCGGCACATAGACAAAGGAGCCGTCCGAAAAGACAGCCGAATTCAGGGTCGCGAAGAAATTGTCGGTCGTGGGCACAACCGAGCCCAGGTATTTCTTCACCAGTTCGGGATGATCGCGCAGCGCTTCGGAGATCGAACAGAAGATCACACCGGCCTTGGCTAGTTCTTCCTTGAAGGTCGTCACAACCGATACACTGTCGAACACCGCATCGACCGCGACCTTGGGCGTTTCACGTGCCTCGGCAGCCGTGGCGGCAGCGCCCTTCACACCGAGCAGGACTTCCTGCTCCTTGAGCGGAATGCCCAGCTTCTCGAAATCCTTCAGGATCTCTTCAGGCACATCATCAATGGACTCATATTTCGCGCCAGCCTTGGGCGCGGCGTAATAGTGGATGTCCTGGTAATCGATCGGCGGGTACTCGACCTTGGCCCAGCTGGGGTCGCGCATCTGTTTCCAGCGCTCGAACGCGTCCAGACGCCATTCCAGCATCCATTCCGGCTCGTTCTTCTGCTCCGAAATATAGCGAACGATATCCTCGTTCAGCCCTTTCGGTGCGAGCTCGGTCTCGACGTCCGTCGTGAAACCGTACTTGTATTTGTCGGCTTCTAGCTGCTTGACGTCTTCAATGGTTTCCTTGGTCGCCGCCATGGTCAGGCCGTTTCCTTGATCTGTTTCGATGCGCGTGCCCAGGCCTCGGTCCAGGCCTTGATCGCCGCATCCACGTCTTCATCTGTTGTCGACCAGCCCAGGCTGATCCGGATCACGCCTTCGGACAATGCGTCATCAAGGCCCAGGGCGGTGCCCATTTTTGACGCCTTGGCCTTGCCGGAAGAACAGGCCGCGCCGGCCGAGATCGAAATACCGGCAAGATCCATGGCCATGACCTGGGTTTCCCCGCGCCAGCCCGGCACTGCCAGTCCGATCGTGTTGGGCAGGCGTTCCGCACCCTCACCCAGAACAACAACATTCGGATTGGCCTCGCGTATAGCCGCGATCATGCGGTCGCGCGAGCCTGCCAGGGCAGCAAATTCTGCAAGCTTGGCATGCGCCTGTTCCAGCGCCAGTCCAAGCGCCGCATTACCGGCCACATTCAGCGTACCGGATCGACGCCCCTGCTCTTGCCCGCCACCGTGATTGTGGCGTGTCATGGGCGCATTGCAGGCCGCGATCAGCGCGCCTACACCTTGGGGGCCGCCAAATTTGTGCGCAGCAATCGCCATGTAGTCCGCGCCGAGCCCCGCAAAATCGACAGGAATTTTTCCGGCGGACTGGACGGCGTCGACGATCGCGAGACCGTCTCTTTGCTTGATCAATGCGATGGCGTCGGCCACCGGCTGGATGGTGCCGATCTCGTTATTGGCCAGCATGATTGAGAGAACGGGACGACCGTCGTTTTCAGACCAGCTGTCCATGCGTTGTTCCAGCCAGGCCAGATCCACCACACCCTCACCAGTCACCGGCAGGATATCGATCGGCAAACCAGACGCCCGGGCGCTTTCGACAATGGCGGGGTGTTCGATATCCGAGATGATAACGCGCTTCACCCCGGGCGCATGGGTCGCGCTGGCCATGGCCAGATTTAGTGCTTCTGTGCCTCCGCCCGTGAAAATCACATCCTCGGGACGTGCGCACAAAGTCTTGCCGACCTGGCGCCGTGCGTTGTCGACATGGCGGCGCGCAGACTGGCCATGCTGATGCACCGCCGAGGCATTGCCGACGCTACCCATGAGCTCGCTCATGAGTTCGATCACGTCAGGTCGGACCTGCGTGGTGGCGTTGTGATCCAGATAGACGCGCATGTTTACTCGGCAGCGGCCGATTGACCTCTATCGCCCTGTCCGATGGCGCCGGATGCAGCGCCCAGCAGGCGACGCTCCAGCACATCTTCCAGCGTCACGGAGCTCAGGAAGAGATAGATGTGACGGGACAGCTCGTCCCAGAGATCATGGGTAACACATCGCCGACCATCCGCCAGACAGCCCTTGGCGTCGGAACACCGGGTGACGCGCAGCGGTTCGTCCACTGCCATGATGATATCCGAAACACGGATTTCGGATGCTTCACGGCTCAGGCGATAGCCGCCGCCCGGCCCGCGGACCGAGGCAACCACCTCGGCGCGACGCAGCTTGGCGAACAATTGTTCAAGATAGGAAAGCGAGATGGACTGGCGCGACGCGATATCGCTCAGCGTGACCGGCCCCTGCTCTGCAGCTCCTGCAAGATCGGCCATTGCCATGACGGCGTAGCGGCCCTTTGTGCTCAGCTTCATGTATCTACCTCCTTAAACGCTCGCATCTTTCGGCATGATCATGCTAAGACGCGCAGCTTCGGGGTGGGCGACAGGCGCCGTTTGGCGACTGAAACCAAATACCCGAGCTGTGTAGTCAGGTATATGTGCCCTTTCGATCGTGCTTTCAATGGTCGAATTGCCGCATGCCTGCAGAAATGACATTGGACGAGCTAGGAAGGTACCCCCTGAATGCCCGACGTAATCATCCCCGGCCCGGCCGGCCGACTGGAAGGGCGCTACAGCCCGAGTGAAGATGAAACCGCACCGATCGCGCTGATTCTCCACGCCCACCCGCTCGGCGGCGGCAGCATGGATAACGACATCGTCGATATGATGTACGATACCTTCCGCAAGCGGAATTTCGCCACGCTGCGCTTCAATTTCCGTGGCGTAGGCCGGTCCCAGGGCAGTTATGACCAGGGTCTCGGTGAGCTGTCCGATGCCGCAACCGTGCTCGACTGGGTCCAGGGTTATAATTCCGGCGCGCGTTTCTGCTGGGTGGCCGGCCACTCCTTCGGGGCCTGGATCGGCATGCAGCTTCTGATGCGCCGTCCGGAAATCGCGGGCTTCATCTCCGTGGCTCCGCCGACCAACATGTATGACTTCACCTTCCTGGCGCCCTGCCCAGCCTCCGGCATCATCGTCAATGGCGGTGCCGACAAGATCGTCCCGGCTGACGATGTCGAGCGGGTGATGTCCAAGATCCGTGTCCAGAAAGGTATCGAGATCCGCCGCGAGCTGATCCCGGATGCCAATCACCTGTTCACCGAACATGCCGAACCGCTGGACATCATGCTCAACGACTATCTCGACGAACGCCTGCCGATCGTCGAGAAAGAGCGCTCCGAGCGCACGATTACGGGCAAGCGGTAAACATCGCGACGACCCGACAAAGAAAAGCTCCGGTCGATGCCGGGGCTTTTTTTCTGAGCTCAACTCGCCCTTCTTCCACCACATACAGGCTCCGAGGCACCTGTTGTCGATGGCAAGCTTGTCGGCAAAC
Source organism: Maricaulis sp. (assembly GCF_017643475.1). Lineage (GTDB taxonomy): Bacteria > Pseudomonadota > Alphaproteobacteria > Caulobacterales > Maricaulaceae > Maricaulis. The sequence continues at coordinate 77,929 of NZ_JAEPNI010000004.1, forward strand.
CGCGCTCAAAACGGGCGGCCAGCCAGGCGAAAGCCTCTGCCTCGATATAGTCCCCACGCCAGCCGACCGCTTCAACCGGCTCAACCTGCACCCGGGGAAGTTCCTCTTCGAGCATGCCCATCAGAGTTGCATTGTGACGCCCGCCCCCTGTGACCAGGACACGAGACGGTTCACCCAGCATGCGGACTGCATCAGCGACCGTGCGCGCCGTGAACCGGGTCAGCGTGGCCGCGCCATCCTCCAGGGACAGGCCGCGTACCGGAGCTAACGAGAAATCCCAACGATCAAGGGATTTCGGAGCGGCTTTCGGGAAAAACTCGTGAGACATCAGTTGTGCCAGGACATCCAGATCAACGGCGCCCGCACAGGCCAGCTTGCCGCCTTCATCATGGGATTTGTCGGTCAGCTCCTGGCACCAGGCATCTATCAAGCCATTGGCCGGACCGGTGTCAAAGGCGATCGGGTCCTGACCGTCTTCCAACCAAGTCACATTGGCCACTCCTCCCAGATTGAGCACGGCAATATCACCCAGCCCGGCCTTGTTGGCGAGCGCCCGGTGATAGAGCGGTGCGAGCGGGGCGCCCTGCCCGCCCATTTGCATGTCGGCAGAGCGGAAATCATAGACCACCGGCATGCCCAGCGCCTGTGCGAGAGCCTCCCCATCACCGATCTGCAGGGTCTGGCCGGCTTGCCCGTCCTTGGGCGCCTTGTGCAATACAGTCTGACCGTGAAACCCGATCAGCTCGACCGGCGGCGCGGAAAGCGACTCGCTTTCCAGCACAGCGCGAACGGCCGCGATATGGGTCCGGGTGAGAACGTCTTCTGCAGCCGTGAAATCAGGCTGATCACCCTCGAAACCCCAATCCAGTGCCCTGTCGACCGCATCCTGAAGAATGCTCCGGTCTTCGGCCGTATAGCTGATCTCGGTACCCGCGCCATAGGCCCGGATATCCTCACCGTCTGTCTCAATCAGGGCAGCATCAACACCGTCCAGCGAGGTCCCGCTCATGAGACCGATCACACGCTTCATGCCATCTCCCTCTTTTCTCCCATCGAATTGCGACCTAGAAGCGATCTATCAGGAGAGCTTTCATGAGTGAATACAAGTCCGAACTTGTCCGCAACCTGGTGGAACGCGGATACCATTTTCAGTCGACCGATCTGAACACGCTCGATGAGCGTGCGACAAGTGGTGTGGTGACGGGCTATATCGGCTTTGACGCGACCGCATCGAGCCTGCATGTCGGCTCTCTCGTCCAGATCATGATGCTGCGCCAGATGCAGAAGGCCGGTCACAAGCCGATCATCCTGCTGGGCGGCGGCACGACCAAGATCGGCGACCCGTCCGGCAAGGACAAATCGCGCTCGATGCTGACCGAAGACCAGATCGGCGAGAACAAGACGGGTATTCTCAAACCGTTCAAGAAACTCCTCGCCATCGGCGATGGCCCGACCGATGCGATTGTCGTGGACAATGATGAATGGCTGTCAGAGTTCGGATACTTGGAATTCCTGCGCGAATTCGGCCCGCACTTCACCATCAACCGGATGATGACGTTTGAGTCGGTCAAGCAGCGCCTCGATCGCGAACAACCGCTGACCTTCCTGGAATTCAACTACATGCTGTTGCAGGCGGTCGACTTTCTGGAATTGAACAAGCGCTATGGCTGCTCACTGCAGCTGGGGGGTGGTGACCAGTGGGGCAATATCATCAATGGTGTTGAGCTGTGCCGCCGGATCGCCGGCAATGAAGTCAGTGCCTTCACCACACCGCTGATCACGACCGCGTCCGGCGCCAAGATGGGAAAGACCGCCGATGGCGCCGTCTGGCTCAATGACGACATGCTGTCCTCGTACGAATACTGGCAGTTCTGGCGCAATACCGAGGATGCCGATGTCGGCCGTTTCCTGCGCCTGTTCACTGATCTGCCGCTGGCCGAGATCGCACAGCTTGAAGCCCTGGAGGGCGCAGCGATCAATGATGCCAAGGTGCGTCTCGCCAATGAGGCGACCACGATGCTGCATGGCGCCGACGCAGCGCGAGAAGCCGAGGCGACGGCGAAGGCGACCTTTGCGGCCGGCGGTGCGGGTGACGCGCTGCCAACTGTTGAGATCGCCGGTCTGACCGATGGTGATGTGACGCTGGCGTCACTGTTTGTCGAGGCCGGTCTGGCTGCCTCAAACGGCGAAATGAAGCGCCACATCAAAGCCGGTGCGGCCAAGGTGAACGGTCAGCCCCTGACTGATATCCAGGCCAAGGCTACAGCTGATCTCGTGCAGGATGGCGCGATCAAACTCTCTGTTGGCAAGAAGCGCCACGCACTGGCCAAGCCCGCCTAGCGCTCGCTCGGCTCTTCGCTTTCAGGAATACCGGTGACGGGGTCGGCAACGACGCCCCCGTCTCCCGGTTCTTCCACCACCCGCAATCGTTCGAGAACCTCCGGCGGCAACACTGACGGGATGGCCGGCTCACCATCCTCGCCCCGGTTCGCAGCGGCACGCTCCGCTGCTGTGCCCTCGAACATGCGGCGGAAGACACCGGGCGCCAGAACGGAAAGCGGATTTGCGAACACTGTCAGGCTGTCGAACGGCCCCTCGACTGAATAGGTTATCCCGACCACGCCTTCTCCCGGCCGGGAAATCAGCAATTCACCGATAACCGGGAGGTTTCCAAAGAAGGAATTGACCGCATAGGAGGGCGCCAGATTACCGTCAATCGCCGCGCTGCGTCCTTCAAAGTCAATCGAGCCTGCTGCCGTCACGCCCAGCGAACTGCCCGTCGCCTGACTTTCGCCGATGGTGAACAGGCCGTCCTCGAACATGACATCACCTGTTATGCGCTCGAAACGGATACCATCCCCATTGAGCAAAGCGCCCAGCCCTTCAAATGAACCCGCAGCCAAGATGCGGGCGAGAACCGGAACCCGAACAAGGGTGATGTCATCGATTTCCACCCGGGCCGTCAGCGGGCCATCCACGCCCAGGGGCGGAGCTTCGCCGAGTACGGACATTCGACCACCCACCACACCCTCAGAGAAACCGATGAAGGCCGAGAGACGTTCAATCGACTGCGTTTCCACACGGAATTCCCGGATGCCGCCCTCTTCCGGAGCGCCAAAGCTGGCGAAAAACGGCCCGGCGCTGGAGCGGCCGGAAACAGCTACAGCACGGATGCCATCCTCTTCGCTGCGCCAGATGAGACTGAAATCTTCCAGCACTTCATCCTCTTCAATCGCCATCCGTGCCACATCAAACGTCACGGACAGCGGAAGGGAAAAAGCGTCCGCCGTGTCGCTCTCGTCTGCGGTCGATTGCTCCGGTGCCACCGGCTCACGATTGTTCCAGATCTCCAGGATTTCACGAGCATCGAGATAATCGCCGGACAGTCTTGCAGTAAAGGGTTGCCCCGGCTCAGGAGGGGCGGCGAGACGCCCGCGCAGACTGATAAAATCGTTCACCTCGACATGGTCAAGATTGAGCTCGACCAGACGTCCTCCGGGAGACAGCTGCGCATCGGCACCAATCTCCACACCTTCCGTCTGGATGATGATTTCCTCAAAGACGTAATTCCGCGCGTCGTTGCGGGACAAGGTGAAACCGGCAAGCCCCTCGACCCCGATCTCCTTGAACCAGACACCATCCGGCGCTTCGATCCAGGCTTCCGTCAGGTCGGCATCCACATCGATCGACTGGATATCCAGCCCGTTGGAAATCGCGCGGGCTTCGACACCAACAAATCCATCAAGATACCGGCGCGCCGGAATGCCGAATTCATCGAGCGCCCGCGCGCCCAGGCGGGCCTCAACCTCGAATGTGGTAGAAGGCTGACCGTCGGGCATTGTGAAGTCTTCCACCCAGTTCACGCTAACGGGCGTATCGACCCAGAAAGCATCTCCGCTGGCGGTCAGGCGGTTCTGGTCCGCGGTGATCGATACCGTGCCCTGGCTGAGCGCTAGAGGTGTCTCAGGAATGGCCAGGGCAACGCCGGTAAGATCGCCCGTGATCACAAAGGGGATGTCCTCTGCCGGAACGTCAGAGAGCATGGGGCGCTGGATCTGGAACGTGATCTCGCCCTCACCGCCCACGGCCTGTGGATCGATGCCGTACTCGGTCGGGAAGCCCAGAGGCTCCTCGTCGATCAACGCGAGAATATCCGTGGCCGTGCCATATCCCCGTCCTGAATAGGTCGCGATGGCGCCTTTCGGATTGAGCCGGGGGATGTCTACATGGCCCTCGTGGATGATGATGTCGCCGACCCGACCCGCCGTCAGGCTGGCTTCGAAGGCATTGCCGTAAAGCGTTGCGCTGCCAACTGCTTCCGTGATCGGCGTCATGGTCGAAATATAGCGGATGATACCGTCTTCAACATCGAAGGAGAGATTGAGCCGGTCGTTGGCCAGCGCACCGCTGGCAATCGATTCAGCGTCAATATTCATATCCAGGCGCGAGTTATAAAACCGGCCACCGAGAATGCCCTCCTCGATCCAGTCACGAGCACCGTCGGCGAGATCCACCGGCCAGTAGGACAGCACCGCCTCGGCCGTTACATCGCCAAGCACCGGTCCGGAGAGCACGATATTGGGCAGCCAGCGTCCGTCCGCGACCTGGCTGAGACTGGCGTAGCCGGTCAGTTCGGCGCGAATCCTGTCGAGCTGGACATTGAGGGCCTCGTAATCGATCCGGCGCTCATTGAGGTCGGCACGGCCCGATACATCCAGCCCGCCCCAACGCGGCGGACGCTCGAAGATCTCGCCCAGATCGACAAACCCCTCACCGGCGCTGAATTCATACCGCCAGCGCATGGGCAAGGCCCCCGCATAGGCGTCCAGGTCATAGATCCGCCCGGAAAGTTCCCCGGCAAAGACATCAGAGACAATCCGCCCGCGGTCCAGCGAAAGCGATCCGACCTGGGGATCGAAGACCAGCGACAGCTCAGCTCCTTCAAATCCATGCTCCTCGCCCTGGGACAGGATAACACCCTCCCCGATATCAAGCTCCAGCGAGGCTGTCTGGATGCCGGTCTCGAGACGCGCATCCATGATCAGGTCCAGCGAGAGCGGGGCATCCAGTGCCCGCAAGGCGGAAAACGGCCCCTGGGTCGGAGCAACCGAAGCGAGGTAGAGCTGATCCACATCAACTTCCAGCAAGAGCGAGGTCAGCCGGGCCCCGGCCTGCATACGGATATTGAGATCGGCGAATCCGGAGGCGGTCGCGATCTGTCCCTGCAGGATGGATACAATCCGGAACTCGTCCCGAGCGAGTTCAACACGCGCATTGTTGACCAGCCAGGCTACGCCACTGATCTGGTCGATAATGCGCACCGTCGCGTCACGAACTTCCACATTGCGGATACGTCCGAGCGGACTGTCACTGGCTTCCGGGTCCTGCAGCAGAAGGAAGAGCGAGGCGCTGTCATCGCCCCCGCGTTCCGGCTGACGTGCCGAAGCAGCCACACGGTCAACTCCGCCCAGGCCAGCGCCCACGGCGCCATCTGCCCGTCGCACAATAGATACGGAACCCCCGTGAACACGCAATTGCGTCGGCTCGATCCGCCCGAAGATCATCGGCTGGATGGCCAGCCCCGCTTCGATCAGCGGCGCCCGGGCGATGACTTCGCCGTCCGCCTGGGCCACCGCCACATCGCGGGCAGTGACAATAATGGCGCCTTCACTCGACTCATACCGCGCTTCCAGATCGCCAAGCGCGACCACATCACCCTCGAACATCTGGGCGATCTGGGCCTGCACATCCTCGCGCAGGAAGCCGAGATCGACCGGCCCTGAGGACAGGCGCCAGAAGATGAACCCCAGGCCAAAAATCACCATCATCAGAAGCACGGCAACGGCTTCCAGAATGTAGATCAGGGTCCATTTCGCAGAACGGCGCAGCATTATTCACGCCCCATCGCAGTCGAATGGCTGGACGTGCAGGCGCACAAGGGCAATTTATCGCTGCAGCAACCGCAATCCATGCGACTGGGGAGAAATGACATGAGCGAACTCAAAACAGGCGACCTGGCTCCGAATTTCAACATGCCGACCGATGGTGGCGCTTCCGTAGAGCTTTCTACCCTGAAAGGCAAAAATGTCGTCCTCTACTTTTATCCCAAGGACGATACGCCGGGTTGCACCACCGAGGCCATCGACTTCAGCACGCTGATCGCAGATTTCGACGCCGCCAATACAGTAATCATCGGCGTGTCCAAGGATACTGTCGCCAAACATGACAAGTTCAAGGCCAAACACGAACTCAAGGTCACTCTGGGCTCCGATGAGGATGGCGAAGTGCTCGAAGCCTATGGTGTCTGGGTTCTCAAGAAGCTCTATGGCCGCGAATACATGGGTATTGAACGCGCAACCTTCCTCATTGATGCCAATGGTAAGGTCGCGCAGATCTGGCGCAAGGTGAAAGTGAAGGGCCACGCCGAGGCCGTTCTTGACGCTGTCCGTGCCCTTTGATGACGCCGGCCGACATCCAGCAAGCCTGCTTGAGCGTACTCGACACCGCACAGCCGACCGCGAAGGCCGCCCGGGCGCGTGAGGTCGCGGCGCTCTGGCGGGATGGCAAGCTGACGCTGCCAGATGTCTGGCAGTGTATTCCAAACACGCACCGCCCGGCCCGGCCGCAAAACCCCGAACTTGTTCCACCGGGACAGGTTCCCAGGCGACGTCTCAATGGGCCCGCCGGCCGTATCGCCCTGATGCACGCCATCGCCCATATCGAATTCAACGCCATCGACCTCGCCTTCGACCTGGTCGCCCGATTTGGCGGCGAAGCTGAATTTGATGAAGCCCAACGCCACGCCCTGGTCGATGACTGGATCCGTGTCGGGGATGACGAGGCCCGGCATTTTGTCATGGTCCAGGACCGGTTGGAGGAGCTCGGCGCCTGTTATGGCGACCACGTCGCCCATAACGGGCTCTGGGATGCCGCCATTTCCACGTCACATGACCTCGCGGCGCGCCTCGCCGTAGCACCATTAGTGCTGGAAGCGCGCGGTCTGGACGTGACCCCCGGCATGATTGACCGGCTGGTCTCTGCCGGCGACCAGAGCAGCGCCGATGTCCTGAAAGTGATTTACGAGGAAGAAATCGCTCACGTTGCAGCCGGTGCGAAGTGGTTTCACGCGCTTTGCACCGCCGACAAGCTCGATCCTCAAACGCGATACCAGAGCCTTGTAAAACAGCACTTTAAAGGTGGCCTAAAGCTGCCATTTAACTTCAATGCGCGTAAAACTGCGGGTTTGCCCGAAGAATACTACCTACCATTGGCGCAATAGGGCCCAAGATTTGCATCACGGGCTGTTGAATTTTCTTCCAGTTTTGTGTCACATGCCTGCGGGGCGTATGGGGCAAGCGTAAAAGAGCGGCTCACAAGCATGTTCGCAGGCGTTAAAGAAGCGATTTGGGGTACAGCGCAGCGCTGGTTTCCAGATCGACAAATTTATCACCGCAGTGATGGTCAGGTTCGTTATTTCGCAATTTCGACCACGCTACAGGTGTCGGCGCTTTTTGCCGCAACCGTGCTCGCCGGCTGGCTTTGTTTCACGACGGTTTCCGTTGCCTTCCACGGCCGCGCCATTGCCGCCAAGGAATCCCAGATTGAAGAAGAACGGGTCCAGGCCAACCGCCTGATTGCCGAGGCACAGGCGAGTGAAGCCACCGCGATCTCGCTGGTGGAGTCGCAATCGGCCGAGTTCGACCGCACCGCTGTTGAATTCCAGCTTCGCCACGAGACCTTGCGTCAGCTCGTTGAATTTGCGGAGCAATTGTCCGGCAGCGTCATGGAGCCCTCTCCCGAGCTGGATGATGGCCGCGTCCTGATGGCGGCGACCCCGGCTGACCCGACACCGCGCGAGTCGCGCGACAGCCTGGTCTCCCTGTCCTCGCTTTCGGAAAACCCGGAAGACCAGATCAATTACCTCATGGGCGAGCAGGATCTCGTTCTGGCCCAGGCCGAGGACGCGACCGAGACGCGCCTTGAAAACCTGCGCGCCGTTCTGCGCCTGACCGGACTAGATATCGAGGAAGTCGTTGCGTCAGGCCGTGACACCGACGAACAAGGCGGCCCGTATGAGCCGATTTTCGTCGACCACTCCTTTGGACCCGACCTCGAGATCAATCGCGATTTTTCCTCGCGTATCAACCGTATCGCAGCGCGCATGCTTGAAGTGAACGAGTTGGAACGCTTCTCCCTGGAGGCGCCGTTCGGTGAACCGATCGCCGTTCCCCATCGTCGCACCTCGCCGTTTGGCATGCGCATGGATCCCTTCCACGGACGCCCCACCCAGCACCTGGGCATGGACTTCGGCGCCTATCGCCGCGCCCCGATTATCGCGACCGGACCGGGCGAAGTCGTTTACGCGGGCTGGAGAGGTGGTTATGGTCGTACCGTGGAGATCGACCACGGGTATGGCTTCCGTACCCGATACGCGCATCTCCACGAAATCGCAGTGCGCCGGGGTGATACCGTCGAGCGAGGACAACAGATCGGGGGCATGGGGTCCACGGGTCGTAGCACAGCTACGCACTTGCACTATGAAATCTGGTTCAATGGATCGAGAATTGATCCGGACCGACTACTGAGAGCGGGACGTTATGTTCAATAAGAGTAACAAAGACACCTCCAACTCCGATCCGATGCATCAACCAGCTGCAGCGCCAAAAAGGAATGCCATGAAATCGAAAGCTCCATCCATTCTCTCCGGTGACCTGGTTCTGACCGGTTCCATCGTTTCCGAAGGCGAAGTCCAGCTGGACGGCACCGTCGACGGCGACATCCGCGCAGGCTCCCTGATCATCGGTGAAGAAGCGAATGTGAATGGCGAAGTCATGGCCGAGACGGTTGTCATCCGTGGCCGCGTGACCGGTTCAGTTTACGCCCGCCAGGTACAGCTTGCCTCCACCGCACGCATCGAAGGCGATATCGTGCATGCTGCCCTCTCCGTAGAGAGCGGCGCGTTCTTCGATGGCCACTGCCGCCATGCCTCTGATCCGCTGAGCGAGAAATCCGGCGGTGGCGCACCCGCTTCTGCCCCCAAGGCCGCGAACAAGTCCGCCGACATCCCGCCGGCTCCGGGTAAGTCCTCGTCTTCCGTGACGTCTCTTGAGCCACCGCTGGCGAGCAAGTCCTCAGCTTAGCTGAACCAGGACGAGTTTGACTTCTAAAAAACGGCGGAGCGAAAGCTCCGCCGTTTTTTGTTTGTGTCGCACCAGTCAGTGCTTTTCCGAAGGAGAATGTCCGGCAGCTGGCCACCGCCGAGCATCCACCCCTCTTCCATCATTTGTAACGCCATATTGGATTGGGTGTTCCCGTAAATTCCATCCGTAAAACGCGTCAATGTATAGGCTCTGCCGGAAGGGGACGTAGCGAGCACATCCTCACCGTCGACCTGAATATGCCACGCGGCGTCGCCAAGGAGGAATGAAACGAAACGCCCGGTATGTCTGCGTGTCACTGGCAGCGCGGAATTCGCCCTGACCGGTGCAAGCTGGTCGAGAGACTTTTGCTGCATCCACAGGAGCAGCTGCCCTTCATGCAGCGTAACACGTGCCCATGGCACATCCGGGCTAACAAAGCTGTCTTCCGCAACTGGTTGCAGGTTCAACTGAAAGCCATCAAAGAAACGCAGGGCCAGATCACCCGCTTCATTAATCTCCATGTCGGCGACTTGTACCCGGCCGTTCACCTCTCCAAACCACTGCCCAACAAGTTGCGCGGCAAGTTCGGCGTTTGGGCCTGTCACTCTCGGAGGCTCGTCCTGAAGAGGCCGCTCATGCGTGAAACGCTCGAACATCTCATCGCGGATCGCATGCGTGATGCGCTCGGCCCCGCCACGCCCGTGATAGATGTCTGACGCGATGAGAACGATGACCACACTACGCGCTGCAGGATAGTACATGACGTAAGTGCTGGTCGCTCCACTGGTTCCGCCGTGTTCGAAAATGGTGCCATGCCCCTCGCCGGAAACATTCAGGCCAGCACCATAACTTGTCGGCATGCCGTCACTATAGAGCCCCTCCATGCGCAACCCGTCCATGGCGCCTCCGCCTGCCAAGACGACTTGCGACCAGGTCATCATGTCCGAAAGCGAAGAATACAGCCCGCCTGCGCCGACCAGGCTCTGCACAGCGTCAACCGTGTCGAGATTGCGATAACCTCCGTCGACTTGCCGATAACCGAAGGCTCGATTCTCCCGGCTGTATTTGGGGCCATACGGGAAATAGGTTCCCGTCATGCCGAGTGGCCCGAACGTTGTTTCTGACAGGTATTCAGGCAGTGACCAGCCACTGACGCGCTCCACGATCATGCTGAGCAAATCATAGTTATTGTTATTGTATGCCCAGAAACTGCCCGGCTCGTTGGGCTGTGGCAGGCGAGCATACATATCCAGCAATCCCTCGCGCCGGCCACCGGCGAACACCCCCAAACGCCTCGCAGACGGCGAAGCCAGTCCCGAAATCTGCACCATGAGATCGCGAACCGTCACGCCGCGATCTGGTAACTCCGTTAGATAACTGGAAATGGACGCGTCAAGCTCGATATGGCCCTCCGCCTCAAGGGAAAGGATGGCATAGGCCGTGAAGTGTTTGGTCAGCGATGCGAGATTAAACCCGCTCTCCGCGTCGGCCGGAATGGCGTTCTCGATATCCGCCATGCCGTGGACGGCTCGATGGACCCACTCGCCCTGCCACATGACGGCGACCGCCGCGGCCGGCGTCGTCGCGCTGTCGGTCTCTTCGAAATAGGCATCGATATACGACCAATCATGCTCTGCCTGAACCGTGGCGGCGGAAGCTAGTCCAGCCAGCAAAACCGGCGAGAGCAGAATGAGAAACAGACGAGTAAGCATATTGAAGACCTCAAGCAACCATCGGAGTAGGAGTGTGAAACATGGCCGCGAAAACCATTCGCGGCCGCTTCACCTTCTGTCCCGCTGATAGGCCTGTGATCCACTCCAATCTTGTCCCGAAACTGTTAAATCGTGTCTCGACAGATAGCCCCGGTTTAGGCTTACAAATCTGGTCAAACCGCCTCTGCCAGCATGGCAAAGGAGACTTTCATGAATTTGTTGAGCGGCGTGGCCTCATCGCTCCAGTCGTCCTCGTAGAAGTCGCGCAACACAAAACCGGACCGCAGGAGGCCTCCGATCAGGCCGTCCAGCGTGTGGGAGAACTCAAGATGTTCCTGTGCGGCGATTCGCTTGTCGAGGCCCTGCTTGTCGAGATGTCGGGTGTCATCAAACGGCAACTGGAATTTCACGACCGGTTCGGCACCGGCCTCGATGGCGTCGTGATCGAACATGTAGAAAGCCGGGTTCATCACGCCAGTAAGCAGACGACCGCCCGGCTTGAGGACCCTGCGAACCTCCTGCCACACGCGCTCGACATCGGGCACGAAAATCGTGGAGACCGGATTGAAAACGAGATCGAAACTCTGCGGATCAAAGCGCGAGAGATCCATCATGTCGCCCTGCTCGAACAGCACAGATAACCCGTCACGTCGAGCAACCTCACGGTCGCGAGCAAGCTGTTCGTCCGAATTGTCAAAACTGGTCACCTGTCCGCCGGCCGCGGCCAGTACAGGAACCTGTTGGCCGCCTCCGGATGCCAGTCCAAGCACACGTGCACCCGCCAGCTCGCCAAACCAGTTACGCGGAACGATGCGGTTGGGTGTGAGGATTACCTCTACCTCGCCCCGGCGTGCCCGCTCGATAGTTTCCAAATCAACGGGCTGGCTCCACTCACCTTCTCCGGACGCTGATTCCCTGTTCCAAGCCGTTCGGTTCTGTGCCACGACATCGACCATCGAAATCCTCTGAAGCTGTTTCTTTATAGAGACTTACCTTCCCCGGCAGCGCGCGTCATCCCTTTTCGTCGCTCCGGCTATTGTAGACGTGTTTGATTTTTAAACTTGTCTGTGTTACATCCTACTCAACACGTAACGGAGCAATCAAATGACCTCTTCCCCGACCAACCGTCTGCACGGCCTCGACGCCGTTCGCGGTTTCGCACTCTTGCTGGGCGTGTTCCTGCACGCCGGCATGTCATTCATCCCGAGTGACTTCCCCGTGTGGATCACCCATGACGCCAACAGCAGCGCCGCCTTTGGCCTGACTTTCTATGTGCCCCACATCTTCCGCATGCTGCTCTTCTTTATCCTCGCCGGCTTTTTCGCGCGCCTCGCCTGGCAAAAACGTGGTGCGATCGGATTTGCCTTTGATCGCTTCAAACGCGTGTTTGCTCCCCTCGCCACGTTCTGGTTCCCGATCCTGATGTTGATCGTCACGGTCATTGTCTGGGGCGCGATCAAGGCCAATGGGGGCGAAGCCCCGGAAGCGCCGGAAGATCCGCCGCTGACGGCAGAAAACTTTCCCCTGACCCATCTCTGGTTCCTCTACCTGCTGAGCATTTTCTATGTTGGCGCAATCATCATCCGTCTGCTTGTCGCGGTCGTTGATCCGTCCGGGAAAATGCGTGCTGCGGGTGGCACGCTCGTCGAGTTTATCGGTCACACGCCGCTCCTGCCGCTCCTGCTGGCGATCCCGGCAAGCCTGGCCTTCATGAATACCGAGATGTGGTACAGCTGGTTTGGCATCCCGACGCCGGATATCGGTCTTTACCCGAACATGATCGCACTGACCGCCTATGGCACCGGTTTCGCCTTTGGCTGGATCCTGCACGGTCAGAGCGGGCTGCTCGACACATTCCGCAAGTTCTGGTGGGCCTATATGGCGGTTGCCATCGCCCTGACAGTCACCTGCCTGCAGATGATCGGCCTCGCTCCCAGCTTCATGCCGGCTGATGACAGCCTGCAGAGCTGGGCCTATGCCGGAGCCTATTCGTTGGCCGGCTGGTGCTTCAGCTTTGCCTTCATCGGCCTGGGCCTCGCCCTGTTTGCCAATGAAAGCCCGGCGCGCCGCTATGTCGCTGATGCTTCCTACTGGATCTACATCTGGCACCTGCCGATCGTCATGGCTCTGCAGGTCTGGCTCAATGATGTCGAGATGCTGGGCGTCGTGAAATACCTGCTGATCAACGCCATCACCCTGGCGGTCACGATCAGCACTTACCATCTGCTGGTCCGCGGCACGTGGATCGGTGCCTGGCTCAATGGTCGCCGCTACGGCAAGAAAGCGGAAGCCAAGGCTGCCGCCAAAGCCGCCAAACTGGAGACCGCATCGGCAAACGCCTGAATCAGGTCATACCCTCACAAGGAGGCGCCAATCCCGGCGCCTCCTTCCTGCATGGAAAGGTAAGCCATGGCTGATGATATCGAGACAGTTCGCGACGACCTGGCTTTCATGCGCGCGCTTGCGGACGCACCGGACAAGCCCAACAAGGCCATGGGCCAATCCTTCCTCGCAGCGGGCATTATCTATGGTTTCCAGGGTCTGGTGCAGTGGGCAACGGCCATCGGCATCATCGGTCTGTCCGGATTGGGATATCTCGCCTTCGTCATCGGCTGCACCGTGGCTTTCTTCGCTGTCCTCGGCGTGATCATCTGGAAAAACCGGGGCCAGAGCTCCAACACCGCAGTCCGTCGGGCCTATGAAGCGGCCTTCCAGGGCGCAGGCGTGGCGAATATATGTCTGGTCATCGTCTTCATCGTCGCCAATATCCGCACGGGTGATGGCGGCGTCTGGTATTTCTACACACCCTTTATCTATGCTTTGCAGGGCGTTGCCTGGTATCTCGCCTTTCGGATGCGAAAGCGCGCCTGGCTCGGCCTTGTCGCGCTGGGCTGGTATGTCGGCGCCATTGCGCTGGGTTTGACCGCGCATTCTCCAACCTATGTCCTGGTGATCGCGCTTTCCCTCATCTTGCTGCTGGCCGGACCTGGACTGGTCATGATGCGGGTGGCCGACAAACAGTCGGAGACGGCGGACTAGTCATGGCGTCCAAGGGTATCGGCCAGATTGATGAAGTGATCCACGGGCGCTTGCGCCTGGGTATCATGACCTATCTGACCAATGCAGAAGTGGCTGATTTTACCGAGCTCGCCAGCGCGCTTGAAGCCACGCGCGGGAATCTCTCTGTGCATCTGAGAAAGCTTGAAGACGCGGGTTATATCGAGATCGAAAAAAGCTTCCTCGACCGCAAACCGCTCACCCGCGCCCGCATCACCAAGACCGGACGCATAGCCTTCAAGGCCTATGTGAAAGCCATTGCAGATCTGCTGGGAGATGGAGGCTGAGCGAACCGAATCCTCCCCTCCTGGGAGGTGGCTCTGCCGTAGCTCAAGCGCAGGCGGAAGGACCGGAGCGCGTCAGCGCGGAGATTAGCTCGCTATCGCTCGCCCCCTTCGACCTCGCCTACGCCAAGGCTTCGGCGAGCCCACTTCCCCATGAATGGGGAAGATTATCCGCGCCAACTCAGGCCTCTTCCTCTTCACCGCCAACACGCGCTGCCAGGGCAGCGGCCATGAACTGGTCCAGATCACCATCAAGAACACCGCCCGTATTGGACGTTTCCACATTGGTGCGCAGATCCTTGACCATCTGATAGGGCTGCAGGACATAGGAGCGGATCTGGTGGCCCCAACCGATCTCGGTCTTGGCATCAGCCTCGGCCTGCGCCGCAGCCTCGCGTTCAGCCAGCTGGATCTCATAAACCCGGGCGCGCAACATATCCCAGGCCTGGGCCCGGTTCTTGTGCTGGGAGCGCTCATTCTGGCACTGCACCACGATGGGTCGCTCCTGGCCTGGCATGTCATAGGTCAGGCGAACCGCCGAGTCCGTCGTATTGACGTGCTGACCACCCGCACCGGAGGCGCGATAGGTATCCGTGCGAACCTTGCCTTCCTCGATATCGACCTCGATCTGGTCGTCGATAAGTGGATAAGCGCCAACGCTTGCGAAACTGGTATGGCGACGGGCACTGGAATCAAACGGCGAGATCCGGACCAGACGGTGGACGCCGGTCTCGGTCTTCAGCCAGCCATAGGCATTCTCGCCCTTGATCAGCAGGGTGGCAGATTTGAGCCCCGCCTCCTCGCCGGCCTGTTCCTCAATGACCTCGACCTTGAAACCACGAGCATTGGCCCAGCGTGTATACATGCGGGTCATCATGGACGCCCAGTCTTGGCTCTCCGTGCCGCCGGCACCGGAGTGGATTTCCAGATAGCTGTCATTGCCATCAGCCTCACCGGACAACAGCGCTTCCAGCTCGGCGCGCTTCATCTTGTCCTGCAGGGTCTTCAGGCTCTCGACGGCATCTTCGACGATGCTCTCATCGTCTTCCATCGCGGCCAGCTCGACCAGTTCGAGTGTATCAGACAGCTCGACCTCGGCTTCCTGGATGACCGTCATGGCATCGTCCAGCCGGTTGCGTTCACGCATCAGGGACTGAGCCTTCTGACTGTCATTCCAGAAGTCCGGTGCTTCGGACATGGCGGTAAGTTCGTCTAGGCGTTTCTGGGCTGTATCCCAGTCAAAGACGCCTCCTCAGCAAGCCTACGGCCTGCTGGATTTCATCGGACAGGGTCTGGATGTCTGCGCGCATTGATCGACTCGGCTTGGCATCATGAACGTGAACGAACAGGGATAAAGAGGCTCGCCGGAGGAAACAAGCCGGGCGCTACACGTCAGTACAGCCCGCCCAGCTCCTCATCGAGCTCCTCTTCTTCCTCTTCCTCGTCACCCTCCTCGAGCCCCGCATCCTGCGGACGGTCACTGACGGAGGAACGGGCGAAGGACAGACCGCTTTCCTCGTCCACGCTCTGGCGCGAGGGCTCGGTGCCAGGACGGAAAGCTTCCAGGATCACACCGGACTGGCCGAGAATACCGGGCTCGCCGGTCAGACGGTCGATCGGCACCAGGCGCACGCCTTCTGGAACGCGGAAAGGTGCGACCGGATAATCATCGATCACCTGGCTGAAGAAATCGCGTGCAATCGGCGCGGCAACACGGCCTCCCGCCTCGCCACTGCCCAGCTGATAGGGCGTGTCAAAGCCGACATAGACGCCGACAATCAGGTCCGGTGAGAAACCGACAAACCAGGCATCGCGGAAATCATTGGTCGTGCCGGTTTTGCCCCCCATCGGGCGGCCCAGGGACCGCAGCGCCGTGCCCGTACCGCGCTGTACAGCGCCTTCCAGCATATGCACGACCTGATAGGCCGTCACCGGGTCAACGACCTCGGTTCGCGTTTCCTCGAACCAGGGCTCGAGCAATTCCTGCGTCCATTCCTCAACGTCACAGGTATCGCAATCGAGCTGTTCATGGGCGAAGATCGTGGACCCTGTCCGGTCCTGAACCCGGTCGAGAATGGTCGGTTCGACCCGGCGCCCGCCATTGACCAGCGTGGCATAGGCGGACACGAGGCGGTGCAGCGTCGTCTCACCCGCACCCAGCGACATGGCGAGAACCGGAGACAGCTCGTCATAAATTCCAAAGCGCTGACCATAATCGGATATCGGGCGCATGCCCATTTCCTGGGCCAGGCGAACCGTCATCACGTTACGCGACAGTTCCAGCCCGAGGCGCAGCGTCGACATGCCGTAATAACGCTCGGCATAGTTGGAGGGCATATAGAAACGCTCATCCGGACCACCCGTCGCAATAAACGGCGCGTCCAGGATCAGGCTGGCGGGCGTATATCCATTGTCCAACGCTGCGGCATAGGCAAACGGCTTGAACGAAGATCCGGGCTGGCGCCGGGCCTGGGTCGCACGATTGAACTGGCTGTGCTGGAAGCTGTAGCCGCCCATCATCGCCAGGACACGGCCTGTATGCGGGTCCATCGCCATGATCGCACCGTTGATGGCCGGGATCTGGCGAAGGCCGAACTGGCCTTCTGAATAGTCTTCCTGGTCAGCAATCGATTCCACCAGGATCACATCACCGGCATCAAGCACCTCGGACGGTGTGGAAACAACAGGACCCAGCTCGCCGTCTGGCAGGGTTTCACGTCCCCATTCCAGAGCGGTCATGGGAATGGATCCACGCGCCCCGTCAGCAAAGCCGATCTCGGCAGCTTCATCCGTCAGCGACAGAACAACTGCGCCGATCCAGCCGGCGTCGAGATCGCGCGGCAGGGTGAACTCCTCGAGGCGTGTCTCCCAGCCGTCTTCCAGCTCGATCTGGCCCAGCTCGCCGCGATAGCCGTGGCGACGGTCATAGGTCTCCAGACCCTCTCGCAGAGCCTGGCGTGCGGCCAGCTGCATGGTTGTGTCCAGCGTCGTCCGGATCGAGAGCCCACCATGATAGAGCTCGTCATCGCCGTACATGGAGAAAACCTGGCGACGAACATTCTCGACGAAATACTCGGCTGCCAGATAATCATCACCGCTCAGACGCTCCGCGATCTGCAGCGGCTGCTGGGCCGCTTCGCGCGCTTCCTCTTCGGTGACGTAGCCATTGGCGGCCATGCGGGAAAGCACCCAGTTGCGCCGGTCAATCGTGCGTTCGGGATGGCGGATCGGGTGGAAACGGGCCGGGCCGTTCACGACCGCAGCCAGCAGTGCGGCCTCGTCCAGGGTCAGCTCGTCCAGGGACTTGTCAAAATAGTTCAGCGCGGCCGCCGCAGCCCCGTAGGCGCGCTGACCGAAATAGATCTCGTTGAGATAGAGCTCTAGGATCTGGTCCTTGGTAAAAGCACGTTCGATCCGCCGGGCCAGCACCATCTCCTGCACCTTGCGTTCAAGGCGCTGAGCCGAGGAAAGCAGGAAGTTCTTGGCCACCTGCTGGGTGATGGTCGAGGCGCCTTCCAGGCGTTCTCCAAGGATCACATGGCGCACATTGGCAAAGGCAGCACGGATAATGCCGCGAAAATCCAGCCCGCCATGTTCATAGAAATTCTTGTCCTCGGCCGAGATGAAGGCCTGGACCAGGCTCTGGGGAATGTTCTCGATCGGCACGAAGACGCGGTGCTCACGCGCATATTCCGCGATTAGGCGCCCATCACCGGCATGCACCCGGCTCATTACCGGCGGTTCGTATTCCGCCAATTGTTGATAGTCGGGCAGGTCCGCTGTGACACGTACCACATAGACAACCGCCACAATGGCGCCGACGAGGGCCGTGCCCAGTGCGACGATCCCGCCCCACATGGCAGTCCGCAACACATTACGCAGAGTGAAAATCTTCATTACGCTCTCAAGGCCCCACATTCCCCGGTGTCACGTCAGATCACGACATCAGGGCCTTATTATGACGGGTACAGCCCCCGGATGGAAGCGTTCTAGCGTGCCCGGATAGGGGTGTTTGCAGCCTCGGGGTATTCGCCCATGTCACCACGAGTGGCAAAATAGTCGTCGATACCTCTGGTCACAGCCTCCATCTGGCGGCGGCGGTGGGAGGCAGAATTGAGATTGCGCTCGTCAGTGGAGTTCGACAGGAAACCCATTTCCAGCAGCACGGCAGGCACCCGGCTGTCGAGAAGAACGTAGAAATTCTCCTGACGGTGCGGGTTGTTCAGCAACGGGCCGGAATCGCCGAGATGCTCCAGCAGAACCTCGGCAAAGGCAGAGGACTGGTTGCGCTTCTCTCGCAGTTCCAACGAGACGAGGATGTTGTTCACATCGGCTTCTTCAGAATGATCCGCGCTCTGGAGCGCCCGGTTCCTGGCCCGGTTTTCAGCCCGGTCATTCAACGTATAAACCGCGGCACCGCGTGCATTGCGATTGGTTGGTACAGAGTCCGCGTGAATGGACAGGAAAAGGTCGGCACGCACATCGGCAGCCACCTGGACCCGCTGTTGCAGGGACAGAAAGACATCAGTGTCTCGCGTCAAATAGACTTCATATCGCCCGGTGGCCTCGAGCTGGCGGCGCAACTCGCGCGCAGCGGCCAGGGTCACGTCACGCTCATGCGTGCCGCCACGACCAGACGCGCCCGGGTCGTGCCCTCCATGACCGGCATCGACGACAATAACACGACGGTCACGGGCTGGCGGAACATAGGCAGCCTCGACCCGCTCGGCGATCAGCGTATCAATCGTGCTGGCCACCGTCTGAACCCCGGAAGAATCACGGAAGGCCTGTTCACTGGTCCGGGCGAGATCAACGACAATGCGATAATTATTGCTGCTTGGCGCAGGTTCGAGCGAAAACTGGCTGTCGATCATCGCGGGATGGTCAAGCTCGAAGACGATGCGTGATGACGAGGCGGAATTGTTGAAGAAGCGGAAACCGTCCACAAGACCGGTTCCAACGCCCTCACCTGCCTCAAGCCCCGGCACCTGCCAGGACGAGACCGGAAGGTCGACAACGAGACGCGTGGACACACCATCCAGCGTATATGCGCGGAACTCCCCCGGCTGCGAGGTTTCAACAACCACGCGCGTACGCGCCTCGTCTCCACCGAAACGAACCGCACGGACTTCCTGTTCTGCCAGAGCTGCAGCACCCGAGACCAAGCTGGTCGCAAACGCCGCCAAAATCGCCAGTAAACGCATACACACACCATCGCATACGCCGTGATTCTGTCCACGGCTTTAATTGGACCCTAAACGATGGAACTTGACGTTTGGTTGATGAAAATACTCAGCTTCCAAGTTTTTCCTACCGCGTGAAAGGCTTCCATTCCCGTCGCGAATGTTGCATCTTGAGCCCGCTGCGGCGACCGGAAGCATTCAACCCGAAGTTCGCCCGGCGCGATGAGGCCTCCTCCGGCGCCCTGTTTTCGGGCCTGCCGAAGCGAGCGCCGACCCGCTGAACACTGTCGCATGTCCATATCGGAGATGCGGCCCCGACCACCGCAGGCCAGCCGGCGTCCGCCGCATCGGGTCTGCCAAAGGAAACGCGAAGATGCGCGAGCAACGCCTGCATCATTTCCAAATCTCGACAGGCCGAGACTCGCTTTCCAGCACCCCGCCACAACTGTCTCCTGTTGCCGCCGAAAGCGGCCGGGCCGGACTGTATGTGCGCGCAGGAGAATCCCTTAATGTCAAAGAAAATGCTGATCGATGCAGGTCATCCCGAGGAGACCCGCGTCGTCGTAGTCGATGGACCCAAAGTCGAGGAATTTGATTTCGAAGCCGCTGCGAAGCGGCCGATACGCGGCAACATCTATCTGGCCAAGGTCACGCGAGTAGAACCCTCGCTGCAGGCCGCCTTCGTCGAATACGGCGGAAACCGTCACGGTTTCCTCGCCTTCAACGAGATCCATCCGGATTACTACCAGATCCCCTACGAGGATCGCCTCGCCCTGGCCGAGGAAGAAGCCTCTGTCGTCGCCGATGAGGATGACGAGGAGGAGGACGCCAGCGAAACGCCCGAGGCCCAGGCCGAGGACGCATCCGACGCGGACAAGTCCAACGAAAACACCAGTGACGGCGATGACGCGAACGAAGACGGTGACGACACGTCTGCAGAGACGATCGAGACCGACAGCGATGACGTCGAGGACGATATCGACGAGCAGAAGGCTGCGCGCATGCGCCGCCAACTCTATCGTCGCTACAAGATCCAGGAGGTCATCAAACGCCGCCAGGTGCTGCTGGTCCAGGTCGCCAAGGAAGAACGTGGCAACAAGGGCGCGGCCCTGACCACCTACCTTTCCCTGGCCGGTCGTTATTGTGTGCTGATGCCAAACACCCCGCGTGGTGGCGGCATTTCCCGCAAGATCTCCAATGCAGCTGACCGCAAGCGTCTGAAATCTGTCGTCGGCGAGCTGGATCTGCCGAAAGGTGTCGGCCTGATCATCCGTACGGCAGGCGCCAAGCGGACCAAGGTCGAGATTCGCCGCGATGCCGACTATCTGATGCGCCTGTGGAGTAATATCCGTGAGGCGACGCTCAAGGCTGTGGCCCCTTCCCTGATTTACGAAGAAGGCAATCTGGTCAAACGCGCCATTCGCGATCTCTACGACAAGGAAATCGATTCCGTCCTGGTCGAAGGCGAAGCGGCCTACAAGGAAGCCAAGGGCTTCATGCGCATGCTCATGCCGAGTCATGCCAAGAAGGTCCAGCATTACAAGGAGCCGGTTCCGCTCTTCCTGCGCCATCAGGTCGAGAATCAGCTCGAGGCCATCTACTCGCCGATCGCACCTCTCAAATCCGGCGGCTATCTGGTCATCAACCCGACCGAGGCGCTGGTCTCGATCGACGTCAACTCGGGACGCGCCACGCGTGAGCGCAATATCGAGGCAACTGCCCTGAAGACCAATCTGGAAGCGGCAACCGAAGCCGCGCGCCAGATGCGCCTGCGTGACCTGGCGGGCCTGATCGTCATCGACTTCATCGACATGGATGAATCGAAGAATAATCGTGCCGTCGAAAAGCGCATGAAAGACGTGCTCAAACGCGATCGTGCGCGATTGCAGATGGGCCGTATCTCACAGTTCGGCCTGATGGAGATCTCCCGCCAGCGGCGCCGCACCAGCCTGATCGAGGGCTCGACGACGGAATGTCCGCATTGTAGCGGAACCGGCCTGCTGAGGTCTGCGGAGTCCAGTGCCCTGGTCGCGCTGCGCGGTCTGGAACAGGAAGGCACGCGTGGTCGCGCCAAGGCGATCCGGATCACGGTTCCGACCTCTGTTGCGCTGTATCTGCTCAACGAAAAGCGTGACCACCTGCTTTCCATCGAGGAACGTTTCGAGATGCGCATCATGGTTGCGGCCAATGATCAGCTCATCGCGCCGACGTTCAATATCGATCTCCTGGACACACGAGAGCCCGGCCAGGAACTGAAGATCGAAATGGCTCCGCTCTCTGTCGAATCGATCGACGAGATCGAGGTCGAGGAGCCGGAAGCCCAGGAAGAGGAAGAACGTGAAGGTGGCGGTCGCCGTCGCCGTCGTCGCCGCCGTCGCCGTGGTGGCAAGGGCGAGGACAACGCGTCTGCCGAAACCAGCTCGGAAGAGAACAACGACACATCGGCCGACGTTGAGGCGGATTCCGATGATGATGACGAGGACAAGCCGAAGCGCCGCCGTCGTCGCGGGCGTCGCGGTGGCCGAGGTCGTCGTCGCGGCGAGAACGCCAACGCGGAGGCTGATGGCGAAACGACCGAGGAGGCCGAGGCATCCGTGGACGGCGAAGCCGTAGCCGAAGCGGAAGCTCCGGCTGCTGAAGCCGAAACCGACACTGAAGCTGAAGCTGAAGCGCGGGCGGCCGAGGACGAGAAGCCCAAACGCAAGCGCCGCCCGCGTCGCAAGAAGGCAGATGCTGAGGTCGAGAGCGAAGCCGCAACTGATGAGGCGGCTGCTGAACCGGCCGAAGCCTCCGCTGAAGACACGGAGACCGCCGCCGAGGACGCTAAGGTAGAAAAGCCCAAGCGTACACGTCGCCCGCGCCGCAAGAAGGCTGACGCCGACGCAAAATCTGCGGCAAGCGAGGACAAGGCTGAAACGCCAGCCGAGCCCGAAGCAGATGCCAAGGCCGAGGAAGAAAAGCCGAAACCAAAGCGTCGCACGCGCCGCAAGAAGGCAGAACCGGAAGCTGAAACTGCGGAAGACGCCAAAACGGCTGAGCCCGCTGCGGAAAAGGCTGAAGAAAAAGCTGAACCGGAAGCGACGGAAAAGCCCAAGCGCCGCCGTACCAGAAAGAAGGCTGCTGACGCGCCCGCCGCTGAGGACGCTCCCAAAGCCGCAGAGCCGGAGCCCGTCGCAGCCGAACCTGTTGCTGCAGCAGAGCCGGCTGTTGAAACCCCTGCCGAGGCGGCAGACGACAAGTCGGACAAGCCCAAGCGCAAGGGCTGGTGGAACCGCACCGGTCTGTTCGGCAACTGATCAGATCCTGTTCACCCGGCTCTCGACATGGTGAGAGCCGGGTGAACGCCTGACGCTGGCGCTTTGGGGAAGCGCTGCTAAGATATTGCTGCGGGGGCTGTGTAGTGGAGGTAGGATGAAAATCCTCAAAGCCATCGCCGTAGCGTTTACTCTTGCCACGGCAACAAGTGTTGAAGCCTTAGGTCAATCGCTGATCCGGGATACCGAGATCGAGCAGGTCCTGCGCGAATATACCGATCCGATTCTGGTTGCGGCAGGATTGCTGCCAGCAGATGTTGATCTCTATCTGGTCGCGGACCCGACCCTGAACGCCTTTGTAACGGGCGGTCAGAATATTTTCCTGCATACCGGCATCATCGTCGAAGCAGGCACACCCAACCAGCTCAAGGGCGTCATCGCTCACGAGACCGGCCATATCGCCGGCGCTCATCTGGCACGGTCCGGCGATGCCATGCAGGCTGCTGCAGTACCGGTTTATGTGTCAATGGGACTGGGCTTGCTCGCTGCACTCGCTGGCGAAGGCGGTGCCGGTGCCACGCTGATGGCTTCAAGCCAGCAATTCGGCGCGCTGTCCTTCCTCACTTACAGCCGCGGCCAGGAAGCTTCGGCTGATCAGGCTGCTCTCGGCTATCTGGAGGAGACCGGCCAGTCCGGCCAGGGCCTCGTCGAATTCTTTGACCGCTTTCGCTACCAGGAAGTGATGTCGAACGCGCGCCGCTTCCCCTATTTCCGGTCCCACCCGCTGTCCAGCCACCGTATCGACGCGCTGCGCGAGAATGTGGAACAGTCCGAATTTTTCACGGTTCAGGATTCCCCCGAGGACATCGCCTATCTGCGCCGCATCCAGGCCAAGATCTATGGCTTCCTGGTCGAGCCGGAATTTGTTTTCTATCGCTATCCGGAAACCGACCAGTCCCTGCCGGCGCGTTATGCCCGTGCTGTGGCCTATTACCATGACGCCCGCCTGGACGAAGCGCGCGAAGAGATCGAGAGCCTGATCGCAGAAGAGCCGGAAAACCCCTATTTCCATGAACTTTACGGCCAGATGCTGTTCGAAAGCGGTCGCGCCGAGGAAAGCATCCAGTATCACGCCCGCTCGGTAGAGCTGTTGCCGACCGCGCCCTTGCTGCGCGTAAATCTCGCCATCTCTCAGATCGCCACGGAAGACCCGCAATTGCTGGAGGACGCCCGCCGAAACCTGCGCATCGCACTGGATATCGAGCCGGACAATGCCTTTGCCTGGTATCAGCTTTCCATCGTGCATGAACGCAGCGGAGAAACCGCGCTGGCCCAGCTGGCTGTCGCCGAACAGGCCTTTGCGGTTGGCAATTCCGGCCGCGCCCGCCAGTTCGCAATGCGTGCCCGGGCAAATCTGGAACAAGGCACACCCGCCTGGTTCCGCGCCACCGAGATCGAGGCGGTCTCCATACCGACCCGCGAGGAAATCCGCCGCCAGCGCCGCAGAGACTAGGCAAGCAGCAGATGGACCCTGCAGAACCGGACACGCCTGATGGCCTGACCGTGCGCTCGCATGGCGCGCTCTCCGAGATCCCTCGCGAGGCGTGGGACCGGCTGGCAAATCCGGCGGGGCAGGAATTCGATCCTTTCCTGAGCTGGGATTTCCTGCAGGCCCTGGAGGAAAGCGGCAGTGTCTCGCCGGAGGCCGGCTGGTATCCACGTCACCTGGCGCTGGAAAATGCCGCGGGCGAACTGATCGGTGTCCTGCCGCTCTATCTCAAGGCGCACAGCCAGGGCGAATATGTCTTCGACCACGCCTGGGCCGATGCCTGGGAACGTGCTGGCGGGCAGTATTACCCCAAAATGCAGACGGCGGTTCCCTTTACCCCGGTGACAGGACGGCGCCTTCTGGCTGCCGACGAGGCTACCCGCCGCACACTCGCCTCCGCCGCGGTCCAGGCAGCATCCCAGTGGAATATCGCCAGCTGGCATATCACTTTCCCGGACGAGAAAAGCTGGCAGGAAATGGCGGCCATGGGCCTGTTACAGCGCGTGGACCGGCAATACATCTGGCACAATCAGGACTATGCCAGTTACGCCGACTTCCTGGACGCGCTCTCTTCCCGCAAGCGCAAGGCCTTGCGCAAGGAACGCGAAGCCGCGCAGACCGGGCTGGAGATCGAACAACTCACCGGTGATGATCTGCGCCCGGAACACTGGGATGTGTTTTTCGCCTGTTACCAGGAAACCGGGTCGCGCAAATGGGGCTATCCCTATCTCAACCGGGCCTTTTTCGATCTGCTGCACCAACGCATGCGCGACAAGGTCCTGCTGGTCATGGCCAAACAGGATGGCCGTTATATCGCCGCTGCGCTCAACTTCATCGGCTCCCATGCCCTTTATGGTCGTTATTGGGGACGCCTCGTTGATCACCCCTTCCTGCATTTCGAGCTCTGTTATCACCAGGCCATCGATGCCGCGATCGCACTGAAACTGGACCGCGTCGAGGCGGGAGCCCAGGGCGAACACAAGCTGGCGCGCGGCTACCTGCCCTCGCCCGTCTATTCGGCGCATTACATTGCAGATGAAGGCTTTCGCGGCGCAGTGTCCGATTTCCTGGATCGCGAACGCCCGGCCGTGCTGCACGATATCGAATTGCAGCGCCAGGAGAGTCCGTTTAAGGCCGTTGAACCCAAACAGGAGACGCACGATGAGCATTGATGGCCAGTATGATCCGGAGAATATCTTCGCCAAGATCCTGCGCGGCGAGATGCCCTGTGTGAAAGTCTATGAGGACGAACAGGTGCTCGCCTTCATGGATATTTTCCCGCAAGCGCCCGGCCATGTCCTGGTCGTACCGCGTGAACCGGCGCGCAATCTGCTGGAACTGACCGACGGCGCACTCCAGGGCGCCATGCTGCGCGTCAAGCGCATCGCCCAGGCGGTCAAAAAGGCGCTCAATCCCGACGGCATCGTGATGACCCAGTTCTCCGGCGCCCCGGCTGGCCAGACCGTCTTTCACGTCCATTTCCACATCATCCCGCGCCAGGAAGGCAAAGCCCTGGGCGCGCATGGCGGTGGCCAGGCGGATATGGCGGAGCTGCAAGCCCAGGCAGAGAAAATCGCTGCGGCGATCGAGATGCCTTAGGGAGAAAATATCAAGCCGCCTCATCCTGACGAAAGTCAGGACCGATGGCTCAGCATGGCCGGTTTTTGTGAGGTCCCGAAACTTGGGGCACGGCCGCTAATTGTGGGTGTCCCTGTTTTATCTCGACGCTTTTTTTCAATGACTACTGTTCGTAGTCGTATGCCGAAATCTGGATAGGCCCAACAAGAGAAACAGACTCGTCAGACATTTGTTTTACCTTCTCGGCTTCGACAAAGAACACAGCCTTAATTTTTTCAAAGTCGAACGCCCTCCACACACCGGCGTCCTCAACCCGGAAAGGTAATAGCGAGTTCATTCTGCCTGGATCAAAACGGCCACTCGGGCAAGAATCGAGTCCGTAAGGCTCAAACCCCTCCGGATCAACACTTACAAAACCAATGTTTTGTTTGTACTTACTCCACCCTTCCGGGTGCTCTTCATCGTAATCGAAATAGCTCCGCAATTCGACTGCGTCAAAAACGGTTGAGTATCCAAGGTAGATGTTTCTCACCGGTTCCAAGCCTCATTCATTGGTCGCTGACAAACCGGGACAGACACATTTTCGGACTGAAAACTCGCGCGCATTCGCCTGCCGAACGAACGGATGGGCAGAGATAATGTGTCTGTCTCCAACTATTCACAGATATACTTCGAACAGTCGTGCAAGCATGCCATCCTCATCAATACTCATAGATGGCGATTTGAGCTTTTCTAATAACTCAATGATTTTGATGCGCCGACCCCGCCTCAGCAACTCATAGTTATCGCGGTCCAGCAGTTTGATAGACCGGTCACAATTTGTGTTATCATCTAGTCGAACAAGTACACCGCTTGGAACACCATCAAGATCGTCCGCCTCGTAAACCGGTCGCTCAATCGTTCCTTCAGTCACCCGGATTGGGATACGCCCCGAATTGACATTCGCCCACCATTCGGATGAAGCGTACAACCCATAGATCGGGTCGATACCAAGCGGGGACAAAGTGTTTGTTGATAACGCATGCGAACGTCTGATTGCTGCGTCATTGTAGATCTCACGGTCTTTATCAAGTCGATAGACAAGCTTCATGCTGGACACCTAACATCATCGCCTCTTGCGACCGGACACTTCGGTATAGGATCTGACCTCCTCGAAGTGAACACTTCGACCATTAAATTTATCCCGGAAGTAAATGGGGACAGACACATTTTTAGGCCGAAAACGCGTGCCCCTTCGCCTGCGTGGCGAGTGAAAAATGTCTTTGTCCCAGTTTATTCCGGGATGAGCTGGTATTAATCCCCCAAAGCCCCCAAAAACACCTCCCCGAAATCCTTCAGCTTTTTCGGGCCGACGCCGTTTACGCTGCCCATTTCGTCGAGATTGCGTGGTTGCAGGTGGCACATGTCGATGAGGGTCGCGTCGGAGAAGATCACATAGGCCGGGACATTGCGCTCTGCGGCCAGCTCGCGGCGCACGGCCTTGAGGCGGGACAGGAGATCGGGGTCCACCTCGGCTGCTGCGGCGGCGATGGCGGCCTTGGTGCGGCGGGTTTCCTTCTTGAGGACGATTTCGCGGATCTCGACACTGGCCTTGCCGCGCAGGACGGCGTCGCCGCGGTCGGTCAGACGCAGGCCACCATAACCGCCGATATCCAGTTCCAGATGGCCTGAGGCCAGCATCTGGCGGGTCAGGCCTTGCCAGAAGGCCTTGGGCCGGTCCTGGCCGACACCATAGGTGGGCAATTGATCATGGCCGCGGGCGAGGACTTTCTCGGAGGCCGACCCACGCAGGATGTCGGTAATATGACCCACGCCAAACACCTGGCCGGTGCGGGCAATGGCGGAGAAGAGCATCTGCGCCTCGCGCGTGCCATCGATCAGGGTCGGCGGATCGAGGCAGATATCGCAATTCCCGCAGGCCTTACCGCCCGTCTCCCCGAAATAGGCCAACAGCGCCAGGCGACGGCACTGGGTCGCCTCGCAATAGGCCAAGAGCGCGTCCAGGCGTTTGTGTTCCTGGCGCTTGTGACGTTCATCCTCGCCATCCTGGTCGATGAATTGCCGCCGCATGCGCGCATCGCCCATGGCATAGAGCATCATGGCATCCGCCGGCTGGCCATCGCGCCCGGCGCGGCCGATTTCCTGGTAATAGGCCTCCATCGAGCCTGGCAGGGAAAGGTGGAGGACATAACGGATGTCCGGCTTGTCGATGCCCATGCCAAACGCGATCGTGGCCACCATGACCACGCCGTCCTCGGCCATGAAGCTTTCCTGGTTCTCCCGCCGCGTTTCCGGTGCCAGTCCGGCGTGGTAGGGCAAGGCACGATAGCCCTCACCGACCAGTAATTGCGCCACTTCCCCGGTCTGTTTGCGCGACAGGCAATAGACAATACCGGACTGTTTGCGTCGCGGTTCGAGAAAGTCGAGCAGCTGGTCCTTCCATTTCTGTTTTGGCGCGACTGCCAGCGACAGGTTGGGTCGGTCAAAGCCGTGCACAACGATATCGCCCTCACCGCCAAACAGCTTGGCCGCGATATCGCTGCGCGTGACCTCGTCCGCCGTGGCCGTGAAGGCGCCGATAACGGCATCGGGAAAGCGTTCGGAAAGCGCCGACAGCATCTCGTATTCCGGCCGGAAACTGGCGCCCCATTTGGAAATGCAATGCGCCTCGTCAATGACGAACATGGCGGGTTGCAGCCCGTCCAGCGCTGCCAGCATGCGGCCGGTCATCATGCGCTCCGGCGACATGTAGAGGAGTTTGGCCTCGCCCGTTTTGAAACTCTGCCAGGCCTGGACGTTTTCGTCACGATCTCGCCCGGAATGGATCGCCACGGCCTTGACCCCATTGGCCGCCAGGCCGGCCACCTGGTCATCCATCAGGGCTGTCAGGGGAGAGACCACCACGCTCGGCCCGTCCATCAACAGCGCCGGCACCTGGTAACACAACGACTTTCCTGCACCGGTCGGCATGACACACAACGTGTTCGTCCCGGCCAGCAACCGATCGACAATCTCCTCCTGCCCGGGCCTGAAACCGGGAAAGCCAAACGTGCTGGACAGGAGATCGAGGGAGCGTGACATCACGGATACCAGGTTACGGGACAACAAGGCGGTCAGGCGTTGCGGTTGCACAGCATGAATAAGTGGCCCGCCGCGTTCCGCCTAGGAAGACACACAGTTCTCAGGCCTCTTGCTTGGCACACGGAACGTGATGCCATGAATAATAACACCGCCAAATGCAAATAATATTTTGCGTTTTGCAACTAATCGCGCCGCATTCTGCAATACTCTTCGAAACTAGGGTGGATAACAATGAGTTAACAACGGCCCTGAACTTGCGTCTCCTAAAAGGTAAGAACGGGGAGAGTGAAGCGTGATCGAGGATCAGCACAACACGCGTGGGGACATGCACACTCCGCTCGCTGCAGAGCGAGAGCTGCAAATCTATCGTGAATTCGCGGCCCGGCTCGTCAGCCTCAACAAGGAAGACGAGCTGCTCTGGTACGTCGCGCAGAGCGTGGTCGGACGGTTGGGCTATGCAGACTGCGTGATCTACAGGCTGGAGCGCGAGACAGACACCCTCGTACAGGCCGCGGCGATCGGCGAAAAAACGCCTCTGCGGCGACAGATCAAGAACGCACTGCGCATTCCTGTCGGAAAAGGCATTACCGGCGCGGTCGCCGACAGCCATACCCCGTTGCTGGTCGGGGATACCCGCGCCGATCCGCGTTATATCCACGACCTCGCTCCGCCCGGTTCGGAGTTATGCGTTCCGATCCTGCACGGCAATGAATTGCTCGGCGTGCTGGATTCCGAACATCCCTCACCCGGCTGGTTTCGCGAATCCGATCTGGAGACATTCAAGGCCATCGCTGCGTTGACGGCTGCGCAATGGGCGCAATGCCGCCTGATCAGCTCCCTGCGCTCGGCCACGACACGCCTGCGTGTCGCCGAACGCGAGGCCGATGCGGCCAACCGGGCCAAACAGGATTTCCTGGCCAATATCAGTCATGAGGTTCGCACCCCGCTCAACGGGATTTCCGGTTGCCTGGACATCCTCGCCGAGACCGGAATAAATGACGAACAGCTCGCCTTGATAGCGCGGGCCTCGCGGTCCAGCGATGACCTCACCGCCCTGATCGATCAACTGCTCGACTTCTCACGGATCGAAGCCGGGACAATGCAGGTCAAGGAGGAGACCGGACGGCTCGAAACCCTCGTGGAAGATGTACTCGGCGCCTTCACCAAACAAGCGGCCCGCTCTGATCTCAATTTCAACGTTAAAAGCGACATCGCCCCGCTACCTGTCCGCACCGATCACCACAGGGTTCGCCAGATCCTGTTTAATCTCACGCAGAATGCACTCAAATTCACCGACCAGGGCCAGGTCGATGTGACGATTGAACGTCAGGCCGGCGACGAGCTTGTCCTACGCGTTTGCGACACCGGCATCGGCATGACCCGGGCGACCCGCGAGCGTGTGTTTGGCCGTTTTGTCCAGGCGGATGCTTCCCGCTCAAGGCGACATGGGGGCGTGGGTCTCGGCCTGGCCATCACCCGAAGCCTGGTCGACCTGTTGAACGGCACCATCACCGTGACTTCGCAAACCGGCGTCGGCACGACGTTTACCGTCCGCATTCCCGTGAACGAGGATGTGACCCCCGCGCAGACGGAATCGCCGGTCGACAGCAGCATCCCCGACTGCAGCGATATCCAGATCCTGCTAGCCGAGGACAGCGACACCAATGCCTTTGTTGTGACCCACCATCTGACACGGTGCGGCGCCCGCGTGATCCGTGCCGCCAATGGACGCGAAGCGCTCGCAGCGCTGGCTAAACATCGTTTTGATGCAGTCCTGATGGATGTGTCCATGCCGGAAATGGACGGGCTGGAAGCAACCATGCGCTTGCGCGAGCGGGAGGAGTTGGCCGCCCTGCCCGTCATCGCGCTGACCGCCCATGTCGCCGAGGCCGATATCCGCGCCTGCGAGGCGGCTGGCATGAACAGCTTCCTGTCCAAGCCGATTGACCGAGCCTCTCTTTACCGGACGCTCGGCCAACACATCTTCAAGCAAGAAGACATCGGGGACCGAGTTTAGGCCCCGACAGTCAAAGCCGCGCTCGCGGGAACGCCTCCCGCCACAAACCGCTTGTAGATATCCAGCGCGGCCTCTCCGCCCGCCTCTTCAGCGTAGTCGAAGTAACGTGAACCAGCGTCGGCAAAACCGTCCCAGCCGGCGCGGTAGCGACCGTCGAATGCCTCCTGACCCCATTCCTTGATCCGCGCGCGGGCATGGTCAGGGGCGAAGAAGAATTGCGGTTTCGGGCCTGGCAGATCAGAGGCCGGCACGCTCTTTTGCCAGTGGGCGCCACCGACACGGATATTGGCCATCAGCTGGTCAACGAGATGCGTGTGGATGGCGGTATTGATATCGCTGCTGCCCGCAAAATCGACGACGGCATGGCGCTCGTCACGCGACAGGCTGTCGATGGTGTCATAGGTGACAATCTCGTCGTAGAGATCGAGGCCTTTGACAAAATCAGAGTTTCCGTTCGAGGTCAGCGCGCGAACGGTGACGCCCGCTACCGGATTGGCCTTGAGCAACCAGGCCAGCGCGATGGCGGTCTTGGAAGACGCAGAAGTCAGCGAGATGGAGCTGGCGCCAAAGGCGTTCTCGTCGCGCAGGAATGTCGCCAGCAGGAATGAGGTGACAAACAGCGGCTGCAGGACCATCTGGGCGGCTTCACGTGCGGGCGACCAGATCGGATCGACGGCACAGCGGACATATCGGTTATAGGCCGGCGGCAGCTCGGCCCGGTGGGTGGTGAAATCGATGAAACTGCCCTTTTCCACCTTGCCCGGGCATACGATCAGTTCGGACCCGGCCGGGAAATAGCCATAGATGCGCTCACCAACGGTGAGATCGGCGCAACGCGTCTCGGCAATCTCGGCAAATCCCCAGACTGGCAGACGTCCACGATCATCATGGCCGGGAAAGAAATCCCAATAGCGCATGACCGTCCCGAACGCGGCGTAGGTGATATTGTTGGCTGTGACGGCGAAGCGGCGCACGGCAAGACGGGTTTCCCCCTCCTCCAGCGCGCGTGACGGCTCCTCGACAAGCGTGACATCCGCGATGGCCTCGCGTGCAATGGACAGCGCCCAGTTCATGATCAACCCCCTCATTTTGTTTTGTTGTAGAGACATTTATGGACAGGTTCGCTGATCTGGCAAGCATGTCCGGGCAATGAAAAACGGCGCCCCGTGGGAGCGCCGTCCATCATTCGGTCCAGGACCAATGATTATTCCGAAAAAGCAACCAGTGTTGCGGTACCGGCATTGCCTTCATTGGTCGTATAGGTCGTGGACGACCCAACTTCCTGGCTTGCTTCCGCAAAAGTCACACAAAGGCCGCTGGATGCGCAGAGCTCATTCGTGCCCTCGTCCCAGGTGTAAGCCTCCGGCGTGCTGCCGTTAACGGACGCAGTGTTCGCCGTAGTGTCCAGTACCAGCGTGAAGCTCTCACCGCTGTCACGGGTCAGTTCGATGACGATTTCGCCAGCCAGAGCCGGAGCCGCAGCGAGAAGCGCAATTGCTGCGCCTGCGATCAGTTTTTTCATAATCTCTCTCCCCTTTTTTGAGATCGTTTATCGACCAGAACGATCTGGTGGCATAATCGTTAACAGCTCCGTCACGAGAGGCAATGCGAAATTCGCCCACCAAGGGAATTGATCTCATCAACCTCTCGTCAGAAATGCGGTGACCACATCATCAGATAGGCCGCGAAAACACCAAAACCGGTCGCCAGTACGCCCAGGAAGGTCACCCCTGCCATGCTCCACTTGAACAGGCCGGACGAGCTATCGCTGGCCCATTGGTACAGCGTCAGCACGGCCAGCGGGACCAGGTAACAGGCAAAGGAAATGGCGATGTCCGCCGGCCCGTCCAGCTGGCTCGTATTGCCGACCGGTCCCTGGTGCATCATGTACCAGCCCATCAGGCAGATACGGAAAAACCAGACCCCGTTGGCCACGATGAACAGGCGCATCGCCCAGCGGCGGTGCACATCGATGCGGCGTTTAACAGCGTAAAAGAGAGTCAGACCTGCAAACACCACGATCAGGTGGGCGTTGAAGCTGACCCCCAGTGCCCCGATATCACTCAGCCGGACACCCTGGGCCCAGGTCATGAAATAGCCGCCAATCGCCAGAACCAGGGCAATCAGGATGAATACCCGCCCGGTCCAGCGGTGCAGCGCCGGGAAACGTTTGCGAAGCGGAGGGGTCAGCTGCAGCGTGCCGCCAACAATCATCACCATCGCGAGGAGGACGTGGCTGAGAAACAGGAGATTGCCGATGAAATCACCATTGACATACCCGCTGATCAGGCCTCGATCATTGATCGTGCCATAATCACCGGTGAGCGACTTCCGGCCGTAATACATGGCGATGTAGTAGACGAAGACCCACTGGCCTGCCGTGGCTATGAGGAACCACAACACGCCGGCTGATTTGAGCATGCCCTGCGCCCTGCCGGCACTATTCCTCGGGCTCGCGACATCAGTCATTTCACTTACCTTTCCTGCCTGTGCCCGCGCAAACTTGCGGCGGGTCCTGGACGGAAATGGCGTGATATCGACGCTCCGGTCCTGCCGATTTGGAAATCGGCGACAGTTTTTGTGAGGGATTTGGCGACAGCCTGTCACCCTTGATCCGGTATCGCGTTTGCAGGAGTGTGCGCGACCTTGATGGAGTGGCTCATGTTGATGCTGGCAAATTCGATCAAACTGGCGATCGCCAGTGGCTGCCTGGTCTGGGTGTTATGGGTGTTGCGCCGCGGGCGTTTCAGCGCGCTGGAGACCAGCTGGGCTGTATTCTGCACCTCAATGGGACTGGTGCTGTTGCACGAGGTCTTCTCTGATGTGCTGGGCCGATACGCGCTCCTGTTCGGCATGGCCGGCGGGGCGACCTGCAGCGTCTTCTATCTTTATGCGCGTGCACTCTTCCGCCCCGCCGCACAGATCGGCTGGCCACACCTGTTGCTCGTCAGCGGGATTTTCCTTCCCTCGGTGATCAAGCGCGGGCTGCTTTTCTTTGGCGATCCCAATTGGACAGACAGTGCCGGTTTTGACGTTATTGATGACACGCTGGGCAGTTTCCAGATCCTGCTGAGCTCAACCGCCCTGTTGCTCAGCTTCGCCGAGGCCGGCCGCGGTTTTGCCAATACAAACGGATCCGAACGCCATCTGCGCCTCGCCTTCCTCGGGGCGTTCGGTGTGTGCGTGAGCGTCTGCATGGTCTTGCCGATACGCGAGACGCTCTCTGCCAATGCGGAGTATCTCGCCCAGTCGATCTGCGCGCTCAGTATTTTCGCAGTGTCCTCGGTGGCGCTGGTTTTCCGCCTGCAGAACCCGCTGACCAAAACGGGTGAGCGCCTGCGCGCACGCCAGTCCGAAATGACCTCCGACGATCTCGCCCTGGGCCAGCGTATCGAGACCCTGTTCCGCGACGAGGCCCTGCATCTCAATGCCGAGCTGAAAGTCGCCGACATCGCCCGCCGTCTGATGGAGCCAGAATATCGTATCAGCCGTGCCATTACGGCCGGGCTGGGCGAAGCCAATTTCAACCGCCTCGCCAACCGATACCGGATTGATCATGCCTGCGCCCTGCTGACTGATCCGATCGCCACACCCAGGCCGATTCTCGACATCGCACTGGATAGTGGATTCGCGTCGCTGGGCCCGTTCAACCGTGCCTTCAAGGCCCGTACCGGCCTCACCCCGCGCCAGTACCGGAGCCAGGCGAATTGGCGCGATACCGGGGCGGTCAGCGCGGAGTAACCATCCGGGCGATCAACCGGCCCGACATTCGAACCAGACGTTCATGGCCAGCGGCCCGGAGGCGTGAAACCCGACCGGCTGACCGGATTGTGCACGCACAAACTCAATTCGCTGTAGCGGCCCCTCCCCGGCAAAGGTGTCGGGCTGGTACGGCGTGAACTCGAAGGACTGCAGTCTGGGATGGTGCGCTATCAACACGCCATCGCGCGCTTCAAGCCGGTAGTGCGTTTCCAGCTCCTCGCTGAAGCAACGCCCTGCATATTCATTGATATCAAGACTTTCCGGCTGGAAGCTCTCCAGCGCAATTCGCGGCGCCCATAAGGTGCCGTGAAGGCCAATCCGGTATCCCATCCGAGCGGCTGGGGTGCCACGCTGCGCCTCGAAGACAAGCGAGAGATCCGGTGACGTACTCAGCCGGAATTCGCCAGGTCCGATTTGGACAAGGGGCGCGAGGTCATCTCGTGACGCACCATGGGGAGCAAAGGTCAGCCCTCCTTCTCCCGCGCGCAGCGAGAAGATCACCCCCGGATAAAACTCGTAATCACCCGCGAGACCCTGCAAGTCGTTCAGGGAATGCGGTTCCCAGTTATCCGCTTGTGGCCCAACATAGCGAGGGTCGTTCTCGAGCCAGGCATCCATCAGCGCAAAGGCCATTGCCGCGGTGTCAAAATCTGTACGATTGCTCAGGATCACGATTTCCAGATCGGCAGCCGGAACGCGCAGCAGGAAAGACCTGTAGCCTGCGTCTCGCCCGCCATGTGACCAGGTCACAAACCCGTTATGAACCCGCAATTCCTGCCCTCGGCCAAACGTGGACACCTCACCATTCTCCGCCGTGTAACGGGCAGCCATTAACTCGAAGACGCGCGATGAACCAACAACACCGGTTTCAAAGTTTTCCGCCCAGCGCAGAACGTCGAGAGCCGTTGTATAGAGCCCGCTTGACCCGATGCTCTCGCTCGCCGAAATCACATTCCGAAAACTCTCGCCAGCCGGGTAGTAGGACGCCGCCCGCTGTGTGACCAGCGCATCGCGATCCGCTGGAAAGCCGGACCGGGTCATGCCGAGCGGAGCAAATACATTCTCCTGCATGAACTCCCGAAAGGGCTGTCCAGACACCCGCTCCACCACGCGTGCCAGCAGGGCATAGCCGGTATTGCTGTACTCAATACGGCTCGCAGCCGGAAAATTCACACCGCGCTGACGGGCCACCAGATCGAAAATGCCATCGCGCGTATGGATGTCTCCCGGCATCCATCCCGCCATTGCCGCGAGTGTATTTTGTTCCCTCAGCCCGCCGGCATGGTCGAGGAGATGCTGCACCGTGACCACATCATCCGTTTCACCGAGTTCCGGCAGATAAGTACGAATATCGTCGCCAAGCTGAATCTGACCCTCGCTGACCAGCAAGAACACCGCGAAGGCCGTGAACTGCTTGGACACAGAAGCAACCTGGAACACGCTATCCGGACTCAACGGCACGCCGTGCTCCAGGTTCGCAAGGCCAGCCCCGCGCGCATAGACGATCTCGTCATTCAAGGAGACTGCGACCGAGACACCTGGCGCACGATCGGAAACCCAGGGGGCCACAATCGCATCGGCACGAGCGGCGGGCGCTTCGGATGCACGCAGTTGCGCTTCTGCGTCGATAGCGCCCAGACTGAATGCGCAGAGCGCGGAGCAAACCAGGGGAAATAGAATTGAACTCATGATGTCACACCTCGTTGAAGACGCGACAGGTGTGAGTGTTTTCTCGGGTCCGAGCGACCGAATACAGGAAATCGAACGTCCGACTTTTCGCCCGTACGCTCATCGAGATGTCAGTTTCGACCGATAGGCGCTGGGTGTCATCCCCGTCTGTTTCTTGAATGCGGTGTTGAAGGAGGATTTGGAGTTGAACCCACTGTCGGTCAGGATCTGCAAGATCGTATGCTGCGGATATCGTTCGAGCAGGTCTTGAGCGTGGCGGACGCGGTATCCGTTGATAAAGTCAAAGAAATGCATGCCAGCACTCTGATTCAACAGTTCCGAAACCTCACGCGGTGTCATGGCGACCAGAAAAGCCAGACGCTCAAGATTCAGATCTGGGTCGAGATAAACTTGCTCGCTTTCAACGCGGACCCGCAAACTTTCGAGCTGAGATGATCCCACAGGCTGACCCGCTATCGGCAGCCGAAGGAGACGCCGGTCCACATCACGGAACAGATGAGGTTGCAGCAGGGATTTTAACGCGATCCAACTGGTTATGCCGAGCGCCAAAAGTGCACCAAAGATCTGCAGGGACGGCACCGCCCAGCCTGCCACTGTATCGGCCAGCAGGTCACGGCTCAGGATCACCAGGCGGGCAAACAATGAAGCCGCAGCCAGTTGGGTTAGCCACAACAGGACCTCAGATCGGGCTCCGGAGTGCTGCTGCTGAAATCGCCTTCGGAAACGCCACAGAAGAAGCAGAATGGCGGTCAGGTAACCAAAATAGATCAGCTGGCTCGTGATCCACGAGACGCGTCCGCCCGGCGCGAGAAGGTCACCGAGAAAACCGAAACTGCCCAGGCCTGGCCAGTTGACCAGAAGCGTGAGCGCGAAAGGTATCCCATGGACCAGATCGATCATCCGCAAGCGAAAATCTGAATAGCAGGACGCGACAAAAAAGAAGAAAAATACCGGCATCTGCAGCTTGCCGAGCGCGAGCCAGATCGTGCTCTGCCAGGTCCAGATGTAATCGCTCGCCCCCCACAGCCAGACTGTCAGTTCAATCGCGGTAAGCGCCAAAAAGCCGGCGAGAAACAGGTTGGGCTGCTTGCGGGGTGATGGCAGGGCGAACAGAAATCCGCTCAACAACAGGCAGACAAAGCCGATCAAGATCGACATCACGCCAAAAAAATTCGCGATTGAGAATTCGATGTCGACCCCCTGACTGCCGAGTCAGATGTTGTATATCCAAACCCCGCTCTGGAAAATGTACAAGATCACATGCTGTCACCTTGGTGACGTGTTAGGTTTGACCGGAACACGGCAAGCTGCCCCGGTCGAAACTCACTTGAGGAGACCAATGTGGAGCTGATTATGGGATTGAAATCCTTGCGTCTGGAACGCGGCTGGTCACAGGCCGAGCTTGCCGAGATCAGTGATCTCAGCGTGCGTACGATCCAGCGTATCGAAAAAGGTCACACGCCCAGCCTGGAAGCAATCAAGGCCTTGGCGACCAGTTTCGCGCTCTCTGCCGGCGAGTTTCAGCACCACCTGAAACAAACCCGGAGAAAAAACATGCCCGATCCTCTCAGCCATCCGGATATGGCCCGGGGCCTGATCCCCCGGGAATTCGAACGCCTGTTCTGGCACACCATGGTCTTTGCCGGCGTCATGACGGTGATCGCGTTTGTGACCTACCAGCTCGACGTCACCCCACGACTGGGATGGGGTGTCGGTATGATCTGGGCCGGCGTGCTCTTCCTTCAACTGGCCTTGATCCTGTTCCAGCGGCGAACATCTCGTACCCCGGCAAAAGAAAACGGCGCCCGTTAGAGGCGCCGTTTCCATATTCAGCTTCAGTCCGTGGATCAGGCCTTCTCGGCCTTGTCCTTGGTCTTCTTGTTGCGCGGCAACAGCCGGTCGCCCGGTGTGATGTGGAAGTCCAGGCGTTCTGGATCTGCATCGTCAACATTGACCTTGACCAAG
Source organism: Maricaulis sp. (assembly GCF_017643475.1). Taxonomy (GTDB): domain Bacteria; phylum Pseudomonadota; class Alphaproteobacteria; order Caulobacterales; family Maricaulaceae; genus Maricaulis. The sequence continues at coordinate 116,200 of NZ_JAEPNI010000004.1, forward strand.
CCGCCCTTCTTGAGCTCGCCAAACAGGATCTGGTCCGCCAGCGGCTTCTTGATGTGCTCCTGGATGACCCGACCCAGCGGACGGGCGCCATAACGACTGTCATAACCGCGCTCGGCGATCCAGGCCGTGGCATCCGGCGTCAGCTCGAAGGTCACACCCCGGTCGATCAGCTGAGCCTCCAGCTGCAGGACGAATTTCTCGACCACGCGGGAGATATGCTCAGGGCTGAGCGGTGCGAACGGAATGATCGCGTCCAGACGATTGCGGAATTCCGGCGTGAACAGGCGTTCGACAGCCTGGTCGGCCTCGTCCAGCTTCTTGCCACGGCCAAAACCGATGGCTTCCTTCTGGGCGTCCGCAGCACCGGCATTGGTGGTCATCACGACTATGACATTGCGGAAATCGACCTTCTTGCCATTGCTGTCAGTCAGCGTGCCATTGTCCATCACCTGCAGAAGGATGTTGAACAGGTCCGGGTGCGCCTTCTCGATCTCGTCGAGCAACAGGACGCAGTGCGGATGCTGGTCGATGGCATCGGTCAACAGACCGCCTTGGTCGAAACCGACATATCCCGGAGGCGCACCGATCAGACGCGATACGGCATGGCGCTCCATGTATTCGGACATGTCGAAACGTTGCAGCTCGACACCCATGATATCAGCCAGCTGTTTGGTGACCTCGGTCTTGCCCACGCCCGTCGGGCCGGAGAAGAGATAGGAACCAATCGGCTTGTTCGGCTCCCGCAGTCCTGCACGGGACAGCTTGATCGCGGTGGACAGTTTGGCAATTGCCTCGTCCTGGCCGAAGACCACGCGCTTGAGATCCGTGTCCAGCTGTTTCAGCTGGGTCTCGTCATCCTTGGAGACGGACTTCGGAGGAATGCGGGCCATGGTCGCTACGACAGCCTCGACATCCTTGACGCCAATCGTCTTCTTGCGCTTGGACGCCGGCATCAGACGCATCTGGGCACCCGCTTCGTCGATCACATCGATGGCTTTGTCAGGAAGTTTGCGATCACCCATATAGCGGGCCGACAGCTCGACTGCGGATTTCAGCGCATCATTGGTGAAACGCACATCGTGGAAGTCCTCGAAATAGGATTTCAGACCTTGCAGGATCTTGATCGCATCGGGGACGGACGGCTCGACAACATCGATCTTCTGGAAGCGACGCGCCAGGGCACGATCCTTCTCGAAGTGCTGGCGATATTCCTTGTAGGTCGTGGATCCCATGCAGCGCAGCTCACCGGACTGCAGGGCCGGCTTGAGCAGGTTGGACGCATCCATCGCACCGCCCGAGGTCGCACCCGCACCGATGACAGTGTGGATCTCGTCGATGAAGAGGACGGCATTGTCCTTTTGCTCCAGCTCCTTGACGACCTGTTTCACACGCTCCTCGAAATCACCGCGATAGCGCGTACCGGCCAGCAGTGAGCCCATGTCGAGCGAGTAGATCGTCGCCGTGGCCAGAACCTCGGGAACCTCGTTCTCGATGATCTTGCGGGCGATGCCTTCGGCGATGGCGGTCTTGCCAACACCGGGATCACCGACCAGAAGCGGATTGTTCTTGCGGCGGCGACACAGAACCTGGATGCAGCGCTCGACTTCGCTGTCACGACCGATCAGCGGATCAACGCCACCGGCCTTGGCCTTCTCGTTCAGATTGACGGTGTAGGCGGTCAGCGCATCACCATCCTTCTGCTTCTCTTCCGGCTCCTCGGTACCGCGGACGGCGCGCGGTTCAGCCGCGCTCGCCTTGCGGCCGATGCCGTGGGAGATGAAGTTCACCGCGTCGTAGCGCGTCATGTCGCGCTCGGCGAGGAAGTAAGCCGCGTGGCTTTCACGCTCGGCAAACAGGGCAACCAGAACATTAGCGCCGGTGACCTCTTCGCGGCCGGCATTTTGAACGTGAATGACGGCGCGCTGGATCACGCGCTGGAAACCGGCCGTCGGTTTCGCGTCCTCTTCATCGTCCACAACCAGCTCACCGAGCTCATTGTCGATATATTCTACCAGCGTGGCACGGAGCTCATCGAGATCCACGTCACACGCTTTCATTACGGAGCTAGCGTCCTGGTCGTCCACGAGGGCGAGAAGGAGATGCTCCAGCGTTGCAAATTCATGCCCACGCTCATTGGCATAACCCAAAGCGCGGTGCAGGGAGTCTTCCAAGTCGGCAGAGAAAGATGGCACCACTCTATTCCTTTTCCATCGTGCACTGGAGCGGATGTTGTCCACGCCGTGCAGCGTCCAAGACCTGGGCTACCTTTGTTTCGGCAACCTCGTACGTGTACACACCACACATACCGACACCGTTCTGATGAACATGAAGCATTATCCTGGCGGCATCTTCGGGAGTTTTCCGAAAGATCCCGACGAGGATCTCAACGACGAACTCCATGGGCGTGTAGTCATCATTGAGTAGCAGAACACGGTAAAGCGAAGGTTTCTTTGTCGCCGGCCGTGTCTTCGTGGCAATGCCGGTTTCTTCTTCAACGCCGTTATCTTCGTGATTTCGTTCGGTCATATTATAATCGTTCTTTTGAACAGTATCGGGTCGTTCAACTGACAGATAGGGAGGGGCAGCGCGACCGGAAAGGTGCGCTGTGCACTCCGTCCATCACAAACGATAACACGGAGTCGAGCGGACTGCAGGAATTTCACTGCAGACACGAAAAATTCCTGCATGCGGAACGCGTGCAGAAAAAAAGAAGGGCCCGGCGAAAACCGGGCCCAGTCGGGGAGGAAAAATCTGTGGAGTCGCTTAGCGCTGGGATTGCGCCAGGTCGACAGCTGCAGAAACGCGATCGTTCAGCGGCTTGAAAGAGGTCTTGAACAGGTCGGCGAAGAGCTCGGACGTCTTGTTCATTTCAGACAGGTAGCTGTCCATGGAGGACTTGGCGTACTCGGACTGGATCTCGAAGATTTCCTGGACGGACTTCGCGGAAGCAACAGCCTTGGTCACCGCAACGCCCTCTTCCATAGCGGACTTGGCATAAGCAACGGCGTTCGCATTGACCGTCTCGATGCCCTTGCCGGCAACAGTCGCGGTCTCGATGACTGCATCCATCGTTTCCTTGTGGAAGGCAGAAGCGTCATTCACCACAGAGATGGTCTTCTCGAAACCCTCTTTGAGAGCTTCATTGCTTGCGGAGGTCATGGTTTCGATCGTCTGGTTCATCGGGTTTCCAACTTTGATCTCGGGCGCAGCGGGCTTCGCTGCAACAGATTTAACGGTTTTCGGCTTGGCGGCGGTTTTCTTCGGCGCTGCCTTGGCAGCCGTCTTCTTGGTCGCCGTGGTCTTACGAGCGCTTTTCGTCGCCGGTTTCTTGGCAGACACCTTTGCAGGCGTCTTCGGCTTGGCTTCAGCCTTGGTTTTGGCCGGCGCCGGAGATTTCTCGGTTACGTCAGTCATGGCTCAACACACTTCAGAGTCAGCGACCGCACTTCGCAGTCGCAGCATTACTACGCACTCGCAGCACGCACGTCAAGCGAATTTTGTGCACTGCACAAATTTCGGACTTTCACGTAGCTGACAAGCCGCGCCCGTCGAATTGCGCGCTTACACTTAACCCGATGGAAACGGTGGGCGTCGCACCCTCTCGCGCATGAGACGTCTACACGCCCCCCTTCTGGCCCTCCTCCTGGCCTTGAGTCTCGCGCTCGCGCCCTCTGCCAGCGCCAATAATCAACGTTATGCGGCCTTTGTGGTCGACCAGAATACCGGTGTAGTCCTGCACTCGAGACGGTCGGAGGCACAGCGCTACCCCGCTTCGCTGACCAAGATGATGACGCTCTATATGCTGTTCGAGGCGATCGAGATCGGCGAGATTGGGCTGGAAGATCAGATCCGCGTTTCTGCCAACGCCGCCAGCGCCCCGCCCTCCGGCCTGGGTCTGCGCTCCGGCGATACAATACGTGTCGAGGACGCGATTCTCGCCCTGGTGGTGAAAAGCGCCAACGACGTTGCGGTCGCAGTCGGCGAACGCATCAGCGGAGGCGAACGTGCCTTCGCGGACGAAATGACCGTGCGCGCCCGGGCTCTGGGACTGGAGAACACCACCTTCCGCAACGCGTCCGGCCTGCCCAATTCGCGCCAGACCACGACTGCTCAGGACATGGCCCGTCTGGCTGTCGCCCTGCATCGGGATTTCCCCCAGTATTTCGACTTTTTCGACACGACCGAGTTCACCTATGGCGGTCGCACCTACCGCAATCACAATACGCTGGTCGGTCGCGTCAATGGTGTGGACGGCCTCAAGACAGGATATACCCGTGCGTCGGGTTTCAATGTCGTTGTGTCCGCCGAGCGGGGTGAGAACCGTCTTATCGCCGTGATCATGGGCGGCCCGACCGCCGCTGCCCGGGATGCCCATGCCGAGGAATTGCTGGAAGCGGCCTTCAACACGCTGGAACAGCGTCAGGACAGCCGCTTGTTTGCCGGGCTGACCATTCCGCGCCTCAACCCGGTGCGCGAACAGGCCATCATTGCCCGCGAGTTCGCCGAACTCGGGGTCGCTGCCCCCACGGAAATGGGATCGGCACAGTCTGCACCGCCGCTGCGTGTCGTTCTCGCTGACGAAGACGAGATGACCAGCCCCCTCGCCGCTCCCGCCGCCGAACGCTCCTCCCGGGATCCGGCGAATATCTGGTCTGTCCAGGTCGGCGCCTATCGTTCGGCTGACCAGGCACGTGAACGCCTCGCCCAGGTTGCCGCGCTTTCTCCAGTACTTGATAACGCCCAGCACGCTGCCCGGTCAGTTGATGTAAATGGCAATCAGCTGTGGCGCGCCCGTTTCGAGGCGCTCAGCGCCGAGGAAGCGCGCCAGGCGTGCAGTGATTTCGGCCGGTTCGACCAGGCCTGTTTCGCGGTCGCTCCGGGTCGTTAGACACACATTGTTCAGTCCTGCTGAGTTGACAGCGCCGGATCGCTCGCACACTTTCGCGCGCCTTGCACAACACAACCAATCCTCCCATCCGGCCTGGAATCACCGATGAACGTCGTCGTAGTCGAATCGCCTGCCAAGGCAAAAACCATCAATAAATACCTGGGCTCACAGTATACCGTACTGGCCAGTTTCGGACATGTCCGCGACCTTCCGCCCAAGGATGGCTCGGTCAAGCCGGACGAGGATTTCGAAATGGCCTGGGAGGTCGACAGCCAGTCGGCCAAACGTGTCAAGGCGATCGCCGATGCGGTCAAGGAAAGCGACAAGCTCATCCTGGCGACTGACCCGGATCGCGAAGGCGAAGCCATTTCCTGGCATTTGCTGGAAGCGCTGACCAAGCGCCGCGTGCTGAAGAATGTCACCGTCGAGCGTGTTGCCTTCAACGCCATTACCAAGCCGGCCATCCAGGAAGCCATGCGCCATCCGCGCGCCGTGGACATGGAACTGGTCAATGCCTATCTGGCCCGCCGCGCGCTGGACTATCTCGTCGGCTTCACCCTGTCGCCGGTGCTCTGGCGCAAGCTGCCCGGTTCGCGCTCGGCAGGCCGGGTCCAGTCCGTCGCCCTGCGCCTGATCTGTGACCGCGAGCTGGATATCGAGAAGTTCAAGGCCGAGGAATACTGGACCGTCGACGCCGATATCACGACCTGTGGCAGCAGCTTCCGCGCCAAGCTGGTCACGCTGGACGGCAAGAAGCTCCAGAAGCTATCGATCAAGGACCGCGCCTCTGCCAATGCCGCTGTCGAGGCGATCAATTCTGCCAGCCTCTCCATTTCCGGGATCGAGGCCAAGCCGACACGTCGCAATCCGCCGCCGCCCTTCACGACATCCACCCTGCAACAGGAAGCCGCGCGCAAGCTGGGTTTCTCTGCGACACGCACCATGCAGACGGCGCAGAAACTCTATGAAGGCGTCAATATCGGCGGTGAGACGGTTGGCCTGATCACCTATATGCGTACCGACGGTGTCTCCATGGTGCCCGAGGCGATCAGCCAGGCGCGCGATGTGATCGGCGACCAGCACGGTTCGCTCTATGTGCCGGCCTCGCCGCGCATGTATTCTTCCAAGGCCAAGAACGCCCAGGAAGCGCACGAAGCCATCCGCCCGACCAGCTTCTCCCGCCTGCCGGAGAATATGGACCTGGACGGCGACATGGCCCGTCTCTACAAGCTGATCTGGCGCCGTGCCGTTGCCAGCCAGATGGAGAGCGCCCGTTTCGAACGCACGACGATCGACGTCACCTCCGACGACGGCAAGACCGGCCTGCGCGCCACGGGTTCCGTGCTGATGTTTGATGGCTTCCTGACGCTTTACCAGGAAGGCCGCGACGACGAAGAGGATGAAGGCGAAGCGCGCCTGCCGAAAGTTGAGCAAGGCGCTGCCGCCGACGCTGCCAAGACCTATTCAGACCAGCACTTCACCCAGCCGCCGCCACGCTTTACCGAGGCCTCTCTCGTCAAGCGCATGGAAGAGCTGGGCATTGGTCGCCCGTCGACCTACGCCTCCACGCTGCAGGTGCTGCGTGACCGCGACTATGTCCGCATGGACAAGAACCGTTTCCACCCGGAGGACAAGGGCCGCGTGGTTATTGCCTTCCTAGAGAATTTCTTCAGCCGCTATGTCGAATACGACTTTACCGCGGACCTGGAGGGTCAGCTCGACAAGGTCTCTGCCGGTGATCTGGACTGGAAACAGCTGCTGCGTGACTTCTGGACACACTTCAAGGCGGCGGTCGAAGAGATTGGCGAGCTTCGCATCACCAATGTCCTGGACGCCCTCAATGAAGCCCTGGCCCCGCACATCTTCCCGGAAAAGGAAGACGGCAGCGATCCACGCCTGTGCCCGTCCTGTAACGAAGGCACGCTGAGCCTGCGCCTCGGCAAGTTCGGTGCTTTCCTGGGTTGTTCCAATCACCCGGATTGCAAGTTCACACGCCAGATGAGCCCGCAGGACGCCGACAGCGTCATCGAGGGGGATGGCCAGATCGCGATCGATCCGGAGAGCGGCAAGCCTATCACGCTGAAAGACGGTCGTTTCGGCCTGTATCTGGAGATGGAGCTGGAGGGTGAGGACAAGCCCAAGCGGGCATCCATCCCGAAGGGCTGGGACGCGCACGCCCTGACCGAGGACCAGGCCATCAAGCTGATGAGCCTGCCGCGCCTGGTCGGTGATCACCCGGATGACGGCCAGCCGATCACCGCGGCAATCGGTCGGTATGGTCCCTACGTCCATCACGAAAAGACCTATGCGAACCTCGCCAATGTCGAGGAGGTCTTCGAGATCGGCCTCAACCGGGCCGTATCCGTCATCGCAGACAAACGCGCCAATCCCGGCCGTCGCGGCACTGCCGCCACCGCGCTGAAGGACCTGGGCGAACATGACGGCAAACCCGTCCGCATCATGAGCGGCCGGTATGGCCCCTATGTAAAGTACGAAAAGATCAACGCCACCCTGCCCAAGGGCACCGAGCCGGAATCGGTGACACTGGAACAGGCCATGGAGCTGGTCGAGGCCAAGGCGGCCAAGGGCGGCAAGAAGAAGCCGGCGGCCAAGAAGAAGACCGCTGCCAAGAAAAAAGCGCCCGCGAAGAAAAAGGCTCCGGCCAAGAAGTCGACCAAGAAGGCTGACAGCGAGTCGTGAGCGATCTTGATCCGAAGCTGGCCGGATTTACCCGCGAAGGCCTTGTCGCGGCGATCAAGGCGGGTGAAGGCCAGTTCGGCAAGCGCGAACTCGCTCGCGCGCTCGGCCTGAAGGGCGCCGACCAGAAACGTCATCTCAAGGAACAGCTCGCACTGCTCGAGGATGAAGGCGTCGTCTCCCGCGATAACAAGAAGAATTATGTTCTCGCCGGCGCCTTGCCGGCAGTGACTGTCGTCGTCATTACCGGGCGCGATGAGCATGGCGAATTGTTGGCCGAACCCGCGCGAGCAGACCGCGGCGCACCGATTATCCGCCTCGCTCCCGGCGAAGGGGCTGGCGGCAAGGGTGAAACCGCCGTCGGTATTGGCGACAAGGCACTTGTGCGCCTCGCCGAACAGGAAGACGGCAGTTATGAAGCCCGCATGCTCAAGAAGCTGGGCCAGAGCGCCCACCGCATTCTCTGTGTGATGCGCAAGCCCGAGAAGGGTTATGCCCGTCTCCTGCCGGTGGACCGTCGCTCCCGCCATGAACTCATTCCGGCCAAGGGCGAAGGCGAGAAAGCCGCTGATGGCGAGCTGGTGCTGTGCCGGATCGCCAAGGAGCGCCGCTTCGGCCTGAAAACTGCCGAGATTGTCGAAGTGCTCGGCGATGCAGACAGCGCCGGCGCGGGCAGTGTGATCGCCCTGCATGCACACGGCGTCCCGCAAGGCTTCTCCGAGGCTGAACTGCAGGAAGTCAAGGCGATCAAGCCCGCCAGTATGGGCAATCGTACCGATCTGCGTGATCTGGCTCTGATCACCATCGACCCCGACGATGCCAAGGATCATGACGACGCTGTCTGGGCAGCGCCGGACGAGGATCCCAGCAACAAGGACGGCTGGGTCGTGATGGTGGCCATCGCGGACGTCGCAGCCTATGTGCAAAGCGGTGGTTCGCTGGATCGCGGCGCCTACAAGCGCGGAAATTCCGTCTACCTGCCTGACCGGGTCATTCCGATGCTGCCGGAACGCCTGTCCAACGACCTCTGCTCCCTGCGCGAGCTGGAAGAACGCCCCTGCCTGGCCGTCCGCATGGTCTTTGACCGCAATGGCAGCAAGAAGTCCCACAAATTCATCCGGGGCTGGATGAAGTCGGCTGCCAAATTGGCCTATACAGATGCGCAGGACGCGATCGAAGGCGGTGGCTCGAACAAGGCCATGGCATTGCTGGACGTCGTCCTCAGACCCCTCTGGGGCGCCTATGAGGCGCTGCAAAAGGCCCGCGCCGCGCGCGAACCGCTGGAGATTGATGCGCCGGAACGACGTGTCCGTGTGTCCGAGAGCGGTGAAGTCCTCGGTGTCCAGGTCCGTGAGCGTTTCGATGCACACAAGCTGATCGAAGAGTTCATGATCCAGGCCAATGTCTGTGCGGCAGAAAGCCTGGAGAAGAAGCGCACCCCGCTGATCTATCGCGTTCACGAACAGCCCTCGCGCGAAAAAATCGATGGACTGGCGAGCTTCCTGCCGACGGTCGGCTTCAAATGGGTACGTGGCGAGAAACCGGCGACCGGCCGTTTCAACAAATTGCTGGCACAGGCCAAGGGGACCGAGCACTACGAAACGGTCAACGAGGTCGTCCTGCGCTCCCAGAGCCAGGCTGTCTACGAAACCGACAATGCTGGCCATTTCGGGCTCAACCTCGACCGCTATGCCCACTTCACCTCACCCATCCGTCGATATGCCGACCTGACGGTGCACCGTGCGCTGATCCGGGCGCTGGACCTGGGCAATGACGGTCAGAGCGACGAGGAACGTAGTCGCCTCGCCTCCATCGCGGACGAGATCACCCAATCCGAACGCCGCGCCATGGCCGCAGAGCGCGATGCTGTGGACCGTTTCATCGCGCTTTACCTGGCAGAACGGGTCGGTGGCGAGTTTGACGGTCGTATCACCGGTCTGACGCGCTTTGGTGCCTTTGTGCGCCTGGCCGAGACCGGCGCCGACGGTCTGGTCCCTGTATCCACCCTTGGTCATGAACGCTTCGAACATGACGAGGCCACCCATGTCCTGGTCGGCATGGAAAGCGGCGGACGTTATCGCCTGGGCATGAATGTGAAGGTGCGTATCGAAGAGGCCACGCCCATAACGGGCGGGCTCCTGCTGGAGATGCTCACCGATCCGGAACCGGGTCCTCGTCCGAACCGGCGCAATCGCGGCCGCGGCCGACCGGGTCATGCCCCCAAGCGTGGTGGCCGTCCCTGGAAGAAGGGCAAGCGGCGATGAGCGATGAGAGCCATGACAGGAAACTGCCGGCGATCCGCCCGCGTCTCGCAGCCTCGCTGATCCTGACCCGCGGCGACCGGGACAATCTTGAAGTCTTGATGGGCAGACGGTCGTCCAGACACGTCTTCATGCCCAATAAATACGTTTTTCCGGGCGGACGCGTGGACCGTGCCGACAATACAGCACCGCTTGCCGCTGACCTGGCCAGCGAACCGCTTCACGTAATGCAGAAACACCTCCCGGAACGCCGGGCGCGGGCTGCTGCCGTGGCTGCCGTCCGCGAAACCGCGGAAGAAACCGGATTGCTCATCGCCGCCCGGGGCGCGACACGCTCGCGCCATCCGCACTGGCAGCCCTTCCAGCGCGATGGCCTTTTGCCGGACCTCTCCGCCCTGCGCCTCATCACTCGCGCCATCACGCCTCCGGGACGCAAACGCCGCTTTGACACCTGGTTCTTCACCGCAGACGTATCTGCACTGGCCGATGAGCGCGCGCCGGTACCCAGCGAGGAACTCGAAGATGTTCACTGGGTAGCCTTCCCGGACGCCAAGAAACTTGACCTGCCCATCGTCACGCATTTCGTGCTGGAGGAGTTGCTGCGCGTCCAACCGCCCGAGCCCCAGCCCGTGCGTTGTTTCCGGGCACGTCACGGCAAGATGCTGGTGGAAGATATCTGACCCGCTCGCGCATGCAGGGTGAAAATTTCTAGGACAAGCGTGCTGCCCGGTCCTATAGCTGGGGCATGTCCACAGCGCATTTCTTCACTGACAAGGCTTTCGCCAACAATCGTTCGTTGATCGCAGCCATTTGTTGTGCTGCGGTTTGTGGCATCGTTTTCGGCCTGTCCATGCCACTGATTTCGCTGCGCCTGGAAGAAATGACCGGCTCCGGCCTGATGGTCGGGCTCAATGGCGCTGCTGCAGCACTGTCGACCCTTGTGATCGCGCCGCTGGTTCCCCGCCTGATGGCGCTGCTGGCGCCGCGTCGGCTTCTCGTGCTCTCACTGGTCGGCGCGGCGGGCCTGTTCACACTGCTGCCGGTTTTTCCGGTCGTGCTGATGTGGTTCCTGCTGCGTTTTCTGATCGGCTGTTTCATGACCGTGATCTTCGTGATTTCGGAAAGCTGGATCAATCAGATCGTCTCACCGGACAGGCGCGCCCTGATGCTTGGTGTCTATGGCACGGCACTTTCCGGCGGCTTCGGTATTGGCGGCCTGCTTTTCTCCGCACTGCACGGTGCCGGCGACACAGCCTTTTATCTGGGTGCCTTCATCTTCCTGGCCGGCACCCTTCCGATTCTTTTCCTGGAGGGCCCACAGGCCACAGCGCCGGATGCGGAATCCACTTCGCTGTCGAGCCTGATCAAGACCGCCATGATCGCGCCCAGCGCCATCCTTGCCGGTCTGGCCTTCGGTGCGACGGAGACCCTGCTCTATTCCATGTTGCCGGTGTATGGCAAAAACATCGGGCTAGAGCACACGATGATCGGCCTGATGGTCCTTGCCGTGGCCCTGGGAGCCATCGTATTCCAGCTCCCGATCGGCTGGGTTGCGGATAGGACATCGCGTCGCCTGACCCTGCTCTGGATCGCTGTCATCGCAACATTTGCGTCTGTGCTGGCCGGGTTTGCCGGCAACAACACCCTGTTGCTTCTGCCCATCCTGTTTGTGCAGTCCGGCGTCGTCAGCGGGCTCTACACGGTCGGTCTCTCCCTCCTCGGTGAACGCTTCACCGGCGGAGCAATTGCCACCGCGAACGCGACCTTCATCTTTGCATATGGCGTAGGATCACTGGTCGGCCCGCCGACCGCAGGGCTGGCCATGGACGCGGTTGGCCCCTGGGGCCTGCTCGCTGTTCTCGCCGGGATTACGGGCGCCTATGTCATTGTTGTGTCGCTGCGTACAGTTTTTGGCGGTGCCAAGAGTTGACACTCAGCCCCGCGTGAGTATGTTCGCGCGCTCTCGCGACGGCAATGGGGCCGTTTGTGCGCGATGAACCAGGACTTTTGAGCCATGGCGAAGCCAACAACGATCAAGATCCGCCTGAACTCCACGGCTGGAACCGGTTACTTCTACGTAACCAAGAAAAACGCGCGCACCATGACCGAGAAGCTCGTGCTGAAAAAGTACGATCCGGTTGCCCGCAAGCACGTTGAGTTCAAAGAAGGCAAAATCAAGTAAGCTGTTAAAGCTTAACTTGTTTTCGTATCAGGCTGCAGCTCATGCTGCGGCCTGAACTCGATTCCGGCCATCGGTTTTCGCCTCATAGAGCGCGGCATCGGCCCGGCGCAACAGCGATTCCATCGGCTCTCCCGGCGATGCCTGGGCAAGGCCAATACTGACTGTGACCGGCAGTTCCAGCTCGTCCGACAGCTTGAACAATTCACTGCAGACACTGCGGCGAATGCGCTCGGCGGCATGCTCGGCCTCGGCCAGACCAGAGCCCGGCATCAGAATCACAAACTCCTCACCGCCATAACGCGAAGCTAGGTCCAGCGCCCGCAATTGTGCGGTAATGCGCTGGGCAAAGATTTTCAGCACCACATCTCCGGCCTCATGGCCATGCGTGTCGTTGATGCGCTTGAAATAGTCGATATCCAGCAAAAGCACGGAAACTGGTGCTCCACCGGCATTCGCGCTCTCGACCGCCTGGCGCAGACGCGATTCGATGAAACGACGATTGTGCAGTCCTGTCAGCGCGTCGGTGATCGCCATGTTCAGGCTCTCATCCAGGCGATTGCGAAGCTTGTCCGCATAACGTTTGCGACGCAGCTGTGTCCGCACACGCGCAGCGAGCTCGCTGGCATCTACCGGCCGGTAGACAATGTCATTTGCACCCAGCTCCAAAGCCTTCACGGCCATCTTGACGTCATCCGGGTTGACGATGGCGACGATCGGAATCTGACGTGTCGCCGTATCGGATCGAATGCGAGCACACACACGCAAACCGTCAAAGGTCGGACAGGTCAGGTCCAGCAACATCAGATCGATACCGCTCTGCATGCGCTTGACTGCCGAGGCGGGCTCCAGCTCGTAGTCTGCGTCAATTCCGTCCGGAAAAGCGCGGGCAAAACGTTTGCCGCTACGTTCCTCGCTGGTGACGACAAGCGCGGTTGCGGGCTGGGCATCCAGCTCGACCGGGTCAGCCACGATACCGGCAAGCGCCCCGCCCTGGTCGCGATAGCGCAACTCGTCCAGCACGGCCTTCAGACGCAACAGACTGCGTACGCGTGCAAACAAGGTGACATCGTCGATCGGCTTGGTCAGGAAATCATCAGCACCACATTCCAGACCCCGAATGCGATCCTCGCGCTGATCCAGCGCTGTGACCATGATGACCGGGATGTGGCGGGTTTGCAGATCGACCTTCAGGCGCTGGCAGGTCTCGTAACCATCAATGCCAGGCATCATGATGTCGAGCAGGATCAGGTCGGGTTGTTCCTGGCGAGCGAGATCGATGGCATCAACACCGTTCTCGGCCGTGCACACGTCGAAATACTCGGCAAGGAGCTTCGCCTCCAGCATTCGGACGTTGGCAGGCTGGTCATCGACGACAAGAATACGGGCACTCATCGTCTACCCCCTAGTCCAAGAATTGGCGAACCGTTTCAATGAAGGTGGAGACGGTGATGGGTTTGGACAGATAGGCTTCGCAGCCGCCTTTGCGAATGCGTTCCTCATCGCCCTTCATGGCAAAGGCCGTGACCGCGACGACCGGAATCGTCTGCAGGGAATCATCTTCCTTGAGCCATTTCGTCACTTCCAGGCCAGAGACCTCCGGAAGCTGAATGTCCATGAGAATGAGATCAGGTGTGTGTTCACGCGCCATTTCAAGCGCCTTGAAACCATCCTTGGTCTGCAAGGTCTCATACCCATGAGCCTCAAGCAGATCGTTGAAGAGCTTCATATTGAGCTCGTTATCTTCGACGATCAGGACCTTTTTCGGCATGACCTGCAGCATAGCGACGACACGCTTCCCGTAGATGCTGCGCCTTTGCGGCGCTTGTTGAACCCCTCGTGCACTAAAACCGATCTTCCTTAACCAACAATGAGTCAGGCGGCGCTTTTCTTGCCCCGGAGAACAAGATAAGAACAAAGCCAGCGATACAAGCTTATATCTAAAGGCATATAAGGCAAAATCATGATCCGGCTCGGCATCGATCTCGGCGGTACGAAAATCGAGGCGCTCGCTATTGATGAAACGGGTGTCGAGCTGGTCCGGAAACGGGTCCCGACCCCGCGCGCCTATGAGGCCGGATTGCTTGCTATAACTGAGTTGGTCAGCGAACTGGAGCGAGAAATCGGCAAGTCCATGCACGTCGGCATCGGCCACCCCGGCTCGCTCAGCCCCGCCACGGGCCTCATGCGCAACGCCAATTCGACCTGGCTCAATGAGACCCCTTTCAAGTCAGACCTTGAGGCACGATTGGGACGAGCGATTCGCCTGGCCAATGATGCGGATTGTTTTGCCTTGTCCGAAGCCGTCGACGGCGCCGGGCGAGATTATCGAACGGTTTTTGGCGTCATCATTGGCACGGGTGTGGGCGGCGGGATCGTGGTGGATCGCACGCTTCACACTGGTGCCCAACGTATTGCCGGAGAATGGGGTCACAACCCCCTGCCCTGGATGAGCCCGGACGAGTTTCCAGGGCCCCGATGCTGGTGCGGACGTGTTGGCTGTATTGAAACCTTTCTTTCCGGCCCCGGCTGGGCCTCGATACACAACAACGAATACGCGTCTCAACTCACGGCCGAACAGATCGCAACCGACCCTTCCGAGCAATGCGTCGACAGTCGTGCCGACTATGCCGCGCGTCTCGGCCGTGCGCTGGCGAGCGTCATCAACATCATAGATGCCGACTGCGTTGTCCTGGGCGGAGGTGTGTCCAATACACCGGGCCTGGCACAAGCGGTCGAAACGCGGCTTGCCGAGTGGGTCTTCTCCGACATTTGCCGGACGCGTGTGGTGACCAATCAGCACGGCGACAGTTCCGGTGTCCGCGGAGCGGCCTGGCTGTGGGGACCTGATGAATGAGTGACGCCGGCGCTTATTGCCGGTCCTGCCTGGAACCGGTCGCGGTGGATCTTCGACAATGCCCCGCCTGCGGCTCCCGCCGCATTCTGCAGCACAACGAGCTGAATACACTGGCCATCGCCCATATCGATTGCGATGCGTTTTTCGCGGCGATCGAGAAGCGCGACAATCCGGAGCTGGAAGACAAGCCGGTCATTATCGGCGGCGGTCAGCGCGGCGTCGTCTCCACAGCCTGTTACGTCGCGCGCATGTATGGCGTTCACTCGGCCATGCCTATGTTCAAGGCCCTCGCCGCCTGTCCCGACGCCGTCGTGATCAAGCCGGATCATGGCAAATACACAAAGGAAGGATACAGGATCCGCGACATGATGCGCGAGATGACGCCGCTGGTTGAACCGCCGTCCATCGACGAGGCCTTCCTCGACCTGTCCGGTACAGAACGCCTGCACAACGCCCCGCCAGCGCATACCTTGTTGCGGCTGCAACGGAAGATCTGGGAAGAAGTCGGGATCACGGTGTCCGTTGGGCTGTCGCACAACAAGTTTCTCGCCAAGACAGCCTCGGACCTGGAAAAACCTGACGGGTTTGCGGTGATCGGCAAGGCTGAGACGATGGACTTCCTGGTCAAACGCCCGGTGCGCGCCATCTATGGCGTTGGCCCGGCCTTTGCCAAAAAGCTGGAGCGCGATGGTCTGCACACCCTCAACGATATCCGCCAGCGCGGCGACAAGGCGATGGCCCAGCGTTATGGCGATATGGGTTATCACCTCTCGCGTCTTTCGCGCGGAGAGGACACTCGGCGGGTCAATCCGGTCGGCGAGCGCAAGAGCGTCTCCTCCGAGACCACGTTCAATGCCGACATCAATGACCTCCGGGAGCTGGAGAAACGTCTCTACCGGCTGTGCGTGAAAGTCGCCGACATCATGAAGTCCAAGGAGATTTCCGGCACGGTCATCACCCTCAAGCTCAAGAGCTCGACCTTCAAGACCAAGACTCGCCGGCGCACACTGACCGAACCGAGCCAGTTGGCCGATACCCTGTTCAAGGTGGGCCGGGAATTACTGGCCGGGGAGATAGACGGGACGCGCTATCGTCTGATTGGCATCGGCTATTCCGGCCTGATCGATGCCGTTGGCGATAGTGGAGACTTGCTAGACCCACAGGCCATCCGCCGGGCCACGGCAGAACGCGCCATGGACAAGGCCCGGGCAAAGTTTGGAACCGATGCTGTGGTCAAGGGACGGGCCTTGAGGTCGGCTAAAGATACCCGTCAAACCAGTCATACGGCAGGCTCCAGAACGCCTTCGCGGAGCGACTGAAAGCGCCATGATGGTCAATTCGTTTCGCACCCAGCTCTGCCGGGTCAAGGCGCAGCTGTTCGGTCGGCGCGGCAGTGTAGAAGCTCAATAGGTCATCTGCGGAGCGCCGGGAGCAAAGCTGGTCATCAGTGAAGGTCCAGTCGCGGATGGGTGCGGAAATCCTGTCGAACCCGTGTTCGCCCAACACGTCATAGAATTCCGTGAAATAACCGGGCCGCTGTGACCATTGACGCCATTGGGTGAAGACATCACGGGGCAAGGCCGTACCGGTCCACAATCCACCGGCCGGGATGTGATTGTGAAGGGCCAGCATCAGCGGACCATAGCCCCACCAGAAAAACAGCGCCTTGTGTCGATAGCCGGGCTCATGAGCCCCGTGATAGCCGGTCCCGGCGGTGACGAAACCGTGCGCCTTCGCCTTGTGCGCATTGTCCGCAAAACCCAGCAGGTGAGCGCCGACCGAGTGGCCCAGCGTAAACAGCGGTTTGCCGGGTGCCAGCGCTTCGGCTGCATCCAGCGCCGCAGGAAAGTCCAAGCGCGCCCAATCCATGATGTCAGCATCAAAGCCGCGCATCTGCTCCGGGGCGGATCCAGCGATACCGCGATAATCATAGATCAGGGCCGCATAGCCGCGCTCAGCGCCAAAACGGGCCATCCGCGCATAGAGTTCCTTGGGGAAACCGGTTCCCGACGAGATCAGCACCGTTGCCCGGGCGTTCTCCAGCAGAAAACACCGGGCGGGCAGCATGTAGCCGTCTCGCGCTGGCAGGAAGAATTCGTGTTCGTGAATCGGGACTATGAGACCAGCATGCCCATTTACGTTCGCGTCAGGTCAAGCTTCACGATTGCATGGGCCGCATGCCTGACCTAAAGCGGGGGCAACAATGCCAATGGAGAGTCCCATGTCAGCCATCGACACCCGCCTTGCCGACCTCGGTATCGCCCTGCCCGAACCGGTTGCCCCGGTCGCCAATTACGTTCCGTTCGTGCGCACCGGCAACCAGGTCTTCATCTCTGGCCAGGTTTCGATTGGCGCTGAAGGTCTGGTGAAGGGCACGCTGGGCGGCGATATGGATATCGCTGCGGGTCAGGCCGCGGCGCGTCTGTGCGCCATCAACCTGATCTCCCAGCTCAAGGCCGCCTGTGAGGGTGACCTTTCCAGTGTGAAACGCGTGGTGAAACTGGGCGGGTTTGTTGCTGCGACCGCCGATTTCATCGACATCCCGCAAGTCATCAATGGCTGTTCCGACCTGATGGTCGAAGTGTTCGGCGATGCCGGCCGCCACGCGCGTTCAGCGGTGTCCTGTCCGGTCCTGCCGCTCGGCGCGGCTGTCGAAGTCGATGGCGTGTTCGAAGTGGAGTGACACGACGCCATCCCTCTCCCTCTCGAGGGAGAGGTTCGAGCGAAGCGAGGGGAGACGGGTGCGCAGCGAAAGCTGCGCCAGGGAAAATCCGTGCCACTCATCGCCCCTTCGGGGCACTTTCCCCGAGGGGACAGGGGAGAAGGATGAACGTGTCACCGCTCAATTCTTTAATTCCACCAGACAGCGGGCGCATCGAGGGTTTGCAGGCGATGGCAAACGCGCACGGCGCAAAATGGCTGGAAGAAGAGCTGGAGCATCGTTCCTGCGACCGCAAAAGGGTTCGCCAAACCCTTCTCCGCGCGTTCCAGCGCCATGGCGGCGAAACCGCTCAACAAGAGAACAGCGAGAAATACCAATCCCGCTGACAAGGCTTCAATCAAATAGGCCTGCTCGGGTTTAAAGACCTCTGACGAGACCAGAGCGAAGACCATCAGAGGCCAAGCTGCCAGGCCAATTTTCACGAAGCCCCCCGGCAGTGGCGACGACAGGTGTCCATTCGAGCGAACGAACACCTGCGCCATAAAGACCAATGCAATAGCGACCCCAACAAGCCCGACCGCTACCGCACTTTCAACCTGCCCAGATGCTTCCAGTGCCACGCGAATGATCAATCCGACAGGCATGGCGGCACTTACAAGAATGGGGTGTTTGGTCAGGTCCAACTATTTGCCCTAGCTATTCATCCCGCCATCAGCATTGATGACCGCCGCATTGACGTAGGAGCTATCGTCGGACGCCAGGAAGGTCGCGAGGGACGAGATCTCCTCGACCGTGCCGTAACGACCGATCGGGACCATCATCTTCTGGAAGTCCGCCTTGTCGCCATCGGCCGGGTTCATGTCGGTGTCGATCGGACCGGGCTGGATGACATTGGAACGGATCTGTTTGCGGCCCAGCTCGCGCGCGGCGCCGCGAGCCAGCAGCTGAACACCGGACTTGGACGCGGAATAGACCGCAATGCCCGGCGCCATGACCGCTTCGGCTGCAACTGAACCAATGGTGATGATGGAGCCGCCATGCTCCATGACTTCATAAGCTGCGCGGAAGGCTTCGAACGGCGCGCGCAGATTGATCGCCATGGTGCGTTCCCACTCTTCGTCGGAGCATTTGGCGATCGTCGTCAGCGGGTAGACCCCGGCGTTGTTGACCAGGATATCCAGCTTGCCGAAGCTTTCCACCACGCCGCGGACCAGCTTGTCTGTTGCGCCCGCCTGTGCGGCATCACAGTGAATGGCCTCAGCCTTTCGACCCATGCCGCGGATCTCTTCGGCGACGGCTTCCGCCGCGGCCTTTGACCCGCCGTAACTCAGCGCGACATCAGCGCCCTCTGCTGCATACGCCTTGGCAATCGCTGCGCCGATACCGCGGCTACCGCCCGTGACCAATGCCGTCTTACCGGCCAACCGTGTGCTCATGCTATCTCCCCTTAATGGTGTTCTTTTGCACTGGAGAAAGCTTAGGGCGATGTTCACCCTTCGCCCAGTAGTAACATCGACTTGACTGTGAATTTAGTGCTCGCCCCCTCGCCCCGGCCCTGAGCGTCGTCTACATGGTGTCCGGGTTAAGTTATGGGGTCTGATCGATGACACGCGTTATTGCCTTGCTTGCTGCTGCCGCATTCCTGCTCGGCTGCCAGCAGGCGCCTGCCGATGCACAGCTGACCGAGCCCGAGCGGGATGAAGTCCGCGAACTGGTTCGCGAATACATCCTCTCCAATCCAGAGATCATCGAGGAAGCCCTGATCGAACTGCAACGTCGCGCCCGCGATCGCGAAATGCGCAGCTTCTATACGGCTATTGAAGCCAATCATGACGCCATCTACGGCGATCCCCGCGATGCGCGGATCGGCCCGGATGATGCCGATATCATCATCGTCGAGTTTGTCGACTACAAATGCTCTTACTGCCGCATCGCCGCGGAATGGCTCGACAGCGCGACGGAGCGTTATGGCGACCGTGTCCAGATTATTTTCAAGGAATACCCGGTGCTCGGCTCCGACTCGATCGAAGCGGCCCGGGCGGCTCTCGCCGCCCTGCGCCAGGGCGAAGACGTCTATCGCGCTTTCCACCACGAGATGATTACAGCCTCCGGCCCCCTTCCGTCGCGCCGGATAGACAGCCTCGCGCAGATGGCCGGCGTGGATGTCGCCCAGATGCGTGAAGACATGCAGGACCCGGCCCTGATGGCCCAGATCGGCGAGGTCCGCACGCTCGGTCAGGTCATGGGCGTTACCGGCACGCCCTTCTTCATTGTGGATGGCCGCGTTATCCCGGGCGCCAATGAGCTGGGCCTGGAACAAGCGCTTCAGGCCGCCCTGGCGGGGTAGGCGATTTTTGGGACCTACGAAAAGCCCGGATCAAAACCCGGGCTTTTCTTGATTCTAGATCAAACCACTCAGCGGGCTCGATGGATCGGCATAACGTTTTTTCGGCATACGTCCAGCCAGATAGGCTTCACGGCCGCCGATAACGGCGTGTTTCATGGCCTGTGCCATGCGGATCGGGTCTCGTGCCTCGGCGATGGCGGTGTTCATAAGAACGCCGTCACAGCCCAGCTCCATCGCGACAGCCGCATCTGACGCGGTACCGACACCTGCATCGACAATCACCGGAACGCTGGTCTGCTCGATGATGAGGCGGATATTGACCGGGTTCTGAATGCCCAGACCGGAGCCGATCGGCGCGCCGAGCGGCATGATGGCGCAACAGCCGATCTCTTCCAGCTTCTTTGCGTAGACCGGATCATCAGAGCAATAGACCATGACGTCGAACCCGTCCTTGATCAGGAGTTCGGCAGACCGCAGGGTCTCCGCCATGTCCGGATAGAGGTGTTTCGGGTCGGACAGGACCTCCAGCTTGACCAGGTTCCAGCCGCCCGCCTCACGCGCCAGGCGCAGGGTGCGCACTGCGTCTTCTCCAGTGAAACAGCCCGCCGTATTGGGCAGATAAGTGTAGTCGTCCGGCGAAATGAAATCGACCAGGCGCGGCTCGTCCGGATTGGACAGGTTCACCCGGCGCACAGCGACGGTGATCATCTCGGCACCGGAAGCCTTCAGCGCCTCGGCGTTCTGGGCATAGGTCTCGTACTTGCCGGTGCCGATGATGAGGCGGGAATTGAACGTCCGCCCGGCCACGACCAGCGGCTTGTCCTCGACGGTTTTGTCCAGGGTCATCGCGTCATCCATTTATCCACCTCCAACAAAGGCGACGATTTCCAGCCGGTCGCCTGATTCCAATTGTGTATCCGCGTAGAGCGATTTGGGGACGATTTCGAGATTGCGTTCCACCGCCACCTTGCGGCCATTGATCTGCAATTCCTCAAGCAGGCCAGCGACCGACAGGCCGGTATTCACCGATTTAGTCTCGCCATTCACCGTCAATTCGATCACGTCACCGCTCACTTCGCTTGTGTCCCCGTTCAGACACGTCGTAGAACTTCCCCACGCTGATTTGCAAGGCCATGACGAAACCGATCTACATCATCAACGGGCCCAACCTCAATTTGCTGGGCACGCGCGAGCCGGAAATCTATGGCGCGCTGACACTGGACCAGATTCGCGAGGCCTGTGAGGCTCACGCCGGCAAATCTGGGATGCCCGTCGCCTTCTTTCAATCCAATCACGAGGGACAGCTGATCGACTGGCTGCATGACGCAAACGTCAACGGCAGTGCTGTGGTCATCAATCCCGGTGCATACACACATACATCAATCGCTTTGCATGACGCTGTTCGCGCTATAGAACCTCCCGTCATCGAAGTTCACTTGTCCCAAACGGCAGCCCGTGAAGAGTTCAGACACCAATCCTTCATTGCCGCTGCTGCGAAGGGCAGCATTACCGGTTTCGGTCTGGCCAGTTACTTGCTGGGGATCGATGCCGCTGTTCAAAGCCTGAACACCTGAGACAATCAAAGGCCCATTCCATGAGTTCTGATTCCCAAACCGGTGCACCGCTTGATACCCGCCTAGTTCGTGATCTCGCGAAGATCCTGCGTGACAAGGAACTGACTGAAATCGAAGTGGAGCACGGTGAGCTCAAGCTGCGCATCGCGCGTGAAATCACTGCTGCCCCGGTCGTCCAGACCGTCGCCGCCGCACCCGTCGCAGCTGCACCTGCCCCTGCCGCCGCTCCGGCTGCAGTGCCGGCCAGCCCGCCGGAAACCCCGGCTGCCCAGGACACGGCTGACATGTCCGCGCATCCGGGCGTCGTCACCTCACCGATGGTCGGCACGGCCTATCTCAAGCCGAACCCGGACAGCGAGAATTTCGTCAAGGTCGGCGATAATGTGAAACAGGGCGACACCATCCTGCTGGTGGAAGCCATGAAGACCTTCAACCCGATTACGGCGGAAAAGTCCGGCAAGATCGCGGAACTTCTCGTGGAAGACGGCCAGCCGGTCGAATACGGCGAACCGCTTTTCATTCTCGTCTAATCGCTCACCCCTTTTGCGAGCGCGCCCATGTTTGACAAAATCCTGATCGCCAATCGCGGCGAAATTGCTCTTCGTGTCCACCGCGCCTGCCGCGAGATGGGCATCCGCACGGTGGCTATCCATTCCGAAGCCGATGCCGACGCGATGCATGTCCGCCTCGCTGACGAGAGCGTGTGTGTCGGCCCGCCGCCGGCCGGCAAGAGCTATCTGAACGTTCCCGCCATTATAGCGGCGGCAGAAGTGACCGGCGCCCAGGCCATCCACCCGGGTTACGGCTTCCTGTCGGAGAACGCGCGTTTCGCCGAGATCGTTGAAGCCCACGGCTTCACCTTCATCGGCCCGACGGCAGACCATATCCGCATCATGGGTGACAAGATCACCGCCAAGCAAACCGTCATGGACGCCGGCATCCCCGTCGTGCCCGGTTCTGAGGGCGGCGTCGCCACCTATGAAGAGGCGATCCCGATTGCCGAGAAGATCGGCTATCCGGTCCTCATCAAGGCGGCATCGGGTGGTGGTGGCCGCGGCATGAAGGTCGCCGAGACCGCTGCGGACCTGAAAGAAGCCATGGATACCGCCTCGACCGAAGCCGCGGCGGCGTTTGGTGACGGCACGGTCTATATCGAGAAATATCTCGGTCGCCCGCGCCATATCGAGATCCAGATCCTGGCTGACACGCATGGCAATGTTGTGCACCTGGGCGAGCGCGATTGTTCGCTGCAGCGTCGCCACCAGAAAATCCTCGAGGAAGCTCCCTCACCGGCACTGAACGCGGAAGATCGCGCCAAGATCGGTGAAACCGTGTCCAAGGCCATCGGTGCCATCGGTTATCGCGGTGTGGGCACGATCGAATTCCTGTGGGAAGACGGCGAATTCTATTTCATCGAGATGAATACCCGCCTGCAGGTGGAACATCCGGTCACCGAAATGATCACCGGTATCGACCTGGTGCGCGAACAGATCCGCGTTGCTGACGGTGCGCCGCTGGAGATCACCCAGGAGGACATCAAGTTCCGAGGCTGGGCGATCGAATGCCGGATCAATGCCGAGAACCCGAAAACCTTTGCGCCGTCTCCGGGCAAGGTCACGGATTTCCATGCACCAGGTGGTCTGGGCGTGCGCCTAGATAGTGCCCTCTATGCCGGCTACTCCATTCCGCCCTATTATGACAGCCTGATCGGCAAGCTGATCGTCCATGGCCGTACCCGCGAAGAAGCTCTGCTGCGCCTTCGCCGGTCGCTGGAGGAAATGGTTGTCGGCGGTGTTGAAACCACGACCCCGCTCTTCCTGGACCTGCTTGAAGAGGCCGAATTTGTGAATGGCGACTACCATATCCGCTGGCTGGAAGACTGGCTGGCTGACCGCTAGGCAAACGCCGGAAAGGATGCGATGCGGGTCTTCGGCACAGCCGAACTGCTCGACTGTTATGCGCGCGGTGTCTTCCCAATGGCGGACTCGCGCGATGACCCGCGCATCTATTTGCTTGATCCCGATGAACGCGGCGTGCTGCCCCTCAACGGGCTGCACGTCTCCAAGCGTTTAAAGCGCAAGGTCAAACAGCAACCCTATCGCATCACTTTCGACACGGCGTTCCAGCGCGTCGTCGAAGCCTGCGCGACACCTGCGCCCGGGCGCGAGGAAACCTGGATCAATGACGGGATATTTGGCCTGTACTCAGAACTGAGACGGGATGGTTACGCCCATTCGGTCGAGGCCTGGCAGGATGATGAGCTGGTGGGCGGGCTTTATGGCGTTTCCCTCGGCCGCGCCTTTTTCGGCGAGAGCATGTTCAGCCGGGCAACTGACGCTTCAAAGATCGCCCTGGTCTACCTTGTCGCGCGCCTGAGAGCGGGTGGCTACACCCTGCTGGACACACAATTCACGACTGAGCACCTGGAAACGCTGGGCGTGGTCACGATTACCCGCGAGCAGTATCACGAGCGACTGACCGAAGCGCTGGAAGGTGTGGGAGATTTCTACTCGATGCCCGCAGATACGTCGGCATCCGACGTTCTGCAATCAAGCACCCAGACATCATAAACCGGGTGTTCCAGCGGGTTCTGTGCCGGGCGTGAGCCAAACATCCAGCCGGAGAAGATGGTCTCACCTTCCGTATCCACTCCAAAACCGTCCGTGCGGCGATCCTGGATCTGGAGGAAAGCGTAGGTTTCCGGCGTTTCTTCCGGCGGGCGGCGGCGGCAATATTGCGCCGTCACAATGAGCGCGCCGAATTCATAGCTCTCACCGATAGCAATCTCGAAATCACGCGTGCGCGCCGTCACCTTGTCGAGACCACGCAAAACGACAACGTCACCTGGCTCGCTGGACAGCTCGTAATCGCCCAGAAGGCGCGGGTCGATCTGTTCCGCTTCCGGATCAACCGCGTTGGGATCATCCGCCCGCAGCAGGTCTGCAGGATCTTGTGCCAACGAAACTGAAGATAACAGCGAGGCGGCGAGAATTCCGGTCGAAAAACGCATCATGACACCAAGCTGTCCAGTGATTGTGGCGCTGTCGAGGCCTTACGCCTCACAGGCGATCCGGATTATTCCGGCTTCCAGGCCTCGTAATCGCCAGAAGCAGTCTGGCGGTCTTCTGCGCGGGCAAGCGAGCCTGACGGGCGATAGGCGTGAACCGTTCCGGTCAGATTGGGATGGTGGTCTTTTTCCCAGTCCTGGCGCTTGAGCGGCGCTTCGGTCGGCGGATGTTCAAACGTGTGATGCATCCAGCCATGCCAGTCGGACGGCACGCGAGAGGCGTCGGCGTAACCGTTATAGATGACCCAGCGGCGCTTGTTGCCATCGGGACCGGTGACGCCCTTTTCCTCGTAATACTTGTTGCCGAACTCGTCCTTGCCCACCAGCTTGCCGCCGCGCGAGGAGATGGTCAGCAGCGTTCCGGGTGTGGCGTCTTTCCACCAGACGAAGATCTTGGAGATAAATCCGAGCATTGGGTGGCTCCGAGTCGGTCGTAACAATCTGCCCGTATATGCCCTTCCCGCGCCTCCGGGTCCAGTCTTCTTAACCGCAGGCTTCAGACGACTCACCGGGCTTGTTAGAGTCGAGCGATTCCCGACCGATTCGGGAGCGTGAGGGTGGTCACATGAAGATGCTGGAAAGCTTTAAGGAATGGCTGAAGTCAGCCCCTGAAGCCGCAAAAATCGAAGCGCGTGAAATCGCACTGGATTTCGATCCGGACAGCGACGTCCCCTCACCGGTCCGCAGCATGCGCCTGCCCAAGGGTTGGAACGAGGCCGCGGCCCGCGCCCTTTCCGACCTGCTCGACACACCACGACCGACCCGCACCCGGACCAAACCGGGCCTGAAAGCCTATGCCGGCCTGGTCGCACAGATCCCGGCAGGCAAGGAACGCGAAGTCGAAAACAGTATCGAACCCGCGATCGACCGCCTGTCCGGCTCGCTGACCTGGGCAGTCGCCCGGGCCGGTCTGATCGAAGACACCGAAGACGCAAACCGGCTACGTGACACACTCGCCTTGAGCATGCTGGGTCGTTTCGTCGTGCCAGAAGCCGATCTCTGGCGTCATGGGGGCGCTGACTGGGCTTATGGGGACGCGATCCCGTCATCCACACCCGCACGCCGAACAGACCGCTTCTCTGCCAGCGCCGAGGACGCGCCGGAACGCCTGCGCCAGGTCGCTCAAAAGGAACTCCGCTCGAGCGTGCTCGATGTCGGCGCACGCGTGATGAAGGATCGCCTCAGCGCAATCGGCGAAGCCTGCCGGCGCTGTTCCGGCGAGGCAGAGCGTTTCGATCCACGCCAGAACGCAGCACTCGCCCGTGCCATGCGACAGGCCTTGCGCGACGGTGTCCCTGAAGAAGCCGTTGAACGGGCCCTGGCCCTCGCGCAACAGGGCGCCGACGACGATACGCTCGCAGGCCTGGCGCCAGAGATGGAAACGCCAGCTGCCTGTGTTCTCGAAGTCGCGCCGGGTCTTCTCGAAGCGCTCGAGGCCGACAGCGCCTGGAGCTTTGGGCCAAAGGGCGGAAGCGTGCGTGCCCGCGGCTTCCGCAACACGATCGCCCGCTCCATCTGGAGTTTTGGTGCACCACAGCTCAGCTTCCATGAAAGCCCGACCGAAACTGGCGCCGTCGTCTATCTGAACCTGCCAGCCTTCCTGGACGCGTCCGGACTGCGCACGGATTTGCTCTCAGACACCGTTTTTGCTTGGACAACCGCGCTTAGCGTCAGCGCACCCAAGGACGAACCGGTTGCGGGAACATTTTCACTGAGCGGCATGGCCGCCGTGCTCATGTCCTGCGGCATTGCCTACGACAGCGAAATTGGTCGCAAGACGGCCGCAGCCATTACCCGGCTGATTACTGGATACATGCGCCAGGCCTGTGCACAGACCGGTGCCATGGCCCCGGCGCTGGGCGCAGACATCGAATTTGACGCTGGCGAGCTGCCACAAGCCCTGCAGACGCTGGCGGACGGACTGCGCGAGCTGCCGGCCCGGTTTGAAGCGAAAGGTGCCCTGTCACGCCCTGGCGTGCTGCTGTCGGCGCTGCCTGTGCCTGCAGACGTCGCACCGCTGATCGAAGCCGACGCACTGGGCGCAAGCCATGTCATCAATTCCATCACCACGGATATGGGCGAAACTGGTGGCAGCACGCTGCGGGACAGTGCACGCAATGGCCTGAAAGCGCTGGGTCTCAATGCCAGCCAGATCGAGAAGGCCGAGGACCACGCCGCCGGACACGGTACATTCAAGGGCGCTCCCGGGATTTCCTTTGAGGATCTGATGCTCAAGGGCGTGCCGATCGAGGCGCTTGAGCGCATGGATGACAGTATTGGCGAAGGCGCGTCCATCCGCTTCGCCTTCAACCGCTGGACGCTGGGAGACCGGGTGTGCCGGGACATTCTGCGCCTGCCACACGATGTCGTCGCGGAACAGGGTCAGTCCCTGTGCGCAGCCGCTGGTTACTCCGACAGCGATGTTGCCATCGCGGATCGTTACGCCCACGGCTCCGGCCAGCTGGACGACGCACCGTCACTCAGCCCGGAACAGCGACGTGTATTCGAACAACCGTCCAACCGCGCCCAGCTGGCGATGGCCGCTGCGCTGGAAAGCCAGATGTCCGGCGTCTGCGACACACGCCTGGCGCTCGACGCCGCAGCAACCATCGACGATGTCGCAGAACTCTTTGATCTTGCTATGAAAGTCGGGCTGCGCCAGGTCGCGATGCGCCGCACGGGTTCCGGCCTGTTTGACATGTTGCCGGCGATCGATTTCGACAAGGGCGACTACACCGCCGAGCCCCAGAAAGAGCGCATCATCGAGCGCACCGTCGAGGTCGAACGTGTCGTCGAAAAACCCGCAGCGCGCCGCAAGCTGCCCGATCGTCGCAAGGGTTATATCCAGAAAGCTACCGTGGGCGGCCACAAGGTCTATCTGCATACCGGCGAGTTTGATGACGGCGAGCTGGGCGAGATCTTCATCGACATGCACAAGGAAGGCGCCGCCTTCCGCTCGCTGATGAATAATTTCGCCATCGCGATTTCCATCGGATTGCAATACGGCGTGCCGCTGGAAGAATATGTCGACGCCTTCGTCTTCACGCGCTTCGAGCCGGCCGGGCCCGTTGAGGGCAATGATTCCATTCAACAGGCGACGTCCATTCTGGACTACCTCTTCCGCGAACTCGGCGTGTCCTATCTCGGGCGGGACGATCTGGCGGAAATTTCACCGGACAAGGCCGATCCGGGTGGTCTGGGCCAGGGAGTGGAGCAGGAGAAACTCCTGCAGGAAGACGCGGCCCGCTTCATATCGCGCGGTTTCTCGCGAGGCCAGGTGCCCGACAATATCCTGATGTTCGCTGGTGCCGCGAAGAAAGCGGCCAACGCCAATGATGGCGACGAGATCGTCCAGGAAGAAATTGTCGAGATCGAGCACGCCTCTGCCAGCAGTACCGTAGCGACAACCAGCCCGGTCAGTGAAGTCAGCGCCTATCTGGGCGACCCCTGCCCGGAATGTGGTCATTTCACCCTGGTCAGCGAAGGTAATGGCTCCCGCTGTGACGCGTGCAACTGGTCCGGCTGAAAACCGGCGCAAGGCTTGCACTGACAGGGAAAGTCCAAGCGGAGCGGCCCACAATGACACGGTTTATCGCAGCTATTTTCATGACCCTGTTCGGTCTTAGCCCGGCATTGGCGCAGAATGCCGGCGAGATCGCCCGTGTCCAGGCTGGGCAAAGCTGCGCGGGCTGTAATCTCTTCCAGGCCGACCTCGCCTATCGCGACCTGCCCGGCGTCAATCTCGCCGGTTCGCGTCTGCGCCAGGCCGATCTCTCGCTGGCAACAATGAACCGGGCGGATTTCAATGGTGCCAACATGAGTGTCTCCAATCTGTTCGGCGCTCGGTTTACCAGAGCGAATTTCCGCAATACCAATCTTCAGCACGCTGTGCTGGTCGGCGCCTATCTCGGCGGGGCGGACCTGCGCGGTGCTGACCTGACGGGTGCCAATCTTTCCGGTGCCGATCTGCAAACCGCAGGCGGCCTGACCCAAGCCCAGCTGAATACGGCCTGCGGTGACAGCAGCACACGACTGCCCGCCGGCTTGAACATCGCGAACTGCTAGTTGTATTCTAATACCCGATATTACTGGCTTTTAAGTCGATTTCGGGTGTCACCTGACCTATCCGGTTAGTATGAAGTCATTGCATTTGTTCAGCGCCCTGCTTCTGGGCGGCAGCATTCTGGCCGCTTCGCCTGCTCTGGCAGGTGAAAACGATCAGCCACGCCGCGGCCTGGCGATCGGCGGTGAATGCGAGGACTGCGACTTCTCCGACAAGAACCTGTCCGGCGCGACCTTCATCGGCGCGGAGTTTTCGGGATCCAGTTTCCGCAATTCCGAGCTGGTCGGTTCCAACTTCATGGAATCGCGCTTCGCACAGACCGATTTCGCGCATGCAGACCTCGACGAGGCCCAGCTTCGCGGCGTGACTTTCCTCAATTCCGACCTGTCACATGTCGACCTGCGCAATGCGCGAGTCGAACGCGTGAACTTCTCGGATACCGATCTGACCCGGACCAATTTTTCCGAGGGCGAGCTGGTTTTCGTGACATTTGTCGGCAGTGAGCTGATCAATACACGTTTCATAGATACCGAGCTGCAGCAGGTGAATTTCCTGCGCGCCAATCTCAATGGAACCGTCTTTCGCGACGCCCAGCTCCGCGATGCCAATTTCAGCCATGTAGTTGGTGAACGCATCGACTTTCGCGATGCTGACCTCACGGATGTGAGTTTCGAAGGTGCTGTTCTGCATGAGGTCGACTTCCGCGAGGCGGAACTGTCGGGCGTCGATTTTTCCTCGGCTGTGATTGTTGACCCGCAGGGTCTCACCAAGAGTGCTCTGGCCGGTGCCTGTGGTAACGAAGAAACCCAGATTGGCCGCGGCGTCGCCCTGCCTCCGTGTCACTCGGAGGCCCGCAGCAATGTCGGCTATTCCTACGACTTCCGTGTGCTGTCCCGCGAAGGACGTGATGAAACCGAGGCGCTGCTGCAGGAGCTTGAGGCGGTCGGCGGGATCCGTGTGGAACTGCTGCACCAACTGGGCACTATTGCCGAGGACCGGGCCCAGCAGGTCGAACGTCAGCAAGTACAACGCGCCCTTCGTGCCGCCATGCGTGACCTGGCCCATCGCGAACGCGAGATTGATCGCGCCATCCGCGAAGCCGAACGCAATGGCGGTGATGTCAGCCGCGAACTACGCGATGAACAGCGCGAACTTTCGCGCGCCCAGCGCGAGACAGTGCGGGCGTTTGACGAAATGGAACGCGACATCGCCGACGCGCAGCGTGACCGCATCGAGGTCCGTCGCGAGGCTCTGGAACATCAGCGTGCCTTCGCGCTGGAAATGAGCAACCAGATCATGCGCCAGGGCAGGATCGTGATCCCTGACGGCCATGATGGTGACTATGTCTTCGTAATGCCCGGGCCATTTCCACCGACCGCGCTGGAAATCATCGAAGATATCCCGGAACTGGAAGGTGGCCGCGACCAGGAGTTCGAATTTGAATTCGAAACCCCGGAACAGCCTGATGCGCCAGAAGTCGAGCTCGACGAAAACTAGAAAAAAGGGCCACTCATCGAGCGGCCCTTCTCTTTGTATCGATACGAAGTAGGGAAAGCTGCCCCCTCTTCATATCCGTTTGCAGTTTCCAATCAGGAAACTTCACAAGACTTGGCGTCATAGATGTCCATCAGGTGCTCGTGACGCTCTTGAGCAAGGTCCATCGCCCGGTCAGCTTCCATGTAGTTTCCAACAGCTGCAGGCCAGAAGAATACAACAGCAGCCACGTTAGCCGTATTGACGCCCTGATTGTTCTCGGCTTCTTCCTGGATATCGTCCAGAGCATGCATTTCTTCCTCAAGCTGCGCACAGCTCATGCTCTGGTCGCCCGGCTGGCGTACGTCGACTTTCGGAGTGGACGTACAGGCCGTAGCGAACAACGCTGCCACAGAGACAGCGAGGATAGCTTTGATTTTCATTGGGTCCCCCATGATGCAAAAAAACAATTCCTGATTGACCTATATGAAGCCTCTTTGCAACGGATTTTTCTATCCTTTTTTGAGAGACTTGCTTGGCGAAATTAACGCCACGCACGCCCCGAGGCGTGGCGTGGAAGGCGGATCGATACCGCTTATGATTGCCCACAAAGCAATGGAGACTGTTGACCATACTAACGACATCACCAAACAAGACCTGATCGTCACGTTCCGCCTCTGACGACACGCGGTGATTGTCGCGCCAACCAGTCCCGCCATCTCGAATCTTCGATAAGCCAGGCAAGACGGATATCCAGCTCGTCTTCTCCTCTTGCCAGGACCGGGAATAAAAAACGGGGCCACCAAGGGCCCCGCTCTATCAGTAAATGCCGCTGTGACGACACTTGGCGTCGAGGGGCCCTATTTTTTCTCTTCCGGAACAACCGTGCGAATGTGCAGCTCGCGCAGGTGTTTGTTCTCGGCCGTGCCCGGCGCGTTCATCATCAGGTCGCGGGCCTGCTGGTCCTTCGGGAACATCACGACTTCGCGCAGGTTTTCCTGTTCGCAGAGCAGCATGACGATCCGGTCGACACCCGGCGCGACGCCAGCGTGCGGCGGAGCACCGAAGCGGAAGGCGTTGAGCATGCCGCCAAACTCTTCCTCAACGACATCCGCGCTGTAGCCGGCATACTCGAAGGCTTTCAGCATCACGTCCGGGCGGTGGTTACGCACAGCACCGGAAGAGAGCTCGACGCCGTTACAGACGATGTCGTACTGCCAGGCTTTCATGGCCAGCAGGGTCTCGTCGGACGGGTTGTCCAGAGCGAGGAATTCCTCGGCCGTCATCTGCGGCATGGAGAACGGGTTGTGCGAGAACTCGACCTTCTTGTTCTCTTCATCCCACTCATACATCGGGAAATCGACGATCCAACAGAAGCGGAACGTATCTTTCTCGCACAGATCCAGCTCGGTGCCGACGACGTCGCGCGCCTTGCCGGCAAAGGAAGCGAACTCGCTCGGATCACCGGCCGCGAAGAAGACGGCATCGCCGGCTTCCAGGCCGAGATCGGCGCGCAGGGCTTCGGTGCGCTCCGGTCCGATATTCTTGGCGATCGGTCCGGCGGCTTCCAGGCCACCATCGGCTTCACGCCAGAAGATATAGCCCATGCCCGGCTGGCCCTCTTTCTGGGCCCAGGAATTCATGCGGTCACAGAAGGCGCGCGAACCACCGGTCTTGGCCGGGATCGCCCAGACCTGGACCTTGGGATTGCGTTCCAGCATGCCGGCAAAGACCTTGAAGCCGGAGCCACGGAAAGTCTCGGATGCATCCGACATCTTGATCGGGTTGCGCAGGTCCGGCTTGTCGGAACCATACCACTGCATCGCATCCTTGTAGGCGATATGCGGGAATTTTGCATCCGGCACGGAACGACCTTCGGAAAACTCCTCGAACAGGCCCTTCATGACCGGTTCGATGACGTTGAATACGTCTTCCTGAGTGGCGAAGCTCATTTCCATGTCGAGCTGATAGAACTCGCCCGGCGCGCGATCCGCGCGCGCATCCTCATCACGGAAACACGGTGCGATCTGGAAATAGCGGTCAAAGCCGGAGACCATGATCAGCTGTTTGAACTGCTGCGGGGCCTGCGGCAGGGCGTAGAACTTGCCCGGGTGCAGACGTGCCGGCACCAGGAAGTCACGCGCGCCTTCCGGAGACGAGGCGGTCAGGATCGGCGTCTGGTATTCGGTGAAGCCCTCATCGACCATGCGACGACGAATGCTGTCGATGATCTGGGACCGTTTGACGATCCGCTGGTGCAGGCTCTCACGACGCAGGTCGACATAGCGGTGCTTGAGGCGAACTTCCTCGGACCATTCCGGCTCGCCGAAGACCGGCAGCGGCAGCTCGTCGGCTTCGGACTGGATGGCGAGGTCCTTCACACGCAGCTCGACACCACCGGTCGGCAGGTTCTCGTTCACGGTCTCTGCGGAACGGGCGATCACCTCACCGGTAATCGTGACGACACTCTCGACACGCAGGCGCTCCAGCGTGGTGAAGTGCTCGCTTTCCGGCTCCAGCACACACTGGGTCAGACCGTAATGGTCACGCAGGTCGATAAACAGCAGACCGCCATGGTCGCGTTTACGGTGGATCCAGCCGGAAATACGGGCCTCCTGGCCAACATGTTCCGGGCGCAGTTCAGCGCAGGTGTGAGAGCGATAAGCGTGCATTGTGCGTCGTCCGTCAGAACAGAAATCGTGTTGCCGCGACATGCCGGTTTGCGGCGCACAATGTCAAGGATAACGGGCGATGGGCTGCAGTTGATTGTCGCGGGAAAGCCCCTCCCGGGTCCGTTGCACGTACCTAGTTGCGCGGTTCAAACACCATCCGCATGAAGGGAGCCCAACTTTCGCCGCCATCCACGGCGCTTTCAGCAAGGATTGCAAAACCGGTTTCCGTGTCTTCGAAGGTCAGTCGGCCAAACACATATCCGCCCTCCGAAGTGGGGAAGCCGGTGCCGGAATTGAGATTGGTCACCTGGATGGGCGCGCCGGCTTCACCTTCACCGTCATAAAGGTCGGTATAGCCATTGAGGTCATCCAGAACGACAACCCGATAGCGCTGATTGAACCGGTCATAACCAAGGCTCATGCGCATCTGGAAAACGGCGCCAGGAAACGGAACGGCCACATCGAGCTCATGAAATGCCCCACCCAGCGTTGTCTGGCCGCTGGCATGGGAAGCAGCCGGCTCGCCCCACTCACCGTTTTCGTCGGTAAAACGTGTTTCAACGCTCCAAACACCCTGGCTCATCGCAAAGCCGGAAACATCCTGGGCGAAAGCCGATACCACAGGTGCCATCGACAGAAACAGCGCGGAAACAAGAACTCGAAACATGATCAAACTCTCCTGGATGTACGCCCTGTCTAACAGGGCGCTCCGGCCAGGCCAGCGCCGAGTGACGAACGACAGCCTGGAAGGTCCCATTTGAATCGGCGCAACAGCGAGCGACCGTCCGGGTCTATCAAGCGCAATCGTGCGGTCGGGATTGCAATAACTCGCCCCACGCGCTAATGTTTCATTAAGAAATCATTTTACGGGAGATAGTTTCGCTTTTCAGGCGTATGAAACACCGAACAGAAGCGCATTAGCCGAAACACCGGCTTCCTTCTGTTCGAGACTTTTCCCGGATCAAGTTTACGAAATTCCCCTTCAGTAAAAACAACTTGGGCGCCCTGGTGGCGCCCTTTTCTTTGACGCAGACGATAAAAAATCGAGTATGTAAGTAACTATTCACTTGCGCCACACGAACACCTCCGCTAAACATCACGTAAATGAACATTCACTTGCGTGAGGGACACACCATGGAAGGCATGCTTCGCAAAGATATTTTTGACGGCACGGACGCCAATCTCGGCGTCACCGCCCGTTATGGCAGCACCAAGGCCCGTATCGAGCGCGCGGCCCTGCAACTCTTTGCCCGTCACGGTATTGACGGCGTTTCAATCAAGCAGATCGCCGAGGCCTGCGTGATATCCGACGGCGCGATGTATCGCCATTTCAAGTCCAAGGACGAGCTGGCTCGCCTGATGTTCGAAGCCATCCATGCCAAGCTCCAGGACCTAGTGACACAAAACCTCAAGGCAGACGCCTCGATGGAGGATATCGCTCGAACCCTCGTCACCGCCTATTGCAAGCTGGCCGACGAGGACCCGGCGCAATTCACCTATCACCTGGCCCATCGCAACCACTTCATCTCGGCCACGGGTGATGGTGGGGCCGACCCGTCAGACTTCATGGCCGCCTGTGTGCAACAGGCCATGGATCGCGGCGAGATCGCCCAGGGCGATGCAGAGCTGCGCTCGGGCATGGCGCTGGGCGTCGTCATGCAACCCGCGGAATACAGCCTATATGGCCGTATCAACCCACCGCTGACCGATCACATCGAAGAATTCACGCGCGGCATCATGGCCGTGCTGCGGTCCTGAATTTCGGACCCAGAGGAGACGATCCAATGCGCTCTTTCATTTTCAATATTCTCTACTGGTCGATCTCCGCGATCTACGCGGTGGTCTGCGCCATCCTGGCCCTCATTCCGGGTCGTTTCGCCCTGATGCATGGGCTGCGCTCCTATTGCCGCCTGACCGTGTTGTTGATGCGCGTCGTCTGCGGCATCAAGATCGAGGTTCGCGGTACGCCGCCGAAAAACCAGCCCGTCGTCATCGCTGCCAAACACCAGTCCTGGGGTGATGGCATCGTGATGATGGCCAAGTGCGGAGATGTGAACTTCGTGTGTGGCGATCACATGCTGAAATTCCCGCTGATCGGCTGGGTGCTGAAACGCTGTGGCGCGATTGTCGTCAACAACAAGGGTGGCGCAGCTGCCGCAGCCAGTTTGATAGCCGGCATTGAACGCTCCCAGGGCGAAGGCGCCCCGCGCCCAGTCCTGATCTATCCGGAAGGCCATCTGACAGAAGTCGGCACGGGCATGCAGTACCGCTCCGGAGCCTGGCGACTGTCCGACCAGCTGGACCGTCCGGTTGTCCCGGTCGCTACCAATCTCGGCCAGTGCTGGCCGCAGCAGAAGTGGAACAAGTTCTCCGGCACGGCCGTGATCGAGTTCATGGAACCCATGCAACCCGCTGCCGACCGCAACAGCTTCCTGTCACAGCTGGAATGTAATGTGGAACGTCACTCGCGCGCGCTGGAAGCCGAATTTGCCCATGAGCACCAAGCACTGCAATCTGTTCAGCACACGGAGTGCCGGGTCTAGGCGCGCGAAAAGACGCGCCCGTCCGGTCACGATGGCGAAGCGGGGAGGCTCAGCCATGCGATCCATGATTTTCAATGCCCTCTTCTGGGGCATAGCGGCGATCTTTGCCCTGCTGTGTTATGCGCTGTCCTGGTTACCCTGGCGCGCTCCCCTGGTGGGCTGCATGATCGGATTTTGCAAAAGCGTCCGTTTCTGCCTGGAACACGTGGCCGGGATACCCATCGAGGTCCGTGGGACGCCGCCGACACAGCAACCGGTCATTATCGCCGCGAAACACCAGTCCTATGCGGACGGCCCTTTGATGATGGCGATCACCGGCGACATCAATTTTGTTATCGGCAACGGCATCAAGAAATTCCCGCTGATCAACCGCATCGTACGCGAGGCTGGCGCGACCATGGTCAACACCCAGGGCAATACGACTGCTCCGGGAGCCCTGGAAGCCGCAATCGCCCGCAGTCACGGAGAGAACCGTCCGATCCTGATCTATCCTGAAGGCGGCCTGGCCGCGATCGGCGAGACCAAGCGCTATCGCAAGGGCGTACACAAGATCTACGAGACACTCGACCGAACCGTCATTCCCGCTGCCACCAATGTTGGCCTGCGCTGGAACCAGGAAGACTGGCACAAGACAAAGGGCCCGGCCGTTATCGAATTCCTTGATCCCATTCCCGCGGGCTTGCCCCGGGACGAATTTATGCAGCGCCTGCAGGCAAGCGTTGAAAACGCGACCCGCGCGCTGGAAACGGAAGGCAAGGCCTTCCAGGAGGCATCACAATGAGCCTGAAAACCGCTTTTGGACTGATCGGCACAAAACGCTTCACGCCGATCCTAGCCGCGAGTGCCCTGGGCACGTTCAACGACAACCTCTTCAAGAACGCGCTGGTCGTGCTGGCCACCTATCACGGCCTGACTGTTGCCGGCCTGCCGTCCGACATGGTCGTGCCGATTGCGGCGACCATGTTCACGGCAGCACTGTTTTTCTTCTCGGCGACCGCCGGCCAGATCGCGGATCGTTATGACCGGGCCATGATCATGCGCCGGACCAAGTTCGCCGAGATCATCCTGATGGTCATTGCCGCAATTGGTTTCCTGCTCAATTCAGGACCGGTCCTGATGCTGACCCTGTTCTTGATGGGAACCCAGTCCGCCTTTTATTCGCCGTCGCGTATTGCTTCCATGCCGCACTATCTCAAGCCAGATGAGCTGGTTTCAGGCAATGCCATCTTCGGCGCGGTTTTCTTCCTGCTCTTGCTCGTCGGACAGGCCAGCGGCCAACTTCTGCCAGCGATGGAGAACGGTCGCGTTCTGATCGCAGGCATACTGGTTGTTTTCGCCGTCCTGGGCTGGCTGAGCATTCTGCCGACCCCTCCCTCTCCGGCCGGCAATCCCAAGCTCAAAATCCGCTGGAACTTCGTGGTCGAGACCGTGCGTTCCATCTGGGTCGCGTCCAGGCACCCGACGGTTTTCCGACCGCTGCTGGGCATGGCCTGGTTCTACCTCGCGACCGGCGGGCTGATCACGCTCATTCCCACCCTGGTGCGCGACACGCTGGGTGAAGGCGCTGACCTGGTTGCCCTGCTCTCGGTCCTGTTTGTCATCGGTGCAGCCACTGGTTCGCTGGCCTGTGGAGCATTCTCGCGCGGCAAGGACGCCATCATCTTCACCATTGCTGGCGGGTTCGGCATGACCATCTTCCTCCTGGATGTGGCCTGGCAACTGGCCCATTGGGAAACGGCGCTGGAGCCGGTTGGCGCCATGGTCTTCATGGACAATCCGGACAATTGGCGCCTCCTGGCCGGTTTCTTTCTCACGGCGCTTGCCGCCGGCATGTATATCGTGCCCCTGCAGGCCATGGCCCAGCATCGCGCACCGGTCGACAAGCGCGCCCGCCTGCTCGCGACCGGCAATATTCTCAATGCCGGCGGGGCCTCGGTTGGCCAGATGGGATTGCTCGCCCTGAGCATCTACGCCCTGCCCAAATGGTGGGCGATCGTCTTCGTGGCCTTAGGCACCTGTGTCATTGCTGCCGCATCCCTGAGGTATTTACCCAAGTCTAACAGCCAAAGCTGATGGAAAAATGGGGCGGGTCGCGCTAACAACCCGCTCCATGAAAATGATTACGACGACGGCAGAGCTGGCGAAGGCCTGTGACGCGCTCCTGCAATGCGACTTTATCGCGGTCGATACCGAGTTCATGCGTGAAACCGTGTACTGGCCTGCCCTGTGCCTGATCCAGGCAGCTGGCGGCGAGACAGAGGTGATCATCGACCCGCTGGCCGATGGCATTGACCTGGAACCCTTCTGGGAAGTGATGGCGGACGATCGCGTGATGAAAGTCTTCCACGCCGCCCGCCAGGACCTGGAGATCTTCTTCCATCTCGGCGAACACCTGATCCCGACCCCGATGTTCGATACGCAGGTTGGCGCGATGGCCCTGGGCCTCGGCGACAGCATTGCCTATGACGGTCTGGTGCGCTCTTTCCTAAAGCGCTCCATCGACAAGGGCCCGCGCTTCACCGACTGGTCCCGCCGCCCGCTGAGCCAGAAACAGCTCGACTACGCCATCGCCGACGTGACGCATCTGCGCGATCTCTACCCGATCATGCGCGAGCGCCTGGAAGCGAAAAAGCGCGAGGCCTGGCTGGCCGAAGAAATGGCGATCCTGACCCGGGCCGAGACCTATCGACTGGAACCGGGAGACGCCTGGAAACGCCTGAAACTGCGCAAGACGCACCCCAAATGGGTCGCTGGCCTGCGTGCCGCCGCCTCCTGGCGTGAACGCGAAGCCCAGACCCGCGACATGCCGCGTCAGCGCGTGATGAAGGACGATGCCCTCTACGAGATCGCCGGTGTCGCCCCGGTCAAGCCGGACGATCTGGCAGGTCTGCGCGGAGTGCCCAAGGGTTTTGAGCGCTCCAAGCCCGCCGAACGCCTCTACGAGGTCATGAAGACGGCCATGGCCGATCCGGAAGCTTATGCGCCCAAGGTCGAAAAACCGGCCCCGCCGCCCAGCGGCATCGGTCCGACGGTCGAGCTTCTCAAGGTCTACCTGAAACTGGTCGCAGAAGAGGCTGGCGTGGCCTCGCGGCTGATCGCAACAGTTCCGGATCTGGAAAAGATCGCCGCCGACGACAAAGCCGACATTCCGGCCATGCACGGCTGGCGCCGCGACGTTTTCGGAGAACCGGCACTGCGTCTCAAGAAAGGCGAGATCTCGCTGGCTCTGGAAGACGGTAAAGTTGTTGCGAAAGACCTGAAGGGTTAATCGACATACCGCACTTCGGTATCAACACCGATCAGCCCCCCGATTGCCTTGAGCTGTGTAACCGAGCGCTCGACATAGAGATCGTGCACGCTTTCCTGCACGGTAACGCAGAGCTTGCCACTCTCGAAACCGATGTGGAAACGTTTGAGCAGGTTGACCGAACGACCGGACAGTTTCGACCCCAGTCGCAGACACAGCCCCAGACATTCCGCCATGCGGCGCTGGTCGGCATCCATCAACCGGGCAACCGGATGTTTGTCCAAGGCACGCCCGCTCCCGCCATGACGGAAGTGCAGGGCCGTTCCGAGAAAAGCCCGTTCTGGGTGTGAGAGCCCGGCGAACGGCGCATAAAGCACCGTGTCACGAGCAAGGTCCGCGCGATGGTCCGGATGCATTCGCGCGCCGAAATCAGCCAGCCGACAGGCCGCCTCCCGCAGGATCTGGTCACGCCGGGGCGCAAAGACAGGGTCGAGCTCCCCGAGCATTGGGCGCAACCAATTGGCCAGCGCCATGCCAAAACCCGGCGTCGGCGCTATCGGACGCGCAAGCGCCTCGGCTCCGGCGATCAGTGGGTCCTGATCACGCACGCCCCCAGGCATGGTTTCCAGCAACACGCCTTCACGCAGCCCATAGGCCGAGAAACTGACCCGGGCAAAATTCCCCTTCTTGACGATGCGGCGCAGCAATAACGCGGCATACGGTAGTGTCACAGCGCGACGACGGGAGATACCCGGCGTGCCCTCCAGCGACGACGGGCTGGCCTGGATCGCCAGCTGGGTGATGGTCTCCACCTCGGCGGCTGTCATGTCGAATTGATGTACGACCTTGAGTGGGTGGTTTTCGTGCGCAAAAGCGATGTGCGCCAGCGTCCGCCAGGCACCGCCGACGGCGTAGAAAGTCTGCCCCGGACGCGTATCCAGCCCGAATTCGTCGAGACGGTCGTCGATCTTGCGGCGGGCATCATCATAATCCCAATCGCCATTCCCCAACACTTCCTGGGGGCCCAGGGCCAGTGTCGTTCCCTGTCCGGCCACACCATTGTTGATCGAAGTCAGCTCAAGGCTGGACCCACCCAGATCGCCGGTCATCCCATGCGCGTCAGGGATACCGGCCAGCAGGCCCAGCGCCGAGATCTCGCCTTCCTCGCGACCGGATAGAATACGCACATCAAACCCGGAACGATTGGCAACCTCGTGGACAAAATCAGCGCCATCTTCCGCATTGCGCACAGCGGCGGTCGCCACAGCGTGAACTTCCGAAACACCCTTGGCATCGAGAATGCGCTGGAAACGCTTGAGCGCCCGCAGCGCGATTTCGCGCCCTTCCGGGTTCAGCTTGCCCGTGGCGCGAACACCCTGCCCCAAACCGGCCATGACCTTTTCATTGTAGACTGGCCATATCGCCCGCCCCTGCAGCCGGAAATGTACCAGGCGCACAGTGTTCGACCCGATATCGATGACGGCGATATCACGCTCAACAGCGAGTTCCTGGGAAACCGCAGAAGGATCAGGGGTTTGTTTCAATAGTCCTAGCCATGACCTGTCAGCACCGGAGGCTGGTCATCCTTGAGTGCTTCGCCCCGTCCGGAAAGACTTGGATTGGTCATGAAATACGCGTGGGCACTGAACGGCTCCTCGATCGCGCTGATATCAACCCGCCGGTAATCGCCGGCCCCGTCCATGTACCAGCTGCTGACCTCGTCATTGAGATTGGCCACCATGATCTGATCAAGGATCTGACGATGCACGGTCGGGTTTTGCACTGGACACAGATGTTCGACGCGACGATCCAGATTGCGTGGCATCCAGTCAGCAGACGAGATGAAGACCTTGGCCCTGGGGGATGGCATCGCCTCACCATTGGCAAAACACACAAGCCGGGTGTGTTCAAGAAACCGCCCGACAATGCTCTTCACGCGAATATTCTCCGACAGGCCCGGAATGCCCGGGCGCAGACAACAAATACCGCGCACGACCAGCTCAACCTTTACGCCGGCCTGGCTGGCACGATAAAGCGCATCAATGATCTCGGGATGGACCAGCGCATTCAGCTTGGCCCAAACCGCTGCCGGTTTTCCGGCGTTTGCATTCGCGATTTCGTTGTCGATCATCTCGATGAGATTTTCCTTGAGATTGATCGGCGAGACAGAAAGACGTTCCAGATTTTCAGGACGCGCATACCCGGTGACATAGTTGAACACCCGCCCGGCATCACGGCCATAGGCCGGATCCGCGGTGAAGACCGAGAGGTCGGTGTACACCTTGGCTGTGATCGGATGGTAATTGCCGGTTCCGAAGTGGGAATAGGTGCGAAGGTCATTGCCTTCTCGGCGCACGACCAGCGAGATTTTCGCGTGTGTCTTGTACTCGATGAATCCATAGACCACCTGGACGCCAGCGCGCTCCAGATCGCGCGCCCATTTCAGGTTGGCCTCCTCGTCAAACCGCGCCTTCAGCTCGACAAGTGCGGTGACGTTCTTGCCAGACTCAGCGGCTTCAACCAGAGCAGCGACAATCGGTGAATTCTTCGACGTCCTGTAAAGCGTCTGCTTGATCGCGACGACATCGGGGTCCGCCGCAGCCTGGCGCAGGAATTCCACCACCACATTGAAACTCTCATACGGGTGATGGACAACAATATCCTTTTCCTTGATGGCGGCGAAACAATCACCGCCATGATCCATGACGCGCTCGGGGTATCGCGGCTCGTAGGCCGGGAAAAGCTGGTCCGGATTATCGGTTGGGATCAGCTCATTGGCCTGTGAAAGTCCCAGAATTCCGGAGATCGGCACAACATCCTGATCTTCTGCGTTTAGATGGGCCAGGATGAAGTCACGCAGATAGTCCGGCATCGCCGCATCCATCTTCAGACGAACGATGACACCGCGCCGGCGCTGTTTGAGGACTTTCTCGAATTCGAGAACCAGGTCCTCGCTTTCTTCCTCGACCTCGATATCGCTGTCGCGAATGACGCGGAAAGCTCCCTGTGCCAGCACGTCATGGCCCGGAAACAGCGTGTCCAGATACATCGCCATCACGGTTTCCAGCGGGATGAAACGGCGCTCTGGGCGGCCACGGTCATTCACGGAACGGGAGGGAAGCTCCACAAAACGCCGGACCCCACTGGGCATCGGGATCAGCGCATACATCTCCTTGGAGGTCTTCTTGTTGCGCAAATGCAGGGCCAGGGCGAAGCCGAGATTGGGGATGAAGGGAAACGGGTGTGCCGGGTCAATTGCCATCGGCGTGATGACCGGCAGCGTGTGCGAGAGGAAATCCCCGCGCAGCCAGGCCTCATCCGTCCTGGAGAGTTCATCGGCGGACTGGACCAAGACGCCGTGCTCACGCATTTCTTCGCGCAGATCGTTCCACAGTGCCTGCTGCTTGCCCATAAGCTCGCTGGCCAAGACATGGATCTGTTCGATCTGTTCAGCAGGGGTCAGTCCGTCAATGCTCGGACGGGTCACACCATTTCGCACCAGTGCCCGCAGACCGGCCACCCGCACCATATAGAATTCGTCCAGATTACTGGCGGAGATCGACAGAAAACGCAGTCGTTCGAACACCGGAAGCGCCGGGTTCTCGGCCTCTTCGATGACACGCATGTTGAAGCGCAACCAGGAAAGCTCGCGGTTCAAAAAACGTGAGGGCGAGGTCTTCAGCGCCTCGATTTCGGTATTCTCAACTGCCGGGGAGGTCATCCTCACACTCCGTTTGAGACCAGGTTTCCAGGATTTCGCGGGCGATGGCTCGCGTTATGGGGGTTTGCTTG
Organism: Maricaulis sp.; assembly: GCF_017643475.1. Lineage (GTDB taxonomy): Bacteria > Pseudomonadota > Alphaproteobacteria > Caulobacterales > Maricaulaceae > Maricaulis. The sequence goes on from NZ_JAEPNI010000004.1 coordinate 158,522, forward strand.
ACCAACGCGCGTTTGTCCATGCGCTCAACGATCGCACGCGCGGCGGTTACCGAACGCTCCATACGCGGCAAAAGATACTCGATCACCCCTTCCTTGACCGGAGCTCGCCGGTCCTGGAGGTGTTTCTGCATCAGCGCGGTCAGCATCTCGTCATCCGGTTCCGCGAGCGCCACTTGAGGCGTCGCCCGCAAACGGGAGATCAGGTCAGGCAAGTGCGCCGTCCATTGCGTCGGCGGCGTTCGCGCCGTCAGCAGCAAGGCACTGATATCGCCCTCCGACGCCCGATTGATCGCGTGGAATAGCGCTTGTTCCGGCAAGGTGGCATCCATTGCCTCAACGACAAGCGGCACACCACCCGGCAGGCTCTCCAGCGTCGAGGCCAGGCTATCACCCGTGCAGATATGCGCGTCCATCTGCCAGGCCCAGACATGGCTTAGATGGGATTTGCCTGATCCTTCCGGCCCGATCAGCGCCATGCGCCGGTCCGGCCAGTCACGCCAACGGTTCAGGGCCGCGCGAGCGTCCTGGTTGGCGGGGCTTGCAATATAGCTTTCAGGGCTGAAATCGACCTCGACGGGCAGATCCAGCGCCAGTTGCTCTGTCATTCTTTGATCCGTCAGGAACGCCTAGAACGCCGTCCGGATGATCCAGCCCAGCTCCGGCTGTTCCTCCAATACCGCACCACGTTCGGCAAGCTCGGAAATCAGCTGCTCGCGCGCACCACGGAAATTGACCGTCATCAGCGCACCATCACGAGACATGGCATCCAGACGCGCATCTTCAACCAGCGAGGCACCCGTCAGGGCGTCCTGCAGGCTGCGCCACTCACCGATCGCACCATAAAGCACTGTGACACGAAACTCCTCGGTCTCCAGATCACGCACGATGGATTGCTGTTTCCATTCGGTCTCACGCTCAAATACAAAACGGCTCGCGGCATCGCTCCAGCCACCAAACACGCTCTCCGGCCCCCAGGTCGAGACCTCGAAGACGCCATCCGAGCCGATATTGACCAGATAACCACCGAACATGCGCATTTCGTCACGCTCTTCCGCGCGCAACACAGCGATGCGATTAACGTTGTAGGCCGAAGCCAGCGCGGCCAGGGCCGGTTCGTTCAGGGTCAGGGCGTCGCGGGCACTCAACAGCGCCTCGCCCTCATCGGGCACAAACATCGGGGTCAGGGAGTTGGAGAAATTCTGCCCTTCCCACGCCGCGCGCCAGACATTGTCTTCCCATAGCTGGAACTGACCGCGCTCGTTGTAGATCGGCAGCACCATGGTCGGGCGTGACTGGGCCTCGACATACGGCACGCCATAGCTGGAGAAAATGCGCTCGACGACCCGCGGATCGAAACTGATCGTGAGTTCCGCCAGGTAACGCGTCGCGCTGCGCTGCTCATTCTGGATCTCGATACCGGATATCATTTCGGCGACAACGGACAGATCCAGGGCGTTTTCCTGAACCATCTCGCCGAACTCGTTCATGCGCGGCGTGAAATCAAAAGCCGTTTCGAAACGGTCCTCTTCCAGGGTCAGGCGCTCGATCAGACGATGCGCGGCCAGTTCCTGGCCCTGGCGCATGGCCTCGGTCTGGGCGGTCAGGGCATTGTCGGCGCTGGCATCGATCGAAACGCCTGTCACCGTGTACGGGTCATCGGCCTGGGCGACAGAAAAGACTGTGATAGTCAGGCAGATGGCAGAAACAATTGAACGCACGTCGAGCTCCCCTGAGCGTTGCTTGCGTCCACTATACCGCGACACTGTCACGCGTGAAGCCCATGACTTGCTTTGAAAGCCGCTTTGCACTGTACTCCGCGCAAATTTTACAGGGCCCAGGGAATCAGCATGTCCAGCAACGCGCCTTCCGGCAAAACCAACGGACTGACCTACGCAGACAGCGGTGTCGATATCGACGCCGGCGACGCGCTGGTGGATCGCATCAAGCCGCTGGCGGCCTCAACGCGGCGCCCGGGCGCAGCAGCAGACCTGGGCGGGTTTGGTGGCGCCTTCGATCTCAAGGCTGCGGGCTATGACGACCCGATCCTGATCTCCGGCACGGACGGTGTCGGTACAAAGCTTAAACTGGCCATCGCAACGGGCAAGCTGGACACGGTCGGCATCGACCTGGTGGCCATGTGTGTCAATGACATCCTGGCCCAGGGCGCCGAGCCGCTTTTCTTCCTGGACTATCTGGCGACTTCAAAACTGGATCCCGCCCGCGGCGCGGACATTGTTTCCGGTATCGCTGCCGGCTGCCGTGAAAGCGGCTGCGCGCTCATTGGTGGCGAGACGGCGGAAATGCCGGGCATGTATGACGGAGACGATTTCGATCTCGCCGGGTTTGTAGTCGGCGCCGCTGAACGTGGTCGCCTCCTGCCCGACCATGACCGCATGCAGGCGGGCGATGTGCTGATCGGCCTCGCCTCCTCCGGTGTGCACTCGAACGGCTATTCCCTGGTCCGCAAGGTTGTCGAAGTATCCGGTCTGGACTGGAGTGATGAAGCGCCATTCGCGCCGGGCCAGACGCTGGGCGAGGCCCTGCTCGCGCCGACGCGCCTCTATGTGAAATCCTGCCTGCCCCTGATCAAGTCCGGACTGGTCCATGGCCTCGCGCACATCACTGGTGGTGGCCTGATCGAGAATCCGCCGCGCATGACGCCGGATACGCTGGTGCCGGTCATCGACTATGCCAGTTTCGAGCTTCCGCCAGTCTTCAAGTGGATCGAGGAAACCGGTGGCATCGCGCGTGAGGAAATGCATCGCACCTTCAATTGCGGTATCGGCATGCTGATCAGCGTCGCTGAAAAGGACGCGGATGCGGCAATCGCGCAGCTTGCAGAAGCCGGCGAGACCGGCTTGATTGTCGGCACCCTCCAGTCGGCCTGACAGAGCCCGAAAAGAGATCAAGATGGCGAAGACCAAGATCGCCGTGCTCATTTCCGGGCGCGGCTCGAACATGCAGGCAATTGTCGATGCGGCCCAGGCCGAGGACTATCCGGCCGAGATCGCGCTGGTCGTCTCCAACAATCCCGACGCGGCCGGTCTGGCATGGGCCGCGGAACGCGGTATCGAGACCGAAGTGCTCAATCACCGCGACTACGAGACCCGCGAGGAATTCGAAAAGGCGCTGGACACGCTGATCCGACTCTACGGCGCCCGCATCGTCTGCCTGGCCGGTTTCATGCGCATCCTGACGCCCTTCTTCACCGAGAAATGGCGCGACCTGCTGATCAATGTCCACCCGTCCCTTCTGCCCTCCTTCAAGGGTCTGCACACGCATGAGCGTGCGCTGGAAGCCGGTGTCCGAATCCATGGCTGTACCGTGCACTATGTGCGTCCAGAAATGGATGACGGCCCGATCATCGGTCAGGCCGCTGTACCTGTCCTGCATGGCGACACACCGGACACGCTGGCCGCTCGCGTGCTGGAAGCGGAACACCAGCTCTATCCGCAGTGCATCGCCCTGGCCTGTTCCGGCAAGGCCCGCGTCGCGGGTGAACGCGTCCGCTTGCAGGTCCGCGAATTCGGCGCCGACCTGCTGATGAACCCGCACGACTAGAACCATGCGTATCACCGATACATTGGTGATCGACGAAGCGGAAATCGAGGAGCGTTACATGCGCGCCTCCGGTGCCGGCGGTCAGCATGTGAACAAGACGGAGAGCGCCATCCAGCTGCGCTTCAACGCCCTGGAAAACCGCAATCTGACGCCGGATCAGAAAACCCGGCTGAAAAAGCTGGCCGGTTCACGGATGACCCTGGGCGGTGAAATCCTGATCCGGGCCGAAAAATCACGCTCGCGCGAGCGTAACCGGGCCGAGGCGCGCGAACGTCTGCGCAGCCTGATCGAGCGTTGTCTGACAGCGCCCAAGCCGCGCAAGAAATCCCGGCCCAGCCTGGCCTCGGTTCGCCGCCACCAACAGAGCAAGATGCACCGGTCGGGCCTCAAGGCCTCCCGCCGCAGACCCTCGTCCGAGGACTAGCCGAACACCCGCCTCAGGATGGATGAGGCCTGGCCCAGCGGGTCCCGGCGAATGGCCCGTTCTTCCTGGCCAACATAGTAGAAAACACCGTCCAGCGCCTTGTCGACAGCATGATCGGAAAGCCTGTCTGCCAGATCCCGGGACGACGTGCCGCCGATCCCGAAACGGCCCAGCAGGGAATTGCCCCGATCGACATAGGGCTCGAGCCGGTCCAGCGAGCGGTAGACCCCAGCCTGGCGCATCGCGCCTTGCATGTGCGGTTCAAGCGCCCGCTCCAGCCTCGGGCCGGATGAGCGGCGCAGATATTCCGTCGCTGCCGTATCCGAACCACGCACAATGCCGACCGCATCGCTGACGCTCATGTCACGAATGGCGGAAATGAAGATATCGCGGGCCGCCGGCATGGCCGCCTCTGCTGCCCGATTCAGACCGAGCTCAAGATCATCAATGGCTCCGGACATGCCCACGCTGCGCAAGGTCGACTGTATGGAGGCCACCTGCCGCGGAAGCGGAATACGGACCTGAGAATCGCCCCAGAAACCGTCTCGACGTCCCAGCCGGGTCGTCGCCAGGCGTGCGGCCTGGTCGAGGGCTGTGCGCAGGCCATTGGCAGCCTGGGCGCGGCTCAAGCTCTGAGCAGATGCGGGAAAACTCGCCAGTGCGGCAAGCCCCGATGCAATAAAAACACGACGATCCATAACGCCCCCCGAAAACTAGGCCAGTTCCGACGCAATCACCGCGTCGATGTCAGCGAGGTGTCTAGCAATCTCTGCCTGAGGCAAAAATGAACCGATGAAACTATTGCGCGCCAGGGTGATGATCTCGGCAGCCGTCAGGCCGACAGCCTCGGCTGTACGGACATAGTTCTCGTTCACATAACCACCGAAATACGCCGGATCATCAGAATTGCAGGTGGCGACAAGGCCCAGCTCCAGCATGCGTTTCATCGGGTGATCTTCCAACCGCTCAACCCCGCACAAGCGCAAATTGGATAGCGGGCACACCGTCAACGCCATCTTGCTATCCACCAAACGTTTAACCAGCGCCTCATCCTCAAGCGCCCGGTTGCCGTGGTCCACCCGGTCAATGTGCAGCAGGTCCAGCGCCTCGTAGACATATTGCGGCGGGCCTTCCTCGCCGGCATGGGCAACTCGCTTGAGCCCAAGTTCGCCTGCGCGGGCAAACACTCGCTCGAACTTCGACGGCGGATGACCCATTTCCGAGGAATCGAGCCCCACCCCGTCAATACGTTCGATATGCGGCATCGCCTGTTCCAAGGTTTCAAACGCCGCTTCTTCGGAGAGATGGCGCAGGAAACACATGATCAGCTGGGAGCTCATTCCCCATCGGGTCTCGGCCTGTACCAGCGCTCGTGTCAGACCAACAATAACGGTGGCAAACGGGATCTCACGCTCGGTATGGCCCTGCGGGTCAAAGAAAATCTCGACATGGCGGACATTGTCCGCGTGCGCCCGCTCCAGATACGCCCAGGCCAGGTCAAAGAAATCCTGTTCCGTCTGCAGGACATTCATGCCGACATAATAGATGTCGAGGAAATCCTGGAGATTGGAGAAGTCATAGGCCGCGCGGATCTCTTCCACCGTCTTGAACGGCAGTTCAATCCCGTTGCGCTGCGCCAGCGCCATCATCAATTCAGGCTCCAGCGAACCTTCGATATGCAGGTGAAGCTCGGCCTTGGGCAGGCGGGCGATCAGATCATGCAAAGCGGACATGGCGACCTCTCATCGGCGTGGGGAATGCCGAGAAAATGCGCTGCCCTGCCGCGGCTTGCAAGCGTCATCAATGTGGATTCAGACATTCCGCGAGCGCCTGGGGATCAGAAATCGGAGCACAGGCCTCCCGCACCCCCGCTTCATCTCCCCTTTCAGAGAGCACAGCCGCCAGGCCGGTCAGCGCACGGACGTTCAGCGGGTCCCATTGCAGCACGCGCCGATACCAGCGCTCAGCTGTCACACCGTCCGATCGCGCGTGATACCTGTCAGCGACCGACAGACCCGTTACAGAATACCAGGGCCGAACCAGCACGGCCTGACTTTCATAAACCCGGCTCATGGCCTCGAAGGCCAGCTCCATGTGCGCCAGGGCCAGGTCGGGCTCGCCCTGATGATTGTGGAGGTCGGAGAGATTGATGAAGACCTCCCACGCATCCGGGTCCAGCGTGGCGGCACGGTCATAGCTGCGCATCGCCAGCTCGATCTCTCCCTGTGCCGACAAGACCAGTCCCAACGCTCGGTGCGCGAGCGCATAATCCGCGTCTTGCACAACGGCTATTTCCGCATGCTGGCGCGCCCGGGCAAGCGCCTCGATGGCATTGGGCGTTTGAGTGCGACCATTGGCCAGCGCGGTTCGCACCCGCGATTGCAGCCCGACTTCTTCCCACTCCCCCGGCGACCAGCGGATCACCTCCTGGGTGATTGTATTGGCGAGGCCTGACAGGGCCCGGGCAGAGCCGGGCTCAGCCTCAACCGCCTGGCGATAGAGCCTCATGGCCGCATCGTTATCGGCCTCGGTGTATTGATAATAGAACTCATCCGCCCGCGTGATCAGGGGGTCAACCTCGGCTTCCGGCGTGCTGTCCATGAAAGCTGCGAAAACAAAAGCCACCATCACAACGCCGGCCAGCAAAGCAATGCCAGTAAGGCGCCAGTCAGGGTGGTCCGAAACGCTTCCGGTCCGTCGGAGCGGCGCAGGCTCGACCAGCAGCCGATATCCTTTCTTGGCCACAGTCGCGACAAAGGCGGGATTTCGGGCTTCGTCGCCCAGCGCCTGGCGCAACTTCCACACCGCCCGCGCGAGTGCATCGTCATTCACAGTCACGCCCGGCCAGAGTTCCTCAAAGATGGAGTCACGGCTCACCGCGTCGCCCGGCGTTCGCGCCAGCAGGCATAGCAGCGCCATGACCTTGGGCTCGACCTCCACGGTCACTCCGCTTCGAACCAGGTGTCCGTTTGCTGGCTCGACACGCACTTCGCCCAGCCTGAACCCCTTTTCCAACATCATGTTTTTCAATCTGTTTTCCCTGGTCAGAAAAAGGTCAGAACAACGGGAAGCCCGAGTCATTGCATTATCGTGCCGGCACGCGGATTTGCAAAGCGGACGGCCGCAATCCTGCCGGCTGAAAACAGGAAAATGACCATGTATCGATCACTGCTAACGGCACTGACCTGCGCCATATCCCTGGCTTCAGAACTGCCGGCCCAACCCGCGCCGCTGATCCAGCCCGAGCAGCTTCAGGAAGATTTCCAGACCCTCCACACCACGCTGGAAGCGGCTCATTTCGATCTCTACGCCGCCACACCGCCCAGCGTGTTTTCGCAGAGACGTGCGGAAATCATGGCGCAGCTGAATGAACCGATGAGCCAGCTCGACGCGGCCATTGTCTTTCAGACCTACACCGCCCTCGCCCGGCATGCCCATGCCCGGGTCGAGTTTCCGCTGCAACGCTGGTTCGATCATGTCGAAGCCGACGGTCTCGTGCTGCCCGTGGATATCCGAATACGCGATGGGCGGGTCTGGCTGGCAGATCATCAGACCGGTGACGAAGCTCTGCAGGCAGGCGCGGAAATCCTCTCCCTCAACGGCGAGCCCAATGCGGTCTGGCTTGCCCGCTACACACGGCATATCTCTGCAGACACGCCCCACCTGGCCTACACCCTTCTCGAAACCTATCTGCCCCTGATCTTCTGGATCGAAAATCCCGCACTCAACATGGTATCGCTGCAACTCGCCCAAGCAGATGGTGTTGTGACAACTGCAGACATTGCGCTGCGGCCACTGGCGGCCTTCGAAGGTTCAAGCTCTTCCAACTCCCCTCTCACCCTGCCCGAACATGACGTTCGCATGCTGGACGGCGAAATCGCCTATCTCCGCCCGGGCGCTTTTACCAATACAACCGAGGGCGAAAGCCAGTGGGATCCGACATCCTACATCGCTCGTGTCGATGCGGCCTTTGAGCGTTTTCTAGACGCAGGCGCACAGGCGCTGATTCTGGACCTCAGGAATAATCCAGGCGGTTCTGCCAGTTTTTCCGACCCGTTGATCGCCTGGTTCGCTGACCGCCCCTGGCGGTTCGCATCACAGTTCACCGTTCGGGTCAGCGCGGCGACCACAGCTTCAAACGCCGCTCGCCTGGCGGATGGTAGAGGAGAAACGAGCCGTCAACTTGCCGAGCTCTTTGCAAGTGCTGCCAATGGAGCGCGGGTCAGCATGGACCTCGACCTGCAGCACCCACGGCCGGGAACACGTTTCGAAAGACCGGTCTATATCCTGATCAATCGCTATTCCTATTCCAACGCGACCACCGTCGCTGCACTCGCGCAGGACTACGGTTTCGCGGTGATCGCCGGAGAAACCACCGCAGACATGGCGACAACATACGCGGCCATGGAGCATTTCTCGCTGCCCCACTCCGGTCTGGCAGTTGGTTATCCAAAGGCCCACATAATTCGACCGAACGGCCATTCAGCGCCACACCCGGTGACGCCCGACATCGAAATCGAATTTCCGGTATTCCCGGGCTCGGAGGATGAGGTGCTCGAAAGACTGAGGCTCCACATCATTGCGGAACTCTAGCCGCTCACCACAACCCAGATCGTGAAGAGTAAAAGAAGGGCGATCACCGCGTTGATCCAGCGCGCATGGGCGGGATCACCCAGAAATTTGTGCAGGGTCCCGCCAGCCGCCATCCACAGGAGGCCGCACGGTGCACCGAAGATGAAAAAGGTCGGCACCATGATCAAGGCGCGATCGGCGGCTGCATCGGCCAGGGCGATGAAGGCCCCTGAGGCCGAGATTGTCATCAGTAGCGCCTTGGGATTGACCAGCTGGAACAACGCCCCTTCGTGAATGCGGAACGGCCTGGACGTGTCGTTTCGCGTTTCGTCGATCGGTTTGGGATTAATGGCGGCACGGATAAAGATCGAACTCATCCAGATCAGCCAGAGCGCCCCCACTGCTTTCACGACCCAGAGGAATTGCGGAAAGCGTTCAACTAGCCCACCCAGCCCGAACACCGATGCGAGCAGAAGAAGGCTGAACCCGATATTCACCCCGATCCAGTGCGGCAGTGTTGCCCGGAAGCCGAACAGCATGCTGGAGGACATGACCATGAGATTGTTCGGGCCCGGCGTGATCGACATTGAAATCACGAACACAACAAGACTGAAATACAGGGCCAGATCCATCACTCACTCCTCAACACTGGAAGCGCAATGTGGGGAGCATGATCGTCTCACGCAATTCACGAATAGCGCAAAAAAGAAACGGCCCGCAACAATTTGCGAGCCGCTTGCTTTCATGAATTTCGATATTCGGAGCTCAGATTGGCTTAGCCAACAATCTCGGCGTCCGTGAAGAAGAACTTGATCTCTTCAGCAGCGGTTTCCGGAGCGTCGGAACCGTGTACGGAGTTTTCGCCGATGGACAGGGCAAATTCCTTGCGGATCGTGCCGTCAGCAGCTTCGGCCGGGTTGGTGGCGCCCATGACTTCGCGGTTTTTCGCGATGGCGTCTTCACCTTCCAGAACCTGTACAACAACCGGCTCGGAGATCATGAAATCAACCAGCTCGCCAAAGAACGGACGTTCTTTGTGCACGGCGTAGAAGCCTTCAGCCTGTTCGCGCGTCATGTGGATGCGCTTGGATGCAACGATGCGCAGACCGGCGTCCTCGAACTTGGCAATGATTTTACCGGTCAGGTTACGCTTGGTTGCGTCCGGCTTGATGATAGAGAAAGTGCGTTGGGTCGCCATGACGGGTTTCCTTGAACTCGAGTGTGTCATCACCTCGAGCACAGCCGAGGCATCAGGATTCGCGCGGCTTATAGCGGGGGATGTGGGGAAAGGGAAGCGGTGTGACAGTACACCGCCTCAAAGCTGACCTACTCCACATCGGCCCACGCCCAGATCTCGTCCGGCGTGTGCTCTGACAGCGCCACGATATCCAGGCCGGAATTCTCCATCGCGCGCTGCACCAGGAAACGTCCGGTGCGATAGCCCACGCCCATCCGGCCATCGGGATGCTGGAACATCCAGGTGCCGTAATCCGCATCCACGGGCAGCGCGCGGATCTCTCGCGCCCAATCCAGCGATGTTGGTTCATCTGGCTGCATATTGCCTGGCTTGGAGGCACCGGTGATCGATTCCGCGAATATGACCGCCAGGCCCTCATTGATCGTCGCGATCTGGATTCCGGGGCCGTAGTGATTGCCCTCAATCGTCCAACCACGGCGCAGATGGTGCAGCTCGTGGGCAAAAGTCCCGGCGAGCCCATCACGCGCAGCCGCCTCCAGGCTTTCCGGATGCAGGCTGGAAATCATGATCACGATCCGCCCGGGCGCCGCAGCCATGCCAGTCACATGTCCCACCATGGTCAGATCACGCGCCAGCGTGCGCACCGACACGCTGACCTCGTTGGCGAGATCCGGGTAGATGGATTTCACCTGCTCATAGGTATCAGAGAGGATCGCCTCGATCGCCGCCTTCTCACTCGCAGAGAAAGTCTGCTCCTCGCTGCCCTGGTAACTCACATTGAGATTGCGGATCTCATCCGCTTGAAAAGACGCCGCATTGGCTTCCGTCAGTTCGACTGCAGCCGTCATCGACAAGACCGCCAGTCCAAGGCTCGCACCAATTTTTACAATCATTCTTCTTGGTCCAGTTTTCATGCTCCCCAGCATTTGAACCGGATAGCCCAAGGCCGATTTGTCTACAAGCGTCACATGTTCGCTATGAGTGGGACAGCCGGGCGGTCAATCCCCTCTCTTGCCGTTTACGCTCTGGCCCAAAAGGGCATCTACGGTCGCCCTCTTCCCGGGAGGTCGACTTGGCGCCGCTTACTCCTGGGCCAGACAGCTATGAAGCTGATCTCGTGAGGCAGTGGTCGTTATACGTAGTCCGCCAATGGACCGTGGGTTTTCGCTCCAATGATCGTTGACGACTGACTGCCAGTGCGAAGCTTGATCGCAATCCGGCTGGATATGCAAAAACCCATTGTCATAAACCTCAACGAGAGTAGCCGCGCACCCGACAAACATCTCGGCGCAATGCACTAAGTGATCCAGGCCAACAGAGACCAGCTCTTGCCGCTCGGCATCCGTCAGGGAATTGGAATCCTGTGCTTCGTACAAATAGTTCTCAGCAGAATACCGCCAGGCATATCTCCACGCTTCAAGCGATCCAGAGTTCATCGCCCGGTCATAGAATGATCTAGCTTGCTGGAAATTCAGTTCGAACTCCTCGCCATCGATCTGGGCGCGACGGTCACGCAACATTCCAAGGAAAATCAGGGCCAATGGATTTTCACCGCTGGCAGACAATTCGACCCACGTGATTATGTTTTCAGGCTCAAGCGCGGACATACGCCAGGCTGCCCAATGGTTCCCCGACATAGCCTGCTCGCGGTACCAGGAGATCATTTCCGGTGTCGCAGCAGTTGTGGATCGAGCCGCTTCTTCCACTCCATCAAGTTCGAAGAAGAATGATTCCAGCAATGTTGCTTCTTGAAGTTGGGCATGATGCAGCCACCAGAGAGCCTGCTCGACATCCTGGCGAACAACACCCCCATCACGAAACGCCGTGACCAGTGTCATTTGCGCCAAAAAACAGCCATTTCGTGCAGCCCGCGACATCCAGTACAGCCCCTCGAGCCCGTCTTCTTCCGTAGCTCGATTGCGAAGGTGGTTTGATCCTAGCGCATATTGGGCGGTCACATCATTCTCTAAGGCCTGCTCAAGAATCCGCTCTCGTTGGTCAACGCCAAAATCGACCTCGACTGCCACCACGATACCCCTGTCACATTCGACATTGATTTCTTCGGCTAGGGCGTTCGGCGAACAGACCGAGACCAGGCCCAGACACAGGCTGGTGGCAATCAAATCGCGGCATTTCCAAGACGCCGTCATTGATCAGATTCCTCATCGAGGTCCGCCCGCACCGGCTCACCAGCCGGAATCAGCAGTGGCCTTCCTTCTGCGGCACGAGCTTGCAGTTCGGCTGCCAGCGCTTCGTCAACCTCCGCCCCTCCATACCCCGTGCGGTGGAAATGGGCGAGCCAATCCAAACAATTATAGTCGTCATGTTCTGCACAATTTCGATACCAACGCACCGCCTCATGGGCGTCAGCCGATCGGCTATCTCCTTCCTCTTCGGCACGTAAGTAATGAATTTCGGCCAAACGGTTCATCGCAAAGCCGTCACCGCTCTCCGCGGCAAGGGTGTAATATGAAATTGCTGCTTGATGGTCTTCGACCACCTCTCCCGTGGTACCCATATAAGAGTACCCGCTGAGCACGTGCCCCAATGTCAAATAGGCTAGTTGAACCCCACCGTCGGCCGCACTGTGTAACCACGTCAACGCTTCATCCGTCGTTTGTGCCAAGTTAGCCATGCGCCAACTCGCCCAGGCGTTCCCACTATCAGCGTGATGCCGATACCAAGCCTGCATCTCGGGAGTTATCGGAGACATGTCCAATTGGAACCGTGGCTGGCGTTCGACAGCCGCCAGCGCTGCCGCGGCATCCTCAGATCCGTTGACTTCAGCATTGTGCAACCACCAAATCATTCGATTGCGATCAGCTGGCAAAGGACCGCTCTCATAGCTCAAAGCAAGCAATAGCTGCGCGTCGGCACAGCCTTGCTCGGAGGCCTGTAACAACCAATAGGCTCCGCCAATGGGGTCATAAGGGTAATCTTCGGAATAAAGGCTCAGGAATGCGAGCTGCGCCTGCGCAACCCGGTCACCATTGAGAGCATGCCGCTCCAGTGACAGCAGAAGCTCCGGACCTTGAAGGTCTGTGTGCCCCGACGATAACGAGCGCATACAATTGTTTGGATTTGTATCCTGTTCATCTATCGCCTGTTCGAATCCACCAGTCCAAAACGCCAATCCGGCCAGGACGCATCGGAAGACCAATTGTAATTTCGACATATTTCCCCCGTCTCACCTATTTGGTAGGTCAGGCATTTTCCTAAGTCTAGGCTGAGACAAGGCGCATCGTCCTCTTGCACCACCTAGCTAGACCCGCTACGCGCCCTTTCCATGTTGCACGTCAATGATCTCACCTACCGGATTGAAGGCCGGGTCCTGTTCGACAAGGCGACCTTTGCGCTTCGCGGCAAGGCCAAGATGGGTCTTGTCGGGCGCAATGGCACCGGCAAGTCGACCCTGTTCCGCCTGATCCGCGGCGAAGCCTCGCCGGAAAGCGGCGATACCAGTATCAAGAAGGGCGCACGTGTGGGCTGGGTCGCCCAGGAAGTCCCCTCTGGCGATGAAACGCTGATGGATGTCGTCCTGGCCGCTGATCTCGAGCGTGCATCTCTGCTGGAAGAAGCGGAGACGGCAACCGAGCCGAACCGGATTGCCGAGATCCAGACCCGTCTGGCCGATATCGAGGCCCACTCTGCCGAAGCCCGTGCAGGCTCTATCCTGTCCGGTCTGGGTTTTTCCGGCGAGGCTCAGCGTCGACCGTGCAAGGAATTCTCGGGCGGATGGCGCATGCGAGTGGCCCTGGCAGCGACCCTGTTTGCGCGACCGGACCTGCTGCTGCTCGACGAGCCGACCAACTATCTCGACCTGGAAGGCGTGATGTGGCTTCAGGCCTATCTGCGCACTTTCCCCGGGGCGGTGTTGCTGATCTCCCACGACCGCGACCTGCTCAATGGTGCCGTCAACAAGATCGCCCACCTCAAGGACGCCAAGATCAGCGTCTATGAAGGCGGCTATGATGATTTCGAAAAGGCCCTGCGCGAGAAACAGCGCCTGCAGATGAAATTGCTGGAAAAGCAGGAAGCCCAGCGCCGTCATCTCCAGTCCTTCGTGGACCGGTTCAAGGCCAAGGCGTCAAAGGCGAAACAGGCGCAGTCGCGGGTGAAGATGCTCGAGCGCATGAAACCCGTCGCCACAATCGTAGACGACCCGGTCGCGCCCTTCGAGTTTCCCAATCCCCAGCGCCGCATGGCCCCGCCTATCATCCGCATGCTGGACCTCAAAGCGGGGTATGAGCCGGGCAAACACATCCTGCGCGATGTGAACCTGAATATCGATCCGGATGATCGCATCGGCATTCTCGGTCGCAATGGCGCCGGCAAGTCGACCATGGCGAAACTGCTCTGTGACAAGCTGGATCCGCAGGACGGTTTCCTGCGCAAGCACAAGAAGTTGCAGATCGCTTACTTCGCCCAGCACCAGATCGACATGCTGTCGCCGGAAGTCTCGGCCTATCAGCACGTCGTCGAGCGCATGGAGGACGCAACCGAGGCACAGCGCCGTGCCCGCCTGGCCACGTTCGGCCTGCCCGGCGATCGCCAGGAAACACCGGCGAAATCACTGTCCGGTGGCGAGAAAGCCCGTCTACTATTCAATCTGATCACCTTCGACGGACCACACCTCCTGATCCTCGACGAGCCGACCAACCACCTGGACATGGACAGTCGCGCCGAGCTGATCAATGCGATCAACAATTACGAGGGCGCTGTCGTTCTCATCTCCCACGACCGCTATCTGATCGAGGCCTGCGTTGACCGGCTCTGGCTGGTCGGGGACGGAACTGTCACGCCCTATGGCGAGGATATCGAGACCTACCGTCAGTCTCTGCTGGGGCGTGGCGCTAAAGAAAGCTCCGGCAAGAAAAGCGTCGCAACGGATGAAAAATCTGTCGCGCGCCGATCCGCGGCCGAGCAACGTAAACTGCTTAAACCCCTGCGTGATGAAGTGGCGCGGTGGGAGAAGGAAAGTGATCGCCTGCGCGGCGTGCTTGATGTGATCGACAAGGGGCTCGCAACGCCCGGCCTTTACGAAAAGGATCCGCAAACCGCGACCGACCTCCAGATCAAACGCGCAAAGGCCGTCGAACTGATCGATGCGGCCGAAACAAAATGGCTGGAAGCGGAAGAGAAACTCGAGGAAGCCCAGAAAAACAACTTGTGATCGAATTTACCTTGCACCTCCCCCTTGGGGCGAAATACCGTTCCGGCGGCACCAAAGGGAGAGGAGAACGAGATGGATCCGATACGCATCTTGTGTGTGCATGGTCTCGGCGACCACAGGGACAATGGCTGGCACGAGGAATGGCGCACGGCCATCGAGGCCGCCTACCCGACCGGGAGTGAGCGTCCGCTCGAAATCATTTTCGAGACCTATGACCCGATTTTCGAAGAGATCGATATCAGCGGCTGGGACATTGCAAAAGCCGTCTGGAAACTCGCCTCGAGCGCGATCCGGCCGCGTCGCGCGCGCGGTAAAATAGGTGATCTGAAGGACAAGGCGCGCTGGACGGCGGGCTATGTTGTCGCCTGGGTCGAGGACAGGGAATTCCAGCAAAGTAGCCGCGACTGGCTGCATGACCGCCTTCGTGAACACAAACCTGAAGTCGTCATTGCCCACAGCCTGGGCTCGCTTGTCAGCTACAACGCCTTCTCCCACCCCAGCGCCCGCGAGGGTGATATCGCCGAGCTGTTGTCCCGGATCAACTACGTCACCATCGGTTCCCAGATCGGCAATCCTTTTGTGGTCGGCAATCTGACCAATGGTCGGGTTACTCCACTGGCGGTGAAGACGTGGCGGCATTTCTACAATCGCCATGATGACGTCTTCACGGCACAGATCAGGCTGCCCGAGGCAGACAATTTCCTGCAGCTGGAAACCCCCTTCGATGATGACGGGATCGGTGATCACTCCGGTTCGGGTTATCTCGGACATAGCGTTGCCGTCGAACAGTTCTGGAACCCGCTCGCAGCAGGCCTGCTCGGTGACGGCGTCTACCGCGCGACGCGCAGCTTCGGTTCCGCTCGCAGGAGTACGAAGACCAAGTCAAGGGCCAGCAAACGCGCCGTACTTGTCGGCATCAATGAGTATCCGGACGAGGCCAGTCGCCTGGAAGGCTGTGTCAATGATGTCTTCCTGATGAGTTCCGTGCTCCAGGAATGCGGTTTCGATGCGGCGGATATCCATGTCTGCCTGGACAGCCGCGCCACCACGGACGGAATACTGGAACGCCTGGAATGGCTCGTGGATGATTCACAGCCGGGAGATGAGCGGATCTTCTATTTCAGCGGACATGGGGCCCAGATCCCCGAATACGGGCCAAGCACCGAACCGGACCATCATCTGGAATGCCTGGTGCCCTGGGATTTCGCCTGGTCGGCAGAAACCGCGGTGACCGACAAACAGATCCAGCAATTCTACAGCCAGCTGCCCTATGAGGTTCAGCTGGGCCTGATCTTTGACTGCTGTCATGCCGGCAGCATGCACCGTGATGGCAGCCGCAAAGCGAAGGGTATTTCGCCGCCGGATGATATCCGTCACCGAGAGATCCGCTGGGACAGCAAGCGTGAAATGTGGGTTCCGCGCGCCTTCAAGCCCCTCAACACCGATTGGTCCGAAGACAGCGATGTCAGCAGACAATATTTCGGTCTCGATGGGGCCGTTGCACGGCTCGGTCGCAGTGGCATGCTGCGCCAGACCAGTGCCCGCGACTATGAAGCCAGCAAGGACACGTCAGCCTATTTGCCGGGCCCCTATCTGCCGCTGATCATCGAGGCCTGTGCGGAAAACCAATACGCCTATGAATACCGCCACGGTGTCACCAGCTACGGGGCCTTCACTTATTCTCTGGCGACCCTGTTGCGCCGATATCGGGGCAAGGCACCCCCAAACTTCCATGAGCTTGTCGCTCAGGTGCGCAAACACCTGGCCGAACTGGATTACGACCAGACGCCGCAAATCCTGGGCCCAAGCCAGGCACTATCCAGGACCATCCCCTGGACCTCCTGATCTTGGCGCTGGACGCAAGTCGAAGCGCCCCCCAAGCCCGAGATAAGAAAACGACCCCGCTTACCCAAAGCGGGGCCGCAAATCACTTCAGCCGAAACCCGGCTAGTTTCCCGGCTCCGTGTAGGTCGCCAGTATTGCAAGCACAATAGTTGTGTGCTCACGCACCGCTCCGGGCTCCCGTACTACCCAAACGTCATAACTCATCATGCCCGGATCAAGAGCGCCCACTTCGAGTTCGCCTTGATAAACTGACATGTCAGGCATCATTGATGACATCAGCCCTCCGCTTCCTTCTCTATTCTGAAAGCGTAGAACAGTGTCTCCACTCCGATACTCTCCAGCTCGATCACCTCGCCCCATGAGACCGCCACCGAGAACCATCTCGAACACCGCGTCAGTTTCTTGACCGTCCTGCTCGAAACTGCATCCGTACACCAGTTCGTCCCGATCCAATCTCGCGATCCACTCCAGCCCGAGTGATACTTCGCGCGCGGAACAGGTAATTGTCAGCGGATTGTCTTCATACGCACCATTGTTGACAGTGAGGGTCACCCTTGAGCTCTGGCCACGTCTGAGACCGAGGATATTAGATGACGTTGTCCGTCGCGACAGACGTCCAGACAGATCTCCCAGTGACCAGCTGCGGAAACGCTGGCGAAACTCGATTTCCTCACCCCGCTCCGAAATCGGGCGTGTATCTAGTTCAGCGGCAACAGGCGTCGACGACATCTCCACAACAGCAGCGGCCGGATCCACTTCCTGCTCTTCACTCGACTCAGTTCCGTCCTGAACAAACAGGCTGGCAGCAGCCAGCCCAGCAACTAATTGAAACATAATATTCCCCCAGAAAAATAACTTACCCGCAGGTGATGCTCTCTATGCGGTCATTGCGGTCGATACGGATGGTCAGGCGGTCGGCCCGGTATTCCATGGTCGTCATCGTATCAGGTCCAAGCACACGGAAATTCGTTGGCAGGACGTCACGAGAGACCGAGGTTCGCTGGCGACCGATATATTGCTGCAGGTCTTCCATGCCGCAATTACCGGTGATCGGCCGATGTACATCAGATGAGCCAAGCTCCTCGACCGGCATCATGGGCGGTAGAGCGTCCGCCGCCTGACCTGCAGATGGAGACTGCCCGGCCGGCTCACCGGAAGTGGCAAAACATCCCGACAGAAACAAAACCGATCCCAGGACCAAGACCCGCATATCACACTCACCCGCACTGACTACGCGGTCACCCTAGCGTCCATACAGCGAAGCTCAAGCGACAAATTGGACAGGGCTACACCTTCTTCTCCCAGCGACCGGCATCGGACTGGCGCCAGTAGGAGACATTCGCGCCAACACCGCTGGCTGTCTTCCAGAGCCCGCGCGCTGCAACGACGGCGCTCTCATCATTGCCATCGAACATCACGATAGTGCGTTCAAAGGCCTTGAAATCACCCGGTTCGGCCCGGTCCAAAAGGAAGAGGCACCGCGCGCCGTTCGGATTGTCATCGCCCAGGGTCAACAGGACGGGCTGGCGTTCGGCATGGGCCTCGCTGGCCAGTCCGTGCGGCGTGAAGCTTTCCTCGCGCCAGGTCCACAACAGCGCATCGAGCGCTTTCAACCGGGTCTCATCGCTCGACTTAATCAGGGCGCGCCAGCCCCGACCGATGGTTTTCTCGACCAGTTCAGGCAGCACTTCCTCCACGCTCGATCGCTCGAGGTGGTAGAACCAGAGTTCGCCTGCCTGATCGGAATTTGACATGAGAAAAAGGGCGGCCGTGGCCGCCCTCTCCTGTTCGGCGTCAGCCTTCGTAATTGTCGCGCACGAAACGGTCGAGGATACGTACACCCCAGCCCGTACCCCAGCTCGGCTGGCGCGGATCGTCCTTCATACCGCCCATGGCCGTACCGGCGATATCGATGTGACACCACGGACGCTCATTGACGAAGCATTTCAGGAATTCAGCAGCCGAGATGGAGCCGGCCAGGCGGCCTTCGCCGACATTCTTGATATCGGCATTCTTGGTCTCGATATGCTTTTCATAATCGGCACCCAGCGGCATGCGCCACACCGGCTCGTCCGACGCGTTACCCGCCGCAAACAGCTGCTCGGCAATGGTGTCGTCATTGGAGAAGATACCTGCACGGCTATTGCCCAGGGCAATCAGCATGGCACCCGTCAGCGTCGCCAGGTCGATGATCAGCTTCGGCTCGAAACGCCCCTGGGCATACCAGAGCACGTCACCCAGGACGAGACGGCCCTCGGCATCAGTGTTGAGGATCTCCACCGTTTGGCCAGACATGGAACGAACAACGTCACCCGGCCGCTGGGCATTGCCGTCCGGCATGTTCTCGACCAGGCCGACGATACCGATGGCATTCACATTCGCCTTGCGGCCTGCGAGAGCACGCATCAGGCCGACAACGGCAGCAGAGCCGCCCATATCGCCCTTCATCTCGTCCATGCCAGCACCCGGTTTCAGCGAGATGCCACCACTGTCAAAGGTCAGCCCCTTGCCAACGAAAAGCAGCGGTGCTTCGCCTTCCGCACCACCATTCCACTTCATGATGGCGATATGGCTTTCATGCTCGGAGCCCTGGCCCACACCCAGAAGCATGTCCATGCCCAGCTCGGCCATGGCCGCCTCGTCGAGGATCTCGATCTCGAGACCGTGTTCGGACATGCCCTCGATCTTCTTGGCATAGGTTTCCGGGTTGAGAACGTTTGGCGGCAGGTTGGTCACTTCACGCGCCATGTCGACACCGGCGGCAACGGCGCCCCAACTGTCCCAGGCGGTATTTGCCGCGGCGACATTATCAGCGGTGATGGTCATACCGGATAGGGAGGGTTTCTTGTCGTCGGCGAGCTTGGTGCGATACTCGTCGAAACGATAGGCCGCCATGCGGGCTCCCAGACCTGCACGGCCGGCGCCTTCAGCATCCGCCACACCGTCAAGACGCATGGTGATGGAGGTCTCGCCAGACAGCAGTATCTTGGACGTCACAGCCGCAGCGGATTTCTCGATGACGCTGGCCTTCAGCTCAGCCTGTTTGCCCAGTCCGAACAGGACCACGCGGTCAGCATTCGTACCGGCCGGCGCCAGCACTTCCAGGGTCTGGCCCGGCTTGCCGGTGAAGCGGCTGGCGGCAACAGCGCGCGACAGCGCACCACCGGAAGCATCATCAATCGCCTTGGCAGCGGCGGAAAAAGTCGAGTCGGCAAAGACCGGTACGGCCTGGGAACCTGAAACGGAATCAGCCGAAGCGAATTCGATTTTCATGGCAAAACCTCGCTAGAACAGTGGAACCGCCCGTATGTGATTGGGGCGAAAAAGATGGGTCGCGAAAGTGGTATCCGATCCGGAAGCGAGATAGAAGGCTGAACGCGCAGCTTTAGATCCGTCATGATTCTTGTTCAGCGATATTTCTTCCGACAACTCCTCTGGCCCTTCCTGACTTCGGTTGGTGCCTTTGCGGGACTGTCCCTGCTGACACAGAGTCTGTCGAATACGGATCTGGTCTCAGGTTATTCCGAAACGGCCTTCACCTTCTTCAAGGTCACGCTGCTGGCCCTGCCGCACCTGACAGCCCTCTTGCTGCCGATTGCACTGTTCGTGGCCACCCTGACCGGTCTCAGCCGCCTGTCCTCCGACAGTGAGCTTGTCGTCACCTCGGCCTCCGGCATGACACGCTGGGGCATGCTCTCACCGCTTATGCGCCTAGGCATATATGTCGTCATCGCCAACCTGGCGATTAATCTCTTTATCCAACCCGTCTCCTACCGGGAGATGCGGCGTAGCCTCTATGACCTGCGGTCCGACGTGGCCTCCAGCCTGGTGACACCGGGCGCCTTCTCACGCATCGGCGAAGGCGTGACGATCTATGCGCGCGAACGCACGCGTGATGGCCGCCTGCTGGACATCATGATCCACGATACACGCGGCCAGGAAGGGGCTGTCACATACACCGCCCGCGAGGGCGTGATCGCGCGTGGTGGCAATCGTACCGCCCTGGTCCTCATCAATGGCAATGCGCAATGGCTCGATGAAAACCAGGAAATGAACTACACGACCTTCGACCGGACCGAACCGGACCTGGAGGAGTTCTCGGGAATCGCAGACGCCATTTTCTTCAAGGAAAGCGACCGCTTTCTGCATGAATTGTTGTGGCCGGACGGATCCATTCTCGCACGCCCCGGCGGCGAGGAAAGTGCAAGGGCGGAAGCGCACTACCGTCTCTCCGCGCCGCTGTTCAATCTGGCTTTCGTTCTTATCGCCGCTGCGGCCTACCTGGCAGGCGATTATTCCCGCCTGGGTTACGGGCGACGAATAGCAATAGCCGTGGGCGCAGGGCTGACCCTTCGCCTCGTTGGTTTCAGCGTTCAATCTGGTGCTACGGACGACCCGGCCCTCAACATCGCCCAGTACATTGTTCCATTGATTGGAATTATCGGGGCGCTGGCCGTTATCTACTGGCCGGGCCGGGCCCGGCCGGATGCGCCGCCCGCCGCGGAGGCCCGCTAGATGACCGTCGCTAGCCACCTCAACCGCTACATGCTGAACCAGACACTGGCCGGCCTGGGTATGGCTGCCGGCGTGATCGGCGCGGTAATCATCCTCATCGATTTTGTGGAACAGTCGCGTACGATCGGCACGCGGGTCGACATCGGAGCACCGGAACTGGTCGGCCTCACGATGCTGAAAGTTCCCGCCCTACTTGAAACCACTCTGCCTTTCATATTCCTGTTTGGCGTCTTGACCGCACTCTTCCGCCTGAACCGGCGAAGCGAACTGGTTGTCATGCGCGGCTCAGGCATGTCGGCCTGGCGCATTCTGACCGCCCCCATGATCCTGGCGCTTGTCGTCGGCCTGTTCGGCACAACTGTGCTCAACCCGCTCGGTGCGGCCGGCAATGCCGCCTTCGAAGCGCGCCGCGATGCGCTGATGAATGTCCGCCGGGACCCCAATGCGGCCACTCCGGTCTGGCTGCGAGAGGCGAATGTCAACGGCTTCACCGTTATCGCGGCTACGTCTCTGGCGGAGGGCGACCGCGTACTGCAAGCACCGGCCTTTCTCTACTACGCCGTCAACGAGGATGGAGTTCCCGCGCTCGACCGCCGCATCGATGCTGACGCTGCGACGCTACAGGAAGGCTTCTGGGAAGTTGAAAACGCCGTCGAGCGTACGCCCAACACACCTTCGGTCGAGCTGGGCCTGATCACCCTGCCCACAGGCATCAACCGGCAGGCTCTCTTCGAGCGATCCCGATCACCTGAAGGGGTCTCTTTCTGGGACCTGCCGACGCTCATCGCCTCGGCCAACGAAGCCGGCTTGGCGACTGAGCGCTATGAACTGCGCCTGCACAGCCTGCTCGCCCTGCCGCTGACCCTGCTCGCGGCGACACTGATCGCCGCCGCTGCAACCATGCGCCTGCAACGTCTGGGCGGAGCAGCAGGTTTTGCGCTGGCTGGCGGTTTGACGGGCTTCGTGATGTTTTTTCTGCAGGAATTGCTCGGCTCTATCGGCGCAGCGGGGGCACTGCCGCCGCTAACGGCGGCCTGGGCTGCACCTGCCATCACCGCATTGCTTGCCCTGACCTATATTGCCTCGACCGAAGACGGTTGACGGCGTGGACGAAATGCCCGCTATCGGCTAGTCATGATGGCTCGGTCGGGTGGGGCCGATTCAATTGAGGGAGTGACGCGCATGGCGTCGCATTATCGCCGCATCGCTGCGGCCTTGCTTGCTTCAACATTACTCGCGTGTTCAGCTCCCGCGTTCGCCCTGCAGGAAACGCAGGACGACCAACCGGTCTATCTCGAAGCTGACACGCTGGATGATTTCGGGTCCGGAGAGGGCTATATCGCGCGCGGCAATGTACGGGTCCAGCAAGGCGACCGTCTGCTGATCGCCGACGAGCTGGAATACCGCCCCGAGGAAAACCGCGTCATTGCTCGCGGCAATGTCGAGATCCACGGCCAGGGCGAATACCCGCAATACGCTGACGAGTTCGAACTCGACAGCGAGATGTCCACCGGTATCGCAGTCGGTTTCGCGACCATGATGGAAAACAATGGTCGCATGGCTGCCGCGACGGCGGCTCGCTCCGAGGACGGTTCCATTCGTCTCGACCGAGCCTATTACACCGCCTGCCCACTCTGCGAAGACGGTGAACAGGAGCCGACCTGGCGCATTCGCGCGCGCGAAGTGGTCCAAGACACCGAAGATCAGATGATCTACTACAAGGATGCCCAGCTGGAGTTCCTTGGCGTACCGGTCCTCTACGCCCCGACATTCGCACATCCCGATCCGTCGTCAGAACGCCGTTCCGGTTTCCTGTTCCCAGGCCTGGGCGTTTCATCACGGCTCGGCTTCAACTACCAGCAACCCTATCTCTGGGCTATTTCGCCTCACCAGGACCTGGTTGTTGCTCCGCGCTATATGAGCAATGTGAATCCGCTGGTTTTTGGCGAGTACCGCAAACGATTCTGGTCCGGCTCCATGGCCTTCGAGGGGAGCTATACACACGAAGCCGAGGTCGACAGCGACGGCAATCGTTTCGGTGAGGAAGATGATCGCTGGCATATCTATGGCGGTGGACGTTTTCGCATCACCGAGGACTGGCGCTGGGGCTTCACGGTTCAGCGCGCCTCGGACGACCTGCACCTGCGTCGCTATGACTTCTCCGAGATCGACCAGGATCGTGGCGCCCCATTTGATCCGGATACGCGCCGCCTGCTGAGCCAGCTGTATGTAGAACACCGGTCACGCAATGCTTTTGGTACCGTGATTTCGGCCTCATACCAGTCGCTGCGCTCGCAGCGCGACGATGAATCCCTTCCGGATCTGCTGCCGGTGCTTGAATATCGTCAGGTCTTCACTGCCCCGGAAGGATGGGGGCGCGTGAATCTGGGGATCAATGGCGCCGTTCTCGACCGCGAGGTTGGCACCGACTATCAGCGCCTCTCGTCGAGCATTGACTGGCGCACGCGCTGGACCAGCCCGCAGGGCATCGTCGCAGAACCCTTCGCCCTTGGCCGAATTGATGCCTTCGAATACAGCAATGTCCCGGACGGAAATGGTGGCACTTATGGTGACGGTTTTGACCGTCAGGTCGGTCTTGCCGGTGTAGAAGTTTCCTGGCCGCTCGTACGCTCAGTCGAGGGTGGCGACATAATCGTTGAACCGATCATCGCCGGCGTGATCGCCACGGACGATCCGGTTTCCGCGCGGGTCCTCAATGAAGACAGCCTTTCCATCGACCTCGATGAGACCCTTCTCTTCCAACCGTCCCGCGCTCCGGGGTTCGATCTTTGGGAAGAGGGGCAGCGGGTCACAGCAGGTGTACGCGCGACGGCCTATTTCGGTGAAGATAGAATGCTTCGAGCTTTCCTCGGGCGCAGCGAGCGCCTTGATGGTGATGCCGTGTTTAGCGGTGCCAGCGGATTGGCGACCGAAAGCTCCGACTATGTCTTTTCCGGTGAAGTCGACTGGGGCGATTTCCAGGCCGCTTTCCAGACACGTCTGGACTCACGTGATATGGATATCGATCGACTGAGCGTTACGACGAGATATTCCAATGGACGGTTCAGTGGCGACCTTCGATACACTGACATCAGCGACGATGATTCCACACGCTCCGCCCAGCGTGAGATCATCGCCGGCGCCTCCTACCAACTCACCGAGCGCTGGCAGCTTGTCAGCGATGTGACGCATGATCTGGACCTCGAAACATCCCGCAGGCTCCAGGCTGGCTTCCGTTATCGTGATGACTGCACACAGATGGAAATCGTCTATGAGCGCCAGGATCTGGGAATTGACCGGCTTGGCCCGTCCGAGTCGATCCAGTTTAGGATCTCGCTGTTCACATTGGGAAGCGTCGCGCCTGACTAGCAACAGTGTCTCGTCATTGCGTTGTAAGCGATCTTGAGTAATCTTCCGGCGGAACGGAAAGAACCGATGTCACGCACCAGAAATTTCGTACTTGCTTCTTTTGCCGCCCTGACGAGCCTTTTTGGCGTCAGCGCGAGCGCTCAGATTACCGAGGGCGTTGCTGCTCTGGTCAATGACGAACCGATCACGACGGTCGATGTTCGCAATCGGATGCGCCTGATAATCGCTTCCACAGGGCTGGCACAGCTTGACCAGGAAGCCATGCTGCGCGTGCAGGACCAGGCCATCCGCGGCCTGATCGATGAACACCTGCAGCTGCAGGCTGCTCGCGAGTACGAGATCCAGGTATCGGAAGAAGAGATCATGCAGTCCCTGCTCGATCTCGCTCAGCGTAACAACTCGACCATCGAAGCTGTTGTCGCGGAGCTTGAGCAGTCCGGCGTCGACGTCCAGACGCTGCGCCACCAGATCGAGTCCGAGATTGCCTGGCAGATTTTGGTCAATGGCCGTTACGGCTCGCGCGTGCGAATTTCCGATCAGCAAATTGAGCTGGCGCTCGAGCGCCTGGCAGCCAGTGCGTCCCAGCCTCAGTTCCGCATTTTCGAGATGTTCTTCGAGATCCGCACGGCAGCATCCGAACAGGAAACAACCCAGCGCATCATCGGCGTAATGAACCAGCTGCAGCAGGGCGCGGCCTTCCCGCAGCTCGCGCAACAATTCTCTGACGCGCCGTCCGCCGCCACCGGCGGTGATATTGGCTGGATCGCAGCCTCACAACTGCAGCCGGAAGTCGCGCAGGTCATCCCGCAGCTGCTGCCGGTCTTCCAGCAAAATGGAGGCGCACTGTCCAATCCTGTCCGCGTGCCGGGCGGTTATATGATCATCGCTCTTGTCGGTGCCCGGGACGGCACCACCACGTTGCAATACGACCTCGTCCAGCTGACTGTGCCCACAAGCGCAGTAACCGACACGACGCGTGGCGATCTGGAACGCGCGATGAACCGCAATCCCGTCTGTGACACGCTGGATGCAGTCGCTGCCGAGATCGATGGTGCCATCGTGACTCCGCTGGGCTCCATTGGCGCAGATGCGCTACTGCCTCAGATCCGCGACTCGCTTGCCCCGCTTGACCAGGGTGAGAATACGGGCGTTATCGAAAGCGCTGCAGGCGTACAGAGCATTGTGGTCTGCGACCGCGCAATTGGCGGACCGGGCGTACCAACACGTGACGACCTTGAAGGTCAGCTGCGGGGCCAACAGCTTTCCCTGCTCTCTCGTCGCTGGCTGCGCGACCTGCGCCGCGAAAGCACGATCGAGATTCGCTACTAATGCCGCTTCCCTCTCCCATCGGCGTTACGATGGGTGATCCTGCAGGCATCGGCCCTGAAATCATCAGCAAGGCCTGGCACGAGCTGCGCGAGCGCTCTGACATCCCGTTCGTGGTGATCGGTGACCCGTCCTGTTTCAGCCAGGCTGTCCCGATCGAGAGCGCGGCTGATGCTGCGCAACATTTCCAAACGGAGCTCCCGGTTTTCACGCAGTCGTGCCCGCTCTCGAGGCCGGTCCGGCTTGGCGTTCCGTGTAGTGAAAATGCTGCAGCGGTCCGCAGCGCGATCGAGGATGCTGTCTCCCTCGCGAGAACGGGCGAAATCAACGCCGTTGTCACAGCCCCTATCGCGAAGTCGGTCATGTACCAGGCGGGGTTCGACTTTCCCGGCCACACCGAGTTTCTCGCAGACCTGACGAAGGACGCTCCGCTCGACGGTCCCAGGGGGCCACTGATGATGCTCTCGGGTGGCGGTTTGCGTGTGGTGCTCACCACGATCCATATCGCCCTTGAAGACGCAGTTCGCGCGGTCAATCCCGAGCGCATCAAACATGTCGCCCGGCTCGCCTACGCGGCCCTCAGGCGTGATTTCGGGATCGCCAGGCCGCGACTGGCCCTGGCCGGTCTCAATCCGCACGCCGGTGAAGATGGCGCGTTGGGGCGTGAAGAAATCGAGATCATAAACCCGGCAGCTGCCGAGTTACGCGATGAAGGTATCAATATCACGGATGCCATGGCCCCGGACACGATGTTTCATGCCGAGGCCCGGGCGCAGTATGACGCGGCCATTTGCCATTATCACGACCAGGGACTGATACCGGTAAAAACGCTGGATTTTCATGGCGGGGTCAACACCACTCTGGGCCTGCCGATCGTGCGAACCTCGCCTGATCACGGCACTGCGTTCGGCATTGCCGGCAAGGGCCAGGCGCGTGCCGACAGCCTTATCGCGGCGTTGAAACTGGCAGCCAGCATTGCGGAGAACCGGACGCGATGATTGATGAGCTTCCACCGCTACGCGATGTGATTGCCGCGCATGGGCTGGGCGCCAACAAGTCCTTTGGCCAGCATTTCCTGCTGGATCTCAACCTTACGCGCAAGATCGCCAGCCTAGCCGGAGATATCTCCCAACAGAGCGCGATCGAGATCGGGCCAGGACCGGGCGGGCTTACCCGTGGCATCCTCGCCCATGGCACGGGTTCCTTGCTGGTGGTGGAGAAGGACAGCCGGTTTCTCGGCGCGCTGGGCGAGATCGGTGATGCCTACCCGGGTAAACTCGAAATCGTCGAGGCCGATGCGCTCAAGGTCGACGAACCGGACGTCTTGCCGGAGGGGCCTTGCACCATCTTGTCCAACCTCCCCTACAATGTCGGTACACTTTTGCTGATCAAATGGCTGGAAGCCTCGCCGATCTGGTGGCGCCGGGCGGTGCTGATGTTCCAGCGCGAGGTCGCCGACCGCGTTGTCGCGCAACCTGGCAGCAAGGCTTATGGCCGCCTCGCCATCTTTTCCCAGTCCGTCTGCGAGACACGTCTGGCGCTGAAAATCCCGGCCCGGGCCTTCACACCTCCGCCCAAGGTGGAGAGCGCTGTCGTGGTTCTCGATCCGCTTCCCGAAGATCAGCGTTTCGATGATCTCAAAGCGCTTGGGGAAGTCACCGCGTCGGCGTTTGGGCAGCGTCGCAAGACACTGCGCCGGAGTCTCGCGGCAGCGGCCGGCAAGACCCGCGCTTCCGCAGAAGAATTGCTGCAGACAGCCGACATCGATCCGGGCCTGCGCGCGGAGACGATTGATATTGCGGGTTTCCAGAGGCTTGCACGGGCCTGGCGGGCCGCTACTGCTCCATAAGAGCGTCGACAAATTCACCCAGCCAGGGGTGGCGGTTGCGCTTCAGGCGTTCCGCGTGCAGGGCCTGATTGAGCTTTTCGAGTGCGCGCGCGAAGTCATCATTGACGATGACATAGTCATACTCGTTCCAGTGCGAGATCTCGTCCTTGGCGCGGTTCATGCGATCGCGAATAACCTCGTCGGAATCCTGGCCGCGCTTGCGAAGACGATCTTCGAGCAAGGCCAGCGATGGCGGCAGGATAAAGATACGCACGGTGTCCGCAGGCGCCTGGTCCGCAATGATCTGTGCGCCCTGCCAGTCGATATCGAAAATGACGTCACGACCTTCGTCGATGGCTTCCATGACCGGGGTTTTCGGCGTGCCGTAATAGCGACCAAAAACTTCTGCCCATTCAAAAAAGTACCCCGCATCAATGCGCTTCTTGAATTCCTCGACGGAGATGAAGTCATAGTCCTGGCCATTGATCTCGCCCGGGCGCGGCTTTCGCGTCGTACAGGAGATGGAGAGGACAACATCAGGATTCTGGCTAAGCAGGCGTTTGGAGAGCGTCGTCTTGCCGGCGCCGGACGGGCTCGACAGCGCGATCAACACGCCGCGACGACGGCCTCTGAAAATGGTACCGGAAAAGCCGTCACTCGACATTCTGGATCTGCTCCCTGAACTGATCGATCACGTTCTTCAAATCCAGACCAATCTGCGTCAGCGACGAGTCAGAGGATTTCGAACACAAGGTGTTCGCCTCACGATTAAACTCTTGTGACAAAAAGTCGAGTTTGCGCCCCACCGGGGAGCCCTGCTTGAGCAGTTCCCGAGCCGAGGCAACATGCGCGCGCAAACGGTCGAGTTCCTCGCGCACATCCATCTTGACAGTGAGCACTGCGATCTCGGCAGCGAGGCGGTTTTCCTCCAGCTCGGCATCGACCAGTTCCGCGATCTTGGCGGACAGGCGATCACGGATGGCATCGATGCGTGTGGCGGCATTGGCCTCTGCCGCATCCGTCAGGACTTCCACCTTGTCGATATGTCCTGCAAGCACGGGGGCCAGGGCCGCCCCCTCTTCCTCACGTGCAGACTTCAAGCCTTCCAGCGCCTCGCCGAGACCTTCCAGTAGCGCCTTCTCCAGCGCAGCCCGCGCTTCGGGATCCGGATCCGCTGACGTCTCGAGAAGGCCGTCAATTGCCAGCAAACCATCCAGACGCGGGCGCTCGACCTGGTTGGACAGAATCAGGTCCTCCGCCTGTGCCAGTAGTGCATCAAGCGCTGAACGGTTGATCACTGGTGCCGACTGGCTGGCATCTCGCTTGAGATTGAGCGAGGCCTGAAGATTGCCGCGAGTGAACCGTTTGCGGGCCTGTTCGCGGATCTTGAGATCCAGGCCGTCATGACCAGAAGGCACGCGAGAGCGCACTTCCAGCCCCTTGCCATTGACACTGCGCACTTCCCAGATCCAGCGGACATTTTCGTGCTGGCCTTCGGCGCGCGCAAAGCCGGTCATGCCGGAGAGCTGGCTCATGTCTAGTTTCCTGCCTGGCGGCGCTGCCGCTCGATCTGGCGCCAGCGGCGCACATTCTGCTGGTGTTCCGCATACGTATCGGCAAACACATGACCACCGGTACCATCCGCAACAAAGAAGAGCGCGCTCGTCTCGGTCGGGTTCAGAACCGCAGCAATTGCTTCGCGGCCCGGATTGGCGATCGGCGTCGGCGGCAAGGCCGGGATCTGATAGGTGTTCCAGGCGTTGTTCGGATTATCGATCTCGGAGCGACGCAGGCCACGGCCCAGCGGCTCTCCCTGAGAGATGCCGTAGATGATGGTAGGGTCACTCTCCAGCCGCATGCCACGACGCAGGCGGTTCACAAAGACGCCAGCGACTTCACCACGCTCGCCACCAATGCCGGTCTCCTTCTCGACGATGGAGGCCAGGATGATCGCCTGCTCACGCGTTTCAAACGGCAGGTTCTCGGCCCGCTGGTCCCACAGCGCGTCCAGTAGGTCATCCTGGGCACGACGCATGCGGTCGACGATTTCGTGGCGGGAGGTTCCGCGGGTCACCAGATAGGTTTCCGGCAAGAGGTCACCCTCGGCGGGTGGATCGGTGATCTCGCCTGTCAGCACGGCTTCCTCGGCCAGGGAGCGTACAATCATGGCACTGGTCAGCCCCTCGGCCAGTGTAATCGGGTGCTGGACGGTTTGGCCGGACCGCAGGAGTTCATAGATCTGGGCCATGGATGCCCCGGCCGGGATCTCGTACTCGCCAGCGCGCAGGGATCGATCGCCCTCGTCGAGCGTGATGGCAAAGCGGAAGATCCGCGCATCACTGATCAGGCCCTCATTTTCCAGCTGGGTTGCAATGCGGATCAGCCCTGCGCCACGAGGCAGGGTCGTCACAGTGGCCTCAGCCGTTGGACCGGGCGCCGCAAACTCGTCCTGCATCCAGCGATAGCCGGCATACACCCCGCCTGTTGCAAGCAGTGCAAGAACCACCAGGGCTATGCCGCCCCAGATAAGGAGCTTCATCCACAGCGGCGCAGACTTGCGCGCTTCCACTTCACTCATGACTATTCCCCGAATGCGGTCAGTCAGCCGCTACAAACACGACCGAAGCATTTGTGCCACCGAATCCAAAAGAATTCGACAGTACAGCGCTGATAGATTTCTCAACCGGCGCCTTGGCAGCCAGATTGATGTCGGTGTCGACGGACGGGTTGTCGAGATTCAGCGTTGGCGGGCAGACGCCGTGTTTCATGGCCAGGATCGAGAAAATCGCCTCAACAGCGCCGGCTGCCCCCAGCAAATGACCGATCGCCGATTTGGTCGAGGACATCACCAGATCATCGGAGGCTCCGCCGAAAAGTCGCTCGACAGCGCGCAGCTCAATCTCGTCGCCCAGCGGGGTCGAGGTGCCGTGCGCGTTGACGTAATCGATGTCGGATGCATCCAGGCCGGCATCCTTGAGCGCGGCCTGCATGGAGCGATACCCGCCATTGCCGTCATCTGCCGGCGCGGTGATGTGATAGGCGTCCCCGGAAAGGCCGTAACCTTTCACTTCGGCATAGATCTTGGCGCCGCGCGCCTTGGCCGATTCGTATTCTTCCAGCACGACCACGCCGGCGCCTTCTCCCATGACAAAACCATCGCGGTCCTTGTCATAGGGGCGCGAGCCCGCAGTCGGGTCATCGTTGAAATTGGTCGACAGCGCCTTGAGCGATACGAAACAGCCAATACCGAGGCGGCAAACGGCGGCTTCTGCACCACCGGCAACCATCATGTCCGCATCCCCGCGGGCAACCAGGCGAGCCGCGTCCCCGATGGAGTGGGCGCCCGTGGAACAAGCCGTAACGACCGCGTGGTTAGGACCTTTCAGGCCGTGCTTGATGGATACCTGTCCCGAGACGAGGTTGATCAGCATGCCTGGAATAATAAAGGGAGAGAGACGGCGCGGCCCCTTCTCGTGGAGCGTGATCGAGGCATCATATGTGGTCTCAAGACCACCAATGCCCGATCCGATCATGACGCCGGCCCGTTCCCGGGCCGCGTCATCTTCAGCCTCCCAGCCACTGTCGGCGAGAGCCTGATCCGCTGCGGCGATGCCGTAGAGGATAAAGTCGTCGATCCGTTTTTGCTCACGCGGTGACATCACCGCATCCGGATCGAAAACGCCCTGCATATCCGCAGAGCCGCCACCGCGGCCGTCTACACGGGGAACAAGCCCGGCGATCTGGCAAGCCAGATCGTCGGTTTCAAAGTGCTCGATCCGCCCCAGACCGGACTCACCGTCAATCAACCGTTTCCAGACGGCATCCTGACCTTGGCCCAGTGGGGTAACGAGCCCAATCCCCGTGACAACGACGCGACGCATGGCGTGGGTCAGTTAGCCGACCTTTTCGGAGATGAACTTCACAGCATCACCGACTTTCTGGATGTGCTCTGCTGCATCATCCGGAATTTCGATGTCGAACTCTTCTTCAAAAGCCATGACCAGCTCAACATTGTCCAGGGAGTCAGCGCCCAGATCATCGATGAAGCTTGCATTGTCGGTGACTTTGTCCGCATCGACATCAAGATGCTCAACAACGATTTTCTTTACGCGCTCGAGAACGTCAGACATTTCAGACCCTCATAGTGATTCATCGCCATGACTATAGCGATGCAGGAAAGGACGGGAAGTCAGGTTTTACCGTACTTTCCCGAAGATGCGCGGGCACCTAGCACACTTCATTCGCCGTGGCTAGCGAAGCTGCCGTATACGGCACCCGCAGGTTTCAATTAAATCATCGCCATACCGCCATTTACGTGCAGGGTCTGGCCTGTCACGTAACCGGCTTCGGCGCTGGCGAGATAGACAACTGCGGACGCGATGTCATCACCGCTGCCCAGATCGTTTGCCGGGATCTTGCTGAGGATGGCCGAGCGCTGCTCATCATTGAGCACGTCGGTCATCGGCGAAGCGATGAAGCCCGGAGCGACACAGTTCACGGTAACGCCGCGTGCAGCGACTTCCTGGGCGAGCGACTTGGAAAAGCCGATCATGCCCGCCTTGGAGGCACAGTAGTTAGACTGGCCCGGATTACCCATGACGCCCACAACGGACGTAATGCCGATGATACGGCCGTGACGGGCCTTCATCATGCCGCGCAGGGCTGCGCGGGACAGGCGGAAATAACTGTCCAGGTTGATGCGGAGGACCTGGTCCCAGTCCTCGTCCTTCATGCGCATCAACAGCTGGTCCTTGGTGATGCCGGCATTGGCCACCAGAATGTCCAACGAGCCCATCGCTTCGGCCGCCTGTTTCGGCAGCGCGTCCACGGCTTCCGCGTCAGACAGGTTACAGGGCAGCACGTGTGCGCGCTCGCCCAGCTCGGCAGCCAGCTCGGCCAGCACGTGTTCACGCGTGCCCGACAGGGCCACGGTCGCGCCCTGCGCGTGCAGCGCCTTGGCAATGGATTTGCCGATACCGCCGGTCGCGCCGGTCACAAGGGCATTCTTGCCGGTAAGATCAAACATGAAAAAGCTCCGACTGGTTCTTCTCTAATAAGTCCAAGTTCCCAACGAATGGCCGAGCCCCCCCGGCGATGCCAAGAATCACGATCCACCCGATCAATGTCGGAAACTTCCATTGTGACCGCGCCCCAATAAAGAACGCGACCGTGACGATTAATCCAAGCCAGCCGGATGCATCAACAAAATTGATGCCCCCGCCGACAATCAGTGCTGACGCGTCGAGCAAGGGCGCACGCCAGAGTTTGCCAATATTGTCGCCTCGCTTGGCCGAAACGAGATCCCTGACGAGCGTGTCGTAATCCTCTTGATCACCGCCCGTCGTCATGGCCTCACGCGTTTTCCTTCAAAGCCGCAGCAAAATCTCCCAGGTCAGCAGCGCTATTAAGCGGCTGGCCCTTGGCGTCCTTGGTGGTGCGCTTGAGCATGGTGGACAGCACCTTGCCGGCACCGGCTTCGGCGAGCGTGGTGATACCGCCCTCCTCGACCATCCACATCACACTCTCGCGCCAGCGAACCCGGCCAGTGACCTGTTCAACCAGCTGGCGGCGAATGGTCTCGACATCATCCGTCGGGCGCGCCGTGACGTTGGCGACCACCGGGACGGCGGGCGCATTGATCGTTGCCGCCGCCAGAGCTTCCGCCATGGCGTCAGCCGCCGGCTGCATCATGGGGCAATGGAACGGTGCGGAGACCGGGAGTTTCATGGCCTTCTTCAGGCCCAGCTCGCCAGCCTTGGCGATCGCTGCCTCGATGGCCGCGGTGGCGCCGGAGATCACGATCTGGCCCGGGGCATTGTCATTGGCGATGCCGCAGACACCGGCCGTCTGGCCGGCTGCGACCGCCTGGGCAGCGAGACCCTCATCCGCGCCGAGCAGCGCTGCCATCGTGCCCTCGCCGACCGGAACTGCCTTTTGCATGGCCTGGCCACGCAGCTTGAGCAGTTTGGCCGCATCCGCGATGGACAGGGAGCCCGCCGCTGCCAGTGCTGAATACTCACCAAGACTGTGGCCGGCCACAAAGGAGGCCGCCGTGACGTTTACGTCAAAGTCGTTTTCCAGGACCCGCATCACAGCGAGGCTGGCAGCCATCAGAGCGGGCTGCGCATTCTCTGTCAGTGTGAGATCTTCAATGGGGCCATTGGCCATCAGGCCGGACAAGTCCTGGCCCAGGGCCGCATCGACCTCGTCAAAGACGGCCTTGGCACTGGCGAAGTTGTCGGCAAGTTCCTGGCCCATACCAACGGCCTGGGAGCCCTGACCGGGAAAAACAAAGGCGAGTTTCATTTAAATTTCCTCCCCTGAACTGGGTGTGAAAGCTCGATAGCCAATATTCCATGAGGTGTGCAAGCGTCCTTGCGGCTTGAATGTGCTCACAAGATCGGATAAAGCCCGCGCTTCGCGTGATTGCGGTCCGCCCTCTTTATATGGCTCACATGGGGTGAGGCATGGAGGCCGGAGCCACCGCGGACCTGCCCGACCCTTCGGCTTGGTCTGCGCCGCAATCGACTTGAAGGGAGCCGAAATGGCACTTTACGAGCACATTTTCATCGCTCGCCCGGACATGTCGCCGGCACAGATGGAATCCCTTATCGAGGACGTCAAAACCCTCATCGAGGAAAAAGGCGGCAAGACCGGCAAGACCGAATACTGGGGTCTGCGCAATCTTGCTTACCGCATCAACAAATCCCGCAAAGGTCACTACGGCCTCATCGACATCGACGCTTCTGCTGACGTGATCGACGAGCTGGACCGTCTGCAGCGCCTGTCCGAAGACATCATCCGTCACATGACGGTTCGTGTTGACGAGCACGTCGAGACGCCGTCCGCCATCCTGACCAAGAAAGACGATCGTCGCGGTCGTCGTGAACGTAACTAAGGAGCGCCGAGAATGTCTTCTGGAAACATCTCCAATATCCCGGCACGCCGTCCGTTCATGCGTCGCCGCAAGGTCTGCCCGTTCTCCGGTGAAAACGCACCGAAGATCGATTACAAAGACCCCAAGCTCCTGCTTCGCTACATGTCTGAGCGTGGCAAGATCGTTCCGTCCCGCATCACCGCAGTTTCCGGCAAGAAACAGCGTCAACTGGCTCGCGCCATCAAGCGCGCCCGTCAGCTGGCTCTCCTGCCGTACGCTGCCGACTAAGGAGAACTGACGATGAAACTGGTTCTCCTGGAACGCGTTGAAAATCTGGGCCAGATGGGTGACGTCGTCACCGTACGCCCGGGTTACGCCCGCAACTTCCTGCTGCCGCAGGAAAAAGCTCTGCGCGCAACCGAAGCCAACCTGGCCCGGTTCGAAGCCGAGCGTGAAGCCCTGGAAAAGCGCAATGCCGAGCGTGCAGCAGCTGCTGCCACCGATGGCGAGAAGATCGACGGCGAAAGCTTCGTTCTGATCCGTCAGGCAGGCGAAAGCGGTCAGCTCTACGGTTCTGTCACCTCCCGTGACATCGCCGAGATGATCTCTGAAGCCGGCGTTTCCGTGTCCCGTGGTCAGGTCGCGATCAACGCACCGATCAAGACCCTGGGTCTGCACGAAGTCCGCATCCGCCTGCACGCCGACGTTTCCGTGAACGTGACGATCAACGTCGCCCGTTCCGAAGACGAAGCCGAGCGCCAGGCTGCTGGTGAGGACGTTGTCGCAGCGGCAGCGGATGAAGAACGCGCTATCGCAGACGCCCAGGCAGCCGAGCTGCATGAAGCTAATGCCGAGCGTGAAGACGACGAATTCGGCGGCGCCGCTCCGGCAGCTGACGCTGAAGAGGCTGCAACCGAGGAATAATTCCTCCGGTTCCACTCGACCTGAAAGGGCGGCTCACATGAGCCGCCCTTTTTCGTTGCAGGGTGATTATCCACACTTATCAACAGGGTCGGGATTTCCCCGTGGACAAGCGATATCAGCCCTCGCCGCGCGTGCCCGGATCGGGCTAGGTAAGGTCCATGGAAAACGCGCTTCTTCCCTTCGACACCGAACCTGAACTGGATACCGCCCCGCACAATCTGGACGCTGAACAGGCGTTTCTGGGGGCGTTGCTCTATGACAATGAAGTCTTCCACCGGGTCGCGGACTGGCTGAAGGCGGAGCATTTCTATGATCCGGTTCACGCACGCATCTACGAGACGGCGACCGATCTGATCGGCAAGGGCTCACTGGCCGATGCCGTGGTCCTGAAAACCCATTTCGAGCGCGATGACGGCCTCAAGGAAATCGGTGGCGCAACCTATCTGGCCGTACTGATCGAAAGCGCGGCCGACAGCGCGGCGTCACAGGAATACGCGCGCATCGTCTATGAGCTGGCCCTGCGCCGCGAGCTGATCCGCATTGGTGACGAGCTGTCCAACAATGCCACCCAGCAATCAGATGCCCAACCGCGCGAACTGATCCAGCACACCGAGCAGAAGCTCTACAATCTCGCCGAGGAAGGCTCCTCTTCCCGCGGTTTTGTCGGCTTCAAACAGGCCCTGGCCGAAGCCATCGAGACGGCTGCGGCTGCCTATGAGCGTGATGGTGGCCTGTCAGGTATTTCATCCGGCCTGAAAGCGCTGGACGAGAAACTCGGCGGTCTCCACCCGTCAGACCTCATTATCCTGGCCGGTCGCCCCTCGATGGGTAAGACCTCGCTGGCCACCAATATCGCCTTTGATGTCGCCAAGAATTACCAGTTCGAGATGCAGCCGGACGGCACCAAGAAAACCGTCAATGGCGGCGTGGTCGGCTTCTACTCACTCGAGATGTCCGCCGAACAGCTCGCGACCCGTCTGATCGCAGACTATACCGGCATTCCCGGCTATATGATCCGCCAGGGTACGATTGACGCCACCCAGTACGAGGAAATCCGCGACGCGGTGCTGGAAATCCAGAGCCTGCCGATGTTCATCGACGATACCGGTGGCCTGCCCATTTCCGCACTGGCTGCTCGTGCTCGACGGCTCAAGCGGACACATGGCCTGGATCTCATCGTGGTCGACTATCTGCAGCTGGTGACGTCCTCGAAGAGCGGTGAAGGCCGGGTACAGGAAATTTCCGACGTTACCCAGAACCTCAAGGCACTGGCCAAGGAACTCAATGTTCCTGTCATCGCCCTCTCCCAGCTTTCGCGTCAGGTGGAGCAGCGGGAAGACAAGAAGCCGCAGCTTTCGGACCTGCGTGAATCCGGCTCGATCGAGCAGGATGCAGACGTGGTGATGTTCGTTTATCGTGAAGCGTACTACAAGGAACGCGAGAAGCCGCGTGAGGACACGCCGGAATACTTGGCCTGGGAAGAAGAATTCCGCAGGATCGAGAAACTGGCCGAAGTCATCATCGGCAAGCAGCGTCACGGGGCAATCGGAACGGCCAAGGTGGCGTTCGACGGTGCCCGTACGAAGTTCCACGATATCGAGACGCGTTTTGACGAACCGGAATATTGATCGACTGCCCCAGCCCGCGCCACGCCTGATCGTCGATCTCGCGAAAATACAATCCAATTACAAGACGTTGCAGGCCATGGCCCCGCACTCGGCCGTGGGTGCTGTCGTAAAGGCAAACGCCTATGGGCTGGGCGCGACCGAAGTGGTTCCGGCCCTCGCCGATGCGGGTTGCAAGCATTTCTACGTGGCGCACATGTCAGAAGGTGAAGAAGCGCGGCGTGCCCTGAAAGGCGTAGATGCCGAAATCTTCGTCTTTAACGGCTTCTGGCCGGCTGAACTTCCGGCCCTGCGTGAATTTGATCTCTTCCCGGTGATCAATGATCTGGGTCAGGCCCGGCAGCTGCGCGAAATTGCACCCGACCTTCCATGCGCGATCCATTTCGACAGCGGTATCAATCGACTAGGACTGGATGCGCGCGAGGCAGAGACCTATCTGGGCAGCGACCTCCCAGAGACGCTCAAAGTGCGTCAGCACCTGAGTCATCTGGCCTGTGCGGACGACCCAAAGCATGCCCTCAACGCCACCCAGCTTGAACGTTTTCGCACGATCGCAGCGCGCTCCGGTAAAGAGATCAAGATCAGTCTGGCGAATTCGGCCGGTACATTGCTCGGTTCTGACTATCATTTCGATGTCCTGCGCCCCGGCCTTGCGCTCTACGGCGGCGCCCCCAATCCAGCCTCGGCTTCGCCTTTCCAGGTCTGTGTGCAGATCGAGGCGCCCATCCTGCAGCTGCGAAAACTCCAGCCCGGTGACCAGATTGGGTATGGTGCCACCTGGACCGCGGACAAACCGACCCGGACAGCAACTGTCGCAGCGGGTTATGCCGACGGTATTCTGCGGGCCTGTGGCGAAGGCGGCATTGCCCGCCTCAACGGGCAGGCGGTGCCGATACTGGGTCGGGTATCCATGGATCTCATTTCCGTGGATCTATCGAACTACGAAGGCGAGCCCAGGCCGGGTGATCCGGTGTGTTTTCTGAGCGAGGATCTCGACGCGCTGGCCAACCATGCCGGAGCGATCTCCTATGAATTGCTTGTACGCCTTGGTTTGCGTTTCAACCGGGTCTATCGCCGCTAAATCCCCTTGCCACGAGCAGAACATAATGAGAACATTGTGGTCAGGGCGACGGAGCGAGTCTCATGGCGAGAAGCGATAAGATATTTGTGTGCCAGTCCTGTGGCGCAGTTCATTCCAAATGGGCGGGCCGCTGTGATGATTGCGGCGAATGGAACTCCCTCGTCGAGGAAGCTCCAGCTGCGCCCTTGGGAACACAGGCGTCCGCGCCCAAGAAACGCGGACGTGCCGCGCGGTTGGATCTGGTTGATCTCGGAGCAGATACGCCGGAACCGCCGCGCCTGATTTCCGGCATGTCAGAGCTGGACCGGGTCTGCGGCGGCGGGCTGGTTCCCGGTTCCGCGGTTCTGGTGGGCGGTGATCCGGGTATCGGCAAATCGACCCTGCTGCTCCAGCTGATGGCTCGCCTGGCGATGAGCAAACACCGCGCGATCTATATCTCGGGCGAGGAAGCCGTGGCCCAGGTCCGCCGCCGCGCCAAGCGCCTTGGGCTCGCTGACGCCCCGGTTTCGCTGGCAGCCGAGACGTCGCTCAATAACATCCTGGACGGGCTGAAATCGGAAAAA
Source organism: Maricaulis sp. (assembly GCF_017643475.1). Lineage (GTDB taxonomy): Bacteria > Pseudomonadota > Alphaproteobacteria > Caulobacterales > Maricaulaceae > Maricaulis. The sequence goes on from NZ_JAEPNI010000004.1 coordinate 197,403, forward strand.
CCCGATGTTGTGGTTGTCGATTCCATCCAGACGCTCTGGTCAGACCAGCTAACGGCAGCGCCCGGCACCGTGGCCCAGGTCCGGGCCTGTGCGCAGGAGCTGGTGCGTTATGCCAAGAAACGCAATTGCACCGTGATCATCGTCGGCCACGTCACCAAGGACGGCCAGATCGCCGGTCCGCGTGTCGTTGAACACATGGTCGATGCGGTGCTCTATTTCGAGGGCGAGCGCTCCCACCAGTTCCGCATCCTGCGCGCGGTCAAGAACCGTTTTGGCCCCACGGACGAGATCGGCGTGTTCGAAATGGGCGACAAGGGCCTGGGCGAAGTTGCCAACCCCTCCTCGCTATTTCTCGATGGTCGAGAGGATGGAACCGCAGGCTCGGTCGTGTTCGCCGGAATGGAAGGCACCCGGCCGGTTCTTTCTGAAATCCAGGCCCTGGTCGCTCCCGCCGCTTTTGGCAATCCGCGCCGGGCCGTGGTCGGCTGGGACAGTGGACGCCTCGCCATGGTGCTGGCCGTGCTGGAAGCACGCTGTGGCGTATCGTTCGGCAATCACGACATTTTCCTCAATGTCGCCGGTGGTCTGAAAATCAATGAGCCTGCCGCCGATCTCGCCGTTGCCGCCGCCATTGTCGCTGCCGCGTTCGAGGTCGCCCTGCCCGCCAAGACGGTTGTTTACGGAGAAATTAGTCTTTCCGGCGATGTTAGGCCCGTTGGACGCAGCGAAGCGCGCCTGAAAGAGGCCGCCAAGCTCGGATTTGAACGGGCCATCGCCCCGGAGTCCGCCAAGAGTGATGCCGGTCACGTGACCATTCAAAGCGTGGCCACAGCGCTCGAATTGGTGCAAACTCTGAAAGCGTTGGCGGGCGAGTAAGGAGACACCGCGATGGACGGGTCTTTGAGTGCATTTGACGGTATCGGTTTCACCATTGTCCTGGTGTCCGGATTATTGGCCCTGGTTCGTGGTTTTGTCCGCGAGGCCCTGTCAGTCACCGCCTTTGTCGCCGCATCACTGGCCACGCTGTGGTCTCTGCCCGCTTTCATCAACCCTGCTCGCGACATGATCGACCCGGACTGGCTGGCTCCGCTGGCTGTTGGCGGGTTTGTCTTCATCATCATCTATCTGGCGGTGACCTTCGTCACCAGCTCGCTGTCGAGCGGCCTGGCCAAGGGCGAGGATGTCAACGTCGTTGATCGCACACTCGGTTTTGCATTCGGTGTAATCAGGGGACTGGTGCTTCTGGGCCTCAGCGTGATTTTCATCGCCGCCATCTTTGGCGAGAACGGTCGCCCGCCCAGCTGGGTTACCACAGCGCGCATTTATCCGGTGGTCAACGCCACGGCGAGAGCGCTGCAGGTATTGGCGCCGGAAACCTCCAGAATCGCCGAAACCGACCGTCTTCCGGCCGCCGCGGATGACCCGATTGCAGAAACTATAAGAAATGATGACACTTCTTATGGCAGACGTGACCGAAACCGACTAGATGACCTCATTGGTTCGACCACGGATGACCAGGATGATGATGGATGAGCGCTGATCAGGCATTCCCGGCTACGCTAACCTACGATCCAGAAACAGACCGCCCCCAGGAAGAATGTGGCGTATTTGCAGTCTACGGCGCTGATGACGCTGCCGTCCTGACCGCACTTGGCCTGCATGCCCTGCAACATCGCGGGCAGGAATCCTGTGGCATCGCCACGCATGACGGATCGCGTTTCCACAATGAACGTTATCTCGGCCTGGTGGGTGAGAATTTCGCCTCGCCGGACCTGCCGCAACGCCTGCCCGGGCGCAGTGCCATCGGTCACGCCCGATACTCGACCCAGGGCGCGTCGGTGATGCGCAATGTGCAGCCGCTCTATGCCGACGTTCGCGGCGGCGGTGTCGCCCTGGCGCATAACGGCAACCTCACCAATGCCCGGGTCTTGCGAGAAGAGCTGGTCTCGAAGGGCGCCATCTTCCAGTCCACCTCCGACAGTGAGGTCGTGCTCCACCTGGCCGCACAATCAACCAAAAACAAGCTGACCAATCGTGTCCTGCACGCCCTCAAACAGATTGAGGGCGCTTTTGCTTTTGTGGTCCTGATCAATGACCGCATCGTCGCCGCGCGCGATCCCTATGGCATCCGCCCGCTGGTGATGGGCCGGATTGGAGACGCTTATGTATTCGCCTCCGAGACCTGTGCCCTGGACATGGTCGGCGCGACGTTCGAGCGCGAGATCGAGCCGGGTGAGGCGGTGGTCGTCAACGAAAATGGCCTGCGTTCGGAACGGTTTGCTCCGGAACGCACCGCGCGTGTCTGTGCGTTCGAATACATCTATTTCGCCCGTCCGGACTCGGTCATTGGTGGCCGCTCCGTTTATGAGGCACGCAAGCAGATGGGCCGTCAGCTGGCGATCGAGAACCCGGTGGATGTCGATGTCGTCATCCCGGTTCCCGATAGTGGCGTTCCCGCTGCCATCGGCTATGCCGAGGCCAGTGGTATTCCCTTCGAGCTGGGTATTATCCGTTCGCACTTTGTCGGCCGGACCTTTATCCAGCCGACCCAGGACCGCCGCGACCTCTCGGTCCGACGCAAGCACTCTGCCAATGCGGCAGCGGTCAAGGGCAAGCGCGTCCTTCTGATCGATGATTCCATCGTGCGCGGTACGACCTCGCTGAAGATTGTACGCATGATGCGTGAGGCCGGTGCAGCTGAAGTGCATTTCCGCTCGGCCTGTCCGCCGATCAAATTCCCGGACTTCTACGGCATCGACATGGCCGGTCAGAAAGAGCTGATCGCCGCCAATATGGAAGTCGAGGAAATGGCTGAAAAGCTCGAGGCAGACAGCCTAGCCTTCCTTACTGTCGACGGTCTTTACCAGGCTGTTGTCGGCGAACCGCGCAATAACCGCGTGCCGCAGTTGTCAGATCACTATTTCACTGGCCAGTATCCCACGCGCCTGATGGATCACGACCGCGATCTCTCGGCCAAGGAATTCCAGCTCTCTCTCCTGGTAGACGCATGACCCAAATCGATCTTTCCGGACGCCTCGCCCTGGTCACAGGAGCGTCGCGTGGCATCGGCTATGCCACAGCCCTGGAGCTGGCCAAGGCCGGCGCTCATGTCATCGCCTCGGCCCGCACGACTGGCGGGCTTGAGGAACTCGATGATGCCATTCGCGCGGCCGGCGGCAGCGCGACCCTCGTACCGATGGACCTGATGTCGGAAGACGGTATCGAACAGCTCGGCCAGATTATCATGGAACGCTGGGAGAAGCTGGACATCCTGATTGCCAATGCGGGCGCCCTGGGCGTCCTGACGCCGGCTTCGCAGGTCAAAGCCAAAACCTGGCATGAGGTTATCGGTGTGAACCTGCTCGCGCCGGCGCGCATGATCCGCGCCTTCGAAGCACCACTTCTCGCGTCCGACGCCGGTCGCGCGGTGTTTGTCTCCTCCGGTGCTGCACGCTCACGCCGTGCCTTCTGGGCGCCCTATGCCGCCTCCAAGGCCGGCATGGATGCCCTGGTCCAGTCCTGGGCGAATGAACACCAGCAGGACAGTCTGCGCATCAATATCGCTTACCCCGGTGCCGTCCGCTCACAAATGCGCGCCAAGGCCTTCCCGGGCGAAGACCCGATGACACTGCCTGCTCCTGCAGATCTGTGGCCGCATTTCGCCGAACTGGTCTCGCCTGAGTGCACGCGACATGGCGAGATCATCGATTTCTCGCAAGCGCTGCAATCGGCCTGATCCATGAAACTCGGCTGGATCGGATATGGCGCTTTCGGGCGCCTTGCCTGCAGCCACCTCGGACCGCATTTCGACCTGGTTATTCATGATGCCCAGCCGGGACGCACGGCTTCTGCAAGCCTGGAAGACGTCGCCGCCTGCAAACGTATCGTCATCGCCGCCCCGGTCCAGGCGATCGGCGAAGTCGCGACCGCGCTTGCCCCGCTGGTCCAGCCGGGCACCCGGATCTACGATGTCGGTTCGGTGAAGCTGCGCCCCATGCAGGCCATGCGCGACGCCCTGCCCGACCATTGCGAGATCGTCGGCACGCACCCGCTGTTCGGCCCGCAATCCGCCGTGACCGGCCTTGAAGGCCTGCCCATCGTGCTCTGCCCGTCCCATGGCGAGGATGTCAGCTGCGAGCGCGACTTCCTGGCCGAGCGCCTCAAGCTGGACGTTCATGTCTCCGACGCCGACACCCATGACAGGACCATGGCCCGCGTTCAGGGCCTCACCCATCTGGTCGCCAAGGTCATCACCGAAATCGACGCCACCCCGGCCGCCTACACCACACGCAGCTACGATCTCCTGATGGAAGCCGCCGGCCTGGTCGCCCAGGACAGCGACGCCCTCTTCCGGGCCATCGAGAAACACAATCCCTATTCCGCGGAATTGCGCGAGCGGTTTTTCGAGAGTGTCGAGGCCCTCTCGGACCGCCTCAAGAACTAGTCCACCAGCCACCGCGATCGGACAAGCACTCGCACCAATGCGATAAAGGTCGCGAGCACCACGCCAAGCACCGGAATGATCAGCGCAACCTCCGCCCGCAACAGCTCCGGCAGGACATGATTATTGCCGAAAAAGAAGATGAATGTCGCGATGAACATGGAAAAACCCATCCGCCAGACATGACGGGCGATCCTGTGCTTGGGCGACACCATTCGCCGGGCAAGTGCCTGGAGATCGATCAGGGCGATCAGGATGGCGACCCCGCCCAGGCTGAAAAATCCGACGGGTGGCAGACCGTCCAGTTCTCCGGACGCGGCGTTCATCACCCACATGCCCGTGACGAGGCTGGCGAGCCCCACCCCCGCAATCAGCAAAGCCAGAGCCCGCTCGGGCATCCCCATCTGACCGGAGCGTCGTACGGCCGCCAGCCAGCCAGTCGTGACCGCATGCGCTGCGAACAGGGACAGGAAGACGGTGAAGACGATTTCCCGCGTGATACTCATGTAGAGGCCACTGGCACACAGCAGCAGCATGCTGATCGCAAAGACCCGCCCGGCAGTCACATGGGTCGGGCGTCCCTTGGGTAGAAGAAATGCGGCAAAACCCGCCAGCAAGCTCAAGCTTCCTATGGCGAAATGGATTTGCCCAACCAGGCTTATCTCGCTCATGATGCATCTCCAGGCACAGGACGAGGACGGTTGAATACCGTCCGTACCAACCAGAACAGGATCACGAGTGCGGTTATCCCTTCCGGCGCCGCCAGAAGGCCACTGGATCGCAATGCCTCGGGGAAAACGCCCACTCCGGGTCCCGTGAATGCCGAGCCGACGGCGATGAAGAAAGCCAGCCCCATGCGCCAGAGATGACGCGCAATCCTGTGCCGGTCGGACATTTGCTTGCGAAAGACCAGCGTGACGTCCGCACAGCCGCCCAGCCCCGCCATAACGGCCAGCATGAAATAGTCTTCGCCAGCGAAGCCCAATAGCCGTCCGTCTGCCTGCTGGAGGGCGAAACCGCCCAGGCCGGCGAGCAGCAGGATCAACACCACAACGGCTGCAAACAGCGCTCCGTCCATACGCTCAAACCTGCCGCTTCGATTACGCGCGGCGCGGCGGCTTGAAAGCAGGAGGTAAAGGGTCAGAACGCCCGCCAGCGCAGTGATCAACAGACGCTCCGGTTCCAACAGCCCCAAAAGGCTGCCGCTCATAGCAGAGACCAGCATGGCCCAGAAGAAAATTCTCCCTCCTTGCCGGTGCCAGTGGCGCCCCTTGGGCGCGACAAGAGCAAGCACACCGCCGGCCAGGGCCAGCGTCCCGGTGATGATATGAACGAGGCTGAGATAGTCGATCGGCATCGAAATGATCCTGCGTAGTTTCAAACACCACGCACACTCACAGCTCCAGAACACTCGCGCGCCCAAGCCTGCACGCCCGGACAGACGACTGTCCGGACCGACAGGCTTGGACACATGTGGGCACGAGAGACATTTACAGGGGCCCCTGGCCTGTCTAAGGCGGGAGTATGATGCCTCTTTCGATCATCCCGGACCCGTTGGCCCTTATCCTGTCAGCCGCAGCATTCGGGCAAGCCAGCCTGTGCGCCATTCTTCTCCTCTCCAGGGCAGCGCTGGCACCACACAGCCGATGGCTCTCTTTGATCTTTATCTGCCTGGGCGGTCTGGCCTCCGGCCCGATCAGCGCGGCACTCTTTGCGCCGCTCTATCCGGTCATCATGAGCGTTGTACTGTTCGCGCTCTATGCCCTGCCCGTACTGTTCTGGCTGTACACGCTCTCGCTGACCCAGGCCCCCGAAAGCGCGCCCGTCACACCTCACTGGACACATGCCATCGCGCCGTTGTGCGGCGGCCTCGGCCTTCTGAGCATCATCACGCTGCCGGCAGAGGTTCGCCTGGCCATGTTCGTTTCCGGCGATCTGGACGGAACTGATCACGCCGCAGCGGTCGCCCTTGTCCTGTTCATCCTGGTCATCAGCTGGACGCCTGTTTCCGCGGGATACGGGATCGCCGTCCAGCGCCGCCTCATCCGCCACCGCCGACTATTGCGGGACAATCTGTCCAATACGGATGGACGGGATCTGTTCTGGCTTAGCGGCATCATTCTGGCTATCGCTGCGCTCTGGTCAGCTGCGATCATCTTGCTTGTGCTCGACAATGTCTGGGGTGGGATACACCTTCCCGCCAGTCTGGGTCCTGTCATGGTGTTGCTGCTGATCCTCGTCCTCAGCCTTCGCGGCCTGGTACAGGATAATGGCCTGGTCACACCAGCAGAGCCCGCCCACGCCCCGTTGCCGGAGCAGGCCCCTGTCGAACACTTTCAAAAATACAAGAAATCCGCTCTCAGCGAGACCGACGCGGCGCGAATAGCAGAGCGACTGGAACAGGCCATGCAGGATGACAGGCTCTATCTGGATCCCAACCTGTCCCTCACCAAGCTGGCGCGGCATGTCCGGATGGCCAGCAATCATGTCTCCCAGACACTCAACGAGGCGCTAGAGGAGACGTTTTTCGACTACGTCAATCGCTGGCGCATCGAAGCCGCCCTGCCCCACATCGCCGAAGGCAAGGTGACCGTACTGACCATCGCGCTGGATGTGGGGTTCAACACGCGCTCGACCTTCTACACCGCGTTCAAACGGGTGACAGGCATGACACCGCGCGCCTATCGGGAAACAGCGAAGAACTCTCGCGCGTAAAATGCGCGAGGCACCGGTGGGATATTTCACCAAGACAGGCTATCCGTTGGGCGGGCTGGACGGGCCGGAGACCAATCCTCCCGCCCGCTACGCCCCCGCGCAAGTGAACGCCCGTGTCTGGACAGGGAATGCTTGGCGTGTGTCTCTGTGTTGTCCAGCGCCCAAATGTCCACGCAGAGAATTTCTGCGAAGTGGCTACAGGAAAGAGATTAAACTGAGGACCGCATGTTCTTTAAGTCAAAATCCAAATTAGATTTCTTGAGTGATGAGGAGCGTAAGATTTACGCGCTCTTGAGATATGCGCTCTCTAAAAGCGGAATCGATGGAAATCGCGTTGAGATCTGCAAAACGGGGCAAGAAGGGCGGTACGAAGAGCGCCGCGTCATAGTGCGGCACAGTTCGAGTGATTGGCGAGTATGTTTTGTGGAGCGAGGTCAAGTAACCACGCACGGTGCCTTTTCTAAGCTGTCTATCGCATCAGAATTCACGTATTCGCAACTAGTGGACCCGGATTCAATTTGGAAGTATCGGGCGCAATGGGAATCTGAGAACGGTGAGGAGTTCTAGCGAGGATAGATAAGTACTACTCGTCCAGAGAATAAATGTTGCGGAACAAACCGGGATAGACACCTTTTCTCTGATCCTGTTCCCCAATCCATACGTGACAGAGCGCGATTACCCGGCCCGAAAAATGTTTCTGTCCCATTTATAGATTTCAAACCTGGCATCCCGAAGCTGACGGTCTGCGGATAAACGCGAAACGTCGGATCAAGTTGATGGCTGAAGTGCGGTGCTGGGCGCTTTGGGACATGGATGAGCCGTCCAATATTTCCCCTTCGGCACTGGGTGTATCGGAGGAACTGACTCGCGACATTGATTGTTGGTCGGAAGAGTTCGACAGCCTGTAAGATTTGGCCGACCCCGCTTTTCCCGCCAAAGTGGGGTTCCAGTCTTCCGAGGCAGCTACAAGGTTTTATGACCGGGGCTGGGCCTTGTTGGAGCGCCTCAATGCAGAATTGCCGGGCATCGAATGGTGGTATTTTGATGGGCGACTGCATTCCCTGTCACAATCACCGACGGCAAGTAGGTAGAGCAAAGGGCACTGTCAGCAGGAGTTTGACGGTGAAAGCAACGGTAAAATCAGGCCGCCAGCCGATTCTCCGTTGCCCTCACCTAAGCAGCCTAGGTTCGCTTGGTGCGTGCGTCCGGATTCTTCCGATCCGCATACGGGTTCTTGCCCGACTTCACGATCAGCCGGATCGGGATGCCCGGCATGTCAAAGGCCTCGCGGATGCCGTTAATCAGATAGCGTTTATAGCTGTCCGGCAGGGCATAACCACGTGAACACATCAACACGAAGGTCGGCGGGCGGCCCTTGGTCTGGGTGAGGTAGCGCGGACGGATTCGGCGCCCCGCCACGGAGGGTGGCGGGTGGCGTTCGATCATTTCCTGCAGCCAGTCATTGAGATCGCGCGTCTTGATCTTGGCGTCCCAATCCTTGTGCAGGCGAGACAGGGCCGGCATGATTTCATCCAGCCCCTTGTTCTTGACCGAGGAGATCGGCAGCAAGGGCGCACCGGTCATCTGCGGCAGGAGGCGTTCGAACTCCAGCTGCATCTCTTTCAGGAAGGCCGTGCGATTTGGCACCAGGTCGAATTTGGAAATGGCAATCGCAACGGCGCGGCCTTCCTTGTAGGCCATGTCCGCCAGGTGCAGGTCCTGTTTCTCCAGCGGATGCTGGGCATCGACGAGCAACAGCACCACCTCGGCAAACTTCACCGCGCGCAGCGTGTCTGCGGCGCTCATGCGTTCGAGACGGTCCTTGACCTTGCCGCGCTTGCGCAGGCCGGCGGTGTCGTGCAGGCGCACGCGGCGACCATCCCACATCCAGTCAACAGCGATGGCGTCGCGCGTGATGCCGGCCTCGGGGCCCGTGATCAGGCGTTCCTCACCGATCAGTGTATTGATGAGCGTCGACTTGCCGGCATTGGGACGACCGATCACGGCGATGCGCAGCGGCGGTTCCTCGTCCTCATCCTTCTTGCGACGACGCTTGGGCGAACCCAGCGCCTCGTAGACGGACTGGTAAAGATCACTCATGCCATCGCCATGGGCCGCGGACAGGCCGATCGGCTCGCCCAGGCCCAGCGCATAAGCGTCCATCAGACCGCCCAGACCTGCCTTGCCCTCGGCCTTGTTGGCACACAGGATCACCGGCTTGCCGGACTTGCGCATGACATCGGCAAAGATCTCATCGAGCGGCGTGATACCGGCACGGGCATCAATCAGCAGCAGGCAGACATCGGCATCATGGATGGCCATTTCGGTCTGGGTGCGCATCTCGGCGTCCAGCCCGTCCTTTTCGGCATCGTCGTAACCGGCGGTGTCGATGAGCAGCAGCTCCATCTCACCCAGGCGGCCACGCGCCTCGCGCCGGTCCCGCGTCACGCCGGGACGGTCATCCACGATCGCCAGCGGCTTGCCCGCCAGACGATTGAACAGGGTCGATTTGCCCACATTGGGACGTCCAACGACGGCAATGCGGGGCAGATTATCAGTCATTCGGTTTTGGCCTATCGCAGCGCGATTACCCGCGCTTCGTCGGTGACGACATAGATCGTCTCATTGGCAATAACGGGCGCGACATATACCTCGTCACGCAGATCGTACTCACGCATCTCCGAACCGTCATAGGCGTTTAAAAGCACAGCTTCGCCATGACTGGAGGTCACAAAAACGCGGCCGCCGGCCATGATCGGGCCGGACCAGGCAATACGATCCTCACGCTTGCGCGGGTTCTCGAACTGCTGGAGTTGGGTGATCCAGTGCACCTGGCCACTCAGGCGATTGACGCAGACGACCTGGGATTCCGTGGTGACAACATAAAGATAATCACCCGCAACCCACGGTGCGTGCAGACCACCGGCTGGCAATTCCCACGCACGCTCGCCAGAGCGCAGGGAGATAGCCACCAGGGTGCCGGAATGGCTCATCGCATAGACCATGTTGTCGACGATCACCGGGCTGCCGGCAACGTCGTTGATCTCGGACATGGCGGTCATGGACCCGGAACTGCCCAGGCTGTCGGACCACAGCGGGTTTCCGTTCTGGACCCGAAGCGCGACCAGTTCGCCGGAAGCGAACGGCGCAACAACGATGTCACCCAAAACTGCCGGGCTTGGCGATGTGATCAGGCGTGCCGTCTCGACGATGCCCTGATAGGTCCAGTTCACCGTACCCGTCGCAGCGTCGAGCGAGAGCATCTCGTTATCGTCAGACGCCACAAAAACACGTCCGTCAGCCACCGTCGGAGCGCCGTGGAACGGTACGATGATTTCGCTGCGCCAGATCTCGCTGCCGGTCTGGGCATCAAGAGCGACAAAATAATTATAGCCGGCGTGTGCATAGATACGGCCGGAATCAAACGCCAGACCACCGCCAAAGGCCATGCGATCGCGTTCATTCGGACCTTCCAGGCGACGAGACCAGACACGATTGCCCGTATCCGCATCAATCGCAGACACTTCGCCGCGAGCGTCGATCATGAAGACCCGACCGTCGGCAACGACCGGACGCGAATTCAGGCGGTGACTATTGTCAGAGCCCTGCCCGACACTTTCGCGCCACATAATATCCAGGTTTCCAGAAGCCTGCGTGTGCTGCAGCGAATGGGTCGGATATCCATCCGGCCCCGGCCAGACCGTGTTGACATAAGCGGTCGGCAACTGGACAGGCGGCAGTTCCGCACCGGCCTGCAGCCCAACCTCGAAATCAAGGATCGAGATGCGACCGTCCGTCGGAGCCGTCTCTTCAGGGGCATCACTGCCACCTCCGATGCCCGGAATGAAATCCAGCGCATCACCCGGATCGGGAAGTGAGGAACAGGCTGCAACCGGCGCCAGGGCCAGCGCGAGAAGAAGAGAACGCGTACGCTTTACATCAATCATTGCCGGCTTCCTCAGCAGCATTGTCCGGGGTGTCCACAGGGTCGGTCGCCGCTTCGGCTTCCGCTTCCTCGAGAGGCGCTTCCTGGACCGAAGACAGGGACTCGATCAGGGCCAGGGCTTCCTGCCCGCGACGCTGAACGCCCTGCGGCGCATCAAGTGCGAAGGTCAACAGCTGGTATTCGCTCTCGGCTCGCTCGAGATCACCCGCCCGCAAGGCAGCGGCACCAATCGTTTCGCGCGCCAGCAGGCGATAGGGAGACGACGCGCCCGCCAGGGGGCTGACGCGGATTTCCACATCGGCGAAGCTGAGCGTTTCCCAGCGGGCCCAGACGGCCTTGAGCTGGGCCATGTCGGAGATGATCTGGTCAGAGGTCGAGGCAGCGATCTGGTCGAACAGGCTGGCCGCCGTTTCGTTCTCGCCGTTCTCGAGGGCAATTTCAGCACGACGCATCTGTGCCATCAGCACATAACCGGACGTTCCTTCGCGGGTCAGCGTGTCAAACCCGGCATCCGCAAGAGCGAACTCACCGGATTCAAAATTGCTGACAGCTTCACGATAGGCGTCAGAGCTTTCCTGGAGCTGAGAGGTGCGCCAGTAATCCCAGAACTGGATACCAGCCGCGCCCACGACAATAGCGGCAGCAGCGCCACCCACCCAGGGGCCCCATTTCTTCAGCGCTTCCTGATATTTGTCGTTGCGAAGCTCTTCTTCGACTTCTTCAAAAACATCGACCACTTCGGCCAGACTCCCTGAAACAGATATTCGGGGCGGACCCTAGCCGTCTCAGCGCCTTGCGGCAACAGGCGTCAACCGTCCTTGCGCTCGAGTGTGTAGACCTCGGCACTGGACGGGAAGTCCCGCGAGCGCACTTCCTCGGCGTAACGCGCCACTGCAGCGTCCGTCCGTTCGGCCATGTTGTCGTATCTCTTGACGAATTTCGGTGTCCACTCGAACACGCCCAGCATGTCCTGGGTGACCAGAATCTGACCGTCACAAGCCGATGACGCACCAATCCCGATGGTCGGAACATCGACCGCCTGAGTGATCTCGTCCGCCAGGTTTTCTGCCACCCCCTCGATGACGATGGCAAAGGCACCGGCATCGGCTGTAGCGCGGGCCTCGTCGATAACACGCTGGCGCTCTGCATCGGTACGGCCCTTGGCCTTGAAACCACCATCGGCCAGCGCTGCCTGCGGGCGAAGCCCGATATGACCAACCACCGGAATGGAACGCTCTGCCATGAAGGCAATGCTTTCAGCGGCATAGGTGCCGCTTTCGATCTTGATCGCCTGGCAACCGGTTTCGGACATGATACGCGCTGCGTTCTCGAACGCCTGCTGCGGGCTGGCCTCGTAGGAGCCAAACGGCATGTCGACCGCTACCAGCGCCCGTCTGGAGCCCCGCATGACGGCCTTGCCATGCATGATCATCATGTCCAGCGTCACGCCGATCGTGCTGTCCAACCCGTGCACCACCATGCCGACACTGTCACCGACCAGCAGCAGGTCGCAATGCGGATCGAGAATGCGGGCCATCGGCGCGTCATAGGCCGTCAGGCAGACCAGCGGCTCACCGCCCTTGCGGGCACGAATATCCGGAGCCGTAATGCGGCGAACTTGAGTTTGTGCAGACATGAAAAGGCGGCCTCAAAGCAATTTGAAGCCGCCAATCTAGACGATAATGCTGCAGTGCAAAAGAGTGGCTTATCCGCCTTGGAGAATCCGGCGAGGCAAGACCAGAGCAACCATGCCGGCAGCGAGTGCCATTGCGGCAGCGGCCATGGTTTCCGGTGACATCAGGAAGGAAGCATTGGCCATAATGCCCTCGGCCGGGATCTGGATATTGCCCAGAACACTTTCGAGCTGCGTTCCCGCAATCGCCGATCCGGTGGACCCGGCTCCGCCCAGGATCAGCACCCGCTTGCGATCCGGGTTGTTGAGCTTGGCGATCACGCTCTGCGCGAAGGCATCAGCACTTTTATCTTCTTCAAGCGGTTTCGCAGCTGCGGCGAAAGCGGCTTTCAGGCGTGCGTCAAATGCATCTTCCATGGTCATCTCACAGTTACCTCCGCTTCGGTGAAAAAAGCCTGGAGCTTGGCTCGGCCTCTGTTCACGTGTGACTTTACAGTCCCCAGCGGCATTCCTGTCGCCTCTGCTGCCTCCGAATGCGACATTCCGCAAGAATAGCACATAACGACGGCAACACGTTCTTCATCCTTGAGTGTAGCGAGCGCGCGATCAAGGTCTACGACATTTCCCATGTCACGTGGCGCTTCACTCTCCTCTGCACCCTGCTGGTATTGCTCCAGCAAACGGTCGGCGGATTTGCGTTTCCTGGCTGACTTCAAGAACTCTGTATAGGCAATCGAACATAGCCAGGACTTGAATGAGCCGGTGCCCTTGAAACTGCCGATCTTCTCGAAGGCCCGGACAAAGGTATCCTGGGCGAGATCATCGGCAAGGGCGTGGTTCCGGCACATCCGCTGCAGCATGGCCCGGACCAGGGTCTGGTGGCGCCGGACAAGCTCGCCGAAGGCTGCGCTGTTGCGCGTGGCAACAACCAGTGCCGTGAGTTCTTCGTCCGATGCCGCCATGACTTAGATCCCGGTTCCCAAATTACGGCTTAAGCCGCGTCCTGTTGTTCTTTTTTCCGGCCCATCAGACCGAACCCAACAAGAACCAGACCGATGAAACCCGGGAAGGACGCGATAGCTGGCATTATGAACATGGCCTCCTGATCACCTTCCACGGAGCCAATCGCCCAGCCCAGAACCAGGAAGCCGGCGGCAACGGCGATCAGGATCAATCCAGCCTTGAGGTCGCCATTGGCGCTAGACTTCTGCGGCATTCCGAGCGCTTTGATCGTATCCGGAGTCATTTGCTGACCACCACGAATGGCTTCCTCGATGGTGGCCAACGTTGCCTTGCGACGCTGGGTGTTTGCATTGAACGCGATCCAGACGATGGCAACAACCATCAGGAACGGCGACATCGCAACCAGCATAGTAGAGATTTCCATTTTTATTCTCCTTGTACTCGACCGGCGCGCTGCACGCCGTTTCTGACCATTAGATGCGGGTCAGGGCGATTTTGGATGCACAGATCATCCAATAATCACCACGCCGAACAAATACATGTGTATATTCATCAAGATAAGCGCTGCAAGAACACCCAGGATGATGGCGGTAAGATCGCCGCCCCAGCCCTTTACGATGGGTGGCGGGGTCTCACGCATCCAGGACGCAATGAAGGTGATTGCCGACCAGACGAAGAAAGATCCAAACAGCAACACCGCGCTCAACTCGCCATTGGCCACCAGGTGCCCAAAGGCCCACAACATCGTACCGGCGAGCATGGGATGGCGCACCCAGCGACGGATATGTCCCGGCGCATAGGCCGACACGATCAGGATGAGCGCGACGGGGACCAGGGTGAAAGCCAGATGACGCGTCCACTCCGGCGGATACCAGACCACGACCGGCGGATGCGCGATGATCTTGCCATAGATGATCAGGGCAAAGCCGACCAGCGAGATGACTGTGTAGCCCAACTTGTAGGGCATTTCTCCGAGCTGGGCTTGCAGCTTGTCGCGGCCCCCCGGAACAAGACGCAGCGAATGGACGCCGATGAACAATACCAGGCCGGCAACCAGTACAAGCATGAACGCCTCCCCTATCTGACCGCCAACTATAGGTGATTCAGTTCATAACCAAGAGTTTTGCATGTGCTCAGATCAGGAAAACACGCGCACCGGCAAGCGGATGGTTCGCGTGACGATGGCATGTCCCAGAAAGGCCACCACGCCTGCGATCACCAGAACAATACCCACGTCACCCAGGCTGGAAAGGATTTGGGTGATTGCTGCCATCAGCGCGTCTCCCGACAGGAAGAGCACAATCAGCATGAACAGGGCTGACGCTGCGAAAATGGCCAGCTCGATCCTGAAACGCCTTTGCGCGACCGCGCGCATCACCCCGGCCCGGAAAGTCGGGTCGACTGCAGGGGCTTCGTCGAGTGCAAACAGGCTGTCGAGTGCGTTTTCACCGCTCATGGCCGTCTCCGAGTATCTGTTCAAGCCGCGCCCGGCCGCGACTTACATGTGACTTTACCGTCCCCAGCGGAATATCCAAAGCCCCTGACGCTTCATCATGCGTCCAGCCCCCGGCCAGGCACAGCGCGACAACGGCGCGTTGATCCTCTCCCAGCTCGGCCATGGCCTTGTTCAACGCCAGGCGCAGCTCGTCCTGCGGCGTTGCCGTCTGCGGCTGGAGATCCTGCCATGCCTCGTCGCGCGCCCGGCGCCGGGCGGCGCTACGCCGGAACGTCTTGTTCATGCTCCAGGCCATGCCAAACAGCCAGGAACGGAATTTGTCCGGCGACCGCAGGAGCTTCAGCTTGGTCCAGGCCGCGAGAAACACCTCCTGGGCCAGCTCGTCAGCGTCGGCTTCATTGCCGCTGACACGTCGCAAGAAGCTGCGAAGGGCTTGCTGGTGCCTGTCCACCAGTCGTGAAAAGGCTGCATCAGACCCCGCCAGGGATGCGGACACCAGGTCCGCATCCGTCTGAGCCTGGTTCATCAGTCCGACTTCTTGCCCGACTTGAAGATTCCGCCGACCAGGAAGGCTGCGGCCATCACGCCCATGATCATGGAGACAAAATAGGCGACCTCGCCCATGCCCAGAATGCCCGCATACCCTTCATAGGCAAACACAGCACCGAGCCCCACAAAGAGGACGACCAGGAAAGCATTGCCGCCTGCCCCGCTGCCATCATCTTTGTCGTGCCAGTCGGCGTGATCACGACTTTCAATCTTGTCCAAGCTTTCCACCAGCGTAGCCGGGGGTTCCTTTCCGGCGGCCGCATAGGTCTTGAGCAGGTCGATCTTCGCCTTTGTCTGCTTGTAGCTCATGAAACTGGCCCAGCCCATGAACAGGAAGAAGCCCAGCGGGAACAGAAGCCACCAGTAATTCTCGAACAAATCTGCCACGACAAACCTCGCTTTCTTGTTTGTTTTCGTCTGTGAGTTGCCGCCACGGATGTATTTGGATGCAGCGGGCTGAAATTTTTCTCAGCAACGCCAGCCCACGCCTCGGCATGCTGGGCTAGGCCTTGCGCCAGCGGTGGTCGAGCGGCGCCTTCTTGTCCGGTCTGGCGGGAAGTTCGACTTGGCCAGTACTGGTGTCTGCCAGAATGGCATGACTGTCGCCCACCAGAATGCGGATCACCTTCTGGGCCGGTTCCTCCAGCTTGGCGTAGTGCAGTTTCAACGCCTCGAGACAGCGTGCCCGATAGGGATTGACCGGGACGGTCCAGGTCACCCCCTCCTCCTCCCAGGACACATTCTCATGCCCCCCGGCCATCGCCACCGTGTTGTAGTGCAGATACGGCAGGTACTGGCGTCCCAGCAGCGCGAAGATCGGGCCGAGATCCGGCGGGATGCGCTGCGCAGCGACACTGTCGCGCAGGCTCTCCGGTGTCGTGGCCCAGAGCCGCGCCGTCCAGTTGAGCGTGTGTGGTGCCTTTTCACGCAACAGGGCGTGGGGTGTCGGATCATAGGAGAAATGACGATGCATCGCCCCGAACAGGCCGAAATCGGCCTCGCAGGGCCGGTCTCCGAACAGGAAGAGGCGATCCTCGAAGACCACTTCCAGCATATCGAGGACCTCTAGCAGGAGGTTCTCGATCAGCGGCGCCGTCTCGGCGGTGACACCATCCTGTTTAAGGAACTGCTTTTGCTGGCGATGGCGAATGAAACGCTGCCGGACAAAACGCGGTGCCTTGACGTCCCGTAGCAAGCCATCGGCCAGCTGTCCGCTCATCAATTCCGAATCCGGCTTGAAGGCCCAGCGATAATACAGTGCCGGGCGCCACAGCCACTCGTCGAAGAAATCTTCCAGCAGCAGGCTGGCGAAAGCGACGGCGGGCGGGCCCGGCTTGAAGCGCGGATTGGGCCAATAGGCCTCGAAATGGGCGATGATATCGGATGTGTCCGTCATCCAGCTGCCGTCTTCGCATTCCAGCTGGGGCATTTGCGAGATTCCGGTCTCTGCGGCGCAGGACCGGAACGTCGCCATATCCATCTCGACATAGTCATAGGGCACGCCCTTGGCGCGCAGATAGCCTTCAAGCTTTCCTGTGAAATAGGAAAGCTTGAGGCCGTAAAGTCTGTAGAGCGGGCGAGACATCAGGCCATACGACCCGATTCTCGCCTCTCACGCGAGTTGCCTAGAACGGCAATTGCGTCATGTCCGGCAGATCAACGGTGATATCGCTGGCCAGACCGCCCTCGCGGCGCATGAAGGCATGGATGGTGTCATGGATCTCATCCGAGCTCATGAACAGGTTGTGGCCCGCATTGTGGACGGTGACGATGTGGGCATTCAGCAGGCCGGCGACAGCCTCGGCCTGGCTTTCAACATAGGTGCGTCCATCCAGCGTGCCGGACAGGACCAGCACTTCTACATCGCCCGTCGGGGCCTCGCGGAATTCATCACCCAGATCAAACCCGTCCCAGGCACCGAAGACCTGCGGCATCGGAAAGTTGAGATAGCCGCCGACAAGACCGGTTGCTGCTTCCCGCTGGAAGGCCGCCAGGCGAGCGCTGTCGATACCGGACGCGATATCCATCGCCGTCGGCATGGCCCGCAGTCCGATAGTTTCGTTCGGCGTATGGAAACGCTGCAACAGGCCCGTCAAAAGGCGTGTATCGCCCGCATCCAGCGAAGCGAACAGGGCTAGCAGGATAGCGGCGTTCTGCGGATCGGAGATCAGCATGGACGCGAACTGCTGGGCATGGTGGCGCTGCACCAACAGCTGGGCAACGGAACCGTCACGCTGCGGGATATCCAGCAGCATCGGCTCCGCTTCCAGCCGGCCAAGCACACGACGAACCATGCCGGCGATATCGGGATAGCGTGCTGCGGCTGCCGGCTGGGAATTCACTGCGGCCTGAAGACGCCCAAAATAGGCATCCGTACGGGCCGGCATTTTCACGGTCTGGTCCAGACCTTCCACCGAAGCCAGCACGACCTGGTCGATCTCGTCCGGAATTTCCTTGATGGCGGCCAGCGCCAGGTGGGAACCATAGGAGATCCCCCACAGGTCCAGCTGCTGGGCGCCGAGATGCTCGCGCAGGTCCGACAGGTCCCGGGCGCTTTCAAGCGTCGTATAGCCATCGAGATCAACACCAGCCTCACGCCAGAAAGCGCCACATTCCTCGATGGCATCACGTTGGTCCTGGGCAAACTCTTCATCCGTCTGCAGGGCGAGGTCATCTCCGCCATAGCTGGACTGGCAGCGTGGCAGATCGTTTTCGGACAGGCCGGTGCCACGCTGGTCATAGGCGATCACATCGCCATGTTCGCGCATCGACATGAAGAGCGCGAAGCGCTGGCCACGTGCCGTACCCGTACCGGTCCCACCGGGGCCCCCGGCGAGATAAACGATCGGATCACCCGGGGTTTCGCTCGTGGACGGGAAACGCACATAACCAATGGTGATCATGCGGCTGTCCGGGTCCGCGCGGTTTTCGGGCACGTCAAAGGAACCACGAAAGGCCTCGACTGTTTCGCCATTGCCCGCTTCAAAGGTGATGCTTTCTTCGGCCTGCGCCAGGGCTGCGGCGCTCATTACCGTGCTTGCCATCAGGGCGCTGATCCAGGTCCAACCGTTTTTCATTGTTATCGCTCCAAGCTTTGACCAGACCCTTCAAGCACGCGCAAACACCGGAAATCACGCCTGAATCGGTGAACGGTAGCGTGCTTACGACAAGCGGCGAGACGCCGGTAACCGGCAGCGCTATGATCGGATCATGTTTCGTCTGCTCCTCCTCATCCTTTCTCTCGTCACCCTCCCCGCCGCCGCCAATGCGCAAACCTTTCAGCGGGCCAACAGCGAGGGCGCGATCATCTGCCCAGCCGATGGCCTGAACGCCGCGCCGCCGGATTTCACCGGCGCCGGGTGCGAGGAGACAGGGCTGACAGAACTCAACCCCCAGGGCCGGCATCTCTGGCTACGGACCAGCATCACGCTGCGCGACACGATTCTGAACGGGCAGTCTCCGCTGGGCTTCTACATCGCCGGCAAGGCGTCCAGCCGGGTCTGGGTGAATGGGCATGAGCTCAAGAACAATGGCACTCCCGGACCTGACCGGGCCAGCGAGATCCCGGGGCTGATGGATGCGGTGCTCTATGTACCGCGCGAAATCCTGACGTCCGGCGAGAACGAGATCATCATCGAAATGTCGGGCCATCACAGCCTGATCGAACTGATCGCACCCATGCATGCCCTGGGTATTGGCGAATACTCCAATCCCACCCTCCTGATCCTGGGGACCTACTGGCCTTCCCTGATCACCTTTGGTGTCTTCCTGCTGGCCTTGGTGTTTTTCGGCGTGGTCGCACTGCGTGAGGACAAACGCGAAGGTCCCCTGTTGCTGGCGCTACTGGCGCTGGCGGCCGGTGTTCAGCTTATCGCCGAATCTGCCCGCGGCCTCTTGTATTATCCCTATCCTTGGCACGACTATCGCCTGATCAGCATCGCGGTTGCCGCCGTCTGTACGGGTCTGCTCCTGCTCGCCTGGCTGATGCAGCGCTTTTCTGGCCTCAACGCCGTCCAGCGCTACCTGCGTCTTGGCGGCGTGGTTGCAGTCTGCGTCTCTATCGCACTCACCACGCCGGGTTTCGATTCCAAAGCCGGCTATGGCTTCCTGACCGCAAGTCTCTTCGCCGCGGCGTGGTGTGCACTCTGGAGCTGGCAGAAAAAACCCGGAGCTATGACCTATCTGGCGATCAGCGCTGGCATGTCGCTGCTGCTACTGGTTTTCCAGGGCGAATTCCTCGACTTCTACGCCTTCTACGCGTTCGCCGGCCTGCTGCTCTTCCTGATCCAGCAACAGGCTGCAGAACTGGTGCGCACAAGACGGGACAAGCGTGAGGAAGCCATTCGCGCCGACAAGCTCGAACTCGCCCTCGCTCAGGCCCGCCAGCGTACGGCTCCGGAACAGATCCAGCTCGTCTCCAGCGGGCGGGTGGACTATGTTGCGACCGACACCATCACCCAGTTCAAGGGCGCCGGCGATTATGTCGAAGTCCATCTCGAGGGCGGCAAGACCTCGCTTTATAATGGCGGGCTCTCCGCGCTGGAGAGCGACCTCCCGCCGACCTTCCTGCGTGTGCACCGCTCCCACATCGTCAACACAGCCTTTGTGTCGGCCCTGGAACGCGATGCCAGCGGGATCGGCCGTCTGCTCCTGTCCAACGGCCAGGAAGTCCCCGTCTCCCGCCGCATCATGCCCAAGGTGAGAAGCGCACTGGCGGAAGGTTAGTCGTCGCGACGCTCCGGCAGTTTTCGCTCGAGAAAACTGCGCACATGTTCGCCCACGAACGCCACGACAAACCCGAATGGCACGGCCAGGACCAGGGCGATGATCAGCTCGGTATCCAGCCCACCATCGCGCCAGGCCAGCGCCAGAATCGGAAAGGCAAAGATCGCGGCCAGCCAGAGGGCGTTCGTAATCAGCTTGCTCATGTCACGCTCCTACCAGTGCGGCGGTTTTTTGGCTTCCGGCGCAGGCATAAATTCTTCGAGATCACCAACACGGCCCATCAGCTTGTTCAGCCGGCGGGTCAGGCGTTCAATTTCCTCGCCCTGGGCCAGGATGACCGCATTCATGTCCTCGATCGACTGGTCCTGGTGAGTGATGTGCATTTCCAGCGCATCAATGCGCTGATCGATTGTATCTGTCATTTCGGCCTCAATCGGCGCGTTCAACCACCGCCGCATTGACATGGCACCTAATGGAAAAGCCGAGACTTTCATAGAGGCCGATCGCTGTCGCATTGTCCGCCCAGGCATGCAGGAAGGGAATATCGCCGCGCCGGATGATCTCGTTGGTCACATGCGCAGACAGTCTCTTGGCCAGGCCCCGACCACGAAAATCGGGATGCGCACACACACCGCTTACCTCGGTATAGCCTTGGAAACGCATGCGTTCACCGGCCATGGCGGCAAGCCGGCCATCAATCCGGATACCCCAGAACTGACCAATTTCGTGCGTCCGGCTCAGGAAGGGCCCGGGCTTGGTCAAACTTGCCAGCTCCAGCATCTCGGCTGCGTCATCATCCCCCAGTGCAATCATGTCCGAAGAGTCGACTGGCAGGAATGACGTGTCCTCGCGCACCATCTGCACGCCAAGCGCCTCGAAGGTGACGGTCAAGCCCTCGGGAATGCGGATCTCCTGGACCTGCAGGAAGTAGGCTTCCTCACCCTTCCCCACCAGCGCGCCGGCCGCCTGCATCGCCGCCTCTCCATCATCGACGCCACAGACGAACTTGTTCACATCCGGCAGAAAACGCCGGGCCAGATCGCCCCCCCTCGAAAAGCGTTCATGATGTGTGGTCAGGCTGAACCAGACCGGTCGATCCAACAGGGTCATGATGTTTGCTCCCGCTTGGTCGAGATGCTGTCGAGCCTGGCGTCCAGCGCCCCGCCGGCCAGGCGCTCCTCAAGGGCAGAGATCTGGTCGATGAAGGATCCCTCGAGCTCGCCGCACAACTCGGTCACGGCCGCATCTATCACAGGCCACAACTCTTCGGCTGCGCGCGCCGCGAGTGCCTTGCCACTCTCAGACAATGCGATCCGGCGGACGCGGCGATCTGCATCGGTCGTCGTGGAAACAACCCAGCCGCCCTTTTCCATCTGATCGATCAGGCGGGACACACCCGGCTGGGCAATCACCAGCATCTGCGCCAGCTCGCCCGTGGATCTGGGGCCATGAAAATGCAATGCCGCCAGCACCGGCATCTGCGCCGAAGGCAATTCGCAGCCCTGCGCCTGCAACCATTTCTGGACCACGGCCTGCATGGCCATACCCGATCGTTTCAGGCGCGTGCCCAGTGCCGTATGACCAAAACTTGCGACAAAATCCTCGACCATGACGACCTCCATAACTTGATATATATCTTGTTATGCTTATCTAGGAAGTCAAGCCCTAACCCAGCTCGATACAGCGGTCCGGCGCCAGTGCAGAAATGAAAGTCCTGTCGTGACTGGCGATCAGCAAGGCACCATCGAACCCCTGCAAAGCGGCCTCCAGCAATTCTACCGCCTCGATATCGAGGTGATTGGTGGGCTCGTCGAGAATCAACAGGGATGGCATCGCAGAACCGGCGAACAAACAGGCCAGTCCGGCGCGCATACGCTCTCCGCCGCTGAGCACCCCGGCCGGTTTCAGCGCCGCCTCATTGCGAAAGGCGAACCGCGCCAGCGCCGCTCGGACATCATTGTCGGACAGTTCCGGGTTCAGACGCTGACAGTTTTCGCGAACACTCTGATGAGGCGCAAGAAAACCGACATGCTGATCCAGGATGGCTAGTGGCGCATGACGGCGGACCTCACCTGAACTCGGTTCAAGTCCTCCACTCACAAGCGCCAACAAGCTGCTCTTGCCAACTCCGTTCGCGCCGCTGACCAAAACACGTTCCTGCCCGGTGATAACCAGGCTCACCCCCTCAAACAACAGGCGCCCACCACGTTCCAGGGCAACATCATCCAGTGTCAGCACTTTCTGGCCCGATGCCAAACCGCTTGGCGGGATCGCGATCTGAAGCGGGATAATGACTTCCAGCTGCTCGCGGGCCTGTCTCAGCGCAGCCTCGGCCTCGCTGATCTGGCGCGCACTGGCGGCCACTGTCCGGCTGTCCGTGCCCTGCGCCCGCTCACGCTGAGCGTTCAGGATCAGCTTGCTCTGGGACCCGGAACGGCGCGCGGCGCGCCCCTGCCCGTCCGATCGCGCCTTGCGTTCGTCCCTTTGCTGTCCCGCGGATTTCGCCTGGCGCAATCCTAACTGCGCGCTCTCCACCGCGTCGGCCAGTCTTTCCCGCCGCGCCTCGCGCTCGGCGACATAACTCGACCAGCCTCCGCCCGTGACCGTACAGCCAACGGGGTTTAGCTCGACAATGCGATCGACATGTTCGAGCAGGTCGCGGTCATGACTGGCCAGTACCAGACCGCCACGCCATTCACTGACCAGCCGGAGGATCAGCGCTCGCCCCTCGGCGTCGAGATTATTGGTGGGCTCGTCCAGCAACAGCACGTCCGGCCGCGCCAATATCAGCCGTGCCAGCGCCAGGCGAGTACGCTGGCCACCACTGCTGGCCTCCAAAGGACTGTCCAGGCTACGAACCGGCAAATCCATGTCGCGCAGGCAGGTTTCGATACGGCTTTCCAAGTCCCAGACCGCCAGTTCGATATCGTCTGCAAGGGGCTTGCCGCGCTCGATGCGTTTGAGGCGTTGCCAGTCCTCGCCAACGCCAAGGCCTTCTGCCCATCTGAGGCCCTGGACCTCGAGGCGCTGTTCAAGCAGTCCAACCCGGCCGACACGCCGCACATGACCGCCCGCCGGACGCTGTCGGCCGGCGATTACCTGCAACAAGGAGGATTTGCCACAGCCATTGCGCCCCACCAGGCCTATGCGTTCATGGCCCAGGGTCAGGCTGAGACCGGAAAAAAGAGCCTTGGCGTCAGGCGTGGTCAGGGAAAGGGAATCGAGAGTAAGCAAGGCGGACATGAAGGTTCTCGGCAACGGCTGCAATCGGACGGGTTTCGAACTGCAGGTGCTGCTTCATGTGCGCGTCTCCTTTACTCGCTGCGATGGCGCTTATCTAATCAAGGCACGCTAAAGTCAATCTTGCCCGCCTCTAAAAACAAGGACAGCCCTGTGAGCCAGATCTACGATTTCAATGCCCACACCCTTTCCGGCGAAGACCGCGCCCTGGCCGATTTCAAGGGCCAGGTCATGCTGATCGTCAACACCGCCTCCAAGTGCGGCTTCACCCCGCAATATGAAGGCCTGGAAAAACTGCATGACGAGCTGGGCGAAAAAGGCCTCAGCGTGCTCGGCTTCCCCTGCAACCAGTTCGGCAAGCAGGAACCGGGCGATGCCGAGGAAATCGCCAATTTCTGCAAGCTGACCTACGACGTCAGCTTCCCCATGTTCGCCAAGATCGAGGTCAACGGCCCCAATACCGCACCGCTCTACGAGTATCTCAAGTCGGAGGCGAAAGGCCTGATGGGGTCAAAGTCGATCAAGTGGAACTTCACCAAATTCCTCGTCGATCGCGAGGGCAATGTCGTCAAGCGCTTTGGCCCGCAGGATACGCCGGAACAATTGCGCTCGGAGATCGAGGCGCTGCTTTAGAGCGCCTACGGCGCGCACCCACTCCGTCTTGCGGCTGCGCCGCAATCCACCTCGCCCATCAAGGGCGAGGTGGGGAACCAGTCGCCTCTCCTTTCCCTTGATGGGAAAGAGCCTGCCCCGGATTTGATCCGGGGTGGGCCGGTGCGCAGCAGCGGATCGGAAAGGGTGCGCGGCGAACCCGCAATAGAATTTTTCGGCCCTGGTAGTGACACTCGAATAAGCGGCGGAATCTGCGCCGCAAGCTGCATCATCAATGAGCTGAATGATCACGACGAAACTTGCTCCGTTCCGCCAACACTGTTTTGCGATAAACAGCATCCGTTTTCCAACGCCTCGAGTACCGCACGATTTGCCATCTCACGCCATCGGCGATCCAGCTGTCTTCGGGATCGTAATGTGGAAACCGATCGACCGGATAACGGCGCCCCAATGCCTCAAGGCGGGCCCAAACATAGGTTGAGGTCAGGGGGTCGCTTTTTTCTGCGAGTATGAAGGAAGGCTTTCCGATCGCCGTTAATCCCGATGATTGGCTAATAGCCTTCGTGTGTCCCGAGCGATCATTGGGCGGCAATGATGAGATAGCCTCTTCGAGGCCACTCCACCATCTGACCGCGATAACCGAAATCAGTTTAGAGCGAACAAGATCAACATCGCTGCTCGCCCACAGAATCAGACGAGCGAGACGCGAGACTGAAACGTCGCGCGAAGCCTCCAGGGCAGCATCGAGAAGGTCGGACGCCTGCCAATGCGTCGATTCCAACCTGTAAGTTGCCCAGTCAGGCCGGTCCAGAACAGCAAGTCTATCCTGCTGATTTTTCGTCATATTAACTAGGGAGCATCACTCCCACTCAATCGTCCCCGGAGGCTTCGGCTTCTTTGCCCGGCTCGAACGGTGCCAGACGAACAAACTCGCTTGCCTCATCAGACCATTCAAATGCTTGCCCCGGCGGCTCATCGATCAGGTGCAACCACCGATCGTCATTATTCAACACCCGGCCAAGCGGAACGCTGCGGGCCAGCCCGGCCTCATACACCTGTTCCCCAGTTTCACCAGCAGCCAGAATACTCCAGCCACTATCCGGCCCTTTATCGCCCGCTTGACGTTCCAGCGGTTCACTTCTTGCGAGAAAATCAACCGGCGCCCCGTCAAGGACCGCCTGTGATGTTGTACAAAAAGCCCAGTAGGGTTCTGTCGCATCCCCCTCGGGATCTTGCCGTTCCGCGGACAGCACGTTCTCGATCCGGAACTGAACCTTGTCTCCCGGCTTCAGACCTGTGGCATCAAACGGAATATTGTCGAGCTCACCGGTCAAGCCATCGCCATCACGGGCCTTAATTATCACCCACATTCGCTCGCCGGAATAGACATTCCACCATCGCGGTTCGTACTCGAACCACACCTTAACCAAATCGCCGGGTTCGAGGCTCTCGAGCAGAGCCGCAGAGGGCCGATGGAAGGTATAGGGCGCCGTTTTTGCATGGGCCTGAACATCGCCGAAACAGATTCGGTTCGCCGGAAGCACTCGGAGCTTTCGGGCCCAGCGCTGCAGAAAGGAATGTGGAACTACTCCCACTCAATCGTTCCCGGAGGTTTCGACGTGACGTCATAGACAACCCGGTTGACGCCGCGGACCTCGTTGATGATGCGGGTTGCGGTGCGGGACAGGAAGTCGTGTTCGAACGGATAGTAATCCGCCGTCATGCCGTCGACAGAGGTCACCGCGCGCAGGGCGAGAACGTGGTCATAGGTGCGTTCATCACCCATCACACCCACGGTACGCACCGGCAACAGGACCGCGAAGGCCTGCCAGATCTCGTCGTAAAGACCGGCCTTCTTGATCTCGTCGATATAGATGGCGTCGGCCTTGCGCAGAATATCGGCCTTTTCCTTGGTGATCTCACCGGGAATACGAATGGCCAGGCCCGGTCCCGGGAAGGGATGACGGCCCACAAAGGCTTCCGGCAGACCCAGCTCGCGACCCAGGGCACGAACCTCGTCCTTGAACAGCTCGCGCAGCGGCTCGACCAGATCCATTTTCATGCGCGCCGGCAGACCGCCGACATTGTGGTGGGACTTGATGGTGACAGACGGGCCGCCATCAAAGCTGACACTCTCGATGACGTCCGGATACAGCGTGCCCTGGGCGAGGAAATCCGCACCACCGGCTTCCTTTGCCTTGGCATCGAAGACGTCGATGAAGAGCTTGCCGATCGTCTTGCGTTTCACTTCCGGGTCGTCCACGCCGGCCAGCGCATCGAGGAAGAGCTTCTCCTCATCCGCATGGATGAGCGGGATATTGTAGTGCTCCTTGAACAGGGAGACGACCTGGTCAGCTTCGCCCTGGCGCATCAGGCCCGTGTCCACGAACACACAGGTCAGCTGATCCCCGATGGCCTCGTGCAGCAGCACGGCCACGACCGAGCTGTCGACACCGCCGGACAGGCCACAGATCACACGCTTGTCACCGACCTGGGCGCGGACCTTGGCGATGGCTTCATCCTTGAAACTGGCCATGGACCAGTCGCCTTTGAGCCCGGCGATCTTGTGGGTGAAATTCTTGAGCAGTTCGGCACCGCGCGGCGTGTGAACGACTTCCGGGTGGAATTGCACGCCGTAGAATCTGCGCGCCTCGTCAGCGATCGCCGCATAGGGCGCATTGCCAGAGGTGGCGATGACTTCAAACCCGTCGGGAATGGCTGAGACACGGTCACCATGGCTCATCCAGACCCGTTCCTCGTGACCAACGCCGCCGAGCCCCTCAAACAGCGGGCTGTCCGCCTTGATGGTGATATCAGCCCGGCCGAACTCGCGTTCGTCGGAGGCTTCAACCGCGCCGCCCAGCTGGGCGCACATGGTCTGCTCGCCGTAACAAATGCCCAGCACCGGCAGACCGCGTGTGAACACGCTTTCGTCGGCGCGCGGGGAATTGTCCCAGTGTGTGGAATGCGGAGACCCCGACAGGATGATCGCCTTGGGATCATAGCTGTCGATGAAAGCGGCATCAGCGCGATTGTAGGGGTGAACTTCGCAGAAGACGCCGCTCTCGCGGACACGTCGGGCGATCAGCTGGGTGACCTGGCTGCCGAAGTCGATGATGAGGAGTTTTTCGTGGGTATCAGTCGTCATGGCGAGCCGATAGCGCGAGTCAGTTTGAAATTCCAGTGGGGAATCTCCTCATATCGACATGGCGGATTTGCCGAGATGGGCTAGATTGGCGCCTGCCGTCCTTTCCTGTCGCCGGAGATTCTCATGCGCACGCTCATTACCGCCCTCGCCGGCTTGTCTGTTCTGGCCGCCTGTTCGCAGCCGCAGACCGATGTTTCCGCGGGGGACTGGACGATCATAGAAAGCGAATCGAGCCTCTCCTTTGTGACCGTCAAAAACGGCGATGTGGACGAGACACACGAACTGTCCGGCATTTCCGGATTCGCCAACGCGCTCGGCTCGGTACACATCGCGCTGGAGATGGACAGTGTCGAGACCTTCATCGACATCCGCAATGAGCGCATTCGCGAACACCTGTTCCAGACCGCCGATCACCCGATTGCCGTGATCAGCGCCAGCTATGACCTGGCCGCTCTTGAAGACATGGCTGTCGGCGCCTCGCGAGATGATGAGCTGCCGATCACCCTGACCATGCGCGAGATCCCGCTCGACCTCGTCGCCCCGGTTCGCATCACCCGTCTCGACACCGATCGCGTGCGGGTTGAAAGCGCCCAGCCAGTTGAAGTGAACGCCCTCGCCCTGGAATTGATGGATGGGATCGACACGCTGCAGGAGCTGGCCGGACTGGACAGCATTACACGCGAGGTACCGGTCAGTTTCGTGATCGAGTTTCAGCGCGGCTAACGCTAAAGCAATCCTCCCCCCGACACATCAAGTACCGTTCAGCCAGTTTACAGGTCCAGCGTGAAATCCATCGTCGAACTCCAGGCCCTGCGCGGCCTCGCCGTCCTCATGGTCATTATCGGCCACGTCCATCAGGCGCAGGAACGTTTCATGGGACCAGCCCTGATCGGGGACCTGGCCTATATCGGGTTCGCCGGGGTCGATGTGTTTTTCGTGATTTCCGGCTTCATCATCCATCATCTCTACCGCCAGGCAGAGAAACCGGATGCCGGCTATTTCCTCAAACGGCTCAACCGCATCTATCCTATCTATTGGCTGTATACGCTTGCGGCACTGGGTGGTTATGCAGTGATGGGCGATGCGCTCAGCCGTGATGCCGCGACCTTCGACTGGGTCAATACGCTTACCCTCCTGCCAACTGGCGCCTACCCGGTCCTCGCGGTCGGCTGGACGCTGACGCATGAGCTGTACTTCTACCTGATCTATGGACTGCTTCTGTTCCTGCCAAGCCGGCTTCGGTTGCCCGTTCTTGGCGTCTGGGGACTTGTGACCCTGATCTTCGTCTTCCTCGGACAATCAGGCTGGCCGGAATGGGGCAAGCTCCTTTTGAGCCCGTTCAACCTGCTCTTCCTGGCCGGTGTCGCTCTGGCTGAAGGGTTCAAGTGGGCAGAGAAATTCAAATGGATCGGGCTGGCCCTCCTGATCTCCGGTCTGGGCCTCGCCGGCTGGTTCACCCAGATCGACGGATTGCAAGGTTTCGCCCAGGTCAGCCTGCGCGTCGGCATGTTCGCTCCGCTTGCGGTCGGCGTTGTCTGGGCGCTCCTGGCGTTCAAGCCCAAACTGCCCGACATCGCCATAAAGCTGGGCGACTGGTCCTATTCAACGTATCTCAGCCACCTGCTGGTCATCGGTGTGCTGGCCAGGCTGGCCGCTCCGGTCCTGACCGCACTTCCGCTGACAGGCGTGCTCGCCTATCTGGTCCTGATCTCGGCCGCCCTGGTCTATGGTGCTCTCAGCTTTTACCTGATCGAGAAACCGCTTCTCAAGCTCGGTCGCGGCGTGATTGGCAAGCTGACAGGACGTTAGCCCTCGCGCTCCAGCACACAGATGTAGAAACCATCCGTATCCGTCCGCCCGGGCGAAAGCTGAAGGGCACCATGATCCGTCTCACAGGACTTCAGCGTTTCGGTGGCGTCCCCGGCGAGTCCGCCGGAGGACTGGATGACCTCCAGGGCGGAAACTGGCTTGAAGGCTGCGCCGGTGTCGAGGAAGGCTTGGACACGATCACCGTTCTCCTCCGGCAGGACGGAGCAGGTCACATAAACCAGACGGCCGCCGGGTTTGACGTAACGCTGGGCCTTGTTGAGGACGGTGTCCTGTTCGCTCATGCGGCGTTCCAGGGCGGTGGATTTGAGTCGCCACTTGGCGTCCGGACGACGGCGCCAGGTGCCGGTTCCGGTGCACGGCGCGTCACAGAAAACCACATCCATGGCATCAACAAATGGCTCTAATACCTCGTTTTCCTTACCATCATGCACCTGAACATTACGTGTGCCAGCGCGCTTGAGGCGCGGCCAGATGGCCCGCAGACGACGCCAGTCCAGATCCCAGGCATGCACCTGGCCGGTATTGTTGAGCAAGGCCGACAGGGCCAGCGTCTTGCCGCCGGCGCCCGCACAGTAATCGAGGATGTTCATGCCCTCTTTCGGTGCCGCCGCGAGTGCTGCGACCTGGGATCCCAGATCCTGCACCTCGACCCAGCCCTTGCCATAGGCGGGAATGCTATCAGCTGACGCAGACTTGGCGCGCGGATCACGCAGCGGAATGCGTAGGCCAAGTCGGGTCAGAGAGGATTCGGAAACTGCTTTAATTTTGCTCGACACCTCTTTGAAAGCGCGCTCAAAATTGGTCTTGACTTCATTCACCCTCAGATCGACCGGAGCGCGCGAGGACAGGAGGCGCCCCTCCTCCGCAGCCGCATCGCCGAAAGCACGAACCAGGCTTTCTTCCAGCCATTCGGGGAAGTCGCCTCGGACAAACATCGGCGCATCGGAAATGTCGCGGACCAGCCCTTCGCGCTCGGCTTCGCTCAGCTTTTCCGGGGCGTGTTCATCGCCGTCGAAAATCTCGTCCAGCTCGTCCGCGCTCATGCCCCAGACCCGGCCAGCTGTTCCCAGCGCCAGGGCGCGCGCGCTGTCGTCCTGCATGGCATGGGAGACCGAAAGCTTGTGGCGCAGTGCATCGAGCACCAGCCCGCCAATCCAGGCCCGGTCGCCGGATCCCGCAAACCGGTGCGCCTTGCCCCAGTCCCGCACAGCGTCCTTGACCGGCTGGTGCCGGGTCTGAAGCGTGTCCAGGATCTCAATCGCTGCAGCGATGCGTCCACCGTCTCTCATGGGCAATATCCTTTATCTTCCCCCTCTAGGGGGAAGTGGTTGAGCGCAGCGAAATTGAAGGGGGACCGCCCCCTCTCCCTCGCATGCTCGGGACTTCCCCCTGGAGGGGGAAAATAGAAACTTAAGCCGGTCTTGAACCGCCATGGCTGGCGGCCAGTTGCCGACAAATGGTTTTCGGGTCGGTCATGATGCGGCGACCATTGACCTCGGCCTCGACCGCCTGGTGGGCCTTGGCATCAGCGGCCAGGATCAGCGTCGGGGCATTCTGGTTATCTTCGTCCAGCAGATCGATGACCGGCTGGCGCGGGCGCGGATAATCAACACGAATGATCGTCACCGCGTCCGCCCAATGCGGGTTGAGCAACATCGCCCCTTCAACCAGGCAGGCGTCCGGACACAGGCGCTCCTCGCCCGTCTCCTCATTGACCCAGCTGCCAGTCAGCAGGATCAGGATGTCCTTGCCGGTATCGATCGGCGGTTGCTCTTGCATCATCGGCTGAAGACCTCCAGGGCAATTACGACCCACATCGCGGCCATTGTGACCAGTCCCAAGCCAAAGCTCAGGAAGCGCGAGAGGATGTGGTTGACGCTGATATAGATGGTGGCATGCACTAGGCGTGTCACGACAAAAAACCAGGCCAGCGGCACCAGCAGCGGCGCGTCGAGCTCGAGGATGAGCGCCGTCGCGATTGCCCCCCAGAACAGGATGGGCGTTTCCCACTGGTTCTGGGCGACATTGGAGACACGCTGGATACGCTCGGGCCAGTTGCGCTCGCCCAGCTTGAGCTTTCGCCCCCGGACCTGGCCGGAAGACATCGCCTTGAATCGCATCGTGCCCATCATCCCGATGATCACGAAACAGAAGGCCACATAGACAAAAACTGGTGTCAGAAGCGCAGTAGACATCGCATTACCCTTGAAACTGTTGGTGAGTACGCGAACGCTAGTTCAGAGCCGACACGGCCCCCAGATACATTTCCGTCTGGAGGCCATGCAGGAAGGAGCAGTGCTAGCTCGTAGTGGGATAGTTCGGCGCTTCGCGCGTGATTTTCACGTCATGGACGTGGCTCTCGCGAAGACCGGCATTGGTGATGCGCACGAAGTTCGCACGCTCATGCAGATCCGGAATGGTGGCCGAGCCGGTGTAGCCCATTGCCGCGCGCAGACCGCCGACCATCTGGTGCAGGATCGGTCCGACCGGGCCCTTGAACGGGACCTGGCCTTCAATGCCTTCCGGAACCAGCTTCATGCGCTCGGTATCCTTCTGGAAGTAACGGTCGGCAGAACCAGCCGCCATGGCGCCCAGCGAGCCCATGCCGCGATAGGATTTGTAGGACCGGCCCTGGTAGAGGAAGACCTCGCCCGGCGCTTCTTCCGTACCGGCCAGGAGAGAACCGACCATGACCGCATGCGCGCCGGCGGCCATGGCCTTGGCCATGTCACCGGAAAACTTGATCCCGCCATCGGCGATGATGAAGGCGTCAGAGCCTTCTGCTGCGCGGCGGGCGTCCATGATCGCGGTCAGCTGCGGCACACCAACGCCGGCCACGATACGGGTCGTACAGATCGACCCCGGGCCGATACCCACCTTCACGCAATCCGCACCGGCATCGATCAGCGCCTTGGCACCGTCATAGGTGGCGACATTGCCGGCCACGACACGCGCCGCGCTGGACGATTTCTTGACGCGCGTGACCTGTTCCAGGACCGACGCGCTCTGACCGTGCGCGGTGTCGATGACAACCACGTCCACACCGGCGTCCATGAGGGCCTCGGCGCGCTCGAAACCGCTGTCACCCACAGTCGTCGCTGCCGCACAGCGAAGACGCCCCTGGCTGTCCTTGGCGGCATTGGGATGCTGCTCTGCCTTGGACATGTCCTTGACGGTGATGAGACCGATGCAGCGATCATCCTTGTCGACCACGAGCACCCGCTCGATACGGTGTTCATGCAGCTTGGCACGGGCCTCGTCCTGGGTCGCGCCCTCGCGAACCGTGACGACGTCGCGGGTCATCAGATTGCCGACCTTCTCGTTCGGATCGTCCGCAAAGCGTACATCGCGATTGGTGATGATACCGACCAGCTTGCCGGGCTTGGAATTGGTTGCGCCCTCGACCACCGGGATGCCGGAGATACGGTGCTCGGCCATCAGCGCCTTGAGCTCGGCCAGCGTCGCGTCGGGAGAAATGGTTACCGGGTTGACCACCATGCCGCTCTCGAACCGCTTCACCCGGCGCACTTCCTCGGCCTGTTCGGCGATGGTCAGATTGCGGTGGATCACCGCCATACCACCCGCCTGGGCCATGGCGATCGCCATACCGGCCTCGGACACGGTGTCCATGGCGGCAGCGAGCATGGGAATGTTCAGACCAACATCATGGGCGATGCGGGACGCGACATTGGCGGTTGCAGGAAGAACTTCGGACGGGCCGGGCTGCAAGAGCACGTCGTCGAAGGTCAGACCTTCACGAATCTCCATCGGAGACCTCCTTCTCTCTTGCGGGGCCGCTATATCAGACACGCGCGGAAGGTCAATCGGAGATGTGTGGTGAAGCGGCGCGTATCCGCTGCCCGCCACAATTAATCCCAATCCCGGCACATTGCCCCCGGAGTTTCGCCGCAAGCCTTGGCTGTCATGCCCACGTTAGCAATCGTGGGGAATTGCCATGCGCAAACGCACCAAGCGGCGGGAGGACGCCGCTGAAGTGAACATGACACCCATGCTGGATATCGTGTTCATTCTTCTGATCTTTTTCATCGTCACAGCAACCTTCCTCAATGAGGAAGGCATCGATATGCAACCGCCTCCGGACGCGGCACCACCCTGTCCGGACTGCCCGGCACCCATTGTCGTACAGGTCACCGAGGACAATCGCATCTACGTCAACGGCGTGATCACGGATGTCGACCGGGGTATCTCGGCGGTTAACCGCTTCCGGGCCGAAAGTGCCGGCGCAGCCGTGCTGATCGAAGCCAATAACGAGGCCAGCCACGGCATCATCGTGCGGATCTGGGACGACATGCAGGCCAACGCCGTGCCTGTTTCTCTCAGGCGCGCTGAGGAGGACGGATAATCTTCCCCACCGGGGAGGTGGATCTGCCGTAGCTTCAGCGAAGGCGGAGACGGAGGGGCCGGAGGGGCCGGAGGGCGAGGCCCGGAGGTTAGCTCGCTGCGCTCGCCCCCTTCGCCTTCACTTCGTTACGGCACTTCCCCACGAATGGGGAAGAAAACAACCTATCCCTTGAACCCGGTCGCTATCAGGAAAGTCTCGGGACTGCCGGAACGGGATGATGGCGGTTTGAAGTGGCGGACCTTGGCGAAACGCCCCTTCATCTGGTCTAGCAGCTCGCCGGAGGTGCCGCCCTGGAAGACCTTGGCGACAAAACTGCCGCCGGGCTTGAGGGTTTCGAAGGCGAACTGGGCTGCCATTTCCACCAGGCCGACAATGCGCAGGTGATCCGTGGTCTTGTGACCGGTGGTCCACGGTGCAAGGTCCGAGATGACCAGGTCGGCCGGGCCGCCCATTTCTGCCTTCACCAGATCCGGCGCGTCATCCTCGGTGAAGTCCTTCTGCAGGAGGACAGCCCCCTCGATCGGGTCCATTTCCAGGAGATCGATACCGATCACTTCCGTTGCGCCCTGTTTGAGAGCAACCTGCACCCAGCCGCCCGGCGCAGAACCGAGATCGACGATGCGCTGACCGGGGCGCAGGAATTTGAATTTCTCGTCCAGCTCGATGAGCTTGTAGGCTGCGCGGGAGCGATAGCCCTCCATCTGCGCCTTTTTCACGTAGGGATCATTGAGCTGGCGGTCGAGCCAACGCGTCGAGGACAGCTTGCGCCCGCGAGCGGTTTTCACCCGGGTCCGGAATTGTTTCGCAGCGCGGGCATCGCCGCCCTTGGTGACAGGGCCGGAGCGACGACGGCGGCGACCGCCCTCTTCCTCGGACCGCTCTTCCGGAGTGTCATTCTCGTTATTGTCGT
Source organism: Maricaulis sp. (assembly GCF_017643475.1). Taxonomy (GTDB): domain Bacteria; phylum Pseudomonadota; class Alphaproteobacteria; order Caulobacterales; family Maricaulaceae; genus Maricaulis. The sequence continues at coordinate 231,934 of NZ_JAEPNI010000004.1, forward strand.
CGCTCACGTCTCGTCTCCGCCGGTCTGGGCAGTATTGGGCTTGCGGCCCCCTCTGCGGCGACGTTTAGGACGGCGCATCAGATTGAGCAACATGCCCTCGCGCAGACCGCGATCGCCGACCCGAAGCTTGTCGGCCGGCCATTTCTCCGCAACCGCTTCATAGATCGCACACCCCGCCAGCACCAGCTCGGCCCGGTCCGCGCCGATTGTCGGCTCCTGGGCCCGCCCCTTGATGTCGAGATCCCGTAGGCGGGTACAGGCCGCCAGGGCCTCTTCGCCGGACATCCACAAACCGTCCACACGCGAACGATCATAACGCTGCAGACGCAAATGCACGCCGGCCATTGATGTCACCGTACCCGAAGTGCCCACGAGATGCCCGCGCCCCTCGGCGAACACGGCCCGCATGGAGCGTGCGCCGCGCGGCGTCTTGAGCTGTTGGCGGGCAAAGGATTTCATCTCCTCATACCAGGCCAGACGGTCATCATGGCGCTCGGGGAAGCGTTCCGACAGCGTCACCACGCCAATGGGCGCAGACGACCAGGATTTCATCGGCGGACGCCCACCGCTTTCCGGACCACCGCGACGACGCCATTCCTCCAGGTCGACCCAGGACAATTCCGTAGATCCACCGCCAATATCGATGACGAGAGCAGCGTCGCGGTCGACATCCATGAGATCGACACAGCCATGCACGGCAAGACGCGCCTCCTCTTCCGGCGAAATCAGGTCGAAATTCAGTCCCGTTTCCAGCCGCACCCGCTCGAGGAATTCCTTGCCATTATCCGCAAACCGGCAGGCCTGGGTGGCAATAGCGCGGTGTTTGGCGACATTCTGGCGGGCGAGTTTTTCCGAACAGACTTTCAAGGCTTCCACGGCACGTGTCATGGCCACGTCGGACAATTGCCCGGACGCGGTCAGGCCCTCGCCCAGCCGTACTACCCTGGAAAAGGCATCAACAACCTGGAAATTGCTGCCACTCCTTCGAGCCAGCAGCATTCGGCAGTTGTTGGTGCCGAGGTCGATCGCGCCGTACACCGGAGCCGGCGCACGGCGCCGGTTTCGCTTGCGTCCGGCGGATCCTTTGCCCCCCTCTTTGTGGGGCGATGGCTCCGCCATGATGGTCCTTTCGCCGACAGGTGCGCAATCGCCCCGCCCCTTCGGGCATTGGCGGCGCAGCTCGGTGCGGCCTAAATTTGGTCTTGAAAATCAGCATACTCATCTCACATGAGAGAGGAAAGATGCGTGACAAGACTTTGCACAGCCCGACGCAGCACTGCGCTCGAACTGTCAGCAATCACGCAAAGTTAAGCAGAGTGTGGCAGTATGACGTGATGGATATCCGGCACGCCAAATACGGTCTCGGCGACGTGGTGCGTCACCGCCTCTTCCCCTTCCGGGGCGTGGTGGTCGATGTCGACCCGGAATTCGCCAATACCGAGGAATGGTATGAAGCCATTCCCGAGGATATCCGCCCGTCCAAGGACCAGCCATTCTATCATCTCCTCGCGGAGAATGATGAAAGCTATTACGGCGCCTATGTTTCCGAAGGCAATCTCCTGCCCGATGCGGAAAACGGCCCGGTCGGCCATCCCGAACTCCGGGACGCCTTCGACGAATTCGACGGCCAGCGCTACCCGCTCCGCGCCGAGGATGTTCGCCCGAATTAGGGTCGCCAGCGAAGCGCGCCGTGACAAACTCCAGCGCGGCGCAAATCTTGCGAGCCGGGCCACCTGAACAAGCTTCCGGGAGGCCGCGGCCATGAACAGCACCAATCTGGCACAATCTCGCCATGGCGGTATTGATACGCTGCGTGGCCTGGCCTGTATCCTGTTGCTGGTGCTGCATGTCGTCGGTGAGCAGGCCACCAACGGACTGCGGGTCCCCGATGATCATCCGCTGGCCATGTTCACTGCGGTTTTCTTCCATTTGCGCATGCCGCTGTTCGCGATGCTGTCGGGCTTTGTCTATGCCTATCGACCACCGACGCGCGAGGTGAGCGGCCAGTTCGTGACCGGCAAGATGCGTCGTGTCGGCCTGCCCTTCCTGTTCGTGACAACCATCTATGGCGTAGCCAACACCCTGCTGGGTGCCGGTTACGGTGTGCCGTGGGGCGAGTTCTGGCAGATCTATGTCAGCGCCTATGCCTATCTCTGGTTCCTGCAGGCGGTGCTCATCCTCTTTCTGGTCATCGGGGCACTGGATCTGATTTTCCCCAAGGCACGATTGCAAGTGGCCACAGGATTCCTGGCGGTCACCTCGGCGCTGTTCCTGTCCGATATCGGCCGGGGCATTGAATGGATGTCGTTTGACCGCACGCTCTACCTGGCGCCCTTCTTTGCGCTGGGCGTCTTCCTCAACCGGTTCGAGGGCGAAGCAACACGCGGCGTAAAGACGGCCTTCCTGTCCAGCATGGCCCTGTTGGGCACGATCCATTTCATCGGAGTCTTTGCTGATCCGTCCGCCGTGATCGAGCGGCGTGATGCCATGGCGCTCGGCCTGGGCCTCACGGCATCTGGCTCGCTGATCCTCTTTCGCAATGTGCTAAATTTCGCGCCGCTGGCGTGGATCGGCCGGTTTTCCTTCGGGATCTATCTCTACCACATGTTCCCGGTGATGGCCCTGTTGGCAGTCTACAAGATCATGGGCTTCCCAGATCCCTGGCTTGGCCTGGTCATCGGCGCCACGGCAGGTCTGCCCCTCTCAATCGCTGCGGAAATCATTGCCCGCAGTCTCGGCCCGGTGATGCCCTGGCTGCCCGCGCTGACGCTTGGCCTCAAGGTATCCGGCAAAGAAAAACGCCGGCACGAAACCGCACCGGCGTCTGTCTAGGGCTTTTGCGAAGGCCTAGCCCTCGTATTTCACGACGGTCTGTTCGATCGCGCCGAAGATGGACTTGCCGTCCTTGTCCTTCATCTGGATCTTGACGGTATCGCCATACTTCATGAACGAGGTCGAGGGCTTGCCCTCATTGATCGTCTCGATCATGCGGATCTCGGCGATGCAGGAATAGCCCACGCCGCCCTCGGAAATCGGCTTGCCCGGACCATTATCCAGCTTGTTGGAAATCGTGCCTGAACCAATCACGGTGCCGGCGGTGACCGGTCGCGTTTTCGCCAGGTGAGCGACCAGCTGCGGAAAATCGAACGTCATGTCGACACCGCAATCCGCCACGCCGAAAGGTTCGTTGTTATAGTGCACGACCAGCGGCAGCGAGACTTTCTTGCCATCCCAGGCATCGCCCAGCTCGTCCGGGGTCACAGCGACCGGAGAGAAGGCCGTCGGCGGTTTGGACTGGAAGAAGCCAAAGCCCTTGGCCAGCTCGGCCGGGATCAGGCCGCGCAGCGAGACATCATTGACCAGCATGATGAGGCGGATCGACTTGGCGGCTTCCTCCGGAGAACAGCCCATCGGCGCATCGCCACAGATCACGGCGACCTCACCTTCCATGTCACATCCCCAGGCCTCGTCGCCCAGCGGGATGTCGGCGCGCGGCGCCAGGAAAGCGTCGGACCCGCCCTGATACATCAGCGGATCAGTCCAAAAGGTTGCCGGCATTTCGGCATTGCGCGCCTTGCGCACCAGTTCCACGTGATTGACATAGGCCGAGCCGTCCGCCCACTGAAAGGCACGCGGCAACGGCGACAGGGCGTCATGTTCATGGAAGCGCTCGCGCGGAATGGTCTCGCGATTGAGCTGTTCGTAAAGGCTCTGCAGCTCGCCCTCGCATCGCTCCCAGTCATCCAGGGCCGCTTGCATGGTCGGGGCGATGGAAGACGCGTCCGCATACCAGGCGATGTCCTTGGAAACGACGACCAGCTTGCCGTCGCGATGACCGTTTTTCAAAGATGCGAGTTTCATAGTGAACCACTTGCTTGTTGGGTGGAAGCTGATGGCTATCGCTACTCACCGCACAAGACAAGCTCAGTGTGAAGCTTCATCGCCTCACCCGCCCACATACGCAGGCAGCAAAAAGCCGGAGCGGGGGAGCGCTCCGGCTATAACATCAGCCTTGGGCAAGCTGATGGGGGGAGTTTAGCTGCACTGGGCCAGGGCCATGTTGGCCTGGACCTCGTCCTCACCACCGGCAACGGCAGCAGCAGCCTGGAAATCAGCCGCGGCAGCCGAGCGGTTGCCGGCAAGCCAGTTGGCAGCGCCGCGATTATTCAGGGCACGCCAGGCGTCAGAGCTCTGTTCGATTGCCGCATCACAGGCGACAATGGCTTCAGCCGCATCGCCGGACGCAGCATACGCATAACAAAGGTTGGACAGGGCCACGACCTTGTCGCGCGGGGAAGCACCGGATTCGGAGACTTCCGTGCCGAAGTGGATGGCTCGTTCCCACTGGGCGCGGCGCAGGGAGTTGAACTGCGCACGGACTAGGGCATTAGAAGTACGGTTGAAGGCAAACTGCGGCTCGGCCTCGCAGGACTGGGCCGTTGCAGCAGTGGTCGGGGCGGCGACGAGCGCCGCAGCAATAAGAATCGTTCTGAACATCTCGCTCTCCATGAGTGAACAGCGTTTATATTTAGAACGAAGTTATATGAATATCATTGACCAATAGCACATTACCTGCATACATAAATGTATGGATGACTGGTCAGACTATCTCGTGTGCCTCACGGTCGCGGAATGTGGCAGCCTCACGGCCGCCGCCGCGGAACTCAATGTCTCCCAACCTACCGTCACCCGCCGCCTTCAGGCGCTGGAGTCCCGGCTGGGTGAACCCTTGTTCGAACGCGAAAACGGGCAGTCCAAGCTGACATCGCTGGGTGTACGTATTGTCGGCCATGCCCGGCGCATGCGCGAGGAAGCCTCCGCCATCCACCGCGCTGCCATCGCGCAGGACCAGTCCCTGACCGGACTGGTTGTCATTTCGGCATCGGAAGGTCTGGGCGCGGACTGGCTGCCAGGCGCCCTCGCTCCGTTCCAGCGGGAAAACCCCGGCATCGGGATCGAGATCGCGATCAAGAATCACCCGGCGAACCTGGCTGACCGCGAAGCCGATATTGCCCTGCGGTGGAACGGCCCCGGAACCCAGCAAAGCCTGATTGGCCGGCGCGGCGCAACAGTTGGCGCTGGGCTCTATGCTTCGAAAACCTATCTGGAGCGGCACCGTCACCCGACCAATGTCGAGGATCTATCGGATCACGCCTGTGTTGCCTGGTCGATCGGGGACTATTTTGGCTGGCCCAAGACGCCTGAAGGTTCAGCCGTCGTACCTCATCACGTTGCCTTCAAGGCCAACAGCCCGGCCAGCCATATCAAGGGGCTGGAAGCCGGTTACGGCGTTGGCGTGACCTCGCACCGCCTCGCCCGACGCTGCGGTGACCTGGTCCGGTTGCTGCCAGACTTTTCCACGTCGCTGGATCTGTGGATCGTGGCCCATGAAACCGTGCGCAAGAGCGCCCGGATCCGGGCGGCGTTCGACCACATCGTCGCCCAGATGAAACGTGACAGTGAGTATTTCGAACAGGGAGAGGATTCGATTCTCTCCTAGTTCGCTTGCGATGACGGTTCTAGTCCACTTCAACCTTGATCCGGGTCGGCTTGGCCAGCCATTCATGACCGCGCAGCATGGCTTTCCAGTAGATCGGCGGCAGGAGTTTTTCCTCAAGGAACCAGGCTGCACGAGTCGGTTTCTGGCCATCAATCAGCCAGCGCGGGAAGCTTGGCAAAAGCGTGCCGCCGTAGCCGAACTCGGCGAGAACAATCTTGCCGCGCTCGACAGTCAGCGGGCAGGAGCCATAACCGTCATACTGGGCCACAGGCGAACGACCGCGAATATCAGCCGAGATATTCTCGGCAACGACCGGGGCCTGTTTGCGCGCTGCGGCGGCTGTCTTGGCGTTCGGCGCATTCATGACATCACCCAGCGACCAGATGTTCTCATAAGTCTTGTGACGAAGGGTGAACTGGTCGACATCCACCCAGCCAGCGGCATCCGCCAGAGGTGAGACACGGATGAAGTCCGGGGCCGTCTGGGGTGGGCAGACGTGGATCATGTCGAATTCCTTCTCGACACGGACCACTTCGGTGTCCGGCTTCTTTACGTCAAACCAGGCTTTTTTTCGCCTCGCCATCAATAGCCACCAAATTATGGAAGAAGTTCAGCTGGGCGCCATACTTGTCGATATATCGCTCAAGCGCCGGCACATAGTCCTTCACGCCAAAGAGCACGCCAACGGCATTGCAAAACTCGATCTCGATGTCGTCTATCACCCCCCGACGCGTCCAGGCATCCCCGGAGAGATAGAGCGCTTTTTGCGGCGCACCGGCACACTTGATCGGCATGGGCGGCTGGGTGAACAGGGCCCTCCCCTTGTTCAGCGACTGCACCAGCTCCCAGGTATAGGGCGCCAGGTCATATCGGTAGTTCGAGGTCACGCCATTGCGACCCAGCGTGTCGGTCAGGCCCTCCACGCCATCCCAGTCCAGCTTGAGGCCGGGGCAGACGACCAGGCGGTCGTATTTCACCACGCGGCAGCCATCGAGAACGACAGCATCCTTTTCCGGCTCAAAGGAGGCAACAGCAGACTTGATCCAGGTCACCCCGCCCGGGATCAGCGCGCCCATGGGGTTCGCCGTACTTTCAGCGTTGAAGACGCCGCCGACCACCATGGTCCAACCCGGCTGATAATAATGGGTGTCGGCCGGGTCGATAATAGCGATGGACAGGCCATACTCGCGTGTTTGCAGGCTGGCAGCTACGGAGACACCGGAGGCGCCGCCACCAACAATCACGACATCGAAACGCGCACCCCCGGTCTCAGTTGGCGTGGAACCGCCACTGGCCACGCGGCGGGCAATTCCGGTCATGTCATGACCAGCTGCAGAGGTCGCTGCGAGGATATCCTCCATGGACATGGTCGCAGCGCTGTGCAGTGACCAGAGCGTCGCCGAGCGAGTGCCCGTGCGGCAATAAGCCAGGACCGGCCCCGGCAGCGAGCTGAGCGCTTCGCCGAATTTCGCCGCATCCTCGTCCTGCACCCTGCCCGCGACGATCGGCTGATAGAGCGCTTCAAGCCCTGCGGCCTGGGCGGCTGCACTGATCTCGTCAAACGTCGGTTGATCCGCACCCTCGCCGTCAGGACGATTGCAGATGACAGACTTAAAGCCTGCCTCCTTGATGGCAGCGATATCCTCGACGGTAACCTTGGGGGCTGACGGACAGCTGGTCCGTAAGGGCTTTGATATCCAAGGGGGTACCTTTCAGGGTTTGGTCTGGATCTGAATGTCGGGCAGTACGGGACGGGCTAGTCCTCGTCACCATAAATGCCCACAGCCGGCTCGCCGCCTGCACTCTGGCGGGCACGATACATGCCGGGTGTGTTGAAGCTCCACGCGACATCTCCGGACGGTGTCAGGGCGACAATACCACCATCACCGCCCATCGCGGTCAGCTCATCCTGGATGACCTGGTCAGCGGCCTCCTGCAAGGACAGCCCCTGGAACTCGACCAGCGCACAGATTCGGCTGGCCACTGTCAGGCGGATGAAATACTCGCCCGTACCCGTTGCGGACACGCCGCAGGACTGGTTGCTGGCATAGGTGCCGGCGCCCAGGATTGGGCTGTCACCGACACGCCCCCAACGCTTGGCGGTTGTTCCGCCGGTGGAGGTTCCCGCGGCGATATTTCCGTCACTGTCCAGGGCTACCACGCCAACTGTGCCAAACCGGTGTTCGCGGTCATCCTGTTCCAACGTGCCGTGATCGACACCCTCTGCCTCCGGCGCGTCCTCAGGGCGATCCGGGGCCGCTATGCCCAGACGATCGAGGGCGCGCTCCATCGACTGCCAGCGGCGTTCCGTGAAGAACCAGGCGGGTGGCACCATTTCCAGCCCCTGCTCGATGGCAAAAGTCTCTGCGCCCTCTCCTTGCAGCATGACATGGCGAGAACGGTCCATGACGGCCCGGGCCAGTGAGATAGGATGACGGACCTGGGTGACACCGGCAACGGCGCCGGCGTTCAGGGATGCGCCGTCCATGATGGACGCGTCGAGCTCATTCTTGCCGGCAGCAGTGAAAACAGCTCCGCGACCAGCGTTGAACAACGGATCATCTTCCATGCCGTGGATCACGGCCTCGATTGCGTCCAGCGCACTGCCACCGGCCTCCAGCACTGCCTCGCCGCGGTCGAGCGCAGCATGCATGGCTGCCCGGTACTCTGCTTCGCGCTCGGCTGTCATACGCCCGCGCTCGATCACGCCTGCGCCACCATGGATAACCAGCGCCCATTCGGGCTGCTCCTGGGCCTGGGCAAAGGGTGTAAGTACAGTCGCGGCCAGCGCAGCGGCAATCGCCTTGAATTTCATGATGCTCCCCCTCAATTGCGCGCAGGATGACCCGTTCGCAGGGCCGGGGCAAGCACAGCTAGATCGCAATAATGTCAGGACCTTCGTCGTCGAGCAGATAGTGCGCGGCTTCGTCTAGTGATTGTACCGCCCAGGCAAGATGCCCGGCGCGGCGGAAACCATCGAGGATGAAGGAAAGCGCGTGCGGGTCTTCATTGCGGTGCCATACTGCGACCCGTCCGGGCGGGATCACGGCGGTCAGTGCCGCCAGGCGATCTGCCGTCTCCCGAATGCGGTTTGCCTCATAGCTGGCCTCCCGCAAATCCACCAGAACCGCGTCGCATCCACGCTCGACCAGAAGCCGGACCAGTTTCTGGCGCATCAGGGCAGCCTCGGGCCCGGTCTGCTCCCCCGTCGCTCGCACCATGACGACCTGACCGTCCAGGGCGGTCGTCAGATAGGTTTCCGGGTCTGGATGATTCTCGCTCGGCATGGCGCTTCTCCTGCAGAGAATCTGCAGCAGACAGTCCGGTCGCTCAAATCATAAGCGATAAATCGGCCTACTGCATCGCCATCAGCGTGCACAATGGGCGCATTCCGCTCAGATGACGGTGGGAACGTGTTCCCGAAGCGCCATCGAAATAGAACTGGATGCCCTGCACTGCCCAGCCAGCTTCACAATCGACCCGCTGGAAATCGGTCGCACACTCACCAACACTGGCCTGCGCCGTCTGGCCACTCCCGGAGTGCAATCGCACGACGGCGATTTTCTCGTTGCGATCCATGCAGGCGCTCAGCCCGGTGACTTCCTCGGCAATACCCATCAGCGCCGCGGAGGCATCGCGCACATGCCGCCCGACGACCCGGCCGGAACAGAATTGCGAGGTTCGCGGCGGTGCACCACGAAAGAAGGCGCGAACCTGGCAGGCCCGGCTACGTCGCTCAGTGATCTGCAGTCCGTAAAGCGCTCCACCACCCTGGCTCAGAAGTGTTGACTGGTGCTCCGTGACTGCGCCCACGACCTGCGCATCGCCTTCGCCTGCGATCGTCAAGGTGAGGCTGGAGGCCAGTATGAGCGTGAGAAGCATGGTGTTCGCCTTCATCATGATGTCTACCCCCGAGCACGGACTAGATAGCGCGACCGAGAAGGCGGGTCTTCTCGCGCTGCATCACAACTGCGTGCTTATTCGACAGGAATGCCGCAGAAGGCTGCGATTTCCTTCCAGGGCAGCGCCGCTGACAGAATGCCTACTGCGACTATGGCCAGGCCGGTCACCGTTCGCATGCCCGGGCGAGCCGCAAAACTCATCAGCTTGGCGGCGCCAAAGGCGGACGCCAGGACTGCGGGCAAGGTTCCTACGCCAAAGCCGGCCATGATCTCGGCGCCCTACCCTGGCGAACCTGAAAGCATGGCGTAGAACAGCGCGGCATAGACCATCCCACAGGGCAACAGTCCCCAGAGGAAACCAGCGAGCACCGGTGTGGCTGCGCTCAACTTTCCGCCCAGTGGATTTTGCGCGATGCGTATCAACCCCGCGCCGACGCGATCCAGGCCAGCGAGTGCCGGGGCCCAGCCCGCGACGGAGAGGCCGATATAGACCAGTGTCACTGCACCGGCCCAGCGCAGGATCATGATACCTTCGGCGCGATCGGCGTCGAAATAGAACTGGCTGCCGATGGCTCCCAGCACCGCACCCGCCAGCATATAGGCTGCAATACGCCCGAACTGCGCCTTCAGTATCACTATCCGGCGCTCGTTCTCACTTGCCTCAGGCGCCAGCGTAAACATCAGACTGGCGGCAATTCCGCTGCACATGCCCACGCAGTGAAGGCTCGAGGCAAAACCCGCGAGCAATCCGCCCAGAATGCTGAGGTCGGCGAGACCGGCTGGTGGCATGTTCTTTCTCCTTGGCCCCGACCTTATGTCCCGGAATAATCACAAAAAACGTGTGGCGTAATGACGCGCAGATTTCATACGCCTGTCGGGCGAATATGAAGGGGGAGGATTAACATGGTTACTTTGAAGAAAGTCCGCCGGGACGCACCCTGGAAATGGCTCAAGCTGGGCTTCGAGGATCTGCGGCGCGCACCGCTGGTCTCGATCAGCTATGGTCTCATCTTCGTGCTGGGCGGCCTGGCCATCAGCGGCACGCTGTGGGCCTTTGGTGGCGAGGAGGCCATTCCGGTCGCGCTAAGCGGCTTCGCGCTTATCAGCACCGCCCTGGCCATCGGCATCTACCAGGTCAGCCGCGCCTTCGAACGGGGGGAGAAACCACGATTCCGCGTGGTGATTTCCCGCTATCCCTCTCGCATCTCCCAGGTCAGCTTCATGAGTGTGATTCTGGTTATGCTGCTGCTCTGGTTCCACATCGCCCAGACCCTGCGCATCGTGCTGGCCCCGTCCGGGCCGTTCCATCCGGGCGAGTTCATCCAATTCATGCTGACAGCCCCCGAGGGCATGACCTTCATGATCATCGGCACGATCACCGGCGCCATCCTGGCGGCTTTCGCCTTCACGATCTCCGTGCTCTCCTTCCCGATGCTGATCGATCAGGATGTGGACGCTGTCACGGCCCTGGTCGCGAGTTTCCGCTCGGTCCTTGCCCAGCCTTTCGTGATGATCACCTGGGCCTGGCTCATCGCTTTCATGGTTGTTGCGGGATCAGCCGTCTTCACCATCGGCCTGGCCTTCACCTTCCTATGGATCGCGCATGCGTCCTGTTATGCCTACAAGGATTTCGAACCGAGGCCGGAGCCATCGGCCAGCGCAGCAAAAAGCTGAGATGAACGCCCGGCACAGCCGGGCGTTTTCATTCGCGCTCAATCGCGATCGAGCGGCTTGTCGTCATCCATGAGGATGCGGTGGGCGGCACCATCGAGATGCTCGAACTGGCCGGATTTCAGGCTCCACATGAAGCCGGTCAGGCCGGCCAGGCCCATCAAAAGGGCGAGCGGAATCATCCAGATCAGGAAAGACTTCAGCGAGCGAGCTTCAACGCATTCAATATCACCAGAAGCGAGGATGCGGACATGGCAATCGCCGCAACCAGAGGCGTGACAAAACCAAACACAGCCAGTGTAACCGCGATCATATTATAGACAACGTCCAGGCCAAAATTCTCCAATACGCGGCGTTTCGCGCCGCAGGAAACATCCATCGCCCGGACCATGCGGTCGAGCTTGTCGCCCTGCAGCACAAAATCCGCGGCGGCCTGGGAGATTTCTACTGCTGAGGCAAGAGACACCGAAATATCAGCGGCAGCCAGGGCGGGCGCGTCATTGATGCCATCACCGACCATGGCGACCTTGGCGCCCTGTTCCTTGAAGGCCTGGATACGCTCGATCTTGGCCTGCGGTTTCAGCTCGGCCTGCCACTTGTCCAGCCCCAGCTCCTCAGCGATAGCGGCTACCGGAGCCTGGCGGTCACCGGAGAGCAGGATCACGCGGCACACGCGCTTGTGCAGCGCATCGATGGTTTCGCGCGCTTCCGGGCGCAGCTTGTCTTCAAAGCGGAAACTGTCCCCCGTCAGCGCCTATGGCACAGATTTGAGGTTGTGATTTAAGGCGGATTTGGGTTTCGTCGTAGTGACGAAGGAACGAAGATGAAGCCCAAATCCTCAAGGTCTAAATCGCCTGCCGAGCAGGTGGTGAAGGACATCCGCCGAAAGGCCCGTCGGCATTTTTCCGCTAAAGACAAGATCAGGATCGTGCTCAACGGCCTGCGCGGTGATGACTCCATCGCCGAGCTGTGCCGCAAGGAAGGCATTGCCCAGAGCCTGTATTACTCCTGTTTCAAGGAATTCATGGAAGCTGGCAAGCGTCGGCTTGCCGGTGACACCGCCCGTGCTGCTACCACGGACGAGGTGAAAGATCTTCGTCGCGAGGCCCGCGATCTGAAGGAGTGTGTGGCCGACCTCATCCTGGAGAACCGCCTGCTCAAAAAAAGCATGGTCGCGGATGGGGGAGACAACGAATGAGGTATCCCGCATCCGAGAAGCTGGAGATCATCCGTATCGTCGAGCAGTCTCACCTGCCCGCCAAGCAAACGCTGGACCAGATCGGCGTGGCAAGGCGAACCTTCTACCGCTGGTATGACCTCTACATTGAAGGCGGGCCGGAGGCGCTGGCAAACCGGCCATCGACGCCGAGCCGGGTGTGGAACCGCATCGGTGAGGACATCCAGCAGCAGATCGTCGAGATGGCGCTGGAGCTGACCGAACTGTCTCCTCGCGAACTGGCGGTGCGCTTCACCGACGAGCGGTGCTACTTCGTATCCGAAGCCACGGTTTACCGCCTTCTCAAGGCCCATGATCTGATCACCAGTCCGGCCTACACGGTGATCAAGGCGGCAGAGGCGTTCCACACGCAGACGACTCGGCCCAACGAGATATGGCAGACCGATTTTACCTACTTCAAGATCATCGGATGGGGCTGGGTCTACCTATCCACCGTGCTCGACGATTACTCGCGCTACATCATTGCTTGGAAGCTCCGCTCCACCATGAGGGCCGAGGACGTCACCGAGACGCTCGACATGGCTCTGGCAGCCTCAGGCTACGACCACGCCAACGTGCTGCACAGGCCGCGGCTCCTGAGCGACAACGGCCCGAGTTACATCGCCGGAGAACTGGCCGATTATCTCAATGGCAAGCAGATGGATCACGTTCGCGGCGCGCCCTTCCATCCGCAGACCCAAGGCAAGATCGAGCGCTGGCACCAGACCCTGAAGAGCTGTGTGTTGCTGGAGAACTACTTCCTGCCCGGCGATCTCGAACAGCAGATCGAGGCCTTCGTCGAGCATTACAACCACCAGCGCTACCACGAGAGCCTCGACAACGTCACAGCCGGCGACGCCTACTTCGGCAAGGCACAAGCAATCATCAAACCAAGAGAAAGGATCAAGCGACAGACACTCGAACATCGGCGCTTGCAACACCGCAGGCTCGCCGCCTAAACATCAATCCCAGACGAGGCCCACACTCCGCAATCCTACGCCGCGAGTTGTGCCAAATGTTCTGACGACGGACACTAAGATGGATAAGTTCTTCTCGACCCGCATGATGTGGAATTGGAATACGGAAGAGGCTCCGCAGGACGGCTCTCGTTTCCTCGCATTCATCCCCGCAGCGAAGGAAGCTAATCGGGTGCAGCGCGTCCGTTGCAAGCGCGGTGAACTCTCGCTTGATAGCGGGTTCTACAACGACCACGGAAACCCGGTCGAGATCGACGCCTTCTTCGCGTGGACCGATCCGGCTGAGGAACGTCGCATCCTCGACGCCTTCTCAATTGATGAGCCGGATGGTCACGAACTGCTCGATGAGCAAATCAACCATAAAGAGCTCGCAGGACCGCCTGACGTCCAGCGCGCGCGACCGTGCCCGCTCAGTTGGGGAGATCGGTCCGCTTGATCAATAGCCGTGCTGATCCAGGAACGCGTTGACACGGGTACGGGTGAGGTGCGCGCGGTCCGGATCACGCAGGAAGAAATGACCGGCCTGGGGGAAATCAATCATGTCGACAGACGTGCCCTGGGCGCGGGCGGCTTGGGCAAAGGCCGTGGCCGTCTCAAAGGAACAGTCCGTATCCTCGTGGGCATGGGCGATAAACAGCGGGGGTAGCGCTCCGTCCATCATGTGCAAGGGTGAGAGCGAGCGGGCGGTTGGCCAGCCTCCGGCAATCGAGATCATGTAGCCGTCATCGGTCATGTCCATACAGCCGGAAAAGGAGAGGGCCAAATCAGGTCGCGAGGGCGAAGTCGGCGCTTCCAGTGTGGCCGCTGCGACGGAGAGATGCGCGCCAGCGGAAAAACCCGACACGCCGATCCGGGACGCGTCGATGCCATAGGTCTGGGCATTCTCGCGGAGCCAGGCGATCGCATCTGTCACATCGGCGAGACTGTCTCCGGCCCGCACACCGAAACGCCCCCGCGTGCGATACTCAATCTGCGCCACCACATGGCCGCGATCCTTGAAGAAACTACAGGGCCCGCACCAGCTCCAGGACCCGAAAAACCAGCCACCGCCGTGGACCCAGACCATGGCGGGACGAAGGTCATCATCCGCGCTCCAGTCGTCGGGCAGGTAGATATGAATCTCCAGATCATAATCGTCGAAGGTCTTGAAGGTCTCGATGATATGACCGTCCCGCTCGGCGCGTTCGGCGGCGACCATCGCCAGGATATCGTCGGACGCCTCGCCCGGGCAGGCGGCGCGGTGATCTTCGGCTTCGGTGTGCAGGCCATCGGCGGCGTTTTCCTCCACCCAGAGCCTGAGAGACTGGGTGTTGAGGTAACACTGGATATCGGGATGACTGAACCGGTGGCCCGACTCCAGCTTGGCCGTCAGGAATTGCACGGTGCCGGGCACATCTTCGTCAAAGCGTGTATCGGCCCAGTAATCGCGCAGTCGTTCGATGAAGCTGCGATACTCGTCCAGTTCGAGCAGGTCCGCCCGTCCCAGATCCACCTCGTCGAGATAGGCATCATAGGTGGAACTGGGACGAAAGGCGCGATCCTGCGTCAGGCGTCCGTGCATCGGGCCGTAAAGCAGACGACCGATGGCCCATTCATAATGGATACGCGTGATGTAAGCCTCGGCTGAACGATCATGTTCGACTTCCAGTGCGCGCAGTTGTGTTTTCCACCCGTCGATCTCCTCTGCCCAGCCGGTGATGAAAGCTTGTTCGTCGAGGGCGGCGAGTTCGCGATAGCGACTATTGAGTATCTCGGTCCAGCGCGCGGCAATCGCATCGGCCTCAGCCTGAAAACCGCTTGCCTCGTCCTGTGCCCCAGTCTGCGTCTGGGCCTGAGCCTGACTCGAGACCGATAGAACGAGGAGGGACAAGGCAAGCAGGCTGGCGGCAAGCCCGATAAAGCGCAGATGGAACATGATAACCTCGACACATGCAGATCCGGCCAAGCTAGACGGTTCAGGCGCAATCGTCACGAGAGAAAGCGAGGGTTGAAGCGCCTCGGGTTAAGGGGCTCTTGCGAACGGAAGCAAAAGGCCCGAACCGTCGGGGCTTCGGGCCTGATAATGAGAGGCGGGCGCGGGTTTTCCGGCGCGATCTGTCCCCCGTCAGCGCCTATGGCACAGATTTGAGGTTGTTATTTAGGGAGGGTTTGGGTTTCGTCGTAGTGACGAAGGAACGAAGATGAAGATCAGGGACCAGAAGTGGATGATGGAGAGGCGGTAAGAATAGACCGGACGCTGTACCCGCTTCGGAATGAAGTAGTACATGATGCCAAGGAAACCTGCCGTCAGGAAGAAACCAACCGCGTTGTGGCCATACCACCACTGGGTCAGAGCGTTCTGCACACCGGCCATCAGCGAGTAGCTGCGCGAGCCGAAGAAATCGACCGGCATGGCCAGGTTATTGACCACGTGCAGTACCGCGATCGTCAGGATGAAGGCGAGGTAGAACCAGTTGGCCACATAGATGTGCGGCTCCTTGCGCTTCATCAGCGTGCCGAGGAAGACCAGGAGATAGGCGACCCAGACCACGGTCAACCAGAGGTCGGCATACCATTCCGGCTCGGCCTATTCCTGCCCCTGGGTGATGCCGATCAGATAACCGGACGCCGCGATGACGATGAAGAACTGATAGCCCCAGAAGACGAACCAGGGCCAGATCCCGCCGGCAATGCGCGTGCGGCACGTCCGCTGAACGACGTAGAAGGATGTCGCGATCAGCACATTGCCGCCAAAGGCGAAGATCACCGCTGACGTATGCAGCGGGCGCAGGCGACCAAAGCTCAGAAAGCCGAAATCATCGAAATTGAGGATCGGGAAGGCCAGCTGGGCAGCGATGATGACACCAACCAGCAATCCGGCAACGCCCCAGAAGAGCGAGGCGATGACGCCTGCCTTGACGATGTCCTCGTTATAGTCGGACTGATCCGTGATCACACCGCCGCGCGCCGCAGCGCCGACGACCAGGAAAATGCCCGTCAGGAAGCCGCCGAGAATCAACCAGGACTGCCCTTTCATGGCAGCATCCGGCGCAAAGGCAGCAGCGAAGAGCGCCCAGAGCGCCCCTAAAATTGTAATTAGACCAACGCCAGCAAGGTTTATATCAAACCCGCTACGCTGGAGAGATTGCGACGAAGTCATCGACGCCCCCGGTTCTTGATTGCCTGTCAGGTCTCCGGGTTACGGGTTCAATTCCACAAAATCTGTATGGCAATTTGTCGCGCGACAGGATGGACGCAGTTTGCACGCCCTGCGCTTACCCATTTTTCGCGACGGATTTGCCGTTCAGGTTGCGTTTTAGGGTTACAATCTGCAAAACTGCGAAGAACAGGCTGCACAATAAGGCCTGATCGGGGAGCGAGCCATATGGCGCTCGTGGGGGAAAATCATGTTGTCACAGACACATAGCTTCAAGACTGAAGAAGAGGTTCTGCGCTTTCAGCAACACGTGCTGCGGTTCATTACACGCTTGGACAAAAGCAAAACCAACAATGGCGAATGCCTCTTCCTAACCAATAATCGCACGGTCCGACGACAACTGGTCACCGTCCAGGCAACCAGTTCGGGCACACTCGACGCCTTCAACGAGTATCTTGATACCGATACGGCGCGACGCGACTGGAGTTTGGTTGACGTAGTCTGAGCTCTAGAGCGACTGACCCGTCTTTTTCCAATCATCCATGAAAGCAGCCAGGCCCTTGTCGGTCAGCTGGTGCTTGACCAGCCCCTTGAGCACGCCCGGCGGTACGGTCGCAACATCAGCTCCGGCGATGGCACACTCCTGCACATGCGCAGCAGATCGGATTGATGCAGCCAGCACCTCGGTCTCGAAACCGTAATTGTCGAAGATCATGCGCAGATCGTGGATCAGCTCCATGCCATCAACCCCAAGATCGTCCAGACGACCGATGAAGGGCGAGACATAGGTCGCGCCGGCCTTCGCAGCCATCAGGCCCTGATTGGCCGAAAAACACAGGGTGACATTGGTCTGGATGCCTGCACTGACGAGCGCCTTGCACGCCTTCAGCCCATCCCATGTCAATGGCAATTTGACCACGACATTTGATGCAATAGCCGCAAGTTTCTTGCCTTCCGCGATCATGGCGTCGGCTTCCAGGGCCGTAACCTCAGCGCTGACCGGCCCCTCGACGATTTCGCATATCTCGGCGATCACCTCGATAAAGTCGCGACCTGATTTCATGATCAGCGAGGGGTTTGTGGTCACGCCATCAAGCAGGCCGACATCGGCGATATCACGGATCTCAGAAACGTCAGCAGTGTCGACGAAAAACTTCATGGCTGTGCCCTCGCTGGGTGATCATTGGCCTAGCGACATGACATGTTCGCGCGCCCAAGCCAAGCTGGTTTTAAGTCGCAAAAACCCGGCTTGCCATTTCGTCGATAAAGCGCTCGCACGTGTCCGGCTGGGTCACCAGCGGCATGTGCCCCACCCCGCCCATGCGGACCAGGTGAAGTTCCGGCTGCACCGCCATGATTGCCGCGACATGATGGTCGGCCACCAGCACCGCATCATCATCGCCGTACAACATCCCCATGGGAGCAGAAATCCGAGCGTACAAATCCTGCTGCGCTCCGATATCCATCGGCACTGCGTGCATATCGGTCGACGCCGCGTAGTAGGCAACCGGCCGAAGCGACAACAATCCACCTCCGCGCGTTCGAAAGTCCTCAGGGACCGGTTCCGGAGCAAAGATCGTCTCCACCACGGCGGCGCCATTGCGGATGGACGCCGGTACAGCGATCGTGTTTGCGATGATGCCCCGCAGGGCGGAATTGGGCGCAAAGAGACCACCAAATACGGCCGGAGCGCTCTCCTGGACAGCCGTGAGCGGTGACAGCATTGCCAACCCGCCGACCAGTTCAGGGTGGTCGATGGCCAGGCGAAGGGAGATCGCACCGCCCAGGGAATGTCCGATGACAAGCGGTTTCTCGATGCCCTTTCGGCGGATGAAATCGGCAATCATTTCCGCCTGCCTTGGAAGGCGCGCCAGCTCGTCATTATCCCGTTCGGAATGTCCGCATCCCGGACGGTCGATAGCGATGACGTGATAGCGCTCGGCCAGACGATCGATCATCGCATAGCCGAAATTGTGCAGGTTGCCGCCCAGGCCATGGATCAGCAGCAGCGGCCGCCCCTCGCCCTTCTCGACATAGTGGATGCGGCCGCCCTCAACCTCCTGGAAAGCACCGGCTGGCGCCATGGCCTTGGAAATCTTGCCAGACACATAGGCCGAGAAGCCTGCGAAACCGATCAGGACCAGCATCACGATCAGCAACAGCGCGCCCAGAATTGTCAGAGTCAGTTCCATGTCAGTCCTCCGCTTTCGCGCTGCCGAGGCGACGCGCCATCAGCCCCCAATAGCTCGATGGCATCAGGCGTTCGAGCCAGTGTAGTAAATGCGCGTCCCTGCCCACCAGCACCCGTGGTTTGCGGCGCTCGACACCGCGCAGGATGATTCCGGCCGCCTCGCTTGGCGGCATCACCAGATTCTGGGCCGCCTGCTTCAAGCCGGCCTCGATGTCTTCCTCGCTGGCGCTGTCCGATACCCGGGCCGACTTGGCGATGTTCGTGTTCACACCGCCCGGATGGACGGTGGTCACCGAGATATCGGACCCGGCCAGCTCGTGACGCAGGGCGTCAGAGAAGCCACGAACACCGAACTTGCTGGCGCTGTAGGCAGTCTGCCCGGCCGGCGCAATAACCCCGAAAATGCTGGAGACATTGGTTATGTGCCCATCGCCACTCGCATGCATCAGGGGCAGGAAAGCTCGGGTCATGCGGATCGGCCCCCAGAAATTGATTCCGACCAGCCATTCGAAAGTCTCTTCGGACAATTCCTCGAACGTACCGCCGGCAGCAACGCCGGCATTGTTGAAGAGGAGGTGTGCCTCGCCGTGTTCAGCGCGCACCGTGTCAGCAAAGTCAGCAATATCACCGCGCCGGCCAACATCCACACGCGTGGCTGTGACCTTGCGCTCATTGCTGGCCAGCGCGTTTGCGACCTCCCGGAGTGCATCCTCATTGATATCTGCCAGCGCCAGATTGCAGTCACGCTCGGCGAGCGCAAAGGCCAGCGCGCGGCCAATCCCGCTGGCTGCGCCAGTGATCACTGCCGTTTTGCCGGCAAACTCCAGACGTCCGCTCATTCCGCAGCTTCCGCCACGGGGGAAACCGGGGCGACCTGCTCATCCTCGACGCGGCCGAATGTCAGCGCACCATCCTCGAGACGTCCATACCGAATGGCCATCATGTCCTTGATATAGTTCTGATAGGTCCGCCATGGCGGCTTGGTGCCCTGGCGCGGCAAATAGGGCTCGGCACGCTTGATATAACCCGATTGCAGGTTCAGCAGCGGCATGGTCTCGATATCCGCTGGCGGCTCCGGCACGCACCAGTCGTATCCCTTTTTCTGCATGTGCTTGAGCAGGCGACAAACGCGTTCACAGGTCAGATCGATCTTCAGCGTCCAGGACGCGTTCGTATATCCAAACGCGATCGCCATGTTCGGGATCGGGCTGAGCATCATGCCGCGATAGCTGATGGATTGACGCGGATCGACCGGCTGGCCGTCCAAGTTGAATTCCATGCCCCCCGCCAGCAGCATCTCCAGCCCAGTGGCCGGGATGATGACATCAGCCTCCAGGTGTTCGCCGGATTTCAGCTGGATGCCGGTTTCCGTGAAGCGCTCGATGTGATCGGTGACCACCGAGGCACTGTCATTCTTGAGCACGTCGAAAAAATCACCGTCCGGAGCCGCACAGAAGCGCTCGTCCCAGGGATTGTATTTCGGCGTGAAGTGTTTCTCGACATCCATCTTGTCGCCGAGTTCGGCGCGGATGTGTTTCATCACCATATTGCGGATCATCTGGGGGTGGCGCTTGGCCAGCTCGAAAAAGATTATCGAGATCAGGACATTCTTGATCCGGGTGGCGGAATAGGCTGCTCGTCGCGGCAGGATCTTGCGCAGGAAGTTGGCGACCGGATCCCGCGCAGGGCGCGGGGCGATATAGGTCGGCGAGCGCTGCAACATGGTCACATGCGCGGCCGTTCCCGCCATCGCAGGCACCAGTGTTACCGCCGTCGCTCCGGATCCGATAATCACCACTTTCTTGCCGGAATAGTCGTAATCCTCGGGCCAGAGCTGAGGGTGCACAATATCGCCCTTGAAGTCCTTCTCGCCCTCGAAATTGACGATATGGCCGTGATCGTATCGGTAGTAACCGGAACACATCATCAGGAAACGGCACTCGAACTGCACGCGCTCGCCGGTATCCGTCCGCTCAGCCGTCACCTCCCAGCGTGCCCGCGCGCTGTTCCAGTTGGATTCGACAACACGATGTCCGAAGTGGATATGCGGCGTGATGCCGGCCTCGTCCGCGGTCTCGGTCACATAGCGCTTGATATTCGGACCATCGGCAAAGACCTGGCCATCTTCCCAGGGTTTGAAGGCATAGCCGAATGTATGCATGTCACTGTCGGATCGAATGCCGGGATATTTGAACAAGTCCCATGTGCCGCCGATCGCATCCCGCGCTTCGAGAATGGCGAAGCTCTGGTCGGGACAGCGCGTGGTCAGATGGTGCGCAGCACCAATGCCGGACACGCCGGCACCGACGATCAGGACATTCACCGTAACAGACGGCGAGAATGCTTCGGACATGTTTCCTCCCTGCCCGAGCCCCGGGCTTCCGAATTTTAGTGAACACTGTTCGCTAAATCAGTGCAAGCCAGGCTGCCATGACCAACAGGCCATCTGCCCTGGTTGAGGAATAACCAAGCGCAATTTTTAGGTATTTTGAAAGCTGGAAATGTTAGCAAACCAGCCTAGCCTTGGCCTCGCAGCGGCAACACAGGACCCCCATGGTCAGTGATCATACGATCTCCCAGGTCGTCAAAGGCCGGATACTCGCTCGCACGTGTGGCGCATTCGGAGTCGTGCTGCTCATCTATCTGGGCCTGGTCTCGATGGCTATGCCCGGCTGGTCGCCGGCCAAGATCGCCGGCCTCGTCGCTGCATCCAGCTTTCTCGTGATCGCCGCAGTGGCCTGGCGTGGCATCGCCTATGCGGTTTGCGGCCATCTCTTTATCGGCCTCGCGCAGCTGATGGCCTTTGCCGCAGCTCTCACGAATGGCGGGATTGTAGGTTATGTGACGCCTTTCATGATCATTGCGCCCATGGCTGCCGGGTACCTCCTCTCGCTGAGGTCATCAATAATCTTCGCCTCGACCGCCGTCGGTCTTCTCGGCCTCCTGCTCTATCTGGACGGTAGTGGCATCGTCACTCCAACGCCCTACTCGGCAGACGCAGAACGAGTGGCAAGCTTTATCCTGCTCTCGACGACCACTATTCTCGGGCTGGTCTGTGTCATGGCCTTTGCCAACTCGACCAAGCGCATGCTTGAGGGAGCGCGCAAGGCAGAACAGGCCAAGGCGGCCTTCCTCGCCAATATGAGCCATGAGATCCGGACGCCCATGAACGGTATTCTCGGCCTGCTCGAACTCGCCCGCAACACCAAGAGCGGCGTGCCGGATGCAGACCATGTCCAGATCATGCATTCCTCGGCGCGCACGCTGGTGGCCGTGCTTGACGATATTCTCGACTTTTCCAAGCTAGAACAGGGCGCGATAGAGATCGAACCGGTCGACACCGTCATCGACACGCTTTGCAGCGATGTGCTGAGCCTCTTCGAGGCGCGGGTCGCCAATACCAGCACCGTCCTGTCCGCCAGCATCGCACCGGACATCCCCTGCACACTCCTGCTCGACCCGACGCGCACGCGCCAGGTGTTGTGGAACCTGGTTGGCAATGCTGTGAAGTTCACGGAACGCGGGAAGATCGATCTTGTCGTCGAACGCCTGCCGGAAGACCGGGAAACCATGCGTTTCTCTGTCACTGACACAGGCATCGGCATGTCTGCAGAGGCCCGGGATCGCATATTCCACCGTTTCACCCAGGCTGATGCGTCAACCACACGCAAGTTTGGCGGGACCGGTCTGGGCTTGTCGATCTGCCGCGAGCTTGTCGAGCTGATGGGCGGCGAGATCGGTGTCGACAGCATCCAGGGCCAGGGATCGACCTTCTGGTTCACCCTGCCCCTGCGCGAAGGCACAAGGTCACTTGAGACTGAACCGGCGCAAACAACCGCCCCCTCCGACACGCCCCGCCGCATCCTTGTGGTCGATGACCAGTCCATCAATCGCACCGTCGCGAAATCCCTGATCGGGCATCTCGGACATGAGGTCAGTGTCGCCGAGAGCGGGGAAACCGCCCTCGAGATGGCGCGCGGCCAGCGTTTCGATCTCATCTTCATGGATATCCACATGCCGGGCATGGACGGCATCGCCACCACCGCAGCACTGCTCGACAATGCCGGTCAGTCCACGGGCACCCCCATCATCGCCCTCACCGCCAGCACGATGGAACAGGATCGCCAGAATTATCGAAATGCCGGCATGAGCGGCTGTATCGGCAAGCCGCTGGAGCTTGATGCACTGAAGGACGTCATCGCCGAGGTCGCGGGCCAGCCCAAACGGGTCAGACGAAGCGGTTGAAGCTCGGGCGCCGTCGAAGAGCTTGTGCTGCTTTGCGGCCAGCGCCACCCGCCGCGTTTGATCCGAGGCAAGGCCACCCGTCCAATGCGCACTGGCTCCGGGTCTTGTGTCAGCGTTTCCCAGATATTTTGTGACGCTGTCACCGCAGGTTCAGTTCCACTGTCAAATAATCCCCGCATGCCCGGCAAAAGAAGACACTTCCGCGGTTACGGCAGGCCAAGCCCAGGCTGGGAAACCACCTTGATGATGGTGCTTCTGGCAGCCGTTTGGGTTGGCGTCTTGCTACTATTTCTGATCAGAGGGTGAAACGGATGGCGATACCAAGCCAGTGCACGTGGAGCACTCCGGGTTATCAGAGAGCGAAAAATGGTGTGTGTCCCTGTTTTTGCCCCAGATCGGCTAGTCCTGGCGCGCGATCACAGCATGTGATGCGGGTATTCAGAGCCAACTTCTATTTTCTCTCGCGGTATAAACCAAATATCTGCGCCGCGATGATCACAATTAAAATCAGCCCAAAAATACCGAAGAACAAAACCGGCAACGTTCGCAAGATTTCTACGAAAGGTACTGTTATTGGAGAGCCTGACGCTGCCCCTAAAAAGAGCAAAGCGGGATACAGAATTATCCATACCGCCACCAAGGCACCTGAAGTCAAGAAAGCCGTTTTTGCCGCACGCCAGACGAACGAGACCAGTTGAAGCAAATCACTCTCCTCCACAACTAGTTCTTAGTGAACAGATGACGGTTTGCACTTGGCTAAACTCAAGATCGAAGCCTTTTGTAACACCCGCCTCCACTTCGGTGGACCCTTCGTTCTGAATCGCCGCAGCATGAACCGATAACCCAAGAAAACTCTCTGGCCCTTTTCGAACAGGTCCATCAACTACGTCTCGTACAACTCCATCAGGCGCAATGCTCGCCACTGCAGCAACCGCAGCAGTCGAAAGGCGGCGGCCTACAGGGATATCGACGGAGGTCACTGCCCCTTTCCCGCGAAGGTCATTGATGGAGCCGTTTGAACCCGCAACCTCCGCACCGATTCCAAGCCCTGGGATCTCTGCAATTGGATTGATTTCACTACTTGGCGGTTCCAATGTCCCACCGAAGGAAACTCCAAGACCCCATTGCCCCGATCCATCAATCGAAGGCGCTTCCAACACAGCGCCCACACTAATCGCGCCGCCCGTGGAAAACAGATCCCCATTCTGGTTCTTTATACCCAACGCATCTAGCCCGCGAGCAATCAAACTACCCGTACCTAATTGCATTGTGAACGACGCGCGCAACGTCTCTATCCCCGTTGGATCCGTCGCGTTCAGCGAGTTGTTCCCGACAAACGCATAAGATTCCTCTGATCCGCATACCCGATCGGATCGACCTGCAGAAAGCGCTCCAGATCCGCGTCACAATAACTGGCCCGGCAGTAATAGAAGCCTGTCTCGGCGTCGTAGCGGCGGCCGGTATAGCGGAACGGGTTGCCGGGCCGTAGCAGTATTTGATGGTCTGGCGGGGGCTAAGCACGGCCAGGCGTTGGTTTTCCGCAACTCAATATTCGAAAAACCCAAGACGCATCAACCAGTCTACTTATGGAACTCAGACACTGGTATGTTGTCCCGACCCATTATTTCAATAAAAATCCGCTCAATTTTTTGCAACCATTGTCGGTTTATCGATTGTTCGCCGAACGGATCCTCGCCATCCGCAAGGACCACCCACTCCGCGAACTGTTTGGCCGTAACATTCCCGGTTTCTGGAATGTATTGATCTACACCCCATCAGAGACGCTGCCGCACCATCCATATTTGATGCATAACACATCTATCAGGTCATCATATTTGCTCATGTATCGCACCTGAACCAGATCGGAAAAAGACCGCTCTGCGAACGTCTATTGCAAGACTGTTCCGAAATACCTGCAAAACCGCGCACCACACGCTCGGCTACGAGTTAGCACATCACGTTGATTTTTAGGGAAAAAGGAATGGTGCCTAGGGGCAGACTCGAACTGCCGACACGCGGATTTTCAATCCGCTGCTCTACCAACTGAGCTACCCAGGCGCTGTTTCCGCTGCGGTTGTAACCGCCGGAGAGCGCGGTTTATACGGTGATGATTTGCGCCTGTCCACGCTTCAACGACGCTCGGACGCAGCCAATTGCAGTTCGGCCCTATTCTTCATTGCGATTGTTGTACGGCGTCTCCTCCGCCTGGTCTGCCGGTTCGCCCGGAATGGCATAGTTTCCCGACACCCAGTGGCCCAGATCAACGTCCGCACAACGCTTGGAGCAGAAGGGTTTGAATTCCGGATCCGCGGGTTGGCGGCAGATGGGACATTTCATCGATCTTACTCCTAGTCCGCGCGGACAGTGACGGAACGTGGGCGCATCTTGTCATCCAGCTGCAGTTTGGGAAGCGGGCCAAGCCGCTCGCCCCAGGCTTCGCGCCAGCTGATCGTGTCAACCTCCAGCCAGTCAAACACATCCTGGCCGGCCTTGATGGTCACCGATGCCTTACGCGAATGCGACAGGGCCGAGGTGGCTTCACGCAAGGCACGCAGGGCCTCGGTCTCGACGGTTAGCTCTCCGCGCTTGTCCAGCATCAGCTCGGCGAGAGAACGCCCGCGGCGTTGGCGCGCGAGTTCACCGATGCAGAATTGGGAGAGCGGTGCGACATCGACTTTGGCGCGGTCACGCTTGAAGGCCTGGCGCAAAGCCTGCTCGGTCGCCTTGCGATCCGGCTGCGCGCGCATGTGTACAAAATCGATCGCGACCAGACCGCCCAGTCCGCGCAGGCGCACCTGGCGCGCGGCTTCCTTGGCGGCGGATACGTTGAGCTGCTGGTTCAGCTTGGTTGCATTGCCCTGCCCCTTGCGGCCATCCGCATCGACATCGATGGCAACCAGCGCCCGGGTCTGTTCAATATAGAGAGAACCACCGCCCGGGATCATGGCGGCCGGGGAAAGGGCCTCGTCAAAGGCCTCATCCATGTCCAGATCACTTTCATCCGACCACTGGGCCTCGGCATCGCCAAAGGCGCGGACCAGGCGCTGGGCCAGGATGGGAGCGGGTTCCAGGCATTCCGGTGCCGGCCCGTCGTCCAGCTCGATCAGAGCGAGGTTCGGCCCCTTGTCGTCATAGGCTTCCCGGGCGATACGCACCTTGATGGCCGCACCTTCATGCATGCCCTTGGGGCGTCCGGACTTGCCGAAGGGCAGAAAGCCCTCCTCGCCGACGCCCAGATCGACAAAGGCGGCGTTGAGCGCCATCTCGACCTTGCGCACACGGCCGCGATAGACCTCGCCCTCGATGGCGCGCCTGTCCTGTTCGCTCCAGCGATCCAGGTGCAGCTCGACGATACGGCCATTCTCGACCACGGCCGCCCGGGTCTCGCCGATGTTTTCCTCGATCAGGATGGTGCGGTTCATGACGTTTCAGCCTCGCCCTGCCGGAGCAGTACAGGAAAACCCGCGCCCGACAGAAGATTGATGGTCTCGTATAGCGGCAACCCCACCACGCCGGTGAAGGAGCCGATGAGATTGATGATATAGCCGCCCGCCATGCCCTGGATGGCATAACCACCGGCCTTGCCCTTCCACTCACCGGAGGCGAGATAGGTCGCGATCTCCGGCGCGCTGAGATGTTTGAACTTCACGCGTGTTTCCACCAGGCGCGAGGTCAGCTGACCGTCGGGCGCCTTGACGGCGATACCGGTATAGACACGGTGGCTGCGGCCGGACATCAGCTCCAGGCAGCGCCGCGCCTCATCGGCGTCCTCGGTCTTGGGCAGGATGCGGCGACCAACACCGACAACCGTATCCGCCGCCAGGACAAATCCGTCCTCGGCACCGGCGTGGGCCGCGGCCTTTTCCTGCGCCAGGCGCAAGGCGAGCGGCCCCGGCAGTTCGCCAGGGATTTCGCTCTCGTCGATATGGGTCGGTTCGATACTGTCAGGCTCAAGACCAGCCTGACACAACAGATCGCGCCGCCGGGGCGACGCGCTGGCAAGGATCAAGCGTGGTCGGCTTGCGACCGGATCAGCTCTCGTCATCGCGGAACCACGCTGTCGGACTTATTTGAAGCGATAGGTGATGCGGCCCTTGGTCAGGTCATAGGGCGTCATCTCGACCAGAACCTTGTCGCCCGCCAGGACACGGATGCGGTTCTTGCGCATCTTGCCTGCGGTGTGAGCAATAATCTCGTGATCGTTTTCAAGTTTCACACGGAAGGTGGCATTCGGAAGCAATTCCGTCACCTCACCCGGGAACTCCAATAACTCTTCTTTCGCCATGCGGCTCCACTTTCATGGTTTCGAAATCTGGATGTTCAGACCAGCCGGCGGCCTGAGCGGCGCTATATAGTCCCGGTCGGCGGTCAAAGTCGAGGGCCAGCACGCATTTAGGCGGGCTGGAAGCTGCGGATATGCTCGCGGATCTCGTCGCGCGTCCGCCGATAGGCCGCCAGCTTGGCCTCTCGATCCCCCGGTGTCTCGCTCGGATCGGCGATCGGCCAGGCCAGGAAAGTTGCTCCCGTCCGCTCGGCATATTCCCGCGCCGTGCGGTCCGCCGCGGTCGACAGAGACACCACAATCTGAGCCGCCGGCTCACCGACACCGTTCAGGGCAATGGGCGAAAACTCGGACAGGTCGCAATCCAGCTCCTCCATGACCGAGATCGTATAACCATCGACAAAAGCGGCAGGAATCACCCCGCAGGAACGGGCGTTCGCTCTCTCGCCATGTTCCAGTCGCCACAGCCCTTCGCCCATGGGAGAGCGAATGGCGTTGCGGCCACACACAAACAAGACGGATGGAGCGCTCATGTTGTGACTCGGCGGTGCAGGGCACAGATCAGAGTGAACAGGCGCCGCGAGGTATCAAAATCAACCTCGATCTTGCCGGTCAAACGATCGCGTAACAGGCTGGAGCCCTCGTTGTGCACACCGCGACGCCCCATATCGATCGCCTCGATCTGGGCCAGTGGTGCATCGCGCACGGCCTCATAATAGCTCTCACAGATCAGGAAATAATCCTTGATGATCCGACGCAGCGGCCCCAGCGCAAAGACAAAGGCATGCACGGGCGTCTCATCTTCCTGGCGCACATCAAAGACCAGTCGATCATCCTCGATCGCCAGGCGAAGCGCATAGGGCCCCTGTCCCTCGGCCTCGGGACGGAAATGATTGCTTTCCAGAAGATCCGCGATGGCGACGCGGCGCTCGTGATCGGCATTCACATCCCCCGGCCCCAGGCTTGCGGCCTCCAGGTCGATTCGAATGATGCGATGCTCGCTCATGATCACTCCGCCTCGTGTTCCGGACGGCTCGATGCCGGCCAGGGCGCGGAGATGTCGATCATCACCGCTTCCAGGCATTCAACACTGAGCCGCAATTCTCCACCACCGGAAAATACCAGGACAACAACACCGGAGGGCGCGTCTGAGGACTCAAAGCCGACCGAGAGCAGATTGACAACGGCGTCATCCGCGCCCTGGCGCAGGTTTTGTGACCAAGCGCCCGTCACCTGGGCAATCTGCAATCCCGTGCGGACACGCTCATTGCGACCGCCGCCTTCCCAACGGAACCGGTTGAGCGCGAGCGTAAAAGTGCGTGCCGACCTGGAAAACTCGAAATCACCCAGCTGCGCCACGGCATCCTGAAGGGTCGCGCTTATGGTTTGGAGATCATTCTCGTCCAGCGCGGACAGTCTCAGTGGCAAGGCAGGCCTAGGCAAGAAAGGCTCCTATTCGGATTCCCGGCGAATCTGAGCGCCACATTTGGAGAGTTTCTCCTCCAGACGCTCGAATCCGCGATCAAGATGGTAGACCCGGTTGACCACGGTTTCCCCTTCCGCCGCAAGTCCGGCGATGACGAGGGAGACGCTGGCCCGCAGATCCGTTGCCATGACCGGCGCGCCCTTGAGACTTTTCACACCACGAACAATGGCTTCGTTCCCATGCACAGCGATATCCGCACCCAGCCGGGTGAGTTCCGGAGCGTGCATGAAACGGTTCTCGAAAATCGTCTCCCGGATCACCGAGGTGCCTTCCGCCAAGGTCATGACGGCCATGAATTGCGCCTGGGCATCAGTTGGAAAACCGGGGAAAGGCTGGGTCTCGATATCCGTTCCGACGATCTGTGAGCCATTGCGGGCGACCCGAACTCCAGCATCCGAGGGCTCGACCGTGACACCCGCATCACTCATCGCGCGCCACAGCACCTTATTGTGTTCCCAGCGCGCCCCCTCCAGCTCGACATCACCACCCGCAGCGGCCACCGCAAGCGCGTAGGTCGCCGTCTCGATACGATCAGCGACAACCTGGTGGCGGACGCCGCTGAGCCTTTCACGCCCCTGGATCCGGATCGTCGACGTACCGGCGCCCTCCACTTCAGCGCCCATGGCGGCGAGACAATCGGCAAGGTCGCCAATCTCCGGTTCGCGGGCTGCATTGTCGATCACGCTTTCCCCGCGGGCCAGGGAGGCCGCGAGCATGGCATGTTCAGTCGCACCAACAGATGCGAATGGAAGCTCGATTTCACCGCCGACCAGACCACCCTTCGGCGCTGTCGCCTCGACATATCCTTCCGACAACTCGATCTGTGCACCAAGGGCTTCAAGGGCTTTGAGGTGAAGGTCAACCGGACGGGCTCCGATCGCGCACCCCCCCGGGAGCGAGACCTTGGCCTTGCCTTCGCGGGCAACCAATGGGCCCAGAACATTGAAAGTCGCGCGCATCTTGCGGACAAGGTCGTAGGGCGCATACGTGTCAGCGATCCGACCAGCATGCAGCGTCATTTCCGGACCAGGCCCCTCCTCCACGGACACGCCTAGTCGCGCCAACAGATGCGCCATGAAGCGGCTATCAGCCAGGCGCGGCATACGCGTCAGCACCAGCGGCTCGTCCGTCAGCAGTGCAGCGGCCATGAGTTTGAGCGCCGAATTCTTAGCACCAGAAATACTGATGCCCCCGTTGAGCTTCGCGCCGCCCTGGATGACGATACGGTCCATCTTAACTCCTCACTTCAAGATACGCGGCAAAAGGCCCGGCAAGTCCGGCCGGATTATGACCTGTCCGTGGGCAATTTAGAGGCAGAATTGTCAGTTGTTTCCCCATCCTGTTCAGTCGGCGCTGCCGTCCGGCCCGCCTTGCGGCGGCGCAGATTGGCGCGCAGCGCTTCTGCCAGACGGTCTTCACGTGTGCCTTCAGGCTTGGTTTTGCGGGCGGATGCGGGGGTTTTTGATGTATCGCTCATGCGTTTTGTCATGTCGAATGCAGCTGGTTACGTCAAGACACTCTTGGCGGGCGCGCGACCTTGCGTTATACGCCCGTCTCCCGTTCGCGATCTCGCGATCCGGCGCCGCGGTAGCTCAGTGGTAGAGCGCACCCTTGGTAAGGGTGAGGCCGAGAGTTCAATTCTCTCTCGCGGCACCATTCCCCCAAAACTCACAGCCTTCTCGGACCGCCCGGCTCCGCTCGTACGTACGAACACGAAAATGGGGGCCTGCAAGCAAGCCCCCTTTCGTAACGCTGAACCCTCTCAGCGAGATATGTAGCGCGTCTAGTTAATGGCGCGCGGGATGTTGGCGACGGTGAAATGGAAGTAACCGGCCTCACGAACACGCTCCTGCAACAGGGCCTCACCCTCGCTGACGGCGGCTTGCAGGCACTCCTGTTGGTCGGAGCGAAGTGACAGGGCGCGTGTGTCGCGATTCGCACAGACGTCTTCAGCGGCTCGCAGGATATCCGCGCGGATAGAGGCCTGGCCGGCTTCAGTCGCCAGATCTGCCGGATGGAAATCCACAATCTGGGTCGGCTCGGCCGCGGAAGCGCTGGCACCTGCCAGCAGGGTTGCAGCAATGGCGAGGGGGAGAATCGCATGTTTCATTGGGGGGACCTTTCTCTGTACCAATTGAACGATCCGCGCCCCACGATCTCATGCCGTGTGTGTGCTGAACCGTTGATGGGATCATCGCCCGGCGCACCTGTCCTCAGCATTTCGCCCGTATTAGACATTTGAGAACTTCTGTTGAGGTTCCGGACAGGTTTTCAACAGGTTTGTCTTCGCGCGCTGCCTCGGCTCCCATCTGCAAGCTCGGCCAGCATCTGGCCCCGCCATGTTGGCGGCGCTAAAACACGTGCGGGACCGAGGGGACGTCATGCAATCTGATCTGATGCGTGCAGGAGCAGCGCTTGTCGTTGCGGCCATGATGGCCGGTGGCGCGGTATGGGCGTCCCCCCATCTGGGCCTGGCAGCGGACCTGCCGAGAGAGGAGCGCCTCTACTCCATTCTCAACATCACCGAGGACCCGTCTGTCTGGGCAGCTTGCCCCCTGGATCAGCCGGCGCTGAGATCACAGATCGAATTGCGACTTGCCGCCGAACGCCTGGATGGTGTTTTCAGCCCGATCGCGGAGGGGCCAGATGTAATGATGCATGAGGTCGAGGCGCGCCTCGCCGATGACGAGGTTTGCGACTGGACAATCCGCGTGAACTATCAGGGCAATAGTCATACGCTTGCGCGATGAGCGCGTTTTTCCCCGACATCACCCCCTTCAATTCCGGCCGTTTCGAAACGGGAGACGGGCATGAGCTCTTCTGGCAGGAATGCGGCAATCCGGCGGGTATCCCCCTACTCTTCCTGCATGGCGGGCCAGGTTCGGGGTGTTCACCGAAATATCGCCGGGTCTTCGATCCCCAGCGGTTTCGCATCCTCATGCTGGACCAGCGCGGCGCAGGACAATCCCGCCCGGTCGCCAGTCTCGAGCACAACACCACTGCTCATCTGATCGACGACCTCGAAATCCTTCGCGACACGCTCGGGCTGAACCGATGGATTGTCTACGGACCGTCCTGGGGCTCCACCCTTGCGCTCGCCTACGCGCAAGCGCATCCGGAACGGATCAGCGGACTTGTCGTACAGGCCGTCTTCCTGGGCACAGAGAGTGAGCTGAACTGGTGGCACAGTCCGGACGGGCTGCAGCGCTTCTTCCCGGACGCGTGGGACGCCTTCATCAGCCCGGTGCCGATACCCGCACGCGAAAGCGCCACAAACGTCATGGACTGGTATCTGGATGTCATGCGCGCGGAGCAGGCGGCAGGCTATCCGCTGCTGGCCAACTTGGCGACGGCCTCTCTTGACGAACTGCGGCGCTCCGCCGTCTATCGCTGGACTGAGTATGAAGACCGCACCTCCTACCTGGAAAACTCGCCGCAGGAAGTCCTGGAGAGCCTGCGCGAGCGTGGCGCAGACTATATCGCCTCACATTCCCTGATCGAGGCGCACTACTTCCAGAACCGGTGTTTCCTGAAACCCGACCAGCTTATCCAGGACGCCCACCGCCTCGCGGACATTCCGATGGCGATCCTGCACAGCCGGTATGACATGGTCTGCCCGCCTCAGTCCGCCTTCCGCCTGGCTGCGGCCTGTCCGCATGCGGACTTCCGTCTTGTACCGGTCAACGGGCACGGCATGACGGAAACGACACAGGCGGTGCTGCGGGAGATCATGAGCGGGTTTGAGGGTTAGTCCGGCGCTTCCGGCACCACGGCGTGGATAGCTACCCTCACCGTACCGCCAGCGAAATCACCCCCATTCGCCGTCAAAACAACGGGCGTTTCAGCGTAAAAGGCCTGGGGGCCGATCACACCGACATTGGACGCGCCCGCGGCAATACCGAGTGATCCGCCGAACTTGGACGTCTCGCTGGCTATGCCGCAGTCGAAACTGGTGGCACCGTTGATCACGCTGATGGTTCTCACGGAGACGCCAAAGACGATTGCACGATCAGGGATGGTGATCGTCGTCTGAACGCTTGCGCCCGCAAGAGCGCCCAACTCCTCCTCCAGCAAGACCGCCTTGGTCAGTGCGCCCATCTCGCCAAGCGCCAGGACGCGTTCGGAAGTCTCATAGGCTGCGGTCCAGTGCCCGTCTCCAAAGACACAGCGAGTGCCCTCATCAATCACCCAGCCCTGCCAACCGGTCTGAGGAATAATCTCGCTCCAGGAACCGTCCCGCCACAACGCTATCGAGGCGGTCGACATCGCGGACCAGTCGGTTCCGCTTGCTCCGGCCGGCAGGATCCAGGCCTGGCCATTCACGGGCGATGAGGGCTGAGCCGTGAGGACGCGGCTCTCCACGCTCAACTGAACCAGCGTGTCGAGACGCAGCAGGCTCTCATTCACGGTGACATGTTTCTGGGCCTGGTCCGGCATGACGAGCGGAAGTGACAGGCGCGGGCTTTGTTCGGACATGACGATCTCCTTGCTGTATGTAAAGCATGCAAGGTGGCCGGGGCGGGTGGAGAGGCTCGCGCACTATCCATGCGCATATCGCGCACTTGACGCAGGCCCCTCTCATGCCTTTTCTCCGCCCAACAGGATCATTGCGCCGCGAGGAATTTGTCCGATGAGCGAAACTATCCACACCATGTCCGGGGGATTTGCCGCAAAAACCGCCGAAGACTGGCGCCCGCTGGCCGAAAAGGCCCTGCGCGGAGCGGATTTCGACGAGACACTCGGGCGGGCCAGCGCGGATGGTATTGATCGCGGCACGGCCTTTTTCGAGCGGGCTGACAATGCGGGTGCCGTGGACTTGCGTGAGCGCGACCTACACCTGCCCTGGGGCATGCGCGCCTCCATCGTTGAAGCGACTCCGGAAACTGCCAATGAAGCGGCTCTCGCAGATTTGATGGGCGGAGTTTCGGAGCTGGAACTCAATCTCGACCCGCGGGGCGAAACCGGTCTCGCGGCGAATGATGTCGACGCGTTGGACGCGGCCCTCAAGGGAGTCGACCTGTCTCTCGCTCCGATCCACCTCGATGTCATCCTGGGCCAGGGCACGCACGCCCATCACCTGCTCGCACTTTATGCGCGTCGTCGGATTGACGGTGAAACGCTCGAGGGCGGTCTGGGGCTCAACCCGATCGGCCGCGCTGCACGCCAGAATGTGGACTTGGATCCGGAGTGTTTCGACAAGGCCAAAGCCCACGTTCAGCTCTGCCAGGCCGCGTTTCCGAAACTGAAGATCTTCCGTGCTGACGGTGCCCTCGCCTTCGAGGCCGGTGCGACTGAAGCACAGGAACTCGCCGTCATGGCCGGCAAGGTCGCGGCCTATATGCGCTTGATGGGTGAATGCGGCATGAGCGCGGATGAGGCGTCTCAGGCCATCGAGATCAAGCTTGCAGCCGACACTGACATTCACCTCACCATCGCCAAGCTGCGGGCGGCACGCCGGGTATTCGCGCAGATCGCCAGCAGCTTCGGTGCAACGGCTAAACGCGCCAACATCCATGTCGTTACGGCAGGACGCATGCTCAGCGCCAAGGACCCGTGGACGAATCTGATCCGCAATGCTTGCGCGGGCTTTGCTGCAGCAGCTGGCGGTGCCGACAGTATCACCATCCGCCCGATGACCGATGCCCTGGGACGCCCTGGCAGCTTTGCGCGGCGCGTGGCTCGCAACCTTCATATCCTGCTCGCGGAAGAAAGCCATATCGGCAAGGTCACTGACCCGGCAGCCGGAGGCTATCTGCACGAGCACCTGACCGAGCAGCTCGCACAGAAGGCCTGGACCAAGTTCCAGGATATCGAACGCAAGGGCGGCCTAGTGGCGGCTTTTGCAGACGGTTCGCTGCAGGCAGAGATCGCTGCGGCGCGTGAAGCGCGGGTGCAACAGATTGCCGATGGCAGCGAGATTATTCTGGGCGTCACCAAGTACCCCGACCCGGATCCCAAACCGGTTGAAACCGGCGATGCATGGGGAGAGGCAACCTCCCCCGATAGCCCGCTTGCCCCCGTCTCCCTTGCAGCGTCGTTCGAGGGCAAAGATTGATGTGTGAACTTCCCTACATCCCGTCAGAGTGGGAAACGATCGAATGTGTTCAGACCTCTCCTGCGCAGGAGAACATGGTGGGTCGAGGTAGCGCAGTCTTCGCCCAACGGCCGCCCGCGCTTTCAGTGCATCCGATGGCGCTGCCGCGTCCGGCCATATGGACGGACGACGATGGCGCGCAAAGAGCAGGAGTCATTGTTCAAGCTGAACCCATCAATGGCGACAGCACGGCCGTTGCCCTCGGGGCGGTTGAACCGAACGGGCAGAACCATGTCGTGTTACTCGAGAATACAATAATCCTCTCAGAACCGAGTGAACGTTGGATCGAGTTGGCCTCTGTCACGGCGAACCGCGAAGGAGAGAAGTAATGCAGAACCCTGACTTCACTCAGATCGAGCTCGGCGCGCTGGAGACCGGCACTGGTGGCGCGCGCCGCGAATGGACACCGGCGGAAGGTATTCCGATCAAGTCGCAATACCGCGCCAGCGACAGTGACGGCATTGATTTCCTGATCAGTGTCCCGGGCGCAGCGCCTTTTGTGCGCGGCCCCTACCCGACCATGTACGGGCAACGCCCCTGGACCATCCGCCAGTATGCCGGTTTCTCGACGGCGGAAGATTCCAACGCCTTCTACCGCCGCAATCTGGCCGCCGGCCAGAAAGGCCTTTCGGTTGCTTTCGACCTGGCCACTCACCGCGGTTATGACAGTGACCATGAACGTGTTGCCGGTGATGTCGGCATGGCCGGTGTGGCGATCGACAGCATCTATGACATGCGGACCCTGTTTGACGGCATCCCACTCGACCAGATGTCCGTCTCGATGACGATGAATGGCGCGGTCCTGCCGGTCCTCGCACTCTACATCGTTGCGGCCGAGGAACAGGGCGTCAGCCCGGATAAACTCTCCGGTACGATCCAGAACGACATCCTCAAGGAATTCATGGTGCGGAACACCTATATCTATCCGCCCCAGCCTTCCATGCGCATCATCTCGGACATCTTTGCCTATACCTCGGCAAACATGCCGAAATACAACTCGATCTCGATCTCGGGCTATCACATGCAGGAGGCCGGCGCGCCGGCGGATCTGGAGCTGGCCTACACGATCGCGGACGGTCTGGAATACATCCAGACGGGTGTGGATGCCGGCCTCGACGTGGACGCTTTCGCGCCCCGCCTCTCCTTCTTCTTCGGCATCGGCATGAATGTCTTCATGGAGATCGCCAAGCTGCGTGCCGCGCGCCTGCTCTGGGCCAAGCTGGTCAAGGAACGGTTCTCGCCGAAATCCGACAAGTCCATCTGCCTGCGCACGCACTGCCAGACCTCCGGCTGGTCACTGACGGCCCAGGACGTATTCAACAATGTTGGCCGTACGGCACTGGAAGCCATCGCGGCCGTAGACGGTCACACCCAGTCCCTGCACACCAACTCGCTGGACGAAGCCCTGGCCCTGCCGACGGACTTCTCTGCGCGCATTGCCCGCAACACCCAGCTCCTGCTGCAGACCGAGGCCCATCTGTGTGATACCGCCGACCCATGGGGCGGCAGTCACTATGTCGAACGCCTCACCCACGACCTCGCCGCAAAGGCGCTCGATCATATCGCCGAGGTCGACAAGCTGGGCGGCATGGCCAAGGCGATTGATGCCGGCATCCCGAAACTGCGGATTGAAGAAGCTGCTGCCCGCACCCAGGCGATGATCGATAGCGGTCAGCAGACGATTACCGGCGTCAACAAGTTCCGCCTCGATGAGGAAGAGGACGTTCCGGTTCTCAAGGTCGACAATTATCTGGTTCGCAAACAGCAGATCGAGAAGCTCGAACGCCTGCGCCAGGAGCGCGACAGCGCCGAGGTCGAAAGCAAGCTGGACGGGCTGGCCAATGCCGCGCGCGCGGGTGACGGCAATTTGCTGGCACTGGCCGTCGACGCAGCACGCGCCAAGGCGACCGTCGGCGAGATTTCAGACGCGATGGAGCGCTCCTTCAACCGCCATGTGGCAAAGATCCAGACGGTCAAAGGCGTCTATGCCGCCGCAGCAGGTGATGATGACCGCATCAAGCTGGCAAAACGATTTGCTGCAGACTTTGCAAAGCGTCACGGCCGCAAGCCCAAGATCTTGATCGCCAAGCTGGGCCAGGACGGGCATGACCGCGGCCAGAAAGTCGTCGCCTCGGCCTATGCCGACCTCGGCTGGGAGGTCGTCGCCGGACCGCTCTTCCAGACACCGCAAGAGGCTGCGGCACTGGCGGTGGAGGAAAACGTTCACGCCGCTGCAGCCTCGTCACTGGCGGCCGGTCACCTGACCCTGGTACCCGAGCTGCGCAATGCGCTGCGCGACAACGGGCGTGACGACATTCTGGTGATTGTTGGCGGCGTTATCCCGCCGGACGACGAGCCGGTCCTGCGCCAGATGGGTGCAGCCGCAGTTTTCCCGCCGGGCACAATCATCGCAGACAGTGCCATCGTGATGCTGGAGCGTATGGGCGTCGATATCGAGGCAGAATTGGCAGAATAAGCTGGTCGTCGGCCCCTTCTCTCCGCTAAGCTGATATTGGATCAGGAGGGGGCCCATGCGCTTTTTTAGTGTTGCACTGGCAGCCAGCATCACGCTCGCGGCATGTTCATCATCGGATGACGAGATCAGCGCTGACATGCGCTGTCTGGTCGGGAGTTACCGCGTGGCTACCGGCGATGTGATCGATGTCGGCCTGTCCAGTTCGGATCATTTGCGCTGGCGTGTCATGTCGGGCGAAGTGGGCCGCGTCAGCCGCGACGAGGACGGCGTCTGGACGGGCACAACGGGTTGGAGCGACCTGCCCCACACCGCCCGGCTGGCAATGACCACCTGCGGTGATGACGGGATAGAGATCAACGGCATTGATAGCCTGCAGGGTCATGCGACCCGCATCTCCCATGATATTCAGGACGTCCGCTTTACAGGCGCGGACGAAGAGCTCGCGGGCCGCCTGGTCATGCCAGCGGGCTACGAACCGGTGCCGATCGTTGTCCTCGTGCACGGATCGGAAGACTGGAGCGCGCGGGATTATGCCTTCCTGCAGCGGATGTTGCCGGCCCATGGCATCGGTGCCTTCGTCTATGACAAGCGGGGCACAGGCGCATCGACGGGGGAGTACACCCAGGACTTCGACCTGTTGGCTGCGGATGCGGCAGCCGCGCACCGAACTGCCCTGGAACTGGCCGCCGGGCGCGCCTCGAGCTCCGGCTATCTCGGGGGCAGCCAGGGTGGATGGGTCGCGCCACTGGCAGCGACCCTCAGCCAACCCGATTTTGTCATCGCCAGCTTCGGACTGGCGGAAAGCCCGCTGGCCGAGGACCGCGAGCAGGTGCAGATGGAATTGCGGGAGGCCGGTTATGATGACGCGGTGCTGGACCGCGCCCGCCAGGTCACCGACATCACCGGCCGGCTGCTGGCCTCGAATTTCCAGGACGGAGCTGAAGACCTCGCCCGAGTTCGCCGCGAATGGGGCGATGAAGCCTGGTTCCAGGAGATGCGCGGAGAGATAACCGGCGAAATGACCATGAGACCGCTGTGGCAATTCCGGATGGGCTATCGCTTCCTTGGCGTTGGCACCAGCTGGGGCCATGAACCCGTGCCCGTCCTGCGCAAGGTCGGTGTCCCCATGCTGTGGGTGCTCGCCGGTGCGGACCGAGAGGCGCCGTCGGCCCCGACGCGCCAGATCCTGACCGAATTGCAGAGCGATGGACACATCATCGATATCGCATTCTTCCCGGACACGGATCACGGGATAACGCGGTTTGTCGAAGCCGAGGACGGTAGCCGCCAGGGGTTGGGATATGCGCAGGGCTATCTGGAGATGCTGGTCGACTGGTCCCGACACCAGGCCTTCACCCAGACCTATGGCAACGCCGAGTTATCACCCTTTGCCGCCCCCCCGCTCGACGACCTCGCCAATGAGGATTGATCCAGCTGCCGCGACGGGCTTTCATTGGGCCAGCGTGAAGGAATTTCAAATGCGTGTTTTGCCTCCCATCCTGGCGTCTGCGGCTCTTGTCGCCTGCGCTAACACTCCGACGACCTATGCCCCTGCGAACGGCCGTGACCGCGGTTATTCGGAACAGCAGATCGAGAGCGATCGCTTCCGGATTCACTTCGATGCGGGCTCGGACATGTCCCTTCGTGACGCGGAAGACATGGCTCTTCGGCGCGCTGCAGAAGTCACGCTGCTCAATGATGGCGAATGGTTCCTCGTCGTCTCTAGCTCGCGTGACGGCAATGAGCGCGACCCGGTCCGCGTTCGGACGGGTGTCAGCCACAGATTTGGTTCCGGAGGACGTTCAGGCACGTCAGTTGGCCTCGGCGTACACTTTGACGGCGATGCCGGTGAGAAGCGTGTCTCCCTGGAGATCCTTATCCGAACGGGTGAGATGCCGCAGGATCGGAACGCCTACAACGCAATCGATGTCCTCAACTACGCAGAAATCGACTAGTCGCTGAGCAGGCCCAGCTCTCTCTGCTTCTTCTTGGTCAGACCCGCCGCCACGAGACGGTGGCTCTCGCGGATATAGTCGCGCAGCGCAGCATCATCGAGGCCCGGCTCTTCATAATGCTGGATCCAGCTCATTCCCCGCGACGCAAGATAAGGCGCCGGCCGCAGGCCCGGCTGGTCTTGCAGGATTTCGAAGGAGATGTCCGAAACCTTGAAGGAAAGGCGGGGCCCCTCTTCCTCACTGAAGCCCGCGATCACGAAGACTTTGCCGCCCACCTTCCAGACATCATGCCCCCCCCACTGAACAACATGGCTGGTCGCCGGAAGAGCAGCACAAAACGCATGAAAATCATCCGCAGACCGCATGGCTAGCCGACGAGAGAACGGGCCTGCCCGACCCAGTCATCCCGGGTAATCCGGCCGCGTCCATTGATGCGGGCATCCCAGTCTTCAACATCCGTGTCGGACCAGGCGGCGATCTGGGCGAAACGGGTCACGCCGCCGTCATGCAGCGCCGCAGCGGCCTTTGGGCCCAAGCCCTTGATCTTCGTCAAATCGTCAGCTGGAGCATCTGCCTTGGCGGGCTTCGCCGCAGTCTTCCCGCGCTTGGCGGAGGGGGTCGGCTTGACCACTTTCGGAGTGGGTGTCTCGGCAGCCGGATCTGGTTCCTGCTCGTCTGCGTTGACTGCCCCGGTATCCGCCTCGGCTTTCGCTGGCGCGGGTGCACTCTGCGCCGGCACGGGTTGCACGTTTGGCGAGACATCTTTCTGGCGGGCTTCGGATTCACCTAGGCGACGGGCCAGGTTTTCATTTTCCGCGCGCAGGCGGGACGCTTCCGCCAGAGCCTGGTCAGCTTCAGCGCTTCGCGCCTCACCGCTCCAAATCTGTCTTCCGAAGAACAGGCCCAGCGCAAACGCTGCCAACAGGATCAGTCCCATCTGCCAGATCAACCAAAACATGGCCTACCCCTCATCGCTTTCCACTTCGAACTGAAGCAATCGGACCTGATTGTTCTCCAGTACGATATTCAATCTCTCGGTTGGCGCTCCGGCCTGGACCATCAACGCCCGCACGCGGTCAGCCCGGCTCGCAGCCAACTCCGCACCGCCTTCTTCAACGCCAATCCCGATCCGCAACGTGGGCTCTCCGGGACAGGCCTGGAAAACACGAGCCATGCG
Organism: Maricaulis sp.; assembly: GCF_017643475.1. Taxonomy (GTDB): domain Bacteria; phylum Pseudomonadota; class Alphaproteobacteria; order Caulobacterales; family Maricaulaceae; genus Maricaulis. The sequence goes on from NZ_JAEPNI010000004.1 coordinate 272,242, forward strand.
TCGCAGCGCCACTTCAGTAAAGGGGCTGGGTTCAACACCGCCATGGTCGAAACGTAATTCGTCTTCATCAGCACTGCGAGCTGCCCGCAGAACAGTCTGGCATCCCGCGCTTCCGGCGATGGAAACTTCCGCCGGCGCTCCGGACGGAGTCACTACGGAAGCGGCTTCATATCCCTCGGGCATATTGACCAGGGCGCGCGTCACCGAACGGGCGATCTGCGGGTTGGCCGCTTCGCCGATCAGGGCTGCGGAAGTGCCGGAAAGATAAATGGAACCTTGCTCAAGGCGCGCCAATTGACCCAGCAATCTCCTGACCGCTTCGTCCCAGCCAGCGATTTCCTCACCGCCCGGAACAATCGTCAGGTCCACTGCGGAACCCTGGGAAAATGTCGCGGAGGAAAAGCTGCCGATTTCCTGACGCATGGCATCGGTTGCAGCGCCGCCACTGATATGGACACGGCCTGCGGAAATCATATCGCCGCGAATATAAAAGCCACGGGATCGGGTCTCGGCGACCATCTCATCGACAACACGGCTAATTCCACCGGCAACGCGGCCACCAGACCAGGTCGAGGCACGCACAATCGCGATCGCAGCCTGCTGTTGATCTTCGTCGGGGGCTGCGCCGGTCAAGGTGGCAACCTGGCCATCCATCCGAACCTGAGCCCAGCTATAGCCACGACGATCCAGCGCATCCTGGGCATTGGCCTGCAGGCGACGCTCAAGTGTTCCTACGGAAACCGGACCAAAATTCACGGCCAGCGCGGTCAATACCAGCCAGGCCCCGGCGGCCATTAGGAGAAGTCGTTTGGTACGCTGTGTCATCTCGCCTTCTCTCTACCCATGATCGTCGGCAGTCCGCCTAACACCCATTGCCCGATTCTAGTGGTGAAAATCACCTTAAAAAACAACTCATGACACTGACCTAGATAACACCGAGCCGAAAGGCCTAACAAGTCTGACAAGACGGCTAAGTCACGCTGATAGAAAAGGGCAAACGTGAATTAATCCATCACTTGCGAAGCAAAGTGGAAAAGTTCGGTCGTCTACGCGTTTACCTATAAGAGGAAACTAGATTAGGCTTCATCCCGCGGTGTCGGCCCAGATGCTTATCTTGTCTGATTTAGATGCGCTGGCCCGCTGGACTACCAGATGCGTCAGTCTAGGTCTTGAGGAGGAGAAAACAAAAAGACCACACCCGAACAAGAAGCAGCTTCGCTTCAGCCAACACACCGACCGAAATGAGTGCTCGATGCGCGAACGGTCGAGACAGTCTGGTTCTGAAGGATCGTGACCGAAAGCTATCGAAGGCATGCCGCCCGGACTGAGGCAACAAATACAGACGGATCGATAATTAGGGGAGAAAACATGAAACTCGACATCACCAAAGCGCTCCTTGCGGGCGCTAGTGCCATTGCGATTTGCGCATCAGGCGCCATCGCGCAGGACAACCAGGAACAACGCCGAGGCAGCGTTCAAAGTGTCATCTCTGACACAATCACCGTAACGGCAACAAAACGACCGGATGCGGAAGACGTTCAGGACGTCGCCATTTCGGTATCTGCGTTTAACGCCAATACCCTGGACGCGCTAAACATGCGTGATCTGGAAAGCCTGAGCTATTCCATTCCCAACGTCACTCTCGATGACATTGCAACGTCGCGAGGCACCGCGAACTTTTCAATTCGGGGCCTGGGCGTGAATTCGTCCATTCCGTCGATTGACCCGACAGTCGGCGTCTTCATTGACGGCGTGTATATGGGATATAATGGCGGACTTGTCTTCGACATGTTCGATCTGGATTCCATCGAAGTTCTCCGTGGTCCCCAGGGCCTTTTGTTCGGTCGCAACACGACCGGCGGCGCGATCGTCATCAATACCGGTTCGCCGACGGACGAGTTCACCTGGGGTGCGCGCTACACGTTCGAAGGCCCCATGGATGACGACCGCGGCAGCAGCGCTCACACCCTGCAGGGCTATGTTTCGGGGCCGATTGTAGAAGGTGTCCTGAATGGTCGCCTGTCCATGTACCGCAACGACGATGGTGGCTATTTCACCAATCTGCTCGACGGCTCCGACCACGGTGCCAATGAAGCCACCATCATCCGTGGTTCGCTTGAGTGGACGCCGAGTGACGATCTCACCATCCTAGCCAAGCTGGAAAACTCTTCCGGCGATGGCGACGGCCCTTCAACTCAGAACCGTGGTATTTTCGAACGCAGCACGTTCGATTTCTCGATCGACGAACGTGGGTTTTATGAATCAGATGCATGGCTGGGTTCGATACGCGCCGACCTGAACGTTGATTTCGGTAACGGCACGATCACCAATATTTTCGGCTTCCGTGATTCCGAAGGCAGCTCCTATGGCGATATCGATTCGACACCGGGCTTCTTCTTCCACTCGGGTTCCGAAACCACGCAGGAACAAATTTCCAACGAGCTTCGGTATGCGGGCACGTTCGGCAATGTCGATGTAACGACCGGCATCTATTATTTCGATCAGGAGATCGCCTATACCGAGACCCGTGATCTGCCGACCGTCTCTGCTGCACGCTTCTTCGGCGGTGGCCGCCAAGACCACACGGTCTTCGGCCTCTTCGGTCAGCTTGACTGGAATGTGACGGAGACTTTCATCGCAAGCTTCGGGCTTCGTTATTCGAACGAGGAAAAAGACGCGAGCATCACCTATATCCGGCCCCGGCCAGAGTGCTCGATCGTCGCCGGCACTTGCCCGTTCACGGGCACCAACCCGTTTGTTCCGGGTGAAAACAACGGCTTCACCGATGCTGATGAATGGTCGAACGTTACGCCGAAAATCGGGTTCCAGTGGTTCCCGGGTGAGAACACCAACATATATGGTAACTACACGCGCGGCTTCCGTTCCGGCGGCTACAACTTCCGCATCACCGCACCTGCACCGTTCGAGGCCATCGTGGCCAGCAATGGTGGCGCCTACGCGTTCGATGAAGAATCTGTGGACAGCTACGAAATCGGCCTTCGTCATGAAACCGAAGATGGTCGCGGGCAGTTCAGCCTTGGCGCGTTCTTTACGGATGTTGCGGACATGCAGCGTGAGGTAAACGCCTCCGATCCGACCGCAGGTGTCGTCCAGACCATCCTGAACACGGCAGATGCCAGCATTTCCGGCTTTGAATTCGAAGGTCGTTATGCGCTGACCGACACTTTCCTGATCATGGCCAATCTTGGTCTGATCGATGCCGAATATGACTCCGTCGCCTTCAACATCTCCGCAGATCCAGGCGGACTCGTCGATGGTGCGGACCTGGCTCTCGCCCTGCCACGTGTCCCGGAAACCACTTGGGGCATCGGCTTTATCCACGATCTCGATCTGGGTAACTCCGGTACGGTGTCGACCCGCGTCAATCTTCAGCACCGTGATCGTATCGCGTACACGGACAGCAATTTCGGCTGGATCCAGGAAGCGGACATGCTCGATGCCAACCTGACCTGGTACACCCCGGTCGACGGCCTCGAGATCTCTCTGTTCGGTCGCAACCTGCTGGATGAAGTCCAGGCGGGTGGCGACACCCAGCTGCCCTTTGGCGGCAATGTCGCTCCGCTGTTCGGTCTGCCCAGTCTCAATGATGGCGTGAATGCGCCGTTCGGGGCGTATCCGGCGGTCGGAACCTTGTCCCCGCTGAAGCCGGGCCGGACTATCGGAATCGAGTTCACGATCTCCCGTTAGTAGATTCCAACACCACAAGGACAAGGCCGGGGTTATCGCCCCGGCCTTTTTATTTTGGAATTCAATGCGATTTGCGGTTCACTACCGCAGGACCTTCAGCCTGCCGATTTTCAGTTAGATACCCAGGGAGTATGCTGTGTCGATTTCCATCTGGGCGGCGATCCTCGCCGCCGGAGCGCTCCAGACTGCCGATGTCTCCCGCCCGTTTCTGCCTGAAGACGTGTTCGAGCTCGAAGCCATAGCAGCACCCCAGATCTCGCCCGACGGCGAATGGATCGCCTATGTGCGGCGTTCAAATGACCGTGGTGCCGATCAGGGCATGTCCAATGTCTGGCTCAGCCGGGCTGACGGCTCGCAACAACGTTCTCTGACACCCGGTGATGAAACTTCCTCAGCGCCGCTCTGGGCGCCGGATGGTGAGAGTTTTGTCTATGTCCTCCAGAACGAAAACGGCGCCAGCCTGATCCGATATTATCCGACCTCCGGTCGTCGAGCGACACTGACCCGCCTGGACGGTGGTCTCAATGATCTGGCCTGGTCGCCCGATGGTTCCATGCTCGCTTTTGTCGGCTTTGTCGGTGGCGCAGCACCACAGCCTGCCAGTCTCGGTGTAGAAGCAGACGAAGAGCGCTGGGCAGCACGGGCACAGGTTGAAGACCGACTGGTTTTCCGTCTCGATGGATTTGGCACCCTGCCCTATGGCGATCGGCAAATTTTCATCATGGACGCAAGCTCCGGCCGGATTACCCCCCTCACCCAAACCGCTACTGCTGGTATTGACGCCCTGGCCTGGGAACCGGACAGCCGGTCACTCATAGTTTCCGCGGACCGCCGGGAGCGAGAAACAGACCCGCCCAATACCGAACTCTACCGCATCGACCTGGCCGAAGACGGCTGGATGCAACTGACAAACAGGCTTGGCCCGGACACTGCACCCGCCGTGTCACCCGATGGGCGATACATCGCCTATCTGGGCTATGATGATCAGCGCATGGGGTATCACAATACGCGCCTCTCGCTGCTAGACACCCAGTCCGGCGAACACAGCGTACTGAGTGCCGATCTGGATCGCTCCCTCGCCAATCCGACCTGGTCCTCGGACAGTCAGGCCATCTACGTTCAGTACGAGGACAGCGGCGATACCGTGGTCGCCCGCATCCACCTGGATGGTCGTCTCGAACCCCTGGTAGGCGGGCTGGGAGATCCCGTGTTCGGTCGCCCCTATACAGGTGGCAGTTACAGCGTTGCCTCTGATGGGACCCTGGCCATCACCGGAATCACCGCGACCCGCCCGGCCGAGCTTTTTGTGGGCACGGCAGATCAGGGCTTCGTGCAGCTTACCGATGTTAACTCGGACGCCCTCGCCGGAATCCACATCTCCGATGCGGAAGAAATCCATTTCAACTCACCGCATGACGGGCTCGAAATCGAGGGCTGGGTCCTTTACCCGCCCGAGTTTGATCCGACCCAGCAATATCCACTAATCCTGGAGATCCATGGCGGGCCGTTCTCTGGTTATGGGCCTGTCTTTTCGGCTGAATTTCAACTGATGGCGGCGGCTGGCTATGTCGTGATCTACACCAATCCGCGCGGCTCCTCGGGGTATGGTGACCAGTTCGCGAATGAAATCCACCACGCCTATCCCGGCAATGATCATGACGACCTGATGGGCGCTATCGACTACATGCTCGACCGAGGCTTTATCGATCCTGAACGCCTTTTCATCACGGGCGGCTCTGGCGGCGGAACACTGACGGCCTGGGCCATTGGCACGACAAATCGCTTCGCTGCAGCAGCGGTGGTCAAGCCGGTTATCAACTGGTCGAGCTTCGTGCTGCACTCGGACCTTCCGCCCTTCTTCCTGCGCTACTGGTTCGAAAACCCGCCCTGGGAGGACCCGGAGGAATACTGGCGTCGTTCGCCGTTATCGCTCGTGGGGAATGTCGAGACGCCGACGCTGGTGATGGTAGGAGGAGCCGACCTCCGCACACCTGGCTCGGAAGCCGAACAGTACTACACGGCACTACGCGTTCAGGACGTTCCAACGGCCTTCGTCACCATTCCGGACAGTTTCCACGGCATTTCCAATTCCCGGCCCAGCCGCCTGCTGACCAAGGTCGCGGAAATTCTGCGCTGGTTCGAAACCCATGACCCTGCCCGCGAGGACGCCTCACAATGAGCGAGATCAAGCTGGCCGCTGTTCAGGCTGCCCCAGTATTCTTCGACAAGGCCGCATCGACCGAGAAGGCCTGTGAGTGGATCGCCAGGGCCGGCAAGCAGGGAGCCGATGTAACAGCTTTCGGCGAGACCTGGCTGCCGGGCTATCCGTTCTTCATCGAAGCGCCACTGAGCGAACTCTGGTGGGAAGCTGCAGCGCTCTATCTGGAAAACGCCGTGCTCCTTGACGGGCCGGAAATGGCGCGCATCCGGAAGGCGGCCAAACTGGCTGGAACAGATGTCGTCATCGGTATCGCCGAACTCGACCCGGCAACGAAGAGCAGCATCTACGCAAGCCTGGTCTTCATCTCGAAGGACGGAGAATTGCTGGGGCGCCACCGTAAGATCAAACCGACCCATCACGAACGCTCGGTCTGGGCGGATGGTGATGCCAAGGGCCTCAAGGTCCATGAGCGCCCCTATGGTCGACTATCCGGTCTCAATTGCTGGGAGCACAATATCGTCCTGCCCGGCTTTTCCCTGATCTGCCAGGGCACCCAGATCCACGTGGCCGGCTGGCCCGGACGCGAACCGGAAACGGCGCCCAGTGATCCGGTCTGGTCACGACAGATCCTGCTGTCACGCGCTTTTGCAAGCCAGGCCGGCGCCTATGTGATCGCTCCGGCCGGTCTGCGCCTGACCAAACATGTGCCGGAACGTTTCCGCGAACTCAGCGCCTTCGAACACACCGGCCAGAGCGCGATCATCGATCCACGCGGCGAAATCATCGCAGGACCGGCAGATGGTGAGACCATCCTGATGGCCGAAGCGGATCTGGAAGAAGTGCGCAAGGCAAAATCCGCCTGTGACCCGGCCGGGCATTATTCCCGACCGGACCTGTTCGAGGTGCGCCTCGAGGGCGACAGGATCTATCCGCGCTAGGCCGACGCGCTGGGTCGAGCCTTGACCGCCTGGTACCAGGCCAGGAGGTGCGTTTGCGCCTCGTTCGGCATGACTTTCACCCAGGCAGCAAACTCCACGAAAATGAAGCCTGTGATATCCGCAGCGGTGAAGTTATCACCTGCGAGGAATGCACTCTCGGCAAGCCGCTCGTCCATAATAGCCAGGAAATCCTGCGCCCGGGCTCGACCGCGCTCGGCCAGCTCCGGCACCTGGGCATAGGCTTTGGGGCCAGTCAGCGCAGCATCCGCGAAGGAACGTGCCTTGTTGCGAAGGGCTTCCGCGACCGCGAAGAAACCCTCCTGCTCGCACCGAGCGATCCATTCGGCGACCAGGGCCTTTTCAACCGGATCACGGCCCAGCATGGGCGGCTCCGCCCGCATTTCCTCGAAATAGCGCGTGATCGCCATGCTGTCGCACAACACCGTGCCATCATCGAGTGCCAGGGCTGGCACCGTGCAGCGCGGATTGATCTTGCGGAATTCCTCACCCAACTGCTCACGGGCGCCGAGATCGATCTGTCGGGTCTCGACCTCGATCCCCTTTTCGGCCAACAGCATGCGGACGCGGCGCGGACTCGGCGCCTGATGGTAATCATACAGGATCATGGCTTTTCCTAGCTGAACAGCGGCGGCCGCATATCGGCAACACCCAACCGGTTCTCGATTTCACGCCCCAGCGCCAGAATGTTCCCCTCCTGGAACAATGGCGCCCAGAGCGAGGTCGTCTGGGGCACACGATACAGCGTGTCCGGATTGGCCGGCTCGACATCGAAGGCAGCACGGCTGGCGATCTCGTTGAAGCCGGATTTTATCGCGAGCTGGGGGTGCCCTGTATAGTTGGTGATCGTCAGCATCGCACCGGCGAAATTCGGACCGATCATCGCATCCAACCCTTCGAACAATGTATGCATCTCCCGCATAACCTGTCGCCGGAAACGGTCCACATTGATCAGATCTATGGCTGAAATGAAACGCGCCTGGCGCCAGGTATTGGGCCAGGCGAACGGTGCCTGCCAGCGCAGGTCGTCATCCTGATCGGTCAGGGTGAGTTCCTCGAAGGCCGCCGCGGATTCCGCCTCAACCACAGCAAAAAGCGCGTCGTATGGCAGGTCGGGCAAGGTGATTTCGACCAAGTCTACACCGGCAGATCGTGCGGCCTCCAGCGTGGCGCGATCCGCATCCGACCCCAGCTCGAACCAGGCAGGGTCAAAGCCCACGCGCATACCGCGCACATCACGGGTGAAGTCCGCAGAAAAACCCATCTCGATGGCTCCGGGGTCCTGGCGATCGAAACCGTTCAGGACTTCGAGCACCAGGCCGGCATCCTCCACCGAACGTGTGATCGGACCGATCTTGTCGAGTGACCAGCACAGGGCCATGGCGCCGTGGCGGGAAACACGTCCGAATGTCGGACGCAAGCCGGTCGTGCCGCAGCGATTGGACGGTGAAACAATGGAACCGAGCGTCTCGGTGCCGATCGAGAAAGCGACCAGGCCGGCCGCTGTCGACGAGGCAGACCCGGCGCTCGAACCGGAAGAGCCCTCTTCCGGGTTCCAGGGATTCTTGGTCACACCGTCAAACCAGATATCACCATAGGCAATCGCGCCGTTCGTGGTCTTGCCCAGCAATACAGCACCCGCTTCGCGCAGGCGATCTGCGATGAAGGCGGTCTCGCTGGCGACCCGGTCCCGATACGGTGTCGCACCCCAGGTCGAAGCGATATCGGCAATATCGATGATGTCCTTCATGCCATAGGGGATGCCGTGCAGCGCGCCTCGATACTGTCCGGCGGCGATTTCCCTGTCGGCATCATCCGCCTGGGCACGCGCTATTTCCGGCGTCACCGTGACAAAACACTGTAACACACCATTATGGCGACTGATGCGCTCCAGATAGATATCGGTCAGGCGGCGGGAGCTGAGTTGGCGCCGTTCAATCCACTGTGACAAGCGCCAGACCGGAGCAAAGGCGATGTCAGTGTCACCGGACGGCAACTGACCTGCATCCTGCCCGGAACGAACAAGTTGATTGTCCTGCTCGGGGTAGTCGACATTGAGCAGGCGCGGATCAAAGGAACAGGCCGGCGCGAGCTCGTTGGGCTTGGAGATGCGGCGGAACCGGCTCATGCGGTCAATCCACTCCTCCATGCCATCCACCATCATCTGGCGTTCAGCGTCCGTGTAGCGCACATCGAAAATCGCCTCGGCCGAGCGAATGGTTTCTTCTGTTAGGGGAGATTCGGTCTCCGGATTCGCGGATGAGGCGCCATTTTCTTGCCCCAATGCGGCCGATCCCCCGCCCGCGAGGACCATGCCCGCGGCGCCTGTCTTGAGAAAATCGCGTCTGGATCCACCTTTTTTCATCATCACTCTCCCCATGTGAATTCTGTTATATATCTGATGCTTCGAAGCGTTATCGGCAAGTCCTGATGGCCATTTTATCGAAAGATCGCCAAATCGCCGAAAACTGCCCCATTGTGCGCCACATTTGGCTCTTAACCCTATTACTCGAACCATTCCGGTGAGCTGAAAACGGGGGAGGCCATGACCGCTGAAGCTCCAATCCAATTCCCGCCAAGACCGTCGTCGCCAGACGCCGGGCACGGTAATTACGAGCTAGAAAAATATCGGCAGATGCATTCGCCGGTCGAAATGACTCGGCTGGACAATGCCAAGTCGCTGGCACAGGCACGCCATGCCGATCTGCTGCACTTCCGACAAACCTGGGACGGCGCAATCGAGCCGCCGCAGGAAGTCGCCGAGGGACAAGCCCAGCCGCGCGGCCGTCGAAAGCCGATCGAGCGTGCAGCCGTTTATCCGAAGTCGCACATCCTGCACTTCTCGGTTCTGGCCTCCCTGGTCCTCTTCGAGGGACTGGCCAATGCCTATTTCTTCTCCAAGGGCTCTGATCTGGGCCTGCTGGGTGGCTGGCTGCAGGCGATCACCGTGTCCTTCACCAATGTCATCGCAGCCTTCTTCCTGATCGGCTTCCTCGGCTCGCGCCTGATGACCAACCCTCATCGCCCGATGCATATGGCAATGGGTGCGGTTCTGATCGTCGCGACCTCCATCGCTCTGATCGCGCTGAACCTGACCGCAGCCCACTTCAGGGACTTGCTGGAGTTCAACGCCGCAACGTTGGCGCTTGGCGGAGCTGAAACAACCGGAGAGGTCCTGGCACCTGTTACGGAAGCCCGGATGAACCCGTTCGGTTTTCAGACGCTGGAAGCTTTGCTGCTCTTCATCCTGGGTACGACCTTTGCCGCCATTGCAGCCTACAAGGGCCGCACTTTCTCTGACCCTATCCTTGGGTATGGCGGTGTCACCAAGCGCCTGGAAAGTGCCGCACGTGACTTGCAGAAATGCACGGAAGCGGGCTTCAAGGACGCCAAGAAAATGTCCGAGGCCGAGCTGGAATTGCTGGTCGAGGCCAATGAAGTTCTGCGTGACGTCAACGCAGATCTCGCCGGACCGGGCGTTCGCCGCTAAAGTCCACGAACAAGCCTCCGGCTCACCGGGCCGGGGGCATCCAGCGGAGCGACGGGGGGATAAATGTCGGGACGCGATATCGTAGGGTTCTTCAACCTGATCATTGTTGCCGCGATCCTTGGCGGGATCAGCTACGCAGCCTTCATCCTGAAGCCAGCCGAGTATGACAGTGATACGCTTTGCATGGTTGGTGTCACACCGCCCCATCGCGTCGTCATCATCGACAAGACGGACCTTTATTCACCGCAGCAGGCTGGCTCGATCGAAGGAGTCATCCTGTCCGAACGCGACTCGCTCGAGGTCGGCGAACGCCTCTCTCTCTACGAGCTCAATGAAAGCGGGCAGTTGCGCAACACCAACCGTTTCTCGCTGTGCAATCCGGGCGCCGGAGAGCAGGTCAATCCGCTCTATCGCAATCCGGACCGTGTCCAGGCGCGTTATGAATATCTCTTCTCAGGCCCGCTGGACCGTGCCCTGGCTGACTTGATCAGCCCCAAGAATGCACCAAACAGCCCGATCATCGAGGCGATCGCCCGCCTGAGCCAGGACCCGCAATTTGACCGCACCGTACCGGGCCGTCGCATCGTCCTTGTCTCGGACATGCTTCAGAATTCGGAGATCTTCACGGTCTATGGCCGCAGCCGCGGTGACCTGCGCGACCGCGTACCACCAGCCCGGGATGTCGCGAACGCCATCCGTGAGACCTATGGCGACAGCCTGCGCGGTGTAGAAATCGAAATCCGCCTTATCCCGCGCGACCGCTGGGAAGCCGAACAGCGTGGTCCGCTGCGCAGTTACTGGAATGAAGTGTTCGACCAGCTGGGCACTCGCGTGCGCTGGTCAGGCATTTAGACGCCACCCTACTGCGCCCGGTGTTCATAGCCGGGCGTGGGCTATCCCTTAACGATCAGACACTACCCGGCCCTCGCGGATGCTTGGCCGCTGAGATCAAGGCGCTTTACGCCCTTATCCACAGCGGAGGGCGGTGCGAGCGGTCAATTCTTATTCATCGCCGACTCAAATCGATCCACAATATGTTGTGCCTTGGGAGATGAATGGCACTAGGGATAGAAAATGGTCGATTTCCACACCTACCGGGATGCAGACTGGATCTGGAACCAGAGTCGCAATAATCCCACCGTCAACGAGGACATTCTCAGCTTCTGCTCGAGATCTCCTCACCTGGTCGATTTCGCCTATCGGTTGGCCGACCATGGACATCTGTTCGTCGGCCAGGTTGCGCGGCTTTCCAACTTCACGCTGGCCGACATCGCTGGTGGCCGCAAGGAAGTGGCAGAGCAATTGCGACTGCGCCTGCAAGGTGACGGGCTGGACAGCGGCATGCGCCTGGACGGCTGGAATCCTCCGGGAAGTGTCACGGATGATGTTGGCGAATAACCAGCCTTGAGCTCTGGGAAAGACGCGCTATCTCTTGACCGCCGACAGGAGCTAGCGTGCCATGATTACCGTTCACCACCTCAACAATTCACGATCCCAGCGCATTCTCTGGCTGCTGGAAGAGATCGGCGTCGACTATGAGATCGTGCGTTACCAGCGTGATGCAGAAACGATGCGTGCTCCACAGGAATTGCGTGAGGCCCATCCGCTCGGCAAGTCGCCTCTGATCACGGACAACGGGCAGACCTACGCTGAATCTGCCGCGATCATAGAATATCTGGTGGACACCTATGGGAACCAGCTGAAGCCTGCGACCCACGATGTGCATTACCGGGACTATGTCTATTGGCTGCACTTCTCGGAAAGCTCTCTGATGCCACCGCTGCTCGTGAAACTGATTGGTGACCGATTGACCGAGGCCAAGGTGCCGTTTTTCGTCAAGCCGATCGTCAAATCCATCTCCAAACAGATGGAAGCCAACTTCTCCGGTCCCGAGATCAGCTCCCTGCTGGAGTACATCAACAACCATCTCGGCAAAAACACATGGTTCTGTGGCGAGGGATTCAGTGCTGCCGATATACAGATGAGCTTCCCGCTCGAAGCTTCCGCTGCTCGCGCGCCCGGGTTTTCCAGCTACGCCAATATTGTATCCTTCGTCGACCGCATCCATGCAAGACCGGCCTACCAGGCCGCGCTCGAACGTGGTGGCGAATACGATTACGCATAAAAAAGGCCCCGCTAGCGGGACCTTTGTCATTTCTGTGTCCAGCAGTTATTCGCTAGCCGCTTCCGGGTCTGGCCGGAAATTCACGTCCAGCTCTGCGGCCAGGTAGATCGTGGCGGCATAGGCGGCCACATTCTGGGCGAGGCTCTCCGGATCGATCTTGTCCAGCGTATCGTCAGGCGTGTGGTGTAGATCGAAATAATCCGTGCCGTCCTGATTGAGACGGATGGTTGGCACACCGGCAAACGCCAGCGGAATGATGTCAGGACCACCACCCGGGACATTGCTGCCTCCGCGGATAATCCCCAGCGGCATCAGCTCACGACCAATGGCGTCGATCACCGGATTGGCATCCTCGTTGACGTTGGAAACAAACTGCCAGATCGGACCGGCACCAAAATCGGATTCAGTCGCCAGAACATGGTTCGGGACCTCCGCGGCATGCTGTGCAGCATAAGCGCGTGCGCCCAGGAGGCCGACTTCCTCGGCACCGAACATGACCACGCGGATCGTGCGACGCGGACGTTCCGGCAGACGCGCGATCAGTTCTGCAGCAGCGACCGTGATGGCGATGCCAGCGCCATCATCAACGGCACCCGTTCCCAAGTCCCAGCTGTCCAGGTGACCACCGATCAGGACTATCTCCTCCGGGTTTTCACGACCGATGATGTCGAGCACGACATTGCCGCTGACCACTTCCCCGCGCCAGCCGGCAGTGGAGCGAATGGTGAAATTGATACCCTCACCCAGCTCGTGCAGGCGTCGGATATGATCGGCATCCGGGTTGGAAACAGCGATGACCGGGATTTCCGCCCACTCGCCATCGCTGTCGGAGGACATCATGCCGGTGTGAGGAAAACGACGGATGTCGGACCCCACAGAACGCACCACCAGCGCCTCGGCGCCCGCGCGCTCGGCATGCTGCCAGCCCACACGACGGCGCACATTGGCCGGGCCATATCCCGCACCGGTCTGGGAGCGAACAATCGGCTCACCGTCAACAAAGGCGATGCGACCTTCCAGGGAACCATCCTCAGCCGCCATGAGATCATCGACCGAGCGGAAATAGACGATATCGCTGGAAATCGGTCGCAGGCGCGGAGAACGGCCGGAGCCGCCCAGCGCTGTCCCGTAGAGTGCCTGTTCATACGGCGCATTCATGGTGATTTCCATGTCGCCACGCGTCCAAAACGGCATGTCGAATTCCTCAATGGAAACCCGGTCGAAGCTCAGTTCTTCACCCAGCGCTGCGCCCCATTCACGCGCCCGTGCCTCGGCCTCGGAACCACCCAGGCGCGGTCCGACTTCCGTGGTCAGCGATTCGACGATGTCCCAAGCCAGATCTGATTCCAACGCCTGGTCGATCAGCATACGCGCCGTCTCGGCCTGCTCAGCCGGCAGTTCGTAACGCTCCTGGGCAAAGGCGCCCGCCGTGACCAAGGCGATTGATCCGGCTGCAAGTATTGCCTTCATGTGTTCCTCCACTCACATATGGCGGGCAACTAAGCCTGACCACGCGCGCGAGGCAAGTCGACCTCGCCGCAACCCGTTGAAAGTGGAGCTGTCGCATGCATCAATTTATGGAAATCGCCGGGCGTGAACGCGATCTGGGCGGGTTCAGCGTGCGCAGGGTCCTGCCCTACGCCAAGAAACGAATGGTGGGGCCGTTCATCTTCTTCGACCAGATGGGACCGGCAGAGTTCGCGCCCGGTCAGGGCATTGATGTGCGCCCGCATCCACATATCGGCCTGGCAACAGTGACCTATCTCTTCGAGGGGGCCCTGCAGCACAGGGACAGCCTCGGCGAGGATCTTGTGATCAGGCCCGGCGCCGTTAACTGGATGACGGCGGGTCACGGCGTCGTGCACTCCGAACGCACGCCGTCCCCCGAGCGCGAGGACGGGCATCGCATGTACGGCATCCAGACCTGGGTCGCCCTGCCGGAAGCGGATGAGGATGTTGCTCCAGCCTTTCACCATCACCCGGCAGAGACGATTCCGGTCATCGAAAGGGAAAATGTACGGTTCGACCTGATCCTGGGAACAGCCTGGGGCGCCAAGGCTCCGGTCACCGTCTTCTCGCCCATTTTCTATCTGCATAGCGAGATGGCCGCGGGCTCGGCATTCACCATGGACGTGGACCACGAGGAACGCGCGATTTATCTGGTAGAGGGCGACCTGAGCGTTGATGACCAGATGCTGGAGCCCGGCAGCATGTTTGTTCTACCGGAAAATCTGCAGCCGCGTGTTTCAACATCAAGCGGTGCCCGCATCATGATGTGCGGCGGCGCACCGATGGGCGACCGCAAGATCTACTGGAATTTTGTCGCCTCAAGTGCCGAGCGCCTGGAGCAAGCCAAGGCGGACTGGACCCAAGCGAGCGAAAACGGCTTTCCCAGCGACGGGCGTTTCCACCTGCCGCGGGGAGAAAGCGAACATATTCCGCTACCAGATAACTAGTCTTCGGCGATCAGGGGGCGGGCTTCGCCCGTCTCCGGATTTACGACCATCAGGCGGCTGACGCGGTCTTCACTGGCTATCGTGAACACGATTTCCTCGCGTCCCGGACGCCAGTAACTCCCACCGACATTCCAGCGCGTCTCAGCCGCATAGGCTACGGTTCGAGCATCTCCGCGCAGAACGACAAGTTCGCTGCCGGCCGGGCCTCGTATGGCGAACGCGAGTGCGCCTGTACCCTGCTGCACCGCGGGCAAGCCGACACGCCCGTCTTCAACAGCCCCTTCGATGCGGTGGATCGCACCGCCAATATCGTGCGCGACGATCCAGGACCGCTCACCCTCGCTCAGATCATAGACAAGAGTGTCATTGTCAGCCCATTTGACGTGAAATTCCCGTCCCTCCGTCGAGGTCACGGCAGTCACCTCGCGACTGGCGAGATCCAGGATGAATACGTCTGCAGTAGGCCCCATGCGCACAAACGCCAAGCGAGTTCCGTCTGGTGAGTAATGCGTGTGCGCTTCACGTTGCGCCGTATCAGTCAGCTGGGTGACCTCTCCGGTGTCCAGGTTCATCTCGTAGACATTCCAGGCATCGCTCATCCCGCCGACGGCACCACCAAAGGCAATCCGGTTCTCACTCGGGTGCCAGGTAGGATTGACTGACCACAGCGTTCCGGTGTCCAGCGTCTCGGTCTCGCCGCTGGCGAAGGAATACACATGGATCGAAGCCGAGCGCGCGGACATGTCGAAGCTGAAATAGGCGACACGCTCACCGTCCGGCGAGACCTGCGGGTGGGCGCCCTGCGCGGAGGCAGCGCCGGATACCGCCGCCGTCACCAGCGCAGCAATGATGGAAACTCTCATGAAACCTCTTCTCCGAGCGCGAACCGGTTAGCAATCCTCGTCGTCAAATTCAGCTAACAAAGTCGCGATCTCCTGCGTAGGACACGGAAACGAAAATTTATCACCGCCGCGCTTCCAACAGGGTAAATCCCGGATCTTTCTGCAAACAAAAGGCAATACGGTCACGGCGACCAAAATGTTTGCGATAACATGAACTTCGCCTCAGCCTGGCGTTTTACCAAATCGTGAATTTTGGGCTTTTCCGCACCATCTCGATCTGATACCGGCACGCTATGACATCGGTTATCCCCGACGGGTGATGGGGAAACCGCAACCGGATCGTCCGCGACAGAAGGTCAGCGAGCGACGATCTTGAACCAACAAGGCGGTGCCCGTAGTAACGCACCACCAATCGGGGGTATTTCCATGTCCAATTCGGAAGTTCGTGACGGCGGCCTGGAGTCGCTCGGCATCAAGGCCGGCACAGTTCACCTGAACTGGAATGAAGCACGTCTTTACGAAGAGATTGTTCGTCGTGGTGAAGGTGAAATCGCCGAAGGTGGCGCCCTGGTCGTCAAGACCGGCGTTCACACCGGCCGCTCCGCCAAGGACAAGTTCACTGTCCGTGACGAAACAACCGAAAACCAGGTGTGGTGGGACAATAATGCGTCCATCACGCCGGAGCATTTCGCGACGCTGTGGAATGATTTCCGTGCCCACATGGAAGGCAAGGAACTGTTCGTCCAGCAATTGTTCGGCGGCGCTGACAAGGACCATCGCCTTCCGGTGCGTGTAGTCAACGAGCTGAGCTGGCACTCGCTCTTCATCCGCCATCTGCTGCGCATACCGGCAGTCGACGAATATGAAGGCTTCGACGCCCAGTTCACCATCGTCAACCTGCCTAGCTTCAAGGCCGACCCAGAGCGTCATGGGTGCAGTTCGGAAACCGTGATCGGCGTTGATTTCGATCGCAAGCTGGTCCTGATCGGCGGTACGTCCTATGCGGGCGAAACCAAGAAGTCCGTTTTCACCATCCTCAACTATCTGCTGCCGACAAAGGGCATCATGCCGATGCATTGTTCCGTCAATGTCGGCGAGGACGATGACGCAGCGATCTTCTTCGGCCTTTCCGGCACAGGCAAGACGACCCTCTCCGCTGACGCCAGCCGCACGCTGGTTGGCGATGACGAGCACGGCTGGTCCGAGAACGGCCTGTTCAACTTCGAGGGCGGTTGTTACGCCAAGATGATCCGCCTGTCCGAAGAGGCAGAGCCGGAGATCTTCGCCACCACCAAGATGTGGGGCACGGTCCTGGAAAACGTGGTCATGGATCCGCAAACCCGTGTCCTCGACCTGGATGATGCAACACTGGCCGAAAACAGCCGCGGCGCCTATCCGATCAGTGCCATCCCGAACGCCAGCGAAACCGGTACCTGTGGCCAGCCGAAGAACCTGGTCATGCTGACCTGTGATGCGTTTGGCATCATGCCGCCGATCGCCAAGCTGACGCCGGCCCAGGCCATGTATCACTTCCTGTCGGGCTACACCGCCAAGGTTGCCGGCACCGAAAAAGGTGTGACCGAGCCGACTGCTACCTTCTCCGCCTGTTTCGGTGCGCCCTTCATGCCGCGTCACCCGGCCGAGTATGGCGCCCTGCTGCGCGAACTGATCGCCGAACACAATGTCGATTGCTGGCTGGTCAATACCGGCTGGACGGGCGGCGCTTATGGCACGGGCAACCGCATGCCGATCAAAGCCACTCGCGCCCTGCTCAATGCAGCGCTGGACGGTTCCCTGAAAGGTGCCAATTATCGCGAAGACCAGAATTTCGGCTTCATGGTCCCCGTCGCCGTAGATGGTGTCGATGCCTCCATCCTGGATCCGCGGTCCACCTGGTCCGACAAGGCTGCCTATGACGCACAAGCGGCCAAGCTTGCCGGCATGTTCATCGAGAACTTCAAGAAGTTCGAAGACCATGTTCAGCCCTATGTCCGGGCCGCGGCCCCAAAGCTGCAAACGGAAGAGCGTCGGGTTGAGGAATTCGCCGAGTAGAATGCCTTCCGGTTCAGGTTCTCAAAGCCCCGTCGCAAGGCGGGGCTTTTTTCTTTCTCAATTGAAATTGAAGCGGCGCTGCACGCCGGGCGTGATTTTTCCAACCGGCACACAAATGGCTTGAAAGACCCTGCGCGACCTTCTGCCCTTAAGCGGTAACACCCCAACCGGAATTACGCCCTTACCTTGTCACAGGACGCACTTCCAGGAAATCTGCAGCGCTTTACCTGAAGGCGACCTGGAGGTTTATTTTTCCCTCGATCATTGAAAATGAAGCAAGACGTGGAATTTTCGTTTGACGCTTCCCGATTTTTGGGCATTTCTATATGGGAAGTTTCGCGGGCGCAGCATTCGCCCACCAAACGGATGAGAGAAATGCACCTGTCGAACGACATCCTCGCGATCACGCTCCAGCACCGCTCCGTCGGCGCTGTGACGCCGTTCGGCATTTATTCCTTTACCACAATGACCATGACCTCCTGGACAGGGGGAGCGGACGGCGTGGACTGACGGAATAAAAATTCCAGAACACACCAAACCCGCTCCCCGACCCCGGCGAGCGGGTTTTTTCTTACCCGAACTCCCCACCCCAGCGATCAGACCCAACAAACCCCGAGGATCAAAACCGTGACCCAGTATCAACCTTCCAGCCAGGCCCACCGCTTCAGCGTCCTGAAGTTCGGCAGCTCGGTCCTGCGCAATGCAGACGATTACGCCCGTGTCGCTCACGAGATCTATCGTCACACGCGCACTGGGGAGAAAGTTGTTGCCGTGGTCTCGGCGCTCGACGGCGAAACCGATGCCCTGTTTGCCATGGGTGACCAGGTGGGCCAGGGCTCCAGCGATCGCGTGCTGGCCCGTCTGGTCCGTTGCGGGGAACTGAAATCCGCGGCGCTGATGGGGTTGGCGCTGGAACGCTCCGGCGTCCCTGTAGCTGTGCTTGATCCGCATGAAATGGATCTGGTCGCTTCCGGTGATCCGCTGGATGCCAATCTCTCCGGCCTCAATCGCGATAAAGTCCTGGCCCGGTTTGACCAGGCCGATGTGATCGTAGCGCCCGGTTTCTTCGGTGAGGATGAGGATGGCCCGATCACGCTGGGCCGCGGCGGCACGGATCTGACGGCGGTCATGTTCGCGCACTGGCTTGGGGCCGAACGCGCGCGCCTGATCAAGGATGTTGATGGCGTCTATTCCGACGATCCGGCCAAAAACCCTGAAGCACATCGTTTTGACTCACTGGACTATGAGGCTGCCCGCAAAGTCAGTCATGGCCTGGTCCAGGACAAGGCGATCAGCCGAGCCAAGGCCCTGGATGTCGTCGTCGAGGTCGCCTCGCTTGGCAAGGCCTATGCGACGCGCATCGCCGCCTCCGCAGAAAAGCCAGCCGCCGCCCGCAGCGAGCGCCCGCTCCGTGTCGCCGTGCTCGGACATGGCGCTGTTGGCGCGGGCCTGTGCCAGCACTTGCTGGCACATCCCAACAGATTTCAACTCTCCCCCGTCCTGGTGCGCGACCCGGCGAAACATTCCCCCATCGCCGATGCTCGCCTGAAGTTCACCCAGGACCCTGCCGAGGCCTTGCGCGATGATGTCGACATTGTCGTCGAGGCTCTCGGCGGTACGGGTGTCGCCCGTTCGCTGAGCCAGTCCGCCCTGCGCGAAGGCCGTCATCTGGTTACGGCCAACAAGGCCGTTATCGCGCTCGACCTCGAACTGCTTTCCGGCCTGGCGCTCGAGAACGGGCTGGAGCTGCGCTATTCCGCTGCGGTTGGCGGCGGCACACCCATCCTGGAACATCTCGACGAACTCGGCCCGACGAGCGATGTGCTCGCCGTTGAGGGCGTCATGAATGGTACGTGCAACTTCATCCTCGACGCTCTCGACCGCGGTGAGCTGTTTGCCGACGCCGTTGCTGAAGCCCAGCGACTTGGGTTTGCCGAAGCGGACCCCAGCACGGATCTGGATGGAGATGACGCTGCAGACAAGCTGGCCATCATCTGCCACCACGCCTTTGGCGTAATGCCCGATCTGCGCGATATCGCGCGAGAAAGTCTTTCTGCCCTTTCCCCCGAGCGCATTGAAGCGGCGCGCGAGGCCGACCTGGTGTTCAAACAGGTCGGCCGTTGCGCGGCGGACAATTCAGGCCGCGTCGAGGCCCGGGTGGAATTGCGCGCCTTGCCACGCTCTCACCCGTTTGCATCCTTGCGCAACGAAGCCAATGGTTTCCTCATCCACCGCGCCCAGGGCGCAACCTATATCAAGGGCAAGGGCGCAGGCCGCTGGCCCACGGCCGAAGCTATGTTTGCCGACCTGATGGATGTTCAGCGCAATCAGGCCTGCACACGGAAATCTGCCCGAACACGCCAGAAAACCGCTTCTCAAGCGCAGCGAATGCCGCAAGAATCGATGATATGAGCCAGCTCTCCAACAGCGCGCGAGCCAGCGCGCCCGCCAGCATTGGCAATGTCGGTGTCGGTTTCGATGTCCTCGGCCTCGCCTTCGACGCGGTCCGGGACAGCGTGGAAGCATATCGCTTGGATGAACCTGGGTTGATCGAGCTTGGCCAGGTCACCGGACTGGTTGACGCCCTGCCAGGCGAGGTCTCGCAAAACTGCGCGCTCGCCGCTGCGAAAGCTGTACTGGATGCGGCAGGCGCTCCGATCGGTCTTCGGCTCGATGTACACAAGGGTGTCCCTCTTAGCGCCGGTATGGGCGGGTCCGCGGCATCGGCGGTCGCGGCTGCAGGTGCTGTCAATGCGCTGCTCGGCTCCCCCTTCTCGCCGGACGAGATCCTGGTGCACGCCATGCAAGGCGAACGCGTGTCGGCAGACCCGCCGCCCTGGGACAATGTCATGGCCGCCGTTCATGGCGGGCTGGTCCTGGCGGCCAGGCTGGAACCACCGCTGATCCGCGCCCTACCCCTGCCGGACGGCCTCAGCTGTGTGCTTTTTCATCCGGAACGCAAGATCAACACCCAGGACGCCCGCGACCTGCTGGCTCCAGTGACTGATCGGCAAATCGCTGTCGAGCACAGCCGCAATCTCGCGAGCTTCGTGGCCGGTTGTGCCATTGGTGACCTCGATCTCATCCGGGCCGGTCTCAAGGACATTCTGATCGAACCGCAACGCCTGCCACTCCTGCCGGAGCTGGCGGAGGTGAAGATTGCCGCCATGCATGCTGGCGCGCTCGGCTGCTCGTTCTCTGGTTCAGGCCCCTCTGTTTTCGCTTGGTGCGAAAGCAACAAGCTGGCAGCCGTGCGCGCCAGCATGGCGGAGGCTTTCGAACAGACAGGCTGCAAGGCGGATTGTTACAACGCACCGCTCAAATCCCGGGGCCTGGTCATCGAGTCGGAACCCGTAGCCCTGCGAGCCTGAGACATGCTCTTTCATTCAACGCGCGGCGAGAGCCCCTCCGTTCCCGCCGACAAGGCCCTGCGCGCCGGTGCCGCCCCGGATGGTGGCCTGTACCTGCCCGAAGGCTTGCCCCAGATCCGATCGGGGAGAGCCGTCGGCTCAGTCGCTGAAGTCGCATGTGAACTCCTTCCGAGCTTTTTCACGGGAAGCGCCTTGGAAGGACAGATCGAACAGATCTGTGATGACGCTTTCAACTTCCCGGTACCGATCGTACAGCCGGGTGAAAGCGGGCCTCATATACTCGAGCTCTTCCATGGTCCGACCGGGGCCTTCAAGGATTTCGGCGCGCGGTTTCTGTTCCGGTCCTTTGATCGCATCGCGGATGCTAGTGATCCAATTACCGTATTGGCAGCGACTTCTGGCGATACCGGCGGCGCTGTTGGATGCGCGGCGCAAGGAAATGCCCATGCCGGCGCAGTTATCCTTTTTCCCAAGGGCCGTATCTCGCCCTTCCAGGAACACCAGTTATGTTGCTGGGACAAACCTGTACGCGCGCTGCGCGTCGATGCAGATTTCGACGCTTGTCAGGCGTTGGTCAAACGTGCGTTTCTGGATCAGGACCTGTCGCGCACATTCGGTCTGACGTCGGCAAATTCCATTTCCATCGGACGACTACTGCCCCAGATGAGCTATTGGGCGATGTCTGCAAGGCAGATGCTGGCAGATACGGGTGAGAAACCGGGTCTTGTCATCCCGACCGGCAATCTGGGAAATGCCTTTGCTGCCATCCTTGCACGTGCGCTGGGCGAGCCCATCGGCCCCATCGTCCTCGCAACGAACGCCAACCGCACCCTCTATGACTGGTTTACCGATGGCCAGTACAAGGCCCGCGCCTCAGTCGCGACCCTCGCCAACGCCATGGATGTTGGCGCGCCGAGCAATTTTGAGCGCCTCGCTGCTTTCGAACCGGACGCCCCGGTTGAGGTGGTCCGTGTCACGGACAATGAAATCGAGATGGCAATCCGGGAAGAACACACACTCCACGGATATGTCGCTTGCCCACATACCGCCACGGCATTGGTCGCGCACACCCGCATCAGCGACCGTGTTCGTGCAGAGCGCCCCTGGCTTGTCGGCGCCACCGCCCATCCCTACAAATTCCGTGAAACCGTCGAGCCGCTGATCGGTCAAAAAATCTCACCACCGCAAACGCTTGCCAATGTGCTGGAACGACCGACGACGGTCCGGGACATCCCGGCAGAACTTTCAGCTCTGCAGGCGGCCCTGGCGAGCTGACCGACGGCTAGAACGGTACCGAGCTGGAAAAACACATCTCTTCACCACCATCGGGATGGCGAAAGCCCAATTCCTTCGCATGCAGGCACAGCCGCCCGCGCGCCTGGAACGCCTGGTCGTGCGCATAAAGATTATCGCCCAGGATCGGGTGCCCGAGATAGTCCATATGCACTCGCAATTGGTGGGAGCGCCCGGTAAGGGGCTTGAGGCTGACCCGGGTCATTCCCCCTTCTCGCGCCAGCACCAGCCAGTCCGTAACCGCTGAGCGGCCCCGTTCATGGTCAACCATCTGGCGTGGACGGTTCGGCCAGTCAGTGATGATAGGTTGATCGATACGGCCAACATCATCGTTTACCTCGCCCCAGACCAGGGCCTGGTATTCCTTGCGGGTCTGGCGTTTCTCGAATTGCAGGCCGATATGCCTGTGGGCATGCGCCGTTAGAGCCAGGACAATGACGCCTGATGTATCCATGTCGAGCCGGTGGACAATACGCGCCTCCGGAAACGCCTCACGCGCCCGGCTTTCCAGGCAATCCGCGTGTTCGGCAGGCCTCCCCGGCACGGTCAACAATCCCGAGGGCTTGTCGAGTACCAGGATGTGCTCGTCCGCAAACAGCACCGGCAAAGTCTCCGCGGCAGGCGGATTATACACAAAGGGTCGAGGCGGGGTTGTTCGGGAAGAGATGGCTGTGACCTGTCATTCGCTTGCCCCGTTTCTAAAGCATGCCGCAGACAAGAAAACCCACCGGACCAGTGTCCGGCGGGTTCTCCGCAATCAAGTCACCGCCTGCGCTATCGCGATATAGATCGGAATACCAACAAGCAGGTTGAACGGAAAAGTCACCCCCAGTGACAGCGTCAAGGGCGTCGTCAACTGCGCCTGCGGCAAGGCCATGCGCAAAGCGGCGGGAACAGCGATGTAAGATGCCGAGGCACACAGTGTCATCAACAACGCCAGATCACCTGCCAAAAGACCAAGGCCCAGCCCGACCGGCAGGGCGATGCCCGCGCCGACCGCCGGCATCATCAGCCCATGGGCCAGAAGCGAAGGACGCAATTGCCGCCAGGATTTCACGAGGCCACGCCCGGCCGTCAGCCCCATATCCAGAAGGAATAGGCAAAGCATGCCGCGGAAAATGTCGGAGACAAACGGCTCAACCGAACTCATGCCTCGTTCGCCCGTCATCCAGCCGATCACAAAACTGCCGAGCAACAACATAATGGATCCATTGGTCAGACACTCCCTGACCAGATCTCCATTTGGCCGACTGGGCGCTGAGGGTGCCGCGCTCAGCGCGGCAGGTTGCAGGGTCGCCTGGCTGGCAACGCGGCCCGCCAGGATCAAGTCGGTCAGGATGGCTGGCGCTTCCATCGCGGCAGCAACGGCAACCATATGTCCGCTGGCCGCCTCCCCCAATCCCGCCAGGGCATCCCTGGCAGCGATAAAGGTCACAATGGATATCGAGCCGTAGTGCGCAGCAACCGCAGCCGCATCAACTTGGCCCAGCCGGGTGGTTGCTCTGAGCGCCGTAAATGAGATCAGCGGCAGACAGGCTGACAGGACAATGCCCGCCAGCACAACACTCGCCGCCCCCACCAACTGGCGCCGGCGCCCATTTCCACGCCCCCCTTGAAGCCAATGGCCAGGACCAGATAGAGCGACAGCCCCTTGGATACGGCCTCCGGCAAGGCAAGGTCCGAGCGCACCAGGGCTGCAGTCAGCCCCAGGGCAAAAAACAGGACTGGCGGTGATGTCAGGGTCGCAAGTGCAAGATCAAGCATGGCGATAATTCAACAAACGTATTCAGGCGTATTCGGGCGCGTCGGCGCTGCGGTGAATTTCCTCGACGAGCCCGGCATCAAGCCCCAGGCGAGCAGCGAGGAGTTGCAGATAGGCCCGCTCTACTGCGCCCTGGCGATCGATCGCGACAAGGGACGCTGAATAGATCTCTGCGGCGTGCTCCTCACCCTCAACATCAGCAATAACGGCCTCCATATCCAGCGGGGTCAAAAGCTCCGCCTCGAGGAAAGCGCGGCTCTCCGCATTGATGCCGGCTTCGGTCAGCCGAGACTGTATCCGATCCTTTTCCAGCGCGGTAATTGAACCATCAGCCGTGGCTGCCGCGATCATCGCCCTGACCAGAGATCTTGACCGCGCGTCGAGGCGATCTTCCTCCTGTGCGGACGGGAAAAGGCTGTGCCTGCCGCAACTGTGGAGTAGTCATCGGACGGTGGGGTAGCCCCTCCCCCCTTGCGGCGGGAAATCGCGTGATAGGCCAACCCTCCCAGGGCGGCCACCGCGCCGTACTTGGCAGCCTTGCCCATGAATTTCCGCCCGGATTTGCCGGCCAGCATTCCGGTGGCCAGGCCGGCGATCGCCGCGCCTCCACCAATCAGCGCTGTAGACTGACCCGGGCGTTGCTGGATGGCGGTCAAAATTCCGTTCACGTCAATCATGCGGTTCCTCCAATCATGTCTTCCTTGTCCGAGCGGGGCGCTGGTTTGCGTGCGGCCAGGATCAGTGCGGCAACGCCGCTCAACGCCGACACCAGTGATCCGCCCAGCACACCAATACGCACTTCCGTCATCAGGCTGACATCACTGAAGGCAAGGCCACCAATAAACAGGCTCATGGTGAAACCGACACCTGTGAGGCATGCCAGCCCGTAAAGCTGGGCCCAGCTCACCGCTTCCGGCTTGCGCGCCAGCCCGGTTTTTACCGCCAGCCGGATGGCACCGAACACGCCGACCTGCTTGCCGATGACCAGGCCAAAGGCGATGCCCAGGGTGAGCGGGGTCATAACCGCGGACCATTCAAGTCCAGCCAGAGTGACGCCGGCATTGGCCAGGGCAAAGACCGGCAGGATGCCGAAAGCCACCCACGGGTGCAGGCCATGCTCGAGCCTGTGCAAGGGGCTGGATTTACGAGTACGCAGAGGAATGAAGGCAGCCGTCACGACACCTGCCAGGGTGGCGTGTACACCACTCTTGAGTACCAGCACCCAGAGTACGGTCGCGACAAGCAGGTACGGCCACAAGGATGAAACACGGCTACGGTTGAGCCCGAACAGGATGGCGACACAAGCGAGCGAATAAAACAGCGGTTCAACGACCAGGTTGGACGTGTAGAACAGTGCGATGATTGTGATGGCGCCCAGATCATCAATGATCGCGATGGCCAACAACAGGATCTTCAGCTCGACCGGCGCGCGACGCCCCAGCAACAGAAGAATGCCAAGCGCAAAAGCGATATCCGTCGCGGCGGGTATCGCCCAGCCGGACACGGTCTCCGGACTGCTGTGGTTGAAGGCGAGAAAGACCATCATCGGTCCGACCATGCCGCCAATCGCTGCCACGACAGGCAGCGTTGCCTTGGAGACGGAGGACAGCGCGCCCTCCATCATCACGCGCTTGATCTCCAGGCCGACCAGCAGGAAGAAAATGGCCATCAAGGCATCATTGATCCAAAGCAGGATCGGCTTGTTGATCGCCTGTTCGCCGAAGCCGACCTGCAGGTATTGCTGGAATACCCCTGCATATTGCGCCGCAAACGGCGAGTTCGAGGCGATCAGCGCAAAGGCTGCCGCAAAAATGAGAATGATACCGGCGGCGCTCTCCATGCGCAGGAATTCGCCAATACGCACCAGCGCACGTGTCATGTCTTGGTCCTTTAACTCGATCTACAATTGGGAAACGCCCGACCGGCACACAGGAACGGAGGAGGCCGATCGGGCGTCATCCCTGGCCAGTTATGCGACACGAGAAGTCGGGGCTCGTGCAGCAGGGAAGTCTGGCCGGATGCCCGGCAACTGACAGGGTGGGCCGGGCGCGCCTTGTCTGGATGAGGCGAGTCGTGACGACTTCCGAGCGTGCGGGGACAGGCTTTGGAAGCTGATCCGGAGGTGGCGTTTCTTCGTGCAGATCTCCATGTCGTTGTCGATGAGGAGAAGTTAGTTGTCGTATCGGTTTAGATAAAATATAAGCTTTATATGTTCTGATTAGCTTTTAGCTATATGAAACCGACACTCAGACAGCTCGAATACCTTGTCGCGATCGCGGATACAGGACGCTTCTCCGAGGCGGCCGAACGGCTGAACGTGGCCCAGCCCAGCCTTTCCACCCAGGTTGCCAATGCAGAGGCCCAGCTGGGAGCCACCCTCTTCGAACGCTCGCGAGCCGGTGCCTATCCAACGCCGATCGGAGAACAGGTCATTCGCCGCGCCCGCTACATCCTGCGACAAATGGAAGACCTCAAGGAGATCGCCTCCCACGGCGAGACCGGCCTGTTTGGTCGCGTTCGCCTGGGCGTCCTGCCAACGATCGGCCCCTATCTACTTCCGCGTTGTACCAAGCCCATGCACTCACGATTCCCGGATCTTCGGCTGAGCATCAATGACGCGGCGACCGACCGATTGGCCAGCATGCTGGAGCAGGGCCTGCTGGACGCTGCGGTTTCGACCCTGGAAGATCACCCCGGCTGTGTCGGCGTCACCCTGTTCAGCGAAAAGCTCTGGATCGCCGTCGAACCCGAAGACCACCTCGCCTCCACCACCCGTCCGGTCACGCTCGAGGAACTCAAGGAACGGGGCTTCCTGACCCTGGGTCTCGGACACCGCCTCACCAAACTGGTTCAGGAGCTCGCCTATCGTGCCGGCGGCTATGTGGCTTCGGACTATGAGGGCACCAGTTTGGACGCTATACGGCACATGGCCGCCCTGGGCGCCGGGATCGCGATCCTACCCGACCTCTATGTGCAATGCGAAGCGCGCCGGGATGACAGCCTGGTCTTCCGCCAGATCGAAGACCCGCGCGCAGGACGGGACATCTCCCTGGTCTGGCGCCGGCAATCGCCCATTCGCGAGGGTCTGGAACTGCTGGCGGAGATCATGCAGGAAGCCGCTCAAGGGTAACCGTCCGGCCAACCCGCCCTACCAGGGGCGCCGAGCCTGTCTTACGCTCATGCCGCCGATTTGGCGGCTACCGCACGAACGCCGGGCTTTATCTGACAGGCGCGGCCGGCGCACTCTCATACATTTTTCTCGACCATAACAATCAGTCTGAAACGGCTATTTCTATAGCCCTTCGCAAAACCCGGTCCCGCCCCTCAAGCCAGTCGTCAATAGTCTGCCGGACGAGAATATCGGGAGTGTAACCCTGTCCGATTACCGGATTGCTGACTGCCTGCAAGGTCAGCTGGTACGGCAAACGTACAACAATTCCGCTGTTTGGTAGAGTAAGGAAGAAAATAATCCCCGCGGTCGGCCCCTCCTGGCTTCCGCCTGTGGGCTCGCCCACCAGAACAGCCCGCTCGGACTCCAGCATCGTACCCATAAAGGCTGCGGCACCGGAAGAATTCGAGGCGCTCGTCAATACGATCAACTCGCCATCAAAAGCGCCCTCTTGCGGCTGTAGCAGACCCGTCGCGCCACCATATTCCGGGCGGAGGGAATACCATCCATCGTCCAACCGATAGAAGTATTCGGCCTGCGGGTTGAGGGCTTCAGGGATCCATGTGGATAAATGGCTCTCGAGGCCTGAAAGATCGATCGTCCTGACGCGAATATCACGGACAGGAGCGATCGGCTCCCTGATCAGCCAGGATATTAAACCAAGTTGCGCGTCGGCGGACCCGCCTCCATTCCGTCGCAGATCAACGATTAACGTTTCCGAACCCTCGGTCGCAATCTCCGAGAAAACGCGAGAATAGACCTCATTCGGGTCTACCGGGGAACGGTAGTTGACGAATGTTTCGATGCTCAAGACCGCGACGTCATCTGCCGGGTATTCAACGGTTACAGAGCCCTCATCCGAAAAATTGCGCCATTGCGGTTCGGCTCGTAACGCTTGGCTCTCAGGCCATGTCAATCGATCGACAGCAATTGAAACATTCCCGCCGCTTATCGGCGCAATCTCGAGCTCTACGCGCTCCGAACCTGGATTGAGCAGGGCGTCAAACACTTCAAAGTCAGTCCCCAAGATTTCTCCAGGTCGGGACATTTGGTGGATCCGCACGTGGTCTGTAAAACCGTCTACCGGCACGAATCGTGCCGCTGCTGCGATGCGTTCAGAGACCGGGTCGCCGTCGATAGCGAGAATTTCATCGCCGCGTGCCAGTCTCGCGTTTGCACTTGCCTCGACGAACATCCGCACACTGCCGCTATCGTCCTCGAATAGCTTGAACGTGAAGGGAAGGTAAGTCGCTGTCTCGGTCCGCTCCGCGATCATGGCTTCGGTGAACTCAGCCTTTGTGTGATCGCAACGCAACTCGACCAAAACTCCGGATAGCTGAAGATAAAACTGATCAGCGTCGAGCCCCGCCTCAGCGGCGTGTTCGAGGGCATCCCAATACCTGTCCATCTCATCGATGGACGTGTAGCGACCATAACCAGGATGAACTCGCTCAAGCGCCTGCCGGGCGATCGAAATGTCTTCGCTCAGTGCCTCTGAGGTGAGCGGTTGAGCGAGTGCACCGCCTGCAAACACCACGGCGCATGCCGAGAACAGGAAGTATTTGAACAAGGCGGGCGCTCCAAAGCTCGAAAAAAGGTCAATCCGAATTTGCACGAGCTTACTCCATCAGATCGAGCAAGGTGCTGAGCGCAGCCTGGCCTGCCTGCGGCGTGCCCGAATTGACCAAAACGGCGAATGCGCGGTCCAGCTCTGGATTTATTGCGGCATAGGCATAGTGAGTGCCAGTCGTCCCGACATGGTAAGACCAGTTCGCACCCTGGACCTCACCGTACGCCCATCCGATTGCGCTCTGAGTGCCGGGAGCTGGCGCATGGAGCTCGGCGACGCTCGTTGGGCTTAGACCACCCGAACTAAAGCCTTGTAACCCGCACAAATGTCGCTGGAGATATCTCGCATACTCTTCAATCGTAACCGAAAGATAGCCCGCAGGATGGAGGAATGGGGGAATTTCAGGCTCTTCAAGAGCGTAAACAGCAAGGCCTTCATCTTCCGCATAGTGTCCGAACAAATGCGCTGGATCATCCGAAACTGGGGCGGCCAGTTGCGCGCCTACCCCCCAAGCCTCGAGCACATAGAGATCGATAATGTCCAGCCACCCAAGACCGGTGAGGTGCTCCAGTATGGTCGCAGCCACGACCGGGCCGGCGTTGGAGTAAAGGTAGTCTCCCCGTGCACCAGCGCTCGGGGACTCCAGTGCCAATCTAGCAAATTGAATATGCGGTGCGACCGACGATTCGCTGTCGATTACGAGTTCATCCAGATCCCTGCCGGAGGAATAGCTTGCAATCCCCGATGTGTGCGTAAGCAACTCATAGAGGGTTACATGATAGTTCGGGTTATCCTCATTGAGCTCAAAGGCACCGCTCTCCGCGACTGTCATGTCCCATCGCGCGAGACCCTGATCTATAATCGCCGCTGCGGCTGTAGCGAGGTATGATTTCGCGTTGGATCCAAGGCTGAACCGGCTCTCGGCAAGGGCTTCGGTGGGGAGCGAATGGGAATTGCTGGTGATACCAGACACGGCCGCATCCAAGCTTTCACAGCGGACCAACGCAATACCCGCGGCAGGTATCTGATCGTGCTGCACGATACCGTCAGCTATCGCGTTTGCGGATTCTGGATTCGTCGCCGCAACAAGTAGAGCGAGGGTGAAAGTTATCATACTAACCTCCTTCTGCCGGAGCTGGATTTCGGATTGCGGCTCTGACCAGCGCCACCAGACCTTCGGGCGCATCTTCACGGCCGGCAACACCCATCGAGTGCATCATTGCCCACTTGGTGACCTGACCAATGCACAGGGCGGTCATGGCCTCGACCGACACATCGGTGCGAATGGCTCCGACTGCCTGCCCTTCAAGCAGCCAGCTGGACAATCGGTTGGAGATGGCTTGGTCACCGTAAACCTCGCGAACCCGCAATCCGAACTGCCGCTGATAGTCCTCAAGAAAGAGAAGCGGGGAATGACGCGCCTTGTGGAGAGCAACACTTCCCCGAATATAGGCTTCAACCCGATCGACCGGCCCCACCGCATGTTGCGCATGCTCGTCGACCGACGCCAGAAGCCTTTCATAACATTGCATGTAGAGCATTTCGGCCAATGCGGCCTTGCTGTTGAAGTGCTGATACAGGGCAGGATTCGTCATCCCCGCGCGCGATCCGATATCTCGGATGCTGACAGCGTCGAAATTGCTTTCACAGAACAGCTCATAGGCTGAATCGAGGATCTTCTGCTTTCCGGTCATGGCGGCCCTTAGCGTTTGCTAATTATTAGTTTTTGAGCCGTGCGTGTCGATCCGTCAAGTGGGGAGTGCGACTAAAGGTGCTGTTAGACAAAAACGGATTGGCACTGTCAGGGTGGTGTCAGGCAAAAATGGACCGGTCTCGAAAGATCGGGATCGAACCTAACTCAGGCCGCAAGCTGACGCCATTCGGCCAGGGTGGCGGAGCGGTTTTCCTTGAAGTCTTCGCGGCGGTAGGAATAGCGTTCGAGATTGAAGTGGTTGTCGATGGGGGACTGGACGGAGGCGGCCGACGCCCATGCGGATCGGATAGAGGCGCATAGGCTGAAGCCATCCGGTTGGAGCGCGAATACAGGCGCGGTCCAGGCCGGATGTCGTCCTATCAGGAAACCTCGGTATCATATCTTGGTGAGTGCCGATATCTGGTGCGGGGTTTCGTAGAAGACCGGGGCATTAGAGCCCCGTGGTCCCCGACTATCCGGATGTCAGCCAACTAGCCCGGCGACAGCAAAATTGCGTTCCAGATAAAGAAGCTTCCAGCGCCTATCAGTGGGTAAGCGGCCGCAAGAAGGATCTGTGGCCAATTTCGCTTCCACAACTGCCTTTCGCGGGCAATCTGGTCCTCTGATTTGAGCGTTTGGCTCGAGGCGTCTCGCCTTAGAAAGGGAAACAAGCCGGGTAGGGCAAAAAGGACGACTAAACCAATGAGAAATTGGCGAGCCTGCAGTCCTTCATTGGTTGCCGATCCGCCTGGCCAGATAGCTTCGATCACCCGCATAAACGGAAAGCGTCCGGCCATCCCGTCCTACCAGGTGCGACGCGCCTGTCTTACGCTCAGTTTCGCTGAGCGTAAGACCAGGGCATCAGGTCCTCAAGATGCGTGATCTTGGTATCCGCGATATTGGCCAGGACATCGGTAAGCCAAGTTTGCGGATCGAGACCGTTGAGTTTGGCGGTCTCGATCAGCGTATAGGCAATGGCCGCTGACTTGCCGCCGTCTTCCGAGCCGGCGAAAAGGAAATTTTTTCTGCCCAGGGCGATCGGGCGCATGGCGCGCTCGGCGGCATTATTGTCGAGCTCGGTGGTACCGTGCATCAGCCAGGGTTCCAGCTTCTTCATGCGCGTGAGGGCATAGCGGATCGCCGCGGCAAGAGGCGTCTTGCCGGATACCCGGGTGAGCTGGGTCTGCAGCCAAGCATCAAGCGCCTCGAACTCGGGTCTTGATCGGGCCTGGCGCGCCGCGGCGCGCTGGTCGGGTGGCTTGCCGCGGATCGCATTTTCGATCGCATAAAGCCGGGCAATGCGTTCAACCGCCTCCTGGGCGATGGCCGAACCGGACGCCGTTTGCACATCCACGAACTTGCGCCGGATATGGGCCATGCAGGCCACTTCGATGATCTGGCCGGTGTCGTAGAGCCGGTTGAACCCGGCATAGCCATCGGCATGCATGAACCCGCGATAGCCGGACAGATGATCAGCAGGATGTTCGCCCTTGCGATCCGTTGAGAAGCGATAATGGGCCGCGGGCGGGGCACTGCCCGACCAGCCGTGCTCATCACGGACATACGCCCACATGCGGCCGGTGGCGGTTCGCCCCTTGCCCGGAGCGAGCATCTTCATGGGGGTATCATCGGCGAAGATGGCCTGGCCCTGGCGGACATGGCGTCCGATGGCTTCGGCCAGCGGTTCCAGCAGCCGCGCGGACTGTCCCACCCATCCGGCCAGGGTGGAGCGTTCCAGCTCGATGCCTTCGCGGGCATAGATCTGGCTCTGGCGATAAAGCGGCAAGTGATCGCCATATTTGGAGATGATCACATGGGACAAGAGCCCTGGTCCCGGCCGGCCCTTCTCGATCGGGCGTGAGGGCAGTGCGGCCTGGTGCATGCGCTCACAGCACGAACAGGCCATGCGCGGGCGAACGATGCGGTTCACAACAAAGTACCCCGGCACGTATTCCAGCTCTTCGGTGACGTCTTCGCCGAGGCGTTTGAGATCTCCGCCGCAGGACAGACAGGCCTCGCCGGGCGAGAGGACCTTCTCGGTGCGCGGCAGGTGGGCTGGAAGCGGATTGCGTTTGGGCTTGGCGGGGGCTTCGTCGGCCTCAGCTTCGGCTTCTGCTTCGGCCTGCGCGCTCGCCTGCGCGATCTCCTCGTCCTCCAGCCGCATCTCGAGCTGATCCAGGCTCTCCGAGCGCGACCCGAACTGGTGACGTTGCAGTCCGGCCAGCTGGTGCTTGAGCTTCTCGATGAGAAGGTCGCGATTATAGAGCTCGCGCTCGAGCACACCCACCGCGCCCTTGAGGGCATCGATGTCATCAGGCAGGTCGCTGGAGGTATTGCTCGGTCGCGTTCGCATCGACCATTTTATAGCCGACGCGAGTCCCAGAGAGAACACGGGATATCGTCGCATTTGCAGCAAGTTAAGGGCGATCACCCCGCCGCCAAGGGCCGCCAGGTGTGCTGCGGCATGCGCCAGTCGATGCCCTCCAGCAACATCGCCAGCTGGGCCCGGCCAAGCGCGACCTTGCCGTCCGCAGCCGAGGGCCAGACAAAGCGCCTGCGCTCCAGCCGCTTGGAGAAGAGACCGGCCCCCTGGCCATCCCACCAGATGATCTTCACGAGGTCGCCGCGCCGGCCGCGGAAGATGAAAATCTGACCGGAATGGGGATCTTCGGAGAGCTTGCTCTCGGCCAGTGCCGCCAAGCCGTTAAAGCCCTTGCGCATATCCGTCACCCCGCCGGCCAGCCAGACCCGCGTCTCGGCGGTAACCGAGATCATGCTGCCGCTCCGATCGCCCGGATCACGCGCGTCAGTGCGGCTTCTTCAACATTGCTCTCAACGCGCAGCCGCGTGCCGCACACCAGCGCGATCTCGATAGCGCTGGTGGGTGAAGGTTGAGTGACGGATGGCGTGGACACTGTGGCGGGCTCGACGAGAGAATGTTCTTCGGCATCGATCTCGACCCGCAGAAAGACCGGCTCGACTTCAGGCGAGGCGCACTCGGCCAGGTCCGTGTTGAAACGCGGGTCCTTGCGCCAGTTGAACAGCGCGTTCGCATTCATCTGGTGCCGCCGCGCTGTCTCGGCCACCGACACATCCGGATCAAAGCTCTCCGCTACAACCTGGCGCTTGAACGCATCGGTATAACGGCGGCGCTGGCGTCTCTTATCACCCATGAATAAGTGTCCACTTCGCGATTAAGCGGACACTTATCGCCCGCACAATGCGCGCAAGTCTGACGACGCGGTCGATGGCGACAAGGGCGGGTTCGCCGGACGGTTACGCTCAAGGCGCGCTGAAGCCACGAAAAAACCCGCCAGGCATCGCCTGACGGGTTCTTGTTGGGTGCGGGGGTAGGATTTGAACCTACGACCTTCAGGTTATGAGCCTGACGAGCTACCGGGCTGCTCCACCCCGCATCAGGGTGAGGAACTTCTAGGCCTCACATCGCTCCTCGTCAACTCCGGCACAGTTTGAAAACTGTCGTTAAGCGACTGGAAGCAGAGACAAAAACACCCTGCATGACGCAGGGCGTATTAAACATGTTCACGAGGGTATTGGATCTAGCGAGCAGACCGGGCAGCGACCTACTCTCCCACGTCTTGAGACGGAGTACCATCGGCGCTAGGGGTCTTGACGGCCGTGTTCGGGATGGGAACGGGTATGGTCCCCCTGCAATAACCACCCGG
>NZ_JAEPNI010000001.1 GCF_017643475.1 Maricaulis sp.
AGAGGTAATGAAGCTCTCCGTTTATCTTTACGAAAACCTCATCCAGATGCCACGCCCAGTTCGAATAGTTCGTGCTCTGCACGCGCCGTTTTCGGATCTCCTTCGCGAAGAGTGGACCGAAGCGGTTCCACCAAAATCTCACTGATTCATGAGTGATATCGATGCCTCGTTCGTGCAGCAGATCTTCAACGTTGCGCAGCGACAGCGGAAAACGGACATACATCATCACGGCCAAGCGGATGATCTCAGGCGAAGTCTTGAAATATTTGAACGGATTACGCATCGCGCGACGCTAGGAAACTGGCGCTCCACTCTCAAGCCGAAGTTCCTCTGACACTGCCTCGGGCACGCATTGTGATTTCAGGGAAAAGAGTGGCGGTGAGGGTGGGATTCGAACCCACGAGACGGGGACACCGCCTACACGCGTTCCAGGCGTGCGCCTTCGACCACTCGGCCACCTCACCGCAAGAGGCGCGGACTATATCGGCTAAGTGGCAAATCACAAGCCGTCTCGCTCAGCTAAACGCAGCGAAATCGCCATCAGAGTCAGTTCCCGGCTCAGCTTATCCAGCCTGGCGGCGGAATGGGATGAAAATCGGCAGCGGAGGGATGAGCGGATCTGGTCGGCCACTCGGCCCGAACGCTAGAACAAGCTGCGGTTCTGAAACGGAGTTTTGTCATGTTGCTTGCCCTTGCTCTGGCCACCACACTCAACACCATCCAGGTCACGCCTGCGCCCGGCGCGGAAGCGCGCGAAGAGATGTCGCGACTGGCATCGCTGGCCGGCAGCTGGGTGGCAACGATCGAAATCATGCAGCCCGATGGCGGATGGGAAACCGCCGGCGAGGAAATGGTGGAGATCCGCTACATGCTCGGCGGACTTGCCCTGCGCGAGGATCCGGCTGAACACCCGGTCAATCCCTTCCGCCTGGAATCCACCATCCAGTACGACCAGAACCGCGACCTCTACCGCCTCGCCGCCATGGATGACACCTGGGGCAATATGGATATCTATGAGGGCGAGTGGAACGAGAACGGAGCGCTGGCCCTCACCAATCTGCGTTCCGGAACCAGTTTCGAGAACCCTGATGGCACATCCCTGCCCTTCCGCCTGACCACCCGGATTGACGGCCCGAATTCCAATGTATTCCAGATCGACATGACGGCGGATAATGGCGAGACATGGCGTCCCTATCAGCGCATCTCCCGCGCCCGCTACGGAATAGATAATTAGGCATGGCAGGTTTCACTTGCCCGCCGGGATAAAGCAGGCTTGTCTTGGGCTTAGCCTGTTGGGAGCCCGGATTGAATCGCCTGATCGCCTTTGATGTCGATTCCACCCTTCTGCGTGTGGAATCGCTCGACCTGGCCGTGGAACACGCCCTTCAATCGCATCCGGACCGGGACGCGGCGCAAGCTCGACTGCATGAGCTGACCCAGGCCGGCATGACCGGCACGCTCGCCCTGCGCGACAGCCTGCTTACGCGGATCGGCATTGCCGACCTTTCGCGCGATCTCGTCGGGGATATCGCCGAGACCCTGCGTCGCCAGATCACGCCGGGTTTCAAACCGCTGCTGAAAGCCCTGCGGGATGACGGCGATGAGCTGCACGCGATTTCCGGTGGTTTTGTCGACCTGCTCGAACCGGTCCTGGGCGATCTCGGTTTTGGCCCGGCGCATGTTCACGCCAACCGTTTCAGTTTCGACGGTGACCGGGTGACCGGGCTGGATGTCGACATCCCCCTGTCGCGCAATGGCGGCAAGACGGATGTGCTGAACCTGATCGGTGGGCAGTTCGAACAGGTGATCATGGTCGGCGACGGCATGACCGATTTCGAGGCCTATGAAGGGGGTGCTGCAGACCGTTTCATCGGTTTTGGCGCCATCGCCCAGCGCGAAGTCGTACTGGCCGCGGCAGAGCATTCCGGCGCGGAATATGTCCGCACGGTCGACGCCCTCGCCAGGGCCCTGCGATAATCAGCCTTCGATGAGCCGGGTCGCGATGGATCCGTCCAGCGCCGCAATGTGATCCACGAACCCCGCCGGAAGATCGCCTTCAAGATCAGCGGTCGCATAACCCAGCTGTCCCATGGTCTGCAGGCGCTGGGCGGCGATGTTCGCGCCGGACGCGCTGACCGCATCGTTGAAGCGCGACAGGAAACCCGGCGCGTTCTCGTGGAAGCTGAGGATACGGCGAACGCCCCGCCTGAGCGGACCGGGATCAAGCTCGGGCACATTAACCGCGCCCTTGGTCGTGCCCTGGCTGACGAAACGCGCCAGCTTGAGTGCCACATCATCCCCGATGGCGGCCTGGGCCTCCAGGGTGGAACCGCCGACATGCGGGGTCAGAATGACGTTCTCGAATTTCTGCAGGGGAGACACAAACGCCTCGTCCTTGGAGGCCGGCTCCTTGGGAAAAACGTCCACGGCCGTACCGCGGATGTGGCCGCTCTCCAGGGCTGCGGCCAGCGCATCGACATCAACGAGGTCGCCACGCGCCTGGTTGATGAAATGCGCGCCGGCCTTCATGCGGGCGAATTGTTCAGCACCCATCATGCCCTTGGTCTGGGGCGTGGAAGGGACATGAATGGTGACGACGTCTGAAATCTCCAGCAATTCGTCCAGAGATCCCACCGATCGTGCATTACCGTGCGCAAGCTTGGGCTCAACATCGTGGAAATAGACATGCATGCCCAGACCCGAGGCGAGGACGGAGAGCTGGGAACCGATATTGCCGTAGCCGATAATGCCGAGCTTCTTGCCTCGCACCTCGTGGGAGTGTTCGGCATTCTTGCGCCACTCACCTCGCTTGGCAGCTTCGGATCGGTGCGGCACGCCGCGCATCAGCATGATCACCGAGGCCAGGGTCAGCTCCGCAACGGACCGGGTATTGCCAAACGGCCCATTGAACACCGGGATGCCCCGCCCCGCCGCTGCATCCAGATCGACCTGGTTGGTGCCGATGCAGAAACAGCCCAGGGCCAGCAAGCTGGGCGCTGCGGCAAAGGCATCAGCATTCATCTTGGTGCGCGAGCGGATGCCCGCCACGATTGCCCCGCCCAGAGCCGAATGCAGATCAGCAACCGGAAGCGCGGCGCCATGACGCTCAATCGTCAGCGAGGCTGACAGAAGCGGCTTGTCAGCGACCGGATGGATGTTTTCAAAGAGGACAGCGGTCTGGCTCATCGGGCGCACCTTTTTCGAGAAGTCCCCAGACTAGCGCCATTTCATTGCACCGCAACAGAGCGGGACGCCGTTTGACGCAAAAATGTTAGCGCAAACCGGAATTGCGAATATGCATGTGAGAACGGGTGTGGCTCCACGACCTTCTGGCGTGGAGTTATGAGAGGCATGCGGGAGGCCGGACGGGCCGAAATTTGATATTTGTGTGAGTGGCGCGACAAGTCTCCCGCACGCGGAGTTTTCCCGGACGCTCTCGCCCCCGTTTCCAAACATGGCGGTATCCCGGTCGGGCGTTTAGTGCCGTTTGACCTACCATGCCGCCCTGCCGGACCCTCGCCGCGTCACCGACAAGGGGCGGACAGGCTCCGCAAACCGCCAGGCACAGATGACGTAGGCCTGCGCCTCTCATCCCGGAAGTCACAGGCGATTATGGTGCATTGGCACAGGTGGGGGATATCTTTGCCGCGAGCGGGGGCTTGGGGTCGCCGAAACTGAGAACGAAGGCGGTGTGGGAACGCCTGTGATCACAGCACCTTCGCGCTACGCGCTCCGGCCCCTCCGTCCCTTCGCCCCCCCCCGGGGGGGGGGGAGGATAAGCATTCAAACACCGTCACCCTGATGACGATCAGGGCCCAGTTCGAAGGTTTGGGTGTTTCACGGACAGGCGCTTTCTGGAGCAGGACCCGGCCTTATGAACTGGGTCCCTGCCTTCGCAGGGATGACGTGGATAAAGCCGCGCACACCGAATTCCCACCCCGGCTCAAGCGCGTGGACCGGCTTTGCCGTGATGTGATGGCCAGCCACGAAAAAGCCCGCTGACCGGGGTCAGCGGGCCTTGTCCAAAAGGATCTGCGCTACCTATTTCTGGGCACGCTCGATCGATTCCTGGATCAGCTGGCGGGCCTTCTCGGCACCTTCCCAGCCCTGGACCTTCACCCATTTGTTCGGCTCGAGATCCTTGTAGTGCTCGAAGAAGTGACCGATGCGGGCGATCAGCGTCTTCTGGACATCGGTGTAGTCGAGCACCTCGTCATACATGGAAGAGATCTTCTGGTGCGGAGCGGCCAGGATCTTTTCGTCCAGACCGCTCTCGTCTTCCATCAAGAGGACGCCAATCGGACGGGCGCGAACGACACAGCCCGGAACCAGGGTCGTCTGGCCAAGCACCATGACATCGATCGGATCGCCATCATCAGACAGGGTGTGCGGCATGAAGCCGTAATTGCACGGATAGCGCATCGGCGTGTGCAGGAAGCGGTCTACAAAAACGGTGCCGCTGTCCTTGTCCATCTCGTATTTGACCGGCTGGCCGCCAACCGGAACTTCGATGATGACATTGATGTCTTCGGGCGGATTGATGCCAGCGGCAATTTTATCGAGGCGCATTTTCTTTATTTCCCAGCAGAGAAGCTATTTGCCTGTCCTCATACGCCTATCGCAGCAAACCGCCAATGGGTTCGCTGCGGCGCAATATGAAGTTTAAGCATCAGGCAGAGCGGGCATCCGGCCCGTCACCGGTCTGCGTGGCTTCGCGGGCGACGACTTCCCGGCCGCGCAAATGCACCCAGTGGGCCCTCTCGGCCGTCCAGCTGGACAGGATGCGTGCAGCCACCCGTGAACCGGTGAGATCGAGATGGGTCTCGATCAGCCGGCGGCAGCGGCGCTCGGCCCCGGTGTCCAGGGGCAGCTCGACAACGGTTTCGCGATTCAGTCGGGATTCCAGGCGCTTGTCCGGGTCGTAGAGGAAGACATCGCCCCCGGTCATGCCAGCCGCAAAATTATCCCCGACCGGCCCCAGGATCACGGCCGCGCCGCCCGTCATGTATTCACACCCATTGGTTCCACAACCCTCGACCACGGTTTCCGCACCGGAGTTCCGAACGGCAAAACGCTGGCCCGCCTTGCCGGCAGCAAAGAGGCGGCCGGAGGTCGCACCATAAAGACAGGTATTGCCGATGATGACGTCATGCGCGCCACGGTCCTCATACGGGCGGATGATGACCTCGCCACCGGACAGGCCCTTGCCGACATAGTCATTGGCATCTCCGGAAAGACTGATCCGCAGGCCCTTTGCCGCAAAGGCCCCCAGTGACTGCCCCGCAGAGCCCTGGAGCTTCAGTGTCAGCTTGCCGTCTTCCAGCCCGTCCGGGCCGAAGGTTCGGACAATGCGCGAGGAGGTCTTGGTGCCGACCGCGCGATCGGTATTGCGGACCACATAGTCCAGCTGCATCTTCTCACCGCGCTCGAACACCGGCTGGGCGTCCTCGATGATCTGTTCATCCAGGCTGGGCGCGACTTCATTGCGCTGTTTGCGGGTCGAGCGGGCCGGGCGATCCGCCGCGTCTGCACGGATCATGATGGCGCTGAGATCAAGATCATCGAGCGCTTCGGAACCGCGCGAGACCTGGTCGAGCAGGTCGGAACGGCCGATAACATCCTCCAGGGACTGGGCGCCCAGTCCCGACAGGATCTCGCGCACATCCTCGGCCAGATAGGTCATCAGATTGACCACATGATCCGGCGCCCCGCCGAAACGGGCGCGCAGATCATCATCCTGGGTACACACACCCACGGGACAGGTATTGGAATGGCATTGGCGCACCATCAGACAGCCCAGAGCCAGCAGCGCCGCTGTACCAATCCCGAATTCCTCCGCTCCAAGCATGGCGGCGATGACGATATCTCGGCCGGTGCGGATACCACCGTCAGCGCGCAGGGTCACACGGTCACGCAGGCCGTTGAGGGAGAGCATCTGATGCGCTTCCGCCAGGCCCAGCTCCAGCGGACCGCCGGCAAACTTGATCGAGGACAGTGCCGCAGCACCCGTACCGCCGATCGAGCCGGATATATTGATTATATCGGCGTTGGCCTTGGCAACACCCGCCGCAACGGCACCGACGCCCGAAGAGGCAACCAGCTTTACGCCCACTCGAGCTTCCGGATTGATCTGCTTGAGATCATAGATCAGCTGGGCAAGGTCCTCGATGGAATAGATATCGTGGTGCGGCGGCGGCGAGATCAACGACACGCCTGGCGTCGACAGGCGCATGCGGGCGATGAAGTCAGTGACCTTGAAACCGGGCAGCTGGCCGCCCTCACCGGGTTTGGCGCCCTGCGCGACCTTGATCTCGATTTCGCGGCACTGATTGAGATATTCCGCAGTCACCCCAAATCGCCCGGAGGCGACCTGTTTGACCGCGGAATTCATATTGTCTCCATTGGGCAGGGCGACATAACGCGCCGGGTCCTCGCCACCCTCGCCGGAGACAGACTTGGCACCAATCCGGTTCATGGCGACATTCAGTGCGGCATGGGCTTCCGGGGAAAGCGCTCCCAACGACATGCCCGGCGTGACGAAACGCTTGCGGATACCGTTGACACTCTCGACCCGTTCCAGGCTCACCTCGGGGCCCAGCGCGCGCATTTCCAGAAGGTCGCGCAATTGCGTCGGACCTTCACTTGCCAGCGCCTTGCGGTATTCAGCCCACGCATCACGATCCTCATAGCGCACAGCCTTCTGAAGGGCCGAGATAGCCTGGCCGGAAAGGGCATGGCGCTCGCCGCTGGACCGGCGGGTATAGAAACCGCCCACGGGCAGGGCTTCGTGTTTGGCCCAGGCGCGTTCGTGCAGATCGACCGCGATCGCCTCCAGCCCCGGCAGTCCAATACCGGAAATCCGGCTGACCACGCCCGGCAGATAGGCTTCCACCAGCGCGCGTGAGAGACCCAGCACCTCGAAATTACAGCCGCCGCGATAGGAGGAAATGATGGAAATCCCCATTTTGGAGAGGATTTTCAGAAGGGCACCGTCGAGCGCCTCCTTGAGATGACGCGCGCGGTCCCGTGCCCATTCATCACCGCCCACGGCCGGACGATCTGCGGTCACGGTGGAAAAGGCGAGATATGGGTTCACGGTCGTCGCGCCCAGACCGATCAGAACAGCTGCGTAATGGCCGTCGAAACACTCGGCCGTGCGCACATTGATCGAACAGGCATTGCGCAGGCCCTGCTTGGTCAGATGCGCGTGCACAGCGCCCGCCACCAAGATCATCGGTAATGGCAGGCGGGTTTCGTCCTGCGCCATGTCGGAGAGGACAAGATGGCCCGCACCACCGCGAATGGCTTCACCGGCCTGTTCCATCACCGAGGCCAGCGCATCGCGCATAGCCTGGCCGTCACCGGCCGCAGTCTTTGCCGGGAAGGTACAGTCGATCTCGTGCACCGTGCGGCCAAGATGCGTGCGCAGACGGTCAAAGGCGCCATTGGTCAGGATTGGACTTTCAAGAACCAGCACATTGTACTGGCGCTCTCCGAAACCGAGAATATTGCCCAGATTGCGGAAACGCGTCTTCAACCCCATCACCCGGCCTTCCCGCAAGGGGTCGATGGGCGGGTTGGTGACCTGGGAGAAGGTCTGGCGGAAGAAGTGGCTGAGCGGACGATAGCGATCCGACAGTACGGCGAGCGCCGTATCATCCCCCATCGAACCGACAGCCTCCTTGCCGGCTTTCGCCATTTCCTTGAGCACCAGCTCGATTGACTCGAAAGAAAATCCGGCGGCGGCCTGGCGGGACCGGCGCTCTTGCGCGTTGAACAGTTCAGGTTCGGCACCCGGCCCGACCACCGGTTCGATATCCTCGACGCTCTCCAGCCAGCGCTGATAGGGGCCTGAGCTCGCCAGCTCGTCCAGAATTTCCGGCTCGCGGTAAAAGCGTCCCTCGACCAGATCCAGGGCAATCAGACGCCCAGGGGTGACGGAACCCCGTTCGGCGATACGTTCCGCATCAACGGGTGCCATCCCCGTCTCGGAGCCAACGATCAGCATACCATCATGGGTCAGCGAATAACGCATCGGGCGCAGGCCATTGCGGTCCAGCCCTGCCACGGCCCAGCGACCATCAAACGCGGCGATCGCCGCGGGCCCGTCCCAGGGCTCCATCACCGCATTGCAATAGCCGTACAACGCCTGCCAGCTCTCCGGCATGACATCGGTCCGCTTGGACCAGGCCTCAGGGATCAACAGCGTTTTGGCCATTGGCGCCGTGCGGCCGGCCCGCACCAGAACCTCAAACGTCTGGTCCAGCGCTGCCGAATCCGACGCCCCGGGCTGGATCACCGGCAGAACATCATCCGTCTCGGACAGGAAGGCCTTTTCCGCGATGTGACGCTCGTGCGATCGCATCCAGTTGGTATTGCCGCGGATCGTGTTGATCTCGCCATTATGCGCGAGCATGCGGAAGGGCTGCGCCAGGCGCCATTCCGGAAAGGTATTGGTGGAATAACGCTGATGGAAGATCGCGAAGGGCGAGACGAATTCCGGATCCCGGAGGTCGAGATAGAAAGCATCGATATCCTGGGCCCGGAACAGGCCCTTGTAGATGATGTCCTTGGGCGAGAGCGAACAGACATAGAGCTCGCGCAGATTTTCCTCTCGCGCCCGGCGTTCGATACGGCGGCGTATGAGATACAGGCAGCGAGACAAGGTTTCCGGATGCCGGTCGACCGGATCCCGAAACAGGACCTGTTCGATCTCCGGCAGGGTCGCACGGGCTTTCTCACCCAGGACCGAAGTGTCGATAGGCGGCTGGCGCCAACCATAAAAGGCGAGGCCTTCGCGCAGGATTTCCGCCTCGATGATGGCCCTGGCGCGCTCGCGGGCGGCGAAATCTGTACGCGGCAGGAAGACCATGCCGACGATAACGTCCCCGGCTTCCGGCTCGTGGCCCGTGCGAGCGACCTCGTTCTTGAAAAACGCCTGGGGAACACCGACACGCAAGCCGGCACCATCCCCGGTCAAACCATCAGCGTCCACAGCACCGCGGTGCCAGACTGCCTTGAGCGCCGCTATACCCAGCTCGACGATCTCGCGACGTGGTTTGCCGTTGACGTCCGCGATAAGGCCGACACCACAGGCATCTTTTTCATGTTCAGGATGGTGCAGGCCGGTGCTCTGGAGCCGATGCAGCTGATCTTTGACAGAACGGGTCATTCGGCAGCTCCCAATACGGCCTGGCGGTTGTCGAGATAGGCCTGAATGGATTGAGCAGCGTCGAGCCCGTCCTTGATCGCCCAGACCACAAGGGACGCACCGCGATAGATATCGCCGGCCACAAATACCCCCTCAAGGCTGGTCATACGGGTATCGCGATCAGCCGCGACATTGCCCCAGCGGTCGCGCGCCAGATCAGCATTGGCAAAAGCCTTGGGGAGGTCTTCAGCTTCAAAGCCCAAGGCAGCAACAACCAGATCCGCGTCGAGGTCAAACACATCGCCTTCAACC
Source organism: Maricaulis sp. (assembly GCF_017643475.1). Classification (GTDB taxonomy): domain Bacteria; phylum Pseudomonadota; class Alphaproteobacteria; order Caulobacterales; family Maricaulaceae; genus Maricaulis. Next base: position 9,464 of record NZ_JAEPNI010000001.1, read on the forward strand.
GCTTCAGGTGATCGGCGGCCCGTCGCATCGGCTGCTCCCAGCCGCATGCGCTGAACCCGTACCGTCTGAACACCATCGCCGTGATCATTGATCGCGATCGGATTGGCGAGCCATTCGAAGGTGACACCCTCTTCCTCGGCATTGCGGACTTCACGGGCCGAACCGGGCATGTTGGCCTTGTCGCGGCGATACAGGCAGGTCACGCTTTTCGCCCCCTGTCGGATCGCGGTGCGCACACAATCCATCGCCGTATCACCGCCTCCAACGACCACAACGCGCTTGCCCTTCGCGTCCAGGCGGCCTGCCTCGTCAATGGCATCACCCAGATCATCGCGATTGGAACGCGTGAGATAGTCCAGTGCTGGAACAAGCTGTTCGCCAGCGCCCGGACAGGTCAGCTTGCGCGCGGCATACACGCCGGTCGAGATCAGGACAGCGCTGTGCCGGACCCGCAGGTCAGCGAAGGGCACGTCCTGGCCGACATCGCAGTTGAGGCGGAATTCGACCCCTCCCTCTTCCAGGCGTTTGAGGCGGCGCTCGACGACACTCTTCTCGAGCTTGAAGCCCGGAATGCCGTACATCAGCAATCCGCCCGCGCGGTCGCTGCGTTCGTAAACGGTAACCGCGTGCCCGGCTTCACGCAGGCGCTCGGCGGCCGCCAGACCCGCCGGACCGGATCCGATGATGCCAATGCTGGCCCCTGTTGGCACACCCGGCTTAATCGGCTCGATCCAGCCTTCCTGCCAGGCGGTATCGGTGATGAATTTCTCGACACTGCCGATTGTCACGGCACCATGCCCGGACTGCTCGATCACACAGCTGCCTTCGCACAACCGATCCTGGGGACAGATCCGGCCACAAATCTCCGGCATGGTCGAGGTCGCCGAGGAGGCCAGGTAGGCGTCGTGCAAGCGGTCATTGCCCGCCAGCATCAGCCAGTCAGGAATGTTGTTGCCAAGCGGGCAACCAGACTGACAGAAGGGTACGCCGCACTGCGAACACCTGGAAGCCTGGCCCGTCGCCGCATCCACCGCCCAGTCCGCATAGATTTCCTCGAAATCCTGCTTGCGGTCCTGAGCGTCGCGCGCTTTCGGGTAGTTCTGATCCAAGTTTACAAATCGCAGCAAAACGCTCGCCTCCCACACTCGCCTTGACGCAGCGCAGCATAATTTTCGCAACCGCACAAGTTTGACTCGGTCACAATTTATAGAGAATTATTCCGTGGTAGCGATAACTTTGGTGAATAGGAGGTATTATTTTCGTCGTTTACGTGGGCGTAAGCAATTTCCACCCAAGCCTCATACGACGCACCGCACAATTTCCAGGAATTTCTCGCAACCGTCTGATTTGGAAGCCATTACGAGCGCTTCTTATTGAATGACATCCGTCTGTGCTGTAGGTCTGCGGAAACTAGAAACAAAACCAAAACCAGATTTCAGGATTTATCCTTGCCCAAGTCATCTCCCAGCTTTTCCGACCCAATCCAGAAAACCAGCGTCGTGGACACGCTGGCGGGAAAACTACGTGAGCGTATCCTGAAAAACGAGTTGCGCGCGGGCGAGCCGCTGCGCCAGGAAGCCCTTGCCGAGGCCTACGGCGTCAGCCGCATGCCGATCCGTGAGGCCTTCCGTCAGCTTGAAGCCGAAGGTCTTGTTGAATTCCATCCGCATCGCGGCGCTGTCGTCAGCGCCATGTCGATCGAGGAAGCCGAGGAATTGTTCGACCTACGCCTCGCCATCGAGACCGATCTGATCCAGCGTGCAATCGAGAATGCGACCGAGCAGGACAAAAACACCGCTAGAGCTGCACTGAAGGCGGTTCAGGACGCCTACTCTTCCGGAGATGAAGAACACTGGGGCGCCTTGAACTGGGCATTCCACAAGTCGCTCTACACAGCGTCCGCCCGGCCGCGCTCCCTGGCCCTGCTCGACGGTCTGAATGCCAATATCGATCGCTATGTGCGCCTGCAATTATCGCTGGAGCGCTCGGCACCGGATCGGGCTAATATCGAACACGATCAAATGCTGCAGGCCTTCACCAGCGGCAATGGCGAGGAAGCTCGCTCGATCCTGCAGCAACATATACAGGATGCGCGCTCATCCCTGCTGGCAGCCCTGCGCGAGCGCCAGGTCCTGGCGGACGCCTGATCAGCTGACCAAAAACCCGTGCTTGAACGGGTCTCGATCATCCACAAAAATCGTGTTTACACCCGTCTGCACAGCCCAGCCCCGAACGCTGGGACAGATCGCGTTGAATTCGCCGACCCGCGCCGCGCTTTCCACCCGCCCGTGAAACAGCGACCCGATAATACTCTCATGCACGAAGTCATCGCCGGGCCTGAGCTCACCACGCGCGGCCAGCTGGGCCATGCGCGCACTTGTGCCCGTGCCACAGGGAGAACGATCGATTGCACGCTCACCGTAGAACACCGCATTGCGCGCGTGAGCTTGGGCTGATCTTGGCTTGTCGGCCCAGAGCACGTGGTGGAAACCGCTGATTTCCGGACTTTCCGGATGCTGGCAATTCAGCTGGGCAGATGCAGCGGCCCGCACCTGGAGGCTGCGCGACAGCAGCCAGTCTACACCCACCTCATCAAGGCCTGGGAAGTTCTTTTGGGGTTCGATAATGATGTAGAAATTGCCGCCATAGGAGATGTCGACAACCAGTTCGCCGAGCCCCTCGACCTCAAGTTTTGCCTCGGACTGATCAAGGAAGCTGGGCACGTTGAAGATACGGACCCCGGCGACATGATCGCCATCCCATTCCACTTCGGCGCGCACCAGTCCGGCCGGGGCGTCCAGAACCACGCGGGAGCGGTCTTTCGGCATAATGTATCCGTTCTCCAGCGCCATGGTGATCGTGCCGATCGTGCCATGCCCGCACATGGGCAGTGCGCCGGATGTCTCCACAAACAGGATTGCCGCATCGGCCCCCTTGCTGATTGGCGGATAAAGTATGGAGCCGGACATCATGTCATGACCGCGCGGTTCGAACATGAGGGCCGTGCGAATCCAGTCGTGGTGAGCGAGAAAATCCAGGCGGCGCTCCGCCATGGTCTCGCCGGCAAGGGCCGGGACAGCACCGGTGATCACCCGGACGGGGTTCCCGCAGGTATGCCCGTCCAGACAGAGGAATGTATGGCGCATGCCCGGCCCCTCGCTCGTCCTTATTGGGCCGGAATGGCATCCAGCTGGCTGACCGGGCGCGTATCACGGGCCTCTTCAACCATTCGGATCACCTCGGCGCGACGCGCCCCCGTCAGTTCCATGCGCGGCATGCGCACCAGCTCTGATCCACGCCCCATAACCGCTTCGGCCAGCTTGATCGACTGGACCAGATCATGATCGGCATCGAGATGCAGCAGCGGCATGAACCAGCGATAGATTTCGCGCGCCCGGACCAGGTCACCCGCCTCGAATGCGTCCCAGAGCGCGATGGACTCACGCGGGAAGGCGTTGGTGAGACCGGACACCCAGCCCTCGGCACCCAGCAACAACTCTTCAAGCGCCACATCATCCAGACCCGCAAACACCGTATAGCGCTCGCCGCAGGCATTGATGATATCGGTGATCCGACGGGGATCGGGCGCGCTTTCCTTGATCGCAGCCAGGTTCGCGACATCGGACAGGCGCTGCAGCGTGTCGATTGAGATGGACACGCGATAGGCGGGCGGGTTGTTGTAGAGCATGATCGGCAGACGGGTGGCACCGGCCACACGGCGTACATGCGCCTCCAGCTCGGCTTCCGTCGGCACATAGACCATGGCCGGCAACAGCATGAGACCGTCTGCACCGATCTCTTCAGCGGCGCGCGCATAGTTCTCAGCCAGCTCTGTCGTCAGCTCGGACACACCGGTGATGACCGGCACACGCCCGGCCACGACCTCGGCGATCGCCTTGAGCACATCGCGTTTCTCGCCGGCGCGCAGGGAGTTGTTCTCCCCGACAGTGCCCATGGCAATGATGCCGTGCACGCCATCGCGCACCAGATTGTCGACCACCCGCTTGGTTGCCTCAATGTCCACGGAGCGGTCCTCCGTGAACTGCGTCGTTGCCGCGGGGAATACGCCTCGCCATCCGATCTTGCTCATATGCGCACCCTTCATTCAAACCCGTAGGAAATGGAACATAATTTTCCATACTACAGAAATTGGATCCAATATACAATTATTTCAGTTAAACGCTTTGTGTGATGACAGCGTAGCGTGGTGCAGCTAGCGTTCGCGCCAAGAGGGGAACTCCATATGTACAAAAAACTTACGACTCTGGCGGCCATTCTCACGCTTGGCGTCAGCCCGATAGCGCTCGCCCAGGAGAGCATTTCCGAAGCCGTTGATGGTCTTGATGCCCGCGAAGGCTTCCTGACGAGCTATGTCGACACTGCGAACGGTCGTGTGCTGGTCGAGCTGACGCCACAGGCAGACGGCTCGCTGGGACGCATGATTTACACGGCCCGCCTGACCTCTGGCCTCGGCTCCAACCCTGTTGGCCTCGATCGCGGACTGGGTTCCAGCTCGGAAATCCTGCGTTTCAGCCGCGTCAATGGCCAGGTCTTCGCCGAGTTCGAGAATACGGGTTATGTCGCCCTGGGCGCCGGGGAGGAAGAAGCGGACGCTACGCGCCAGAGCTTCGCACGCTCCGTGATCTGGCAAACCAACATCATCGCGGAGAGCGATGGTCGTGTTCTCATCGACCTGTCAGATTTCCTGGAACGTGACCAGGTTGGCACGGCGCGCACGCTGTCGCGCTCCGGCCAGGGTTCTTTCTCGGTGGATGGCGGGCGCAGTGCACCGCTGACCGACAGTGTTCTGGTCTTTCCCGAAAACGTAGAGATCGACGCAGTCCTGACCCTGCAATCCTCCTCACCGGGATCGGAAGTCCGTGCGGTAGCGCCTTCGCCAAATTCGGTGACGCTGACGATACACCATTCCTTCGTCGCCCTGCCGGATGCGGGCTACACACCCCGTATGGCCGACGACCGCGCCGGGAGCATCATCACCAGCGTCTATGACATGGCCGCGCCGCTGGACGAGCCGGTCCGCCGCTCATTTGCCTTGCGTCACCGCCTGGAACGTATTGATCCCTCCGCCACGTCTGGCCCGGTCGTGGAACCGATTGTCTATTATGTTGACCGCGGCGCCCCGGAAGTCATCCGCCAGGCCCTGATCGAGGGCGGCAACTGGTGGGGCCAGGCTTTCGAGGCTGCCGGTTTTGAAAACGCCTATCGTGTCGAGCTCCTGCCGGAAGGCGCTCACCCGGCCGATGTACGCTACAACATGATCCAGTGGGTCCACCGCCAGACACGCGGCTGGTCCTATGGCGGCTCGGTCATCGACCCGCGCACGGGCGAGATCATCAAGGGCCACGTCATCCTGGGCAGCCAGCGCGTGCGCCAGGATCGCATGATCTTTGAAGGTTTGCTCGGCGTTGACGGAACAGGAAGCGGCGGCGCCAATGATCCGCTGGAACTGGCTCTTGCCCGCATTCGCCAGCTTTCGGCCCACGAAATCGGCCACACGATCGGCCTCGCCCATAATTTCGCGGCCAGCATTAACAACCGGGCCTCGGTGATGGATTACCCGGCCCCCTGGGTGCGCATGAGTGACGCTGGTGAGTTTGATGTCTCCCGGGCCTATGACACCGATATCGGAGAGTGGGATATCACGGCGATATCCTGGCTCTATGGCCAGGCCGCGACACCTGCCGCCGAGGCGAACCTGATCGAGGGCGTTCTGGAAGACGCCCGCGATAACGGCCTTCTCTACATCACCGACCTGCATGCGCGTGGCAGCAATGCGGCCCACCCTCTGGCCAATCTCTGGGACAATGGCCCTGACCCCGTCGCCGAGCTGCGCGAGATCATCGATGTGCGCAACGCCGCCCTGGCCGGTTTCGGCCAGCAGGTCATGGCGGCCGACCAGCCGCTGAGCTCGCTGCGCGGTGTTTTCCCGCCGATCTATCTGTATCACCGTTACCAGGCCGAAGCCGCTGCCAAGACACTGGGCGGCGTTCACTTTGCCTATGAGACAAACGCCGTTGGTGCAGCCGGCCTGCGCACCGCGTCCGCTGCGGACCAGCGCGATGCACTGGCCGCTCTGACAGCAACGCTGGAACCGGGCTTCCTGGACATCAGCGACCAGACGCTGGCCCTTTTGGCACCGGCTCCGTTCGCAGACTATGACGCGGCGGCAACGCGGGAGTTGTTCAACTCCTCCCTCTACCCGGCTTTCAGTCGCCGTGACGCAGCGGCAGCTGCCAGCCGCATCAGCCTCAATGCCATGCTGTCTTCGGGGCGGGTGGCGCGCATCGCGGATCAGTCCGCACGCGATGAGAACCAGCTGGGCCCGGACGAGCTGTTCTCCACAGTGGAAGCTGCGGTCTTCAACGCCCCGCGCGGTGAGGCAGCACGCCTGACGCCCATTCGCGAAGCCGTACAGACCGAATATGCCGATCGCCTTCTCGCCCTGGCCAGCTCGGATAATCCAGCCGTGGCTTCCCTCGGCCGGGCGCGTTTGACCGGGCTTTCACGCTTCCTGTCCCGCGGCTCCAACGCCCATCGTAACTGGTTGGCGCAGCGTATCGAGACCGGTTTGGCACGCATTGGTGAAGGCGAGGACCTTGCTGACAGTGATACCGCCATCCCGCCGGGCAGCCCGATCGGTGCCGACAGTTGCTGGCATTGCGACAGCGCCGAGCTTCTCTACGGAGCACGCTGACTCTTGCCTTTCTCTCCCGGTCCGCCGGGCCGGGAGAGAATGAAAGTGGCGGACGCCGTGAGCACCAGCGCCTGGGTCAGAAGGATCCACCAGCCCAGCCCCATGAACCAGCTCAAGGCGAAAGCCCCGATCATCACAGCGATGGCGATGATCTTGGAATTGCGATCAATGGCGCCATAGTCACGCCAATTGCGGATCAGCGGGCCGAAACTTCTATGGTTGAGCAGCCAGTCATGCAGGCGTTTGGAACTGCGCGCGAAAGCATAGGCCGCCAGCAGCAGGAATGGCGTCGTGGGCAAGAGTGGCAACAGCGCGCCGGCAATCGCCAGCCCCGTCATCAACAGCCCGAAAATCAGCCACAGGGCACGACGGATCATTCGCCCTCACCCTCCGGCAGATTGGCGAGGAAGAAACGGATCGCATTCTCGCCCATGATCAGCGCGACCTCGTCACGAGAGAAACCCTGACGCAAAAGCTCGTGCGTAAGTACAGCGAGCTCTGCGCCGTCGAAACTGGCGGTGATGGCGCCGTCATAGTCCGAGCCCAGCGCAACGTGATCGATTCCCACCAGCTGGACCGCTGCCGTGATCGCCCGGGCGACACCGGCGGGACTGTCATCACAGGTCACATCCGCCCAGAAACCGATCCCGATCAGACCGCCCGCAGCGGCGATCTCCCGCATCAGCGCATCCGGCAGGTTGCGCTGGGTCTGACAGTGACCGTGAATACCGGTGTGGGACACGATGACCGGCTCATCAATCAGGCCCAGCACATCGCGCACAACCTGGTGCGAGGAGTGGGCCACATCGATCACCATTCCCATGTCCACAGCTTGCAACACGACCTGCTCGCCAAAGGCACTGAGCCCGTCACCTGCAAGGCCGTGCAGGGAACCACCCAGTTCGTTGTCAAAGAAGTGATGCAGGCCGAGCACCCGATAACCTTCATCATGGAGCCGTTGAAGATTATCGATCTCGCCTTCCAGGGAATGCGCGCCTTCCGTCGCCAGCAGCGCCACCATCGGCCCGTCTGGATTGGCCAGGGCGGCTCGCAGGTCAGCTGATGTCCGACCGATCACCAGCTCGTCGCCCGCACGCTCAATACGCTGCAAACGGCGGGCATGGAAACGCGCGCGGGCAAACAGGGAATTCCAGGTATCCACCGGCCAGCGCTGAACCACTGCAAGCGCGGTGATGTTGTCGCTGTCGGCTGAGTTGCTCTGGTAATTCTGGCCGGAGGGCGTCTTGGTGACACTGGCAAAGACCTGAAGGCGCACATTGGAATGGGCTAGGCGCGGAAGGTCGGTATGGCCACGATTATTCCAGCGACGCGGATTGCGCATCCACAGCAACATGTCCGAATGCAGGTCCGCGACACGCAGCTCGTCGTGAAGCGCGCGCGCTTCGGCTGATACCTGATACGGCGCATGAGGATGTACGCCATTCATATCGTTATCGACATGGGCGGGCAGGATCCGGAACACCCCGATGAGGATGGCCGCAACAAGAACCACAAGAGCGGACAGAATGATGCGCATGACAATCTCCGTGCCAACAGCTTGCCGGGGTTTGCCACACAAAAAAAGAGGCCGCTGGCTCGCAGCGGCCTCTCCGATTGTCAGACGAGTTGAACTATTCGCTGTAGAGCTCGGAAATGGAGAGGCTCGCATTGGCGTTTTCGCCCTGGCGATACGAACCGATCCAGATGTCATATGTGCCGGACATGGCATTGTGGAAGGTCAGCGCCGGATTGAGGCCGGCATTGCCGCCATCGTCGTCACAGTGCCAGTTTCCGTTCGGATCATTGATCAGAAGCGTCGTGTCGGAACTCGAATTCGCTGAAATAATCAGCGGCAGGGAACCCGCCGAGAAGCTGAGCTCGAAGTCCGGCGGGCCCGCGACCCAACCGCGGCAGCCCGAACGAACATCCGACGCAGCAAACTGGCCACCGGACACCACGTTCACACGATAGGGGTCGGGCGCAAATCCGGAATTCAGGCTGACCGAACCATACAGGGCCGGCAGGCTGTAATCCGGGCCATAGACGGTCGGCTGGTCATAGTGCTCGGCCACTTCGCCGATTTCGGAAACCGACAGGGTCGAGCTGGCATATTCGCCGGACTGGTAGGAACCAACCCAGACGTCGTAACGGCCTGACAGCGGGTTGGAGAATGAAATCAGCGGGTTGAGACCTTCGCCACCATCATCGTCGCAATACCAGTTGCCGTTCGGGTCATTGATAACGAGCGTCGTATCACTATTGGAATCGACACCAATTGTCAGGTCGAACAGATTGCCCGCGCTGTACGAAACCGAATAATCCGGCGCATTGGCAATCCAGCCACGACAGTTTCCACCGACATTCGAAGCCGAAATCGTTCCCCCGGACGTGATCTGTGCCGTGTGTGGATCCGGTGTGAAACCGGAGTTCAGCGACACGCTGCCAGCCGTCGCCGGCTGTGTGAAATCCTGAGCAAACGCACTACTCCCCAGCGCCAATACACTCGCCGAGATCGCAAGAACATATTTCATCTTGATCCCCTTTTCCCTGATGCGGGGTGCCTGGCACCGCGCATACCCTAAGATGGCAACATTAGGGGATAGAGGGCCTGAACCCCAGCTGAATGTTGAAATTAGTCCTGCGCCCCCTCGTCGCTCGCCCAACCAAGGGCAGCGGTGATGAGGTGGAAAATCGTGTTCTGCTCCATGGAACCCGTGAAATAATGCGAGCGCGGACCATTGGCGAAAAGCGCTACATCGGCACCGGAATGCGTCTCGGCCGGGCGCCTTACCGTCGCCTCCTGACGATAGCTGGTATCCTGAACCTCTTCCTCGGTCAGCGCCTCGTCATCTTCCGAACGCGTGTTGGGACCATTGGCATAACCGATCGTCGTATAGGGACGACCGGTGGCGTCGAACGTCAGGCTTGGCTCACCACCACGCTCTTCCATATTGGCAGAGCGCACGAGACCCAGGATCGGATTACCGCGTGCAGGATAACCCGATATCGTCATGGTGTGACCGTGGTCGGCTGTGACCAGGATCAGCGTTTCATCCAGATCGACAAGCTCTACCGCGGCGGCGATCGCATCCGCAAAAGCCTGCATGTCCGTAAAGGCGCGATAGGCATTGGTCGCGTGGTGAGCGTGATCGACACGACCCGCCTCCACGAGCAGGACATAACCATCCTCGTCATTTTCCAGACGGCGCACGGCGAAGGACGTCAGCTCGGCGAGGGAAGGCTCCTCCTCGCTGACGCGGTCCGCCTCGAACGCCAGGTGGCTGCCGGTGAAAAGACCGAGCACCGGAGCCTCATCCTCGGCTGCAAGGCTCCTGAATTCCTGTGCGGTGGTTGCGGTGGCACCGCCACGATCCGCCCACTCCTGCATCAGGTTGCGGCCGTCGCCGCGACGTCCGCCTCCCCCCTCGGGCAGGAAGGCCTGGCGCCCACCACCCAGCACCACATCCAGCCCGTCGCCATGGTCGAATGAGAGAAGCTGAGCCGCGATATCCTCACAACCGGCCTCCACGGCTTCGTCCGGAAGCACCGTATCCAGTTCCCACGTGCGGGAAGATGAATGAGCATAGGTCGCTGCCGGCGTAGCATGGGTAATGCGTGCGGTGGAGATAATGCCGGTCGCCATGCCACGATCCTCGGCGAGCTCGACCAGGGTTGCGGGCGGCGTGGAGGAGCCGTCGCAGACGTCCAGGAACTGGTCACCACGCACACTCAGCGCGCCATTGCGTGTCTTGACCCCGGTAACCATGGCCGAGGCCGTGTTTGCCGAATCCGGTACCTGGGCATCGGTAGAATAGGTCCGCACCAGTGCCGCGTCCGGAAAGCTCTCGAAGCTCAGCAAATGTTCCACATCATCCTGACCCAGCCCATTCTGCTGGCCATCGAAGATCCGTGCTGCCGTGATTGTCGGAATACTCATCCCGTCGGCGACAAAAAGGATGACATTGCGTGCCTCTTGCGGGCGCAGGCGCCGCTCGATTCGCGCGCGTGCCTCGGCCTGTGCCCGGACCCAGGTCTCATCCCGAGTGGTTTCGCCAGACTGGGCATGACCTGCGGAACAGATCGTCGAGACGGCCGCCAGAACGGACACGGCGGTGCTGATTGAAACGCGCACTGAACATCCTCCAATATTCTTCGTCGGCTCGCCTAGCGGAGCTGGAGCCGGAAATCCAGTGAACTATCAGAGACGACCTAGTCGCTCTGCAGCAAGATGGTTGCTTCAACCAGGTTGCCCCGACCCAGATAGGTCAGACTGGAAAAGGAAAGGTCGCGGGCCATGGCGATACCGCGGCCGCGATAGCCTTCGGTTGGAACATCGCTGTCGACATAATTGTCGTATTCGAAGCCCTCGCCATCATCCTGGATGGTGATCGAGATCATGCGCTCACCGCGCTGGAAGTTCACCAGGACGACACGCCCCGCATATTCCGCGCTGTTGAGGCGACGCTCTACCTCGTCACGCCACTTGCCGTCGATCAGCAGCTCCTGCTTCTCCTGGGCTGTGATTTCCAGGTTGCCGTGCTCGACGGCATTGATCAGCAATTCCTGAAGGCCGATCGCAACCAGGTCCGAATTCGGACAGGCAAGGGCGAGCATCGTTGCCAGATTACGTGCCTCATCCAGCGAGGAGAGCACAAACTGACCATGATTGATGGTGCCGACCGCGGATTGGCGGCTGGCAACATCACGACGCAGGCTGGCGACTTGCGAGCGAAACTCCGATGCCGCCGAATAGACCGAACTGAGCACCTGGGCGTCGACATCCACCGGAAGGACAAAATCGGCTCGTCCTGGCGAGGCATCGACCGAAATCAAGATGGTTTGTACGATCGCGTCTGTCTGCGCGCGCGGCAACGAGAATATCCGCATGGGCGTCGTCAACAATGACGATACCGACGTTCGAGAAATCCGGCGCCTCGTCGTGGGCAATGGCGTGGCCCAGCTCGTCGCCAAGCACGTCCGGGATCAGGCGGGAAAGGCGCGGATCCTTGAATCGGACCCAGACCTTGCCGTCGCTGGCGCTGGCCGGGAGTTCAGCAATCACGCCTTCACCTCCAACCGCAATATGGTGAGGTCGTCCGGCATGCTCTCCGGGAAACATCCGAAAATGCTGCGCACCAGGGCATCGGCGAAACCGGCCTTGTTGCGGTTAGCAAGCCCTGAACGAATGTGCTCAACCAGATCCGCGACCTCAAGCGACTGGGTCGGATCATCGAAGTCCTCATACAGTGCATCGCTGTAGAGGCAGAGCTGGTCACCCGGCTGCATCTGCAGGCGGTGATTGCTGTACTCCGAGCTGGGCAGGCAGCCCATGATCACACCGCTACCGTCGAGCTGGATTGCCTCGGCACCGCGTATCAAGACCGGTGTCGGCGCGCCCGCGCCTGCATAGGTGAGCGTTCGGTCACGGCGGTCATAGATGCCATAGAAACCCGTCGAGAAATGCTGGACCGGAAGCATGCGGTACAGATCGGCAGAGACCTGTGCCAGCCATCTCGCCGGGTCACTGCGCAACTCTTTGTGGGAATTGACCAGCATGTGCAGGCGAAACGCGTTGATCGCTGCGGACACACCGTGCCCGGACAGGTCGAACATCAACAGGCCGAAACGGTCTTCATCGACTTCGAAGGCTTCCCACAGGTCACCGCCAAGTTTGTGCGAAGCGCGATAGAAGGCCTCGACCTCCGCGCCCTTGGGTTGAGCCAGTCCCTCCAGCTCTTCCGGTGATTTGAGCAGCGACATCTGCATGGCTTCCGCCGTGTGCAGCTCCTCCTCCATCCGGTTTTGATAGCGCTGCAGGCGGTCGATCATACGGCGACGCTCGATATGCAGACGCAGGCGCGAGACAAGTTCAGCTGCATTGATCGGCTTGGAAACGAGATCGCTGGCACCTTCGTCAAAGGCCCGGACCCGTTGATTGCCTTCCTGCACGCCGGACTGAATCAGGATCGGCACATCGCTTTTAAGCGTATTGCGAATCTCGTGACAGACCTCGAACCCGTCCATGCGCGGCATGACAATGTCGAGCACGACAACATCCGGCTCGTTCTTTCTGAACCTTTCGAGCGCATCCAGACCATCGACCGCGTAGTCAAGATTAGAGAAACCCGCAGCCTTGAGCACGCTTCCGATGAGCATGCGAGATGATCTCAAATCATCAACAATCAGGACACGAGCATCGTTCGCCTCAATCGTCGCAGACGCAATCTCGGTGTCGACCGGCTTCGGTTTCGCACTCATAGCAGACCCTTATCAGGTGATGGGGATAATCTGATCGACCTTGGACAACTCGATCACCTTCGCCACGTGACCATTGACTCCGGTCAGAGACATTTTCTTGGATTCTTTCATGGCTCTGTCATTGGCCAGAAGGAGCATGCCGATGCCCGCGGAGTCGATCATCTTGGTCTGGCCGAGATCGAGTGTGACCTGGGTCTCATCACCCGAAGCGATCAGCTTGACGATGGACTTGAAACGCTCGTGATCATCAAAAGTCAGAACGCCGGAAATACGCACGTGCAGCCTTTCTCCGGAGTGGTCAGCGGTGTATTCCATTCTTCTCCCCTAGAATAGTTCAATATCAAGATCGCCACCGCCGGACGGCGAGGAGGAAGGCCTTGCTTCCTCTACTCCGAAGCGTTGACCGAATTCACGGCGCACATCCGATAGCGTTATGGAATCGAGGATGTTCTTCTTGAGCGTATCACATCCGCTCTCATCGGAAACGAGATCAGGATGGTCGTCGAGGAAATGGGCAACGGCATCGAGGGCCTTCACGATCGCGTCGGTGCGCTGTTTCATACGATCCTGAAACTGCATGGCCATGACGACTTCACGGATCTCATCGGAAATGCGCCGCGCGGTATCCGTCGAATGCCCGAGCACGCCGTGGATCTCGTCATTACGCGCCACCAGCGCGTTGAGCAGGATCTCCAGGTGCTCCTTGGCATCGATCTGCTGGGTCAGGTCCATCGCGCCGATTTCGCTGAGCTCTTCATACTCTGTACGGATCGAGGAGATGACCTCCTTGATCGATCGCGTGACGATGGCCGTACTACCCCGCATCTTTTCCGAAAGCGCATCAATACGCCTAGACAATGTGTGCATTTCCGTCGAAACGACCTGGAAACCGGCCCCGGCGTCACCAGCCCGGCCCGCTTCGATCTGGGCGTTCAGCGAGAGCAGGCGGGTCTGGCGATTGATGGCCTCGATCTCGGTGATACAGCTCTGTAGTTCGTCGATTTCCTCAAGGATTGCGTCGAGGGAATAGATCAGCGACACGCCCTGTTTGGACAGGACGAGAATACGCTCGGTGACCTCTTCCAGCGATTCCTCGAGAATGCGCGGCAGAGCGACAAGATCCACCTCACCGCCATCGTACTCGACCGACGATATCTGCTCGACCAGCTCCGAGAGACGGTCAGTTTGCTCGTTGGACGCATCGGTCAGGCTGGTGAAAAGCGCACTCAGGCGATGGGCCTGGGCTTGCACGTCGGTGGTTGTTTCATTCAATACAAGATTGGCAGACTCAATCGTGCCCAGCAGAAGACGCGCGACCGGGGTTTTGGGCTCCCGGGCATCCTCTGGGCCTGAATCAAAGTTTACAACCTGTCCCATAACGTGAACTCGTCCTGCTGGGTGCGCCCAAATCGCACCAGGTTAAATACGCAATACGTCGCCACCCTCGGATACGATCCGCAGTATGGCTGATGGAATCTTATCTTCCGGTAACTGCCGCTCGACTGCACCCACATCGAAGGCCGCTTTCGGCATGCCGTAGACGAGGCTCGACGCCTCGTCCTGGCCCAGCGTGTGACATCCCGCGTCGCGCATCGTCTTGAGCCCGTTCGCACCGTCCTTGCCCATGCCGGTCAGGATGACCCCGATCGCCTGCGCCCCACAGGCCCGGGCAACGGAATTGAAAAGCACATCCACAGACGGTTTGTGACCACTGACCGGCGCCTCATCAGTCAGCTGGCAAACATAGTCAGCGCCGGAGCGACGCACTTCCAGATGCCGGTCGCCCGGTGCGATCCACACCGAACCCGGGCGAATGCGCCGTCCCTGGTCCGCTTCCGCCACATTGACGGCGCAGGACTTGTTGATGCGCTCGGCGAATTGCTTGGTAAAGGCGGCGGGCATGTGCTGGGCGATAACAATGCCCGGCGCGTTCGGCGGCATGGCGCGCAGGATCCGGCCGAGCGTTTCCACCCCCCCCGTCGAGGCTCCCATGGCGACAATTGCCTCGGTCGTGTCGAACTGGACCGGAGCGGCAGCCTTCACCTCAACCTTACGGGTGTGCGCGCGAACCCTGGAGACGGCCGCTGCGCGCACCTTGTCGATCAGCTCGTCCGCCAGCAGCGGCATGTTCTTTTCCAGGTCAATTGTCGGCTTGCCGATGAAATCGATCGCACCCAGCTCCAGCGCCTTGAGCGTGATATCGGCGCCCTTCTGGGTCAGCGAGGAGACCATAACCACGGGCGTGGGCCGCAAGGTCATGATCTTGTTGAGGAAGGAAATGCCATCCATTTTCGGCATCTCGACATCCAGCGTGATGACGTCCGGATTGAGCTCCTTGATCATCTCGCGCGCGGCGAACGGGTTCGACGCTGCACCAACCACCTCGATGTGAGGCGAGCGTTGGAGCATTGACGGGATAAGCATCCGCATCAGAGCACTGTCGTCGACCACCAATGTCCGTATCTTGCGCGCCATCAAATCCCCTAGAACAGCTCGATATCGGTTTGCTTCTTGCGAAGCGGCGGAGCTTTGTGCATCGAGGATTCCACCTCAGTGACCTCGCCCAGGGCAGAGGAGTTGAGGAATTTCCGCCAGACCTTGCCACTTTCCGGGTCGAACATGATGCGGCGACCGCGGTCCCCGCCGAGATCCCAGGCGATCACGTTCAGACCTTCGGCCTCGGCATATCTGCGTGCGAAATCAGCGTTTTGGTCGCCTACGCCGCGCATTCGCTGAATGACATTTCCGCCGCCGAAGAACTTCACCTGGAGACGACGCTTGTCAGCACCAGCCTTGAGCAAAGTGTTGACCAGGCTTTCCATGGCGTGGTTGCCGTAGCGCATGGCCAGGCTGGCCCCGCCCCACACACCGGCATCATCATGCGGCAACATGAAATGGTTCATCCCGCCCAGTCCCATGACCGGATCCCAGATGCAGGCCGAGACACAGGAGCCCAGGACCGTTGAAATCAGCTCGCTGCCATCAGCACCTTCGGTCACGTGGTACCCGCCCGGCAGGACCTTTACGACCCATTTGTCGGCAGATTTGTCGTGATAGCGCGTGGAGCCAGGGACATCGCTCTTGCGGGCAGCGCTGCTTCTAGACATCGTGAGCGCCTCCGCGGAAGGCGTAGATCGTTCGGCCGACCGGCGTCATGTCGACCTTGCCCCCCAGAAGACTCTCGGAATGGCCAAGGAACAAACAGGCATCGGGCTTGAGCATGCTCACGAAACGCTCGATCAGGCGCTGTTTGGCCGGGCCATCAAAATAGATGGTGACGTTGCGACAGAAAATCGCGTCAAACTTGTTCTTGATCGGCCAGGAGGCGTGCAGGTTCAACCGATTGAAAACCAGCCGCGACTTCAGGGCCTGGGACATCACGAACCTGTCCACACCTTCGCGGCGATCGCGTTCGCAATAGGACCGATACCCCTTGGGAATGCCGCTGATGGCCGAGGAGGGATAGCTGCCCTCACGACAATGCTGGAGCACATTTGTGTCGATATCGGTGGCGAGGATCTTCCACTTCCAGCCCGGATCGCCCTTCAGCGCGGCGTCCAGGGTCATGGCCAGTGTATAGGGCTCTTCGCCGGTCGAGCTGCCTGCTGACCAGACCTTCAGGGTCTTGTCGCCGGTTTTGGCGGCCCGTGTCTTCCAGTGTGGAACCAGAACATCCTTGATGTAGTCGAAATGATGCGGTTCGCGGAAGAAGTTGGTGTGATTGGTGGTCAGCGCATTGATCAGGTGATTGCGCTCACTATCCCCGTCGGGCCCGCCCAGGCGGGCCAGGTAGGCCGTGAAATCGGCCAGCCCCAGCTGACGCAGCCGACGGGCGAGACGCGAGTAGACAAGCTCCTTCTTGTGATCACCGATCACAATGCCCGCATGGTCATAAATTGCATTTGCGATAATCCGAAAATCGGCATCTCGCATGGCAAATTCACGTTCACCGGCGGATCGTCTGGAGGCTGTTGGTGCCATTCTTGTCTACTCGCTCAGGACCGCCTTCGCCTAGAATTCAGACCAGTCGTCCTCGTCGTCCACGACACTCTCGGCAAGCGCTGCCTGCAGGCCACGCGCTCCCGCGCCACCCCCTGCGACCACTTGCGGACGGGCGACTGGAGCCGCATGAGCTTCGTATCCGCCCGTATTCTGGCCGGCATTGAAGAAGCTCATGCGCTGGCGCATGCGGCTTGCCTGGTCATTCATCGTCTTGGCTGCAGCAGCATTCTCTTCCACCAGGGCAGAGTTCTGCTGGGTCATCTCGTCCATCTGCGTGACAGCCGTGTTGATTTCGTCAGCACCGGTGGCCTGCTCACGGGATGCGGCAGAGATCTCGGCGACGATATCCGCCACCTTCTTGATGCTGTCGACAATCTCGGTGAGCGCTTCGCCGGTCTCGTTGACCAGCTCGACACCACCCTGGACCTGTTCGGTCGAGTCGACGATGAGATCCTTGATGTCCTTGGCAGCTTGCGCGGAGCGCTGGGCGAGGGAGCGGACTTCCGACGCCACGACCGCGAAACCACGTCCGGCATCGCCAGCCCGGGCCGCCTCGACCGCTGCGTTCAGGGCCAGGAGGTTGGTCTGGAAGGCAATCTCGTCGATGACACCGATAATGTCGGAGATACGGCGCGAGGAGTCCTCGATCTTGCCCATCGCATCAACAGCGTTGGAGACGACATTGCCACCCTTCTCGGCACTGTCACGCGCGGTGATGGCAAGCTGGCTGGCCTGTGTGGAGTTATCGGCATTCTGCTTGATGGTTGAAGCCATTTCTTCCATCGAGGCAGCGGTCTCTTCCAGATTGGCTGCCTGCTGTTCAGTGCGTTGGGACAGATCGGAAGCACCCGTGGAGATCTGCTCGGCGCCGGAGGAGACTTCCTCGGATGCCATGGAAATCGCCTTGACGGTTTCCTGCAGGGTTGACGCCATGGAATTGGCATTTTCCTTCAGCTCGCCATAGACGCCCTGATAATCCTGGTTGATCCGCTGGGTCAGATCGCCCTGTGAAAGCGACCCCAGCATGGTACCGAATGACTGGAGTACCCCGTCCACTGTCGAGGACAAGCTGTTGACGCCTTCGGACAGGGCGCGCAGGAAGCCCTCCTTGCCCTCCAGCGGCAATGTCTTGGTGAAATCGCCCGCCGAAACAGCAGACACCACTTCAGCGATCTCGGCTTCGACAGCTTTCTCGGCAGTCTCATCTCTCCATTCAACAACGGTTCCCGCGCGCTGTCCGTCGTCATCCATGACCGGGCTTGCGATCAGGTGGAAGCTGCGGCCACCGACCTTGATATCCGTCTCATAAGCGCTGGTAAGGCGCGCCAGCATTCCACGCTGGTGAGCCGGGTTCTTGTGGAAGACATCGATATTCTGACCAAGCAGGTTATTGCTGTCGAAATTCGGCAGATCCTTGCGCAAGTCACTCTCGGCGGCCTTCATCATCTCGCGCTGGGACTCATTCATATAGACGATGTTGAGGTCAGCATCGGCGACCATGACGTTCGTCGTTGTCGTGTCCAGAGCGGCCTTGATGCGGGCATTCTCAGCGGCTTCCTCGGCAGCCGCTTTTTCCGCAGCAACACGCTCGGTGCGGTCATCCCACTCGACAACGATCCCCTGACGATTCCCGTCCGCATCCATCACCGGCGTAGCGATCAGACCAAAAATTCGGCCGGCCACTGTGATTTCAGTGTGATGAGGCGCCGTTAGACGCTCGAGCATCTGGCGCTGGTGGGCGGGGTTCTTGTGGAAGACATCGATATTCTTGCCGACCAGCTCGTCTGCATTGAAATTGCGAAGCTCGGTCCGAAGCGCATCCTCATTGGACTTCATCATCTCATGCTGGGAGTGGTTCATGTAGACGATGTTGAAATCGGCATCGGCGACCATGACATTGGTCGTCGTGCTGTCGAGGGCGGAGCGAATTCGAACAGCCTCCTGCATGCGCTCTGACGCCGTCAGATCCGTCGCGTATTTCACGACCTTGTATGGCTTGCCATCGGCGTTGAAGATCGGGTTGTAGGACGCCTGGATGACAATGCGCTTGCCGCCACGGCCAACACGTTCGTATTCACCGCTGTCAAACTCGCCACGGCCGAGCTTGGCCCAGAATTCCTTGTATTCGTGGCTCCCGGCGTATTCAGAGTCCACAAACATGGAATGGTGACGCCCGCGGATTTCCTCAACGGAATAACCAACAGTCGAGCAGAAGTTTTCATTGGCCGTGATAATCGTGCCATCGAGATTGAACTCGATCACCGCCTGCGACTTGCCGATCGCCTCGATCTGGCTGGTCATATCCGCATTGCGCAGTTTCTGTTCGGTGATGTCGGTCGCGAACTTCACGACCTTGTACGGACGCCCCGTCTCATCGAAGACCGGATTGTAGGAGGCCTGGATCCAGATCTCGCGACCACCCTTGGCGAAGCGCTTGAACTCACCGGCTTCGAACTCGCCACGACGCAGCTTGTCCCAGAGGGACCTGTATTCCGGACTGGCGGCGTACTCGGGCTCGGCGAACATGGAATGATGCCTGCCCTGGATCTCTCCCAGCGCGTAACCCATGGCACCGCAGAAGGCGTCATTGGCGGTGATGATCGTGCCGTCGAGCTCGAACTCGATAACGGCCTGGACGCGGTCGAGCGCGTCGAGCTTGGCCGTGAGTTCGGTGTTGGACGTGCCACCGGCACCTGTTGAGGCATCTCCACGGAAATAGTTGTGGGCGCCGAAAATGGCGGCCAGTGGCAGACCGGCCAGCAGCGCGGTGATCGGGCCTGCACCTGCGGCGGTCCACGCGACCGCGCCGAAGGCTGCAGCGGCTCCGGCAAAGATGGCGGCGGAGGTCAGCAGTTGAGTGCGGCGACCAGCGTCGCCGGAGGAACGGCTATTCGGATTGTTGTAAGCATAAGTCATGGCAGTGACTCCTCTGGTCGCTTTCACTGAACGGGGGTGTCTTCGGATTGGGATTGGTCAAGGATTTCGGAGCCCAGCAGGCGCTCGAGGTCCAGCATCGCGACCATCTGGTCTTCATCGGTCAGGAAACCGGAGAAGACACGCGCATCTTCCTTGGAGTTGGTTTCCGGAACCGGTTGTATCTTGTCGTCGGATACGTCGAGAATGTCTGAAACCGCATCGACCAACAGTCCCACCTGCCGGTCCATAACCGCCACGATCACGATGACGTGGCGTTGGGTGGTTTCGGTCAACCCCCCTCCCAGTCGGCACTGGAGATCAATGATCGGCAGTACCGCACCGCGTAGGTTAAGCACTCCGCGGACGTGCTCGGGCTGGTTCGGAAGGCTGGTAACCTCCGTCCATCCCTTGATTTCCCTGACAGACATGATGTCCACCGCGTATTGCTCAGAACCTGCGGCGAAACTCACATACTGTTTCTGGCCCGGCGCGGCTTCCCGACCGTTTGCTATGGCCTCGGCTGTTGCCAGCACGGCTTCCTCAGCTGTCATGCGCTTTGCCCTCCCGAGGCGACGCGATTGGTATCAGTGGGTGTGTTGCTCGGCTGGCCGCCATCAGTGCGCGGCACATCCATGGCCGCGAGACCGTCGATATCGAGGATCAGACGCACCCGGCCATCGCCCAGGATGGCGGTTCCGGCGACACCGGAAATGCTGCGGTAATTGGCTTCCAGGCTCTTGATGACGACCTGTTGCTGTCCCAGCAGCTCGTCAACGATAAGGCCGATCCGACGGCCAAATTCGGTTTCCACGATAACCGCCAGCTTGCGCAGCGGTTCCGGTTGGCCGGAACGGTCAATACTCATGGCCGCACAGACATCGATCAGGCGGATGGTTTCGCCGCGGATCGACATCACCGTGCCACCGTCAGGCAGCTGACGCACAGAACTCGGATCCGGCAGTACTGTCTCGACAATGGTGGAAAGCGGGACGACGAAACGCTCGCCGGCAACGGAAATCAGCATGCCGTCCAGAACAGCCAGGGTCAGCGGCAGTGCCAGGGTGAAGGTCGAACCCTTGCCCTCTTCCGACTCCACGGTCACACGACCGCCCAGCTTCTGGATATTGCGGCGCACGACATCCATGCCCACACCACGCCCGGAAACATCGGAGATCGCCGCAGCCGTGGAGAAACCCGGCATGAAGATCAATGCCTCGATCTCCTCCTTGGAAAGCTCGGCATCCTCGTCGATCAAACCGTTGTCGATCGCTTTCTGGCGTACTCGTTTGAGGCTCAGACCACGGCCGTCATCGGCAACACGGATCAGGATGCGGCCATTGCGGTGCTCGGCGGAAATCTTGACGATCCCCTGCTCATCCTTGCCTGTTTCAGCACGTTCCTCGCGTGTTTCGAGGCCATGATCCATGCAATTGCGGATCATGTGGGTAAGCGGATCGCTGAGCTCCTCGATAATCGTCTTGTCGACCTCGGTCGCTTCACCCTCGAGTTCCAGGCGAACATTCTTGTCCAGCTTCTTGGAGAGGTCGCGCACGACGCGCGGAAAACGGGAGAAAAGCGCCTTGAGTGGCTGCATCCGCACCGCCATCACACCTTCCTGTAGCTGGCGCGTCCGCATGGTCAGGTCTTCCAACGCCTGGAGCTGTTTGACGTGACGGATATCGACAAGCTCAGAGAGGCTGTCGAGGGCCATGGCCTGGGCGATGACCAGCTCGCCAACCATGTCGACCAAGCGGTCGATGCGCTCCAGCTCAACCCGAATGGACGTGCTCTGGGCGGCTGCAGCGATCGCCTTGGAATCTGTGGACGCCGCAGTGGCTGCCCCCGCCATCGGCTCGTCGGCAGCATCCGGCGCTTCCGGCAAATCAGCAGCAACCCGCTCGGAGGCGCATTCGATCTCGTTGATCTCGAGATCACAATCACCATCTACGAACTCGAAAACTTCCTCGACACTCTCGCGGGAGATGTCGTCACCGCGGATCTCGATGTCCCAGCTCAGATACCCTTCCAGCGGATCGAGCTTGACCAGGTCAGGCAAGGCCTCGGAGCTGGTCGAGATCGACATGACACCCAGACTCTTCAACGCATGCAGGAGGAGTTGCGGTTCGTTGGCCGTCTCGTACATCGCCCGATGCGGACGGAATTTGATCGTGAACCCGGCACCGGACGGAGCGGCTGCATTCACGTCGGCTCCAGCATTGGCGTTGGACTGAGGAGCGCCCGTCTTGTTGCGGAGAATCTCGAGGATCTCATCCTCGATACCGGCCTGCGCTTCCATGCCGGCGCGTGCGGCGGCGACGAGATCCTGGAGGATGTCACCAGCCTGGATGACGAGATCCGGGTCCCCTTCGACCAGCTGGAGCTTGCCCCCCCGGACCAGATCCATGAAGTTCTCGAATTCGTGGCAATAGGTCGCCAGCCGCTGGAATTTGAAAGCACCGGCGCCAGCCTTGATGGAGTGAACGGTCCGGAAAATGTCGTCGAGAACCTCGGCGTCATTCGGCCCGGCGACCAATGTCACGGCAACTTCCTCGAAGCGCTGCAGCAGCTCTTCACATTCCTCGAAGAAAGTTTGCTTGAATTGTTCGAGCTCGTTCACTCGTCTTCTCCAGTCTTCAGACTATCGGCAGACCCGGCGGACAACATTCACCAACTGGTCGGGGTCGAAAGGCTTGACGATCCAGCCCGTAGCGCCAGCGGCCTTGCCGGCTTCCTTCTTGGTCTGGTCCGCCTCGGTGGTGAGGATGAGGATCGGTGTGGCACGGAATTTGGGGTTCTCGCGGAGCTTGCCGACCAGGGTGATGCCGTCCATGCGGGGCATATTCACGTCCGAGATCACCAGGTCGTAATCGCCGGTCGTGGAAACCTCCATCGCCTCGACACCATCTTCGGCCTCGACAACTTCGAACCCTTCTCGTTTCAACGTGAAAGCGACCATGTCGCGCATGGTCTTGGAATCATCGACGGCTAGTACACGTTTACTCATTGCTTCCCCTCCAGGTGGCTAGTTCATTCTCGAGGCCCATCAGCTCCATGGCTTCGCGAATGGCGGCACTCGGGTCGTTCAGCGTGAAAGCGCGTTTGCGCGCGGCCTGATCCCGCGCAGCGCTCATAAGGATTTGAATGGCAGGTGTGTCGATCAGGCCAACATCAGAGCCTTTGACAACAAGGTCGGCATCACTGCCGCGATATTCCAGAA
Organism: Maricaulis sp.; assembly: GCF_017643475.1. GTDB lineage: Bacteria > Pseudomonadota > Alphaproteobacteria > Caulobacterales > Maricaulaceae > Maricaulis. The sequence goes on from NZ_JAEPNI010000001.1 coordinate 32,572, forward strand.
GCTCGGTCAAAAGCGCCTCGGCCGCCGGAACGTCCAGGCGCGCGGGCAATTCAATCGTATTGGCGGGCACGTCGCTCATCAGGCTGCAGCCTCCAGATGATCAACGGCGGCGGCGAAGACAGCGCCCAGCTCGTCAGCCTGCGAAGCATCGCCGGCTTCGAGTGCCGCTGCGAGCGCGCCCAGCTGTTTCAGCCCGATATTGACCGCAGCGCCCTTGAGCGCGTGCGCTGTCTGGCGGGCAGCCTCGCTGTCCTGGTTGCCGTGGGCTTCGGAATAGGCACCATAGAGCGAACGAAGATCATCGATGAACTGCTGTTTCATCGCAGAGAACGCTTCCTTGCCAACGGCCGCAATCAGGGTGTTGATCACTTCCGGGTCCATTTCAGGAGCGTTGCGCCAGTCGGACATGGGGGCCTCTTAAGAATCGTGACAACTAGAAACACACGTTGTGCGTGTCATGAGCAGATCGCACACATCATGGTTAATTTAGTCGATTCTTCTAACCAAACCCTAATATGACCGGTCAAACACCCCTACCACCGAAATCGGCTATTATTCAAGAATTACAACAGCTTAGGCAGCATTTTGGCGTAATAGAAATATTCCGGAACCCGTTAACACCCATCATAAATGCTTGTTTTTTCGCGAAAAAGTTGTGCTGGACAACCAATCGGCTCCGAGCCCGCATAAAGCTATTCGCTAATAATATATTACGACCCGGGTCTTGCCGCCCTCGACTCGCGCCCTAAGCGGCGGGCGGAGCTGTCGACCCACGAACTATAAGCTCGCAAGGAATAAGGCGAATTTCCACATCCGAGTCTTCGCCACCCCGTTCCAGAGCGCGGGTCAGAATGTCCACCGAAGCAGCAGACATTTCGGCGATTGGCTGGCGCACCGTGGTGAGCTGGGGCCACAGCGTAGTCGCGGTCTGCGTGTCGTCGAAACCGGTCACGGACAGCTGGCCGGGCACATCCAATCCGAGCTTGTTCGCCACCGCCACTACAGCAGCGGCCATGTCGTCATTGCTGGCGAAAACAGCACTTGGGCGATCATCCCCTCGCAGCATGTTCTCTGCCGCCACCAATCCGGATCTATAAGTATAGCGGCCCGGCTGGATCCATTCATCACGCAGGGCAATCCCGGCCTTCTCCAGCGCCGCCCGGAAACCGGCCTCGCGCTGGCGGCTGGAGCCGTGTTCCGTATCGCCCTGAATGAAACCGATCCGCGTATGCCCCAGTTCCAGCAGATATTGGGTCATGCGTTCGGCCGCCTCACGATCGTCCGTTATGACGCTGGGCTGGGCATCGCGGTCCTGTTCCGGAGCGATCCTCACATAGGGTACGCCCATCTCTTCCAGGGCATTGCGGACTGACGGAAAATCACACACCGGCGGCGGCAGGATCACGCCGTCGAAATTGGATGTACGCAGAACCATCTCCACGGCATTGGCCCAATGGGAATCGGTGGATCCGCTATCCTCGATCGCCAGATGGTACCCAGCCTGGCGGCAACGGTTCATCATCCCCACCAGCAGCTCGCTGACATAACCGGGATTGGGGTTGTTATAGAGAAGACCGAGAAAAAAGCTGCGCGCCTTGGCCAGGCTGCGGGCCGAAATATTTGGCCGGTAGTCCAGTTCCTTCATCGCCTCGAGCACGCGTTCGCGTGTCTCGTCCCGGACGCGGGATTCGCCGTTGAGGACCCGTGAGACAGTCATGGCCGAAACGCCTGCGCGCTCGGCCACATCCTTGATCGTTGCACCGCTTTGCTTGTTGGCCCTCGTTCGCAAACCCGTCACCTCGAATGCTATCGCTAACGCTCGATAGCACAGGCCTCGGCAAGTTTCGAGAAAACTGCAGCAAAGAAGTTGATCAAAGTCCGGTAAAGACCTGGAAAAGCTTCAGGATCGGGTTGTCGTAGCGCAGCTTGCCACGGGTCAGGGCCAGACAGATGCATTCACCGCCGTCATCGATGCGGATATCGTGCGCGGCCGCCTCATCAGCATATTCAACATCACCGGGGCAGAATTGCTGCTCGCCATCCCAGAAACTGCCCTTGAGCACCAGTGTCAGCTCGGATCCATTATGGCCGTGTTGCGGAATGGCGACACCAGGCTGCGCCTTGAGCAGCCACAGCTTCTCGCCATCCGGACCCGTCCACAACATCGCCTTGTTCAGGCCCGGACCGAGGAATTCCCAGCGGATCGTCTTGTGGATACGCTGTAGGAAGTCGCCGAGCGCCTGGGGCACATACGCCTCATGACGGGTAACGTCCCCAACCTCGAGCGGCGCCAGCGCGCCTTCGGCAGCCAGCAGATCATCAGCGGTGAACGGAAGCGGCTCGTTCTCCGGCGCCATCATCAGCAATGCCGCGCCAATCTTTTCCAGCTCTTCCACACGGCCACGCGCCTCATCCGACAGCTCCACATGAGCCGCCATCAGCACGTCCTCGCCTTCGCTTTTTAGTGTGCCGGCTGCGTAGTCCATGTACCACGCATCGTCCAGCATCTCTCCGCGCCGGGTCATTCCACTTCTCCAAGTGCTCCGCGAAGCCTTTGCATCGCGAGCCGTATTCTCGACTTTACAGTTCCAAGGGGTAACGACAGCCGCTCCGCGACGTCGCTGTGGGAGAGGCCCTCGGTGAAGGCCAGCTCCAGCACCATACGTTGTTCGTCCGGAAGCACTGACAAGGCCTCGCTGACAGTTTTCACATCCTGACTGCGCGACAACAGCTCGTCGGGCTGTTGTTCACCCACCGGCTGGAAGTGCGGATCATGCTCGTCCAGCTTCTTCGCACGCGCTTGTTTGCGGAAGTGATCAATGTGCAGATTGCGAGCGATGGTGAAAATCCAGGTTGAGGCCGCCGCCTTGCTTGGGTCGAATTTCTCCGCCCGGCGCCAAACGGCCAGCATCGCTTCCTGGGTGACATCATCAGCCAGCGCTGTCGATACATTACGCCGCCGCAGAAAGGCTTTCACCTTGGGCGCGAAATGATCAAAGATCGTCGTGAAGGCCTCACGGTCCCGACGATGCGCGATCCTCTGGATAAGCTGAGCCAATTCGGTATTCGTCAATCGAGCACTCGACGCAGCGACCGGGCCGGTCGCTCCCCCCTGCTGTCTATGGATCCCCAGGCCATGACCGCCTGCATCCTTGGTATCGAGTGCAACGTACATAAGGTTGGATACGCCTCCAAGGCATGATCGGATCACAAGAAATTTCCGGTGATCCAGACTGGCCGCATCGACGTACACCCGTCATTAGGCACGGGGAACGGACATGGACACCAAGACAGGTCGCAAAATCGCGGTAATCGGCTCTGGAATATCCGGCCTCTCCGCGGCTTGGCAGCTCTCCAGAAACCATGAGGTTGACCTGTTTGAAGGTGCCGACCGCTTGGGAGGGCACGCCCATACGCGCACCGTTGATATTGCCGGGCAGAGTGTTGAGGTCGACACCGGTTTCATCGTCTACAACCCGCGCAACTATCCCAATTTTACCGCCCTTCTGAAGCAGCTGAACGTACAGACGGCGGAAAGCGACATGTCCTTCGCCGCGTCACTCGGCAATGGACGTTTCGAATACTCCTCCAACCCCGGAGGCTTGTTCGCTCAGAAGCGTAATTTCCTGCGACCGCGCATGTGGCGCATGCTGTTCGACCTGGTGCGGCTATACCGCCAATCGAAACATTTCGATCTCACTTCGGACGCACGCACCATTGATGAATTCCTGCGCGAGGAAGGCTATTCGGATACGTTCCGTAATGATCACATCCTGCCGATGTGTGCAGCAATCTGGTCCTCGCCTTCAGAACAGATGAAGCATTATCCGGCCAGGACATTTTTCCGCTTCTTCATCAATCACGGTCTTTTGCAGCTGACCGATCGGCCCGCGTGGCGAACAATCCAGGACGGCAGCCAGAATTATGTCAGAGCGCTGCATGCGGATTTCGCGGGCCGGACACATCTCGGCAATGGAATCCGTTCGGTGGAGCGCACGCCTAACGGCGTTCTCGTTCACGACGCGTGCGGAAACAGCAAGCTGTTTGATGAGGTCGTTCTAGCCACTCACAGTGATCAGGCACTGAGCCTGCTGCAAAACCCATCACGTCGCGACGTTGATATCCTGGACCGCATCCGTTACCGGCCCAACACAGCGATCCTGCACACCGACACGCGTCTGATGCCGAGAAAACGCGCAGCCTGGGCGAGCTGGAACTATCTCGAGACCAGTCATGGTCCGTCTGCACGTACCGAGATCAGCCTAACCTACTGGATGAATGCGCTGCAGCCGCTGAAAACCGACACACCCGTACTGGTGACTCTGAACCCCCAGCAGGACATCCGCTCGGACAAGGTCCTGGCGATTGATGAATACGACCACCCGCTCTTCGACAGTGCCGCCATCACGGCTCAGCAGGACCTGCCAGATATCCAGGGCGAGGGCGGTGTCTGGTATGCAGGCGCCTGGATGGGATCCGGTTTCCATGAAGACGGGCTGCAGGCCGGCCTCGCGGTCGCCGAAGCAATAGGCGCGCCTGTGCGCCCCTGGGGCCTTGAGGGCGCGACCAACCGGATTCACTGGGCCGACCATCTGCATCACCGGGCACGCGCTCAACACGTCATGGCCGCCGAATGATACCCCTGCCCGCATCCCTGTGTGACTGCGTCGTCGGCCACACCCGGCACGGACCGAAAGCACATTCGCTGCGGTATTCCATACTCAGTGTCCTTGTCGACATCGATGCCGAGACCGCGCGCGGACGCCGCGGCTGGTTGTGGGCAGTAGACCGACCGGCTCTGATCAGCCTGTGGTCACACGACTATGGGAGCGGTCGCGTTAAGCTGCGCGATTGGGTGGAACAACAGCTGTCAGCTGCCGGCATGGTGCAACCAATCGGCCGGATTGAACTTCTCACCGTACCGCGCATTTTCGGCCTCAAATTCAACCCACTATCGGTTTTCTTCGCCTTTGACACCCGCGAGCGCTTTGTCGGCGTCATTTTCGAGGTTTCCAACTTCCACAGCGGCCGCCAGGCCTATTCCTTCGCCGTAGATCCGAACGCCGGGCCCGACTATCGGTTCAAGTGCGCCAAGGATTTCTTCGTCAGCCCTTTCAACCCTGCGAACAGGGGCGAGTACCACTTCCGGCTTCGCCGCGATGCGACCAGCCTGCGCCTTTGCATTCAGCTCGAGCGCGAAGGCGAAAAAATCCTGTCCGCCGTGCAAACCGCCCGCCTGACCCCGTTTAGCCAGTCTGCTCTAAGGCAGGCCCTCATCTCCCACCCGTTCAACACGATCAAGATCGTGGGCGGCATCCTGATCGAGGCCGCACGCCTCGCAATCAAGGGCCTGCCCGTCTTCGCCCCGCGCCGGGGCACGGTCGACACCCGCCCCAGGAGCGTCTGATGGATTTGTCCCCTTCACGTATCACCGAGCTTTCTCCCGAACACACCGCCAGCTGGCTGGACCGGCAGGCTGCGGGCTGGATCAGCAAGACGCTGTCACGCGCCGGTGCACTCAACCTGCTCGTTGAACTGCCGTCCGGATATCGCTTCATGGCTGCGCGTCATTCCGCAACACCGCTGGTCGAGTGGCGTCTGAACAGCTGGAATGTGCTGGCACGGACGCTCTTTAGCGGCCCACTGGGATTTGCAGAAGGCTATGTAAATGGTGAGTGGGAATCAGATGATCTGGCCGCGCTCCTGACAAGCCTGGCCACGGGGCTGGACGAGATGAACGTCGCCAGTGCCAAAACCGGTCCCAGCCGACTGCTGGCGCGCCTCAAACACTTGCGGAACGCCAATTCCCGCTCTGGAAGCCGGCGCAACATCTCTTTCCACTATGACCTGGGCAACGCCTTCTACGAAAAATGGCTCGACAAGAGCATGACCTATTCCTCGGCCCTGTTCGACAGCCACGAAGAGAGCCTGGAGACCGCGCAGGAGCGCAAATACCGCCGCATCTGTGAACAGCTTCAGCTGAAACCGGGCCAGCACGTGCTGGAAATCGGCTGCGGCTGGGGCGGTTTTGCCGAGATCGCTGCCAGGGATTTCGGCTGCAGGGTCACCGGCGTGACCCTGTCACAGGAACAGCTCGACTTTGCCCGGGCACGGATGCAGCGCCTGGGCCTGGAGGACCAGGTCGAACTCCGCCTGCAGGATTATCGCGATATCCCCGAGCAATACGACGCCATCGCGTCCATCGAAATGTTCGAAGCCGTTGGCGCCGAACACTGGCAGACCTATTTTGCCAAGCTGAAATCCGTCCTGAAACCGGGTGGTCGCGCAGCTCTGCAGGTCATCACAATCCGCGAGCGCGACTTCGACAGCTATCTGAAATCTGTCGATTTTATCCAGAAATACGTATTCCCGGGCGGGATGCTGCCCACCAATCAGCATGTCGTTGAACTGGGCCGTCAGCACGGATTAGCATCGATCAACACCCATCTTTTTGGCAAGGACTACGCCGAGACGCTTCGACGCTGGTGTGAAGTTTACCAAAACGAGTGGGCATGCATCGAGCCGATGGGCTTCGACACACGTTTTGATCGCATCTGGCGTTTCTACCTAGCCTATTGCGAAGCAGGCTTCGAAACCGACCGCATCGACGTTGGACAATTCACTTTTGAAAACAAATAGTTAGTACGCGCATGTAATATTACCGCAGCAAAAGAGATCACTGCACCGCTTAACCATCGCGCTGACGGAGTCTTTACGAGTTTGTGACAGCCTGTGCTTTCGAGAAGTACCGGGAAGACTATGCGAAATCCGTTGGAAAAGCGTCTGGGGCTCTATATCAGCTCCGCTGCTCTGATTTCTTTGATCGCCTCAATCCTCACGATCTATTTCTTTGTCGGTGCATTGAATCGCAATGCGCTGGAAACGGATCAGAGACTACTTTCGGCAGGCGTTCGAGCGGCTTCCATCCAGAATGAAAACTGGGCCACCGACTACGGGTGGTGGGCCGACCTTCTCTATATCTTCCAAGCCGGAGATACAGGGATTCTCGCGGAGAGCATGGCCAGCCCGTTCGAGGATCACGGCTCCTTCGACTTCGTTGTCCTGACTCAGGAGAGCGAAGGGCAAACATACTCCTGGCATCGCGAGACGGGTTCAAAGGTTCGCAGCTCACTGCTGAGTGAGGAAACTCTTTCCCAGGTCCGCGCAGACCTGCTCGAGGCGCAGGCCAATGAACTCTGGCGCGCCACTCACATGGCCGAGCTGAATGGCCATATCTATCTGATGTCTGCGACCGCAATCGGTGAACACGAAGATCGCTCCATTCTGGACATCGCCACCGTACCGCTGATCATCATCGGCACGCGAATGGACAAGTATTTCTTCGATGAGCTTGGCGCGAACTACCTGCTAGAGAACATCGCTTTGACACCGTCGAGCCACCCCTCGGTCACGGGTTCGGTTCCGCTGGCGGACGCCCGGGGACACACAGTCGGCCACCTGGTGTGGAGCCCGTCCCTGCCGGGCATCGAGTCCTTGCGTTTTGCCCTCCTGCCGCTGATCGCCTATGTCGCGCTGTTTCTGGTCGCGTTCCAATTCCTGCGCCTGCACGTTCGCAAGCTCGGCCGTCGCGTCACCAATAATGAACGCCGGGCGCGCCTTGCGGCGCGCCGGGACAGCCTTTCCGGCCTCGCCAATCGCCAGGGCTTTACCGATTTCATCGAAAGTCCCACCGCAGAGGATGCTGCAGCAAGGGGCCAGGCCGCGATCATCTATATCGATCTCAACGGCTTCAAGGCGGTCAATGACAAGGCCGGTCACCATGCCGGTGATGCAGTCATCAGGGCCGTTGCCCAACGCTTCCGCTCGGTCATTCCAGCCGATGTTTTGCTGGCGCGGATCGGCGGGGACGAGTTTGCCTGCGTAATGATTGGTGAAGAGGCGACAAGCGCTGCTCTCAATATCGCCCGTCGCCTTTCTGGCAGTCTTGATCACCCTGTCGAACACGATGGCCGTCTCTACGATATCGGCGGGGCCATCGGCATTAGCTGGTCGACCGAACAAACGCCGAAGAGTTTTGACACCCTGATCGAGGAAGCAGACCTGGCCATGTATCGCGCCAAGGCCGAACAGCTTGACCAGCCGCTGACCTATGACAACAGCCTGGGCCTCGAACATAATCATCGCCGCAATATGGAAGCCGCGATCGAGGAAGGCCTCGCCAACAAGGAGTTCTATGTCGCCTACCAGCCGATCATGGACGCCAACACGGACGAGGTCGTATCCGTCGAAGCGCTGCTGCGCTGGGAAAATGAAGAGCGCGGTGCTGTACCGCCGGATGTCTTCATCCCGGTCGCCGAACGCTCCAAATTGATCCAGAAGCTGGGCGATTTTGTCATCAGCACGGTGTGTGAGGATTTCGACGAAACCACGTCGCACACCATCTCGATCAACCTGTCTCCCGCGCAGCTCAATGCCGCCAATATCTGCCATCACTATGTCGACAAGCTGATGGATGCAGGCCTCAAGCCGAACCAGATCGAGATCGAACTGACAGAGGCCGTTCTGGTCGAGGATTTCGAGCGCGCGCGCGAGCGGCTGGTCTCCTTCTCCGAAGCCGGCTTCAAATTGAATCTGGACGATTTCGGAACCGGTTTCGCCGGCATGGGATATCTGCACCAGATCCCGTTCGACAAGATCAAGATCGACAAGAGTTTCGTCCGCTCGATCGGCAAGGGCGATGGCTCCAACAAAATGCTCCAGGCCATGTCCCTGCTTGGCGATGCGTTGAAAAAGGACCTCGTCGCCGAGGGAGTTGAAACCGAAAGCCAGGCCGCCATGCTCAAGCTTCTCGGCTTCCGCTTCATGCAAGGCTGGAACTTCGGTCGCCCAATGACAATCAGCGCCCTGCGTCAGCATCTGGAAAACCACCGCCGCGCAGCCTGATCCGGTCAGGCGCGGCAAATTGAAGCTGCGCGCAAAGGGCACATTTATATTGGGGTCGAAAAACGAGTAGCGTGCACCTGAACTGCTCAGGAATGCGCCGACATGACCCCTCGTTTTCTGCCAAATTACGCACTCGAAAGCGTGCCTCGCTATACCTCCTACCCGCCTGCCAAAGGCTTTGGCGAAGTGGATGGTGAGCCGCTGTGGGCCAGCTGGATGCAGGCGCTTCCCGCAGCTCCGAAAATCTCGCTCTACCTCCACATCCCCTTTTGCAAGACGATGTGCTAGTATTGCGGCTGCAACACCACCATTCCCAACAAGTCGGAGCGAATCGAACGTTATCTGGACGCACTGAAAGACGAGATACGCCATCGGGCCGCGTCGCTGCCGGCAGATGCACAGATCCACCATATCCATTTCGGAGGCGGTTCACCGGACATGCTGAGCCCGGACCAGTTCAGCGACCTCATGCAGGAAATCCGCGATGCCTTCCCCCTGGCAACCGACGCCGAGATTGCCGCCGAGCTTGACCCGCGCGGGGTAACCCGGGCACTGGCAACGCGATTGGGCGAGCTGGGCTTCAATCGCGCCAGCCTGGGAGTCCAGGACCTATCCGACGAGGTTCAGAAACTCATCCACCGCATCCAGCCGCTGAGTGTTGTCCGCCAGGCCGTTCAGAATTTGCGCGAGGCTGGCATCGCCGCGATCAATACTGACATCATGTATGGCCTGCCTGCCCAGACGGTCGACCGTGTCGAGATGACCGCGCATGCGGTCGCAGAGCTGTCGCCCGACCGCATTGCCGTGTTCGGATATGCGCACGTGCCCTGGTTCAAGAAACACCAGAAAGCCATTCCGGAAGATCGCTTGCCCGGTGCACGGGAGCGCTTCGAACAGATGCTCGCAGCCTCGTCGGTGCTGGAAAGCCATGGCTATCAACCCGTCGGCTTCGACCATTTCGCCAAGCCGTCGGACAGCATGGCTGTCCGCACGCGCGAAGGCCGTCTGTGCCGGAATTTTCAGGGGTATACCGACGACGATTATGACGTACTGATGGGTCTGGGCGCCTCTTCGATCAGCGAAGCGCCCGGCGGTTACCTGCAGAACCAGCCGGACCCCGCCCGCTATGCGGAGACCCGAGAACAGGGACACTCCAGCTTTGTGCGCGGCCTGCAACGTGACGCCGATGATCGCCGGATCGCCGCCCGTATCGAACGATTGATGTGCGATTTCGAACTTCCGCTCGACCCCAGCATCGATCTCGATGCGATCGCCGACATGCAAGCCGATGGTCTGGTCATCGTCGAGGATCAGCGCCTTCTGGTGCCGCAACAGGGTCGTCCCTACGTGCGCAACCTGGCTGCGCGGATCGATCCCAACTTCATCGTGCGGGAGGAACAGCACAGCCGCGCGATCTGATCTGCAGCTGCGTTTTCCATTCCGGCCAATCTGTGCTAATGCCCGCGCGCTGCCTGCAGGGCAGACCATGAAAGCTGCGACGGGCAAGATGCAGCCAAGGGCGCGAGATGCGCCGGATCGGATTGACCAGACAATGACCAACAACGCGAATATCGTGCCGTCACTGGCGCGCGCGCTCGATATCAAGGGCTATGCAGAGCTCACCGAAGTCCAGAGCGCTGTGCTGACCGACGAGGCGGCCGGACGGGACATGCTGGTCTCTGCCCAGACGGGTTCGGGCAAGACCGTCGCCTTTGGCCTGGCCATGGCGCCGGAACTGCTCGGCGACAAGGACCAGTTCGATTTCGCAGGCTCACCTCTGGCCTTGGTAATCGCCCCAACGCGTGAGCTGGCCCTGCAGGTCCAGCGCGAACTGCAATGGCTGTACGGTGAAGCCAAGGCGCGCATCGCCTCCTGCGTCGGTGGCATGGATCCGCGCTCGGAACGCAAGGCGCTGGAGCGCGGCTGCCATATCGTGGTGGGCACGCCGGGTCGCCTGCGCGACCACATTGAACGGGGCGCTCTGGACCTGTCTGATGCCCGTGCTGTGGTCCTCGACGAAGCCGACGAGATGCTCGATTTCGGTTTCGAGGAAGACCTGGAATTCATCCTCAACCAGTCTCCCGACGGCCGCCGCACTCTCCTCTTTTCAGCCACGGTCCCGCATGGCATCGCCCGTCTTGCCAAGAAGTACCAGAACGACGCCATGCGTCTGGAAACCGCTGGCGAAAAGGAACAACACGGCGACATCTCCTACCAGGTGATGACGGTCCAGGCGCCCGACCGCGAGAACGCCATCGTCAACATTCTGCGTTTCAACGACGCCCAGCGCGCCATCGTCTTCTGCGCCACGCGTGAAGGTGTCAGCCGTCTCGCCTCCAAGCTGGGCAATCGCGGCTTCGCTGCCGTCGCCCTGTCCGGTGAGCTGAGCCAGAAGGAACGCAGCCACGCCCTGCAGGCCATGCGCGATGGCCGTGCGCGTGTCTGTATCGCCACCGATGTCGCCGCACGCGGCATCGACCTTCCGGGTCTGGAACTGGTGATCCATGCCGATCTGCCGACCAATGCCGAAACCCTCAAACACCGGTCCGGTCGTACCGGCCGTGCAGGCAACAAAGGCATCTGCGCCCTGATCGTGCCCTACAGCCGCACCGGTCGTGCCCGTGCCTTGCTGCGCAATGGCGGTATCGAGGCCGACTGGATCGCCCCGCCGAGTGCTGAAGCCATCCTGGAAAAGGATCGTGCACGTATCCTGGCAGACACCGCCCTGACCGACGAGGTTGAACCGGAACTGCTCGAGGACGCGAAAGCGCTGCTGGAGAGTTTTGGTGCCGAGCAGGTCGCTGCCGCCTTCATCCGCGCCCAGATGAAGGGCATGCCGGCTCCCGAGGAACTGATGGCCGCACCGCAGCCCAAGACCAAGTCGGAACGCGATAATTTTGAACATGGTGGCTGGTTCAAGCTGAACACCGGCCGCAAACACGGCGCGGAACCGCGCTGGCTGTTGCCGCTGGTCTGCCGTGCCGGTGATGTCACCAAGCGCGATATCGGCTCCATCCGCATTCGCGAGGAAGACAGCTGGGTCCAGATTTCTGCCAAGGGTCTGGAACAGTTCAAGTCTGGCCTCGAAGCCTCCGGCGGCGGTGAAAAGAATGTCCGTATCGTCGAGACCGACGAGGAACCCCCGGCCCGCGAAAAGCGCGCCTTCCAGGAGCGTCCGCGACGGGACCGCGACGGTGACGGCGAACGCCGCGAGCGTGGCGACCGTCCGCATCGCGAGAACAGGGACCGTGGCGATCGCGGGAGCCGGGATCGTGATGATCGGAACCGCGATGACCGCAACCGGAGTGAACGCGATGATCGCCGGCCGGACAATCGCGACCGCAAGGACTGGAATGATCGTCCTCGCCGCCCGCGCGACGAGGAGCGCTCCTTCGACAAACCCCGCAAGCCACGCCCTCCCCGGGATGACCGCCCGCGTGATAAAGATCGTGGCGAACGCCGTCCCGCCGACGAAAATGTTTCGCTGGATGAGTTACTGGGTGACCAGGATAATCGTCCGGCCTGGAACGACCGCGACAACCGCAAGCCACGCCGTGACAACCGTCCAACCGACGGCAAGAAACGCGACTTCAAACGCCGCGATGATCGTGAATTCAAGTCGGATGACCGTTCCGATGAGCCGCGTCGCAAGATGAAGGATCCGCGCACGCCCAAGGGCAAGAAACCCTTCGGGGCCAAGGGCGGATCAAAAGGTCCGACCGGCGGATTCAAGAAAAAGCGTGATTTCCGCGATGGCGCCCCGGGACCCGAGGATCGTCCGCGTCGACGCGCCACGACAGGCTCCGGCAAGCCGGGCTCAAAGGGTGGCCCAAAGGGTGCCAGCCTCCGCAAGGCCCCGCGCAAACCGCGCAGCTAACGCTTCAAAAGGAACCGGTCATGCCGGTTCCTGTCCCGCCTCTTCAGCGAGCCACTCACCGACCTGCCACAGCCGGTCCTGACCGAAACACATGCGTGTGCCGACTCGGAAGGACGGCACGCCCCAATGACCGCCGGCGAACATGTCCTGGCGATTGGTCTCAACCACTTCGCGCCAATCCTGCGTCGCGATGAGCGCTTCAGCGTGTTTCCAGTCGATGCCCGCGCGCTTGCAGATCTTGTAGAGCCCGGCCGGTCTGGACGCATCCAGACCCTCGCTCCACACACCGCGCATGAAGCTCTGGACAAAGACCTCACCGCGACCGGCATTGATCTCGTCGACCAGGATAGCGAGTCCGTTCTCGACCCCTTTGCCCAGCGGATCACAGATGTTGCCGAATTCGAGCCCGAACCGGTCGGCCTCCCTCGCGCAGTCGCGCACAATGTAGAAACGTTTCTCCCGGGGCACGGGCAAGGCGCGCATGACCATCGGCAAGACCGGACGCAGCTTGATTTCAGCGCCCCAGCGACGGGCAAGATCGAACACGCGCATCAGGGCGATATAGCTGTAGGGACTGCGCAGCGAGAAGAACGTCTCGAAGCTGCCACCGGTCCTCGCACCTGTCTCCGCAGGCGGCTCGAACAGCGCCTGCCTGGGCACGGCGCCCAGCCGACGCTCCAGATGTACCAGACGGTCGACACCCCAATACCACTCGCCCTCAAACCAGATCATTCCGGACGCGTAATGACCCAGCTTGCGGCGCAGGTCCGCTCCAGCCTGCGCCTCACCCCCGATATCGCTGACAACACCTTTCACACCGGCCAGGCCGTGCGCGTGGGCCAGCGCCTCTGCATCCAGACTGGACCAGTTCGCCAGCATCTCAGGTTCCGGCGCAGCAGACCTCTCCGGTGCACCAACGCAGTGTCTTACGACATCCAGCCCATAGGTCTCCTGAAGCCTGGGAAGCGCCTGCATCAGCAATTCCGAATAGGGCTCACCCGGCTCCAGAAACGCGTGCAACGTCGCCGCCTTGCCGCCAAGCCTGCGCCCCAGCAGGTGCCACAGGCGCACGGTATTGCGCAGGGTCGAACTGGTCAGGACCTGCGGCGCGAGGGTTTTCAGACTCATGCGATTGCCGTGTCCTCACCAAAACACGGGATGAGGAGCTGGCCTTCCAGACCCGCCTTGCGGTGAACGGCAATCTCCTGGAATTGAGGTGTCATCGAGATGTCGATCAGGGTTTTGATGGATGGATAGGTTATAATCGCGACCATATCCCAGGGCATTTCCACCTCACCGACCAGCAATGCGGAGGGCACAGAGGAAAACTTCAGACTACCACCGGCCTTCATCACCATTTCAACCATCGGAGCGCCATACCGATGCAGATAGGCATCGCGCCCGGGCATGTCCGCGTCCCGCCCGTCCTCATAGGCAGCGAATTCGCGGAATTTCAGCAGGTTGAGCATGTGGACTTCGCCGCTCTTGCCCGTCGCCAGGATCGCGTTGAGCTGCGCCTCTGTCGGCTCCAGCGCGTGTTCGATCTTCATCAAGCTCTCCCCCGGTTTTGATCGGAACACCGTAGGCCGGGTAAACAGTGTTTGCCAAGCGATGCGCAATTGATCCAAATTCCCGCAGAAGGAATGTTTTGAGGGCTTCATGACTAAGATCAATCTGGGCGATCCGCTCACCCTGCCCTGCGGCGCCACCCTGCCGAACCGTCTGTGCAAATCCGCGATGACGGAAGGCCTGGCCGATGATCACAATCGCGCCACCGACAAACACGCCCGGCTGTACGAGGCCTGGGCGGAAGGTGGGCTGGGCCTCTCTGTCACCGGCAATGTCATGGTCGACAAGCGCTATCTCGAGCGCGCCGCCAATATCGTCATCGATGGGGAGCAATCCGACGAACAGATGCACGGTCTCAGCAAGATGGCCGAGGCCGGACGCTCCGGAGGCGGGCATATCTGGATGCAGATCTCCCATGCCGGCCGCCAGTCTCCCAAGGCCATTGCTACCGAGCCTGTGGCACCATCGGCTATTGGCGAAGTCGCCTTGCCCGGTGGTTTGTTCGCCAAGCCTCGCGCCTTGAGCACGGATGAGATCAAGGATGTCATCGCCCGTTTCGCGCACACCGCCAGCGTCGCCAAAACCGCCGGGTTTACAGGGGTCCAGGTTCACTCGGCGCACGGCTATCTGTTGTCGGAATTCCTCAACCCGCTGATCAATCAACGCGAGGATGAATGGGGCGGTTCGCTGGAAAACCGGGCCCGCCTGTTGCTGGAGATCATTGCCGCCGTCCGCGCAGCGGTCGGATCGGACTATCCGATCGGGGTCAAACTCAACTCCTCTGACTTCCAGAAGGGCGGCTTTGCGCTGGATGAATGCATCAGCGTTGTCGGCATGCTGGAACAGGCTGGCGTAGACCTGGTCGAAATTTCCGGCGGCAATTACGAACAGCCCGCCCTGCTTGGCATTGAAGGCCTGGAACCGGTCTACAAGGACGAGACGGCGGTGAAGGCGTCGACGCGCGCCCGCGAAGCCTATTTCCTCAACTACGCGACCGCGATCCGCGAGAATTGCAATGTCCCGCTGATGGTCACTGGTGGCTTCCGTTCCCGCGAGGCCATGCTGGCGGCCCTCAATGAAGACGACATCCAGGTCATCGGCCTGGCGCGACCGCTCTGCGTTGATACGGACCTGCCGGAGCGTCTGATCGAAGGGTCACTCGACCGGCTGACATCCTGGGAAGACTCGCTGGCGCTGGGCCCGGGTATTTTCGGGCCCGAAAGCTCGAATCCCACGCTGCGGGCCATGAACGGCTTTGCCAACATGGCCTTCTTCTACCGCAATATCCTGCGCCTCGGCGAAGGACGCCCGACCAAACACAGGATGAACATGCTCTTCGCCTTCCTCGCCCACCACATGCAGGACGGCAAGGACGCGAAAAACCTCAAACGCTAGGGTCGGGGTGTGAAGCGGCGGATCGAACCGGAAAAGCTCATCACCGGACGATCTTCGGAATAGATCATGCCGCGCACGAATATGGTGGACTTGCCCATGCGGGTGACCTCGCCACGGCTGGTCACCAGCGCGCCTTCCGGTGCGCCATCTAGGAATTCGGAGTTGAAGGTCATTGTGACGCCCATGCTCCCGTCCTCGAAGGCATCCCAGGCGATGGAGAACAGCATGAAGTCGGCAAAGCTCATCAGGCAGCCGCCATGCACCACACCGCCTGCATTCATGTGTTTACGTTCAGCGCGAAAGGCACCGATCACGCCCTCTTCGTCGACCGTGCGGTAAAACGGACCGACATGACTCTCAAACGGCTCTTCAGGCCAGTATTGCCAGCCCTTGAACTCGCCCTCTGTCTGGATTTGCGGGGTCACACTCAGCCCTTCCTGTCTTCACGCCACCGGATCAGGCCTTCCTGGGTCGCCGAGGCGATCAGCTTGCCATCGCGCGTGAACAGGTGACCGCGATTGAACCCGCGCGACCCGCCCGACCACGGGCTGTCACAGGCATAGAGCAGCCAGTCGTCCACGCGCACATCATCATGGAACCACAGCGCATGATCGAGGCTTGCCGTCTGCATTTGCGGCATCAGCCAGTTCACACCGTGCGGCTTCATGCTGGTGCCCAGCAGGGTCATGTCCGAGGCATAGGCCAGGATCGCACGGTGCATGATCGGATCATCACCGACCGGACCTGAGGTGCGGATCCAGGTCTGGCGCAGACCGTTGCGAACCTCGTTTTCCGGGTCCAGCCAGCTTTCAACGGGGCGCAGTTCTATGGCCCGGGGCCGGGTCATGAAATCGACGAAGGCCTTGGGGAAACGATCGCGATAGCGCTCGGCGATTTCCGCTTCTGTCTCCAGCTCCTCCGGTTGCGGCACATCCGGCATCTCGGCCTGATGCTCGAGACCCTTTTCCTGTCGCTGGAAGGAGGCTGTCATATTGAGGATCGGCTTGCCACGCTGAATGGCAATAACGCGCCGGTTGGAAAAACTCCCCCCGTCATAATCACGTTCAACACGGAAGATGATCGGCAGTTTTTCGTCGCCCGGCCGCATGAAATAGGCGTGCAGCGAATGGGCGACGCGCCCTTCATCCACCGACCCGACCGCCGACATCAATGCTTGGGCGATCACCTGACCGCCAAACACCCGGCCCTGACCGCCCGGATTGCGCTTGCCGCGATACAGGTCGGTATCGATTTCCTCGACCGTCAACAGGTCAACCAGCGCGCCGGGCGCCTCTTCCTGCGTCGGGCGTCTTTCTTCTGTGTCTTGCATGATGATGGGACCAGCCGTCATTGTTTGTTTTTTGCCATTTTGGGTGCGCCTGCAAAAAAAGCCAGCCCGAACCTGCAATCCTCTGTTCAGGTGTTGTCTGGCAAACAACCCTCAGTATTCTGTCGCTGATTTTGATTGGGGGATTTTCATGAAACGCCTTGCTCTCGCCGCAGCAGCAATCGCAACCGCCCTGGCGGGTTGCGCCACCACAGTAACCACCGAGAACGTCTACAGCTTCTCCGACCTGCAACTTTGCCGTATCCAGGCCAATCCGGGCAGCCGCGAGGTCGAGGAAACCAGCCTGGTCAATGCCGAGCTGGGTCGGCGGGAAACCGACTGTCCGGCCGTGTTTGACGAAGAGCGCCGCCGGGTCGAGGAAATACGCCGTCGCCAGGAAGAGGAACGCCGGATCGCCGAAGAAGAACAGCGTATCTTCACGGAACGCCAGATCGACCGCATCGCCATGGCGCAAGCCGCCTGGGAACGACCGGGATCATGGCGCAACCGGGAAATCCCGCGCAATGTCAGCGGTGTCGACCTCAATGCGTGCCTGCGTGATGACAGCACGGGCGAAGCGTACCCGGCCGATATCGAACCCATCATGGGTGATGCGCTGAACGTCGCGCTGCGCACTCATGAATTCAGTGCCTATCGACAATATGCCGTCGTCTTCCTGCGCAGCGGTGAGCTGATGGTTCTGCAGATGCAGAACGCTTTCCACCAGAACGAACTGCCCCGCGGCTACACGGCGGGTACGGATGAACAGGGACTGACCTGGGATGTGAAGGATTATCGCGGCATGCGCTGCTGATCCTGTGAAGGGGCAGGCCCGGCTTGCCCCTTGCACTTTGTGACGGTCATGCTATCCGCCCCGCAACACAGCGGGAGATCCTCATGTCAGACAAGATCATCGTCACCGGCGCCCTGGGCATTCTGGGCCAGGCCGTCGTCGCTCACCTGGTCAAGACCGGCGCAACCGTCACCGCGATCGATCTGGCTGCCGACAACGGTTCCAGCGCAGCACAGCACGTCATCGGCGGTGTCGACCTGACTGATGAGGCGGCGGTCCAGACCGCCTTCGCCGCGGCGAAGGAAAAGATGGGTGGCCTGACCGGCATCGCCAATATCGCCGGCGGTTTCATCTGGCAGACGATCGCCGACGGCGAGATTGACGGTTTCGACAAGATGTTCCGCATCAATCTAAAAACCGCCGCGATTGCGTCGCGCTCGGCGTTTTCACTGTTTGAAGGCGAAGCGGCGATCGTCAATATCGGCGCCTCTGCGGTGAAAGCCCCGGGTCTGGGCATGGCGGCCTACACGGCCTCGAAGGCCGGTGTGCACGCACTCACCGAAAGCCTGGCGGAGGAAGGCGCTGGCGCCGGCGTGCGCGTCAACGCGGTCCTGCCGACCATTCTCGACACCCCCACCAACCGCGCGGACATGCCGGATGCAGACATGTCCAGCTGGGTGAAGCCGGAAGCGGCAGCAGAGGTGATCGGTTTCCTTCTGTCGAACAACAGCCGTGCGATTTCCGGCGCGCTGGTCCCGGTCAATCGGGGCGGATAGGGCTTTAAACCACCGAAACACTTGTCATCCCCGCCGAATGCCCCGCGAAAGCGGGGCGTAGAGCGGGGACCCATTGCGCGATGGGCCCCGGATCTCCAGCCGGGTCAAGCCCGGCTATCCGTCCGGGATGACAAACTTGGGATAACCAGTTTATTTGTTGTCCTTAGCATTGATCAGAGAGGCGGAGTTGCAGCCTAGAATTTCGGAGACTTTCTTTCAGGAGCTTCTCACCCGAGAATGCGGTGATGGGCTCCATGACCTGGCAGCATTCTGGGCACACCGTCTTGCCCCATCACATCAAACGCTCAAGCTTTCGAAAACCGAATTCGAGATAGAACTTTGCATGCGTCTAATAGGCACAGTCGAACGGAGTGGCTTACCTACTTATCTCGAAACCTATGGAACTCGCTTCCTGAATGAAACAGCAATTGCTCTTAGTAAAATTGGGTTCGACGCAGAAGCAGACATGGTCTTGGCAACGTTTCATCTAGTGAAACACCTTCCGATTGAGGATTTTCTCGACGACCTCGATTCAACCCTGTGGGACCAGTTGGATACTCTGGCCCGTAACGTCCGAACATCAGATATTCAATCAGAAAATACTCGCCTAATTCACTACGTTCGGCTCAATTCATCAGATATTCTCCGTCCTGAGCGTGGACTGGACGTGCTGAACTAGACTACGCCGCCGCCAGCCTCATCGCGATTAGTCCACCGACCAGCACGACCGACAGCGCGATACGACGTTTGCCGAAACCTTCCTTGAGCACGACAGCGGCCAGGATTGCGCCGATGACGACCGAAGTTTCACGCAGCGCGGACATCGGTCCCACTGCTGCGTTGGCATAGGCAAACAACGCGAACCCGTAACTTGCCAGGCCAAAGATCGAGGCGATGGCACCGGACTTGAGCTCCTGGCGCATCAGTCCCGGCAAATCACGCCCCCGACGGATCAGCGCGGTCAGCAGGATCGGCACCGCCGTCACCACCGCAAACCAGGCCAGATAGACAAAGGGGCTGCTGGCCGCGCGTGCGCCTGATGCGTCATTGACAGAATAGAGCGCCGTCATACCGGCTGCGAGGAGGGCGAATCCGATGGCCTGCACCTTGGGGCGACCACCCTTTTCCGGCCAGCCGAAACCGAGCACCGCCAACGAAGCCACTACAAGCCCCGCAATCTCCCAGATCGACAAAACCTCGCCCAGCACCAGAAAGGCCACGAGCCCCGCCAGCAGCGGCGCGCCACCGCGCATGATCGGATAGACCAGCCCCATATCGCCGTGTTCGAACGCACGGATCATCGCCATCTGGAAAGCCCAGTGCAGGACCGCGCCCAGCAGCAAAAAACGCCAGACACTCCAGTCCGGGATGGGATTGCTCAGCAGGATCGGCAGGACATAGACCGCGCCGATCGACATCATCGTGGCGCGAAAGACCAGACGGTCTCCGGCCTGTTTGGTCAGCAGCCCCATGAAGGCATGCAGGCTCGCCGAGCACAGCATGGCCAGGCTGGCGAGCGGGAGGGCTTCGAGCAAGCCCTACGCCTCCAGGCCTGCAATGGCGCGGGCAAAACCCAGCGCGCTGAAGGGCTGGAGATCTTCTTCGCCTTCACCGATCCCAATATAGTGGATCGGCAGCTGGAATTTCTCGGCCACCTGGACCAGGGCTCCGCCCTTGGCGGTGCCGTCCAGCTTGGTCATGATCACGCCGGTCACGTCGGAGGCTTCCAGGAAGGCTTCCGCCTGTGACACGGCGTTGGAGCCGACCGTGCCATCAAGCACCAGCAACACCTCGTGCGGTGCGTCGGGGATTTTCTTGCGAATGACGCGGACGATCTTGCGGAGCTCTTCCATCAGTTCGGACTTGTTCTGCAGACGTCCGGCCGTGTCGATCAACACCACGTCATGACCGCCACGCTCGGCCTCTTCCAGCGCATCGAACGCCAGTCCGGCCGCATCGGCGCCGATGTCGCGCTTGACGACCGGCGCCTTGGCCCGCTCGCCCCAGACGGAGACCTGTTCGATCGCGGCCGCACGGAAAGTGTCGCCGGCGGCCAGCACCGGATTGCGCCCCTGGCGCTTGAGCTTGACCGCGATCTTGCCGAGCGTTGTCGTCTTGCCCGAGCCGTTTACGCCCACAAACAGCACCACACGCGGCGCACTGCCGGTCAGGTCGAGCGGTTTTTCCAGGGGTTCCAGCGTTTCCGCGACCACCGAGGCGAGAACTTCACGCACTTCCTCGTCGCTTACTTCCTTGTCGAACCGGTCCTTGGCGAGGCGCTCGGTCACACGCATCGCGGCAGCGGCGCCGAGATCCGCGGCGATGAGCGTGTCTTCCAGCTCCTCGATCGCCTCATGGTCCAGCTTGCGTTTGGTGAAGATCGCAGTGACGGACTCGCCCAGCTTGGACGAGGTGCGTTTCAGACCCGCAGCCAGTCGGGAAAAGAAGCCCGGCTTTTTCTCACTCATTCGACGAGATTCCCCTGCAATTCACGCCCGTCATGACCCGAAACCTCGATATTCACAAGCGCGCCGGGCCGCGGCGCCGTGTCGGAGGGGTAGCGGATGGCGGCAAAGTTTCCGGCGCGGGCAAATCCCGGCTTCTCGACGAGTGCCGCATCAACCCGCCCGATCATGCTGTCGAGATGGTGGTTGAGCGCTTCTTCAGCCTTGGCCCGCAGGCGGGCGGCGCGTTCCTTGATCACGGCGCGATCCAGCTGCGGCATGCGCGCGGCCGGCGTACCCGGTCGCGGTGAAAACGGGAAGACGTGCAAATAGGCCAGCTGGCACTCGTCGACGAGCTTGAGCGAGTTCTCGAACATCGCCTCGGTCTCGGTCGGGAAACCGGCGATCAGATCCGCGCCGAAGGCGATATCCGGACGCGCCTCTTTCAGGCGCGTGCACAGGGCGATGGCATCATCACGCAGATGGCGACGCTTCATGCGCTTGAGGATCATGTCGTCTCCGGCCTGGAGGGACAGGTGAAGATAGGGCGCAACGCGCGCTTCGCCTGTAATGGCCTCGAACAGGGGTTCGTCGATCTCGATGGCATCGATAGAGGAGAGGCGCAGGCGTGGCAGGTCCGGAACCTGTTTCAGGATGGCCTGGACCAGACGCCCCAGCTGCGGCGTTCCCGGCAGGTCGCCGCCCCAGGAGGTGAGATCCACGCCCGTCAGCACGACCTCGCTATGCCCCTTGTCGACAAGCGTCTTGATCTGGTCGACCACTTTGCCCGCCGGCACGGATCGCGAATTGCCGCGACCGAAGGGGATAATGCAGAAGGTGCAGCGGTGATCACAGCCATTCTGGACCTGGACATAGGCGCGCGCACGCCCCTCCATGCCCTCCACCAGGTGCCCGGCAGTCTCGCGCACACTCATGATGTCATTGACGCGAACCTTCTCGGTGCCGCCCAGCAAGAGGTCCGGCTTGAAGGTTTCCGCCTTCAGCTTCTCGTCATTGCCGACCACACGGTCGACTTCCGGCATCTGAGCGAACATGTCCGGATCCACCTGGGCCGCACAGCCTGTGACGATGATTTTCGCTTCCGGATTCTCACGGCGGGCGCGGCGGATCTGCTGGCGGGCCTGGCGCACGGCTTCATTGGTGACCGCACAGGTATTCACGAGGATCGCATTGGACAGCCCTGCATCCTGCGCATGTTCGCGCATGACCTCGCTCTCCCAGCCATTAAGGCGGCAGCCAAAGGTCATGATGTCCAGCCCCGGCTTGGTATCCGGCACCTGTTCGGATGGCCGGTCCGCGCCCGAAGCGGCAGGATTGTCGTCGCGATCACTCATTCAGGCTGGATAAGGGGAAGCAATGGGGGAAAGTCAAGAAGTGTGATCTGTACGCAACGCGTGGGGGAAAATGATTTTTCCTCTTAACGCGAAACACGAATAATGCTCGAACACCCCAATATATTGTGGCAACTTGGAATCATTCCAACAAAAACCCCCGGGGAGAGATAAAATGAAACAGTCTGGAGTGCTCGCTTCAACTGCTCTGGCAGTTGTACTTGCGGCTTCTTTAGCGGCACCCACGCTCGCTCAAGACACTGAAGTGATCGTTGTAACGGCAACCAAGCGCGAGCAATCGCTGCAGGAAGTTCCGTTCTCCATCAACGCACAAACCGCGGAAGACATCCGCGCAACCGGCGCCGGTTCAATCGAGGACATTGCCCGCAATGTTGCCGGTCTGAACATCCAGAATCTCGGGCCAGGCCAGAGCCAGGTTTCCATTCGCGGTGTCTCCGCCGGCCAGATCGTCCGCGACCAGCCGGGCGTGAAGGAACAGGTTGGTGTCTATCTCGACGAATCCGTTATCTCGCTCTCGCTCTTCACACCGGATTTCGACCTCTACGACCTCAACCGCGTCGAAACACTGCGTGGCCCGCAGGGCACGCTCTTTGGTTCGGGCTCCATCGGCGGCACCATTCGCTACATCACCAACCAGCCGGAAATCGGCGAGTACTCGGCCGAAGCCGAGTTCGAGGTGAACAGCGTCGAAGATGGCGAAATGGGTGGCCACCTCAAGGGCATGGTCAACTTCCCGGTTGGGGATACGGCCGCACTGCGTATCGCGGCCTACCATACGGAATATGGCGGCTTTATCGATGCGCTGGGCGAAGGCGGCTCGCGCACCGAGGACGTCAATGGCGGTAATCGCACCGGTATTCGTGCGGCACTTGCCATGGATGTCAGCGACAATATGCGGGTCACACCGCGGATCGTTTACCAGGAGATCCAGGCAGACGGTTTCAATCGCCAGGAACGCTTTAATCTGTTCGCCAATGAGCACACAACGACCCGCCCGGCCATCACCATGGGTCCACGCGAGCAGTATCTGTTGCTTCAGGAAGGTTTCGAAGACGAGACCATGCTGGCCGACCTGACGGTTGAGGTGGACTATGACGGTTTCACCCTGACCTCTGTCACCAGCTTCATGGATCGCTCCATCCTCGTCAGCCGTGACGCCTCCGCGCTGACCGGCTCGGTCTCTGTGGACCTTGGCTACGCTGATGCGGCAGTCCTCCTGCCGTCCAACCTGCGCGACACGACCGAACTGACCCAGTTCACCCAGGAACTGCGCCTGGCTTCGACGGGCGATGGTGATTTCGACTGGATCGTCGGCGGTTTCTTCTCCGACGTCGAGCGCAACTACAAACAGCGCCTGCCCACTCCAGGATATGATGCTGCCACCGATGCAACGCTTGGCGCAGGCACCGCTGCAGGCACGCTGAACGGTTTCCCGGCCGACAGCCCCTACAGTGCTGATCTCGACTATAATATCGATCAGTTTGCGGTGTTTGGTGAGGCCACCTGGCACGCTTCAGAGCGGACCCGTGTGACCTTTGGCGGTCGCTGGTATGACTTCGAGGAGAACCGCACCATCTCCCAGGGCGGACTGTTCTCCTCCGGCTTCTCCAACGTCCAGGATTCAACCGCGTCGGATGGAATCAATACCCGTTTCATCTTCAGTCATGACCTGAATGACACGTTCACATTCAACGTCCAGGCAGCCCAGGGCTTCCGTCTCGGCGGCGTCAATGACCCGCTGAACTCCACCCTGTGTACGGCCGCGGACGAGGCGATCTTCGGTGGCTTCCAGGATTATGATGATGAAACGTCCTGGAACTATGAGGCAGGCATCAAGGGCCAGGCCAATGGCTGGACACTGAATGCCGCCGTATTCCACAATGACATCGAGAACCTTCAGGTCACGCTTGACGCGGGCTCCTGTTCCTCTCGTGTCAGCTTCAACGTTGAAGAGGCCCATGCGGGTGGTCTTGAGCTCGAATTCTCAAACCAGCTCACCGACAATCTCTTCGTGGCCTTCGCCGGCACCTATGTGAGAGCAGAGTTCGATTCCACCGTCGTCGATGGCACGAACACCGTTCTCGCCGGCATTCGAGAAGGCAACCGCCTGGCGTCCACACCGGAGCTGATGATGTCCGTCAGCGCGGTCTACACCTATGATGCCAGCTGGGCCGGATCAGGTGCTGAAGGCTTCTTCACCGCATCCTACCAGCATGTCGGTGACGGCTACACACAGCCAAGCGACCAGGAGACCGGCGCAGGCCAGTTTTTCTCCGGACTGCCGTTTGGCGGTGCTACCGGCAATGAGAGCAACTGGGTCGACCTGCACCTCGATCCTTACGGCATCGGCTATCTGTCGGCAGGTCTCGACTGGGGCAACACCCAGCTGACCGCCTTCGTCGACAATGTGATGGACGAGAATGCGAACCTGTCCTTCGACCGCGAACGCGGCGGCCGGGCACGCCTCTCCTTCCGCACCAACCAGCCGCGCACCATCGGTGTGACCCTGCGCCGTCAATACTGATCGGACGCAAGCAACAAACAGGAAAGGGCGGCTCCCGGGCCGCCCTTTTTCGTTCGTAAAACGGACGCCCGCGGCCGCACCGGAAGGTTTTACCGCCGGCTCCGCGTGGTGAGCGGCTTATTCGATGGCCGCTTCCTGTTCGTCGATCCAGCTGCGCATTTTTGCTTCCAGCGCAGAGAGCGGCATGGAGCCGTCTTCCAGCAAGGTGTCATGGAAAGCGCGAATGTCGAACTGCGCGCCAAGACGCTCTTCCGCTTCCGCACGCAGATCGCGCATCAACAGCTCACCGGTCTTGTAGGCCAGGGCCTGTCCCGGCCAGGCGATATAGCGAAGGACCTCGGTTCGAACATTATGCGGTGCCAGGGCGGAGTTCTCCAGCAGGCAAGCCTCAGCCTCCTCGCGCGTCCAGCCCATGTAATGCATGCCGGTATCCACCACGAGACGGCAGGCACGCCACATCTCATAGGTCAGCCGCCCGAAATTCTCGTACGACGTCCGGTAGAGTCCCATGTCGATGGCCAGGTTCTCCGTATAGAGCCCCCAACCCTCGCCGAAAGCAGTGATGTAGGTATTGCGTCGGAAGTCGGGAACATCCTCCAGCTCCTGCGCAATCGCGATCTGGTGGTGATGCCCCGGTACGGCCTCGTGCACACTCAACGCCGGCAACACATAGAGCGGACGTTGGGAGAGATTATAGGTGTTGACCATGTAGCCGCCGGCCACACCCGTCTCGCTATTGCCCGGCCAGTAACGCCCGGTCGTATAGGTCGGCGCCATGCTCGGCGGCACCGGGCGCACACCATAGGGCAGGCGCGGCAAATGCCCGAAAAAGGCCGGCATCGCATCATCCGCGCGCTTGGAAATCCAGGCGGCGTGCATCAGCAATTCTTCCTCACTCTGGGCATAGAATTGCGGGTCGGTACGCAGGAACTCCAGAAACTCTGCGAACGTGCCCTCAAACCCCGTCTCGGCGATCACCTCTTCCATCTCGGCGCGGATGCGCGCGACTTCGGACAGTCCGCGCTGGTGCACCTCCTCCGGAGAGGTATCCAGCGTCGTGTGATAGCGCACCAGCGACTGGTAGTATTCGCGGCCGCCCGGCACTTCGGAAATACCGATACTGTCGCGCGACCCCGGCATGTACTGTGCATTGAAGAAGTCCAGCACTCGTTGATAGGCCGGAATGGCATGATCACGGATCGCCGCCAGCGCCTCTGCCCGCAGGCGAGCGCGTTCATCCGCATCCAGCGCCGGGGACATATTGTCGATCGGCATGATCAGGACACCTTCCAGCACCGCGTCGGCCAACAGGCCTTCAAGCTGGGAGATGGCGCCTTCAGCAATGATCCGCGGCTGGGTGAAACCGTCATTCAGGCCTGATGTCATCCAGTCGAGATTCTGACCGAAATAGCCGTCAATGCCCTCGATCCGGCGGATCCAGGCCTCGCCTTCCTCGATCGTGCGCGGGCGCGTCGAGGCGGCCGCGTAGGAGGGGGTGAAGAAGAAACCGCTGTCTGACAGGAAGGGGATGCGGCTGGTATTGTACTGGGACAGCTCGACCGAGAAGCGAAGGATATAGTCCAGCACGGCATGACTGACCTTTTCGGACTGGGTCAGCTGGCTGGCATCAATCGCCTCGAGGCGCTCCAGGAATGCGACATCCGCCGCATTATCGGCTGCCTGGGCATCCGCAGAGATATCATCCCAGGACGCCAACGCCTCCAGATCGCCCTCCTGGCCACGACGGGTGTTGGAATTGGCTTCCTGGTGCGCTTCATAATCCGTAACCAGCTGGACAAAGGCCAAGCTGTCTTCGCTGGCATTTTCAGTCGGCGCTTCAGCAGCCGGGCTGCTGGTTTCTGCCGTGTCGCTGGCGACATCGCTGGTGGCCGGCGCGTCAGCGGACGGCGAACAGGCCGCCAGGGCCAACGCCATGACCGCGCTACCCGTCATCCAGAATTTTGTGCTGATCATCTCACCCCTCCATTGGATCCAATTCGCCGCAGACTTGCGCGAACCGGACCCAAAGAGCAAGGGCGATGTGATTACCGGCCGGCCAGAACGCGTGTGCAGGCCTGCCAATCCACATCATCGGCGACGATGATCTGTTGCAGGGGGAAGGTCTCGCCATTGGTCGGCAGATAGCCGATTTCGCGAATTTCACCCTCATGCTCGACCCGGAAGACGCTTTCCTGGCTGGCATCGCCATAGGCACCGCCCACACGCTCGATCAGGAACATGCCCGGCAGAAAGCCCGCACGTTCGGCATTGGTCCCGGATTCCACCGCTTCGAGGGGACGGCGACCATCCTCAAGCGGATCGCCCCATGTCAGCCCGTATTCAAAGACCGGTTGATCCAGGGTCACAACCTCGCCACAAGCGCCAAACGCGTCAGCCGGGATATCCACCAGATTGCCCTGGTTGATATAGTGCTCGATCTCTGCGCTCAGATCGATACCCGCAACCGCCTGTACCGCGGGCAGGAAAGCCTGGGGGGCGGTGACGCCCTCTTCGACATTCAGCATGTGCTGGAAAACATCATCCAGATCGCGCTGCCCCTGCGTGGCCTCGCGGATGAGCGCCTCGGCCCGGGCGGCAAACATCATTCCACGCAGATACGGCAGGCGCTGATAGTCCCGCTCGGCCCAGAACCCCGTGGTGATGGCGGAATTGGGCTGGTCGTTGACCGGCGAGGTCCAGTATTCCTGCAAGGCACCATTCCAGGAGGCAATGGACTCCTCCGCGGTCCACAGGCCGCCATTGACGCCGACACGTTGGGTCAGGAACTCCGTAAAGCCTTCAGAGAGCCAGTATTCAGACGGCTGTTCATCACCATCAATCAGCCCACCCAGACGCAAGGGCATCCAGGTATGCGTGTGCTCGTGCGTCAGGATCTCGGTGAGCATGGACGGATCCAGATTGCGCGTGGCGAAGAAGGCGAAACTGTCTCCCAGATTGGTTCCGCCCAGGCTCTGCCAGTTCTCCGGCGCATCGACCGGCATGATCGAGACAAAATACGGTTCCACAGGCGTGTTCCAATAGGCATGACTGGCGGCAACCACACGCGCAACTTCGTCCGCAAACGCCTGCTCGCTCATCGGCCAGCCCTCGCCGCGAATGCCGGTGCGAATGGCAGCGCCGTCCAGTTCCGTGGTGAAAACCTGATAATCCCCGGCGACCAGGACGCTGGACATGATGTCATCCATCGTCGAAACGCCATGATCCATGTCACTGGCCAGGGTCCAGCCTTCCGGCGCCTGCAGATCCATGGTCACCGCCTTGTCCGACCCGAGGTCCGGCTCGGCGATCCACGTATTGCCGATCAGGTGAAGAAAACCGGGCTGCAGGATGGGGCGATAATTGCTTTGCTCGGCATTGGGCACACCCTGCCAGTCCTGCACAAGCTGATAACGTACGGTCAACGCGGCACCGGGAGCGTGGGTCAGCACACGAACGCGCGGCTGATCACCTTGCGAGATATCTGCACCCTCGGCCACCAGAGACTGGATGCCGTTCCACAGCTCGGTCTCGCCGCCCCAGTTATCGGGTAGATAAAGATCCGTGGACCCGTCCGTTTCGCCATCGAAACGAAGTTCCACCGTCACCACCGGGCGCGTATCCGCGCCTTCTTCGATCGACAATTGATAGTGAACTTGCGGCGCCGTTTGCAGCGCCATAACCAGAGCAGCCGCGCTGCTCGCCATCATCAAGGACATTTTTGTTCGGTTCCCTCAGCCTGAGCCACACGCCACAGGAGTATTGGTCCGAACATTACGAAAACACGGCCTATTTCCGAACCCTGTGTAATCCGAGGCGTTTGGTCACGATCTCATCCACCTTGCGCGCGGGCAGCATGCGCGGCAGCGACCAGTTCATGAAGCGCTGCGGAACGATGGCATAGCGGAAGCGCGGTTTGGCATCGGTGAAGGCGCGGAAGACGCGGTCGGCGATCTTGGACGGCGGGAAGCCTTCAGGGCCGGACTTGGACATGTAATTGCGCAAGCGCACCAGCGCGTCATAGAAGATCGAGTTTTCATAGGCCGAGACATCCACCTCGTCGGACTTGGCCCAGATCGGCGTCGCCACCGCACCGGGGCCGATAACCACAACCTGGATCCCGAACACATTGAGTTCGCGACGCAGGGATTTCGAGATCCCCTCCAAAGCATGTTTCGAGGCGGCATAAGGCGCGAGGAAGGGTGCACCCATCTCTCCGGCCATGGATGACATCATCACGATGCGGCCGGGAGGCCCCTCCAGCGAAAGATCCGCCCCCAAGAGCGGCCCGAAGGCCTGGGTCACGCGCACCTGGCCGGTGACATTAATGGCCATCTGGCGCTCGAAATCCTCGATCGGCAGCTCCAGCAACGGCCCCGCAACAGCCACGCCGGCATTATTGACCAGACCGTTGAGCGTGCGTCCGTTGAGCGCCTTGCGCACCTTGACGGCGGCCGCATCGATCGCCGCCGGATCCGTCACATCCATCATCAGGGGCGTAACCTTGTCACCAAAGGCGTCCGTCAGGCGCTTGGCGTCCTCATCCTTGCGGACGGCGGCAAACACCTGCCAGCCCTTGCCAGTCAGTTTTTCAACGCAGGCATAGCCGATCCCGGTCGAAGCTCCGGTGACGACGGCGGTTTTTGGCTGTTTGGACATGGCGTTCTCCCTTTGCGGGCAAGCTAGTGTGTTTCCGGGCGAAAGCTATAGCGCTCTAGTCTTCGACAATCCCGGTGCGCTTGGCGATCATGCGATCAATCCATTTTTCCGGCAGGAGCTTGGGCAGGGTCCAGTTGGCGAAGCGCTGAGGAACAACCGCATAACGCAAGCGCGGCGCGGCCTCGGTCAGGGCCTTGTAAATCCGGTCCGCGATCACTTCCGGCTCCAGCCCATTGGCGCCGATATGGCTAAGATAATCACGAAATCCGACCATCGGCTTGTAGAGCGGGGAATTGTGATAGGGCGTGGCGTCCACCTCCTGGGCCTTTTCCCAGATCGGTGTCCGTACCGGCCCCGGCCCGACCATCACGACATCAATCCCGTAGTGCTGAAGCTCGATCCGCAGGGATTTGCAGAGGCCCTCAACGGCGTGTTTCGACGCCACGTAAGGGGCCATGAAGGGCGCACCGAGCTGACCGGCCACCGAGGACAGCATGATGATCCGGCCCGGCTTGCCCTGGCGTTCCGGATCCATGCCCAGCAATCCGCCAAAAGCCTGGGTCACCCGCATCACACCGATGACATTGACCTCCATCTGCCGCTGGAACTCCTCGATCGGCAATTCCATCGCGGGGCCGCCCAGGGCGATGCCGGCATTGTTGACGAGACCGGCAAGACGTTGCTCACCCATGGCGTCACGTACGGCGCGGGCCGCGTCAGCAACGGATTCCTCGTCGGTGACGTCCATGACCAGCGCCGTCACGCTGTCGCCAAAGGCATCGCTGACATCATCCGCCTCCGCCTGGTCCAGCACGGTTGCAAAGACATGCCAGCCTTCGCGCACCAGCCGGGCGGTAGTCGCTCGACCAATACCGCTGACAGCGCCGGTAACGACGCCGTGTCGCTTGGATTCAGACATGGTCACCCCTTTCTAGCCTGCCGGAGCTTAGGCCTGATTTGCGCGTCAGCCAAAACCGCCCGCCGCTGCGACCCATTCGCAACAAAATGAGCGTTTTCCTAATTCTGTCGGTATGTTGTCAGCGGCTTGCTGCGCTTGCGTTGACCCTGACATAAAGCGGCCTATTGTGCGCCTCAGACCCCTCTTAAACCGCAACGGGGCTTTGCGGTTACGTAAGCGGAACACTGAAGAAAGGCTGCCACATGTCTTCCGACTGGTCCGATCCGAGACCGATGTCGCCACACCTGCAGGTCTGGCGCTGGCATGCGACCATGGCGTCGTCCATCCTCCACCGCGCAACCGGTATCGCCAATTATGTTGGTGCTGTCGCGATTGCCATCTGGTTCATCCTGCTGGCGCTCGGCGCCGAGGGCGCTGTCGCCTTCCTGTTCGAGGGCTGGATGGCCTGGGTGACGCGCTTTGGCCTGATCGCCCTGACCTATTCGGTCAGCTATCACTGGCTCAATGGCCTGCGTCACCTATTATGGGATATCGGCAAGGGTTTTGATCCTAAAGGGTCGAACCGCCGCTCTGTCATGATCTTGCTCGGCGCGGTCATCCCGACCGCGCTGCTGTGGCTCAACCTGGGGAATTGATGATGTCTGATTATCGCACCCCGACTTCGAAAGTGCGCGGCCTCGGCGCCTCCGGCCACGGCGCCGGACACTGGATCGCCCACCGCGTTTCCTCTGTCGCCATGTTCCTGCTGGCGCCGGTCTTCGTATGGATGCTGGCCATGTCCGGCGCGCCGGACCCGGCTGCGACCCGGGAATTCCTGGCCTCGCCCGCCGGCGCCATTGTCACCCTGCTGACGTTGACTGCGGCCTTCTACCACATGCGTATGGGTATGCAGGTGGTGATCGAGGACTACATCCATAAAGCTGGCATGAAATTCACCCTGCTGATCGGCAATACGCTGCTGACAGCGGGACTGTGGCTCGCCACGGTTTTCTGCCTCGTCAAGATTGCGCTGTAACGGACAACACACATGGCCGAATACAACTGGATTGATCACACCTATGACGTCGTGGTCGTTGGCGCTGGCGGCTCCGGCCTGCGCGCCGCTCTCGGTGCTTCCCAGGCCGGTCTGAAGACCGCCTGTATCACCAAGGTTTTCCCGACCCGCTCCCACACGGTCGCAGCCCAGGGCGGCATTTCCGCCTCGCTCGGCAATATGGGTGAGGATGACTGGCGCTGGCACATGTACGACACCGTAAAGGGTTCGGACTGGCTGGGTGACCAGGACTCCATCGAATATCTCTGCCGTAACGCGCCGGACGCGGTCTACGAGCTGGAGCACTGGGGTGTGCCCTTCTCGCGCACCGAGGACGGCAAGATCTATCAGCGTGCCTTTGGCGGCATGACGCGCAATTTCGGCGAAGGCCCGGTCCAGCGGACCTGTGCAGCGGCAGACCGGACCGGTCACGCCATCCTGCACACGCTTTACGGCCAGTCCGTGCGCAATGAGACGGAATTCTTCATCGAGTATTTCGCCCTCGACCTGATCATGGACGATGACGGTGTCTGCCGCGGTATCACCGCCTGGAAGCTGGACGATGGAACGCTGCACCGTTTCCGCGCCCAGAAAGTGATCCTGGCGACCGGTGGTTACGGCCGTGCCTATTTCTCCGCGACTTCGGCGCACACCTGTACCGGTGATGGCAATGCCATGGTCCTTCGCGCTGGCCTGCCGCTGCAGGACATGGAGTTCGTGCAATTCCACCCGACCGGCATTTACGGCGCCGGCGTCCTCATCACCGAGGGGGCCCGCGGTGAAGGCGGTTATCTGACCAATTCCAATGGCGAGCGCTTCATGGAGCGTTATGCCCCGTCCGCGAAAGATCTCGCCTCCCGCGATGTCGTCTCACGCTCGATGACCGTCGAGATCCGCGAAGGTCGCGGTGTGGGCGCCAATGGCGATCACATCCACCTGCACCTGGATCACCTCGACCCGGCTATCCTGGCCGAGCGCCTGCCGGGCATCTCGGAAAGCGCCAAGGTCTTTGCCGGCGTTGATGTGACCAAGGCACCGATCCCGGTCCTGCCGACGGTTCACTATAATATGGGCGGCATCCCGACCAATTATCACGGCGAGGTGCTGACCAAGAAGGGCGATGACCCGGATGCGGTCGTGCCGGGCCTGATGGCTGTCGGTGAAGCGGCCTGTGTCTCTGTCCATGGTGCCAACCGCCTGGGCTCCAACTCGCTGATCGACCTCGTGGTCTTCGGTCGTGCGGCAGGCCTGCGGGTCGGTGAGACCGTGACACCGGGCGCGACCCAGCCGGAATTCAAGGCTTCTGAAGGCCAGAACACGCTGGATCGCCTCGACCGCTTCCGTAACGCCAAGGGCTCGACTCCGACGGCGAAGATCCGCCTGGAAATGCAGCGTTCGATGCAGACCAATTGTGCCGTCTTCCGTACCGGCGAGGTCCTCGATGAGGGCGTCGAGGCAATGAAGAACGTCTATTCCGGCATGCCGGACATTGGCATCAATGACCGCAGCATGGTCTGGAACACGGATCTGATGGAAACGCTCGAGCTGGACAATCTGATCAGCCAGGCAGCCGTCACCGTCAACGGTGCGGCCAACCGTGAAGAAAGCCGCGGCGCACACGCCCGCGAAGACTTCCCGGATCGCAATGATGATGAGTGGATGAAACACACGCTCGCCTGGTGTGACGAAAACGGCAAGGTCACCATCGACTACCGCCCGGTCCACACCTACACGATGTCCAACGACATTGCCTATATCGAGCCCAAGGCTCGGGTTTACTAGGGGAAGATCACCATGGTTCAGCTCACACTTCCCAAAGGCTCCCAGCCCAAGAAGGGCAAGTCCTGGCCCAAGCCGGACGGTGCCAAGAACACCCGCACTTTCCGGGTTTATCGATACGACCCGGAAAGCGAACAGGGCCCGTCCTGGGACACCTACAAGGTGGACATGGATGATTGCGGCCCGATGGTTCTCGATGCCCTGTTGTGGATCAAGAACAATGTCGATTCGACCCTGGCCTTCCGCCGCTCCTGTCGTGAGGGCGTGTGTGGCTCCTGTTCGATGAATATCGGCGGCCGCAACACCATCGCCTGCACCTCCGGCATCGAGGAGTATAACGGCACGATCACCGTCTCGCCGCTGCCGCACCAGCCGGTGGTTCGCGACCTGGTGCCGGATCTGACACAATTCTACGCCCAGCACGCGGCGGTGAAGCCGTATCTGAAGACCGATACGCCGGCACCGGAGAAGGAGTGGCAACAATCCCCCGAGGATCGTGAAAAGCTGGACGGTCTTTACGAGTGCATCATGTGCGCCTCGTGCTCGACCTCCTGCCCGTCCTATTGGTGGAATGGCGACAAATACATGGGCCCGGCAGCCCTGTTGCAGGCCTATCGCTGGCTGGCGGACAGCCGCGATGAAGCCACCGGCGAGCGCCTGGACGATCTCAACGACCCGTTCAAGCTCTATCGCTGCCACACCATCATGAACTGCGCCCAGGTCTGCCCGAAGGGTCTCAACCCGGCAGAGGCGATCGGCGAGATCAAGCAGATGATGGTCGAGCGGGAAAGCTAGGCCTGCTGACTCAGCAGAACCAGAAAACCCCGCAGTGTCCGCTGCGGGGTTTTTGCTGTGTGCCCTTTATTCCAAGGCGATACGTTCACAAATATCGCGGAGCATGAGTGTCAGTTCGGCGTCAGTCCCGCCGTGCTCCGCGACATCGACAGGCTTTGCAAAGTCCAGTCGATACTTCGCGCCCTTCTTGCCCATCAGACCGTGGAAGATGGTCATGTCCTTTAGCTCCTCGTTTATCTGGGCAAGCAGGTAATAGAGGAAGGGCATGCGCTGGCGAACGGCGAGAGGGATAATCGGGGCCTTGAACTTGCGCGCCATGCTGACGGCCGTCGGGTGCCAGACCTTGTCCTTGAGCCGCCGCTCTTTCCAGTTCCACTCGGACATGCGTCCCGACGGAAAGATCACCACGCACTTGCCCGCCTTGAACTCGGCGAATGAACGCTTGAGCAATTCGCGTGACTGGGAGCGGTTTCGTTCATTGTCACGCCATTCGACCGGAATGATGCGCTCTTCCAGCCCGTGACAGACCTTGAGGGCATCGCGATTGGCGAAATAGACAGCATCCGGTCGCCGGGCCCTGATCGCATCCCAGAGCGCCAGGCCATCTGCAATCCCGCCGGGGTGATTGGCGACGATCACACATGCCCCCTCCTTGGGAATGTGCTCGAGCCCCGTCACATCCGTGTCCAGCGCGAGGAATTGGGACATCCATTCCAGGCATTGCGTGCCGGTCAGCCCGGCAATTTGGTCCGCCATCCACACCGCACGCCTGTAGCCAAGCATGGGATATCCCACCGCCTTGATCATCGGCCACAGAGGCGTGTGGATCAGTTTCGGTGCCCGGTCCTCGATCAGCGCGTCAACGACATGCTGCTCGGAAATGTAGACGGAATCAGTGTTTTCCATGCGTTGAACAAACTCCCAGCGCCTGTTTCGTGCAAGTCCGAACTGGCGATCGGGCCACAAAGGTTAACACGGTGTTTACAAACTGGCCCGGCATTTGCGTTGACCAGGGCAGGATTAACCGAGTGTTCACCATCGGGACGAGCCATGACCAAGACAGACACCCTGCCTGCCGGAAGCTTAAGAAAACTCCCAACCCAGCGCGAAAACGCCCGCGACGATCTCGTTGCAGACTATGTCGGCCTTCTCATGGACGAGACCAGCCGAGCCTTACAGCTGGGGGAGAGCTGGATCGGCGCAGAGTGCGAGCGCCGCAAGGCTATTCTGGACACAACGGTGGGCGGTGACACAACTCCGCTCGATCTGCTGATCCTCGGCGATAAACTGGGCTTCTCCACCATGGCAGAACACTGGGCCACGGCCAGTGCTCGTCTCAAGATTGGCGGAGTGCTGTTGGTGAGCGCCGCCTCCCAGGCACCTGCGGCGCGCCTGTGCGACACCCTGTTCATCGACCCCAACTGGGCCTTCGAGGACATGATCGGTGGCGAAGTCGCCGTATTCCGTCGCATCCGCAAACCGCGGACGCAGCCGGACACGCTCAAGCCTGTCACGACGGACACGCCTGCGGCCACGGAGAAACCGGCAGGGCTGATGTCCGGCGTCATGCGGACCTTGTTCAAGGATCGCTCAGCACCGCTAGACCGGACGCGCTAGTCACCCGTCGCGATGTCGCAAAACTTTCACGTAATTTCGATCTAACGGTCATGCTTACGCCTTAACAGGCAGACATGACTGACCGTTTGAGTATTTCCGGTTTCTCGGCGCTTTCGCACCCTGTTCGTCTGGCCCTGTTCCGGACGCTGTGCCAGCGCGCGCCCGATACCGTGTCCGCAGGCGAACTCGCCAGCGGTTTCGACATCCCGCCCTCGACGATGACGGGTCATCTCCAGGCGCTGGAACGCGCCGGCCTGATCCGGTCCCAGCGGCGCTCTCGCTTCATGCTGTACTCCCTGGATCATGACGGCACCCGGCAATTCCTGACATTCCTGCTCAAGGATTGCTGCGGTGATCAGCCGGATCTGCTAGCGGGTCTCGTTGAAAACAACGCAACCGTTCTCCAGGAAGCTTCATGACCTCGCGCCCTCTGTCGGTACTTATTCTCTGCACCGGCAATTCAGCTCGATCCATTCTCGCCGAAGCGCTTCTGCAGGGCCTTGCCGGGGATCGCATCATAGCCCTGTCCGCGGGCTCGCAGCCGAAAGGCGAAGTACATCCGGCGGCGCTGGAGCTGCTGCGGGCGCGTGGTTTCGATATCGGCGGTTTCCGCTCGAAAAGCTGGGACGAGTTTGACGATGCCAGTTTTGGCGGCCAGCTGGACTTCGTCTTCACCGTTTGTGACAGCGCAGCGGCAGAGGCCTGCCCGGTCTGGCCGGGTCATCCAATGACCGTGCACTGGGGCATTCCGGACCCCGCTGCGGTCGAGGACGCGGGTCCAGAGCAGCGCCGGGCTTTTGAAATCGCCTACGATCAGCTTAAACAGCGCATTAAAGCCT
Source organism: Maricaulis sp. (assembly GCF_017643475.1). Taxonomy (GTDB): domain Bacteria; phylum Pseudomonadota; class Alphaproteobacteria; order Caulobacterales; family Maricaulaceae; genus Maricaulis. Next base: position 69,192 of record NZ_JAEPNI010000001.1, read on the forward strand.
TCCTGGCCATCGACAACCTCGATCCGGCCCGCGAAGGCCTGAAGGCCGAGCTCCAGGCAATCGGTCGTCTCTGAGGGACGCAGACACATGTTCGCACGCGCACTGGCCGAAGCCATCGGAACTTTCTTCCTGCTCGTCGCCGTCATCGGCAGCGGCATCATGGCAGAGAGTTCGACCAATGACATTGCCCTGGCCCTGCTGGCCAATGCCCTGGCAACAGGTGCAGCGCTGGTCGTGCTGATCACCACATTGGGTCCGGTCTCCGGCGCCCATTTCAACCCGGCCGTCTCGCTGGTGATGCTGCTGCGCGGAGAATTGAGGTCGAGCGAAATGGCGGTTTACATCGCCTCGCAGATTGGCGCCGGTCTGCTGGCAGTGCTCGTCACGCATTTCATGTTCGCACACAGCCTGCTCCAGTTCTCGACAACTTCACGCACCGGCCTGGCGCAATACGGATCGGAATTCCTCGCTACTTTTGGTCTGGTTTTCTTCATTCTCCTCGGTGTCAGGCACAATGCCCGCGCCGTGCCATGGATCGTCGGCCTATACATTACCGGCGCCTACTGGTTCACTTCTTCAACAAGCTTCGCGAATCCAGCCGTCACCATTGCCCGCAGCTTCACGGACACGTTTGCCGGCATAGATCCCGGCCACGCCCCGCTCTTCATCGTCATGCAGATTCTCGGTGCGATCGCGGCCTGGCTCGTAGCCAAACCGCTGACGCGCTAGTCGATATCGGTTCCGATCCCCGGACCACCGCGGCCACCTGGACCACCTCGCCCGCGATTACCCCGACCGCCACGTCCCTGTCCGCGCTGGCGCGTTCCAGCACCAACCCTGCGGTCCTGTACCAGTTGAGCGCATTCCGGTGTCAGGGCTTCCGCCTGCATGGGCTCGACGACAAATATCGCCGCCTCCTCAAGAATCCCTGCCCGTTCAGACACGCTGACAGCAGCAAGCAGGTTGGCCTCCAACGTGTCGGGAATGCGGTTGATGCCATAGGCCCGATCCCGCGAGTTTCGTGTATAGACGCTGGCCCAATAGACCCCGCGCTCGATCGCTTGCGGTGATCCGACATCCCAGTAGGCGCGCGCCAGCTCAGCCTGGGCCGCGCCCCAGCCGGCACTGGCCGCAATCTCGAGGCGCTCGAAACCCTCGGTCAGATGTTCCGGTCGCATGATGTCGGGCGTGGTCTCGGCATCCGCCAGACGTATAAGGCTGTTTCCGGCCAGGTGTTGTGCGATCTCATACCCGTGACCTTGTCCAGCGACGCAGCGCAGGATCGGCAGGGCGGCGTCGTATCGTTCACGGTCAACCAGGCGTGACGCCAGTGTAAATCCCGAAACCGGGCCCGCTCCGGCTTGCCCGGGCGCTTCTGCCCGACGTTCACCGCGTCGTCCTTCAGGCCCCGAGGTTGAACAGGCGGCCAGCAGAGTGACACTGGCGATGACTGAAATGGATCTAAACACGCTTGTCTCCGGATCTGTGCCCCGCAGTTCTACGCAGGAAACACAACAGTCCGTCGCGCAAAAAGAAACACCCGGCCGATTGGCCGGGTGTTCCCTTAAGACTCATGCATCGTGATTAGAACGGCATGCTGATGCCGATGGATGCACCGCTGTGGTCAATCATCTTACGGCGGTCCTCAATAAAGGCGCCAAAGCTGAAGGTCAGTCCGTTTTCGAACTCACGCTCGACCCCGACGGAGAACTCGTGCCAGGCCGAGTTCACATCGATGCGCTCCACAGCACCAAAGCTTACGCCCGGCGCGCCCTGGAAGGACGCAGAGTAGGACTCGATCTCGTCACCGTAATCCGTCGCCGCACCGATATAGGCAACCGGCGTGAAGCCAGCGAAGGTGCGCTGGGTGCTGAGATTGAAACCGATACGAGCGATAGAGCTGTCGACGGAACGACCGTCAATGATCAATGCTGGCGTGGATTGAACCGCCTGCACGCTATAGTCGAACGAAGTCGAGACATAGCTGGCAGTCGGAACAACCTGGATCGCCGCGTCTTCACCGGTCAGGCGGAAATCAGCGACGAGACCGAATGTGGTCGCCTCGCCGTCCATGTCCGCTGGAACAGCAGATGCCGCGGAACCAATGAGAACCGCACGATCCGCATCAATTTCATTGTCACCGAAGCTGTAGAAAGCGGACACGCCCATACGATCGCCCTGGTAACCACCAAAGAGGCTGTACTGCGTCGTCGTGGTCTTGCTCGTCAGCGACGGCAGGTTAGCCGGGTTGTCCATTTCAGAGCTGGCGAAACCGAACGCCGCACCGACCGACCAGCCGGAATCGAAGTTGGCTTCCAGACCGAACAGCGAGAACTCGCCGTCCAGCTCTGCAGTGCCGGCACCTTGGATGAGATCCACATCAGCGCCGATAACACCTACTTCTGCGAAGGCACGCAGGCCCGGACGGGTCGCCTCGTGATCACCACCATGGTTGTGGCGGAAGATCATCTTGGCACCAGCCTGCTGCAGCGGGTTGGTCGACCCGTCACGCTGCATCTCGGCAGATTGCATGGCGACAGCAAGATCCATCGCCGTGGAACCGCCGCTGCTGCGGATCTGGCCCATCAGGGCTTCGCTGAGCGTGTCAGAATGCACGCGGGCGGAGCGATCAAACATCACGGATTCAAACGGAGACAGTGAGTTCAGAGCTGCCCCGAGCGAGTCACCGGACAGCAAGTCCAGACGGCCATAGATGGCAGACAAGGCATCATAGTCCGTGTCACGAGCCGCATCCAACGCACCACCGAGGCTCGACTGGAAGGCGTTGGTATAGGTCACCTGCGTGCCGAAGCTATCAGCAGTGAGTTCAAGGTCGGCCTGACCGGCTGTGAGGTTCACCACCGGACGCAGAACACCCGGCAGATCAGCGACGCTTGCGAAGTTGCCGATGATGGAATTCGCCGTCAGGAAGGTGAATGTGTCACCGTAGCGCGGCAGATAACCACCCAGCGGATTGAAGACCAGACCACCATCAAGCGATACATCACCCGTGACGTTCAGGGTCGAGGAATCGGTGCCGTCAACATTGATCACAAGCATGCCTGCGCTGGACTGAACGTAGTCACCCAAGACATCAAGCGTGCCCGTGGACGACGCGGTACCCGGCATGACAGCGCCACCAATATTCCAGAGCGTCATGGTGTTGAGCGTGCCGGTACCGGTCAGAAGACCACCGGTCAGCATGTATTCGCGCGCATTCACGCGACCGCGCAGATCCACAATACCAGCAGACTGGTTGAACGAGATCAGCGTGTTGAAGGTCCAATCGGCGCCGATGTCAAAGCGTGCATTCGCATGCGACACGGTCATTGTGTCGACTTCGACATTCATATCGAGCGTCGTCGTACCTGCATTCGACAGATTCACGTTGAAGAAACGTGCGACGCTGGAGCTCGGATCATTGAAGGTGCCGTAGGTGCCGAAATGGTTGTTCGGAACCCAGGTACCCGGCGCGAGGTTCGAGGCAACACCGGTCAGACCGTCCTGGGTCGCAACAACACCACCGAAATTGGCGGCCAGATTAACATCCTGCACCTGGACTTCAGACGCTTTGTCACCCGGTGCCGTGGATACAGGCACGTTATTGTCCTGGACCTGTACGCCGGAACCCTTGCCAGTCAGACCCGGCAGATCCGCTACGCCGCGGAAATTGATGCCCAACCCAGCTGCAAGGGCATCGAGTTGCTCGGCGTTCGGAGCCTGCGGCGCCGGAGGATTGCGGTGTGCATTCACTTCCGTGTCGAAAATCGTGCCAAAAGCACCATCCGTTGCGGTCATCGCCTCGATGGCGCTGGTCGGAGCCGTCGTGGACAGGCCGTTGACCGCATTACCGTTCTCATCGAGCACGAAATAGTTCGGATCCAGAGTCTGTTGCCAACGCGATGTGTCAGACCAGACACCGTCGCCCTCAGCCGCGGACGCGTAGACGTTCGGATTCTGCGCGACGATCCAGTTCTGGTAGAGGAAGAGCGGATTATAATAGCTGATGTCGCCATAACCGCCATTCGGGCTGGTGAAGGTCCATCCGCCGGACAGAACGCCCAGGATCAGGTCCTGGCCGTTGAAGTTCGAGAAGAGCGCACTACCGGAATCACCGCCTGCCGTACCGGCCTCACGAGCGGTCGCATCACCCGGGAACCAGTCCATATGATCACCGATCGCGATCGCGGAAGTGAAATCGAAGGTGGTGACACCAGCGAAGGGCGGCGTTGCACAGGTGATGTCATTCGGGCCCAGGTAAACCGTGCCGCGCGTACAATCATTCGCATTGCGATCCGGGCGATCGAAATCGGTATGATACATCATCTGCGAGCCAGACGGTCCGACGATGCTGGACCAGCTGCCCGGTGCAATACCGAACGTCGCGGTGAGGAAATCATCTTGGGAAATCAGCGCGTCGACCATGTTCTCACCGGCGCGACGTTTCCAGTCGATACCACCGACCGGGACAGTGCTGCCCGTACCATTGCCGCCGTAACCGACCATGTCGACGTGACGCGCTTCGCTGATCGCGGAGAAGAGCATACCATAGGTCGGCAAGCCGATCGCCGGCGTGTCCAGCGTCGCCATAGCTACGTCGGCACCCGGGAAAGAAAATCCGGTGTCCAGAACAGTTTGATACTGGAGGACGTTATAGACATGCATGTCCGGGTTGGACTGGAAGCTGTTGGCGAACCAGTTCTGGAAACCCGGCAGGGCATCCACGCCGAAGCTGAACGCCATCGGAATGGACCCGAACGTGCCGAACTGGGCATTCGGTGCGTTATCCGCACAGTGCGCAGCAAAAATGACCGTCCGTGCGTTGACCAGCTGACCGGTACAGACAAATCCGCCCGCATACATCATGCCGACGCCGGACCATCTGTTTTCCGTATCGACCATTCCGTCGACACCAACATCATCACGACCCGGCAGGGCGTGCGCGGTACTGGCGGCCATCGCCAGGATTGTTGCAGATGCAGTGATATTTAGAGCGCGCTTGAACGTGCTCCCGAAGCTCTTTTTGGACAAGGCTATCCCCCTTATGTTTTTCATGGTCCGCGGCAGGACGGAACATCGAGCACTAACCCTCGCGACCGGACAGGCAGATCCCGGTAGCGCGACCGTCGGTTGCCGCATACTCATATTCTATAGACTTGTCGATATGGCACGTTCGTCAAGTCGAATTAACCATCCGCAATACTTCTTTTCACCAGGCGTTGTTCTGGTGCAACGATTACCGGTTTTCAGTCGATGACAAGATCGGGAAGTGCGGCTGCCTCTGCTCGACACAGGCTTCCAGCCGTATTAAGGGAGCCGCAAAGATCCTGCCCGTTCTGGGCACGTATTAGAACTATCAGGGGAGAGACGCGCATGAGCCGCGAGATTCATCACTTCGTGAACGGCAAATCCCATACCGGCAATTCCGGTCGTTATGGCGATGTCTTCAATCCCAGCACTGGCGAGGTGCAGGCCCGCGTCCAGCTCGCGACGACCGACGAGGTTGCCAATGCCGTGGAAGGTGCCAAGAAGGGCCAGGCGGTCTGGGCGGCCATGAACCCGCAGCGCCGCGCCCGCGTCCTGATGAAATACAAGATGCTCGTCGAAGCCGAGATGGACAGCCTGGCTGAACTCCTCTCCTCCGAGCACGGCAAGGTCATCGCCGACGCCAAGGGCGACCTGATCCGCGGTCTCGAGGTTGTCGAATTCGCCATGGGCGTGCCGCACCTGCTAAAGGGCGAATACACCGAGAGCGCCGGCACCGGTATTGACGTCTATTCCATGCGCCAGCCGCTGGGCGTGGTCGCTGGCATCTCGCCGTTCAACTTCCCGGCCATGATCCCGATGTGGTTCATGGGCATGGCGCTGTCCACCGGCAACGCCCTCGTGCTCAAGCCGTCGGAGAAGGACCCGTCCGTTCCCGTCCGTCTCGCCGAGCTGTGGATGGAAGCGGGCCTGCCGGAGGGCGTGCTGCAGATCGTCCACGGCGACAAGGAAGCCGTCGACGCCCTCCTGCACCATGACGACATCAAGGCTGTCAGCTTCGTCGGCTCCTCCAACATCGCCCAGTACATAGCTGCAACCTGTGCTGCCAATGGCAAGCGCTTCCAAGCCATGGGCGGCGCCAAGAACCACGGCATCATCATGCCGGACGCGGACATGGACCAGGTGGTCAAGGACTTCCTCGGCGCGGCTTACGGGTCTGCCGGCGAACGCTGCATGGCGCTGCCGGTCGCGGTTCCGGTTGGCAAGGATACGGCGGATGAGTTCGTCGCCCGCATGAAGGAAGAGGCCCAGAAGCTGAACGTCGGCGTCTCTACTGATCCGGACGCACATTACGGTCCGGTTATCAGCGCGGCTCACAAGGCCAGCATCGAAAACTGGATCGGCAAGGGTGTCGAGGAAGGCGCGGACATGCTGCTCGACGGGCGCGGCTTCTCGCTACAGGGACACGAAAAGGGCTTCTTCATCGGTCCGACCCTGTTCGACCATGTCACCCCCGAGATGACCTCCTACCAGGAAGAGATCTTCGGCCCGGTTCTGCAAGTGGTTCGCGCTGCCGATCTGGAAGAGGCCGCCGCTCTGCCAAGCCAGCACCAGTATGGCAATGGCGTCGCCATCTTCACGCGCAACGGCCTGGCCGCGCGCGAGTTCGCTTCCAAGGTCAATGTCGGCATGGTCGGCATCAATGTGCCGATCCCGGTTCCGGTGGCCTACCACTCCTTTGGTGGCTGGAAGCGCTCCGCCTTCACCGACACCAACCAGTACGGTACGGATGGCATCCGCTTCTTCACCAAGATCAAGACGGTGACCCAGCGCTGGCCATCCGGCGAGATTGGGGACCAGGCCTTCGTCATTCCGACGATGCAGTAACAATAAAGCCGCCCCTAGAGGGCGGCTTTTTTCTTGGCTTCTGCACGGCGGGCATTTGCGGCAGTTTGAAGCCAGTCCAGTGCAGCCGCCACTTCGTCAAACACCGCGACCTCGACATTGAGTTCCGGCATCTGTTTCCACACTGTCTCGTAATGCGCCTCGGTCCAGGCGTTCGGTGGCAAGAAGGCGATCGGCAGCTTGCGCTCGAGCGCAAACACAAAATTCTCGACGATCTCGGCCGAATAGGACGGCGTGCTGGTCACTTCGGTGACCCGCGCATCCACAAGCACACCTGTGGCATCGCCCCCCGCAACGAGCTCCCGTACAGTCTCATGAGCCCAACCGGCCTCCTGACGGCTGAGCACGCCCCAGCTTGTCATCGAGACAAACGGCCCCTCTTCGAGAAGCTCTACCTTCACAGCCATACGCACCACCAAACACTATTCGTCTTGTTTTTTGTCCCATCGGGACAGCGGAGACCTACAGGGCAGCGGCAGGCCTTGCCAGTATTTGAAAATTCGATTCACCTACCACAGAAGGCATTCCGGGCTAGCTGCACTTCTTTCGCGAGCTGGCGATTTCCGCGCTCAGCCAGTCGCGCGCCTCTTCCTCATCGCGGAAGGTCTCAAGGCGCAAACCAAATGCTGAAACCGTTCCGAACAACAGGGCCACCTGCTCGTCGGGAAAGTCACTGGGCATGACCAGGGCTGCGGGGCGCGTCCCGATCATGGTCGCCGCGGTTTTCAGCGAACGCAGCCAGGTCTCGTGGGAGACATCCCAGCGGGCATGATCCATGACGTAGAGAAATCCGGAAGGATCAGTTTTCGCGACCTCGTCTGCCAGCATGCCTTCCTGGCTGCCCGCATCCGCTTCGGTGCGCTGTCCGGTCTGGTACACTAGGAGGATGCCGGTCTCGGCATCATACTCCAGCATCGCAATCATCGGCTTCGGGCGACCTTTGCGACCCAGTCCACGGCCTCCTCCAGCGTCGCAAAAACACGGACCGGCGTGCCATTGTTGAAGCCCGTCAGCTCCAGCAACATGGACTGGTCGGGTGTCACGCCACCATCGATGACATAGGCTGTTGGAACATGGGTGCCGATCTTTTCGAAATAGTCGGCAATCAGATCAATCCAGGCTTCCATGGGGATGTTGACCGTGTCGGCGCGTGTATCGATTACGACGCCGCGCGGATTGTTCGCGAAGACAGCGTCACGCGTGTCATCAATAGCCTGGTCGATATCTGCAGGTCGGATATCACCACTGCCAACCTGCAAAACGATGCGTTTCTCGGGCAGAAATCTGACACTGATCGGCATGCAATCCCCGCGCGAACGACTGCATGGCGTACAATATACGGAAGAAACTCCGGTTCAAGGCGCTTGCAGTAGTTTGCGGCTTTGGTCACCCTGTCCAGGAGGAGACTATTCATGCCCGCGTACGACTTCCGGACCGTTCCGCACATCCATATTGGCCGCGGTGCTTCGCGCCATCTGGCGCGCATTTGCGCGCCGCTGATCGGTTCGGCGAAACGCATCTTCCTGGTGACCGATAGCGGTGTTCGCGGCCACGGCCTCACAGATGCCGCTGTCACCAGCCTGCAAGCTGCCGGGCTTGAGGTCCTCATCTTCGATCAGGTGGTTGCTGATCCGCCCCGCGATGTGGTCCTAATGGCCGAGGACAAGGCCCGCGACTTTGGTGCTGAAATAGTCATCGGGCTTGGCGGTGGAAGCTCGATGGACACGGCGAAACTGATCGCTCTATTGCTCGGCTCGACACAGACTCTGGAAGACATGTACGGCGTCAACAATGCCACCGGCCCGCGCCTGCCGCTGGTGTTGATCCCGACAACGGCGGGTACCGGTTCCGAAGTCACTCCGATTTCCGTCATCACGATTGGTGAAAGCACCAAGATGGGCGTCAACGCCCCGCCACTCTATGCCGACATTGCTGTCCTCGATGCCGAGCTGACCCTGGGTTTACCGCGAGCGGTCACAGCAGCGACGGGCATCGATGCCATGGTACACGCCATCGAGGGCTTCACCTCCAAAATCGAAAAGAACGCCGTCTCTGACAGCCTGGCGCTGGCCGGATTGAAGAAACTTCACGGTGCCATCGAACGAGCCTGTTCGAATGGGGACGATATCGAAGCACGTGAAGACATGCTGACGGGCGCCCTGCTGGCCGGCCAGGCCTTTGCCAATGCTCCCGTCGGGGCCGTGCACGCGCTCGCCTATCCTCTGGGCGGGGTGTTTCACATCCCGCACGGACTATCCAATTCACTGATGCTGCCGCCGGTGCTGCGCTACAACGCTCAGGCCGCCGAACCTCTCTACGCGGAACTCGCCGAACATCTCGGCTTGCATGCCTCGACCGACGGGCTGGTCACCGAGATGGAGCGCATCGCTGACGAAGTTGGCATCGAGACCCGGTTGTCCCAGCTGGGCATCAGCCATAACGACCTGCCGCGACTGGCACAGGAAGCGATGGAAGTGAAACGCCTGTTGGTGAACAATCCCCGCGAGATGACGCTGGAAGCCGCCCAGGCTTGTTACGAGGCCGTGCTGTGATCGAAAAACGCTTGCGCGAGGACTACCGCCACTGGCTCTCTCAGCCGACCCGCTGGGCCGACAATGACATCTATGGCCATGTGAACAATGCGGCTTATTACGGGTTTTTCGACACCGCCGTGAATTGCTTCCTGATTGATGATGCCGGGCTGGATATCCATGCCGGTGCGGTGATCGGCCTGGTCGTGGAGACCGGCTGCAACTATTTCGCCCCGCTTGCCTATCCCCAGACGATCGAAACCGGGCTGCGCGTGGCGCGCATCGGCTCTTCGTCCGTGCAGTACGAACTTGGCCTCTTTGCGAAAGGCGAGAACGCCCCCGCCGCCCAGGGTCGGTTTGTCCATGTCTATGTTGATCGTGAAACCCGGCGCCCTGTGGTGCTTCCGGATGCCATGCGGTCCGCCCTGGAGAAAATCCATGCGTGAAGTCCGCCGCCCCGCCTTGCTTGCCGGGATCTGCACGCTGGCGCTGGCATTGATCATATTCGCCATCGTGCGCCACTGGCCGGGCTGATGTTACCAAGACCGATTGACGTTTACAGCGGACAGCGGCAAGAGGCCTGACATGCCTACGCCAATTGACATGTGGAAAGCGCGCGTGGCCGCCGGGGAGCTGTCCCCCGACGCGGCACAAGAACACGCGGCCGAGATTCTGACCATGTTGACCGTTCAGCTGGTCGAATGGAAATCCGGCCACAAACCGTTTTTTGGTCGCGCGAAACCTGCGCCCAAGGGCCTCTATCTCTGGGGTGGGGTGGGCCGGGGCAAATCCATGTTGATGGATTTGTTCTTCAAGGAGGCACCCGTTGCGAAAAAGCGCCGCGTTCACTTCCACGAATTCATGCAGGATGTGCACGCCCGGATCGGCGAGTGGCGTGGGCTGAAACCCGGCCAGCGCAAACGTCGCCCCGAATACGTGAAATCCGCCGGTGACGACCCGATTCCGCCGGTGGCCCGGGCGTTGGTCCGGAACGCAAAACTGCTGTGCTTCGATGAGTTCCAGGTCACCGATATCGCCGATGCGATGATCCTGGGTCGCTTGTTCGAAGCCATGTTTTCCGAAGGCATCGTGGTCGTTTCGACATCGAATCGACACCCTGACGCGCTCTACAAGGACGGCATCAACCGCCAGCTCTTTCTGCCTTTCATCGACTTCCTCAAGGACAGTCTCGACGTCTGTGAGATGGGCGGCGACACCGACCATCGGCTACGCCAGCTCGAGGCCGCGCCGGTCTATTACTGCCCGCTGGACGCCGAGGCGCAACTGGCGATGGATGATGCCTGGGAGCGCCTGACCCAGGGAGCCGCACCGCAATCCTGCCAGATCGAAGTGAATGGCCGGGCCCTGAAAGTCGCGCGCGAAGCCGCGGGCGTTGCACGGTTCACCTTCAAGGAGTTATGCGCCCAACCCCTTGGACCCGCCGACTTCCTGGCCATCGCGGCACGCTTCCATACGGTGCTTGTGGACAACACCCCGCGGCTCAGCCCCGACAAGCGTAACGAAGCCAAACGCTTCGTAACCTTGATCGACGCCCTCTACGAGGCTCGCACCAAACTGGTCATGAGCGCCGATGTAGAGCCCGTGGACCTCTATCCTGCCGGCGACGGAGCCTTTGAGTTCGAACGCACAGCGTCGCGCCTGATCGAAATGCGCACGCATGAATACCTGGCTGCTGAACGACAAGGCCCTGATCTTCAAAGCTGACCTGACCGCATTTTAACCCCCTGACCATGTATCGAAAATCCCGACCTGCCACTGTCTCCTCGGGCGGCAGATCACCACGTCAGGGGGATAGACCATGATCATCAAAAACCGGCTGACGGGCCTGACCGTCGGCTTCGCCACTTGTACTTTGGCCCCATACCGGAACCGACTGGAGCGAGGCCGCCCTGCGCGAATGGATTGATGCACAGCCCTGAGCTGGCTCACCCTGAAAAGCATGATAGATCTCCCGAAGTTTTCCGGGAGGTTTTTCATGTCTCGCTCTATCGGTCTTGATGAAACGCTGACGGCCTATGTTCGCGGTGCCAATCGCCAGGAACATCCGGCGCTGGCAGCCTGCCGCGAGTTTACTGCCAATATGGGTCAGATCGCGCGCATGCAGATCTCACCCGAACAAGGCGCCTTTCTGCAACTCTGCGCCCGTCTGGCCAATGCCCGTACCGTGGTCGAGATCGGCGTTTTCACCGGCTATTCCTCGCTGGCGACCTTGCTGGTCATGCAGGAACTGCACGGTGACATGGCCAGGCTTTATGCCTGTGACATCAATGCGGACTATTTTCGCCAGTCAAAGCGCTTCTGGGACCAGGCTGGCGTGACCGGGCTGATCGACATGCGCCAGGGCGATGCCGTCGAGACCGCCAACACGCTCGTCGGTGAAATCCCGGGCGAGGTGGACATGATGTTCATCGATGCCGACAAGGCGAATTACGACACATATTACGAAGCTGGCCTGAAACTGCTGCGCTCAGGCGGGCTGATGCTACTGGACAATGTATTGTGGTCCGGCGACGTGGCCGACGAACGCAAGCGCGAAGGCGATCGCGACACACGCGCGCTTTACGACATTGCGGAGAAAATCCGCGAGGATGACCGCGTAGACATGGCCTTCACCGCCATCGGCGACGGCATTCTCATGGTCATCAAGCGCTAGTCAGCCGCCCTTCAAACAGGTTCTTGCGAGCCCGCAGGCCATCGGCCAGGAAGTTGAACAGGCTGCGAATGCGCGGCGAGGACAACAAGTCCTTGTGCGTCAACACCCAGACATCCCGGCTCGGCCAGGTCTGGTCCGGGATTATCCTCGCCAGGTCCGGCTGGGTGTCGGCCAGGGCACAGGGAAGAACGGCCATTCCAAGTCCTTGTCGGACAAGAGCTAATTGGCCCTCCATGCTTTCCGTGTTCCAGATCCGCGAATTGATCGACAGGCCACGATCCCGCGCCCAGGTTTCAAGCTCGCCCGGCTCACCCCAGCCGATCCACGGCAGGCTCATCCCCTGCGCCGCCAGGTCCTTGCGCGCATACAACGTCATGTGGAACGTGCCCGCGCGTCGCCCGATCAGGTGTTCCGGCGGCGTGTTGGAGCCGCGCACGGCGATGTCCGCCTCGCGCTTGGTCAGATTGGCCTCGGTCATCGAGACATCGATATCGAGATGCACATCGGGGTGGCTCTGGTGATACTCCGCCAGGATATCGCCGAGAAAGCCGCTCAGCATGTAAGGCGGGACAGTCAGACGAACCTCACCTTCCAGCTCCTCGCCGCCACCGATCAGGCGTCGCTCCAGCGAGTGCACATCCGTTTCGACCTTGCGCGCTGTGTCCAGCATCTGCTCGCCTGCAGGTGTCAGGATCAACCCGGTCGGCAAACGCTCGAACAGGCGCTGTCCAATGCGTTTTTCGAACGAGGCAATACGACGCGAAATCGTGCTCTGGTCCAGGCCCAGATCAGCCGATGCTGCCTGGGTGGAGCCGGCCTCGGCAGTTGCGAGGAAGGTTTGCAGGTCTCTCCAGTCCATAAAGGCAATCTAGTGTATGCCTCAGCGCATCACCACCCTGACGCGCGACTGATAACAGATGCGATTTTGCATGATAGACGTGATGGGTTCGAGAGTCCGATCAGCGTGTTTTCTCAAGTGAAGATCTTGAGCCAATCCGCCCGGCGGTCCAAAAGACGAGCATGCAGGCTCGATTGATTTTCTCGCACCAGGAGGGTTTTCCCTCGCCTCAAGCCCTCGCGGATTTCGTGAAACGGGACGGTCGTGGCGGACTTACGCCCCGCGATGCAGGCATGTTCGCCTATGCGATCGAACACGGCGCACTGATCGCCATACTGGACGAGGGCGATGAGTTGATCGCCATGGCCGGCATCCTGCCCCTGGACGAAGGCAAGTTCGAATTGGGTGGCGCGCTCGTCCGTCCGGACATGACAGGTTTCGGCCTGCAGAAATTCATGGTCCAGGCGCGGCTGGCGGTCTTTCTGGCCCGTAAGATCGCGCCCTGGACCAGCCTCTACACAGGCGCGGCGCACGCGGATTACGGCGCGGGGTCCCGCAAGGCGCTCACAGGAGCCGGCTTCGCAAGCATTCCCTACGCAGATGGCCCGCGGGAATTGCGTGAGGAATGCCAGACCTGCACCAAGGCCGTACCGGAGGGGCAGGTCTGTTGTTACCAGTTCTACCGCGCCCCGGACGTCGGGATGCCGATTGCCTATGAAGCCGGATTGGTCTCCATCACCAATTCCCGCGATGGCCGCCAGCTGGAACTGGCGCTGTCGGCGCTGGCCTAGCCGTCCATCGACAATTCAAACGCTACCGGCTCGCCTTCCGGCGAATAAAACTTGCCGAAGGTAAAGGCCGCAGCGCCAGGCCCTTCGCGGTCGAGCTGTTCCAGTTTCGTCTTGGCCTCGGCAAGGTCCGGAGTGTGGCCGGCGGGCACCCACCACAAGACCAGGTGATGGCTTTCCATCGCGGCAAACCACTCCTTGCGACGATTCATCACGCGGGCGTGGACCGTCTTGTTGACGAAGGTCAGCAGGCTTTCGAGATCTTCCCAGACACTGAGATTGACGAGCAGGCGCGGATCATCGAATGCCTTGATATCCATCGTGCCGACACCTTCCTTGTCGACCAGGCGCCAGACATAGCCCGGCATGCGCTCGGCCATGGTGTTGACGGGCTCGACCATGTCGACGAAATCCTTGAAACGCGGATCATCATCCTCGTAACGGGCGCGGGCAATATTGAGTTCGGCAAGGTGATATTGGGTCGACATCAGGCTCTCCTCCGGTCCGTCTGCAATGTGGGGAGGGGTCTGCGTCGGCGCAATGGCCCGAAGCGCTGCATCAACGGCGTGACGCGATGTGCACTTGCAGCATGGATCAAGCGGCGCTAGACCGCCCACAGAATTCTTTCACTACGTGATCCATCCGCTCAAGGAGTCTCCTCAATGGCCCGTAACAAGATCGCCCTTATCGGTTCCGGCATGATCGGCGGTACGCTCGCCCACATCGCAGCACGCGAAGAACTCGGCGACGTTGTTCTGTTCGACATCGCGGAAGGCATTGCCAAGGGCAAGGCACTCGACATCGCCGAAGCCAGCCCGGTTTTCGGCAAGGACAGCAAGCTGGCCGGCGCTGATGACTATGCGGCCATTGCTGACGCAGACGTTTGCATCGTCACCGCAGGCGTCCCGCGCAAGCCGGGCATGAGCCGCGACGACCTGCTGGGCATCAACCTGAAAGTCATGAAGGCCGTGGGTGAGGGCATTGCCAAGCACGCTCCGAACGCCTTCGTGATCTGTATCACCAACCCGCTCGACGCCATGGTCTGGGCGCTGCGTGAATTCTCCGGTCTGCCGCACAACAAGGTCGTCGGCATGGCTGGCGTGCTGGACAGCGCGCGCTTCCGTCACTTCCTGGCTGATGAGTTTGAAGCATCTGTCGAAGACGTCACGGCCTTTGTCATGGGCGGTCATGGCGACACGATGGTTCCGCTGCTGCGCTATTCCACCGTTGCCGGCATCCCGGTTCCGGACCTGATTGAAATGGGCTGGTCCACGCAGGAAAAAATGGACGCAATCGTCGACCGCACGCGCAAGGGCGGCGGCGAAATCGTTGCTCTGCTGGGCAATGGCTCCGCCTATTACGCGCCGGCGGAAAGCGCCATCGAAATGGCCGTTTCCTACCTGCGTGACAAGAAGCGCATCCTGCCCTGTGCCGCACACCTGACCGGCCAGTTCGGCCAGGACGACCTCTATGTCGGCGTTCCGGTTGTGATCGGCAAGGACGGTGTCGAGAAGGTCGTCGAGATCTCCCTCAACGCAGACGAACAGGCAATGTTCGACCACTCGGTCGACGCCGTCAAAGGCCTCGTGGAAGCCTGCAAGGGCCTGGAGCCGAGCCTGGGCTGATCCAGCGGGCATCTGCCAGAAAGCAAAGAGCGGGAGCCAGGCTCCCGCTCTTTTTGTTTGTGCCTGTTGCGCACTAGACGCCTAATCAGTTTTCAAGGCGCAGGACCAGTATCCAGTTCATCACTCCACCCGTTGGTCTGCTAATGAAACCAGAGGATGCGGGAGAATGGCTAATATCCGGTAACTCGAAACCTCAAATGCATTTTGAACGAAGGATGCCTAGACGATATTCTTCAAATTCACCCTGAGCTTGCATTTCGGGTAGAATGGTCCAGCTTTTGCATGAATATTCTAGAACTCAAGCAAAAGCGGTTGAACGGATACACAAGATTCGTGTCTAGGGACGAAGACATAAAATCATTTGTCACTCATGTTGAAGTGACGTTGTCCGGGGAAATCGACCCTCGGCGCCTGCTCACGCTCGCGCGCGACATTGCCAAACGCGATGGCTGGTACAGACGAAATCCTTTGATCGTGGATGCCAGCGCCGGCCGCTTTCACACGTCGCTGGCGGAACTGAATGAGCTACCCGACCCGACTGCGACTGATGGTGATACCATCAGCAAGACGGTGTGGATCGGCAATTCAAGTCATTGCGCCGAGGCTGCGCAAATGCTGGAGCTCTTGCTCAGCCGTTGCGGCAGGTCGGCTGTCACCTTTGCTGACAGTCGAGAAGAAGCCCGGGCAGCGTTGATGGAAGAGATCGAGGCCTAGAGCCCGCCGATTACGCCGACATTCAGACGCATCAGCTCGAAACTGACTGTCAGATTGAATGTGTGCCAGGCGAAAACCGGCCAGAAGAGATATCCGGCTGCGCGCGAACACCGTCCGACAATCCCGGTCACAAACAGAATATAGACCCAGCTGCCCAGTTGGGCGACGAAGCCCAGTGCCACATCACGCGCGCCGAAGAAAAACAGCGTATGGCCGATGATGACGACCAGCGCGCCCGCAATCAGGAGTGAGCACAGAAAGCGCATGCCGTCACGGCCACTTCTCTGACACAGCCACAGGGCAATCGCGATCGGGGGGATCATCAGGACACCGATGAGGACGGACAGGTCCGTACCCACCGTCCAGTTCGGCGCGTCCAGCCCCGAGGCCCAGTCACCACCGCCGGTCGACTGCACCCATCCTGCCAGCCCGCCAGCAAGGCCAGCGGCCGCTATTAGATAGATCAAAAACCGTATCACTCCGGGACGCTTTGTCTCGTCCATGGTGTGTACTACCCCACTGCTTTACCCCTGGGCCTGTCCAAGCAAGACCTGCGCCAGCGGCTACCCCTCAGCACTCATATCATATTCAATCGGCACACAGAGCAACTTCGCCGCTCATAAAGCATGAGCGTTGCAGGTGCGCCGATTTGACCCTTTGCAATTCATCCGGTTCAGGAGTGCCATCCATGGAAAGACCCATCATTGAAACCGAACGCCTGCTTCTGCGTTACCCTGAAGAGCGCGATTTCGAGCCGCTCGCCGAAATGATGCAGGACGAGGAAACAGCCCGTTTTATCGGCGGCAAACAGGAGCCGGCCATTACCTGGCGTGCCTTCTGTGGCCTCCTTGGGCACTGGCAATTGCGCGGTTTCGGTTTCTTCTCCGTCGTCGACAAAAAGACTGATGAATGGCTTGGCCGTGTCGGTCCGTGGTATCCGCATCAATGGCCACAGCCAGAAGTCGGCTGGACCATCAAGCGACAGGCCTGGGGAAAAGGCTATGCGCCCGAAGCTGCTGCCGCCTGCCTCGACCACGTGTTCAACACGCTGGAATGGCCATCCGTCATTCATCTCATCCATGTCGACAACACGCCCAGCCAGGCCGTTGCCGCCAAGCTCGGCTCCAGCGACAGCGGCCGCGAAGTCGAGGTCCCCGGCTTCGGGATGATGGTGAATGTATGGGGGCAAACCGCTGAGGAGTGGCGTGCCCGTCGAGACAACTAGGAAAGGCTTTCGCATGAAACTCCGTCGCGTTATCGCCGTGCTCTCCGGCAGTGAGGAAGACACCCCGCTGCTGTCCAGGTCCTATGCGATCTGCGCCGATTACGAGGCGCGCCTGGACGCGCTCTTCGTCCGACGAAACGCAGCCAGCGGCGGAGATTTCCTGGGTGATGCCTTCTCAACCTACGGCATGGAAGCCGTGCTGGAAGCGCTGGATGACGCCGCGGCGATTGCGGCCCGGAAGGCCCGCCAGAGCTATGACCAGCGCGCTGACGACGCAGCCCCGGACCATATCGGACGGTTTGTCGAATACATCGGCCTGCCACGCAGCGCGATGAGTCGTGAAGGTCGCCTGTCCGACCTCATCATCATGCCCAAACCCTCCAGCAAGGACTTGCGCAACAAGCTCAACTCCATCGAAACCGCCGCATTTGAATCCGGTCGTCCGGTTCTCGTCCTCCCGACCGCGCGCGCATGTACCGGCCATTTCAACGATATCGTCATCGCCTGGGATGGCTCGCTGGAAGCGATGCACGCGGTTGTTGGCGCCGTGCCTTTCCTGCAGGCCGCCGAGAACGTGACAATTACCCATGCTGGTACCGAGAGCGAAGCAGCCAACCAGCTCGCGGAACTCTCCGATTATCTGGAACTGCACGATGTGCGCGCTGCCACCCGCTCGGTGGATCTGGACGGGCGCAGCGTGGCGCGGGCGTTGATCGAGACATCCTCCCAGAACGGTGCTGATCTTCTGGTCATGGGCGGGTTCGGAGCCCCGGGCTGGCAGCGTTCCCTGGGTCGCGACGAGACCACCTGCCTGATCAAGGACGTACCGTTCGCCATCCTGCTGGCGCACTAATACCAGCCCGCCTCGCGTAGTTTCGGCGCATAGGTCCGGCTGACCGGCGCGGTGATGTCATTCTTGAGCGTGAGCTGGGCGCGGCCCTGGCCACGCTCGACCTCGACCACCGCGGCCTTGGCGACCCACCAGGACCGATGCGTCTGTTCGCCCGTACCGTCCGGCAGCGCGGCAATCGCATCACGCAGGCGCATCAGGATCAGCGCATCCCCGCCCTCGCAATGCACACGCAGATAGTGATCCTCGGATTCCAGAGCCAGGATCGGCGAGCTGCGCAGGCCGATCGGCAAGAGATCCAGAAGGCTGGACCCGACCGTGGCTTCCGCCTCGTCAGCGCGTTCGGCCTCCTGTTTGCGGCTGGTCAGCCAGCCGATGACGGTCACACCTGCCGAGATCACCCATACGAGCCCGAACACGACCGGAACCGCCGATAGCGGAAAGCCCGGACCCCACGCACCCTGAATAAGCACCACACCGGCTGTCACCGGAATACTCACCGACAGCGACAGCGCCAGCATGTGCGCCCAGTCCGGCAGGTCCGGCGCATGCTTGCGCATGAACGGCTGGATCAGCGACGCCGACCCCCAGCCGACAGCCATGAGGATGGTCCAGTAGAAATAGCGCAGCCATAGCGGCAGCTGATCGGTGTCATAGGGCGCCAACACGGTCATGAAAGCGCCAATCACGAGGACCGAAACAATTTCCGAACGGTTTTTCCGAAGCCAGTTCATGTGCCACTCACGATACGTGAACCGACATCTAGCGCGTTTCGCGAAGCCTGGCAGCCCTTTCACGCAATCTCGCTCGAAAAGCGCCGCAGCCTGCCGCATCACCAATCCAGATCCCGCCAAACAACAAGAGCGGGGCGCTTAAAGAGATTGGACCAAGACAATGAAAAACATCACCACAGCACTCTTCACCCTCGGCCTCCTCGCTGCTTCTGGTGCACAAGCCCACGCCGCCGACACCGAGCTGACCCTGACTGTCACCTCGATTGACAACCACCAGGGCACGCTGATGGTCGCCGTCTTTGACAGCGCGGATGCCTGGAGCGGTGGATCACCGGTCGCCGGCGCCCGCATCGACGTGTCCTCCGACACCGCCTCTGCCTCGCTGGGCGCGCTGCCGGCCGGCCAGTACGCCATCCGCATGTATCACGACGTCAATGGCAATGGTGAGCTGGACACCAATCTGATGGGCATCCCCAGCGAACCCTTCGCTTTCTCCAACAATGCCCGCGGCAGCTTCGGCCCGGCCTCCTGGGAAGACTCCGCCTTCGAGGTGTCCGGCGACACGGCCACGCATTCGGTTCGCCTGGACTAGGGAGAGCATCATGAAGCTGGATCGTCGCGAGACCCTGAAAGTCATGCTGGCCGGCACGGGCATGGCCGGCCTGTCCTCCGCCCTTTTTGCCCAGTCCATGGACCCGGTTTATGCCGCCTATGAGGCCGCGAGCCAGAATGATCCGTGGACGCTGATCACCCGTGACGCTCCGGCCGAGGGATTTGACGGCGAGGCTGTTCGTCTGCACGGCCGCATTCCCGACGGTCTGCGCGGAACGCTGTTCCGCAATGGCCCCGGGCGCTTCAGCCGCCAGGAGTACCGCTATCGCCACTGGTTTGACGGCGACGGTTTCATCCAGTCCTGGAACATCACTGATGACGGCATCCGCCACCGCGGGCGTTTCGTCCAGACTGACAAATGGCGCAATGAGGAGGCAGCGGGCCGTTTCCTGGTTCCGGCCCTTGGCTCCGTTCCCCCCAATCCCGGCGGTTTGACCGGGCCGGACGACATGAATGTCGCCAATACCTCGGTGATGATGCTCGGCGATGAATTGCTGGCCCTTTGGGAAGGCGGTTCTGCCTGGTCGCTCGATCCCGACACGCTGGAAAGCAATGGCGCGCGTCGTTGGGGCAACGGGCTGGACGGCGTTCCCTTCTCGGCCCACCCCAAGCGCGAGCCGGATACCGGCATCGTCTGGAATTTTGGCCAGGACGCCATCAATGACCGCCTCATCGTGTGGAAGATCTCCCCCGAAGGCGAGCTGCTCCAGGCCGGCCTGGTCAATGACATCCCCGGCGGCATGATCCACGACTTCGTGATCACGGAGCGCTCGCTGGTCTTCCTGGTCGGTAGTTTCCGTTTCGAGGAAATGCGCCTGCCCTTCATCGAGAGTTTCCGCTTCCAGTCGGAAACCCCGATGTATGCCGTCGCGATCGACAAGAATGACTGGACGCAAAAACGGGTCTGGGAAATGGATCCGGGTTTCCTCTTCCACTTCGGCAGTGCCTGGGAAGACGTTGAGGGCACGATCCGCCTGGACGCGGCGCTGTCTCAGGATGCGGGTTTCGCAGACGGCGGTGCCTATGCCGTCATGCGCGGCGAAACCCAGTCGGAAAGCGATAGCCAGACCCGTCACAGCGAGGTGACCTTGCGCACCGGACGGCCGGTCGAAATCCGACTTCTCGGACCGGACTTCGCGGAATTCCCTCAAGTCGACATGCGTTTCACCGGGCGTCGGCGGACCCGCAGCTGGTCGATTTCCTGGCGGCCGGACCAGATCCGCAGTGCCACAACAATCGACTGCCGCAATCTGGAGACCGGTTCCCTGGATCGGTTTGATCACGGCCCGGGCATTTATGTAGAAGAGCCGCTGTTTATTCCTGCGCCCGGGCGCTCCCGCGAAGGCGAGGGCTGGATCATCCACACCGCGCTCAATGCCCATGAGCGACGGACCGAAATGCACATCTTCGATGCGCTGCACTTGTCCGACGGACCGTTGACGTCCTGGCGCCTGGGCTATTCCGGTCCGTTCGGCTTCCACGGCACCTGGCGTCAGGCCTAGGAGAACACGATGAATCCGAGTGTTTTCTTCGAAGCCCCTTTGGTTATCCAGGTGCACGCTGTCGCCGCGATCCTGTCCTTGTTGATCGGGCTACTTCAGTTCTTCGGCCCCAAGGGAACGCTGCCACACCGGACGCTCGGCTTCGCTTTTGTCATCGGCATGGTCGTCACGGCCACGACGGCGGTCTTTATTCGCCAGATCAATGACGGCAATTTTTCGCCGATCCATATCTTCGTGCCGCTGACCTTTCTCGGTCTTTATGGCCTGGTCCGGCATGCGATGGCCCATCGCGGGATGCGTCACGGAAAGGAAGCAAGGGGGCTGTTGTTCGGCGCCCTGCTCATTCCCGGCGTTCTCGCCTTTCTGCCTGGACGGCTGATGTGGATGGTCGTCTTCGGTTGATCTCAACTCCTGGAGGTTGCAGATTCGTCTGCAGTCTCCGGGGATTTTCATGAAACACCTGCTTGTTCTTCTTGCCGCGCTTGTCCTCCTGCCCGCAGCCCGAGCACAGGCACCACGCGATGTCCTGCTTGATGTCTGTAACGACACCGGATTTGCCGTCGCCACCGCGGCGGCCTATCGCACCTCGCCCACGCCGGACCAGACGCTGCGCAGCTGGTTCCTGGTTGAGCCCGGCGAATGCTTGCAGGGAGCGCTTAACAGTGTCGTCGGTGAGACTCTGGACTTGCATGTGATGTCCGGCAGTTTCCACTGGCCGGCCGGCGAGGGCGACAAGCAGATCTGTGTGCCCGCAGGATCAGGAATGCAATTCGCGTCCGCGCCGCCGTGTTCGTTGAGCCAGGAAACTCGCAGCTTCCGCACCCATCCCATCACCAGCTCCGGACGTCGAGGAGCGGGAAATCGCATGATGGGGCAGATTTCGGCTCGCATTTCCTGTCACGATCTTGAAAGCCAAGACGCCCGGCTTTGCCTCCAGGCCCCGCGGGATGAACGCGGACTGGCCCAGCTCACGCGGACACTGGAGGTGTGTAACTCCTATTCGAGCGATCTCCGGGTGGCGGCGTTCGAACCGCAACCGGATGGAAGCCTGCACACCGGTGAAAACGCCTTCCTGGCACAAACCAACTGTCTTGACCTGTATCGTGGCTTTCCATCGCAGCAGCGTGTGCTGGTTGGTTTCGAGGTCTCCCGGCTGCCACGTAATGGCGGGATTTGCTGGTTCGAGGACAGCACGAGCGCGACCCTGACGACGGAACGCCGCTGCCCTGACGGAGCCACCCCGATGGAAACCCGCGAAGCGGTTTTCGGCAGTTTCACCGACAGATACACGGTCTACATCGCTCGCAATTGAAGCACATCATGTCCTCGAATTAAGTAGGCACCCCGGGCGCGACGATTATGGTACGGCCCGGGAGTGCGGCGCTAATTGGGGAAATCCATGCTAATTGGGGAAATCCATGTTCAGATCTGTTCTGGCAGCCGCTGCCGCCATGGCCAGTTGCACCACCGCGTCCGCACAGGAAATCAACTTCGTCGACCGTATCGATATCCGCTTCCATTCCGGCCTCGACATTTTCGACTTCGATGTTGATTTCTCCGAGAGCTCCGTCTCCAACACCATCACAACGACCCGCCCCCGCGGTCAGAGCGGCGTGCAGCCGCTGTCAGCGCCGCTGCCGGACGATGCACTCGCCCGGGTCACGGCCTTTGTCATTCCGGCCACGATGGAAATGGCGGTCGGTGAAAGCCTGCCACTGACCTGGTATGCCCCGCTGACGCACACCGTGTCCGACGTCACCCTCTCGGCAATGGAGACCGTCGACATCGAGACGCCCGCCGGCCCCTACACCACCACCCGTATCGAACTGCGTGGTGGTTCGCCTGAGAATGATATCTTCGTCGATCAGGAAACCGGTGACATCGTTCGTATTGACGTCCTCGGCCAGGACATGCGCGTCCTGCGTATGTCCAACGACTAGACGAGCATCGCCCTGTCACACAGCTCGTTTATATCGGTCGGCAGTCTGAAGGAGAATTTCATGCGCAAATTCGTTATCACTGTGTCCGCTATTGCCCTGGGGGCTTGTCAGCCGGAGACCGAGCCAGCCGCTCCCAACAATATAGTCGCTGCATTGGCGCCGTATTATGAGCAGCTGGATGTGGAACGACCACAAGCGCTTCCCGGCGCTGGCGAACCGGCAGCCGACACATTGTTGCAGACCATCCTGTTTGGATCCTGCCACAGCACAGACCGGCCGCTGGACATCCTCGACACGATTGTCGGCCAACAGGGCGATTTATTCATCTACACGGGCGATAACGTCTATGGCGACGCCTATTCCTGGGACCCTTCCCTTCCCGAACTACGCTCTGCCTACTCAAGTCTGGCCGCCTCAGAACCTTTTCGGAACCTGCGCCAGTCCACGCCAATTCTGGCGACGTGGGATGACCATGATTACGGCATGAATGACTTCGGCGCCCAATTCCCGTTCAAGGGATTTGCCGAAGAGCTCTTCCTGGAGTTCTGGGGTGTCGCCGAGGAGGACGAACGCCGCTCGCGACCTGGCATCTATACCAGTCGCACGTATGGCCCGGACGGCCAACGGGTTCAGATTATCCTTCTCGATACCCGTTACTTCCGCGGCGCCCTCGCACGTACACCCCAGCGCAATGCCGTCGGCATGGAGCGCTATGTTCCGACGGAGGATACAAATGTTACCATGCTGGGCGAGGAACAGTGGAGTTGGCTCGCTGAAACCCTGCGGGAGCCGGCCGATGTTCGCCTAGTAGTTTCCTCCATCCAAGTGCTGGCGGATGGTCATGGCTGGGAAGCCTGGCGTACCATGCCTCACGAGCGTGACCGTCTTTTTGAGACCATCGAGGCTTCCGGAGCGGACGGCGTGGTCCTGGTTTCCGGCGATCGTCACTCATCAGGCCTATATCTACGCGATGATGTGATCGGTTATCCTCTCTACGAAATCACCTCGTCGGCTCTGAACATGTCCTATGGCGATGAAAACAATGAGCCAGGCCCCAATCGCATAGGCGAGATGTATGCGCCGGCGAATTTCGGCGCCATCGAAGTGGACTGGGCAAACCGCAATCTGTCGCTGGAAATCCGGGATGGTAGCGGTGAAACCGTCCGACAGCAGAGCATTGCTCTCGACACGCTCACACGCAACTGAACGTGATCTGACGCGCGATAACACGATGGTGACGGCGCGTCGGGCGGACGTTACTGGAAATTTATCTTCTTCCTCGCCTAGTTTGAGCTGGTCAGGTCGGGCCATCCTGTCCCCCGCTCGACCTCTCAACAAGGAGACACTGAGAGATGAAATCTGAAACCAAGTTCGCTGCCGTAGCTTCCACGGCCCTGGCACTGTCCCTCGCCACGGCCGCTGCTAATGCCGAAGCCGCAAGTGCGGCAGAGGAAATGGAACAGTGCTACGGCGTATCCCTCGCGGGTGAAAACGACTGCGCTGCTGGTCCGGGCACGTCCTGTGCCGGCACCTCTACTGTCGATTACCAAGGCAATGCCTGGACCTACGTACCGGAAGGCACGTGTGAAAGCATTGAAACCCCTTACGGCAACGGTTCTCTCGAGCCGGTTGAACGTCCGTAACTCTCTCAGCCCTGGCGCCAACCTCGTGTTTGCGCCGGGGGTGTTCCCGTGATGACCGAACTCCCCGATTCCGCAGGGCTTGCCCTCAAGCCAGAACATTTCCGGCAAGCGCTGGAAACGCCCGCTGAGGGAATGTGGTTCGAAGTCCATCCGGAAAACTACATGGCTCCGGGCGGTCCGCGGCTGAGCTGGCTCGACGCGTTTGCCGAGAAATTTCCGATATCCCTGCACGGGGTCGGCATGTCGCTGGGCGGCATGGATGCCCCGGCCCCGCAACATCTCGATCGCTGGGCACAGCTGATTGACCGCTACAAGCCCGCAGCAATATCCGAACACCTGGCCTGGACGTCCCATCAGGGAACGCACTTCAACGACCTCTTGCCCGTCCCGGCGACCAGGGCTGCGCTCTCCCGTTTTGTCGAGCATGTGAACATCATGCAGGACCGGCTCGGTCGACAGGTATTGATCGAGAACCCCTCGATCTATGTCGCCCTGAAATCAGAGATGAGCGAAGTGGAATTTCTTCGGGAAACCGTCGCTCGAACAGGCTGCGGCCTGTTGCTGGACGTCAATAATGTGCATGTCAGCTGTCACAATCTCGGTCTCGATGCGATCGCCTATCTCGATGCCTTTCCGCACCATGCTATCGGTGAAATCCATATTGCCGGTCATGAAGAAGACACGGCGCTAGGCGGAGAATTGCTGATCGACACTCATAGTGCGCCTATCGTTGAAAGTGTCTGGTCGCTGCTGGACTACACGCTGGCGCTGACCGGACCACGACCGGTCCTCATCGAGCGCGACACGAACATTCCCACTTTCGAGACATTGTTGACCGACCATGTCCGTGCACAGGGTTACATCGATGCAGCCCGTGTTCGGGAGGCAGCCCATGCCAGCTGAGTTCAACCAGGCATTCGCGGGCACACTGCTCGGACGAGGTGACCAGGACCTGCTGGAACACCTCGCAAACCCGGCCCACGCCAAGCGGCTCAATGTCTATCGCAACAACGTTGCCCGCGGTGCGATCGAAGCTCTTCGCGCGGCCTATCCCGCTGTGAACCGCATCGCGGGCGCGAATTTCTTTTCCCCTATGGCACGACAGTATTGGCTTGATCACCCGCCAACAGACGCGCCGCTCTTTCTTTATGGCAAGGGTTTCGACCAGCACGTCGCGACCTATGAACCGGCGCGCAGCTTGCCATATCTGCCAACGATCGCCCGCCTCGACCGGGCCTGGCTGGAAGCACATCACGCTGCTGATACTCCTGCACTCAACCCGTCAGACGTTACAGGCATGAATCCGGAAAGCCTGCCCGAACTCCGCCCGGGCCTGACAGCCAGCGTTCAATTGTTGACATTGCATCACTCCGCGCACGCGGCCTGGCTGGCCAATCGGCAGGAAGCCGCCGCCGAAGACATGCAGATCGGCGAGAGCGCTGAACATGTTCTCGTCTGGCGACATCGCGGCACTGTTCAGTCCGCCAGCATCCCGGTTCAACATTTCGACTTTCTGACCCGGATCGCCCGGGGCGACAGCCTCGGCAGCGCGATGGAAGACGCCAACGATGGCGGCATTGATCCGTCACAATTTTTCTCCCACGGTCTGACCAGCGGCCTGTTCGCTGCAAACCGCCAAAGCGAGACCCTTTAATGTCCTCATTCCTGAGCCGGGCCCATGGCCTCTACACCGGCGTCTTTGCCGCGATTGAGAAATCCCTGGGCGGTGATGTCCTGGCCGTGCTCGCACGCCTGACCCTCGCCGGGATTTTCTGGCGCTCACTCCTGACCAAGGTCGAAACGGTCAAACTGTTCAAATACACCGAGTACATCAACGACTTCCCGGTCGAGCGTGCGCATGTGCGGCTGCCTGATTTCCCGCTACAGATCCGTCCGGCCACCTATCACCAGTTCAATGGCGATTTCGCGCTACCGCTCATTCCGGGCGAGCTCGCTGCCCTGATGGCTACCGTGGGGGAGTTCATTCTCCCCATCCTGCTGGTACTGGGCCTGGCGACCCGTTTTGCGGCTGCCGGCCTGATGGTGATGACGCTGGTCATCCAGTTCTTTGTCTATCCGGAAGCCTGGTGGGGAACCCATGCGATGTGGGCTGTCATCGCCCTCTATCTGATGGCTAAGGGACCCGGGCGGTTGTCTCTCGATCACATGTTCGGAAATAGATTCGCCTCAAAGGCTTAATCGGTTGCACGCTTCTCTCCCGCACGTCATCTTGGCTGATACGGATGGGGATCCGGGGGGATAAAGATGAACAAGGTCTCGGTCGTGTCGACCCAGATTTCGAACAAGCCTGATCGTTTCATGCCGGACTGGGTGCTGGGCCTGATCGTGCGCCTGTCCATCGTTCCGGGCCTGTGGAGCTGGGGCCGCGCCAATGCCGGTGAAGACTGGCTTGAAGTCTCTCCGGGCATTCTCTCCGCGGTCGGATACTGGAATATCCCGCTTCTGCCCGATGCCCTTGTCGCCCAGATCGCGGTCTGGGGCGCGCATCTCGCGGCCATCACGCTTCTGCTCGGCTTCCTGAGCCGCGTGGTCGGATTCGTGCTGGTTCTGGCCGGAGCCGCCTACATATTCTGGATCGCTCCGGATGCCTGGCAATCGGCTGTCGTGTTCGAGGCCATCGCCTTCTACCTGTTCGCACGAGGCAGCGGAGCCTTGTCGATCGACGGCGCGCTGGCTGCAACAACCCGCTAGGCACGCTCGTTTTTCAACGGAATCTCATTTGCGAATTACCGTTTCTCAACCTATGCATCTAAAGGCTATGTCTTAGTCCCTTCTTGCATCGGTCAGGAGAGCGTCGGCCGCATGTCGCCCGATCTCAAACAAAAACTCAAAAAGGCCCTCGCCGGGAAGTCCGCGGTCGAGATGGGCCAGTTCCAGTTCGTGAACCTGGATGAGATCCGCTCGCAGGCCGGTGACGAGTGGCCGGAGATCCGTGACAAGACCTATGAGGTCTCGGGTCATTTCATCGAGAAACGCCTGGCCGACGATGACGTCTTCATTCGTTGCCAGGGCGGTTTCCTGATCATTTTCTCCACAATGGGCGGTGTCGAGGCTGAAGCTCATGTCGAGGAGATCAACGAGGAACTCAACGAGTTTTTCCTCGGCGAGCGCTGGCTGGAGAAGCTGCGCTCCCATGCCGAGGCTCGCCGAGTTCCAACAGACGAATTCCTGAGCATTGTCGCGCGCACGCAGGTTGAGGGCGAGCCCGCCGGTGAGGCGCGTCCGGAACCTGAGAAAGCCCAGGAAGCCGCTGCAGAGGCCGCGGCCGGCTGGGAAAAGAAACCAGAGTCTGGTGAAGGCCCGAAAGGCGCCAAGGGCGGTCGCTGGGAGAAGACCACCCAGTCCAAATCGCGTTCCGACAAGGAAGGCGTTCTAGAATGGCCAGACGAGGTCTACGAGGCCAAGGCGTGGGACGAGATCATCTTCCAACCGGTCTGGGACAGCCGCACCAACGCCGTCCTGCACCACGTCTGCCAGGTCCGGCGCACAGTCGGCGATCGTCATGTCTATGGTCGCGACACATTGATGGGCATCGATGAAGCCCAAGCGCTGCGAGCACTTGATCGCGAAGTTGCACTCGCGGCGCAGCGCGGTTTCCAATCCGTGTTTTCCAAGGGCGGAAAGTGCGGGATCACTATCCCGGTACACTACGAGACATTGTCCGCCGTCTCCCATCGCATGGAGTATTTTTCCATCCTGCAGGCGGTTCCCAAACCCATTCGCAAATACTTCCAGATCCGAGTGGATTCAGTCCCTTCCGGCGCACCGGTGACGCAGATGCAGGAAGTCTTCCGCTCAATGCGCCATTTCGGCTCCAACATCCTCGCCGAAATCAGCTACGCCAATAAATGGGATCTCGCCCGCTTTGAAGGCTGCGGGATCAGTGTATTCGGCGCGGCCCTGCCGCAAACACTCAGCATTCGGGAACCCGGCGACGAGGCCGTAATGGGCTTCATGCAGCTGGTCACACAGGCCAGGGAGCTGCAAGGCGAGGCCTTCCTGAACAATATGGGCAATCCGGACCTGCTGAACGCCGCCATTTCCACTGGCATCCGGCTTTTCTCGGGACCTGTGATCGCCAATGACGAGGATGCCCCTCAACCGGCGAGATCGCTTGATTTTGCCGGCATCGCCAACCGATTACGCAAATCCGGGCCGGATACCGATGTCTTTGAAATCGACTGATTGATTATGTTGTAAACGCTCACAGCGCACGCCGTTGCGCTGCGGGCAACCAGTGTTATAAGGCGAACTCCACCTGGATTTCCTCCGCTGATTCCTCCCGCGAGGCCCATTACATGAATATCCACGAGCATCAGGCTAAAGCTGTCCTGAAATCCTTCGGCGCACCCGTCGCAGACGGCGTAGCCATTTTCTCTGCAGACGACGCAGCCGCCGCTGCGGATCAACTTCCCGGCCCGCTCTGGGTTGTGAAGTCACAGATCCATGCCGGCGGTCGCGGCAAGGGCAAGTTCAAGGAACTTGGTCCCGACGCCAAGGGCGGCGTCCGCCTCGCCTTTTCCAAGGACGAGGTCATTTCCCACGCCAGGGAAATGCTGGGCAATACACTGGTCACGCACCAGACCGGCCCGGACGGCAAACAGGTCAACCGCCTCTATATCGAGGACGGCGCTGACATCGAGACCGAGCTCTATTGCTCGCTGCTCGTCAATCGCGAAACCGGCCGCGTTTCCTTTGTCGTCTCCACCGAGGGCGGCATGGACATCGAGGCTGTCGCCGAGGAGACCCCGGAAAAGATCCACACGATCGATATCGATCCGGAGACCGGCGTAACCCCGGCTGATGCGGCCAAGATCGCCGACGCTTTCGAGCTTTCCGGCTCGGCACGCGACGACATGCTGTCGCTGGCAGGCATCCTCTACAAGGCCTTCACCGAGAAGGACATGGCGCTTTTGGAAGTGAACCCGCTGATCGTCATGAAAGACGGCCATATGCGTGTTCTCGACGCCAAGGTCTCCTTCGACGGCAATGCCCTCTTCCGCCATGACGACATCATGGAACTGCGCGACGAGACCGAGGAAGACGCCAAGGAAATCGAAGCGTCCAAATACGACCTCGCCTATGTCGCTCTCGACGGCAATATCGGCTGTATGGTCAATGGCGCTGGCCTGGCCATGGCGACGATGGACATCATCAAGCTGTATGGCGCAGAGCCGGCCAACTTCCTCGATGTGGGTGGTGGCGCGACCAAGGAAAAGGTCACCGCAGCCTTCAAGATCATCACCGCTGACGAGAACGTCAAAGGCATTCTGGTCAATATCTTCGGTGGCATCATGCGCTGTGACATCATCGCCGAAGGCGTGGTTGCCGCGGTGAAAGAGGTCGGCCTCCAGGTCCCGCTGGTGGTTCGCCTGGAAGGCACCAATGTCCAGCTGGGCAAGGACATCATCAATAATTCCGGCCTCAACGTGATCGCTGCTGACGATCTCGACGATGCTGCCCAGAAGATTGTCGCCGCTGTAAAGGGGGCTGAATAATGTCTGTGATCGTCAATAAAGACACCAAGATCATCGTTCAGGGCCTGACGGGTAAAACCGGCACCTTCCACACGGAACAGGCACTGGAATATTACGGCACCAAGATGGTCGCCGGCGTGCACCCGAAAAAGGGCGGCACCACCTGGTCTTCCGGCCTGGAAAGCTCTGCCGAGCTGCCGATCTACACTTCCGTGGGTGAAGCCCGGGAAGCCACCGGGGCCGACGCGTCCGTGATCTATGTTCCGCCGGCCGGCGCTGGTGCAGCGATCATCGAGGCGATCGATGCCGAGATCCCGTTCATCGTCTGCATCACCGAAGGCATTCCGGTCATGGACATGGTCAAGGTGAAAGCCAAGCTGGAGAAATCCAGCTCCATGCTGCTCGGTCCGAACTGCCCGGGCATCCTGACGCCGGAAGAGTGCAAGATCGGCATCATGCCGGGCTCCATCTTCAAGAAGGGCTCGGTCGGCGTGGTCTCCCGCTCCGGCACGCTCACCTATGAAGCGGTTTACCAGACCTCCCAGGTTGGCCTCGGCCAGACCACCGCGGTCGGTATCGGCGGTGACCCGGTCAAGGGCACGGAATTCATCGACGTGCTGGAGAAATTCCTCGCCGACGACGAGACCGAGTCCATCATCATGATCGGTGAGATCGGCGGTTCTGCCGAGGAAGACGCCGCACAATTCCTGGCGGACGAAGCCAAGAAGGGCCGCTCCAAGCCGACCGTCGGCTTCATCGCCGGCCGCACCGCACCTCCGGGCCGCACGATGGGCCATGCCGGCGCCATCGTCTCCGGCGGCAAGGGCGGCGCAGAAGACAAGATCGCAGCCATGGAAGCCGCGGGCATCCGCGTCTCCCCGTCCCCGGCACGCCTGGGCGTAACGCTGGAAGACCTGCTCAAGGGCTAGGGGTTTCTTTCCCCTTCAGGGGGAAGTCCCGAGCATGCGAGGGGAAGGGGGCGTCGCCTTCGGCTCAGCCACCTCCCGTTAAGGGTGAGAAGAAGTTCAACCGTGCTCCGGGAAACCGGGGCGCGGTTGTCCATTTGGGCATGCCATTACTCGGCGCAGGAAACCTCAGGCGGGGCGTCGAGCGTGACAGGGCCATCTTCCACGAACACAAATTCGATGGTCGTTTCGCGGCTGTCATCACCTCGGCGGCGCGTGAATTGCCATTTCTCGATCGCGTCAGCAATCTCCTCACCGAAGCGATCGGACGCAAGGTCCGGCGTGCAACTGGTGCAGATATCGCGCGCCCTGCCATTGTGAACCGTATAACGCGTTCGGCAGGCAACAGCAGGCACGTCCTCCTCCAACCCTTCGTATGCACGATAGATGTAAGGCTCGACCCGGTGCGCGATTGTCGTGAGTTCCGGCTCCCAAACCTCTCCGCTTCCTGTGGCCAGACGATGGAAAGTGATGCTGCCCGACTGCGGATAACTGTGATATCGAGCCCAGTTTGTTGTCCTATTATTGGAGCGTCGATTGGCGAATTGCTCCTCGGCCGCACGATAGAGCCCTGGCAGATCTACGGGAGCCTCACAGCTGAGCTCCACATTGCGAGCTCGACCATTCCGCCATGTATAGGAGTAATCACAATGCCCAACCACATCGTCGCCCAAGACCGACGCACCTGAGAGCAAAAGAACGCCAAAAATGTCCATCTGTTTCCCCCGGACTCACACCACGGCAAAATTCGCCCAATAATTGTTCTTCTGTCAAACACCCCTTCGAACTGCGTCACCAGATCGCTCTTTGTCACCTTCTTGTCAGCAGACCGGCGCGCAAACCTTCTGTTTGTCGCAAAAGGGGCATATCTCCTTTTTTAACCATATGGGCTTACGCCCACTCCAGACACACTCCTGACTCAGGTCTTCCCCCCAATGTCTGACAACAACCGATCTTCCGAAAACCAGGCTTTCCTGGACACGTCATTCCTGCAGGGCGCCAACGCCCTCTATCTCGAACAGATGGCCGCCGCCTACTCCAAGGACCCGTTCTCAGTTCCGGAAAGCTGGCGCAATTTCTTCGCGGCCATGGGCGATGCACCCGCCGAGACTGCACATGCAGCCACCGGCCCGGCCTGGAAACGCTCCGACTGGCCGCGCCAGGCCAATGGCGAGATGGTCAGCGCGCTGGGCGATATTGGCCCGGACGAGGCGGCCATGGTCGACAAGGTCGCCGCTCACGTCGGGAAGACCAAGCCGGAAGCGGCCCCAGAGGATGTCCGCGCTGCCACCCAGGCCTCGATCCGCGCCATCATGATGATCCGTGCCTATCGCATGCGCGGCCACCTGGCCGCTGATATGGACCCGCTGGGCCTGACGGATTTTGGCCCGCAACCGGAACTCGACCCGGCCACGTACGGCTTTGCCGGCGCTGCAATGGACGAGGAAGTCTTCATCGACGGCTATCTGGGGCTGGAGACGGCAACGCCGCGCCAGATGCTGGATATTCTCAAGCGCACCTATTGCGGACCGGTGGGCGTGGAGTTCATGCATATCTCCAATCCGCAGGAGAAGGCCTGGCTGCAGGAGCGCTTCGAGGGCCCGGACAAGGACATTTCGTTCACTGCCGAAGGCAAGAAAGCGATCCTGTCCAAGCTGATCGAGACCGAGCGTTTCGAGCAATTCCTGCACAAGCGCTATCCGGGCACCAAGCGATTTGGCGCCGACGGTGCCGAAGCCATGGTTCCGGCGCTGGAACAGGTGATCAAGCGCGGTGGCGCGATGGGTGTCGAGGACATCATCATCGGCATGCCTCACCGCGGCCGTCTGAACATTCTCGCTGCCGTGATGGGCAAGCCGTACCACCAGATTTTCCATGAGTTCCAGGGTGGCAATACCCAGGGCGAGGACGAGTTCGGTTCCGGTGATGTGAAGTATCACCTGGGCGCCTCTTCCGACCGCGAGTTTGATGGCAATACCGTCCACCTGTCGCTGACCGCCAACCCGTCTCACCTCGAAGCCGTTGACCCGGTTGTCCTGG
The DNA here is from genome assembly GCF_017643475.1 of Maricaulis sp. GTDB lineage: Bacteria > Pseudomonadota > Alphaproteobacteria > Caulobacterales > Maricaulaceae > Maricaulis. The sequence goes on from NZ_JAEPNI010000001.1 coordinate 102,262, forward strand.
GCAAGGCGCGCGCCAAGCAGGAAGAGAATTGCCGCAAGGAACCGGGCACGCCGCGCATGAATGTGCTGCCCCTGCTGCTGCATGGTGATGCGGCCTTCGCTGGCCAGGGCATCGTGACCGAATGTCTGGGCCTGTCCGGACTGCGCGGACACAAGACGGGCGGCGCCATCCACTTCATCGTCAACAACCAGATCGGTTTCACAACCGATCCCAAGGACAGTCGCTCAAGCCCTTATCCGTCAGATGTGGCGTTGATGGTGCAGGCCCCGATTTTCCACGTGAACGGGGATGATCCGGAAGCCGTGGTCCACGCAACCAAGATCGCCACGGAATATCGCCAGCTGTTCGGCAAGGACGTGGTCATCGACATGATCTGTTATCGCCGCTACGGCCATAACGAAGGCGATGATCCGACATTCACCCAGCCGATCATGTACCGGATCATCAAGGACCTGCCACCGGTCAAGAAGAAGTACCAGGATCGCCTGATCGCCGAGGGCACCATCAGCGCTGCGGAAGCAGAGGCGATGGAAAACGAGTTCGACACCTTCCTCGACAAGGAGTTCGAGGCGGGCAAGGAATTCGAACCCAAGAGCGCGGACTGGCTGGATGGACGCTGGTCGGGCCTGGGCCTGCCGGAAGGTGACGATCGCCGCGGCGAGACCAGTGCGACGACCGAGAGCCTGACCGCCGTTGGTATGGCGATGACCGAGATCCCGGACGGTGTGAACATCCACCGCACGCTCAAGCGCGTCATCGACAATCGCCGCAAGATGATCGAGACCGGCAAGGGGATTGACTGGGCCACGGCCGAACACCTCGCCTTTGGCACGCTTGTCACTGAGGGCTTCCCGGTGCGCCTGTCGGGCCAGGATTGTGGTCGCGGGACGTTCTCGCAGCGCCATTCCCACATCATCGATCAGCAGACCGAAGAGCGCTACACGCCGCTCAACCATCTGTCGGACGATCAAAAGAAGTATGAAGTCATCGACTCCATGCTGTCCGAAGAAGCCGTGCTCGGTTTCGAGTATGGCTACTCGCTGTCTGCTCCGAACACGCTGACCATGTGGGAGGCACAATTTGGTGACTTCACCAATGGCGCCCAGGTGATCATCGACCAGTTCATTTCCTCCGGTGAGCGCAAATGGCTGCGCATGTCCGGCCTGGTGATGCTGTTGCCGCATGGCTATGAGGGCCAGGGACCGGAACACTCCTCCGCGCGCCCGGAGCGCTTCCTGCAGCTGTGTGCCGAAGACAATATGCAGGTCGCGAACTGTTCGACCCCGGCCAATTACTTCCACATCCTGCGTCGTCAGATTCACCGCAATTTCCGCAAGCCGCTCGTCATCATGACGCCGAAGAGCCTGCTGCGTCACAAGCGCTGCGTCTCTTCGCTCAAGGCCATGGGGCCGGGCTCTACCTTCCACCGCGTGCTGTGGGATGATGCGGATCCGGTGAAGAAGAACCAGGGCGAAATCTCGCACACCGAGATGACGCTGAAGCCGGATGACCAGATCCGCCGCGTCGTCCTGTGTACGGGCAAGGTCTATTACGACCTGCTCGAGCGCCGCGAGGAAAAGGGCGTCGACGACGTCTACATCCTGCGCACCGAACAGCTCTACCCGTTCCCGTTCAAGGCGCTGCTGGAAGAGATGGCGCGTTTCCCGAACGCGGAAATCGTCTGGTGCCAGGAAGAGCCGCGAAATATGGGCTACTGGACCTTCATGGAGCCGAATATCGAATTCGTGCTGACCAAGGTCGCCGGCGAAACCAAGCGCCCGTCCTATGTCGGCCGGCCGCCGACCGCATCAACCGCCACCGGCATCGCCTCGAAACACAAAGAACAGCAAGACGCGCTCGTCGAAGAAGCGCTGTCCTAACGCCCGAAGATCAACAGGAAAGATATACTCATGACCGACATCATCGTTCCCGTACTCGGTGAGTCCGTAACCGAAGCAACCGTTGGCGGCTGGATGGTCAAGGCTGGCGACAGCGTCTCCAAGGACGACGTTCTGGTCGAGCTTGAAACCGACAAGGTTGCCGTGGAAGTCCGCGCCGAAGCTGATGGCGTCATAACGGCCATCGTCGCCGAGGAAGGCGACACGGTAGAAATCGGTGCCAAACTGGCAGAGATGGGCGGCGCTGGCGCTGCTGCTGCCGAAGCTCCGGCCGTCGAGGAAACCGCGCCTGCAGCTCCGGCCTCCGGGTCCACGACTGACGCAACCGTTCCCCAGATGGGCGAGAGCGTCACTGAGGGCACGATTGGCGGCTGGCTGGTCAATGTCGGCGATGCGGTCGAAATCGACCAGGCACTCGTCGAGATCGAGACCGACAAGGTGGCGGTTGAGGTGCCCTCACCCGTTGCAGGCACGGTCACCGAGCTGCTGGTTGGCGAGGGTGACAGCGTGGCACCTGGTGACGCCGTCGCGCGCATCGCGGAAGGCGCGGGTGGCGTTTCAGCGCCCGCTGCTGCCCCGGCCGCGGCGCCTGCAGCTGCGGCGTCGGCGGCGACCGGTGGCATCGCCATGCCGTCAGCCCAGCGCGTCATCGAAGAGAACAAGCTGGACGCCGGATCCATCAGCGGGACTGGCAAGGATGGCCGCATTACCAAGGGTGACGCCAAGGCTGCAGCAGCGGCACCGGCGGCTGTCCCGGCGACGTCAGCGCCTGCGGCTGCCCCCGCAGCTCCGGCCGCTCCGCGTGAAACCGGGCCGCGCGAGGAACGTGTTCGCATGACACGCCTGCGCCAGACGATCGCCAAGCGCCTGAAGGATGCGCAGAATTCTGCCGCGATCCTGACCACCTACAACGAAGCGGACATGTCCGCGATCATGAAGGCCCGCAAGGCCCACCAGGAAGCCTTCGTGGCCAAACACGGTGTGAAGCTCGGCTTCATGTCCTTCTTCGTTAAGGCCTGCGTCAATGCGCTGAAAGAGATCCCGGCCGTCAATGCCGAGATCGATGGCACCGACATCATCTACAAGAATTACTATGATATGGGCGTTGCCGTCGGCACGGATCGTGGCCTGGTGGTTCCGGTTGTGCGTGATGCGGACCAGATGTCTCTCGCTGATATCGAGAAGGAGATCATCTCCCTCGGCAAGAAGGCCCGCGACGGCAAGCTGACCATCGAGGACATGCAGGGCGCCACATTCACCCTGTCCAATGGAGGCGTCTATGGATCCCTGATGTCCATGCCGATCCTCAATGCCCCGCAATCGGGCATTCTCGGCATGCACAAGATCCAAGAACGTCCGGTGGCCGAGAACGGTCAAGTCGTCATCAAGCCGATGATGTATCTGGCGCTGTCCTACGACCACCGCATTGTCGACGGCAAGGAAGCAGTGACCTTCCTCGTCCGCGTCAAGGAAAACCTCGAAGATCCTCAGCGCATGCTCTTTGATCTTTGATCGACCTCACGCGTGATAGATTGCGTTTGCTCCGCTGGATAGCAGCGGGGCTCGCAATCGTACGTGTGGGCATTTCCATTCGCCATTTCCTGGTCGCCTGGCTGTTGCACCTGGGATTGCTCTCCGCGGAAGGCGATTCCATCCGGCTGATTCTGCTGAACCTGCCCGCAACACAGATGACGGCCTGGACCGTCTATATGCTGTGTTACGGTCTAACCGCGTATTTCCTGTTCCGCGGACAACGCTGGGCCATCGTCAGCGCTTCAATCGCCTTCCTGGCGGATTTCGGCTTCTGGGCCGCTTTGGTCATCATGCCAGCCTATGACAGCGTGTATGATTTCAACTTCACCATCGGCGACATCCTGATCAATTCGCTGGCCATGCTGGTTCTGCTCGGGAGTCTGACATTGAACCTGCTCCCGAAATTCACCCGCTAGGGGTCTAGTTTCCACCTTCGATTGGTAGAACTGCCGCCGATACGCCCTAGAATATTTGCAGGACCAACGGGGGCGAGCTTGCAAAAACTCACCACAGCGACAGCCATTCTGGCGGCGGGACGCGCCGCATACAGTTTTTGGTACATTGCCGTTGGGCTTCTGGCAGCGGTCGGGATGGAAAAACCGCTGTGGTCCACGCCGATGGAAGCCAACAGCCTGGGGCAACTGGACCTTTTGCAGTATCTGATCTGGTTCAGCTATGCCGCAGGCTACGCGCTGACCGCCTACCTGCTGATCAACAGATCACGCTGGGCCATGGTGACGGCGGGCTACGCGTTCGCGGTCGATATGAGTTATTGGGTGACCATGGCCACACACGAGAGTTATGTGAGTCTGATGTCCCTTGCGGACGGCTATCTCGATCTTGTGGTGAACTCGGTGAACTTCCTCATCCTGATTGGGACGGCCTTGGTCACGGCCCGCCAATGGCTCCTGCCGGTCGACAGGGTATGACTGGCGAACTGCTTGTTAACGGTCCAACTTTTAAAACCCCCTGCGACCGGCTTGGGCCGCCGGTCCTTGGGGGGGGCCATGTCCTATATTCGTTACGCTGTACTTCTGGTGTGCGCCTTGCGGGTCATTCACAGCCTGCCCTTCTACCTTACCGCGATGACGCATGACTGGGTCCTGCCGCCCTGGGGCGCACCGGATCCAACTGTCCTGCACGTTCTCAGCGAGGTCGGACCGCTTCAGCTCGTTCTGTGGACGGCTTACATGATCGGGTATTCCACGACGGCGATCGCACTCCTGATCCACAGGCCCGGATCTGTCCTCCTATCGCTGGTCGCCGCGGGAACCGCTGTCCTCAGCGATTTTGGATACTGGATCTGGGTGACCTAGCAGACCAGTTATCTTGCCGTCGAAAAACCGTCCTTCTCGATTGAAGACACGTTGATGAATATCGCCAGCCTTCTGGTGCTGCTCGGTGTCAGCCTTATGTTCTTCGACGAACGCAAACGGAGGATCTGAAGGGGTCTTGAGCGAGAACACTTTCGATGTATGTCGTTTATCCAAAATCACCCCGCTTCATCGTCCATCGACCGTAGCCTGGCTGGGGAGCTAACCCGATGATCAACTGGAACAGTCATACCGCACGTTCTCCGCTTTTTCGGTGGATCTCTCTCGCCTCTATCCTGCTCGGTCTCTACAGCCTGCGCTTCCTGCTCGTAGGCTGGACCGCGCCGATGAACGGTCATGTTTTCTTCCTCAGCTCACCGGCAGTGGCCCCTGATCTTGCCACCGTGCCCTGGATTTCTCAGTTACTGCGCTCGCTGGTAGTTATCGGCGATTTCGCGCTGCCAGTATTGATCCCGCGCAAACCACTCTGGGCGCTCTACCTAGCACCGACTCTCCTGGTCGCCGCGCAGGCCGGCTGGATCAAAGCAACATTTTCTGGCGGCAGTTATGCTGCCCATGCGGACGTAACAGATGGTAACAGCCTGGACTGGGCAGAGCTGCTTGACTGGCTCAAGCTGATCCTGCGCCTTCTCGTCGTCGGCGGGGTCTTTTATTTCGTGCTTTCCAACAACGCAAAATCTCGCTAACTGCTTTGTCTCAACAGCAAAATATGTTTATGTTGCCCCTATGCAAACGCTTGTAAAGGCCCTCACTCTTCGATGGATGATGATGCTCGCGATTGCGGGTTGGGCCTCTGTTCAGGCCACGTCTGCCATTTCGATTTTGCTCGTAATGATGGGTCAGGGCACAGCCATCGGGCTGGACCCGAACCGGATCGTCGTCCTGACATCACTTCATAGCTGGGAAATTGCCGCGGCCTTCATCAATGCACTGGCCTATTGGGCATCCGTAGTCGGCTTGTATCTGCGCCGCCATTGGGCCTTCTACACTTATTGTCTGGCTGTATTTGTCGATCTGGCCGTCTGGCTCTCCTATTCCGCAGATCCATCCTATGACCAGATTGCCGGCGGCCAGAATATCTGGCTCGACTGGCTGGTGAACATAGCCCTCCTGTCCGGCATTCTCGGCTTCATCTTCCTGCGCACTCGAAAGCCCGTGCGCTGGTAGTGCAATCCGGCCTTGCGCAGCCGGGACATATTGGCCCTTACCTTGTCTTCATATCCCGGGCATATAGGGACACATCCCTTCCTTCCCCAATCACGAGGCAAACATGTCGGATAGCTTTGACGTCGTCATCATCGGTGGTGGCCCGGGCGGATATAACTGCGCGATCCGCGCCGGACAGCTCGGCCTCAGGGTGGCCTGTATCGAAATGCGTGGCACGCTTGGCGGCACCTGCCTGAATGTCGGCTGCATCCCGTCCAAGGCTCTGCTACACGCCTCCGAACTCTACGAAGCCGCAAATACCGAGTTTGCCAAGCTCGGAATCAAGACCTCCGGTGTCGAAGTCGACCTTCCCGCCATGCTGGCCCAGAAGGACGACGCGGTTGACGGTCTGACCAAGGGCGTCGAATTCCTGTTCAAGAAAAACGGTGTTGAATACATCAAGGGCAAAGGTCGCATCGCCAGTGCCGGTCAGGTCGAGGTCGAGCTCGCCGAGGGCGGCAGCCAGACCCTTTCGACCAAACATATTGTCATAGCCACAGGCTCTGAAGTCACGCCGCTGCCCGGCGTGGAGATCGACGAGAAACGGGTTGTGTCCTCAACCGGAGCGCTTTCACTGGAGAAGATCCCGGGCAAACTTGTTCTCATTGGCGCTGGCGTGATCGGTCTGGAGCTGGGCTCGGTCTGGCGCCGCCTGGGCGCAGAGGTCACCGTGGTCGAGTATCTCGATCGCATCCTGCCCGGCATGGACAGCGAGCTCGCCAAAACGGCTCAGCGCACGCTCAAGAAACAGGGCATGGAGTTCAAGCTGGGAACCAAGGTCACCGGTATCGACAGCTCTGATCCGGACTCGCTGAAAGTCGCCATCGAACCCGCTGCCGGCGGCGATGCCGAAACAATCGAAGCCGATACGGTTCTCGTCTGTATCGGTCGCCGTCCCTACACGGAAGGCCTTGGCCTGGAGAATGTCGGCGTCCAGCCGGATCAACGCGGCGTCATTGCCAATAATCACTTCCAGACCTCCGCCGAGAATGTATGGGTCGTCGGCGATTGCACCCATGGCCCGATGCTGGCGCACAAGGCCGAGGATGAAGGGGTCGCCTGTGCCGAACGCATCGCGGGCAAGGCCGGACATGTGAACTATGGTGTCATTCCCGGCGTGGTCTACACAGCACCGGAGATCGCCTCCGTTGGGCTGACCGAGGACGAGCTCAAGGAAAGCGGCCGCAAGTACAAGAAGGGCAAATTCCCCTTCCAGGCCAATTCCCGCGCCCGTACCAACCACACGACAGACGGTTTTGTGAAAATCCTCGCTGATGCGGAAACGGACGAGATCCTGGGCGCTCACATGATCGGCGCCAATGTCGGCGAGATGATCGCCGAGGTCTGCATCGCAATGGAATTCCGCGCAGCCTCGGAGGACCTGGCCCGCACCTGCCACCCGCACCCAACCCTGACGGAAGCTGTCCGACAGGCGGCCATGGGTGTCGAGGGCTGGACCATGCAGGCCTGACCCGAAAATCCGGATACATGGCGCCTTCGGGTGCCATGTATTCACAGCCTTTCGTCACAAAATTCGATTGTGACGCGAAATTGAGCGGACAACCGGGAACGGATCAGGCATATAGCTGGTCCGGTGAGTGCCCCGATCGGGCACCCTCGGCTTTGGGGGCCTTTGGACCGGTATCATGACGCTCGAGATTGCATCTTCCCGCTTGCGACTGATCGCACTCGACGCCGAGCTTGCCCGCCTGCAGCTCGACGACCGGCTGGCCTTTTTCAAGGCTCTGGGCGTCGAAATCGAACCCAGCTGGCCGCCGGAACTCATGGATAAAAACGCCCTGCACTGGGCAGCCGACCGGCTGAGTGACGAGCCGGGTCAGCAAGGCTGGCACGCCTGGGTCTATATCTCCCCCGTGCTCAATCGCCTGGTGGGGTGCGCCGGCTACAAGGGACCACCGGATGCGAACGGCTCCGTCGAGATCGGCTATTCCATGCTGCAATCCTATCGTGAACAGGGCCTGGCGACCGAAGGAGTCATGACACTTCTGGAATGGGCCTACAGACACGAGACTGTCAAATCGATCACCGCCGTGACACGCGCCGATCGCGATGCCTCTCACCGCGTGCTCGAAAAAGCCGGTTTCCAGCTGGTGGGCACGCGTTTCGATGAAGCCGAGGATTGCGACGTCGTCGAGTGGGAACACCATCCAGCCCGCGAAGTTGCGGCCTGACCTCGTGTCACATTCCTGAACTAGTCGCCCAGCAAGGTCCGGATATGATCGAGATAGGCCTGCCAGGCCTTGCGTCCCGTTGCAGTCAGGCTGGCGCGGGTGTGCGGTTTTCGATCGACAAACTGTTTCTCGATTCCGACATATCCCGCACCTTCCAGCTTGCGCAGGTGCACTGACAAATTGCCGTCACTGGCCCCGGTCTTGTCCTTGAGCTCGTTGAAACTGGCACTCTCCACCGAGGAGAGATAGGCCATAAGACCCAGTCTCAACTTGCCATGGATGACATCATCCAGGCCGGACGCGTCAAACTCGTCTGCCATGATTAGCTCTCTGCGGCGGGTTCAGCGCGCAACAAAAGCACACCCGGCACGACCGCGACCAGCAGCACACTCAACACACAGAAAAGATAGAGTCCCGCGGTGCCGATGAAACTGGTGCCCACAGCGCAAAGTATCCAGCTGATCCAGGCCATGACTTTCATCCAGCGCGGGCCACCGAGCGCGGCAACCGTGGTGAAGGCAATGCCATAAGACGCCAGCGAAAACAGCGGGATAGTGTCGAAGAGCGTCTGTTCAATCCGCCCCATGGAAAGAGCTGCGACCAGACCTAGCGTATAGGCCACAATGGAGATGAACATGGCGTGCCAGACAGCACGGTCGCCGCGGTTTCCAGCTGATCCGGAACCCGGCTTCACGCTCATGCCCTTGCGCAACACCCCCGACCCGATTGAACCGACAACTCCAAAACTCAGCCAGACGAGGCCCACCTGTTCGATCGGCAGGCCGGCGCGCCCCGTCAGAATGAACCAGTGTGCCAACAGGGCCAGCGAGGCCAAGCTGCCCCACCAGATAAAAAAGCGTCCGGACAGGATGGGTGCACGCTCGCCGGCTTCCGCCATTTCACGCAAATAAGACAGGTCAGCATCGCTGCTCATAATATCTCTCCAAGTACTTTATAGTTCAAAGTAGAAGCTTTCCATCGCTCTGTCAATTACGGACCCTGCATCACAGGATGCGTGTTCAGTCACGGACGCAAATTGACCGGGGAAGATCAGCCCTGGCTGCGCGGATGTGCCTTGTCGTAAAGCTTCAGCAGATTGTCGGCCTCCACCTCGGCATAGACCTGGGTCGTGGAAAGACTGGCATGACCCAACAATTCCTGGATGGCCCTCAGATCTCCACCATGTGCCAGAAGGTGGGTGGCAAAGGCATGGCGCAAAGCATGCGGCGTCGCACTGGGCGCCAGCCCCAGCGCGAGACGCATGTCCTCGACCAGTTTCTGCACTGGCCTCGGGCCCAGCGGACCGCCGCGCACGCCGCGGAAAAGCGCGACTTCCGGCTCGAGATCAAAAGGGGCCAGCGCGGCATATTTACGAACAGCCTCTGCCACATTCGGCAAAACCGGGACCAGCCGGGTCTTTCCGCCCTTGCCGGTCACACGCAAGCCCTCGCCCAGCGACCGGTCCCGCCCGGTCAAGGACAGGGCCTCGGAGATGCGAAGACCGCAGCCGTACAACAGCAGCAGAACCGCGACATCGCGCGCGGCGACCCAGTCGGGCACATCCCGCTCGCCAACCTGTTCGACCAGGTCCCGCGCGGCTGTCTCACTGATCGGTTTGGGTTTGGATCGCGGCACCTTGGGTAGCTCCACCAGCAACAAGGCCGTGCTCGACACCTCCCAGCGACGCTCGAGATAGGTGTAGAAGGAGCGCAGCGCCGACATCTCACGCGCCAGCGAACGCGCCGCCAGGCCCGTCTTGCGCCGCGCAGCCATGAAGGCCCGGAAGTCACGCGCACTCACTTCACTGAGCGTTTGCAGCGAAACAGCCTCGCCGAGATGACCGGTCAGGAAGGCCACAAAGCCCGAAATGTCCCGTTGATAGGCATCCACCGTCCTGAGGCTCAGCCGGCGTTCACCCGCAAGGTGCTGGAGGAAGGCTGTCAGCGCGTCCGAGGCGCTGGTCTTCAGCGCTGATGCATCCATTGCACAATCAGTCGTTCGGTCACGCGGGCCAGGAAGTTGAGCAATTCCGTACCCTGTCCGAACTGGAAGAGTTGCGGATCCCGCGCTGCCAGCGCGAACAGCCCGTCATGTCCATGAAAGTCCAGACGCACAATGGCCTGGGACCGCATGCGGGCTCCCTGCTGGCCATAGATTTCATGCGCACGCTCTGCATCGACCGGGCCGACTATTTCCACCCGCTCGTCCATCACACTGGAGACCATACCCTCGGACGCGCCCAGAATGGATTCCGCGCTCTTGAGCGGCGCATGGCCCTCGATCAGCACCCGGCAGACATCCACGCCCAGCGCCCCGGTGAGGCGGCTGGAAATCTTGCGGTCCAGGCCGGCAAGACTGTCCACTTCAAGCAAGCCCAGCACGGCAGCATGGATCTGGGACTGGATGGCCAGATTGGCGCGGGCCGTTTCGACAATGCTTTCATTCATCGCCTTGTACTGGCGCAGTTCGCCCATCAGCTTTTCGCGTGCGGCATTGCCGATATCGATCACACCCTCGGTCGACGGGCTCTCGGTGACGCGCGCAAAGAGCTCGGCGTCCTCGCGGACAAAATCCGGATTGCGCATCAGGAACTCCCGGATCATCTCGATATCGAGCTGGCCGGACCGGGTTTCGTCAGTGGTCGTGGACATAGGCTTTGCCTCTTCTGGCGCTGACGGGCAATTTGAGGGCCCGTACAAACCGAATCATTTTTGACATTCTGCCCTGTGACCGAGCCGAAAGTGAAATCGCAAAGCCGAGCCGCGGTACTTTTTCCGATGCCGCTGCCGGAGGCGTTTGACTATTGGGTGCCCGAGGGCCTGGAGCTCCACCCGGGTGATCATGTGATTGCCCCGCTCGGTCAGCGCCGCGCCCACGGCGTGGTCTGGGCCATCAAGGACGGCCCCGGCGAACGGGAACTCAAATCGGTGGAAAGCCGCATGGATGGCGCACCCATCCCCGAAGGCACACGCAATCTCGTCGACTGGGCCGCGAAGTATCTGGTCCAGCCGCCCGGCATCCTCCTGCGGTCGGTCCTGCGCAGCCAGGACGCACTAAAACCCTCGCCGACCGAGACACTCTATGTCCGCGGTGATGCGGAACCTCCGCGCATGACTGCCGCGCGCGAAAAAGTGCTCGATGCGGTGGAAAGCCTTGGAGAAGCCAGTGCCGCCGATATCGCTCGCGAGGCCGGGGTCAGCTCCGGTGTTGTAAAGGGCCTGGCCGAGGCGGGGGCCCTGCACTCGATCATCAAGCTGGTTGATCCACCCTTCGACAGGCCGGATCCGGAGCTGGAAGGGTTGCCGCTGACACAGCTCCAGGCAGAAGCCGCCGGTGTGCTCCGACGCCTGGTGAAGACAGGGGGCTTCCAGTCTGCCCTGCTGGACGGTGTCACCGGTTCGGGCAAGACGGAGGTCTATTTCGAAGCCATCGCCGAGATCCTGCGCCAGGACGAGCGGGCCCAGATCCTGATCATGCTGCCGGAGATCGCGCTGACCGAGGCCGTGCTCAGCCGGTTCGAGAAACGCTTCGGCGCGCAGCCGGCCCTCTGGCATTCCGGTGCCGGGCCGAAGAACCGCCGCCGCGCCTGGCGCGAAATCGCGGAAGGTCGCGCCCGTATCGTTGTCGGCGCGCGATCCGCGCTGTTCCTGCCCTTCCCCAATCTCAAGATGATCATCGTCGATGAGGAGCATGACCCCACCTACAAACAGGGAGAGGGGTTGCATTACCAGGCGCGTGATCTGGCCGTGGTCCGGGCCAAGCTGGAAGGTGCCAATGTCATCCTGGCTTCGGCGACGCCGTCGCTGGAGAGCCTGACCAATGCCCAGGCCGGGCGTTATGTGCATGTCCGCCTGCCAGCCCGTCCCGGTGCGGCTATCCTGCCGGCGGTTGATACAATTGACCTGCGCGAGACCCCGGCCGAGGACGGTCGCTGGCTCTCCCCGCCGCTGATCGAGGCCATGCGCGATACGCTGGAGCGCGGCGAACAGAGCCTGCTCTATCTCAACCGCCGCGGTTACGCGCCGCTGGTCCTGTGCCGCAAGTGCGGACACCGCATGGTTTCGCCGGACACCCAGTCCTATCTGGTCGAACACCGTTATACCGGCCGCCTGGTCTGTCACGTCACCGGCTTTTCCATGCCCAAACCCAAGCTGTGCCCGAACTGCAAGGCCGAGGACAGCCTGACCTCTGTAGGGCCCGGCGTGGAACGGGTCGCCGAGGAAGCGCGCCATCTTTTCCCCGAAGCCCGGGTCGAGATCTATTCCTCGGACAGCTCCTCCGGTGCCGACATTGTCGAGCGCATGGAAAACAGCGAGATCGATATCCTGGTCGGCACCCAGATTGCCGCCAAGGGACACAACTTCCCCAACCTGACCCTGGTCGGCGTGATCGACGCGGATCTGGGCCTGGCGGGCGGTGATCCACGTGCAGGCGAGCGCACCTATCAGACCCTGGTCCAGGTGGCGGGCCGGGCCGGCCGTGCCGAACGCCCGGGACGCGCCCTCCTGCAAACCCACCAGCCCGAACACGAAGCCATCCAGGCCCTTGTCGCAGGGGACCGGGACGCTTTCCTGGAAACCGAAATCATGGCGCGTGAAATGCTAGGCCTGCCGCCGTTCGGGCGCATGGCCTCGATCGGTTTCATGGCCATGAACCCCAAGGCCGTCGAGGACGCGGCGGCCAATTTCGCAGCAGCAGCGCCCGTCACTGACGGTGTGGAAATCTGGGGCCCGGCCGAACCCCCGCTCGCCATCGTGCGCGGCTGGCACCGCCGGCGCGTTCTCGTGCGCGCTGACAAGACCATCGACATGTCCGCCTATGTCCGCGCCTGGCGCAAGCGCATCAAGACGCCGCCCTCGGTACGGGTGTCGGTGGATATCGATCCCTACAGCTTCCTCTAGGACACTTGCCGAAGCTTCAGCGAAGGCGAGACCGAGATCGCGGATGACATCACACCCGCAGCACGTTAGGAGTGCACAAAGACCCTACAACCGGGACGACCATTCATGATCGAATTTCTCACCTCGCCTGCCGTCTGGATGTCCTTGCTGACGCTGACCTTCCTGGAAGTCGTGCTGGGTGTGGACAATGTGGTCTTTGTTTCGGTTGCCTCGCAGCGACTGCCCGAGGAAAAACAGGCCAAGGGCCGCGATATCGGCATCTGGTCCGGCGCGGCAATGCGCATCCTCTTGCTGTTTGCCCTGGTCTGGCTGACCGGGCTGACCCACGCCACGCTCTTCACCCTGCCAGAGATGTTTGCCGGCCTGGCGGATCCGGACCATCCCGAAGTGCTGATGGATATCACGCTGGAGGATGTGATCCTGTTTGGCGGCGGTCTCTTCCTGTTGTGGAAGGGCACCGAGGAAATCCACGACACGATCGAGGGCGAGCATCACGGCACTGGCGGCGGCAAGGTCTCTTCCATGTTCATCGTGGTCGCCCAGATGACCGCCATCAACATGGTCTTCTCGCTGGACAGTGTGCTGACCGCCGTGGGCATGACCCGCGATCTGGGCGGTGACGGCGCCGAAGGCATCCGCCTGGCCGTCATGGTCCTGGCCGTGGTCATCTCGACCATCATCATGGTCGCCTCGGCCAAGTCGGTTGCCGGTTTCCTGGAGAAATACGCCACCGCGAAAATGCTGGCCCTGTGTTTCATCCTGCTGGTCGGCATGGCCCTGGTCGCCGACGGTCTCGGCTTCCACATCCCGCGCGGCTATCTCTACTTCGCCATCGCCTTCTCCCTCTTCGTGGAGACGCTGAACATCCTGGCCCGCAACAAGCGCGAGGCGGACAAGGCAGCGGAGGGGCATTAGCCTTCCGGGAAATGCCCCAGCAGCCCCGTGCTCTTGTCCAGATCCTCGCGATCCTCCAGCAAGTCCGGATTGAAGCTCCAGAGCTCAGCCACGCGCAGGTGATCATCCTCGGCCGGGGTCAGGTCCTGCATCTCCTCCGGTTCACGTCCGGTGAGGTCGCCAAAGCCCAGTTCGATCTCTTCCGGCGTGGTCTCTCCGAAATTGTCTAGGAAACCATCGCCCTGACCCACATAGGTGAGGCCGCGGGTCAGCTTGCCGTCGCGGGCGCGATACCAGGCGATGTAGCCTGCGCCGGGAAAGGCGCCGAAATACTGGGCCTCGCCGAAGTTTGCGGAGAGCTGTTCCAGCACCTCTTCCACCTCGACAACCGACAATTCATCGACCGGGCCGAGATGCCGCGTCGTGACCGCGACCCAGCCATCAATCACCGGCGTCACAAAGGCTGCCGGATTGATCGCCAGCTTGCCAAACCCCGCCGCGCTCATCTCCTGCGTCATCTTGAGGCCCGAGGCCCAGTTGCTGGCCTGGACATCTTCCAGACCCAACGCATCGACCACGGCCTGCGGATCAGCAGAACGCACAGCGAGCCAGTTGGCACTGCGGCCGAACTTCGCGGGCCGGTCAGGGCGGTCGGAGACCGGGTGCGCCAGGCGCACGAATTGCGGCGCGGTGTTCTCACCCGCGCCCTGCGCACCCCCAAACAATCGCGCCAGAAACTCCACCAGCATGTCGGATCCCTTCTCGAACTGGCGGCAGCATGCATGTCTGGAGGTGAAGGTCCAGCGGGTGGTGGACGTGGAAAGCGGGCGAGCCACAAAATCATCCGTCATCCCTGCGAAGGCAGGGACCCAGTTCGTAAGGCTGGGGCCTGCTCCAGAAGGCACCCTTCTCTGAAACACCCTCGCTCGACGAACTGGGCCCCGATCTTCATCGGGGTGACGGTGAGTTTGAGCGGCGGTTATTCGCCTAGGAAACAGGCGGAGGGTTCCGGACGAGGAAGAGGTTCTTCGAAAATGGGGAGATAAAGGGCCTGAAACTCCTCGCCCGTCAGGCTGGCCCCCAGCTGATCACGCAGACCACATGCGTGTTGGGCCACCGCGTCATTGCCAGACAAGGAGGCTGCGACACACTGAAAATGATACCAGTCGTGATCATTGGCGAGATACCGATCCTCAGGACGCTCAAACGCCGCTGGCAAATCCTCGCCGATCGGCAAGGCATCCGCGATTGCGGCGGCCTCATCGCAGCGGTCCAGCTGCCCGAGAAGCGCAAGCGTCAATCTCAACGCCCGAAGATTCTCGCCCCCGGAATAGACTGTGGGATCGGAAAGTCGCTCGATGTCGCGATCAACAATCGGGCGCCAGTATGCCAGGGCGGCTTCGAGCCGCGCTCGATCATCTAGCGCGTCCCCGAGCATAGAATTCATCGCGGCGTGATGCTCAGTCAGATCGAACCGTCCCGACACGAAAGGCTCTTGCGCATAGAGGTCGTCCAAAACCTTCACGGCCTCTTCGACTCGCCCATCTGCAACTAGAGCTGCGACAACCATTTCCGCTATTGAGAGTCGCGTCCACGCCCAGTTGGGTATTCGCTGACCATTGATAGTCTGGTGAATCGTATTTGTGTGGCTAACAGCAGCCAGCGCCGTGTCCCAGAACGGGTGTGCCGCAACGCGCTCGGCAAACTCCCGCGATGAGAGAGTCGCCAGAGCTTCGCGGCCCAGGCGGACGACGAGCGCGGGATCATCCATCCGCGTGGCCGACCAGATGGCGGCGTGCCATGCTTCTGCATTGTCACTTTCCGGTCCAAACGTAAATGCAATGTCCTCGGATCGCGCGATCTGCAGCCAGCCTGAGAGCGCCTCGGCATCTCGGCCTGAGAAATTCAGGTAAGTCAGCCATTGTTCCTGAATGCGCGGCCCCGTCCGGTGATTGGGAGAGTGCAAACGGCGCACAATGGACAAGCATTGATGCGCCCGATCGAGACGGTCGGAACCTCCCTTGAACGCGTATTGAATCCCGTTCAACTCGCCCTGCTCTCGGGCACAATGCATGCCCCACTGTGCGGCAAAATCGACGGGATGCAGCTGTATCGCGATGCCCAACGGCCCGTCCTGCATGCGTTTTGGCACAAAATACGCGCCCACCAGCCAGACCAGCAAAAGGACCAGAAATCCGCGGAACAAGAGCTTCATGACTTCCCCCAACGCAACTCCTGCGCACGCTAACAGTTGGCGCACGTGCTGTCTGTGGTGATTGACCCGGGCGCTGTCCCCCCTCGGCCTTGATGGGCCAGTCGGCCCTGGATCTCGCTGCGCTCGTCCGGGGGAGATGGGGTTTCGGCGTGCAAGGCGGGCAATGACACGGCGGGGTGACGCAACGGGGGTTGAGCCCCCCTTTTCCCCTTAAGCCTCATGCCGAGATGGGGCCTTGCAGGGTTATTCAGGTCAAGGGTGTAACCGCGAAGCGGCGCTGTGCGCCCTTGACCTGAATAACCCTGTAAGGCGAACTGCCTGGATGAGATTCAAGCTCCGGACCCTCCCCACCGGGGAGGTGATCCGGAACGCGGAAATCAGCTCGCTACGCTCGTCCCCTTCGACCTCACCTTCGCCAAGGCTTCGGCGAGCCCACTTCCCCAGAGGGGAAGATAAAATCCCTCCAGCCCCCCACTGTCAGCAATCTCAGCAGCTTGGCATTCTCCCGGCAGGCGACGCGCGCTAGTGTTTGGCGACTCAAACGAGGGGAAGCGGAATGGCCATCACGAAACCGGTCGACGAGAACAGTCATATCTATCTGATCGACGGGTCAGGCTATATCTTCCGCGCCTATCACGCCCTGCCGCCGCTGACCCGGTCAGACGGTACGCCGGTGGGGGCTGTGCAGGGCTTTTGCAACATGTTGTGGAAGCTGCTGGAGGACCTCAAGGGTGAGGACCAGCCCTCGCACCTGGCGGTGATCTTTGATCATTCCGGCAAGTCCTTCCGCAATGACATGTACCCGCAATACAAGGCCCACCGCCCGCCCGCACCGGAGGACCTGGTGCCGCAATTCTCCATCATCCGCGATGCGACGCGCGCCTTTGGCACGCCCTCGATCGAGAAGGAAGGCTTTGAGGCGGATGACCTGATCGCGACCTATGCCCGCCAGGCCGAGGCCAAGGGCGCGGACGTCACCATCGTCTCCTCGGACAAGGATCTGATGCAGCTGGTCTCGGACAAGATCACCATGTTCGACGCCATGAAAAACAAGCGCATCCAGGCCCCGGAAGTGCACGAGAAGTTCGGCGTCGGTCCGGACAAGGTGATCGATATCCAGTCCCTGGCCGGCGACAGTGTCGACAATGTTCCGGGTGTCCCCGGCATCGGTGTGAAAACCGCGGCCCTGTTGATCAATGAATATGGCGATCTCGATACGCTGCTCGCGCGGGCCGAGGAGATCAAGCAGAAGGGCCGCCGCGAGAAACTGCTCAATCATGCCGATGATGCGCGCATTTCCCGTGACCTGGTGACGCTGAAGGTCGACACGCCCATCGATACGCCGCTGGAAGAGTTCGGCATGTCCGACCCGGATCCGGAAACCCTGGTCGGCTTTCTCAAGGGCATGGAATTCCGCACATTCACTCGCAAGGTCGAGGAGGCCTTGGGCGGCCCAGTCGCCGACGAGACGGGTGACGCCACCGCACCAATTGATCGCTCCAAATATGAGTGCGTGACCACGATGGCCGATCTGGAACGCTGGATCGCACGCTGTGAAGAGGTGGGCATTGTCGCGGTGGATTGTGAGACGGACGCGCTCTCGGCCACCGCCTCCGGCCTGGTCGGTGTCAGCCTGGCCACTGCGCCGGGCGAAGCCTGTTACATCCCGCTCGCCCACGTCGACCCACAGGGCTCGGGCGACATGTTCGATACCGGTGCGGCGCCGGAACAGATCGACATGCAGGCCGCCCTCGATGTGCTGCGCCCGATGCTGGAAAACCCGGCCATCCTGAAAGTCGGCCAGAACTTCAAATATGACCTCGCCGTTTTTGGTCGTTATGACATCACCGTCGCGCCCTATGACGACACGATGCTGATTTCCTATGTCATGGCGGCGGGGCTGGAAAAACATGGCATGGACGCCATGGCCGAGCGCCATCTGGGCCATACCTGCCTGTCCTTCAAGGATGTCTGCGGCACCGGCAAATCCCAGATCTCCTTCGACAAGGTCGCCCTCGACAAGGCCACGGAATACGCGGCGGAAGACGCCGATGTGACCCTGCGCCTGTGGGAGATCCTGAAACCGGCCATGGTCGCCAAGAAAAAGGCCACCGTCTACGAGACGCTGGAACGGCCCATGCCGCAGGTGCTGTCCGACATGGAACGCGCCGGCAT
This sequence comes from Maricaulis sp., assembly GCF_017643475.1. Taxonomy (GTDB): domain Bacteria; phylum Pseudomonadota; class Alphaproteobacteria; order Caulobacterales; family Maricaulaceae; genus Maricaulis. Next base: position 120,610 of record NZ_JAEPNI010000001.1, read on the forward strand.
CAAGGTCGATCCGGACCAGCTGCATCGCCTCTCTTCCGACTTCGCCCAGAAGATGATGGCCGCCGAGGCCACCGCCCACGAAGCGGCAGGCCGCGAATTCAATCTCGGCTCGCCCAAACAGATTGGCGAGATCCTGTTCGGCGAGATGGGCCTGCCGGGGGGCAAGAAAACCAAGACGGGCGCCTGGTCCACCGATGCCGCCGTGCTCGACAGCCTGGCCGCCGAAGGACATGCCCTGCCGGTCGCGCTGCTGGAATATCGCCAGTTCCAGAAGCTCAAATCCACCTATGCCGACGCGCTGATCTCGCACATCAATCCGCTGACCAAGCGGGTGCATGGTTCGTTCTCGCTGGCCTCGACCACGACGGGGCGCCTGTCCTCAACCGATCCGAACCTGCAGAACATCCCGATCCGCACCGAGGAAGGCCGCAAGATCCGCGAAGTCTTCATCGCCGAGCCGGGCAATGTCCTGGTCGCAGCCGACTATTCCCAGGTCGAGCTGCGCCTGCTCGCACATATCGCCGGTGTGGGTGCCCTGAAAGACGCCTTCCGGAATGGTGTCGACATCCATGCCATGACGGCGTCGGAAGTCTTTGACACGCCCATCGAGGGCATGGACCCGATGGTTCGCCGCAAGGCCAAGGCGATCAATTTCGGCGTCATCTATGGTATTTCAGCCTTTGGCCTGGCCAACCAGATCGATGTCTCGCGTGAGGAAGCCAAGGCCTTCATCGATGCCTATTTCGAGAAATTCCCGGGCATTGCCGATTATATGGAGCGCATGAAAACCGAGGCCAAGGAGACCGGCTTTGTCGAGACGATCTTTGGTCGTCGCGCCCATTTCCCGTCCATCCGCGACAAGAATCCCAACATGCGCATGTTTGCCGAACGCCAGGCCATCAACGCTCCGATCCAGGGTTCGGCCGCAGATGTCATCCGCCGCGCCATGATCCGCATGCCCGACGCCATCAACCGGGCCAATCTGGACGCTCGCATGCTGTTGCAGGTGCATGACGAACTGGTCTTTGAGGTCCCGGAAAACCAGGCCGATGACCTCATCGCCCTGACCAAAAAAGTCATGTCAGAAGCCTGCCGCCCGGCGCTGCAACTCTCCGTCCCGCTGGAGGTCGACGCCAAGGCCGGCGCGACCTGGGGCGAGGCGCACTAGAGCGCCTCGCAGCCAAACTGCCGGCGGTGAGCGTCGGCGTCCTCCACAGACACGCCACCCGAAAGCACCCGCCGCAACAGCACAAGTCCGGTCGATGTCGGGGCCAGCACGCTCTCGTCGTAATCGGCATAACCCGGGTCGGTATGAGTATGGTCCGGCGCGGGGCCATGCAGCAGGATCTCGGCCGCCGCGCCACCGAAATCACGATTGTTGAAGGCCGCGAAATTATTCGTCCGGGCGTCAAAGAAGCTGACCGAGACATAGCTCTCGCCTTCCAGCGCCGGCAGGGTGATCGCGACCGCGCCGTTGGAAACATCATACATGCAACCGGAATAGATGATGTCCGGGCTGGGCCGGACCACAGTGCGGGCCGTCTCGTCGATGGGCGGGAAATGGCCTGCTTGATTGGCCTCGCCGCCCAGCGTCTCGAACCGCTCCATCGCCTTGCCCATGATAAAGCCCGGCAAGAGGCCCAGCATTGCCTGGAAACCCAGGACGAGGCCGACGAGACCGGCGCCGACCGGGATCAGGATCTGTTTCATGCCCCACCTCCGCACGCCAGGCGCTCCACCACCGGAAGGACAGCGGTCGCTGGATCCTCTACGATGGCCTCTCCCGGATTATAGAGACGCAGTGTGAGGTTGAAGGCCCCCGCATTTTCCGGGCTCATCCAGTGGCCGATGGCCGGACGCTCCGAGACTGACACCACAAAACCGGTTTCTTCCGCGCCAATAGCATCGGCGGAAATCGAATAGGCTCCGGGCCCGCCCACCGGCAGGAAATCATCCTCGGCATACAGCGTCAGGCTCCACCAGCGGGCATCAGGCCGGTCAGTGAAGAGAATTCGATAGTCGCAAGCCTGTTCCAGCGGGCGACCCTCGCTGTCCGCATCGGCCGAGAAGTAGATCGTCTCCGACCGGTTCAGCGCCAGCAGACCGCGGCGCGCGACAACAGCGCGGACGATATCCGGCGCGTCCGGTGACCCGACATGGATATTGGTCCGCCATGGCCCAACACTGACACCGCCAAAATCAGCCGGCCCGAACACCAGGAACACGGCCGCCGCAGCGCCCAGCACCAGACCGCCCAGGCCAGCAAGAAGAGATCGTATAATCATGCGCGGAGTGTAGGCGGGTGGCCAGTTAGAAGGAAGTCCGCTTCCGCCTCTCGGCCCTAACTGCAAGTCAGGGATTCGCGGCGCTGTGGACGCAAACGCGGGAGCGGCGAATGGACACCTGGACTGTCCACAAAGCCAGCGCGCGCCTGATCCCACATCGCATCACGCCGGGAGCAGAAGTGTTCGGCACTCGCGATGCCATGAAAGCTGGCATTTTCACAGACGGAGTGAAGCGTTTCCCAGTCCGTAACGTCGGCAAGCTCTTCACGGTTCAACCAGTCCTGGGTTGGCGCCGCCAATCGGTCAAACGCCTCACAATCGCCGAGCCGGGCATAAAGCCCCATCGTGACGGGCGGCACCGGTGGCCCCCAGTCCAGCTCGGAGGCAGTAAAACTCCACCACCCATTGTCGGCTTGCCATTGTGCGAGAGGTGCCAGAAACATCCCCATCTGCTCCAGATCCGATTGGGCAACCTGCGCACCGTCAGCCATGGCTGCGGCAGCTGCCAACGTAGAGCGGATCTGCCCCGAACCGTATATCCGCTCGGCCGACACCAGCGCCAGCGCTTGGTCCGGATAGCGGTGTTTGAGCAGGGTATGAACGTTGAGCCAGCGAACGGCATAATCTCCACCGCTGCTCCAATAGGCGTCGGAATGCCACTCCGGAAACCGCTCGGCCACATAGGGCTCACCCTCATAGGCATCAAATCCGAGCGTTGCTTGCCATTCAACGATGCGCCCCCGGTTCGACGCCATCATCGCCTCTGCAGCGGACAATTCGGCTATCGCTATCTCCGAGCCATGCAGGATAAGCCGAGCTTCAAAGGCGAGCCTCAAGTCATCCGCAAGCCGATCCTCAAAGACGATGAGAATCTGATCCGCGAGCGCTTCCGCCGCGGCAAATTCCTGTAGTGCGCGTTCGTATTCCCCTAGTACCATAGACGCCCGGGCGGACATGCTGTGCAGGTTCCATTCAATCAATGGGTCGGAGGCTCCGATAATCTGGAGCATTTCCCAGATCCGCCGGTGACGCCGCGCGCGCTCCTCCGCGCCGAGGCTTTCATAAGCCCCCACACCCAGTCCGCCCTCGCGCTGCCCATACCATTGAAGGACATGCCAGACCGCCGCATGCCGGGGCAGCCAGCGCACGTCCCCAAATCCCAACGGCCGCGCAAAAGCGTCCATCAATCCGATGGTCAGCAGAAGGAGAACAAGAAATCGACGCATGCCAGCACCCCCAGTCAGGGCGATGCTGACACGTGCTATCCGGGGCCGCTAGCGGGACGGCGGGTTCGGCTGTCCACCATCCGGTCGTACCTACCTAGCCCTCCGAGCTGATGATCAGCTGGCTGTTGGCGCGATCGAAGATGATGCGGCGGTCTTCGAACATGGGCAGGCCCATGAACATCGCCGGGGTGTCGCCATGACCGAGCATTCGGAAGACCGCGCTGTCCATATAGGTAACATGAACATCGTCGAGCCTCAGATTTCCCATGCCCAGATCGATATCGCTGATAATCGGCGCGCGAACTTGTTCACCCGAAAAACCACGCAGGCGGCGGGTCTCGTCGAACTCATCGTCCTCGCTATAGCCAAGCGCCTCGAAGCTCGGGGCATTGATCACATGGTGAGCGGCGCCCAGATCTAGAATGGCGTGCGCTTCAACCCCGCTGATGCTCACCGGAAAGGTCGCAAATCCGACTTCGTTGAGCTCGTAGTCAGCGCGGCTCCAACCCGTCGTAACAGCCGAGAAATCCGCGTCTGCGTCGTAGAGGACAAAGCGGTTGTCGGCGAAATCGAACTCTACGCCATAGGCGTTGAGCAGGTCCGCACCGAGCATGCCATAGGTCCGGAAACGCGCCAGGCCACGGGAAAGACCGGCCGGCCCCTCAACGACACGCACATCGCTGACACTGGCCTCGTCGACGCGCAATTCCTCGAGATTGTAGAAATAGCTCTCCTGCGGACCGGAAGCGCCCTGCACCGTCACACTGTCCGACGGCTCAAGGTCCAGCTCTTCGATCAGGCTGTCGAACACAACACTGGTCTGCGCGCCGGTGTCCACGACAAAGGCGTAAGGCCCCTGCCCATTGACCTCGACATCGATAATGATGTGGCCGCTGCGACCGAACCGGATGTCTTCTTCAGCCAGAACCAGCGGCTCGCTCGCCAGAACGGACGTGGCGCTCAACACCGCCGCAATGCCCAACCCAAACATTCTAAACCTCCATAATGGTCACGACATCTATCGCATGCACGGGCGGCCAGTGCATCTGAAGGTGCAGTCATGTCGAGGTCAGGCTGGGTTAATCCAACAGACAGAAAACCCGGCCACCATCAGGCAGCCGGGTCTCGAAAATCCTGTCATGCAAGGCGGGTCTAGGCGTCCACCTCGGCATCGAGGGCGTTTTCGGTGATGAAGTCGCGGCGCGGTTCCACCACATCGCCCATCAGTTTGGAGAACAGCTCGTCAGCCGTATCGGCATGGGTCACGGAGACCTGCAGCAGGGAACGCGCATCTGCGTCCAGCGTGGTCTCGCGCAGCTGATCCGGGTTCATCTCGCCCAGACCCTTGTAGCGCTGGATCTTCATACCCTTGGCACCGGCGGTGACCACGGCATCGATCAGCTGGGTCGGGCTGGTGATGTCCACCGAGCCGGATTTCGGCTGATAAAGCGCGCGGCCTTCATAATCCGAGGCAATAGCCAGGCCACGCTCGCTGAGGCGGCGTGCATCCGGTGTCTCTCGCAAGTGGGCGTCCAGCACGACTGTCTCGGTAACACCGCGCACATCGCGCGAGAAGACCAGCGCATGTTCGTCATTGAGATGACCGGACCAGGTGTCCTCGCCTTCATCCGCATAGCGGTTGAGGCGAACAACCGTATCTTCGACAGACGCTGAGCTCGGCTCATCAACCAGGGCGCCAGCCAGAGCCGCCGCTTCCAGCGCAAATGCCGGAGCACGGGCCTTCAGACGCTCGGTCGACAGCTTGACCAGGCGCGCCGCTTCCACGCGTTCGGCCAGGTCTGCCCCCATAATGACTTCACCATTTGCCAGGGTCAGACGTGCATCATTGACGCCTTCCTCGACCAGATAGGCATCCATTTCCGGCTGGTCCTTCACATAACGCTCGGACCGTCCCTTCATCACCTTGTAGAGCGGTGGCTGGGCAATATAGAGATGCCCGCGCTCGATCAGCTCCGGCATCTGCCGGTAGAAGAAGGTCAGCAGGAGTGTACGGATGTGGGCGCCGTCGACATCGGCATCGGTCATGATGATGACCTTGTGATAGCGCAGCTTGTCGTAATCGATCTGGTCGCGACCGATACCCGTGCCCAGTGCCGTGATCAGCGTGCCGACCTGTTCCGAGGACAGCATCTTGTCGAAGCGCGCGCGCTCGACATTGAGGATCTTGCCTCGCAGCGGCAGCACGGCCTGGTTCTCGCGATGACGGCCCTGCTTTGCAGAACCGCCAGCTGAGTCACCCTCCACGATGAAGAGTTCGGACTTGGCCGGATCCTTCTCCTGGCAGTCTGCCAGCTTGCCCGGCAGCGAGGTGATATCCAGCGCCGACTTGCGGCGGGTCAGTTCACGCGCCTTGCGCGCAGCCTCACGGGCGGCAGCTGCCTCGATGATCTTGCCGACGATCTGCTTGGCTTCGTTCGGGTGCTCTTCGAACCATTCCGACAGCGCCTCGCCGACAATGCCTTCCACGGCGGGACGCACTTCGGAGGAGACCAGCTTGTCCTTGGTCTGGGACGAGAACTTCGGATCCGGAACCTTGGCCGAAAGCACACAGGTCAGGCCTTCACGCGCATCATCGCCGGAGATCGCCACCTTCGCCTTGGCCGCCAGACCCGAGGAGTTGGCGTAGGAGTTGATAATCCGCGTCAGCGCGGCACGGAAACCGGCGAGGTGCGTACCCCCATCACGCTGCGGGATGTTGTTGGTGAAGCAGAGAACATTCTCGTGATAGCTGTCATTCCACTCCAGCGCGGCTTCGACAGTCACACCCTCGCGCTCGCCCTGGATCAGGACCGGCGGCGTGAAAATCGGTGTCTTGTTGCGGTCGAGATGGCTGACAAAAGCGGCCACGCCGCCCTCATAGACCATGGTCTCCTCGAACGGCTCGGCTTCGCGCTCATCCTTCAGCACGATGGTCACGCCGGAGTTCAGGAAGGCCAGCTCGCGCAGGCGATGCTGCAGCGTCTCGCGGGAGAACTCGATCATCGAGAACGTGTCCGAGGACGGGAAAAAGCGCACTTCCGTGCCCTTTTCACCTTCGGCATCACCGATCACCTTGAGGTCTTCCTCGGCCTCACCGCGGCGGAAACGCATGTAATGCTTCTGGCCGTTGCGCCAGATGGTCAGGTCCATCCAGTCGGACAGGGCATTCACCACCGAGACGCCCACACCGTGCAGACCACCGGAAACCTTGTAGGAGTTCTGGTCGAACTTACCGCCGGCGTGAAGCTGGGTCATGATGACCTGGGCCGCGGAAACGCCCTCTTCCGGGTGGATATCGGTCGGGATGCCACGGCCATCATCGCGCACGCTGGCAGAGCCATCCGCGTGCAGCGTTGCCGTCACGGCCGTACAATGACCGGCCAGGGCCTCGTCGATCGCGTTGTCGACAACCTCGTAGACCATGTGGTGGAGGCCGGATCCGTCATCGGTGTCACCGATATACATGCCCGGACGTTTGCGAACGGCGTCGAGGCCCTTGAGGACCTTGATGCTGTCTGCGCCATATTCGTGATTCGCCTGTTCAGTCATAGGGTTTTGTACCCTGTTCGCTTGAGTCCGGCTAGTCGCGCGCACATGCGCGCGCGTACGCGCGCGAGTCGTGCTTCTCAACCGACCTGCCGTGGAATTTTCGTTTGCCTTGTGCGCTCGCTTCGCCTATCCCCCGCCGCGATGAAAAAAGTGAATGTGTTGATGGGGGCGACCGTCGCTCTCACACTCGTCACGACCGCACCGGTCCTGGCGAGCCGCTCCGAACCCGGTTCGGATGATTGCCAGAACAGCGCTGCCCTGACGGCTGACGAAGCCCGGGTCTGCGCCAATTTCCACAACATGGTCGAAGATGCCCGCCGCCTCGATGCCGATGCGGTGCTGAAGCATTTCTGGGCTGACGGCTTCTCGGCTGCGCTGGCCGGAGAGCTGGTCCGGGACTTCCCGGGCTGGGCCGATGGATATCGCGCCTTGCTTGCCACCACCGAAAGCCTGGATCGGGTCGACTTCCCGCAGGTTGTCGTTCGCACCATCGCGGAGGATACCATCCTCCTGCTCAACACCTATGACCAGCGCGTGGTCCTGCAATCGGGAGACGTGCTGGAGCCAACCGGCTATGGCACCCAGGTCTGGGTTCGACGCCAGAGCGAGTGGCGCATTGTCCACATTGCAGGAGAATAGGCGCTAGCGCGTCAGCAAGAGCAGGGCGATCCCGGCCAGAACACAGCCTGTGGCGATGTCGGCAATCCTGCGGATCTCCGGACGCTGGATCCAGTGACGGGCCCGATGCGAGCCGCCGATATAGATCAGGCCTGCAGGGATCGCCATCACCGCCATGGTGATCAACATCAAGACATAATCCACCGGCCCGATCGCATCGATCGCGAAAAAGGCCGGTACAAAACCCAGATAGAAGGCAATCGGCTTGGGATTGGACAGCGGCATCGCCACTCCGGCGACATAAGCCGCCACAAGTCCGCGTTTCGAGCCGGCCGGGAAATCCAGCGCCTTGCGTTCACCCGTCCAGGCCGTGCGAAAGGCCCTGTAGGCCAGCCATCCGATATAACCGCCGCCAATCAGTTTCGCAGCGAGCATGAAATTCGCGAGGGACTCTGGTGGTGCGGCACCCGTAAGACCATCCGAAACGACGGCGAGACCGCTGACCGCAAGCGTCAGCCAGAACATGTCACCGGTCAGGATGCCACCCCAGTAAACGGATGCATTGACCGGGCCGGCATCCAGCGTGCGGGAAACCGTGACAGCAATGCCCGGTCCCGGCGTCACAAAAAGCAGCAACAGAGCTCCTGCGAACAGGGCGAGGGATTGCGCCGTCATTTCGCATCTTCCGTGACCAGGTAGCCATATGCAAAGTCCGCGATGGCACGGACAAAGTCCTCATCCGACACCGTCATCATCGCAGCGACACCATGGGCGCCATATAGGCCCCGCTCAGCCAGCGCTGTGTTGAAGTGATAGGCCATCATCTGGCCCGCCTCTTCCGGATCACGTCGCACCTCATTGGGGAAGGCGTGTACCAATGCCTCATAACCCTTGGCCCCGGCTTCCAGCAGATCATCCCATTCATCGCCGATCAGATCCGGCCGCAGCCGGGAATAAAGATGGGCCGCTGCGATGATGTGTTTCTGCTCCTGCATGAAGGTCCAGGACTTCTCGGCAATCTGGCGCAGCACAGCGCGCAGGCCGCCACTGGGATCCACCTCGATACCGCCGGCCTCGCCATGCAGTTCATCCAGCCGCGAGCGATAGATCTCGAACAGGACCGGGATGAAGGCGTCCTTGTTTTCAAAGCGTCGATAGACCGTGCCTACAGCCAGTCCCGCCTCCTTGGCGATTTCGGCCACAGTGATGTTTTCAAACGTCTTTTTGCGCAGACAACGCTCCAGCGACGCCACCAGCTTGTCACGGGTGGCACGCGATCGCGATTGCAGGGCCGGGCGGGCGCCTTGACTCACTTCATTCTCCATCCTATATGTGAACGCGAATTCGCATTCACATAATAGTTTCGCATTTCAATCCCGCCGCAGCAAGGCGCGAACTGGAAAGGTAATCACATGAACACGGTTTTCACCTGGATTTCGCAGGAACCCGCCCTGGCAGCCGGCCTCGCTGCCATCGCCATCCTCTTCATCAACAATTATCTCTCCGAGGGACGCGAGAAGGCCCGCATCCAGAGCGGTGTCGAGGGCGCCCGCCTGAAGGTCTACAACAAGGTGATCGTGCATCTCTGGCTGCTGACCGCGGTGACAGCAGGCGTTTGGCTGATGTCCGGTCGCGATGCCGGCTCGCTGGGCCTGGGCCTGGGCGTGGATGGATGGCGCAGCTGGCTGGCCTGGGGCCTGACCGCCGCGGGCGCGATGTATTTCATCTGGACGGTCATGACGATGGCGTTTTCGGCCAAATCTCGCGACAGTATCCGCAAACAGATCGGCGATGCTGGCGATCTCGACCTCATCCGCCCGGAAAACGAGGCAGAATACCGTCGTTTTCACTGGGTTGCCCTGACGGCCGGCATTACCGAGGAAATCATCTTCCGCGGCTTCCTGATCGGCGTTTTCGCCCTGTGGATGCCGGTCCCGGCGGCTGCAGCGCTGGCCGTTGTGATCTTCATTCTTGGCCACGCCTATCAGGGCGTAGCCGGCATGTTGCGGATCGTGCCGATCTCGATAGGCTTGACCCTGGTCTTCCTGCTGAGCGGATCGCTGTGGCCCGGCATCATCCTGCATGCGCTGGCCGATCTTGTCGGCGGCGCTGTGTTCCAGATCCTCAACGCCAATGAGGAAGAGGACCAGGCTGCCGCAGCGACGGCCTGATCAAGCAGCACTCACCAGGCCCGGTGCGATCTCGAAATACTGGGCCTGGTCTGCAAAGGGTTCAAACAGAACCCGCTCCACACCGGTCAGCCAGGCCTGGCTGCCGGTGGCCAGGATTTCGCGGCTCAACCCCTCCCGACGCGCCGCATCAAGGTGCGCGCAGGCCTCATCGAACAGCAGGAGCGGCACCAGCCCGGCCCGACGCGAAAGGACCCTGGCCTGGGCGAGCGTCAGGGTCAGGATCAGCGCCTTCTGCTCGCCCGTCGAGCAATCGCCTGCCGGCTGGTCCTTCTCCCGGTGGGCCGCCAGGAGCTCGGTCCGGTGGGGACCCGCGGTCAAAGTTCGCCCGGCCGCCGCATCACGGCTACGACCATTGCGCAGGGCTTCGGCAAACCGGTCCTCGACTTCCCCGATCTTCATCCCGTCGGCCAGATCACTCTCAACCGCGCCATCCAGTGAAAGATTCGCCTTTGGGAAAACACCTTCGGGGCGCACATCAATCTCGGCCTGAAGACGGATCAAGGCATCAAGACGTGCCGCCGCCATGGCGACACCATGACCAGCCATCTCCATTTCCAGCGCCTTCAGCCAACTGTCATCGGGCCGACCATCATCGAGCAGTTTCTGGCGTCTGGTGCGCAGTTTTTCATAGGCATTTGCCGCCTCGCCAAGCGCGGGGTCGGCAGCATAGACAAGCCGGTCGAAGAATTTCAGACGATCTGCCCGCGGCCCCGCAAACAACCTGTCCTGGGCCGGTGTGAGCCAGATCATCGGCATCATGCGTGCCAGTTCGTTGATCGTCGCAGGTTGACCTTCCAGTCGACATTCCCGTCGCGCACCTTCACGTGCACCAACCCCGAGACGGAAAATATCTCCACGGCTCTCCAGCTCGGCATAGACACCCCAGACTGCAGCCGGCTGGCCGGCCTCCTTGCGGGCGACCTGGTCGGCCCCGGCAGAGCGCAGCCCCTTGCCTGGTGCAAAAAAGGAAATGGCTTCCAGCAGATTGGTTTTGCCCGATCCGTTGGAGCCGTAAAGCGCCAGCGGGCGCTGGTCCAGCTCCAGGTCGAGCGAACCATAGGAGCGATAATCCGTCAGCCGCAAACGACGAACCGCCGCAGGCGGAACCTGCGGCGGCTGGTAAGTCATGTCGGATAGATTCGCCGTCACACGCGCAGCGGCATCAGCACGTAAAGCGCATCCGCATCGCCGCTATCGGTCACCAGGGCCGGAGAAGCACTGTCGGCGAAGTGGAAAAGCGCTTCATCGCCCTCGATCTGGGATGCCACGTCCAGCATGTAGCGGGCATTGAAACCGATGGCGAAACCCTCATCCTTGTAGGATACAGCGAGTTCTTCCTCGGCCTGGCCGCTCTCCGGATTGTTCACCGCCAGCGTCAGGCTGTCAGCACCAAGCGAGAGTTTCACGGAACGGGATTTCTCGACAGAGATCGTCGCGACACGATCCACCGCCTCGGCAAAACGCTTGTTCTCGACCGACATGGTGCGGGTGTTACCGCGCGGGATCACACGCTCATAATCCGGGAAGGCACCATCAATCAGCTTGGATGTCAGCGTGGCATTGCCCAGCTTGAAGCGGATCTTGCCTTCGGAAACCGAAACCTCCACTTCGTCATCTGCATCCTCGAGCAGGCGACGAACTTCCTGGACCGTCTTGCGCGGCACGATAACGCCCGGCATGCCGTCAGCGCCTTCCGGCAGGTCAATCTCGGACAGAGCCAGGCGAACACCATCGGTCGCGACAGCGCGCAGGGTCTTGCGACCATCCGTGTCAGCGGCGTGCAGATGGATACCGTTGAGATAATAACGCGTCTCTTCGGTAGAGATCGCGAAACGGGTCTTGTCGATCAGGCGAACCAGATCGGAACCGGATACGGTGAAACGATGCTCCAGCGCCTCGGATGGCATCACCGGGAAATCACCCGGCGGCAGCGAAGGCAGGGAGAAGTTCGAGCGACCAGCCTTCAGCGAGATGCGCGGATCCGAACCACTCATCTCCAGCGTCACGTCAGCGCCGTCCGGCAGTTTGCGAGCAATGTCATAGAGCGTATGCGCCGGCGCCGTGAACAGGCCTTCGCCATCACTCGTCGCTTCAGTCACTTCAAGGATTTCAATGTCGAGATCGGTCGCGGCGAAACTCACGCCATCCGGACCCGCAGAAATCAGAACGTTGGACAGGATCGGGATCGTATTTCGCTTTTCGACCACGGCCTGCACGTGACCCAGTGCTTTAAGGAGCGCGCCTCGCTCGATTGTCAGCTTCATGTCTCGTTCCGCTATCAGCGTCAGTAAGGCAGTGTCGCGAAAACAAATCAGCGACACCGAATAAGGTGGGGTGGAAGAGGATACATGAAAAAGCGCAACCGCAAGAACTTTATCCAGCGGTTACGCAAAATTTTCGTGTCAGATACCGCGCAGGGAACGCGTCAGCGTATCGACATCCTGGGCGATCGGGTCGCCGGACTCGAGCATGGAAGTCACCTTGTTGACCGCATGGATGACCGTGGAGTGGTCGCGACCGCCAAAACGGCGACCGATATCCGGCAGCGAACGCGTGGTCATCGTCTTGGACAGATACATGGCCACATGGCGCGGACGCACAACGGACTGGGTCCGGCGTTTCGAACAGATGTCCGCGGCCGTCACCCCGAAATGTGTCGCCACAGCCTTCTGGATCTCGTCGACCGTCAGGCGTTTCTCGGACGTCAGCGACAAGTCGCGCAGCGCACTGGTCACAGCATCCATCGTGACCGGCAGCCCCAGCAGGGCCGTGCGACAGATGACATTATTGAGCACGCCTTCCAGCTCACGGGCGCTGGACGTGATGCGCGCCGCCAGGAAATCACGAACAGCCTCAGAAACATCCAGTGCCGGATAGTGACACTTTGCCTGGGCGATCTTGCAGTCCAGGATCTGGCGACGCAGGTCCAGGTCCGGCTTGGCGAGCGGACAGGACAGGCCGCCGATCAGCAGCGAACGCAGGCGACTATCGCTCATCGGCAAATCCGATGGCGGCCGGTGCGACGCCAGCACGACCTGTTTGTTCTCGGCGATCAGCGCGGCGATCGTGTGCAGGAACTCATCCTCTGTCTTCGGCTTGCCGGCGATGAAGTGGACATCATCAATCAGGAGACAATCGACACTGCGGATCGTCTCCTTGAACTTGATGGTGTCACGCTCCTTCATGGCGGTGACAAAACCGGAGAGGAATTCCTCGGCCGTCAGATAGAGCGCCTTGCGGCCGGGCATGTTCTGCTGAACAGCGGAACAGACGGCGTGCATGAGGTGCGTCTTTCCAACACCATAATCGCCATAGAAGAAGACCGGATTGAAGGGCGGACTGGAGGCCGAGACCATGGTGCGCGCTGCAGCAGCCGCGACTTCATTGGCCGGACCCACGCGGAAACTGTCGAAGGTGAAACGAGGTTCGACCTGATCGGCGACCGCCGCTCTCTTTTCGACCGATTTCCTGCTCGACTCCGCGACCACCGGTTGAGCCTCGGCCTGACCGTCGGCCAGGATCTGGATCTCGGTAAAGTCGGAATCCATTTCGGCCCAAAGTCCGCGAATTCTGGCACCCGCATGATCCTCGACCCAGTCGCGATTGAACGTGCTCGGAGCGAGAACAATAACGGCACCGGATTGCGAGCGACGGACGCGCAGACGCGCAATCTCTTGAGAATAAAGAGCGTCCCCAAACTCGTCTCTCAGGGTCGCTCGAATTTTACGCCAAACAGTCGAAATTGCGTCTGCTTCCAGGGTCTCGAATACAACCGGATTTGCTTCTGCAACAGCAATATTATTCAACGCCATCTTTGGTCACACTTCTCGCGTATCCTGCATCGAGGCAGGCGTCAGGTGTTTGTTTTTTATGGCTTAATTCCCCCCTACCCAGCTGCTGCTATTCGCGCGCTGGCACCGGATAATCCTCCGCCTGGGAATGGTCGCCCTCAGAAGTCGCAAGGTTACGCTTTGGGAGTTGTCGGTCAACTTCATTTCGCTCCTGATTCAGGAGATTCTTCGCTTGACACGGGAAATCCGTGACCGGACTGAAGCTTGACCCGTGTGGCAGATTTGTAACTCAGCGAAGAGTGCATTTTTACTGCCTGAATCGCCCCCGAATCCCGTCTGCGCGGAGTCATTTTCTGCCAGATCAAGACCTCCGTACTCAGACAAATATTTTTATTTCTGACGCACCTCGTCACATCGCTAATTTAATATGATCGGATTTCGCACGCACAAAAAAAATACGCCCGGGACGCGAGTCCCGGGCGTATTGGAATTTGTGACCTCAGAAGAGGCTTAGGCAGTCATCGACTTCACACGAGCTGCGAGGCGCGAAACCTTGCGGGAACCAGTGTTCTTGTGAAAGACGCCTTTGCCAACGGCACGCATCATTTCAGACTCAGCAGAGACCAGAGCGGTCTTGGCTGCGGCCTGATCGCCAGAAGCAATCGCCAGCTCCACCTTTTTAACGAAGGTACGAACGCGGGAGCGACGTGCCTTGTTGACGGCGGTGCGGCGCGCAATTTTGCGAACCATCTTCTTGGCCGAGGATGTGTTGGCCATGGATAAACCTCATAAAACGGCTGAGCCCGTCTGGCCCAGCAAAATCCGTGAGCGGCGGCGTATAGGCCCTAGAGCTGCTGCCGTCAACCGTTTGAACCGCTGTTTTACCTAGCGGTGTTTGAAATGTGCAGCTCGCTTCTCCGCGAATGCTGCCATGCCCTCACTCTGATCCTCCAGCGCAAACTGAGACTGGAAGACACGACGCTCGAAACGAATGCCCTCTGTGAGGCCCATTTCGTAGGATTGATTGATCGTTTCCTTAGTCATCATGGCAATCGGCAGGGACTTGGACGCGATCGTCTCTGCAGCTTCCATGGCAACATCGAGCATGTCGTCGGCAGGGACTACACGGGAAACCAGGCCCGCGCGTTCAGCTTCCTCAGCATCCATCATGCGGCCGGTCAGGCACATATCCATGGCCTTGGCCTTGCCAACGGCGCGCGGCAGGCGCTGCGTACCACCGGCACCCGGCATGACACCGAGATTGATTTCCGGCTGACCAAACTTGGCCGTTTCCGATGCGATGATGAAATCGCACATCATGGCGATCTCGCAGCCACCACCCAGTGCATAGCCCGAAACAGCTGCAATGATCGGCTTGCGGAAGCGTGCGACGGATTCCCAGGTCTCGGCGAACGGGTCGTGCGCGTAGAGGCCGGCGAAGTCACGGGACTGCAGCTCCTTGATGTCGGCGCCAGCGGCAAAGGCCTTCTTGGAACCGGTCAGGATCACGCAACCGATCTCGGCATCGCGCTCGAACTCACCAAGGGCAGCGGTCAGCTCGGTGGTCAGCTCGTCGCACAGCGCGTTGAGAGCCTCCGGGCGATCGAGCGTGATAACGCCGACGCGGCCTTCGGTTTTAACTTGGATCGTCTTGTATGCCATTGAGGCACTCCATTTGACGGCGCGCCCCGGGGCGCAGAGAAAACCGCGCCGCTATAGCGCAGTGAACTAGCGGGGTCGATACACAATGCCCCGAAAGAGTCAGCTTTAATATTCCCGCCAGTGAACGCTAACGTTGGCATCGCCCGCAATAGAAGGTGGATCGACCGGATTGCACGATCCGGCGGATCTCGCCTTCGCAGCCCTCTGTCACGCAGGCTTCTCCCTCGCGGCCATAGGCCCGGAAACTGTGCTGGAAATAACCTAGCGCCCCGTCAGCAGACGCAAAGTCCCGAAGTGTTGAACCGCCGGCATTGATCGCGTCGATAATGACCTGGCGGATCGCTGCTGTCAGACGCTCCGCGCGCTCCCCGCGGATGGTGCGGGCCTCGCGCCTCGGGCTGATGCGGGAACGGTGCAACGCCTCGCAAACATAGATATTGCCCAGCCCGGCGATGATGGCCTGGTCAAGCAGGGCCGCCTTGATCGGTGTCCGCCGGCCTTCCAGGGCAGACATGAGGTAGGGCGCCGAGAAATCATTGGCATTGGGCTCGGGTCCGAGATCCTTGAGGAAGCTCACCTCATTCTCCCGCGCTGTCTCGAACAAAACCATGAAACCAAACCGCCTAGGGTCATTGTAACGGACCGTCACGCCACCCTCGATCTGGAAGACGCAATGATCATGTGCCGGATTGGCGGGCGCTGCATGCACGAAATCGCCGGGCTGCTCGTGCACTTCATCGGCCTCGATGGAGAAACGACCGGTCATGCCCAGATGCACCAGCAATGTCTGAGCATTGTCGAACCGCACCAGCAGGTATTTCGCGCGCCGGTCCAGCCTTTCGATGCGCGCGCCGGAAAGGGCTTCTGCCATGTTCTCGGGAAAGGGAAAGCGCAGATCAGCACGGTTCAGCATCACCTGCTGCACGCGGCGACCGGACATGGCGGGCTCGAGACCGCGGCGGACCGTTTCAACTTCAGGAAGCTCGGGCATGGACGTTCCTCATGACACTGCGTGCGGCGATTGGTGACAGCTGACTTGCTGGCGCTTGGGGCACACTTGTCCTATTTATCGCGCCATGACCCAGACGCAATCCGACGACAAAGTCTCCTTCGGTTTCAAGGATGTTGCCCGCGAGGACAAGGCTGGCCTTGTCCGCGGTGTCTTCGACAAGTCCGCACGCCGTTATGACCTGATGAATGACCTGATGTCCGTCGGTGTGCACCGCGCCTGGAAAGACATGGTCATGACGCGCGCCAACCCCCAGCCGGGCGAGACCCATCTCGATGTGGCGGGCGGCACCGGCGATCTGGCCCGCAGCTTCCTGACCAAGGCCGACCGCGCCGGTAAGCGCCGCGGCGCCGGGGCCCCGGCCAAGGCGATCGTTCTGGATATCAATGAGCAGATGCTGCGCGCCGGCGTGAAACGCGGCCTCTCGACCGAACATGACGGTCGCATCGACTGGGTGACCGGCAATGCTGAATGCCTGCCGCTGCCGGACCGGCATGTGGACTGCGTGACCATTTCCACCGGCATCCGCAACGTGACCAATCGCGATGCCGCGCTGAAGGAGATGCGCCGGGTGCTCAAACCGGGTGGACGTTTCCTGTGCCTGGAATTCACCCGTCCAACCAGCCGCGCCTGGGAAAAGATCTACGACGCCTGGTCTTTCAACGTGATGCCGGAGCTCGGCGCCCTCGTCGCCAAGGACCGTGAGAGCTATCAATACCTGGTGGAATCCATTCGTCGCTTCCCCGACCAGGAGAGCTTCAAGGCGGAAATCGAGGCGGCCGGCTTCCGCGAGGTCAGCTACACGAATTTCTCCGGTGGTATCGCTGCCCTGCATGTCGGCTGGCGCTAGGACCGTGGCCTCTGCTGGCCGGGACGCTCTGTCCGCGACTTCACGCCGCCCTCGCCAAGTGCGCAAAGGCGCTCTAAACCTCGCCCCATGATCTCGTCTCTCATGTCATTCCTGCGCCTGATCCGCGCTGTCTTCGTGCTGGCGCGCCATGACGCTGTCCTGCCGCGTGAATACCAGTCCATGCACCCGCCCATGGCACGCGTGCTGGGTCAGGTCTCGCGCCTGTTCGCCATTCGCGACCGCGCCGACAATCCCGGTGAGCGATTGGCACGTGCACTGGAGAAGCTGGGCCCCTCCTACGTCAAATTCGGCCAGGTCCTCGCCACGCGCGGAGACCTGATCGGTGAGCGTTTTGCCCGCGGCCTCGCGCGCCTGCAGGACAAGATGCCGGCCTTTGACGAGGACGAGGCCCGCGCGGTGATCGCCCGCGAGCTTGGCGCCCCGGCAGACGAGATCTTCGAGGAATTCGGCCCCGCAGTCGCGGCCGCGTCCATCGCCCAGGTGCACAAGGCAAAACTGGCCGATGGCCGCTGGGTCGCGGTCAAGATCGTGCGTCCGGGCATTGCCGACCGCATCGCCAGGGACATTCGCACGCTGACGCTTGGTGCGAGTTTGTCGGAGAGATTTGCCCCCGCCAGCAAACGCCTGGAACCAAAACTCTTCGTCGAGACGGTCGCGCGCTCCCTGCAGCTGGAAACGGATCTGCGCCTGGAGGCAGCGGCCGGCTCCGAGCTGTCGGAAGCTGCCAGCGCCGTCAGTCATTATCGCATCCCGTCCGTCGAATGGCCGCTATCGACCAAGAGCGTGCTGACAACCCAGTGGATCGACGGCATCGCCCTGAGCAATGACGCGGCCCTGAAGGACAGCAGCATCGACCGCAGGGCGCTCGCCACGACACTGACCCGCGCCTTCCTGGGCACCGCCCTGCATCGCGGCGTGTTTCACGCGGACATGCATGCCGGCAATCTCTTTGCCAGCGAGGACGGCACGCTGTGGGCTGTCGATTTCGGCATTATGGGCCGGATCGGCCGCGCCGAACGGCGTTTCCTGGCGCTGATCCTGCACGGCTTCCTGACCCGGAATTACAAGGCAGCTGCAGAGGCGCACTTTGCCGCGGGTTATGTTCCGGCCGATCATTCAGTTGACGATTTCGCCAGCGCCCTGCGCGCCGTGGGCGAACCGATCTTCGGCAAGAATGCCGACGAAGTGCCAATGTCGCGCGTGCTGTTGCAGCTGTTCGAGATCACCGACCTGTTCGACATGCGCCTGCGCCCCGAACTGGTGATGCTGCAAAAGACCATGGTCCAGTGCGAGGGCGTCGCCCGCTCGCTGGATCCACAGCACGACATGTGGGGCGCCTCAGCTCCCGTGGTCGAGGAATGGATGAAACGCGAGCTGGGACCGGAAGGCCGTGCCCGCGATTTCGCCGAAGATGTCAGCCGCCTCTATGGTGCCGCCCGCAAACTACCAGACGCCATCGAGGATTGGGCCGAGGTGGGGCGCAAGCTGAAAGCCGGTGAGCTGAAACTGGGCGGCGGGCCGCGCTTGCGTCCCTGGTTCCTGCGCCTGGCCTGGCTGGCTGGCGCGGCGGCAGCCGGAGCTGCCGCCATGGCCATGCTCGGCTAGACCGCGTGTAGCGCCAGCACAAAACGCACCCACATCGCCGCCAGGATCAGGAAACCGATCCGGTGCGTCAGGAAACGCAGGGCCATGTTGTTGATGCTCACATGCACTGCCGTGTGGGCGAAACGCGTGCCAACAAAGACCCAGGCGAGGGTAACCTGCAGGCTGTCGATCGTATCCGGCGTGACGGCCTGGAACAGGACCAGCACATAAAACAGGATCGGCAGCTCGAACAGGTTGGCGAGATTGCGCCCCCAATTGCCCAGCCAGTCCGGCGGCGGCGTTCCGGCCTTGGTCAGCGAATATTCCTCGCTCAACTGGCCTTTCGACTTCGCGATAACGCCAAAAATCGTCAGCATCAGATAAACAAAAAGTGTCAGCAGAGCGAGCGCCGACGCGGCCAGGATCATGTGTATCATAAAGCCCTCCCCAGGCATTGAAGCGCCAAGGCTAGCCCGTTTCGCCTGCTTGTCGAGACGTTCAGGGCTTGGGATTGGCGCAGCGAACCGCTAGGTAGAGACAGAACAGTGAAAGGTCCGGGCGTGACAGACAAACGCGTGCTCTTGATCATCGGCGGCGGCATCGCTGCCTACAAGTCCCTGGAATTGATCCGCGAACTCTCGCGCCGGTCGATTGCCTCGCGCTGCATCCTGACCAAGTCCGGGGCGGAATTCGTGACGCCGTTGAGCGTTTCTGCCCTGTCCGGCGACAAGGTCTATGGCGATCTGTTTGACCTCACCGACGAAGCGGAAATGGGCCATATCGAACTCTCCCGGTCCGCGGATCTCGTCGTGGTCTCTCCGGCCACCGCTGACCTGATGGCCAAGGCCGCCAACGGGCTGGCCAATGATCTCGCCTCCACCACATTGCTGGCCACGGACAAGCCGGTGCTGATGGCGCCTGCCATGAATGTGCGCATGTGGGAACACCCGGCCACCCAGCGAAATCTGGCGACGCTCAGGGGTGATGGCGTACATTTTGTCGGTCCTGACGAAGGCGACATGGCCTGTGGCGAATTCGGCCCGGGGCGCCTGGCAGAACCGCCGGTGATTGCCGATGCCATCGAGGCCCTGCTGAATGACTAGCCCGCTTGCCGGACGCCGCATCGTCATGACAGCCGGCCCGACGCTGGAAGCGATCGACCCGGTACGCTTCATTTCCAACCGTTCCTCGGGCAAACAGGGTTATGCCCTCGCATCAGCCTGCGCCGAGCTGGGCGCGGAGGTCGTCCTGGTCTCGGGCCCGACCGCGCTGAATGATCCGGCGGGTGTCGAAACTGTCCGCATCGAAAGCGCCCGCGACATGCTCGCCGCCGTCGAAACGGCCCTGCCTGCCGATGTCTTCATCGCCGTTGCCGCGGTCGCAGACTGGCGACCGGCAGAAGCGCACGACCGGAAAATCAAGGGCAACAAAGGCGAGATGGGTTCCCTGGCCCTGGTGGAAAATCCCGACATTCTCAAGACCATCAGCCAGCGCAAAGATGAACGCCCCGGCCTGGTGATCGGTTTTGCTGCCGAGACCCATGAAGTCGAGGACCACGCCCGCCAGAAACTGGCCCGCAAGGGCTGTGACTGGATCGTCGCCAATGATGTTTCCGGCGATGTGATGGGAGGCGACGAGAACGCTATCGCGATCGTTTCCAGTGATGATGTGTGGCGGTCCCAGCGCGCTTCCAAACCGGAAATCGCGGGACTGATCGCGCAACGCATTGCCCAGGCCGTCGTGGAAACCTGCTGATCAAGACTGGCCAGAAGGTGCAAAACTGGCTTTCCTGCGCCCGTGACGAGGGAGCACGCCATGAACACTGTCGACGTACGCATCAAGCCGCTGGAAAACTATGAAGGCCTGGAGCTTCCGGTCTATGAGACCGCGCAATCAGCCGGCATGGATCTGCGCGCCGCAGTGGCGGAGGACGTCGCTATCCCGCCCGGTGAATGGCGGTTGATCCCGGTGGGTATCGCCATCGCCCTGCCCGCCGGTTTTGAAGCCCAGGTCCGCCCGCGCTCCGGCCTGGCGGCAAAACACGGCATTTCCTGCGTGAATACGCCCGGCACGATCGACGCGGATTATCGCGGCGAGATCAAGGTCAATCTGATCAATCACGGCAAGGTCGAATTCAACGTCAAGCGCGGCGACCGCATCGCACAGATGATCGTCGCCCCGGTCACCCAGGCGGTTTGGCAGGTTGCTGAAACCCTGGATGAGACCGAGCGTGGCTCGGGTGGTTTCGGGTCCACAGGCGTGTAGGGAACAGCCCGAGCGGCCGAGGACCATCGTCGTCATTCTCGGCGGCTGCGCCGAGCGTTGTCTCTCGACGGCATTGTTCGAGGAGCAGGATAACCCCAAATGTCTCAGTCCGCAGCTTCACTTCACGTGATCGGCAATGATCTCGACCCTGAAGAAGTCACCCGCTTGCTCGGGGTAGATCCAACATCTGCAGAAGCGAAGGGCGATCGCGTCGAAATGCCCTCGGGCAAGCTGAGGATCGCCAAAACGGGTCATTGGCGCTTCAAGATAGATCGGCGATCTCCGGCGGATCTGGATGGGCAGATATCCGAGTTGTTTTCGGTGACAAGTCAGGATCTCGATGACTGGACAACACTGAGAAAACGTTTCGTCATCCGAGTCTTTTGTGGACTTATGATGTCAGATTGTAACGAAGGACTTCCTCTGACCGCCCTCACGATCCAAGCCCTGGCCGAACGCGGAGCAGAGATCGACTTCGACCTGTATGCCCCCGACACTGAGAGCTAAGCCGTGAGCTGCTCCACGCCGCTTCCAAAGAAAGTCGCACAGATGATCGTCGCCCAGGCCGTCTGGCAGGTTGCTGAAACCCTGGACGAGACCGAACGTGGTTCGGGAGGTTTCGGGTCCACAGGCGTGTAGACCCGAAATCCTGAATCTGCCTAGCGCTCTGCGCGACAGGTGCCCTGATAATTATATCCGGCGATGGTGCCGTCTGGGTCCAGTGCAATGCGGGTTGTACAGACTTCCGCGCCGCGCGATCGCGTCGCCGTTATGCCATTGCCGGTATTGGTAGAACCACCAACCGGAGCCCGGGTCGATCCGCTGCCGCTGGATGCCCCGCCGCTCGGCGGTGTGCCGGAACTCTGGCTGGTTGCCGGAACGACCGTTGCATTGTCGCTTTCATAGGCAAAGGAGCCGCTCGCACTGCCATCCACGTCGTCCGAGGCCGTTCCAGCGCCGTTGCGATCATCAGAGCGCGACTGGAAGGTCCAGATCTCGCCACCGCCCTCACGCAGGCTCCGCTGCGACGGCATGCCCAGCATGCTCACCGCCGCGCGATAATCCTGTCCGACAAGTGTATCCAACTGAGTGTCATAGGCCGGATTGCTCCCAGCCTGAGCGGTCGACGCCAACAGCGCCGCTGTAAGTCCCAGCATGATTTTCCTCTAAGATTTCTTCTGCGATCTTCAATTGATAGAGCGCAGCCCGGGTCGAATCCTGTTGAAATCATTACTGGTTGGTAATCTTGGGGTGCGTGGGGGACACCGGGTTGCAAAGTCCCTGTGGTCGGCCACGACGTAGACAGGCTTTATGCCGCCTCGGCCTGCCCGTCGCAGCCATGATCCCGAGGACCCAGCATGATGACCAGCACACTCAGACAATCCGTTCATCGCCTTTCGATTGGCCTGGCCAGCGCAGCCTGCCTGCTCGCGGCGCCCGCCGCCTGGGCCCAGACCTCCAATGACGCGACGCTCGCTGCACTGGCGGAGGATACGCGTGACAGCTGGGGCAGCCCGGCTGTCGGATTGATGCAATTGCGCGAAGGAGAGGTCCATATCGGTGTCGCAGGACTGCGTGATGTCAGCGACACGGCGGAGGTCTCCACGGACGATCTCTGGCACCTCGGTTCAAACACCAAGTCGATGACGGCGACCCTTGTTGCCCGTCTGGCTGAGAGTGGTGTGATCAGCTGGGACGACACGGTCAGCCAGCATCTCGGCGAACATCTGGAGCTCATTGATCCGGGGTTTCACGACGTCACCTTCCGGCACCTGCTGAGCCATCATTCCGGGGCGCCGGCCAATATCGGCCAAGCCTATATGATGATGTTCGCGCTGGAGCGTGAGGGCGGTCGCCCGCTTCCGGAACAACGGCTGAGTTATGCGGGTCATATCCTGGCCCTGCCGCCTGAAAGCGAGCCGGGTTCGACCTATCTCTATTCCAACGCCGGCTATGTCATCGCTGGCGCCATGCTCGAACAGGCGACGGGGGAAGCCTGGGAAGTCCTCATCGAACGCGAAGTCATGACCCCGCTGGGCATTGATGATTTCGGATTTGGTGCGCCGGGCTCCACGGAAGTGATCGATCAACCACGCGGCCATCTCGATGGTTCACATGGCAATCCGGCGGCCATGTCCGGCCCGACCGCCGACAATCCGCCAGTGCTTGGCCCGGCCGGTACCATGCACATGTCACTGCCCGACTACGCGCTCTACCTCCAGGCCCATATCGATGGCGGCCGCGGGGTCGAGACAGGTTTCCTGAGCCAGGAAAGCTGGGACATCCTCCACACAAGGCCGTTCGAAGCCGGTTATGCGATGGGCTGGGGTCTGGGCTCTGACGAACTCCAGCACTCCGGCTCCAACAGGATGTGGCTGATGCATACGGTGATTGTGCCGGAACAACAGATGGGCGCGGTCATCGCCATGAACCGCATGCGCACGGGAAACGCCGGCGCACTCCTGCGGGAAATCGCGACAACAGCGCGGGACTAACCCAGGCTGATCGGCGCCGGGTCGCAGAAACTGCGCACATCGAAGATCCGCGGGTCGGAGATGATATCGCCCGGCGTCAGGGGGCGGGACAGCTCTAGGCCTTCCAGGGAGCGCGCGCGTGACAGGGCGACATAGGCCTGACCGTGGGCGAACAGACGACGGGCGAGGTCCAGATACACATTGTCCAGGGTCAGACCCTGGGCCTTGTGAATCGTCATCGCCCAGGCGAGCCGCAGGGGATACTGGGTGAAACTGCCGGCAGTTGTCTTGGTCAGCGCCTGCGCTGCCGCATCAAAGGCATAGGCATTGCGCTCCCATTTCTGCGGTTCGATGGCATAGATGTTCTCGCCGATGCGCACGCGCACGGCTTTCTCGTCAAACCCCTCAACCTCCCCCAGCGTGCCATTGACCCAGCGCCCCTGAGGATCGTTGCGGGTCAGCATGACGCGCGCGCCGATCTTGAGGACCAGCGGGTCCTCGACCGGGAAGAGGCGCGGATCGAACTGACCCTCGACCTTGCCCTCATAGGTGCGTTCCGGTGTCGCCAACCCCTGGATGCGCGCCTGGTTGATGCGGAAGGCGGCCTCATTGGTCGAGGTCAGCACGATATGGCTGAGACTGGCTTCAAGGCCCGACCGCCCGGTCACCCGGTCATTCAGATCGGCGGCCTCGTCGGAGGTCAGATCCCCGTCGCGCACGGCGTTGAGGATGTTGATGAAATACTCGTCGGTCTGGCGAAACACCTGTTCCAGCTCGACCAGGGTAAAACCGGCATCGCGGAAGGGCGTCGGGTGGAAGAAGAACGGCCCGCCATGTTTGGCTTCCAGATACTCCGCCTCGGCGCCCTGGATAACCGGCGGCAATTGCGCCAGATCCCCGACCAGGATCACCTGTACCCCGCCAAACGGCTCGTCCCGTTCCCGGTTGAGGCGCAGGGATTTGTCGATCGCCCACATCATGTCCGAGCGCACCATGGAGATCTCGTCGATCACCAGGGTTTCCAGCGCCTGCACCACCCGGCGGTGACGCACCTTGCGGATATCGCGCGCCTCGATCAGGCGCGGCGGGAAGTGGAAGAAAGAGTGGATGGTCTGACCACCGGCCTGCATGGCCGCGACACCCGTTGGCGCCAGCACAGCCGCCCGGCTGCCCGCCCGGCGCAGGAATTCGCGCATCAACGTCGTCTTGCCGGTACCCGCTCGCCCGGTCAGGAAGACATTGGGCCGCTGTTCGAACAGGTATTCGATCAGACGGGTCTGGTGCTGGGAGAGTTGCGGCGCAGGTAGTGTGGACATGGACGCAAACTGCGCGGGTTCGGCCAAACTTGAAAGAGACCAATGCGGCACGCCGCGTGGATAGCGGAAAACTTATCCACACCACCCCGGCCAGCCCCATAATGCGTCTCATCCGGATCGGGGAGGCGTCGGCCGCGCAATCGACGGTCCGGGTGGGTGGCGATCGACGGATCACCGGCGAAGACAGATGGCGGGCTCCGCCCAGAAGTCCATCCGAGTCAGCAGGCTGCCCGCGGAACACCACAGGTACCGCCTCTTTCATCTGAAACACGTCCGGTGTTCCGCATCCTCCCCACATCTCCAGCGCGAGGGCGTCTGGAGCTTCCGGTGCTTGATCTCGCGCGCGATATTCTCCACCTCTTGTCCATGAGCATTGATGTCGAACGTTATGCACGCCATCTCGTCCTGCGCGAGATTGGCGGGCCGGGCCAGCAAGCCCTTGCCCGGGCCGATATCGGAATTGTCGGCGCGGGAGGGCTGGGATCACCCGCAGCGCTGTATCTGGCCGCCGCAGGCGTCGGCAGACTGCGCCTGGTTGATCCGGACGTAGTCAGCCTGTCAAACCTCCAGCGCCAGGTCCTCTTTCAGTCAGACGATGTGGGCAAGCCAAAGGTCGAGCGCGCCTCAGACCACCTCAACGCGCTGAACCCGGCCCTTCAGGTCGACACGCACGCCGTCGGCATTGACGACAGCAATGCCTCCGAGCTTCTGCAGGGTTGCGATCTAGTGCTGGATGGCTGTGACAATTTCCCGACCCGTTTCGCAGTGGACAAGGCCAGCCGGGCGCTCGGCATCCCGCTGGTCTCCGGCGCTGTGGGGCGCTGGGATGGCCAGCTCGGCGTGTTCAATCACACACCTGCATCGCCGTGTTACCGCTGCTGGGTCCCGGCGCCACCACCGGACGCGGAAACCTGCGCTGCGGTCGGCATCGTCGGCGCCCTGACCGGTATCATCGGCTCGATGATGGCGCTGGAGGCGATCAAGCTCGTATGCGAGGCGGGAGACAGCCTGGATGGCCGCATGATGCTGTTTGACGGCCTGTCGATGACCAGCCGAACCGTCAAGCTGACCAGGGATCCTGCCTGTTGTGGGTGTGGCAACTAGCGCTTGGCTGTCAATTGCAGCCCGGCGCCAATCGCCACGCCCGGCAAGATGCCGAAGAGCAAGCCAAGCAGCATGTTTCCGGTGCTCAGGGAGATAATAACCCAGAGGAAGAGGCCAATACCCGCCCCGGCCGCAAAACCGAGGGGTTTGGGCATGCCGGTGCGCTTTTTCGGGGCGGGCGTGGGGTCTGTCTCAGTCATGAGCCAGACCCTATCCGGCCAAACCTCTCGGGACTCTGATTATCCCTTTAAATTCCTGACAGGAATCTGACGCGCCAGTTATCGCGCCGTGGCGTCATAATAGAGGGTGTCGACCATGCGCTCAGTGGTGATGAACGCCCAGTTCCAGTCCTCGTGATAGTCCGCCAGCGGCTCGGCAGCCCGCACCGCCTCGAGATCCGCACCACCTTCAACCAGGCTGCGAACGCGGAAGGAAGTCTCGCGAAGCATATCGATCGACCGCATCAGATCTTCACGGGTCGACATCGGGCCGTGGCCCGGAATGATGCGGGTATCGTCGGATGCCATCTCATAAGCCGCTTCCATCGCAGCCAGATAGCCATCGACCGTGCCGCCACCATTGAGATCAATGAAGGGGAACATGCCGGAAAAGAAGATATCGCCCATGTGCAGGATATCGGCTTCGCGGAAATAGACGATCGCATCGCCATCGGTATGCGCCGCCGGCAGGTGGCTGACCTCGACCGTCTGACCATTCATGTGGAAGGTCAGGTCATCACCGAAGGTGAGGATCGGCAAGGTCGCTTCCTGGATCCAGGTCTGCGGGGATTCTGCCAGGCGCGAGCGGATGTTGTGGTGGGCGGCGACCGTCGCGCCACGCTCGGCAAAATGCGCGTTACCGCCAGCATGGTCACCGTGATAGTGCGTGTTGACGATGAAACGGGGAGCATCATCTCCAGCGAGCTCCACGACAGCCCCCTCGATCAAGGCTCCTGTATTGGGCAGCTGATCATCGATCAGGACCGCGCCATCCTCACCAACCAACAGACCGAGATTGCCGGCAATGCCGGTCGAAAGCATGAAAATGCCGTCGCCCAACTCGGTTGTCTCTACGGTGATCTCGTTATCCTGGGCGACCGCATCCGTGCCGCCAATACTTGCAGCGGCCAGGGCAGCTGCCACACCTGTAATCGCCAAGCGAAAACCCATTGTTCCCTCCGTTAGTCTGCCGATCCTCCGTCGGCGTCCTCTTGGGATATAGGTGGCTCATCGGAATTTGCATCATCACCATCGTGTGAATCTACGGGCTCACCGAGGGCAAGCGCCCAGATAAGCGACAGGGCTGCGCCCATGCCCACGCCAAGAGCCACATTGCCCATAGCCGTGCCGAGCGCGATTCCAGTACCGATTCCAAGAGCGATACCAACACCCCAGTTTGGTTTGCGCTTTGCCATCTTCGCCATTTCAATCCTCCAGATCAGCCGACGAATTTACCCGGCGTTCACCCTGTTCGGGCAGAGGGAATAGGTAAGGGAGTTTACCATGTTTCGACTGACCGCCTGTATCGCCGCTCTTGCTGTCTCCGCAGCGACCCACGCCCAGACGCGTGACACCGATACACCGTCCGGTCAGCCGGTGCCGCGTTTTGTCAGCCTCAAGTTTGACGTCGCCAATGGTCGCTCCGGCCCCTCCCAGGCGCATCCGATCGCCTGGCGCTACCTGCGTTCCGGCCTGCCCATGGAAGTCATCGCGGAAACCCAGGACTGGCGCCGGGTACGTGATCCGGAGGGCGAAGTCACCTGGATGCACCGCTCCATCCTGTCCGGCCGGCGTTCCGTCTTCACCGCGCAGGAGACCGAGCTCCGCGCCCGTGCTGAAGACGATGCCCCGCTGGAAGCCATTGCAGATGCCGGAGTTGTCCTGTCTCTGGAACGCTGCCGCTCCGGCTGGTGCCGCGTCGAGGGCCAAGGCTATCGCGGATGGGTCGATGCGAGCCATCTTTGGGGCGTATATAGCGAAGAACGTGGCGGCGATAATGCTGCAGATGCTAACGGCATCCCCAACTTGAGCGCCACTCTCACGCGTGATACCGCTCTGCGTTAAGTCCCCGGTTCGCTTCACGACCGGGCCCCATTTCCCAGCCCGGTGAGCGCCCGTGCCGCTCCCCTGCGGCGCAACTGAATGGCTACATGACTGAACGCCAAAGCTCCTTCAGCTACGAAGACCTGATCGCCTCCTCTGACGGCCGCATGTGGGGCGAGGGCCGCTCCAAGCTACCGGCGCCGCCGATGCTGATGATGGACCGCATCACAACGATCAATGATGACGGTGGCGAGCATGGCAAGGGCTATATCGAGGCGGAACTCGACATCAAGAAAGACCTCTGGTTCTTCGATTGCCACTTCAAGGGCGATCCGGTGATGCCGGGCTGCCTGGGCCTCGACGCCATGTGGCAGCTGACCGGCTTTTTCCTGTGCTGGGGTGGTAGCCCTGGCCTGGGTCGCGCCCTAGGTGTGGGGGAGGTCAAATTCACGGGCCAGATCACGCCGGAGACCAAGCTGGTAAAATATGTGATCCATTTCAAACGCGTCATCCGCCGCAAGCTGATCATGGCCATCTCCGATGGTCATGTCGAAGCGGACGGAAAGATTATCTACACTGCCAAGGACATGCGCGTCGGTCTGTTCCAGCCCGGCGAAATGGCCTGATCGAGGAGTTGGACTATGCGTCGTGTCGTAATCACGGGTCTGGGCGTTATCTCGCCCATTGGTAACAACGCTGCCGAAGTCACGCAGTCCCTCAAGGACGGCAAGAGCGGCATCGGTCGCATGGAGAGCTTCGCCGAACACGGCTTCAAGTGTCAGGTCGGTGGCAAGCCGTCGATCGATCCGGCCGAGCATGTCGACAAGCGGGTCTATCGTTTCATGTCGGAAGGCGCTGGCTGGAACTACATGGCCATGGAACAGGCCATCGAGGATGCCGGCCTGCCGGAAGGCGATATCTCTCACGAGCGCACCGGCATTATCATGGGCTCTGGCGGTCCGTCCGCCGGCACCATTGTCAGCGCTGCCGACGTGACCCGCGAAAAGGGCCCGCGCCGCATTGGACCGTTTGCGGTTCCCAAGGCGATGAGCTCGACAGCGTCAGCCACCCTGGCCACGCCGTTCAAGATCCTGGGCGTGAACTATTCCATCACCTCTGCCTGCACCACCTCACTGCACTGTATCGGCGCCGCTGCCGAGCAGATCCAATGGGGCAAGCAGGACGTCATGTTCGCGGGCGGTTGCGAGGAGATCCACTGGGCCCTCTCCAACCTGTTCGACGCGATGGGCGCCATGTCCACGAAATACAATGACACGCCGACCGAAGCCTCGCGTGCCTTCGACAAGGACCGAGACGGTTTTGTCGGTGGTGCCGGCGCCGGTGTCGTCATCCTCGAGGAATACGAGCGGGCCAAGAAGCGCGGCGCACCGATCTATGCGGAGATCACCGGTTATGGCGCCACCTCCGACGGTTACGACATGGTCGCCCCGTCCGGCGAAGGCGCTGTGCGCTCGATGAAACTGGCGATGGAAACCGTCAACGGTCCGATCGACTATCTCAACCCGCACGCCACGGCGACTCCGGTTGGCGACATCAAGGAAATGGAAGCGGTCAAGCAGGTCTTCGGCGACAATGCGCCAATGATCTCCGGCACCAAGTCAATGACGGGTCACTCCCTGGGCGCCGCCGGCGTTCACGAAGCGATCTACACGCTGTTGATGATGAAGAACGACTTTGTCGCGCCGTCCATCAACGTCTTCGACATGGACCCGGACATTGCCGCGCTCAACCTGCCGATCGTCACCGAGGCGCGTGATGCCGACCTCAAGACGACCATGTCGAACTCCTTCGGCTTTGGCGGCACGAACGGCACGGTTGTCTTCCAGAAAGTCTAATCCTGCACGAATTTCAAAAAGGGGAATCCCATGGCGGATACCGTTTTTCCATCTGGTGAATTGATGAAGGGCAAGCGCGGGCTTGTCATGGGCGTGGCGAACAAGAACTCGATCGCCTGGGGCATTGCCCAGCAGCTTGCTGCACAGGGCGCCGAGCTGGCTTTCTCCTATCAGGACGAAGCCCTGGAGCGCCGCGTTCGTCCGCTGGTTGAGAGCCTGCCGGGCAATCCGACCATGGTTCAGGCCGACGTCACCGACGACGCCTCCATGGATGCCTGCTTCAACACCATCAAGGACCAGTGGGGCACGATGGACTTCCTCGTTCACGCCATCGCATTTGCGGGCAAGGACGAGCTGGTCGGCTCCTTCACCGAGAATACCTCCCGCGAAGGCTGGCGCCGCGCAATGGAAATCTCGGCCTTCTCCTTTGTCGACGCCGGCAAGCGGGCCTCGCACCTGATGCCCAATGGCGGCTCCATGGTCACCCTGACCTATCTCGGCGCTGAACGTGTTGTTCCGTCCTACAATGTCATGGGTGTCGCCAAGGCCGCGCTGGAAGCCTCCACGCGCTACATGGCCCGCGACCTCGGCCCGAGCGGCATCCGCGTCAACGCGCTGTCTGCCGGCCCGATGCGCACCCTTGCGATGGCCGGCATTTCCGGCGGCAAGTCGCTGATGAAAACCGGTCGTGAATGGTCGATGATGAAGGAAGACACCAAGATGGAAGGTGTGGCCGGCGCCGCGCTCTACCTGCTGTCTGATCTCGGCTTCTCCTGCACGGGCGAGACCCTGCACGTCGATGCCGGCTTCCACGCCGTGGCCGTGCCGAGCACGGACGACGACTAAGTCTCGAGCTCAGCTCAATAGAAAACCCGCCAGATCGCTCCGGCGGGTTTTTTGTTTCCAAGCTGGAGCTGGCCTACTCCGTTTCGCCCTCACCCATCGGATTCTCTTCCGGCTTCACCCAGCGGTCGAGCCAGTCGATGCTTTCTGCCAGCACGTGCAGCACGCTCTCGCGAGAGCGATAGCCGTGGCTTTCATAGGGCAGCATGACCAGGCGGGCCGTGCCGGCATTGCCCTTTACAGCCGCGAACATGCGTTCGGACTGCATCGGGAAAGTGCCGGAATTATTGTCCATCTGGCCGTGGATCATCAGCATCGGCTCGTTGATATCGTCCGCATGCATGAAGGGGCTGAGCTCGAAATAGGTTTCCGGCGCCGCCCAGAAAGTCCGGCGCTCGGCCTGGAAGCCGAACGGTGTCAGGGTGCGGTTATAGGCACCTGAACGCGCGATACCGGCGCGGAAGATATCCGATGCAGCCAGCAGGTGCGCGGTCATGAAGGCGCCATAGGAGTGACCGGCAATGGCCAGGCGCTCGCCATCGCCAAAACCCATCTCGACCGTGACATCACGCGCAGCCTCGGCCGACAGGACCAGCTGGTCGATGAAAGTGTCATTCACCGTTTCCGGATCATCACCCACGATCGGCATGGTCGCGTTTTCCAGCAGTGCATAACCCTGGGTGACCATGAAGCGCGGGCTGGTGCCGGCGACACGCGTGAACTCGTAGGGAGAACCGGAAACCTGGCCCGCCGTGGAGGCGTCATTGTATTCCAGCGGATAACCCCAGACGAGCACGGGAAGGGTGTCGCCTTCCTCGTAATCTGCCGGCAGGTAGAGCGTTGCAGACAGCGGTACGCCGTCCTCGCGCTCATAGGTGATCAGCTGTCGGGAGATGTCATTGAGCTGCGGGTGCGGGTTTTCGAAGTCGGTGATCTGCTCGACCTCGCCATCGCGGTGCCACCGTACATTCTCCGGCGTGACCGGATCTTCCCAGGAGGTCAGGAAGGAGGAACCATCGGCCTCGATCGCGCCGATGACTTCCTCATAATTCTCACCGGAATTGCGCCACAACTCCTCGAACTCGAACGTCTCGACACTCATCCGGCGCAGGAAAGGGCGATCGCCCTCGGGCGTGGCACCGTCACCCGCATAAAGGATATGCCCCTCATGCACGTCGACGACCGTGCGGCCAAATTCGTTGCGCGTGGTCAGGGGCGTGCCCGGATTGGCGTATTGGTCCTGCAGGCTGCGCTCTTCGGCGAGGCGCGGCTCGGCACCACCCTCTTCAAAATCGATCAACCAGCGACGGATAACGCGCGTATCACGGTCATATTCGACTGCGAAACCTGTCTCGCCCATATCGGTGAACTGGGTACCGTAATAACGATCCTCGGTGCGGAATACCTCACGCGGTTCGCCATTGAACGGCGCTTCCAGCGCCCAGACACTGTCACGTTCTTCAGCCTCGGCGCGCGGGTCACCGCCATCAAGAGCCTCGGCCCAGGTGAGCTGTGCAGGGTGGCTGTCCTGCCACTCGACGCTGCGGCGGCCTGTGATGACACCACCGATCGGCGTGCTGTCGGCGATCGGCTGTTCGGCGATCTGGGCAACAAGACGGCCGCGTGTATCCACCACCGTCGTCCGGTCCGCGAAACGCGACCACGGCACCTGGTAGGAGAAGGGGCGTGTCATCTCGCCAACAAGAATGTAGTCACCGTTCGGGGACGGGTCCGCCATGTAGAAGAGACCGGGCTCGCCGATCATACGCGGACGTCCGCCGTCCGCATCAACCAGCGCCAGCTGGGACGTTGCCAGCCAGGCAAACAGGTCTGCATCCGGCTGATCCTGCAGAAGGTCCTGATAGGTCCGCACCGGCGCTTCATAACCGGAAGCTTCCTGCGTCACCGGGCCAACCGGCACGCGCGGACGCTCCGGCATGGTACCGCGATCCGGATCAACGAGATTGACCAGCAAACGCTCGCCATCCGGCATCCAGCGGAAGGGCGTGAAGACGGCGTTGAGGCCTTCATCGACGATCTCACGGGCACGACCACGGCGCACATCGAGAACCCACAGCGAAATCTGGTCATTGCGGGTGATGGCAAAAGCCACTTTCGAACCATCCGGTGACCAGGTCACCCGGGAGATGCCCGCATCATCCGGCAAACGCACATCACGGACTTCCTGGGTATCCAGATCCATGATCGACAGGCCGATCACGGTGCGCGGACCATGGCGCCCATTCGTCGCCGCATCCAGGCGCATACCGGCCAGGCGCTCCATCGGACGCGCCATTTCGGAAACCGGCGGCAGGGCCTCGCGGTGCATCAACAGGATGGTGTCGCGGGCCGGGGAGAGCGAGCTGAAAGGCGCAGGTGCGGCATCCACGATATCGACAATCTCCTGCGGTGGCAGGCGATAGGGCTCCTGGGCGACCGCCTGGCCGAGCACCAGAATACCGGCGATCGGGGCCAGGGCGGCCCCGATCAGGTGAGTTTTCTTGAACATGAGCATCTCCCCAACATGAGTTGGGGGAGAGGCTAATGGGTTTGCGGCGCAGGTCGAGCCTTGGTGGATTGCTTTTCTGTAAGCTTTAGGCCCATGACCGGACGCAAGAAGGGTATGCGGCGTATAATTTCAAAGCCGACCGCACAGCCACCGGCGGTGATGACCACCAACAAGACGAATTCCGTCCACACGCCCAGACCCAGGTCTGACAGGGCGTATCCAGCCACAACCGTGATCGTCTGGTGCAGGATGTAATAGGGGAAGATCGCCTCGGTCAGATAACGGCGCACCGGACCATCACCGGTCAGATAGATCCGGGCCAGACCGACCAGGCTGAGGATGATCGTCCAGGAAAAGACGATACGACTGATACGGGCCGTCCACAGCCAGGCCTGGTTCTCAACGGCTGGTTCCCAGTTGGAATAAGTCCAGAAGAGGAAGATTGCGGCCGTCACCGTGATGACGCCGGCCACGGGCAGGATGCGATCGATCGCCCGCCAGAACCCGTCATTCTTGGCCAGTACATAGCCAAGCAAGACCATGGTGAGCGACCGCGCATGATTGGCCCAGTCATTGAGCAGGTCGTGCGTCGTCGGGAAGTCCGGTGCCAGGGTGAAACGGATCACCAGCAGCGGAATCAGCGGCACCAGGATCACCAGCGAGGCGGCAAATCCGTTGCTCGCCGTCAGCCGGCCGGCTGCCAGCATTGCCGAACTGTCCGCCAGACGCCGCAGAAGCGGGAAGAGCGGGGCCAGGAGCAGCGAGTAGACAAACAGATAGACAACGTACCAGAGATGGTTCCAGGTCGGCGTATGAATGGACCACGGACCGTCCCACTCAAAGGCATAGCCCCGGTAGAAATTCACCAATCCGGGCGCAATCTCACCGGCCGAACGCAATTCCACATAGGTCTGTGGTGCAACCACGACATACATGCCGAACAGGATGACCGGGAAAAGCCGCCAACTGCGATCTGCCGCGAAACGCGCACTGCCCAGCTTGTCAGACAGAAAACGGATCGCCACACCGGAGACCAGGAAGAGCAAGGGCAGCCGCCAGGGGCTGGACAGCCACATCAACGGCTCCATCGCGTCGTTTGCGCCCAGGCTCTTGGCGTGCCAGCCCTCCGTGTTGAAGAACATGCCGATGTGGTAAAAGATCAAAAGCCCAAACGCGATGATCCTCAGCCAGTCGAGATCATATCGCCGTGTGAACTGGGCATTGGGGTTGGCACCGGACATTGTTTCCTCCTGGTCAGCACTCTACCCCATCTTCTTCGCGGATGTCCCTCGCGAAGACGATACGTGTGGGTCCGCAGGTGGCTCTACGGGGCGAGTGACAACGGGTCCGGGACAAGCGGCGGCGAGACGGGACGAACGACAGACACCCGCTTGAAACCCGCCCGGGCATGGGCATGATCGCGGGATGGAAAACCGCGAATACAATCTTGAACAGGATGCCGAGCGAAGACTGCGCCTGACCGCAATGATTGCGGTTTTTTCGCTGACCCTGATCATGATGACGCTCAATGCATCCTCTCTGTTGATGGAGGCATCACGAGATGGGCGCGAAATCAATCCGCTTTTCCCCTGGCTGAGCGAAGGCACCAGCGCCTTTTACATCCTGGTTCTGTTTTTTGGTCTTTTGTGGCTGGAACGCCGCTTCCCGATCGAACGCGGCACATGGCGCCGAAATCTTGTCGTGCATGCCGGCGCGGCACTGGTGTGGTCAAGCCTGCACATCCTGGCCATGGGCCTGACACGGGAAGCGATTTACCCGGCCCTGCTAGGCTGGGACTACCGGTTTTTCTCCTACCCGGGTCCGTTCGAGGTCTTCCTCTACGAGCTGCGCAAGGACCTCGTGACCTACACACTGCAGCTGATGACGCTAACCGCTCTGCGCACCATTGAATGGCACCGTATGGAAGCCGCCGCGGCCCGGCGCGATGCGCGCGAAACCCAGCGCCTGACACTGAAATGCGGCGGCAGAATCATGCATCTGGAAGCGATGAATTTCCTGACGGCGAAGGCGGCCGGGAACTATGTTGAGATCGAATTCCAGACCGGCTCCCACCTCGCCCGCATCACCCTGGCCGAGCTGCAGAACCAGCTGGTGGAAGCCCGTGTTGATGCGGTTCGCTGCCATCGCTCCTGGCTGGTTAACCGGGCCCAGATCCGGGAAATTCGCCCAACGGGCGAAGGTGATGTCGAAATCACACTGGACAGTGGCCGGCAAGTGCCGGGAAGCCGACGCTATCGTGATCAACTCAAACGCGCGAACTAGTACCATGCTAACTGATTGCACGAGGGCACCCGATCTGGAATACCTGCTTGCATTCCCGGCGGCGGTGGAGGGGGTCCGCGCACCCGCCAATTGACGGACAGGACAGTAAGATGAACAAGACACTCTTGATCGCGGGTGCAAGCATGCTTGCGCTCAGCCTTTCTTCCGGTGCCGCTCTGGCATCGGATCCGCAAACCGATGCGCGCATCGCCGAACTGGAAGACCGCATCGCGCAGCTGGAAGAAACCAATCGCCGCCTGCTGGAATATCTGGAAAGCCAGCAACAGCCGCAGGGCGCACCGCATCACTCCGGCCCCTCCTCACATCATCAACGTTCCCACGCTCCGGCAGCCACGCAGACACCGGCGCCGCAGCAACATGCGTCCCATCACGCTGATCACCATGGCGAGAACGCGACAGGCGGTTATGTGGGTCTCAGCTCGGAATACAGCTTCCGCATGCTCGATCACGCCGAAAACGTGAACAATCGCCAACTGATCATGTTGCAGGCGATGCAGAATGGCGAGCTGAACAACCGTGTCACCCTGGGCGGTGGCCTGACAGTGCTGGCCAACTACCAGCGCTCCAATTCCGACACCAAGTTTGGTTGGTTGATGCGCCACCCGACATCCAACAACCAGATTGGCGAAGAAGTATCGGAGTTTGTGGTGCACGCCGCATCGCTGCAAACGACGGCACGCTTCTCCGACAATATCACTGGCTATCTGGAACTTCTCTACAACCCGGAGCAGAGCTTTGGCTCGGGCACCATCACCGACCTAAATCGCAACCAGATCCAGATGCGCAAGGCCTATGTCCTGTTCGGCAATCTGGATGAAACACCTTGGTATGCTGCGATCGGCAAGATGGACACGCCATTCGGCCTGCAGGACACCGTCAGCCCGTTCACCAATTCCACCACCTGGCACGCCTTTGCAGGCCTCGCCTATGGTGGCCTGGTTGGCTACTACAATAATGGTTTCCACCTCCGGGCCATGGGCATCCAGGGCGGTTCCCAATTCCGCGCCCACAACACCTCTGTCCAGGGCACCAATGTTCCGTCCCGCGTGAACAATTTTGCGGTTGATGCGAACTACACGGCAGATCTCGGCAACGACAACACGCTGCTCGTCGGCGCCAGCTACACGCATGGCTCGACCTATTGCACGGCATTCCCGGTCCTCCACTTCAACCCGTGTGCCGACAACAATCCAGCCTATTCCGTCTACGGACGCCTGGAAGCCGGTGCCTTCACCCTGCTCGGAGAATTTGCATCCACAACCGATGTCTGGCCGGGTTCGCACAATCCGAACGCGCCGCTCAACGTCTTTGAGGCTGTCGAGACCAGTTCCTGGGCACTGGGCGGTCGCTATGACATGGATATCGGGGCGGACAGCCCGCTGGCGTTCTCCTTCGAGTTCAGCCGTTTCACGGCGGGTGACGAAGGCTCCCCCTGGGAAGACCAGGACCAGTGGGTCGGTGGCCTGTCCTATTTCGCCACGCCGACGGTCAAACTGTTTGGTGAAGTCATTCACACGGAAGGCTGGGTTCCGCTCAACTTCCTGTCCGGTGGTACGCCGGGCATGCCGATCAATACCACATGGTCGGAAGCTGACGCCGAGACCGACGTGATCACGGTTGGTGTCCAAGCTGCTTTCTAGTGCGGCGGGTAGCCGTTTAGCGACCCCCGCCGGATATCTCCGGCGGGGGTTCTTTTTGCCGCAAAGAAAAACCCCGCCAGCATGAGCCAACGGGGTTTTCTCAATCCTGAAGCGGAAAGCTGGAAGCGGCTTACGCCTCTTCGGAAGCTTCCTCGTCCTTCTTGACTTCTTCACCAGATTCCTGGTCGACGACCTTCATGGACAGGCGAACCTTGCCACGATCATCAAAGCCGAGAAGCTTCACGAAGACCTCGTCACCTTCGGAGACGACGTCAGACGGGTGCTTCACACGCTCATTCTTCATCTGAGAGACGTGCACGAGGCCGTCTTTCGGTCCGAAGAAGTTCACGAAGGCACCAAAGTCCATGACCTTGACGACCTTGCCCTTGTAGATCTGGCCTTCTTCCGGCTCAGCCGTCAGACCGTGGATCCAGTCGCGGGCTGCCTTGATCGAAGCTGCATCGGAAGATGCGATCTTGATCACGCCGTCATCATTGATGTCGACCTTGGCACCGGTGGTTTCCACGATCTCGCGGATCACCTTGCCGCCAGAACCGATAACGTCACGGATCTTGTCGGTCGGGATCTGCATGGTCTCGATACGCGGTGCGAACTCGCCGAGTTCCTCACGCGCCGTGTCGAGCGCCTTGGCCATCTCGTCAAGGATGTGCATACGCCCACCCTTGGCCTGGTCCAGGGCCGTTTCCATGATCTCCTTGGTGATACCGGCGATCTTGATGTCCATCTGCAGCGATGTGACACCTTCAGACGTACCGGCAACCTTGAAGTCCATGTCACCGAGGTGATCTTCATCACCCAGGATGTCGGACAGGACAGCAACGCCTTCCGGATCCTTGATCAGGCCCATGGCGATACCGGAAACCGGACGCGTGATCGGAACACCCGCATCCATCATGGCCAGGGATGCACCACACACGGTCGCCATGGAGGACGAACCGTTGGACTCGGTGATCTCGGACACGAGACGGATGGTGTACGGGAAGTCTTCGGCACCCGGAATAACTGCGCGGACTGCGCGCCATGCCAGCTTGCCGTGACCGATTTCACGACGGCCCGGAGCCAGGCGGAACGAGGTTTCGCCGACAGAGTAGGGCGGGAAATTGTAGTGGAGCATGAAGCGCTCCTTGTACGTTCCCGTCAGATCGTCGATGAACTGCTCGTCGTCACCCGTACCCAGGGTCGCAACGACCATGGCCTGGGTTTCGCCACGCGTGAACAGGGCAGAACCGTGCGTACGCGGCAGGATACCGGCTTCAGAGACGATGGAGCGAACCTGGTCGAGGGAACGACCGTCGATACGCTTGCCGGTCTTGATGATGCCACCGCGAACAACGGAAGCTTCAACAGACTTGAGCACGTCCTTGAGAACGGTCTCTTCGATACCGTCTTGGTTTTCCTCGGTCTGCAGCAGGGCTGCAACAGCCTTTTCCTTCGCTTCGCCAACCGCAGCGTAACGCTCGGTTTTCTCAACGATGGTGTAAGCCTTGGCGATGTCATCACCGACCAGTTCGCGAACCTTGGCTTCTTCGGCGGAATGATCTTCCGGCTCGTAGTCCCACGGCTCCTTGGCGGCTTTTTCAGCCAGGCGGATGATGGCGTCGAGCACCGGCTGGAAAGCCTCGTGACCGGCAACAACCGCACCCAGCATGATTTCCTCGGACAGCTCTTTCGCTTCCGATTCAACCATCATCACGGCGTCAGCCGTACCAGCAACAACGAGGTCGAGATCGCTCTCGGCCATTTCGTCAACCTGCGGGTTGATGACGTATTCGCCATCGATATAACCAACGCGAGCAGCGCCGATCGGGCCCATGAACGGCAGGCCGGACAGGCACAGAGCCGCAGATGCGCCAACCATGCCGACAACATCCGGGTCATTTTCCATGTCGTGGGACAGAACCGTGATCATGACCTGGACTTCGTTCTTGAAGCCTTTCACGAACAGCGGGCGGATCGGACGGTCGATGAGACGAGACGTCAGCGTCTCTTTCTCGGTCGGGCGACCTTCGCGTTTAAAAAAGCCACCAGGAATCTTACCGGCGGCGAAGTATTTCTCTTGGTAGTTGACGGTCAGCGGGAAGAAATCAGCCCCCGGCTTGACCTGTTTGACGCCTACGGCGGTGGCGAGAACCGTGGTCTCGCCATAGGTCACCATGACCGCGCCGTCTGCCTGTCGGGCGACCCGCCCGGTTTCGATGGTGAGTGGGCGACCCGCCCACTCAATCGTTTCTTTTTGGATATCGAACATATCGTCTTTCGTACGGATAATGTCGCGGATTAGCGGCGCAGACCGAGCTTCTCGATGATTGCCTTGTAACGCGCTTCGTCTTTCTTCTTCAGATAGTCGAGAAGGCGACGGCGCTGAGAGACCATTTTAAGAAGGCCGCGACGGGAATGGTTGTCCTTCTTGTGGGTCTTGAAGTGTTCGGTGAGGTTGGAAATACGCTCGGACAGGATAGCAACCTGTACTTCCGGCGAACCGGTATCGGCATTGCCACGGGCGTGTTCAGAAATAAGAGCAGTCTTGCGCTCAGCTTCAATCGACATCGGGATCTCCTAGTAGTCGTGTGACCCTATGGGGTCAGATTAAAAACACGCGAGGGCTGGAACTGCCCGGCCTTCGCTTCGCCCAGTGCTACTGCGATTCCGTTGTTCTCGGCGAGAACCAGGAAGGTGCAATCCTTGCCCGCAATCGACAGCGGGCGTCGTTGCTCCTTCAGTTCTTGCGCAATACGCGGGAGCAGGACGATTGAGCGTCCTTGCTTCAGTTGGAAAGTCTCGTCGTCGGTCACGGCCAGTGCCGGGATGTCGTCCAGCGCGGTCTGAACCGGGAGCAAGGCTTCCGAAGCGGCGCCCTTATGGGCCATTTCTTCCAGTTCGTCCAGCTTTATGGACTCCTCCTCCAGGAAGGATCCCACCTCGGTCCGGCGCAGCTCAACAATATGACCTTCTGTATCGAGCGCATGTCCAAGATCACGCGCCAGAGAGCGCACATAGGCGCCCTTGCCACACCGCATCTCGAAAACCGCCTCATCAGCGCTGCGAACCTCGATAAGCTTCAGGGATTCAATGTAAATCGGGCGCGGCTCAAGCTCCACCGTCTCCCCGTCACGCGCCAGGTCATAGGCACGCTCGCCATCGACCTTGATGGCGGAATAGGCCGGCGGGATCTGTTCGATATCGCCGATGAACTGATCAAGCACGGATTCAATATGATCCCGCTCCGGGCGAACCTCGGACATCGCAATCACCTTGCCCTCTGCATCCAGCGTGTCGGTCCGCTCGCCCCAGCGCACGGTAAAGCGATAGGCCTTCTCACCCTCCATGGCGAAGGGCACCGTCTTGGTCGCCTCGCCCAGCGCAATCGGCAGGATGCCGGTCGCCAGTGGATCAAGCGTGCCGGCATGACCAGCCTTGTTCGCGTTGAACAGGCGTCGAACAGCCGAAACCGCCTGCGTGGAGGTCATGTCATACGGTTTGTCGAGGATGACCCAGCCGTGGATCGCCAGGCCCTTTTTGCGTCGCCCCATGAGGATACCTTTTCTCTTCTGGTTCTCATGCCGGGGATCGGACCCGGCCAAGCAAGTCGCGCTGTTTATTGGATCACGAGGCTGACCGCAAGCGCCTGAGCCGCTCGGCTGGAAAAAGTCGCCACTCACGGAATCCGGCTTGTTCTGACAAAGCCGGACAGACTAGGAGTTGGAGGCTAGGAGAAACTGTATGATTCGCATCGCACTGCTTGCCGTTCTGAGCGCCCTGACCTCGACTGCGGCCCTTGCCCAGGATCCCGATATCAGCGCGCGTCTGCGTGCCTATTTCGAGCCACTGGAAGCCAGCCGCGATTTTTCCGGTGTGATCGCCGTGCGCCGGGGCGATGAACTGATCAGTTATGAGCGTTTCGGCTACGCGAACTGGGAGACGGGTACTCAATTCACACCGCAGACCGCCTTCCCGGTCGGATCGGTCACCAAAAGCCTGACCGCAGGTCTGATCATTCGAATGAACGGCGAAGGTCAGCTGAACCTGGATGCGCCAGTCCGCCAGTACATTCCCGACCTCGATCCGGCATTTACGGCCAGCGTCTTCGATGTGCTGATGCACCGCTCAGGCCTGCCGCGCGACTTTTCTCCGGGAGCCCTGACAGACAGCCGCTCCCACACAGTCATCCAATGGCTGAATGACACGCATGCTTTCGAACCGGGTCCGCATGATGAGAGTTATTCCAATGTCGGCTACAGCCTGCTCGCCATTGTCGCCGAACGCGCCGGCCATGGCAGGTTCGAGACTCTGGTGACGATGGAATTGCTGTCGCCGCTGGGCATGACCTCAAGCCGCCTCTCGCGCGAGCGCCGGGAACTGGATGTCACCGGTTACGCACCGGGCCCGCTGCCGCTGGATCTGCGCGCACCCATGGTGGACGAACCGGGCTTTGGTGCTGGCGGGCTGATCACCACGGTCGATGATCTGATGCGGCTGGCCACGGCGGTGGCCTCCCGGGAGCTGGATTTGTTCCAACCGGACGGAAGCCTGATCGGGAGCTTCTCGGTCCGTACACTGGGCGAAGAGGTGATCTACACCATACAGGGCAGTGTGCCGGGCTATTCCGGAGGGGTATCCATCATTCCCGCGCGCGAACTTGTCATCGCCTATTCGACCAATATCGAGTCCTATTCGAACTGGGGAATCCGCGACGTACTGCACCGGCTGGTGCTGGATGAAGCCGTCATTCCGGCAGCTGTCCGTCAGCCCACCTACGAACTGGCCGACAGTCATCGCGCATTGATCGGAACATATGAAAGCACCGGATTTGGCCCGGTCGAGATCTCGGAAGCGGAAGACGGGCTGGCCTTCACGCTTCTAGAGGGGGGCTGGAGTTTTTACCTGACCCCTCAGCCGGACGGGGCGGTCCTGTGGCGGACATTCAATATCCATCTCGCCCCGACACGTGACGAAACGGGCCTGTTGACGGCGCTGACCGCGACACAACGGATGATCGGGCAGCAGACCGAAATCTCACGCTGGGCACGCGACATGCCGCCAATGCCTGAAACAGAGACGGCGGAAGACTAGTCCCGGTCTTCCTCATCCTCATTGCGCAGGTCCTGGGTCACTTCCGGACGTGACAGCAATGCATCGACCTGGCTGGCCGTATCGAAACTGTTGTCGGCGTGGAAGTGCAATTCCGGCGTGAACTTCATGTCGATCTGACGTCCAAGGCGACCGCGCAGGAAACCGGCAGTCTTGTTGAGCGCGGAGGCCAGCGCCTTGGCATCACCCTGACCGAGCGGGGCGACATAGACCTTGGCCGAGCGCAGATCCGGGCTGGGACGCACTTCAGTGACCGAGATCAAAACAGACTCCAGGGCAGGGTCGCGCAGGCCCTCACGGGCGAGAATATCGACCAGGGCATGACGGATCAGCTCGCCAGCGCGCAACTGCCGCTGTGAGGGGCCTTTGGAATTGTCGAAACGTTTTGCCATGTCACATGCGCCTTCCTGCAAGGCGCGCGGGTTTACGCCTGCCAGCGCCCGGATGCAAGTCCGGGCATGGAGAACATCCCTCCAAGAGCGTCATTCGTCCCTTGCCGCGGGGCGATCACTGGCCTTGGCCTCGGCAGCGCGATTTATGCGCGGGACGTTTCTCAAGGAGTTCCCCAATGGACTTGATCACCATCGCCAGCCTGTCTGCAGTCATCATCGCTCAGGACGCCCAACCCGCCAAGCGGAGCGAAGCCGAACGCATCGCGCGCGACTACATGGCCGCCTATTCACAGGTCGACCTGGAACGCATGCAGAGCTTTCTCGCCGATGATGCTGTGTTCGAGGACCGCACGGCCCTGGGCGAAGGCGTCGGCCCCGACGGCCTGTCCTACGACAACAGTGCGTCAGTTATGGAGATGCTGAACCAGTTCCGCGCCACCTATAACCCCATCGAGCTCGGCTTTGCCTGGGACACTGTGTTCGAGAGCAATGGACGGGTGATTTTCTCCGGACATGTAAATGCGCTCTACCCGACCCAGGACGTCACGCAGAACTTCCGCTGGCGGGCTGAACAGGTGACCGTGATCACAGTACGGGATGGCCACGTTGTCCGGCACCAGGACTTCGCAAGCTACGCCAATCCGCAGCGCGAAATGGTCCCGGCAGACTGAACGGTAAACGCCAAGTCACTGCTATTTCGGCCCATTTTCATCTCATTCATCCCTCGCAAGACACCACTCATCCCTTCAGGGCCTTCAGGCGCTTTTCTCTCGGGGATGGATGGGTAGAAGGGTTGGGACGCGGCGGCGAGGGGCTACCGCAAAGCCAGTTGGCGAGTAAAAAGTTTGATGCTCAACCTGCTCACACTGACGACGATATTGCTGACCAGCACGGTGGTCCGGACGGACCAGCCGGCGGACAGCATGGATGTCGCCCGGGCCTATATCAGTGCCTATGAACAGCAGGACTTTGACAGTATGCGCGGCCTGATGGCCGATGATGCCGTCTTCATCGACCCGACCTCGTTTGACCTGGCGTTTGTACAAACACCCATTCACTGGACCTGGCCGGATGAAATCCTCAACGGAATTTCCGCCTGGAATGTGGCTCGGGGCGAACACCACATCGATCGTGTTTATGAAGCGGCCGGTCGCGTTGTTTTCTACGCGACCTCGGAGGGAGAACGTGGTTTCCGCTACCCGATCATCACCATCGTGACCATGGAGGACGGACTCGTGACCGAACACCGCGACTATACCGGTTTCAATGAGATGACACCGCTGCCGGTAGAGGGAGGGACGCAATGACCCTGCGCCTCGCACTCTGCCTCTCCGGCCTGGTATTTTCCGGTTCGGCCCTGGCTCAGGAGCCGGCCGAGATCGCCCGCGACTATTTCCACGCCTATACGGTGATGGATGTGGAACGCATGAATGAGCTACTGGCTGACGAAGCGGTGTTTTCCGATCGCGGCAGTTTCAACGTCCAGGGTGGGCCCTACCACTATGAGGGCAAGGAGGCGATCACCGCCGCCCTGACCACTTTCCATGACCAATATGGTCTATACGCGCTGAATTACGACCTGGAAATCGACCACGAAGCTTCCGGTCAGGCCGTGTTCGGCGGTGCAGTTGAAGCCCGTTGGCGTTTGCCTGACGGACGCGATCGGGTCTGGCGCGGCGACGTCGTCACCACGGTTCGCGTGCGTGACGGACAAGTTATCGAACATCTCGACATGCCCGACTATCTGGGTGGCGAGATGAGCATTGAGGAGGTTACTGAGGCTGCCCCGGCAGCTCAGTAATGGATCGAGGGCCTGTGAGGCCTTTTTCAGCCCGAGCACTCCTGGCTGATCAGGTCTTCGATCCACTATGACTTTCACGGAATATCCCCCTCGAGCAGACATCCCTCTCGAGTCTAACGTGAAAGACACAAAAGGGCGGCCCAGCGGGTCGCCCTCCCTTGTTTCCGGGCCCGGATTTTGCAGGCCCTGTCGGCGCAAGAAAAAAGGCGGCTCCTTGGAGCCGCCTTTTTCCATGATCATTGGATCAGGGTCAGTCTTCCAGCTTGCGAGCCACTTCGATGACCTCGAAACACTCGATCTGATCGCCCTTCTGGATGTCGTCATAGTTCTCGAAGGCCATACCGCACTCGGTGCCGGCACGAACTTCCGGAACCTCGTCCTTGAAGCGCTTGAGCGTCTTGAGATTGCCTTCGTGGATGACCGTGTCGTCGCGCAGCAGGCGCACGCCACAGCCGCGCTTGACCACGCCTTCCGTGACACGACAACC
The DNA here is from genome assembly GCF_017643475.1 of Maricaulis sp. Taxonomy (GTDB): domain Bacteria; phylum Pseudomonadota; class Alphaproteobacteria; order Caulobacterales; family Maricaulaceae; genus Maricaulis. Next base: position 165,539 of record NZ_JAEPNI010000001.1, read on the forward strand.
GCCGACCTTGCCGACCTTGGTAATGTTGAAGACTTCCAGGATCTCGGCGTAACCGATGAACTCCTCGCGCTTCTCGGGCGCGAGCATGCCTTCCATTGTGCCGCGAACATCGTCGATCACATCATAGATGACCGAGTAGTAGCGGATTTCCACGCCTTCCTGTTCCGCCAGATCGCGTGCCTGTTTATTCGCACGAACATTGAACGCAAAGATCGGGGCGCCGGACGACTTGGCGAGCAGGACGTCACTCTCATTCACACCACCCGGGGCAGAGTGAATGACACGAGCGCGAACCTCGTCATTGCCGATTTTCTCGAGCGACTGCTTGATTGCCTCGGCCGAGCCCTGCACATCCGCCTTCACCAGGAGCGGCATTTCCTGGACCTGGTCCTGCTTGAGGCGGGCCATCATCTGCTCGAGCGATGCCGTGGCACCACCACCGACAATGCCGGCACCATCGCGGGCCTTGCGCTGGCGATACTCCGCCAGTTCACGGGCACGGGCCTCGTTTTCGACGACAGCAAAGACCTCACCCGGCTCCGGCGCACCGTCCAGGCCGAGAATCTCGGCCGGAACCGACGGACCGGCGTCAGACAATTGCTGGCCACGCTCGTTCACCAGGGCGCGGACACGGCCCCACTGCGTGCCGGCAACAACAATGTCACCGCGCTTCAGCGTTCCGCGACGGACGAGAACCGTTGCAACCGGGCCGCGGCCCTTGTCGACCTGGCTCTCGATCACCACGCCTTCGGCGGCGCGTTCCGGATTGGCTTTCAGGTCGAGCATTTCGGCCTGCAGCGTGATCGCCTCGGTCAGCTCTTCCAGACCCGTGCGCTTGAGCGCGGATACCGGAACAGACATCGTCTCACCGGACATGGCTTCCACGATAACCTCGTGCTGAAGCAGGTCGGTCAGGACGCGGTTCGGATCACTGTCCGGCTTGTCGCACTTGTTGACCGCTACGATCATCGGCGTGCCGGCAGCCTTGGCGTGATTGATGGCTTCCACGGTCTGCGGCATGACGGAGTCATCTGCAGCCACCACCAGGATGACCAGGTCGGTCGCCATCGCACCACGCGAACGCATGGCGGAGAAGGCGGCGTGGCCCGGCGTGTCCAGGAAGGTGATCTTGTCGCCGGAGGCGAGCTGAACCTGGTAGGCACCAATGTGCTGGGTGATGCCACCGGCCTCGCCCGATACAACATCGGTTGAGCGCAGGGCATCCAGCAGCGAGGTCTTGCCGTGGTCGACGTGACCCATGACGGCCACGACCGGCGGACGACCCACCTTGCTGTCAGCCGGATCATCGTCAGCGATGAAGCCTTCCTCGACATCAGCCTCGGAGACACGTTTCACGATGTGACCGAATTCCTCGACCACCAGCTCGGCGGTGTCAGCGTCCAGAATATCGTTCTGGCGCACCATCTGGCCCTGCTTCATGAGCAGTTTGATCACGTCGACAGAACGCTCGGCCATACGGTTGGCGAGGTCGGCAACGCTGATCGCCTCGGGGACGATGACTTCGCGTTCGATCTTCTCGCGGCCGGTGCCCGGATCAAGACGACGCTGCTTCTCGCGTTCACGTGCACGACGCACGGACGCCAGGGAGCGCTGACGCTCTTCATCCCCGTCCAGAATATTCTGGATGGTGAGCTTGCCACGACGGCGATTGTCATTCTTGTTGCGCTGAGGCTGTGCCTTGTTGGCAGCACCAGGACCGGTGGCGCCCGCGCCACCCTTGCGCTTGACGCGACCACCCATGGCTTCCAGAGCGGATTCCTGGGCTGCGCGGTCCGGCGTAGCGGGGGCATCCGGCTTCTTGCGGGCCGGAGTGTCTTTCTTGGCCGGCGCTGACTTGCGGCGGGTTTCCTCTTCCTGGGCCCGACGCGCCTCGTCCGCCTTCATCGCTGCTTCCGCTTCAGCCGCACGGCGCGCTTCCTCTTCGCGCTGCTTGGCTTCCTCGGCTTCGCGAGCCTGGCGTTCACGCTGTTCTTCCAGCGCTTTCTTCTCTTCAGCCGCACGACGGGAACGATCCTCGTCGTCCTGCTTTTTCTTGGCTTCTCGCTCGGCTGCTTCAGCGCGAGCACGCTGAATGGCGCGCTGGCGAGCGATCAGTTCTTCCTCGGACAGGCCGAGCTGACGCGCTTTCGCTGCGAGGGTATTCTCAGATTTCGCCTTGCCGCCCGCAGACTTGCCCTGCGGCGCCGCAGCGTCCTTGCCAGCCGGTGCGACACGCTTGCGTTTCTTTTCAACAACGACCGCCTTGGACCGGCCACGTGCAAAGCTCTGCTGCACGGTGCCCGATCCCGGACGTTTAAGAGAAAGCGGCCGGCGGCCGGAATTGTTGTCGTCTGTGTCGCTCATACGAGCCTTCCAATCGGCTTTTGTTCTGCGGGCACTTCCGGTAGCCGATGGCCGGAAAGCCGCACTGATCCAACTCGAGCCCGGAGCAAAGTCGCGCTAAACTAGCGGCCTTCGCCCCGGATTCAACCTTTGTCACCGGGATGACGTCTCCTGGGCCCAGGGGCCTTCCAGGGAACGAAATCCCGACAATTTCCTGGCGAACTCCGAAAACGTGTCCGAATGGACACCTTTCGGCAGCACGCCGTGAACAACTGGACCACGTCCGGTCGCCAGTCCGAGTTCCTCCGCCGTGAAGCAACCCAGAACCGGGATCTCGTCCCACATGGAGCGTGCCAGCCCGTCGAGCTTGCGGCGACCATCCGCCGCGCCATCGCTCGCCTCGATCCGCCAAACCGGTTCATTCGCCTGGAGCGAAATGCGCACCGCGTCGGATCCAAGGGCCAGATTGCCGGCTCGCCGGGCAAGGCCCAACAGCTTCAGCAACCGCTCGCTCAAAAGGCGCTCAAACTGATCAGCCAGGTCTTGCGGTGCCTGCACCGCCTTGCCTGCCGACCGATTGAACAGCCCTTTCTTGCGGGCCAAATCGACCGCCTCCCGAGTGGGCGAGATCCACATCCCGCGCCCGGGGAGTTTGGCGCTGACATCCGGAACCAGCAGATCATCCGGTGCAACAGCAATCCGGAGCAGCTGAGTCTCATCCAGTATATCACCGGTGACGAGACATTTCTTTTCCCGACGCGCCATACGGCCGACCTCCGTTCAGTCCAGCTATTCCTCCTCTTCCTCGGCCAGCGGCTCGCTGAGATCGAGGCCCAGAGCCTCCGCTTCAGCATCCAGCGCAGCCAGATCCATTTCGGAGATGTCGAGCTCGCCCCCCGGGGCTTCCTCGACAGCTTCTTCCTCGACTTCGTGTACCGGCAGGTCTTCCTCGGAAATCCAGCCCGCAACGACGCGTGCACGCATGATCATCATTTCGGCGTCGTCCGCAGACAGGTTATGATCTTCAAGGATACCCGGCTCGCGGACACGCTCGCCGTTCTTGGTTTCGAACCAGCCGCGCAGGTCATCGGTCACCAGGCCAGCCAGGTCCTCGACTGTCTTGACGTCGTTTTCACCGAACTTGACCGCCATGCCCAGATCGACACCTTCGATCTCCAGCACACCGTCTTCGACACCCAGCTCCTTGCGCTTGGCATCCTGCTCGGCAGCCAGGCGGTCCAGATAGTCGCGCGCACGCGCCTGGATTTCGACAGCGGTATCGTCGTCAAAGCCTTCGATAACAGCGATCTCACCCAGATCCACATAGGCGATCTCGTCAACATCGGAGAAGCCTTCGGTCGCCAGCAATTGGGCAATGACCTCGTCAACATCAAGAGCTTCGGTGAACAACTTGGTGCGCTCAGCGAATTCTTTCTGGCGACGTTCGGATTCTTCTTCCTCGGTCAGGATATCGATGGACCAGCCGGTCAGCTGTGATGCCAGGCGGACATTCTGGCCGCGGCGACCGATCGCCAGGGATAGCTGCTCGTCGGGAACGACAACCTCGATACGCTGGTCTTCTTCGTCGAGGACGACCTTGGCCACTTCCGCAGGCTGAAGAGCGTTGACGATGAAATTCGCCGGCTCGTCAGACCAGGGAATAATGTCGATTTTCTCACCAGCCAGTTCGGAAACAACCGCCTGCACGCGCGAACCACGCATCCCCACACAGGCACCGACCGGGTCGATGGAACCGTCATTGGAGATCACGGCGATCTTGGCGCGGCTGCCCGGGTCACGAGCAACGGACGGGATCTCGATAATGCCTTCATAGACTTCAGGAACTTCCTGGGCGAACAGGGCCGCCATGAAGTCCGGATGCGCGCGCGACAGGAAAATTTGCGGGCCGCGGACTTCCTCACGGACGTCATAGATGAAGGCACGAACGCGCTCATTGTTCTGCAGGTTCTCGCGCGGGATACCGTCGGCGCGGCGGATGATACCTTCGGCGCGGCCGAGGTCGACAATGACATTGCCGTATTCGACGCGCTTGACGATACCGTTGACGATCTCGCCAACACGATCCTTGTACTCTTCGAACTGACGCTGGCGTTCAGCTTCGCGGACTTTCTGCGTGATGACCTGTTTGGCGGTCTGGGAGGCTACCCGGCCGAACTCGATCGGCGGCAGCTCGTCAGAAAACACCGTTCCGATTTCAGCATCGGCGTCAATTTTCTGACCCTCGGCGAGCGTGAGCTCCTGGTTCTCGTTCTCGACTTCCTCGACAACCGTCATATTCCGAGTAAGGGACAGCTCACCCGTCTTGTTGTCGATCTTGGCGCGAATGTCGTTCTCGGCGCCGTAGCGTGAACGCGCAGCCTTCTGGATAGCTTCCTCGATCGCTTCGATCACGATCGACTCGTCGATATTCTTCTCTGTCGCCAAGGCACGGGCGATGTGGAGAAGCTCCAGACGGTTGTGGCTGACACCAATGCTCATCGGATGATCTCCGTGATGGTCCGCTGCGACATTATTCGTCTCCTTCATTCGGCGCCGTTTCTTTCTTGGCGCGCGCTTTCAAGTCCGCCTCGATCAAGGCGTCCGTCAAAACCAGTTTGGCCTCCGCGATCCAGTCAAACGGGATCAGCGTGGTGTGTTCCTCGCCCTCCATGTCCAGGAGAACGTCATTTTCCTCGACACCGGCGAGCATTCCGCGGAAGCGTTTGCGGCCCTCGGCCAGGCGATCCAGCTCGATCTTGGCCTCGTAACCTTCCCAGCGCACGAAATGGCGCGGATCGGTCAGCGGGCGGTCGATACCGGGCGAGGAGATTTCCAGGTCGTATTCGCCGGAAACCGGATCCTCGACTTCAAATACATCGGAGAGGGCACGCGACAGGCGCGCGCAATCGTCCACATCGACACCCTTGCCGTCGAGACGATCCGTCATGATCTGCAGGCGCGGGCGTTTGCCGCTCATCACGCGAACACGAACCACTTCCAGGCCGAGCTCCTCGGCAAGAGGTTCAGCCAGGTCCAGGATCCGGGCATCTTGTGGCGTCTTGGTTTTCAAAACAGCTCCGCAGAAACAAAAAGAGCGGCCGCCGAAAGCGACCGCTCGAATGCATCATCCAATGCAATCGAACATCTGATTGGCGTTGTATACTCCTGTCGAGGACGGTTTGCAAGGTGCGAAGTCGGCTCGATTGGGGAGCTGGCCTGCACCCTCGGCCTTGGCGCCACGCCGCGCTGCCGTTTTCATGGGCAAAAGCCAACGCTTCAACAGCTTATCTACTCGCTTCTAACTATGTATAACATGATGCTAGTATATATTCATATATTTTGTTAGTTACGAGTATGGATCCTGTTCGAAATCCGTTTGCACCCGGCGCCGGGTCACAGCCGCCAGAGCTCGCAGGGCGCCAGGACATCATCTCCAGCGCCGATATCGCTTTGCAGCGTGTGCTTCTGGGTCGGCATGACCGCTCGCAGATCCTGCTCGGGCTAAGGGGCACCGGCAAGACGGTATTGCTCAACACAATCGAGCGAATGGCAGAAGATCACGGACACGCAACCTCTTTTGTGGAAGCGCCGGAACACCACAGTCTCGCACAGCTTCTCTACCCGAAAATTCACCGTGTGCTGCGCACATTCTCCCTTGTGGAAAGCGCCCGCGCAGCCGCCCATACGGCGATGAAGGCTCTGCAGTCCTTCGCAGGTACGTTCAAGATCGAAATCGGTGATTTTTCCCTGTCAGTGGATTCCGAGCCGGGCGTTGCGGACAGCGGGGTGTTGAGTGACGACATTACCGACCTTTTCCTGCGTGTTGGTGAAACGGCCCGGCATGCGGCGCGCGGCTGGACCCTGCTGATTGATGAAGTTCAGTATCTTGAAGAGAAGGAACTGAGCGCTCTGATCGTCGCCCTGCACAGGATCAACCAGAAACGCCTGCCGGTACTCCTGTTCGGTGCTGGCCTGCCACAACTCGCAGCTCTCTCCGGTGATGCCAAATCGTACGCCGAGCGACTGTTTGATTTTCCGGAAACCGGGCCGTTATCGCCCGAGGCGACCCGAAATGCGATCCGGCAACCCATTCTGAGCGAGGGTGAAAACATCACGGACGCGGCGCTGGACCTGGTAGTCGAGGAGACCGGTGGCTACCCCTATTTCCTGCAGGAATGGGGTTATCAGGCCTGGAATTGTGCGGCGGCGTCCCCCATCACGCCGGGCGACATAGAAACCGCCAACACAGCTGCACTCAAACGCCTGGACAACGGCTTCTTCCGAGTTCGCTATGACCGGCTTACGCCCAAGGAAAAGGAATATGTTCGCGCCATGGCCAGCCTGGGCCCGGATCCGATCCGCTCCATCGATGTGGCGAAAACCTTGGGAGAAACCGCGCAAGCGCTCGGCCCCCGGCGTGCCCAGATCATCAACAAGGGCATGATCTACAGCCCGGCACACGGCAAACTCGCCTTCACCGTCCCGATGTTCGGCGATTACCTGCACCGGCGGGATGCCGACAACTAGCGCCGCACCCAGTCCATGAAGACAGGCGCGCAATCGCCGAGATTTTTGGACTCGTAACGCGTGCGTATGTGGTCCGGTGGCGGGACTCGCCAGTCATCGGCTGCACTGGCCTGCCAGACAAAACGCTCATCCTGTTCGAACTCGATCATGCAATGATCGGCATAGGATTTTACATCCGTCGCAATACGCAGCTTGCCGCCCGGCTTGAGAATGCGGGCAAAATCATCGCGGGTGGATTGCTGGACAAAACGGCGCTTGGCGTGGCGTTTCTTGTGCCAGGGATCCGGGAAGAGCAGGAAGATCCGGTCCAGGCTGTCATTTTTAAATCGCGGAAGCACTTCGCGGGCATCGCCACGGTGCAGGCAGACATTCTCCAGCCCCCTCTCCTCGCGATAGGTCAGCGCCTTGGCGACGCCGTTGAGGAAGGGCTCGATGCCGATATATCCGGTCTCACGATTGCGGTCGGCCTGGCCGGCAAGATGCTCGCCGCCGCCAAAGCCGATTTCCAGCACGTGCGAGCGCATTCCGGGCAGCATTTGCGCAGCGTCCATCTCGCCCTCGGCCGGCAGGTCAATGCTCGGCAGGACATTGTCCACCAGCCCCTGCTGGCGCGCGGACAGGGGTTTGCCCTGCGCGCGGCCAAACAGCCGGAAATCCGGTCGATCTGTTTCCTGTTTCGTCATGGCGGGGCGTTTAGCGGCTTTTCAGCCGCAAATCACCCCTTCAGCGCGCCATTTCCTCTTCGCTCGCCAGTGTGCGTACCAGTTCAAGCACGCGGCGACGAACCTTGGCGTCCTTGATGCGGGAGAAACTCTCCGCCAGGGACACGCCATCAGAGCTTTGAATGAAGTCATAGACAATCGGCGTCTGGTCACCTTCGGCCATGGCGCTGATTGTCGATTTCTCGTTCAAGCCCTCGAAGAAGAATTGCACCGGCACCTCCAAAACACGCGACAGACGATACAGCCTGCTCGCTCCGACACGGTTCGCACCGCGTTCGTATTTCTGGACCTGCTGGAAAGTCACACCGAGCTCATCACCCAGTTTTTCCTGGCTCATCCGGAGCAATTGTCGGCGGAGACGAATTCTGGAACCGACGTGAACGTCTACGGGGTTGGGACCCCGAGGGCTGACCTTTTTCTCGATCGTGTCACCCTGCAACATGCGTCTCACCTCTCTTTCGGACTGCTGAGCACAACCCGTGCTTGGCAGTATAACAGAGTTCAGGTCAGGGCTGCGAGATTTTTTGTTTTTTAATAAAACGTAACTTTTGCACTGCGAGCCCGGCGAAAACGCCTAACACCATGAGCCAGAACAATAAATCACCATACAGTGAGTAGGGCGTCGGTGCGAGCGCTCGCGGCAATGTGACGTCGAACGCGCCCTCCTGGTCCGGCGCGATCATCACCGGCATGCGCCCCAGCGGATCCACCACCCCGGAAAAACCGCGAGAGGCCGACCGAATGAGCGGAATGCCAGCCTCGATACTGCGATAGCGCGACTGCACCAGATGCTGGCGAGGGCCCGAGGTGTCACCAAACCATGCATCATTGGAGAGGTTGAAAAACCATTCCGGCCGTTCGGATGTGGACTGCCAGAAATGCGGGAAGATCGCCTCGTAACAGATCAATGGCATCATCGGCGGCAATCCCGGGATTTCCGCCACGATCGCACGGGGGCCCGGCGTGAATTGCAGGCGTGCAAACTCGTCAAACCCGATCGCCGAGATCAACGAAGCCATCGGGATCGTCTCGCCGAACGGGACCAGCAAGACCTTGTCATAGAGCGCGTCGACCGACAGCTCACCGCCCTGGAAACGCATCGCCGCAAGAGAATTGTGGTACACGACCTCCTCGCCAGCCCGCGCCCGGCGATTGATGCCGGCAATCAGGGCTGGACCGTCATTCAGTGCAGCACCCAGTCGCGACAGTGTCTGGCCGTCTTCCAGCATGTAGATCGGCAGGGCGCCCTCGGGCCACAGCACATGGGTCACTTCGTCCAGACCGGGCTGGCGGGTCAGTGACATGTACCGATCACGGGCGACATGCTCGCCGTCATCGCCCCATTTCTCGGCCTGGGTGATGTTGGAATGGGCGATCCGCAGGCGCACATCCTGCACATCTGGCACGGTCGTACTCAGCAGACGCAAACCGCCCGCGAAGAAGAGAACACACAAAAGCGCAAAACCGGAAAGGGCCGGAAGCAATCGGCGCGGGCCCAACCCCCGGGTCGCCAGCATGGCCGGAGCGGCGAACATCAACAGTGTCAGAAAACTCAGACCATAAACGCCCAGCCAGGACGCCGACTGGCTGACCGCTCCACCCGCTGACCAGGTATAAGCCGGGAGATTCCAAGGCAGGCCACTGAAGATATGGCTGCGCAACCATTCGGTCAGCGCAAAGATCGCGGCAAAGCTGAGCACCCGCCATTCGGTATTCTGGGCAAAACGCGCGTAGATCGCTCCGGCAATTCCCCAGAACACTGCCAGCATGGCAGCGAACAGAGGCAGGGCGATCGGCACCAGGGCCGCAAATTCCGGACCCCGATTGATAAAGGCAAAGCCAACCCAGAAAGTACCGGCCAGAAAATAGCCCATACCAAAGACGAGGCCGGTAACAAACCCACCACGCAAGGGTTTGGGTCCACGTCGTGCACCATCAAGTCGCCAGAGCAAAACTGCCAGACTGACGATCCAGACCGGCCAGATATGATAGGGTGCCAGGGCGAGCACAGCGAGCATTCCAGCCAGGAAACTCGCCACCAGCCCACGCCATCCATCCAGATGCCGTAGCCGGACACGCCAGGTCCAGGGCTGAAATCTGCGCTCGATCTGCAAGTTTACTCCGCCATGCCTGATTTCCCGGCGCGGGCCGTGCGTACGCGCATGCGGCGGATACGACGCTGATCCGCCTCAAGCACCTCAAATTCATAGCCGGTGGCGTGGCGGATCACTTCACCACGCTCGGGGATCCGACCGGCAATGGTGAAGACCAGCCCCCCAAGGCTGTCGACATCATCATCCTCGTCGTCCGCAGCGATTTCCTCGCCGACAACCCGTTCAAACTCGTCGATTTCCGCCCGGGCGTCCACATCCCACACACCAGGTGCGCGCACACGGATCAGCGGCGAATCATCCTCGTCGTGCTCGTCCTCGATCTCCCCGACGATGGGCTCGATCAGGTCCTCAAGCGTGACCAGACCGTCAGTGCCGCCATATTCATCGACCACCAGGGCCATGTGCATGCGACGTGCCTGCATGCGGCGCAACAGGTCACCGGCCTTCATCGAGGGTGGCGCGTAGAGAAGTGGACGATGGATATCTGACAGGACTTCCTGCTCGGCCCAGCCTTCGGGACGGCGGCCATCCTCGGACGGAGTCAGATGGCTGACCACATCCTTGATGTGAACCACTCCGATCGGGTCATCAAGCGTCTCGCGATAGACCGGCAGACGCGAGTGCGAGGCCGCCGAGAAGGCTCCCGCCAGCTCCCCCAGCTGTGTCGCTATCTCGACACCGATAATGTCGGCGCGTGGAACCATGACATCGGCCACGCGCAGCTCTTCCAGCGCGTCAGGCTTGATCACATAGGACTGGGAGGATTTCGCTTTTTCGTCCGCGGCAGAGCTGGAGCCGTTGAATATCGAGCGGAGCCAGGATTTCTCGCTACCGCTCGGACTGGAGCCATCACTCATTCTATAGTGCCCTCATGGGTCGTTCCGTCGAGCGAGTAGGGATCTGCAATCCCCAGGCGCGCCAGCGCCCGCCGCTCAATGCCTTCCATTTCTTCCGCTTCTGCATCGGTCAGATGATCATAACCCTGAAGGTGTAAAAATCCATGCACAATCAGGTGGCTGAGATGATTTTCGATGCTGATGCCCTTGTCAGTCGCTTCACGCTCGACCACGCCCCAGGCCAGGGCTATGTCGCCCAGCTGGTTGTCCGCGCCTTCAATGGCGGGAAAGGACAACACATTGGTCGGTCCCTGCTTGCCACGAAAGCGCTCATTCATCTCGGCGACGGGATCATTGCCTGTCAGAAGAACCGCTACCACGCCGGGATGACCCTCTCCGATCTCGGCGAGCGAGGCTTCCAGACAGGATTGAACGCGCTGTGCCTTGCCCTTCAGGGCATTCCAACTGTCATCCTCGACGATGACATCAACTGCGTTCATGAGCTTTCGCGCGGAGATTTGGCCGCATCCTCTTCATAGGCCGCCACGATACGGGCCACGAGGTCATGACGAACGACATCATTGCGATCAAAGGTGATCGTCGCGACACCCTTGGTCCTGGCCAGGATGGACAGGGCGTGGGGCAGGCCGGAAGGGTCACGCGGATGCAGGTCGCACTGGCTCGGATCGCCCGTCACCGCCATGCGGGAGCCTTCACCCAGGCGGGTCAGTACCATCTGCATCTGCGCGCGTGACGTGTTCTGGGCCTCGTCAACGACGATGAAGGCCCGGTTGAGCGTGCGGCCGCGCATGAAGGCGATCGGCGCCACCTCGATGCGGCCGTCCTCACGCATCTTTTCCAGCTGGCTGCGCCCCAGCGTATCCGCCAGAGCATCCCAGACCGGGAGCAGATAGGGGTCGACCTTTTCGGTCAGATCGCCGGGCAGAAAGCCCAGCTTTTCGCCCGCCTCAACGGCCGGGCGTGTGATGATCAGCTTCTCGACCCTGCGCTGGACCAGTAACGAGGCGCCATAGGCCACGGCCAGCAGCGTCTTGCCGGTTCCGGCGGGACCGACACCGAAAATCAGGTCATAGGCCTTCTCGTTCTTGAGCGCGCGCACATAGGTGCGCTGGCCTTCGGTGCGGGCAATCAGACTGGAACCGCGCGGCACGCGGATGACACCATCATCCTCGGCACCGCTCTCCTCGTCGTCGCGCGTGCGCAAGGCCGCCCGTACAGCCGCCTCGTCACAGGTCAGGCCGTGCTCCAGGCTGGCATAAAGGCGCCGCAAAACGCGTTTGGCTTCGTCGCGGGCCTCGGCAGAATCGCCACTGATGACGATCTGGCCGGCGCCCGGCGCACTGAGCCGTACATCCAGCTCTTCCTCGATCAGGATGAGAAAGCGGTCACCCGGACCGGCAATCGCACGGACGCGGTCCTTGTCATCCAGATGCAGGGTTTCGGAAGCCTGGCGGCGGGGCCGGGCTGCACGTTTACGAGACGTCGGTTGGCTGCTCACGCGGCGCTTTGCTCCGAGGTTACAAGAATACCGGAGAGAGCATTGCGGCTGGCGCCCTCAATCCGGACATTTCCGATCTTGCCGATCATATCAGCTGGCGCCTCGACATGCACGGCCTGCAGATAGGGACTGCGACCATGCAGCTGGCCGTCCAGGCGACCAGGACGCTCGAACAGGACTGGCAGGGTCTGTCCGATCTGGCTTTCGTTGAAAGCGACCTGCTGTTCGTTCAACAGTGCCTGCAGGGCCAGGAGACGCTCGGTCTTCACCTCTTCAGCGACCTGGTTAAACATCGCCGCGCCCGGCGTGCCGGGACGTTTGGAGTATTTGAACGAGAAGCAGGAGGCGTAGTTCACATCGCGCACGAGCTGCATCGTCGCCTCGAAATCCTTGTCCGTCTCACCCGGGAAGCCGACGATCATGTCGCCGGAGATCGCGATATCGGGACGCGCCGCGCGCAGACGCTCGATAATCGCCAGGTATTCTTCCGCCGTGTGCTGGCGGTTCATGGCCTTGAGGATCTTGTCCGACCCAGCCTGTACCGGCAGGTGGAAATACGGCATCAGCTTAGGCGTGTCGGCAAAGGCGTTGATGAGATCATCATCCATGTCACGCGGATGGCTGGTGGTGAAACGAATGCGCTCGATACCGCCAATCAGCGCCAGATGACGCACCAGCTGGCCCAGTCCCCACGGGCCGTCAGCCTCGCTGCCCGCCGGCGCCTCGCCGTGGAAAGCGTTGACGTTCTGGCCCAGCAGGGTGACTTCACGCACACCCTTGGCCGCCAGTGCGCGGACCTCGGCAACGATCTGGTCAACCGGACGCGACCACTCGGCGCCACGCGTGTACGGCACGACACAGAAGGTGCAGAACTTGTCACAGCCTTCCTGCACGGTGACAAAGGCCGTGTAGCCATCGACCTGGCGGTCATTGCCCAGCTGGTCGAACTTGTCCTCGACCTCGAATTCGGTGTCCAGCGCCTCGCCGCGCGCGCGATGCGTCTTGGCGATCAGCTCGGGAAGCTTGTGATAGGTCTGCGGGCCGACGACCAGATCCACGACCGGCGCGCGTTTCATGATCTCCGCGCCTTCCGCCTGGGCGACACAGCCGGCCACAGCGATGGTCATGCCACCCTCGTCGGCCTTGGCCTCTTTCAGCGGGCGCAGGCGACCAAGCTCGGAATACACCTTCTCTGCCGCCTTCTCACGAATGTGACAGGTGTTCAGGATCACAAGATCAGCGCCATCAGGCTGCTCGGCCGGCTCATAGCCGAGCGGGTGCAGAACATCCTTCATCCTCTCGGAGTCATAGACATTCATCTGGCAGCCATAGGTCTTGATAAACAGGCGTTTACGCGCGTCGCTCATTCGAATTCGTCAATCCAGCAGCCTTCGACCCTGTGCCGAAGAGGCCGGGGTTATGCTTGAAAACCCCTTGCAGGGCAAGAGGAGTGGCTATTCCGCCTCGCGTGGGGAGACGGGAGAGGGTTCATTCTCCGGCGTCGTCTCATTGGCACTGCCGTCATCCTTGCGGCGGGCGCCGAGGGCGATGACCAGCGCAAGACCCGTGAGCACCGATGCCAGCATGAAGGGCGCGCCCGGAAATTCGACCGGAGCTCCTTCGCCTGAAAAGCCAGCAAAAATCCGAGACATGACCAGCGGGCCAATGACCATGGACAGGCTTTGCAGGCTAGTCATGGCACCCTGCAACTCGCCCTGGGCGTTCGGTGGCACGATACGCGACATCACGCCTTGCAGTGCGGGCTGGCCGATACCGCCGATCGCTCCGGCAATGATCACCGGATAGACCATCCATCCCTCGGTGATGAGACCATAGGCGGCGTAACCTATAATTCCCAGCAGCAGGGACATCGTAATTGCCCGCCACTCACCCAGCCTGGGCACCAGTACACGCGTCAAACCGCCCTGAACGATGGCCGCCGTTATACCGACAACCATGAGCGAGAACCCGATATCTCCGGCATCCCAGTCGAACTTGTAGGCGGTGTAATAGGACCAGATCGCCGGGAACACCGCATGCCCGAGCAGCATCAGCGATACCGCGAAGATGAGGCTGAAAACGGCCGGGTATTTGCGGATCTGGATGAGAGCGCCGAACGGGTTGGCACGCTTCCAGTCAAACTTGCGTCGGTTTTCCGGCGCCAGGGTCTCCGGCAGAACAATCAAGCCATAAACCAGGTTCAGCCCGGCCAGGATCGCAGCCGCGAAGAAAGGCGCACGCGGGCCATAAAGGTCGCCCAGAATACCGCCAACCGCGGGGCCGATTATGAAGCCCAGACCAAAAGCGGCGCCGATCATCCCGAACCGACCAGCCCGTTTCTCGGGAGGCGTTATATCGGCGATATAGGCGTTGGCCGTGGAATAACTTGCGCCGAAAATTCCTGCCAGAAGACGACCGACGACAAGCATCCAGAAAAAGGGCGCAAAGCCCATGATCGCATAGTCGATCGTGAAACCGGCAAGAGCTGCCAACAGCACCGGCTTGCGCCCGAAACGGTCCGACAGGGCGCCCACAATCGGCGCAAAGATGAACTGGGTCAGCGCATAGGTCATCATCAACCACGCGCCGAGCACGGCCGCGTCATCCGCACCGAGTCCGGTCAGCTCGTTGATGAGCTCGGGCATCACTGGAATGATCAGGCCGAAACCGATCATATCGATCAGCACGGTGATGAAGATGAATGTGATGGCGTGCTTGCCGGGCTGGCGCGCGGACATGGTGTCCCCTTGGAAACTCGCGCCTACTCCTCAGCGCTGGAGAGGGGTACGCCGTAAAGCTCGAGACGGTGATCGACAAGCTTGTAGCCCAGCTTGCGAGCGATCGCTTCCTGCAGTCGCTCGATCTCGTCATTCACAAATTCCACGACTTCACCGGACTTTAGGTCGATCAGGTGGTCATGATGGTCGTCCCCGACCTCTTCATAACGCGACCTTCCGTCGCGGAAGTCGTGGCGCTCGATAATGCCCGCTTCTTCGAACAGGCGGACCGTGCGGTAGACGGTGGCCAGGGAGATGCGCGGATCCTCGGCGGCCGCCCGGCGGTGCAGCTCTTCGGCATCGGGGTGGTCATGCGACATGGACAGGACACGCGCGATCACGCGGCGCTGCTCCGTCATGCGAAGGCCTTTTTCGATACAGATTTTCTCGATGCGGTCCGGCATGTTGATTCCCCCGGTTGGATATCGGAGTGATATTCGGTCACGCCCCTGTTTGTCCACGCTCCAACAGAGTTTTTCGGAAGATAAGCGCATCATCCCGGCCTCGGTAATAACGCGGGCGACGGCCGATTTCCGAGTATCCGGCTCGGGTATAGAGCGCACGGGCAGGGTCGTTATGCTGGTTGACCTCCAGGAAGAGCGAGACGGCACCCCGGTCTGCGACAGCCTGTTCAGCCCGCTCCAGCACGGCCAAACCGAGGCCCTTGCCACGTTCAGCCGGGTCGACGCCAACCGTCAGTATCTCCGCCTCATCAGCAGCGATCCGGACCAGAACAAGTGCGATATGACAGCCGTCACGCTGGACCGCAAAAGCCCGGGTCGATGTCATGGACAGAAGCGAGGCGAACTCGCTGGCCGGCCAGGGATGATCGAAACATTTCTCGTGCAGCGCCGCCATGCGTTCTGCGCTCTGGGCGGCGACCTGTTCGACGATCACGGATCCACTCCGCCCGGTAGCTTGGCGTCGGGCGGGCGCACATAAAAGGGCGTCGGCGGACTTTGGTCCTCGCCTGCCTGCCCAGCAACGTCCAGCAGGGCGACGAGATCAAGCTTGCCATCATCGAGGATATTCTGCCCTTCACACGCCACCAGTGCAGCACCTCCACCGGCCAGAGCGAGCCCGGCCACGCGCGCAGATGCGTCTTCGATTGAGAGCCGCTGTGCCTCGTCAGCTTCATCGCGCCAGATCTGCAGCACGACCTCCCCGCGCTTGGCGTCATGCACCGTTGCCAGCGGGCGCGTCGCGGACAGGGAATGCGCAATCACGGCCAGGTTTGAGATGCCATAGGCCCTAGCGCCGGTCGACAGGGCTAGCCCTCGGGCAAAAGCCACACCGACACGCGTTCCGGCAAATCCACCCGGTCCGATCGTCACGCCAATGCGCTTGAGTGCACGCGGCTCCATACCCGCCTGCCTCAACGCTTCCTGCGCCATGGGTGCCAGGCGCTCGGCATGGCCGCGCCCGATTGTCTCGCTCAGGACAATGTCCTGCTGACCGTCAATGCGCAGCGCCACGGAGCATTCCGCTCCGGTCGTATCAAAAACCAGGATGGCCATGGCG
Source organism: Maricaulis sp. (assembly GCF_017643475.1). Lineage (GTDB taxonomy): Bacteria > Pseudomonadota > Alphaproteobacteria > Caulobacterales > Maricaulaceae > Maricaulis. The sequence goes on from NZ_JAEPNI010000001.1 coordinate 181,898, forward strand.
GCGGTTTAGAGGAATTCGGTGGCGCCGTCGCCTGCCTACTCCACCGCCTCAACGGACTGGATTTCCGGGATGTAGTGCTGGAGCAGGTTCTGGATGCCGGATTTCAGCGTCATCGTCGAAGACGGACAGCCGGAACACGCCCCACGCATTTTCAGGCGCACAACGCCCGTATCGGCCAAATAGGAGTGGAACAGAATATCACCACCATCCTGGGCCACAGCCGGTCGCACCCGCGTATCGATCAGCTCGATGATCTCCTTGACCACTTCCGAGCTCTCACCGTCATAAACCGCGTGACCACTTTCCTCCTGCGCATCACCCAGGATCGGACGTCCGGACTGAAGCCCGTCCATGATCGCGCCCAGCAGGAAGGGCTTGATGTGGTCCCACTCCACGCCGTCGCTCTTGGTGATGGCAATGAAGTCCGCGCCCAGGAATACACCCGTTACCCCTTCGATCAGGAAGAGATCGGAGGCAAACGGCGAAACGGCGGCGTCTTCCTCATTCTCGAATTCCCGCGATCCAGCTGGCGCGATCTCACGACCGGGCAGGAATTTCATCGTGTTCGGATTGGGTGTGGCTTCGGTCTGGATGAACATGGCAGGTCTCCTTGGCCATCACTTGGCGGTAACGGACAAAAACTTCAACCTCAGGAGCTGCAGGGGCTCAGGTCAGGGCGTCGATTTCCTCACACGCCATATCCCCTGGGACGACGGTTACAGGCACATTGCGTTCGGAGAACAAACCCTTGCCTCGTGCCAGCGCAGAAACCAGCGGTCCCGGCCCTTCACTCGAGCGCGACGCCCCCAGGATCAACAGCGATATTTCCGGATCCTCAAATAGCAGCTCGGACAGGACCTTGGAGCGATCCCCTTCACGCAACAGCAATTCCGGACGCTCGCCGGTGACGGCTTCCGCATCTTCGGCCATGGATTCCAGCAAGGTCTCGGCTGCGGCCTCGGATTCCCGTTTCGCTGTTTCAGCAACGCCGATCCAGTGATTGAAGTCGGAAGGTTCATACGCCGCCAGGACAGTGACCTTGGCGCCGGTCTTGAAGGCGCGGCGGGCGGCAAAGTACAGCGCTGTGCGCGCTTCCGGGCTTTCATCCGCCACGACCAGGAATTTGCGTGTTCGATTTGGCATGCCGTACGACTGTGGCGAGTTTCACGCGACTCGTCCAGTAATTGCTGCTAAGTCGCTAGAAAAGGAGAGGATTCAATGAGCTCTGTGCGGCATCCCGACCGGCGAAATCTGGGCACCCGGCCAACACTGACCTGGCTGGAAGAGAATGCCCTGGTGCAAACGCTGGAGGATGGCACGCCCGTTCACAGCTTCGCGCTCGCTGACATCCGCCAGGTGCGCCTGGCAGCGGAAATGGCAGGACAGACCTCCCAGGTCGTATTGCGCATCACCAATAGCGCTGGCGAGGAGATGGTGTTTGGCTCGATGACCTTTGTCTCGGCGGGTGTGTTCCGGGGTGAATACGAGACGTTCCGCGCCCTGCTTACCGGATTGCACGAAGCGCTTCTGCCCCACCGGGAACAGGTTGAGTTCGTCGAAGGCCAGTCGATGGCCTTCATGATCACAATGTTCATCCTGGGAGCCCTCATCGCCGTTATGGGCGTTGTTTTCTTCGTGGTGCTCTTCTTGTTGCAGGAAAATGCCTATGGCCTCTTTCTTGTCCCTGTCACGCTGATGGGTGGTGGGTTGATGCGCATGTTCTGGCCCCGCGGGCCACAGGCCTATAACCCGGAAAAATACCTGGCCGAGAACCAGTTCGACGCCCCCAGGGCCGAGGCTGGCACGGACGACGCTTCTCAGGACTGAGACAGACCGGTGATCAGCCGGTCCAGCAACCGGCCAACCCGCCGGAAATCCGCTTCACCGCTCTTCGGGAACAGCCCGGGATAGGCCAGAAACACGGCGTATTCGATAGCGGCCAGATCGCGGGCAGCCTGCGTGTCCATTCCGTTCTCCATTCGGTTGAGCTCGGCAAGGTAATCCAGCCGGCGATTATCCACCCGCGCCAGCACAACACGCGCCTGATCATCACTTGCCGCCCAGCGCCGGATCTCCGCCTCGACGCGCATGTCCAGCTTCGACGTCAACGCGCTGAGCCTGTGACGTCGCTCCAGAGCGCCTTCGCCAGCTGCATCCGCAGCGTCGATCAGGGCTAGAGTGTGACTGTGTTCCCAGTGCTCGAGCAGGGTCTCGCTGTAGACCTTCTGGTCCGCGAAATGGTGATAGAACGACCCTCGCGTCACCCCCGCACGTTTGCACAGACGGCTTATGCGCAGGCCGGCCGGCCCTTCGCGCCCCAGCTGGGCCAGCCCGGTCTCCAGCCAGTCTTCACGCGAAATCCTGGTCATGCCTGCAACAATCCCGGCATGGCCAACGCGACTATCGGAATGAAAAACACAAACTGGGGATGACGGCTCGCCTTGAGCCTGTGACGGGCATTCATGGCAAAATTCCACACTGCGATGGCCGCGGCCAGCCCCACCATCACGATGGCCACATCACGCCCGCCCGGGTTCAGCCCGGCATAGGCCAGGCCGATGGCCATCGCGGCCAGGGCGATGGTGACAATGTGCCAGCAGAAATAGTGCGTGAACTTGACCAGTGAGTTGATCTCGCCGGTTTCCAGCAGGGGTTTGGCCACCTGTCGGCCCCCCACAAAGAAATGCACCAGTGTTGTCAGGGCCGCGAGCGCCGCGGCAGCAATCAGCCAGTTATTCATCTCACCCTCAAATCATACCATGCGGTATGTTTTGAGGTAAAAACAATCCGCGCTCAATGGCGCGGATTGTCGCAGATCAGTTGTCGGCGGACATGCTCGGTGGCAGGGGGCTGACCTGGAAGCTCACCTCGACCTCGCCTGCACGCTCGAAAACCAGAGTGCCGGTGGCCGTATCGCCCTCGACCACCGTCGCCAGACCAAACACCATCAGGTGATGGCCCCCCGGGGCGAAAACCATCGTCTCACCGGCCGACACATCCTGAGGACCGATGGCGCGCATCTGCATCATGCCCTCATCATTCATCGAATGACCGTGCAGCTCGACACGCTCGGCGCCGTCGATACGGGCGCTGAGAAGGCGGTCCACAGAGCCCGCGCTGAGGGCAAGCGTGAAATAGGCGGCCGTGACATCGCGGCCACCCGGGTGCGGACGCATCCAGGCTTCCTGAACGTCGATGACCGGCATGACACCATCATCGGCAAGCGGCGGAAGTTCCGCCATCTCGCTCATTTCCCCATGATGCATGTCGCCATGACCCATGGACGCGCTTTCTTCGGTGTCAGAAGGCGCGCCGCAAGCGGCAACGGACAGGCTGGCCAGCGCGGCCAGCAATACAGACGTCTTGGACATGCTATCCCCAGAACCCCATGATTTCCTTGGCTTCAGTCACGACAGGTGCCGCGATCTTGTTGGCACGTTCGGCACCGGCAGCCAGGATCCGGTCAATCTCGGTCTTGTCCTCGACCAGGCGACGATATTCGTCGGAGATCGGGGCGAGATACTGCACGGCCACGTCAGCCAGGGCAGGCTTGAAAGCGCCAAAACCCTGACCACCGAACTCGGCGAGGATATCGGCCTTGGTCTGGCCCGTCAGTGCGGCATAAATGCCAACCAGGTTATTGGCCTCGGGACGATCAGCAAGACCGGCTTCCTCGGATGGGAGCGGTTCGGGATCAGTCTTCGCCTTCTTGATCTTGCGGGCGATCTTGTCTGCGTCATCGTCCAGATTGATGCGCGAATTATCGGACACATCGGACTTGGACATCTTCGCAGAACCGTCACGCAGGGACATGATGCGCGCGCCCGGCCCCTGGATGACCGGCTCGGTCATCGGGAAAATCGCTTCGCCATTGCCGAAATCGCGATTGAAACGCGCGGCGATGTCGCGACACAGTTCCAGATGCTGTTTCTGGTCCTCGCCCACCGGGACATGGGTCGCCTTGTAGACCAGGATGTCGGCCGCCTGCAGGACCGGGTAGGTGAAGAGCCCTACCGAAGCGCGCTCCTTGTCCTTGCCAGCCTTGTCCTTGAACTGGGTCATGCGCTCGAGCCAGCCCAGCCGCGCCACACAATTGAAGATCCACGCCAGCTCGGCATGGGCGGGCACTGCGGACTGGGCGAAAATCGCACTCTTTGACGGGTCCACTCCGGACGCGATGTAGGCCGCGGCGGCAGAGCGCACAGCGTCCGGCAGGGTGGCCGGGTCGTGCGGCATGGTGACGGCGTGCAAGTCAACAACGCAATAGAAACAGTCCCAGTTTCCATCCTCCTGCAACGACACCCAGTTCTTCAGGGCACCCAGATAATTGCCAAGGTGCAGGGAACCGGTCGGCTGCATGCCGGAAAGCACGCGTTGCGGGCCAGTGTAATCGGTCGGAGTAGCACTCATCGGATAGCCTCGTGTGGACGGAGGAAAACAGGAGCCGCGGTCTTAGCCTTGCGGGCTCCGGGTCTCAAGCGTGTTTGTGTCAAGAACGCTTCAGGGAAGAGGTCACATCGGAAATGCGCAGGGCACCGGTAACGATCGCGGCGATTCCATAAACAACCGCTCCCGCAGCGCTGACAGCGATAACGGCCAGTAGCGGAACGCCGAAAAAGAGCTGCGTAAGTTCCAGGCTGTAATACTGCGCCGCCCTGAGAGCTAGGCCCATGATGATGGCTGCCGCCAGAATACGCGGAAAGCGCGACATCAAACGTGCGTCCGGCTTAAACACATCGCGCCTGTGCAACGTCCAAGCCAGCAGCAGCGTATTCACCCAGCCGGCGATCGCAGTGGCGATTGCCAGGCCGACATAACGCAACGGCGTGCTAAACAGCGCCAGACCCAACGCCAAATTGACGACAACGGAGACGGTCGCGAATTTCATCGGGGTCATCGTGTCCTGGCGGGCAAAAAAGCCCGGTGCGAGCACCTTTACCAGAACAAACGCGGGCAGTCCGAGCGCAAACGGAACCAGCGCTCTGGCCACCATGATGGTATCGTTTGAATCAAACCGGGCCCGCTCAAAGAGCGCCCCGACCAAGAATTCCGGCATGGCGAGCAGCGCGGCGGCAGCTGGCAGGGTCAGCGCCATGGAAATCTCTACCGCCCGGTTCATCGCATTGGACGCACCCTCGTCATCGCCATTACGCAGGCGGGCACTCAGCGTCGGCAACAACACGACACCCATGGCAATACCAACCACACCAAGCGGCAACTGGTAGAGACGGTCCGCGAAATAGAGCCAGGATCGGGCGCTAGCCTGGTTAGTCGCGATCGCCGAGGTCACCAGGATATTGATCTGCGTGACACCTGCCGCCACCGCGCCAGGAATCCCCAGCACAATCAGTTTTCTTACCCCAGGTGTCAGGCGCGGCAGGCGTAGCGCCAACCCGATGCCCAGCCGCTGCATGGCAGCATAGATCCAGGCCAGCTGGATGACGCCGGAAAGCGTGATGCCCCAGGTCAGATAGTAGGAAAGTTCTCGCCCACGCAGCTCACTGAAGAACATGATCCCGATCAGTGTCAGGTTCAGCAGAACCGGCGCGGCCGCAGCAACGGCAAACTTGCCGTGCGCATTCAATACCCCGGAAAACATCGCGCTGAGCGACATCATCAACAGATACGGCATGGTAATCTGCGTAAAGAGCACCGCCGTTTCGAAAATCTCCGGCTGGCCGACAAAACCCGGACCGAGGAAGACCATCAGCCACGGCATCGCCAGTTGCGCCGCGACAACAAGGACCAGCATGGCGGTAAACAGGACGGAAGCGACCTGTCGGGCGAACTCCCTCGCCTCATCCTGGCCATCGCCCTCGAGGCGCTCGGTATAAAGCGGCACGAAGGCCGAGTTGAACGCCCCCTCAGCGAATATCCGCCGGAAGAGATTGGGAAACTGAAAGGCCTGCAGGAAGGCATCGAGCACCGAACCCGGACCGATAAAGGCCGCGAACATGATCTCGCGGACAAAACCGAGGATCCGGCTGACCATTGTGAAAAGGCCAACAACTGCAGAGGAGCGCAATAATCTCATAGGCTTACCGCAAGAGACTCGCCGGAGCGCGCGCGATGCCGCGCTGGGCCGCCTGCGCTTCGAGTTGCGCCTCTCCCTCGCTCAGGACATTCATCAGCGCTTCTTCCACCTCGGCCTTGAGCGCCTCATCCGTCAGCTGGGCGCCTTCCAGGGTGACATAGAACACATCCGTCGCCCGTTCGCCATATCCATCAATCCGCGCTGAGTGCAGGGACAGCCCCTGTTTGGCGATCATGTCGGAAAGGTCCGCAAGCAAGCCCGGACGGTCACGACCGGAGGCTTCGATGACCGTGGCGCTGTCCGAGAGGTCGTTGGAAAAGTTGAGATAAGGCGTCACCTTGAACGCCGCACCTGACCGTTTCAGCGCCGTTTCGCGCGAACGTTCTACCTCACGGGCACCTGAAACTATCTCGCGCACATAGGCCACAAGCTCATCCATCAGATAGGGGTCATCCCAGCCGAACGGCTGGCTGCCCGCATCCTGGATATAGAAAATGTCCAGCACCTTGCCGGACCGGGTCGTATTGATGGTCGCGCCAACAATATCCGCGCCACGCCGGGCGAGCGCAGAGACGAGATCCGCGAACAGGCCAAACCGGTCCTCGGTCCAGATCATCAATTCCGTCGCCTTGCGTCGGCGGTCGACCCGAATGGCGGTCGCGGCCTCATCATCACCGCGCGCGCGGGCCTGACGAGCAAAGGCGGCATGGCGGAACCGGTCCTCCTCCGTCGAGGTCACCCAATAGGTGTCGTCCAGTTCCTCACGCCAGAAATCTGCAAACTCCGGATAGGAGCGCTGGAGCCGGTCACAGACACGGCTGCGTCCCGCATCCGCCTTTTCGGCCAGTGCCTCACGAGCGAGCTCGACCGCATCACCGGAGCGCTGGAGCACCGGCTCCACCGCGGCATAGAGATCGCGCATCAGCTGGGCTTTCCAGCCATTCCAGACACCTGGCCCGACCGAGCGTATGTCAACAACTGTCAGGACTGTCAAAAGACGCAATCGCTCAACACTGCCAACCACTTGAGCAAAATCGGCAATGGTTCTTGGATCACCGATATCGCGGCGCTGGGCCGTGTCGCTCATCAGGAGATGGTTCTCGATCAGCCAGGCGACCAGTTCGCTTTCCTCGGCATCCAGCCCCAATCGCTCACATGCTGTCAGCGCCCGTGCAGCGCCCTCGATACACTGATCCCCATTGCCCTTGCCTGTATCGTGCAACAGCACCGCGAGATGCAGGGCGCGGCGGTTCTTGATCTCGCTGATAATTCCTGTCGACAACGGGTGTTCGTCGACATGCAGCCCCTGCTCGATCTCCCGTAACAAACCGATCGCCTGCAGGGTGTGCTCGTCGACCGTGTATCGATGATACATGTTGAACTGCGTACGCGCGACGATATCGCCATACTCCGGGATGTAGCGCCCCAGAAGCCCCGCCTCGGTCATCAGGCGCAGCACGGCCATCGGGGCCGGAGCATCCAGCAAGACCGCAAAGAAGGCCCGTGCGACACGGGGATCGCGGCGATAGTCATCATCCACATGCGACAATGTCCGGCCGATGCGCGCAACGGCTTCCGGGTGTAAATCAAACTGGCGGGATGCGGCCACATGGAAGAACTGCATCAGCTTGGCCGGGTCGTCGGCAATCTGGGTGGGATTGGCGAAATCCAGCCGGCCATCACGCAGGATGAAGGAACCGGTATCCGCCGTTTCCAGCGTCAACATATTGGGCAGGAAACGCGCCAGGTTTTTCGGCTTGGCCTTGCGAGAATCCGCTTCCAGCTTGGAACAAACCAGACGGGTCAGCGACCCCACATGCATGGCTGTGAAAAAATAGCGCCGCATAAAGCGCTCGACACCGCTCTCGGTCTCGGTGTCCTCGAACCCCATACGTTTGGCGATTTCCGGCTGCAGCTCGAAGCTCAACCGTTCATCCTTGCCACCGGCCAGCTGATGCAAATGGAACCGCACCGTCCAGAGAAAATCATCGGCTGCCACATAACGCTCGACATCATCAACCGAGAGCAGGCGATCACCCACCCAGCGTTCAAACGCATCGGCGCCGTAGAGAAACAGCGCCAGCCAGCGCATCAGCTGCAGGTCCCGCAGCCCGCCCTTGCCCGCTTTCAGGTGCGGCTCAACGGTATAACGCGACCGCCCGGCCTTCTCGATGCGCGCGTCGCGTTCGCGCAGCTTGGCCTCGACAAAGGCGATCTCGTCACCGGAAACGACTTCATCGCGAAACCGCTTGGCCAGTTTTGTGACCCGGTTCTGATTACCGGCGATGTATCGCAGGGAAAGGAGGGCCGTGCGCTCGGATGCATCTTCACGCGCCAGCTCGAGCGTTTCCTCGATCGTCCGACAGGCGCCGCCACCGACATCGATTTTCAGATCCCAGAGCGCGTAGAGCACACGCTGCAGGAATTCATCCGTCTTCCCGTTCGCACTGCCGGGTTTGAGCAGCATCAGGTCGACGTCGGAATAGGGCGCCAGCTCGCCTGCACCAAATCCACCCTGGGCACACAGGGCCACGCCACGCGCGCCTTCCGGATCCTCGGCCGCCAGGCTGTCAAAAAGCGCGCCCAGGCACACGGAAACGCCGTCAGCCAGGGCATGGGCAGCAGCCGCGCCCCCATGATCACCGGCCAGCAATGTGTTGGCAGATTTCCGGAATATCTCCAACGACGCCCGCAGGGTCGCCAGGCCGGCCATACGCGCCGAGGGTGAGTCCCAGCCATCCTGCGACATAGCCGACGCCAGTCGGGCGCGCAGTTTCAGGGATTCCAGTGAGGCAGGCAGGAAAGACGCGGTCATGACCTTGTTTTAGATCCGGGCGCCGCCTGCGTCACCTGTCTTTGGCGAGTTGTTTGAGCGCATAGACCAGGTCCAGCGCTTCACGCGGGGTCAGACTGTCCGGATCAACCTCGGCCAGGCGTTCATCCACCGGGGATGGTCCCGCGGGTTCGGCAACTTCCACCGCTGCAAAGAGCGGCAGATCCGCCAGCGCGGCCGCCGGTGCCCCCTCCGCCTCGAGACGATCCAGAATGGTCTGGGCACGCTTGATGGCCAGTTTGGGCAGACCCGCCCGGCGCGCAACCTCGATACCGTAGGACCGATCCGCGGCCCCCGGCCCGACCTCGTGAAGAAAGACCAGCTCGCCTTTCCACTCGCGCGCCTTGAGCGAACAATTACCCGCCGCTTCCAGCTCGTCTGCCAGCCGGGTCAGCTCGTGATAATGTGTGGCAAACAGCGCCCGACAGCCATTGACGCCGTGCAGATGCTCCGCGGCAGACCAGGCGATGGACAAACCATCAAATGTCGCCGTGCCGCGCCCGATCTCATCGAGAATGACAAAACTGCGTTCGGTCGCCTGGTTGAGAATGGCTGCCGTCTCGATCATCTCCGCCATGAAGGTGGAGCGGCCGCGGGCCAGGTCATCCGCCGCGCCCACACGTGAATACAGCCGGTCCGCAATACCGATCCGGGCCTTGCGGGCTGGCACGTAACATCCGGCCTGGGCCAACATCAGGATTAGCGCATTCTGCCGGAGGTAGGTCGACTTACCGGCCATGTTCGGGCCGGTCACCAGCATCAGGCGCGGGCCTTCACCGCCCTCACCATCAAGCTGGCAATCATTCGGGGTGAAACGGCCCTCGCCCGTGCGCGCCAACGACTGCTCGACCACCGGGTGGCGACCGCCAACAACCGTGAACACCGTGCCTGTCTCGATTTCCGGTCGGCAGGCATCCGTATCGCTCGCCCACTCGGCCAGGGCAGAGGCGACATCGATATCCGCCAGCGCCCGTGCGCAATCACGGATCACCGGTCCCAGCACTTCGACCCGGTCACGCAGGGCGTTGAAGACTTCCAGCTCCATCGCCAGCGTCCGCTCGCCGGCACTGGCGATCTTGGCTTCCAGCTCGGCCAGCTCGGTTGTGGTGAAACGCACCGCATTGGCCATGGTCTGGCGGTGGATGTAGAGCTCCTCTCCCATCAGGGCATCGGCATTCTTGGCCGTTACCTCGATGAAATAGCCCAGCACGTTATTGTGTTTGACCTTGAGCGTGGAAACGCCGGTCGCCTCGGCATAGGTCTGCTGCAGACCCGCCACGATGCGGCGACTTTCATCGCGCAGGCCGCGCGTCTCATCCAGTTCCGGACGCCAGCCCTCGGCGACAAATCCACCATCACGCGCCATCAGCGGCGGTTCATCGCGGATCGCACGCTCGAGATCATTGACCAGTTCAGCGAGCTCGGACTTGTCGGACATGACAAGCGCGGCGGTGCAGGTGGAGACTTCCGCCGGCATCTGCCCCAACGGATCACCGGTCAAACGAGCGGCAAGAGCCTCGCCTTCCGACAGCGTCGCCGACAGCGCCTTGAGGTCTCGCGGACCACCCCGGCCCAGCAGCAGGCGTGACAGCGCCCGCTCTGCATCACCTGCAGCCTTGAGACGCTCGCGCACATCCCGGCGCAGATTTTCCTGGGCGAGGAAGAAACCGACCGCATCCAGACGCGCCTCGATAACGCCGGCATCCGTCAGGGGGCGGGAAAGCCGCTCTGCCAGGCAACGCGCACCCGGCGCCGTGACGGTTTCGTCGATCGCATCCAGCAAGGAACCCGCGCGAGACCCTGACAATGTCCTGTCAATTTCGAGCGAGGCACGGGTCGCTGGATCGACCGCGAGAACACTGCCCTGCTTGCCCTGGCGCGGGGGTACCAGCTTGGCCGGCGCCCCGGCCTGGGACAGCGCGAGATAATCCAGCAAGGCCCCCAGCGCGGACAGCTCTGCCCTGGAGAAATCCCCGAACCCGTCGAGGTCCTGCACGCCGAATTGCGCCTTCAGCTGACGTTGTGCCGAGCCTGTATCGTATTTGGCCCGAGGCAGGGGCGTAACGGTGGCACGCGAGGCGATCTCGACCGTCTCGGAATAACGTGCTTCATCGACCAGCAATTCCGCCGGGGCCATGGCCGCGATCTCGGCCGGTACATTGGCGGGATCAACCGCAGACACCACAAACTCGCCCGTGGAGACTTCCGCCCACGCGATAGCCGCCTCACCACTGCCGGTGCGCGCCAGGGCCGCAATCCGGTTGGAGCGACGCGGGTCGAGCAGGCTGTCCTCGGTCAAGGTGCCCGGCGTGACGACCCGCGTGATATCCCGCCGCACAACGGCTTTTGAGCCGCGGGCCTTGGCAGCCTTGGGGTCTTCCATCTGCTCGCCGACAGCGACCTTGAACCCGGCCTTGATCAGGCGCGCTAGATACGCCTCGGCCGTCGCTGCCGGTACGCCACACATCGGGATTGGCTCGCCCTGGTGCTCGCCGCGCTTGGTCAGGGCAATGTCCAGGGCTGCCGCAGCACGCACGGCATCGTCGAAGAACAGTTCGTAGAAATCACCCATCCGATAGAAGAGCAGGGCGTCCGCCGGAGCCCGGGCGCGCAATTCAAGGAATTGCACCATCATCGGCGTCGCGCCCTCTGCAGAAGGGAATGTCCGGTCTGTCGGAACGGGTATTGTCGTCAGTGCGTTCATTGCGGCAGACACTTGCGAGGTTTCGGCTTGCGCGCAAGGGTGCGAAGCGGCTAGAGCGGCTATAGCAGTGGGAAAACCCCCGATCATCAAGGACATCGCCATGAATGACAGAACCAGCCCGGTTGAAGACGAAGAGGCCCTGGCCTTTCACCGTGAACCTGTCCCCGGCAAGCTGGCTCTGCAGCCGACCAAGCCCATGGCAACCCAGCGCGACCTCTCGCTGGCCTACAGTCCGGGCGTCGCTGTTCCGGTCAAGGCGATCGCAGAGAATCCGGACGCGGTCTACGACTACACCTCCAAGGGCAATATGGTCGCGGTGATCTCCAACGGCACGGCCATTCTGGGCCTGGGCAATCTGGGCGCCATGGCTTCCAAGCCGGTGATGGAAGGCAAGGCGGTCCTGTTCAAGCGGTTCGCCGATCTCGACGCCATCGACATCGAGGTCGAGGAAGAAGATGCCGACGCCTTCATCGAATGCGTCAAGCGCTTCGGCAATACGTTTGGCGGCATCAACCTGGAAGACATCAAGGCACCGGAAAGCTTCATCGTCGAACAGCGCCTGCGCGAACTGCTCGATGTCCCGGTCTTCCACGATGACCAGCACGGCACTGCCATCATTTCCGCCGCTGGCATGATCAATGCCTGCCAGATCACCGGTCGCCGCATGGAAGACCTGAAAGTCGTCGTCAACGGCGCTGGCGCCGCGGGCATCGCGGTGCTGGAACTGATCAAGGCGATGGGCGTGAAGTCCGACAACGCGCTGCTGTGCGACAGCAAGGGCGTCATCCATACCGGTCGCGAAAACCTCAACCAGTGGAAGGCCGCCCACGCCGTCGAAACGGACAAGCGCACGCTGGCCGAAGCCCTGGACGGTGCAGACTGCTTCCTCGGCCTCTCGGTCGCCGGCGCCCTGACCAAGGAGATGGTCGCGTCCATGGCGGATGAGCCGATCATCTTTGCCATGGCCAATCCGGATCCGGAAATCCTGCCGGAAGACGTTCGCGCCGTCCGTGACGACGCCATCGTCGCCACTGGTCGTTCCGACTATCCCAACCAGGTCAACAACGTCCTGGGTTTCCCCTACATCTTCCGCGGTGCGCTGGATGTGCGCGCCCGGACCATCAATGAAGAGATGAAGATCGCCGCCGCCCAGGCGCTGGCGGCCCTGGCCAAGGAAGACGTCCCCGACGAGGTCGCCGCCGCCTATCACGGCGCCCGTCCGAGCTTTGGCAAGGACTACGTGATCCCGTCACCCTTCGATCCGCGTCTCATCTCCTATGTCCCGCCCTATGTGGCCCAGGCCGCCATGGACACGGGCGTCGCGCGCAAGCCGATCCCGGACATGAGCGCCTATCGCGCCTCGCTGGCCCGTCGTCTCGACCCGACCGCCTCCTTCCTGCAGCGCATCCAGGGAGCGGTGATGGGACATGGTCGCCGCATCGTCTTTGCCGAGGGTGAGGAACCGGCCGTCATCCGCGCCGCCTATGCCTTCCAGAACCAGGAACTGGGCAAGGCCGTGCTCGTCGGCCGGGAAGAGATCTGCCGCGCCAATATGCGCTTGGTCGGGGTGCCGGAGGATTCTATCGAGATCGTCAATGCGCGCCTCTCCGACCGCAATGCCGACTATGCCGAATTCCTCTACAATCGTGTGCAGCGCAAGGGCTATCTGCGTCGTGACGTGCAGCGCATGGTCAATAATGACCGCAATGTCTTCTCGGCCTGTATGGTCAAGCTGGGTGATGCGGACGGCATGGTGACGGGTACCACCCGCGCCTATGATGCTGCCCTGCGCGATGTTCAGCTGGTGCTGGACCCGGCCGAGGGCCAGCGGGTGATGGGCATGTCGATTGCCTTGGCCAAGGAACGCACGCTCTTCATCGCCGACACCAATGTCACCGAGTTCCCAGACAGCGAGGCCCTGGCCGATATCGCCACGGAAGCGGCCGAGGCTGCGCAAGGCTTTGGCTTCACGCCCCGTGTCGCCTTCCTGTCCTATTCCACCTTCGGCAATCCGGCCGGCCAGCGCTCGGAGAAACTCCAGCGTGCGGTCGAGATCCTGGATGAGCGCGGCGTGGAATTCGAATACGAGGGCGAGATGAGCGTGGATGTCGCCTTGGACAAGTCACACCGTTTCCTCTACCCGTTCTCGCGCCTGAAAGGTCCGGCGAACGTGCTGGTCATGCCGGCCATTCACTCCGCCTCGATCGCCACCAAGCTGTTGCGCGCGGGCGGTGGCGCGACGGTGCTGGGACCGATGCTGCTGGGCTTTGAACGTCCGGTCCAGATCGCCCGCCTGGGCGCCTCGGTCAGCGAGATCACCCACCTGGCAACCCTGGCGGCCTACGACCCGGACGCCCACGAGGTTGAGGAAGCCGCCGGGGAGTAATCAGGCTTCGACAGGCTTTTTGCCTTCCTTTTCGGACCAGTCGATCTCGCCCTTGGCGGCGGCGGGTCCGAACATGATCAGGACAATCACCAAAACCCCGGCCGGAACCGCATAACTCGCGGTGATCAGGAAGAAGTGGAAATACCCGACGGCGTCCGCCAGAACGCCTGAGAAACCGGCGATGATCTTGTTCACGAAGGCGTAGGCCGAGGACAGGAGCGCGTACTGTGTCGCTGCATTCGCGGGATCCGTCAGTGATGACAGATAGGCGATGAAGACCGTACCGACAAAGCCACCGGCGATATTGTCACCGACGATAGAGATGGCGATGCGCCAGGTATCTTCCGGGGTTCCGGTCAGGGCCAGCCAGGCATAGGCACCATTGGTCGCAAGTGTGATCAGCGCCCCAACCACCATCGCCTTGAGTACACCCATCCGGTACGCGACCACGCCGCCGAGGAAACCGCCCGCGATTGTCGCGATAATGCCGGGTCCACTCTGGATTCCACCCACGACCGTGCCGGAATACCCAAGATCCGCGTATAGAGGGCTGGCCATGATGCCCATGGTGAAATCGCTCATCCGGTAAATCGTGATGAGGATGAAGACCGGCACTATCCAGTAACCCATGCGGGAGAAGAATTGCTTGAACGGATCGATAATGGCCGTCGTCACCCGCATGCCGAGGCTTTGCTCGGGCGGTGTCACCACCAATTCCTTGTTCGGTTCCTTCATGAACAGGATGAGGAAGGCACAAACGCCCATGGTTCCGGACATCACCGCAAACGAGATCGGCCAGGAGGTCTGATCCGCAATCGCGAGGCCGAAACCGGCAAACATGATCGCGCCGCGATAACCCATGACATAGGCCGCGGCCATGTTCGCCTGCTGCTCCGATTCCGCGGACTCGATGCGCCATGCATCGATCGCAATATCCAGTGTCGCTCCCGAATAGGCCAGGATCGCGGCGCCCGCGAGCGTGATCAGGAGCCCCTCGGACGGGCGCGAGAAACCGATGACAAGCAAGCCGATCATCGTCCCCGCTATGGCGAGGACCATCCAGGAACGGCGGCGACCAAGCGACTTTGTCAGGAAGGGGATCGGCAGTTTATCGACCACCGGAGACCAGATCCATTTCAGCGTATAAGCGCCGGTGACCCAGTACATGAAACCGATCGTTGTCCGATCAATTCCCTCTGCTCGAAGCCAGAAGCTCAACTTCTGGAACACCATCATCAGCGGAAGACCGGAGGCGAAGCCCAGGATCAGCATGGAGAGCATGATCGGCTTGCCATAGAGCTCGACGGTTTGCCGCCAAGACTTGCGCTGGGCAGTTACGGCATCGGACATGTCCTTGAAACTCCGGTCGTCTGAAATCTAACCCAAACTGGACCGTTTTTCCTTGTTGCACAAGCGCTTGAGGGTGTCGCCGAGGATTACCGGGTCGACAGGTTTGGTGAGGAATTCATCCATTCCCGCGTCCAGGCAGACCTTGCGATCCGCTTCAGTAGAATTGGCCGTCAGGGCGATCAGCGGGATGTCCCAGCCATTGGCGCGGGCCATGCGCGCGAGTTCCGGACCATCCATGCCGGGCATGCGCTGGTCCAGCAGGGCGGCGTCAAAGGACAGTTGTTCCAGCGCCTTGAGGGCAGCGGTGCCGCTCTCGACGACCTCGACCTCGGCGCCGAGCCGTTCCAGTGTCTTGCGCGCAATAAGGGCGTTGACCGGATCGTCCTCGGCGACCAGCACACGAAGCCTGTCCAGCTCGACCAGTTCCGGCTGAACCTGTGTCTTCACAATCCTGTCAGGGCGTCCGGTGATCTGTGCAATCAGGGTGGAGCGACGCAGGGGTTTGACGAACCAGCCGTCAATCGCTTCCGGCAATCCTTCAGCGATCCTGGATTTTTCCGCCGGCGTGACGAGCACCCAGGAATGCGCGGCGCTGGCCTCCACGACCCGGTCGAACCAGGCCCAGTCGATGAGCAGTTCGCGGCCCGAGGCCGCAGCAAGCCGGTTGGGATTATCAATGGCGAAACAATGCCCGCCCAGGGCTTCGATCTGGTCGACCAGAATGGACCGCATGGTCGGATCGGCCACAGCGACAGCCAGTTCACGGCCCGTGAGCGGTTGATCGGACACACAGCGCTCGACCGGCAATTCAAACGTGATCCAGAAGCGCGAGCCCTGACCCAGCTCGCTTTCCAGGCCCATGGCGGACCCCATGGCTTCAACCAGGCGGCGCACCATGGCCAGGCCCAGGCCAGCGCCATCCTCCTTGCCCTCACGCTCGGCCGCACCGCGTTCGAATTCCTCGAAGAGCGCGGCCTGGTCATTCTCGGAAATGCCCGGGCCGGTATCACTGACGGCGATGGACAGGCGCGGCTTGCCGTCCGGGCAGGGCGCATTGGAGATGTCCAGGCGAACCCCACCCGTCTCGGTGAATTTCACGGCATTGCCGATCAGGTTGAACAGGACCTGTTTGAGCCGCGCAGCGTCTCCCGTGATCTGCGCCGGCGCGTCGCGGGTGAAGACCGCGCCGATCTCCAGGCCCTTTTCATGAGCCTTGGGCGCCGCCAGCTCGATGATTTCGCGGACAAGATCCGCAACATCAATACTCTCGGGGCGCAGGTTCAGCTTGCCGGCCTCAAGGCGCGAGAGATCAAGAATGTCGTCGATCATCTCCAGCGCGTGTTCCGCCGAGGCGGAGAGCGAGCGCACATAATCTGCCTGGTCCGGCTGGAGCGGCGTTGTTTGCAGCAGGCGCGCAACACCGAGCGTCCCGGCCAGCGGCGTCCGCAGCTCGTGCGTAACGGCAGCAAAGAACATGTTCTTGGCGCGCTGGGAGGCTTCCAGATTGTCGTGGTGTTCGCGGCGGGCGGTGATATCGCGTCCGACCGAGATCACGCCGATACCGCCATCCATCTGGCGCTCATCCCACTCGATCCACAAGGGACCGGTGCGCGTGCGCATCAACATTTCATAACGACGGGAGCCGTCTTCCTTGAGCGGCGGTGCGACGGAGAACCAGCGTCCGACCCAGTCGCCCGCATCGCCTCCGAAAGCCTCCAGGAAGGGCCGGTTCACGTGCAGGACCCGGCCATTGGAGCCGCGCATGAGCACCAGCTCGCCCATCGAGTCGAAGGCGGTCATCAGGAATGTGGTCAGCCCTGTCTCCACGCCGGATTTGGGGCGCGAAAACGGGGACCTTCCGGAATTGTCGGACGGTTTTTTTGTCATGACCCATCCGGCCTAACCTGTTTCGGGTTAACGAAGCGTCGTCAGCATCATGATTTCAGGTGCTTGCGGTGGAGGCGTTGGCCGGGTTTTTAATCTGGGTATGAGCAGCCAGGCCCCCAACGATCCACACTTAAGGCGAGATTCCTCAGACACTCGCTTCATCGGTTTCAAGCAATCGAACGTTGGAGGCGCCGAACCTCGATCCGAGTAGAGCGGCAAGTGCAGCGACTGGAACAGCGGAATCATCAACATCAAATTCGATACAAGTCGCCGAAACCTCAAACCCGACCACCTGTCCGCCATGCTTCTCCAAAAGGTCTTGAATCCTGTGTCCCAGCTCGAGATTCCCCGCCGGATCAGCTGACCCCGACAGATCGACCTCAATGCGTTTCACGGGCCGTTCGTACACAGGGTTGATCGGAACGACGTCAGAGGACAGATGCTCCGGAACGATGTGCGCTCGCAACGCCTCCGCTAACCGTCCCAAAACTGGGTGCGCTTCCGACAGTTCAACACAGGCCTTGTGAAGCGCTCCTATAACAAGCCCCGCTCGTCGGCCCTCATCAGCCGCCATGAAATCGTTGAAATCAATTCTCTTGGATACACCAAGGTCTCGATCTTTTCGCTTCCAGTCGACAACCTCTTCATATTGCGGACTGTCTGCGGGAAACAGAATGATCGTCAAACTGAAGTAGTTAAGGGTCGGCTCTGTGAAGGAGGTTTGGGTGTCGTTCGTCGCGCGGGCAACCAAAGCCTCAGCTTCCTCAAAAGCTCGCTTCAAAGGCTCCCGGTGCTCAAACCGCGTTAGAGGAAAAAAGATGACACGCATCAGCAAAGAACACTCATCGGGGCAAGCCTGTGAGTTACGGCGAAATACGCAAAACACATCTGTCTTTCACCGTGTTAGCGGCCGCTACGGGATGATCCTCTGGTCGCGGGCTTTTTAAACGTCAAATAGGCCGCCAATGGAGTAACAACCAATCCAGCAACAAGCCACCTCGCATCCGTTAGAATGCCCGCTCTTATTAGAAACACCGAACCAAACAATGGCGCAGCAACCAAGCACAGAATGAGAACACGCCTCATTTTGGTTCCCCTCCTCCACTCACTACACGTCTGACGGTTTCAGGCTAACGTAGCATCGTCAAAGCCGATATTTCAAACATTTGCGGTGGCGGCATTGGCCAGAGCCCGGCGGCAGGCCAGCGCTTCGGCGATATGCACACGCCGCACGGCTTCCGATCCATCAAGATCGGCCACGGTCCGGGCGACCCTAAGGACACGGTGATAACTGCGCGCCGTCAGGCCCTGCATGGCGGCGGCCTGGTTGAGCAGATCCTGACCGGCCCGGTCCGGCTCGGCGACATGGTCGAGGCGGTCGGTTGGCAGCTGCGCATTTAGAAAACCGCGCTCAAGCTGGGCCTCACGGGCCTTGAGCACCCGGGCCGCAGCCTGCTGCGTTCCCTCCTCCGGCGGTGGCAGGGCCAGATCGGCCGGAGTGACCGGAGGAACGGTGATCTGGAGATCGATCCGGTCCAGCATCGGACCGGAAATCCGGGCCTGGTAGTCGATCGCGCAGCGCGGCCCGCGCTTGCAGGCCACACCATCCTCGCCACCCCCTCCGCACCGGCAGGGATTCATTGCTGCGATCAGCTGGAAACGGGCCGGATAGTTCACATGGGCATTGGCCCGCGCGACCGTGATGGCACCGGTTTCCAGCGGCTGGCGCAGGCTGTCGAGCACCTGCGGATGAAACTCTGGCAATTCATCCAGGAACAGCACGCCGCGATGGGCGAGTGACGCTTCTCCCGGCTTGGCCTTGGTGCCACCACCCACCATCGCAGCCATCGAGGCGGAGTGGTGCGGCGACCGGAAGGGGCGATGCCGCGTCAGACTGCCCCGTTCGATCAACCCGGCAACGGAATGGATCATGGAGACGTCGAGCAATTCGTCCGCAGCCAAAGGCGGCAAAAGTCCCGGCAAGCGCTCCGCCATCATGGACTTTCCCGACCCGGGCGGCCCAACCATCAACAGGTTGTGCCCGCCCGCTGCAGCGATTTCGAGGGCTCGTTTGGCGCTTTCCTGGCCTTTCACCTGACGCAGGTCCGGCTGATCCGTCGGTTCCAGCAATTCGCCCGGCGCCGGTCGCGCCAGCATCTGCGTGCCTTTGAAATGATTGATCAGCTGGATGATCGACGCGGGCGCCAGAATGGCCAGCTCACCGCCCGCCCAGGCTGCTTCCGGGCCGCTGGCCTCGGGACAGATGAGTGCACGCCCCGCACTGCTGGCGGCCATCGCGGCCGGCAGGGCTCCCGGGGTCGGATTGATACTGGCGTCCACACCCAGCTCACCAAAGGCGAGA
Organism: Maricaulis sp.; assembly: GCF_017643475.1. GTDB lineage: Bacteria > Pseudomonadota > Alphaproteobacteria > Caulobacterales > Maricaulaceae > Maricaulis. Next base: position 201,454 of record NZ_JAEPNI010000001.1, read on the forward strand.
TGTTCCTCCGCCACATCCTTGGGCACCACGCCGATCTCGGCGAGGATGGCGATCGCAATCGGCAGGTCGAAATGCGAGCCTTCCTTGGGGCGGTCAGCGGGGGCGAGGTTCACGATCAGGCGCCGTGACGGCATGGACAGCCCCAGCGCGGAAAAGGCTGCGCGCACCCGCTCCCGGCTCTCGGCCACGGTTTTGTCACCCAGTCCAACAACAGAGAAAATGGGTTGAGAGCCACCGGCCAGCTGGACCTGGACATCCACCAGCCGGGCTTCGGCACCTTCGAACGCGACTGTAAAGGTTCTGGACGCCATGCCTTTCCTCCAGCCCTGTCGAGCCAGAGGAGTGCATCACAATCACAGGTTACACGTCAAGCGTGTTTAAATCCGTCAGGACACTTTTTCGGAGACGACATCCCAGAAACGCGCGCAGGTATCGATACCGGAAAAGCGCTTGAGTTCCTGGACACCGGTCGGGGAGGTCACATTGATCTCGGTCAGCTTGCCGCCGATGACATCAATGCCGACCAGCACCAGGCCGCGCTCCTTCAGCATCGGACCAATCGCCGCGCAAATACGCAGATCATGCTCATCCAGATCGGACTGCTCGGCAACGCCGCCCACATGCATGTTCGATCGGGTCTCGCCCTTTTGCGGCACGCGATTGATCGCGCCAACCGGCTCGCCATCGATGAGCAGGACACGTTTGTCACCTGCAGACACGGCTGGCAGGAAGGCCTGCGTCACCAAGGGCTCGCGGGACTGCGCAAAGAACATTTCCAGCAGCGAGGCCAGATTGCCGTCACCCGGCTTGAGCCGGAACACGCCAGCACCACCGTTGCCATAGAGTGGCTTGATGATGATGTCCTCATACTTTTCCCGGAAAGCACGAATGGCTTTCTCGTCGCGACTGATCAGCGTCGGCGGGATAAGCTCGGGATAGTCCAGCGGAATGATCTTTTCCGGGCTGGACCGCACCCAGGCCGGATCGTTGAGCACAAGCGTCTTGCCCTTGAGGCCTTCAAGAATGTGCGCAGCTGTCTGGTAGGCCATGTCGAAGGGCGGGTCCTGGCGCATCAGGATGACGTCTACATCCTCGGCCAGATCAAGCTCCAGCTCCTCACCCAGATCCGCATGGTCGCCTTGCACGTGTTTCACCGTGACCGGGCGGGCGCGGGCAACAATCCTGCCCTCGCGCCAGGACAGGTGGTCAGGCTGATAGACCCAGAGCGCCATGTCGCGCGCCTGGGCTTCTTCCATCAGGGCAAAGGTCGTGTCGGCATCAACATCAACCGTTTCAATCGGGTCCATCTGGACCGCTACGCGCAGGCTCATCAATTACTCTCCGGTCCGCCGAGAAGTTCCGGCCCGGAGTTAGGATCGATTGCGTCCGGATCAAGGCTGGGATTGGGTTCACCCGCACATGCCGCCGCCCGGCGTTCACCACGCGCCGGCAGGCTGGAAGGCGTACCGGCGACCTGCACAAAGCTGATCACATCGGTGACGCCATCCACCAGGGCCGCATGCGAGCTCGCCCGCTCCAGCTCGGCCTGGGACCGGGCCAGGCCCAGCAGATAGACGGTGTGGCCATAGGTTTCGACGTTGAAATTGACGCTGCGGATATTCCGATCGGAAAGCAGTCGCGCCCGAACCCGCTGGGTGATCCAGGCATCGCGTGTGCGATCGCGAAAACCCGCCGCCTGGCCGACATTGATCTCATTGGCGACCGCACGCACGGCCACAGACGACCAGGTCAGGCATTCCGCCATGCGCTTGTCATCCTCACGCGGCACGGTGCCGGTCAGAAGGGCGATCCCTTCGGTGACCTCGACATCCACGCCTTCCAGCGCGAAACCCTCGGTACGCAGCATCGCTGACTTGATCGACAGGGACGCATTGGCGTCATCGAGCTCGCGGCCGATGGATCGCTCCGGCTGGATCGTGGAACAGGCCGCAAGCAGCGACGTGGCCAGAATAAGCATGCTGGTCAGGCCTCGGCGAAGGCTCATGGGAGGTCTCTCCTGTCAATCTCGTGCGCCCCGAATCACATCAATACACCACGCATTCCCAAGCATCACCTTACACGCCGGAAATTCCTGTCACAGGAGATCGCGGGCGATATGCTCCTCCGGCTCCCAGGCCGCGCGTTCATGACGGGGCCATTGCCAGGGCGCGACCAGGACCAGGTCATACCGCATGGCCAGGTGATGCAGGCTGGGACGACCAGACCGCCAGATCGTCGCCGCCCGGGTCAGACGCCGGGTCTGGTGAAAACTCAGCGCCTGGCGCGCCTCGTCCAGGCTCGCTCGTGCCTTCACCTCGATGAAGGCCAGCACATCGCCCCGACGCGCAACGAGGTCGATTTCACCGGCTGCGGTGCGGGCACGGTGGTCCAGCAGACGATAGCCCTTAAGGAACAGCACCAGCATGGCGAAATATTCGGCCCAGCGACCGAAAGCCTCCGCGCGCTGGCGCCGCGCACTCACCGGCTCGCGTCTTTCAGCGCCAGCGCCCGGGCATAGACATCCCGGCGCGGCCAGCCGGATTGTTCGGCGACCAGGGCGGACGCGTCCTTGATCCGCATTTCGGCCAGGGCGATGGCCAGTGCCTTGTCGATCCGGTCCTGGTCCCAGCTGTCATCACTGGGCGGACCGATGACGATGACGACTTCACCGCGTGGAGCGCCACTTTGCGCGAACTCGGCGGCAAGCTCAGCCAGCGTACCCCGGCGCGCTTCTTCATGCAGCTTGGTCAGTTCCCGGCAGACGGCACCCTGACGATCCCCGAAAATCCGGGCGGCACTGGCCAGACAGTCGGGCACCCGGGAAGCACCTTCATAGAAGACCAGGGTCGATTTCGCCGTGGCAAACCCCTCCATCCAGCTCTCGCGAGCGGATGTCTTGGGTGGCGGGAAGCCGGCGAAGGTGAAACTGTCCGTCGGCAGGCCAGCGATGCACAGGGCGGACAAGACCGCCGAGGCCCCGGGGATTGCTATGACCTCATATCCGGCCTCGATCACATCGCGTGCGAGTTTGAAACCCGGATCGGAAATCAGCGGAGTACCCGCATCCGAGACGAGGGCAATGCGCGCGCCTTCTTCCAGCCGCTCAAGAACGATCGGCCTTATCTTTTCCCCGTTATGGTCATGATATGACTGCAGTCTGGCATCAATCTCATAGGCATCGAGAAGGCGCCGGGTAACCCGCGTATCCTCTGCCAGGACCAGGTCGGCGCCCGCCAGCACGTCCAGCGCGCGCAGGGTTATGTCACGCAGATTGCCGATCGGCGTCGAAACCACATAAAGCCCGGGCTCAAATGCTTGCCCGCTCGGGCCAGTCCGGCTAGCTTCGGGCTGTAATTTCCGGGGTGATCCAGTCATGTTCTCAGATATCGTTTCGCGAGTTCTCGACGCAGGCCTGCGTCTGCCATCAGCCGCACGCCCAGGCTCGCTGATCCTGACCGCGTCGCTGACACTTGCCGCCTGCGGTACTACATCCACCCCGCCTCCGCCACCCGTCATCGTTGACCAGCCGCCGGTTCAGGAACCGGTGGAAGAGCCGAAACCGGAACCGGTCGACGAAATCGAGGAACTGACCGGACTGATCCCTCCGCACATGGCTGATCGTGACCTCGCCCGTGTCGCCGTCCTCCTGCCCTTCTCCGCGGAGAATGGCGGCGCCCGCGCAGAAGCCATCCGCCTGCTGCGCGCTGCCGAGCTGGCGCTGTTCGAGCGCGGCGGTGGCAATCTGGTGCTGATCCCGAAAGACACGCAGGGCACGGCGGATGGTGCCCGAGACGCCGCTCGCGCCGCCATCGAGGATGGCGCCGACATGATCATCGGTCCGCTCTTCGCCCCTGCGGTAAGCGCCGCTGGTGAAGTCGCCCGCCAGTCCGACGTTCCCGTTGTCGCCTTTTCTACCGATACCACGACGGCCGGAGACGGCGTCTACCTGCTGAGCTTCCCGCCGGAGATCGAGGTCGAACGCATCGTCGAATACGCCGCTCGCCAGGGCGTGTGGAAATACGCCTATCTAGGTTCGCAGAACCGCTATGGCATGGCGGTTTACAATGCGCTGCAGAACTCTGCGGCGGACACGATGGGTCACGTCTCGGCTGAAGCCTTCTACACTGGCGATGTCGAAGCCATGTCACGCGCCTCTGCACGGCTGGCCGAAGGCGTTTTCCCGCCGCTTCGTCCGGAACAGGCTGACGAGCTGCGCCGCCGTCAGTGGATCCCAGACCCGGAAGCTGCATTCCAGGCCGTCATCCTGCCGGAAGGCGGAACCCGCCTGCGCGCACTCGGCCCGCTGCTCATTTCCCAGCAGGTCGACCCGCTGGTTGTGCGTTTCCTGGGCACGGGCCTGTGGAATGACGAGGACCTGCTGCGCGAGCCGGCGCTCAATGGTGGCTGGTTCGCCGGCCCTGACCTGGACATGCGCGCGCGTTTCGACGCCTCCTATGAAGAGACTTATGGCAGCGAGGCTTCCCGCATTGCCAGCCTCGCCTATGACGCCATGGCACTGGCGGCTCACCTGGATGGCGGCGAGCTGGGATACAGCCGCGAGGCGCTTGAGGACCCACAGGGTTTCCAGGGCGCCGATGGCCTGTTCCGTTTCGGTGAGAACGGTGTGATCGAACGTGGACTGGCCATTTACGAGGTTCGTTCCCGCGGTTTCCGCGAAATCGAGCCGGCACCGCTCAGCTTTGACCAGCCTCGCGTTGATCCGCTGTTGATCGAACAGCTGCAACGCGAGCGTTATGCCCGTGAAGTCGAAGCTGCTATCGAACTTGGCCTCCCCATCCCGACGGATCCGTTTGCCAATCTCGATGACGAGGCCGAAGAGCCGCAGCTGCGTGTCATCATTGGTGACGAGGATGCGGGTGTCATCGAGGAAGAAGCGACCGAAAAACCGGTGGACTACACCCTCTTCCGCCTGGAAATGCCGGAAGACTATCCGCGTCCGGGTGACGAGGAGATCTTCTATGATGAAGACGGCAATCCGGTCGATGCGGACGGCAATCCCATCGAGCTTGATGAAGAGGTTGAGGGCTAGGGAATAAGCGCCATCGAAACCGCGTCGCCCAGCACCTGACCCTCCCGGGTCAGGGACAGGTGCTCGCCATCCCTGACGAGATATCCCAACTCGCTCATGCGCTGACATTCCGCTTCGTCAATGCCAAGGCCGGTGAACCCCGCAACCTCTGCCAGGTCGAGGCCTGAAGCGATCCTCATGCCCATCAACACACGCTCGGTACGTTCATCATCAGCACTGAGCGTCTCAAGGGATTTCACCCCCCAGCCGGTCGACATCACCTGGTCGATATAGTCCTGCGGGCGCCGCGCGGCCTCTGTCGCTATACGGCCAGCCTTGCTGTAGGCCCCCAGACGGCCGTGCGCCCCCGGACCAGCGCCGATCCAGTCTCCGCCTTCCCAGTAAAGCCGGTTATGCCTGGATTGTGCGGCCAGGTCCTGCGCATGATTGGAAATCTCATAGCGCTCGAACCCCGCCTCGCCGAGCACTTCTTCGGTCAGGCTGTAGAAATCCGCGGCATCGTCTGGCTCCAGTGCGAGCTTGTCGCCGCGCGCCACGCGTTTTCCAAACGCCGTCCCGCTCTCGATTGTCAGCTGATAGGGTGAAACATGCCCCACTCCCAGTGCGGCGGCTTGCCCCAGCTCGCCGCGCCAGTGCTCGAGGGTCTGGCCATGCCAGGCGTAAATCAGATCGAGAGAAACCTGGTCGACAGCCTTTTGCGCCGCCTCAACGGCACGGACAGCTTCATCGGCGGAATGATCCCGCCCCAGCCGGGCGAGGGCATCCGCATCGAAACTCTGCACACCAATCGACAAACGATTGATGCCGATCGACGCGTAGTCCGCGAAACTCGCCAGGTCGTTAGGGTTGGCTTCCAGCCCGATCTCGGGCACCGCATCAAATCCCCAAATCTCCGCCGCCGCACTGATAATACGTTCCAGAGCAACAGGTGAGAGCAATGATGGCGTACCGCCCCCCAGGTGAAGGCTGGTCAACCGCCGCGCACCGGTTCGCTCCCGCCAGCCGCGCATATCCGCCAGGATCGCATCCAGCAGCGCGCCCTCGGACCCCTTGAGCCGATAGACGTTGAAATCACAATAGGGGCAGATGCGCGCACAGTAGGGCCAGTGGACATAAAGCCCCAGTGCGCCGGAGAGGCTCACGCCTTGAACTCCGCCGCGATCATCGCCTCCAGGGCCCGGCCCCGATGGCTCATGGATTTCTTCTCCTCGGACGTCATCTGTGCGAACGTCCGGTCATGCCCCATCGGCTGGAAGATCGGATCGTATCCGAAACCGGCATCCCCGCGCGGCGGCCAGACGATCTCCCCTTCGACCTCGCCCCGATAGACGCGCGTTTCCTGACCGGGTTCCGAGACAGTAATCACACAGACAAACCGCGCTGTACGATCCGCAGCGCCCAAAGCCTCCAGCTTTTCATGCACCCGTTTCATGGCACGGCCGAAATCACGTGGCTCACCGGCCCAGCGCGCAGAGTAAATACCCGGATCCCCGTCCAGCGCATCCACGGAAAGCCCGGAATCATCTGCGAGACAGACGAGGCCTGTAGCGGCGCGGGCCGCCTCGGATTTGAGCGCCGCATTCCCCTCGAAGGTGGATTCCGTCTCTTCCGGCTCATCGAGGTTAATATCAGCAGCGGATTTCAACTCCAGCCCGCGGGGCGCAAGAATATCCTCTAATTCCCTGATTTTACCGCGATTATGGCTCGCCAACACCCAGGCTTTCGGCGTCTTTTGCTGCTTCATTACGACCACCTTCATATCGCATTTCGAAAAATTCATATCGAAAAACGATATTTTTTGCTTGCACCCGTCAATCATATCATTTATCGATAAACAACAAGGACGGGAGACACTGTCCTGAAAACACGAATGACAACGGTAATTGGTCAGATGCAAGTAGAAGGAAACAGAAAGATGGTCAGGCCCGAAAACTCTAACAGTCGCAACTTCGCAGCGGCAGTCATCAATGTCGTGCTGCTGGTAACGGTTGCTGCAGGCGCGTTCTACGCTATCGCTCCGGTGGTTGCATGATTTCGCAAAGCCGATGAGATTGGCCCAGCGGCCAACAGAAGACCGCAGGCCAATCTTCATCGATGAGTAGGAAGGGAAGGGAATGAAAGCACTTGGACGCGGATCTCTGGCTTCGGCCTTGAAGATCGTGCTCGATGTAGCGTGGTATTTATCCTGGGCCGCCCTGGTCCTGGCCTCGCTATTTCTCGTCGCGGCCGGCGCTGCATTCATCATGAACTTCCTGGGCTATCAGCCCGGTGTATTGTCAGAGACGCTGACAGCATTACGTGATTTCGGGATGTTCTTCCCGCTTCTCGTCGCCGAAATCGTCGCCCTGATGATCGTCATAGACCGGCTCCGCCGGATTTTCGGAACCCTTGTGGCTGGAGATCCCTTCGTGCCGGAAAATGCAGGCCATCTGCAGGTCATCGCCATCGCGATCGCCGCCTATCAGATCCTGCGCCATGTGTTCCAGGGTTCCGTGGCCATGCTGCTGACCTTGGTCGACCAGCCGATTGGCGGAGGCGTTGAACTCGACGTCGCTCCGGACATCAATCTCGGAGGCTGGTTCGCAGTGATTGCACTGCTGGTATTTGCGGAAGTCTTCCGTGAAGGTGCGAGAATGCGCCAAGAACAGAAATATACGATTTAGGGAGGCGCCGCTCATGCCAATTCGCGTCACTCTCGATCGAATGCTCCTGGAGCGCCGCATGTCGCTGACTGAACTGTGCGACCGTGTCGGCATCACCATGGCCAACCTGTCCATCCTCAAGACGGGCAAGGCCAAGGCAGTCCGCTTCTCGACCCTGGAAGCGCTGTGCAAGGAGCTTGGATGTCAACCGGGGGACTTGTTGTCCTTCGATGAAGACGAGGACGACGACGCAGCCGACTAGGCGCGATGTCCTCGCACACAGAATTCATTCGCCGGTGTGTGAATGATGCAGATGGCGGGAGTGGGCCTGCGCGGTACGCCCCTTCCCAAGAGCCCGGGCAGGCCATTTCCAGCCCCCCAGCGCACTCCCGCCATCTGTCTTTTCCCTCATTCGGGATTATTTTTCCAGTGCAGCGCGCTGAATTTCAGACAATTCCGCGACGCCGGCCTTGGCCAGGCTGAAGAGCTCGAGGAAGTCTGCTTCTGCCATCGGACGGTCTTCGGCCGTTGCCTGGACTTCAACGATGCCGCCGTCGGACGTCAGCACGAAATTGGCATCGGCCTCAGCGGAACTGTCTTCCTCGTATTCCAGGTCGAGACGGGTCTCGCCGTCAATCACACCACAGGAAATCGCCGCCAGCTGACCGTAGACCGGGTCGCTTTTCAGCACGCCTTCCTCGATCAGATAGGCCGTCGCCATTTTCAGCGCGACCCAGGCACCGGTAATGGCCGCCGTACGCGTGCCGCCATCGGCCTGGATTACATCACAATCGACCGTGATCTGGCGCTCGCCCAGAGCTTGCAGATCAATGACAGCCCGCAGGGAACGGCCGATCAGGCGCTGGATTTCCTGGGTGCGACCGCTCTGCTTGCCCGACGTCGCCTCACGGCGCATGCGTGAGTGCGTGGAACGCGGCAGCATGCCGTATTCCGCTGTTACCCAGCCCTTGTTGGAGCCACGCATCCACGGCGGCACATTGTTCTCGACACTGGCGGTACACAGGACGTGCGTATTACCGAACTTGGCCAGGCAGGAGCCTTCGGCGTAACGCGTCACATTGGTTTCCAGGGTGACTTCGCGCATTTGGTCGCGCACACGTCCATCAGGTCTCATCGATATCTCCAGAGTGTTGTTGGGGAGCTGGTAGCGGGCTTTTTCCATCGCATCAAGCAATCGCCGCCTGTACGCATGGGAATTGAAGATCCGGCCGGATTTGCCTAAGTCATCTGTATGACCATGACCGGATCGACTTCGCCCCTGGCCTCGCTCGACGAGCGCATGCGCATGATCTTTCGCGAGATCGTGGAGAGCTATCTGACCACGGGTGAGCCGGTGGGCTCGCGTACCCTGTCCCAGACCGGTCGTGTGACACTTTCGCCCGCCTCCATCCGCAATACGATGGCAGACCTGGCCCAGCTGGGCTTGCTGTCTGCCCCGCACCAGAGCGCCGGGCGCATGCCCACGCACATGGGCCTGCGCCTGTTTGTGGATGGCCTGCTGCAGGTCGGGGAACTGTCAACACAGGAACGGCGCAATATCGAGGGCCAGGTCATGAGCTCGGCCCAATCGGTCGAGGATGTGCTCTCGGAAGCTTCCTCCATGCTGTCTGGCCTGGCCGGAGGCGCGGGGCTGGTGGTTACACCGAAACAGGAAGCGCCGCTGCGCCATATCGAATTTGTGCCGCTGTCGAATGTCGAGACACTCGCCGTGCTCGTCTTCGCCGATGGCACGGTCGAGAACCGCCTCATGCCGACCCCGGCGGGCACCCTGCCGGCAACGCTGATCGAGGCTGGCAACTACCTGTCCGCACGGCTGAAGGGCCGCACACTGGGCGAGGCCCGGACCGCCATCGCCGAGGAGCTGGCCCAGCAGAAGACCGCGCTCGATGAAGCCGCGAAATCCCTGGTCACACGCGGCCTGGCGGAATGGGGTGGCAGCGGCGAGGACCGCGCCCTGATCGTGCGTGGCCAGGCGCGACTGCTGGAAAATGTCGAGGCCAGCGAAGACCTGGAACGTATCCGCCTGCTTTTCGACGACCTGGAACGCAAGCAGGAACTGATCGCCCTGATGGACAAGGCCAGGGATGCAGAAGGCGTTCGCCTGTTTATTGGTGCGGAAAATCCGCTCTTCAGCCTCTCGGGTTCAAGTGTGATCGTGGCTCCCTATATGAATAGCGAACAGCAGATTGTCGGCGCGTTAGGTGTAATTGGCCCCACGCGTTTGAACTATGCCCGTGTTATCCCCCTCGTCGACTATACCGCCCGAGTGGTCGGACAGATCCTCGACGGGAACCGAAAGTAAAAGAGACCACACGAAGATGAGTGACGAAAACAACAACATCTCCGATGAGGAACTGACCCCGGAAGCTGCTGCCGGAGAGGCTGTCGCCGCTGAGGAAACGACCGAAGACGGCAAGTCCGTGGAACAGCTGGAAGCCGAGCTGGATGATCTGCGTGACCGCCTTTTGCGCGCGGTCGCCGAGGAACAGAACACCCGCCGCCGCGCGGAACGGGAAAAAGCCGATACGCGCGAATACGCGATCACCAGCTTTGCCCGTGACATGCTGGATGTCGCCGACAATCTCAACCGTGCCGTCAGCGCTGTTGATGAGAGCGCACTGGATGGCGCGTCCGACGCGTTCAAGAACCTCATCGAGGGCGTGGCCATGACCGAACGGGCCCTGCTGTCCAAGATGGAAGGCCATGGCATCAAGAAGGTCGACCCGGCACCGGGCGAGGCCTTTGACCCGAATATCCACCAGGCCGTGGCCCAGATCCCGTCGGATCAGCCCAATGGCACGATCGCCTCGGTCATGCAGATCGGCTATACGATCGGCAAGCGCACTCTGCGTGCGGCCATGGTTGCGGTATCTGCCGGTGCGCCGGCCGGTGGCGGTGATACACCCCCCGCAGGCGGCAGCGTGGATGTGAAGGCCTAGACCTCACGCCGCCTCAAAAATTCGCCAGATCCACGAGAAGCGCTCGCCAAACGGCGGGCGCTTTTGTTTGGGGTCTCACTGCAGCATTTCACTCGTGCTGAGACAACTCGTGCTGGGCGACACCTGGGCCCAGCTGGCGACCGCTTCCACGTCCTGGACATATTGAAAATGCGGCTCCGAGCTGGTGTCACCGCGAGGCATAACCGAGACAACACCAGTAATACCATCTCGTTCAACCAAAACCTCGATTGGATGATGGATATCCCCATAACCGCCGCTGACATGGCGAATAAGAGTGTTGCCCGGCGCTAATCCGGCCAGAGCTGCCGGGCCATCAACGCGCACATCAGAAATCAGCCCCGGTTCCTGCTCTGATAGGCTCCATCCGGTGTCAAATGTCGGCCAAAGCCCCTCAGCCAGTGTGAATTCGGTGCCGCTAATGGCTATGCGACAGGGCAACAGCTGTTCAAGTGTGGAACCTGCGGCAATTTCCGCTCTTAACTCATTGCTTTCAACAGCGGACCAGAACCGGTCTTCGGTCAAAACCTCATCCGCTGAGAGCATTAGTGTCCTCACAAATCGGGCAATCCCATCTCCGTCCAAACCTCCGTCCGAATACACGTGGACGAGAAACGCAGCCAAAACCCCATGATCATAATCAAGAATCTCCGGGGTGCGATCCACTGACCGATTTTGTAGCGCGGCATTCAATCGCGCGATTATTGCTGAGGAAGGTGAAACACCGTGGCCTACGAACTCATTCCAAGCCAGATACTCCGCAAGCCCCTCACCGATCCAAATCGGCGTTGAAGCCGGGTCATACTGCCCCAACCTTCCAGGTACCCAAGTATGGGCTGCCTCATGGAGCAAAAGTAAAGATAACCTCTGCGGGGTTATAGAGGCATCAAATAGCGCAATCTGCGCGTTCTCACGGGCCTCTCCTGCATAACTCCCGAATTGCGCGGCGGTCGTGTTAGACTCTAAAACATACGCTTTGTATCCAGAAACTTGTCCGCCCGCTTCGAATGCCTCGGATAAATTCCTGAGCCCAGCCTCCAGCACGGCAGCCGCGAATCCCTCCGTCGTCGTCGATATCGTCGCTCTCTCATCACCAAGATGGTAGATCGCCACCCTGGCAGGGTCAGACGAATGAATGGATGCTTCGACCCAACTACCAACACCGAGCAGAGCAAATCTGGCGTCGTCGAACCGTTCGACCAACCATCGCCCCTCACCAAGCTCAGTCCCTGTTGAAAACACGGACGATCGCCCACGAAGGGATTCACCTAGTACAATCTCTGTTTCCCCAAATCGAAACGGTTGCCCATTTTCATCAAATGGTCGCATCGCAAGAAACAGCGCTAACCCATCTGCAAAGATGTTGTCGGATGAGGCCAGGATTGCGCTGCATTCGGACAGCATCGCGGGCGATATTCCTTCGAGCGAGGAGACCGGTGAAACACTGTAGGAGATTTCGATGGAACCCAGCCGGCTTGGCGTCAGGCGAGTCAGTAGTAGATCGTTGATCTTCTCACTGGAAAGGTTGGCGTTCTCATGCCTAGCGACGGTGTACTCCACCCCAGGACAAGCATCCGAGCGTCGGCTCATATCCCGTAGCCATAACTCATGAATCCCGGAGCTCGGGATAACCAGATGAACCTCGAAGGATTGTGTGCTCTCATCCAGTTCGACACGAATAGTTAGCCGGTCGACTGGTGCATCCACCAAATCTTCATGGCAGCCCGCCACAAGTGAGAGGGTGAGCAGCAAATACAAAAATCGCAACAACGCGCCACTCCCCTTGAGATTGTTTTTGACTTTACCGGTGAAGGTAATCACGTCAACGCGTTAGAGTTCACCGCCAATCGCGCCTCCCATCCATCACGCCGCCTCAAAAATTCGCCAGATCCACGAGAAGCGCTCGCCAAATGGCGGGCGCTTTTGCATGATACGCCTAGTTCAATTGGGGCTGTAGGTATGATGGGTCTTCCGCAATGGGCGATGGATGTGATGAACATCCTCACCCAGCTTTTCATTCTCGCTGTCGGTATTGGCGTCGCGATCGCCATCCTGATGTATGCACGCGACACCACGCAGACGGCCGATGCCGTGCGCCGCAACTATCCGGTGGTCGGCCGGTTCCGGGGTCTGTTCACAACGCTGGGGGAATTCTTTCGCCAGTATTTCTTTGCCATGGACCGTGAGGAATTGCCCTTCAACCGTGCCGAGCGCGACTGGGTCTACCGGTCCTCGCAGGGCAAGGGCGGCACCATCCCCTTCGGCTCGACCAAACCACTGACCCCCGTTGGCACCGCCATTTTCGTCAATTGCCCCTTCCCGGTTCTTGATGATGATGGCGCCGCCACCAAGCCCTTGCGGATCGGGCCCTTTGCCCGCGAACCCTATGATGCGCCGAGCTTCTTCAACATCTCGGGCATGAGTTATGGCGCCCTGTCCAAGCCGGCTGTAAGGGCGCTCTCGCGCGGCGCGGCCAAGGCGGGCGTCTGGTACAATACGGGAGAGGGCGGCATGTCGCCGATGCACCTGGAGGGCGGCTGCGACATCGTCTTCCAGATCGGCACCGCCAAGTATGGCGTACGCGATGAACAGGGCAATCTCTCTGACGACAAGCTGCGCGAAGTCGCCGCCACGCCCCAGGTCAAGATGTTCGAACTCAAGCTCTCGCAGGGCGCCAAGCCGGGCAAGGGCGGTATCCTGCCCGCCGAGAAGGTGAACAAGGAAGTCGCCAGGATCCGCGGCATCCCGGTCGGCAAGGCGTCCATCTCGCCCAATCGCCACCCTGAGATCGACAGTGTCGAGGACCTGCTGGACATGATTGCCCGCATTCGCGACGTGTCGGGCCTGCCCGTCGGTATCAAGTTTGTTGTCGGCGCCTATGGCTGGCTGGACGAGCTGGCCGTTGCCATCAAGGGCCGCGGCGAGGACAGCGCGCCCGATTTCATTACCGTGGATAGCGGCGATGGCGGTACCGGCGCGGCCCCGATGGCCCTGATGGACAATGTCGGCCTGCCGATCCGGGAAAGCCTGCCCATGGTCACGGAAATCCTGCGACGCCATGGCCTTCGCGAACGCATCCGCGTCATTGCCTCGGGCAAGCTGATCATTCCCGGTGCCGTCGCCTGGGCGCTCGCCTCCGGCGCTGATTTCGTCCAGTGCGCGCGGGGCTTCATGTTCTCGCTCGGTTGTATCCAGGCGCTGAAATGCCACGAAAACACCTGTCCAACCGGCGTTACCACGCACAAGAAAAGCCTGCAGCGCGGGCTGGTGGTCAAGGACAAGGCCGACCGGGTCGCCGAGTACGCGCATACGGTGGTCAAACATGTCGAGATGATCGCGCATTCCTGCGGGGTATCGGAGCCGCGCGGCCTCAAGCGCAAACATGTCAGGATCGTTCAGGAGCACGGCCGTTCTGTACCGATGACCGATATGCGCTTCATGCCTGTGATGGACGAACTTGACGACAAGGACCTGCCCGAGCAGCACTAGGGGCATGTCGCCGCTTTTCCTGCTCCAGCTTGTTCACACCCTTGTCTTTGCCGTCTGTATAGCGACACTGGGGCCGCTGGGCTGGTATGCCCTGAGCGGCCAGGGCCAGACACTGGCCCTGTGGGCGCTGCTGCCGCCGATCGGTATTTTCGTCGGGCTCCAGCTCAATGGCGGACGCTGTATCCTGCAAACCCTGGCCCGCCGCTGGTCCGGTGTCGCCGAGGATGATCCGCGCTGGGTACGCGACATCCTCTTCCTGCCCGAAAGCTGGGCGGTTCGCGTGGTCAGGATCATGCTGCCGGTATTTATAGTGACGGTCGGGGCGGCTGGGGTGCGTGCCCTGATCTCGATTTAACCTTCACCGGACCGGATGCACGAGGAAATATTATGCGGTGGATATTGTTTTGGTTCGCACTGCTGCTCAGTGCGGCGTTTCTGCTGATTGCCTACAAGCCATTCCGATATCAACGCAGCGATCCGCACTATCGCTGGATCATGCAAAGGGTCGACGAGTCGCGGGCGTCACTCGACCGTGGTGACACGTCCAATTTGTTCATCGACTGGCGACAATTTCCCGGGCCAGCCTGGTCCCATGTTTGCGTCGTGGGCGGATACGAAAATGTCAGCGACGTCGCCGACCGCCACAACATCGTCATGTCAAAATTGGACCGCATGCGTTATTCCATACTGGTTTCGGAGTGGGAGGCTGCGGTGCTGATCGCCTACCCAGACACCACGCACCGAGTTTTCTTGCTGCCATACGGCTACCCGCAAGTCCGGCAAGGCGAGGCCTACTGCCTAGATCGGGGCAATGTCTAAGCCGGGCGTTTGATCACATGTGAGAGAGCAGTATACACGTAGAGGACGTGTACTGGGAGGAATACATGCGGGTACTTTTGTTTTTGGCGGCTCTGTTCGCCGCAGGTTGCGCATCCACCTTGCCGTCAAGTTACAGCTTCGACCCGACCGGCGACGATGCCCTTGTGCTGATCGACCGTTCGCTTGCTCGCGGGCACATGCTCATTCTGGAAGGCGTGGACTTGGAAGCCGGCGCCTTTTCCGGGCCGCGCCGGGTCCTGACCGTCGGGATGGGCAACGAGCTTAACTACGTCCACATCCGAACGCCGCTCGCGGAGTACCAGACCAGTGCCTACGTGACGCAGCTCCCTCCCGGGGACTACGTAATCGCGGGCTATCAGACGATTTCATACCCGAATTCCACCACGGTGTGTTACGGTCGGGGAACGCCGGTTTTCCGGGTCGAGCCGGAAGTGGCCAATGTGCTGGCGATGGGCGGCGTCCGGATCGTCGGGCCGCATGGAATAGGGGATGGCCCGGCTGGGGATAGTATCATTGTCGGCATCCGCGAGGCCTTGTCCGGTTTGTCGGGCATACCGTCAGATATTCGTGTTGTACGCGCTCAACCGATTGCGGAAGTCCGGTGGGAAAGGGAGATGACCGTCGGATCATTTCTCACTGGGGAAAACTGCCCAGAAGCGCGCGGGTTTGAAGTCGTTCGCGACACTAACGAGCACCGAAACACTCCGGCGATTACTCGGGAGACGAAGCCGGAATCGTTACCCGTCGCATCGTCAGATTGATGCGCCCGCCACCCGGGAAGTCTTCTTCGCGGAGCAGTGTCGAGGTGCCCGGATAGATCCGGTCCACACCGTGATAACAGCGGCGTGCATCACCGCCCAGCACGACCACATCGCCGGAGGAGAGGACCATGGACGCCGTCTTGCCGCCTCGCTTCGGGCCGCCGAGGCGGAAACGCGCCTTGTCCCCCAGCGAGATCGAGACCACGGCGGCATCCGTTGCCTCCTCGTCCCAGTCGATATGCATGCCCATCTTGCTGGTCGGCGCATACCAGTTAACCAGACACGCTTCCGGCGGGGCCGGATAATTCGCCACCTCCTGCCACAGGCTCAGAAGCTTTTGCGGCAATGAAGGCCAGGCTGCGCCGGTCTGCGGATGTGACGGCTCATAGCGATAGCCCTTCTCCTTGTCGGTCACCCAGCCTAGCGGACCGAAATTGGTCATCAGCACGGACAGGGGTTGCCCGGTTCGCGGCATGGCCGGGCGCCAGAAAGGCGCGCTGGCGAGCGCACCCAGAACCGCCTGGATCAGCTCGGCCTGGTCGTTCCGACCGAAATATTCGGGCAGGTAGCGAAATCCGGCGGGCATGGAAAAGGCGTCGGTCATACCGAAGATATAGGCCGCCACTCCCGCTTTGGTCAGCCCGCTTCCTGCGATCGGCTGGCCCGGTGCATCTCATATGACTGCACAGCATTGAAATTGATTCTGTTACAAGGCTTGCGCTCTCTGCCTGCACTACCTAAATCGCCTATCAACGGCAGGGGTATTCCCCGCCAATCTTGAACCACTGACCGGTGTCGGCATCACCGGTAGCTAACAGACGATCCCCGCGGGGGCTGTCAAACGCGGCGTCTGGCGCTTCGCTCGAAGGTCAGGCCCGGCCGGGACAGTTCCGCCGAGAATACGGAGAGAAAATATGAGTAAGGTCATCGGCATCGACCTTGGTACCACCAATTCCTGTGTCGCAGTGATGGAGGGCGGTCAGCCTAAAGTCATCGAAAACTCCGAAGGCATGCGCACGACGCCGTCCTTCGTGGCCTTCGCCGAAGACGGCGAGCGCCTGATCGGTCAGCCGGCGCGTCGCCAGGCTGTCACCAACCCGGAACAAACCTTCTTCGCCATCAAGCGCCTGATCGGCCGCAACATGGACGATCCGACGGTCCAGAAAGACGCCGGCATGGTGCCTTACAAGATCGTCCCGTCCGACAATAATGCGGCATGGGTCCAGGGCCGCGACAAGAAATACGCGCCGTCCGAAATCTCCGCCTTCATCCTGCAGAAGATGAAAGAGACCGCTGAAAGCTATCTCGGCCAGGGAGTCGACCAGGCTGTCATAACGGTCCCGGCCTATTTCGATGATGCCCAGCGTCAGGCGACCAAGGACGCCGGCAAGATCGCCGGTCTGGAAGTGCTCCGTATCATCAACGAGCCGACCGCAGCGGCCCTGGCTTATGGCCTGGAAAAGAACGACGGCAAGACCATTGCTGTCTTCGACCTCGGCGGCGGTACGTTCGACGTCTCCGTCCTGGAAATCGGCGATGGTGTCTTCGAAGTGAAGGCGACCAATGGCGACACCTTCCTCGGTGGTGAAGACTTCGACCTGCGCATCGTTGAATACCTTGCGGACGAGTTCAAGAAAGAGAACGGCATTGACCTGAAGGCCGACAAGCTGGCTCTCCAGCGCCTCAAGGAAGAAGCGGAGAAAGCCAAGAAAGAGCTGTCTTCTGCGACCTCCTATGAAGTGAACCTGCCCTTCATCACCGCGGACGCGTCCGGCCCGAAACACCTCAACATCAAGCTCTCCCGCGCCAAGCTGGAAGCCCTGGTCGAGGACCTGGTCAAGCGTACGCTGGAGCCGTGCAAGAAAGCCCTGAAAGATGCCGGCCTGTCCGCATCTGACATTGACGATGTGGTGCTGGTCGGCGGTATGACCCGCATGCCGAAAGTCCAGGAGGCCGTGAAGTCCTTCTTCGGCAAGGACCCGCACAAGGGTGTGAACCCGGATGAAGTGGTTGCCATGGGTGCCGCCATCCAGGCCGGCGTACTGCAGGGTGACGTGAAAGACGTCCTGCTGCTCGACGTGACCCCGCTGTCGCTGGGCATCGAGACGCTGGGCGGTGTCTTCACCCGCCTGATCGAGCGCAACACGACCATCCCGACCAAGAAGTCCCAGGTCTTCTCCACGGCCGATGACAATCAGAACGCCGTGACCATCCGCGTCGCCCAGGGTGAGCGCGAAATGGCGGCCGACAACAAGGAACTCGGTCAGTTCAACCTGGAAGGCATTCCGCCGGCTCCGCGTGGTGTGCCGCAGATCGAAGTCACTTTCGACATCGACGCCAACGGCATCGTCAACGTGTCCGCCAAGGACAAGGCGACCGGCAAGGAACAGGCGATCCGCATCCAGGCTTCCGGTGGTCTGTCCGACGGCGATATCGACCAGATGGTCAAGGACGCCGAGGCCAATGCCGAAGCGGACAAGAAACAGCGTGAACTGGTCGAGGCCCACAATGGTGCCGAAGCCATGATCCACCAGACCGAGAAACAGCTCGAGGAATTTGGTGACAAGGTTCCGGCGGCCGACAAGGACGCCATCGAAACCGCACTGAACGAGCTGAAAGAGGTCAAGGATGGCGAAGATCTCGAAGCTATCCAGCAAAAGACCCAGGCCCTGGTACAGGCTGCCATGAAGCTTGGTGAAGCCATGTATGCCGCCCAACAGGCTGAAGCCGGCTCTGAAGAGAGCGGTGCCGAGGCCTCTGGCGATGATGATGTTGTCGACGCGGAATTCTCCGAAGTTGACGACGACGCCAAAAAAGACGCTTAAGGTCTGATCAAACCGGCCGGGTGTAAGCCCGGCCGGTCAGGCTTTAGGGGGCGGTCATGAGCGAATTCGACCCGGTATCCTCGCCCTACGGGGCGTTTTCTCTTTCTCCTTCGGAGGAATGGCTACGCCGTGCCGCCATGAAACTGCCCGGCGACCGCATGCGTCGCGCAGCGGAGAGCGTGGTTCGACGCATCCTGATGTCGGGTGGCCGTGATATCGCGGATGTCGAGGTCTTCCCCGGCCAGCATGCGCGTGTCCACATGCGCGACAATCGCTGTGAGAAACGCGCCTTTGTCGGCTCTAAAACCTGGGACAGTGGGGAACGCACCGCAATTCGCGACGCCATCCGCAACATCCCGCGCGAACGCGTTCTGGTCTTTCTCGACGCCGGAGCCAATGCCGGTCTTTACACGCTTTCCGTCCTCGCAGATGCCCGCAAGTTTGATCGCCCTGTGAAGGTAATCGCGGTCGAGCCTGACGAAGAAAACCGCCGGCGCTTGAATTTCAATCTTCAGGCATCACATGCAAAGAATGTTCACGTCGCACCTTTCGCGCTTGGCGCTGAGGAAAAGCTGATCAGCCTGATCCAGGATGATCGCAATCGCGGCGAAGTCCGCATCAATGACACGGATGAAGACGGGACCATCCCGATGAAACCCCTGTCGATGGTGCTGGAAGACGCCGGTGTCGACCATGTCGACATCATGAAAATGGATATCGAAGGTTTCGAAGAGCCTGTGCTCTCGGCCTTCTTCAAGATGTGGCCGCGTGAAAAATGGCCACGAACAGTATTGCTCGAGACCTTGCATGCAGGCGCTGCCATTACCGATGGTGCGCCGGGCCTGTGTCTTGAACATGGATATGAGGTCGCCCAGCAAATGCGTCAGAACGCGGTGCTGGTGCTGCCCAATGGTGAAAACAGATGAGCAAGCGCGATTTCTACGAAATCCTCGGGGTTTCCAAGGGTGTTGACGAAAAGGAGCTGAAAAGCGCCTACCGCAAGCTCGCGATGAAATACCATCCAGATCGCAATCCGGGCGACGAGGAAGCCGAGGCCAACTTCAAGGAAGTGGGCGAGGCCTATGCCGTGCTCGCCGATGCAGACAAGCGCGCCGCTTATGACCGCATGGGCCATGCTGCCTTTGAACAGGGCGGAATGGGCGGTGGCGGCCAGGGTCCTTTCGGCGGTGGCGCCGGCGCGGCCGAGTTCGCCGATATCTTCGAGCAGGTCTTTGGCATGGGTGGAATGGGCGGACGCCGTGGCGGCGGACGCTCCAATGGTCCGGCCCGTGGCGCAGACCTCCGGTTCGACCTCGAAGTTACCCTGGAAGACGCCTTCAACGGCAAGGAAGCCGAAATCGAGGTTCCAACGGCGCTGGAGTGCGAACGCTGTGATGGCGAAGGCAATGAGCCCGGCACCGAGATTGAAACCTGCCCGACCTGTCATGGTGCTGGCCGCATTCGCCGCAGCCAGGGCTTTTTCACCATGGAACAGACTTGTCCGCAATGTGGTGGTCGCGGCAAATACATCGTTACCCCATGTCAGGAATGTGATGGCGTGGGTCGTGTCCGCAAGAACCGTACGCTCTCCGTCACCATCCCTGCCGGGGTCGAGGATGGAACCCGCATTCGCCTCGCCGGCGAAGGTGAAGCCGGAGCCCGCGGTGGTCCTCGCGGCGATCTCTACATCTTCATCTCCGTCCGCGCACACGAGATTTTCGAGCGTGACGGCCCTAATCTCTATTGCCGAGCCCCGTCCTCCATGGTCCAGGCCGCTCTGGGCTGTTCCATCCAGGTCCCGACGATTGAGGGCGGCAAGGCCGAGATGAAAATCCCGGAAAGCGCCCAGACTGGCCGCCGCATGCGCCTGCGCAGCAAGGGCATGCCCCGTCTGCGTGGCGGCACGCGAGGCGACATGATCGTAGAGCTTTTTGTGGAAACTCCGCGCAATCTGTGTGATCGACAAAAGGAATTGCTGAAGGAGTTCTGCGATCTTTCCGGCGAGAACTGCAATCCTGACAGCGCCGGTTTCTTCAATCGTGTCAAACAGTTCTGGGACGACGTTACCACCGAGGACGGCCGCCCGAGCGCTTAGGCCACGACTCGGAAAAATCGCATCGTGACATCGCCACTCGGCTCGGATTAGTTTCGCGCCGATGCCACACGCTGAACTCGACCCCAAGTCTGACCGCTATACGCCGATGGAGAACCTTCTCTATCGCCGCTCTCCGTTCGGCTTCTGGGGCACAACCATTGCGATTTTTGTGATCAGTTTCGGTAGCTTCCTGCTGATCTGCCATATCACGCAACGCCCACCGATCTATGAAGTTGCAGCCGACGGCTCGATCAGCTTTCCGAGTGTTGTCTGGATCGGTTTTGTCCTGTCCATGATCCTCACCTCGGCACTCTCGCTCAGCGAAAATGGTGTTCGCCTGTGGAGAGCAGTGGAAGAAGATCTGGTTCGAGCGCTCAAACCCTCGGGTGAAAATGCAGCCCGCGCCTTCGCGGCTGGTGTACCGGTGAGCTGGCGAGGGCGTTATCTGGGCTTTTTCGCGGCAGGGGCACTTGCCGGGCTTGGCTTCAACGCCTTCATGATCGTTGTAAATGCCGGTACCCTGGAACGCTATCTCTCCTCGATCGGACTGTGGTTTTTGGTCTTTGCGCCCTTCCTTTACGGTCTTGGCGTGCGCGCTGGTGTAGATGTGGCGCGCGAAAGCAGCGAGCTGAAGACGCTGGTTCGGGATCATCTGCAAGTTGATCTCTATCATCTCGACAGGCTGCATGTGCTCGGACGCATCGGCCTGCGTGCTGCGCTGTCCTGGCTGTTGATGGCCGCTGTACTCCTGTTGTTCGTCGCCGCCCCCTCTCAGATGACCGTGGGCCTGATCTCGATCGGTATTTCCATAGCGGGTGGCATGTGGGTCTTCTGGAGCGCTGTCAAACCCGCCCATGAACAGATCCGCGAAGCCAAATCAGCCGAACTCGAACGCATCCATGAACGCATGGCCTTGCTGCGGGATGCTGCACTGGCGGGCGATGTAGAGGCGGCATCCGCCCTGGCCGGACTGACGGATTATGAGCAATGGATTGAACAACGTCCCGAATGGCCTTTGTCTCCCTCGGTGACGCAGCGTTTTGCGCTCTATATCCTGATCCCGGTATTGCCCATCATCGCTTCCTACCTCTTCGAGAAAGTCGCTGATCTCGTGCTTGGAGCCACCTCATGACCCGACCGATCCGTATCGCCGTGCTTGGCCCGACAGGCCGCCTCGGCCGCGCCATCTCCTCCGCCATTCTTGACAGTTCTGATTGTCAGCTCGTCGGTGCGCTGGTGCGCGGGGAATCCCAGTTTGCCGGCCATGATATCGGCGAGATACTTGAGCGCCGCCCCATCGGCGTATCAGCGGAAACACATCTGGAAGAAGCCGTTGAAAGTGCCGATCTGGTAATCGATTCCAGCTTGCCGGGAACCACAGTGTCCGCCGCTCAGCGTCTGGCGGCCCTGGGTGGACCGGCCCTGATATCGGGTGTGACAGGTCTGACCGCTCAACAGGAGGAGATGCTGAGCGCTGCCGCTCAAAGCATTGCCATTCTGCAAGCGAGCAATTTTTCGCTGGGCGTTGCTGTTGCCGAAGCCCTGGTCGCTCAGGCCGCCGCCTTGCCAGCACGCGATTGGGATATCGAAATCACGGAAACCCACCACAAGATGAAAGCTGACGCTCCGTCAGGCACCGCCGTCATGCTCGGCAGAGCGGCGGCAAAGAAGCGGGGCATATTCCTCGAGGAAGCCGCCATCTGGAGCCGGGAAGGCTCGATGGGCCCGCGCGAAACCGGAACGATTGGTTTCGCAACCTCCCGTGGAGGCTCGATTGTCGGTGAGCATTCCGTCCGCTTCATCGCGGAGTTGGAGGAGATCACCATATCGCACAGGGCGTTTGACCGGCGCATTTTCGCAAATGGTGCCCTGGAAGCGGCACGGTGGATGTTTGCAGATGGAGAGGGCCGTGAGCCAGCCCTCTATACCATGCAGAACGTTGTCGCCGCCTAGACCTGCTCCACCACATGAGTCATGGCATGGACCTCTTCGGTCTGGGCCATCAACGCCTGGGCCGCCGGGTCAGCCATGAATTTCTCCTGTGCGGATTGCGCGGAAACAAGGCTGACCCATTCGACCTGGTCGACAAATCGGCGATCACTGGTCGCCGAGGCAAACTGCCGCCAGCTGACAAATCCCGGAAAAGCCGACAAAACGGATTTCAGGCCGCTGCGGACCTTCTGGGCTTCGGCCGGATCTTTGACAGAATAAGTGACGATTTCGAATACGGGTTTGGACATTTCAGATCTCCTGTTGGGGTGAACACCCCAAGGATTTAGCGCGCCCCTACTGTCAGCCTCCTGTCATGAGGGGTCCGGCTTGCTGTGTTTTGCAAATCTTGACATATTCCCGACATTCGATTTGGTCAGGAGACGTCATGAGACGCGCCGAACGTTTGATCCGCATTGTCCAGGCTCTTCGGGAGGCCGCACCCGGCGCTGTCACCGCGCAGGAAATGGGCGAGAAGTTCGAAGTCTCCGAGCGCACTATCTATCGGGACATCGCCCATCTGATCGGCTCCGGCGCCCCCATCGATGGCGAAGCCGGTGTCGGCTACGTATTGCGCCCGGGCTTTGATCTGCCGCCGATGACCTTCAGCTTTGAACAACTCGATGCGCTGGCCCTGGGCGCGCGTTTTGTTCGGGCGACCGGCGACAAGGACCTCGCTTCCGCCGCCGCCGAAGCTCTGTCGAAGATCGAACACGCTCTGCCGGATACGCACAGACAGCGTCTTCGCTCCGCACCCCTGTTCGCGACCATGCTGGATGAAACCGTGCGCCCCGAGGCCTTTGCCCCGGTGCGCAACGCTATCGCCGATCGCCGCAAGTTGCGCATTCGCTACACAGCGCTGAGTGATGACAACACGACACGGATTGTACGTCCGCTGGCGCTGACCTGTTTCGGGCGCGTCTGGCTGCTCTCGGCCTGGTGCGAGATGCGAAATGATTTCAGGCATTTCCGGGCAGATCGGATCGAGCGCCTCACGGTTCTGGCCGAGTCTTTCGAGGACGAACCCGGAAAGACGTTTGCCGACATGAAGGCCCGCGATCCCTATGGTGAAAGTTCGGTCTGAAGCGCCTTACCAGCTGCCGGTGTTCTGCATCGACGACCAGGGCTCTTCCGGCGCGAGGCTTTGGCCGCGCTGGAGGAGTTCGACCGAGATGCCGTCCGGTGAACGCACGAAGGCCATATGACCATCACGCGGCGGACGGTTGATCGTGTATCCCATCGCATCGAGATGGGCGCAGAGCTCGTAGATATTCTCCACGCGATAGGCCAGGTGCCCGAAATTGCGGCCACCGCCATACTCTTCCGGATCCCAGTTATGGGTCAGCTCCACGCAGGGCATTCCATCGGGCACCTTGCCGGAACCCGGCTCGAAACCCGCGCGCGCGATATCCTCGTCCGTCGCCAGGAAAATCAGGGTGAAACGTCCCGGCTCACTGTCAAAACGGGAGCATTCCTTCAGACCGAGCCCGTCACGGTAGAAACGCAGGCTGTCATCAATGTCCGTCACGCGGACCATGGTGTGGAGATATTGCATTCGCAGTTCTCCCTTTCTTTCGAAACAGGTGACGTTGCCGGATATATTCCCTGATCCGACGCAAACCTAACGAACAGGGCGCTCTTCGCGCAGCACATAAAGAACAGACTGAAGTCCTGTGACAATAGCTGCGCGCTTGAACCTACCATCGATCAGAACACCTGATGTACCCTCAGTGAGCGTGCGCACTTCATAGGTCAGACCGCCATCGTTCGAGCTAAACTCTATAACTACCGGATTGGATGCCTCAGTGATTGATACTGATACATCGGGGACGGCCAGTTCTAGTTCCGAAATTCCCCGGCTCAGACTTGATTTCGAAATTTCAAGATCCGGCACTTGGGACAGCTCAGCGCCGTCCCGATCGGTAGTGAAATAGACCACCAACCGGGTTTCCGAATTTTCTCCCTCAACCCATGCTGCCGAAATCGTAAGGTCTTCTGGGTCGTCCGGGGGCTCGCTCATCATCGCAGCTTGCGCGCCTTCCTTGGCCAACGGTCGCACTTTTTTGGCCCAGGCCGGTCGTTTGCGAGGGATGACGACCTCGTCCAGCGGTTCTCCGCGGGCACGCATCAGGGCCGCGTTGAAGGGTTCGGGGCGGCGGACATGGTGGAGGCGGGCCATGACAAAGGCGACGCCAGCCCAGCTGAAACACATTCCAAAGAACATGTAGAACATCCACGGATAGTAACCGACATCATACCAGGGTCCGCCATCCAGCCCCAGGACGATGATCGGCCACAGCCACATCAGCCCAACCCCCATGACGGGCGTTGTCAGCAGGGCCACCAGCAAGGTTCCGCCTGCATAAAGTGCCCATCGCGGTTCATGACCGGATACATAGATGCGCAGGAAGTGCTCCCGGTCGACACCCTTGACCGTCTTGGTCCGTGTCGCCGAGCGTTCTTCCCATTCCTCCCGCGCTTCCATCGACAATTGCCGATGACGGTGGAACCAGAATCCGAACAGGACAAGCGAAGCAACAATGGCCGACACGGCCGCATAGACATAGGTCGAGTACATGCGACCTATGTTTAACGCCTCGCAGCCTCATAAGCGAGCATCGCGCGCTTGCGTTCCACACCCCAATGATACCCGGTCAGCTTGCCATTGCCGGCGAGCACGCGGTGACAGGGGATCAGCCAGGAAATCGGATTGGCTCCGACCGCCGCTCCGACAGCACGGGATGCCTTGGCCGTGCAGACAATTTCCGCGATCGCCTTGTAGCTGGTCGTGGCCCCGGGCGGGATGGTCAGCAGGGCGCGCCAGACCTGGCGCTGCCAGGGTGTTCCGTAAAGCGCGAGCGGGATTTTTTCTTCGCCGCCTGGAACAAAAATTCGCTCAGCCCACTCCCGTGCCAGCCCGTCATCACGTTCATAGCTGGCTGCGGGATAGCGCGCCTGCAGATCTGCAAATCCTTCCTCGATATCGGGGTCGGCAAAGGCCAGGGCTGACAGTCCGCGGGGCGCGATCAGCAGGATAGCATCGCCGAACGGGCAAGGTGCGACACCCCAGCGAAAGCTGAGACCCTTCCCCCGCCGTTTCGCATCGCCCGGGGTGACGGCCTCATGGGCAATGAACAGGTCGTGTAATCGTCCAGGCCCTGACAGCCCCGCCTCGAAACTCGCATCCAGCATGCAGGCACCGTCATCGATGGCTTCGCGGGCGGCGCCATGCGCAAGTGCGCCGACATATTTCTTGGGGCTGACACCCACCCAGCGCTGGAAGACACGCTGGAAATGATGCGGCGACAGGCCCGCCTCGGCCGCGAGCGTGTCCAGGTCCGGATGCTCACGCCAATTCTCGCCGATAAAATCGAGCACTTCGGTGATGCGCGGATAATCGCGGCTGGCTTCGTCGAGTGTGTAGATCTGTGCAGTCATGCGCCCAGACTAGCGCGCTCAGTGCACCACTCCACCCGGTTCTTGCGCGTGACCTGCATTTCTCGCGCGGCTGATTGCCGACGCCAGCGCGTCGGCAAACTCCCCCCGCTCATCGGGGCTCAGGAAGGACGCCAGGATCAGAGCCTTGCCATGCGCTCTCAGCGCGACCTGGGAGTGATGCTCCCGGGCATTGATAACATCCAGCTTGACCCAGGCGGTCGGCAGGCGGAACCGACGCAGATGCCCAGTGGGATGACGCCGCGTGACCTCGATATCGCGCGCATCCACTCGCACCCATTCCCGCGCCTTGCCATCGCGATAGGAAATGCGAAACGCGATCCAGACGAGTAGGGCATCCAGGCCGAAAAACGGCATGACCGGCCAGGCACCGATGGTGATGAACAACATGCCGGCGGTGAAGGAAATCAGGGCAATGGCGACCATCAAGGCCACAAACGCCGGATTGCGCAGGGACCGGTTGGGTGCGAGTTCAGCATCCATGAAAACGGGCCCGTCATGTCGTTCGACGGTTTCGGCTTCTGCAGGCCAGGTTTCCACGATGGATCTCATACCCATCAATCTAGGGCGCGCCTCCGCCCGGGCCAATGCGCAACAAACGGGATGACAGCGCCCAAGAGCTCTGCTTGTTTGCCGCCATGACCAGCAAGACGACAAAACCCCGCAAGAAGACCAAACGCGCGCCACGCGGCCTCAATCGCGAGCAGGCGCTTGATCTGTTTGCCCGCCTGGCCCAGGACCGCCCGGACCCCAAGACCGAGCTGAACTATACCAATCCCTATACGCTGGTGGTGGCTGTGGCCCTGTCAGCCCAGGCCACGGATGTGGGGGTGAACAAGGCGACCGAAAAGCTCTTCGAGGAGGCGGACACCCCGGAGAAGATGCTTGCCCTCGGCGAAGATCATGTGCGCGATCGCATCAAGACGATCGGGCTCTTCCGCAACAAGGCCAAGAATGTCATCGCCCTGTCCAAAATGCTGATCGAGGATTTCGGCGGTGAAGTGCCGGCTGATCGCGACAGCCTGGTCAAACTGCCGGGCGTGGGTCGCAAGACCGCCAATGTCGTGCTGAACGAGGCCTTCGGGCAGCCGACGATTGCCGTGGATACACATATCTTCCGCGTCTCAAACCGAACCAAGCTGGCGCCGGGTAAAAACCCCGACGAAGTGGAAGCAAGGCTCGAGAAAATCACACCGGACGAATTCAAGCTGGGCGCTCATCACTGGCTGATCCTGCACGGACGCTATCTCTGCAAGGCCCGCAAGCCGGAATGCTGGCGTTGCGCGGTCGAGGATATCTGCCAGTTCAAGGAAAAGACGCCGACCCCGACCTAGCTCGGTCACGCCGCTATCGTCGGCACGCCCTTGCTGTTCCTCGGGTCTAGCCCGCGGCGAGCGCCTTGAGTGCCGCCGCGAAATTCGGGCCGAATTCGGGACCTTGCTCCGGATAGAGATAGGGTTCGATCAGTTCGAGCTCGATCACCGCGAGCTGACCATCCAGACCGCGCAACATGTCCACACGCGCGTACAACAGGTCACCGTCTACCGAATCCAGCACGGAGCTAGCCAGCGCGAGTTCCTGTTCGCTGGGCGTGTGGATGGTTTCCGAGCCGCCATATTCCGACTGGACACGATAATCGCCAGCCGCAGGCCGCTTCAGTGCGCAATGAGAGAAACGGCGGTTGAAGAAGAGGAAGGCATATTCCCCCTCCTGGGAAACCGAAGGCAGGAAAGGCTGGATCATGCACTCTGCCGGTGGCAGGTCTCCGGCGTCGGGCATTCGCTCACCCTTGCGAATACGCGCCTGTCGCCAGGCACCCGCGCCCAGGACCGGCTTAACAACAATGTCCTCACACCCCAGGGCTTCGAAAGCCT
Organism: Maricaulis sp.; assembly: GCF_017643475.1. Classification (GTDB taxonomy): domain Bacteria; phylum Pseudomonadota; class Alphaproteobacteria; order Caulobacterales; family Maricaulaceae; genus Maricaulis. Next base: position 229,453 of record NZ_JAEPNI010000001.1, read on the forward strand.
CGCTGATTGTCTCGGTATTGGCAGCCTCGGCCCATACCGTCGGGATCATCGGTGCGCCGCGATCGGCAAGATCCTTGAGATACGTCTTGCGCTTGTTCCAGCGCACGATGTCCAGCGGATTGAGCAAACGACTCTCTCTGGCACAGCGTGTCAGACAAGCACCAAAAGCCTCGGGTTTCTCCATATAGTCCCAGCACGTGCCGACCACGATGGCGTCATAAAACCCCGGGTCAAAATCAGGACTGTCCCAGATCCGCGCTTCCAGCTGGATACCATCAGCCGCGCAAGCTGGCTGCAGCGCGCCGAACTCCAGATCGTGTTCCCAGTGGTCCTTGCGAGCATCGGGGCTGGACTTGAACATGCAACTTGCGGTGAGAAAGGCGACACGCATGGGCTGACCTCGATTGGATCCAATAACAGGCGCTCCGTACGCCTTCATCTTCGTGCCTGCAAGGCTTGCCCTGATTGCCCGCTGCGATTAACCCTCTCGCACACATGTCCCATCGCGCGCCTGCGCCTGAGTTGGAAGAAACGAATGTCCCAATCCCGTTATGATGTCCTCGCTGTCGGCAATGCCATCGTCGATGTTCTCTCTCCGGCCACTGACGCCTTTCTGGAAAGCCAGGGAATTCCCAAGGGCGCCATGAACCTGATCGATGAGGAACGGGCGACCTCGCTTTATGCGGTAATGGAACCGGGAAAGGAAGCATCTGGCGGATCAGCGGCCAACACAGTGGCCGGGATTGCCTCGATGGGCGGCAAGGCGGCCTATATTGGCAAGGTCGCGGATGATCAGCTGGGTGAGATCTTCACGCATGACATCCGTGCCATTGGCGTTGATTTCGACACTCCGCCACTGAAAGACGGCCCGGCCACGGCGCGCTGCCTGATCAATGTCACCCCGGATGCGCAACGCTCCATGTCGACCTTCCTGGGCGCCGCAGCGCTTGTCACTGAAGAAGATGTTGCCGCCGACGCAGATAAGCTTCGCGCTTCTTCGATCATCTATCTCGAGGGCTATCTCTTCGACCGCGAAGAAGCCAAACGAGGTTACGTCCGCGCGGCAGAACTGGCAGCAGCAGCTGGCAAGCGAACGGCGCTGACCCTGTCCGACCTGTTCTGTGTCGACCGTCACCGCGCAGCCTTCCGCCACCTCGTGGCCAATCACATCGATATTCTGCTGGCCAATGAAGCCGAGATTACTGCGCTTTATGAGACCGAGGATTTTGACGAAGCTGTACGCCTTGTCGGCCAGGACGTCGAAGTTGCTGCCATCACCCGCAGCGAGAAGGGTGCCGTCATTGTTCGCGGTGAAGAGGTTGTGACCGTCGCTGCTGCGCCTGTCGACGAGCTCGTGGACACCACTGGTGCCGGCGATCTGTTTGCGGCCGGCTTCCTGTTAGGACTTGCCCGTGATCTGAGCCTGGAAGAGGCAGGAAAAATGGGCGTCATCTGCGCGGCGGAGATTATTTCCCACTTCGGAGCGCGTCCGGAGACCGCCCTGAAATCTCTAATTGAGGAAGGCGGAATAGGTCTGGCGTAAAGAAGATCTAAATGCGAATTCTCGAATTTATTGAAAAAATCCAGCGCTATTAACCACACCTCAAATGGTTGGTGAGACATTACTCCGTGATAAAGGGGCCGATTACGAAATCAGCCCCGAATAATGGTGGAGTAAACACGGTCAAAAAGACCGTGGTGTGGGGTAAAAATGGCGCCCATCCGCAAAGCGGTGTCGAGAGTCATGCGTTCGCTTGTGATGAAGTTCACTCTTCTCACCGGCGCTCTGATTTTCGCGATGACGTTCATGCTGATGACGTTGGAAAGCGTGTCCGCACAGCGCGAGACGCGTAACCTTCTGATCGATCGCAATGTCGCTACACTCAGTTCCGCGGCCAGCCGGCTGGCTGATAGTTTCAATTCCCGTGATGTCGAGTTTGTCGGCGCGTTCCTGACAGAACTGCGCGACAATATGGGTGCAGACGAAATCTACGCGGTGAACAACCGCCGCGAGCTGTTTGTCGAGGCTCTTGCTGATCCGGCCAGCGCCGAAAACATCCGCACTTCCGCAATAGCCGTTTCCTCACTTGGTGCCGGTGATATCCGTCACGAACTCAACGGCACGATTCTGCAACTCGCAGTGCCGGCCTATACGAGCCAGCGTCGTCTTTCCGGTGTGATCTACGCCCAGCTTGAACTGACCGAGCTGGTGACCTCGCGCAATGACATGATCAAGCGCCAGGCCCTGCTGGCATTGTTCGCTCTGGGCATTTTCCTGCCACTGGCCGCGCTTCTCGTGGGACGCGCCCTGCGCCCGATCCAGACGCTGACCGAGGCAGCCCGTCATGCCTCTTCAAAGACACTTGATACCCGCATCCGCATCAATACAGGCGACGAGCTGGAAGTTCTGGCCAATGCCTTCAACCGCATGTTTGCGCGCCTGGACGGCAATCTGAAACGCATTCACCGCCTGGCCTATGTCGATATGGTCACCGAGCTGCCGAACCGGGAACGTTTTCGCAAGGAAACTGAACGTGTCGCTCGCCGCGCCTTGGAAGAAGACCATTCCGGCGCTGTGTTGTTCGTCGATCTCGACCGCTTCAAGCGCGTCAATGATAGTCTGGGTATCGGCGAAGGTGATCGCCTATTGGAGATGGTCGGTCGCCGACTGACCGAAGTTGTCCGTGGCTGTGATCTTGCTGCCGACCGCATGGACGATCCATCCATGGTCGCCCGCCTGGGTGGTGATGAGTTCACTGCCCTCCTGCCCAAGATCCATGACAGTGCTGACGCTGCGCGTGTCGCCAACAAGCTTGTCGACGCTATCCGTCTGCCGTTTGAAATCGGTGGCCACCAGGTCTTCCTGGGTGCCAGTATCGGTGTCGCTGTCTTCCCTCAGGATGGCGCTGACCCGGAAACACTGATGCGTCATGCCGACCTGGCCATGGCGCACGCCAAGCGCGCCGGTGGTGCCTCTGCTCAATTCTTCGAGCCGACCATGAACCAGTCCGCCTTCGAGCGCCTGGTGCTGGAAAACGAACTTCGTGACGCCGTACAGAAAGACGAGCTGGTCGTCTTCTATCAGCCGAAAGTCCTGATGAAGGACGGTTCCATCGCCGGCGCTGAAGCGCTAGTACGCTGGCAGCATCCGACGGCTGGACTGTTATCTCCGGGCGCTTTTATCGAGGCTGCGGAAGAATGCGGGCTGATTGGTGAAATTGGAGACTGGGTCCTGCGCCGGGCGTGCAAACAGGCTGCTGCCTGGCGTGCTGCAGGGCTGGAAATCCCGGTCGCCGTCAATGTGTCGGCGATGCAGTTCGACCGCGAAGGCTTCTCGCAGAGTGTACTTGATGCTCTTGAAGACGCCGAACTGCCTCCGCACCTGCTCGAGCTCGAGCTGACGGAATCGATTGCCATGGAAAATCCGGAGCGGGTGATCGAACAGGTCCAGCCGCTGCGCGACAAGGGTGTGAATTTCGCCATCGATGATTTTGGCACCGGCCATTCATCACTGGCCTATCTCACCCGCATGCCGTTCGACGTGTTCAAGATCGATATGAGCTTTGTCCGCAACATGACGACGGATCCGCATGCCCGCATCGTTGTCGAGACGATCCTGGCCATGGCCAAGTCCCTCAAGCTGGAAACGGTCGCCGAGGGTGTGGAAACACCCGAACAGATGACCATGCTCAAGGCGATGGGCGCGACCCTTGCCCAGGGTTTCCTGTTCGGCCGTCCGATGCCGTATGACCAGTTCATGGAGTATGCCGAGGACGCTTTTGTCCCGCGTGCCGTGGGTGAATAGGGCCTGACAATACACTCCGTTCTGGACCAAGGGGTTGATCCGGCAGGCCGGATTGGCCAAATGCTTGGTTTCACGTGAAACGGAGCTGCCAGCATGACCCAGGATTACGCAGACGCCTCTCAATGGCGCGGAACCACGATCTGCGCGGTTCGCAAGGGTGGTCGGCTGGTCATCGCCGGTGATGGCCAGGTCTCGATCGGGCCCACGGTCATGAAAGGCAATGCCAAAAAGGTCCGCCGCCTGGCGGGTGGTCGGGTTGTCGCCGGTTTCGCTGGCGCGACCGCCGATGCCTTCGCCCTGTTTGAACGCCTCGAAGCCAAGCTGGAACAACACCCGGCCCAGCTTGCCAGGGCCTGCGTAGAGCTGGCCAAGGATTGGCGCACGGATCGTTACATGCGGCGCCTTGAAGCGATGCTGATCGTCGCCGACGCCGACGCGACATTCCTGCTCACGGGTGCTGGTGATGTGCTGGAACCGGAAGACGGTGTTGTCGCAGTCGGATCCGGAGGCAATTACGCCCTCTCCGCGGCGCGCGCCCTGATGCATTATGAAGACGATCCGGAAGTCATCGCCCGCAAGGCCATGGCCATCGCATCGCGCATCTGCGTCTACACCAATGACAATCTGACGGTCGAGACGATCGAGGCCGGCTAGCGCTTCTTCTTCCAGAACTGATCACGATCCAGCACATCCTCGGCCCAGAGATTGATGATCAGCGTCGTCAGCAAAAGCTGGAAAACGAGGATCGGACCAAACGTCGGAAACCCGGCTATTCCATTGAACAACACGTTCGTGGACAGGATAAGGCTGTCGACTCGATAAAGTATGAAGGACAGAAGGAAAGCGGGCACCGTCATCGCGCTGCGCCGGAGCATCAACCAGACACACGCCCACGACAGGACAAGCGAGGAATAGAAGGCGACTTCCTGCTGCCAGTTGAGCGATGCGAAAAAGCCATACGCATCCCAGTTCCACAGGCCCTGTGGCCAGACTTGCAGCACAACCAGAAGCTCGATCACCGCCCAGCCGGTCGAGTAGACGTTCATGATGACGAGCAACCCCATGGCCACGCCATAAAGTCTGCGATGGCGTAGTACCATGACGGGTCTGGTTGCCAGCGTCATGTCTCCGGTTTCGGTGGAATCGGCCCCTGTCATAAGCGAATTCTGGATTTCGCCCGTAACCGTGTCAAAACATTCCAGGCTTTGGATTATTACCTGGCGAACACTTGGTCATCGTTGCGGAAGCTCTTGAATTCGAGTGCATTCCCTGCGGGGTCACGAACAAAGAATGTTCCCTGTTCTCCAGACTCGCCGGCAAAACGCACATAGGGCTCGATGACAAACTCTGTGCCTGCGTTTCGAAAACGGTGAGCCAGGGTTTGCCATTCATCCCATTCCAGGATGACACCGAAATGGCGAACAGGAACCTGTTTCCCGTCAACATGGCCGGTTTGGGCGGGCGCACACTCCTCGGGCGCCAGATGAGCCACCACCTGATGACCGAACATGTTGAAATCAATCCAGTTGTTCGAAGATCGCCCCTCAGAACACCCCATCAGACCCGCATAGAAACTGCGCGCCGCCTCAAGATCATTGACAGGAAAGGCGAGGTGGAAACGGGGTCGCGTCATAACGGATCTCACATCAGGACTGGTTTTGCTTCTTCGCTCTGATTACATCCTTATCACCGAACAACAAATGGCTCGCCCGATGACTGACTTCTCGCCCCGCGAAATCGTATCCGAACTCGACCGCCACATCGTTGGCCAGGCCGAGGCCAAGAAAGCTGTCGCCATTGCCCTGCGCAATCGCTGGCGCCGTCGGCAGCTGGATGCGGATCTGGCTGAGGAAGTCACGCCGAAAAATATTCTGATGATCGGCCCCACCGGTGTCGGCAAGACCGAGATTTCTCGCCGTCTGGCCAAACTGGCCCAGGCTCCTTTCATCAAGATCGAAGCAACGAAATTCACCGAGGTGGGTTATGTCGGCCGCGATGTCGACCAGATCGCGCGCGACCTCGTTGAAATCGCCATAAGCCTGGTGCGCGAGAAAAAGCGCGAGGAAGTCAAAGCCAAGGCCCATGCCGCAGCGGAGAACCGTGTGCTGGAAGCACTTGTCGGCCCTACCGCCAGCGAGTCCACACGGGACAGTTTCCGCAAACGCCTGCGGACCGGGGAGCTCGACGACAAGGATGTCGAGATCAAGATCTCCGAAACCAGCTCCCCGCTACAGATGCTGGACATTCCCGGCATGCCGGCGGGCGGTGGTGGCGCCGGTGTGCTCAATCTCGGCGACCTCTTGGGCAAGGGTTTCGGCCAGCAGTCCAAGACTGTGCGCATGAAGGTCAAGGACGCCTATGAGCCACTGATCAACGAGGAAGCCGACAAGCTGATCGACGACGCCCAGATCACCGCAGAAGCGATCAAGCTGGCCGAGAATGAAGGCATTGTTTTCCTGGACGAAATCGACAAGATCGCCGCCCGTTCCGACGCCCGTGGCGGGGATGTCAGCCGTGAAGGCGTTCAGCGTGACCTTCTGCCCCTGATCGAAGGAACCACTGTTTCGACCAAGCACGGCGCCGTGAAGACAGACCACATCCTCTTCATCGCCTCGGGCGCATTCCACGTGGCCAAACCCTCCGACATGCTGCCCGAGCTGCAGGGTCGCCTGCCAATCCGGGTCGAACTGTCAGCGCTGACCAAGGCAGATTTCCAGCGTATCCTCACGGAACCGGAAGCCAGCCTCATCCGCCAGTACACGGAATTGCTGAAGACCGAGGGTGTCACCCTGGAATTCGGCGAGGATGCGATCGACGCGATCGCCGAACTGGCGGCCAATGTGAACTCGACTGTCGAGAATATCGGTGCGCGCCGGCTTCAGACCATCATGGAAAAGCTGGTCGAGGATATTTCCTTCACCGCTTCCGACCGTGATGGCGAGACGATCCGGATTGACGCCGATTATGTTCGGGAACAGGTCGGTGAACTGGCCAAGAATGCAGATCTGAGCAAGTTCATTCTCTAGGCAGGGCTGATTTCGGGCTTACCCTCAGAGTGACATAAAACGCCCCGGCGCCGCCGTGCCGCGTATGCGCGGACGAGTACCCTGACACCCACTGACGCAAAGTAGAATTACCAAGCCATTCCGGTAATTTACGCCTAAGAACCCCAGGCTTTTCTGGATAATCCCACGGCGCGTCTTCTCGATCTCTCTGGGACAGGCCCTTGCCGGTGATCACCAGCACATTGCGATAGCCCTCACTCCAGGCCATGCGCAGAAAGTGAGTCAGGGTGGACAATGCCTGGTCCTGGGTCAGCCCGTGCAGATCTATGCGCGCATCCAGCTCCAGCTTGCCCCGCCGATGGCGACGCTCCGCACTCCGGTCAACCGGCACGGGGACATGATGATGGGGCGGATGCGAATGATTGGGCCGACGCGCAGGTTTTTTCGCGGGAGATCGGGACTTGGTCTTCGGTTTGGGGTGTTCAGGGCGCGCCGAGGGCGCAGCAATCTCATCCTCAAGCGAGCGCTTCCTGCTCTCGTCAATCGGGGTCACAGATCGCGCAATCTTGCGCCATTCCGCCTTTTCACCCGGGCTGAGGACACGTTTGCGGATCATCACAAAACCCTAGGCCGGCGGGGTGGCATCGATAATACGCTGGGCGACAGCGGTCGGTAAAAGAACGTACCAGCTGGCCTGGGCGCGGGTCGTGCCTGCGCGACGTTCCGCTGTATCGTCCCAGCCCCAGAAAAAATCACCCCGGATAGGACCATTGATAGCACCGCCGGAATCCTGGGCAACCACCAGGCCCGACCACGTATCCAGCTCCGGCAGATCAGCACTCAGCCAGATCGGCACGCCGTGCGCATGCTGCGAGGTATCGACGGCGATAGATGCCATGGGTGTCAGCGCAACGCCGGATGAGCCCGACGGTCCGAGGTCAGGATCGGTCAATGGCTGGGTCTGGAAAAAGACGTAACGTGGATTGACCGCAAAAAGCTCTGCCGTAGCCTCAGGTCCATTGTCATTGAGCCACCGCTCAATCCCCTGTTTCGACGCTGCGTGACGCTCGAGCTCACCGCGGCGGATCAATTCACGACCAATAGATCGGTAGGGCAGGCCATTATGCGCGGCAAAAGCGGCACGCTCCTGCCTCCCGTCAGGATAAACCAGACGGCCAGATCCCTGGATCTGCAGGAAAAACACGTCGATAGGGCGTCCCCAGGCGATGACCTCTCCGCGATCCTGACGCTCGATTTCATCGCGATCGCGATAGTAAACCAGCTGACCATTTTCGACACGACCGACCAGCCGACGTCCGGCCAATTCCTCATCAAACCGGCCCAGATCGACCGTCACCAGGTCATCCGGTCTGCGACGAAGCGGTTGGGCGAACTCGACGGAGGATTCCTCGCGCACTTCCACAAAGGGTTCATAATATCCAGTCAGCAGGCCCGTTTCGGCTGGCTCAACCGTGTCATCTTCACCCACAGCGATGATGCGGATAGGTGTGAACACAGCTTCCAGCGCTTGGCGACGAGAGGCCGGATCACTACCTGCCATGGTCGCCGCTGCACAGGCACCGCGCCAGTCACCGACCGTTCCTGCCCATTCCGCTCGTGGATTGAGAGGACGATCCTCCGCCCGGCCGTGCCATTGCTCGCAAGATCGCAGGAAAGCCGAAATACCTGCTAGAGGGTCGCTGGACTGCCAGTCGCGCAAGGCATCCCAGTGAGCCGGGACAAGCTGAAGCTGATCGGGCAGAACAACTTCCGGCTCCGGTGTTGCTTCGACCGGTTCTTCGACGGGTTCAGGTTGCTGGCATGCCGCCAGGAAGACCAGGCTGGAAATCAGGCCGCGCCTAAGCCACGGAGACACTGGACAGCTCCCAATTGGGATCAGAGCTCGTGGTCTTGCGCTGGAAAGTCCAGTATTCCACCGTCTTTGCCAGATTGGCGAGATCACCGCTGACAAGTTTGCCCGTTTCATCACGCGTTTCGGTCGCAATCTCTGCCTCGAAACGGATTTTCACCCGGGCCGTGCCCGAATGGTGTTCCGCCTCGGTAATATCCGCAGATTTGATGCGATCGATTTCGGAATTGACCGTTTCTCCACGTTTATCGCGAGCATCGATTGCCGAGACATAGCGTTTGAGTACATCCGGCGCGAGCAAGTCTGAGAGCGCGTCGCGATCGCCGGCGGCAAAGGCTTCGACAATCATGCGATAGGCCCGCTTGGCGCCAACAACAAACTCGTTTGGGTCGAAACGGCTGTCAGCTGCAGCTATCGCTTCCAGGCCGGCCGCGGCCGGACCCTCAAACGCCGGACGCAGTGGGGAAGTCGATCCCGGCATGCCGATCCCAGCGGGCGAGACATTGTCAGAGCTAGGTGCCTCCATATGGCCTTCATGCCGCCCCAGCACAGTGAACAGCTTGAATCCAAAAAACACGGCTATGCCGCCGAAAATGAGAATGGTGAGTAGATCGATCATTCCGTCAGCGTCCTGATTGGCTGTCCAGTTGGCACCAAATTCAATACTAGAACATTTTGGCGCTTCGTCAGCTAGTTCAATATCAGGCTTACAGCTTGCCGCCCTATCGCTCGCATGCTAACCGGCCCGCTTCGTATATCTGGCCCCTTGGGCCTGTTAATCAACGCTGACCCGCCAGGGGACAATTATGGCCGACGCTCCGAACACGCCTGCAGAAGGCGAAATGCCGAAAGCTCCGTCGCTTCGCATCCTCACCCAGTTCATCAAGGACCTCTCCTTCGAGAACCCGTCCTACACGGATTCTGCACGCAGCTCGAAGCCGCCGAACATTGATCTGGGAATTGACGTCCAGGCACGCACCATCAGCCCCGACACGTATGAAGTCACGCTGAACTTCTCGGCGCGTGCGGCTGGCGAAAATGATGACGTCGTCTTCATTGCAGAGCTGGCCTATGCCGGCCTGTTCCAGATGGCGAACATTGCAGATGCCGACCGTGAGCCTTTCCTGCTGATCGAATGCCCGCGCATGATCTTCCCGTTCGCCCGTCGTATCCTGGCGGACGTCACGCGTGATGGTGGCTTCCCGCCGCTGATGCTGGACCCGGTCGATTTCGCGAACCTTTACCGTGCTCAGCTGGCCAAACGTGCTGCAGCTGCCCCGGGCGCCGACACCAATGGCAATGGCGAGCCGGCTGCTGCCAACTAATTCAGCGCTTTAAGCTGTTTCCAGAGCGCGTCTTCGCCCATTTCGTCGATAAAGGCGGCGTGGGCGGCGCGCTCTGTTTCGTTGACGCGACCTGATAACTCGCGTGACCGCACCGGACGAACAGGGAATTCAACCTTGCCGCCACTGGTTTCCGCTTTGCCGGCCAAGTCCAGCGCGCGAGTCCGACCTCCAGTCAGCTCAAGATAAACTTCCGCCAACAATAGGGAGTCAATCAGAGCGCCGTGTTTCTCTCGTGTTTCCAGCGAGATATCAAAACGCTTACACAAGGCGTCCAGGGATACATAACTGCCCGGGAACATGGCCCGGGCGATGCGCGCTGTATCCTTGAACCGGTTTTCGGCATACGGCTGCTTGCCGAGCCGGACCATTTCCATATTGATGAAACCCCGGTCAAACGGCGCATTGTGTGCGACCATGACGGCATCACCGACAAAATCGATAAAGTCCTGTGCGACTTCGGCAAATACCGGCTTGTCTGCGAGGAAATCATCCGTAAGGCCGGTAATCTCGACAACTTCCTGGGGCGTGGAACGTTCTGGATTGATATAGGCGTGAAACGTCTTGCCTGTTGGAATGCAATCGATGACCTCGACACAGCCCAGTTCGGTGATGCGATCACCACCATTGGCTTCAAGCCCGGTCGTCTCGGTATCGAATACAATCTCGCGCATCAGCCCAGTTCGCCCTCTGTCTTGCGTCGCCGAATATCTGCCAGAATATCGCGCACCTGTTCGCGCGCCAGATCAAGACCCTGAGAGGTCTCAACCGCGTAATCCGACCGTTTGAGCTTTTCCGTTTCTGGCATCTGTCTGGCAAGGATCAAATCCAGCTTTTCTTCAGTCATGCCTGGCCGATCCAGTACGCGCTTGCGACGAACATTGTCAGGAGCATGACAGACAATGATGACATCGACAGCCTCTTCACCGCCAGTTTCAAAGAGAAGCGGAATATCAAAGAGAACGGCCTCGGCCTGGTCATTTCTTGCCGCTTGCAGGAAAGCTTCGCGCGCCGACTCCACGAGCGGATGAACAATCGCCTCAAGTTGCGCAAAACCTGCCGGATCTACCTTCAGAACCGCGGATAACCGAGCCCGGTCAACCGCACCGTCAGTGATCACATCACCGAAGACAGCGGCGATGGGTTCAACAGCCGCGCCGCCAGCAGCGTAAAGTGCGTGGACGGCCGCATCGGAATCGAAAACCGGAACACCTTCGGCCGCGAACAGAGCAGCTGTTGCTGACTTACCCATGCCAATCGATCCGGTGAGGCCCATGCGGATCATTTTGCCTCACGCAGCTTTGTTTCCAGCAAGGATCGAATATCCGCACCCTGTGGAGCCGCTACGCCGAAAAATGCCTCGAAGCTGGGTTTTCCCTGTTCGATCAACATGCCCAGACCGTCTATGCCTGTCAGATCACGATTGCGGGCATCCGCGAGAAATTGGGTTTCGAGGGGCGTATATACGGTATCGATAGCGACAAGGCTGTCCCTGGCTTGCCCCCATTCCATTTCCAGCGGAATCTGCCCCTTCAGCCCCAGCGAAGTCGCGTTCACCACAATATCGACCTGATCCAAAAGACCATTGCGATTATCCCATCCCACTATTTCAGTATCCGGCGCGATTTCGCGGGCAATTTCACGGGCTTTTCCAAGACTTCGATTGGCGATTGCAAGCTCTCGAGCGCCGGCATCCTTCAAACCATATGTCACGGCACGAGAAGCGCCACCTGCGCCCAGCACCAGAACAGACTTGCCTTTAGGGTCCACGCCAGCAATTCGCAAAGATGAAATGAAACCAACAGCATCAGTGTTGTCTGCGTGAATTTCCCCATCAACAAATGTCAAGAGATTGGCAGCACCGATCTTGTCCGCTGCGTCCGAAATCCGGTTGGCCAGGGTCAGGGCTTCAGTCTTGTGCGGCAGGGTAACATTCAGGCCCTTCAACCCAGCGCGATAAAGCGCCATGACAACGGGGGCAAACATGTGCGGTGTGGCGACATATGGTGTGTAAATCGCATCCAGGCCGGCAGCATCGATCCAGCGTGACATCATCAAAGGTGACAGTGAATGGGCAATCGGCTGACCGATCACACCGGCGGTCATCGCAGCTCCGGTCGGTGTCATGTTTCGATCACTCCAAATTCACGCAAAGCTTCCAGCAACGGCAGCAGGGGTAGTCCCAGAATCGCGTAATAGTCGCCCTCGACCGTCTCGAACAATTGCGCGCCCAGGCCTTCATAGGCATAGGCGCCAACACTGGCTGTCAGGGCATCTCCGGCTTGTTCCAGATAGGTCTCGAGGAATGAGCCTGAAAACTCGCGGACATGAATGGTCGATGTGCGTGATAGCGACCAGATCTCCTCACCATCCCGATGTAGAGAGAGACCAGAATGCAGATAATGAGGTTTGCCACGCATGCGTTTCAGCCGGTCGCGAGCCAGTGCAGCGTCCGGCAATTTGTCGAGCAGCTGACCTTCCAGTTCCATGGTCTGGTCAGCACCCAGAACAATCTCACCCGGCAATCTGGCTGATACCTGGCGAGACTTGGCCCGGCCAAGCAGAAGCGCCATTTCCGCCGGGTTCAGATCCGCATGCTTTTCCTTGAGCTCCGTTTCGTCCACATCCGATTTGTCGACCCGAAAAGGAATACAGGCCTGTTCAAGCACCAGCCGACGGATCTGACTTCCCGATGCCAGCACCAGGGAACTACTCATCTTTGGCTCTTTTCTCGTTGAGAAGATTAATGATTTTCGCCGCAGTTTCTTCAATCGAACGACGCGTTACATCAATCGAGGGCCAGCCATGTTTCGCATAAAGTCGCTTGGCGTGAAGGACTTCCTCGCGAACTGTGAAATCATCAATGTAATCCGTATCGCGATCCTCGTTCAGCGACAGAAGGCGATTACGACGGATTTGAACAATACGTTCCGGCGAAGCGGTCAGACCCACGATCAGGGGTTTTTTCAGACTGGCAAGATCGGTTGGAAGCGGCGCGGATTGTACCAGGGGAATGTTTGCCGCCCGGAAACCACGATGCGCCAGATAGATACTGGTCGGTGTCTTGGACGTCCGGCTGACACCCAGCAAAATAATGTCCGCGGCCTCGAAATTATCACCTTGTCCGTCATCATGGGACATAGCGTAATTCATGGCTTCAATCCGGTGATAATACTGCGCATCGAGAGATCGCTGTGCACCGGCGCGACTAGCAATAGGTCTTTGAAGATAGGAACTTAACGTCGCCAACATCGGATCGAGGACGGCAATCGCCGGAACACCGATTTCCATACACCGGGTCTCCAGTTCACGACGCAGGTCCGGATTAACGATGGTGTACATGACAACACCGGGATAACCCGCAACTTCTTCAAGCACCCGGTCCAGCTGACGCGATGATCTGACCAGGGCATAGAGATGTTCAAGCGGATTGGTGTTTTCAAACTGGGCTACGGAAGCACGCATGACCTCCATCAGCGTTTCACCGGTCGAATCCGAGACCATGTGAATGTGAAAACAGGTATCGATGGGGGGCTGTTCGCTGTCCGTCATCACGCGCTCGATCTGTTAACGACTTGTTAATAACTTGGGCCGTTGTCCTCAATCCACCGATCGATGATTTTCGGCTGTGGGTAATACCCGGTCATACCCCGATAATTTCACAGATTTGTCCACAGTGATGCTGTGTGTTGATAAGCCTGTGAGTGAATTTTCCGGGGATAATAAGATCACAAGGTTTTACCGGTTTATCAACAACACTTTTGTCTACATGATGTTGTTATAAATAACCTAATTCCGTTTATACCGGATAAGATACTGACGAAACTTAGGAGTTATCCAGCTGACAAATATGTCCTCAGCATGCGGATAAACGAGATACCCCCGACACTCACAGTACAACAACTACGACTCCCTAATTCTATTATTAAAGGGGAAGTGAAAACGCCGCATTGAACCTGTGGACGGAGCGTCCTAAAGCACTCGGTATGACCGATGATGTTTCAAAACCGATCCTCAATGTCCTGAAAGGTGAGACGCTCTCACCACCTCCCATCTGGATGATGCGCCAGGCTGGCCGTTATTTGGCCGAATACCGGGAAGTTCGCTCCCGGGCGAAGGACTTCATTGATTTCTGCTTCTCGCCGGATCTCGCATCAGAAGTGACGCTGCAGCCGATCCGCCGGTTTGGCTTTGATGCAGCGATTATGTTTGCAGACATTCTGCTTATACCGATCGCCCTGGGCCGACGGGTCTGGTTTGTCACCGGCGAAGGTCCCAAGCTGGACCCGTTCGATGTTGCCAATTTTCAGGAGCTGGCTGACAAACGTGACGACAGCGTGCTTGCATCGATTGGTGAGACCCTTCGTCTGACCAAGGCGGATTTGCCACCGGAAACGACGCTGATCGGATTTGCCGGAGCGCCGTGGACGGTTGCGACCTATATGGTCGAGGGTGGTGGGTCCAAGGATCGTTTCAAAACACGCGTAGCCGCCTACGACAAGGCAGAAGCATTTGACGCGATGATGGACATCATTGCCGACGCCACTGCGGATTATCTGGTCATGCAGGCCCATGCGGGTGCTGAAGTCCTGAAAATTTTCGACAGCTGGGCGGAAGGTCTTCCGGAGCCTTTGTTTGACCGGGTTATCATTCGTCCGACCAAACGAATTGTGGACCGGATCCGGGCGCAGGGCGTTGATCTTCCGATCATTGGCTTTCCGCGTGGCGCGGGAACGCTCTACCCGAAATATGCCCGCGAGACCGGCGTGACGGCGCTGGCCCTTGATACGGCGGTTGATCCGAAATGGATGGATGAAAACCTGCCAAAGGGCCTGCCGGTTCAGGGCCATCTCGATCCGGCGGTTCTGCGCACCGGTAGCGCGGTCCTGAAGGCCGAGGTGGATCGTCTTGTGGACGCCTGGTCTGACCGGCCCCATATCTTCAACCTTGGTCACGGGATCACACCTGACGTGCCTGTTGCCCATGTTGAACAATTGATCCGGTCGGTTCGCGACCGCTAACCGGCAGGCGAATTCCATGAAGCTAGCAATTGCGGCCTTTAATCTCGGAGGACCGGACAAGCCCGAAGCTGTGCGTCCCTTCCTGCGCAATCTGTTCCGTGATCCGGCCATTATCCAGGCTCCAGGTCCGATCCGAGAAATGCTGGCCTGGTTGATTTCCACGACGCGAGCAAAATCCGCGCGCGAGAATTACGCGAAGATGGGTGGCGGATCACCGCTTGTGCCGGAAACCCAGAAACAACTTGATGCGCTGGAGGCTGAACTACGGTCGCGGCATACTGACCTCGAGGTCAGAATCTGGCCGGCAATGCGGTACTGGCATCCCTTCACCGAGGAAACGGCCAGGGAAATCGAGGCCTGGCAGCCAGACAGGGTCATCTTGCTACCGCTTTACCCACAATTCTCGACGACAACGACGGCCTCCTCGCTTGATGCCTGGACGTCAGCCACGCCCCTGGAAGCTGAAACGATCTGTTGCTATCCGACAGAAGAGGCATTCGTCGACGCCCATGTAGCGCTGTTGCGGGAAACGCTGTCCGGCATCGATGATCTATCCAACACTCGTGTTCTGTTCTCGGCGCATGGACTGCCCAAGAAAATTGTCGACGAGGGTGATCCCTACCAATGGCAGGTCGAGCAGACGGTGGCGGCGGTGGTCGAGAAAATGCCCGAGATCACCGATCACGAGATCTGTTATCAAAGCCGTGTCGGTCCGTTGGAATGGATTGGACCGTCCACCGATGATGCTATCGAGCGTGCAGGCAAGGCGTGCAAGAATATCGTTTTAACGCCAATCGCCTTTGTCTCCGAACATATCGAGACCCTTGTCGAGCTGGATGAGGAATATGCGGAGCTTGCATCAGAGCATGGCGTTCCAATGTATCTGCGTGTACCGGCACTGGGCACCCAGCCAGCTTTCATCAAATCATTGGCTGACATGGTCGATACGCGTCTCAACCAGTCCTACGGCTTGGCGCCGGACACGCGGTCTCGTATATGTCCGCGCGGGTTCGGCAAATGCCGATGTGCGATTTCGGGAAGCCTGGAAGCATGATCCTTGCAGCGTATGACTGGCTGAGAGCCCTGCATATCCTGGCGGTGATCGCCTGGATGGCGGGTCTGCTCTATCTGCCGCGCCTCTATGTCTATCATGCACAAGCCGAAGCCGGTGGCGAGTTTGACCAGACTGCCCGCCTGCAGGAACGCCGGCTGCTCAAGGTGATCATGAATCCGGCCATGATCGCGACCTGGATCTTTGGTTTGCTTCTGGTGTGGTCAAATGCCGAGCGCGCGGGCGGTTGGGAGATTTTTCTCGACTGGTCCTGGATCGCAAAATTTGTGCTGATCTCAGCGATGACGGGCATCCACCACGTGTTCGCGGACCGGTTCAAGAAGTTCGAATCTGGCACAAATGACTGGGAACATAAGCGCTATCGCATCCTGAACGAGATCCCGTTTGTGCTCGCCATCCTGATCGTGTTGATCGCCGTCGTCGCGTTGAAATGACACAAGCACAACCGGGCAATGCTTGACCGTGCAGTCAAGGCGTGGCAAGCAGAATTGAACTCTATGTGAGACCTCTCTTTCATTGACAGATTGGGCATCTATCCGAGATGTCAGTGTCAATTTCTGACCAATTCGGGTGTTTAGGCGTTTCCGGCACCCTTCTTGCTTCGATTGCACCAACTCCGACCGGAGCTGGCCTCGACGTTCCCTGTGAAGATCCATCATGACCGAAGAAACCGCTCTGCCTGAATCCCTTGCTGGCCTGGAACGCATGACGCTCCAGGATCTGAAGGAAAAGAAGCCGACCGAGCTACTCGAATTTGCCGAGGCGCTTGAGATCGAGAATGCATCATCCCTGCGAAAACAGGGCATGATGTTCGCGATCCTCAAGGCGTTGGCCGAATGCGGGGTGGAAATCCATGGCGGCGGGGTTCTGGAAGTTCTGCAGGACGGCTTTGGCTTCCTCCGCTCTCCGGAATCGAACTATCTCGCCGGACCGGACGATATCTACGTCTCACCGACCCAGATCCGGAAATTCGGTCTGCGCACGGGCGACACTGTGGTGGGCGAGATCCGCAGCCCGCGCGATGGCGAACGATATTTCGCCCTTCTCAAAGTCAGCTCGATCAATTTCGAGGAACCGGAACGCGCGCGCCACAAGGTGCATTTCGACAATCTGACGCCGCTTTATCCCGATAGCCGCTTTGTTATGGAAACGGTCGATCCGACGGTCAAGGATCGCTCGGGCCGAGTCATTGATATCGTGGCGCCGCTCGGTAAGGGCCAGCGTGGTCTGATCGTGGCGCCGCCGCGCACCGGTAAGACCGTCCTGCTCCAGAACATTGCACACGCGATCGAGAGCAATCACCCGGAAAGCTATCTCATGGTGCTGCTCATTGACGAGCGCCCCGAGGAAGTCACCGACATGCAGCGCACGGTTAAGGGCGAGGTGATTTCCTCGACCTTTGATGAACCGGCGACACGCCACGTCCAGGTGGCCGAAATGGTGATCGAGAAAGCCAAGCGTCTGGTGGAGCATGGCCGCGATGTGGTCATCCTGCTGGACTCCATTACGCGCCTTGGCCGCGCCTACAACACTGTCGTGCCAAGCTCGGGCAAGGTCCTGACCGGTGGTGTGGATGCCAATGCGCTGCAGCGGCCGAAACGCTTCTTCGGTGCCGCTCGAAATATCGAGAATGGTGGTTCTCTGACCATCATCGCGACGGCGCTGATCGAAACCGGCTCCAAGATGGATGAAGTCATCTTCGAGGAATTCAAGGGTACGGGTAACTCCGAAGTCGTGCTGGATCGCAAGGTGGCTGACAAACGCGTCTTCCCGGCGATTGATATTCTCAAGTCCGGCACGCGTAAGGAAGAACTCCTGGTCGATCGCAACCACCTGCAGAAGATGTACATCCTGCGCCGCATCCTCAATCCGATGGGTGCCCAGGACGCGATCGAATTCCTGCTCGACAAGCTGCGTCAGACGAAGACCAATGATGAATTCTTCGACTCCATGAACACCTGATCATTGTCTGCAATGATGTCTAAAAGAGCCGCATGATCGCCATGCGGCTTTTTTTGCTTCTGTATTCGGCCAGGATTGGGTTTGCTATCTCCAGAAAACACAAAGGGGAGACACATGGTCGATACTACAGGCAAGGAACTCATTCTGCATCATGCGCCGCGCACGCGGTCTATTCGCTGTCGCTGGCTGCTGGAAGAGATGGGCGTCGCCTACACCCTGAAACAGGCGCCCTACCGAGCAACACCGGAAGAAACCGCGGCCTATCGAGAGCTGCATCCGCTCGCCAAGATCCCGGCCCTGGAGCATGGGGAAACCACGATGTTCGAGAGTGTCGCGATCATGCAATACATCCTCGCGACCTTCGGGCCGAGCGAACTTGAGGTCCGTCCGGGCGAGACAGACTATGGCCGTTTCCTGCAATGGCTGCATTTCGGAGAGGGTGGGATGACCTTGCCGGTCACAATGTTGCTCGCCCACACGGCGCTCTTGCCTGAGGAGCACCGTAATGCCGGCATAGCGGCCTGGGCCAAGTCAGAGACCGACAAACACCTGGAAGCGCTGGAGCACAGCGGTATCGGCAAGGGAAGCTATTTGGTGGCGGATCGTCTCACGGCGGCCGATATCTCGGTGGGATATATGCTCTACCTGCTCAAGATCATCCGCCAGTTTGGCGATGCGCCGGACAGCGTGAGAGCCTATTTCCGGCGCATCACGGCCCGTGACAGCTGGAAGATCGCGAGCGCTGACTAGTCAAGAACCCGACCGGACAGCGCGCGATAAGCGTCATCCATGTAACGATCGGACACTGGAATTCGGCTGCCATTACTCAGCTGGACTTCGCGTATTCGGTCGCCGCGTGCCTTGGCACCCGTGACCAGATTCGGATTGATCAGATGCGAGCGGTGAACGCGGACAAAACCTGCGTCCGAGAGTTTCTCTGACAGGCTGGCCATAGTGGCGCGGTGCAAGACTTCTCGCCCATCCATCAAGAGTGCGATGTAATTGCCCTGTGCGGTCGCGCCCTGGATTTGTTTGACCGGAATGAATTCGACACCGGTTGTGGATTTTACGGCAATGGCAGGTACTTGTTCCGGTGCTTCGGGCGCGATCTCTGGGCGAGGCCGCATAAGGCGGCCAGCAAGATAGTTGAACATCAACAAAAGCACGTCCCATAACCAATCGCGCATCTGGAACGTCTGAATGACTTGCAGTGGGGTCGTATCGTGCATGGCCGCCAGAACGACAGCATTGAAGATACCGGAAACGGGCAAGGCGATCATCGCCGAGGCAAGTGCGGTTATCACGCTTGGCAATAGCGCCTTGTTCACATCGCGAGCGCCGTAAAGGAAGATCACCGGCATCATGAACAGCCAGGGCGTAAAGCCTATCGCGTAATTACGCAGGACGATCAGGAAGGCAATGTTGCGTCCGGCTCTGGCATGGTCAATGTAAGCCGAGAGCGAGAACAGAAATACAAGAATGACCCAAATACTGACCGTAGTGAGCACCAAGGTGCGGTCCGCCCGCAAACGCGGCAGATGCGGTTGAAGTGTTGAGTCAAAAATCGCCACGATACGTCCCTTCAGATCATTCCCGTACCTGGCCCGAGCAGGGCCACTCTAACACATTTGTCGTATCTGCAACCGCTAGGACAGATGTTCACGCAGAAAGGTGATCGTGCGTGAGTTCGCCAGCGCTGCGGCGTCGGTATCAAAGTGCCGCCCGCCAGTTCGTGCGAAAGCATGGTCCTTGCCGGGATAGTCGTGCACGGTAATGTCATCGCGATGATCGAAGGCCTTGTGGAGCGCGCTCTGTACGGCGGGCGGCACAAATTGGTCTCTCTCGGCGAGGTGCAACATCAGCGGATGACTCAGATCGTCTGCCTCGGACAGGGCGCTCTCGATTCCCACGCCATAATATCCAACGCTTGCCTGTGAACTCGTTCGGCAGGCGGTGAGATAGGCCAGATATCCGCCGAGACAGAAACCAATCGCGCCGGCCCTACCGGTGCATTCAGGGCGGTCGCGAAGCGTCTCCAGGGCGCGCTGGATATCCGCCATCCCTGCCTCGACGTCGTATTCGCTATACAGCTTGAAGGCTTGTTGTAATTCATCATCTGTCTTGTCGGAGATCTGGATGCCCGGCTTGATACGCCAGAAAAGGTCCGGGCAAAGCGTGACAAACCCGGCGGCCGCAAACTGGTCGCAGATTCCGCGCATCACTGGGTTCACTCCGAAAATCTCCTGCAACACGATCAGTCCGGGGCCGCTCCCACTGGCTGGCAAAGCGAGATAGGCTGTGAATTCGGGCGTGTGCTCGTCGACAAGGATATCTTGACCCGGCATGCGACCCTCCTTTTGATGTGGTGCAGGAAAACGTCTTCGAGGTGCTCATGAAGGTCAATATCAATATCGAGTGTTCACCGGAGGAGGCGCGCACCTTTTTGGGCCTGCCTGATGTCACCCATCTCAATGAACGCCTGACCGAGGAAATGGTCCGACGCATGGAAGCCAATCTGGAATCCATGGAACCGGAGGCGTTGATGCGTCAGTGGACGACATTCGGTGGCCAGATGACGGATCAGTTCATGTCTTTCATGCGCCAGACGGGCGTGGACCCGAACACAAAGTAGAAACATTGTGAAAACAACAATTTACGCTCTTTCAACTCCACCCGGCCGGTCCGGAGTGGCGGTGATACGCCTGTCCGGTGATCGGGTAGGCATGGTGCTGGACAAGCTGACCCGTGGTCGTCGTCCCGAACCGCGTCAGGCCAGCGTACGAAAGCTCTCCAACCAGGCAGGCGAAATATTTGATGAAACGCTCGTGCTCTATTTCGAAAAGCCTGCCAGCTTCACTGGCGAGGATGTGGCTGAATTGCAGGTACACGGCGGTCCGGCCGTGGTCGAGGCGACGCTCTCGGCACTGGACGAGCTGGGTTGTCTGGTGGCGCAGCCCGGAGAATTCACTCGGCGTGCGTTTGAACATGGCCGGCTTGATCTGACCGAGGCAGAGGGTCTTGCAGATCTCATTGATGCTGAGACGGAGGCGCAGCGACGCCAAGCGATCTCGCAGATGTCCGGTTCGCTCAAGGCGCTTTATGAAGGCTGGAGGAGCAAGCTGATTTCGGTGCTTGCCTCAATCGAAGGCGAGATCGACTTCCCGGATGAGGAAGACGTTCCGGACGCCCTCTCCCACCGGGCGCATCTGCCTTTGACCGAATTGATCGCCTCCATGGGAGAGCATCTTGATGACGGTCGCCGGGGTGAGCGGATACGCACCGGTTTTTCGATTGCGCTGATCGGGGCCCCGAATGCCGGCAAGTCGTCTCTGCTCAACAAGCTCGCGCGGCGCGATGCCGCGATTGTCACAGACATTCCAGGCACGACACGGGATATTGTCGAGGTTCGGATCGTCATGGGTGGTTTCCCGGTGGTGATCTCCGACACGGCTGGTCTGCGTGAAGCGGTGGATGCTGTTGAGGCCGAAGGTGTTCGCCGCGCGCTCGATCGTGCGGTCGAAGCCGATTTGCGCATTGGCGTTGCGGATGCCCGGTCGGACGAGGAATTGCTGGACCTGCAGGAGAGGCTCCAGGACGGTGATCTTTTGGTGTTGAACAAGATGGACCTTGTCGAGAAGAAGAAGGCCGAGCGTGACGGCTATGGTCTGAGTGCGAAGTCCGGTGATGGTGTGTCCGAGCTGGAGAGGCGGATCGAAGAGATTGTCGTTGATCGCCTCTCGGCGCGAGAAATGCCAGCGCTTTCCCGTGTCCGACATCGACGCTCCGTTGAGGAAGCCGTGGACTCCCTGATCCGGGCCCGTCTCAAACTGGCAGAAGCGCCGGAACTGGCGGGTGAAGATGTTCGTCTGGCTGTTCGCTGCACGGAGGCGCTTACGGGCCGAGTGGATGTGGAGGACATCCTCGATCGGGTCTTTTCACAATTCTGTATCGGGAAGTAATAACTCTATCGCGATGTTTCACGTGAAACACCGCCCGCTTCGCTCGACTCCCTCGCTCCGACGCATTATGTAGTGCGCCCTTTCTTTCATGGCGGAACAGGCTGCGTGGCGATGACTTCGTGGGATGTGATCATTATCGGTGGTGGGCATGCGGGCTGTGAGGCTGCGGCAGCGTCGGCGCGCGCGGGTGCCCGAACCTTGCTGCTCACTCACAAGCTGGAAACCATTGGCGAGATGTCGTGTAACCCGGCTATCGGCGGTCTCGGCAAGGGACATCTTGTTCGTGAGATCGACGCCTTGGACGGGATTATGGGACGGATCGCTGATGCTTCCGGGATCCAGTACCGTCTGCTTAACCGCTCGAAGGGCCCGGCCGTTCGGGGCCCGCGCACTCAATCTGATCGTAAACTCTACCGCGAAGCCATGCAGATGGAATTGGCCGAGACAGAAGGCCTCGATATCCAGGCAGCAGCCGTCGAGGACTTGGTCGTGGAGAACGGTGTAGTTGCAGGCGTGATCGACTCGTCGGGCAAGGAATACAAGGCGCCGGCTGTTGTTCTGACCACTGGCACCTTCCTCAAGGGTCTCATCCATATTGGCGAGAAACGCATCCCCGCCGGCCGCGTGGATGAAGCACCTGCGATCGGCCTGTCGGACCGTCTCTATGATCTGAAGCTGGAGATGGGGCGCCTGAAAACCGGTACGCCTGCCCGGTTGCGCAAGTCCTCCATTGACTGGGACGCGCTGGAGCAACAGCCGGCAGATGCCGAGCCCGTGGCCTTCTCTTTTCTCACGGATGAGATCGAAGTTCCCCAGATCAGCTGTGCGGTCACTCGGACGACGGAAGAAACTCACGCGATTATTTCCGAGAATATCGACAAGTCTGCGGTTTATAGCGGAGCGATTGCAGGTCGAGGGCCAAGATATTGTCCATCGATCGAGGACAAGGTTCACAGGTTTGCAGATCGCAGCAATCACCAGATTTTCTTGGAACCAGAGGGTCTGGATGATGACACCGTCTATCCAAACGGTATTTCCTCCTCTCTGCCCGAGGACGTTCAGGATGCCTTTCTGCGGACTATTCCTGGTCTCGCGAATGTTGAGGTGATCCGCTACGGATATGCCATCGAGTATGATTATGTGGATCCCCGCGAGCTTGATGAAACGCTGCAGGTTCGCAAAGTTCCCGGCCTTTGGCTGGCGGGACAGATCAATGGCACGACCGGATATGAGGAAGCGGCGGCCCAGGGGCTGATGGCGGGTCTGAATGCTGCCTTTGCCGCGAGCGGACGCGAACGTTTCATCCTGTCACGGTCTGAAGCCTATATTGGCGTGATGATCGACGATCTTGTTACGCGCGGCGTATCCGAGCCGTATCGCATGTTCACCTCGCGTGCCGAGTATCGGCTGACGCTGCGTTCTGATAACGCCGATCAACGCCTCACGCAGATCGCTATCGATCGGGGTTTTGCCGGGGAAGTCCGCAAGACAGCCTATGCGGACAAGTTGAGGGCTCTGGAGGCGGCTCGGACGATGGCGCGCTCGCTGCAGCTCTCCCCGCAAGAAGCCAAGAAACACGGTCTATCGGTAAATCAGGATGGCAAACGTCGGGACGTTTTTGCCTTGCTTGCCTACCCGGATATTCACTGGGAAAACCTTGTTTCCATCTGGCCGCAGCTGGACACCCTGGACAAGGCTATTCGCGAACAGATCGAGATTGATGCGCTTTATGCCGGCTATCTGGAGCGGCAGCAGGCGGATATTACGGCTTTCCGACGGGATGAGGCGGTGCAGATCCCGGTTGCCTTCGATTATGACCTTGTTGGTGGTCTGTCGAATGAGGCCAAGGAGAAGCTGAAGGCGACGCGGCCATCGACGCTCGGCCAGGCCGCGCGTGTCGAGGGCGTGACGCCGGGTGCGCTTACGGCAGTCCTTGCTCATATCAAGCGTCAGCAGAAGGCAGCCAGCGCATGACTAGTGAAGAGTTTGCGAGGATCACCGGTGTTTCACGTGAAACACTGGAGGGTTTCGAGACCTGGCATAGACTTCTCGAAGAAACGAATGCTCACACCAATCTCGTGGGTCGCTCAACGCTGGCCGATTTCTGGGAGCGTCATGCGCTGGACAGTTATCAGCTCTGGGATCACATCCCGCACGGTTCGCGCCGTTTTGCAGACCTGGGTGCAGGCGCAGGTTTTCCGGGCATAGCGCTTGCTCTGGGTCTCAAGGACAAGAGCCTGGATGGTCAGGTTCTGATGATCGATTCCGTGGGGAAAAAGGTCGCTTTTCTCAAGAAGGTCATCGCGGAAACAGGCATCCCGGCCGAGGCGAGATCGATTCGAGTGGAAGCGCTGGACCCGGATACTGTGGTTGATGTTGTTACCGCGCGCGCCTTTGCCCCACTTCATAAATTATTGGGATACGCGCATCCCTTGTTGAAAAAAGGGGCAGTAGGGCTCTTATTCAAGGGTCGGCGCTTCGAGGAAGAATTGACCGAGGCGCGGAAAAACTGGACATTCGAGGTCGAAGTTATACCCAGTCGTACCAGCGATGGGGTGATCCTCCGGATAGAAGAGGTCAAGCGTGTCAGATAATCACCTGCGCAGCAGCGCTCCCCGCGTGATTTCCGTCGCCAACCAGAAGGGCGGCGTTGGCAAGACCACAACCGCAATAAATCTCGGAACGGCCCTCGCCGCAATCAAGCAACGCGTGGTGATTATTGACCTGGATCCCCAGGGAAATGCCTCGACTGGACTGGGTGTTCCGCCTGCTGACAGACAGGTGACAGCCTTTGATATCCTGGTCGGCGACGAACCGCTCCAGAACGCCCTCACCAAGACGGTCGTTCCCGGGCTTCAGATCGTTCCATCTGACGTGCTTTTGTCCGGTGCCGAGCTGGAGCTGGCCAATGACAATCGTCGGTCATACCGGTTGAAGCGCGCGATAGAGAATTATGCCGCAGATGCTCATCGTGACGGCATAGACTACATACTGATTGATTGTCCGCCTTCTCTGAACGTGCTCACGGTCAATGCCCTGACAGCTTCGGATTCCATCCTGGTGCCGCTCCAGTGTGAATTCTTTGCCCTTGAGGGCCTCACCCAATTGCTCAAGACGGTAGAGCGCGTGCGCGGTCATCTGAACGCCAAACTGGATATCCAGGGCCTGGTTCTGACCATGTATGACAGCCGCAACAATCTCTCTGCAGAGGTCGCGGCAGATGTACGCGAGCATTTCGGTGACAAGGTCTACAAGACCGTGATACCGCGCAATGTCCGTGTCTCCGAAGCGCCGTCCATGGGCAAACCGGTCTTGCTCTACGATCTCAGTTGTGCGGGCTCCAAGGCTTATGTCGCGCTGGCCAAGGAAGTCGTTCGCCAGGAGCGCAAGAGAAAATCTGAACAGGAAAGTGAAGTCGCATGAGTCCCGCCGAAAAGAACAAGCGCCTCGGGCGCGGTCTGTCAGCTCTGCTCGGAGAGACCCAGGAAGAGACTTTTGAAAGTAGTGAAACCGGTACGACCGGGTCGGACCGCCCACGCGGCGTCACCGAAATTTCCATCGATCTCATCCAGCCCAATCCGGATCAGCCCCGCAAGACGATGGTCGAGGCAGAACTTGCTGCCCTGGCGGAGTCCATTGCGGAAAAGGGAGTGGTCCAGCCTATTCTTGTGCGCCCGGTCGATGGTGGTACGAGGTATGAAATCGTAGCAGGCGAACGTCGCTGGCGCGCCGCCCAGCGTGCCCGTCTGCATGAAATTCCGGCACTCGTTCGAGAGTTGACGGACCGTGAGACGCTGGAAATCGGCATTGTCGAAAACGTTCAGCGCGCAGACCTCAACCCGATTGAAGAAGCGCAATCCTATCGCCAGCTGATCGATCGTTTCGGTCATACCCAGGAAGATGTCGCGCAGGCCGTGGCCAAGAGCCGATCGCATATCGCCAACATGATGCGCCTGTTGAACCTGCCTGGCGGGATCCAGAAATATGTGGCGGACGGTCAATTGTCTGCTGGCCATGCCCGGGCGATCGCAACGGCTCCCAATGCCCAAGAGCTGGCGGACGAGATTATCGCTCGCGGTTTGTCTGTGCGTGAGGCAGAGCGCCTGGCAAAGGGCGTCGCAGCGCCGGAGAAAAAGTCTCGCGGCAAGTCAAACGGAGCGGGAGAGGATAAGGACGCAGACACCCGCGCACTTGAAGCCGACATAATGTCTCGTCTTGGATTGTCGGTGGACATTCGGCACGGCGCCAAGGGCGGTGAAATTCGTGTACACTACCAGACATTGGAACAGCTGGATGATGTGTGTCGTCGGTTGAGTGGCGGATCGGTTTAGCGTCGCGCTCTCGCGGCGCCACGTGCCAGTCGAAGCACCAGATCCCCGGTCAGGGCTTCTGAGGGGCTTCCAGAACGCTTGATTTGACGTTCAAGGTCGAAAGCCAGCTCCCGCGCGGCGTCCAGCCTCCGCCCCTGCCAGAAACCCATTTGTCGTTTAAATTGAGCAGCTTGTGGACCGAACCGTGGCGCTCCGGATCGCGCGATTGCGCCATCATTTCCGCCGTTGGCGTGCGCAATTCCAAATTGATCCAAACGGCGCTGTATCGCCCGCAAAACCGCAACCGGGCTGACACCAGCACTCATCGCACGCGCATAACTTGAATCCAGTGAATTGAGATCACCGTCAAAGAGCGGTCCGATAACTGCATCCAGCGCACTATCGCCATGGTCGGCGGCGACAGCATCTACATCTTCTGCGCGAACCAGGTCATCGCCTTCCTGGCGCTGGTCGCGAAGACCCTTGTAGAGGATGAGTTTCTCGATTTCATTTCGAGCCATTGCCCGGTCGCCCTCAAGCTTGGGCAGCCAGCTGGCCCTTGCATCGGTATCAAGGCTCAAACCTTCCGTACGCAACATTTCGTCAGCGAGATCGCCCAGCGATTGTGAATTGTCGGCGTAACAGGCAATCGCCCCAGCCCGTTTGGCTGGTTCAAACGCCTTGCGGAGCTTTCCCCGCGGGGTTAGATCGCCGGATTCCACGACCAGTCGAGCCTCGAAGTCTTGCCCGGCTTCGATCTGGCCCAGCACATCGAGAACCGGGCCGCTGCCAGTCTCACCGCTGAGACGGACCCGCACCAGACGAGCACCGCCCGTCAGTGACATTGCGGCCATGGCATCAGCGAGACTGGCGGGGTCAGCCTTTAGGTCTTCTTCTGTCAATTGAGTGAGGGCGAATGGATCGTCCGGGTCCTCGAGCAGGTTTTTCGTCAGCCCGTCCGCACGCTCATGCGCCAGACCCCGGTCCGGTCCGAAAACAAGGAAGGCCGTATAAGAGGGGTCAGGTCGGGCGACCTGTCGATCAGCATCGCGTGGTGCGATCTTTACCAAAGCTCACTGTTCCTTGCGGCGCGAGCAAGTTGCATGGTGATGCGTTCAGCCACTTCACCTGCGGCCCTTTCCTCCGCGTCCAAACGCGCTGCCTGAGTGGCGTAGGCTTCGTTGGACGCATTGTAGGACGCTTCAGTGGAGACCTGGCCGGCGAAAACGACGTTGCCGCTACCAGAATTGACGACCTCGTAGGAGACCCTGAGCTGGACAGCATACCGTACAGCAATAGCTTCGGCGCCAATGCCGAGTCCAAGAACATTCGTGGTGCTTTGTGTGCGTAGAGTCAGCGGTCCGGTCGCCGCTCGCGCACCCATGGTATCGAGAAGCGCTTCCTGGAGCAGAAAGTCGATACGTTCCTCGCCCGTCTCGATCCGAACGTCTTCGAGGCCGCGTGCTGCGCTGCCTGCTCCATACATGGGTGTGAACCCGCAGGCTGAGAGGCCAAGCGTCAGGCTCAAAACAAGGACGGCAGCGAAACGACGACCACTCATGAGAACTATCCTGCGACGATATTGACGATCCGGTCAGGTACAACGATGACCTTGCGTACCGTAAGCCCTTCCAGGCTGCGCGCTACCCCTTCATTGGCCAAAGCGGCGGATTTTACGCTGTCCTGGTCGCTGCCACGGGCAATTTCCAGTTCTCCGCGCTTCTTGCCATTGATCTGGATTGGCATGGTCACACTGTTCTCGACCAGCAGGGCAGGATCGGCTTCCGGCCAGGCCGCGTCGATGACAAGGCCTTCACCGCCCAGACGTGCCCAACATTCTTCCGCGAGGTGCGGGATGAAGGGCGCGATCAGACGCGCCAGGATACCCAGGCTTTCGGCACGGGCCGCCAGAGAGGCTTCGTCATCCGCGCTGCACTTGCGCAAGGTGTTGACGAGGTCATGGATCTGCGCGACGGCCGAATTGAAACGGAAGCCCTCAATTGCCTCTGTAACGGAAGCGGCGGCCTTGTGAGCCGCTTTTCTGGCATCAAGCGCAGGCCCACTGGCTTGCTGTGCCACGCTCATCGGGCCGGGAGCACCTTCTGGCAAGGCATCCACGGTGGACCAGAGGCGTTGGATAAAGCGCCAGACGCCTTCGACACCGCTGTCGGTATATTCGACATCACGTTCAGGCGGGGAATCCGAGAGCACGAACCAGCGCGCGGCATCGGCTCCGAAATCGGCGATGAACGCATCCAGATCCACGACGTTTTTCTTGGACTTGGACATTTTCTCGATGGCGCCGACAGAGACAGCGCCTCCGCCATTGATCTCGACGTATTTTTCGTCTTTGCGCTCGACCTCTTCCGGCAACAGCCAACGGCCATCGGCGGATCTGTAGGTCTCGTGCGTGACCATGCCCTGGGTGAACAAGCCTGCAAACGGCTCGCCCGTGGGCAGGTTCATCAAGCCGGCATTGTTCAGGGCCCGCGAGAAGAAGCGCGCATAGAGCAGATGCAGGATGGCATGTTCGATGCCGCCTACATACTGGTCGACTGGCATCCAGTAATTGGCATCATCAGCGACAAAGGGGTCCGTGTCAGACCAGGGGGAGGTAAAGCGCAGGAAATACCAGGAAGAACACACAAAAGTGTCCAGCGTGTCGGTCTCGCGGCGCGCCTCGCCACCACATTTGGGGCAGGTGGTGTGTTTCCAGGTCGGGTGACGTTCCAGTGGATTGCTCGGATGATCAAAAGTGACATCCTTTGGCAGCTCCACGGGGAGCTGGTCTTCCGGAACCGGAAGGGTTCCACAGCTGTCACAGTGGATGACCGGAATCGGACATCCCCAGTAACGCTGACGGGACACCAGCCAGTCGCGCAGACGATAGGTCGTAGCGCCCTCACCCAGCTTGCGTTTTTCCAGTTCTTCAATCGCGCGCTCGATTGCGTCAACCGTGCTCAGCCCGTCGAGGAATTTGGAGTTATAGATCGTACCCGGACCCGTATAGGCCTCGTCAGTGATCGTGTGCGTTGCTGCATCGGATTCCGGTGGCAGAACTACAGGATTGACCGGCAGCTCGTACTTATTGGCGAAATCCAGGTCTCGCTGATCGCCGGCCGGAGAACCGAATATGGCGCCCGTGCCATAGGTCGAGAGTACGAAATTCGCGGTCCAGACCGGCAATTCCCATTCCGGATCAAAGGGGTGCCGGACAGTAATTCCAAGATCCACCCCCTTTTTGGGCGCTTTCTCGATCTCTTCTTCCGACGTACCCATGCGCTCGCATTCGCGGCGGAAGCGATCAAGTTCCGGATTGTCTTCCGAAAGTTTTTTGACGATCGGGTGGTCCGGAGCGAGGGCCAGGAAACTGGCACCAAACAACGTGTCCGGGCGTGTGGTGAAAACGTCGATCGTGGCACCGAATTCCTCGGCAATATCCTCATCCGTGAGCGGGAACGAAACTTGCGCACCGCGCGAACGACCAATCCAATTGGACTGCATGGTCCGGACCTTGTCAGGCCAGCGATCGAGCTCCTCCAGACCATCTGTCAGTACATCGGCGTAGTCGGTGATCTTGAAGAACCACTGGTCCAGCTCACGCTGCACAACCAGCGCGCCAGAGCGCCAGCCACGTCCATCAATCACCTGTTCATTGGCCAGAACTGTCTGGTCAACCGGGTCCCAGTTGACCTTTGCGGTCTGGCGATGGACCAGACCGCGCTCAAACAGTTTCAGGAAAATCGCTTGCTGGTGGCGATAATAGGTTGGATCGCAGGTCGCGAATTCACGCGACCAGTCCAGAGCGAGGCCGAGACGCTGCAGCTGTCCGCGCATGGCGTCGATATTGTCATAGGTCCAGTCACCCGGGTGTACGCCGCGATCACGCGCCGCATTTTCTGCGGGCAAACCGAAAGCATCCCATCCCATCGGGTGCAGGACGTTATAGCCGCGCGCACGTTTATAGCGCGCTACAACATCGCCCATCGCATAATTGCGGGAATGTCCGACGTGAATGCGACCCGATGGATAGGGAAACATTTCAAGGACATAGTATTTGGGTGCGTCGCCCGCCTCGTCAGCGGTCCTGGCCCGAAAGGAATCACGCTCCGCCCATGCCGATTGCCACTTGGGTTCGGCTTCGCTCGGATTGTATCGGCTCATTTAGTGCAACGCGACGTTCGTCGCGCTCCCGATGGACCGGGGTCAGTCTTCCAGTTGCGAGATACGCAGCTGGCGCGCCCGGGTCAGAATGGCGTTTTCGATTTCATATGCGGTTTCGGTGCTGGCTACAGCATCGATCCAGCCGCCGTTTTCGTCGCGAACCTGGCGGAAGACGTTTACAGCCAGCGCGTCGGCGCGCAGACGTGTATCGAGGATGTAGACGGTCAGCTTGAAGCGTTCATTTGTCATCTGCGGGTTGGCATACCAATCCGTGATGATGACGCCGCCAAAGGGGTCAACCTCTGCCAGTGGCATGAAGCTGATCGTGTCCAGGCTGGCGCGCCAGAGATAGCCGTTGACGCCGATGCCTTCTACGGAGATCTCGTTGCCACCACCCAGCGGATTGGGAATGGACGGCAGACGGAAGCCGGAAGACTGCTCCGAGGAGGCGGCATCATTGCCACGCGAAGCGCATGCGGGAAGTACGAGCACCGAGGCGGCAAGAACGGCACCGAGAATCCGACGGTCAAACATCAGCCGCGACTCCTTCAAAACAAGACGGCGAAAAACAGAGTTGCAATGGGAAACAAAGATTTCCCACATTTTCAAGCTTTGTATAACACGCCATTTCCCTTAGGCCAGCGCTGAAAGGCACCCGGGTGAACCGTGGCAAATCTATCACAGACCACCAAGAACCAGTTTGTTTGAGATATCACCTACTTGACCGGAGGGGCCTGCTCATTTCCCTTAAAGACGCGACGTCCGGGGGGACGGGGCCGATCGGCGGGGCCGTGAGTATGTTGAGGACATTTAGCGCGTATCTTTTCGCAGCTGGGTCCGTAATGCTCACGGCTCCGCCGACTTTTTCTCAAGACACTTCCAGCGCGCAGAGCAGCCTGCAGATCGATGCGGGTCTGACGATTGCGCTCAATGACGGCGAAAAATCCGATGTGTTTGCCGATCTGGAAGCGCGCTTTGAGTGGGAGAATATCACCCAGGAGGGGCGTCGCTATGGCTTTGTCCTGGCCGGTCGGGCCGAGCGCGACCCCGGGCGCGCTGGCTGGGGCGGGGCGGCGGGCAATTGTCCTGACGGCCTAGCCGATTGTGCTGGTGACGGAGCCGGGGATGTGCTCCGCGGCGTCACTTCCGGCTTCTATGCGGCCCACAGCGGTCAATCCGACCCCCTGCGCGGAGCGCTGACCCACGCCTTTGGCTATGTCCATATGGGATATGGCGAGGTGCGTCTTGGATATGGTGACGGGGCGGCCCGTCTCGATGCTGTGGCACCACCGACCGCCTTCCGGCTCTCAAGAGCTGATAACGGCCGGGTTGATATCACCGGTCTTTCAGGCTCACGCACTTATAATTATGCTTCCGGCCAGGCACCGAAACTCGTTCTGCGTTCGATTGCACTGGGCCAGGCCCGTTCGATCGGAAGTTTCCGCGGTAGTCTTTCCTATACGCCGGAGGCAAATGGATGCGGCGTTGACTATTGCGACCATGCGCCCGGCGCTTCGGGTGTCCTCTCTGCAGATATCGAGAATATCGTGGAGGCAGGGCTTTTCTACGAGCTGCACCGTGGTGAGACAGAGTTGAGTTTTTCCCTGGGTTACGCCTCCGGGCAGTCCAATTCTGCTGTGCCGGTTTTCGAGGATCTTGATGTCACCAACGCCGGGGTGCGTGTTCAGAGAGGCGCCTGGTCCGGCGGTGTACGCTGGCTGTCGAGCAATAATGCAACCGGCGGAGACTACGAGGCCCTTTCCGCGTCAATCGCCCGCGAAAGCGGCGACTGGCTTTACACACTCGAATGGTCGAACTTTGGCGATGATACCGTGCATGCAGACGGTCGCTCGATCCAGATAGGCGGCTCAAAACTGATTGGAGATCATTGGCTTGCCGGGGCCGGCCTGCAGTATGCGGAGCGTCGGGAAGCAATGATCTCTCCGCTGGGGCGGCGTCACATTGAGCAGGATTCCACAACATTTTTCCTAGAACTCGGCTGGCGATATTGACAAATCGGCAACACGAATAGGGAAACTCCCGCAAGTTCATCAAAAACTACTTGGGTGAATGTGTTTGCTGCCGCTATGTTGAATGCGTGAGA
Organism: Maricaulis sp.; assembly: GCF_017643475.1. GTDB lineage: Bacteria > Pseudomonadota > Alphaproteobacteria > Caulobacterales > Maricaulaceae > Maricaulis. The sequence goes on from NZ_JAEPNI010000001.1 coordinate 262,068, forward strand.
GGGAGCAATCCATGTTCATCGGGAACGTCACATCGCGGTTTTGCATGAAAGCAGCCGGCGCCATAGCGCTGTTCGCTGCTGTCTGCGTACCTGCGCATGCTCAGGACGCTGCCGAAGAGACCAGCATCGAATCCGATGCACCTTGGTATGAGTCCTTCTCCCTGAACCAGGACGCCGGATTGCCGCAGGCCTTGGAAGAAGTTCCGACCATTGATTGGTCCGTGAACGACCGCCTCGGTATTACTCTGGGTATTCGTGAAGATCTGGGTCGTCCGACGGATGCCGATGATTTCAGTGCGCGTTTTACCTATGATCTCAATGATCGTTTCCGCTTTGGTGGCCAGTTCCGTTTTTCCTCGCCGACGGATGAACTCTTCATGCTCGAGGAGAATGAAGAGCCGGAGCCGGAGATCAAGTTTGAGTCGTCCGTACGTTTCTAATCCCGCCGACCATCGCACACCCCGCCAACCCTCGGTTCGCTAGACGCCCGAGGGTTTTTTTGTGCACACCGCCAAGCGCAATGAGCGGAAGCGGACTGCGCCGCGCCAAAAGGGCAACACGCCCGGGTGTGACCGGTGGGCCGGCGCTGGGGCTTTTGGAGCGGAAGACGCTGGAAACCAGGGCGGCGTCGATGCCCGCGCGCGATGCTCTATGTATTGCGGCCTCACTGTGAGCGGAGCTGGTGAAGATCTCGCCAGCGCCACGCGCGCGTGCCGAATACGCAGCTGGCAGCATGTGCTCGGGCCAGTGCACGCCGTCTGCTCCGACCGTCCGCACAAGGTCTAGATCTGACGACACCAGGAAGGTGATCCCCCTTCTCAGCGAGGCCGCTCTCAATTCTGTCGCGACATCAAGGCGATCCTCTGCCCCGAAATGACGGTAGATGAAACCGCTGCCGGGAGGCGCATGCTCAAACACATCCAGGGGATCGGTCTGTCGCGCTGGATCGGTCAGCACCCATAACCGGGGCAGGTCACCGGCAACCCTTGCAAACAGGCGCTCCGCGGATATTGCCAATCGGCTTCCCAGCGCATATGGCGGGCGTATGAGCATGAGTAACGAGATCTCCGCGAACCGGGACCTGATCCTGAACCGCATCGGCAAGGCCGCGCAAGCGTTTGGTCGCCCTGCTGACAGTGTACAACTGGTCGCCGTTTCCAAGCGTCAGCCGGAAGCCCGCATCGATGCCGCCCTGGCCGCTGGTCAGAGAGTGTTCGGCGAGAACCGGGTTCAGGAAGCGCAGCAGCACTGGGAGGCTCGGCGGGATCAGTATGCGGATCTGGAACTTCGGCTGATTGGCCCGCTGCAGACCAACAAGGCTGCCGACGCTGTCGCCTTGTTTGATGTCATCGAGAGTGTTGACCGGGAGAAGCTTGCACGCGCTCTGGCCAGCGAGATGGTCAAGCAGGATCGCCAGCCACGTCTCTATGTCCAGGTGAATACCGGCGAGGAGGAGCAGAAATCGGGAATTGCTCCCGCAGATCTACCGGCCTTTCTCGCTCTGTGTCGCGAGGAGCTGGGTCTCGAGATCGAAGGCTTGATGTGTATTCCGCCGGTGCAGGAGCCGGCCGGGCTGCATTTTGCGCTCCTGGCCAGGCTCGCGCGCGAGAATGATGTGGCCAGGCTCTCCATGGGGATGAGCGCGGACTATGAAACGGCCATCCAGTTGGGCGCAACTTCGGTCCGCGTGGGCACAGCTGTTTTTGGCAGCCGCGACTAGCCGATCACAATGTGATCGCCGGGTCTGACCAATCTCAGAAAGCTTCGGACGTCGGCATTCGCCAGGGCGACACAGCCTTCTGTTGGCTGAAAATCCCCGCGCTTGCAATGCAGGAAAATTGCCGATCCAGCACCCGGGGTCGGCGGATCATCATTGTGCCCCAGCACCACGACAATGTCGTAAAGCTCGTCCTCTCGCCACATCTTTTCGTGTGAGGCCATGAACGGCAGGCGGACCGGGCAGTTATAGGCCGCGTCCTGCGGCGCATCGCACCAGCCATCATCTTCCCGAAGCGCGCGGCACGGAAGTGCGGTTTCCGGTGGCTCGCCGCGGTCCGGACGATAGAGAACCCGGCGAACCGGATAGCGGCCGGTGGGTGTCGCGCCATCACCTTCGCGTTTGTCGTCTGCGGCGATCACACCGGATCGCCCTAACGCCGCCCTCACATGAATGTCGGCGCCCGTGATCCATCCGTCAGTTGAAACTTTCCAGTCCATGACCACATAGCTAGCGCAGAATGAGCGGTTTCGCGAGCGCAGTGAGTCAGGTTAATTGGTCTTGTGGATCAGAGACTTGCTTTCATGGCTCCACATTCGCTTGAAGGGTAGGCTGAAGCGGACAGGCCGGGCAGATGATTTGCCTTGTTCCGCGAAATGGGCATGATCAAAACATGAGCGCACAAAAAACCATCCTGATTATTGATGACGATGATGATCTGCGTGAGGCGCTGATCGATCAATTCGCCCTTCACGAGGAATTCCGCACAATCGAGGCCGATACGGCCGGTGGCGGCATCAGCCGCTCCAAAGAAGAGCGGGCTGATCTTATCCTGCTGGACGTGGAATTGCCGGACATGGACGGGCGCGAGGCTTGCCGCCTGATGCGCAAGAATGGTGTCAGCTCACCGATCGTCATGCTGACGGGTCAGGATACTGATGCCGACCAGATCCTGGGTCTGGAATCCGGTGCGAATGACTACGTCACCAAGCCGTTCAAGTTTTCCGTTCTCCTGGCCCGTGTTCGCGCGCATCTGCGTTCGCACGAGCAGAGCGAGGATGCTGTCTTCCAGATCGGGCCGTATGAGTTCCGTCCGGCGATGAAGCTGCTGGTCACCGAGGATGAGCGCAAGGTGCGTCTCACCGAGAAAGAGACCAATATTCTCAAATACCTCTATCGTGCCGGCGGCAAGCCTGTGCCGCGCGACGAACTGTTGCACGAGGTCTGGGGATATAATCCAGCCGTCACCACGCACACGCTGGAGACCCATATCTACCGCCTGCGCCAGAAAATCGAGCCGGACACGTCCCATGCGCGTCTTCTGGTGACAGAGAGCGGTGGCTACCGGCTCTCGAGCTAGTCTCGGCCCTCGATGCGCAGCGTAACCGGTGCGTGATCAGATGGTTTCTCGTACCCGCGCAGGTCTTCCCATACCTTGAAACCGTCCCGGCCGGCGGCGACAGAGCGGTCTTTTACGCTGGGGGCGGCCCAGATGTGATCAAGGCGTCGACCGCGATTGGCCTTGCGCCAGTCCCGCGCGCGATAGCTCCACCATGTGTAGACCTTCTCGTCCATCGGCACGAGTTCGCGGGCGATATCAGCGAAGTCACCTGCCTGGCGGATGCGCTCCAGCGCCTCGGTCTCGACCGGTGTGTGGGAAACGACTTTCAGCAATTGCTTGTGCGACCAGACATCGTGTTCATAGGGCGCAATATTGAAATCACCGACCAGGACCAGCGGGGCGTCTTCGGCATGGCGGTCGCCGAAATAGGTCTCCAGGCGCGCCAGGAATTCCATCTTGTGGGCGAACCGCGGATTGGTCTCCGGGTTCGGCTCGTCTCCGCCGGCCGGGATATAGAAATTGTGCAGTTCGATGCCTTCGACCATCACACGCTGGTGACGAGCTTCTTCGCGCGGGCACAGGCCTTCATCGCCGATATCTTCCAGCGGGAATTTCGAGGCAATGGCCACGCCATGCATGCCCTTCTGGCCGCGTACGTGGAAATGAGAGAAGCCCATTTCGCGGAAAGCCTCTTCGGGAAACTCGTGGTTCTGGCACTTGATCTCCTGCAGGCAGAGCACGTCCGGATCGGCCTGTTTCACCCACTCGGCGACCAGCGGCGCACGAAGACGGACAGAATTGATGTTCCAGGTAGCAAGGGTAAATCCGGTCATGTTCTTTCCTGATCGGCAAGACGAAGGGCTTGCACAAATTCCTGCAGTAATTCGGCGTCCAGCGCATCTTCCTGGCGCAGGCTGGAGCACAGATCAACGCCGTATGGGCGCACCCTCCTGACAGCGTCCAGGACATTGCCTGCCTTCAAGCCACCGGCCAGCATGACCGGCTTGTTTGTCGCGGCGACGAAGCGAGCGCTGATCGACCAGTCGTGCACATCGCCGGTGCCACCCAATGTTTCGATGGCCGCGCTCGGCTTCCCGCTGTCCAGCAGGAAGGCGTCGATGTGACGCTCATAACGCGAGATAAGTCCGAGAGCGCCCTCGTCCTCGACATGGATGACCTGGACCAGTTTCAGCTCAGGCCGGGACGATCGCAGGCGCTCGAGCTCGTCCGGGTCGAGATGCCGGACAATCTGCAGATTGCTCACACCGCTCTCTTCGGCAGCAGCGGCGAGGGTCGTGGCCGTGGTTTCGCTGGTCAGCAGCCAGGGCTCAACCGTGTCGGGAAGTTCGGCAGCGATGCTACGCGCTTGTGCATAGGTGATCGTGCCCGGGCCCGAGGGCATCGGGCCGACCAGACCGAGGATATCTGCGCCAGCGGCAACAGCCATACGCGCCTCGCCCACGCTCTTGATGCAGCAGACCTTGAGGCGGGTTCGGACGGCCATGATCAGAGGATGTTGTAGGTATTGCCAGCCAGGCCAACGGGCCAGCGACCACGGGCAAACAGGCGCCAACGAGCTAGGAAGGGATGCGGGTCGTCCTCGCCATCGGCCTCGGCCATGACCACAAGCGCGGCACCATTGGCGGCCTGGGCCAGGGCCCCGGCGGCAGCGTGGACGAGCTCGATATCGGTGACGTCGGAGATGGCAGCCGCATCCTCAACCGCGTCGCGGGCTGTATCGCCGGTTTGCTGGGCGATCAGGGCAAGGGCTGCGGAGACCGCCTGCTCGTCCAGGCGCTCAAGAGCTTGCGCCACGAGAGCGGTGCGCAGCATTTCCTCCGCTTCCCAGCTGATCGGATCGCGGTCGAGCGTTTCCGCGGCAATAGCAGCGTCGTCCCAGTCCGAAAGCAGCGCCGGCTCGGCTTCGGGAAAGCCCAGTCCATCCAGGTAATAACGAGACAGGGCCTGTTCGCGGGCGTCCAGCGGCTCTCCCAGGCGGGAAAACCAGGTGTTGGCGTTCATACTGTCGGCAAAGGCCTTGACCCGATACAGCAGCGGAATTTCTTCCAGCAGGCGCGGGACGTCAGGCGTTTCCGGTTCGTCGTCTTCGAAATACATGGCGTCTATCTAGCGCGAGATCGGCCGGGCGCAACAGGGCGAAACGGCTGGACGGGTGGCATGGCTTCGCTAGACCGGGACGAAACAATCAACCGAACCGTCAGTCTTCACAGACTTTGGTCCCTGGTCTCAGCGCAGTCCCTATTTTTCACCAATCTTCGAAGCGTTAGAATACTAAGGAAGATACCAGCAGAATAAGAACAGTTGCCACGATCAGAATTGCGATTGCTGCTTTCGCGTGATCGATAGTGTTGCTGTCGCCGAATTGAGCCTGATCGGTCAACTTCTGCTCGATTTCGGGAGGCTCTGCTGGCCTACGAATAAGCGCCTGCATACCAACCAAGACTAGCCAAAGAAAAATCGTCCCGACGAGAAAGGGGACAGGCAGGAATATGAGACCGAACAATGCTGCGAGGTTGATCATTGTCAGGAGGCCCAGGCCTCCGGCGAGCAGATGCCTTATTGGTTCTGAAACGTTGAATTTTCTCATTCGGTTCCCGGTCGATAGGCACGGCTTTTAAGGGCAGGACCATCTGAGCTATCGTGGGCGCCAGACAGTCGCAATCCTGTGTATGCTGATGAGCTGTTAGCGTCGAGACTTGCCACGCTGATGGTAACGAAACGCCCTAAGCTGGTCGACGGGAGGCGCAGATTAGTCGCGAGCGTTTAGAATAGAAAGCGCCCGGTCTCGAGGGGGGTGAGACCGGGCGCTAAAGCCATGCGCCTGTTAATTTCCAGCGCAGCGCCGGGAGGGGATCAAACCGGCGCAACTGAGAGGGACGGATCCGCTAGCGGGGGGACGACGCTGATCCATAACGCCCATCAGTCAGCGTTACAATAACGCCACAGTTTCTCTCTTTCTGCAAATAAAAAATGAGAAAGAAATTGCATGTGGCAAAAAAGCATCAACTTTATCGGCGCCCGCGACGCGAATCACGGCCATCATCGGGTTCGGGGATGACGAAGAGTCGGGGGCTCAATTCGACGTCAACCTCTTGATCCTGAATGATAACCCGCGTCATCTGGCCCAGGGCGTCGGTGACGAACCACTCACGAAGAATGTATGTCGGCTCTTCAAAAACGAATTGCACCGTACCCTGCATTTCATCATTCGGATCGCGCAGGGTGACATAGATGAAGCCGAGCTCACGCACGACATCGATGATCTCGGCATCCGCGGCCAGATCGATCTCGTCGGCCAGCAGCCAGTAGAGCGGTGTGGAGCGGATAGGCGCGCGATCAACGGTCTCCAGGGCAGCATCCTCGATCGCCACTGTCGTGCCGTCGGCAATCACCGTGATCGGGCTGGGGTCGTCATATTCGAAGCGCAACCGGCCGGGCCGGTCCATGGAAAGCAGTCCGCTGATCAGCGCGCCGTGCGGAGACACCTGGGTAAAGCGGGCCCGCATCGTATCGACGGAGTTGAGATAGCCATTGATCCCGGCCATCGCGGCATCGGCATCGAAAGTGTCGGCAGCTGTGGTTTCAGCCGAAGCCGGTTCGGCTGTCGATTGCTCCGGCGTGGTCTGTGCGGGGTCGGCGGCCTGAAGGAACAGGCTGGACAGTAACATCGTAATCATGGCGACAAGCTGGACCGGTATTGCGGCACGAGCAAGACCGGTCCGTTCATTTTCACGGCAGTTTAATCAGCCTGAGAGGTATAGCTCACTTCGTGCAAGGACAGTTGCGACTGACGCCAGTGCGGCGAGAAGATGAACCGCCCGTCCGGCGTTCCACCACTGGAGTTCAGCATGATCTCCTCGTCGGCAAAATCATCCAGAACGGTCAGGCCCAGTTGCTCATTCCAGTGTAGCAGACGACCATTCAGGTCACTCAGGATCAGCCCGCCCCGTCCATCGGTCACGACACCGTCCAGCGAGCCCTCGCCCTCGAAAATCACCTCATAGTCGTATGTTTCCGGGTCGACGCGGACCAGATTTCCAACGCCGCTCGAACACACGACATAGATCCAGCCATCAACAAACTCGACACCGTTTGCCCCGGTGAAGGCCTCACCGGAAGCAACCTGGCTCCAGACACCGTCACGATAGCGGAACAGCGCGCCGACGCGCGTATCCGTTGCCCACAGGGCACCCTCACCGTCGATGGCAAGATCGTTGAACAGGGCTGCGTCTTCCGGAGCCTCCAGGCGATCGATCTCCCGTCCGCTCTGGCGGTCCAGAATAATGACGCGCTGACCCTGGTCGCTGAAATAGACATGATCCGCGGAACTGATAATGCCCAACGGGCCTTCATACCCGCTCGCCCAGTATTCCTGGAACTCTCCCGTCACCAGGTGCAGGCGGGAGAGATAGCCGCCCTGTTCGGCATTCTCCGGGCCCTGGTTGCTGATTATGGCCCAGTCGCTGTTGGCCGGGACATGCACGGCCTCCGGGCGGGAGACATTGTCGGTGCGCCAGATTTCAGTGGCAGTGGGTTGGGTAAAGGCGGGCGCGCTCAGCGCGGCGGCCATAAGGATACCGGATACGAGTTTCATCTATTCCTCACAATGCCGCGCGATGAGACAAGCAGGTCAAAGGCCCTGGGGCCATTCAACACAGCGTCAGCGAGATTACGGATGTTTCAGGTCAGCCTTCGCCGTGTTCCGGCAGAAAGATCTCGCGACGGCCGGCATGGTCACCCGGGCCGATCATGCCTTCTTCTTCCATGCGTTCGATCAGCGTGGCGGCGCGGTTATAGCCGATCTGCAGGCGGCGCTGGATATAGCTGGTCGAGGCCTTGCGGTCCTTGGCTACAAGAGCGACGGCCTGGTCGAACAGTGCATCGCCGCTGCCCTCGCCTTCCATGCCCGGAATGCCGTCCTCGTCTTCCTCGCCACCGGCAGTGATCGCGTCGAGATATTCTGGAGCAGCCTGTTTTTTCAGGAAGCTGGCAATGTCCTCGACCTCCCGGTCGGAAACGAACGGGCCGTGCAGGCGGCGCAAGCGGCCACCGGATGCCATGTACAGTAGGTCACCCATGCCCAGCAGCTGTTCGGCACCCTGTTCGCCCAGGATCGTCCGACTGTCGATCTTGGACGTCACCGAATAGGAGATCCGGGTTGGGAAGTTGGCCTTGATCGTACCGGTAATGACGTCCACGGAGGGGCGCTGGGTCGCTGTGACAAGGTGAATGCCGGCGGCTCGGGCCATCTGGGCCAGACGCTGGACGGCGGCTTCGATCTCCTTGCCGGCGACCATCATCAGATCCGCCATCTCGTCGATGATGACGACGATATAGGGCATTTTCTCGGTCTCGATCGTCTCGGTCTCGAAGATGGGTTCACCGGTTTCCTTGTCATAGCCGGTCTGGACGGTCCGGGAGAGGTCTTCGCCCTTCTCCATCGCTTCGACGACACGCTCATTGAAGCCGGAGACATTCCGCACGCCGATCTTGGACATGCGCAGATAGCGGCTTTCCATTTCGCGCACGGCCCATTTCAGGGCGACCACAGCCTTTTTCGGATCCGTGACGACCGGTGTCAGCAGGTGGGGAATGCCGTCATAGACCGAGAGTTCCAGCATTTTCGGATCGATCATGATCATCCGGCACTCTTCCGGCGGCAGGCGGTAGAGCAGTGAGAGGATCATGGCATTGATACCCACCGACTTACCCGAGCCCGTCGTACCGGCGATCAGCAGGTGTGGCATGCGCGCCAGGTCGGCGACGAAGGGTTCGCCGCCAATGGTTTCACCCAGTGCCATGGGCAGCTCGGCCTTGGCGTCCTCAAAGGCCTTGGCATTGAGCAAGGCGCGCAGAAAGACGGTTTCCCGCTGGGCGTTGGGAAGTTCGATACCGATGGCATTGCGGCCGGGAACCACGGCAACACGGGCTGCGGTGGTACTCATCGAACGAGCGATATCGTCTGCCAGATTGATCACGCGTGAGGATTTCACACCCGGCGCCGGCTCGAATTCATAGAGCGTTACAACCGGGCCCGGTCGAACCTGGACGATCTCGCCCTTCACACCGAAATCGGATAGGACACCTTGCAAGAGCTCGGCATTCTGGCGCAGCGCGGCCTCATCGACCGCATCATTGCGAATGGCGGGTTTGGCCAGAAGATCCAGGCGCGGAAGCTTGAAGCCCTTGGTCTTGGCAAAGGGCAAGGCACCCTGAGCTTCACGGACATCCCGGCCGGAGGCTTTGGCTTTCTTTGTCGCTGCGACTTTCACCGTGGATGCGATACCGCCGGGAACCGGTTCGGAGATATCGTCGATCTCGGGCTCGTCATCCGCTTTGGCAGCGGCGCGCATGGCCTTGCGCAGCGGAGGGTCCTCGCGCGATGGCTCGCGGCGTTCTACCGTCGGCTCGGTGTCTGCGTCACCGCCAAACAGACGGCTGATTGATGGGCCAATGCCACGCAGGGCGTCGATCCATACACGCACGGTCGCCCAGGCCAGACTGGCGACATCGGCCGCCGAAGCAATGTCGCCGGAGCGCAGGCCAAACGTCATGAACACGCCCAATATCGCGATCAGGAATCCGACGCCCGCCGAAATAATGTCAGCGGACGGCAGATCAAGCGCTTGTGGGCCTTGGGCCACGAACCCGGCCATCAGGTCACCGAGCGAACCGCCCAGACCGGTCGGGAAGGGCCAGGTCGCGGGAATAGGGAGCGCGCTCAGGCACATGCCCAGTCCCAACGTGCCGATGATGGCAAAGAACCAGCGTGAGGGAGCCATGGAATGGGAGCGATGGCGCGGCATGCGCCAGATCATGATCCCGCCCCAGAGGATGCAGGCGATCGCCGGGAAGCCGGCCGACCACCCAACGAGCTGCAGGGAGAGATCCGCCAGACCGGCGCCGAAGCTTCCCATGAAGTTCCTGACTTCATTGGCAGACGCGACATTCCAGCTCGGGTCGAGCGGGTTGTAGGTCAGCAGGGAGACGAGCAAAAACAGCCCGCCGACCAGCATGATGCTGCCAAAAATCACGTCGCGCGCACGTAGCCGCCAGAGCGGCGGTTGTTTGGCGACAGGTTCGTCAGTTGGCTGGGTACGCTTGGACATGCGGATCATTTAGCCCTGTAAGGGTTCCCGGGGCGTTAACAGAAGATAAAGCAGGCCGCGGCGCTGTGTCCGCTTTTCACAGGCGTCAATCCGCCTATGCTCCCGTTCATGACGCAGGAATATTTCTTTGAAGGTGATGTGGTCATTGTCGGCGGTGGTCTGGCCGGTCTGACACTGGCCCTGGCGATGGACCAGGCGGGACTGTCGGTTGCCGTGGTGGACGCATTGCCGGTCGAGGACCAGCTGGCGCCGACGTTTGACGGTCGCTCCTCGGCGTTGGCCTACACGTCCTGGCGCATGTTTGAGGCACTCGGCGTCGCTGAACATCTCCACCCCCACACGCAACGTATTGAACATATTCTGGTCTGTGATGGCCGACCCTATGGCGGCACCAAGCCTGGCGGTCCGGGTCGACACTCCCTGCATTTCGACAGGCGCGAAATCAGTGACGGACCCGATGGTGAGCCCCTGGGCTGGATGGCCGAGAACCGGCATACCCGGCACGCTCTGGTCAAGGTGCTCAAGAACCGTGACCGGATTGTGGCCATCTCACCGGCCAAGGTTATCAACCACGAGATTTTTGGTGACCACGGCGAAGTTACCCTGGATGACGGGCGTAAGCTGTCCGCGTCGCTGATCGTTGCCTGTGATGGCAAGTTCTCCCGCCGCAAGGCACAGAGCGGGGTTCGATCCTATGGCTGGAATTACGGTCAGAACGGTGTGGTCGCCACGGTGCAGCATGAGGAACCACACAATGGTGTGGCCTATGAATACTTTATGCCGGCTGGGCCATTCGCCATCCTGCCACTTCCTGACAACCGCTCTTCGCTCGTCTGGACCGAGGGCGACAAGGCAGCCGCAGCGCTGAAGAATGCATCGGACGAGGTTTTCCAATACGAGCTGGAAAACCGGTTCGGTGATTTTCTCGGCAAGGTTCGCCCTGTGGGGCCGCGCTGGGTCTATCCGCTGGGCCTGCGTTATTCAGAGCATTTCTGTCAGCCGCGCCTCGCCTTTGTTGGTGACGCTGCCCGCGGTATCCACCCGATCGCGGGTCAGGGTTTCAATCTTGGTATTCGCGATGCGGCCGCTCTGGCGGAAGTGTGTGGCGAGGCCAAACGCACCGGTCATGATCTGGGTGCCCTGACGACCCTGCGACGATATGAGGACTGGCGGAAATTCGACAGCGCCACACTGGCGGTCGGTACCGATATCTTCACGCGCCTCTTCTCCAATGACATTGAGCCGATACGTCACATTCGCGGGCTCGGCCTGTCGATCGTCAATGCGATTCCGCCGGCGCGTCGGTTCTTTATGCGCCAGGCCGGCGGCGAGACGGGTGATCCGCCTCGTCTGCTCAAGGGCGAAAAGCTGACCGCAGCCTAGAACGGGTTGAGCGTATAGCCCTCTGCCTGCAGCACGGCATGGGCTGTCATGGCAGACAGTGCCATTTCAACGCCCGGAAGAAGATTGGCCGTCGCAACATCGTAATAGGCGGCGCTCTGCCCACAGACATAGATACGCACACCATGTTCAACGAGTTGTGCGATCAAGGCTGCATTAGCGTTTGCCGCGCCTTCATGGCGCCCAGCATAGATGGTGGCATCGGCGACATCATGCACGCCGACACCATGGACCACGATGGCCAGGTTGAGGTTTTCAACCGGAACTCCGGCACGGACATGCATGTTGAGAAAGCGCGCCGCGCTGACCAGATTGCGGTTCAGCTCGCCCGCGTCGGCCTCGGCAGCAAAGTCGAAACTGTGACGGAAGATGAAGCCTTCCGGGATCACCATCTCGGCGTCGACTAACGCATTCGGTCCGAAATCGGTGATCAGCGGTCCGGTCGTGAAATCATCCGGACCTGTTGTTGTCAGCACCAGAGCTGCAAGAAAGGTGGCCAGCATTTACGTCCCCTGTAATCAGCGGGACGCCTCTCCCAGCGCGTAGAGATAGTCCCAGGTGAACAGACCACTATCATGGCCGTCATCGAAGATCAGCCGCACAGCGTAACGCCCGACAGGCTCGGCACCTGTGACGAGGACGTTTTCCTTGCCAGTAACCGTAACTTTCTGGTCTGGGCTGTGGCCCTGCACCTCTGCGCTGGGGCTTTCCACACGCAGGGTCTCGAAGGGAATGGAGAATTCCGCCTCATTGTCGAAACGCGCAATCAACGCCTTGTCGCTTTTGCTAAAGCGGAGCTCGGTGGGCCAGGGGCGCATGTCAGTCCTCGATCTGGCGGGCTTCGTCGGGAAGCATGATCGGAATGCCGTCGCGGATCGGATAGGCCAGTCCCGCGCTCTCGGAAATCAGTTCCTGGGCATCCTTGTCATAGGACAGCGTGCTGCGAGTAACCGGGCAGACCAGGATTTCCAGCAGTTTCGGATCAACGACGTGTTGCGGAGTTTCGCTCATCTTCTTGTCCTTATGAGAAGAGGATTGAGGAGAGGCGGCGGCGGCCGTCGCGGGTGACTTCGCTCATCGGTCCTTCGGCTTCGAAGACCTTGAGCAGGAGAGTACGTGCAGCCTGTTCATTCCATTCGCGGTCCAGCGCGGTAATGGCGATCAGCTGGTCAACGGCGCCCGACTGGTCACCGGCTGCGATCAGGGCTTCGGCGAGATCATAACGCGCCTGTAGATCACTGGCATTGGCGGCGACTTTCTGACGCAGAACGGCGGTTTCGGCGTCATCGCTCGGGGCGCCGGAGGCTAGGTCGATGGCGGACTGGGCACCTTCCACGGCCGGGTGGGAGCGCTCTGCTTCCGGAACCTGTTCCAGGATCTGGCGGGCCTTCTCGATATCACCGCTCTGGATCCAGACACGCGCGAGGCCTGCGAGGGCTGCGACGTGTTTCTGGTCATTCTGCAGCACGGCCGCGAAGGCTTGCGATGCGCTCTGAAGATCGTTGGCCTGCAGGGCCTGCATTCCCTGTTCGACATAGGCCTGAAGCTCTTCCGGGCTCGGGCCATTACCCGAGATACGACGGATGAAATCGCGGATCTGGCTTTCCGGCAGAGCGCCCATGAAACCATCAACCGGCTGGCCATTCTTGAACGCGAACACGGCCGGGATGGATTGCACCCGCAATTGCTGTGCGATGCCCGGGTTTTCGTCGATATTGATCTTGACCAGTTTGACCGTGCCTTCGGCTTCACGAACCACATGTTCGATCATGGGGCCAAGCTGACGACAGGGACCGCACCAGGGCGCCCAGAAATCGACTAGAACCGGGACGTCCTTGGACGGTTCCACGACGTCAGCCATGAAAGTCTGGTCAGTGGAGTCCTTTACCAGGTCATCGCTGGCGGCGGTGTTGGGATCATTCAGCGTGGTCATGGTTCTGCCTTGTATCTTTCATCCCCTAAGTGGCGGCAAAGGACGGGGAGTGCAAGTTCTCAAACTGTGTCGGGCGGTGCTGTTTCAAGCTCGGAGAAATCGAAAATCACCGGCTCGTGACCCGTCGCACGGACGAATTTGAGCAAATCCTCGCTGGCGATCGCTGTGGTGGCGTCGTTAAGCAGGGGATGGAAATTGACGATCTCATGCTCGAACAGGGCCTTGTCCAGAACCATGCGGACGCGTTTGTCTACATCATTGATAAGTGCGAAGGCCGTTACCGAACCTGGGCGCACGCCGAGTGTCTCGAAGAGCAGGTCTTCCTTGCCGAAGGACAGCCGTTGGGTGCCCAGATGACGGTGGAGCTTGTTGATGCGGATCGTCGTCTCGCCCAGTGCCGAGATCAAAACGATCTGCCCCTTCTTGTCCTTGAGGAAGAGATTCTTGGTGTGTCCTCCCGGCATGGAGGCCTTGATATGCTGACCCTCCTCGACGGTAAAAACGGGCTCATGCTCCACCGTGGAATGCGAAATCCCATGGTCGTCGAAGAAGTCGAACAGGTCGTTGCGGCTCTTGTGCATGAGCCTTTTGAAGCCTGCCTCCAAGGGCATTTCAAGACCGCTGCATGTGAACCGCTTGTGGGGCTTGCATTCCTTTTCCGTTTGCGCGATATACCCCGCTCCCCAGCAGGGCCACGGCCTTGCAAACATTGAGCGGGCGTAGCTCAGGGGTAGAGCGTCACCTTGCCAAGGTGAATGTCGTGAGTTCGAATCTCATCGCCCGCTCCATTCTCTTTTCTCAGAGTTTCCGGAATATCCTCTTCAACATGTCATTGGCATGTACCGGCTTGCGCTCGCGTGCGACCGTCTTGGCGCGAAGTGTGCCGTGCAGGAGTTCCATCGAGCTGTAGCTCGTGTCACGCTCGGTCGAGTTTTCGCTGGTCTTGCGCATGTCGCTCTCCTGTTGCCGGGTTCTATCAGTGTCAGGATGCCAGCGGTGTGCGACGGAGCTGGGGCTTTGCGAAGGAAATTCAGGGGCAGAAAAAAAGCCGAACGGAGGCAAACCCGTTCGGCTTCAATTCATCTGGATGTCCGTGCGCTTATTCCGAAAGGGAGCGCAGTAGATCAATCACACGTCGGCGAACCGTCTGGTCCTTGATGCCGGAAAAGGCTGATGCCAGGGCCAGGCCATCCGGGCTGGCAATGAAATCATACAGCGTGTCGGAGTCCTCACCCTTGAGCTCCGAGCTGCCGCTCTCGTCCAGACCTTCAAAGAAATAGGCAACCGGGACTTCCATGACCTTGGCCACGTGGAAGAGTCGGCTGGCGCCAATACGATTGGTGCCGCGCTCGTACTTCTGGACCTGTTGGAAGGTTACGCCGAGTTTTTCGCCGAGCTCGGACTGGCTCATATCCAGGAGACTTCGGCGCAGACGTAGGCGTGCGCCTACATGCTGGTCAATACTCGTCGGGCCTCTCGCACTCATTTTGTCCTCATAGTCTGTGGCTATATTTCAATATGTCGCAATTCGAACATGGAGGGCAGAAATCATCACAGTATCAGGGATGGTTCTTAGGTATGAATTCTTGAACGATCCAGTCACTTCTCAGCTTGATCCGATCTGTTTACAGAAAATCCGGGGATGCCCTCCCGGACTGTATCGACCTGGTTTCCAGTCACGCCTAACAGTATTTCTGTAATCTTGCCGTCTAACACGTTGGCGAAACGCAAAATTCGCCTCCATGTCCATATTTCGAAGAACACCAAACACCTGATCTGGCGATAGTTTTAGATTATGTGGTTTCCTGAAGTTTAGGGAGTTTTGTCACACAACCCAAAGTGCGGGTTGTGCTGCCCCTGTTGAGAAAATCGGAGATTGCGGGCGGGCCGACACGATTGAAGTCGTGCGCCGATATTATTAAATTCGTCCGGCTGCGCAGTGATTTCCCTGCACGCAAGGGCAGATTGCCAGGAATTGTCACCGGGTGACGGTTAGCGAGCCAATCAGCTTTTGTCATGATCCGGAGCCAATATCTGCTGACCAGGCTTTGTGCGCATGTTCGGCATTGGCATCGTGGAAATTCGTGCGCGTGGGCGCCAAGACGCGCGTAACCGTGATCGCGGTTCGCCTCTGGCGCTGCGCATTCTCAGCTCTCACAAACCTGTGAAGGCGTGCGCCCTACAAATCCGCGAGACGATACCCATATGGCGTTCAGCGACGGCTGAAGCGCCCGCCGCTCACAGAAAGCGAGGGTCACGATATGGCGCGTTTTATCTCTGTTGCGATTGCAGGTCTGATTTTGACGGCATCTAACGCCGCTGCCTCTTGGAATCAGACAAACGGTCTCTACATAAGTTGACGTAACACGGTTTCGGGATCTCCCCCCAGAGCCCGGAACTGTTGAGACGATCAGGCCTCGAACGTGCGTCCCCCCAGCCTGCCGATTGAGGTCTGAAGGCGCCGCCGGGTTCCCCTGTCCCTACTCGGCGGTGCCGTCGTCTCTTTTGATCCAGATCAAGACACCCAGCGTGAGCGCTAACATGCCGTACCGCCTGCATATTCCGAATTCCGGTTTGCAGCATATGCGGTGGGTTTGGCTTGCGCCCGGCGCAAACAGGTCTAGGCTCCCGGGAAAATATACCAGTCAGGGAGATCTGCACCATGGGGGCGGTCGTCGGAGTAGCGCACGCCTATACGCGCGCCGAGTTCATGGAGGCCGCGCGCAAGCGTTGGCAGGACGCATGCGGAAAAGAATGCGGTGATCTCGGGAACTCCTTCTTTTCTCAGATATTTGATGACGCACTCTCCGAGGATCTGGAGCGTGTTTCGGCGGATGACCTGGCCAAGATGAGCCTGGAATTCTGGTCGTTTGGAGGCGAGCGCCCGGGAGATGAAATCCTGATCCGCATGCGTCCGGCCCAACGCGCCGACGGCTCGGATATGCCGCGCAGCATCCTGGAAATAATCGGACGTGATCGGCCGTTTATCGTCGACTCAGTCATGGCGGAGATCGGGGCCCAGGGTCACGATATCATTGCCATGTTCCATCCCATCGTTCAGGCCCGCCGCGGCACCAAGGGCGAGCGTGTGGATGCAGGCGGCCGCGTGTTGCCGGAATCCATGATCCAGGTCCACCTGCCGCCGCTCGACGAACTCTCCCAACAGAGCCTGATTGATGGTGTCACCGGCACGCTGGATGATGTGCGTGTCGCTGTTGAGGACTGGGCTGACATGCGCGCGCAGATGGACGAGGCCATCGCGCACCTGGAAGCCGCCAAGAGCCATGCATCTCCAGAAGAGATGGCTGAAGCACTGCAATTCCTGCGCTGGATCCGAGACGACCATTTCGCTTTCCTGGGATGCCGTGTTTACGACTTCGAGGTCGAGGAAGACGGCGCAATGGCCAATCGTGTGCCGCGGGTGCGTGCCGATACAGGCCGTGGCGTGTTGCGCGACCCGGATCGGCATGTTCTACGCAAGGGCTCCGAGCCAGCGGTACTGACTCCGGCCATCGAGACTTTCCTGCGCGAACCGACGCCGATTATTGTCGCCAAGGCGAATATGAAGAGCCGCGTGCACCGTCGGGTCTACATGGATTACATCGGTGTCAAACGATATCGCGAGGACGGTGCGGTTATCGGTGAGGCACGTTTTGTTGGCCTGTTCACGGCTGAAGCCTATGACCAGAGCGCCAGCGATGTCCCGCTGATCCGCCGCAAGGTCCGCCGAGTATTGGAGCGCGCCGGCAAGACACCGGGCACGCACAATGCCAAAAAGCTTCGCAATACCGTCGAGAACTATCCGCGCGACGAGCTGTTCCAGACGGATGAGAATGACCTTCTGGAAATCAGCCTCGGCATTCTTCACCTCAATGACCGCCCGCGCACCAAGTTATTCATCCGCCGCGACCAGTTCGACCGGTTTGTCTCGGCCCTGCTCTATGTTCCGCGGGATCGTTATAATTCCAAGGTCCGCGAACAGGCTGGTGAGCTGATCCGCGACTCCTTTGGTGGACGTCTCTCGGCCTATTATCCGCAATTCGGAGACAGCCCGCTGGCGCGGGTTCACTACATCATTGGTCTCAACCCGTTTGATCATCCGGAGCCGGATGTTGATGAGCTGGAACGCCGTGTCGCGCTGCTTGCCCGTACCTGGGAAGATGATTTCGAGACCCATGTTCGCCGCACTGCCACGGACAGGGTCCGTCTGCGCATGCCCGCCTATGAGGGCGCCTTCAAGGCTGGTTATCGCGAACTCTATGATCCGGAAGAGGCTCTCAAGGACGTCATCAAGATCGAGTCTCTGACCGATCCGCAGCAGGTTGCCGTGCGTGTCTATACCGAACCTGATGATGCGGATAACGAGCTGCGCCTCAAGATCTACCGTATCCAGAAGCCTGTCTCGCTGTCGCGTGTCATGCCGGTACTGGAAAATCTCGGTCTTGTCGTGGTTCAGGAAACCGGTTTCCCGGTGGATCGCCGTGCAGAGGAAGGCCAGGCACTGGATCGTGCCTATGTGCATGATTTCGAAATGAAATCTGATGCACTCAAAGGCCGTTCCCTCGAGGAATTTGCCGGCGAGCTGGAAGACGCCCTCCTGGCCATGGCCGAGGGCCGGGCCGAGGATGACGGTTTTAATCGCCTGATCGTCGAGATCGGTGTGACCTGGCGGGAGGCTGCCTTCCTGCGCACCTGTGCGCGCTATCGCCAGCAGACGGGCCTCGACCCCTCGCAGAGCATCCAGGAAGAGGCGCTGGCCGCCAATCCGGGCATTGCCAAGGGCCTGCTCGAGCTGGCACGCGTGAAGTTCGATCCGGAATTTGACGGTGACATGAAGGCACGGGGCGACGCGGTCTGGGAGGTTTCCCAGTCCCTGCGTGAGCAGCTCGATGCTGTTGCCAGCCTCGATCATGACCGCGCCCTGCGCCGGATCTTCCACCTTATTGAAGCTACGCTGCGCACAAACTTCTTCCAGCGTGACGAGAACGGAAATCCCAAACCGCGCATTTCCATCAAGATCGCCAGCGAATTGCTGGAAGAGCTGCCCCTGCCCAAACCCTACCGCGAGATCTTCGTATGGGCTCCGGATGTGGAAGGCGTGCATCTGCGCTTCGGCCCGGTTGCCCGTGGCGGCCTGCGCTGGTCGGATCGCCGCGATGATTTCCGCACAGAAGTGCTTGGCCTGGTAAAGGCCCAGCAGGTCAAGAACGCCGTCATCGTACCGGTCGGTTCCAAGGGTGGTTTCTACCCGAAAACCCTGCCGCGCAATGGTTCGCGTGACGAAGTGTTCGAAGCGGGTCGTGAAGCCTACAAGACCTTCATCCGCGGCTTGCTCGATATCACCGACAATATTGTCGAGGACGCTGTCATCCGCCCGGATCGCTCCGTGTGCTGGGATGATGAAGACCCCTATCTGGTTGTTGCCGCCGACAAGGGTACGGCGACCTTCTCCGATACAGCCAATGGCATGGCGGAGAATGAGTTCGACTTCTGGCTTGGTGATGCTTTTGCGTCGGGTGGCTCTGCCGGTTACGACCACAAGAAGATGGGTATTACCGCGCGCGGCGCCTGGGAATCCGTCAAGCGTCACTTCCGCGAACTGGGCAAGGATATCCAGAACGAGCCCTTCACGGTTGTGGGCGTTGGCGACATGTCCGGCGACGTGTTCGGCAATGGCATGCTGCTGTCCAAACAGATCAAGCTTGTCGCTGCCTTCGACCATCGCGATATCTTCATCGACCCGGATCCACAGGACCCGGAAAAGCTCTGGGAAGAGCGCGACCGCCTGTTCAAGCTCGGGCGTTCCTCCTGGCAGGATTATGACCAGAGCCTGATCTCCAAGGGCGGCGGCATTTTCCCGCGCAACTCCAAGACGATCACCCTCACGCATGAAATCAAGGCGCTGACCGGTCTCACCGAGGACGCTGTCAGCCCGACCGAGCTGATCCAGGCCCTGCTCAAGAGCGAGACAGAACTCCTGTGGTTCGGTGGTATCGGCACCTATGTCAAAGCCACGCACGAACAGCACTGGGAAGTCGGCGACAAGGCGAATGACGGCCTGCGTATCAACGCGGAAGAGGTGGGCGCCAAAGTCATAGGCGAAGGCGCCAATCTGGGCTTCACCCAGTCAGCACGGATCGAGTTCAGCCGTCATGGTGGCCGGGCCAATGCCGACTTTGTCGATAATTCCGCTGGCGTGGACAGCTCGGACCACGAGGTCAATATCAAGATCCTGTTGCGCCCGGTCGTTCGCGGCGGTGACATGGATCGCGACAGCCGCGACGAGCTGCTGGAATCGATGACGGATGATGTCGCCGATCATGTACTCAAGCACAATTACGACCAGACACTTGCCCTGACGATGGCGGAGAAGACCGCGATCGCCGATCTGGATGCGCATGAGCGTTTCATGAGCCGTCTGGAAGATCTGGGCCAACTGGACCGCGAGGTCGAATTCCTGCCTTCGGCAGACGGGATCCAGACGCTCAAGGGGCGAGGTGAAGGCCTCACTCGTCCGGAACTGGCCGTTCTCATCTCCTACGCCAAGATCACCCTGTTCGATCAGCTGGTGGCCTCGGATGTGCCGGATGACGAGCATTTCCGTTCAATGCTGATCAATTACTTCCCCGATCAGCTGCACAAATTCTCCGATGGCATGGATGGTCACCGCCTGAAGCGCGAGATCGTGTCCACGATCCTGGCCAATGAGATGATCAATCTGGGGGGCCCGACTTTCATCCACCGCGCGATTGACAGTACGGCGGCCACGGTTCCGGCTATCGCCCGCGCCTTCGAGGCGGGTCGCCAAGTGTTTGGTTATGCCGAGCTCACCGATCAGATCAATGCGCTCGACAATATGGCCCCGGCCAATGTCCAGCTGAAGCTGCACGAAGAAATCATTCGGTTGCTGCGCCGCCAGACCTACTGGCTGGTTCGTCGCAATCGCAATCGGTCCCACACCAAGGCAGAGCCGATCCGTGACGTGATCGACACCTACCAGCCGGGTGTTCAGCAATTGCGCACGATGGTGCATCTGATCATTTCCGATCATGAGCGCCAGGGTTTCGAAGCCCGTCGTTCAGCCTTCGTTGAATCCGGTGCTCCGGAAGAACTCGCCCGGGCTGTGGCCGAGCTGCGTCCATTGACCTCGTCGACGGATGTTATCGACATGGCGATCAGCAGCGACTGGCCCTTGGCGTCAACCGCCTTCCTCTATCATGCCATGGGGGCTCGGTTCCGCTTTGATCGCCTTCGCGGCATGGGTCAGGAAGTCGTTTCCGATCAGCACTGGGACCGCCTTGCGGTGCGTCGCCTGATGGAAGATTTCTATGCCAGTCAGCAGGCCATGACTGCGTCTGCCATGCGTTTTGCGCTACAGGCCGGCGGGTCCCTGGCCCAGGGGGTGGAGGAGCCGAGCCGTGAATGGGCGGAGAACCTGGTAGAAGCCTGGATCACCGTCAATGAGGAAGAGGCGGGCCGTGTTGACAGTGTCCAGCGTCAGCTCGACGCGTCGGGCGCCTGGACCTTGTCCAAGCTTGCGATCGCCTCAACCCAGCTAGGTGAAATGGCCGGAGTGGCACAGCCCTAAAACGAGCGGTGCAGCTTCAGGGTTGCGAAAACCGCTCATCCAGAAGGTCCACGATACGCCGCTGCGCTTGCGCAGCGGCGTTTTCATTATAGACGATGCGAGGGTCCAGGGGCGGTGCATTGGGTTCGTCAAAAGCGTGGGTCTGACCTTCATAGATTTCAAAGCTGACATGCGCGCCTCCCCGTTCGAGCCGTCGTTCGCATCGATTGGCCGGAGCAATGACATCATCCTCAGCGAGGATGGCATGAAGCGGGATGTCAGCGGGTAGGTCACGGCCATCAGCAAGCGCCGGAAAGCCGCAATAGGGGTACATCGCCAATGCCAGCTGCACGCCTGGTAATCCATCCGGGACACCCTTGAGGGCATTGGGGTACTGGTCACGTCCGGCAAATGTCAGGGCGTCCAGAATGGTCCAGCCGCCATGGGACCAGCCCAGCAGCGCGACCTGGTCTTGGTCGAGGCCTGGGTGTTCCGCCGCGATCTTCAGGCCGGCGTGAATATCGGCCGCGCGCTCCTGACCCAGCAGACGCAATGCCAGGCAGACCTGGCTCATACTGCCGAAACGGCCGATATCACGCGCTTCGTTGGAATTGATAATGAGGGCGGCATAACCTGCCTCGACGACAGCGTTGGCATAATCATCCTGAACTTGCCGGCGTCCGCCACATCCGTGCAGCATGACAACAACCGGAACCGGTTCGCTTGCCGCTTCGGGCAGACGGATTTCCGTGTGGGCCCGGAGCAGTGCCACCTGCTCTTCCACGGTGCGCCGGGGCATGGCGACATGGGTCAGATTGACTGCATAGGCCAACAGCAGAACGCCAACCAGCATGGCCGCGCCGGCCAGGGCAAAGGACAGTAATTTGCGCATAAACATGCCGGGACACTGATGTCAGCACCCCGGCAGGTCAATGTTTAGATGATTCACGTGCAGGCCGCTGCCTGATCGCGACTGTGGCCTAGTGACGGAAGTGGCGCATGCCCGTGAAAACCATAGCAAGACCGGCTTCGTCCGCCGCTGCAATGACTTCATCGTCGCGAATGGAGCCACCCGGCTGGATGACAGCGGTAGCACCGGCTTCAACGGCAGCGTTGAGACCGTCAGCGAAGGGGAAGAAGGCGTCGGACGCACACACCGATCCGATCGTGCGGGACTGGTCCCAACCGTTTTCGGTGGCCGTAGCCTCGGCCTTGCGAACGGCCAGGCGGGCCGCTTCAAGGCGGCTGGTCTGACCCATTCCGATGCCGGCCGTAACGCAGTTATTCGTGTAAACGATGGCGTTGGACTTGACGTGTTTGACGACTTTCCAGGCAAACATCAGATCGGCCAGTTCCGCTTCGGTCGGAGCACGCTTGGTGACCACTTTGAACTCGTCTGGCGTGATCATGCCGATATCGCGTTCCTGGACCAGAAGCCCACCGGCGACAGTCTTCGTCATCCAGCCAGATTGTTTCGTATCGGCCATGCCACCGGTCAGCAGGACACGCAGATTGGCCTTGGCAGAGAGAACGGCCAGGGCGTCTTCGTCAGCATCCGGTGCGATGATCACCTCGGTGAAGATCTTGACCAGGGCCGAGGCCGTCGGCGCGTCCAGGGTGCGGTTCATGGCAACGATCCCGCCAAAGGCAGAAATCGGATCGGCAGCGAAGGCGCTCTCATAAGCGCCGACCAGCGTGTCATTAACGGCGACACCACACGGGTTGGCGTGCTTTACGATGATGACGGCCGCCTTTTCGGCAGGATCAAACTCACTCGCCAGCTCGAAAGCAGCATCCGCGTCGGCGAGATTATTATAGCTCAGTGTCTTGCCCTGGACCTGGCGTCCGGTCGCGATGCCGTGGCGGATTTCCGGTGTTGCGTAGAAGGCCGCACGCTGGTGCGGGTTCTCACCATAACGAAGCGATTGGGTCAGCTCGCCACCAAAGGCACGGAAGTCCGGCGCACCTTCGCCCAGCTGGTCCGCAAACCAGCCTGAGATTGCGGCATCATAGGCAGCAGTGCGGGCATAGGCCTTGGCCGCCAGTCGGGTACGTAGGTCCTGGGTGACGGAGCCGTCATTGGCCTCAATTTGCTCAAGCACCTGGTCGACATCCTTGCCGTCGACACACACAGAGACCCAGGCATGGTTCTTGGCGGCCGCGCGGATCATGGCAGGGCCACCGATATCGATGTTCTCGACACAGTCTTCCGAGCTGGCTCCGCGTGCGACTGTGGCCTCGAAGGGGTAGAGGTTCACATAGAGGAGATCGATCTGCGGGATGCCGTGCTCGCCCATGGAATTGCGGTCCTTGCCATTGTCGCGGCGACCTAGAAGTCCGCCGTGAACGCGCGGGTGCAGCGTTTTCAGACGGCCATCCATCATTTCCGGGAATTCAGTGACTTCCGAGACATCCTTGGCCTCGATGCCGGCCTCATTGAGCGCGCGCAGCGTGCCACCGGTCGACAGGATTTCGACGCCGGCTGCCGCGAGACGCTTGCCGCGCTCGATCAGGCCATCCTTGTCGGAAACAGAAATCAGAGCTCGACGAACGGGTACGAGGTCCATAGCGGTCATGAAACCGGCTCCTTGGGTCTGTCAGAATTTGGCTGCGAGTTAGCACGCCTTCCCCTAGTGGGAAAGCGTCGTTTCTTTGGTTGTTTCAACAACGGGCTGAAGCGCAGCGATCTGTTCGAGTGAAGCCTGCATCTGTTCCAGGTCATTGAGCCGCGCGCTCTTCAGCAGATCGCCGAGAATACGCTCGCTGCACTCGGACGGGATCTTGCCGCCGTTGACGCAGCGGATACTGCCAATCTCGGTCGAGCTGGCTTCCTCGAAGCCATAGATCAGGCTTTCATGGCGTTTCTCACCAGAACGCAGTCCGATCACATTGATAGCGCCCGGCGCGTCCGGGTCCAGGCCGCGCAGGCGCAGTAATTGGCGCGCAAGCCGCAGGATAGAGACCGGCTCGCCCATGTCGAAGACATAAAGCGCGCCATTGCGCTCCGGATTGGCTGCGGTGAGCGATGCTGCAGACAGGACAAGGCCCGACGCCTCGCTGACCGTCATGAAATAGCGGGTGGCTTCCGGGTCGGTTACAGTGACGGACTGACCGGTTTCAATCTGGTATTCAAACAGCGGAACGACGGAACCGCTGGAGCCCAGCACATTACCAAAACGCACCACGCAGATACGCATATCATTCTGCTGCTCTGCTTCTGCCTGTGCGAGAAGCTCTGCCGCGCGCTTGGTGGTGCCCATGACATTGGAGGGCTCAACAGCCTTGTCGGTAGAAATCAGGGCCAGCACTTCGGCGCCGTGTTTTCGGGCTGCATCAATGGTCAGAGAAGTGCCTAGCACGTTTGTACGCACGGCCTCACCCGGATTGAGCTCGCTCATCGGTACATGTTTCAGCGCTGCTGCGTGCAGGACGACGTGAGGTTTTTCCTCGCCGAAAACCGCGTCGAGACGTTCCGGGTCGCGCACATCCGCCAGTACGGCGCGCCAGTTCACCCCGGCGTCCTTCCGTCTCATCTCCATGTCGATCTCGTAGAGATTGGTTTCCGACGCATCGAGCAGAATTAGTTTTTCCGGAGAGAGCTGGGCGGCCAGACGGACCAGCTGGGAGCCAATGGTTCCACCCGCCCCGGTTACCAAAACGCGCTTGCCTTCGATCATTTCACGCGCCGGTTCCAGATCTGGCGTACGTGGCGGACGATTGAGGAGGTCAGCGGTCTCGACCGGAGAGAAAGCGCCTGGCCCCTTTCCGGGGCGCGCGCGCGAGAGCTTGGCGCCTGTGGCAGACGCGATGCGGATCAAAGCATTGACGGTGTCGATGTCGATTTTCTCACCGGCAAGCACCAGACGGGGTGGGAGTGGCTCAACCGCGGAAAGCCGGTTGATGGCCGCCGGAATATCCTCCAGCCCACCAATGATCTGGACACCCCGGATGGCGCGTCCGGCCAGCGAGTTGTCGAGCACAACCAGTCCCTTTGCGCGAAAAGGTGCCGAGCCATTGCGGCGGGCCAGGTCCCGCAGGGCGTCATCCAGATCGGCTTCATTGCCGACAAAGATCGCTGCCGGCTTCATTCGATCCTCGAAGCGAAAGGCGGTCGGAAGACCGCCCGTACGCCAGGCAGCGACGATCACGCGCGCACCGAGCAAGAGGCCGATGAGGATAGGGATTTCGATGAGGATGCTGGTTCGTGGGAACCCTTCCAGCCGGTTGAGCAGGAACAGCACGGGCAGGAAAACCAGGTTGGCGATACCGACAGCTCGCACGATGCGTGCAACGTCGTTTAGGGCCGTGTAACGCCACACGCCCTTGTGCAGGGATTGCAGCGGGAACACGATCGCACAGGCCATGGTAAATACTGCGACAGAGCGCAGTACGACACCGGGGTCTGCCGTGTTCTCGTGGAAATAATACCGGATCGTCACCGCCACCCACATCGACACGGCAGCGGCCAGCAGGTCGTAGATGGATACGGCCAGGACCGTGCTCCAGAACGACCGGCCCGCCGGACGCGGCTTATGTAGACGCGGCATACTCACTCAATTCCCCCTACCGCGCCACCGATCCTGCCGAGGCGCTGGAAAGCCCACCTTACCCTGTTTGGCGGACGGTCTCCGGCTCCGAAGGGTTCGGCTTCTCCATGTATTACTATTTGTGTGGCCCTTTGGGGAGGGGCTCCTGCGGCAAGGTAAACAGAGCGTTCCAGGCTGATCGGGCCGCCATCGGTCCGGAAGCGCCAGCCATCGCCATTGGTCTGGACCAGAAGGGCGCTCATATTGTCGCGCGACAGTGAAGCCCGAACGCTGGGGTGCAGGTGGAAACGAATGGCAAAGGGGAAACGCACCTCAATATCGTCCGGTGGCCCGTCCGTCACTGGGCGGAACAAAGCGTCCTCGCCGCGCAGATCGCCACCGTCCGCAGCGAGGAAGATCCTGCGCCGGTGCGAAAGCCCATAGCGATCGCGATACCCTTCCTGGCTACCTTCCAGCCAGATCCCCATTTCACCTTCATTGCGGCGTGCAGAGACCTGCCCCTTTGGTGCGACCAGGCGCGCACCCATCATCTCACGCTGCCAGCTCCCGGCCAGGATCTTGGATGAGGAGACCTCGCCCAGAACCAGGGTAGAATGGGCTGCCGTCGCGCGGACCGCCTCTCGCCAGTCCGAGGTCTGGGCGTCATGCCAGCCGCAATTG
This sequence comes from Maricaulis sp., assembly GCF_017643475.1. Classification (GTDB taxonomy): domain Bacteria; phylum Pseudomonadota; class Alphaproteobacteria; order Caulobacterales; family Maricaulaceae; genus Maricaulis. The sequence goes on from NZ_JAEPNI010000001.1 coordinate 288,365, forward strand.
ACGACCAGACGACCGCCAGGTGTACAGAACTCGATGGACAGAGCACTGGCATGCGCTTCCGTACTCAATTCTCCGCGCGGGGCATCGCCGACATCGAACAAGACGGTTGCGCCCTCGGCTTCGGTGCGATGATAGCCGGAGTGCGGTGCGAAACCGAAGGGTTTGATGGGTTCGTCGGTTCGGGTCAGGGCGTGATCCACAGCGCCCCTGTCGAACTCTCCACCGCCATGGAAACTGGCCAGGCCACCGTCGGCCATCTGGAAAAAGCGTACCATGGCGCGCAGGCGGGCAATGCCCCTGGAAATCTCCGTAGGCACCGGAATGCCGGACATCTCCGCAATATCCACCAGGCCCTGCAGGTCGATCAGTGCTTCAGCTGTGGCCTGCGGCGCGCGCGAGACATGCCCACCATCCGGCAGGATCTGGCGAGTGACCTCCGCTGCGACCGCCGTCATTCCCGCTCGCTGCAGAGCTGTCTGACCCGGCAGGCACAGGCCGGTGATTGTGGCCGCGAGTGCGGCGCGCAGGCGGATGCGACCATCCTCGGCGATCGGCAGGGTGCGAAGGAGGTGTTTTGCCTGTCGGGCCAGCAGGGATCGTCGCCGTCGGGTGTTGTCGGCGTCACCGGCCGCGTCCCCGAACAGTGTCTCGCCGGCCCGAAGCCAGTTCATCACCCGCAGCGACATGACACTGGGCGACCAGATAAAACTGTTCCAGCGTCCGTGTTTGGCCACCCACGTATCCACGAGGCGTCGGGCCTCTGTGGCTCCGTCGTGATTGGGGGCGGAAACAACGTCGCGCAGCCAGACATGACCGTGCAATTGTTCGGCAAAGGCGCGACTGGGCGTCAGCATCTCCCAGATATCAGACCCGTCGCGGGCGATAAGCTGGTCCCCGGCAAGCGAAAACCGACCATCGCAGATGGAGTCGCCATGTTCTCCGTCCGGCCCATAGGGGTCGTCGAGCGCGTAGGCCAGCGCTTCCTGCTGGCCTGCGCCCGACTGGAAAAGCGGGGCGAGGCCCATGGCGTGTACGGTCGAGGAGGCTTCACGACGCAGGCTGGTCCAGCCTGCCTGCGCGAACTCCATGAGACCGACGGAGTGGGCCATGTGCTAGCTCCGCAGCGCCTGGATGTTGGCCTGGTAACCGGACGGCCCGTCGCGGAAAACAGCAGAGCCGGCGACCAGCGCGTGTGCCCCGGCTTCCCGACATTGGGCGGCGGTTTTCGCGTTCACGCCTCCGTCCACCTCGATCATGGTCGACAGGCCACGTTGCTCGATGCGCTCTCGCAGGGCCTCGATCTTGCCGAGTTGGTTTGCAATGAAGCTCTGACCGCCAAACCCCGGATTGACGCTCATGATCAGGACCAGGTCCAGCTCTTCGAGAACGTAGTCGATTACGTCCACAGGCGTGGACGGATTGAGCGCGGCGCCGGCCTTCTTGCCCAGGCCCTTGATGGTCTGGACGGTGCGATGGAAATGTGGTCCCGCCTCCGGATGCGCGGTGATGGTATCGGCACCCGCATCAGCGAAGGCTTCGAGGTAGGAATCGACCGGTGAAATCATCAGGTGCACGTCGAATGGTTTGTCGGAGTGCGGGCGCAGAGCTTTGACGACGCCAGGACCAATGGTCAGATTGGGCACGAAATGCCCGTCCATGACGTCAATATGGATCCAGTCGGCTCCAGCCTGATCAATGGCGCGTACTTCCTCACCGAGCTTGGCAAAGTCAGCAGAGAGGATAGAGGGGGAGATAATTGTATCTTGAGGCATAATGACCCGATAACAGTGGCGTTTCAGGGGTGCAAGCAGTCGTCACCGCACGAGGTGAGATGTGTGATTTCACCCTGATTTTCTGAAGCGTGCAATGAAGAAGCCGTCCATGGAGCCGGCATCCAGCCAGAGAGCTGGTGTCAGTCGAACTTCACCACGCTTTGTCAGCGCGTTTTCCAGCCCTGGCAATTCATCCGGTCGGATCGGATCGAGTTCGAGTGTTTTGATACTCTTCTCGATATCCTTGGAGAGCCACTCGCCTTCCTCGACCTGCAGGGAACAGGTGCACACGACAAGCTGACCGCCGGGCTTGATCATTTTCGCGACGGCGCGGGCGAGTTCGCGCTGGATCTTGCCAAATTTGCGGGGATCCTCGGCCGCCTTGATCCAGTTGCTCTCGGGGTGTCGGCGGTATGTGCCGGTCGCGGAACAGGGTGCATCCAGCAATACGCCATCTACCTGTGAGGCGGGTTTCCACTTGCGGCCATCGCCTGCATGGATCTGGGATTCAAGGCCAACCCGCTTCAAATTCTCGCGGACCCGTTTCAGGCGCGGTTCGGAACTGTCGACTGACTGTACATCATATCCCGCTGCTGCCAGTTGAAGCGTCTTGCCGCCCGGCGCAGCACACATGTCGATAACACTCGAACCCGGGTCCAGCTTTAGCAGCGTTGCTGGGATAGCTGCAGCGGCATCCTGGGCCCACCAGGCGCCTTCATCATATCCTGACAAGCTGGTGACATCACCGATCTTGTCAAGGCGGAGCGTGCCTGATGGAAGGAGTTTGGCACCCAGCTTTTCCGCCCATTCCTCGCGGGTGGACGGGTCCTTGACGGTGAGGTCCAGCGGCGGAGATTCAAGTCCGGCCATGACCATCCGGTTCATGGCGGCCGGTCCAAAGTTCTTGCGCCAGCTCGCGCGTAGCCATTCAGGCAGATTGTCCTGGGGCGGCAGCAATTTGGCTTTCTGTCGCCCCTCCCGGTCGATATTGCGCAAGACGGCATTGATCATGCCCTTGAGCTTGCGCGTTTCCGGTCGCTTTTCAGCCAGTTTCACTGCCGAGGACACAACAGCGTGGGGTGGGATATCCATCCACAGGATTTGCGTGGCGCCGGTGATCAGCAAGGCTCGCGCATAGGGCGCGGTTTCTTCGAGCGGCTTGTTGAGGAAGGATGACAAGACGCTATGCGTCTGTCCGAGGCGTCTGAAACTGGTGGCCAGAATATAGCGCGCAAAGGCCCGGTCGCGCGGGTCCATATCCTTGTAACCGGGCAGGGTTTCCAGCGCGTTTTCCAGGGTCCGGTTCTGGCTGAAGACACGGATATAGGCTTCGGCGGCGTGTTGGCGGGGGGCTGTTCCGTCGTTCATGCCGCCGAGCTAACACGCCCGTCGCTCCGGGTCTAACCCCAAGGACCGCGCTGATTCCACGGACCGGACGCCGTGCTCGCCGCTGCGCCGCCCATCTGCCGCAGTTTGTGGATGCGGTTGGCGGTGTCCGGATGGGTGGAAAACAGATTGTCCATGCGCTGGCCGTTCAGCGGATTGATAATGAACATGTGGGCCGTGGCCGGATTGCGTTCCGCGGCCGGGTTTACGGTTCGGCGAGCGGAGCGCTCGATCTTTTCCAGCGCCGATGCGAGGGCCAGGGGATTGCCATGAATTTCCGCACCGACGCGATCGGCTTCGTACTCGCGGGCGCGACTGATGGCTGACTGGACCAGCATCGCCGCCATCGGCGCGAAAATCATCAGCGCCAACGAACCGAGCAGGCCTGCGCGGTTATTGCCGCCGAAAAAGAGCGCGAAATTGGCCAGCATGCCAATTGCACCTGCCAGAGTCGCGGTGACCGTCATGGTCAGCGTGTCCCGGTTCTTCACATGGGCCAGCTCGTGCGCCATCACGCCCTGGACTTCCTCGCGATTGAGGCGGGCCAGAAGCCCGGTCGTGGCCGCGACAGCTGCATGACTGGGGTCACGCCCGGTCGCAAAGGCGTTCGGCTGATCCTCGTTGATCACATAGACACGCGGGGCCGGCATGTTAGCTTTCTGCGCGAGGCGCTGCACATCCTCCGCGTATTGGCGGAAATGCGGATTGCTGTCGCCGGGGCGGATTTCCTGCGCGCCATGCATGCGCAGCACCATGTCAGCGGAATTCCACCAGGCGAACAGGTTCATGCCCGCAGCGACCACGAGCGCCAGCATGGCACCGGCAGCGCCGCCCAGCATATAGCCAATGCCCATGAAAAGGGCGGTCATGCCGGCAAGGAGGAGGAAGGTACGAAGTGTATTAGCGGTCATTTCAGTTGGGCTTTTATTTGCACTCATCACGTTTCGCACTAGTAATTGGTCTCATTAAGGCCATTCAACAAGAGGGGATTAGTTTCATGTCCGTCCCTGAAAACGCAGCGCCCGGAAAGGCGCTTTCGCCAGCGGCGCGCCGAGCGCTCGAGGAAGCCGAAGCCCGTCGCAAGGCTGAGGACGCCAAGCCCATGGCCAAGGAATTGTCCGGTCCGAAAGGTCCAGAACCCACCCGGTTCGGAGACTGGGAGCGCAAGGGCATTGTCAGCGATTTCTGAGGTATCGGCCTCCGGCGTTGAAAGCCTGGCCCAAACACTGACTGTTCAGTGGGCGCGTGAAAATTAACCAATTCCCCTGCGGGGTGAGCGGGATTTACCTGTCTGGATATGCCTTTAGGTTAGCCGCATGGTTAATCTGTTTACAGCGGCGCTGCTCGCGCTCACCCTCGGCCCGCAATCCGAAACGTCCGTTGAGGATGAACGGCAGACCGTGCGCCTGCCGGACAGTTTTTTTCACGGCGATCTGACTGGCGGAGTCGAGGGTCCGGCGCGCCTGCCCTATCAGTTCTCGCCAGGCCATCGCATTGTGATCACGCCGGGTGTGTGGACATCTCTGCTACGATATCACGGGCCGCTTGAGCCGGGTCCGGTGCGCCGTGGATCGGACGTCCAACCACCAGGTGAGTGGCGCCATCCGCGAGAGCGCTCGCAGGAGTAGCGACACGTTTCTGGTCGCCGACATCAGCACCCGGGGGACGGATTCCCGGAGTGACAATCAGGAAGTCGCCACCGAAACGCTGCCGGATTTCACCGGCTTCCTGGGCGCTGGCTACGACACCATCAATGCCTGCCTCAAGCGCCTGCTCCACGCGGCGGAAGACGAGGTCCCGTGCCTTGTGTGCATAACCCATCTCTTCCAGCATGGCGTCGTCGTAACAGGTCATCACGGTGACACCCAGGATCTTTAGATCGCTATTGTCGCGGCCCGCCGCGGCAGCACGCATCACGGCCGGCTCTGCGTGGACTGTCAGCAGGTCACAGCCTGCGCCAGTGATTGAGCGTGTCGCCTTTTCAACAGTCGCTGGAATGTCGTGCAGCTTGTAATCGAGAAAGACCTGCTTGCCGGCAGCCTTGAGCGAGGCAGCGAGCTGCATACCGCCAATCGGCAGCAATTGCAGGCCAATCTTGTAGAAGCTGACGGCATCGCCCAGCGTGTCGACGACATTCTGGGCATCAGAGATGGTCGGCTTGTCCAGCGCGACAATCAGGCGGGGATCGATATTGAGCATGGCCCGGCTTCTAGCCGTGATCGCCGTCTAGAAGCAAGCGCAAACCCAATCCGCCAAAGGCGGTGGCGGCGATGCCATTGAGCATGCGACGCCAGGTTTTCGAACTGACCAGGCGTTCCTGGGCCTTGCCGGCCAGGATGGCAACTACTGTCAGGATGACCGTGCCCATGGCAAAAAAGATCCCGCCCAGGGTCAGCATCTGTAGCCAGACTGGACCGATTTCCGGATTTGTGAATTGCGGAAGCAGGGCCAGGAAAAACAGACCGATCTTCGGATTGAGAAGATTGGTGAGCAGGCCCTGGCGAAAGGCCCGGACGGCATTGTCGCCCGCCTTTGCGGTTGGCAGGGCGTCGATCTTGCTCAGGGTCTGGATGGCCAGCCAGACCAGATAGGCCGCGCCGGCATACTTGATGACGGTGAGCGCCTGGTCGGAGGTTGCTACGATGGCTGCAAGGCCTGCTGCGGCCGCAATGGTCCACACAGCGCCACCCGCGATAATACCAGCGACTGCCGCGAGTCCGGCTCGGCTACCACGCGAGGCACTGGTTGCCAGTGTAAAGGCCATGTCCGGTCCTGGAGTCAGTGCAAGGGCAATCGCCGCTGCCAGGAAGAGTGGCAGAACATCCAGCGCCAGCATGGTCAGCCTTCCTGTGGAGTGGATTGGGTCGTGTCTTCAGCCGCGCGGAATTTGGACTGGTTCCGATCCATCAGCCACATTGCCATGTGTGTGGGCAGAACCTGCATCAACCCGGTCATGAATTTGTACCAAAGACCGGGAACACAGATCGGTTCATTGCGTTGTACGGCATTGTAGCCGGCCTCCGCGACCTGCTCGGCGCTCAGCCACCAGAACGAGGGCATTTGCGACACCATTGAGCGGGTGCCATTGACGTCGTGAAACTCCGAATATGTGAAGCCAGGGCAGAGCGCGGTGGCATGAATGCCAAACTCCTTGCCTTCAAAATGCAGCGACTGGCTGAATTTGATCAGAGCCGATTTCACGGCTGAGTAAAGCGTATGCCCGCGGCTTCCAGGAGACAGGCCCGCGACCGAGGCGACATTGAGAATGCGCCCAAACCCCCGCTCCTGCATGCCCGGCATCACCCGGTGCACGAGTTCGCAATAGCTGGCGAACATCAGCTGGATGAAGTCCGATTGCTGTTTCCACGTTGTCTGGGTGTAGGTGCCTGACAGACCGAAGCCGGCGTTGTTGATCAGGGCGTCGACATCGCGTTCAGCCGCCCGGAGTGCGTCGATGATCTGTCCTGGGCCAGCCGGGTCAGCCAGATCGGCAGTGATGACATAGGTTTCAATGCCGAACTGTTTCTCAAGCTCTTCGGACAGAGCACGCAGCTTGTCTTCGCGACGCGCCGTCAGCGCCACATCCCAGCCATTAGCGGCATATTCGCGGGCCAGGGCTTTTCCGATACCTGAGGAGGCTCCGGTAACAAGGGCAAGGCGGCGGCTCATATCTCTCTCCCGTATTTCCAGGAAGTTTAAGTGGGGAATGCCGCCCTGCTTGTCCAGTTTCTTATTGGCAAGACATGTCGATCAGGTTTTGGACCTCTTCAACAATTGTAGCCAGCGCCTCTGGCGACATGGCATGAGGTGCCGTGGTGTAGCCGGTTGGCAGACCGCTGGCCTCAAGCTGGAAGAGGTGATTGTGACCCGCCAGCGTGCTCACGCGGGTGGGAAGCGCGCCTCGGGCCGCGATGATACGCTCGGACATGACATTGGCCAGAACCTGCAGGTCTGATCCACCAAACAGTGCGGAGAACAAACCCGGATAGGCCTGCATATAGGGCGCAGGATCCAGGTCGAGCGCGTTCTGGGCATAGGCCTGCCCCCAGATCATGGCCTGCTGTCGCGCGATCTGTTCGGGAAGGCCAGCCTCGATCAAACCCGCTTCGATTGCGGGACCGGCTTCGCCAACTGGTGTGTCGCGCAGGGCCGTCATCACCACATCCTGGACAGCGCGCTGTGCCGCGACATCGGCATCACTGCCGCCACTGGCGCGCACGATCGCTTCGCCCTGCTCGATGAGCGTGTCAGCCATGCTCGCATGCATGCCGGCGAGGCTGAGAATGAAATCCGGCGCGCTCGACCCGGCCGCCATGAAGGCCAGCGAACCACCTTCCGAGTGCCCAATAAAGCCGACACACTGACCGTTGACGTCCGGCTGGAGGCGCAACTCCGTAAGTGCAGCGCCCATGTCGTCAGCGATGTCCTGTGGATGGTGGGGAGTTATAGCTGCGCTGTCGCCGACACCACGGTCATCCAGGCGCAGACTGGCGATGCCGGCATCCGCCAGATGTTCTGCCAGGGTTAGAAATACGCGGTGCTCACCTACCGTCATGTCCCGGTCCTGGGGGCCGGACCCACTGATGAAGACCACGCCCGGGACGGTGTTAGCGCCCTCCGGAAGTCGCAGCGAACCAGCAAGGGTGACCTCACCGTTCAGAACACGGATGTCCCGGTCATTGTCATATCTCGCAGGGGGCGCGTTTGTCTCGGCGGGCTGCGCCATGCGCGCCATGTCGAGTTCGAATGTCTGTCCGACCTGCTCGAATTCTCCATCCAGCTGACTGTTCGGAGTCAGCGTCCCTTCGTAGCGAGCACTTGCTGCGGAGAGTTCGATGATGACGCGGTCGCCTTCGACGGTGACGCTCGTCGCCGGGACACGGGCATTGCCCTGGTCCACCGAAATCAGTTCCCCGCTCCAGCTTCCATCGCTTTCATCGAGAACGATCTCGATGCGCAGCTGGGCCGCACCAACATCTAGCTCGCCGCCCCAGCGGCCTTCCAGTTCCGGATTCAGCGACACGAACAGTATTGCCGCCATGGCCGACGCAGGGAAAATTGTCACGATAACCTCCTGTAGATAGTTCGCAGACTATTTAGGAAAAAGCCAAATTAGGCAATAGGCGAATTTTTTGCTAGAAGCGATTCATGTCTGACGTATTCAAGGCGCTGGCACATCCTGTTCGGCGCCAGGTCCTCAAGGATTTGCGGGGTGGACCCTGCGCTGCCGGCGAACTCGCCGAGCGTTTCCCCGTGTCCAAACCGACCATGTCCGGCCATTTCAACATCTTGAAGGAAGCGGGTTTGATCCTGTCGGAGCGTCACGGCACGACCATCCGCTACCGGCTTAATGTCTCGGTCGCCGATGAGGCGATTGGCTGGCTGATGGAATTGGTCGGCAAGGAAGAGTCCGGAGAAAACAAAGGAGAAAACGAATGATCCGCAAAGGCCTTCTTCTCTCGGCCCCCTTCCTCATCGCGATCTGGGCGATGTCGGTTTATGGCTTCATGAATGTCGAACCGGGCACGGAACTACCGCTGCACTGGGGGCTGGAGGGGCAGCCGGATCGGTTCGGCTCGCCGTTCGAAGCCCTGTTCCTGATGCCGCTTTTCATCACTGGGACGGTGGTGTTGATGGCGGTTCTGCCGATGATCGACCCCCGCGGCAACAATCTCCGCCGCTCTTCACCCGCCTATCTTGTGACCTGGATCGGTGTGCTGGCCCTGGTGACAGCGGTGCATGTCGCTGTCGTACTTGCTGCGACAGGCCAGTTGGCCAATGGAGGCGCTGATGTCATGCCCCAGTTGGTGTCAGGTGGTGTCGGCATCCTCCTGATCGCGATTGGCAATATGCTCGGCAAGGCGCGTCCCAACTGGTTTTTCGGTATTCGCACACCCTGGACTCTGTCCTCGGACCTGGCCTGGGACAAGACGCATCGGGTGACGGGTCGGCTGATGGTGATCGGTGGGTTGGTCATGCTGGCTGCTGTGGTTCTGCTGCCAGTCAAATTTGCTTTCCTGATACTTTTGATTGGCGCCATCGGCCCGGCAGCCTTTGGGATTGTCTATTCCTATATTGTCTGGAAATCCGATCCGGACCGCGAGACACATGCGTCCAGTGACACGGATGAATAGCCGGTTTGCCTGCAGTTTCTTTGCCGGCATGCTTGCGGGAACATCAAGACGGCGTTAGCGAGTGGGAAATCAGTTGAGGAAACGCCCATGTCCGCTTCGCGCCCGATCAAGAAAGTCGTCCTTGCCTATTCCGGTGGTCTGGATACTTCGGTCATCCTGAAATGGCTTCAGGACAAGTATGATGCTGAAGTCGTCACCTTTACAGCCGATCTCGGCCAGGGTGAGGAGTTGGAGCCGGCCCGACAGAAAGCCGAGGCGGCGGGTGTATCCGAGATCTTCATCGAGGACCTCCGCGAGGATTTCGTTCGTGATTATGTCTACCCTATGGTGCGTGCAAACGCCGTATATGAGGGTCTCTATCTCCTTGGGACCTCGATCGCCCGTCCGCTGATATCCAAGCGTCTGGTTGATATTGCCCATGCGACCGGTGCTGATGCCGTTGCACACGGTGCCACGGGCAAGGGTAATGACCAGGTACGCTTCGAGCTTGGCGTCTATGCGTTGGATCCGGACCTCAAGGTCATCGCGCCATGGCGTGAGTGGGACCTGACGTCGCGCACCAAGTTGATCGAATACGCTGAAGCCAATGGCATCGATGTACCAACTGACAAGCGCGGTGAGGCGCCCTTCTCCGTAGATGCCAATCTCTGGCACACTTCTTCGGAGGGCAAGATGCTGGAAGATCCGGCCGAGGAAGCATTCGAGATTGTCTATCAGCGAACAGGGCGTCCGGAAGACGCGCCTGACGAGGCGGAATACATCGCTATCGGATTCAAACGCGGTGACGCGGTGTCGCTGAATGGTGAGGAACTTTCTCCTGCCACCATCCTGACACGCCTGAATGATCTGGGCCGTGTCCACGGTATTGGCCGCCTCGACCTGGTGGAGAACCGTTTTGTTGGCATGAAGTCCCGCGGCATCTACGAGACCCCGGGCGGCACGATCCTGATGGCAGCTCATCGCGGGATCGAGCAGATCACCATGGACCGTGGCGCAGCCCATCTGAAGGATGAATTGATGCCGCGTTACGCCAAGCTTCTCTATGAGGGATTCTGGTTCTCGCCGGAGCGCGAAATGCTGCAGGCGGCAATTGATGCCAGCCAGGAATTTGTCGATGGCGAGGTGCGTGTGAAACTCTTCAAGGGTCGCGCGGATGTGGTCGGGCGCAGCTCTGAGAACTCCTTGTATTCACTCGAACACGTCACGTTCGAAGAAGATGATGTTTACGATCAGAAGGATGCCGAGGGTTTCATTCGCCTGAACGCGCTTCGCTTGCAGCTGCTTGCACGCAGAAAACGCAAACTTGGCGTAAATAGCTGAAATTCCAGTGCTATAGAACAGCATCGCCCCCAATTTCCCGGCCGATGATCCGATTTAATATCGGTTATGAAAAATTCATTTGGCGGATCAGTGCTTTACTTCGAGACCTTTGCTCGCAAACCTGAATTGGGATGCTTGGATTGGTTAAGCCCGTGTTTACGCTGCTTGGGCATTGTGCGCGGGCCATTGGGGGCACCCTAAAGGGTAGGCGATGATCTTGGACTCAGTGCTCGTAACGAGCGTCCTAGATTTATTCTATATCGCTGTGACAATCATCGCGATTGTCTCGCTGGTCCGTTATGCCCAAAATTCTCGCATCGCCAACATCTCCATGGAGATCAATCTCCTGTGTGCGGGCTTGGGTGTATGGACGATTTTTCACGCCATTGATTTCTTCTGGCTGCTTGTGGGTCCGGCCTTCTCCTCCCCCGAGGCAATCGCGGCCTTCTCGCGGCTTATGCACTCCGATGTGCGCCTGTTTACTGATGTCGCGGCGACCGCACTGCTGGTGGTCGGATTCCTGCGCTTGTTGTCGCGGTTCGGACAGTCCTTCAGCGATATGCGGCGAGATGCCGAGGAAATGGCCGACGAGCTGGGTAGCAACCGCGAAGTCGGTGACCAGCTGGCTGCGGCTGAACAGATCCAGCGAGATGCGGCGAAGTCCAAGACTGACTTCCTGGTTGCCATCAGCCATGAATTGCGTACCCCTCTCAACGGGATCATCGGCCTGGGCAATTTGCTGGCCAATACGGACTTGACGGACGAGCAGGGCAAGCTGTTGTCCACACTTGAACAATCCGCCCAGGCGATGCTGACCCGCATCAGTGATGTTCTCGATCTTGCACGCCTGCAAAGTGGCCAGAGGGAATTGCGAACCGTCGCCTTCAACCCGTGTGACCTGGCGACGAGCGTCCAGGCCCTGTTTACGCCGTTCGCGACCCGGAAGGGGCTGAAATTCGAGACGCGCTGTGGGGAAAACGCCAATCGCGATGTGATCAGTGATCAGATGTTGGTGAAACAGGCCCTGACCAATATCGTCTCGAACGCGATCAAGTATACGCCGTCCGGTGAAGTGACCATCGAAACCACCGTCCGTTCTGCCGGTTCAGAGCGGCTCTGGCTGGAATTCGTGGTTGATGACACCGGTGTCGGGTTGGACGGGGAGTTGCTCGAACTCCTGGTTGACAGTGAGCGTCCGATCAATGAGTCCGAGTTCGGAGTAGGCCTGGCGATCTGCTGGCGCATCGCCAGGCTGATGGAGGGGTATGTCCGGATCGAGGGCAAGCCAACCGGTGGCACCCGGGCGACGCTGTGCCTGCAGGTCCAGCGCGAACCTAAGCCGGAAGATCATGAAGACGTCTGAGACCGGCGAGACATGACCCGTATCCTGTTTCTGTGCACCGGGAATATCTGTCGGTCGCCGCTGGCGGATGGATATGCGCGATATCGCGTTCAGGCTCTTGGACTGGACTGGCATATCGATTCCGCTGGAACCGGGGCCTGGCATGTCGGCGAGGCACCTGACCCGAGGGCGAGGGCTGTTGCATATCGACGAGGTTATCCGATCGATAGTCTACGGGCACGTCAACTGGACGCTGCTGACCATTTCGAGTTCGACTACATAATCGCGCTCGATCGCAGTCATCTGGACCACCTGCAGCGATATCGCCCGCAGGATGGCGTCGCCGAGAACACTCTCCTGCTGAGCTGGAGCAATTTGGCTCACGAGGATGTTGCGGATCCCTATTATGATGATGACGCTGCGTTCGAGCTCACCGCCGATGAAATCGAGGCGGGTGTCGACGCGCTCATTGCCGCGCTGCAAACTCGCGCCAGCTGATCTGACAGCGATTTAAGATGACCCCGGTTCCATTGCTTTCTAGACAGACGGCATGGAGATCGTGCGTATCAGCGAGGCGACCGGCAAGACAAACCGGCGAAACTCACCGGCAGCCGTGTTTTCAAGAGTGTCGAGCGGTGGGATGAGGCTCGCCTCCAGCCTTGGCTCTATCAAGCTTGTACTGCAGGGGCGGGAAATCTACCGCCATCGCGACCAGCAAATTGCTGTCGAAGCCGGCCAGATGTTGCTGGTGCGCCCGGACATGGAGTTGAGCTGTGAGGTCGACGCAGCGCATCCCACGCGTGGGCTCTGTCTATATGTAGATGAGGACAAGTCTCGGGCCATCAGCGCGCCCTATGTTCGTACGCGGGCGCCTGCCGCCTATATGGAAACTGCGCTCGAGCTCTTTAACCGGTCAGATAGCAAAAGCCTGACGGGGCTGGACGGCCAGGATAGTCTGGAAACCTTGCAGGAGCAGGGTGTTTCGATTGCCGGCGCGATGTCAGAGCATTTCCTCCGCCTTGGACTGGAGCGTGAACTGGCGCGTTCGGCCCTGCTCTGCCGTCTCGAACTGGCCCGGGCTTTTCTGGAGGATTGCGTAGAGGGCAGTCTGGATATCGACCGGCTTTGCCGCGAAACCGGTATGTCCAAATTCCACTTCATGCGAAGCTTCAAGGCTGCGTATGGCACCTCTCCCAAGCGCTATTGGACCAGTACGCGCTTGCTTGCTGCCATGGATGTCGCGCGCGAGATTTCCGAACCGCTCGAAGATGTTGCCCTGCGTCTCGGGTATTCGGACCGATCGAGTTTTGCCCGGGCATTTCGGCGCCATATCGGCCAGACGCCTGCGCAATTCATGCGCGCGACTGCGCGTCTTCACTGATTGCCGACCCCGTAAAGTATGACGGTACCGGCCTTCCTCTCTCGGGTGCGAGGAAAGACCGGCACCGCCGCCCAAAGTCATCGAGGGGGGTCTCAGGGCAAGCTCGGCGCGACTGAGGCATTTGTCCTCGCCAACGTCAGGCGGGAGAGATCAATCCGGGAACAGTGCGGCAGGTTGACCGGATCGATCGACGTGGAGCCGGTGTGCCGGCGCCACGATCTGGGTGAAGGGGATTTCGCCGCTGCCGTCTGTTCGACGTGCTCACTTTCCGTCACAGACAGGCAGCGGCGAGGTCACCGATCAGTTTCTCAAGGTCTGATCAATGAAGGAAACCATGGCATCACGTGCGGCGCTGGAGGCTTCCGCATCGGCAAGCTGGAAGAATAGCGAGTTGTGCGTCTCCTCGGAGAAATAGACAAAGTCGATCACGTCATTGGATGGGTGTTCCTCGACAATGCCTTCGAAATGCTGCGTGTAGATCGCGCTTTCACCTTCCGAGATGATGAGTGTGGGCGTGTCATAGCCGTCCAGATAGGAGGCAGGAGAGGCGGCTGCGTGTCCTTCGCTTGGACCAAAAACGCCAAGCACATGGCCGACAGCCACCTCTTCGCCCAATCCTTCCCGGATCAGCTCGTAGTAGTTTTCGATGTCATAGGCACCGGCGACCGGAATGGCGCCGCGCACGGTGTTGCCGTCCAGACCCTGTTCTGCAAGGTAACTCTCATCCATGGCCAGCAATGCCGAGAGATGTCCGCCAGCCGAATAGCCGGAGACGAACAGGGCGTCGCGGTCGAGGCCGTGATCTGCGCCATTATTCCACAGCCAGGCAAAGGCGCGGGCGACATCGCGGATATGTTCGGGGTGCTGGATACCTTCGTCCGGCAGGCGCTCTGACATCCAGCGGCCGGGAGACAGGCGATAGGACATGACGGCCACGGCGATGCCCTGGTCTGCCAGACCCTGGGCCAGGGTCATTTCACGGGATCTGTCGCCAGCTGCCCAGGCGCCACCATGGATCCACAGGACCGTTGCGCGAGGTGTGCCCTCGGCCGGCAAGACAAGATTGAGCCGGTGTCTGCGATCATCGAAATCGGCGCCGTCATAATAGGCAAGGTCCATCACGGTGCGGGTATGCGCGCTCTCGTCCTGGGCAAGTTCATGGGCCAGTGCCAGCGGGGCATTGGCGCAGCTCAGGACCAGCGAGCTCGCAAAAACACCCGCAATCAGTTTTTCGGCAGACAATTTCATCAAGCACACTCTTTCTGCAGCACATCCAGAATGAGGACACGATAAAAGCCGCCTCGGATCTATGACCGAAATTGCTCGGTTCAGCCGAGCGGGTAGTCGGCGATGGGCTCGTAGATATTGGCTTCGCCCTTGCGGGGGTGGCTTTTGTACAGCGAGAAATACTGCGCCATCAGCGGGCCGGAGCGATAATCGAGCGTGCGATCGACAAAGCTGCGTAGCCGGTCAACGGGCGTGTTGTGCAGATAGGCCATGGTCACGTGCGGTTTGAAATGGCGGGTTTCCGCCTTCAGACCGGCCCGGCGCGCTGCACGTTCGCAGGCGGAGTTCAGCTCCATCAGCGGTTCGCTAGCATCCACGCTCATCCACAATGTGTGTGGATCGGACTTGCCGAACCAGTTGGCTGTTCCAAGCTCGTAGGCGAATTGCGGCAGCATGAACGCGGAGAGCTCCGCATCCAGGTCTTCCAGCTGGCGCTCATCGACATCGCCGAAAAAGCGCAGGGTGATGTGGAAATTCTCCAGCGGTCGCCAGCGGGCGCCGGGGACACCTTTGTGCAGGCGTTTCAGCTCTCGGGCGGTATCGCGCTCGATGGGAAGGGCGGCAAACAGGCGAAGCGACATGAGGCCGGATTAGGCCAATCGCCAAGTCATAGCAATGATTTTCGAAGGGTCTTTCTCCTCAGAGGGGGACGCGAGCGGTTCCCATCCCTCCTTGCCATTTGCGTCCAAAACGACAATATTCCCCGCAAAGCGCTGTGTGCGCCCTCAGCTATTGTGAGACGTAAACAATGAACGATTTTTCCCGCACTTATGGCAGTGCTCCGTCGATGGACATGTCGGTTGATGCCGGCCTCCGCAGCTTCATGCTCGGCGTGTACAACAAGATGGGTCTGGGGCTGATTGTCTCGGCGCTCATTGCATATAGCGTCGGCACATTTGCGCCGCTGACCCAGCTGGTGTTTGGCACCCCGCTTTTCTACGTGGTTCAGTGGGGACCGATTGTCCTGCTCCTCGGCAGCAATTTCCTGATGCGCAATCCCTCGCCTGCAGCGTCCGGTTTTCTCTACTGGGCTGTCGTATCCCTCATTGGTGCTTCGCTCAGCTTCTGGGTTATTCTTGCGACGAGCGGCCAGTCGGTGGACACGCTCCGCGGTTCGCTGAATGTTGACTGGGGCACGATTGCGCAGGCCTTCTTCATCACCTCGAGTGCCTTCCTCGCGCTGTCAGTGTTTGGCTACACGACCAAGCGGAACCTCATGCCGATGGGGACGTTCATCTTCATGGCAGTCTGGGGTGCGCTTGCCCTGGGTATCATGAATGCGTTCTTCTTCCAGTCCGGCATGCTGGAACTGGCACTGCAATTCGGCGTTCTGTTGCTGATGGCTGGTCTCACGGCGTTCCAGACTCAGGCTCTGAAGGTCACCTATCACGAGATTGCCGGTGACACGCGCTCAATGGCTGTCATGACCAATTTCGGTGCGTTGAACCTCTATCTCGCATTCGTGAATATGTTCCAGATCATCCTGTCGCTGCTCGGCCGTGAATAGGATCAGCTCCACCTGAACAGAAAACCTCCGGCCAGGCGGCCGGGGGTTTTTCTTTGTTTGTATGAGAAAGCCTAGTCGACGACCGAGAAGCGCTTCTTGTCGAACACCCGCAGAACCTGTTTGAGGTCCTGGCCGCGCTTGAGGATCTGGCCGGTCATCGAGACGACCTTGTACTGGCCCTGTTTCTGGGCATCGCCCGGGGTTTTAACAACCGTGTACATGGGCATTTCACTGGCTCGCCGGAAGATCGAGAACACGGCACAATCCTTCAGCCCGTCAATGGCGTAGTCCTTCCATTCGCCCTGGGCGACAAAGCGGCCATAGACTTTCAGGATCTCGTCGAGTTCGCGACGATGCCACATGACGCCAATTGGCGCAGACTTCCCGGCTTGCGAGCTTTCAAACACACATTTTCTCCTGACAGCTGAGTAACACATACTAGCTTACAAACATTTTAGGCGCTGCCCAAAAGTCGCCTTATTCCCGGCACCATGCCGCCACATGGGATCGCCAGTTTTTGGGCGTCGGCCGGTCGCAGACGGCTTCAGATCCTGGTTTTAGACAGCCCCCCCAGCCCCCCGGATCATGGAGCTAGCCTCCGGTCGACACCCCTTCACTAAGCCTTGGAAACCTAAACCTGACTTGGGGCTGGCCAAGCCGGTATTCGCGCGCTAACGCTAGGGCCGAAGAAGGTGAGCATTGTCCATGCTTGTAGCCGACCGGCTGATCAAGAATTTTGGTTCCCACCGCGCGGTGGATGACATCTCGTTTACGCTCGAGCGTGGCGAGGTGTTGGGTTTTCTCGGTCCTAATGGTGCCGGGAAAACCACGACAATGCGCATGCTGGCCGGTTGTCTGGAACCGGATGGCGGCTCTGCCTCCATCGCGGGATATGATTGTGTCGCCCAGCGTCTGGAGGCCCAGTCGCGCCTGGGTTTTCTGCCTGAGGGGGCTCCGGCCTACCCGGCCATGACCCCGCGGGGGTTCGTGAGGTTCGGCCTCAGGGCGCGAGGTTTTGCGGCTGACGCCGTTAATCGCGCGACAGGGCTGGCGATTGAACGCACGCGCCTGGGTGAGGCTGCGGACCAGCCGATCGGGACGCTGTCCAAGGGATTCAAGCGTCGTGCCGCGCTGGCGGCGGCCATCGCACACGATCCGGCAGTCCTGGTCCTCGATGAACCAACCGATGGCCTCGATCCCAACCAGAAGGATGGTGTGCGCAACCTGATCCGTGAAATGGCGCACGAAAAGGCGATCATCATCTCCACGCACATCCTGGAAGAGGTTCCGGCTGTGTGTTCCCGCGCGATGATCGTGGCGCGGGGCAAGATCCTCTTTGACGGCTCACCGAAGACGCTGGCCGAACAGGGTCAGGACCACACGGTGGAAAGCGCTTTTCGAGATCTGACGCTGGAGCGTCCGCAAACCCGGGAGAGCGTCGTTTGATCAATGCCCTCCTGGCCGTCTACCGGCGTGAACTGACCAGCTATTTCCAGACACCCCTGGCCTATGTCTTTCTGGCGGTGTTCGCCCTTTGCGCACCGGCCTTCACCTTCCATGTCGGCCGGTTTTTTGACACCAATCGCGCCGATCTGGCGCCGATGTTCGACTGGATGCCGTGGTTGCTGGTCATCCTTATGCCGGCCCTCGCCATGCGCAGCTGGGCCGAGGAGCGCGATCGCGGCACGCTGGAATTCCTGATGGCCCTGCCTATCCCGTTGTGGGCGTCGACCTTCGGCAAGTTTCTCGCGGCCTGGAGCGTGGCGGCTGCCGCCCTCATCCTGACCTGGCCCTTGTGGATCGCGGTCAACTATCTGGGCTCGCCGGACAATACCGCGATAGCAACGGGTTATCTGGGCGCGCTTTTCCTGGCGGGGGGCTATCTGGCCGTCGGTCAGGCGCTGTCGGCGACCACCTCCAATCAGGTCGTCGCTTTTGTCCTGGGCTGTGGGGCGGCATTCCTGCTGACTATGGCGGGTTTGCCGCTGGTTCTGTCAGGGCTGGGCGAAGGGGCGCCTGTCTGGCTCACCGAATTCATTGCCGGCCTGTCCGCACTGGAACACTACAATGCCTTTCGTTATGGCGTGATTGGCCTTCCGGACCTTGTCTATTTCATCGGCCTGATCGCGGCCTCCCTGTCCTGTGCAGGTGTGCTGATCGCTGAGCGCCGGGGAGGCGGGCGATGAAACGCTCGCTCTATCTCCCGCTGATGATCCTCTCGATCATTATCCTGTTCGTTGCCGGAAATCATTTTGCCGGGCATGCCCTTCGGGGCGCGCGCCTCGATCTGACCCAGAGCGGGCTTTATCGCCTGTCCGAGGGTAGCCAGGAGATCATTGATCGCCTGGTCGAGCCAGTCGAGTGGCGCTTCTACTATTCGCGCTCGATCGCGGCTGACAGCCCGGCCATTCGCAGCTATGCGACGCGTGTTCGTGAATTCCTGCGCGCCTATGAGGAGCGCAGTGGCGGGCGAATTCGCCTGGTCGAGATCGATCCGGCCCCGTTCTCCGCCGACGAGGACGCGGCGCTGGAATACGGTCTGACAGCCCTGCCGACGGAAACGGGTGAGCAGATCTTCTTTGGCCTGGTGGCGCGCAATTCGGTGGATGAAGCTGCCGTGATTGCACTGTTTGACCCCGCCAATGAGGCGCGGCTGGAATATGAACTCTCCCGCACCATCGCTGATATCGAGCGTCTGCAGGCTCCGCGCCTGGCCATTTTGACCTCACTGCCCATATCGCCGGATGATGGCGCGCCGAACCGTTTTGTCAGTGAGTTGGCAGGAAGATATGAGCTGGTCTGGGTCGAGCGCGGGTTTGAGGAAATCCCTGATGCTTCGGCCCTGCTGGTATTGCATCCCTGGGCTCTGTCCGAGACCGAGCTTTATCTTGTAGACCAGTTCGCGGTGACCCGCGGTCGCCTGTTGGTCATGCTGGACCCGATGGCTCACATGGCTCTGCGTCCCGATCCTGACGGTCTCCCGCCACTTGATGCAGATCGAGGCTCCGACCTGGGCCTGCTGATGGCGCACTGGGGGGTGCAATGGGATCGTGAAACCGTCGCCATGGACCGCACGCTGGGCCTCGATGTCCAGGTGCGCGAAGCGGATGGGCGTGCACGAACGCTGGCCTATCCGCTCTGGTTCTCGGTGCCAGGCGGTTTCATGAACAATGACGACCTGGCGACGTCCAACCTGGATCTCGGTGTGAATTTCGGATCGCCCGGCGCGTTGTTCTTTGATGTCGAGAGCAGCTTCCAGGTCACCCCGCTGATCGCGACCTCACCCGAAGGCTCCCTGCTTGACGCGGATATCGCTGCCGGCTCGCCCTCACCGGACCAGCTCCTGAGGGACTATGAGGCCGCGCCCTTGCCCATCACCCTGGCGGCGCGCCTGGAAGGCGGTATCACCACGGCTTTTCCGGAAGGCCCTCCCGCCTCTGACCTGATCTTCAATCCCGGCGATCATCGCGAACTGTCCGATGTGCCCGGGGAGATCATTGTTGTCGCGGATGCAGACTGGCTTGATAACGCCTACTTCGTGAGATCCGACCCGTCCCTCGGTGACTATATCGTTGCCGATAATCTCAATCTGGCGCTCAATCTGATCGACAGCTCGGTCGGTGACCGGGCCCTGATCAGCCTGCGTTCACGGACCCCGGCCAACCGCTCCATGACCACGGTGGATCGACTGCGAAGCGAGGCCGAGACCGAGTATTTCGAGCTCCAGACCCAGCTGGAAAGCGAGATTGAGGCGGCGCAGCAACGCCTCCAGAGCCTGACACGATCCGGGTCTGCATCGGCCCTTGCCAGCGATGCTGCGCGTACTGGCCAGGCCGAGGCACAGGCGTTGCGTCGCCAGATCTCGGAAACCCGCGAACGCCTGCGCGAGATCGAGCGCGAATTCCGTGAGGATATCGATGCGCTGGATGCCAGCCTGCAATTCTGGACCATCGGTGTCCCGCCGGCCCTCGTGATCTTCGCGGGCATTGCCGGCGCGATCTTCCGTCGTCGCAGGGGGCGTGGATGAGCCAGCGTCTCGATCAGCAAAGGCTGAAACACCTAGGCGTTACTGGCGCCGCTGCGGTGATCATGCTTGTGGCTGCGATCTCGCTGTCCTTCATGGATGCCCGTCAGGTCTGGGCCCCCTCGGTCAGTGGGCCGGTGCTGGCGAACTGGAGTGAAAACGTCCAGTCCGCGCGCGAAATCGAAATCATCAATGCGCAGGAACGATTTGTCATCGCCCGTACGGATGCCGGATGGGTCATGCCGAGCCGGGATGGATATCCGGTGCGCCCGGAACGCCTGGCGGCGCTGGATAACCTACTGATGAGCCTGGAATATGAGGGCGCGCGCACGGCCGATCCGGCCAAACATGCCCGCCTCTCCCTTGCCACCGAAGGCGAGGAAAATGGTGGCAACCGGGTGATACTGCGTGATGCTGAGGGCAATGTGCTGGAGGATATCCTGCTGGGCACTGCACGCGGCGATACGCTGTATCTGCGGACACCGGGAGAAGCACGAACCTATGCGGCGCGCTTTGATGCGGACGTGGATACCAGCCTCCTTGGGCAGCCGGCCGATGAGTGGCTGGCGCTTGATTTCCTGGCACTTGGTCGCAACGAGATAGCTGCCGCGGAGATCCGCCCTGAAACCGGTCCGCAATACCGGCTTGTTCGGGCGGCGCAGACCTCCCGGAATTTCTCCCTGCGTGAGCCGACGGGCTGGCAGCCGATCACCGCCGGAGCGGGGAATGGTCCTGCCACTGCGCTCGGACGTTTGCGTTTCCGCGATGTGCGGCGCATGGATCGTCTGACCGGGTCCGTGGTGGCCTTCCACACAGCAGAAACATTCAGCGGAATGCGCGTGACGCTGGATATCATCGCCCAGGGCGAAACCCGGTGGGCCCGGATCCGTACGACGGCGGTGACGGATGATGCCGAGGACGACGCAGCACGCATAATAAATGCGAGCGAGGGTTGGGCATTTTTGTTGTCTGATCTCGCGGTCGACCGCATGATTCGTCCACTTGACCAGATTGCAAACCCACGCGCCGCTGAAGCCGATGCGCCTTAATCAGATCACCATCCCGGTGAGCGATATCTCTCGCTCAAAATCCTTCTACATGCGTCTGGGTTTCCGCCTTCTGGTGGATTCGCCCCATTATACGCGTTTCCTGGCGCCGGACGGGGACACGACGTTTTCGCTTCACCACAATGATGCTCCGGTACAGCCGGGCGCGGTGATCTATCTGGAATGCGACAAGGTCGACAAGGAAGTCGACCGGCTCAAGGAGCGCGGTTTCGAGTTCGAGACTGATCCCGAGGACATGGGCTGGCTGTGGCGTGAAGCCATCCTGCGCGACCCGGACGGCCATCTGATCAAGATCTATCACGCCGGCAAGAACCGCGTGGACCCGCCCTGGCGGGTGAAGGACTGACGGCACGCCTGTATCGACGCTATCGCGGCCATGCGATAAGCATCCGCGATGACTGATCAACTCGACATTTTCCTGATTGTGGCGCCCGGGCTGGAAAACCTGCTGGCGGATGAGGCGCGTGAAAAGGGTTTTGCCGTTGGCAAGGTCGAGACGGGCGGGGTCAATCTGCGCGGCGACTGGGCCGAGGTCTGGCGCGCCAATCTTGAACTGCGCGGAGCGACTCGCGTGCTCGTGCGCGTCGGTGTCTTCCATGCCGTGCACCTGGCCCAGCTGGACAAGCGCGCCCGGCGCGTGCCCTGGGCGGACCTGATTGATCGCCGGCATTCGGTCCGGGTCGACGCGACCTGTCGCAAGTCCAAGATCTATCACGAAAAAGCTGCGACCCAGCGGGTCGAGACGGCGATCCGTGAAGAGGCCGGCGCGAGCATCGAGACCGAGGCGGATATCCGCGTCATGGTCCGTATCGAACACGATCAGTGCACGATCAGCCTGGATACGTCCGGCGAGCTGTTGCACCGGCGTGGCCACAAGGCAGCGGTCAATCGCGCGCCCATGCGCGAGACGCTGGCGTCGCTATTCCTGCGTGATTGTGGCTATGCGGGCCAGGAGGCTGTGCTGGACCCGATGTGTGGCTCTGGCACCTTTGTCATCGAGGCCGCCGAGATTGCGCTGGGCCTGAATCCCGGCCGATCGCGTGACTTCGCTTTCCAGTATCTCAAGACCTTTGATGCGAAACGCTGGGCGAAGATGCGGGAAGAGGCTGACACGCATTCCAGCGATCTGCGCTTCTTCGGATCGGACCGCGATCCCGGCGCCATACGCATGAGCGGTGAAAATGCCGAGCGATCTGGCGTCGCGCCGCTGTGCGCGTTTTCGCATGTTTCGGTGCGTGATCTGCAACCGCCAGACTGCGATCCTGGCCTGATCATCATCAATCCGCCCTATGGCGGCCGGATTGGTGATCGAAAGAAGCTTAATGCGGTCTACAGCTCCATTGGACATGCGCTGAGAAGCCGTTTTTCCGGCTGGCGCGTCGGCATCATCACCTCGTCTTCGCAATTGGCGAAGGCGACAGGATTGCCGTTCGGCAAGCCGGGTCCGGTCGTTGATCATGGCGGTACCAAAATCCGGCTTTACCAGACACCACCACTGCGCTGACGCGGATTTCGCTCTTTGCGGGAAAACTGCTACTCCTCTGATCCGAAGTTCATGAGGGGAACAAGATCATGCATTCGATGAAATGGCTTGGTGCCGGCATCGCGCTGGCGGCTCTGGCTGCGTGCCAGCCCACGGGCGAGAACCGCGCTCCGGCGGACAGCGGTATGCAGTCGGTGGAGGAAGCCTCCAATTTCACCGTGCTGGTAGGCGGCACACCGATCGGCGCGCTGGAGATCGCGACGTCGAATGACGGTTATGCCATCGATTACGAGTACCGCAATAATGGCCGCGGCCCGACCATGGTCGAGAGTGTTCGCCTGGATGAAAACGGCTTGCCGGAAAGCTGGAGCATCGAGGGGGCCTCGACCTTTGGCAATCCGATCGATGAAAGTTTCGAGCTCGTCGATGGCGAAGCGCGCTGGACCGACAATACCGGTTCTGATCAGGCCGTTCCGGCCGGTGACGCCTTCTATGTGCCTGAAAACGCCAGCCCCTATTGGTTGGCGATCGCAGCGCGCGCCCTGATCGAGCAGGAAGATGGTCGTCTGGCCGCGCTCCCGGGTGGCGAGCTGAGCCTGTCCGAGATCGAGGACGTGGATGTGACCGGTGAAAACGGTGACCGCACCGTGACGAGTTATGCCCTGTCCGGCACTGGTCTCAACCCGACCTATTTCCTGATGTATGAGAATGCCTTCTTTGGCATCATCACGCCGGGTTTTGCGATCCTTGAGGCCGGATATGAGGGCGAGGACGAGCGTCTTCGCGGTATCGCTGCGGAATACGGCGCACGCCGTTTCGAGGAAATCCAGCAGCGTGTCGTGCATGATTACGACGCGCCGGTGCGTATCGCCAATGTCCGCATCTTCGACAGCCGCAACGAGACGATGGGCGAGCCAGTCTCCGTGGTTGTTGTCGACAATCGTATCGACCGGATCGAGGCCGCTGATGCGCGCGGTGAGGGTGAGGTCGTCATCGACGGTGCCGGCGGCACGCTGGTCCCGGGCCTGTTCGACATGCACGGTCATATGGGAGAGACGAGTGCTTTCCTGAACATCGCTGCCGGTGTCACCAGTGTCCGTGATATGGGCAATAACAATGACGTGCTTGATGGTCTGGAAGCCAATATCCAGTCCGGGCGCGTTGCTGGTCCACGCCTGTTCCGTTCCGGTTTTATCGAGGGGCGCAGCCCTTTCAATTCCAATAACGGCATCCTGGTGACCAATGAGGAAGAGGCTGTCGCGGCGGTTCAGGCCTATGCCGCGCGTGGCTTCCACCAGGTGAAGATCTACAACTCCATGAACCCGGAATGGATCCCGGCAGTCATCGCCGAGGCGCATGCCCAGGGCATGCGTGTGGCGGGTCACGTGCCGGCCTTTACCAATGCCGATGCCATGATCGCGGCTGGTTATGACGAGATGACCCACATCAACCAGATCGCGCTGGGCTGGGTGCTGGAAGAGGGCGAGGACACACGGACGCTTCTGCGCCTGACAGCCCTGCGTCGTCTGCCGGGTCTCGATCTCAGCAGTGATCGTGTGCAGGCAACCATGGATGCGATGGTCGAGCGTGGCGTGGCCCTCGATCCGACCTATGCGATTCATGAGGCACTGTTGCTCTCGCGAAATGGCACGCTGTCGCCGGGCGTCGTCGACTATATCGACAACATGCCGGTCTCCAACCAGCGCAGCGCGCGGACGGCCTGGGCCGATATCGCCAATGCCGAGGATGATGCCAATTATCGTGGAGCATTCGATCAGCTGACCGAGGTCCTGCGGATGATGCACGAGCGCGGAATTTTCATGGTTCCGGGCACGGACCTGGGCGGCTCCTTCACCCTGCATCGCGAGCTGGAGCTGTATCAGAACATCGGTATGACTCCGGCCGAGATCGTCGGCTGGGGAAGCTGGCAGATGGCCGACTATCTGGGTGCGGGTGATGATCTGGGCACGATCGAGGCGGGCAAAATGGCCGACTTCTTCCTGATCCCGGGTGACCCGTCGGAAGACTTCAGGGCGATCAAGACCATTTCCATGGTTATGGCCGATGGCCGGGTCTATTTCCCGACCGAAATCTATCCGGAATTCGGCATCCAGCCCTTCACGGACATTCCCAACGTGATGGATGGCCGCTAATCATGTCGGCG
The DNA here is from genome assembly GCF_017643475.1 of Maricaulis sp. Lineage (GTDB taxonomy): Bacteria > Pseudomonadota > Alphaproteobacteria > Caulobacterales > Maricaulaceae > Maricaulis. Next base: position 313,232 of record NZ_JAEPNI010000001.1, read on the forward strand.
GGGCCTTGTCAGGTCCCGCCGATTTTTCTGCTTGATCTTGTCCCGGGTGCAGCCATATCGCTTGCGTGTGCCCAGCTGGAGTTTTGCCCGTGACTGATAGAACCGCCGACAAGCCGTCCAACTCCCGCCTGCTGATTGATGCCGGCCCGATCGGTGTCTGGATTGTCGTCTACAATCTGTCGCGCTTCTGGTTTGCAGATCAGGCCATCTATATCGGCACAGGCGCCTACATGGTCGCAGCGACCCTCGCCATGTTCATGGCGATACGACTGGAAAAACGAGTTCCGCCGATGCTGGTGATGACGACTGTCATCGTGCTCGGCTTTGGCGCGATGGGAATCTGGCTGCAGGACCCGATCTTCATCTATGTGAAGCCGACCATCATCAACATGTTCTTCTCGTGGCTAATCCTGGTATCGATGGCCTTCCAGATGAATGTGTGGAAGATCTTCTTCGAACATCTGTTCAAGCTGCCGGACGAAGCCTGGACGATTTTCGCCATTCGCTGGGCGATCTGGTTCCAGTTCCTGGCCCTGCTCAACGAGTTCCTCTGGCGGCATATTTCCGACGGTTCGGTTCCGGAGAGCGCGCGCTGGTTCGCCGAATTCTCGATCACCGAGTCCTTCTGGGCCAATTCCAAGCTGGCCATTCTTTTCCTGGGCATGGGTTTCATGCTGGCGCAAATGCCGCTGCTTTCCAAATACCAGGCCCTGGGTGCCGAGGATGCGGGCGAGGACAAAGACACCTAGCGCGACAATCCGTATTCGGACGATTGTCATTTTTGCGTTATATTCCCGCTCTATAAGCCCAAGGGCATGGAGTGGGATATGTCGAGTTCACAGCCTGACCCAGCAGACTTCAACCTGGCGCAGTCGCCGGGGCACCTGCTTCACCGCGCCCAACAATTTGCCGCAGAACGATTTTCCAAGGCCATGGCCGGCGCCAAGCTGACCCAGCGTCAGTTTGCTGTACTGCATGCAACGGCCGAGCGAGAGGGACTGACCCAGACCGAACTGGTCAAGGCAACGGGAATTGATCGCTCTACTCTGGCGGAGCTCGTCGCGCGCATGGTGCGCAATGGTATGCTTGTGCGTGAGAAACTGCCGGGTGATGCGCGGGCCAACGCCATTCACCTGTCCGCTGAAGGGCGCACCTTGCTGGAGGCGGCGACGCTCGGCGCGATGGATGCCGATGCTGCAATCCTTTCAGCTCTACCCAAGAACAAGCGTGCGAGCTTCCTGGAAACCCTGCGCCGGATTGCCCTGACCCTGGAAAAGGGCGAGGAAGCCGCCGAAAAACTTCGCAAGAAGGAAAAAGAGAAAAAGAAGAAAGCGAAGAAGAAGGCCAAGGAAAAAGCCAAGGCCAAGGAAAAAGCTAAAAAGGCCAAGAAAGCCAGGAAGAAAGCCCGCAAGCAGGAAGCGGCCGAGGGCTAGCGCGTTATCGCGCCAGCTGGGCCTGGCGGTCCAGCATTGGATAGATCTGGTTGCGCAGGATGTTCACGGTTACCGGACCCTCGATATAGGCCAGGACCTCACCGTCATTCGACAGGATCAGCGTGTAGGGAAGAGAGACCTCGCCAAAAGCCTGTGTGACGGCGTTGCGCTCTGCCTGCATCAGTCCGGCATAGGGATTGCCGGCTTCGTCCAGAAAGCTCATCGTCTGGTCTGCGGACGTATCGGTTGAGATGCCATAAATCGTTACGCCTTCGGCCTGCAGAGCCAGGAGGAGCGGCATTTCACTGCGGCAGTCGATACAGTCCGATGCAAACACGTTGAGCAGGGCGGCGCCATTCAGAGTGGTGAGATCGAAGCCGGGTTCGCCGTCCAGTGTGTCCAGAGTGATCGCGGGCAATGGCGCAGTCGTCGGATTGGTCAGCTTGTATTGGTGCCAGCCAACAGCGCCGGCGAGTGCGACCAGCACGATGGCAGCCAGGATCTGAAACAGCCGCATTATCCCTCATCCTCTTCCAGTTCGCGCAGGCGAGCATCAGCCCCGGCGCGTTCCAGAAGAGCGAAGACGATCAGCGCGACAATGGCAAGGGTTGACGCTCCCCAGGCACTCCATACGTAAGGCGCGTACCCGCCCATGGCGAAAAACTCGGTCATGATGCGTCCTCCTCACGCTCGCGGCGACTGACCATGGCCCGAATACGCTGCAGGTGCGTCCGAGTGCGCAGGCGATAGAAGACCAGCCATGCGGCGAGCAGCGTATAGGCGCCCATCATCAGCAAAAGCGGGATCAGCTGGCTGCCATCGATGCTCGGTCCGTCGGCACGGATGAGCGAAGCCGGCTGATGCAGGCTGGACCACCAGTCCACGGAGAATTTGACGATGACCAGATTGATCACGCCCGCCATGGCCAGGATGGCGGACATGCGGGCGGCCAGGGCGCGATCCTCGATGGCGGCACGCAGCGCAATGTAACCCAGATAAACCAGGAACATGACGAGGACGGATGTCATGCGTGCATCCCAGTCCCACCAGGTTCCCCACATCGGCTTGCCCCACACAGCCCCGGTGATCAGCGCCAGGAGGGTAAAAACGGCGCCGATCGGGGCCATGACTTCAGCGGCGGCATCGGCCAGCGAATGGCGCCAGACAAAGAAGATGAAACTCGCACCCGCCATGCCGGCATAAAGCGCCGAAGCCATGTAGGCTGCGGGCACGTGCACATACATGATCCGGATCGTCTCGCCCTGCTGATAGTCGGGGGGCGAGGCGAAGAAAGAGTAGTAGACCCCGACCGCAAACAGGATCGCGGTCCCGGCGGCACAGATCGGGATGGCCCATTTCGCCAGGGCGTCAAATCGTTGGGGATTGGAAAAGTAGGACAGCATGTCTTGCACTTACTTCGCGCAAGGCATGGGGGCAACTGTCCGAGTGTCGCATGCCGCGTCCCCGAAAGCACATCCTGTCCTGGGAGTTCTGCCTTCAATGCGTGAAACCCAGTCTCCAGCCTGGCGGGAGGATGGTCAGGCGGGCAAGTGACCCGTCTTCACATAGATCAGGCATCCCTCCTCGCTGAAGGGCGTGTGTTCGGACAGGTGCGGGTTTCGCAGCCAAGTGCCCTTGGGGTAGTCGCCCAGCTCGTCCTGGAACGTCCCGTCCAGCACCAGGATTTCCTCGCCACCCCAGTGGCGGTGCCGGTTGAACTGCGTGCCCGGTTCCCATTTCACGAGGGCGACGCTTTCAGTACCGGCGGTATGCAGTGGCAGAACCGACAGCCCGTCCACCAGGCCGGGTGAGAACGCGGCGTTTCGTGTGTCTATCGCCTTCTGGGCAAGGTCCATCGGGTCGAACTGGCGCAATTTTACAAAGATGGTCGCACCTTCCTTGGTGAAGGGCGTGTGTGAGGACCCCGGCGGATTGCGCACGTAATGGCCCGCGGAATAATCACCGCTTTCGTCGGAGAACACTCCGTCCAGGACGAGATATTCCTCGCCCATCTCATGCCCATGGGCATCAAAACTGGAATTGGGAGCGAAACGGACAATGGTTGTCGCGCGGGCCACTTCCTCGCCGATCCGGTCGAGCATTTGCCGCTCTACACCGGTCGCGGGAGATGCCACCCATTCACGGTCTTCCGGGCGCAGGACAACACGTTCATTGAAATTGGAATATAGCTGCATGATCAAATCTACCTATCACGTGATAGGCAATGTGGTGCTTTCAGCGAGGGATTCAAGAGGCGGCGCGGAAACAGGCTGAATAACGGTGCTGGCGCTAGCCCAGGCGTGACCGCATGGCGGCGGCGATACCAAATGGCATCAGTGCCGATGTGCCCAGGGAAACCGCCAGTGTCAGCAGGACGGTCGCCCAGGCGCGGTCAAAATCACCGTCCAGTGCGGCGCGCCCGGCGCCCGCTGCAAAAACCAGGACCGGGATCATCATCGGTATGGCGATGAGAGAAATCAGCAGGCCGCCCCGGCGAACACCGGCGGAGAGCGCGCTGGCAAAGCCGGCGACCAGGGCAAGCGCCGGGATAGCGGACAGCAATCCGCAGAAGACGACGAGGATCTCGCTCCCGCCCAGCCCGTACATCATGCTGCCCAGCGCACCGATCAGTGGCAGCGCCCAGAGTGTTGCGATGGCCTGTCCCATGACCTTGGCAAAGGCGAGGACAGGAAGGCTGACAGTTGAAAGCGCGTAAAGCTCCAACGTGCCGTCAAAGAAGTCGTCGGCAAAACTGCGCTCGCCGAACTGGAGGACGGCAAGCAGGGCTGAGATTCCCATAATCCCCGGGCCGACCGTGACCAGTGTCTCGCTTTCCGCGCCAATGGCCAGCGGGCCAAGCGTAATACAGGCCAGGAAAAACGCTGTCGGTCCTGCTGCACCACCGCCGCCTGCCCAGGCAAGTCCGGCCTCGCGGGCCAGGATGCGCCAGAGCCCGCTCACAGCCCGCCTCCCAGTTCAAGACGCTGGGCCCCTGCCCAGTCCAGATCCTGGTGCGTGGCCGCAATGACGATGCCGCCACGGCTGCGATGCCAGGCCACAAGCTTGCCCAGACGATCGCGCCCGGCCCGGTCGAGCGGTCCGGCAGGTTCGTCCATCAGCCAGAAAGGGCGGTTCATCACCGCGAGACGGGCCATGGCGCCGCGCCTTTGCTGCCCTCTGGACAGACGAGCCGGAGGTCGGTCGATCAGATGACCGATGTCCAGCGCCTTGAGGACAGGCATGATGACCTTGCCCGGCTGCCCGGCCATGCCTGACCAGAAACGCAGGGATTTGCGGAGGGTTTCATTCGGTTTCAGCCCGTCCGTATGACCCAGCCAGGCGATCAGCTCTGCCGGGTCACTGCTCTTACCGAGCTGGATATGGCCTTCGGCAGGCGGCAAAAATCCGGCCAGCGTGCGCAACAGCGTTGTCTTGCCCGATCCATTGCGCCCCGTCAGGAAGAGGGCGTCGCCCGGATTGAGCGCGAATGAGATATCCTCGCGCAGGATGAAATCCCCGCGCTTGAGGGCCAGTCCGCTGACGCTCAGGGATTGGGCTTCAAGATCAGACAGATCCGGAATTGAGGCGGTTTCATTCGTCATTGATGGCATGTCGCCCAACTTCCATGCCGAGGTCAACGCGAAGACTGTGCATTGCAGCAACGGGCTGGTGCGGCTAAAAAGCGCGCAATCGGTCACGACCGGATCCGTCCCTTATGGCGGATGCGCCAGTCCTTGCGACCGCTGCCTGCGCAGCGACGGCGCCACCCAATCATACGTGTGCCCGCCGTGATCACGGCGTGGCTTGATTTGGACATGAGGAACAGCAATGGCTTCTTTGGACAGTTTTTCCTGCAAAAGCACCCTCACCGCGGCCGGTGAAACCTATTCATATTTCGACCTGAAAGTGGCTGAAGCGAATGGCCTGACCGGCGTGTCACGCCTGCCTACATCGCTCAAGGTCCTGCTTGAGAACCTGCTGCGGTTCGAAGACGGAAAGACCGTCACCAAGGCCGATATCGAGGCCATGGCCGAGTGGGTCACGACGCAGACATCCACGCACGAGATTGCCTATCGCCCGGCCCGCGTGGTTATGCAGGACTTCACCGGAGTTCCCGCCGTTGTCGACCTGGCAGCCATGCGCGACGCAGCGGGCAAGCTGGGCGCCGACCCGAAACGTATCAACCCCCAGGTGCCCGTTGACCTTGTCATCGACCACTCGGTGATGGTCGATTTCTTTGGCGGTGAGAACAGTTTCGCCCGCAATGTGGAGCGCGAGTACGAGCGCAATGGTGAGCGTTACAAATTCCTCAAATGGGGCGCCAAGGCGTTCGATAATTTCCGGGTCGTTCCTCCTGGAACCGGCATTATCCACCAGGTGAACCTTGAAAACCTGGCCCAGACTGTCTGGACCAGGGATGAGAACGGCGAAACCATCGCCTATCCCGACACTTGTGTGGGTACGGACAGCCATACCACCATGATCAACGGCCTGGCCGTGCTGGGCTGGGGTGTGGGCGGTATCGAGGCCGAAGCGGCGATGCTGGGCCAGCCGGTCTCCATGCTGATCCCGGAAGTCATTGGTTTCGAGCTGACCGGCAAGCTTCCGGAAGGCGCGACGGCCACCGACCTCGTTTTGAAGGTCGTGGAAATGCTCCGCGCGCGGGGTGTGGTCGGGAAATTTGTCGAGTTCTACGGCGAGGGTCTCAATAATCTCTCACTCGAGGACGAGGCGACCATTGCCAACATGGCGCCGGAATACGGTGCGACGTGCGGTTTTTTCGCGGTGGACAATGAAACGCTGGAATACTTGCGCGCCACGGGTCGTGATGACAAGCGTGTAGCCCTCGTGGAGGCTTATTCCAAGGCGCAGGGCATGTTCCGACCGGAATACGAGGAAGACCCTATCTTCACAGACACGCTGCACCTGGACATGACGACCGTTGTGCCGGCTCTGTCAGGCCCCAAACGCCCCCAGGACTGGATCGCGCTGACCCAGGCAGCACAGGGTTTCTCCGACATCATGGAGAGCGAGTACGGCAAGGGTGATGAACGTGGCAAGTCTGCGCCCGTCGAAGGCGAGGACTGGGAATTCACCAATGGCGATGTGGCCATCGCTGCCATCACCTCCTGTACAAATACCTCCAATCCCTCCGTGCTTCTGGGCGCAGGCCTGCTGGCCCGCAACGCTCTGGACAAGGGGTTGAGCACCAAGCCGTGGGTCAAGACCTCGCTGGCGCCGGGCTCCCAGGTTGTTACCGACTATCTGGAAAAGGCCGGCCTGCAGGATGATCTCGATGCGCTGGGCTTCAACCTGGTGGGATATGGCTGCACGACCTGTATCGGTAACTCCGGACCGCTGCCGCCGGCGATCTCCAAGGCGATCAACGAGAATGACCTGGTTGCGACTTCGGTCCTTTCCGGTAACCGTAATTTCGAGGGCCGTATCAGCCCTGATATCCGCGCCAACTATCTGGCCTCGCCGCCACTGGTCGTGGCCTACGCAATTGCCGGTACGATGACCAAGGACATCACGACCGAGCCGCTGGGTCAGGACCAGGACGGCAATGACGTATTCCTGAAAGATATCTGGCCGAGCAATCAGGAAATCACCGAAGCCGTCAGGGCGGCTGTCACGCCGGAGATGTTTGCCAAGCGATACGCAGACGTTTTCAAGGGTGATGAAGCCTGGGCGTCCATCGATGTTGCGGGTGGCCTGACCTATGGCTGGGATCACACGTCCACCTATGTCCAGAACCCACCCTATTTCGAGGGCATGACGATGGAGCCGGAAGCTCCAGGCGATGTCGTCGACGCCAGGATCATGGGTCTGTTCGGTGACAGCATCACCACCGACCACATCTCTCCTGCTGGTTCCATCAAGGCCGACAGCCCCGCAGGTCGTTATCTGCAGGAGCGCCAGGTACCGGTTCTGGAGTTCAACTCCTATGGTTCCCGCCGCGGCAATCACGAAGTGATGATGCGCGGCACGTTCGCCAATATCCGCATCAAGAACAAGATGCTGGACGGTGTTGAGGGTGGTTACACGCTGAAAGATGGCAAGCAGGTTGATATCTATGATGCCTGCATGGAGTACCAGGCTGCGGGCACGCCGCTGGTTGTGTTCGGTGGCAAGGAATACGGCACGGGTTCCTCGCGGGACTGGGCTGCCAAGGGCTCCCGTCTGCTGGGCGTAAAGGCTGTCATCGCCGAGAGCTTTGAGCGGATCCACCGCTCCAACCTGATCGGCATGGGCGTTCTGCCGCTGCAATTCGAGGACGGTGTGTCCTGGGAAGGCCTGGGCATGAAGGGTGATGAGACCGTCAACATCAAGGGCGTGTCTGAGCTTGAGCCTCGGGCATCGATGACGGTCGAGATCACCTTCCCTGACGGCACGAGGAAGTCCGCCCCTGTTCGTGCGCGTATCGATACGGAGAACGAGCTGGAATACTTCCGCAATGGCGGCATTCTTCACTACGTTCTGCGCAATCTGGCGCGTGGCTAACGCCGTGGAAAGAAATCTCCCGCCCGTGTCACAGCCAAGTGATTGGCCGATGCGGGCGGGCGTGATTATCTAGGTCGCATGCGTTTGTTATCGCTCATACTTGCCACCTTCGTTTTCGCAGCCATTTCAGCGCCTGCGAAAGCCGGGGATGATTGTGACAACCGCCCTGTCCTGGTTGAGCTTTTCACCAGCCAGGGCTGTGGCCTGTGCCCGGAAGCCAACCGTTATCTCGGTGAGCTTGACCAGCGCCATAATGTCTTTGTTCTCGCCTATGCGGTGTCCTACTGGGACATGTATGGCTGGACTGACACCTTTGCCCGTCCGGAATATGTGCACCGTCAGCGTGCCTATCTGCCGCGACTGGATGTTCCGCGGCTTTACACGCCGCACTTCGTCGTGGATGGCGTGATGGATGCGCCGGGCTGGGATCGTGACCAGGTATCCGATGCCGTCACGGATCGTCTCAACGCCATGCCGGAAAGCCCGGATCTCTCGATCGAGGACGGACCGTTCGGCTCCTATATCGTGCACCTGGACGGAGGGGCGCCTGAAGAGGCGCTGGATGTCTGGCTGGTCGCCTACAAGCCGGGCTGGGCCACGGTCGAGATCGGTGGCGGCGAGAATGCCGGCACGGAAATGCTCCACTATAACATGGTGAAGTCCATCAGTTATCTGGGCAGCTGGAGCGGCGGCGAAGCCGAGCTCGTAGGCGAGAGCTTCCGCCACTATGGCACGGTGGCCATCGTGCAGGGCGCCAATGGCGGCCCGATCTACGCCTATGCCCACGCCGGCATGTCCGCCAGCGAAGGCGGCCGGACTTACTGATCTGGCAGCGAATTACCGCGGCGCGCGCTTGGCGAGGATGCGCTGCAGCGTGCGACGGTGCATGTTCAGCCGGCGAGCGGTTTCCGAGACATTATGGTCACACAGCTCGAACACACGCTGGATGTGTTCCCAGCGCACGCGGTCTGCAGACATCGGGTTTTCCGGCGGTTCCGGCTTGTCGTCAGGGTGGGCGAGCAGCGCCTTGATAATGTCATCTGCGTCGGCAGGCTTGGAGAGATAGTCGACCGCACCGGCTTTCACAGCAGCAACCGCCGTAGCGATATTGCCGTAACCGGTCAGCATGACGACGCGACAGTCTGGGCGTGAGGCGTGCAGGCTTTTGACCACTTCCAGACCGTCGCCATCCTGCAGGCGCAGGTCACAAACGGCGAAAGCCGGTGGGTTGGCGCGTGCGACTTCCTTGGCCTCATCCACTGTCCCGACAGCAGAAACGATGAAACCGCGGCCCGTCATCGCCCGTCCCAGACGTGTGCGGAAAGGGGCATCATCGTCCAGGATCAGAAGGCTCTTGTCCTCGGGCAATTCGTATTCGATGTCGCTCACAGTCAAACCTCTTTGAGTTTGTTCGGTCTCTTACTAGCGGAGGATTGGTCCCGCCTCCACCTTCTCGCGCGGCCAGACAATCGTGACCAAAGCCCCGCCAGCCGCGCTGGAATTTTCGAAGCGGACGATGCCGCCGGTCTTTTCGATCATCGTCTTGGCGATGAAAACACCCAATCCCAGTCCACCCTGGCCCGGTGTTCCCGACCGAGTCGTGACATAAGGCTCTCCGATCTTCGACAAGATCTCCAAGGTGAAGCCCGGGCCGTCATCGAGAATGGTCACGGTCAGGTCCGTATCGCTCCACTGCCCTTCGACGGTCACACGCGTGGCCGCGAAATCCACCGCATTCTCGATGAAATTACCAATGCCATATAGCAATTCCGGGATGCGACGCAGGACCGGTTCCGTGGCGTTTTCGAGGCCCTCGAGATGGACATCCACCATCGGACCCATGCCGCGCAGAGGTGCGGCCGCCTCTTCCAGAGCAGCCAGGAATTCGACCCGGTCATGGCGCTCGTCAGAGGCTGTTTTCTCGGCCGTCAGACGCTTCAAAATGTCGCGACACCGCCGCGCCTGGGTCACCAGGAGCTCTGCATCCTCGCGTAGGATTTCATCGTCCTTCAGCTCGCGCATCATTTCCTTCGCGGTGAGCTGAATGGTCGCCAGCGGTGTGCCCAGCTCGTGAGCCGCAGCGGCGGCCAGTGCGCCCAGAGCTGAAAGGCGCTGTTCGCGCGACAGGACGCTCTGGGTGGCCGCCAGAGCGGTGGCCATGGAACGTCCCTCCTGGCTGACCCGCCAGGAATAGACAGCCGTGAACGCGACCGCGACAAAGATGGCTGCCCACAGGCCGGTGATATACATGCCCGGAAGGGTCAGCTCTTCGCCGCCCAACCACGGCAGCGGCAGGCTCCACAGCCACATCGCGCCGGTGCCGGTCATGGCGGTGCCGGCGACGGGCAGCGACCAGCGCGGCGGCAGGGCGGCGACGGCAATGGTCACAGGCGCTGCCAGCATGACGACGAATGGGTTCTGCAAACCACCGGTCAGCATCAACAGGACGCAAAGCTGCAGCACGTCATAGGCCAGCTGCGCAAAAGCCTGCCAGTCCTGCGCGAATTGCTGCGGCTGCACGGCGAGGGTCAGCCAGGTGTTGATCCACGCGCTGGTCAGGATGACACCCAGACAGAATCCAAGCGGTAATTCGAAACCGAGCCCAAAGTGCACAAGCAGTACGGTCAACGTCTGCCCCACGACCGCCAGCCAGCGCAACATGACCAGTGTACGCAGGCGCAAGCGGCCGAACACCGGTGTCAGGTGGGCGTCACCGCCATAGGGATCCCAATCTGCATCACTCATATTCGATCCTGTACATTTCCGTCATGCTTGATGGACATATCAGGTCGCCGCGCCTACTTTCGCACTTGCAGCAATCTCGGCTATGTTTCGGCATAACATGCTTTGCCGAAACTCGAACAGCTCAAGGACGATCAATGCAGTCTCTGTTGGAAGCAATGCGTAACGGCCTCGGCCGTCTGGCCGGTGCACTCGCCGGCAACCGCGCCTGGGTCTGGGTTCTCCTGGCCGCCCCGATGGTGATGATGCTGACCTTCCTGATGCTGGCCGCGCGAGACCAGGGGCAGGGTGACACTGTGGTGCGCCCAGCCGCGGTTCGTGTGAGTGGCGAGGCCGATATCGGCGGTCCGTTCACCCTTGTTGATCACACCGGTGCAACGGTTACGGAGCAGACCTATCGCGGTCGTCCGATGCTGATCTATTTCGGCTATACCTATTGCCCTGATATCTGCCCCTATTCGCTGCAATTGCTGGCCATTGCGCTGGATCAGATGCCTGAAGAGGAGCGGGCACAGTTCCAGCCTATTCTGATCACTGTTGATCCCGAGCGGGACACGGTGGAAGCGATGGCGCAATACGTCACCTCCAACGCCTTTCCCGACGGCCTGATCGGCCTGACCGGAACCCAGGAGCAGGTTGCTGCGGCGGCCCAGGCCTATCGTGTGGCCTATCGCCGTGCGGGTGAGGGAGATGATTATCTGATGGATCACTCGTCCATCGTCTATCTGATGAATTCGGAAGGGCGTTTTGTAGACATTTTCACCGACGGGTTTGACCCGGCGATGGCGGCCCAGCGTCTGCAAGACTTCCTTGAGGAAGAAGGCGCATAATCACGCACACAAGATGCGGACTGCGCTGCGGGAGGCTTGATGCTTTACAGTGTGTACGAAATGAACCGCCTGGCGATGACGCCATGGCGCGCCGCCGCCAATGCGACACGCCGCATGATGCGCGCGCCGTGGAACCCGATGGGTGAAACGGTTGCCGGACGCACCATGGCGGCTGCAGCCGAGCTGTTCGAGTCTGTAACCCGGCGTTACGGCAAGCCTGAATGGATGATCGACAACACGCTGATCCATGGTCACACCGTTGCCGTCGAGGAAGAGGTCGTCTGGTCGGATTCCTGGTGTGACCTCCTGCATTTCCGCCGTGATCCCCAGGCCCTGGTCGAAGCGCGCGGCAAGCGTGAGGATCGCAAGGTCCTGTTCGTGGCGCCGATGTCCGGACACTACTCCACCCTGTTGCGGGGTACGGTCGAGACCTTCCTGCCGGATTGCGAGGTCTACATCACGGACTGGCAGGATGCGCGCATGGTGCCAGTCAGTGAAGGTCGTTTCGATCTCGATGATTTTGTCGCCTATATCCGCAGGATGATTGCCTTTGTCGGACCAGACGTGCACGTGGTTGCTGTCTGTCAGCCGGGCCCGCCGACCCTGTCTGCGATTGCGCTGATGGCCGAGGACAAGGATCCAGCGCGTCCGGCGTCGATGACCTTCATGGGCTCGCCGATTGATACACGCAAATCTCCGACAGCTCCGAATATCCTGGCGGAGGAAAAGCCGTTCGACTGGTTCGCCCAGAATCTGATCCACACCGTGCCCGCGCCCAATCCGGGTGCGCTGCGCCGGGTCTATCCGGGCTTTCTGCAGCTGGCGGGCTTCATGAACATGAATCTCGACCGGCATGTCGACGCCCATTGGAATTTCTACAATCACCTGGTTGAGGGTGATGGCGACAGCGCTGAAAAACATCGTGTCTTCTACGATGAATACCTGGCGGTTATGGACCTGTCCGAGGAGTTCTACCTTCAGACGATCAGCGACGTGTTCCAGGAACACAAGCTGGCGCGCGGGATCCAGGAGCATCACGGTCGCCGCGTTGATGTCAGCGCCATCGAGGACATTGCCCTGCTCACCGTGGAAGGCGAGCGCGATGATATCTCCGGTATCGGCCAGACCCAGGCGGCGCATGATCTGTGTACCAACCTGCCTGAAGAGCTCCAGCTGGACTGGGTGCAGCCGGAAGTCGGCCATTACGGTGTCTTCAATGGTCGCCGCTTCCGCGAGCAGATTGCGCCCCGCATGCGCGATTTCTGGGACGAGAAGGGTGGCGCAGCTCTCAAGCGCCGCTGAGACCACGTTCTAAGCAACAAAAAAGGCCCGCCAATCGGCGGGCCTTTCTGTTTGGGTGCGGTATCAGTCCGCCGGGTCGGCCGAGACGCTGATGCCGAGGCGATCAATATTCGGCTCGTCCTGTTCGACAATCATCATCATGTCGCCAACCGTCGTCGGGCTGGTCGGACGCATGCCCACGGTGACAGATCCCCCATTGTTGAGGAAACCGGAAACGGCCGTCGTCAGCTCCGTCATCAGGGGCGCCGGGACAAGCGGGCCAGCGCTGGCTGCGCCCAGCAGGACGAGAGCGGACGCCTGGGCGCGCGCCTGTTCCGGAGCGATACCCTGCTGGCTCGCCATGGCACCGAAAGCACGATCCAGGATCGACTGGTCGGTGATGGAAAGGGAGAACTCATTCACTTGCAGGGCCGACATGGCGGCCATGGCTGCGTCCTCGGCTGCATCCTCGCCATATTCAGCTGCCTCGGCGACCATCTCTGCCATGAGGGCGGTGTACTCGTTATAACCCTCGACGTCCTGGCTGAAGTCGATGCGGAAAGCGTCCTCGACCACATAGTAATTGTCGCCATCGGTGTAGGCGCGGCCGCGCTCGGGCTGGTAGACCGTGTTGGTGACCGCGTGCATGTTCAGCTCGCTATAGCCAAGCATCATCAGGCCAGCGGCGATCTGGGCGCCATTTTCATGTTCGGCATCAGCGCTGAAATGCAGACGCTCTACTGTGGCGCTGGAGTGAACATCACCACGACGTTCCACATTTTCAGCCGTCATTGACGCCAGCGACAGCTCAATACCGCCGGCATTGAGCGCGAAATCACTCAGTACGAATTCCGAGAAAATGGCCGCCGGGTTCACGGTGGCTGCATTCATGTAGGAATTCATGAAAGCCGGCATATTGTCGTTTTCAATCGCCGTGAACCACTCATCCGTGGTGTCTGTGCTGATGCCTTCCACGCGAATTTCGCCCAGCGAGACATGGACCGGCTCATCGCCATCCTGTGCGTCGACCAGGAGGTCGTTCATCTCGAAACGGGCGGTATTCGAGCGGTCGTCGGCTTCAAGCACCATGGACCCGAGGCTCACCGTGGTCATCTCATCGCTCTCATCGACGACGCGCAGCCCGCGCAGGGCGACGCGATCGAACGGATTCTCACCCAGCTCGATATCTTTGTCGTCACCTTCGCCGAGATTGGCAAATCCCTCCGCGATCATGGCTGCGAATTCTGCATTCGGACCAACAATCTCGATCAGATCAATGGACACACCCTCACCGTCATCATCCGACGCGCTCATCCCGGACATCGAGAACGCGTCGAACATGACCCGACCGTCCGACGCGAGGCGGGGAGCGGAGAAGCGCATCTCGTCGACATGCAGTTCTTCGCCATCGAAATTGACGTTGAAATCATCTTCCCCGTCCTTGGCGGCTTCGCCGTTATCATCGTCATCCATGTGGAAGACGACGTTGGTGAAGATGTAATCGCCGCCGGAAAAGCGGCCGCGATCGAATGAAATTTCATTGACGTCAGATGTGTCCAGACCCATTGCGGCAATGGCTGCCTGGGCATCGGAACGACTCACGCGTGTCTGCGCCTCTGATACGGCGGAAAAAGACACGGCCAGAACCATGGCCGAAACGCTGGAAGCAAAAAGGGTTCGCACTGTTCTCTCCCTCGAAGTCACGAATTCAGTAGGGGCATACTACGTGACGTAGAGAGAAGCGGGCGGGGGAACGTCTCTCAGTTATTCCCGCCCAATCCAGAAAGGAAGGCTCCGATCAGATCCCGTTCCTCTTCCTCGGGCTCATCGGGCGGTTGGCTCGCATCAACCGCGGCCTCAGCCTGCATCAGCGTTGCGGACAGAGCATCGAGCGCGGTGCTGGTTGGGTCGGAAGCGAGCCCAGTGCGGGGCGTGTCGATCATGTAGCGGTTGAAGATCGTGGCCGGAGTACTTCCGCCGGTTGCCCGTTCGGTCGGGGCGTTATCGTCATTACCGGTCCAGACGACGGTGACCAGGTCTGCGCTGAAACCGGCGAACCAGGCGTCGCGGAACTCGTTGGTCGTCCCGGTCTTGCCACCGATTTCCAGGCCCGGAACCGCGGCGCGTCGGCCGGTTCCCCAACTGGTCACGGCGGCGAACAGATCACGCATGTTGGAAAAGGTGCGCTGGTCCAGGACGCGCTCACCGGCCACAGGCGGAGCTTCATAGATGATTTCGCCGTCTGAGGTCTCGATCATCAAAATGCCATGCGCCTCGGCGCGGCGGCCACCATTGGCAAAGGGCGCATAGGCTACAGCCATTTCCATCGGATTGACCTCATAGGCGCCCAGCGCCAGCGAGCGGTCGATGCGCAGATTGGTCTCGATCCCCATGCGCTGGGCCAGGCGGGCGATATGGCCACGCCCGGTTTCTTCGGCGATTTGGACGGCGATGGAGTTGGAGGAGCGGGCAAAGGCCTCGCGCAGGGTCATCTCGCCGCGATATTCGCCATTGTAGTTGGCAGGCTGCCAGTCGCCGACCGCGACCGGTGCGTCATCACGCAGATCGTCCGGGCGCAGCCCGGCTTCAAAGGCGCTGGCATAGACAAAGGCCTTGAAGGCGGAACCCGGCTGGCGCTGGGCCAGCAGGACGCGATTGTATTGGGAATGTGTATAGCTGCGACCGCCGACCATGGCGCGCACGGCACCATCATGGGCGAGCGAGATCAGAGCGGCCTCGCCGGCGCCCCGGGCCGCTTCGCTGTCTTCCAGCGTGCTGGCAACGGCGTTTTCGGCGGCACGCTGGGCGTCGACATCCAGCGTGGTCGTGATGCGCAGGTCGAGTTCGAAGTCCGGACCTACAATCTCGCGCACACGCGGTGCCAGCCAGTCGACGAAATATTGGGCACCCGGGCTGGAGGCGCCACGGGAAACACGGATCGGGGTCGCTGCAGCGTCATAACGCTCGTTGGCCGAAATGCGCCCGGTCTGTTCCATCAGGTCCAGCACCACGGTCGCGCGAGCCGCCGCACGTTCGGCATCGCTGACGGGGCTGTAGCGCGACGGGGCCTTGAGCAAGCCTGCCAGCAGGGCGGATTCGCCCAGGTTGAGCTCGCTGACGGATTTGCCGAAATAGCGCATCGAGGCAGCTTCCACGCCCCAGGCGCCGCCTCCGAAATAGACGCGGTTGAGATAAAGCTCGAGGATCTCGTCCTTGGAAAAGCGGTTCTCCAGCCAGAAGGCCAGCATCATCTCCTGCACCTTTCGGCGCATCGTGCGCTCCGGCGTCAGGAACAGGTTCTTGGCCAGCTGCTGGGTCAGGGTGGAGCCACCCTGGACGACCCGGCCCGCGCGCAGATTGGCCCACAGCGCGCGGGCTGTGCCGCGGACATCAACGCCGAAATGATCATAGAAACGACGATCCTCGACTGCGAGGACAGCATCGACCAGATAGGGCGGCAGGTCATCGACTTCAGCGACGCGCCCATGGGCCGAACCCCGGCGCGCGATCAGTCGCCCATTCTGGTCGTAAAAGGCAATGGACGGCGTACGCTCGACTTCAGTGAGCCCCGAGGTGTCCGGCAGATCGCGGGCAATCGAAACGAGCCAGACGCCCAGCGCAACCGAGACAATCAGTGCGGCTACCGCGCCCAGTTTGAACAGGCGACCGATGAGGCTGGGCTGGCTGCGGGACTTGCGGCGGCGGGCAGTGGCTCGGCGCTGGGCAGGCGTGCGGCGTCGCTCGCTGCTGGGGCGTCGGTTCTGGACCGGCTTGCGTGCCATGGGAATTCCCGCTTGAGACCTGTGTTTACATGCATCCAACAGGGTTAATTCGGGATGAATCGGACCCTTAGCGCTTGCGCTCGAAGACAAGCCCGGTCACGATGCTGACAAACAGGGGCATCAAGATGACCATCAAGCGTTCTTTTCTGGTTCTTGCCGCAGCTTTTGCTGCGGCCAGCCTGTCGGGCTGTATTGCAATTTACGAGGGCGAGGACGCAGTTTGCCCGCATGGTGACCCCAATGAAGCGAGCTGGCCCTATTGTGGTCCGGCCGAGCCGGGTGGTCTGCCTAATGATGACGGCCCGCGTTACTGATCCTCGCCCTGCGGCGGAGCAAATCTGATCAACAGGGTTCCCGGCGTATCCGGGAGCGGTTTGCCGCTTCCGAGCAGGTGAAGTTTACCATTTGGCAGTTGTGCCAGAACGATGTCGCCTGCACTTGCGGGCTCTGCCAGACAATCTTCCAGCGTATAGCTTTCCGATAGGCGCGTGGCCCTGAATGTCCAGCCCTGCCACCAGTCTCGGGCCAGTCCTTCATATCCTCGACCCTTGCGGATGAGCGTGCGGCCCCGCGCGGTATATACGATGGCGCGGGGGTCCTCGTCCGTAGCCTTGTCGCTGGCTTTGCCGTCAAAGCCAGACAGCTGGAACACCCGGCTGCGACCCAGTTCCGGCGCATATTCCACACAGACCAGGGCGTTGTAGGCATCATTGTGGGTGGCTGACAAAAGGGCTGCGAAACGCGCGGGTTCCAGTCGCCAGTCCGCGGTTTCTGACAGGACTTCACCGTAATAGATGTCATGCCCGTTGAGCCGGGCCTGGCGCAGGCGCCGCCAGCCGATATCGGCAACGGTGACGGGGATATCCTGGGCCTTCAGCGCGTCGGCAAGGCCGAGACTCCACGGATTGGCACCGACGATCAGAAGCCGTTCCGGTCCGTCCTGGGACAGGCCGAGCAGTTTCGCCAGCGGGGCTACGGCAAACCCGCAGCCGAACACGCTGATGAAGATGGTCATGAACACAAGTGGCGCCAGGATAGCGGCGTCTTCACGTCCCACTGCAGCCAGCGAGGCCGCGAGGTGGCCGGCCGCGGCGGCTGCCACAACGCCGCGCGGTCCAACAACACCGATGAAGGTGGTTTCCTTGAGATCCAGTCCGGACTTGAACGTGGCCAGCGCAACCGAGAGCGGGCGAACGATGAGCATGAAGACGGCGATGAAGGCAAAATGCTGCGGACCGAGCGCGGAGAGGTCTTCCGGGCTGAGGTCTGCGGCGAGCACCACGAACACGCTGGCGACCAGGATGGCAGCGATGCCTTCCTTGAAGCGGCGCATTTCCTCGATCGAGGCGAGCCGCGAATTGGCGACGACGAGGCCGAAGATGGCAACTGCAACCAGGCCTGTCTCGGAGGCGAGTTGTTCAGCGGCAGCGAAACAGACCAGCACGGCGGCCAGAACCAGCGGTGCTTTCATTGGCTCGGGTACGAGACCGCGGCGGAAGGATTGCGACAGGCCAAGACCGAAGGCGAAGCCCATCAATCCACCGATCAACGCGCCCATGGTCAGGAAGCCGGCTGCGGCGACCCAGTCATGACCCAGCGCGTTCTGGCGGATGGCCTCGAACATGAAAACCGCGCCCAGGGCGCCAATCGGGTCATTGACGATGCCTTCCCATTTCAGCACTGAGGCGATGCGCGGTGGCAGCTTGGCCTGGCGCAGCAATGGCAGGACGACGGTCGGACCGGTCGTGGTCAGCAGCGCACCGATCATGAAGGAAATGTCCCAGGCCAGACCTGCTACAAAGTGCAGGGCAATTGCGGTCAGCCCCCAGCCCAGCGGGAAACCGAGAAACACCATGCGCCGCACCGGCGCGGACGCATCACGCAGTTCCCGGAAATTCAGCGTGATACCACCCTCAAACAGGATCACGGCCACAGCCAGCGCGATCATCGGGCGGAGGTATTCCTGGAAGCTGGCTTGCGGATTGAGGATCGGCTCGCCGAGCGCCAGGCCGGCAATCGGTCCCAGTAACAGGCCGGCGCCCATCATCAGGACGATGGAGGGCCAGCGCAGGCGCCAGGCGAGCCATTGCGCGATAATTCCTGAACCGGCGATGAGCGCGATGGTCAGCGTGAGGTCAGGCTGCATGTCTTTTAGTGATCTCGTCTGATGTCGCGTTTTGATGGGAGCACCGCCGCTGGGGCGATGCGTGATATCGGGGAGGCCAAGATGGACCAGTTACCCTATGAAGCACAGACTGCACTTGTTTCCGCAATAGCCGCAACTCTGATCGGTGGATCCGTTTCCCTGCTGGGAACCTCCACGGTCGCGACGGCGGCCCGGCTGGCAGCCGAGTTCGCCATTCGTCGCCGTTTTATGATGGCTCTGGGCCTTGGAGCACTGGGTGGGACCGGTGCCTGGTTTGGCGGACTGCTTGAAGGAACCGCATCCCAGGTCGCGATGCTGTTGGGCTAGGTCTGGCTAGCGCTCGTTATCCGGGTCGGCGTGCACGAACTCGAAGCCGATATCCCGGTTTCCGTAGGCGCCATGTTCGTAATGGTCGGACTGTTCCTTGAACCAGTCGACCAGATGGTCTTCCAGCTGGGCGAACAACTCTGTCAGGTCGGCCTCGCTGATCGGCAGGCCCAGGGAGAAATGGCGCCCGCCTTCAATACCGATATCCATGGCCGGACCGTTTTTCGAACAGGTCAGGACCAGGCGAAGCCAGTCGCCGGAGTGTGAGACTTTCACGGCCAGACCAAAACTGATCGGTCCCAGGGGCAGGAAGCCTGTCCCCGATACCGAAAACGCCCCGCTCTGATACGGTTGCGGCGCCCAGGCGCCTTGCGGAGGGACCAGGAAGACGCACTTGCCGGGGCCACCGAGATAGCGACAGAAGCCGATCGCGACATTCTCGGCGACGGACCGGATCTGGGCATAATTGTCCAGCGCCAGCTCGCCATATCGGGATGCGGCGTCAGCCAGATCATCAAATCGCTTGCGTTCGGTCATGCGGGCCTCCTGTTGGGGAGGAGCAGGCTAGAGTGTGTGCCCGGAATTTGGGAGGGGGCGTATCAGCCCTGTCTCCGGTCCCTATCCCGGCAACAATCCTGTCGAGCCGAGAAGCCACACGCTGGCGACCGCACTGAGGAGCAGGAAGAGCGTCGACAGAACAGCTACACCCATATGTTGCCAGCCCAGTTTCGCCAGGGATTTCAGAGAGGTCTTCACGCCCAGAGCGGCGATAGCGGTGATCAGCAGCCAGCGCGAGGTCGTATTGGCTGCATCGCTGACCACAGCTGGAATAAGGCCGACTGAATTGATGGTCATGATGAGCATAAAGCCGATGACAAAGAGCGGAATGTGTACACCGCTACCGTTATCTGTGTCCGAGGGGCGGCGATAGGCCAGGGCCAGCACCAGGACGACAACCGGCAACAAGGCGACGCGCAGGAGTTTCACGAAAACGGCGACGTCCCCGGTCGCGTCGGACGTTGCATAGCCCGCACCCACGACCTGGGCGACATCATGAATGCTGACACCGATCAGGAAGCCGATCTGGGCGTCGCTGCTGTGCAGGGCGGAAAACAGCAGGGGATAGGCGATCATTGCCAGGGTTGAGAGCGCTGTTACAGCCACCACGGTGAACAGGGTGTCGCGTTCGGCTTCTGCATTGCGCGGAAGAACGGCCGCAATCGCCAGCGCAGCGGACGCCCCGCAAATGGCCACGGCACCGCCGACCAGCAGGCCGAATTGTGTCGACCGGCCGAGCAGTTTTGCCAGCCCCCAGCCGGCCAGGAGGGTTGCCGCTACCAGGGCGGGTGTCAGAACCAGAGTTTGCGGGCCCAGCGACATCAGCTGGTCCAGGCTAACGCGCGCGCCCAAGAGCGCCACTCCGATACGCAGGAGCGTCGTCGAACAGAATTCGATTCCACCTATGCAGGCGTCTTCCTCGAACAGGAAATGCATCGCCATGCCCAGAAGAAGCGCAAACAACATCACCGGCGCGCCATAGTGCGAGGCCAGAAAGCTCGCTGCCAGGGCAATGACCACACAGACCCCGGTGCCGCGTGCCCGCGCCGTCAGATATTCCCTGGCTATTGTCAGTTGATGCATGCAGATCCAACCCCCAGACGCACAGATGCCACGGATACTTCGGTTTTGCACGGCTTGTGAGCGTGCCGCCACCGATGATGGTTGGCGGAGGGAAATTGGTCCATGCCTGCAAGTGCTTCAATTTCCCCGGGGGCAATATAATGATTTCACGTCTTTTTCTGGCACTGAATGCGATCGCGATCGGTTTGATTGCATTGGCCTATCTGTATGATCCCAACCTGTTGCTCGCGCGATACGGTTTGGAGACCGACAGCCCGGGCATGGATAACATGCTGCGCTCGACCTATGGCGGACTCTACCTTGTGTTGGCAGCCCTTTTCGCAACCGGTGTGTTCGTCGCCAAGCGGCGGCGGGACGCGCTGATCTTTCTGCTTCTGTTTATGGGTGGCAACGCAATTGGTCGTACGGCGAGCATTGTTTTCGCCGGCATGCCGCCGCAAAGCATTATGCCCTTGCTGGCCTACGAGGTCGTGGTGGCTGTAGTCGCTGGCATTCTGGCCGTGCGTTCACAAAGCCGCGACAAGCAGGGCGTCCAGAGCGGACAATAAAAGAAGGCGCGAACCTTTCGGTTCGCGCCTTCTTTCATCCGAACGGGTCGGATTAGTCAGCCAGCTGCAGGTTTACAGCTTTCGGACCCTTGCCACGCTTGTCGGGCTCGGTTTCGAAAGTGACCTTCTGGCCGTCTTCCAGGCCCGGGAGGCCGGAGGACTGAACAGCGGTGATGTGAACGAAGACGTCAGCGCCGCCCTCGTCCGGGGTGATGAAGCCAAAGCCTTTGCTTTGGTTGAAGAATTTGACCGTACCGTTGGCCATGGTGGGAACCTTCCCTGGATGCTACGCGCCGCGTCCGGGCGTACTTGTCGTGCGTGCTGCAGCGTCCTGCTGCACAATACGGACGTAAAAGTCGGGGAAGGCTGAGTTATTCTCATTCAGATCCGCACTCGAACGATCGGACCCGGTAGGCTATTCAGTATTCCGTCCGGCCCTTGGGCCGCCCGTGGGGACCAATGAGCATGCTTCCGTTCGGAACGCAAATGAAACTATTATGATTGTGCTATTGCACGCAGGAGTTCGCGTGTGATTTGCTGCCGCTGGATAGCGAGGATGTCCTCGATGTGTTTCCGGAGCCAGGCCGATATCGCTGATGTGATTGGGTCGCTCGATGAGACTGGAGCTGGGCCATGAGACGCCGTCGTATGCTTGAACGATCCCAGCGAGCGAGAGAGGCGCGCGACCGCATGGGCGGGGGCGATTTCAACCCGGCCGGCATGATCCGCATCGCCGGTTTTGGCGCCGCCATTGTCGTCGCGGTGGCCGTCTATATCGGTTTCCACCGGGGCGGAGAGACGATCTATGACGGTCGTTGGGGCGTCATGGAGCGGCTGATCCGCCCCATCATTTTCGGTGCGAATGCGCTGGAACTGCTGGCCCTGGTCTTTGCCGGGCTGATTGCCTGGCGCGTCTGGAAAAAGATGCAGTCTTAGAAATTATTGCTGTTGCGCACCTGGTTCATGGCGTCCGCGGCACGGCCATGCTTGTCGTCGGGTGTGCTTGCGGGACCACCCTTCCCGAACTTGGCCATGATCACGACAAAAATCGCGATAAAAATCAGGCCACCACCAAAGAACATACCGATAAGCACTAGCGGATCCATATCGTCCTCCCAGCTTGTCTGTTGCGAGCCTAGAGGCAGGAAATACATGCGTCCATGAATTCCGCTCTAGCCAGGCCGAAAGCATGGGGTTATTGGCAAGCCTCCAATGTTTGGAAAATTTGTGCGCGAAAGGATTGAATGATGGGTTTGAAGGTCGCGGTATTCGGTGCAACGGGCGCTGTCGGCAAGGAAATGCTCACAATCCTCGCGGAGCGTCTTTTCCCGGCCGAGGAGGTTTTTGCCCTGGCCAGCCGCAAGTCCATGGGCGTTGAACTGTCCTATGGCGACAGGACTCTTGTCTGCCAGAACGCGGAAACCTTTGATTTCTCGAAAGTCGACCTGGTGCTGATGTCAGCCGGTGGCGATCCGTCGCGCGAATGGTCGCCGAAAATCGCGGCTGCGGGCGCCATTGTCATCGACAACTCCTCGGCCTGGCGCATGGACCCGGATGTCCCCCTGGTCGTACCGGAAGTGAACCCGGAAGCGCTCGATGGTGTGTCCCAGAAGGGCATCATTGCCAACCCGAACTGTTCGACCATCCAGCTGATGGTGGCGCTCAAGCCGATCCATGATCGTGCCAAGATCAAGCGCGTGAACTGTGCGACCTATCAGTCGGTGTCCGGCGGTGGCCAGGCGGCCATGGACGAGCTGTGGACCCAGACCAAGGGCATCTACGTCAATGACGAGGTCGAGCCGCAGGCTTTTACCAAGCAGATTGCCTTCAACGTCATTCCGCATATTGACACTTTCATGGATGACGGTGCCACCAAGGAAGAATGGAAAATGGTGGTCGAGACCAAGAAAATTCTCGATCCGTCCATCAAGCTGTTCGCCACCTGTGCCCGGGTTCCGGTCTTTGTCGGCCATTCCATCGCGGCCCACCTGGAGCTGGAAGAAGAGCTGTCGGCCGACGAGGCGCGTGAACTGCTGCGTGTCAGCCCCGGCCTGATGGTCGTCGACAAGCGCGAGGACGAAGGCTACGTCACCCCGGTTGAAAGCGTCGGCGAATTCGCGACGTTCGTTTCTCGCGTGCGCGAGGATCCGACCGTCGAGAACGGACTGGCCCTGTGGGTCGTGTCGGACAATCTGCGCAAGGGCGCAGCCCTCAACGCAGTCCAGATCGCGGAAGGCCTGCTCAATCGGGGCCTGCTGAAGGCTTGATGCGGCCTTTGTAACAAGAAGTGGGTCGCGCTTTGGTGCGGCCCTTCCTATGTGTGGGGCTCAAGTCGAGGAACCCCATGACCGCCATCGAGTCGCACAATCAACGCACGGCGCTTGCCGCAGGCCTGTCCGCCTATCTGATCTGGGGCGTCATCCCGCTCTTCTTCCAGGTGCTGGACTTTGCCTCGGCAGCCGAGGTGGTGATGCACCGGGTGATCTGGGCGGTGCCTGCGCTCGGGATTATCCTGGCAGCAGCCGGCAAGCTGCGTGAAGCGACCACGGCCCTGCGCAATACACGCGTGCTGCTGACCCTGATCGCGACCTCCCTGATCATCTCCGTGAACTGGTTCGGCTTTACCTGGGCGGTGACCAATGGCCAGGTGCTGCAGGCCTCGCTGGGCTATTACATCAACCCGTTGATGAGCGTTGCCGTCGGCGTTGTCGTCCTGCGTGAACCGCTGGGGCCCTGGCGGATTGCTGCGATCGTGCTGGCGACGCTGGGTGTGCTCAACCTGATCATCGCCGGCGGGGAAGTGCCCTGGGTGGCGCTGATGCTGGCTACCAGTTTCACGGCCTATGGCTATTTGCGCAAAACCGTCGCGGTGGATGGTCGGGTCGGCCTGTTCTGGGAAGCGGTGATCATGACCCCCTTTATGCTGGCCGGGCTGTACTGGCTCGCCACCACGGGGGAGATGCATTTCTTTGACGGCGCCTGTGAAGCGGCCCTGCTGATCTCGGCGGGTATCGTCACGGCCGTGCCGCTGATGTTCTACATCATCGGGGCGCGGGGCCTGCGCCTGTCGACCATGGGGATCATGCAATTCATTGCTCCGACCCTGCAATTTGTCATCGGCATGCTGGGCGGTGAACCTTTCACCACTGCACACATGGTCACGTTTGGCTTGATCTGGGCGGGCGTTGCGACCTTTACTTACAGCCAGTTGCGGCGTCAGGGCCGCGAGCCAGCCACGGACGCGAAATGACTGATTTTCCTGCCCCGACCCGCATCAAGACCAATGGTATCGAGCTTTCCGTGCACCTGGCCGGACCCGAGGACGGGCAGCCACTGCTGCTGGCGCACGGCTGGCCGGAGCTGGCCTATTCCTGGAAGAACCAGATCGGGGTGCTGGCGGATGCCGGTTATCGCGTGATTGTGCCGGACCTGCGCGGCTTTGGTGGATCGGACTGTCCGACCGACAAGGCGTCCTACACCATGGACACCCTGGTGGCTGACCTGACCGGCCTGCTCGACGCGCTGGGGCATGAGACAGCCGTCTTTGTCGGCCATGACTGGGGCGGGATCATCATCTGGCACGCGGCCATGCTGGCCAAGGTGCGTGTGGCCGGCGCGATCGGGGTCAACACGCCGCATCTGCCGCGTGGCTCGGAGCCGCCTACCAATGCCTTTCGCGAAATGGGCGGCGATGATCACTACATCCTGCGTTTCCAGGAACCCGGTTACGCCGAGCGGATCTTCACCGGCCGCGAGGATGATTTCTTCGCCTTCATGATGGGCAAGCCACCCGCCGCAGACCGGCTGGATGAGCTTTACCCCCACATCACCCATATTCCGAAACTGTTCGAGACCTTCACCGGGCGCGACGAGGCTGACATTGTCGTTGGGCCGGCGGACCGTGTCTATTACGCGGAAGCCTACCGCAAGTCCGGGTTTTATGGCGGCATCAATCTTTACCGGAATTTCGATGCCAACTGGGAACGCATGGGTGGGGTGGACCACCGTCTTTCCATGCCCTGCCTGATGGTTTCGGCCGATGCTGATTTCATGTTGCCACCGAAACTGGCGGGCTGGATGCCAGCGCTCTGCAAGGACGTCGAATTCAACGTCATCGAAGGGTGTGGTCACTGGACGATGTGGGAGCATCCCGAGCAGTTGAACGCGATCATGCTGGACTGGCTGCAGCGGCGCTTTCCTGCCTAGGCGATTGTATATCGCGCTCAACTTGTCGACATTTTGGGTGTGGAAAAGAGTAAGTAAACGCAACTAATTATTGAAACTGCTGTCAGTGCACCATAATCGTGGGCGTTAGACGAACAGGTGTCCCATGGCGGCAGAGTATCTTACGACCATTAACCAGATAGACCGGCTGGCTATTCTTTCAGCAGAAGGCGCCGTCACGGTTGCAGGTCTCTACGAGGCCCAGGACAAGCTGCGGCTTCAGCCTGAATGGCGCGCTGATCTTGACCTGCTTGTTGTCTTCCAGGCTGGAACGAGCCTGGAGCGCATCGATTTTGGTGAAATCAGCCGGTACGCCGACATGTTTCGTCAGTGGAACAGGCGTTTCAGAACCGGGCCCCATCCGATGACCGCGGTCGTCACCGATGCCGGGATATTCAACGCCGCCTGCATGATCTGGGCAGCGTTGCGCCGGGACAACTGGTTGGTTGATGTGGCGTTTCATTCCTCTAAGGAAAGCGCGATGCACTGGATAAACTCCAGCCGCAAGCTTGATGTGCGCAAGAAGGCCGTTCTTTCAGGAGGGGCGCCGGTCGCCTGAAGGCCTGCACACATTTCCGGGCAAGGGGCCGCGCAAGGCGGCTAGTCACTGTCCTGATCCGCTGCAACAGGCCGGCGTGGACGTGCAGGTCAAGATGTTCGATGCCCGCAAGGATGCCCTGGGCTGGCTGATGCCGCCGCTGGATTGTGATCGCGATCAGCCCGAGCTTGAGCTCAGTCGCTAGAGGCAGCTGTAAACGGCTTCGATCAGTCGCATGGGGCGCGGGTCACCCGCCAGGAAATGCTGTTGGCGGTTCATCACATACGCGCCGGAGAGGCGATTGACCGGGTCTGCAAAGGCGCAAGATCCGCCCCATCCCGAATGTCCGACAGTCTCCGCCACCGGCCCATAGAGTTGTGAGCGCGAATTGTGCATTACGCCAGCCGCCCAGGACAGATCGAATGGCAGGACTTTGTCAGGCCCTGCGACCCGTTCTTCGACGAGAGATTCCAGTGTTGCTTCAGACAGGAAACGATTGCCGTCGAGCTTGCCGCCCATCGCGTAGATGCTCATCAATCGTGCCAGCGCGCCGGCCGTTGCGTGTGCATTCGCCGCCGGGAACTCGGCCATGCGCCATTCCTTCGCGCCGCGGCGACCCGGGGAAGACCAGGCTTTCAGGAAGGCCAGCTCGCGCACCGGATTGACCTCGCCCAGATCGGGCATTTGCCGTGGCATGGCGTGTTCAGCTGTGCGTGCGTGTTCGCTTTCGGGCAGTCCGACATGGAAATCAATGCCCTTGGGCCCACAGATTTCCTCGCGCAGAATGGCACCGATCGAGCGGCCGTCCGTCCGGCGCGCCAGCGCATCGGCGATGAAGCCATAGGTGACCGGATGATAGCCGGAGCCCTCGCCCAGCGGCCAGAGCGGTATCTGGCGAGCCAACTTGTCCTCGATCAGTGCGGCATCAAACCAGTCGCCCGCGTCCATCGGTTCGGAGATGCCCGAGAGTCCTGCCTGGTGCGAAAGTGCCTGGGCGACGGTGACACGTGATTTCCCGCCAGCGGCAAATTCCGGCCAGTAATCTGCAACCGGTGCGTCATAGTCCAACAGGCCACGATCGACCAGCTTGGCCATGACAAGCGCCGCGATCGCCTTGCCGGTCGAATAGACCGGTATCAGCGTGCTCGCCGTCCAGGGTGCCGTCTTCTTGCGATCGGCAAAGCCGGCATGAATGTTGATGACCCGCTCGCCATCGATGCGCAGGGCGAAACCGGCACCGATTTCGTCATACTGGCGCCAATTGTCGGCAAAGACATCGCGCACATGTTCAAAACCGGGCGCGACATGGCCGTGTACATCGGGAAGCGTCGTGTTTGTCATGCCCGTTGGCTAACCTGTTCCGTGCTTCGCGATCAAGCCGGATGCCGCAATCAGTCCAGTGAAACAGCGCTGAGCTTGAGGTGTGGGTCGCGCAATTCCTGCTGGCCTGCAACTATGGGCAGTTCCGGCGACTTCCACTCGCGTGCGCGGGCGATGACCGAGGCCGTTGCGGAGACGGATTCCTCCAGCGCTTCACGCGCAGGCTTGCCATTGATTATGGCTGCTGTGAAGGCGGCCGTCAGCAGATCCCCCGTGCCCTTGGGCACATCCGGAAAACGGTCATGTTGAACCAGCCAGGCCTCGTCCTTGTCGATATACATGACCCCGATCTGGCCACCGCATGGCACCGAACTGACCAGCACCGGGCAATCCAGTGATCGAGCAGCGCGAAGCATGGAATGTGTGTCGGTGAGCGTGCGACGGGTAATGCGCCCGAGTTCGAAGACATTGGGGGTGATCAGGTCAGCACGCGACACCAGCTGGTCGATAATTCCGGCAGCAATGGCGTTGGAGACATAGAGGCCGTCCGGCGCATCGCCCATAATCGGATCGACGATCACCAGCGGTTTCTTGGCATAGGCGTGCAGTCCGTTGTGATGGCGGGGACTGTTGCGCACGACATCAATGACGGCACCGCTATCATAGATCTGGCCAACATCGGCGAAATAGCCTGTCAGGACGACATCTGTGAGTGCCAGCATCCCGTTATCGGCTATTCCGGAGAGTACGCTCTGGAACATCTCCTGCTCGACCGGGCCACCACCTGGTTCGCCCCAGCCCGGGTGTCGGCCAAGCAGAACCGTCGGAACCAGCATACTGTCTATGCCCGCTGCGTTGAGCACGAAGCGGGAATTGGCGCCGCCTACCATCGAGGCGGAAACATGAGAGGTTAGCAAAAGAGCCATCGGCATGAAATTTATGCTATATCGCTTCCTCTCTATTCGGAATGCCCTTCATGAGACGATTAATCCGTTCGGCGCTTTTTGTGCCTGCTTCCAAGCCTCGCGCGATCCAGAAGGCCGCTCATCTGGGCGCTGACATGCTGATCCTTGATCTGGAGGACGCTGTGGGTCCGGGAGAAAAGGAAGAGGCGCGTGAGGCGGCCCAGACTGCGATGCAGATCTGGAGTGGCGCCGGTGCAGTGCGCGCTATTCGCGTCAACGCACTGGATACGGAATGGGGGCAGGCGGATTTTGCCGCTGCAGCTCGAGCCGATGCCGTTGTGTTGCCCAAGGTCGAACAGGTCGGGGACCTGCACGAGGCGCGCGCGGCGCTCAATGCACACGGATCATCAGTGCCGATATGGGCGATGATCGAGACACCGAAAAGCGTGCTTGGCGTCGCCGCCATCGCAGCCGCCACGGGTACGGGGCTCACGGGGCTGATCGCGGGGACCAATGATCTTTGCAAGGATCTGCGATGCCGCCCGGACCGGGACCGCATGGCGCTGGTGCCACACCTGGCGCAGATAGTCTGTGCAGCGCGCGCCTACGGGCTGTATTCGCTGGACGGCGTTTACAATCACTTCCTCGACCCGAAGGGTTTCCGTAGCGAAGCCGAGCAGGGTCACGTTCTGGGGTTTGATGGGAAGTCGCTGATCCATCCCAACCAGGTCGATCTGGCGCATCTCTATTTCGGTCCGTCCCCGGAAGAATTGGAGCATGCTGCGAAGGTCGTTGCCGCCTTCGCAGCGCCCGAGAATGCCGGAAAAGGGGTGATTTCCCTCAATGGAGACATGATTGAGCGCCTGCACCTGGATGCGGCCAGAACCTTGCTGGCCATGGGTGGAGATAATGACGCCTGAGAGGTGTTTGAAAAGAAGTTGCAGCCCCAAGCTTGAAAACCACCCCCGTTAACGGCTTTGATCGGTATCAGATAAAGGAAGAAGAATGACCGATTCCACGACCATCTGGCACAATCCGCGCTGTTCGAAGTCGCGCCAGACCCTCGCACTCCTGGAAGCGCGTGGTGGCGAACTCAATGTGCGCGAATACATGGACGACATGCCGACAATCGCCGAGTTGAAGGACGTTATGGCCAAGCTGGGCTTCACGTCCGCTCATGAGTGGCTGCGCAAGAATGAAGCGGATTATCGCGAGCTCGGCCTCAAGGCGATCGAGGATGAGGAGGTCCTGCTGGACGCGATGACCAAATACCCGCGCCTGATTGAGCGGCCAGTTGTTATCCACGGTGACAAGGCCATGATCGGCCGCCCACCGGAACAGGTCCTCGAACTCTTCTAGCCTGCTGGCCGCAGGCTTCCGGCATATCTGGCAATCAGACCGACGAGCGGAAGACGCAGTTCGACATTGAACAAGTGCGCTCCGTCAGCACTGCGCTCACTGGCCGAAATGTGCGGACGCAGAGCCTTTGGCAGGGGCATTCGCCAGAGCCGGACACGGCGCAGCAGAAACTTGATGCCAGTCTCTGCCCCGGTCAGCGCGAAAGACAGGGTGAAGGGGCCAAACTGTTCGAGCAGCAAGCCGTCCCTTTCCCACTGCCAGGTCGAAAAGCGCTGTTGGGCATACCAGCGTTCCAGCAATTCACCGTCATTAGTGGCGGTCACCCGAACACGGGCGGGAATGGCTGTTCCTGCACTGGGCAGTCCGACGGCGGATGCCAGCAGCCGAGCGAGAGCATTCCCGCCGCGCTGGATATCGGCCTGACCGACCAGCTCGCAAACCGGTGCCGGACTGTGCAGAAAACGGGTGCTCTCCGGGAGTTCGGCCCAGCTCGCGCCCAGGATCTTCTCATACAGGTGTCGTGTCATGTAGGCGCTTTGCGGTTTCACAGCCCGCTTTCGGTTTGCCGGTAAGGTCCCGGCAGGCGGTCTTGATATCGGGATAGTTGAAACGGAAACCCGCGGTTTGCAAGCGCTGTGGGCGAACCCGCTGGCTGGCGAGGAAAAGCTCGGACATTTCTCCCAGCCCAAGCCGCAACAGCGCCGCGGGTATGGGCATGAGCAGTCCCCGGCCTCCAATCGCACGCATGACCTCGCCATGCCGAACCTCTGCCGGAGCAGCCACATTGACAGGGCCTGCCAGTTCCTGTCGGTCGAGCGCGAACTCGATGGCGCGCAGGGCATCGTGTTTGTGCACCCAACTCATCCATTGCTGTCCGTCGCCGAATTGCGGGGCGATACCGAACAGCCGGCCCAGGGCAAGCTTGGGAAACGCGCTGCCATCGCGACCGAAGATGAGGCCGAAACGCAGGCGGCAAACCCGAACCCCGTATTTTACGGCGTGACAGGCCTCATTTTCCCAGACCCGGCAGAGATCCGCGGTGAAAACTCCCAATGGCCGTCCGGCATGTTCGGGTAGAGGGGTTTCGCCCTGATCACCATAGGCGCCCACGGCAGACGCACTGACGAGGACGTTTGGCTTGTGTCGCAGTCGTTTGATCAAGGCGAGAACTGCACGCGTCGTGTCGAGGCGGCTGTCCAGAAGCAATTGTTTACGGCTGTGCCACCAGGGCATGTCAGCGACATTGGCGCCAGCCAGATTGACGATGGCGTGGATGCGTGTGTCGTCCGCCAGCAGGTCGAGATTGTCGGTGACATCAACGCGCGGACCGAATAATGCCCGGGCCTTGAGCGTGTCGCGGCTGAGCGCGATGACCCGATCGCCACGACCGGTCAGGCGATGCACCAGATCCTGGCCCAGAAACCCGGTCGCACCGGTAATGAGCACTGTGCGTTCGCTGGGGCGCAGGCGTGCCGGCTCAGTCCGACCCGCTGCGCGCTTGTTCAGGTCTCGCCATGCGATGGCATCGCGAACACCCCAGCCGAACACGCCGATGGCGGCGGCGGTGAAGAACAGGCTCCACAGGCCGCGATCCACAATGAGACCAGCGCCTTCAAGCTTGAACCAGTCCCACAGGATCGGCGTGAGCAGGGCCAGTACGACGCCATAATTGATCGCGAGCACTGTATGCAGCACACGCTCGAACGGGGGGAGTTTCCGCGTTCGGTCTTCTTCCAGGAAGTCCGCCAGGGTTATGACGATCTCGCCGACCAGAACGGCTCCGAACAGCAGTGCCAGCCACCCGTGGGGCTGAAACCAGGCAAAGATGATGAAGGCACCCGCATAAATCAGCTCACGCGCTGCATGCAGGCCGATTTCGGTGCGTGCAGAGACGCGCCCCGGCAGGGCCTCGGTAATCTCGTGATGCCAGAGATTGTCGAACCCGCCGAGCAGGACCTGCACGGCCAGCACGATGAAAAGAATGTCGAGGGCAGTCATCTCAATTCTCCGTTGGGTCTGTGCAAACGACGCTCTGGTCGAACACGCGTCCGAACCAGGGATGGTCGCAGGTGAGGTGGAATTCGAACCGGTCCTTGCCGCGCGCTTCATGGCGCACAGTGATGCGTCCGGGCGTTAGGATGTCCGGGATCGGAATGTGCAGCGGACCGAGATCAAGCAGGAAGGCGTCGCTGGTGAAGACCAGACTGCCGCCCTCCTCGCTCAGCTGTAGCCGCATCGAGACCAGCCTGGCGCATTCATGCAGGCGACCCTTGCGGTCGATACGTTTGGTAGAGCAGACGCGTTCGACCTTGCCGCCGGGGTGAATATAGTCGCGGATCCAACGCATGCCGCCCTGCGCGCGTTCGAGGCGGATACACGCGTCCAACTCACCGCGGCTGACCGGCAGGGGGCGTCCGAGGAGACAGCAGATCCACGCGATGCACTGGCCGATCGTGCTCGCGCTGAGCCTGGCCCGGCCCGGATATTCGCATTCCGTATTGGCGGCGAAACGCTTGCGGATGGCCGGATGCAATGCGCGCCGGGCTGGTCCGGGCAAGAGGTCCAGGACGGATGTGTTTTGTTCATTGTTTCCGCAATTTCTGTCTAAACAGAAATTGGTGGCCAAAAAAACACCCATCTCACCCTCCTACAAATCTGGCGATTCGCGTTCCAAGCTTCATGAGCTTGATAAGCGTGCCCTGGGGAACATCTCGCATCTGGCCGTACCAGTCGGTCAGATTGCTGACGAATTCTTCCATCCGCTTGAGCCGTTCCGCCGCGATTTTCGGTGTTTCGGGATCGTCGTCGGCGTAGGTGGCACACTCTTTCAGAATGGCCAGGGTCGGGTCGATTTCCCGCTTCTTGCGGGCATCCGCGATGGCCATCAACATGTCCCACGGCTCGTGTGTCGCGACAAAATGATCACGGCGATCGCCAAGCTTGTGCTCCAGCGAAACCAGCCCGAAAGATTGTAGTTCCTTCAATGAATTGGAAACGTTTGAGCGCGCGATCTGGAGGATGTCGGTGATCTCTTCCGCGTGCAGCGGCTCGTCTGCGAGATAGAGCAGGGCGTGGATCTGGGCGATCGACCGGTTCACGCCCCAACGCGCACCCATCTCACCCCAGTGGACTACAAATTTCTGCATTGGTGCGGAGAGTTTCATCGGTATTCACGCCTTTTCTGTTCCGACAGAAAAAACTGATCTATCGCGGATCTCAAGTGCCGTAGTGTCGCAGGCTGTCGCAAGCCCTCAACGTGAATAGCTTAAAAATGGAACCGAGGCGGGCAGGCGCATATGTTTGACCGCGTCACGCAGCTGGCTTCTCGAATACCCGCGTTCATGGCGGAGCGGGGCTCGGCTTGGCGATTTGCGAGGTTCGCGGCGAGCACGGAGCAGGATTGAATGTCCCGTCTTTGCCGTGACTGCAGATGCATCCACCACAACGCGGGAAGAGATGCTACGCATTGGTGCAAACGAGTTTTTCGCCAAGCCGGTAGATCTCGACAAGCTGGTCGACCGGCTTAAGCTGCACTTGCAGCCATCGGAACGAGTCTGAACCATTGAGCAAGCTATCTATCGCCGTTGTAGATGATGACCCGGTCGAGCTGGTTCTGCTCACCGAGATCGCCAGCGATGTCTGTGCAGATGCAGAGCTGAACGGATTCACCCGGGTAGAGGATTTCCTCGAGGTTGACGTCAACGCCTTCTCGCTCGTTCTGCTTGATCGCCGGATCCCGCCGCACAATGACTACTCCGAGACATTGCCCATGCTGGCAGCGGCAGGTTTTACCAATCGGGTCGTGCTGATGACAGCGCATGATCCGGGGTTGGAAATTGGCGATTATCCATTTGAGGTTGGCGGCCCGGTCGACAAGTTGGACCTGCTCAAGACAGAGGTCCTCAAGGCTGTGTTTGATGATCAGCCGCTGCCGGTTAACTGGTCAGTTCGTTCCTGATTGCATCCGCGATCTTCACCGCTTCATCCGCTCGCGCGCTGCCGCGTCTCCAGGCGATGCCGATCTCACGGCCGGCCACTGGCGGGTCAAAGGACTGCACGTTCAGACCCATGCGTTCTACCAGACCGGCTTCCACGGCCATGCGTGGCAGCAAGGTTGCACCCATGCCGGAACGTACCATCTGGACCAGGGTATGAAGGCTGGTGGCGGCAAAATCGCTGCGCGCTTCTCCGGCGCTACATGCCGCCAGAGCGTGATCTCGCAGACAGTGTCCGTCTTCCAGGAGCAGCAGCGGCTCGCCTTTCAGGTCTGAAGCCCTGAGCTGGCCCTTCTTTGCAAGCGGATGATCCTGGCTGCTCGCAAACAGGAATTCGTCCGACGAGATGGCATGGGTATCGATGCCCGGCGCATCGAAAGGCAAGGCCACGAGTGCTGCATCCAGCCGCCTTTCGCGCAGCCCGTCATAGAGCCGGGCAGTCAGGTCCTCGCGCAGGAACAGCTCCAGATTGGGATAGGCAGCGCGCAGGGCCGGCAATACGCGCGGCAACAGGAAAGGGGCGATGGTCGGTATGACGCCGAGCTTGAAACTGCCGCTCAGCGGTTCTCCGGCAGCTTGTGCAGCAGTGACCAGGTCCTCGGCCTCCGTCATCACTTTGCGAGCGCGTTCAAGCACGGCTGCGCCGGCTGGTGTCAGCGCGGCCCCCCGGGCGCCGCGTTCAACCAGAACTGTCCCGAGAATGCTCTCGAGCTCCTTGATCGCTGCGCTCAGCGTTGGCTGGGTCACGTGGCAGGTCTCGGCGGCGCGCGAGAAACTACCCTGTTCTGCAAGGGCGATCAGGAATTGTAATTGGCGGAGTGTCGGGAGAATCGTCATGCCATAGATATTCCCTATGACAATCCAAAAAACAATCCATTGGATTTGTGAGAATCGGTCAGGCATAACCGCGTCATCAAATGCAAACGGACCTGTTGTGGTTCATTTATATAGCTGGAGAAAAGCATGCTGGGCATTGGCGAAAAACTGCCGGATTTTGAGATTGTTGGCGTAAAGCCGGGCTTTAACGCTCATGAGGAAAACGGCGAGTCTGCCTTTGAGCCGGTGACGCAGGACAGTTTTGAGGGCAAGTGGAAGGTCATCTTCTTCTACCCGAAGGATTTCACCTTCGTCTGCCCGACCGAGATCGTGGCATTTGCCAACCTGGAATCCGAGTTTGCTGATCGCGACACGGTTGTCATGGGCGGTTCTTCCGACAATGAATTCTGCAAGCTGGCCTGGCGCCGCGAGCATCCGGATCTCGACAAGCTCGGCATGTGGCAGTTTGCGGACACGACCGGTTCCCTGATTGACTCCCTTGGTGTGCGCTCCGAAGAAGGTGTGGCCTACCGCGCCACCTTCGTCGTCGACCCGCACAATGTCATCCAGCACGTTTACGTCACCAATCTGAATGTTGGCCGTAACCCGGAAGATACGCTGCGCGTCCTCGATGCCCTGCAGACCGACGAGCTGTGTCCGTGTAACCGCCCAATGGGTGGTGAGACGCTTTAAATCGTCCCCCGGCTGATCCGCCCCGCATGTCGGATCAGCCATCGCCCCGGGTTCGGCCTGTCCCTGTCTAGATCCGAGCCTGGGGCTAATTTTTACACCTTATTGAAATTGAAACTCATTCGCTGGAGAAGATTTGGATGTCCATCGACGAACTCAAGAATGCGCTGCCGGATTACGCCAAGGACCTGAAGCTGAACCTGTCTTCCCTCGCTCGCGAGACCGTGCTGGATGATGAGCAGAAATGGGGATCCTTCCTCGCTTCTGCTCACGCAATCGGCGAACCCCAGACCCTCAAGGCTGTTACAGCCGAGGCTGAAGCTGTGCTGAGCCCGGAAGCGCTGACCGCCGCCAAGGCTGCCGCAGCCATCATGGGCATGAACAATGTCTATTACCGCTTTGTCCACCTGGCCTCGAACAAGGATTACGGCACGCTGCCCGCAAAGCTGCGCATGAATGTTATCGGTGCGCCGGGGGTCGAGAAAACCAGTTTCGAACTCTGGTCCATGGCGGTCTCGGCCATCAATGGCTGTGGCATGTGTATGGACGCCCACGAGGCCGAGCTGCGCAAGCACGGACTGACCACGACCCAGATCCAGGCCTCCGTGCGTATCGGCGCGGTCATCAATGCAGTCGCCAGTGTCCTGCGTGCGCAAGCCGTCTGAACGCTTTCACCTGCAGGAATTGTCATGATGAGGGTCCGGCTGTCCGCAGCCGGACCCTTTTTGATTCTGGCGAACATCCTTTGTGGCGGGCCCTGAGAGTGGTCGAAGACGCGGAAATTAACGCCTGTAGCGGAAAAATCTCATATACCCACACCTTCAGGTTGGGCTCAGGGCAGGTTTCCAGAATGCGAGTGCTGACAGGTGTTTACCCTGTTTTTGCGATTGCGACATCGGAAAAATTCCAGAGGCTCCGGTTACTCTTTGTTAGAAATTGGTGTTTCGCCTCTTGTTGAAAACTTTTTAGTCCGTACAATGAACGAATGTCGATGATTGATAAGACATTTGATCCCTGGCCCAAGCGCGCTCACCGTCGCGGACGTCCAGCGAGTGACTCCAAGTTCTGGTTCGGACGTGAAACCGGCTGGTCTGCCGAGCATTTTTGTGACCTCACCTGGATGGCGGTTTTGATGCCGGCTTTTCTGGGGCTTGGCCTTCTGGCAGCCTCCACCGTTCTTCCCGGCACAGACTTCCCGGCCTTCCTGCGTCTTGTCGGAGCAGGCTTCGTGCTCTTTGGCGCGCATCGTGGCGTCATGCGCCTGATCGCAGCCATGCGCGGCGCCGATTGACGTAGACCCTCCACACTTTAGTGTGCCTCCAGCAATTTCATTCGAAGGGTGTGGGCCTTTCGGAAAGGGGAGATGATGAGCTGGTGGTTCAAGATTAAGTTGTGGCAGCGCGTGCTCGTTGGCCTGGCTCTGGGTGTTGTTGTCGGGTTGGTTCTGTCCAGTGTGATGGGCCAGGAGGCCGCAGCCAGCTGGATCGATAGCTATCTTCGCCCGCTTGGATTGATGTTCATCCGCTTGATCCGGATGTTGATTGTTCCGCTCATCTTCACAACGCTGGTTGCCGGTGTGATGGCAATGGGTGACCCAAAGAAGCTCGGCTCGCTCGGCGTCAAAACCCTGCTCCTCTATTTCGGTACGACCTTTGTTGCGAACATCATCGGTCTGAGTGTCGGAACAGTGCTTAAACCTGGCGAGGGAGTTAGTTTCGCAGGTGTGGAACCGGCGGCCGCCGCGGCCGCGTCCCAGCCGGAGCCGATCATTGATCGCCTGCTTGCTGTCATTCCCGAAAATCCTGTTGCTGCTCTGGCGGATGGTGACGTCCTTGCGATCATCTTCTTCTCGCTCTTCTTGGGCGTGGCAATCTTGGCGACCGGAAAAGCCGGTCGCCCTGTTGGTGATCTCTTTAACTCCGCTTCGGATGTGGTCCTCAAAATCACTCACTGGGTGATGGAGTTGGCTCCGTTCGGCGTGTTTGGTCTTGTCGCCTACACGACCGCGAGCCAGGGCATGGAAACCTTGATGGCGATCCTGGGCCTGGTTGTTGCGGTCTATATCGGGTTGTTTATTCACGCCCTGGTGACGTACGGCTTCCTGGTGCGTGTTGTCCTGAATCTGCCGTTGATCAGGTTCTTCCGCGGGCTGACGGATCCGATTGCCGTTGCGTATTCGACGGCTTCATCGTCCGCGACTCTGCCGGTCACGATCGCGGCAGCATCTGATAATCTCGGATTGAAGAAATCGGTTGCGGGATCAGTCCTGCCCTTGGGCGCCACCATCAATATGGATGGTACAGCGCTTTATCTGGGCATTCTCGCCCTCTTCACCGCGCAGGCGTTCGGATATGACCTGACCCTGACCCATTACTTCCTGATCGCCGTGACCGCCGCGGCCGCTTCAATCGGGGCTGCGGGTATTCCGTCGGCATCCCTTTTCTTGCTCGCCACGGTCCTGAATACGTTTGGCGTGTCCGCGGAGCATCTGGCCTTGATCCTGGGTCTTATCTACCCCGTTGACCGCATCATGGACATGGCCCGGACGGCTGTGAACGTGACCGGTGATGCCGCTGTCGCTACGGCTGTGGCCAAATGGGAAGGTGAGCTGGACGAGGAGACATTCAAGAAGCCGGCTGTCGTCTAGGCCAGACAGATGAAGCTGCCTTCATCACGCGTACTGGAGTTGATCATCGCCGCCAGTGTGGTGGTCATCTCCGTCGCTTCGCTCTTTGTTGCGCTCTACCAGGGGCGCGTCATGGAGCAGACGATGAAGGCGAGCGTGCTTCCGGTCATTGAATACTCGACCGGCAATTTCGACATGGAGAGCGAAGAGCCGCGCATCACCATGACGCTGCACAATAACGGCCTGGGTCCGGCTGAGGTGCGGGAGGTGATCTTCCGCTACAACGGTGAAGAGTTTACCTCGCCCGGCCATCTCGTTTCGGTATGCTGTGTGGCCAATGCGGCCAGCCCACAGGAGGCCAGCGCGTATCTGCAGGATATCCAGATGCCGGTTATCACCTCCAACCTTCGAGGTCGCGTGATGACCCAGGGCCAGGAATTATTGATGCTCGCAGTGCCCGGATACTCAAACGAAGGCGCGCGCGGTGAGGTGTATCGCACGCTCGACGATGCCCGTTTCGAGGTGGAGGTCGAGATTTGCTATTGCTCGGTTTTCGATGATTGCTGGCGGTCCCGCTATCCGGATGCCGAGCGGTGGGAAGTTGCCAGCTGTATCCGTCGTCGCCCTCAGGACGGATGATGAAGTCGGGCGATTGTGCCTGTTTGAGAGCTTTTTGAGAGCTTTCCAGTTCCAGCCTGAACCCGAAGCGTTCGGCCAGGCGTCGTGCCAGGATCAGTCCGAGACCCGCGGCTACTGTGCTCTCGATACTATTCCCGCGCTGAAGGTCTTCAGTTGCTGAGCGGTCAGTCCTGCAAGGATGCCCTTCAGTCCCTGGTGTTTGATCCGGCATGCCTGCTTACGCGTATCTCTTCCAGGAAAGCGTGGAGCAGGCATGTCCGGATTGTTTCGTTTGATCGCCCTTGCTGGCGGTATCGGGCTGACAGCCCTCATCTGGTGGGCCGTCGTTGAGGGGGATTTCGGCGCAGCCGGGGACTGGTTGTTCAACCATCCCTGGGGAATCGTCACGCTGGCCGATCTCTATCTCGGCTTCCTGTTCATGGCAGGTGTTATCGCCCTCGTAGAGCGCACCTGGTTCGGGCGGATTTTCTGGATCCTGCCGATCTTTGTGCTCGGAAATGTCTGGCCTGCCCTCTGGCTGATAGTCAATGCCGGAAAGCTGGTCAGAACTCTTCGGGAATCGTCGAAAAATTGAGTCGAACTCGACGTTTATTTAGCCCTCATTGAGCACAAATCCCGATTTCCGGGCCTGGGTAGGGCGGTGTTAACGGAGTCAGGGTCGAATCGATCCTCGTTATCGGGAGGATTGTCATGACCAAAATGGTGTCTGGCTTTAAAAATCTGACCAAGACTGCGCTGCTCTGGCTGACGCTGTGTGCGATCG
This sequence comes from Maricaulis sp., assembly GCF_017643475.1. GTDB lineage: Bacteria > Pseudomonadota > Alphaproteobacteria > Caulobacterales > Maricaulaceae > Maricaulis. The sequence continues at coordinate 352,341 of NZ_JAEPNI010000001.1, forward strand.
GCGCTTCCACCTACGGAGGCCTCATCGCCAGCCAACCCGGCCCGCGAACCCTGACGTTCGCCGAGACGGAAACCGTCCAGCCTGCAGCCCCGACGATGGCGTCTCTGGACTAGTCCACGACTCCTGTCTTGGCAGTTTTCTTGACTCTGTGAGTATTCGCGCGTAAACGCCCGGCGTCATCATGCAAGCTCTGAGGCTTGTCTTACCTGCACATCTTCCCAAATAGGCCAACAGGGCCGGGAAAGGGAGGCAGGCGAGAACTCCGCTCGGCGAAGGTTTCGCTCAGCGGAGCCGCTTTGCATTGTTTGATCGAAACTTGAGGAAGGCGAACGCATGTTCGACACGCTTACAGAACGACTTGGCAGCGTCTTTGACCAGCTGACCGGCCGCGGTGTCCTGAGTGAAAAGGATGTCGATGTCGCCCTGCGCGAAATCCGCGTGGCGCTGCTGGAGGCTGATGTCGCCCTGCCTGTCGTCAAGACCGCGGTCGCCCAGATCCGCGAGCGTGCCGTCGGCGAAGAGGTCATTCGCTCCATCAAGCCGGGCCAGCAGGTCATCAAGATCGTGCATGACGCGCTGGTCGACCTGCTGGGTGGCGAGGGTGAGCCGGAAGGCCTGCAGCTGGAAGGTGAACCGCCGGTCGCTATCCTGATGACGGGTCTGCAGGGTTCGGGTAAGACCACCACCTCGGCCAAGCTCGCCAAGCGCCTCAAGGATATTCACAAGAAGAAGGTCCTGCTGGCCTCGCTCGACACTCGCCGTCCGGCGGCGATGGAACAGCTGCAGCAGCTGGCGGGCCAGGTCGATGTCGGCTTCCTGCCGATCGTGGAAGGCCAGCGCGCGGTCGATATCGCCAAGCGCGCCATGACCGCCGGCAAGCTGCAGGGCTATGACGTTGTCATCCTCGACACCGCAGGCCGGACCTCGATCGATGAAGACATGATGGCCGAGGCGCATGCGATCGCCGCCGCCACCACACCACACGAAACCCTGCTGGTCGCGGACTCGCTGACCGGCCAGGACGCCGTCGAGACGGCCAAGCGCTTCCATGAACGCCTGCCGCTGACCGGCCTGGTCCTGACGCGTATGGATGGTGATGGCCGGGGCGGTGCAGCGCTGTCCATGCGCCATGTAACCGGCCTGCCGATCAAATTCCTCGGTGTTTCCGAAAAGCCGGACGGCCTGGATGCTTTCGATGCCAAGCGCGTTGCCGGCCGTATCCTCGGTCGTGGCGATATTGTCTCGCTGGTTGAAAAGGCCGCCCAGGATCTCGACCAGGAAAAAGCCGCCCGCATGGCCAAGAAAATGGCCAAGGGCAAGTTCGATCTCGAGGATCTGCGCGAGCAGTTCGGTCAGCTGAAAAAGCTCGGCGGTCTCGGATCGATCATGGGCATGCTGCCGGGCATGAACAAGGCGGCCATGGCCCAGGCCAACGCCGCCGGCATGGATGACAAGATGCTGTCCCGCCAGGAAGCCATCATCCTGTCCATGACCAAGCAGGAACGCGCCAAGCCGGAGATTCTCAAGGCCAGCCGCAAGAGGCGGATCGCGGCCGGTGCCGGTGTTGAGGTCGCGGACGTCAACAAGCTGATCAAGATGCACCGTCAGATGGCGGATATGATGAAAAAGGCCTCCAAGAAGGGCCGCGGCGGTCTCGCCGGCATGCTCGGTGGTGGAATGCCGGGCGGCATGCCTCCGGGCGCTGGCGGCATGAACCCGGCCGATCTTGGCCAGGCGACACAGGATTTGCTGGGCGGCAAGGCCCCTGGCGGTGGCAACCAACTGCCCGGTCTCGGCTCGGGCCAGGCGCCACAAGGATTACCCGGACTGGGAGGCGGCGCGCCGCAACTCGGACCGGACGGACTTCCGATCGGATTTCCGAAGAAATGACCGCTGTTGGTTCGACATACACGCTTTCAGCGCATGAGCAGGGCTTGCTTGGCTCTCTGGTTGACGCCAAGGGGGTTATTCTCGGTCGATTGACGCATCATGACCTGAGGGCATCGGAGGCCTCAGCGGAGGCCATTTATCTGCGCCGATCCGACGATAGTTGGTTAGAGCTTTCACCTAAGTGGGTCTCGGATGCTGTAGGCAATCGGATTTCGGCGCTTCGAGTTTCCGAGGCATCGCCTGTGGTCGATGAGTGCGCGGAAATAAAAATTTGCGATGCGTGGATCCGCGAGATCTCGATCCTGAGTGCTGCTCACCACTACAGCGAAATTGAAGTGGATTCAGGCCTGGAGCTTGTTTCTCATACTCACGAGGTTGCCAGCATTTCAATAATGGACCCCCGTGATCATAGCGAAAAATACCTGTTGGTTCAGGGACCAAATCCCCAGTGGATGCTCGGTGGGCTTGATGTCACTAAGCGCTCGCTGGAACTTTCGATTAAATCATCAAATTCAACACACTAGGGAATACCAAAATGGCTCTCAAAATTCGTCTCGCCCGTGGTGGCGCCAAGAAGCGTCCTTACTACCGCATCGTTGTTGCTGACAGCCGCATGCCGCGTGATGGTCGTTTCATCGAGAAGATCGGCACCTACAACCCGATGCTCCCGAAAGACGGCGAGCGTGTCACGCTCGACATGGAAAAGGTGAAGTCCTGGATCGCCAAGGGCGCCAAGCCGTCTGACCGTGTTGGCCGTTTCATCAACCAGATCGACGCAGACGCGTGGGCCTGGGAAGCTGGCAACAACCCGAACAAGGGCAAGCCGGGCGTAAAGGCCCAGGAACGTCTCGCCGAGAAGGCCGAGAAGGAAGCCGAGCGCAAGGCTGCTGAAGAAGAAGCCAAGGCGGCTGCCGCTGAAGCTGAAGCCGCTGCTGCTGAAGCTCCGGCCGAAGAAGCTCCGGCTGAAGAAGCGTCTGAGTAATTCAGGCGCTTTTGAAAGGCTGACCCATGGCCAAACCTGCCGATGATCTTGTCTTCGTCGCAGCCATTGCCGGTGCGCATGGCGTGCGGGGCGAATGCAAGGTGAAGAGCTTTACCGGGGAACCGGAAGCAGCGTTTGGCTATGGGCCCTTTCTGGATGCGGCCGGCAAGGTCGTGTTCACGCCCAAGCGATGGCGTCTGGCCAAGGACGCCTTCGTTGTCGCCTTCAAGGAGCCGCTGACCCGCGAAGCGGCTCAGGCGGCTCGCGGCACCAAGCTCTTCGTTCCGCGTGAGGCTTTGCCCGCGCTGGACGAGGACGAATTCTACCACTCCGATCTGCTCGGATTGAAAGTCCAGTCCCTGGACGGCTCTCCCATGGGCCGGATCAAGGCGGTCCATGATTTCGGCGGCGGTGACCTTCTGGAAATCGTCGACACGCCCGACCGCAAGGGCGCCTGGATGATCCCCTTCACCGCAGAACAGGTCCCCCACGTCTCCATCACCGACCGCCTGGTCACAATCGCCCCTCTTGAAGAGGTGGAAGGCGACAAGGAGCGGGATGCGGAAGATGGCGGAGAATAATCCTCGAAACCCCTGGACCGCATCGGTTCTTACCCTCTTCCCGGGCGCCTTTCCGGGACCGCTGGGTGTATCAATTATTCAGACAGCTGCGAATCATGGGCTGTGGGCGCTAGAAACTGTGGACATTCGGGATTTTTCCCGTCATAAGCACCGCTCCGTGGACGACACCCCGGCCGGCGGAGGCGCTGGTATGGTGCTCAGGCCGGATGTCGCAGCGGAAGCGATCGATGCGGTACAGTCTCGCTGGCAAGGTGAGAAACGGCCGTTGATCTATTTGACACCGCGGGGAAAGCCGCTCACCCAGGCCCGGGTTCGGGAATGGGCGGAGGGTCCGGGTGTTGTTGTATTTTGTGGACGTTTCGAGGGCCTGGATGAACGGGTCATCGAGGCCCGCGAAATGGAAGAGGTCAGTGTTGGCGATGCCGTACTGGCCGGGGGCGAGGCGCCCGCGCAGCTTCTGATCGAAGCTTGTGTGAGACTGCTCCCCGGCGTGCTTGGCGACCCGGCATCGGCCGAGGATGAAAGTTTCGAGGGTGATCTCCTCGAATATCCTCACTACACCCGTCCGCGGGTTTGGGAGGACAGGGAGATCCCGGAAGTACTGCTCTCGGGGCACCATGGTCGGATTGAGACCTGGCGTCGGGAACAGTCGGAAGAGATTACGAAGGCGCGTCGGCCGGACCTGTACGAGAGGTTCAAGGGACGCAAGGAGAATGCACGATGAACATGATCGAGCAGCTGGAAAAAGAAGAAGCCGCCCGCGTCCTGGGTGACAAGGAACTGCCGAAGTTCGACGCTGGTGATACCCTGCGCGTACATGTCCGCATTAAAGAGGGCAGCCGCGAGCGTATCCAGGTCTTCGAAGGCGTTTGCATCGCCAAAAACGGCGGTGGCGTGAACGAGAGCTACACGGTTCGCAAGATCTCCTTCGGTGAAGGTGTCGAGCGTGTATTCCCGGTCTACTCGCCGCTGATCGAGCAGATCGAAGTCAAGCGTCGCGGCAAGGTCCGTCGCGCCAAGCTCTACTATCTGCGCGACCGTCGCGGCAAGTCCGCGCGTATCGCTGAGCGTACGACCGGCCACGATATCGAAAAGCGCGCTCCGAAGAAGAAGTAAGCGCCTTTCGCGTCACGCGATTACAAGAACCCGCTGGCTCTGGCCGGCGGGTTTTTTGTGTTTGTGCGTGTGATTGGTGCCCGCTCTGGCTTTGTAGCGTTCTTATCGACCCGCCATTCCTCCCCCTCACGGGCCGAGCCGTCTTGACCTCTCTGCCAACGCAAGTCCCAACTGGCGGCATGACCCAATCTCTCTTCATACTGACCGGATCCGGCGTCTCTGCTGAATCCGGGCTGGGCACGTTTCGCGATACAGATGGCCTGTGGGCGAAGTTTGACTGGCGAGAACTGGCGACGCCGGAAGCCTTTGCCAGCAAGCCTGAGCAGGTGCATGCGTTTTACAATGCGCGCCGCGCGGGTCTGAAGAAGGCCAGTCCGAATGCGGCGCATCTTGCCCTGGCTGATCTGGAGAGAGCCTGGCTGGCGCGGGGTGGCGAGTTCTTGCTGGTGACCCAGAATGTGGATGACCTGCACGAACAGGCTGGGTCCGAACGTGTTGTGCACATGCATGGCGAGCTGAAAAAGATGCGTTGTGAGCTTTGCGGCGAGGTGCATGAAGCCTTCGACGAGATCACAATGGACCTGCCCTGTCTCAATTGTCGCGAGGCGGGCGGGCTGAGGCCTCATATTGTCTGGTTCGGCGAAATGCCGATGGAGATGGACCTGATCTACGACCAGCTTGAGGCATGTGACCTGTTTGTCGCGATCGGAACCTCGGGAACGGTCTATCCAGCCGCCGGATTCAGCCAGGTCGCGAAACAGGCCGGCGCGCGCTGCCTGGAGATCAATCTGGAGGAAACCGACACCTCTCCCCTGTTTGATGAGGCCCGGAAAGGTCTTTCTACACAGGCTGTTCCAGCCTGGGTGGCAGACATGGTGGGCTGAGTCCTTAATAGAGGGTTAATGTATTTCGCAGGATTTTCCCGAAAATCCTGGCAGGGGAGTCCGGATATGCGTGTGATTTCGCCAGGAAGGCGAATTCCCGTTCTCCCTGGAGGGGAATTGGGGTCTGGCCTCATCAACTCTCCGCACGGTTCTCGATCCGGTGCATGTCGTCGTCTGACAGACCGAAATGATGGCCGATCTCGTGAATGAGGACGTGCTGGATCAGATGATCCAGACGCTCGTCGCCGCGCTGTACCCACTCGGCAAGAATGGGCAGACGATAGAGGAAAATGCGATCGGGGAAGGGTTGCGCCCAGCTGATGGATTTCTGCCCCATATCAATGCCCTGGTAGAGGCCGGAGAGCTGATAGGGATCACTCATCCCGAAATGGTCGAGAACCTCCTGTTCGGCGAAATCGGAGATGAAGATCGTGATGTCGCTGGCGTTCAGCCTGAACACTTCGGGCAGTGAGTCATAGGCCCTTTGGGCCATGATCTCGAAATCGGCGGCGCTGATCGCGCGTGGGTCGGATACTTGGTGCGGGTACATGAGATTCACATAGGGATAGGGGCGCCGGGTTCCAAGAGTGAACTTGTTTTGCGAACAAAGGTAGAACATACTGGCGAGATGGATCTCAACGACGTCGCCTCCGCCTCCAATCCCGATATCGATGACGCCCAGGCCCTGGCACGTGGCGCGGCGCGCCTGTTCTGGCAGCTGGGCTATAGCGCCATTCCCGAATTCATCCTTCCGGACGGACGCCGGGCGGATCTCTTCTGCGTCGGCCGCAAGGGCGAAATCGCCATCCTGGAAATCAAGTCCGGCGTTGCCGACTTTCGTGCCGACAACAAGTGGACGGATTATTCCGAGTATTGCGACAGCTTCTATTTCGCCGTTTCGCAGCGCTTCCCGCACGACCTCATCCCGCCACAATGCGGGCTGGTGATCGCGGACGGTTTTGGCGGCGCGATTGTGCGGGAAAGCCCGCTCGACAAACTCGCCGCCGCCCGGCGCAAGGCCATCACGCTTCGATTTGCGCGTGCAGCCGCTGATCGCGTGATGCGGTCCGGAGAGGACTAGGCCTCCGCCATTGCCTCGTTAAGCGCCGTGTCGAAATCGGCCAGGCGCGGTTCGAAACGCTGGTTCAGCAGTTTCACGATGGCAGGTGGCGCCTTGTGCGGCGAACCGGCATCAACGGGCGGGTGAGGATCATATTCCAGTCCGAGCTGGATGGCCTGGGCCATGCTCTCCCCCGCAATTTCGCGCACAATCGTCAGTGCGAAATCAATGCCGGCGGTTACGCCGCCACCCGTGAAGAGATTGCCATCACGGACCACACGTCCCTCTGTCGGTGTCGCCCCGACCCGGGCCAGCTCGTCATGATAGCTCCAGTGTGTGGTCGCTCGCTTGCCCTGCAAGAGACCGGCGGCGCCCAGGACAAAAGCTCCGGTACAGACCGAGGTGACATATTGGGCCTGGACGGCCTGGCGGCGCACGAAATCGATCAATTCGCGGTCGCGCATGGCATCATCAATCCCGAACCCGCCGGGAATGCAGATCAGATCGAGCCCCGGACAGTCGTCTATGCTGGTGGATGGCATGATGAAGGGGCCGCAGTCGGTCTGGACCGGCTGCATGGTCTTGGCGACCAGATGCACCTCGGCACCGGGCAACCGGTGCAGCACCTGCAGCGGGCCGGTGAAGTCCAGCTGGGTGAGGTTGTCAAACAGGACAAAGCCGATGCGGAAGGGAGAGGTCATGGCGCGACTCCGGAATAGGGGGAACGAAAACGTTCGCGGAAACGAACAGGACTGACGCCGAGCTGGCGTGCAAAGGCGCGATCGAGGCGTTGGCAGGAACCGAAACCGGCCTCATTCGCGATCAGGGTGACAGACTGGTCGGTTTCAACCAGGGCGCGGCGCGCGGTGTCGATCCGCAGGCGTTCGACCAGTGCCGCGGGACTGATGTTCAGTTCTTCTCGGCACAGGCGCGAGAGGGTGCGCCTCGATATGCCGGCAGTCTCGCTCATGGTGTCGACAGACCAGGCTAGCGACGGTGCCCGGCGAATGGCCTCGCAGAGCTTGCCCAGGCGCGTGCCCGGGCGCATTTGCAGATCAAGCTCGGTGGAGAATTGCGATTGCCCGCCCGAACGCATGCGCGGAACGACCAGGTGCCGGGCGATGGTCAGGGCAATGTCCCGGCCGTGATCCAGTTCCACCAGCGCCAGGGCGAGGTCGATACCCGCCGTGACACCGGCAGACGTCCAGATCTTGCCGCTCTGGATATAGATTGCGTCAGTATCGACAGCGATGTCCGGATGCCGGTTGGCGAGTTTCTGACTGTCCCACCAGTGTGTCGTCACCCGATGCCCGGCCAGAATATCTGCTGCGGCAAGGATGAAGGCGCCGGTGCACACAGAACCAACCCGGCTTGCCTGCGACAGGGATGATTTCACGCGGGCGGTGAGCTGAACATCTTCCAGAGCCAGGTCGATTTCAGGCACCTCGCCTCCGATGGCCAGCAAGGTGTGACCTTCGGGCAGGGCGCAGGAATAGTCACCATCGGCTTCGACGGCGAGACCGGCGGAACTGGTCACTGGGCCGACCTTGCCGGAAAGAATACGCAACGCATAGGCGTCCCGGCCAAGGGCGCGGTTGGCGCCTGCAAACACGCTCACCGGTCCGGCAAGGTCCAGGAGCTGGAAGCCGGGGTAGATCAGAAAGGCAATGGTTTGCGAGCTCGACATGTTGGCAGGTTATCGTGCCGGCGATTTGGCCGAAAGTGCCAGTGACGGTCAATTTGGGCCAACAGGAATGCCTGGGCGCTGCCCCGAAAAAGTGAAGGGCGGCCTGCGTTCGGACCGCCCCTCTCTTGGTCTGTCTGCTTCGTTTCGGGTCGTTCAGACCCGCAGCCCCGGCCTTGTCTCCCCGTCGGGAGAGAGCCGTGATGCTCAAATCCTTGCTGTTGAACGCCTAATGAGATGTTAACGGGGTCGGGTTTGCCCGGTGAAGGGATCGCTACCCGGCATAAGCGGACCCTTTCCACTCATCGTGGCGGGCCAGTTGGTGCAGGACGATCTCGCGATACGGAGAAACTGTGTCACACTTGCCTCGCAGCTGCCGTGCCGACAGATTGCGGGTGATGGAACGAGGTAGAGCGTGAACGAGCGTGCTCCGATAGAGGGTGTAAACCTGCAACGGCGGGTGGCGCCCCAACAGAAACGGTCCCAGCAGCGGATCCGCGAAATCGTCGAGGCAACCAAACGCCTGCTTGAACGCGGCGAAGGGGAGTCGATCACGACCAGCGTTGTCGCGGCTGAAGCCGGCGTGCCTGTCAGTTCCGTCTATCGCTACTTTCCCAATATCTACTCGATCCACCAGACCCTGCTGGAGGAGTACAAGTCCGCGACCGATGACATCATCGGCGAGCGCCTGAATGATCCGGAAGAGACGGAATGGCAGGTCAGCCTGACCGGTATGATTTCGGGGTTGCGAACGCTGGTTGATGAAAACCCGTCCTATGGCGCGGTTTTGCGCCTCACCCTGACAACACACGAGCTGCGCTCGGTGCGGGAGGAATGGAATCTGCGTCTTGCAGACCAGCTCGCCAGCCGTTGGCGTGATGGTGCTGACGGGTTCTCCGGCGGAGATCCGGACCTGGTCGCCCGCATGACTGTCGAGATTTATTCGGCCGCAGAAATCCTGATGTTTGAAAATCGGGAAAACGAGAAGAAGGCAGAAGCCATCTTCAACGAGGCGCTCATCGCGCTCCGGCGTTATCTCGGCAATTACCTGGAATAGTTCAGGTCAGATCTCGCAGGATCCGGTCATCTCCGTGATCCAGCGCTCGACGAGTTCGAGCCCCTCTGCGTGCACGGTTGAGCGGCCGAGTTCCGGCATCATTTCATCCGGTTCCACATTGTCGATACGATAGACCAGGATGGAGTTTTCCGGCTCTCCGGGAACGATGTCATAGGGGCGATTGCCTGTGCCGCTACCCGCCGCGATAGGCAGTTTGCAGACCCCCAGATTCGGGCCGAAAGGTGTATCCGGTTCTAGGAACAGACCGGAGGTATCGGCTGGACCAACCTCGCTGTGGCAATGCGAACAGTTCACGTCGAGATAGGAGCGGGCCAGCTCATCGAGGCTGGCATGCTCATCTCCCCAGGCTGCATTTCGGGGCACCTGGGCCAAATCTGGAAGGCCTTCCAGGAAACCGACGGTTTCAAGCCGTTCCAGCTGGTTTTGTGGAATGTTCGTATAGGCAAAATCCCGATTGATATGCCGCGGTTTCGGGCCGATGGGCGAGATCGCCCGCGAATTGGAATCTGGTGCATGACAGCCGGCACACTGATTGGTGTTGGGCATCACATAGTTGAAGGCTTCCTCGCCGCCGTCCTCGGCCACCAGAGTCATCGGAATCACTGCACCTACACGATGCAGGCGCGCTTCGGTCTGGTCCTCGTTCCAGCGGTAGGGCAAGGCGACCCAACCGTTCTCGCGGTGCACCAGAATGCGGGTCTCAACCAGGCGAACCTGGTCCATAGCCATGCGCCCATCCTGGAAGTCAGCGCTGGTATCCTCGGTACGAGCAACACGTTCGCCCAGCTCCCCATCTATGCGAGGATAGTAAAAGGTCTTGGTGATCACCGTTCCAACCGGAAAATCCAGTGTATCGCCCTCGCGATAATGGGCCGTGGTTCCATCGGGCATCCAGATCGTGCGCAGCTTGTGTGCATAGTCGGTGAAGAGGGCGGTATTCATGTCATAGGCGACGACATTTCCACCCAGAACCAGATCGCCACCGGACAGACCGACTTGCCCCCAATCCGACAATAGCGGCGGATTGCCCTCTGCAATATAGCGCGCTTCCGGTTGGCCAGTGCCGCCACAGGCGGCGAGTGCCAGCGCCAGCGAAGACACGGCAAGGGATCGAGGGAGGGTCGTCATGTCGCGGTCCTAGTCGAGCCAGTTGAGGTGACTGGCGGGCAGTGGATCCAGCGTGCAGCGATAATTCTCGGTGTCGACGACCGGGGACCCGAACCCGTTCGGGGCATCCGCGTTGAGGACATCAACCTCGTCGCTGACACAGATACGAAGCTCCGCCGGCATTTCGCCGTTCACGAACTTTCCTTCATCGATATAACCGTCGAACAGCACGTCTGGTAGCCGTCCGGTCAGTCCGAACATCATGACTTTCAGCGCGTTGAGGTCCAGACCGTCAGGGGAGTTGCCGCCACCGGAATAGGTGTTGTCATGGATCCAGATCCCCTCCGGGTAAGCGTCGAAATCCGACTGCACCGCACTGTCTGCATAGCCGGTCGTGTGCAGGCTGGAGATGATGATATTGGCCGTGTTGTTGTCGGCGATGCGATTGTTAAAAATCTCGACCTGGTCGTTGGAGTTGATGACGATACCCGAACCGGCCGGAATACTGGCGACCGGCGTGCCGGCATGCCCGAAATTCTCGGTATTGTTCTCGAAGACGTCATTGTCGTAGACACGCGTCTGGTAGCCCGGTTGGGGCAGGTTGGGCATGTTGAAGACCAGGATGCCGCCCGTATTGTTCGTCGCGACATTGCCATAGACGTCCGCGCCGATGCAGTTCTCGATCTCGATCCCGGCGACATTGTATTCCGCACGGCTGTTGCGCACGGTCACATTGCGCGACTGGCCGACATAGATGCCGGCATCAGACGCACCGATGGCGACCGTGTCCTCGACCAGGACGTTCTCGGACTGAACGGGATAGATGCCATAGGCGCCATTATCGGTGGAATATCCATTTGTCCATTCAACCCGAACGCCTCGGATGACAACATTGGTGCCGCCATTGACCTTCAGGGCGTCGCCTGATGTGTCCTCAATCGCCAGGTTTTCCAGGGTGAAATCATTGGCCGTGACCAGCAGACCTTCGGCACCCGCGACCTGCCCCTGGAAGTTGAGGATGGTTTCGTCCATGCCAGCGCCGCGAATGGTGACGCCGTCAACGGTGAGCATGAGAGAGGAGGTGAAGTGATAGACACCTGCCGGAATCTCGATCACATCGCCTGGCTGTGCGTCGATCAGCTGTTCCAGCAGCGTATCCTGGTAGCTGGCGTCAGCCTGGGAAACATCGCGGCCCTCCTGGCCGGAATTGCCACAGGCAACCAGCGCCAGTGCCATCGCACTCGTCATTAGAAGTCGTTTCATGTCTGCTTGCCTCCCTCGCCGGCAGAACCTGATCATCTCCCATAGGTTCACACAGAGCGAGGGCGGGCACAATCGAAAAAACAGAACAACATTCTGTTTTTGATGGGGTAAAAATCTCATTCCAAGCAGTGACTTGCGAATGAGCCAATCTATTCTGTGGTGTTTATCCGGTAAAGCCTGGCGCGGTAGGTGCACACAGGACCAGCTGGACCAGCTCCGCCTGGGATCGCACTTCGGTCTTCTGGAAGACGGCACGGAGCTGTGTTCGCAGGGTCTCGACACTACGCTTGGTTTTCTGGGCAACGGTTGCCAGGCTATCACCTGCAGCAATGCGCGATGCCAGCATTTCTTCCTGGGGCGACAGGCCATAGGTCGCTGCGATCTGACGTGAACGAACCGTGGTGATCGGGTCACGGTCCGAGAGGCAGATCACGATCGCGGGGCGCTGGGACGACCAGGCTCTGGCACTTTCCTCGCCCTGGTTTGCCGGACGCGATATTGAGACACTCCACGGCTTCTCATTATCCAGCCCGTAGAGCTTGAGCAGACGCGGTTCGGAGTCTTCCTGTGAGGAGAGCAAGTTCTGCAAAGCGGTCTGGACGGTCTGGTTCTCAGAACTGTCGCATCCATAAAGCCGGTGATCGCGGACGGCGAGAACGCTGTCCAGGTCGATAAGGCGCCGACCTGTTGCATTGGTGTTGATGACCCGGCCAGTCCTGTCCAGAGCAATCAGGCCAAAGGGAAGATGGTCCAGCAAAGAGCCACTGAACAGGAGTTGGCTCTGGATGGCGCAGACGGTTGAATGGGCGACCGCAGCCTGTTCCAGCGCTAGGTGCAGGCGCCGCATCATTTCCGCGGCCGCAATCCGTCCATCTTCGTCCAGATTGCCTACATCCACACCCAGTGCACCCTGGACGCCGCCCATGTCGAGCAAGGCCACGATCGAGCGGCTAACTGGAAATCCGCCGAAGGTTTCGCCTGATGCAAGCAGCGCCCGGACCGAGAGCTTGGCATTGTCCTCAATGAGGCTAACCGGAGTTTTCGGATATTGGGCGTGAACGCCTTTCCAGCCGGCCGTCTTGGGCGTGGTGGCCTTGGTGAAGGTCGACGGGCTGACGGCATTGGTGCGTTGCCAGTCATATTGTTCAAGGTATTCCGAGTTGGCATCGCCCAGGAACAGGCGCAGGCGCAGAGGCCCCTTCATCAGTGCGGAGAGATCGCGCAATGCAATCCGCCAACCACCTTCTTGCAGGGCAGCGGACGCAAGACTGCTGAGCGCTTTGGAAAACAGAGCGCCGTCACCATCAAAATCAGGCGACACGGAACCTCTTCGGTCCAACATGACCGATTACTCCCCCCTCGCACAAAAATATCCAAGCGACGGCGATTACCGTCCGTGCTTACCCCGTGAATTATTGTGCGCAGTGACCAAACTTGAACCAATCATGAGACTGCTAACAGTTTTCGCAACTGGATGCCTTAGAATACAAAAAAATTGTCCAGAGACTACCCCAAATAGGTTAGTCGGGTCGCTTTTCAGGCGAATCCTCATCCGAACGGGTCAGGAAAATAGTCTCTTAGCTTCCTGATTGCATGGCAGAAAGCACGCTTGGGGAGTGATCTTCCAGCCAGCCCACAGGTTGTTGTGCGGCTTCCAGAGCCGCCTGCGCGCGAACGCTGACCGGCAGTTCTGGCCAGGTTGCCTCGACCAGGGTCAGGCGCCAGCGGCGAAACTGCCACTGGCCAATCGGCATGCGCTGATAGGAGCGACCTAGAGCGGTGGATACAGATATCGGGCTGTCTCCAGCGACCAGGCGGGCATAGGCCAGGCGGGCCCAGTTTTCACCATCCCTGTCTTCAAGCCGGAGTGAGCGTTCAAGAGCGAGCACGGCAAATTCCGGATCGTATCCATCTACGCGCAGGGCGCGTTCGCCCACGGCGGCATACCAGCTCGCCGAAGCGCCCTCTGGTAGTCCTCCGGCCATGCGGACTCTGAAGGCGGTGTCCGACATCTCTGCCATCGACGCGCCATCGGCCCGTTCAATGGCGGCGAGACCCGACCAGGCGGCAAAGCCTAACAGGCCAAGCGCGAGACCAGCGCGGGTCACAAGGTTCAGCAGGCGCTCAGTTTTCATGGCTTGCCCCCTTCACCGAAAGTCCGGCGGCAAGTCCGATGATCCAGGCGAACCACCAGGCGACCATCGGGATTTCCAGCGCGTAATCCACCATCCCGTGAGCGCCAACCAGCATTACGATGCACAGTGTCGCGCGCAGATAGGTGGTGCGGCGCCTGCGTCGGAATAGTCCCATGAAAATGCTCAGCAGGATCGGCAGCAGGATGAAGGCCAGCAGGGCCGTGCCGACGATGCCAGCCTGGATCAGCCATTGCAGATAGACATTGTGTGCCGCGCCCTGAGTCTGCAACAGGTCGGCGTTCTCCGGGGTGACGATCAGATCATTGACCCACGCAAAACTGCCCAGGCCGTGACCAAAGACTGGTTCCAGATCAACGGCGCTGGAATAGGCCTGCAGCAACACAATCCTGGTGTCGTCCTCGCCTGCGCTGGCGAGGCGGTCCTGCAGCAAATCACCTGAGGCGAGGAACAGCGCGCCAGCGACCAGGATCAGGATACCGCCAAAACTGCTGACTTTGGCAAGCGACAAGCTCAGACGACCCCGCAGCAGGCGCGACAATACCTCCCATAACACCAGAAACAGCAAGGCCGTGCTTGTGGCCACGAGCCCGGCGCGTGATGCCGATAGGATAACATTGGAGAAGGCAAAGAGCAGGAAAGTGGTCGGGAAAAGTCCGCGAACGACAATGCGCTCCACTGTCTTGAGCGGATGCGCGGCGGGTGCTGAAAGGATGCGGCTGAGCTCTGCGGCGCTCATGACGGCAATGATGCCGTAGAATGTTGCCGCAGTGTTCGCCGACAGGAAGGGCGCTGCCAGGCGTTCGGAATGGTAGGGGCGTGGCCGCCCGAAGCTGAACTCGGGGTCCAGTGCGAAATCCAGGAAGGCCGCTACGGCCAGGGCGCCGCCGGCCCACAGGCTCCACTGCCAGAGGCGCTCGACCAACCGCCCGTTATGCCCGGCAAGATAGCCGACCAGGCAGATCGCACCGCACGCGCCCAGCGCTGCGTATTCATGCATGCCGGAGGACAGCCAGCCCTGGTAGCGCGCGAAGCCGATGAAGGCGACATAGAAGAACGCTCCGACCAGCGGCAGCTGGATGGGGCGCTGCGGTGAGAATATCACGGCCAGGGCTGCGAGGAGAAAGGCAATTCCGGACAGGGCCAGTGTGGCGGCCGGTGTGTCACCGCCATAGAGCGGAATTGACGCCAGCGGCACCACCAGGGGTGATGCCCAGACAAGACTGGCTGCCAATGTTGGTGCGCGACGCGACATTCGAGCTCCCCCAGCCCGTTCGCCTAGAAGAAACGTTCTGCGATCCGGATTGTGTCACCAGGCTGTACGCGGGTGGACGCGGAAAGGCGGATCTGCTGAAAATCCTCTTCTCCGGCACGCTTGATGTAAACGGTGTTCTGGCGCGCGCGATAGGTGAAGCCACCTGCTGTGGCAACCGCGTTCAGGACCGTCAGGCCGTCCGTATAGGGGTATTCACCGGCGGTCTGGACTTCGCCGAGAATGTAGTAGGGCCGGTAGTTCAGCACCGCAACATTGACGCGCGGATGATTGAGATATCCGTCCAGAAAAGCTGTTTCGACCGCCTGCTCGAATTCGGGAACCGTCAGGCCCCCCGCCTGGACCTGGCCGATCAGAGGCAGGGAAACCGAACCGGTGCCGTCAACCTGGAACTGGCCGGAAAGCGAGGGCTCGTCATAGACGGTCACGCTGATCTGGTCGCCGGAGCCGAGGACATAGACCGGCTGACCCGCTTGTGCCTGGGCCTGGGCAGTCGGAGAAAACAGCGCGAGGCCGACACTGGTCAGCGAAACAATCAGGAACAATACAAATGCGCGAGCCATTTTCCCCTCCCAGACAATGGAGTTAGCTTGTAATTGAGATTATCAGCCAGCCGCCTGAACCGGCAATGAATTTGTCGATGTCGCGGGTTCAGCTGATCGGGCCGATCTGGCTTCCAGCGCAATGACCTGCATCCAGGCGAGCATCATGGCGCCGCCGAAGATGATGTTGAACGAGTTCAGGACCGGATTGAAGGCTGCAAAGACAATGAAACAACAGGACATGGCGGCATAGGTCTTGCGGCCGATGGCGCTGAGGCCTCGCGGCGCCAGGGCGATGGAGCCGATCCAGGCTGTTGCCAGTAAGATGCCTGGCAGGCCCAGACGAACGGCCATGTCATAGATGGCACTGTGGGAACTCAGATACAGCCGGGAATCGCCGCCTTCCGATACGACGCGCCAATCGCCCACGCCGAGTGCGTAAAACTGGTTGCGGATGTATTCCGTGCCAAAGCCGACACCGAGCCCGTTCGACTGGACCATGGCGTCGACCGCATCGCGCCACATGATCGCTCGTACAGCCGCATTACGGTCGATTTCCCAAAGGTTCGAAGCATAGATGGGTGCCAGGATGAGCATGAGGCCAATGACCGACCCCACGCCGATGACCACCCAGTTTTCCCGTGGTGCCAGGCGCAGCGCCAGCAGCGCCAGGGCGAGGATCTGGTGGGACGAAGAGGCCGCCATCAACAGGTAGATCATGATAAGCGCCAGATCGATCCAGATCGCGCGACGCTCCCTGAACAGGAAGATGATCAGCGTCATCATTGTCGCCATCGACTGGTTCTTGACGTCATACATCAGCCAGTAGAAATCCTCGTCGGTCAGGAAAAGCATCGCCTGTTCGTAGAGGTAGAAGAATATGGTGAGGGCCAGCGCGCGCTTGACGATGAAGTCACGGTACCGCGTGAACAGGCCTACAAACACGGTCGTCGCCAGCGCCAGTGACGGAATGGCCAGCCAGTGACGCAGCGCAGCCTCGGTCTCGAAATAGCGTGTCCAGGCTTCCGGCATCAAACCCATCAGGGACAGGGCCAGGATAAAGAGGCTGTAGCCTACCAGGACAACATAAATCCAGTTCACGAAAACCCGACGCATCAGCACGGTTCCGGCAACGCACAGGCCCAGCACAGCCAGCAGTGGCAAGGACCCTAACGGGCGGAAGGCGTCGAAGCTTTTGGCGTAGAAAAACACCGGGATCGCCAGCAGGGCGACCAGGCTGATCAGGCGAGGTGTATAGCGCAGGGGGAGACCGGTCATGCCGGTGGCTCCTTGCGCATGAGGGCCTTGCGATATCCCGGATAGAGAACAGCGAGGTGGATCAGAGGCACGGCTGCCAATCCAAATACCGCACCGGCCAGCCCGAAATTGAGCAAGAGCGGATAGGCGACGACCGCAAGGATGCCGACGGCCGCGACATAACCTGCGAAAATAGCCTGTGTTTTCCCGAGAATTCGCAACCCGAAGCGGTAGATCAGATTGATGAAGTAGAAGACATAGATCAGACCGTACCAGCGCAGAATGTCCGCGTGAGCGGTGAAATCCTCGCCAAACACCATGCCCAGCCAGAAGGCCGGGGCGACAAAGAAAATCAGGGCAACACCCAGCACGGCTCCGGTGCCATAAAGCAGATAGGACGTCAGCATTTTGTCCAGGCCGACGCTGCCATCGGTCTGCAGCGCCCGGCTGCCGCGAGATGGCAGGAAATTATCAAGTGCAAAAAACGGAATGTGCAGGATACCGAGCAGGGACTGCGTGGCCTTCAGGGCGCCTGCATAGGCTGGCCCCAGCAAGGCGCCGGACAAAAGCGTGAAAATGTTGAGCGCTATCCACTGAAGGATGGCGGTGCCGGCCATCCACTTTCCGAACTCCCAGTGCAAGTCATTGATGGCATTGAACTCGGCTCCAGGCGCCTGGATTTTCGGCAGGGAAAAGAGCGCCGCCAGGCAGCTGAGGCCGGCTGTAAGTGCCGTGATCCACAACACTGTTGTGACAGAGAGGGTTTCCGCTGAGAAGGCCAGCAGAACAAGCAGAAACAGAGGTTGGCCGAGATAGCGCACGCTATCAATCAGGGTCGCGACAAACGGCTTGTCGACGGTGAAGTAGAGGCGCCGGAAAAAATCCTGCCACTGGGTCGTTGCAATGCAGGCAGACAGTGCGGCGGCCATGCCGATATTGGGGATTTCCTGCATGGCCATGGTCGCAACCATGGTGACGAAGGTCAGCAATGTAGAAGCGCCCGAAAACACCAGCTGGCGTATCATGACGGCTCCGAGCAGGGTCGGGCGGTCTTCTTCATTGGCTTGGGCGCCATAGGTGAGCAGGGGTGTGTTGATGATTGCGTGCTGGATATTCTGGATGAAGACCGCGATCAGCCAGATCAGGGCAAACATGCCAAAACCTTCCAGGCCGAGCGCGCGGGCAATCAATACACCGGTGAGGAAATTCGAGCCGGATACGAGCGCCTGGTCCATCAGCGACCAGTTGACGTCTCTGTATTCCCGGGCCAGGGCCCACAATCGTGTCAGCACAGTGAGCGACTCCTTAAGGAGCGGTCGTTCTGCGTCGTCGCCAGAGCCGCGCAGCCAGAAGGGTTTCAAGTCCGGCCAACATGACGAATCTCGGAGCAAGGATCAAATAGCGTCGCCACAAGCGTTTCGGTTCGGAGTAGAGGCGGTGTGCCCATTCCAGCATGGATTTCTGCATCCAGCGTGGTGCGCGCTCGACTTCACCGGAGTGAAAGTCAAAGGCGGCGCCCACGCCGATCAGCGTGCAGGGCAGGCGATCGCGATTGCGCGCCATCCAGAATTCCTGCTTCGGGGAGGACAGTCCGACCCAGACAATGTCGGCCCCGGATTCCACGATGCGCTCGATGGTCTCGCTTTCCTCCTGCGGCGTTGGCCGGCGGAAGGGCGGGCATTCCGTGCCGACGATCTGCACACCGGGGTATCTCTCCTCCATGCGCACTTTGAGTTGATCCGCCACACCGTCCTTGCCGCCGTAGAAATAGTGTTTCAGCCCGTTTGCCTGGGCGCGTGACATCATCAGCTCGAACAGGTCGGGGCCACAGGTGCGGCTGACATCATAGCCACGAAGCCAGCCAACGAGTGCCAGGGGTGATCCATCTGGCGTTACCATAGAGGCCTGAGTGTGAAGGGCCTTGAACTCGGGATCATCCTGGGCGTGGACCAGGCTGGGCGTATCGCGAATGCAGACAAAGCGTCCCAGCTTGTCCTCAGACCAGGTTTCCAATTGGTCCGCCGCGCGATCAAGTGAGGTCGCGCTTATGGCTATGCCCAGAATTTTGAAGGCGTTACCGGTCGCGACCTGGCTTTCGCCATCCTGATTGCGTCCGTCTTCGAGATAGATATCAGCCACGCTAAACCGCCCGGGTCCTGTGAGTTAACAGTCCGTAAAAGGTCTAGCAGCGAGCTTGAATGCGGTATTAACCCAATTGGGTGATTTCGGGGCAGGTATGGCGAAAGCGTGGCAGGGTCTAGCTCTGGATCAACCTGGCACCGCGTTTGTCCAGACGGACTGCGGTCAGCGTGTTCGTGATATAGGCGCCGGTATCTATGCCCAGCCTGTATCTTTTACGGGTCGGCTTCTTGTCAGCTGAATGGCCGTGAATGACGAAACGCTCGAAGCGACCATTGAAGCTGAGAAACGGTTCCCGGATCCACATCATGGTCTTGCTGGACTGTTCCCCAAGGGGTGTTTCCGGATCAATACCTGCGTGCACAAACAGATAGGGCTCGCGGTCAGCCATCACCGGAAGACTTTCCAGGAAGGCGAGGTGATGGGCTGGCATGTTCTCACGTAATTGCGCCTGGCACGGCGCCCAGTCGTCCGGATTTGTGCGCCGTTTTGGAAGCGAGACTCCATAGGACGCAAGCGTCTCCACGCCGCCATGTTTGCCCCACTCGGGACCGATTTGGTGATCGTTGAGGAATGTCAGGAGGGTCTGCTCGTGATTGCCGCGAAGACAAGTGAGGCGAATGCTGGCGTCAGGTGCGCCAGCACTCAATGATTCCAGTACACCCCGGGAGTAGGGTCCACGATCGACATAATCCCCCAACAGGATGATTTCAGCCTCGGAATCGCCCTTGTCCTTGCGGATTTTTGTCAGGAGCCGGGTGAGCAGATCGTGGCGCCCGTGGATATCGCCGATTGCGTAGATCAGCCGGTCACAGCGCGGCATGTTCCGGGCTTTGCCTTGCAGGCCTCCTAAACCGAACATCGCGCTCTCCCCTCACGTGTATGCGCGCATCGTGGCCCGTTTTCCCAACCTGACGCAAGTATGAACGCCGCTGCCGAAAACACGTCTCATTCCGGTCGAAATCCGATCTCGTTTCGAAGTTAACGTCTCTTAACCCATTTGGGTGAGGTGAGATGAACGGCCAGTTGATACCTTTTCTTAACTTTTTCGGGACGCGCACACGAGCGGGGGCTTTGGGGTGTGTGCACCGACGGCAGTCGGCTGCAGTCGGCTGGTTCTCTGCAAACGGGGGGTAAGCATGCGCAATTATTCGCATAACACTCGTCATGAGCTGCTTCGTTATCGCAAGGCATTGACGGTTTCCGCGGCAGCCATGGGCGCCGCCTGCCTGTTTGGTGCTCCGGCCTCTGCCGGCGGTGTCGCGACCGTCGACTGGCTGGCGGATCGTATCAAGACCGTGCTCGAGCAATTGCCGTTGGATTCCGCTGAGTGCGAGATCGAGGCGGCCGTCCAGCGTGTGCTGATCGAGGCCGATGTCGATGGCGAGACCGAGTCCCGCGCCCTTGCCCAGGTTCAGGCCGATGGCGTCTGTGACATGGATGAAGAGTGCGGCATGGTCTTTTATGACGCTCTGACCAATGTCGATCTGCTCCAGCCCGATGATATTGATGGTTATGAGTTCGACAGCGATGTTATCACCAGCTGCGAGGCGCCGGACCCGTGTGCATGGGCGCCTGATTACGTGCCGGAGCCCGAGCCTCAGCCGGAACCAGTGCCAGCGCCCGAGCTGACACCAGAGCCAGCCCCTGAGCCGGAACTTGAGCCGGAACCCGAACCTGGGCCCGAACCGGAAGTCGTCTTTATACCCGAGCCCGAACCCGAGCCCGAACCCGTACTGGTGACCGAGTTGCGCGATGTCGTCGACTCGCTGGCCAGAGATGCAACCCAGTGTGAGTATGAGGCCGCCTTGCGGACGGCCCTGCGTACTTCGGGCGCGTCTGCGCCGGAAGAGCGCCATGCGCTGACTGTCGTGCAGGCAACTGCCGCGCCTGTCGTAGCCATTCGCAATGCCCTGACCTATGTCCGCATCCACCAACCGCGCGGCAATGATGGTTATTCATCGGAGACCGGTCTGGGAGATGACGAGATCAATCTGTGTCGTCGTTGGTCGGATCACGAGTGGGGCGGTCGGCGCCCTCGTCCACCGGTCCCGCCGCCAGGCGGCGGGAACTCGGACTATTGATATGCTAAAAGCGTATTCGGTGCTCAGGAAACAACCAGGGGGAGAACCATGAAGTACGGATTTTTCGCAGTCGCGTTGCCCAGCGCTTTGGCAGGCCTTGTGCTGCCCGAAACAGCCTTTGCCCATGACCCGACCGAGGAAGGAAACTTCTTCCGTGCGCGCAATGCCAGTGTCATGGGGCGTTCACG
The DNA here is from genome assembly GCF_017643475.1 of Maricaulis sp. Taxonomy (GTDB): domain Bacteria; phylum Pseudomonadota; class Alphaproteobacteria; order Caulobacterales; family Maricaulaceae; genus Maricaulis. The sequence goes on from NZ_JAEPNI010000001.1 coordinate 373,622, forward strand.
CCCCGATTTTAAATCCGAGGGCGTCCAGTACGGCGCCTGGATCTTTGATCCCGAGCTGACGCTGGGCGTTGATTTCAACGACAACATCTTCGCGGCTTCGACCGGCGAGGAATCCGATACGATCTGGATTATAAATCCGACGATTGATGTCGAGACCACCTGGTCACGTCATGGGCTGCGCGGCTGGGCCCATGGGCTCAAGCGCGAATTCAATGATTTCTCCGACGAGAGCAGCTGGACGACCGATATCGGTCTGGCAGGACATGTCGATCTGACGCGCAGCGTCCTGTTCGAGGCCGGGTATGGCGCTGCCGAGCTGGTTGAGCCCCGCACGGCGGCCGGCGCTGCGTCCATCGCGGCAAAGCCGGTTGAATACAACACCACCAACTGGTGGGTTGGTGGCCAGGCTGATTTCGGCCGGACGCGGGTCATCCTGCGGCGCGACCAGTCGAACTTCAACTTCGATGATGCCGCGCTGATCGGCGGTGGTTTCGCCGACCAGGATTTCCGTGATCGCGACGAGACAATCTACACGATCCGCGGCGATTACGCGGTGTCGCCCTTTACCTCCGTTTTCGCGCGTTACCGCAAGAATGAGCGCGATTACGATCTCGCGCCACCAGCGGTCGCGAGCAATCGTGACTCCGACGGTTACATGATCGATGTCGGTGCCGATTTTGATATTGGCGGTGTGGCGCGTGGTGTTATCGGCGTTGGTTTCAACGAGCAGACTTATGACGATCCCGCTCAGGGCAAGCTCGACGGGTGGGGTCTGGATGGCTTGGTTGAATGGTATCCGACCGAGTTGACGACGGTAACAGTTCGCGGCTCGCGTCACATCGAGGACGCGCCTTTCGAGGCAAGTGGTGGTTTCACCTCGGAAACCTATGCGGCGCGTGTGGACCATGAATTGCTGCGCAATCTGGTCCTGTCCGCAGAGGTTGAGCGGTCCGAACATGATTTCCTGGGCATCGACCGTGTCGATGAGCGCTGGTCGGCTTCGGCCGGCGCGACCTGGTATGTCAATCGCAATTTGGGTGTCGAGGCATCCTTCACACGGATTGACCAGGAGTCCTCTGGCGCGTTCCCGGGGCAGGATTTCGAACAGAACGTAATTGGGTTGAGGGTGGTGCTGAGACCGTAGTTCATCCTGGCGTCATGCCCGGTGTGTTCATCTAGGTGAACATGAAACGGTCACAGCGAGTATTTGAGCAGTGTTATGGACAGGATGTACGCAGCAGCGGATGCACAAAACGAAGATCTGATTGATTTTCTGGGCATCATCAACATCGTCAAGAGACGCCTCTGGACCCTTGTGGGGGTGGCTGTGCTCGTCCTGGCCGCGACGGTGGTCTTCACCGCTCGCTCAACGCCGCTTTATACTGCAACCGCCCAGGTCGCCCTGGATGTCCAGCAGGCGCAGGTCGTCGATTTCGACGCGGTGCTTGCTGGAAGTCCTCCTGATTCCGCTACGGTTGACACCGAGGTTGAAGTCCTGCGCAGCCGCTCCCTGGCTGGCGCGATCGTTGATCGCATGGGCTTGATGGGTGTCAGCGAGTTCAATCCGCAGTTGCGCGATCCGGGCATGATGGACCAGCTGCGGAGCTCGGTTGTTCGTCTCGCCAACGCCATGATGCCGACCCAGGCTATCGGCGCAGCATCAACGGCGACGGTTGATCCGGAAATTGCTCGCGACCGCGTGGTCAGCGAGCTCCTGTCCAGCCTGCATGTCGAGCGCAGCGGTGTCTCCTATCTGATCGATGTCAGTGTGACGTCCGCCAATCCGCGCCTTGCCCGGGAAATCGCCAACATCTATGTCGACCAGTATCTGGTCGCCCAGCTTGAAGAGAAATTTGCCGCAACGCAGCGTGCCAATGAGTGGCTAAACGGTCGTGTCGAGACGCTGCGCGATGATGTGCGGCAAAAAGAGGCAGCCGTTGCGAGCTTCCGTGAGGAAGCGGGCCTGCTGGATGCTGGCGGTGCGACGCTGACCGAGCAACAAATCTCAGACGTCAACGCCCAGCTGGTTATGCAGCGTGCCGCCCTGGCAGAAGCCCAGGCGCGCCTGGGCACGGTCCAGCGAGAGGTTGACCGAGGAGCCAGTGCGGAAACCATTTCCGAGGCGCTGCAGTCGGAAGTCATCCGTGATCTGCGCAGCGCCCATGCAGACGCGATCCGTCGTCGTGGTGATCTGAGTACGCGTTATGGTCCGCGTCACCCGCAAATGCAGACGATCAACCAGGAGATCGAGGACCTCTCCAGCCAGATTTCCCTCGAGGTCGATCGCATCGTTGCCAGCCTCTCCAACGAGGTGGCTGTGGCGCGTGGCCGGGTGAATTCCCTGGAAGGAAGCCTGGCTCGCCTGCGTGACGAGCTGGGAGACAATTACGCGTCTGTTGTTCGCCTGCAGGAGCTGGAGCGCGAGGCTGACGCCAGCCGCACGCTCTTCCAGTCCATCCTGGCGCGTTTCCAGCAAACCTCCGAACAGGAATCCCTGGCCCAGTCCGATGCACGTGTGATTTCGCAGGCCGAATTGCCGACGGCGCCGAGCTCACCGAACCTGAAGCTGAACCTGGCTCTCGGCGCGGCCATGGGGCTGGCTGCTGGTCTGGCCGTGATTTTCCTGATCGAGATGCTGACCAATGTCCTGTTCCTGGATCGGGATGTCGAGAACAAGCTGGGTCTGCCACATATCGCGTCTGTTCCGATGCTGCGCTTCAACTTGCTGTCGCCGCTGACGGTGGGTGCGCGTACGCCGGGTCAATACCTGGTCAAGAAGCCGCTTTCCGGTTTCGCCGAAAGCATTCGCTCGATCCGGTCGACGATTTCCCTGTCGGATGAACCGGGCAAGAACAAGGTCGTTGCCATTACGTCGGCAGTTCCGGGGGAAGGCAAGACGACGAGCTCTGTGTGTCTGGGCCGGATCTCCGCCATGGCGGGTAGCAAGACGCTGGTCATCGATTGCGATATTCGTCGTCGTCGCTTGTCTCATGCCCTGGCCGGGCGCGCCGGCAATGGCTGGCTGGACAGTCTTATGGGGGCGGGCGATTTCAAGACGGCTGTGCACAAGGATAACAAAACCGATCTGGATATCCTGCCGGCTGGCAAGTCGCGCACGACGACCAAGGACGTTTTCGGAACCAAGGCCTTTGCCGAACTGATCGCCTGGGCCAAGCAGGAATATGATCTGGTTGTACTCGATTGCCCACCGGTCCTGGCCGTGGCCGAGACCATGATTATCTCCAGCCGTGCTGATGCCGTCATCGTCAACGCCCTTTGGGGCGAGACCCGCGCGCCGGTCGTCAAGAACGCCATTGCAACGCTTGGCAAGGCTCGCGCCAACATCATTGGTGTCGTGCTGACGGGGGTGAACTTGAAGAAGCAGTCGCGTTACGGCGATGCGAGTTACGGGGCCTATTACCAGGCCTATCGGAAATACTACGCGGAGTAGCCGACTGCGTAACAGGCGTGGTGGCTGAAACGGGGGTTAAAGTGTACGAGAGACGCGGAAATGAAAGAGGCATGGATCTGGCGGAGACGATCTCCGAACGGATGTCCTATGATCTCGATATTCCCGTCTACGGCGCCGGTGCCTCGCGTGAGGATGTTGCGGACATCGACCGCCGTCCGGCCAACAGCCGCTTCAAGCGTTTTGTCGACCTGGCCCTCTCCATTCCCGCCCTGATTGTTTTGGCACCTTTGCTGGCTCTGGTGGCGTTAGTCATCTGGTGCGCGGATGGGGGCGCGCCGGTCTTTGTTCAGCAGCGCCTGGGTCATAAAGGCAAGGCCTTCCGCTTCTACAAGTTCCGCTCCATGCGGGTCGATGCGGAGGCGCGTCTGGAACAGCTGCTGCGGGATGATGCCAGGGCTGCGCGCGAATGGGCTGAAACCCGCAAGCTGCGCCACGATCCACGTATCACCGCCTTCGGTGAGTTCATTCGTACCTGGAGCATTGACGAGTTGCCTCAGCTGATCAATGTCGTGCGGGGAGACATGTCACTCGTCGGTCCGCGGCCGATCGTCCACGCGTCGGGCACCGAGCTGGATGATACCCAGCTCTATGGCAGCGATATTGCCTTCTACAAGATGGCCCGCCCCGGGTTGACTGGCCTGTGGCAGGTGTCTGGCCGCGCTGAAACGGATTTCTCGGACCGGGTGGCGATGGATATTCAGTATGTTCGCCAATGGTCTGCGGCCTTGGACATCGAGATCGCTCTGAAAACCATTCCGGCGGTGTTGCTCCGTCGCGGTGCTCACTAGATGAATCATAAATAAATCAATGTCTTGATGTGATTTTTTTGGAGGTGTGGCCAAGTGGCCGCATTGACGAATTTCCTTGGTTTGATGCTGGTATTCGTGCTTAGATCTGACCCATGAGGGGTGTCCGCCTGTTGGCGGACGCGTAGTGTTGGCGCCCTGCGCCACGGGGGAGAATCAAGTGTCCAAGGAAAACCGCGTTTCGACCGGCCGCGCGCGCGCCGTTTCTCGTTTGCTTCTGGGTACTTCCATGCACGCGATGGGCATAGCGCTCGCGGGCCTTGGCGCGGCGGCAGTCTTGGCGCCGGCTGCACAGGCGCAGTCCGTCGGTGACCCGGTCACCAACCCCCTCACGGGTGCGACCGAGACAATCGAGGCCGTGCTGGGCTCCAACGTCGTGATGACCAGCAATTACAACATCATCATCATCGCGACCGCGACGGGCCAGACGATTGTCGACCCGACGGCGACTTCGGATACAGCCGGCAGCGCCACGACCTACACCGTCACGGCCATCAACACGAATGCCGGCGGTGACGTCATTTCCTTCACCGCCGAGGATTCTGGCGGCAATTCGGTTTCTTTCGCCTCTGTTACCTCTCGTAGTGGCGATGTGTCCGGTGCGTCCTCGGGCATTGCAGGTGCACCCGGTTCCCCCGCCGGCGCAGTCAACCCGGCCATCCCGGCAGGCAATACCAATGTCTTCACGGATCGGCAGCGCGGTTCCGACGGCTCGGATGGCGATGATGCCTGGGGTGCACGTATCTGCATCATCAAGTGCTTCACGATCGGCGCGAATGGCGATCCGGGTGAGGATGGGGGTGACGGCCCTGACGTCGTTCATACGCTCACTGCCGGTAACAACGGCAATATCGACTCGATCAGCAATGATCTGCCTGGCATCAGCGTGGTCTCGATCGGCGGCGATGGCGGTCAGGGTGGCGACGCCTATGGTTTCGGCTTTCAAGGTTACGAGGGCGGCGAAGGCGGTGTTGGCGGCCTGGTCGATCTGACCAGCTATGTCGATGTCACCACGTCCGGCATCAACTCCCACGGCATATTTGCCATGAGCCGCGCCGGTCGCGGCGGTGATGGCGGTTCCGGCTTCATCTGGTCGGATGGTGGTTCATCCGGCGAAGCGGCCGAAGGCGGCATTGTCAATGTTGCCAACCATGGCGCGATCAGCACCACCGGCGATGGCGCGGTAGGCATCATGGCCATGTCGATGGGTGGCGCATCGGGCGATGCCGGCGACAGTTTCGGAATTGTTGGCGATGCCGACAGTGGCAGCACGGGCGGTAATGGTGCCTCAGTCACGGTCGATAATCACGGCTCCATCATCACGACCGGTGTTGGGGCTGATGGTATTTTCGCGCAAAGCCTGGGCGGGTCCGGCGGTAACTCCGGTTCCTCTGGTGGTATTGTCGCCTTTGGTGGTGGCGGTGGCGGTGCCGGTAATGGCGGCGAGGTCACGGTTACCAACCAGTCCGGCGCGACCATCACCACGCGCGGCGACGAATCCGTAGGTATCACCGCCCAGTCCATTGGCGGCGGTGGTGGCCGCAGCGGTGCGTCCAGTGGTGTTGTGGCCCTGGGTTCAAGCTCAGGCGCCGGCGGCGATGGCGATACCGTTCGTGTTTACAATTATGGTTCTATCTCGACCGGCTCCGATACCCAGAGCAATCTCGGCATTACCGGTGATCGAGCGCACGGCATCCTGGCCCAGTCAATCGGTGGGGGCGGTGGTTCCGCACGCGGCACGGGCGGCCTTGTGGCCGTTGGTGGTGGTGGCGGCTCCGGCGGTGCGGCCAGTAATGTATATGTTCACAATGACGGTCTGATCACGACGATGGGTGAGGGTGCGATGGGCATCCTCATTCAGTCCATCGGCGGCGGTGGCGGCAACGGTTCGAGCTCCGGCGGAATTGCGGCCATCGGCGGCACCGGTGCGGGCGGTGGTTCTGCTTCAGGTGTCTATGTCACCGGTACGGGCACGATTTCGACGACCGGCGTTGATGCACACGGTGTCCTGGCGCAGGCCATCGGTGGTGGCGGCGGTAATGGCGGCACCAGCGGTGGTATCGTTGCCGTGGGCGGCAGCGGTGATGATGGCGGTGATGGCGGTATCGTGAATGTTGCCATGGGCAGTGTCCTCACCGAGGGCGACCGGTCTTTTGGCATCCTCGCCCAGTCGATTGGCGGTGGCGGCGGTAACGGCGCCGCGGGCGGCGGAATTGTCGGTATTGGTGGCTCCGGCACGGGCGGCGGCCTGGGCAATACGGTCACTGTAACGACGTCAGGTCTGATCCAGACGCAGGGCTTCGGAGCAACCGGTATTGTCGCCCAGTCGATCGGCGGCGGCGGTGGTAATGGCGGTGCGGGCGGTGGCATCGTCGCGGTCGGCGGTGGTGGCGGTACGGGCAACCACTCCAATACCGTCACGGTGAACGCCAATGGCAATATCCTGACGACCGGAGAAAACTCCGGCGCCATCCTCGCCCAGTCCGTTGGCGGCGGCGGCGGTAATGGTGGCAGCGCTGTCTCAGGCGGCCTTTTTGCCAGCGTTGCCATCGGCGGCAATGGTGGCGCAGGCGGTGATGGTGGCAGGGTCTCTGTCAATACCGGTGCCGGCTCTGTGATCGAGACGCGTGAAAACGGATCGACGGGTATTTTCGGTCAGTCGGTCGGCGGTGGTGGCGGTAATGGCGGCTATTCCGTATCCGGGTCCATTGGTTTGTTCGGGTCTGTTTCCGTTGCCGTCGGTGGTGATGGCGCGACGGGTGGCGACGGCGGTGTCGTCAGCATGGATATCGACGGGTCGGTCCTGACATTTGGTGACAATGCGCACGCCATTCTCGCCCAGTCCGTGGGCGGCGGCGGCGGTAATGGTGGCCAGAGTTTTGCCGGGTCGGTCAGTGCCGGGCTGGGCGCTTCGGCGTCTGTATCCGTTGCGGTCGGCGGCGATGCGGGGTCGGGCGGCGACGGTGACCATGTCATTGTCTACACGTCCGACACGATCCAGACGAGCGGCAATAACTCCTCCGGTTTGCTGGCGCAATCTATCGGCGGCGGCGGTGGTAATGGCGGCTGGACCGGTACGGCGACGCTGGCCATTTCCGATGGCGCTGCCGTTGGTGTTGGTGTGTCCATGGGTGGTGCCGGCGGCGGCGGTGGCTACGGAAACTCGGTTTATGTCGACTCGACCAGCAATACGATCACGGTCGGGAACAACTCTCACGGCCTTGTCGCCCAGTCCATCGGTGGCGGCGGCGGTAATGGCGGCTTCTCCTTCTCCGGATCGCTGACTGCGGGTGGCGCAGCCGGTATCGGTGTTGATGTCGCCATGGGCGGTGATGGCGGCGCGGGCTCCTATTCCGATGCGGTGACGCTGCACAGTGATGGCATCATCCAGACCTCTGGTGACAATTCCCACGGTCTCTTTGCGCAGTCCGTCGGTGGTGGCGGCGGCAATGGTGGCTGGTCGGCGACGGGCAGTCTCTCCATCGGTGGCACCGCGGGCGTCGGTGTTGGAGTTTCCCTGGGCGGCGATGGCGGCTCTGGCGGCACGGTGCTTGCCGACGTCCTGGTCACGTCCGACGGTGGTGTCTTCACCTTTGGTGATATTTCTCACGGCATCCTGGCCCAGTCCATCGGCGGTGGTGGCGGTAATGGCGGTTTCGCCTTCTCCGGCACGCTCGGTGTGGGTGGAACGGCAGGCGGCGCCGTCAATGTGGCGCTTGGCGGTGACGCTGGCGCCGGCGCGTATGCCAATGACGTAACCGTTCAAGCGACGGATGTGGTCGAGACGACCGGTGACGGCTCTCACGGTATCGCAGCACAGTCCATCGGCGGCGGCGGCGGCAATGGTGGCTGGTCCGCGACCGGCAATATCACTGCGGGCGGCACAGGCGGCGTCGGTGTGGGCGTCTCGATTGGCGGCGGCGGCGGTGCCGGTTCCTATTCGGGCACGGTGACGGTCACCCAGACAGAGCATGTCATCACGCAAGGCGCCGAGTCCCATGGTATCTTAGCCCAGTCCATTGGCGGCGGCGGCGGCAATGGTGGTTTCTCCATCGCAGCCGGAGCCGGATTTGGTGGAACGGTCGGCGGTGCGGTCAACGTTTCGCTCGGTGGTAATGGCGCCATTGGTGGGGACGCCAATCATGTGTCCGTAACTGCAGAAGACGTCGCTACGGCGGGCGACGGTTCCGTCGGTGTTCTCGCGCAGTCCATTGGCGGCGGCGGCGGCAATGGTGGCTTCGCCATCGCAGCCGGAATCGGCGGCGGTGGCACCGTCGGCGGCGCGGTCAATGTCACTATTGGCGGCGGAGCGGGCGATGGTGGAGTCGCGCGCAATGTCACGGTGGTCGTCGAAGATGTCGTCACCCTGGGTGACGACGCAATCGGTGTCCTTGCCCAGTCACTCGGCGGCGGTGGTGGTAATGGCGGTTTCTCCATTGCAGCCGGCGCTGGTGCCGGCGGCACGGTCGGCGGCGCGCTCGGCGTGTCCATCGGCGGCGGCGCGGGTGATGGCGGTTCTGCGGGCGATGTCACGGTCACGACCGATGCGGTCACGACCATGGGAGACGGCTCCCATGGTATTTCCGCCCAGTCGATCGGCGGAGGCGGCGGTAATGGCGGCATGTCCATTTCCGGCGGTCTCAGCTTCGGCCAGCAAGCCGCGACGATCGGAGTGACCATCGGTGGTGGCGGTGGCACCGGCGATACGCCTGGCATCGTTCGGGTGACAGCCAATGAACAGGTCTACACAATGGGCGATGACGCCCACGGCATCCTGGCCCAGTCCATCGGTGGCGGCGGCGGTGATGGCGGTCTGGCCATTTCCGGCTCGATCACAGCGGGCAGCTCGAACGCTGCTGGCATCAACGTCGCGCTTGGCGGAGATGGTGGCGCCGGCTCGGATTCCAACGAGGTCTATGTGACCACGCTGGATACGGTCTACACCGAAGGCGATCGCTCTCACGGCATTCTCGCCCAGTCCATTGGCGGCGGCGGCGGTAATGGCGGCATGTCCATTACCGGTTCGATCACGCTGGCGGGTTCTAATGGTGGTTCCATTGGTGTTTCGCTCGGTGGTGGTGCTGGCGCGGCCAGCAACTCCGATGATGTCACGGTCGATGTGCAGGGCCAGGTCGGCACGGAAGGTGACTTCTCGGTCGGCGTTCTCGCGCAGTCCATCGGTGGCGGAGGCGGTAATGGTGGTGCAGCCATCGCGGGTTCCTTCACCGGTTCGGGTTCCACATCCATCGGCCTGAATTTCGGCCTGGGCGCCGAAGGTGCGATCGGCGGCAATGCGGGTGATGTCTCCCTGACCTCACACGATATCGTTGTGACGCTGGGTGACTATTCCCACGGCCTGGAAGCACAATCCATCGGTGGTGGTGGCGGTAGCGGCGGCTTCGCAATTACCGGTGCGATCAATGCCTCGGGCAATCGCGCACTGGGTGGTGTTCTGGGTATTGGTGGTGATGGCGGCAATGGCGGTGATGCCGGCGGCGTGACCATCGACAATACCGGTGCTGTTTCCACTACCGGTCTGGGCTCCCACGCGATTATCGCTCAGTCCCTGGGTGGTGGCGGTGGTGATGCCGGCTTTGCTGTCTCTGCTGCGGCCAGTTTCGGCGGTGGTTCCACGGTCTATGCAGTGCCCTTCTCCATCGGTGGCGTAGCCTCCAATGGTGGTGATGGCGGCACGGCAGATGTCACCAACCGTTCGACGCTGATGACAGTGGGCGATGGATCCTCCGGTCTTCTGGCGCAGTCGATTGGCGGCGGTGGTGGTAACGGCACGTTTGCCGCAACCGGCTCGGCGACAGTCTTTTCCGGTGGTGCAGCAGCCTCCTTTGGTATTGGTGGCCTGGCGGGCGGCAATGGTGGCACGGCTGATGCGGTCACGGTCGATAACTCCGGCACAATCTACACCCAAGGCGACAGTTCCATGGGTATCGGCGCCCAGTCCATCGGTGGCGGCGGCGGTAATGGCCACTACTCGCTGGGCGTCGCGGTTGGCGCAGGCAATACCGGCGTGATCCCGGTCTGGGGCTTCAAGATGGGTGGCAATGGTGGTTCCGGTGGAACTTCCTCCACGGTTGATGTCACCAATTCCGCGCAGATCGGCACGCAGGGTAGCGGTTCTCACGGAATCTTCGCCCAGTCCATCGGTGGCGGCGGCGGTAATGGCGGTTGGGCGGGCGCAGTGTCTGTCACCGACGGTTCACGTGCTTATACCGCATCGGTCGCGATTGGCGGCGATGGTGGCGACGGAGGTGTTTCCGGCGCTGTCACGGTCGACAACACCGCGGTCATCGGCACGCTGGGCAATGACGCCCACGGCGTCCTCGCCCAGTCTATCGGCGGCGGTGGCGGTAATGGCGGATTCGCATTTGCCATCTCTGGATCTGCGGGCTCGAATGCGGGTGCACTTGGTGTCGCGCTGGGCGGCAATGCTGGCACGGGTAATGATTCCGACACGGTCCAGGTGGACAATACCCAGACCATCACCACGCAGGGTCTTAATGCTTCCGGCATCGCAGCCCAGTCTGTTGGTGGCGGCGGCGGTAATGGTGGATTTGCCGTGTCCGGTGCAATCGCTGTCGGTTCCACCGCGAACACGGCCTCCGTTGCCCTGGGCGGCAATGGCGGCACGGGCGGTGATGCACAGGCGGTCACGGTCAATAATTCCGGCGATATCGGCACGCTGCTTGATGGCGGTCGTGGTATCCTTGCGCAGTCCGTTGGTGGCGGCGGCGGTACGGGTGGTTTCTCGATTACCGGATCCGTTGCGCTTGCGGGCAGCAATAGCCCGCTTGCGGCCAGCGTGGGCGTTGGCGGCACCGGCGGTACAGGCGGAATCGCGCGTGATGTCTCCGTCACCAATGACGGTCTGATTGTCACTTCGGGTGGCCAGGCTCAGGGTATCTTGGCGCAGTCCATCGGTGGTGGCGGCGGTACCGGCGGCTGGACGGGTTCGCTCGCCTTTGCTGTCGGCAATTCGACATATACGGCCTCCGTTGGCGTCGGCGGCGATGGTGGCAACGGCGGCAATGCCGGCGCGGTCTCGGTCAACAATAACGGCATCATCTCCACGACAGGCAATGACAGTTCCGGCATTACGGCCCAGTCGGTCGGCGGCGGTGGCGGTACGGGCGGGTTTGCCCTGTCCGGGACCGGTGCAGGCGCCAGCCAGGCGGCCAATTCTGCCAATGTCACAGTCGGTGGCCAGGGTGGAGCGGCTGGAGATGCGTCCGATGTGACCATCTCCGGTGCGGCTGCGGTCATGACCCAGGGCGACCGCTCCCACGGTATTCATGGCCAGTCCACTGGTGGTGGCGGCGGTAATGGCGGCTGGACGGGTAATCTGTCCGGAGCCTTCTCCGGCTCCAATGCGCGCACGATCAATGTTGGTATCGGTGGCGATGGTGCAGGCGGCGGTGATGCCGGCAATGTCACAATCAGCCAGTCCGACACGGTCTCCACGAATGGCGCGGGCGCTCACGGCGTCTTTGCCCAGTCGATCGGCGGCGGTGGCGGTGATGGCGGTTTCTCGATCGCGGGTACGCTGACGGGCGGTTCCAACTCCACCACGCTGGGCGTGACACTTGGCGGATCCGGTGGTGCAGCCGGCAGCGCGGGCACGGCATCCGTTACCAGTACGGGGGATGCCGTCGTCACGGTGGGGCACGCTTCGCACGGCCTGTTCGCACAATCTCTCGGCGGCGGTGGTGGTAATGGCGGTTTCGCCGGTACCTTCTCCGGTGCACTGACCTCGTCGAACACCGTGTCGCTGGGCGTATCGCTGGGCGGTGACGGTGCCGGCGGTGGTGCCGGTAATACTGCGACCGTCAACTCGACCTCCGATATCGGCACCAGCGGTAATGTCTCCCACGGCATCATGGCGCAGTCGGTTGGCGGCGGCGGCGGCAATGGCGGCGCGACCTATACGGCGTCCTTCTCCGCAGCGAACTCCAAAAGTCTCAATATATCCCTCGGTGGTACGGGCGGAATCGCCGGCGCCGGCGGTGCTGTCAACGTCACCCAGGACGGTGTCATCCTGACATCAGGTGCCGCTTCCTACGGTATTTTCGCGCAGTCTGTTGGCGGCGGTGGTGGCCAGGGCGGTTATGCGGGCAATCTCTCGCTGACCGGTTCCAATTCCACATCGGTCGACCTGTCGCTTGGCGGTGACGCCGGCGATGGCAGTACTGGCGGAAATGTCTCGGTTGACCTGTCCGGCGTGGTCCAGACCAGCGGCGAGGCCTCGCACGGCGTCTTCGCGCAGTCTGTCGGCGGCGGTGGCGGCCAGGGCGGCATGGTCGGTGTGGATGAAGACACGTTTGGCGCTTTCCTGACCGGTTCGACATCAGGCAGCGTGGGTACCAATTCCAACAGTATCAACGTCTCTGTGGGTGGTGCCGGTGGTGCTGGTAATTCCGGTGGTTCGGTGACGGTCAACTCGGCTGCGACTATCCTGACCATGGGAGACCAGGCGGTCGGCGTATACGCCCAGTCCATTGGTGGCGGTGGCGGTGATGGCGGGGTCGGCTTTGCCACGTCCGGGTCGTTCGGCAAGGGCAATAACGGCGATTACGCCATCGGAATTGGTGGTTCAGGCGGTACCGGTAGTGTCGGTGGCTCGGTTGATGTGACCAATACCGGTACCGTTGTAACACTCGGTGGTGCCGCTCACGGTGTCTTCGCCCAGTCGGTCGGCGGCGGCGGTGGTCGCGGTGGCGATGCCGGCGGCTTTGTCACGTCCTACAATTCCACAGACAATGCGGGCACACGTGATACCCAGGTCTCAGTGTCCATGGGTGGCTCTGGCGGCACCGGTGGTGATGGTGGTTCAGTTACCGTCGACAACCAGGGTGCAATCGGTGTCAGCGGCGAGATGTCCAACGGAATCTTCGCCCAGTCCGTCGGTGGCGGTGGTGGTGAAGGCGGTCTGGTGTCCCAGTCCGGCGAGCTTGTAAAAACCTGGCTTGGCTTCATCTCAAACGATGAAAACCGCGCGGCCTCGATCAATATCGGTGGTTCCGGTGGAGCTGCGGGTGACGGCGGTGATGTTGTTGTCACCAACAGCGGCGTCATCCTCGCGGACAATGCGCGCAGCGGCTATGGCATCTTTGCCCAGTCCGTTGGCGGTGGTGGCGGTGTCGGCGGGTCCGGCCTCGCTGGCAATGTCGCCGTTGGTGGTGCTGGCGGTGCGGCCGGTGATGGCGGCAATGTCACCATCGACAATAGCGGCATGGTCATGACGACCGGCTCCAATGCCTATGGCATTTTCGCCCAGTCCATCGGTGGCGGTGGCGGCGTTGGAGGCGCGACCGATTATGACGACAGCAATGACAGCCGGACAGCTCTCGGCGCGACGATCCAGACGGCTGCCGATCTGACCGAGTTCTACCAGCTGCTCGACAGCTTCAATAATCCGTCTCTGACGCTGAATATCGGCGGTCGGGGTGGTGCAGCCGGTGATGGTGGTGACATCAACATCACCAATTCCGGCTCGATCCACACAACGGGTGATGGAGCGCATGGCATCATGGCCCAGTCGATCGGTGGCGGCGGCGGTGTTGGCGGTGCCGGCTCCGTAGGTGCCTGGGGCGATGTGACGATCTCAGGTATTGGCGGCTCGGCCGGCGATGGCGGTGACATCAACATCACCCATGTCGGCGATATCACTACGGAAGGCTTTGGTGCCTATGGTATCTTTGCTCAGTCTATCGGTGGTGGCGGTGGTGCCGCCGGAGACTATTCCTTCGGCTTTGGAACCTACACGACCAATGTCGGGCTGAACCCGTTCTCTGGCGGTGACGGCGATGGTGGTGACATCACGATCCGCACCAATGGCAATATCAATATCCGCGGCTTTGGCGCGACGGGTATCTTTGCCCAGTCCGTTGGTGGCGGGGGTGGTTTGCTGGGTAATTTCGGCTCACAGCTGGGATCGCTTGGCAGTTTCCTTGGTGCTGGTACGGCCGGTGAAGTGAACATCATCCACACCGGTGATGTGATCGTTCCCGACGTCAATGGTGTGGCTGTCCTTCTGCAGTCGGATGCGCGTGATGGTACGGATGATCTGAGCATCACCCTCGATAGCGATATCCGAGGTGGTTCCGTGTTCGGCCTGGGTGTCTTCTTTGACGGCGGCGCCAACAATGTCCTCAACACGGGCGGTACCCTGTCTGCCGTGTCTGGCCAGGCGATCACGATGACGACAGGCAATGACACGGTGAACAACACCGGCTGGGTCGTCGGCAATATCGATCTGGGGTCGGGGCTGAACGCCTTCAACAACCAGCTCGATTCAACCTTCATGGCCTTCACCACGATCGATCTGGGTGGTCCGCAGCCGAACGCTCCGCAGGAGCCACTGACGGTTGTCACCGGCGACAAGGGTCTGGTCCAGGTTCAAGACACAGTCGCGACAGTTTCCAGCGACAAGCCGCTGTTGATGGTTCAGGACAGCTCCGTGCCAGCCGTTCCGACGTCGGGTCTGCTCATGACCAATAACAAGGGTACGGTCCAAGTTCAGGATATCCAGGGCGTCGCTGCCAGCAACGACAAGGGGTATGTCACGGTTCAGGATGGTCTGACCACAGCGTCCGCGAATGCGATCACGCTTCCGGATACGGTCCAGGTCCAGCGTGAGCTGACCGCGTCTGCTCCGGCAGTCTCGGGTGGTACCTTCACTAACGAAGGCACCTTCCTGATGGGACTTTCGGCGACGACCCGTCCGATTGACCTGCGTGCTGGCGAGACCTTCTACAATCTCGATGCCGACGGCGATCCGCTCTACAACATCTTCTACGGTGCACGGGTGGTGAACCAGGTCGCCCTGAACGGTGACTATGTCCAGACGGCCGACGGTCACCTGGTCTTTGATGTGGCTTATGGTCCGTATGACTATGACCATGTCACACTCACCGGTGATGTGACGGTCGATGGCACCGGTGATGTGACCTTCATCTGGCTGTCCGACAATGATCCGACTCCGCTTTTCACCTCCACGGGTGGAACGGCGACGAATAATGGTCTGGAAATCACCGATACGCTGGCTGTGGACTTCTCGGTCCGCGCAGAAGCCAATCGCATCATGCTCGATATCGAGACGGACTTTGGTGCCGTGGACGGTCTTAACCGCAATGAGCGCTCACTGGGTGCTCATATGGACTCCAATCTGGATGTCGGTGGAGCGGAAGGCACGGGGCGCCTGCTGGCCTGGCTCGGTAATCTCCAGGATCCGGACCTGTACAAATACATCATGACGGAGCTGAACCCGGAGCCGCACATCGCCGTGCTGCAGGGTCTGACCAATACCAGCCTGTCCTTCTCTGATGATCTCATCAATTGCGGCACGCCGTCCTCGATGCGTTCGGAAGAAGAGTGCAACTGGTCGCGCATGGATGTGGGCACGGCGGATCGTGATCGTTCCTTCGAACGCTTCTCGACCCAGGCGGATACCTTCTCTGTCCGCGCAGGCTTCCAGCGTCCGATCAATGATACCTGGAACGCCGGTGCGGCGATCGGGTATGAGTCCGTGAACTATCACGACATTGATGGAACCCGTGCCGGAACCAATGGCGAAGGTGTGACGCTTGGTGCCACGATCAATCGCGACTTCCACGGTGGAGGTATTTTCGCAGCCACGCTCAGTGGTGGCTGGATGAAGTATGACACTGTGCGTCTGATCAATGTCTTCGAGCCGCAGATTGCCGAGAGCAGTCCGGAAGCCGGTTATGTGGACCTGCGGGTCCGCTCCGGTTTGATGACGGAGTTCGACAACGGCTTCTACATCCTCCCGCGTGCGGATCTGAGCTTCACCAATCTCATCCACAACGGTTTCCACGAGACCGGTGCTGACGGTATCGGCATGCGGTCCGGTGGCGATAGTGACTGGATGATCATCGGTAGCCCGGCCGTGGAGTTCGGCTGGACCCGCGAGTACGAGGATGGTCGTGAATTCCGGGCCAGCGCGACCTTTGGCGGTCGTCTGCATTCGGATGATTATCTCGGACTGCCGATGAGCTTCGCTGAAGCGCCTGCGGGTGTGATCCCGGCGATGATCGAAACCCAGATCGACCAGGAAATGTACACCTTCGATGCGGGTTTCGAGTTTATCCAGGGCGACCGGGTGAACCTCTCCTTCAGCTATCGTGGCGAATACGGAGAGACCAGCGACAACCACCAAGCCGGCTTCCAGCTCGGCGTACGGTTCTAGGTCCCGGTCCTGGTTCTAAAAGAAGGGGCGGGAGATCAGATCTCCCGCCCCTTTTCAATTGACTGAGTGGCGTCGGTCGAGAATGATCCGCCCATGTCTGACACCACATGACAGGTTCTTGCGCGCCGCGATTTCTTCCATGCGGATGATCGTGGACCGCGAGGACAATCAGGCCGACGCCTCGAAAAGCCAAACAGATGAGCCCCCGGCACAACTTCAGGAAAAGCGGTTTCTAACGGTTCATGAAAATCATGAAGCCGTTGAGTATGGAGCTCTTGTGGAGCTTCTCGACGAGGGCAGGCGTCTACCGTCGCCCCCAGACCTGAGCTCGATGACCTCGACGTTGAAGCCTCACCAGAAAGAAGGTGTGGGCTGGATGAGGTCGGTACTCCATGTTGGCCTCCCTGATGTGTTGCTTGCCGACGATATAGGGCTCAGAAAACCAATCCGCCGTCCTGGCCGAATGACGTCAGCTTGCGGCTTGAATACGAGCCGTTCCGCGTCTGTCGAGACTGCAGTGTCAGAGGAACTTGGCCTTGAGCGCAACGTAGCGGTTTCGTCGCCCCCACAGATGCGTAATCCGTTCAAATATTTCAAGACTTATCCCGCGATCATCCGCCATGCGATGATGATGTATGTCCCCTCCCGGGATGGCTTGAAACTTCACAGTGCTCCGTTGGCAATGTCGCCGCTCGAGCCCTAACGCGCCTTCACCGCCTCAGACGGCAGGTTTTGCACCTTATCAAGTCCGCAACAGCAAAGCAGCACGCCGCACCCGTGCGCCAGCAGACATGCGGCGCCTTGCCGCGCCTTGTTCGGTGAGCCGATCACCCGAGCGAACCGTAAACCTTGTGAAAGGCAAATTCTCCAAGGGGTACTGCTCGTGAATAGATCTGATCGCGAAATCCTAGCATCTCTTATGAACGCACAGGCCATTGAGCTTTCCGCTGCCGGCGCAGTCGCGCTTGCGAAAGGGCTCCGTCGCCGAGCCCGGCGCGTCGCTGACGATGTCCGCGCGTCGATGGAAACTTGGGGAGCGGCACCGCGGCCGGCTCTGGTTCGCGTAGCTCGCGAAACGCGTCGCTAGTCGCCATAGCCGGTCATTTCCAGATAGCCGCCTCCGGCATGGCTGCCGGTCACTGAGACCGGGCCCTCCCAGTAAGAAAACAGGGTCTGCATCCAGCTATGCGAGTTCACGGCGGCGATTTCGACGTCGAGATGTCGTGCGGGCAGTTCGACCCTCCAGCGCACCGGAATTTGCCGGCCGGCGACCTCGGCTGTTTCCAATGCTGTCATCGACAGCGCGCCGTCCTCGAATGCCGTGGGCGTTCCGTCCGGTGTGATCCAGCTTGCGGCGGTGTAGACGCTTCCATCGCTCTGGCGCAGCTGGAAGCCCATGACTTTATCGCCGCTGTCGAGATGAAACGACACCCAGTCCCAACCGAGCTGGGTCTCTGATAGAGGCTGTGAGGAATATTCCCGATCGAGCCAGGCCTGACCGGTCACTTCAACCTCGCCCTCCGGCAAGTCCAGCGTTCCGGTCACCTGATAGAAGGGCTGGGAGTAGTAATAGCTGGCCTGGCCATCTGCCGACTTCACCGAGAAGCCGCTATCGCCTTGGAAGACTAGCGGTCCATTGGCATCCAGGGCGAATGCGTAGGCGAAATCCTCACCGCGCGCGCTCAAATCGAGCGCGGCCAGGGCGTCGGCATTGGCCTCCAACCGGTCCGGCGCGCTGCGCATCGACCATTCATCGATGAAGGCCTGGAAGGGGGTCGCCTCGACGCCTGCCACGCCGAGCCCGCCGCGCGCCAGGCGTTCAGCATAATGGTGTGCGCTGGGGGTGGTGATGGCCGCGTGGCCCATCCAAAGCTGCGGCGTTTCCCAGCCTTGAGCGTCATGCGGCTGTAGAGCCGACCGGAACAGGGTCCATTGTGCGCCGTATTGCGTGCCGTCTGCATCTTCGAGCACGGCGGTGAGATACCACCATTCGATACGGTAAGCGGGATGGGCGCCGTGATCCTCCGGGAAGCGAAAGCGTGGATTTGGCCGCGGTGCCGTAAATCCGTCGACTTCCGTGCCCAAGCCCGCAAAGCCCTGGCCCGCGGCCGGAGCGGATTGAAGCGCTAGAAGTGCGATGAGAATGGCGGCGAGGCGACTCATGGCTCAACGTTCCTGCGCGAAGATCTGAAGGAATTCCCGTGGCGGGCGTTTGAGCAGGCTGCGGGCGGGCAGAAGCGCGGCGATAAAGGCCGCAAGAACGGCCAGCGCAGCGAGGATAAGCCAGTCAAACGGGAAAAGGTGCATTGGCAGGCGCCAGCCAAACGCTTCGACATTCACGACCGACAGCAGGATCCACGCCAGCAGCAGGCCGGTTGGCAATGCGATCAGCCAGGTCATCAGCGCAAGAATGCCGGCGCGAACAACTTCCAAACGGGCCAGGCTTGCCCGGCTCAGACCGAGTGCCCAGACCGGCGCGAGCTGAGGCAGGCGCATCGAGGCCAGAGTTGCGAGGCTCGCGAACATGGCGAAGGCGGCAACAGAAAGCGTCAGCACGTTGAGCGCAGCCGTTACCGCGAAGGTGCGCTCGAAGACGGACAATGAAAACGCTTTGACTTGAGCTTGATCAACGACGCCATTGGTGGGCAGGTCGAACTCGGAACGGATCGCTTGCGCCAGGGCCGGCGCGTCCTCAGGTGGTACGCGAAGCCCGTATCGAAGGCGTGTGACGCGATCGCCAAAGCGCGCAGTCAGGGTGTCGAGGCCGATGATCGCTTGCGCGTTTGGATTCCCATAGTCGGAGTAGACGCCGACGAGGATCAGCGGCGTACCCGACCCAAGCTGGACAGAGTCGCCCAGCTGTAGACCGAGGTTGCGCCAGGCCTGTTCGTTAACGAGTACCCCGTTACCCGCCGCGACGGCGTCCCAAGCCGCGTTCATAGCCACCAGCAAGGGCCAGTGACCGCGGTAGGTCGAATGGTCGACAACGCCGAAGACTTCGCCGCGCCGGCCGGCGATCTCGGTATCAGCACTCCAGATTGGCAGGATAGCGTCGGTGCGAGGCTCTAGCCATTCGAAGACGCGTTGTGATTGGGCGTCGTCACGGGTCGTCACATAAAGCTCGGCGGCCAGGCGTTGATCGAGCCAACCCTCGAAGGTCAACCGGAAGCTCGATACCATGGTCCCCACGCCGATATTCGTGGCCAAGGCCAGCATCAATGCCATCAAGGCCAGAGATAGGCCGGGTAGTTGTTGGCGGGTGTCGGCCAGGAACCACTCCGCGATCGGTCCGCGCGCGAAGCGTTGGCTGAGGCGCAAAGCGAGGGCGAGCGCTGTCGGAAGGAGCAGTGCAGCGCCAACGAGAAGGCAGGCAAGGAGCGCAAACCCCGCGAGAATGCCCGAGAAAACTTGTGGAATGCTCACCGCTGCGGCGAGCATTCCAAGCGCGGCTACAGCCTGATGAACGAACCGGCGAGCCGACGCCAACGCCCAAGCGCGGGGCTGTGCGGATGCAAGCAAGGGGAGGCGCGCTGCGCGCCGGATAGATAGCGCAGTTGCAGAAAGCGCACCGAGCACGGCGATCGCAAAACCGGAAAGCCACCATTCAGGTCGAATCGCGAGCTCGCCGGACACGCCTGCTCCGTAAAGGCCGCGCAGTGTTGCGGCGACGCCGGGCAAGAGCGCACTTGCAACGAAATAGCCCAGGATCACGCCGGTTGCGCCGGCAAGGAGCGCGAGAACAATCGCCTCAATGATCAATGCAATAACGATAGCCGAGACCGGCGTGCCCAGCGCGCGCAGGGTTCTCAGTGTGGCCCGACGCTGCTCGAACGCGAGTCCGATCGCGGCGTAGACGATGAAAAGTCCCACGGCAAAGGAGAGAAAGCCAAATGCGGTCAGGTTCAGGTGAAAACTACCGGTGAGCTGTGCGACTTCGCCGCCGCCAGAGCTGGTGCTTCGCTCCAGCTCTGGCACGAGCGTGTTGAGCGGTGTTGCTCCCGTTCGCGCGAGTGTGTCAACGAGGATGCGGTCCACCTGATCACCGCGATCCAGAAAGCGTGCAGCAACGGCGATATCCGTGATGATTTCGCCGCGCGGGACCGCGGCGCTGGCGCGAACAAGCGGCAAGTTGTTCGCCGCCGAGTTTAACAGTGCAGCGGTCTCTGGCGCGACGAGCAAAAGGCCTGGCGGCGTTAGAAATTCCAACCCGATCGCCTGATCGTTCGACACGGCGGCCGTATCGCCGCCAGGCGCACTTAGAGGCTCCACTCCGCGAAGCAGAAATCGCTCGCCGGCAGCCTCAAACTCACCCTCGATGACGGGGGATGCCGCCCAACCGTCCCGGCGCAGGCGGGCCCAGGTCGAGGTTGAGATGCCGCCGGTCGGCGATGTGAGCACGATTACGCTTCCGCCGCCGAGCGTTGCGC
This sequence comes from Maricaulis sp., assembly GCF_017643475.1. Taxonomy (GTDB): domain Bacteria; phylum Pseudomonadota; class Alphaproteobacteria; order Caulobacterales; family Maricaulaceae; genus Maricaulis. The sequence goes on from NZ_JAEPNI010000001.1 coordinate 394,547, forward strand.
TGGCCTCATCGTAGCTGGCGCGCGCTTCGGCATTGATGGCCTGAACGCTTGTCCAAAGCGCCGTCGCGAGGCCGAGGCCCATGATGAGCGTCGCGAGCTGGCCCGGCTTGCGGCGCCAGTGCGAAAGCAATGCCATGAGCGCCGTTCCCGTCACGAGAGCTGCCCTCCGGTGAGATGCGCGCGCCTAGAAAGGCGGTCCGCGGCACTTACCGAGTGCGTCGCCATCACGAGCGCCGTGCCAGCATCGGCGCACAGCTCGAGCATGAGATCGAGCACGTCGGCGCTGGTTGCCTCATCCAGATTGCCCGTCGGTTCATCTGCCAGCAGCAGTGCTGGCTTAGCTGCGAGCGCACGGCCGACGGCGACGCGTTGCTGCTGGCCTCCCGAGATTTGCTCAGGGTAGCGTGAAAGGAAATCCGTGAGTCCAAGCCGCGTGGCGAGCATGTCGACCCAGGCAGCATCGTATTTGCCGGCTAGGCGGGCCTGAAGCGCGAGGTTTCCGGCGACCCTCAGGGAAGGAACCAAGTTGAATTGCTGGAAGACGAGGCCGATCGCATCGCGTCGCCGCGCGGCGCGTCCGGTGTCATCAAGGGTTGTAATGGTTTCGCCGTTCAGCGCGATCTCGCCAGCGTCCGGCCTATCCAGAAGGCCGATTAGATGCAGGAGCGTGCTTTTCCCTGAGCCGGACTCCCCGGTGATCGCAAGGCTTTCTCCCTCCGCGAGGCTCAGGCTAACATTCTGAAAGATACGTTGCCGCGATGCGCCGCTTCCATATGATTTTTCAATCCTGTCGACTTTGAGCAGCATGCGCCTTCCTCTTCAGGTCATAACCTAGCATCGCGTGGCGGCTCTGACAGAGCGGGCCTGCCAACTATTTAGCGCTTTGGCTACCCGAAACCATCCCGCCGCCCTAGATGCTGCTCCAAGCGCGAACAGGAGAAGCGACATGTCATCGCTGAGCACAGTCGAGATGACCAATCTGGAGATCAAAACCGACATCGGGACGTACAAAACCGGCGATGTTGTGCCGTCGGCGCATATTCTTGATCTGTTTCTAGTCATCGACTCCCGGCTGGTGCTGATCGAGCAAGACGGTATGGACTACGTTTTTGACTACGATCCGCTGATCGCCGAGATCGATGCCTTGGCTCAGGACGGGCACTACGAAACGCAAGAACGGCTCATCACCCGGATTGTTGGCGCGTGCGCTAAATATCAGGAGATCCAAGCCGTTGAGGTCTGCCTGAGAAAAACCCCGGTCCTGCGCGGGTCGGGGGATCTTGGTGTTCGCATCAAAGTGGACGCAGCAGCACTCGACGCGATGCGTTGATTGGATGGATGTAATCTGCGCGGATGAGCAACCCATTCAAGTATTTCAAAACTTCGCCCGAAATCATTCGACTCGCTGTGATGATGTAGATCCGCTTCCTCACTGCGGAACGTGGAGGACCTGCTCCACGCGCGTGGCATATACAATAGCCATGATAAAAATCCGGTATTGGTGGCGCCGTTTCGGTCCGATGTTCGCGGGCGAGATCCGCAGATAGCGGCCTCCAAGGATGCGGGGCTGGCCGAATGGCGTCAGCTCGCAGCCTGCGATGGGGTTAGTTCGGGGCTTTCCGCGACTAGTTAGCGTTAGTCTGACCCCACCTTTTTCTGTGCTCCCACTTCAGTTCGCGCCATGATTGAGCCCTCGCGTGCGCTGGACTTGCGCGCCTAGAAACCTATAACACATGTGAATGTCCAGCATTCATATGTGTATACAAATAGCATAGGCGTTGGAAAAAGCCGGGCGCAAAGACCCGGAATTCCTTGTCGATAAAGGGGAGAGACTATGCGGAACCTTCTTATGGCGGCCAGTGCCGCCTGCGCGCTTGCTGGTGCGCCGGCCATGGCCCAAGACTTCGATCTAACTGGCGGTAATCTTTATATATTCGGTGATAGCCTGTCAGACACAGGCAATATTCTCGCGACACTCGGCTCGGGCGGCCCGCCGGTCTATTTCAATGGCCGCTTCTCCAATGGCCCGGTCTGGCATGAAGCCATAGCCGGCAATCTGGCCCTATCGCCGCTCCTGGGCGGTATTGTTGGTGATCCGAGCAACGGCATTAATTTCGCCCATGGTGGTGCGCGCACCAGCGCCTTCGATATTGCGCCCGGCGTACCGCTGCCAGGTTCGCTGGAGCAGGCTCAGGCCTATGCGAGCCTGGTTAGTGCCGGCGCGATTACGGCGCCCTCTGCCAGTGATGTTTTCGGCGTCTGGATTGGCGGCAACAACTTCCTGTCTGGCCTGAGCACGGGCTCGCTGCCGGATATTCCGCAAGGCGTGGGTGAGATCCAGGCGACGCTGACGACGCTGGCCGATGCCGGCGCGCAGCAATTCCTGCTCTTCAATCTGCCTCTTCTGGGCAATTCGGTTGATATGCCGGGGGAATTTGTCACTCCGGTCAATATCGCCTCAAGACAATTCAATGAGGGCTTGCGCGAGGTCGATCGCGCCGTCACCGCCTCGCATGGTGTTGACATTCTGTACATCAATATCGAAGCGCTGTTCGAGGATACGCGGCTTAATCCGTCCCTGTACGGTTTCACTGAAAGCGTACTCGACTGTGTCAGCCAAGGGCTGTTGCTGCAGGACTGCCCAGATACCTGGTCGGATTATGACGGTATCCACCCGACCCGGGCCAGCCATGCCCTCATAACCAATTTCGTTTTCGCCAGCGTAACGAATTACAATGAAGGCGCAGCAGCGCTCGGTTCGGTGAGTGAAGCCTTTTATGAAACCGGCCTGGCCATCCGGACCTCAGTGCGCGATGGAGCCCGCGACTATCGCCATGCCGGCAGCGCTTATCTGATAGGCCGTACGCTTGATGGCAGTGTCGATCAACCCGGCCGCTCCACCGATTATAATGGTGAGCTTTATGGCATAGGCCTCAGCCAGAAAATCCATGACAGTGCTTTCTATGTCGGCGGCCAGGTCGGCTGGCTTGATGCGGCTTCAACCGGTCAGGGCTTGCTGTCCACGGCGAGCGAGATCGAGCAGATGTTCGCAGCACTTTATGGCGGTTTTGCTGGCGAGCGTGTTTATGTCGCGCTTGCGGCGGGTCAGGGTAATGGTCAGGCAGATACAAACCGCACCACCGCCTTTGCCCAGCGCAGTCAGGTGGAAAGTGAACGGGATCTGGATCTCACCTTCGCATCGCTTGAAGCGGGTTATGGGCTGGATCTGACTGGGCTTGATTTGACGCCCTTTATAGCCATCGCAACGGCTGATTATGAAATGGCGACAACGAGCGAGATCGGTCCGCTTTTCGCCGGCCATATCAACGCCACATCCTTCACTTCGACCACGGTCAGCTTCGGTGCACAACTTGATTGGGACGCGTCAGAGCGTGTCGGCTTCAATTTCAGCGCAGAGCGTGTGGAAGAAACCGAAGGCGACCGCACGGTCTCACTCCTGCTCAATGATGTCGATTTGTCGAGCGCTGCCATCTCGGTTGCCGATGAGAGCTGGACGGAAGTCTCCGCAGGCCTTGATGCCCAGCTGACTGAACGTCTCGGCCTCGCCGTCGAGGTTGGTGGTCAGTTCGGCGATAATACCGACAATTCATACGCTCAGCTCATGTTGCGCTGGCGCCGCTAGAGCGTTTTCGGGGCCTGTTAGACGAAAATGGGCGGGTCTCCAGAGACCGGGATTGAACCTATCTCAAGCAGCGAGCTGACGCCGTACTGGTGGAATGGCGTCAACTCGCGGCCTGCGTGGACCTCAAACTTGGACTTTGGAGACCCGTCCGTTTTCGTATCCCAGCACCGCCACTCAGACCGGCAGGTCTCGTCTCTTTCCATGAGCGGGCACTTTTTTCCCCAAGTTCCGGGGGCTTGCGAAGCCGTGTCTGGAATCGAGATAAGACGAACTCACACCAATGGGAGGCGTCAAGGCCGAGTAGACGGAGGCCGGTGCCGCATAAACCGCATTCATGACCCGCTCCGTCTTCACCTCGCCGCGAGGTGGCGCCAGGCGCGCTCCAGTGGGCCCGTGTGATATCGTTTCAGCCAGGCATGGATGGCCAGGTGTTGGATGACAAGATAGGCGAGGCCGACGGCGAAGAGCATGCCGGGTGATATCTGGTCATAAAGGCCGAGTCCTGCCGGATAGAGCAGCGGTACGAATACCAGGGATTGCGATATGTAGAGGGTGAGGCTCATCCGGCCACCCTGTTCAAGCCAGCCCAGCCCCCGACCTTTCAGCCAGCGGTAGAGCGCGATGAGCAGGACGATCTGCCCTGCCAGCAAGGCCAGGTTTGCATAATTGTTCAACAGGGTGCGCTGGGGCCAGCTGGTGGCATGCGGGAGCAGCCAGTGGGTGGCGGAAGCAACCAAGGCCGCGCCTGCAGCGACCGTGACCAGCACACCGATCGATATCCGATTCTGATCGTTCAAAAACCGTCTTCCGATCCAGAAGCCCAGGAAAAACAGGCCGAGCATCTGCACGAAGCGTCCGCTCTCCCAGTAGAAGACCGCCTTGTAGAATTGTCCTGAGGCAGCGTTGGTTGCGATCAGGTTGGACCAGCCTCCTTCCAGATATGCCTGCAGTGTCGGATCAGACCAGTGTAAGGGCTGTTCGGGGAAGGTGTCGGTGGTGACCTGAAAGAGCAGAACAGGCTGGAGGAGAAGAGGGAGGAAGACGACCGGGAGCCAACGGGTCTTCAGACTGGGTGCCAGAAGGAACAGGGCGAAACCAGCCACGACGATGAGGGTCAGGATGTCGCCGCGATAGACCAGACCGTGAAGCCAGCCGATCACAAACAGGATCACCAGGCGTTTTGCGAAATAGACCCGCTGCCTATCCGAGGGCTCGCTTGCCGTCGGGAGCATGAGGTGCGTGGAGATTCCGAACAGCAGGGCGAGCAGGGCAAAGGACTTTCCGGCGAAGATGCTGAATGTCCAGGCCTGAAACGGGTTGGGATCGGGAGCTAGCCAGTACAGCTCGAACAGCTCGACGATATGCACGAGAAACAAGCCCAGCATGGCAAACCCGCGCAATATGTCGAGCTCAGGAATGCGGGATTCCGCGACTGCCATAAACTTTCCTCACGTCCGGTTGGAATTCGGATAGAATTGACATTCACTAGCGATTGAGTGATCAATTGACAACGTTATCAGGAATGAGGTCAGGCAGACTGGTCCAGCCGCGACAGCCGACCCGGGGGAGAAAATGCAGTTATCGACGTTCGACCTTGTGATCGTGTTCGGCTATGCGCTGGCACTGATTGCTATCGCGACCCTGGTCAGCCGCGAGAAGGCGGGGCATCAAAAGGACTCCTCCGACTTCTTCCTGGCCGGCAAGGCCTTGCCGTGGTGGGCGGTCGGTGCCTCGCTGATTGCAGCGAACATCTCGGCCGAACAGATCATCGGCATGTCCGGCTCGGGTTATGTCGTGGGTTTGGCAATTGCCACCTATGAATGGCTCGCCGCCGTGACGCTGATCGTCGTTGGCAAATTCTTCCTGCCAGTCTTCCTGAAGAACGAGATTTACACGATGCCGCAATTCCTGGAGCGTCGTTATGACGGCCGGGTCAAGACGGTGATGTCTATCTTCTGGCTGGCGCTCTACACATTTGTGAATCTCACCGCGATCCTGTGGCTGGGTGCAACAGCGATCAATGCCCTGACGGGTTTCGACATCACTTTCGCGCTGATCGTTCTGGCGGCATTTGCCGTGGCTTATTCCATCTATGGCGGGCTGAAAGCGGTGGCCCTGACGGACATCATCCAGGTGGCCATGCTGGTCGGCGGCGGTTGTCTGATCACATGGATTGCCCTCAACGAGGTCAGCGATGGCGCGGGTGTCATTGCCGGTATGGGCGTTCTGATTGACGAGGCGCCGGGCAAGTTCGACATGATCCTGGACAGCGATCATCCGGAATACATGAACCTGCCGGGCATCGGTGTGCTGATGATCGGCATGTGGGTGATGCATTTCTCATACTGGGGCTTCAACCAGTACATCATCCAGCGGGCGCTGGGCGCCAAATCCGTTGATGAGGCCCAGCGCGGCATCGTGTTTGCCGCTTTCCTGAAACTCTTCATGCCGCTGATCATCGTGGTTCCGGGCATCGCAGCCTTTGTGCTGGCCCAGGACGCGTCCAGCGGCATCGAGGTTGGTCGGCCGGATGCGGCCTATCCCGCCCTGATGGCCCTGACACCGGTGGGTATAAGAGGTCTGATTTTTGCGGCTCTGATTGCTGCCATCGTCTCCTCCCTGGGTTCGATGATGAACTCCATCTCCACCATCTTCACGCTCGACATCTATAAGCCGATGCGAGAAGTGGCGAGCGAGGGGCATCTGGTGACGGTCGGGCGTCTGGTCTCCATCTGTGCGGTGATCATTGCCGTCGCGGTGGCTCAGCCGCTGCTGGGCAATTTCCCGCAGGCATTCCAGTTCATCCAGGAGTTCACCGGCTTCTTCACGCCGGGCATTGTGGCGCTGTTCGTGCTCGGTGTTTTCTGGAAATCGGCTACCGCCAACGGCGCGCTGGCAGCAGCGGTTGGCTCCTTTGGTCTGTCGGTGCTCGGCAAACTCTACATGGACTGGATGCCGTTCCTTGACCGTGTCGGCTGGATCTTCCTGGCGTGCCTGGGGATCATGTTCGCCATGGCCGTGATCGAGCGCAAGGACCAGGGCGAGAAGGCCGTCTCCATTGACGGTGTCTCGTTCTCGACCTCCAGCCTCTACAATCTCGGAGCGCTGATCGTCGTCATCACGCTCGGACTTCTCTACTGGGCATTCTGGTAGGATAGATGGCTCGCCTGATCGTCATCATGGGTGTCTCGGGCAGCGGGAAGTCGACACTTGCCGCTGCGCTGGCCGAACAAACCGGCTGGTGCTGCCTGGAGGCGGATGATTTTCATCCGTCAGAGAACATCCGCAAGATGGCTGCGGGCGAGCCGCTGACCAATGACGACCGCCGCAGCTGGATCCGCTCCATGAGGGCGGCGATAGACGCGTTGAGCGATCACACCGTGATTGCGACCTGTTCGGCGCTGAACCATACCGTACGCGGCTGGCTGACCGAGGGGCTGGATCGTGAGGTGTCTTGGTGCTGGCTGAAGCTGGATGAGGACACGGCTTGTGAACGTGTCCGCTTCCGGTCGGGGCACTACATGCCCGCCGCACTCGTGCGCAGCCAGTTCGAGGCGCTCGAACCGCCGGCCGAGGCGTGGCAGCTCGATGCCACAAGACCGCTCGCCCATAATCTCGAAGAACTGAACCACCGCCTTTCAGCGCCCGTCGCTGTTTGAGCCGGGGTGCCGATAAGAACAAAGGAAACACCATGTCCAAAATTGACTACGTTGTCAGAATGCGCACCTGTGCCGCCACCCTGTCTCTGCCGCTGATTGTCCTGGCGGCCTGTCAGGAGGATAGCGGTCCACAGAATATGGTTGCCCAGGCCGGTGTAACGCGGGCGCAGACGCAGTTTTCCCAGCGGGTCGAAGGTCTGCTGGCGCAGATGACGCTGGAAGAGAAGCTCGGCCAGCTCCACCAGGCCGCGGGTGGTCGCAGCCGCAATCTCAACTCCCGCCTGACACCTGAAGAGCTGGACCGTGTCCGCGCCGGCGCGGTCGGGTCCTATCTGCATGTCGCGGGTGCAGAGCCGCTGGCAGAGTTGCAGCGTGTCGCGGTTGAGGAAAGTCGTCTGGGCATTCCACTCCTGTTTGCGATGGATGTCGTGCACGGCTATCGCACCATCTTCCCCGTGCCGATCGCCATGGCCTCGACCTGGGATGAGGCCGATTGGCGAAATGCCACACGTATTTCTGCCGAGGAAGCATCCGCCTCAGGTCTGCACTGGACGTTTGCCCCGATGATCGACATCGCGCGTGATCCGCGCTGGGGGCGCATCGTGGAGGGGGCAGGCGCGGATCCCTATCTCGGGTCGCGAATGGCGGAAGCGCAGGTTCAGGGCTTCCAGGGTGAAAGCCTCGCGGCTGGAGACACACTCCTGGCGACGGCCAAGCATTTTGGCGCCTACGGCGTGCCAATAGGGGGCCGCGATTATGGAACCGCGGACATTGGCGAGCGCAGTCTCTACGAGACCTATCTGCCGCCCTTCTACGCGGCGACACAGGCGGGCGCGGGCTCCATGATGACCGCGTTCAACGATATTGACGGCGTGCCCTCGACCTCGAATGAGGCGCTGATCGACGGGACGCTTCGCGCGCGCTGGGGTTTTGATGGTCTGATCGTCAGTGACTGGAACGCGATTGCCGAACTGATGAATCACGGCGTGGCGGAATCGCGCGCTGCCGCCGGGGCCCTGGCCCTCCAAGCGGGCGTCGACATGGACATGACGAGCGGCATATTTGTAGAGGAATTGCGCGATGCCATTGCGGCGAACCCGGCGCTGGAAGCCGATCTGGACCTGGCCGTTGGGCGCATCCTGACCGCGAAGGAGCGTCTGGGCCTGTTTGACGAACCGATGGTCTATCACCAGGTCGAGCGCGAGGAATCTGAGCTTCTCGCTATCGATCATCGGGAAGCGGCGCGAGCCATCGCAGCGCGCAGTGTGGTCCTGCTGAAGAATGAGAACCAAGCCTTGCCGCTGGACGTCGGCGCGGGCCGGGTGGCAGTCATCGGCGCACTGGCGACGGATGCCTCGACCCAGCTGGGGTCCTGGCGAGCGCAGGGGCGATCGGAGGACGTTATCAGCCTGCTTGATGGTTTGCGCGATGGCGCGCCGGAAGGTGTGGAGATCGTCCATGCAGCAGGCGCGGATCCGCGCAGCGACGACCTTTCCGGACTGGATGAAGCTGTTGCACTGGCCCGGTCTGCGGATCGTGTGCTGCTGGTTGTCGGCGAGCACTTCGACCTGTCGGGTGAAGCGCGCAGCCGTTCGGATCTCTTCCTCCCAGACAGTCAACGCGCCCTGGTGTCGGCCATTCTCGACACTGGACAGCCTGTGACGGTCGTGCTGGTGACCGGCCGCCCGCTGGCGATCCCCGACATAGCTGAGCGAGCGGATGCGGTGCTGAATACCTGGATGCTGGGTGTGGGGGCAGGTCCGGCCCTGGCCGATATCGTCTTTGGAGAAACCTCTCCGGCAGGCCGTCTTCCGGTCAGCTTCCCGCGGGCGACGGGCGCCGCGCCTTTCACCTATTCGGAATATCCGGGCGGCCGCCCGGCAGATCCGGATCTGTCGCGTGACACCAACCGCTATATGGACCAGCCGATCACGCCGCTCTACGCCTTCGGGCACGGGCTCTCCTATTCAACGTTTGAATACGGTGAACTCGACGCCGCTGTTGTCGATGACGAGATCCGCCTCTCGGTAGAGATTTCCAACACCGGTGATCGCCAGGCGGATGAAGTCGTCCAGCTCTACATGCGTGACCCCGTCGCTTCGGTTGCCCGTCCGCGCATCGAGCTGCGCGGTTTCGAGCGTGTCTCCCTGGCTCCGGGAGAAAGTGTGACGGTCCGGTTCACGCTGGCCCCGGCACAGGCGGCAGTTTTCCAGGCGCCAGGCGTCTGGAGGGTCGAGCCGGGCCAGCTGGTCTTCCACGTTGGCGCCAGTTCTCTCGATCTCAAGTCCTCTGCGGACGTGCAGATTGAAACCGGGTTCGACACGGATCAGCCTGCTGCCGCGATCGCGACCCGGGTGGAGACTGAGTGATGCCGACACGACGGGAAACTCTTGCAGGTCTTGGCGGGCTTGCAGCGATGGGGCTGGGTGGATGTGCGTCGCGTTCGCTTCCCATCTCGGTCGAGCTTCATGATGCCAGTGCGCAGCCATTGTTCCGGGCCGCGTGGGGGCTGGAGCAGCTAGCCGACGGTTTTACCTGGAGTGAGGGGCCAAGCTGGGACCGCGTACGGCAGTGCCTCTATTTCACCGATGTTCCGGGCAACCGGGCCTATCGCTGGTCGGATTCGGCTGGGTTGGAGACATTCCTTGATCCTTCCGGCGTCGATGCCTCGAGAGCGGTCGGCATGCGCGAACCGGGCGCCAATGGACTCTGGTACGGCGAGGATGGCTGGCTCTATCTCTGCAATCATGGTGAGCGCGCGGTTCAGCGCATGCAGCTCGACACACAGGCGCGGGAGACGCTGGTTCAGAACTTTGAAGGCCAGCGTTTCAACAGTCCCAATGATCTTGTGCGGGCCGATGATGGCTCGATCTATTTCACCGATCCGCCCTATGGCCTTGAGGGGCTGGATGCCTCGCCGCTCAAGGAAATGTCTGCTAATGGCGTCTATCGACTGGCGCCGGACGGTCAGTGCGAACGCCTGTTCGATCACCTCACCTTCCCCAACGGGATAGCGTTGTCCCCGGGCGAGGACTGGCTCTATGTGGCGCAGTCTGACCCTCAGGCTCCGCACATCTATCGGGCGCCGCTGCGAGAAGGTCGTCCTGCGGGTGCACTCGAACTCTGGTTCGATGCGTCGTATTTCCTGGCCGCGGGCGATCCGGGATTGCCGGACGGGATGTGTGTCAACGAGGACGGGCTGGTGTTTGCGACCGGGCCGGGTGGGGTGTTGGTACTCTCACCGCGCGGTGACCTGCTTGCGCGGATCCTGACGGGTAGCGCAACGGCGAACTGCGCCTTTGGCGGTGTGAATGGCGACTGGCTCTACATCACGGCGCATGACCGTTTGCTGCGAATGCGGACAAACACCCGAGGTCTGCAATGGCGGAGCTAGGGCTGGAGAACTGGCAGGATTATCGCCCGCTGCTCGCTACTCTCGCGGCGATCCCGCTGCTGTTGTGGCTGGTTCTGAAATGGAAAATCCCGGCGTTCACGGCCTTGATCGGCGTTAGCCTGATTGCGGCGCTCGCAGCGGGCATGAGCTCTGAAGCGGCTTATGCAACCATTACGGCTGGCATGGGTGGGACCCTGGGTTTTATCGCCGTAATCGTCGGCCTAGGCAGCCTGTTTGGGGCGTTGTTGGAGGCTGGAGGCGGCCTGCCCAGGCTGGCGCGCCTGCTGCTGGGAGAGCGGCGCGGCTTTGGCGGTCAGCTGATGACCGGTATGATCGGCCTCGTGGTGGCGATCCCTGTGTTTTTCGATGTTGCCCTGATTGTTTTGGCGCCGGTTGTGGTCGCCCTCGCCAGACGAGCCGGTCGGCCTGTCCTGGCATTCGGTCTGCCGCTGCTTGCAGGCTTGGCCATTGCCCACGCCTTTATTCCTCCGACACCCGGTCCGGTTGCTGTTGCCGATATTCTCGGCGCGGACCTGGCCTGGGTGATCCAGGCCGGACTGGCGGCTGGCATCCCCGCTCTGCTGGTCGCCGGTCCGGTGTTTGCCAACGCGCTGGAGCGTTTCGGCCAGATGCCGGAGGCCAGGCTGGGTCATGACGGGGTGTCTGATGAAATCGAGAATGCCGTCAGCGGGCGGATTGTGCTTCTTCTTATCCTTCTGCCGCTGGTCCTGATCCTGACACAGGCCGTCCTTGCCCTGACAGGGGTTGGCGGTGCCGCTTCTGATGTTTTTGCTCTTGTCGGGCATCCCTTTGCTGCCCTGCTGATTGGCTGTGCGATCGCCGGGCTTGTCGTTGCGAACAAGCCCCAACTCATTCGTGACCGGGTCAGCCGCGGCATTGCGGAAGCTTTTGCTCCGGCTGGCGCGGTGATCCTGGTCACCGGCGCGGGCGGGGCATTCAAACAGGTTCTGGTCGATACCGGAGCCGGGGCCCAGCTGGCAGGTCTTGTTCTGGCTTTTGGTATGACACCGATCCTGCTCGGTTATGCTCTGGCCCTGATTGTCCGCGTGGCCCAGGGCAGCGCGACAGTTGCGATGATCACAGCGGCCGGCATGACCGCTCCCCTGCTAATTGGTCAGGACCTGGGTGGGTTTGACGTAGCGTTGATCGTGATCGCGATTGCAGCGGGCGCCTCGGCCCTGTCGCATGTCAATGACAGCGGCTTCTGGCTCGTCAGCCGGATATTCGGCTTGAGCGAGGCGGCGACGCTGAAAACGTGGACAGTCTCGTCCACGCTGCTCAGCATCACCGGTCTTTTCGCTTGTCTGGCATTGAGCCTGCTGGCCTGAGCTAGCGGGCATCCCCGCAGGTCTGGGTGGCGTCGGTGTCGGAAGCGAGGCCGATATCGCCCAGACCGATCTCACCGCTCTCTTCCTCGGAACGAAGGATGAAGACGGCTTGCGTGTTTGTCAGGTCCACACCGGCTTCGGTGAAACAGCTCAGGCTGACCCGGTATTCCTGCCAGGGCCCCTGGGTGATGCGGACAGGAACAAAATGCTCGCACGTTTCCGTGCTGGAGCATGAGGCGCCGATCTCCACCCAGGTGTCGCGGCTGTTATAGCCGCGGGCCCGGAAGGAGATTTCCATCGCGCCATTGGCTTCACGTGAGAGATCTTGGGGTTCAGCCGTGCCAAGGCGAACGCCCACTCCGGCCTGGTGCCAGATGAAATGCAGGGAGTCTTCCTGCGCCGTGCGGTCGGTTCGGCCCAAGGTCAGGGCTTCAGTTTCCAGCCGCTCTTCCGGAGCGTCGCTCCAGCTGTTACCCGACCCGACCTGGACGCTCCACGGCGCGACAGCCTGCCCAAGGCGATAGAAGGCTCCGCTCGGAGCAAGGTCCTCAGCCGACAGGCCGGAAGCTTCGGGCAGATCTGCCAGTTCCTGCGTATCTCCAAAGCTCAGTCCATAGCCATAGGCAAACAGGGGCGCGTAGTCCGCGTCACCACGATTGACCGGGCCGCCGACAGCGCTGGCTGGCCAGGAGAAGGACAGGCGCCCGGTGAAGTCAAAGTCCGGCTGCGTGCGGAAGAGCATGTCGGCAATGCCGCCGCCTTCCGTGCCGGGCAGCCAGGCCGCTACGAAGGCATCCGAGTCGTTGATTTCCGGATTGGTCCACAGTGGACGACCGGACAAGAAGACGCTGACGACGGGCATGCCCGCGGCGGAGTAGGCTTCGAGCTGCTCTGTATCGAAACCGTTGGGCACGAAGTCGAGATGTTCCCGATCACCCTGGAATTCTGCATAGGGGTTCTCGCCATAGACCGCGATGACAGCGTCGGCGTCATGGTCGTCATCACCTTCCGGATCAAAGATCACGCGCCCCCCGGCGGCTTCAACGACTTCGCGTATGCCGTCGAGAATGGTCTGACCGGCCGGGAATTCCTCATTGGGATAATCCCCGCCCTGCCAGGACAGGGTCCATCCGCCCGAGGCCTTGCCCATATGGTCAGCACCATCGCCCACGACAAGCACGGTCATGCCAGGGTCGAGAGGGAGGAGACTGTCCTTGTTCTTCAGCAATACCAGGGATTCACGGACTGCCTGACGTGCGATAGCGCGATGTTCATCGGCTGCCAGAACGCTGTCATCATTGGCCAGTGGACGCTGGCTCGGCGCGACTTGTTCAAACAAGCCCGACTGGATTTTCACACGCAGGATACGGCGGACAGCATCATCCAGCCGCTCCATTGAAATGCGACCTGCCCGTACATGTTCGAGTGTTGAATGATAGAGCTCGCGCCAGCTGTCCGGGGCCATGTACATATCGACCCCGGCATTGAAGCTTTCTGGGCAATCCGTTGCCGAACAGCCGGCCACCAGGCCGTGGCCATTCCAGTCACCGACGACAAAGCCGTTGAAGCCCATGCGGTCTTTGAGAATATCGTTCAGCAGGCTCTGATTGCCGTGCATGCGCACGCCATTCCATCCGGAGAAGGAGGCCATGACAGTCTGAACGCCGGCGGGGATCGCCGTGTAGTAACCCTGGGCATGGATATCGCGAAGTTCCGCTTCGCTGATCCGGGCATCGCCCTGGTCGCGCCCGTCAGCCGTGCCGCCATCGGCGAGGAAATGCTTGGCACTCGAGATGACGCGACCAGGGGCCATGAACTCGTCCGTGCCTGGTCGACCCTGCAGGCCCCAGACGATGCGCTCGCCATAGGCATGCACAATTTCTGGATCCTCCGAGAAACCCTCATAGGTGCGGCCCCAGCGATCATCTCGCGGGACGGCCAGCGTGGGTGCAAAGGTCCAGTCATGTCCGGAGACGGACAGCTCGCGCGCGGTAATCCGGTAGATCTCCTCGATCAGGTCCGGATTGTTCGTGGCACCGAGGCCGATATTGTGCGGGAAAACGACCGCGCCGCGCAGATTGGCGTGGCCGTGGACGGCGTCGATGCCCCAGATAATCGGAATCGCGATCTCGACGCCGGTCGGGTCAAGCGCGGCATTGAAGTACTCGTCCGCCGCTTCCAGCCAGGTGTCAGCATCGGCATAGGGGAGCGGACCAGGGGCCGAGTTTCCGCCGCTGAGCACGGAGCCGAGACGGTATTCGCGGACTTCTTCAGCCGTCACAGAACCACTGTCCGCCTGGATGGTCTGACCAACTTTCTGTTCGACCGTCATCATGGACAGGATCTCGTCGATCCGGGCTTCGACCGCCGGGTCAAGCGGAAGGGGTGTGATTGCGGGCCAGTTGGCCGCGTCGGCTGTGGCCGCGTCTGGTAAGTCGATAAAGACCGGCTCTGCCATTGTCGTATCCGCGCCTTGAAGCTCGGGTTCAGAGGCGAGCTGGCAGCCGGCGAGCCCCAGGGCCGCCGAAAGGGCGATCATGGACACAGCGGTACTGGACGGACGATGTAGCGGCATTGTTGGCTCCCCTGTTTGAGGTTACATGATCGCATTTAGACAACGTTGTCAATATCGGCTGTGAAGAGCCGTGAAATCCGGATTTTCGCCTAGTTGTTATTATGTTGTGTGGCTTCCAGATATGCCGCGATTGCGAAGAGCGGCGCATTCCAGTTGATAGCAACCTCGTTGAGCGCATAGGCGTCAACATGGTCGGCCCAGCAGGTCTGGGGCGCACACTCGCCTTCCATTTCGCGCGCGATCGGATCAATCATGATGCGATGATTGGGCCCGCCGGAAAGCGCTCCGGGCGGGGCCTCGGGAAACTCCGGATCGGCGCCATTGGCCCAGAAGCGGTGGTGCGGAAACCGCATCGGGCGCGCGCCATAGCCGGCGATGTAGCTCTGGTCGAGCGGATTGCGCCCGAGGAGGTAGTCCATCGCGTGCACGACGCCATCCCGGAAGCCCTGTTCCGGATCGACGTCATGCGCTGCCGCCATGACAAGGGCGCGATTGAGCAAGTTGGCGCTGGACCCCCAGGTGATCTCGCTCGGGGTCAGCGGGTAGTGATAGCCGCCAGAGGTCATTTCCTGCTGGTACTGATTGGCGCTGGCCCGAACGATGGTCTTCGCCTGTTCGCGCAGACTCGGATGATCTTGGCTGAGCAACAGGGAGAGTTCCGGCAGCATTTCGGTGTTTGCCCAGAAGATGGGCCGACGTCCGCTCAGTTGTTCTCGATAGGTCAGCGCTGATTGCCGGTACGCCGCCTCTCCTGTGGTCAGGCAGAGCTCGATGGCGGCCCAGTAGAATTCGTCGATAACATCGAGGTCGCCATAAGCGCCGCCGCCATCGAACGTATTGCGAGCAAGCAGGTCGGGGTAACGCTCTGCTGCGGCAAAGGCCCTTCGCGCGGCGCTCAGGCATTGATCTGCGAAGACAGGGTCGAGTTCGCGCCAGACCCGTCCGCATTGCGCTGCCGACGCGGCCAGATTCAGCGTGGCTGCAGTCGTTGGCGGGATCAGATATCGGGTTTCAGCGGCATCCTCCGGCAGCAGAGGCAAGGGCAACCAGCTGCGCTCATGAAGCTTGTGGTGGACGAGGCCGGAGCCATCTACCAGGATCGGGCGGGATTGTTCCGCTTCGTCCTCGCGCGCGTCCACCCAGACCGAGGCGCCCTCCGGCACTTGCATGGCCAGCATGAATTCCAGCTGCCAGCGCGCTTCGAGGAGGATTTCACTGACCCCGTCTTCACTTTCGGGCAAGGTCACACGCTCACCGTTCCAGCCGAACTCCGCCAGCTCGCCGAGAGCTTGGAAACGTTCATAGACGTATTGGAGCGTCCAGACCGAGATCCCGCCATTGACCACGTACTGGCCGTAGTCGCCCGCATCCGCCCAGCCGCCCGTGGTGTCGAGATGATAATCGCATCCCGGCCACTCTGTTCCGGTCATGTCGGTGCCGGTGAAACAGGTGACCTGGCTCCCGAAAAACCCACCCGCACGGGCCCAGGCCTCGCCGCCCGTGAAGGCGGGGTCGAGATCCGTGCCGAGGCGATTGAGATAGAAGTATCTGAGGCTGTCTTCTGCCAGCTCCGCATAGGGCCGAACGCCGATGGCAAAGGCGCGCGAGCGCGCCCCGCAGGCTTCAATCGTGAAGCCTGTTCCGGGCGTTGAGAGTGCCGCGAAATCGATGTGGTGGACGGTCTCCCCGGCGCTTTCATCATAGCCGAACGGCTCGGATGTGCCGCTGGCGACAGGCGTCCCGTCCGCGTCCAGCACGCGCCAGTTCACAGGTGTCTCGGTGTCGGCACGCAGGATGGCCAGCTTGGGACCGGTCGTTTCGAACCCGGTCTGGTTCATGACAATCGGGGCGAAATCCTCGGCAAGCGCACATTCGGGCGCGGGCTGCAGGGCAGCGAGCAGGCTGGCGGCAAGAACAAGCATTTGAGAACTTCTACACGGTCTCCGACAGCATATCCGGTTCGGCGGCGCAGTGTTCGGCGATGAAGTCCGCGTGGCTGGGCATATGATCCGCGGATGCCCGGATCACTGACAGGATCTGTTCCAGCCGGGCATCAACCTCGCGATCGCCCAGGCTTGAGACCAAGGGGTGATGGCCCCGGGGTTCTACGCCCTGACCGTCCATGACGGCGAGCCAGCTGGTTTCGTTGAACAGCTCGTCCTTCTCGCGATAGACGCGACCATTGGTGCGATAGAGCTCGAGTTTGCGAGCGAGGTGGTCGGTCATCGGCAGGTTTCGGCAGCGCCGCCAGAACTCGCTATCATCGCGCTCGGTCTGGCGATAATGCAGGACCAGAAAATCACGCACATACTCGTATTCCTGCAGCGTTAGACGGTTGTACTCATCGATGTCGGCCGGGTTGAAACTGCGATCCGGGAAGAGCGTCATCAAGCGCGCTATCCCACTCTGGATCAGGTGGATGCTGGTGGATTCCAAGGGTTCCATGAATCCCGCAGCGAGGCCAATCGCCAGCACATTCCGGTTCCAGAACTTGCGACGATGTCCGGTCACAAAGCGCAGCTGGATCGGGTCTCGCAGGGGGCGGCCCTCCAGATTGTCCAGCAGAATACGGGCAGCCTCGTCATCACTCATATGATCAGAGCAATAGACATGGCCATTGCCGGTTCGGTGTTGCAGCGGGATGTGCCATTGCCAGCCCGCCGGGCGGGCGGTCGAGCGGGTGAACGGGTCTGGCTCACGTACACGTTCCGACGGAACCGCCAGCGCCCGGTTACAGGGCAGCCAGGCACTCCAGTCCTCGTATCCGGTTTCCAGTGCCTGTTCGATCAAGAGCCCGCGAAACCCTGAGCAATCGACGAAAAAATCGGCCGAGAATTCGCGACCATCCTCCAGTTTCACTGAGGCCAGGTGGCCGCTTTCCTCGTCGAGGCGTGTGTGTTTAATCCGGCCCTCGATGCGCTCGACCCCTCGAGCCTCCGCGTACTGGCGCAGATAGTTCGCATACAGGCCCGCATCGAACTGGAAGGCATAGGCGATATGGCCGAGCGGGGAGTTCTTGGCATTGGGCACTGGTCGCAGGAAGCGTCCCTCGCGGGCGGCGAGCACCTGGAGGCAGAACTCCGGCAGCTCAACCTCATATCCGCGCTGGCGGGCATTGAGCCAGAAGTGATGAAACATCACCCCGTCCATGTCGCTGCCATAGGAGCCGAAAGGGTGCAGATAGGAATGGCCTTCGCGCCGCCATCCCTCGAATTCGATGCCCAGTTTGAAAGTCGCCTGGGTTGCCTTGATGAACTCGTTTTCGTCGATGCCCAGCATGCGGTTGAACAGAAGGATCTGGGGGATCGTCGCTTCGCCGACGCCGACTGTGCCGATCTGCTCGGACTCGATCAGCTGGATCCGAAGGTCGTGGTCCGCGAAAATCTTGGACAGGGCCGCGGCTGTCATCCAGCCGGCAGTGCCACCTCCCACAATCAAGACCGAACGGATGGGGTCGACGCTCATGCGAGCTCTCCTTGTGTCTCGGCCTTGCCAAGCACGTGCCTGATGAAGGCGTCATGCGGCGGCATCTTGCTTGCGGCCATGGCGTAGGTCTCCCGCATGTCGCGCAGTGTCCGGGCCAGCTCGTCGCTCGCCAGACTGTCAGCGACCGGCGAATAGGCTTTTGGCAGAATGCCTTGCCCGACCATCACCGCGAGCCAGCTGGTCAGGGTAAAGAGGTCTCCCTTGTGGGCAAAGAAACGGCCATTTTCTCGGAAAAGCCCCAGGGTCTGGCTCAGGCTGTCCGGGATCTGCATGGTGCGAACATGGTCCCAGAAAGCGGAGTCGTTCCGGCGGGTTGCGTTGTAGTGCAGGATCAGGAAGTCACGGATGTAATCAAATGAATCGGCCATGATCGCGTTGTAGCGCGCGGTCTCACGCGCGCTGATGCCATCGCGCGGAAACAGCGCCAGCAGTTTGCTCACGCCTTCCTGGATCAGATGGATGGAGGTTGATTCAAGCGGTTCCAGGAAGCCCGAGGAGAGACCGATGGCCACGCAATTCTTCTCCCAGAAACGGTCGCGGCGGCCAGGCGTGAAACGCAGATGGTTGGGTTCGGCCAAGGGGGTGCCTTCAATGTTGCGGGTCAACACGTCCAGGGCGCGTTCGTCATCCGTGTGGGCGGAGGAGTAGACGTAACCATTGCCGACACGGTGTTGCAGCGGAATACGCCATTGCCAGCCGGCTTCGCGCGCGGTAGCGCGGGTATAGGGTGGTGTCGTCTCATCTCGCTCGGAAGGTAGAGCAATGGCCCGGTCGCAGGGCAGCCATTCACGCCAGTCCTGATAGGCAACGCCCAGTTCCTGCCCAATCAACAGCCCCCGGAAACCTGTGCAGTCGACAAACAGATCGGCTTCAAGGCGGGGTCCATCATCAATGCCCAGGGCCCGGATTGCACCGCGCTCGCCATCGCGCTCGACGGTGGCGATGCGGCCTTCATGCCGAACAACGCCTCTTGCTTCAGCGTACTGGCGCAGGAATCGCGCATAGAGGCCGGCGTCGAAATGATAGGCGTGACGCATCTGGGAAACGGGTGATTGCGGATCGTTGACCGGCAGCATGAACTTGCCTGCACGCGCGGCCATGCAACACATGGAATAGGCCTCAAGCGCGTGGTCTTCGCCGAGCAGACGGGCGCGGTTCCAGAAATGGTGGAAATCCTCGCCCTGCATCGGAAATCCGTAATCCCCGAACGGGTGGAGATAGCGCTCGCCGATCGCACCCCAGTCAACAAATTCGATGCCGAGTTTGTAGCTGCCCCTGGTTGCGGCAATGAAGTCGGGCTCGGTAATCCCGAGCATTCGATTGAAATCGGCGATGCCGGGAATGCTCGCTTCGCCGACACCGACCGTACCGATTGCGTCAGATTCGATCAGCTCAACACGCACGCCGGCAGGCAGGATGAATTTGGACAGCGCCGCGGCTGTCATCCACCCGGCGGTTCCGCCACCCGCGATGACGACACTGGATATGCGATTGCTGGTCATGCGGTCTCCCGGGATTGGCCGAGCGCCTTGTCGATCGCCTGGAGGTAGACCGACAGCGGCGGGAATTCCCCGCTGACCACGTTGATGCGCTGAAGCAATTGGCCGAGTTCCTGTTTCAGACGAGCATCATCCAGCCGCATCGACAATGGATCAAAATGTTCCGGCACATGGTCCAGCGCCAGGGCGTGCACGACCCAGTCACTGGCCGTGACCAGGTCCGTGTCCAGCGGACGCACATAGCCGCGGTGTTTGAACATCCTGAGTCGTTCTGAAGTGCGTGCATCGTCGCCACCAAGATACAATGTGGTTAGCGCGCGCAGCTCGTTCATTTCCTCAGTCCAGATGCGATTGTATTGCGACGTCTCGGCGGGATGACAATCCCGATCCGGCAGCAGTTCGACCAACAGGTCCAGCTCGTGCAGGACGCGCTCTATCGCGAGACCGGGCAAGCTCGGGCCGCTGTAGGCGGCTTGTCCGATGGAGACCTGATTGCCTCGCCAGGGCTGTTTGATCAGTTGGTCTTCATCACCACCCGCCAGGGGATATTCGAGGGCCCCATTGCGCAGCGGAATCGTAATCGTCCAGCCGGTCGTGGAAGCGCGCCAGCTCGAAAATGGCTGTTCACCGCTTTGGGCTGAGATCTGGAGCTCGTTCGATCGTTCGCGTGCATCAATGACAAGGTCTGCTTCGACGGCGTTTGCGGCCGCTGCAAGTGGTTGGACGCTGGTCCCTTCAACGAGGCGCTCAAACAGCGCTTCTGGATGCACGTGCAGGCCGGACTCGTGCTGAAGGGGCCCGATGAGATTGCGTTGGTCTGGTGGCGCGAAACGGTTTTCCTGCATCGCCCGATAGGCCGGAGAAAAGGCGGCGTAGGGCAAGCGAAGTCCGCCCTGGCGCGCACGCAGCCAGTGATGGTGAAAACCGATCCCGGCCCAGTCGATGCCACGTGATCCAAAAGGGTTACAGCTGGTTTGCTGGTCGGTCACGATCATCTGGCCCAGCGAGGGCAGGCTGCCCGGAAGGGCGAGCAGGTCGCGCAGGCCCAGTCCTGCTGTCTCCAGGCGCTGAAGCGCTGACGGGGTTAGAACTGTATGTACCGGTGAGAGTGCTGGCGTCTCTGTTTCAGCGAACCGCGCTATGGAGAGGCCGGTGCGCTGTTTGAGCACAAACGCCGACAGCGCTGCTTCAATGCCCGAGCCGAGAATGGCTATTGTTTCGATCGGTCGGCTCACTGGGCCGCCCTCCCGGCTTGAACCAGCGCAGCCAGCTTGTTGTCGTGATGGGGCATCCGCGAGACGGCGGAACCGATTTCGCTGTCCAGTGCCGCAAGCCGAGCAGCCAATTCTGCGTCATCCAGCTGGCTTGCGGAGCCATCCGGCTGTGCGGGTATCAGTCCCTGTCCTAGGTAGACGGCAAGCCAGCTGGGTTCGAGAAACAGGCCTTGCTGGTAACGCGCCACGCGTCCGCGAGCGCTGAAGAGATCGATCTTCTCCTGTAGCGTTGTAGGAATCTCCATAGTTCGTACATGGTTCCAAAACGCGGAATCATGCCGGCGGGTGACGTGATAATGCAGGATCAGGAAGTCGCGGACGCGTTCGAACTCGCGGGCCATGATAGCGTTGTACTCATCGCGTTCACGCGACATGTCGGCACTCACGGGCAAGAGTTCGATGAAATTGGTGATCGCCAGTTGGGTCAGGTGGATGCTGGTGGATTCCAGCGGCTCCAGGAAACCACTGGCCAGTCCGACGGACACGCAATTCCTCGACCAGAACTGTTTGCGGCGTCCGGTCCTAAAGCGCAGCACGCGTGGTTCGGCTTTCAGCTCACCCTCGATGTTCGCGCGCAGAATTGCCTCGGCTTTGTCGTCATCAATAAAGCTGCTGGAATAGACATGGCCGTTGCCCATGCGGTGCTGGAGCGGAATGCGCCACTGCCACCCGGCTTCGTGCGCGGTCGCTCGGGTGTAGGGCAGGATGGGCGATGTTGCAGCGGATGGAACTGCGACAGCCCGGTCACAGGGAAGCCAGTGCGACCAGTCCTCGTAACCGGCCTTGAGTGTCTGATCGATGAGAACGCCGCGAAACCCTGTGCAATCGATAAAGTAGTCGCCTGTGAGCAGGGCTCCATTGTCAAGCTCTATCGAGACGATGTCGCCGTTTTCACTGGCTTGATTGACAGCGTTGACAATACCTTCGGTGCGCCGAACTCCACGACCCTCTGCGATCTTGCGCAGGAAAGGCGCGTACCGGGTTGCGTCAAACTGGTAGGCATATCCATAAGTTGATGTAATTGCGCGGTAATCGGATTCTGGAAAGTCGAATTTGCCAGCTTCGCACATGCGTACGGGTAAAGAATACTTGCCGATATCACCAGCGCTCGCGTCGGGATTGAGTTTGCGCCAGACCTGGTGGAATTTGGCCCCCTGGATCGTGCGGCCGAAATCCCCGAACGGGTGGATGTAACGCTCGCCGACATCGCCCCAGTTCACGAATTCTATGCCCAGTTTCAACGTCGCCGAGGTGGCTTTGAGGAATTCGGTTTCGTCGACGCCGATGGTTTCATTGAAGTGACGCAGATGCGGCAGCGTAGCCTCACCCACACCGATAATGCCGATCTGTTCGGACTCGACGAGATCGATGGAAAACTCCTGTCTGGGCAGCATGGAAGACAGGGCAGCAGCAGCCATCCACCCTGCGGTTCCGCCGCCGACAATGACGATGCGCTTTTTCGCCCTCATCACCGAATTTTCTCCCCTGCGTCGTGCGGCAAATCATGCATTGTTTGCCGGTTCCGGACACTGATCTTTCAGATTCTTCGATTTGTTATTCTTGACAGATCGAAGTGTTTAGTTGAAGGTGACAGCAATTGACAACGCTGTCAATAAAAGGCGGCGCGCTTCAATGAGGGGAGAATTTTGATGAAATTCAACGGTGTATCCGGAAAATCCAAACCGGATTTCAGGACGAAAGCGTGGGCAGGTGCCTCCGTCCTGGCCCTGGCAATCGCGATGGGCGCGCCCGCTGCGATGGCACAGGATGCAGATGAAGACACACAAGCAAGCGACTCTGACGTCATCACGGTCCGCGGCATCCGTTCGAGCCTGCGCTCGGCACAGGAAATCCGTCGCAATTCCGATGTCCTGGTGGATGCAGTAACGGCGGAAGATATCGGCGCTCTGCCGGACCGTTCCGTATCCGAAGCGCTGCAGCGTGTCCCGGGTATCAATATTACGCGTTTCGATGGCGAGAACGACCCAGACCACTTCTCCGTTGAAGGATCCGGCGCGATCATTCGTGGCCTGAACTTCGCCCGCAGTGAACTGAATGGCCGTGACGTGTTTTCCGCAGATAATGGCCAGCAGATCGGCTTCAACGATGTGTCCCCGGAAATGCTTGGCTCGGTGGAGGTCTTCAAGAACCAGTCCGCCGACATGATCGAAGGTGGACTGGCCGGCACCGTCAATCTGAATACGCGCCTGCCGTTCGACGAGAATGGTCGTCTTCTCGCCTTCACGCTTGAAGGCAATTACACCGACTTTGCCGACGAGCTGACGCCGACCGCGTCCGCGATCTATGCGGATAGCTGGGAGATGTCAGACGGGTCCGAATTCGGCTTCCTGATTGGCGCGTCCTATTCCAACCTTAAGTCCCGCGCGGACGGCACCCTGGTTGCCGAATGGCTGGACCGTGATCCAGGCGACGGGCAGGATCTGTATGTTCCTTCGGGCGCGGGTATCCGGACACAGCTTTTTGATCGCGATCGCGACACCATCTCCGCAGCTGCCCAGTGGCGCAGTGCCAGTGGCGAGCTGGAAGCAACGGCCCAGTTCTTCCGTGCGTCCTATGAGAACGCGTGGAGCGAGCGTGCGGTCGAGCCAAGCATTGATAGCGGTCCGACGATCATTCCGGCAGCGGGTACGAGCTTCGAGTTTGGAGATGATGGCCTGTTTGAAAGCGGCGTGATTTCCGAGAGCGTGGGTTGGCGTTCCAACGACCCGACCCACCCGCTAAACGGTGTGCGCCAGCTGGCGCTGACCCGCGGCAAGGTTGACGAGTCCGTCACGACGGACTGGGGTTTCAACCTCTCCTGGGCACCGACAGATCGTTTCCGCACCAGCTTCGATCTCCAGTTTGTTGAGTCCGAAGTAGATATTGCGGATGTGACTGTTCACGCGGCATTCTTCTCCGATATCGAACTGGACATGGGTGGTGAGGTGCCGAGCGTCGTCTATCGCGCACCAAGCGATGGTTCCAACCCGTATTTCAGCGACCTCGGAAACTATTACATTCGCTCGGCTATGGACCATCTTTCCGACAATGAGGGGGAGGCGGTCTCTTTCCGCGGTGACGCCGAATACGATTTTGAAGGTGATAGCTGGCTGCAGTCCGTGCGCTTCGGTGCCCGTCGCTCCGAGCGCGACCAGATTGTTCGCAGCTCCACCTATAACTGGGGTAATATCTCAGCGACTTGGAATGCACCGTTTGCACTCGATAATCCGGCTATCCCGGCGGGCACTTTCGAGCTGTATGATTTTAATGACTACCAGCGTGGCATGGCGACCGGCCTTGAGGGGGGTGTTCCGTTCTACACCGGTCCGCTCGGCGACAATTATGACGTCGCCGTCGCCGATCTGATGTCCCTTCGCAACGCTGCTGGCAATGGCGGCTGGGTGCCGCTCGCACAGCGCGGCGGTGTTGTTGCCGGAACCTCGTTCCTGCCGTCGGAAATCACCGATGTCAGCCAGGACACGACCGCATTTTACGGTCGCCTGGACTTCTCCAACGAGGCTTTCACCTCGGGCATGACTATCAGCGGTAATGTGGGTCTGCGTTATGTGGAGACTGAAACGACCGCCGTTGGCGCGCTCTCATTCCCGGATGCCTCGCTCTATTTCGGTGCCCAAACGCCGGATGATTTCTGTGCTGCTATCGTCGGTACGCCTCCGGGACTCTGTTTGGAAACCTCGGCGGTTCGCAATGCCTTTGCGACTTGGGCAGATGGCACAAATACAGAGCTTTCCGACAGCAATACCTATGACAACTGGTTGCCCAGCCTGAATGTTCTCTTCGGTGTTTCCGAGGAATTCCAGATCCGCTTTGGTGCATCGCGTGCCATGCGCCGTCCGGACTTCGGTCTGATGAAGAGCAATCTGGTGATTGCACGCGGCGATGATGATCCGGTCACCGGAGCCTGGCTTGGCCCGCAGGTCTCGACGGGTAATGTTCAGCTCGATCCGATCATCGCTGATCAGTATGACCTTGCCTTCGAGTGGTACTTCGCGGATGTCGGCTCGTTGACCTTCTCGCTCTTCCACAAGAGCCTGGACAATTTCATTGTTCCAGCGGTGATCCAGCGAGATATCGAAAACAACGGTCAGACTTTCACGGTTGATGTGGATGGTGTTGGCAATGCCTCCGACAGCGGCGAGATCCAGGGCTTCGAGGTGGCTTACCAGCAAACCTTTGACGAGCTGCCCGGTATCTGGTCCGGTTTGGGGGTCCAGGCGAACTACACCTACATCGACGCCCAGGGCATTCCGAATATCGGTCCGAAGAATGATGAGCCGAACGGTCGTGGTGGCGCTCCGAACTTTGACGTCTCGGCGCTGGGCCTGCCGCTTATGTCCGAACACACGTTCAACATGGTTGGCTTCATGGAAACCGATCAGTGGAGCGCGCGTCTCGCCTACAATTGGCGTTCCGACTATACGCTGACGGTTCGTGACGTGATCTATCCATTTACCCCGATCGTCCATGAGTCGACCGGCCAGCTGGATGGGGCCTTCTTCTACAACCTGACCGACGGCATTACCGTCGGTGTCCAGGGTGTAAATCTGCTGGATGAGGTCTCCGAGACCAGCTCGGTGATCAACGATCAGCTGATCACGGCCCCGCGGAGCTTCTTCCGCAATGACAGGCGCTTCGCTTTCATAATTCGCGGTCGCTTCTAGACGCTTGCACCCTCTCTCTAGGGTAACTGGCGGCGGGTTAAAGCAACCCGCCGCCCTTTCTTTTCCTGCCCGACAACGGTGGACAATGCCCGGGCGATCCACGCAACATGTGACGGGAAGTATTTGATTCTGAAATGGAGCGGGCTTGCGGACCTATCTTGGATATGGCGTTGGTGATTTCGGACTGAACATCTACTGGAATGCGCTCTCGCTGATCCTTGTGTTCTGGTATGCCGAGGTCGTAGGGCTGCCACCTAACCAGGCCGGGTTGATCTATTTCATCGGTACGATGTGGGACGCGGTGTCCGATGTGGCCGTTGCTAACTGGGCGCAGAAAACACGGACACGCTGGGGTACCTATCGCCCCTATCTGTTGGGCGGCGGAACGCTGTTGGGCTTGTGTTTCGTCCTGCTCTTCTGGATCCCACCCCTCGAGGGGCTAATGCTCTTCCTTTTCATGGTGGCAGCGCACATGTTGTTCCGCACCTGCTACACGCTGGTCGCAGTTCCTTACGCCGCGCTAGCCTCTCGCTTGAGTTATGACAGCGGTGAGAGGACCCTGCTTTCGGGCACGAGGATGGGATTTGCCTTCCTCGGCCTGTTTGCCATTTCCGGCACTTGGTTCCCCATTGTCCGGCATTTCGGCGATGGCTCCGACACGGCGCCGGGCGGCTTTCTGATTGCAGCTCTGGTAGGCGGTTTTCTGGCCACGATCGCCTTGGCAGTATGTTTCTTCGCAACGAAGGAAGAAGAGCTCGGTACATCTCAGGAGAGCGATTTCTCCATGGCAGCGTTCGTGAAGGCGATCCTGTCCAATTCGGCGCTGGGCGTCCTGCTCGGCGCGATCTTCCTTCAATCGGCAGCCGGTGCGACCTTCCAGATCACACTCGCCTTCTACATCGAGGCACACGCACACGTCTTTGCGGCCAAGGAGACCGTGCTGACAATCTATGCGATCGCCATCCTGTTGTCGGTCCCGGTCTGGACCATGGCAGTGCATCGGTATGGGAAGAAGCGCGCCTGGGTCGCTGCGTGCTGGATCGTGATCGGTGGCGGTCTCTGGCTGGCGCTGACACAGCCTGTTCTGGTTGCCGGTGTTCCCCTGCAGATCCTGCTTTACGGGATCGGCTTTGGCGGCTTTGGCGTTCTGGTCTGGGCTCTGGTGCCTGACACCGTCGAATACGGCCAGTGGCAGAGCGGCAAGCGAAATGAAGGCGCGGTGTTCGGGTCGGTCCTGCTGGTTCAGAAGTCCGCGGGCGGTTTGATGGGGCTGATCGTCGGCATGGTCTTGACCTGGATTGGCTATGATACCGGACTTGAACAGCAAGCGACTGAAACGGCAGGGTATTTACAGCTTTACATCTTCGCAGCACCGGCCATTCTGCTGTTTCTCTCCTCGCTGATGCTGTCCCAACTACCGCTCAATCGAACACTGCATGCGGAAATCGTCGACCGCATCAGGAATAGCTAGACCCGGAGGTCCCGCGCATGGCTCGCATGGTGGATGTTGCCGAAAAGGCAGGTGTGTCGATCAAGACGGTTTCGCGTGTCCTGAACAACGAACCGCATGTGAAAGAGGATCTGCGCGAGCGGGTGCGAAAGGCAGCTGAAGAGGTAGGGTATGTGCCCTCGACCTCGGCCCGGCAATTGCGTGGCCGGCGGAGCTATTCCATCCACATGATCTCCCACTCGCACCGGTCGAGTTATGTGAACGCGGTCCAGTTCGGCGCGGTCCAGGCCTGCCAGGAGAAGGGGTATCATCTCATGATCTCACTGGTGGAGAATATCGCCGATCTGGATTGGGGCCAGTTGCACGCGAAGTTTTCCAAATTGATGGAAGCGAGCCGGCCGGACGGGCTGTTGCTGGTTCCGCCTCTGTCCAATGACGACCGGCTGGCAGAGGTGCTCAGTGAGTTTGACGTTCGCATCGCCCGTGTGGGGCCGCACGACCTTAGCGGTTCCGTGCGCACCGTCATGATCGACGAGCGCGCCGCGGCGCGCGATCTGACCCGTTACCTGATTGATCACGGGCACAAATCCATAGCCTTCCAGCGTGGCAAGGAAGACCAGAACGCCACCCAGGAACGTTTCAAGGGATATCGCGAGGCTCTGGAGGCTGCGGGCTTGCCCTTCCGCTCCGAACTGGTGCTGCCGGGAACGTTCGAATTCGCGTCGGGGCTGAAGGCGGGTGATGAGCTGCTCAAACGCAAGGACCGACCCACCGCGGTTTTTGCGGCGAATGACGACATGGCCGCCGGCATCATCATGGCTGCGCATCGTCTGGGGGTGTCAGTTCCGGGAGAACTCTCTGTTGTAGGGTTCGATGATTCCGAGATCGCCGACAAGACTTGGCCAGCCCTGACGACAGTACGCCAGCCCTTGCTCGAATACGGTGCGGTTGCCGTTGCCAGATTGATCGAGTCACTCGGGGAGGATGAGTCCTCAGGCGTGGTCGAATGTCTCGACTACAAGCTGATCGAGCGGGATTCTGTCGCCCGGATCTAGAGGATTGGCGGGGCGGCGCGGTCAGCGTAAAAACCGTTGGGGTGCGTTGTCCTGATTCAGGAGCGATTTCTGATGTGTAATTCGTTCCGGGACCACAGGACATCGCATGGGGCCCTGCGTCTTGCGTGATATATATCCGCTTACCGCTTTCGTTATGAATCGTCGAAGATTTACGTCTAGAACGCGGTAAAGACATCCTGCATGAGACTGTGCAATACTGATTGAACCGCTTCGGTCCGTTGCTCTGGTCTAAAGGTGTCAACTCGCGCCTTGAGTTTGACGAGGGACTGTCCTCCGAAACCGATCCGCTGTCATCTGCCAGCACCGCCACTCAGACCGGCAGGTCTCGTCTCTTTCCATAAACTGGCAATTTCTTCCCCAAGTTTCCGGGGCTTGCGAAGCCGTGTCTGGAACCGAGACCGATCCAACTCACCGCAATACTCCCGAAAACCCCGAAAG
Source organism: Maricaulis sp. (assembly GCF_017643475.1). GTDB lineage: Bacteria > Pseudomonadota > Alphaproteobacteria > Caulobacterales > Maricaulaceae > Maricaulis. The sequence goes on from NZ_JAEPNI010000001.1 coordinate 423,072, forward strand.
TCTCAAACCGCCATGTTCGGTGATCCGGGTACTGGAGTCGCCGCATGATAGGCAATGTGGATTATTGCCGTGTGCGGACAAGCATTTCGAACCGGCCGTACCATTGCCGACAATGGAAATCGATTATGCAGCTGCCACCCATTCACCGTCTTAGTGGTCGATTCCAGGATCGCGCGCAGGAGCGGGCATTTGTTCGGGCCAACTGGTCTGGCATTCAATTACAAAGTGCTCTGACCCTGATCGGATTTTCGCTGGCCTGGCTTATATCGCTGGCGACGGACGTGACGTATCTGAGCAATAGTGATTGGTTCGTTCCCGTCGCCGGGTCACGAATCTTGTCGGGAATATTTGGGCTTATCTCCGGGATTTGGTTGTTGCGGGCCAAGCTCGAGCCCGGCGCAGATCTCGCAGCGATATTGGTCAACACCTGGGCTTTGCTCTCGATTGTGACCGCTGCAACTGTGGCCTCGATTTACCCGCTTGTTGAATCAGATGCAGGGGGGATTTCCAGTGTTCTGGTCTTTACGAGTTTCTGGATGTCTATACAGGTGCTTGGGCTTGGCATCGCTTTGGCCCATTGGAACCGCGCGATCATCGTTACAGCGTTAGCCTATCTGATTATCTATACCCGGTTTGGCACTTTATTGGTCTCCTCGCCTGCCGGAGCCCATGCTCGGGACGGGTATTCTTGTGCTGACGGCGTGTGTGTTTGCGGTCATTCTTTCCGCCCTGTTTCCTTATCGGGCGCGGCATCGCCACTATCTGACCCGGCTCTATGAGGAGGCCAAGCGGGAGGCTGAAAGAGCACAGGAATTCGCGACCTTTCTCCTGGCTGCAACGGGACATGACATTCGTCAGCCGGTTTATGCGCTTGACCTTAACGCTACGCTGCTGGAAGAGCAGATCGAGAAACGCGATTGGGAGAATGCCCAGAAATTCTCACGAGAGCAGCGTGACATGCTACGAAATGTGGCGCGCATGCTCTCCTCGGTGCTTGAGTTGTCTTATCTGGACCGGGATCGAGGGCGAGTGGAAGGGGAGGACGTTGCGACTGTTGCTCTGTTTAACTCGGTCCGCTCGGCGTTTCAGGACGTCGCGGTCAGTCGCAACATCACTTTGAAAATTGTCGAAAGTTCAGCCGTTGTCCGCGTGGATCAGGGTATCGTCGAACACATTCTCACTAATCTGGTCGCCAATGCCATCTATCATTCAGGTGGCGATCGGATCTTGGTCGGTGCGCGCGCCGGCGCCGAACAGATCGAAATCCTTGTTGCTGACAATGGCAAGGGACTGGGGTCCGCACCGCTTCACATGACCGGGCAGAGTTTACAGAAACTCGTCCAAGATCCATCTCGCCGCCATTCGGGACTGGGATTGGAAATCATCTTCCGGCTCGCCGAGAAAGGCGGGTTGGTGCTGAGTTTGGACGCTGAGCCCGGGCGCGGCGTTGTTGCACGGCTGATATGTCCGCGGGCCGGTCTCGCCGGATAGTCTCTTGTCACAGGGGCGACGCATCTGCCGGTTTTGAGAGAATGGGGGTACACCCCCTTTCTCGCACTGCAGTGATCTCGATCGTCTGACTTCGGTCGCCAGCGGCACCACGTTGGAGTTTGACAGGTTGCAGCGCCCGAGGGCGATGACCTGCTCTGCAACTAGCCGGTTCCAGTGCAACGGTGATCAGCCTATCGCGGAGTACAATGCCTCCATCGCGGCCGTCTGGCCACCCAGCGCTTCCGCAGTCAGCTGGCCCGTCTTACGCTCAGTTTCACTGAGCGTAAGACCTGGGCGAGTTCATCCAACTGTTACGCAGCGCCTTTCGTGGTTCTAGTTGCTCTCGATGCCCACAAGCGGTGTGAAATGCTCGGCGCTGAAACTGTAGGCTGGTGAGGCGATGCCAGCCCGGCTGGACGAGACGGTCAGCGAGTAGCCGGAGCCGGAACATTCTCCCGGCGTTTCCGGAAGGGCGCGGTTGAACACCATCAGGGCCGTGTAGTCATTGCCGGTCGTGTCGATGACACCTTCGCTGCCCAGCGGCGTGACGTGAACCTGGTCGCCGGAATGCGTGAGGGCGACAAGTTCCAGACTGGCATCGCTCTCGAGTGCGATGTTGTAGCGTCCGTCCATAGCCAGCTCGATATAGTTGGCGCCGGTCTGTTCCAGCCCGCCCTTGGTGGTCCAGCGGCCTTCCTCGCTCAGCGTATGCTGCAGGCGAACAGAGGTGTCGAAATGCGGGGCCAGGTCGTAATCACGGGCAAAATTCTGGGCGCGCCAGCGCAGGACGGCATCAAGAAGTGTCGTATCGGCCGTTTCCAGCGCGGCGGACATGGTCTCGAACCCGTCCATGTCGACGGTATTCTCCCAGAAGCGCACGATCATGTTCTCGCCATGCACATCAGCAATGGACTGAAGCAAGGTCCATTGAGCGTAGTCATAACCTTCCTCGTGCGTCGTCCAGCAGATTTCCGGCGCCTCATAGTCGGTCGCGACATAATCCGTGGCATCCTGGTCGGAGCCGACGGTGACGGTTTCAATCCAGGAAGCCGTGGACTCGTAGAGCCAGCCCAGCGCTTCCTCGGAATCATAGCCGAACTGGATGACATGGTTGAATTCGTGCGTTGCGGTCGCGCGCATCAGGCTGAAGGCTGATGCTTCCTTGCCCAGGCCGCGGAAATCATTCTCGATCTGCAAGACTGCGCGCGCTGCAGTGTTTTCGCGCGTGTCGGTATGGGGATTGTCGAAGGTGACCTGTACCGGGTAGGCCACGCCCAATGCGCCATCGGCGTCGGCGATGAAGACGCGATACATGCCATCTTCGTCGCGGACCGGTTCTGCCCAGCCCATCCGGTTGATCTGGATGTCGAGGAGTTCCTGCAGCGCGTCGCCGACCTGAATGGCATATTCCTCTGAGGACGCATCCACGCCGTCCAGCGTGTAGTGAACGACGAAGTCATCCGTGGTGATGATGCGGGTTTCGCCGCTCAGCGTCACCACCCGGTCCAGCAGGTCTTGCAGGACCTGAACGACAGACCGGTCGACATTGAGGATCTGAAGCTGGAATTCACCCGAGCTGTCGCCGCTGCGATAGCGTTCCATGGACACGGTATAGGTGCCACTCTCACGCGCCGTGTGGCCAACGGCTGAGTTCAGCGAGCCGTCGCCACGATCATCATTCAGAGCCACCGGATTGCCTGATGGATCGAGCAGACGCAGGACGGTGTCGAGATCGCCACTTGTTGTCTCCGCGACGGCATAAATCGTCTGGCCTTCAGACACCTCAATCGGATAGGCGATTGTCTGGGTCTCGTTGTCGATCTGGCCGGTATGGGCCTCGATCAACTCGCCCTCAATGGTCGAGAAATCGAATGGCACCGAGGCGTGGGGGTCCGTCGCGAGCGACAGGACGATGTCACCCGAGCCGGTATTGTTGAAGGTGCCTGGCTGAATCTCGACGCGCATGTCTTCCGAAGCCTGGAAGATGATCTGCGAGTTGAAGACACCCGGTTCCATGTCGTCATTGACCGCCAGCACCTCGCCGTCAGCGGCGTAGAGTGTCAGTGTCGTGTCGAGCTCATCGCCAAGCGCGAAGGTTGTCGCGACCAGAATGTCATCTGCGGCCAGATCTACCGGAATGCGGTGGTCATTGCCGCGCCCCAGCGTCAGCTGGTCTTCGGAAATGCGTGTGGCGTCGCCAGAGAGACCAACTTCCAGACCAGCAGTGACGTTCAGTTCAAACGAGCCGGTCGCGCCGCCATAACCGGAGACGGAAGCGGTATAATCGCCGCTTTCACTGGGCATGTAGATGATCTGGGACTGAAGCGAGCCGGACGGCATGTCATCGTTTTCAGCCAGTGGTTTACCGTCTGTGCCCAGCAGACGCAGGATGGTGTCGAAATTCTCGTCTGAATACGTGGTCAGCGTGACCAGTTGGCCGGCTTCCAGCGACACGGTGAACTCGGCGGAACCGCCTTCTTCACTGATGCTGCCGGAGAAATCCTGGCCGATCGCAGCCAATGTGATGGCGGATCCGGCCATCAAGGCAAACATGGATGTAAGAACGGTATGACGCATGCGAGCTTCCCCCTGCTCATGGACCGGCAACGGCCGGTGAATAACGACATTCGGTGTAGCGGTTTGCCATCGCTACAACAAGCCGTGTGACGGACGGCTGAACGATCATTCTGTCGTGGCGAGGTGGGGTTGCAGGCGATTGATCGGGTGCGGCAACAAAGTGCCGGCCAGTCCCGGATCGCGCCTGCGCGGTGGTTATTGCTGTCTTGTCTCCCGCGTGCTCGTTTTTGGGATGCGAATGTCCTCGACAAGGTCCTGGACACCTTGCGGCGGTGCCTGGGTTGTCAGGGCCACGCCGGTTGCTGTCAGGAAACTCACGATCATGCCGACCGTGCCGATGCCTTCCGGTGAAACCCCCATGAACCAGCCTTCGCTTGTACCCGGGGGCAGGTTGGGCAGGGCACCAAACAGGCCGAGCAAGGCGACACCTCCCAGGAGACCCGCAGCAACGAGCAGAGATGGTGTCGATTTGTTCTCGGTTCGTGTCCCCAGGAAGAGGATGCCCGCAGCGATCGCAAGGATCATCGCAAGCACACCTGTGACCAGGGAGGAGAAGCCGATCTTGAAATGGATGATGTAGAGTCCGGTGGTCAGAAGCCCCGTCACCATTCCAGCGATTGCGCCCTCCCGGTTCATGCGTTTCCAGAAGATGCCCATGAAGATCACGGGGAAGAAACTTGCGGCGGCGAGGCCAAAGGCGAAGGCCACAACGGCAGCCACAAAGCCCGGCGGGTAAATGCCGGCCAGGATGGCGATCAGGACCGCCGCAACAGCTGCGCTGCGAGCGACCAGCAACTCCTTCGCCTCGCTGAGGTCCGGCAACAGGACTTTCTTGCAGAGGTCATGCGATACCGCTGATGATATCACCATCAACAGGCCAGCAGCGGTTGAGAGTGCTGCCGCGAGACCGCCGGCGACAACCAGGCCGATGACCCAGGCTGGTAATCCGCCGATTTCGGGATTGGCCAGGACGAATATGTCGCGATCCAGCGTGGTGACTTCGTTTTCATCGGGGTCGGCGCGGTACTGAATCCGGCCATCTCCGTTTCGATCGGTGAAGCCGAGGAGGCCGGTGCGTTCCCAGTTGTAGAACCATTCCGGCGTCGCGCCTTCTGGCAGCTCACTGGCCGAGATGTCCCCCCGGGCGACCTCTTCGGAATAGGCACTCTCATTGACTGTTTCGATGAAGTTGGAGCGGGCGAAGACGGCCACTGCGGGGGCTGTTGTGTAAAGAACGGCGATGAAGACGAGGGCCCATCCGGCGGACTTGCGGGCATCGGAAGCCTTCGGGACCGTGAAAAAGCGAATGATGACGTGCGGCAGGCCGGCTGTACCCACCATCAGGGCCAGGGCGATGGCAAAGACGTCGAGCTTGCTCTTGAGGCCCTGCGTATAGGGTTGGAAACCCAGATCCACGAGCGTCCGGTCAAGGTTCAGCAGGAGCGGCGTTCCATTCTCCGCATTGCCGATGAAGCCGAGCTGCGGAATGGGTGTGCCGGTGATCTGGAGGGACAGGAAAATCGCCGGAACCATGAACGCGAATATGAGAACGCAATACTGCGCGACCTGGGTGTAGGTGATGCCTTTCATGCCGCCGAGCACGGCGTAGAAGAGCACAATTATCGCGCCGACGATCACGCCGATTTCGATGGGCACGTGCAGGAAGTTGGAGAAGGCGATCCCGACCCCGCGCATCTGGCCGGCGATATAGGTAAAGGAGATGAACAGCGCGCAGATGACTGCTACGATCCGCGCGGCCTGGCTGTAATATCGATCACCGACAAAATCGGGCACGGTGAACTTGCCGAACTTGCGCAGATAGGGCGCCAGCAACAAGGCCAGCAGCACATAGCCGCCGGTCCAGCCCATCAGATAGACCGAACCGTCATAGCCGGAAAACGCAATGATCCCGGCCATGGAGAGGAATGACGCTGCGCTCATCCAGTCTGCCGCCGTCGCCATGCCGTTGAAGACGGGCGGGACGTCGTGTCCTGCGACGTAGAAGTCATTGGTTGATCCGGCCCGGGCCCAGATGGCAATGCCGATGTAAAGACCGAAGGTCGCGATGACGAAGAACGCGGTCCAGAGCAGTGTGGAATCCATCATTGCCCCCTAGTCGTTATCGTCACTGATGCCGTACTTCCGCTCGATCTGGTGCATGCGAAAGGCGTAGACAAAGATCAGGCCGACAAAAACGAGAATCGCGCCCTGTTGTGCGAACCAGAACCCCAGGGGAGCGGCTCCGATCGAGAACTGGTCGAGCCACTCACGCGCCAAAATCCCGGCGCCAAAGGAAACGGCAAACCAGATCGCCAGCAGCACGCCCATCAAGGCGAGGTTTTCACGCCAATAGGCACGTGCGGCATCCTTGGACATGCCTGTCGATTGCTCGGTCACGAATTCCCTCCCCGTGTTCATTTCATCTATATGGTCAGTCGCAGAGCGGGGAAAGGATGCTGGCGAAGGACTTGAATCTATTTGCCCTTTCTCCGGGTTTCCAAAACCTCAATGTGGTGTTTCCGAAAGATTCAGCTTGTTTTGCTAGCGTTTGAACATGGCGGTGAACCTGTCAGGAGACAAAGAGCTCCGGCCCATCGTCATTTGTGGATACAGAAAGTGTGGGGAGCCAAGAAATGGCGACTATCAATACCAATGCGGGTGCCATGGTGGCTCTGCAAAATCTCAATGCAACCAATCGCGACATCACCCAGGTCCAGTCTCGTATTAATACGGGCCTGGCAGTAGCGTCCGCCAAGGACAATGGTGGTGTCTATGCTATCGCCCAGAAAATGCGCGCGGACGTAAAGGGTTACGAGGCTGTCGGCAATTCGCTCGACCTGGCCGCGTCGACCGTGGACGTTGCGCTGGCAGCGGGTGAAGCGGTTTCGGATATTCTGGTCGAGATGAAGGAAAAGGCCCTGGCGGCGTCTGATGCCTCGCTGGATACGGCGTCTCGCAACGCGCTGAACGAGGACTTCAAGGCCCTGCGTGACCAGGTTGGCAAGATCGTGTCGAACGCGTCGTTCAACGGCACCAACATGATCAACAACTCGGTGACCTCGATCTCGGCCCTCGCCAATGCATCCGGCTCCTCCACCATTTCTATCCAGGACGAGAACCTCTCCCTGGGCGGCGGTGTTGTAACCCTCGGCGCGACGGCTTCCTTCGAGTCCGCTGGCGCGGCCAGCACGATCGCTGGTACGATCTCGACCTCGATCAACAATCTCAACTCGTCCCTGGCGCGCCTGGGTACGGCTTCCAAGTCTCTGGGCATCCACAAGGACTTCGTAGGCAAGCTGTCTGACTCCCTGGAAAAGGGTATCGGCAACCTCGTCGACGCTGACCTCGCCAAGGAAAGCGCGCGTCTGCAGTCCTTGCAGGTGAAACAGCAATTGGGTGTACAGGCCCTGTCGATTGCCAACAGCGCTCCGGCGACGATCCTGGGTTACTTCCGCTAATTGAAGCGCGAATAGCCAGAACAGATGAGGGCCCGGACCGGCAACGGTTCGGGCCCTTCTCGTTGGAAATCAGGCCCACACTTCCCGGTAAAGCGCGACCATGTCGGCCTGACTGGGCGGGCGCGGATTGTTGGCCGGGGAGCCAGAGGCTGCGGCCTGTTCGGCCATTGTTTCCAGAAGTGCGTGATATCGTTCCTCGTCCAGGCCGTATTCCGACATGGCGGGCACGCAAAGCTCTTCATTAAGAGCCATCAACTCGTCGACCAGCTTCGTGCACGCCGCCTCATCTTCGAGATCGGCTGAAACAACTCCCATCGCGCGGGCGCATTCGGCATAGCGCGCGGGTGCCCCCGGGATCGACCAGCGTGTGATGGCGGGCAGTAACATGGCGTTGGAAAGCCCGTGGGGCACATGGAAAAATGCGCCTATCGGCCGGCTCATTCCGTGAACAAGGGCGACCGAGGCATTGGAAAATGCCATCCCGGCCAGGGTCGCACCCGCCATCATGGCCTCGCGGGCAGCGTGGTTGTCCGGGTTGTGAAACGCGGTGCGGATATTCGCCGCGATCAAACGCATGGCCCCCAGTGCCTGCTGGTCGGAAAAGGCATTGGCCTTGCGGCTGACATAGGCCTCGATGGCGTGGGTCAGGGAGTCGATGCCCGTATCGGCCGTGGTCCGTGGCGGCACGGTCAGGGTCAGCTCATAGTCGACGATGGCCGCCGCAGGCATGAGGCCGGGTCCCATGCACAGCATTTTCTCATCGGTTGTTCCATCCGTGATCACCGTGACGCGGGTCACTTCCGAGCCCGTCCCCGCCGTTGTCGGTATGGCGAACACAGGCGGCCCCTTGTGGGTGATGATGTGCGGAACCTTGAGCGCATGCATCGGTATATCTGTAGCCAATCGCGCGCTCATGGCCTTGGCGGTGTCGATGGCACTGCCGCCTCCCAGCGCGACCAAGCCGTCGAACTGATCGGTGCGGTAGACTGACAATCCGGCCTCGACACAGGCGACGGTCGGTTCCGGAACCGTGTCGAGGAAAATGCCACTGGCCAGGCCGGCTTGTTCCAGCAGGCCTTTGACCCGTGACAGATAACCCAGCTCGTCCATCACCCGGTCGGTGATGATCAGCGGATGTTTGCAGCCCGTCCGTGCCAGGGCGTCCGGCAATTCAGCCAGGGCGCCGCCCCCGATCCGTAGATCCGGGGTCAGGTCGATGCGGGCTACGGACAAGGGTCAGCCCTCCATGCCGAATTTCAGGCCGGCATGGGTTTCAAGCCGCTCGATCAGGGCTTCACCCATGGCCGGGGCCGGTGTGTAGACACCGCCAGATGTCTGTGAGCGATCCACATTCTGGACCAGGCACAGAGCCGCTTCGGCAATCATCTTGGATGTGGAGCCATAACCGGGGTCCTTGTCGCCGCTGACACCCGCGGTTAGCCGAGCACCGTCGGCGGCAAGACCGGTAAACATGGTGTCGTAGAAGCCGCTTTCCCGCTCTTCCTTGCTCGGGCCCTCACCAGGCTTGGGCGGGTTTTCGGCCATCGATTTGTCATTGGCGATCATGTTGGCAAATTGCTCGCCGTTGTCGCCGGGCCCGGTTGCAAACATCTCGTCATAGACAAAGTCCTCGCCATAACGATGACCCAGCAGGGCGTTTGAGCGATGCACATTCTTGGTGTTGATCGACGCCATGATGAAAGGCGCGGACCAGGTGTTCAGATCTTCCTCGAAAATCACCTTGCTGCCGGAGGGTTGGCGCGGGCCATCGAAATCCGGCACCAGGCTGAACGGATCGCGTAGGCGATTGATAACCTCCGGTTCCTTGGCGGCACGCGCCATGGTCTGGGCAAAGCTTGCTGCTGTGCCGCCGGAGAAAGTGCCCTTCATCTTGCGCACACGGCCCTTCACGCGTTGCAGAGGCGCGCCGGTCTGTTTGATCGCGTGCTGTTGCAGGAAATAGACGCCCAGATCAAACGGGATGGAGTCGAACCCGCATGAAAGCACAATGCGCGCACCGCTTTCGCGGGCCGGCGCATCATAGGTGCGGATGATGTCGTGCATCCAGGCCGGCTCACCGCACAGATCGACATAGTCCGTGCCGGCCGCGACGCAGGCTTTTACGAGTAGTTCGCCATAAAGTTGGTAGGGGCCGACTGTCGTGATGACGGCGGCGGTGTCCTCTGCCATCGCCTGCAGGGAGGCCGGGTCGGAACTGTCCGCAACAATCAGTGGCGTATCTCCCGGGGCGCCAATCTCGTCGCGAACGGCGGCAAGCTTGTCAGCGGAACGTCCCGCCATCGCCCAGCGAACCGAGGATCCGTATTCGGCAACCAGGTATTCGGCCACGAGGCGGCCGGTAAAGCCGGTGGCGCCAAAGATAACGACGTCAAATTTGCGCTGGGTCATGTTCAGTCCTGAGATTTGCGGGGAAGTTTTGCTTTTTTCGGAACCCGCAAGGTGGGGGCTTCGGATCGACAAGTCGAGACAGGCGCGCAGAATTTCTTGTCCTCTCTGGGCCGAGAGAATTCAGGAAGCACTAGTCGGCGCTTCGTTTATGACAACAAGAAACCTGCTTTCACCTCTGGCCTCGATCACAGGGGATCGATGAAGGAGCTCTGTTTCAGCATTGTTGGGCCAGCGCTTGCCCCTGAGGATGATCGGGGCGCCAGTCGGGACGGAACCGGCTGTCAGCGGCTGGTCGTGATCCTGATCCGCAAAGCCATACTCTGTGCCCGGGCCTTTGTAGGTACAAATCAGGCGCGCTTTGACAACATCCTTGTGAAAACGGCGACAGGCATCGTCTCTAACGGGTTCGACCCGGACCATGAGTGTGTCGGTGGAAAGCAGGCGGGCCATGGCCATGCCGAGCTCTGCGATGTCGGTCGCCAGCCATTCTCGGCTGTTGTGTGAAAGCCCGCTCCAGCTCTCCAGAATCGCATCCACATGGCGCCTGATCCCTCCAGCATCGGAGAGAAACCGTTCTGGCACAGCGCCAGCCATATTCCAGCTTTGCATTTCCACAGCAACGGATGAGGGGAGTTCACGACCCCAGATGAGGCCCTCGGCGCCGCGTTCGAGCAGAGGCGCGAATTCGCCCATGCTTGTCACGGGGAGCAGTGCATCGGCCCGCATTTTCGTATCCGGGGTCGGCGTGCTCACTCGGCCGCTTCGGCGCGCTGCCAAACGGGAAAAGGATCAGCCATGTCTGGAATGTTGTGCGGCGAGTAGGTCTGAATTTCAGGCAGAAGAGCCGAGTCCAGCTGTGCCTTCAGTGCAGGCCAATCAATACCGGCCCCGATGAAGACGAGTTCCTGGCGACGATCTCCGAACGGCTCCTGCCAGTGGTCGGCCAGATAGGCGTCGACGCCGGCTCCCTGAGGCCAGTTTTCACGCGGAACGCTCGCCCACCATGTGCCAATTGGTTCAACACTTGAGAGCGCGCCTGCCATCGAAAATTCGGCGACCCAGGTGGGACGGGTTGCGAGCCAAAAATGTCCTTTCGCGCGGATGACGCCGGGCAGCGGCCCGTTCAGAACGGCATGGAGTCGATCTGGTTGAAAGGGGCGGCGTGCTCGATAGACGTAGGATGACACACCGTATTCTTCAGTCTCAGGCGTGTGGTCTGCGTAGCCATATAACTCCTTGGCCCACATCGGGTGTTCATGTGCCTTGGCGAAATCGAACAGACCGGTGTTGAGGATCGCTTCTGTTGGGACCTCGGAATAGTTGGTTTCGAGTATTCGGACGTCGGCGTTGAGGCTACGGATGATCTTGCGGGCCGCATCGACTTGATCCGGTCGCGCGTCTTTCACCTTGTTCAGAATGATGATGTCGGCAAACTCGATCTGGTCGGTCAGTAGATGAACCAGGGTGCGGGCATCTTCGTCGCCGAGGGATTCCCCAAGGTCTTTCAGGAAGTCATGACTGGAAAAGTCACGCAGAAGGTTCACGGCATCGACGACCGTCACCATTGTGTCGATACGCGCAACATCTGACAGGCTCTCGCCTTCCTCGGTCCGAAAATCAAACGTCGCGGCGACGGGCAGTGGTTCGGAGATGCCTGTTGATTCAATCAGCAGGTAGTCAAAGCGCTTTTCCTCGGCAAGGCGTCGAACTTCCGCAAGCAGATCATCTCGCAGCGTGCAGCAGATGCACCCGTTGGACATCTCTACGAGCGTCTCATCTGTTCGGCTCAGCTCCGTTCCGTTGCGTACGAGCTCCGCATCGATATTCACTTCGGACATGTCGTTTACGATCACGGCAACCCGCAGCCCTTCCCGATTGTTCAAAACCCGATTGAGAAGGGTTGTTTTGCCGGCGCCGAGAAACCCGGACAGAACGGTGACAGGCAGGCGTTTGTCTGTGGTGGAGGCCATCTGGAAATCCCTTCGGCATCGAGAGTTGACGGGAGTGGTTTCGGAAACGTTATAATATAACATGTTCGTGAACAATATCGGGACTGCTCAGCCCATGCGGGACGCGTTTGCGAGGATTAATGGGTCTGGCGAGGGCACCGTGCTCGGCCGGGATCGGGAAGAGCGGCACAGGATGATTAAGGAAAATCAACCGACCGGAAATGTCGCCGCGGCCTCGCGAACGTAAAAGGGGTCAAGCGGCTAGAGCCTACCGAACCACAATTCCCGCATTCAAGTCATTACTGAGGGGTCGAGCGTGTTGCGCTCGGATAATCATGAAAACGATCAAGAAGCTTAATCGCTCCGCCATCAAGTTCGCTGCGGCCAGTACGCTGGTATTCGCGGCACTCGCCGGGCCGGCAATAGCCCAGGACACCGCGCCGGCCGTTGACGAGGTCTATGTCTGGGACCTGACCCCGTTCTACCCGTCCTACGACGACTGGGATGCCGAGCTGGAACGCCTCCAGGGCGAAGTGGCTGGTCTTGCGGCCTATGAGGGTCGCCTGGATGATGCGCAGACATTGCTCGAAGCACTCGATGCGCAATCCACCTTCTATCGCGAAGTTCTGCGTGTGTGGACCTATGCCTCGAACACCCGGTCCACCAATCTGGGAGATCCGGATGGCCAGGCCATGGTTGGCCGCGTTCAGGCCCTGTTCCAGCAGGCCGCCGCCGCACAGAGCTATATGGCGCCGGAAATTGTGGCCCTGGGCGAACGTCGCATTGAAGGCTTCATTTCGCGTGAAGATGGGCTCGCCAAACATGCCCGCGGCCTGCGAGATACGCTTCGCCAGGGCGAGCATGTCCTGACCCCGGAAGCCGAACAGGTGCTCTCATTGATGGGGATTGCGCTTGGCGCGTCCCAGAATGCGCGCAACCTGCTGGCCAATGCCGAGATCGAATGGCCGACCATCACGCTGAGCGACGGCACCGAGGCGCATCTAACGCCGGCCGGCTATGGCCTCTATCGGGAAGCGCCCAACCGCGCGGACCGGGAAGCGGTCTTTGATGCTTTCTGGGGTCGCTGGTCTGATTATGAAAGCACGTTTGGCGCGACGCTGAACGGCGAGGTCCAGGCCAATGTTGCGACGGCTCGCGCCCGCAATTACGACAATACGCTCCAGTATTTCCTGTCCGGCGACAATATCCCGGAAGAGGTCTATCGGACTCTTGTCCAGGTCACCAATGACCGCATTGATGTCCTGCACCGTTACTTCCGCCTGCGCGCCCGCATGCTGGAGATTGAGGATCTGGGATATCACGACATCTACCCGGCACTGGTCGAGACGGATCTGAGTTTCCCGATCGACGAGACACGTGAACACGTGCTGGCCTCCATGGCTCCGCTGGGGCCGGAATATGTAGACAGTTTTGCAGCGGCCTCCCAAGAGCGCTGGATGCACGTCTACCCGCAGCCTGGCAAGGCATCGGGTGCCTACATGTCAGGCTCGGCCTACGACGTTCATCCGCTGATCCTGCTCAATCACCAGGACACCTATAACAGCGCATCGACCTATGCCCACGAATGGGGCCACGCGATGCACCAGGTCCTGACCAATGAAAACCAGCCCTACGAGCTGTCCAGCTTCTCCATCTTCACCACGGAGATCGCAGCCATTGCCCAGGAGCTGATGCTGCAGGAGCACATGCTCGAACAGGCCGCGAGCGAGAATGAGCGTCTCTTCTATCTCGGTTACGCCCTGGAACAGATGCGTGGCACCTATTTCCGCCAGGTGATGTTCTCGGAGTTCGAAGTCGCCATTCACGAAGCCGTGGAGCGTGGCGAGGCGATGACCGGCGCGCGCATGACCGAGATCTATGGTGAGATCCTGCGCCGATATCACGGCCATGATGAAGGCGTCCTCACCATCACCGATCGGGAGACGATCGAGTGGGCCTATATTCCGCACTTCTATTTCAATTTCTACGTCTACCAGTATGCGACCTCGATAGCGGGTGCCGCGTACTTCGTGGATCAGCTGGAAGACGGTGGTGACCAGGCTCGCGAGACCTATCTAGATTTCCTCAAGGCCGGTGGCTCCGATTATCCGGTCGAGATCCTGCGTGATGCAGGTCTCGATATGACGTCGGCCGATCCCTACAATGCCGTGATCGATCGCATGGTGGCGGTGATGGACGAGATCGAGGCCATCCTCGACGCGCGCGAGCAATAAGCCTCGGAGCATTCCCGAACGCAGGCGCGGCGGAGCTCCACTCTGCCGCGCCTTTCTTTTGGTGCAAATAGCTCAGTCTGCTCGGCCGCGATGACAAACGGGGTGGTGGCTCAGGCCTGGATTTGCTCGTTTCGTCCCAGATAGAATACACCGAGCCTGAACACCGCCAGAGCTAGACCGGTCACGGAACTGGCGATCAGCAAGATCACCATGTCCGGCTGATAGAGGCTCAGCGTGTTCAGCGGCACGCTGAACAGGTTGGGAACCAGGCTGAGGAAGGCCCAGCTCATCGTGCCGGTAGTGAGCAGCGGGAACCAGAGGCTGAAATGACCAGACACGCCTGATTTCGCCCGCAAGCCGGCCCTCAGCAGCCAGGCTCCGACAATGCCTGCAACGAAGAAGACCGGCAGGCTCATCAACATCACAAAGAAGAGTTTCGCTGACAGCTGGCTGCCAACGCTGACATACGGATCGTCCAGGGCGATCGCAGGAATGCCGGACAGGAGATCCGCTGTGAGGCCAAACCCCATGCCGCTGCTAGCATTGACCAGAACCACGACGCCCCGACCTTCAGACAGGGACAGCGCCGCAATCGTCTCGACGCCCGGGCTCAGGCCTGTGTGATAGGCATCACCATTCTCGACATCGATGAACCAGCCCAGCCCGTAGAAAGGTGATGCCACGTTTGCGGGTTGCAGCATCAGGGCTTTGCTCTCGGCACTGATCAAATCGTCCTGGCCATTGGTCATGATGGCCAGGTAGCGAGCGACATCGGCAGCACTGGCGATGACACCGCCCGCAGGCGCCATGACACGTGATGTCCTGCGGTCTGCGACTGGCCGACGGCCGGTAAACCAGGGTGGATGCCCGGTCGCGATGGTCTCGTGAACCTCGCCGTCAGCAACAAAACTGCTGTTCATGCCGGCGGGTTCGAGGATTTCGCTTTCGATATAGTCTGCGAAAGTCGCCCCGCTGACCACTTCGACAAGCCGGCCAAGGATCAGGTAGTTGGCGTTTGAGTACCACCAGCGCTGACCCCTCTGCGCTGCCGGAACGAGCTCTGCGAGTCGGTTAACACGGGCAGCAAGCTCGTCCGATCCGCCGGTCTGGTCGGTGTGGGATTGATTGCCCTGCAGGGTCGAGTAACCGCTGGTATGGCTGAGGAGTTCACGCACGGTGATCGCCGCGCCGGCCTGGCCGTTGAATTCCTCGAGATAGGTCGAGATCCCGGCATCCAGGGAAACTTCCCCGGCCTCGACCAGCTGCATGACGGCCATGGCCGTGAAACTCTTGGAAATTGACCCCAGCTGGAAGGGCGTATCCGCTGTGACGGCTCGTCCGCTGCCTAGGAGCATTTCGCCTCGGGCACTGGCCTGGACAGTGCCTCGCTCAACCACCGCATAGGCCAGGCCTGGTGCCGATGATGTCGGCATGGCCTCGTCTACCAGGGCCTCGATGGCCTGCATGGTCTCCCCGAATTGCGCGTTGACGGGGCTGGTCAGGACCAGGGCTGTTAGCAATGAGAGCAAGCGCCACATCTAGCAGGGCCTCCGCGAAAAAAAGGGCGAACAAATCAAATGAGGCCCGAACCTAACCTAGGCCTGTGGCAGTGGCTATTTGGGACATCCGAACAGGAACGCAGCGCATGTCCCGCGTTTCGTATTCGTTCGAGCGATTGTTGAACGGGATAGTGGCGGAGAGAGAGGGATTCGAACCCTCGGAACGCTTGCGCGCTCAACGGTTTTCGAGACCGCCCCGTTCGACCACTCCGGCACCTCTCCGCGGGGACAGGCGTAATGGCTGAGTGATCGGATAAAATCAAGGGCCGGCGCTGTGCTTGCGTGCTGTCAGCAGTTTGATCTGCCTGTGCAGATCGTAATTTGTGGTTTGCCTTCAGAGGCGGTTCCGTGCCGAGGTGGCGAGTTTTGTTTTGGGGGAGCCGATCGTACGTGTCCTGTTGAGTTTGATTTTTTCCAGCCTGGTCCTGACCGGGTGTGCGAGTTCATCACTGACCGATGAGGAGCGTGCTCAGCGCGCGGAAGAGCGCCGCGTTGAGCGCGAACAACGTGCCGGTGATGTATGCACGGGCCGACGCCTCTGCAGATAGTGTCTAAAATTGCCTGCCGTGATTGACTCTCATGGCTGGCTGCGTATAACGCCCGCTCCTGCCCGCATGGCGCTTGCCTTGCGGGCCGGTTTTATTGCCACAACGCTGCGCCACAAACGCAGTGAAGAAAAAGGACCTGCGGAGCGGTTTGGCCAGGGTGGCCGGCAGCGGACCGACAGGATCGGACAAAAGGAATTCGATCATGTTTGCAGTGATCAAGACCGGCGGCAAGCAATACCGTGTCGCCACCGGAGACGAGATCCGGGTAGAAAAACTTGAAGGCCAGGCTGGCGACACGCTCGACATGGGCGATGTTCTGATGCTGGGCGGCGAAGAAGGTGTCACCGTTGGTGCGCCGACGGTTGAGGGCGCGCAGGTTATCGGCGAAGTGCTGGTGACTGATCGCGACCGCAAGATCATCGTATTCAAGAAGCGCCGTCGCCAGAATTACCGCCGCACCAAGGGCCACCGCCAGTGGGGTACCACGGTTCGCATCGCCGAGATCGTTGCACCGGGTTCCAAGGCCAAGACGAAGCTGAAAACCACGACGGCCGCTCCGGTTGTCGAGGACGCCAAGACGGAAGCGCCGAAAGCCAAGGCTGCTCCGAAGAAGGCTGAAGCCAAGAAGGCCGCTGCTCCGAAAAAGGAAGCTGCTGCTCCGGCCGCCAATGATGACCTGACCCAGCTGACCGGCGTTGGCCCGGCCTTGGCGAAGAAACTGAACGAAGCAGGTGTCACGAGCTTTGCACAGATCGCAGCTTGGACCGACGCAGACATGGAAGCCCTCGGCGTAACGGCGAAAGCCGAGAAGGGTGACTGGATTGCCGCTGCCAAAGCTCTGGCAGCGAAGTAGGAGGACTAGTCAATGGCTCACAAAAAAGCAGGCGGCTCATCCCGTAACGGACGCGACTCCGAAGGCCGGCGCCTTGGTGTCAAGAAATCCGGTGGTCAGCACGTGATCCCGGGCAACATCATCATTCGTCAGCGCGGCACCAAGGTAAATCCGGGCGCCAATGTTGGCATGGGTAAAGATCACACGCTCTTCGCACTGACCGAAGGTCGCGTGAAATTCCAGAAAAAGTCTGGCGGCAAGTCCTACGTATCCGTAGAGCCGATTGCAGACGCAGCCGAATAGAACGGTTCATGAGATATCGGACCGTTCGCTTGAACAGCGGGGTCCGACGAGCGCAATAGCGCAAAAGGGGAGACGGGCCACCGTCTCCCCTTTTTGTTTCTCCCCGGGTGTTTGATGGAGACGGACATGGGTCCGCAGATAAGAACCGAGAGAACGTTGTTGCGTTTGCCCGAGCTGAGGGATGCCCCGGCCTTGTCGCGTTTTGCCGGAGATATCGATGTGGCGAAGATGACCAGCCGCATCCCCTCGCCCTACCCGCTGATCTCTGCCGAGATCTGGGTGTTGCAAACGCGGGCCGGATGGGTGCCGGGTCGCAATACGTCCATGACGGTCGAGATGGACGGTGCGCTGGCAGGCGGGGGCGGCGTGTTCCGCCGCGCGCCCGACAGCGACTGGGAGATCGGTTACTGGATCGCCAAGCCCTTCTGGGGGCAGGGGCTGGGGACCGAAATCGGCCGGGCCCTTGTGGATTATGCGCGAACCGAACTGGGCGCAGGCCGCGTGGTCGCCGGACACTATGCTGACAACCCCGCTTCGGGGCGTATCCTGCAGAAGCTGGGCTTTGAATACACCGGAGAGGAGCCGCACCTCTTCTCCATGGCACGAATGGGCCGTTATCCCTGCAAGAGCATGACGCTGGTCGGCGAAAAGCAAACGGCAGCGTAGTGAAAAGATGGCTTTTGAAGCGCTTCCGGCTATACAGGCTCAAAGCAAGGTAACAGCATGAAATTCCTCGATCAGGTCAAAGTCTTTGTGAAATCCGGGAACGGAGGAGCCGGTTGTGTCTCCTTCCGACGGGAGGCCTATGTCGAATATGGCGGTCCGGATGGCGGTGATGGCGGCAAGGGTGGCGATGTCTGGGTCGAGGCGGTTGAAGGTCTCAACACGCTGATCGACTATCGCTACCAGCAGCATTTCAAGGCCCAGGTCGGCACGCACGGCATGGGCCGCAACAAGACGGGTGCCGGTGGAGACGATGTTGTCCTGCAAGTGCCTGCGGGTACGCAGGTCCTGGACGAGGATAATGACGAGGTCCTGGCTGACCTCGTAGAGATCGGCCAGCGTGTCATGCTCGCCAAGGGCGGTGATGGCGGCAAGGGCAATGCCCGCTTCAAATCCTCTACCAACCAGGCCCCCCGCAAATCCACCCCGGGCTGGCCGGGCGAGGAGCGCTGGCTCTGGCTGCGCCTCAAGCTAATCGCGGATGTCGGCCTGGTCGGACTGCCCAATGCCGGCAAGTCGACATTCCTGAGCGCGGTCAGCCGCGCCAATCCCAAGATTGCCGCCTATCCCTTCACCACGCTTTATCCCAATCTGGGGGTGGTTGATCTGGGGCCGGGCTCGCGTTTTATCGTGGCTGATATTCCCGGTCTTATCGAGGGTGCGCACGAAGGTGCCGGCATCGGCGATCGTTTCTTGGGTCATATCGAGCGGTGCGCCTCCCTCATCCACTTGATTGATGGCACCCAGGAAGACCCGGTCAGCGCCTATCATACAGTCCGCCAGGAATTGCTGGCCTATGGTGGTGGTCTGGAAGACAAGGCCGAGATCATCGTTCTCAACAAGACCGATGCCATGACAGATGATGACGCAGCAGAGCGCGCCAAGGCGCTTTCCGAGGCGATTGGGCAGCCGGTCGTGCAGATGTCTGGCGTGTCCGGGTCCGGTGTTAAGCAGCTCTGCTCCGCAGCCTGGGACATGGTCAAGCTGGAGCGTGCCGAGGAAGTAGCCGCCGCTGCTGCCGCGGAAGCCGGTGACGACGAAGAGCCAGGCTGGGCGCCGTGACACGGGCTGCGTTCACTTCTGTCCGCAGCCTGGTCGTGAAAGTCGGTTCCGCGCTGCTACAGGAGGGACCGGCCGCTTTCCAGAGAATTGCCGATGATATCGCCGCCTTGCATGCGCAGGGTGTCCGGACGACGATTGTCTCCTCCGGTGCGGTGGCGCTCGGTCGACCCAAGCTGGGGCTACGCAAGGGCGGGCTGACGCTGGAGCAGAAACAGGCTGCCGCCGCCGCGGGGCAGACCCTGCTGGTTGACGCCTGGGCGAGGGCGTTCGAGCCGCACAAGCTACAGACGGCGCAGGCTCTTATCACGCTCGACGTGACTGAAATCCGCCGTCGCTGGCTCAATGCACGCTCCACGCTCAACACCCTTCTGGACCTGGGCGCCGTGCCGGTCGTCAATGAGAATGACACCGTCGCGACCGAAGAAATCCGCTATGGCGACAATGACCGGCTCGCTGCGCGCGTGGCGCAGTTGGTGGGGGCGGATCTGCTGGTCTTGCTGTCGGATATCGATGGTCTCTACACAGTCGACCCGCGCAATGACCCTGGGGCCCGAAAGCTGAGCGAGGTCCCCGAGATCACGGACGAGATCCTGGCCATGGCGGGAGATGGCAATGCCGAGGCCGGGGTCGGGACCGGTGGCATGGTCACCAAGCTGGCGGCTGCCGGCATTGCGGCGCAATCGGGCTGTGCTACGGCGATTACACATGGTGCCCACGACAAGCCTATCCAGTCCCTCGCAGATGCGGGACATGGCAGCTGGTTCTCAGCGCCGGAAGGCATGCGGATTGGTCGGACATCCTGGCTTGCCGGCGCGATCGACCCCAAGGGATCCATCCAGGTGGATGATGGTGCCGGAAAAGCGGTGCGCGACGGCAAGTCGTTGTTGCCGGTGGGGGTGACAGCTGTCTCTGGTCAGTTCGAGCGGGGCGATCCGGTGATGATCGTCTCCGCCCAGGGACAGGTCATTGCGCGGGGCATATCTGCCTACGACGCCAATGATGCGCGCTTGATTGGCGGGCAGAAGACTGATCGAATTGAAGAAATCCTCGGATATAAACGAGCGGCTGCCCTGGTGCATGCCGACGATATCCTGCTCAGCTAGCGGAGTAGTGCTGTGACGGTTGAAAGTCTGGCCCTGGAGATGGCGCAGCGTGCCCAGTCGGCGCGACAGGCGGCTGCAAACCTTCCGGCGGAACAACGGTCTGCCGCTTTAAGCTCGGTCGCGGTCGCGATGGAGGCCGCCTCTGACGCGATCCTCGCGGCCAATGCCCGGGATATGGAGACAGCTCGCGCCAATGACCGACCGGCGGCTTTTCTCGATCGTTTGATGTTGAATGAAGCCCGTTTGGGCGACATTGCCGCCGCTGTGCGCCAGATTGCAGCGCAGAATGATCCTCTGGGTGAGGTGATTGAGGCCTGGGAGGCGCCGAGCGGGGTGAATATCTCCCAGGTTCGGGTGCCGATCGGTGTTCTGGGTGTGATTTTCGAAGCGCGCCCCAATGTAACGGCGGATGCGGCGGCCCTTGCGATCCGCTCGGGTAACGCCGTCCTGCTTCGCTCCGGGTCGGATTCCCTGCAATCCGCGCTGGCGCTTGTTTCCGCGATCCGTCGCGGCCTGGAAGCGGCAGGATTCCCTGCTGACCTGGTTCAGCATCCCGATACGGCAGACCGGGCCTTCGTCGGTGCGATGCTGTCAGGCCTTGAGGGCCAGCTGGACCTGGTAATTCCGCGGGGTGGCAAAGCCCTTGTCGCGCGTGTACAGGCCGAGGCACGGATTCCGGTGCTGGGGCATCTGGACGGGATCTGCCACGCCTATCTGCATCCCAGTGCCGATCGTGACATGGCCCGCGCCATCATCCTCAATGCCAAGCTGCGCCGAACCGGCGTCTGCAATGCGCTGGAATGTCTGTTGATCGATCGCGCTGCAGTCGCCACGCATTGGCCGATGATTGCCGAGGCGCTCAGCGATGCCGGCTGTGAAATCCGGGCTGACGAGAGCTTGCGCGGGGCCTTTTCTTCGGCTGTGGCCGCCAGTGACGGCGACTGGGGGCATGAATTCCTCGATGCCATTATTGCTGCGCGCGTGGTGGACGGGCTGGAAGGGGCAACTGCCCATATCGCCCAATACGGGTCCGGTCACACGGATCTTGTTTTGGCTGGCGATGCGGTGGTTCAGGAGGCCTTCCTCAACACGGTCGACAGCGCCGTGGTCATCGCCAATGCCTCGACAGGTTTTTCAGATGGCGGCGAGTTCGGCTTCGGCGCCGAGATCGGCATCGCCACCTCCCGCCTGCATGCGCGCGGTCCGGTCGGTGCGCGCCAGCTGACGAGTTACAAATACGTCGTTCGTGGTGATGGGCAGACGCGTGGCTAGACGACGCTCGCAACCTGTTACGGGACGCCGGTCCGCACCCGGTCGATGTGGCGCTCGTGTGCTTCAGGGTGAGGCCCTCGCATCGGGTCAGCGTGTCGGTTTGTTCGGGGGCAGTTTCGATCCGGTGCATGGCGGACATATGCATGTCGCCATAGCGGCGATGAGACGGTTGGGTCTGGACCGTATCTGGTGGCTTGTTTCACCTCAGAATCCCATCAAGAACCGCAAGGCTGACGCCTTTGCGGAGCGGTTCCAGGCCGTGCAGGGGACGGTCCAAAAGCCGGGTATGGTGATCAGTGATGTCGAGCGTCGCTGGGGTGTTCAGCATACGATGGCGCTGCTGTCAGAGCTGAAAAAGCGATTTCCAAACAACAGTTTCGTCTGGGTGATGGGGGCGGACAACCTGCGTGGATTTCATCGCTGGTATCGCTGGCGGGATATATTCAACTGCGTACCTGTCGTCGTGGTTTCCAGGCCGCAAGATCCGGTCAGGGCGCGCCTGTCGATTGCGGCAAGTGTCTATCGCAATGCACGAATTCGTGAGTATGACGCGAAAAATCTGGCTCTTAAAACGGCGCCGGCATGGACCTATCTGATTGAACCGTTACAATCGGAGTCCTCGAGCGCGATACGCGCACAACGCTAGATCTCGCCCTTTTCTCCGCAGCAAACTGGAAGTTTACATGAC
Organism: Maricaulis sp.; assembly: GCF_017643475.1. Lineage (GTDB taxonomy): Bacteria > Pseudomonadota > Alphaproteobacteria > Caulobacterales > Maricaulaceae > Maricaulis. Next base: position 445,280 of record NZ_JAEPNI010000001.1, read on the forward strand.
CGACCAAGTGATCGGCCGCCAATCTGCGCATGCCCTGATCAATTTTTTTGACGACCAGCATCCGCCGCTTGGAGATTTCATGCGTGATGTCGAGGAGGGTCTGTCCGCGACGCCGCGTTCCATCCCGCCGGTCTATTTCTACGATCAGGAAGGGTCCGCCCTGTTCGACCAGATCACCGAATTGCCGGAGTATTATGTGACACGCACCGAGCTGGACTTGCTGGGCAAGATCTCCAGCGAGCTCTCGTTGCGGGCCGGTGCCGGCGCCGTGGTGATCGAACCCGGATCAGGGTCGAGCGTGAAGATCCGCACGCTGCTGGATGCGCTGGGCGATGCGTCCGGTTATGTTGGTCTGGATATCTCACGCGATCACCTGATTGCGGCGTGTGAAGACCTGGCGCGGGATTATCCCGATGTGGCCATTGGCGCTGTGTGTGCGAACTTCACGGCTGGTCTGAAGCTGGACCACCTTCCCCTGCCGGACGGGCGTCGCCTGATCTTTTTCCCGGGATCAACCATTGGCAATTTCGAACCGGCCGATGCGCGGGCCGTACTGGCCGGTTTTCGCTCGGGCATGCGAAAGGGGGATGCTGTCCTGATCGGCGCGGACCGGGTCAAGGACGAACAGATCCTGGTTGATGCCTATGACGACGCAGCTGGCGTCACCGCCGCCTTCAATCTCAACCTGCTCGAGCGAATCCGGAGCGAGCTGGGAGCCACTCTCAATGTTGAGGATTTCACCCACAAATCCATCTGGAACACAGAGCTTCAGCGTATCGAGATGCATCTCGTTGCCCAACGCCGCACCGAAATCGAGCTGAACGGCAAGGTCCATGTGTTTGAGGTCGGCGAGACCTTGCACACCGAAAACTCCCACAAATTCACGCCGACGAGCTTTCAGTTGCTGGCGGAGAGCGCCGGATACACGGTCGTCAAGCACTGGTCAGACCAGGCTGAACTCTTCTCGCTCTACTGGCTCGAACCAAACTGGGAAGCGTGATATAGACGTCCCTTGTATTGGTGGTCAGAAAGGACAACCCCCTGTCTATGGAAACAATCCGCCAGGTTGAAGGCGAAGCGGCTGCGGCCGTTCGTGTCACTGGCGAAGATGGACCCGTCGAAGAGCTGGAAACGCTCATTATCGACAGTTTGGAAGACGACAAAGCTGAAGACATCGTCTCGATCGACCTTCGTGGCAAATCGTCCGTTACCGACATCATGATCATCGCATCCGGTCGTTCTGCGCGTCATGTAAACGCGCTGGCGGATCACTTGTTGCGTGGAATCAAGGAGTCGGGACGTTCCGGTGCGCGCGTTGAAGGCCTGCAGACCTGTGACTGGGTGCTGATTGATGCCGGCGATATCGTCATCCACCTGTTCCGACCGGAAGTTCGCAGCTTCTACAATCTGGAGAAGATGTGGTCGGTCGAGCCGGACGATACGGCGTCCTAGGTGAAACTCACAATCGCGGCCTTGGGGCGGCTCAAGGGCGGCCCCGAGCGTGAGCTGGTTGATGATTATCTCAAGCGTGCCACACAAACCGGACGCCCGCTCGGGCTAGGACCGGCCGGCGAGCTCGAGATTGATAACCGCAGCCTGAAAAGCAAAGCCGATGAGAGCCGTGCCCTAGCGGGCGCGCTGCCTTCGGGTGCGCGCATTATCCTGCTGGACGAACGCGGCAAGACGCTGACCTCCCCGCAGCTTGCTCAGCAGCTTGGTCGCTGGCGCGACGATGGCAGTCGTGAGGCGGTTTTCTGTATTGGTGGCGCTGACGGGCATGATCGCGGCGTGCTCCCGCAGCCGGACCTGGTGCTGTCCTTTGGATCGCTGGTCTGGCCGCATATGCTGGTTCGCGTGATGATCGCGGAACAGATCTATCGTGCCGCCTCAATTCTGGCCGGATCGCCATATCATCGTGATTGAGCGTTAACCTTGGCAGAGCTAGCTTGCCTTCATGATCCCGCTCCTTTTCGTCTCGTTTCTGGCTGTTACCCAGCCACCGGACTCGGTTCCGCCCGATCCGGCGGAGGCCGAACGCCTTGAGCAGCAGGAACAGCTAAGCGCTGAAGAGGCCCGCATTGCGCGCGAGCAGGCTGAGGAGATTTCACGCGAAATCTCGGCCCTTCAGCAACAGCTGGTCGCCCTGGGCCGTGAAGTTGATGCCAGTGAGAACGCAGCCTTGCGCTCGGAAGGTGAGCTCGTTCGCCTATCAGCCGAAGAGGCGGAAATCCTTGATCGCCTGGCGGCAAACCGCGAGACATTGATAGACGTGCTCGCAGCGATCCAGCGCATCGAGTCGCAAACACCGCCTGCCCTGATGGCGTCGCCGGATGACGCTGCGGAGGCCGCGCGTGCGGCCAGTCTGATGTCTGAACTGGCTCCGGCGCTTCGAGAGCGGGCGGCTGAACTGGCGGAGGAGCTTGAAGCCCTTCGCGCCGTTCGTGCTTCCATTGAGGCCGAGCAGATCACGATGGCCAGCGCCGAGAATGCCCTGACAGGTCAGCGCCTGGAGTTACAGGTCATGATCGCCGAGCGCCGGGCCCTCGAGGCACGCCGTCGCAACGAAGCTGAGGAATTGCTCACTGAATCCAGCCAGGCCGGAGAGCGCGCGCAATCGATCCGATCACTTCTCGGTGAGATCGCACGCATGTCTGATGTGGTGCCCTCTATCAGTCCAAGGCGTCTGCTGGGCTCTGATGACATTCCCACGCCGCGATTGCGGCCCGTGCGCGGCCTGACCGACGCCCAGGCCCCACTGGTTCCACTGGAGAGTTTGCGCTTCGCTGAAGCGCGAGGACGCCTGCGCCCGCCAGCTGCCGGGGCGATTGCGACTGAATACGGCGATGTGACCGAAGATGGCACACGATCTGAAGGAATTTTCATTCGAACGCGCGGTGGAGCACAGGTAGTGTCTCCTTTCGATGCTCAGGTCGAGTATGCCGGACCGTTCAACACCTACGGCGGTCTCTTGATACTGAATGTCGGAGATGACTACTATATCGTGCTGGCAGGCATGGCCGTGACCTATGCCAGCGCCGGGCAAAGCGTCCTCGCGGGAGAACCCGTTGGTGCAATGCCACAAAACGGCCAAACGGCACCAGAATTGTATCTGGAGCTGAGAAGGAACGGAAATGCTGTTGACCCGGGGCCCTGGCTCCGCAGCAGCCGATAGCCGTTTCAGGAGTTACGCGGAAAGGACGCGCGCTTACATGCGGATCAATATTCTCGCTTCGGTTTCGGCTTTCGCTCTGGGGGCATTTGCGCTCGCGGTTTCTGCAGAAGGCAGCCAGGAAGACCGAACGGAAACATTCCGCCAGCTTGAGCTCTTTGGCGATGTCCTCAGCCGGATCGAGTCCGATTATGTATCAGACACCGAACAGGCCGCCCTGATCGAGGCAGCCATCGAAGGCATGCTCGACTCGCTTGATCCGCACTCGGGTTATCACAATCCGGAAAGTTATCAGGACCTGCAGGTCACCACGCGTGGCGAGTATGGCGGCCTGGGCATGGAAGTTGTCAGCCGCGATGACTACATCACCGTCGTTTCCCCGATCAGTGACACGCCAGCGGAACGTGCGGGCCTGCGCACCAATGACCGAATTGTCGCCGTTGATGGCGAGGATATTCGTGGCGCGTCTGTGACCGACGCGGTTGAGTTGATGCGCGGTGCAGTCGGTGACCCGGTCACCATCACGATTTCCCGTGGCGATGATGTGCCGTTCGACGTCACGCTCGTCCGCGACACCATTCCGCTGCGCACCGTCGTCTCGCGTATCGAGGAGGGGCTGCCCTATCTGCGCATCTCCGGTTTCAACGAGCGTACAACCGAGATGCTGCTGGAGCAGCTGGTCGAGCTCGAGCGTGAAAATGACGGTCCTCTGCCGGGCCTGATCCTGGACCTGCGTTTCAATCCGGGTGGTCTTCTCGACCAGGCGATCGGTGTGACCGATGCCTTCCTGGATGGTGGCGAAGTGGTTTCCACCCGCACGCGCGATCCGCGCGACACCCAGCGCTACAATGCGCGTCCGGGCGACCGCCTCGATGGTTCACCGATCGTGATCCTGATCAATGAGGGTTCTGCCAGTGCTGCGGAGATCGTGGCCGGTGCCCTGCAGGACCGCGAACGCGCCCAGCTGATTGGCATGACCAGCTTCGGCAAAGGGTCGGTCCAGACGATCATCCCGCTGCGAGGTGGACGTGATGGTGCGCTGCGCCTGACGACCGGCAGGTATTACACGCCGGCGGGTCGTTCTATCCAGGCGACGGGCATTATTCCTGATCTCCAGATCAGTTCTTTCCCGATCGAAGATGGCGAAGACGCCGCCATGTCGTCCGAAGCTGATCTCGATGGTGCGCTGGACAATGACACCGGTGCCGAGCGGATCGAGCAGGATCTGGCGGTGATCGAACAGCCGCCAGAAGACTGGAACGAGAACGAGGATTATCAGCTACATCGTGCACGCGAGATCCTGCGCGCCTCGATGGAGCGTCAGCAGGCATCCTTGCAATAGGTCTCGATCCGTCGAAAGCCATTATCAGCGTTAACGCTTTCTGCACAGGAGCCCGCCACTCTGGAGCCGACGATCTGTGCCCGCGATTCGGGCGCCTAATCTGACGCCGAGAGACGGATCATGACTGCTGCCGCCGCTGCTGCCTTGCGCCATGCTGCCCCCTTGTTGAACATTCGCGCCCCGATTTTCGCCGGGCTGGGAGCGGCCGGCGTGTTTGCCCTGGTCATCCTGGGTGTGGCGATTTTCGGCAATGGACAGTTTGATGCGCCGAGCGCAACGGGCCGTGTGGGCCCACTTCCTCAGGCAGCTGTCACCCCAGAGCCCGCAGCAGAGACGCAAAATCCGATCAGTTTTCAGTCTCCCGATGAGGGAGCGGAAGTCAGCCTCAGCGGCGTCAATGAAGGGTTTGAGGCGCCTGCAAGCGAGCCAACAGCGCCCAATGGTCCCGGTTCTGACCCGGCAAGCGCAGAAGTCAGCCATGCTTCAGCCGCCAGCAATCCTGAGGCTCTTGCGCGCGCGCCGTTCTCCGGCCTGACCGAACCGGGTCCGGGTGGCCCCTTGCCGGTAATTGGCCCAAATGATCTTCGCCCTTCTCGCGCCTATGCCCGTCCCTTCCATGGAGACCCCAATACCCCGATGATCGGCATTGTTGTGGGTGGAATGGGCGTCAATCCGACGGTGACGACGGCCGCGATCGAGGAGCTGCCGCCGGAAGTCGCGCTGTCCTTCTCGCCCTATGTCGAGAATCTGCAAGGCTGGATCGACCAGGCGCGCGCCGCTGGTCATGAAGTGCTGATCGAAGCGCCGATGGAGCCGTTCGACTACCCTAATAGCGATACGGGGCCGTACACATTGCTTGCTGACGGCCCGACCGAGGAAAACGAGCGGCGACTGATGTGGATTCTCAGCCGTACGACCGGATATTTTGGTGTAGCCAATTATCAGGGTACACGTTTCTCGACGTCGCGCCCGGCGGTGGAATCACTGATGCACTCGCTGGAACGTCGCGGCGTGGCCTATCTGCATGATGGTGTCGGCCGCCGCAGCCTGATCGATACGGTCGGCGCTGGCACGAACGTCGAATACGCCATTGCGGATCGCATTCTGGACGAAGAGCTGAGCCCCGCCATCATCGATCAGCGCTTGCTGGCGCTTGAGGCGCTCGCGATCCAGAACGGTGCGGCGCTCGGTAGCGGTTTTGCCTATCCCGTTACGGTCGACCAGGTCCAGGCCTGGTCCCTGGGCTTGGAATTGCGCGGCTATCAGCTTGCACCACCATCTGCCGTCATGGCTCGGCGCCGACTCGAGGCCCGCCTCGCTGCAGAGGCGCAGGGCACGAACCAGCATGCGGAGGAAGAAACGCAGCACCGCTGGATGGATGACGCCGAAGGGGGTGACGAATACGGCGCTGCCGCGGATGACGGTCACTGATCGTGTCCGAGGACGCCTACCCCCAGCACAGGCCCAATGTCGGCATCGCCTTGTTCAATTCGCTCGGCGAGGTGTGGATCGGCAAGCGGGATGCCGCCGAGCCGCCCTGGCAGTGGCAATTGCCGCAGGGTGGAATTGATCCGGGTGAAGCACCTGAAGATGCCGCGCTGCGAGAACTGTACGAAGAGACTGGTGTTAAGCCGGAACTGGTCGAGCCCCTGGGCGCGATAGACCGCTGGATTGCCTATGATTATCCGCCGGACGTGCGCGATGATCCCAGATTCGCCCGCAAGCGGCATCTCGGGCAGAAACAGCGATGGTTCGCCTATCGTTTTAACGGCAGCGCAGAGGATTTCGACCTGGAGGCCCATGGTGAAGTCGAGTTCTGCGACTGGCGCTGGGGGCGCCTGGAGGAGTTACCGGACCTGATCATCCCGTGGAAACGCGAGACCTATGTCCAGGTCATGCGGGAATTCTCGCGCTTTGCCATCCCTGCGAGAGCTTCCAAACCCGCCTGACTTGATCGGCGCGCCGAACCGGCAAATGTTCTTCCCTGACCGGAGGGGCAGGCATGCCATTATCCTTTGCAGACTTGGACACCTATCGCCAGAGCGCCCGTCATTTCAATGGGCCGCACGGACGCATAGCCTGGTGGATGCGTGGCCAGGGACGCCCGCTTTTGCTGATTCACGGATTTCCGACCTGTTCCTATGACTGGTCGCGTATCTGGCCGCGTCTGGTCGGTAGCGGCTTCAATCCGATTGCGCTCGACATGCTGGGTTTTGGCCTGTCCGACAAACCGGACATGCACCGCTATGATCTGATGCAGCAGGCGGACCTGCATACCCAGCTGATGCACATTGCCGAGGTCGATGAGTGTGATGTCGTCGCGCATGATTATGGTGTGTCCATCGCCCAGGAATTATTGGCCAAACAGAACCGAGGGCGCCTGGGCTTTCGCATCAACTCGGTCAGCTTTCTCAATGGTGGGCTGTTTCCGGATCAGCATCGCGCCCGTTTTATCCAGCGGTTGCTGAACAGCCCGCTGGGACCTGTTCTCAGCACCATGCTGACACGCAAGCGTTTCGGTGCGTCATTCGCGGCCGTGTTTGGCGCGGATACCCAGCCGGACGAGGAGGAGCTGGATGCGTTCTGGGAGCTGCTCTGCGAACACAATGGGCATCGCATCGGTCACCTGCTGATCCGGTATATCCGGGATCGCAAACAGCATGCTCGCCGCTGGGCGGATGCATTGCAGGGCGCTGGCGATACGCGACTGCAATTGATCAATGGCAGCCAGGACCCCGTCTCTGGCCGCCATCTTGCGGATGCCTTTGCCGAACGGGTGCAAGAAGCGCAGATCGTTCGGCTGGACGGGGCAGGGCACTACCCGCAATGGGAAGCTCCGGACGATGTGTTCGAGGCACTCCGGAGTTTCCTGACCCCGGCCGGCTAGTTGCCGGCCGAAAGGTATTCGCGCTGCACCGGTCGTCCATCCAGGATGACCCAGCGGATCGAACCCATGTCGCTAATATCATTGCGCGGGTCCTCGCTCAGAAGCAGAAGGTCGGCCTGTTTGCCCACCTCAGCGGAACCGATCTCGTCTTCCAGGCCGAGCAGGCGAGCATTGTTGATTTTGGCGGCCGCCAGAACCTCGGACGGGATCATGTCCATCTGCTCCATGGTCAGCATCTCCTGATAGCCATGCAGGCCCGGTGCATTGGTGTAGGTCGGGCTGGACGGGGTGTCGGACGCCAGGACAAGCTCGGCGCCATTGGCGTGAAGATAACGGCCGACTGCGATGACCCGGCGCAGTGCTGCACGGGAGGTTTCTCCCGGTTCGCCGGTGGGCGCATGACCGAGAAAATTCTCCACCACGACAGGATTGACATCGGCTATCCGCTCCAGATTATCCCGGAACCATCCGCCCCGGGGGCCGGAATGCCACGTGATCAACTCACGCGGCAATGTCGCCGCAAGCGCGTCGCTGGTCAGGAAGTCCACGTCATAGAGCGCGACTTCTCCGTGAATAACGCCGGTGGTCAGCTGTACGGTGATGCCGTTTTCGATTGTGGCATCGAGCAGGTCTTCAATCTGCGCCGGCAGCTCTGTCTCCGGATTGACCTGAGCGCCGTTCAGCTGGTCCCAGTGCCAAAGCCCGTGCGCCATGACGTGGGCACGCGCTTCAACCGCAGTGTGCCAGGACAGAAGCGAGGTCGCGTGCAGCAGGTTGAACAGGCCACGCGTTTCCGCTTCCCGCGCGACCCGGTCGAGAACCTCGGTCGGAGCCGTATTGAAGTCGAAAAGGCCGCCAAACCCCGGTTCATGGAAGGTCTTGATACAGATCGCATCGCCATCATCTGCGATACGCCCAACGACGGCCTCGGGGGTGTGTTCGGCAGGATCATGCTCGGCGGGGATGCTCTGGGCGACATCCGGGTCGTGAATGTAGTAGGGCGCCTCGTAACGATACTCCTCGGGTTCGAACATCATGCCGTAACCATTCGCATACGGCGCTGCACGGCAGGCGTGGAGCTGGGAGGAGAGCTCCAGCCCGTTCCAGTGATCCACAAAAGGCCGAGAACGTGTCAGGTCGAGCAGGGTGGTAAAACCCCAGTAGAGATAGGAGCGAGGCTCCTGGCGCCGATAGGCGCGAACCAGCGCAATATTCTCCTCGACCATGTCGCCACGCAGACCGCCATTGCCCCCGAGATGCACATGGCTGTCGATGAGCCCCGGGGTGAGGTAGAGCCCGGCAGCGTTCAGTTCGGTTTCCGAAGCTAGCGCGACGAGGTCTTCACCGATCGCGGTGATGCGCCCGTTCTCGACCCGGACATCGAGCGGCGTTTCCGAGATTGCGACATTGGGTGAAACGATGATGGCGTCGCGGATCAGGAGATCCTGTGAGATGAGCGCGGACGCGAGGGCAAGGCTGGCGAGAATTGGTTAGATCATTGGTCCGTCTCCTCGTAGTGGCGGGCAGAGAGACCGGCGCGGTCCATGGGAGCGCCGTTCAGGATGACGGTGGTGATGGATCGGTAGGCGTCGATCGAACGAAGCGGATTGTCTTGCATCAACAGCAGGTCAGCGCGTTTTCCGACCTCGATCGTGCCGATCTCGTCGGCGAGGTTGAGTGTTTCGGCATTGCGCCGGGTTGCCATGTCCAGGATATCGGCCGGGCTTATCCCGGCTTCGGCCAGTTCGCGCATCTCCCAATGACCGTTGAGACCCGGCGGGTTGCCCCAGCCAAACGTGCCGACAGCTGTATCTGTGCCGAAGACCAGCGCATCAGAATTGGTCGCCAGATAACGGAGAAATTGCTGGTAGCGCCCCTGATATCCGTCCATCAGATGCGGAATTAGCGCCTCATCCAAACGATTGCCGAGAATAACCTCGATAAAGGTGTCGCGCTGGGGTTGGGCGTCGGTGCGTAAAAACTCCACATAGGAGGACGGCACCACGTCGAGCCAGTCGGCGTCTTGCAGGATGTCCGGTTCGAACATGGAGCGGGTCTGGCCCAGCGTCCGGATGGTGGGTTGCAGCTGCAGGCCTGCCTCGGCAATGTCATCGGCAAGCTCAAACATCATCGGCGGAGCTATCGGCTCGAGCAGGTCCACGGGCATGTCCCAGGGACCATGCGCCATAACGTCTACGCCAGCCGCCAGACCCATTCGATGGGCGGCGGGTGTGGTGCCGTGAAGGAAGACTGTCAGACCGCGCTCCCGGGCCTCGCGCACGACTTCGGAGAAGATAGCCTGGCTTGGCAAAGGCCATTCCGGACCATTGGGCATCCAAGGCGCATCCTCGAAATAGATCTTCACGCAGATCCCTCCAGACGCCTGGATGGTCTCCAGTGTCGCTGCCGGTGTGTGCTCAGCCGGGTCGGAGCCCTCGGGAAGTTCGGGGGTGACATGGCGATCATGCAGGAAGTTGGGGAAGGCGTCCTCGACCGGCAGGTGCGCCTGGTGCGCCATGAAACCGTTCGAGGTCACAAGGCCTTCACCGCAATGAAACAGGCGAGGCCGGATGGGTGCGGCCTCGAAGGCGCGATTGGTTTCGAAATCCGCATTCAGCTCGACCAGGGTCGTAAATCCCCAATAGAGATAGCTGCGGGGCATCTGTTCGAAATAGGCTTCCTGAAGGGCCAGCGCGCGTTCGCGTTCGACCAGGCCCGGGCGCAAACCCGTGGCGTGGTAAAGGTGGACATGACTGTCGATCAGGCCGGGGGTGAGATACTGGCGCTCTGCGTCGATAACCCTCTCGGCTTGATGAGGGATACTGGCGGGCTGGATGCCAAGGATGCGGCCATCCCCGACCAGAACGGTCAGGCCTTCAACGGGCGTGTCGCGTTCGGGTGAAACCAGCGTGGCGTTTTCAATGGCGAGATCCTGGGCGAGCAGGGGCGAGGTGATCAGCGCGGCGAGAACACTCATAAGAAGTCGCATTTTTCTGTCTTTCGGTTTGTAAAACTGATCCCGAAATTGCAGGTTTGTCTTTGCGTGCGCGTCCTGAAACGCAATCGAGGACGTGCGTTTTCTGGAGTTTCCGCGGAGTGCGCCTTGTCCGCCCTTCTTTATGCCGGTGCGACCCTTGCCTTTGTCTTCGCCCTGTATCTGGCGACGGCGAGCGAAGGCGTGCGCACTTCTCACCGCCTGCTCGCGGCCGGCTTTGCGCTGATGGGGGTGCAGTTTCTGTTGTCCAGGCTGCAATTCGATGTGCCGGAGCACTGGCTGGTGCAGATGCGGCCGGTGTTGGCGATGTTCCTGCCGCCACTTCTTTACCTCCATCTGCTGGTGGCAGAACGCAGCGAAGCCCGCTTGCGTGTGGCAGACGCTGTGCACCTGGCCGGGCCGGTACTCATGTTGGTCGTTCGGCTTGCCGGCGGTGAGGCCTGGTTTATCGACGGCCCCATTCTGGGCGGGCTCGCGTTGTACGCAGCGCTGATATGGTATCGCAGCAGACAACCCGCAGGGGATTTCGCTGTGCGCGGAGTGATTCTGGCCGCCTCTCTGCGTCGCTGGCGGTGGATGGTTCTTTCCTGGCTCCTCTTGACCCTGGCCTCCGACACCTGGATCACATTCGAAATTTCATCACCGCCAGCGCTTGAAGATTCCCTGGGGTTTGGCGTCGCCATGCTCTTTCTGTCCGGCTTTTTTACCTATGCCCTGGTGCTGGTGCTGGTGCTGGTGCTGGTGCTGGTGCTGCATCGGTCCGGCCCTTTGGGTTGGGTTGCGGCGCGCTTCCGAACTGCGGGTTTAACGGCTGATTTGAACGACCGGCTGGCGGCTCATATGCGAGAGCGCCAGCCGCATCTGGACCTGGAGCTGAATATCGCTCGCCTGGCCCGACAGCTTGGCGTGCCGCAGCGCCAGTTGTCGGAGGCCTTGAACACGGCACACGGAGTCAGCTTCAGTGTCTGGGTCAGTCAATGGCGGGTGGAAACCGCCAAGGGCATCATGCGTGCGGAGCCTGAAAAGGGCTTGCTGGACGTGCTCCATGATAGCGGTTTCCAGAGCAAGTCCAGCTTCAACAAGACTTTCAAGGAGCTGACCGGCCAGACGCCCAGCGCCTGGCGGTCCGAGCAGACCGGCCAGCGCTACTCCTGATCCAGCCGCTGGCGCGCTCCGGCGTGAGCGGGCTCAAGCGCCAGGGCCTGTTCAAAAGCAGCTTTGGCCTCTTCATTCAGGCCAACACGCAGATGCGCGTCCCCGAGGCCGACCAGCGCGTCTGCCTCATCCGGCAGAATCCGGGAAACCCAGCGCATGCTGGTGACAGCGTCCTGGCCAAAGTTCGCGCGAATGAGTTCATAGCCGAACTGATAGACCTCGATGGCGTGTTGTTGATCCTGTGGCAGCGAGGCGAGGAAGGCTTCGATCTCTGATCCGCTAGCAAGGATTCGCCGCAACATAGGTGGTGACGGGAGGTCCGCAGCTTCGCCCAGGGAGATGTGGGCCAATGCATCAGCCAGCGCCCCGAAATACATGCCTCCTGTATTGGCGAGCAGGGCGATGCTCAGTCCCGCGTTCGGGATGTGGTGGAGTTCTGCGGAGAAGCCGCGTGTAGATCCGGAGGCGGAGAATTGTTGCAGGGCTTGTCCGTTTTCCAGGGTCAGCGTGTCGAAGTGCCAGCCCAAGGGATAGCCTTCCGACGATTGCGCGATTTCGCGCTGGATTGTTTCCGAGGCGATGATGTTGCCGGCAAACAGGGCATCGGCGAAGGCGATGGTGTCGGCTGCGCTGGCATGGACATTGCCGATCGCCAGGCGGTGTTGCCATTGCACGTGAGGCGCATTGACGACGCCATCCCGGCCCGGGGCATAGCCATTGGCGAGGCGTCGCCGGGGGCGGGGTTTCATCAACCAGGCCGGTCTGTTCCAGACCTGATGGTTCAAGAAGGTAGGTGTGCAGGGCTGCGTCATACGTTGTGCCCAAGACCTGTTCGACAACGACCGCACTCAACATGGCACCGACATTTGAGTAGGCGTATCGCTCGCCAGGCTCGCTGGTCAGGTCGAGACACGCCACATAGTCCGCGAATGCAGCGTTCCGGGCCTCTCGTGAGACACCGCGCCCCGCAAAATCTGCAAGCGATTGTGTCTGGGTGAAAATGCCGGGAAGGCCGGCGCCGTGCGCGATCAGATGGCGCAGAGTGATGCCGCTTGTTCCGAACGCGTCGAGATAGGTGCCGATTGGCACGCCCAGATCCAGTCTGCTCAGCTCTGTAAGGCGCAGGATCAGTGCGGCATTATAGGCTTTGGAAATTGACCCCAGCATGTAGTGGGTGTCAGCAGTGTTGGTGATCTGCCAGTCTTCAACGGCGAGCCCGTAACTCTGTTCGAATATCACCTCGCCGTGGCATTCAATGCGAACATTTCCTCGAAAGGCATCGGCTTCGGCAAAGGGCTGAATGGCTGCGCTCAGGCGTGCGGTGTCGACCTGGTCGCAATGGGGCGCGGACGCCTGCGCCAGCGTAATGGCGAGTGCGGTGGCTATGAACATTCCGATAGGTCCCTCCAGGCCCGAGCGTGAGCAGGGTGGAAGGCGTGTGCTCTCCGGGAGGGTTCATGCAGATGACGATTGCGTCACGCCGGAACGACGCATTGCTACATTTGCATTTCTGCAAGGCACTCGCGATCCGATATGCATAAACCATAACTTTATATTGCAATGCAGCAATGTAGAACGCGCCACTGGCGAAACCGGGGTTTCCCAGCGACGAGTCGCCGAAACGGGACTCGCGCACAATCAGAGGCATCAAGGTTTGTCCGAACGGGATCGCGTCTTCGCGAACACTTTTCTGCTGGCTGTGCTCGGCGCACTTTTGCTGGCTGTACATTCCGCTGTTCGGAGCGGCCTGATCATCGCCCAGTTCCTTGGAGCCAAGCTTGGTGAGTTCATGGGGGTGAATATCAGCGCGGCCTATCTGACGATCGGCCCGGCCCCGATGCTGCTGACGCTATTACTGACGGTGCTGCGGGCGACCCTGCTGATCCAGGTTCTGCGCCGCAGCCTCCAGGCTTTGCCGCTGCAGGCGCTGATTGTGATTGTGCATTCCTGCCTGTTTATCAATCTCGCCTTCGAGACGACCTATGACTTCGCCATCGGGTACATCTTTATCGGCGTTGAGGTTTGTCTGCTCTATCCCTTGTGGATGATGCGGCGACCAATCAGACAGGCCTTTGCCGAATAGAAAAAGCCGCCCCGAAAGGAGCGGCTTTTCTTTTGCGATCTGTTCGCCGGCCTAGGCAGCCAGTGCAGCCTGCATGGCTTCGAACTTGACCACCAGAGCTTCAGCGTGCTCGCGCTCTTCATCGGATTTGGCAGCGGAGATGTCCTCGCGGGCATCGGCCAGATCCTGAGCCAGCTTGTCGGCGTCGATCTCGGACAGCGGAATGGCTTCCTCTGCCAGGATGGTTAGGCCAGCCGGCGTCACCTCGGCGAAACCGCCGTGGATGAAGGTCTTCTCGGTCTCATTTCCGTTCATGACGGTGATCGCACCGGGGCGGATCACGGACATGAAGGGGGCGTGCTCCGGCAGAACGCCGAAATCGCCCTCTTCGCCCGGAACGACAACCTGGTCGACGTCACCGGCAAACAGGCGGCGCTCCGGAGAGACGAGATCGAAATGGAGTTTGTCAGCCATCTTGGCTTCCTCCGCTCAAGGGAGACGGAGACTGCTTACGCAGCCTCTGCCGCCATTTTCTCTGCCTTCTTGATAGCGTCCTCGATCGTACCGACCATGTAGAACGCCTGCTCCGGCAGGTGATCGTATTCACCGTTACAGATGGCCTGGAAGCCCTTCACGGTGTCAGCAACCGGCACCTGGATGCCCGGGAAGCCGGTGAAAACTTCAGCCACGTCGAACGGCTGGGACAGGAAGCGCTCAACCTTACGCGCACGCGCAACGGTCAGTTTGTCTTCCTCGGACAGCTCGTCCATGCCAAGGATCGCGATGATGTCCTGGAGAGCTTTGTATCGCTGCAGGATTTCCTGAACCTGACGCGCGGTGTTGTAGTGCTCTTCACCGACGATGCGCGGCTCGAGGATACGAGACGTGGAGTCAAGCGGGTCAACGGCCGGGTAGATACCCTTTTCCGAGATCGCACGGTTCAGAACCGTCGTGGCGTCGAGGTGGGCGAAGGTCGTGGCCGGAGCCGGGTCAGTCAGGTCATCCGCCGGAACGTAAACGGCCTGAACCGAGGTGATGGAACCCTTGGTCGTGGAGGTAATACGCTCCTGCAGGGCACCCATGTCGGTGGCCAGTGTCGGCTGATAACCCACGGCAGACGGGATGCGGCCGAGCAGGGCCGAAACCTCGGAGCCCGCCTGGGTGAAGCGGAAGATGTTGTCGACGAAGAAGAGCACGTCCTTGCCCTCTTCATCGCGGAAGTATTCCGCCTGTGCCAGACCGGACAGCGCCACACGTGCACGCGCTCCCGGCGGCTCGTTCATCTGGCCGAAGACCAGGGCGCAACGGGAACCTTCGGTGTTGCCGTCGTTTTCTTGCGGGTCCTTGTTCACGCCGGACTCGATCATCTCCCAGTACAGGTCGTTACCCTCACGGGTACGCTCACCAACACCGGCGAAGACAGAGTAACCACCGAACAGCTTGGCGATGTTGTTGATCAGTTCCTGGATGAGAACCGTCTTGCCAACGCCGGCGCCGCCGAACAGGCCGATCTTGCCGCCCTTTGCGTACGGGCAGAGCAGGTCAACGACCTTGATGCCCGTCGGCAGGATTTCAGCTTCCGTTGCCTGTTCGTCAAAGGACGGGGCAGCGCGGTGGATCGGAGCTTTCTGGGTGTGGGCAACATCGCCGGCTTCGTCGATCGCTTCGCCGGTGACGTTCATGATGCGGCCGAGCGTACCCGGGCCAACCGGAACCATGATCGGCTCGCCGGTGTCGGTTACTTCGGTACCACGCTGGAGACCTTCAGTGGCGTCCATGGCGATGGTACGGACCGTGTTCTCACCGAGGTGCTGAGAGACCTCGAGAACAAGCTTCTTGCCATCATTGGTGGTTTCAAGGGCGTTGAGGATGTCCGGCAGACCGCCTTCGAATTCAACGTCCACAACAGCGCCGGTAATCTGGGCGACGCGGCCTTTAAGAGTGCTCATTTCGAATTCCTCTCGACTAGAGAGCCTCGGCGCCGGAGATGATTTCGGTCAACTCCGTGGTGATCTGCGCCTGACGTGTACGGTTGTAGATAATGTTCAGCTTGTCGATCAGCTCGCCAGCATTACGCGTTGCGTTATCCATGGCGGCCATTTTCGATCCCATTTCGCCGGCAACATTCTCAAGCAGGGACGAGAGAATGACGGTGTCGACATAACGCGGCAGCAGGACGTTGAGGATGCTCTCCTCGTCCGGCTCTGCGTCATAGACGGCACCAGCCAGGTCCGGACGCTCGACGCCTTCGTCGATGGCATCCTTGGCCGGGATCAAGACTTTCGCGCGCGGCTTCTGGGAGATGACCGAGACGAATTCCGACGAGATCAGCTCGCAGGTATCGAACTCACCGGCCTCGAACATGTGGCGGATCTTGTCGCCGATCATGATCGCGGTGGAACCGGTGATGGTCTTCTCGCCAGACAGTTCGATCGAGTCGACGATGTAGGGGCCGAACAGACGCTTGAGTTGCTCAGCGCCCTTCTTGCCCACGCACATGATCTTGATCGACTTGCCTTCAGCCTTGAGCGCTTGAACACGCTCGCGGGCTTTCTTGACGATATTGGTGTTGAAGCCGCCGCACAGACCGCGATCGGCGGTCATGACGACGAGCAAACGGGTGTCGTCCGCGCCCGTGCCCACCAGGAGCGGTGAGGCTCCCGGAGTGCCGGACATAGTGGTCGAGAGATTGGCCATTACGCTGCCCATACGCTCGGCGTAGGGACGCGCAGACTCTGCCGCTTCCTGCGCACGGCGCAGTTTTGCGGCAGCGACCATCTGCATCGCCTTGGTGATCTTCTGCGTTGATTTAACGCTGTCGATCCGTGTTTTCAGGTCCTTAAGGCTCGCCATAAGGCTCTCCTAGCAGTCGTTCTGTCCAGTTACGCGACGAAGTTCTTCGTGAACGTGTCCAGAACGCCCTTCAGCTTGCCTTCGCTGTCGTCAGACAGCTTCTTCTCGGTGCGGATCGCGGTGAGAAGGTCAGCATGGTCAGCGTGCAGGTGACGCAGCAGGTCGCCTTCGTAACGCAGCACGTCGGAAACCGGCAGCTTGTCGAGATAACCACGCGTACCCGCGTAGATCACACAAACTTGCTCTTCCATGGCCAGCGGCGAGAACTGCGGCTGCTTGAGCAGCTCGGTCAGGCGCTGACCGCGGTTCAGCAGCTGCTGGGTTGCGGCGTCGAGGTCGGAACCGAACTGGGCAAAGGCCGCCATCTCGCGGTACTGGGCCAGCTCACCCTTCATGGAGCCTGCAACCTGCTTCATGGCCTTCGTCTGGGCGGAGGAACCAACGCGGGATACGGACAGACCGACGTTCACGGCCGGGCGGATGCCCTGGTAGAACAGGTCGGTTTCCAGGAAGATCTGACCGTCGGTGATGGAGATCACGTTGGTCGGGATGTAGGCGGAAACGTCGTTGGCCTGGGTTTCGATGATCGGCAGGGCCGTCATGGAACCGGAACCATTGTCTTCGTTCAGCTTGGCAGCACGCTCGAGCAGGCGGGAGTGCAGGTAGAAGACGTCACCCGGATAGGCTTCGCGGCCCGGCGGGCGGCGCAGCAGCAGGGACATCTGGCGGTAAGCAACAGCCTGCTTGGACAGATCATCATAAACGATCAGCGCGTGCATGCCGTTGTCACGGAAGTATTCGCCCATCGCAGATGCGGTGAACGGAGCCAGGAACTGCATCGGAGCCGGGTCGGACGCCGTAGCAGCAACAACGATGGTGTAATCCATCGCGCCGTTTTCCTCGAGCGTCTTCACGATCTGGGCGACCGTGGAACGCTTCTGACCAACAGCGACGTAGATACAGTAGAGCTTGGCGCTCTCGTCATCGCCCTGGTTGATGGCTTTCTGGTTCAGGATGGTGTCGATCGCGATCGCGGTCTTGCCGGTCTGACGGTCACCAATGATCAGCTCGCGCTGGCCACGGCCGACCGGGATCATGGCGTCGATGGCCTTGATGCCCGTCGCCATCGGCTCATGTACGGATTTACGCGGGATAATGCCCGGCGCTTTCACGTCAACACGGCGACGTTCGGCAACATCCGTCAGCGGACCCTTGCCGTCGATCGGCTCGCCGAGACCGTCACAGACGCGGCCCAGCAGGCCCTTGCCAACAGACGTGTCGACGATGGAGCCGAGACGCTTGACGGTGTCGCCCTCTTTAATGCCACGGTCATCACCGAAGATAACGCAACCGACATTGTCGCGCTCAAGGTTCAGGGCCATGCCCTTGATGCCGCCCGGGAACTCAACGAGCTCACCAGCCTTAACCTCATCGAGGCCGTAGACGCGTGCAATACCGTCACCGACGGAAAGTACGCTACCGACGTCCGAAACCTGAGCTTCGGCACCGTAATTCTTGATCTGATCCTTGAGGATCGCAGAGATTTCTGCTGCCCGGATGTCCATGGACCTACGCCTCTTTCATCGCATTCTTCATCCCGTCCAGCTTGGTGCGGAGGGAGCTGTCGAACATGCGGGAACCGACCTTAACGATCAGTCCGCCGAGTAATTCAGGACGCACTTCAGTGCGAACTTCTACGTCGCGCCCGAGAGCGCTTTTCAGCGAAGCCTGGAGGGCTTCGGTCTGCTTCTTGGTCAGCGCTGCGGCAGTCGCCACATCAGCTGACAGAACGCCACGGTCCGCAGCGGCCAGTGCAGCGTAGGCCGAAGCCATCGCGCCCAGCTCGCCGGCGCGGCCATTGTCAGCCGCGACGCCGAATGCGTTCTTTGTCAATTCATGGAATTTGGCCTTGCCCGCCATAGCGGACAGCACGCCTGCCTTCTCTTCTGCAGAGTACAGGGGAGAGGCAAGAACCTCTGCCAATTCGGACGACTCGCCCAGGGCTGCACGGAAAGCTGACAGGTCAGCTTCGACCGCTTCCGCAGCGCCGGAGGTCTTGGCCAGCTCAAACAGCGCGGTCGCATAGCGGCCCGCAGCGTTTGCTGTATTGGCGTCTTCGCCGGTGTTCACCGTGACGTCGCTCTCTATCCGGATGAGTGCCTTGAAATCGTCTGATCGACGAAAGCACATCAATTTCAACAAGTTATCGAACCAAGCGTATTGTGTTGCACCGCACGCTTATTCGGTTCGGGCGTGCGATAGCACAGGCATGGTCACGCAGCAAGCCGAAGACTCCTACCGATTCAGCAGACGTGATCTTGAGCGTCGGCGAATTCGCGGCAAAACTCCGTGTGATGAAGGTCGATATAGGCATAATCGGTCTGGGGGCCATGGGCAGCGCGGCGGCGTGGTCATTGAGCTTGCGAGGGGCCACGGTTCTGGGCGTTGACCAGCACCCGCTCGGACATGCGCTGGGCTCGTCGCACGGCAAGACGCGGATCATTCGGTCCGTGTATTCCGAGGGCAATATCTATGACGCGCTGGTGGAAGAGGCTTATGCCGGTTGGGACCGTCTCGAACGGGAGTTCGGCCAGGCTTTCTTCCGCAAGACCGGCGGGCTGGACATTTCCGTGCGCGAGGACGGTATCTTCCAGGACGCGCTTGCTGCGGCCGAGGCCAGCGGCAAGGAATACGAGGTGCTCGAAGGCCTGGCGATCGAACAGCGTTTTCCGGCGCTGGAGCTGAACGGGCGTGCTCGTGCCGTCTACAACGCCGATGCCGGTCTGCTCGACAGTGATGATGCCACGGCCTGGATGCGCGTAGAGGCAGGCCGGCTTGGAGCGGATTTGCGCGGTGAAACGCCGGTGTCTGGCTGGCAGCGTGTTGCCGGCGGCTTCCGTCTCGTTACAGGCGATGAAGAGACAACGTGCCGCAAACTGATTATTGCGGCCGGTGCGTGGTGCGGTGAGCTGGTTCCGGCTCTCAGGCCCGTCCTGGTGCCGGAGCGCCAGGTCATCGCCTGGTATCGCGCGGACGGCCCCGCCTATGAACGTCTGCCCATCTTCCAGCTGGAGACCGATACGGCCGAACGCTTCTATGTCTTTCCGCCGCATCGCGACCAGGGCCTGAAGGCGGGACTGTATAATCATCGCCGAGAGCGCGGTGCCGGCCATATCGCTCCCCGTGGCGTGGACGCAGAGGATCTGTCTCTGCTGGCCGCGGGCCTGTCAGATTGCCTGCCGGGGTTAGACCAGACTCCGCTGGAGGCAGCCGAGTGTCGCTTCACGCTGGCGCCGGGCGATCGTTTCATCATGGGGTGCATGCCCGACGACAATGATCTTGTCGTGCTCTCGCCATGTTCCGGGCATGGCTACAAATTCGTTCCGGCCATCGGCGAGATCGCGGCGGATCTCGTTCTGGAGCGGACGCCCACTGTGGATCTGTCTCCGTTCAGCGTGGAACGGGTGCTCTAGCTCGCCGGGAACAGCATCGGACCCAGGACCACGCCAATCGCCGTGATGATCAGGATTGCTGCCAGATTGATGCGGAAGCCGGCCTTGATCATCTGACCCTGGGTCACTGCACCCGACGCATAGACAATTGCATTGGGAGCTGTCGCGACGGGCAGCATGAAGGCGGTCGAGGCAGCAATGGCGACTGGCACGACCAGGTGCTCGGGCGGGATGCCGGCATTGACGGCCAGCATACCCAGCACAGGCAAGAAGGCCGTCGTGGTGGCCACATTCGACGTCAGCTCGGTCAGGAATACGACAACCGCGACCATGGCCAGGACCAGAAGTGGTGTTGGCCAGGCTTCCAGGAAGCCCATCTGGTTGCCGAGCCAGGCGGCCAATCCTGTTGCAGACAGCGCGGCTGCCAGCGACAAGCCGCCACCAAACAGGATGATCACATTCCAGGGCAGGCGTGCGACGCCTTGCCAGTCCATCAGAGCCTTGCCCTTACCCTTTTCGCCACCGGCCGGGATAAGGAAGGCGGCGAGGGCGCCCATTGCGGCGATCTGGGTATTGCCCAGCTGGATGCTGACCGGAAGGGAGAGGCTCTCGCTGATTGAGGCTAACAGGGGGTTCCAGCCAATTCCGCCGGGCAGGGAACGTCCCATCCACAGGATGGCGACCGTGCCGAACAGGGCGGCGACGCGAATTTCGGGTGCGGTCATCTTGCCCAGCTTGGCCAGCTCCGCTTCCAGGTGTTCACGTGCGGCCGAGCTGGACCCACCGCCGCCGAGTTTGAAGACGAAGCGGGTGAGAATGAACCAGGCAGCCGGGATAACCAGGGCGACGGTGGGAATGCCGAACATCATCCACTGCGCGAAATCAATGGTGCGGCCGAACTCGTTCTCCAGATAGCCGATCCCGATCAGATTGGTCGGCGTTCCGACCGGGGTCGCCATGCCGCCGATCGACGCTGCATAGGCCACGCCCAGCGCCAGTGCTGTCGCGAAGGCAGGAGAGGAGGTGCCCTCCTCCTGAACTTCCTGCGCCACCTTGAGGGCGATCGGGATCATCATCAGCGTCGTCGCCGTGTTGGAGATCCACATGGACAGGAGGGCTGAAGCAACCATGAAGCCGCCGACCAGACCCACCGGGCTGCTGCCGAAGGTTCGCACGACGTTGAGTGCGATACGTGAGTGGAGGTTCCACTTCTCGATGGCCAGGGCGACGATGAACCCGCCCAGCAACAACATGACAATCGGGCTGGCATAGGGCGCGGTGGCTGCGCCTGTGGAGGTAATGCCAAACAATGGGAAGAGCGCGATGGGAACCAGCGCAGTCGCTGCGATGGGCAAGGCTTCTGTCGCCCACCAACACGCCATCATGAGGCCCAGCGAGGCGAGCAGCCAGGCCTCAGCCGTCAGTCCTTCCGGGCGTGGCAGCAATTGCAGGCCGATCGCCAGAGCGAGACCCGTGAACAGACCAATGCGTTGCGCTGTACTTCCCACGAAGCGCCTCCCCGCGTTTCAGTGAGATTAAAAAGACGCGTGTGTTACGCGCTCGGGTCCTCGGAGGAACCGGCGCGCACAAAGCGGCGGTCGCAATAGGGACACTCGACAAAATCACTTTCGCCCATCTCCAGGAAAACCTTGGGATGGCCGAGGGCGCCGCCGCCGCCATCACAGGCGATACGGTGGTCTTCGGTCGCGATGATTTCGGACGGTGGAATGGATTTGGCAGCATCAGCCATGCACAGGCCCTCATGGACAGGACGAAAATCGATGCCTAACTATGGCGCTTGACCCATCCTCGTCAATTCCGAGCCGACATGTCCGACACTTCCAGCCTGCCCGAATACGCCATAGAGGCGATTGATCTGAAAAAGACCTATGGCGGAACCAAGAAGGCGCCCCCCAAGGAAGCGCTCAAGGGTGTCGACCTGAAAGTGCGCCGCGGATCCATCTTCGGCCTGCTCGGCCCGAATGGCGCGGGCAAGTCCACCTTCATCAATATCTTTGCCGGCCTGGTCAAAAAATCCTCGGGCACGGCACGGACCTGGGACATCGATATCGATCAGGACAGCCGTGCAGCGCGTGCAGCGATCGGCGTTGTTCCCCAGGAAATCAACATGGACGTGTTTTTCACGCCCTATGAGACGCTGGAACTGATGGCGGGCTTCTACGGCGTGCCGAAAGCAGAGCGCCGCACCGAGGAATTGCTCGAGGCCGTCGGCCTCTCCGACAAACGCAATGCCTATGTTCGACAGCTTTCCGGTGGCATGAAGCGGCGACTGCTCGTCGCCAAGGCCATGGTTCACGCCCCGCCGGTGCTGGTGCTGGACGAGCCCACTGCGGGTGTCGATATCGAGCTGCGCCGCCAGCTCTGGGATTATGTGCGGGAACTGCATGCGCGTGGCACGACCATCGTGTTGACCACGCATTACCTGGAAGAGGCCCAGGAGCTTTGCGACGAGATCGCCATTGTTGACCAGGGCCAGGTCGTGGCCTGTGAGCCCAAGGAGCAATTGCTCCAGCGCATGGACAGGAAGACACTTGTTATCGAGCCCGCCGAGGCCTTGTCAGCCGTGCCGGCGGAGCTGGCCGAATTCGACGCCGAGATCCGCGATGACGGGGCGCTGGCCATTTCCTATCGACGAGGCCAGCAATCGGTTGCCGAGATGATCGAGAAATTCCGTGCGTCTGGCGGCCGCATTGATGACCTGCGCACAGAAGAGCCCGACCTGGAAGATGTCTTCCTGGCGCTCACCTATAATCGAGAAGAGGCCTGATCGTTCGAGTGCGCCTCAGTTTTTGGTGGCTTGATTTTGCGCTCCATCCAGTCGGCGGTCATCCACAACGTAATGCACATGGCGATCTGCCAAGCAATGATGCCCGCGAAGCCCGGCTCTTGCTCCCACGTGCGACCGAGGATCAATAGCGAGGCAACGACTCCCGTGAATATGGACATCAGGCGTGCACCGGTCCGATTTAGTTTCCAGAAGGCATTCATGGCTGACCTCGTGCCGAGCCATCCATTCTCCTTCGCAACTCGCTTGCGTGCAATAGCAATCCGGGCGGGAATATGGGCTGATCAGTCCCGTTACTTGTGCCCGATTTCCGGCACAGTTTCAGCGCAATCTTCTGCTCGTCCGAGATGTATGACGAGCAAGGGAGGAAATCGCGATGGGTAGGACGTTCAAGAGATTCTTTTCACTCCTGGTGGCAGCACCGCTCTTTGTGTCATTGACCTGGTTTTTCGGCATTTACATGCAGCCCCAGGGGTCGACCGGAGCAGGCTTTGCCGGAATCCTCATATTCATCTCCGCCATCGCTTCCATCATCGTCTACAGCTGGCTGATGCGGCCCGGACCCAAGGTCCGTTTCCGCAATCGCGGTGTCGACGGCTTCGACAAGGACTGGGGGATAGGCCTCACAGGACTTTCCCAGAAACAGGGGCGAAGACGCAGGGATGATGATGCTGACCCGGACGATCTGGGCGGACGACGATCAAGCGGCGACATGGATGATGCCGACGGTCTCGGCGATGAAGGCCTGGTAGGCTGATCAGGGCCAGACGGGGGCTGCAACAACAGCGGCCCCCGACGATTGCACCGACCTGCGGCATGCGTTATGGCTGCAGCCACACGCACCCATAGCTCAGCTGGATAGAGCGCTGCCCTCCGAAGGCAGAGGTCAGAGGTTCGAATCCTCTTGGGTGCGCCATTTTCTTTTCAGTTGTATGTCATATGCCGGGCGCGCGAATGCCGCTTGGCGCTCGCCGTCACCTGCAGTGGTCACAGTCATCAGCAGTCTGATCGAGTTCGAAATCCTCGCGATGATCCCTGTTGGCTTGTGATATTCGTCGCTGTCGAATTTCTATATTCGGCATAAGATTATGAAAATGCGTTATAAATTTGTTTCGATAAAATTCGAACGACAGAACTAACCGCGTTGAAAGCTGGGTTTGCTAGCCTGCTCCCATAACAAACAAAGTCCCGACGGGAGGAGATGATGCGTGCGGAGTTTCACAAGCGAGTTTTAGGATTGTCACTGGCCCTAGCGGCGTTTGCAGCACCTGCTGCGTTCGCGGTGCAGGAACAGCCAGAGCGGGAAGCGGTGCGGGTCAGCGCGCCGGACTACCCGCGAGCAGCGGAGCGCAGGGGCGTCGAGGGTTATGTGATCATCGCCTATTCGATTGACCCGTCCGGCGATGTGGTCGACGCCACTGTGGCCGAAGCCGAGCCCGCAGGCGTGTTTGATCGCGCAGCACTAAGAGCTGTGGCTTCCTGGCGTTTCAGTGAAGCTGACGTCCAGACCGAAGGGCACCAGACACAGCTGAATTTCCAGCTCAACTGACATTGCTCCCCCCTTGGCAATGGGCAAGCGACCCGCGTCCTCCCCGGCGCGGGTCGTTTTCCGTTTGTGGCGGGCTATCCCGCGGGTGCGAAGAGCAGAGCGATCTCATGCAGGTCAAGCATGACGACATTTCCGCCCAGCCTGTTGGTGGCAGCGAAACTCGCGACGAGGTCGTATTCGGGATAGACGAAGAGTAAGGCATGCCCGCCGGCGGCGGTTCCACCATGGAACCAGATCGGCGTTTCCGGCAGATAAGGTGTGTTCTCGCGACCGCCCTCATTTTCAGCCCAACGCGCTATGCTCTCCATCCAGCTTCGCCCGTCGAAAAAGCCATGGCCATACGCCGGACCCTGGTTGAGCCCGTCATCATAAACATCGGTGAGAAAGGCCGTGCTGCCCGCGGACACGAGCCGACCAGTACTGAGCGCCCAGCCAAACCGGACCAGGTCTTCAGATGTCTACAAGAATCCACCACCCCCGAACTTGCGGCTTGCATTGATGGACGGGTCCCAATCGACGGTCGCGAACCAGTCGTCCTCCGGATCATTCGGATCGGGCGCGACATAGAAGGTGGCCGTATCAAAACCGCTGACCTCGCGGCCTTCGATCGCGGTGGCCGTCATCCCCGCCGGTGTGAAAACCAGGTCTTGTATGGCTTTCTCATAGAGCTGGCCATAGGCAGCCTCGATGACCGCGCTGAGCAAGACATAGCCAAATGTGGAATAGGCCATCGCCGTTCCGGGCTCGTTGTCGAGGGGGTCGTTGATGAAGTCTTCCAGGGCGTCGGTCGGGCTCGCACAGTCGCGATGGCTGACGCTGATCCATTCACCCTGTCGATAATGCCGGATGCCGCTGCGGTGGCCCATCAGCTGGCGCGCGGTGATTCCGTGCACGTGGTCCGGCAAGTCCGACAGATAGGTTTCGACCCGCGTGTCGAGATCAAGTCTCTCCAACTCCACTAACCGCATGGCCGCTGTCGCCGTCATGGCCTTGGCGATGGAATAGACACGATACCGGGTTTGTGGTGTTGCAGGAGCCTGGCTCTCCAGGTCCATCAGGCCGCGGTCCCGATTTGCGCCTGTCCGGACCGTTTGCGGCGACTGTCTATCTCAACGGGCGCCGGGTTGGGTCGAAAGGCGACGCCGCGATTGAC
Organism: Maricaulis sp.; assembly: GCF_017643475.1. GTDB lineage: Bacteria > Pseudomonadota > Alphaproteobacteria > Caulobacterales > Maricaulaceae > Maricaulis. Next base: position 470,703 of record NZ_JAEPNI010000001.1, read on the forward strand.
GGACTTGAGGGCGAGGCGCTCATCGATTCCTCCCACGATCTGAGTTCGGCAAGGGCGGGCACTAATGAGTTGATGATCCTGGTCTCATCCTCGAAGGCAGGGTTGCACGGGCATCGCCTGTTGCAGGATTTCGCCCTGACCCCGGAACTGCGTCCCGACGCCCGCCAGGCGGGATATTACTGGGCGGGTATTTCCCTGATTGGTCTTTTGATCCTGATTGTGCTGGGCTTTGCTCACGAGCTGATGCGCAATGGCGTGCGTTGGCACACGGGCTGGATGCTGGTCGCGGCGGTGTCGTTGGCGCTTGCCCTTTCCGCCGAGATCAGCCGGGCGATCATCAACTACCCCTACGTATTCCACCTGCCGCGCATGTTTGTGCTCAGCCTGGGCACGCTCTCGGCAGTGCTGACCTGGTGGATCGCGCAACGCAGGGAGGCTGGCTGGCGGGTGCCTGCCGCGATGCTGGGGAGTGCTGGCATGCTGGTGCTGGTCGGGATGGTGCTCGGGATAAACCCGGATACGGTCACCCTTATCGGCCTGGCGCTGATTGCCTTGTTCATCGCCGGTGAAATGATTGTACGAGCCGGACTGCGTTCGGCGCTGATCGATCCGGTGATGGCAGTGCTACTGGCGACAGCAATAATCGCGATCTGGTCTCCCTGGGCATTCCTCGACAATACGGTGTTTCTGGTCCTCGGTCTCGTTCTGATGGTTGAATTCGTTGGTGTTTTCCAACCCGGTACGGCTACCGAAACTGCACCGGTTGCTGTGACAACCTGTCTCCAGACGGAGAGTGGCGAGAAGGCCTTTATCCTCGCGGAGGTCGTCGCGATTCATGCCGCCGGAAACTATGCCGAGTTCGAGATGGAGGATGGCCAGCGGCAACTCACGCGTGGCGCATTCAACAAGCTGATGGAGCAGCTGGCGCCAAGCTTCATGCGGGTGCACCGCTCTCACATCGTCAATATGGACCATGCGACTCGCCTGCAGGTGCGGCCGAGCAGCCGGTATTCACTATTCCTCGGGCAGAGACTGGAAATCCCCGTCAGTCGCAGCCTGGCCGGTGCTGTGCGCGAACGCCTGAAAGACGCCGAGGACTAGCCGGCGAGGCACCACAGCCCGGTGCAGACGCCGAACATGAGCTGCATGGCCAGGTCAAGAAGGCCGGTGAACAGGAGCACCGGAACCCCGACATAGAGGATCAGCAGGATGACGGCCATCGGGGTCAGGCGCGGCGGCGCGATGCGATGACCCATCACGGCTTCGGGGCGACGGCTGAACATGCATTGTGCTCCATGGCGAGGCGTGGATAGTGGGATCAGGCAGTGATTCTGGTTAACCAATCGATGCAGATCTCCACCGACATCTCCCGTGACCAGTGGGATAAGGCCTTGGCGGAAACACCGGCCTCCCTGCAACAGGACTGGAGCTATGGAGACGCGTTGGCGTCCGTTGGTGCGAACGTCGTGCGCGTGGTCATCGAGGATGATGCCGGCCAGCTCGCACTCGCCCAGTTCACGACCCGCAAGATTGGCATGATGGTCAATGTCGGCCTGTGTTCGCGCGGGCCGGTCTGGCTGCGAGAGGTCTCCACCGAGCAGCGCAGGCAGGTGCATCGGGCCCTGAAATCGGCGCTGGGCCTTGGCTGGCCGCGCGTGACCCTCCAGACACCGGATGATGTGGATCCGCCCGGTGGCGCGCGGCTTGTCGTCTCGGGTTATTCCACGGTGATGCTGGACCTCACCCAATCGCTGGCGGATTTACGGGCCGGGTTTGACGGCAAATGGCGCAATCGACTGGTCGCCGCTGAGAAGTCAGCGCTGAAAGTCCAGCAGAACGGGACCAAGCCAGCGCAATATATCTGGCTGCTAGAGACCGAAGAGGGGCAGCGCAAGGACCGCGGCTACACCGCTACCCCGGCAGCTCTGGTACCCGAATTCGTCAAGGCCAAGGGGGATCGCGACAGCCTGCTCATCCTGCGTGGTGATCTTGGCAAACAGAAGGCTGCGGCCATGCTGTTCCTGATCCATGGCTGTGCCGCGACTTATCATATCGGCTGGAACAGCGAGGAAGGCCGCAAGCTGGGCGCTCACAACCTTTTGCTCTGGCAGGCGCTGGACGTTCTCAAGCAGCGCGGCGTGAAACGGCTCGACCTCGGCGGCGTAGAGACGGTGAAGAGCGCGGGTCTGGCTCGTTTCAAACTGGGTACGGGTGGTCAGCTGATCACCTATGCCGGCACATATTTCTAGGGGGCGTCATGCGCAGGTTTGTGGCCGGACTTGTTGTGTCGATGGTGGGCTTGTTCGCGGCATGTTCATCCGAGCCTGCGGCAGAGACCGGGGCCTTGCTGACCCTTTACGGCGATATCCAAGAGAGCAATCGGGGGCCGTTGGATCCCCTGACAGAGCCGCTTTTCAACTCGTTTGGTCTGGAAGTAGGCGAGGGGTTCGCTGTTTCGGCCGCCCAGCTGGCGCGTTTGCCTCAGCATATCGTGCGTACAGATTTTCCGGCGGGCAGCGAGATACGGGAGTTTCGGGGGCCGCTGCTTCGTGATGTGATTGCGCTGGGAGTGCCCTCAGGTGAGCTGGCTGTGGTCACAGCGTTGGATGGTTACCAGCGCGAGATCGCGCTGGGGCGGATCCAGGCGCATGATGTGATCCTGGCCACGCAGATGAATGGCGAGCCCTTGCCAATGGGTGGCTTCGGACCCGCCATGCTGGTCTGGCCCCGCCAGTCAGATCCGGCACTTGCGGACATGTCGGATGATGACTGGCTGTGGGGCGTGATCGCGATCGAACTGCGTTAGTCTGTTCGCGGGTTGGCCATGACCCGGCCACGGATCATGTGCAGATCCAGCGAGATGACCCGGCCGCGACGATCTCGTTCGAACACCAGGCGCGCCATGTTGTCTCCCGGGAAAGCAAACCGGTCATCACCCAGCGCGATCAATTGGATCGGCGGATTGCCATCACGCTGATAAATCAGCTGACCATCGTCCATGCGGGTCGAGCGGATGCCGAAAGTGCCGACATAGGCTTCCAGATCCGAGGCGCTGATTTCGATCGGCTCCATCTCCGCCTCGAGCATTTCCTGTCCCCACTCCAGTGAGCGGCGGGCGTTGTCGTCCTCCGTATCCTCGATGAGCTGGGGGTATAGAGACAGCAGGGCCTGGTTGAGCGCATGGTCTGATGCGACCTCGATATCCGGCGTCACACCGGTACCTTCCCAGTTGGTGCCGGTGATCGGATTGCGTGCAGAGCCGGTGGAGATGAAAATCTCATAGCCCCGATCCGTCAGCCAGGTGCCGCCCGGATTGCCGGCACCATAGGTGCTTTCACCGATGATTGTACCGCGCTCCAGGGCCTGCAGGTGGTAGGGGAAGGCCTCGTCTGCCGAACCCGTTGCACCGCTGGTCAACACGATGACCGGAACATCCGGGCGGTGTCCCATCGGGTGGTGCGGGATCGACCACATCTGGTTCGGGTAGTCCAGGTCACGGGAAACGAAGGTGTTGATCAGCGTATCGCCGCCATCTTCCAGGAAGTGACTGATCAGGTATTGCACCATTGAAGGCGCTCCGCCGCGGTTCTCACGCAGGTCGAAAATGATCGCATTGGTGCCGGCAACAAAGCCGAGCGCGGCGTTGGCCGTGTCCATTCCGCCCTCGATCGGAGCGAACATGTCTATCTTGATGTAACCGATATTGCCATCGAGGATTTCCACGCTGTCAAAGCCGAAATTCTGCTGGCGCAGGCCGGCAAAGCGGTCGCGCGGCGCGCGCTGGGGCTCATTATCGCGATTGGCACGGCGGGCTTCCGCGGCTTCCGCCGCAGCGATCGCTTCGCGAACCGCTTCCATGCCGCGATAGTTGACGGAGAAGTGGCGATCTTCTTCCAGCAGGAGCTGGGTGAGATGGGAGGACAGGCTTTCCGCGTCATCAAAATCGTCGAACGCACCGGAGCTGACCAGTTCTTTGAGCTGGCTTTCAATCGCTGCTGCGCGCGTTGCGTCGAAATATTCATCGCCAATCAGTTCCGCTATTTCACGCAAAGCCGCAGCGCGTTCGTCGGCAGAAATGTTAGTCTGGGCGAAGCCGGCCGACGCCAGCGCGAGGCTGGCCGTGCAGGCCAGCAATACTTTTTTGAACATGAAGGATCCCCTCCGAGCTAAGGTCGCCACAGCTGTAGGGTGCCGGACCGAACCGGTTTTCATCCTCGCAGTTACAATACGGTCATATATTCCGGTTCGTACTATTTGACCTGTCTCCCCTCTCGCGCGAAGTTTGTCCGTGCGATCCACCTGAACTGTCACGAAAACGCACAAAACGCTTTTAGCGTGCGCCCTGACTTCCTATGGTGCGCGCCAAGTGAAATTGTGTCCTGGGAGGGGACGAGTTCCATGTACGAAACAATTGTGGGCGGCATCGAGACGTTCAGTGACTTCCTCTGGGGGGGTAACTGGGGCGATCAGACGATTCTGCCGGTCGGCCCGATTACCATTCTTCTGCTTGGTACCGGCCTTTATCTCATGGTTGGTCTGCGCTTCATGCCGATCCGCCAGCTGCCGCGCGCTTTCCGCTCGCTGTTCGCAAGCTCCGACAAGAAAGAAGACGGCGCGATCTCTCCGTTCCAGGCCCTTGCAACGGCCCTGTCGGGACAGGTCGGCACGGGTAACCTGGCTGGTGTCGCCACCGCGATCACGCTGGGTGGTCCGGCCGCGATCTTTTGGATGTGGGTTACCGCCATGGTCGGTATGGCGTCGGCCTATTCGGAATCCATGCTGGCTGTTCGCTATCGCGAGCACCCGAAGGACGGCAAGTCCTCCGTCGCCGGCGGCCCGATGTATTACATCAAGAACGGTCTCGGAAAATGGTGGATGTGGCTGGCCGTGCTGTTCGCAGCCGGTACGCTTTTCTCCGCTGTTGCGACCGGCAACATGATCCAGTCCAACTCGCTGACGAATGGTATCGTGGGTGCGCTTGGTAATGCGGACATCCTCGATCCCAACAGCATCACCTCCAAGATGATTGTTGGTGCTGTGATCGCGGGTCTGACCTTCATCGTCATTCTCGGTGGTATTAAATCCATCGGTACGGTCGCGGGGCGCGTCGTTCCGCTGATGGCGATCACCTATGTCATCGTTGCCATCGTGACGCTGGTCATGAACGCCAATGAGATCCCGGCTGCATTCGGTCTGATCTTTGGTGGCCTGTTCGAGCCGGCTGCCGCGGCGGGCGGTTTCCTGGGAGCCTCTCTCTCTGCAGGTATTCGTTTCGGTGTTGAGCGTGGTCTCTTCTCCAACGAGGCCGGTCAGGGTTCTGCCCCGATCGCGCACGCTGCCGCGCAGACGAAAGACCCGGTTCAGCAGGGCAAGATCGCCATGGTCGGTACCTTCCTGGACACCATGGTTATCTGTACGATGACGGCCCTGGTCATCCTGACGGTTACTGGCGACTTTGTTTACAACGAGGCGGGTGAAACGATCGGCTATGCATGGCTGGCTGGCCTCGAGGGCATCCAGGTCACGCAGGCCTCCTACCAGGCGGCCTTCCCGTTCGGTGACTGGTATATCGCCATTATCCTGGCCTTCTTTGCCTTCACCACCATTCTGGGCTGGTCCTATTATGGTGAGCGTGCGATCGCCTTCCTGGGTGGCGAGGGGCTTGTTGTCCCGTTCCGCCTGGTCTGGGTTGCCATGGTCTTTGTTGGTTCTTTCCAGCAGGTCGACGTGATCTGGCGTCTGGGCGGTATTGCCAACGCGGCGATGGCAGCTCCGAACCTGATCGCCCTGATCTTCCTGTCCGGCATGGTCTTCAAGATCACCAAGGAACATGATGGCAAGATCGTCGCGGGTGGCCTGGATGTTGATTATGACGCCAGCGCTCACGTTGATGACGCACCGGCGGCTGAAGCCGAAGGTGGCGACGACGCCGAAGGTGAGAACAAGCCTGAATAATCTCGGCGACGAGAGACATGAAAAGCCCCGCCTGACCGGCGGGGCTTTTTATTTGCGCGGGGCCAGGAGGCGAATGGCCAGGAAGCCGAGTGCAATGCCGACCACGTCAGCGACAAAATCCGCAACGGATGCTGTGCGACCGACAAAATCCATCGATTGCACGAATTCGATGCCCAGCCCGTAAAGCGCCAGCAGACCACCCAGAAGCCATCGGCTGAGGGTTGGCCAGGCCAATCGTGACAGCATGGCCAGCGTGAGAAAGGCGGCGATATGTTCAACCTTGTCGCTGCCCAGAACACTGGCGGGCGTCGCGTAGCTAGGCTGCAGCGCCAAATCGGTGATCAGCGCCGTTGTGGTCAAAAACATGACACGACCCGCCCATCGCAGTCCCATATCTGGACGCCGGGCCGAAGTATTCTTAGGTTCCGCTGACATTCTTCAGGACAGGCTTTCCATGACCCAGTTGCTCAATGATATCGACCGTCTGCTGACCCCGCGTACCGATTGGACCCGCGAGGAGGCTGCCGAAATCTATCGCGCGCCGTTTAACGACCTCATCTTTGCGGCGCAATCTGTGCACAGAAAATGCCATCCGGCCAACCAGGTCCAGACCAGCCAGCTCCTGTCGATCAAGACCGGCGGCTGTGCCGAGGATTGTGGCTACTGCAACCAGTCCGCTCATTTCGATACTGGGCTGAAAGCCTCCAAGTTGATGCCTGTCGACGAGGTTCTGGACGCAGCGCAGAAAGCCAAGGACGGCGGCGCGACCCGGTTCTGTATGGGTGCCGCCTGGCGCGAGCTGAAGTCCCGCGATGAAGATGCGATCTGCGAGATGATTTCCGGCGTCAAGGCGCTGGGCATGGAAACCTGTGTCACGCTGGGCATGCTGGAAGACGAACAGGCGAAAAAACTGCGTGACGCCGGGCTGGATTATTACAATCACAACATCGACACCGCGCCGGAAGATTATGGCCGGGTGATCTCGACGCGCACCTACCAGGACCGCCTCGATACGCTGGATCGTGTTCGTGGCGCCGGCATTCATGTCTGCACGGGCGGTATCATTGGCATGGGCGAACCGGAAACGGCGCGTATCGGCCTGATCGCCGAGCTGGCCAATATGGATCCGCACCCGGAAAGTGTTCCGATCAATCACCTGGTGGCTGTCGAGAATACGCCGCTGGGTGACAGCAAGCCGCTGGACGGGATCGATTTCGTTCGCACGATCGCCACGGCGCGGATCATGATGCCGAAATCCATGGTGCGCCTGTCGGCGGGGCGCGAGGGCATGAGCCGCGAAACCCAGGCGCTGTGTTTCCTGGCCGGCGCCAATTCCATCTTCGTTGGCGAGGAACTCCTGACCACGCCGAACCCGGAAAAACACGAGGATTTCGACCTGTTCAAGACGCTGGGCATCGAACCGATGACCATGCCGGCGGAATAAGAGGTGGATATGAAAAAGCTTGGCGCAGAAGCTGTTGTCGCAAAACTCTCCAGCTGGTCGGTCGTTGAGGGGCGGGATGCGATCCGCAAGGTCTTTGAGTTTTCCGATTTCAACGAGGCCTGGGGGTTCATGAGCCGCGTCGCGGTCAAGGCCGAGCAGATGAACCACCATCCTGAATGGTTCAATGTCTGGAACAAGGTCGATGTGACGCTGGCCACGCATGATGCAGGCGGCGTCACCGAGCTTGATCTGACCCTCGCCGGCTTCATGGACGAGATCGCCTAGGGCGACCTAGTCAGAATGGATGATGATCATGCCCAGGAGGACGTCCGCGCCTTCCTGGCCAAGGGTCATGTTCGTGGCTTCCTGGAGCAGGTCAGCGATGCGGTCGGCATCGGGAACCTCGCCGAACCGATAATACGAGCCCGTATACAGCGTCAGCGCGGAAACATAGGCATTGCGCAGGCGCGGCATATACCGTTCGACCCGGCGACGCAGACGCGGGTCGTCAATCTCGAGCCCGGCTTCGATCTGCAACAGGCCCTGCGATCGGAAATTCGATTGCACAGCCGCCATCAGCGGAGGCAGGGGCATGTAAGTCGAGGACGATGTCAGATTCCTGTGACGGCCATCACTGTCAGAGGATGATGCCCCTTCGGAGGGCGGCGGCGCAGCCGCATGGGCTGCCGGCGCACCGGACAGGGCAATGACACAACCTGCAAGCAGGCTGAAACGCGCGATCTTGGACACGAAACTGGACATGTCCACGGTCTAGCACGCAGACGTAAAGGAAGCGTTTTTCGCGCCCAGGCTTATTGAATCGCGTTTATGACGAGTTGCGTGTCGCGCTGGGCCATTCGCTCGTCGTGCTCGTCTTCGCTCAGCTGTGTCATGGCGCATAGCAGATACCAGACACCATCGCTGGCCCGGACCGGCGTGTTCACCGAGCGCCAGCAATAGGTCTGTCCATCTATCGTTGCCTTCCACACGGCGTCTACCGAGCGGACCTGGCCGGAGAATGCACCACAGGCAAGGATTTCGCGAACGAGGCGATGCCCGTCTGGTGAAGCCTCCCGACGGACTTCCAGGCCTTCCTGGGCGCCGGCGAATTGAGGGTGATCGCGGAAGCCATTGGACAGGGCGACATAACGCACATTGTCTTCAGTCGGCTGGATAACGCAGCTGATCTGCGGGCTGACACGGACGCTGGACAAGACGAAGTCCAGCACGTCGCGATGGGAGCGGTCCGACATCAGGGCGCGGATCCGGTTTTCCAGACCCGGCTTGGGTTCGGTGCGACCGGCTTCCAGGCGCGAGACATAAGCCTGCGAAATCTTGAGCAGGTCCGCGAGTGCTTCCTGTTTCAGTCCCGTGCGAGAACGAAAGGCCCGAAGTTCGGAACTCCAATTCATGTGCAACCCCAAATTATCACCCAAAGCGGAGCAGCTTAGTCCGCGGCGGACAGCATACAAGCTGCGCCCGGCTCCATCTGCTGAATATCTTATGCAAACAATGGGTTGCATTATCGCACCTTATGTTCAGGGCGCTCGGAAGAGCACAGCGACGGGAAGGAGGTTCAGGGCAGAACGTCGAGGAGATTGATCAGTGTCCTGCTGGACGGGATCAGCCAGTGCGCGTTAGAAAGCCTCTGGCGCTGGGTAAAACGGAAAGCTAAGCCATGTCCCCAATTGACGGTTTGATCATCTATCTCATCCATCCCGCATTAAGCATCCTGGTGTGGATCGTGATTATCGGCATAGTCATGAGCTGGTTGATCAATTTTAATGTGATCAACACGCACAATCAGTTCGTGTCGACCATCTACCGCATCACCCACGCCGTGACAGAGCCACTCCTTCGGCCGATCCGTTCCGTCTTGCCCACCCTTGGCGGTTTGGACTTTTCCCCTATCGTCCTCGTGCTGCTCATTGGTTTCGTGCAAGGGTATGTGCTTGCCGAGCTCGTTCGGCTCTTCTGATAATTGTTCGTCCGAGATGCGACAGGACTGGATGTCTCTGTCCGCGTAAAACCGGCCGCCTCAAGTGACAGTGTCAACGGGGTGGTCGCTACTGCGGACGGGCAGCTGAATTTGGTCCTACGGGTGCGGGCGGTACCAGACAACGGCAGGGCCAATAAGGCTGTGATTGCCCTTTTCGCCACATGGGCGGGTTGTCCAAAACGGGATATACACATCATCCGGGGGGCAGCAGCCCGCATCAAGACGCTTCGAGTGACAGGTCCGGCCGATCGGCTGGATCGCACCCGGGCTAAATTGGAGACGTTGACGCATGAGCGCTGAACTGATCGACGGAAAGGCCATTGGCGAGGCTCTGGACCTTGAAGCTAAGGCCGACGGTGAAGAGCTGGCGAAAAAGCTCGGGCGTCCGCCTTGTCTGGCGGTTGTGCTGATTGGCGAAGATCCGGCCAGCCAGGTCTATGTGCGCAACAAGGTCCGCCGGACCGAGGCCGCCGGGCTGCGCTCGGTAGAAGTGCGCAGACCCGCTGATGTGACCCAGGCCGAAGTTGTCGAGATCGTGCGCGGATTGAATGCGGATCCGGAGGTGGATGGCATTCTGGTGCAGTTGCCCTTGCCTGATCATATGGACGCCAATGCCGTTATCGAGACCATCGATCCGGACAAGGATGTGGATGGACTAACCGAAGCCAGCGCGGGGCGCCTGGTTCTGGGCAAGCCCGGGCTACGCCCCTGTACGCCAGCTGGCTGCGTCTATCTCGCAGAGAAGGTGCTGGGAGATCTTTCCGGCAAGTCTGTTGTCGTCGTCGGGCGATCCATCCTGGTTGGCAAGCCTGCAGCACTTCTGTTCCTCGAAAAGAACGCTACGGTCACGATTGCGCATTCGCGGACCAAGGACCTGCCAGCGCTGTGTCGTACGGCAGATATCCTGGTGCCGGCGGTCGGTCGTCCGGAAATGGTGCGCGGTGACTGGGTCAAGCCGGGGGCCTGTGTTCTCGATGTCGGAATTAATCGCATCGATGCGCCGGAACGCGGTGAGGGCAAGACGCGCCTCGTAGGTGACGCGGCCTTTGACGAGATCGTCGGTCATGCGGGCTGGATCACGCCTGTGCCGGGCGGAATCGGTCCGATGACAATCGCTATGCTGCTCCAGAATACAGTGCGGGCAGCATCGCTCAGATTGGGCATCTGAGCGCACTACAATTACTGATTGCGTAGAGAGTAAATCGGGCGTAAACGGTTCGGTAACGCAACACTCATATGATATGAGATGGAAGGAAATGATCGTGTCCAATCAGTCGCTTAGAGTGCTGCATGTAGAAGACGACTTTGCTGATGCAATGCTTGTTCAACATGCTGTCTGTGAAGCGGGTGATTTCGACATCGCATTCGAGGTCGCGGGCACGCTGAAGGACGCCAAGCGCAAACTGGCCAAGGAGGAGTTTGATCTCGTCCTGCTCGATCTCCGCCTTCCTGATTCAGTCCATCCGATCGATACGCTGGAAACGGCCCGCGACTGTATTGGCGAGACACCTTTGCTGGTGCTGTCCGGCTCCATGTCCGTGGACAAGGCTCATCTGCCGGATGACGTCGCCAGCCTGGACAAGAATGAGAGTTTCCGCACGGAAAAAAAGGGTGAAGCCCCGGTGCATCTTGCGCATCTCATCCGCGAGGCGGCGGAAGCGTCGGATATCCAGACCATCTAGGCGTTATTCGCCTATACAAGGCAGACGGGCTCTGGCATGCAACCTGACGGAAGCATGCGGAGGAGCGCCATGAATACTGCCCATGAAGTCGACTACAAGATTTGCGGTGAGGACATCCAGTTCGTCGAAATCGAACTGGACCCGAACGAAAGTGTCATCGCTGAAGCAGGATCGATGATGTACAAGTCGCCGAGCATCTCCATGGATGCGATTTTCGGCGATGGTTCCAACAAACATCAAGGGTTCCTCGGCGCACTCGCTGGCGCGGGTAAACGAATCCTGACTGGCGAAAGCCTGTTCATGACGATCTTTACGCATGAGGGGCAGGGTAAATCTCACGTGGCCTTCGCGGCCCCCTATCCAGGCACGATCATCCCGGTACATTTGCCCGATGTTGGCGGTGAGCTGATCTGTCAGAAGGACAGTTTCCTCGCGGCGGCCAAGGGGGTGTCTGTCGGGATCGCGCTCCAAAAACGCATCATGACCGGCCTGTTTGGTGGAGAAGGCTTCATCATGCAGCGTCTTGAAGGGGATGGCTGGTGCTTCGTTCACGCAGGCGGAACTCTGGTTGAAAAGGAGCTGGCGGCCGGAGAGGAGATTCATGTCGATACTGGTTGCGTGGTGGCCTATACCAGCTCCGTCGATTTCGAGATCGAGCGGGCAGGCAATATCAAGTCGATGATCTTCGGCGGCGAGGGCGTGTTCTTTGCGCATCTCAAAGGGCCTGGCAAAGTCTGGCTCCAGTCCATGCCGTTCTCCCGTCTTGCCGGTCGTATTCTGGCGAATGTCCCGGTTGCGGGCTCTGGTCAGGGTGAAGGTTCTGTGCTCGGTCCTCTCGGCGATATCATGCGGGGCAGCTAGCCACCCTGCATTCTCATAGCTTATGCAGTTGACAATCACTCGCATTAGCACCACATACGGAGGGTCGAAACAAATCGGTCTTCCGTATGTATGTGTGTATCTGCAACGCTCTGAAAGACAGCCAGCTCAAGCAAGCGGCCCAGGACCCGGGTGTCAGCTCGGCGGCCTGTGTCTTCAAGCAGCTGGACGCGCGCCCGCAATGCGGTCGTTGTCTCCCGGATGTGAGAGATATGATTTCCTCGACCGAGATCCGCGCAAACGATTCTCAAGTTGCGCGTTGATTTGAAAGCGCTTATCAGGCGCAAACATTGTTCTTGGCTTTCCGCGAACTTCGCCTAGTTTTTTGTTTAAGACAGCAGGGAGAGAGTTCATGCAGGGCGATTCCAAGATCATCGAATACCTCAATGGTGCGCTCAAGCTCGAGCTCGCGGCCGTAAACCAGTACTTTCTGCATGCCCGTATGTTCAAGGACTGGGGCTTCGCCAAGATCGCCGAGGTCGAGTACGAAGAATCCATCGACGAGATGAAACACGCAGATCAGCTGATCGAGCGCATCCTGTTTCTCGAGGGCCTGCCGAACGTGCAGGATCTGGCCAAGATCTACATCGGCGAGAGCGTAAAGGAATGCCTGGAATGCGACCTCAAGATCGAGCAGCGCGCGCATCCCTACTACAAGGAAGCTATCGCTTATTGCGAGGAAGCCGGTGATTACGTCACGCGCAAGCTGTTCACGGACATCCTGGCCTCCGAGGAAGATCACATCGATTTCCTGGAAACCCAGCTAGGCCTGATCGAGAAGATTGGCGAGGAGCGCTACATGCAGTCCCAGATGAAGCCGGGCGAACACTGATCCAGTTGGTGGGCCTTTCCGCATAGCCTCATTCTCCGAATTGCCAATTCCTCCGCATTGGTCAATGCTCTGCCCGACTATCCGCCTTGACTGGCTCGGGACGGATACCAGTTGGGGAGAATGATGCAGATTAAACTCGTTCGAAGCCGCGCGATCGGCCTAGGCATGCTTGCCGCAACCGCTCTGTCGGTCAGTGTGGGCCAACCCGCATTCGCCCAGCAGGCGCCGATTGTCCAACCGGGCGCTCCCGGTGAAAATTCACGAGCGCTCACCCGCGAGCAATCCTTGGAACTCGGTCAGAGCAGCTATATTGAGGCAGACGCGAGGTTCATGCAGCACATGATTGTGCACCATGGCCAGGCTGTGGATATGGGAGCGTTGGTCGAGGGGCGAAGCCGTAATGAAGGCGTTCGGCTGATGGCGGAACGCATCGCCCTGACCCAGGAATCCGAAATCGCGATGATGCGGACCTGGTTAACGCGGCGAGGCGAAAGCACCGAGATGCAAGGGCATCACGGTCACCACATGAATCACCAGATGGACCCGAATGTTCCGATAATGCCTGGCATGCTGTCACCAGTGCAGATGGACGCGCTGGCTGCATCCAGCGGGGCCGAGTTCGACTATCTCTATCTCACCGGAATGATCCTGCACCACCAGGGTGCCATCGACATGGTCAACGAGCTGCTCAGCCAACCCGGAGCCGGTGAAGACCCGGAATTATCCGAATTCCTGTCAGCGGTTGTCGCTGACCAATCAACTGAAATCTTGCGCATGCAGAACATGCTGGCGCGACAGGGTTAGGGGGAGACAATGACCCAGATCAAGACCGGAATATCCATCCTCGCATTGGCGATGCTGGCCACGGCCTGCAGCCCGCCTGCAGCCAATGATGGCAGTGAAGTTGCCAGCAATCCGCCGCCGAGCCGCGAAGGCCTGGCACCGGGGCTCTATGACGCCGAGGAAGTCAGCTGGAATGTTGAGCTCGTCCATGCGGAGCGCACGCCGGAAGCCTTTGCTCCGGACAATGCGATGTGGGCGCCCGCTGTTGAAATGGCCCTGATGCAGGCGATGCAGAATGGCGAGGAAGTCGAGCGTCCGCCGAGCCCGATCTCGTTTGCGAATACCGACCTGGCCTTCTCCGGTGATCGTGTGATCATGGGCAACTGGCATGGTTTCAACGTTTTCGAGACGCAGGATGACAGCTCGGTAGAGCATGTCCTGTCTGTTGTCTGCCCGGGTGGCCAGGGCGATGTGAGTGTGCACGGAAACCTGGTCTTCCGTTCTGTCGAGGACAATCGTGGCCGCCTTGATTGTGGTTCCGGTGGTGTCGAGGGTGAAAGCAGTGCGGAGCGTTTCCGCGGCGTGCAGATCTTTGACATTTCCGACATGAACAATGTGCGCCAGGTCGCTGCCGTCCAGACGTGCCGCGGTTCGCATACGCATACTGTTGTGCCCGATCTCAATGATCCGAGCGTGATCTATATCTACAACTCCGGAACCTCGTCCGTGCGTCCGTCCAGCGAACTGGAAATGTGTTCCGGCGGTGAGCCGGAGCAGAATCCGGATACCGCGCTTTACTCCATCGACGTGATCCGTGTCCCGCTGGCAACGCCGGAAGACGCGGCCATCGTCAATCGTCCGCGCATCTTTGCCGATCACGAAACCGGCGAGATTGCCGGCCTGTGGCGGGGTGGCCAGCTGGAAGAGGAAGCCCAGGAGACCTCGGTCACCAACCAGTGTCACGACATCAATGTCTACCCGGAAATGGGCCTGGCGGCTGGTGCGTGTAGCGGCAACGGCATCCTGCTCGACATTTCCGATCCGGCCAATCCGGCGCGTATCAGCGAGATGTCCGATCCGAACATGGCCTATTGGCATGCGGCGATCTTCAACAACGACGCCAACAAGATCCTCTTCACCGACGAGTGGGGCGGCGGTCTCGGTGCACGTTGCCGTGCCGAGGACCCGGAAACCTGGGGCGCCAATATCATCGCCGACATCACCGAAAACGGTCTGGAAGGGCGGGCGATCTTCAAGATCCCGAACACCCAGTCCGCGGTCGAGAACTGTGTCGCCCACAATGGTTCCCTGGTTCCGGTCCCTGGACGCGATATCATCGTCCAGGGCTGGTATTCAGGCGGTATCTCGGTGATTGACTTCACCGACAGCAACAACCCGTTCGAGATCGCCTTCTTCGATCGAGGTCCGCTGGATTCTGAACAGCTCTTCCTGGGCGGCAACTGGGCAGCCTACTGGCACAATGGGCTGGTCTATGCGCCGGAGATCGTGCGCGGCCTGGACATCTTCCGTCTCCTGCCGAGTGAATACATCTCCGAGAACGAGCTGGCCGCGGCCAATCTCATCCGTTTCGACGAAGCCAATACGCAGACACAGATGCGTTTCGAATGGCCTGACGAACCGGTTGTGGCGCTTGCCTATGTCGACCAGCTGACCCGTTCCGGTGCCATGACTGATGCCATGGCCGATACCGTGCGCAGCGCCGTCAATGCCGGCTCTGCTGGCGATGATCTGTTGAGCTCGCTGTCGGCGGCTGCGGAAGGTGCCGAAGGCGCCGATGCAAGCCGTTTCCGCGCGCTGATGGAGTGGTTCGGCTAAGAGCGTTCCTCAGAGGTTAAAAGGCCGGGCAGCTCCTGCTGTCCGGCCTTTCTAATTTGTGAACTGCGCCTGGTTCCGAATGCGCTGCTAGTCGAAATCAGCGGCGCTGTGTCGTTCGTGCATTTGCGTGTCCTCATCGCCCCAGGACTTGTTGACCCGGATACCGCGCTTGACGGCCGGACGTGCCGCGACCTCGTCGGCCCATCGTTTGACGTTCTTGTATTCGTCGACCGAGAGGAATTCGGCAGCGCTGTAGAGCACGCCGCGCACCAGGGCGCCATACCAGGGCCAGATGGCCATGTCGGCGATGGAGTATTCGTCACCCGCGATGAATTTCCGGTTCGCCAGGGTGCGGTCGAGCACATCGAGCTGGCGTTTGACTTCCATGGCGTAGCGGTTGATCGGATACTCGAATTTTTCCGGTGCATAGGCATAGAAATGCCCGAATCCGCCGCCGAGAAAAGGCGCGGATCCCATCTGCCAGAACAGCCAGTTCATGACTTCCGTGCGCTCCGGGCCGGAGGCCGGCAGGAATTTGCCGAATTTCTCGGCCAGGTGCACCAGCATGGAGCCGGACTCGAAGATGTTCACCTCGGTCTCGCCCGAGCGGTCGACCAGGGCCGGGATCTTGGAGTTCGGGTTGACGCCGACAAAACCACTGGAGAACTGGTCGCCCTCGGTGATCCGGATCAGCCAGGCATCGTATTCCGCTTCGGTGATGCCCTGTTCGAGCAATTCCTCGAACAGGATGGTGACTTTCACGCCATTGGGCGTGGCCAGCGAGTAGAGCTGGAACGGATGCTCGCCGACCGGCAACGCTTTTTCGTGCGTGGAGCCGGCGATTGGGCGGTTGATATTGGCAAAATTGCCACCGCTCTCAGCGTCCCAGGTCCAGACTTTCGGCGGTGTATAGGTGGTATCGTTCACGACAGATCCCCATTGCTTTCGACGCCATACCTAGGAAGGCGCGAGCCCGGTTCAACTCTCTAGGCTGATTTGCCGAGGATCGCGATGGTGTGTTGATGGACCAAAGTGACGGCATGGCTTACCACTCGGAGAACGCATCCGGGGAGGGGGCGAGCGAAATGAGCAAAAGCGTCGACTTTGATGATCTGGCCGGGGACTTGTTCAGCCTGAACATTCGTGGCCTTCGGTCGATCGCGGCACTGTGGGCACAACCCGCGCGTTACTTCGAAGCCGCCGAGCAGACAGACTGGCAGGACCAGTACACACCGTCAGTGCGTCTCTGGTTGTCGCTGATCGCCCTGTCATCCCTGTTGCAGGTGATTTCACTCAGCGCTGATTCCCCAATCGTTCTGGCGTATGCCGACGGGTTTCAGGATGCCGGGCTGGCCTTGCCTCCCGAACTGACCTTCCAGGCTATCGGCGAGGAGGCCACCGTTTGGATCTTCACCGCCTTCCCGATCGTTCAATTGCTCACCTTCCTGTTGATCCTGCCCTTGTTCAATCTGTGGGGAGGCGAAACGACTTTTAGTCTGCGGGTGCGTTATGGTTTCGCGATGATGGTGCCGAGTGCCTCGCTGATGTTGATTATCATGCCCGGGGCAAAGCTTGTCGGCATGCCAGCCGAATGGGCGATTATCTTCGGTGCCATGGTCGGGTTGATCGCCTTCCTGGTCGACGCTTTAACCGTTCACCGTGGAGCCAGGGCCGGATCCGGTCCCACGAGTCGGCTGGTGCGCTCCGCCCTGATCGCGGCAGTCGTATTGCTGCTCAACGTCATCATGCACACGATCACGCAGGTCACGAGCATAATCCTGATCAGCATGAAATACGGCCTGGCCCCGACCTAAGACGGGTCCGGTTCGGGCGTATCGGGAGCAAGGCCGCTATCCGCCCAATACGCCTCGCCAACAGCCCTGAGCGCGCTTCATGTGAGCGCGAACCCAACACCGGCGACAGGTTCAAACTCGGGTTCGGGCGCAGCGGGAGCAAGGAAAGAAGAATGGTGCCGCTTGCGTGACTTGAACACGCGACCTACGCATTACGAATGCGTTGCTCTACCAGCTGAGCTAAAGCGGCCTACCACCCATGTCTCGCGCACGTTTCCGGTCGCGAGGCGGCGGAAACTAACCGTGAAAGCGTGACTTCGCAAGCCCTAGTTCAGCGTGAGAACCAGCGCTTGAAATCGCTGACGCGCTGGCGGCTCACGGTGTGTTCTCCGTCGAGGGTTTTCAGGCGGACCTGCCAGTGGCCGCCGCTGCGGTCGGCCTGGTCGATGGCGGCGATATTGGGCAGGAGAGCGCGGCTGATGCGGAAAAAATCCTGGGGGTCGAGCGCGTCTTCCAGCTCGTTGAGGGTGAAGTCGACAAAATAGCTCTCACCGGAATTGAGATGCGCAAGGACGCCCTTGTCGCGGGCCTGGAAACAGGCGATTTCCCTGATCGGAACGGGACGCAGGCGATTGCCGGTCGAGATCAGCAGGCGTGTCTTGTAGCTATCACCCAGCCCGGCCTTGCGGACGGCCTGTTTCTGTTCCTCTGCGGAGGGACCGCGCAGGCGGTCGAGCTTGTCGAAAGCTGCGGCGAGATCGGTCTCGTCGACGGGTTTGAGCAGATAGGCGATGCCGTTGGAACGGAAGGCTTCGAGCGCGTATTCGTCATGCGCCGTGCAGAAAATTGCCGGGCAGGGAATCTCGCGGATTTCAAACAGGTCGAAACAGGTGCCATCGGCAAGGCGGATGTCGAAAAACACGAGGTCAGGCGGAGGATTGTCGCGAAACCAGGCATCGGCCTCGGCGACGCCTTCGACCACGCCCAGTACGGTGTGATCCGGTCGCACGTTTTGCAGGCGTCTCATCAGGCGTTCGGCAGCGGGGTATTCGTCCTCGACGATGAGGATATTCATGCGGCGCGCTCCGGCAGCCAGGGCAGGGTCACGGTGAACACGTCATCCGTGTTGCTCACAACGACCGTGCCGGCACCGGCGAGCCCGAACCGGGAGCTGAGATTGCTCCGCCCGATCCCGCTTGATTCCACGCTCAATACAGGTCTCACCGGGTTAGTGATGGTGATACCGCTTTCATCGGCGCTGATACGGATGTCCAGCGGCGCATTGCGGGTCGCGACATTATGTTTGAGCGCGTTCTCGACCAGGGTGAGAAGGCTCATGGGAATGAGTTCGCGATCCATTACCTCGTCAGCAATCTCGACGCTCAGATTGAACGTGTCCGGTCGGCGCTGGGCCTAGACCTTGAGGAAGGCAGACGCCGCTTTCCAGTCCTCTTTCAGGCTGGCGCGCTCCCGGCCTTCGGTCTGCAGGACATAACGATAGATATCCGAAAGGGAGCGGACAAAGCGCTCCACCGCTTGCGGCCGTTCCACTGCGGTCTGGGCGAGGGCGCCCAGGCTGTTGAAGAGGAAGTGCGGGGCGAGACGGTTTTTCAGGGCGTCATAACGCGCTTCCGCGGCAGCGCGTCCGGCTTCTTCGCGGGCAAGCCGCTCGTCGGTATAGGCCGAGCGGAAACCGAAACTCTCCGAAATGCCCGAGATCGCGATCGGGATCAGGATGGCGGTAAAGGTCTGGTCGATGGCAAAGGACAGGTTGAAGCCGAAATTATAAACCACAAGGCCGAAGAAGGCGACGAAGGCGGCCGAGCCAAGCGCGCCGTACACGACCGAGCCGGCAAAGATCACGATCTGGCGAGTGGCGTCATGGGTTCCATACGGCCAGCGTTTCAGCCAGAAGGCGCGCCAGCTCTCGTGCATGGCGACGATCATGACGGCAAAATAGAAGCCCATCATCACCTCGCCCCATCCGGCCAGGGTCACGGTGATGAAGTCGAGGTCTTCCCGCGCCGCTTAACGCGCCTTGGCGTAGAGCGGTTCGCCCAGGCCAATCAGCATGACAACAAGAATGGAAACCCAGACCCGGTTGGGGATCCGGGACAGGTGACCGATCAGGGATGGGCGGGTGGCTGGCGCCATTTGGGTCTGAGCACGCATGATGCGATTAGATACCTGATCGACCGGCCTGTCAGCACCGCTCATCCCGGCAAATCAACCACTGATCCGGAAGGCTGTCAGAGCGCTGGCAGTCGCGCGCAGACCATGTCGACCATTTCACCGAAACTCAGCTCGCCCGTATTGCGGATGACCATGTCTGCATGGGGTTTTTGCGGTTCGACATGCAGGTCGTGCATGGGGCGGACATGTGTTTCGAACTGGAAGCGTGCGAACTCCTCGGTGCGCGAGCGTTCGGCTACATCACGGGTGATGCGGCGGTCCAGGCGAATGTCATCGCCTGCGGAGACATAGACCGAGAAATCGAACCGGCTGCGCAGCTGGTCGCTCGCCAGGATGTGCATGCCTTCGACGATCAGGATGCGGCCCGGTGCAAAGGTCTGGTTCTGCGGACGACGGCGATGGGTGGCAAAGTCGTATTGCGGGATATCGACAGACGCGCCCTGTTTCAGCGCGCCCAGATGTGCGGCCAGCAGGCCGTGATCCTTGGCCGCCGGTTCGTCGAAATTGAACGCGCGTTCGTCAAAGCCGGGAATGTCGCCAGCGTCGATATAATAATCATCCTCGGCCAGGATCTGGGCGTCGTGCTGGTTGAAATGTTCAGCCAGCGCGGTGGACAGGCGGGACTTACCGGAGGCCGACCCGCCGGTGATCGCAATCAACAGGCGGCTCATGCGGCACGGCCCTCATCATCAGGACCTTCGCTCTCAGCCTCGCCCACACCCGGATCATCGGGCTGGCGCGGGGCGTCGTAGAACGCCGTCCCCGTGCCTTGTGTGACACCACCTGTGACCGGTTTCGGGCGCGGAGCTTCCAGCAGCGCGGTTTCCGGAACCGCGTCGGCCGCGCCTTCATAACGTTCGTGGCGCGGATGGATCAGGCGAGCTTCATCGCCATAGACATAGACCATGCGCTTCCAGTCGTCGGACGTGTAGGGGAAGGGGCGGCCTTCCTCGTCCATATCCGTCCAGTCGGCTTCCACCGAGGCATTGGCGGCACGGGTCATCCAGCGGCGGGCATCCTCGTCGCGGTCCTGCAGGCGGTAAAGCCGGGCGACCATGGCACAGACGCGGGCGCTGGGCGTGGTCTCTTCCAGCAGCGGCAGGAGAATGCGCTCGGCGACAGCGCTCTCGCCTTCATCCAGCGCGATCTGGGCCTTCAGCAGCTGGCTTTCGCGGTGTTCCGGCGCCAGCTCGACCAGAGCCTTCAGGCGTTCCAGGCGTTTGGTCGGCGTGTCGGACTTGCGCAAATCCTTGTAGGAGCGGGCCAGGACCGGGTGGGGGGCGGCCTGCCAGGCTGTTTCGAGAACGTCAGAGGCCTTCTTGTGTCGACGGCTCTGGGCGAGGAGCCGGGAGGCCAGCGTTGCGGCCGGTGCGAAACCGGGCGCTGCCTTCGTGGCCGCCTCGGCGAGGTCGCGCGCGCGGTCAGCTTGTTCCTCTTCCAGGCTCATGGCGGCAGCAGTCATGATGACGGCGCGCCGGCGCTGGATCTGGTCCAGCGGCAATTGCTTGCGGCGTTCGCCTTCATTCAGCGTGTCCAGCGCTGCCTCCCAGCGCCCCTGGGCAATCTGGCTGTCCAGCAGGGCCTCGAAGGCCCAGCGTGCGCCCTTGGCCTTGGCGAAGGCGTCCTTGGCATGTTCCTCGGTCGTCTGCTGGTCACCGCGTTCATGCGCCAGCTGGGCCAGGCCGCGATGGGCGACGACCTGGGTGCGCTTGTCTTCCAGCAGGGCTTCGTAGTGGGCTTCAGCGCCTTCCAGATTGCCGGCAGCCTCAGCGGCACGCGCGGCCAGGAGGCGCGACAGGGCCGGACGTTCGAGCAGTGCGTCAGCGCGCGCGGCCTGACGCACGGCGGCTTCGCCATCCCCGGCTGCGGAGGCGATGAGGGCTTTTTCAAGCGCGTCATAGCCCTGCTCGCGCCGACGACGGGAGAGGAAGGCTTTCATTTTGTCAGGCGATGTCCAGGCTAGATAGATGCCCCACCAGAGGACAAGGAACAGGAAGGCAAACAGGATCAGTCCGCCAGCGGCGACCACAAAGGGCAGCTCGGCACGCCAACCTAGGAATTCGAAAGTCGCAGTGCCCGGATTGAGCGCGAAAAACGCGCCGGCAGCGGCGGCGAGGATGGCGGCAGCGACAGCAAGTATCAGTCGTATCATGACGGATCAGTCCCCAGTTCCGCGGCGGTCTCGGCCAGGTTCTGGCGAACCGTTTCAAGACGGGCATCAGTTTCAAGACGGGCGCGTGCACCCAACAGCCATTCCCGGGCAGCTTCAAGAGCGTCACCTTCGAGTTGTTCGGTCAGCGTGACAGCATCGGCCAACTCGCGGTCATTGAGAGCGGCCTCGGCTAGTGATGTCACCGCCAGCGGATCGCGGTCCGCGCTGTCTGCATCAACACGCTGAACCTGGAGCAAGCCCCAAAGCCGCTGGCCGCTGCCAGCAGCGGCACGGATCTCTTGGCCTGGGTAGGTCGTGCGCAGGTCATCGAGTGTCGGTGCGCCGGCACGAGAGTAACTTGCCAGCGCGGCCAAATCGGCATTGCCGCGCCAAAGGCGGGCAATGGCCGCGCGCTCGGCCTCGAACGCCCCCCCGGTGGCTGCGGCATCCCGGAGGGCTGTTAGGGCGATCGCGCGTGCGGCGAGAATGCGTTCGGCCTCTGTGTCGACCTCCGGCTCCCGTTCCGCGGCGGCCAGGGCGCCGTCGGCGGTGGTCTGGGCGGCGGCGACTGCTGAGCGTGCGTCCGCCAGCTCGGTTTCCAGGGTAGCGATACGGTTGTTGAGGGCCTGGATCTGTGCCGTGTGATCAGTTGCTGGCTGTGCGGCCGGCGCGTTTTCCAGCGCTGTGATGCGGTTGGCCAGGTTTTGCAGAAGTGACGGATCGATCGCCGTCTGGCTGGCGAGATTCGCCTGGTCCAGCGCGGTTTGTGTTGATTGACCCAGCTCTGCCTGTCCGGCTTCCAGGGCCTCGATGCGGGCGATCAGGCCGGACGGGTCGAAGGCAGCGACTTCGCCATCTCCGGTCGGGACCGGACGGGCTTCCAGTGAGGTCAGGCGGCTTTCGATGCCGGAGAGATCGGCCGTGTTTCCATCGCCCGTTGCTTGCGGGCGGGCTTCCAGCTCGCTGATGCGGTTTTCCAGCGAAGCGACAGCCGACTGCGCAGCGGTGCGCGCGTCAGCGGCCGGGTCTTCTGCTTCCATCGCGGCCAGGCGAGTTTCCAGTCCGGTCATGGACTGGGTCATCGTGGCGCGTTCGCTGGCCCCGGGATCGGTGCTGTCGCCCTGGCCCGGGAAGAACTGCACCGCGGCAAAGCCCAGCGCACCACCGGTCAGACTGGCGAGGGCAAAGGTGATGAGGCTGGCGCCCATGCGGGATGCGGCCTGGGTATCAGGCGGCAATTCCTCGGAGCTGTCAGCGGGCTCGAACTCTGCGTCGAGCGGTTCCGGATCGATACTGGAGTCGGACATGACGGGCCGTGATTCGGGTTGAGACCCGAATACCCTAGGACGCGTTGCTCAGGGATGCCAGATCCATGGGTTGTCGCAGGGTCTCTAACAAGTCCTCTTCTGTGGGACTGGAAGCCGGGATGAGGTCGGCGAAACCGGCGTTTTCCAGCGGTTTCAGCGCATTTCGGGACATGCCATAGACGCTGACCGTGCCCAGCCAGTGGTGCAGGCCGAAGCGGCGGGCCAGGTCGAGGAAGGTCTTGGCGCCACGACCGGAATGTACCAGCACCTGGACAGGAGAGCCGGAGACGATGGCGGCGATCGCCTCTTCGCTCAGCGCATCGACGGGTACAGTGCCATAGCCGATGGACTCGCGAGCGGTGAAACCGGCCTCGCGCAGGTCACCGGCCAGATTGCCAGCGGCATGAATGCCGCGCACATGCAGGATGGAGCCCTTTTTCGGCTTGAGCTTGCGCTTGAGGAGCGCGCCCAGTTTCTTCACATCGCCATTGGCCGAATAGACCTTGGTAAAGCCGATATCCCGGGCGACACGGGCGGTGCTGTTGCCCACGCAAAAAACCGGTATGTCGCGCTCGGGGCGGCGTGGCCCCCAGGCGCGAACGCCATTGGCGCTGGTGAAAGCCAGGGCCTGCACGCCGCTCAGGTCGACATCAATCGTGGCGCGGAAATTCACGTCCAGCACAGGACAGATGATCGGATCGATGCCCATGGCTCGCAGTCCGGTCGCAGTCTGTTCCGCGCCCGGCCAGCCTCGGGTGACGATCACCGTCATGTGGCGAGGAACACCCTGGAAAGGTGCTCGCCTGCTGCTGATTTTACGATCGATCCCAATTCCCGACCAAGCTGATCGGCGTCTGACAAAGACAATCCCGACATGTCCACGGATCTCGACTCACGCCACTTCATCTGACCGTCAGGAGTCAAAACTTCCGCGGTGAAGTCCATTGATACCTTATTAACGTGGGCGGCAATCGGTGTGCGACAGGAGCCGTCCAGCTCTGCCAGGAAGCCGCGCTCGGCCGTGATGGCGAGTGCTGTGGGTGCGTGGTGCAGCGGTTCCAGCAAGGCGCGGGCATTGTCGTCACCGCTGCGGATGGTGACGCCGACAGCGCCCTGGGCTGCCGCCGGCAGCATTGTGGAAGGATCAATCGGAGAGGCGTTTTCTAACTGGTGACCCAGGCGGTTGAGGCCGGCCTTGGCCAGGAAGGTCGCGTGGACCTCGCCTGCGGCCAGTTTGGAAAGGCGTGTACCGACATTGCCGCGCAGGGGAATGACCTTGATGTCCGGGCGCAGGTTCAGCAATTGCGACTGGCGTCGCAGGCTGGCGGTGCCGAAGACACATCCTTCCGGCAGATCTTCCAGCCGGGTCTCGCCGCCCGAAGAAATCAGCACATCGCGTGGATCCTCGCGTTCCAGGATCGCTCCCAGTTCCAGACCCGCAGGCAGGGTCGTGGGCACGTCCTTCATCGAGTGAACGGCAAAGGCAGCGCGGCCCTCCAGCTGGGCTTCGTCGATTTCCTTGGTGAACAGTCCCTTGCCGCCGGCTTCAAGCAGGGTGCGATCTTGGATCTTGTCGCCAGTGGAAACGAGGCCGAGGATCGGGAAGGCCGCCTCCTTGTCGACCTCTGCGATCCCATGGGCTGCTGCCAGCAAGGCCTGGACTTCCAGGGCCTGAGCGAGGGCGAGCGGGGATTTGCGGGTTGCGATCGGCAGGGGGGAGGACAGTGCAGACACGTTGCAGCTTTCCGGTCAGGAGGTTATCGAACAGATTATGGACTTATCCCCCACTTCACCCGAAGCGCAAGCGCGCGCGCTCACCGTTCTCGGAATGGAATCCAGCTGTGACGAGACTGCAGCGGCTATCCTGCGTCGATCCGCCTCGGGCGAGACGGAGGTTCTGGCCGATCTCGTGCTCGGTCAGATGGCGGCGCATGCGCCCTATGGCGGCGTGGTTCCGGAGATTGCCGCGCGGGCCCATGCCGAGGCGATGGACGGTCTGGTTGCTGCCGCGCTGAAGGAAGCCGGTCTGACCCTGGACGAGATTGACGGCATTGCCGCGACAGCGGGGCCGGGACTGATCGGTGGTGTGATGGCGGCCTTGATGACAGCCAAGGGGTTGGCACTGGGATCCGGCAAGCCGTTAATCGCGGTCAATCATCTTGAAGGCCACGCGCTTTCGCCGCGTCTCTCGGAAGATGTGACGTTTCCCTACCTGCTCTTGCTGGTCTCTGGCGGACACACACAATTGCTGATCGCCGAGGGGATCGGGAAGTACAGCCGTCTCGGGTCCACGCTGGACGATGCGGCGGGTGAAGCCTTCGACAAGACAGCCAAGGTGATGGGGCTGGGTTTTCCCGGCGGACCCGCTCTGGAGCGTAGTGCCGCCACCGGTGATGCAACGCGTTTCGCGCTGCCCACGCCGCTAAAGGGCAAGCCGGGCTGTGACTTCTCCTTTGCCGGTTTGAAAACCGCCGCACGACAGATCTGGGACGGACTCGAAGCGCCGTCCGAGCAGGACAAGGCTGACCTTGCGGCCTGTGTGCAGCAGGCCATCGCAAGATCCCTGGCCAGCCGGTCCGCACGCGCCATGGCCATGTTCCGCGAGCGTTTTCAGGACGAGCAGGCTCCCGCTTTTATCGTTGCCGGCGGCGTGGCGGCCAACAAGACGGTGCGGTCAACGCTGGACCAGGCGGCTGCGGATCACGGCTTTGAACTCAAGGCGCCGCCGATGCGCTGGTGCACGGACAATGCAGCCATGATTGCCCTGGCCGGGCTGGAGCATCTCGCTGTCGGAGATGTGGATGAGCTGAACGCGCCCGCACGCGCACGCTGGCCATTGGACGAAAGCTCGGCCAAGCTGGCACCTGTGATCGGATCCGGACGAAAAGGACCCAAGGCATGAGCAATTATCAGTCTATCGGTGTGATCGGCGCCGGCGCCTGGGGCACGGCCCTGGCCCAGACCGCTGCTTCGGCCGGACGATCAGTGACCCTCTGGTCTTTCGAACAGGACGTTGCCGACGCGATCAACAACAAACACGAGAACACGATCTACCTGCCGGATGTGGCGCTGGAAAAATCCATCATGGCCACGACGGCGATGTCGGAGCTGGACGCCTGCGACGCCATCCTGGCCGTTGCCCCCGCACAGCATTTGCGCCGCGTTCTGGAGAGCTTCCTGCCCTATGCCCAGCCCGGCGTCCCGATCGCGCTCTGCGCCAAGGGTATCGAGCAATCCAGCCTGTCGATGATGACCGATGTGCTCTCCGAGACCATTCCGGGCGCAGTGCCGGCCGTACTGTCCGGTCCGAGTTTCGCCATCGACACGGCCAAGGGCCTGCCGACCGCGGTGACCCTGGCCTGCGCGGACGAGGCGATCGGTGCCGACCTGGTCGAGGCGCTGGGAACGACCCGTTTCCGTCCCTATCTGGCCAATGACCTTGTCGGCGCGGAGATTGGTGGCGCGGTCAAGAATGTGCTGGCGATTGCTTGCGGTATTTCCGAGGGACGTGGCCTGGGCAAGTCGGCTCACGCGGCCCTCATCTCTCGCGGGTTCGCCGAGATGACACGTCTCGCCCTGGCGCTCGGAGCGCAGCGCGAGACCCTGTCCGGCCTGTGTGGTCTGGGCGATCTGGTGCTGACCTGTTCCTCGCCGCAATCACGCAACATGTCTTGCGGACTGGCGCTGGGGCGCGGCGTGCATCTCGATGATATTCTCTCATCGCGCAAGGCTGTTACCGAAGGTGTGGCCAGTGCACCGGCCGTTGTGGCACTGGCAAAACGTCACGGTATCGAAATGCCGATCTGTGAAGCTGTCGACACCATTCTCAAGGGCGATGTCAGCGTCGAGGAGGCTATCGAGGCCCTGCTGGCCCGTCCCTTCACCCTGGAGACCGCCTGATGTTGTTCATTGTTCACACCCGTGACCGTGAAAATGCGCTGGATCTGCGCATGGCCAATCGTGAAGCCCATTTGCAATGGCTGCGTGATGCGGGTGAGAGCGTGAAAGCCGCAGGCCCCTGGCTGGATGGGTCGGACAAGCCTGCTGGGTCTTTGCTGATCGTGGAAATGGCGGATCGCGCCGAGCTGGATACCTGGCTGGCCAATGACCCCTATGCGCTTGCAGGCGTGTTCGAGAGCGTTGAGGCGGCACCCTTCCGCTGGGTGATCAATCCGCCGGAAGGCGTACCGCTGTGAGTTCGGCGCCGGCGCCGGGAACGGTTCTCGGACGTCTTGACGAGCTGGAAGACGGCAAGGGCCAGGTCATGCATGGCGGACCGGGCGGCACATTCGTTGTGCGCTCCGGGGAAGAAGCTTTCGCCTGGCGAAATCTCTGCCCGCATGCGGGCCTTCCGCTGGGCATGCCGAACGGGCGGGTTCTTGTTCACCAGGGACAGAATATCGTCTGCCCCGTGCATGGCGCGAGTTTCGATGTGAAGTCCGGAGCCTGCACAGGTGGTCCGGCCGCCGGCGATGAATTGACTGCTGTGCCCGTTGATGTCGTCAATGGCGAGATAGTCGTACGCTAGCCTAGTTGGCCGCAACGATGGCCTCGGCGATCGCATCCGCCTCGCTGGCAAGCGGCCCGGCGATGTCCGCGACATTGGTGACCGTGCAGAAGGATCCGTCACGCTCGCGGTCATAGATCACCGCGTCGGTGGTGATATCGAACACATTGCCCGCAGCCCGGAAAAAGCTGGCTGAAGCCGCTTCAGTACGGGCGACAAGGGCCTGGTCCATTTCCACCAGGTTGAAGGCGTAATTGGCCTGGCGACCATCCAGATTATAGGAAATGTGCACGATGGCGGCGGGGCCGCGCTCGAGCAGGGCCTGGCCATCCAGCAGCTGGGCGGCGCGATCCGTCTCGTGGAAACAGGCCGCCGTCGTCGCCGGAGCTTCCGCGGTGTAGGGACCGGACGCTGCAACATCCTCGACCTCGGTCGGACGCACAGAATCCTCTGCGCCCGAACACGCGGCGAGTGCAAGCACAACAGGACTGACGAGCCAGATTTTCATTTCGGTTCACTCCGAATTTTCAGCTTGCGGACCTATAGCGGCTCGCGATTTGCGCGTGAAATGAATGTTTTGTGTCGGGGTTAGTGGCACCCTGAGATGATAATCGTATCAAGATCGTCAAGGGTCGGCAGTTTCGTCACGCCATCCGTGACGACTTGACCTTGCATCATGCCACCGAGGATGAACGCATTTTGCGGGTCAAAGGCGATGATTCCCCGGATGTCCATGATCGCTGGGGCCGTCGGCATCGTTGTCCATCGAGGCGCGCGCCATACGACTGGGCTTGCGTTCGTCCACTCCCGACAAGAGCCCTCAAACGCGTTCCGGAATAGCCCGCCTTGCGCGTCTGCGCGTGGTTCACTTGGCGCCTGATTGTATCCGATGCCATTGAAGTTAAAGGCGTTGTCTGTCCCAGCCCAGAATGAAACGAAATGCGTTTCAAATGTTGTTGCTGCCCCTCGGTAAAACGAGCCGCCGGGCAGCTCACCGACATTGCCCCACTGAATGACCTCGGGGGCATCGACAATGACGCCGGCCCAGCAGTCTGAAATGGCCCGGAAAGACCGACGGGCGCCGTCGGATTCAGGTGGAAACACCGCGGTGCCGCCGCAAACCAGCATCTGCGCCTGAAATCGCGAATCCTGTCCGAGCAGAGCCCCCGCATGCCCGAACACTGGTGCGCCAGGAAAAGGTGTCGCTTCGAACCAGCGATCTTCCTCGACGTCATAGACCTGGACGAGGTCGACATTGTCCGTGTCGTGCCAGCCGCTGACGAGGTAGATGTAGCGATCCTGGTGCACCAGGGCGACAGTGTCATCGACCGGAACCGGGATGTCGGTGATATGGGTGTAGGTCTCGCTGGCCGGGTCGAAACGCCAGACCTCCGGCGTCGAGCGCTCGGAATGATCCTCGGCTACCGTGTAGCCGCCGAAAATATAGATCTGTCCGCGCACGGTCACCGCGACGGATGCGAGGCGGCCAATCCCGTCAGGAAGGCCGTCGATCTCGCGGCACGTCCGGACCGTGAGATTGCAGGCATAGGCATCCGCTGTAACATCGCGCCAGGTCTTGCCTTCGTGCAGGCCGGCAAAGGAATAGGCCATCAACTGACCGTCCAGTTCCACCCCCGCGACGGCGTTGTTGGTGACTGGCTCGGGCAGGCGCGCCCAGGCATCGTCCTGGACGGTCAGGGTGAGGGCAGTGAGGAGGTAGAGGATCACGCTTGCTACTCCGCGGCCGCTTCCAGCTTGGTCTCGAAGAAGATGGAGAGCTCGGCAATCAGCGCCTGTTTGGCGATCGAGACGATTTCCGCGCCCGCTTCCGGCGTTGCCTGAGACGGGTCAGAGGCGATGCGGCCGTCGGGGAAGGTTGCCCGGTAGTCGGCTGCGTCGGTGAAGCGGCCGTTCGGTGCGATTTTCGGGTCCATCTCTACCCGTTTGATGGCGTCGGGATAGGCGTATTGCGTCACCGAGACTTCCGAGGCGGTGGCGTGCGCCCCTTCGCCGACCGGGAAGAGCTTCTTGCAGGTCGCCATGACGCCCGGCAATTCCCACCAGTTCTGCTGCGCCAGCCGGACCGGGCAAGGGGCGTCATCGAGCGAATAGTTCGCGTAGTACTCGGCGAAGGCCGCATTGATCGTGGTGATGTTGCCACCATGCCCGTTGAAGAAATAGATGCGGTCAAAGCCGTGTCGGACCAGCGAGGCGATCCAGTCATTCATGGCCGCGATCATGGTCGAGGGTCGCAGCGTCATCGAACCCGGAAAGGCCAGGTGATGCTGGGCAATGCCGACATTGAAGGTCGGGCCGACGAGAAAGCCGGATTCCTGGCCGGCTTCATGAGCGATGATTTCGGGACAGATCGCATCCGTTCCCACCAGGCCATTGGGGCCGTGCTGTTCGAATGAGCCGATGGGGATGATGATGCCCTTGCAGCGTTCCAGATAGGCTTCAACTTCCGGCCAGGTGGATGTGTTTAGCAACATGCGGATCTCCTCGTCTGGCGAGGAGAATGACGCCTGTTCGCGGAAGTGCAAGCGGGAAGAAAGGAGGCCGGCGCTTAAGCGCGCCGGCACTCCGCACGGTAGTGATAAGCCGCTCCGAGCGCCAGAAGCGCCGAGAGCAGAAGTATGATTTGCATTGTACGGCCTCCCCGGCCCCCCGGTACGAATCAGTATCGGGTCGGGAAGAGAATCGCGCTCAAGTCCAAACCAAAGGTAAAATACCCGCGGGGGTGTCACGGGTTCGTGACTGGAAGCGTAAAGTATTTCTGTTGCAAGTATTCGACAGGGAGCAAATGGGGAAATCAATGAAGCCTGTTTATTGGTTGAGTGCGGCAACACTCATGCTGGCAGCCTGCAGTGGGGGAAGCGACCAGGCGGAGGACCAGCAGGTGGTCAGCGATGCGCCCCAGACGCGCTGGGACACGATCATGGAGGCGGTCGACGACGAGCAGAGGCCGGACGAGGACCGCGTGCTCGACGTTAATCGTCATCCGGCGGAGCTTCTGGATTTTGCAGGCGTGCAGCGGGGCTGGGGCGTCGCGGATATCGTCCCGGGTGGAGGCTATTATTCCCGCATCCTGTCGACGGCGGTCGGTGATATGGGGCGTGTTTACTCATTTAATCCCAGCTGGGTTGCCGAGCAATATGGTGACGCCAACGAAGCCATGAATGCCATGGCCCGCCGTCGCGCCAACCTCTCGCATCATGCTGATGATCTGGAGGATTTCGGCACCGGTTTTGACCGTCCACTCGACGCAGTTTTCATGGTGCTCTTCTATCATGACACTGGATATGACGGGACGGACCGCGCGGCGATGAACCAGGCGATTTTCAATGCGTTGGCACCGGGTGGAGTTTTTCTTGTTGTTGATCACCATGCGGTCGAGGGCAGCGGTCTTGATGCGGTCCAGACCCTGCACCGTATCGAATCTGCAGTCGTCATGCAGGAAGTAATGGCGGCCGGCTTCGAGTTTGTTTCCGAGAGCGACATGCTCGCCAACCCGGAAGATCCGCGCGACATTTCGGTCTTCGCGCCAAATATCCGGCGCAATACGGACAGGTTCGTCTATCTTTTCCGCAAGCCGGAATAGGGGCACGAAAAAGGGGCGGCCCGTCGAGCCGCCCCTTTTTTTGATTCTGGTGATGTCCAGGCCTAGGCGGCGTCAAGCGCAGCCTTGAAGGAGTCGAGTTCCTCATCGAGCTTGGAAGCGTTTTCGCTCAGAGCGGAGGACGCGCCCGCGAACTCTTCGGCAGCAGTACTGGCTCGGGATGCCGCCTCGTTTACCTCATCCATGTCGCGCGTGACATTCGCGGTGGCACTGGCAGCCTGTTCGGCAAGCTGGGCGATTTCACGGGTGGCATTGTCCTGTTGGGAGAAAGCATCACGTACGCTGCCGGATGCGGAGCGGATCTCGTCGATGATTTCGGAAATGCGGCCTAGCGCGCTGGCTGCACCACCGGACGCGCCACGCATGGCGTCGATCCGGCCGGCAATGTCGTTGGACGCGCGTGTGGTCTGTTCCGCCAGAGCCTTCACTTCCGAGGCTACAACGGCGAAGCCCTTGCCCGCTTCACCGGCGCGAGCCGCCTCGATAGTCGCGTTGAGTGCGAGCAGATTGGTCTGTTCAGCGACTCCGGCGACCATTTCCATGATCTCCTCGATCTCGCGTGCGGCAGACTGAAGCTCGTCGATGGAGCGACCGGCGCCTTCTGCCTCGGTGACCGCCCGCTCGGAGACTTCGTCCGAGTTTTCAAGGATGCGTGCCACCTCGGCGATGGAGGCGGAGAGTTCCTGTGCGGCAGCCGCTACGGACTGGACGTCGGAATTGGTGTTGGACGCTTGCGTGGATGCGCTTTCCGCGCCGGAACGTGTTGCGCGCGCGTCGCCATTGAGTTGGTCCGCGAGGCCGGCGACCTGGGAGGACGCACCGGAAACGGAGGTCACCACGACACGCAGGGCCTGCTCGAAATCACCAGCGATCTTGGCGATCGCGGCGCGGCGATTCTCGGCTTCAGCCTGAAGGCTGGTCTGAGCTTCGGTCGCGTCATCAGCTGCGGTCTGGGCTTCCGTCGCCTCACTCATGCTTTCATCAGCATCGGTGAGAGCCTTCGCGGTCTGATAGGTCATCCAGATCAGGGCGCCAGCCTGGCCGACGACAACCACGGCGTGGAAGACAACTCGGCCGAAATCTGCCCCGTCCGGGAAAACCGCCCAGGGAAGGGCAAAGTTCAAGGAGAGGTGGTGGACGGCCGTAACCGCAGATGCTGCGACGATGGCGCGCCAGTCAATCATGATGGCCGTCGCCGAGAGACAAGCGAAAAAGACCATGTGCATGTCAAGCTGCCAGGTGGCACCGCTCATCATGTAAACGAGCACGGCCGGGAAGGCCATGATCGCGGCCGCAGTTGTCGCGCGTGATGCGACTGTGTTTGAAGCGGTGCGCCAGCTCAGGAAGGATATCGCTGCCACTAGGCCAAGGAGGAACGTCCCGGGAATGACGCGGCTCGGCGCCACGAAGAAGGCAATAAGTGGGTAGGCGACAGCCACACCGATCGAGATGAAGGTCAGTGCCTTTTGCGCTTGGGCACGCAGGGTATCGAGACGGGTCATGATGCGGTTCCAGTGAGCTGGGACGGTGGAAGTGCCGAGGCTTCGGCACCGATCAGGCAGCCGCCGAGGACTTGCGGGTCGAGCAGGAGCAAGGCTCCGGCAGCGCGTAGGCTCTCAAGGTCTGCCTGGGAGGAAAATTCGACAATGCCGACATTGGGCAGGGCGCCGAAGCGCACGAGATTTTGTCCGGCCTGTGCTGAGGCGAGGAGAACATCCCGCTCGGACCAGCCGGGTGGGAAAATGGCAGCCACCTGGTCGCCTCGCAGCGGTTCGGCGAGGCCCAGCAGCGGCGTGCACACAACCGCCAAGCCGATCAGTATTAGCGGTGCAAAAGCAGAGATGTTGCCGGTGTTGGTGGTCAAATCGAATCTCGTTTTCAGGTGGCACGATTTGAACGAAACAAGGTTAACCAAGCCTTGCTGGGCTGGAAAGTTCGGTTGTTTGACTTGCGCGGTTGGCGGCCTGTCTAGAGCAGATTCGACGAAATAATGTCGCGAATTCGATGTGAGGATGGTCTGCCGGTCTACGCAGCCAGGTCTTGTGAAAGCATGCCGTAAATCAGTGTGTCGCGAACACCGATATGGGTTTTCCAGGCCCCCCGAAGACGGCCTTCATACTTGAAACCCAGACGCTCTACCAGCTTGATCGAGCCCGCATTGTCCGGGTCGATATCGGCGTAGAGTCGGCGGATTTTTCGCGTGGAAAAGGCGTGGCGCACCAGTGCTTTGCCAGCTTCCAGGGCATAACCCTTGCCCTGCGCCTGCGGACAGAGAATGTAACCGATCTCGGCCTGGCCGGACTTGCGGTCCATGAGGATGATCCAGCCCAGGGCCTTTGCCGTGTCGGCCTGTTCGGTGATGGCAAAACACTCGATATTCGCGCCGTGCACATTCCAGGTGATGTAGTCGCGCGCCTCGCCCAGCGTGGTGATCGGTGCGCTGGACCAGAAGCGCATATTGCCTTCGTCCGTCAGCGCGGGCAGCAGTGCTTCGGCGTCATGGATCGACATGGGCCGCAGAACCAGGCGGGCCGTCGTCAGGATTACCGGGTCGGTTTTTGGCGTGCGGTCCTGCAGGAGGTCATTGGTCAGCTCCAGCCGGGTTTCCTCGAAGCGCTCCTCGATGCAGTCCTGCATGCGCTGGAAACACTCTCGTGAGAACCAGTCCGTCTCGTTGAAACAGATCTGCCGCGCCTGTTCCGACGGCCAGCAGGCATAGGACCAGTAGGTCCCGTCGTCGGCCTGGTGCAGGATCGCGCCATGCGATCCACATAGCTGATGGATCTGGCGCGTGCCCTCTTCCCAGGCGAGGCGGAAGTCCGCGTCACGGCCGGGCTTGAGTTTCCAGTGATAGAGAACGGCAGAGGTCATGGTGAAGGGTTAGCGTGAGCCGCCGATCCCGTCCATGACCCGCAGGGCGATCAGCCCTGGTCTTCGCCCGCGAGGCGCTGCTTGCGCAGCTCGCTGGCGCGGACTTTCTGGCTTTCCGAGCGCAATTGTCCGCAAGCGGCGAGGATGTCGCGGCCGCGCGGGGTGCGGATAGGGCTGGCATAACCGGCGCGATTTACGACGTCGGCAAAGGCCTCGATCTGGTCCCAGTCAGAACATTCATACGGGCTGTCCGGCCACGGGTTGAACGGGATCAGGTTGATCTTGGCGGGCACGCCCTTGAGCAGTTTCACCAGCTCGCGCGCCTCGGCCAGACTGTCATTCACACCCTTGAGCATGACGTATTCAAAGGTCACGCGCTTGGAGTTGTTGAGGCCCGGATACTGGCAGATGGCGTCCATCAGTTCAGCCAGCGGGTATTTCTTGTTCAGCGGGACCAGCTCGTCGCGCAGATCATCATTGGTCGCGTGCAGCGAGATCGCCAGCATGGTGCCGGTGCGCTCGCCCAGTTCCTTGATCTTGGGCACAACGCCGGACGTCGACACGGTCGTGCGGCGGCGGCCAATGCCCATGCCCTCGCCATCGGAAATGATGTCGATGGAATCCGAGACATTGTCGAGGTTGTAGAGCGGCTCACCCATGCCCATGAAGACGATATTGGTGATCTTGCGGTTCTCGTTCGAGGTCGGCCATTCCTGAAGGTCATCGCGCGCGATCATCACCTGGGCGGCGATTTCGGCGGCGGTCAGATTGCGCACCAGCGCCTGGGTGCCGGTGTGGCAGAAGGTGCAGTTGAGCGTACAGCCGACCTGGCTGGACACGCACAGCGCGCCGGACTTGGCGACGTCGGGAATGAAGACCGTCTCGCATTCCACGCCCGGAGACAGTTCGATCAGGTATTTGCGTGTGCCGTCGACAGAGACCTGGCGCTCGGTGAGCCTGGGCCGGGTCAGCGTGAACTCGGCCGCCATTTTGGCGCGCAGATCCTTGGAGATATTCGTCATATCGTCGAAGGACTGGACGCCGTAATGATAGATCCAGCGCCAAAGCTGCTCCGCGCGCATCTTGGCCTTTTTCTCGTCCACACCGATCTGGATTGCCGCCTCGCGCAATTGCGCGCGCGTCATGCCGGCCAGCGAGGTGGGCAGCGCGGTCTCACCCTCATTGAGGCGAGGGGCGTTCGGGTTGGCGGCGGAAATGTTCAGCGCGTGGTTCATCGAGTGTCGTCTTCGGTTCTGCAGCAGGCCGGGGCGTCTATCACAGAATACGCCGGATTCCTAATCCTGGCGCGACGATCGATAATTTATTGGGTGTCGGCGCCGGGGTAGCACCACCCAAGCTTGCTTGAGGGCGCGCGGTTGGCATAGTGCGATACGAGATTGCTAATTCAGCGAGGAAATCGCGTGTTCAAGTTCAATTCGATTCCAATTGACAATCGAGACCGCCGTTTTCCTGAACCGGCATTTGGCGGCGTCGTTGAAGCGGTCTGCTCGGATGTTGGGGCGGTGTTCACTCGCGCTATTCGCGAGCGGTCTGGGGAGCAATTCTACGCTTTTGCTTTGATGGCCAGCGAGGATCTGGATCATATGGGAGCGGCCGCGATGACCGAGGAGCAATTTGCTTCCCTTTGGGAGCGGCGAGGGAACTTCATGCGCGCCTTCGGCGGGCGAGCGTACTATCGATGGTCGTGCGTGGAGTGGGAGGATGGAGAAAACCTCGACCGGCCGGGAGAACTTCGGACTAGTTTAGCAGCTATCGAAGAAATGATGCGGGAGATGACATCAGAAAGTGAGCTTGATGAACACGGGAACTCGTTTGGATGGAGTGAATATCGAGACGCGTTCTTCGCGTCGATGATCGCTTCGTTGAAAAAGATGGATGCTGCACGCGTGTTTGCAGATGCAGGAGACCGTGATCGGTTTGTGTTTTTCGCGACCATCACAGATTCAGAGTTCACATCCGCGTTGGAAAAGAAGTCTGTACAGGTTTTGAACCCGCCGGCGGCTCGGAAGTTATGGCAAAGGTGAGGTTTCAGAACACTCGTTTGGGGATGATATCTAGCACAGCGCATCCACGCGCTGCAGGGCTGCCGTCACACCGCGCAGGGAAAACTCATAGGCCGCGGAGACGCCATCGCTCGTGGTGGCCTGGACACGCATGACCGAGCCGCGCCGCATGGAGCGGATGACACGGGGTTCGTCGTCGAGCTGGTCGAGGAAGCCTTCCTGGCCGTCGGTGAACATGGAATAGCGGCTGGAGCCGATGCGCACTTCCGGCGGGCTGGTGGGGCGCAGATCATAGCCGACCAGGATATTCGGCTGTTCTGTCACCGCGCCGTTCTGCCAGCTGGAGACGATGAAATAGACCGCGCCGTGTTCGTGATTGCGTGGCGCGCTGTCGGTCGGACGACTGAGTGCGTAGCAGACCAGGCCCTGATCGGTCTGGCGTGTGAAAACGCGCCAGTCGGTATATTCGCCGCGAAATTGCGGATCGGCCTGGGCCAGGGCGGCCGGGGCAAAACTGGTCAGGGAAAGAAGGGCGGCAGCAAGCAGACGGCGCATGGACAGCGACACTCCGGTTAAACGCAACAGACACGAAACAAGCGCATCGAAATGGCCGTTTCAAGGCAGGGTTAACCGGAATTTACCGTCAGGAGATTGCCGGGAAGTTATCGGTGTGAACCGAATTTCTTCCAGCTGTCCGGTGATTTCAGTTCCGGACCGCCGGGCATCAGCGGGCGTTCCGGATATCCGCCCATCGAAACCGTGCGATCATACAGCGTCACGGCGCAGGCCACCGAGACATTGACGCAGAACTTGGTCGGGATTTTCACGATGTGGGCACAGCGTTCCTGCATCTCTGCGGTCAGGGATCCCCGCTCGCGTCCGAAAACATAGGCCGCGCATTTGGGATGGCGGAAGCTGGGGAGTTCAACGGCATCATCGGTCAATTCAATGCCGACCAGTTGGCAATTGGACGGCAACAGCATGTCATCCAGCCCGTCCCAGCCGTAATAGGGCAGGTGGTCCATGGATTTGGATGTGTCCGCATCATTGATCTCGCGCACCCGGTGGTGGGCATTGACCGAAAAGGCGAAGCTGGCGCCAAAAGCATGGGCGGTGCGCAGGATGGCCCCGAGATTCATCGGTTTGGAAATGCCTTCCGCGCCTACGGCAAAATATCCGCGCATGGAGAAACCCTAGTCGACCGCGACACGAATTTCGCCGGCGGTGTTGACGACCGCGCGTTTCATGCCGGGAGAATTGAAAATATCGACGACCGTGCCGTCACGTCCCACGGCGATGATACCGCCTTCTCCGCCCAGCTTGCCAACAGCATCTACAGTGGCGCGGGTGGCGTCGGTGACACTGGCGCCGCCGAACTCGATACGGGCGGCCAGGTCCTTGGCGGCTGCCAGTCGCATGAAAAACTCACCCTGGCCGGTACAGGAAATGGCGACCTGGTCATCCGCCCAGGTGCCCGACCCGATGATCGGACAATCGCCGACCCTGCCTTCAAGCTTGTTGAGTGTTCCGCCCGTCGAGGTGGCCGCGGCAAGGCGTCCCTGGCTGTCCAGGGCAACAGCACCGACCGTGCCGGTGGGAAACTCACGATCGTCCGGCTCGGCCGCGGGGACATAATAATCATTCACGCTCTCGACGCGTTCGAACGCGCCCAGGCTGGCGAAGTTTACCGCCCCATTGCCGGCGACCATGACATGCGGTGTCTTTTCCATGACGGCCCGGGCCACCCGGATCGGGCTGACAAAGCCGGTCAGCGTGGCGACGGAACCGGCCGCGCGGCTTTCGCCATCCATGATGGCAGCATCCAGCTCATAGCTGCCCGCCGCGTTCGGGGAAGAGCCCTTGCCCGCCACGTAAAGTCCGGAGGCTTCCAGATCCTCGACCATGGCAGTCACGACATCGATTGCCCGGCCGCCGGAATGCAGCATGCTGCGACCGCGCTGCGCCAGGGCAGAAAGATGGGCACGCACATCCTTGTAATCATGATCGCCGAGAACGCCGGCGCCGCCATGAATGGCCAGGGCTGTGGGAGAGGTCATGGTCAGGGCTCCTCAAACCGCGAGTGATTTGGCGCCTCTAACATTACGCGCGGGGAAAGCGAACCAAATTTTGCCTGCGACACTTCTCCCCTGCGCCCGCGTGTCGCATATACCCGCTATGAAATTGTGGTTAAATGGTCAGGTCGAAACGCTTTGAGGGCGGTCTTTCCTATCCCGGTGCCTTCCTCAAGCGTAGAGATGCACAGACCTGACTTGGTTTTGCTCACGCTCACGAGCAATACCGGCCATCCGGACAGGCAGTCTTCCCAGTCTGTCTGTCCTCTTCCCGACACGCGCGACCTGGACGCAGGTCGCGCGTTTTCTTTTCGCCGGCGACGCGTTATGTCCCTTGGATAAATTCAACGTCGAGGGGATGAATTCCGATGAAACTTGACTCTTCCATCGCCGCCATCGTGACCGGCGGTGCTTCCGGTTTGGGCGAAGGTACGGCACGCCGCCTGGCGGCCGAGGGCGCGAAAGTCGCTATTTTTGACATGAACGTCGAGCGCGGCGAACAGGTCGCCAGCGAAATCGGTGGTGTGTTCTGTCACGTCAATGTCGCCGACGAGGACAGCGTCAATGCCGGTTTTGAAAAGGCCCGCGCCGCTCACGGCCAGGAACGTGTTTTGGTGAATTGTGCCGGCATTGGTGCAGCGGAAAAGACCGCGCGCCGTTCCGGTTCCACCGGCGAGGTATCGGCACACGATATGGGCCGCTTCACCCGCGTCATCTCGATCAATCTCATCGGTTCCTTCATGTGTGCAGCCAAGGCGGCTGAAGGCATGATGGGCCTGGACCCGCTGGACGGCTCCGGCCGCGGCGTCATCATCCACACCGCATCGGTGGCGGCACAGGACGGCCAGATCGGCCAGGTCGCCTATTCTGCTTCGAAGGGCGGTATCTATGGCATGACCCTGCCGATGGCCCGCGATCTCGCCAAGGAAGGTATTCGTGTGAACACGATCCTGCCGGGCTTCTTTGAAACACCGATCTATCAGCAGATGCCGCCGGAAGTGAAAGTGAACCTCGCTGCGCACCTGCAATTCCCGCAGCGTTTCGGCACGCCGGAAGAATATGCGGACCTGGTGAACTTCATGGTCTCCAGCGACTACATCAATGCCGAGTGTGTCCGTCTGGACGCCGGCGCCCGCATGCCTCCGAAATAGGGCGGAGGCAAATCCGTTATGCAAAAACGGCGGCCCCGTGGGTCGCCGTTTTTCTTTTGCTTATTTTTTCAATGACTTCGGGGGTTTTGGGCCTGTTGCCAAATTGCCGCTGTTTCCGCGCAAACCGTTCTAGTGGGCTAGACTGCGAATTTGTCGCAGGTAAGATGCATTTGAAAATCATTCCTAAGAGCGTATACCGGCGCCGAAACATATTGAGTGGGATCTCATCAATGAAACTTCGTGTAACCAACCTTCTCGCGGTCAGCGCCATCGCTCTCGCCGCGGCCGCTCCGGCTTCGTTCGCTCAGCAGGACGGTGAAATTTCTGACCAGATCGTTGTGACGGGGACGTATCTCTACAACGACCAGGTCAATGCCCTGCGTACGCCAACACCGATCATCGACGTTCCGCAGAGCTTGACGATCGTCACGTCCGACCAATTCCATCGGCAAGGCTTCGACAGCATCGGCGACATTATCAACTACATCCCGGGTGTCTCTAACTCCCAAGGCGAAGGTCACCGAGATTCCGTTGTCTTCCGCGGTGTTCGCTCTACGGCTGACTTCTTCATTGATGGTGTGCGTGATGACGTCCAGTACTATCGCCCGCTCTATAACATCGAGCAGGTCGAGATCCTGCGTGGACCGAACGCGCTTCTGTTCGGACGCGGTGGCACAGGCGGTATCCTGAATCGTGTCACAAAAAAGGGCATCATCGGCGAGCAGTTCACTGGCTATCGTGCCTCGATTGATACGTTTGGCGCATTCGGTGTCGAACTGGACACGAACATCTCCTCGACTGACACGTCTGCATTCCGTCTCAATGCGATGTATGAGAGCCTCGACAATCACCGCGACTTTTACGACGGCACCCAGATCGGCCTCAATCCGACTGCTCATTTCGAGCTGAGCGATGCGACGTCTCTGGATCTGTCCTATGAGTATGTCGACCATGAACGTTTCATTGATCGCGGCATCCCGACTGGCACCAATGGCGAGCCTGTCGAGGCATTCCAGGACATCGTGTTTGGTGATCCGGAACTCAACACGACGGAGCTCCAGGCGCACATTTTCCGCGCGACGCTTCAGCACCGAATCTCCGACACGCTCAAGGGCCGCGTGAGTGCATTCTACGGCGATTATGACAAGATGTACCAGAACCTCTATGCGTCAGGTTATGACCAGGCCGGTTCTCCGAATGTTGTCACTCTGGATGGCTATCTCGACACGACACAGCGTCAGAATCTGATCCTGTCGGGTGACCTGATCGGTGAATTCCAGATGGGTGGCCTGCGCCACACTGTAGTTGCCGGCGCTGAGTTCATTGACACTGTCAACAACAACGATCGCTACAACACCTTCTTCAACCAAACTTCAGACGACAATGAGAGCTTCATCATTGAGCGTCCGTTGAACATCCGCGGTGGCGTTGGCGTCAATGCAAGCGGCGATCCGACCAGCAATGATTTCACCGTTTCGATCAATGACGACACCGAAGCAGACGTATCCGTATTCTCGGTCTATCTTCAAGATGAGATCGAGATCTCCGAGAAACTAGACATCATTATCGGTGCTCGTTTCGACAGCTTCGACATCGACGTCTACAACGTCGTTGCAGACGAAAGCCGTTCGCGTACCGACGAGGAAATCTCTCCGCGTTTCGGCGTCGTCTATAAGCCGATGGAAAACGTCTCTCTGTACGGCAGCTATTCCGAGAGTTTCCTGCCCCGTAGTGGCGAGCAGTTCGCCAATATCAACGGCAGCAATAACGCTCTCGACCCGAACACATACACGAACGTGGAAGCAGGCGTTAAATGGGATTTCTCCTCAAATCTCAGCTTCACTGCTGCGGTGTTTGAGATCGAGCAGAGTTCTCCGCAGGTTGCCGACAATGATCCGTCCACGCTTGACGTGATAGACTCCGAGACGACGGGCTTTGAAGCTCAGTTGCAGGGTCAGCTTACCGACCAGTGGTTCGTGTCCGCTGGCTACAGCCGACTAAATGGTGAAATCATCAATCGCAATGGAGCAACGGGCCTGCGTCCGCGGGAGTTGCCCGAAAACATGTTCTCGATCTGGTCCGGCTTTCAGCTCAACGACCAGTTCGGCTTTGGCGCTGGATTGACCTATCAGGATGAGAGTTTCATCAACAATTCGAACTCGGCGGTTCTGCCGGCATTTACACGTGTAGACGCCGCTGTTTTCTACGACGTGTCGGATAATTTCCGCGTGCAGTTGAATGTCGAGAACTTGACAGATGAGCTCTATTTCCCGACCTCGCACAGCACGCACCAGGCAACTGTTGGGGCTCCGCTGAACGCACGCCTCACGATTAGCGGTCAGTTCTGATTTTGGAAGTTGGTTCGTTACGAGCTGAAAAATGAGGAAGCCGGGGCGGCGCGCCCCGGCTTTTTCGATTCAGGAACGGGCTTGAAGACTATTCGACTTCCGGCCTGACAATGTCATCGCCCAGATTGGCCATGACATCGCGGGCATCGAAGGCGCGCGGATGGTCGGGTTTGTCGCCGTGGCCGAGAACGATTTCTGCACTGGCCTCGTATCGAGTGCTTTCACGCGGCGGGATGTCATCCCAGAAGGGGTCATACATGCCTCGCCAGCCCCATCGGGGGTGGAAATAGGCATAATGAACGCCGAATGCGTCGTAGCGGCGACGTCGATCTCGGTAGCGAGTCTCGGAATCAACCGCTCGCTCGACCAATTGAAAATAATCATAGCCGTTCTCAACCGTGAGCTCCGCGCTGCGATAGAGCAGATATAGTTCAACCGTGTCGCGGTCCGTCAGGGCATTGCCGCCAAAGGAGACGCGGAACCGGTTCTGTTCGATGCGGGTTTCTTCGAACCCCCAGCGTTCGCCCGTCGCGGACTGATAGGGCGTTGGAACTGCCGCACAGGCGCCAAGAGTAGCCGCTGCTGCCAGCGTCAGGAGAAAGCGTTTCATTGGAAACTCCACCAGTCTTCGTCCTCGCAAATCAAAGTATGACCCGAGTTGCGCGCGAGGAAAGGAGAAATTCCAAAAAAAGAGTGCTTCCCATCGCCGCGAGGGCCTAGTTTAACCGAAGCTCGATGTCCGCGCTGGACCATTCCGCCGGGCCAATCAGGCCGCGATGAGCGATGCGTACCGTATGGATCACCGCGTGGATCTCCTGTCGCCAGAAATTCAGGAAGCGCAATAGTCGCGGGTAGCGTGGCGCCATGTCATTGGTCTGCCACAGAAAGCTCTGGAGCAGGCTGGGATGGTCCGGCAGGTAATACAGGATCTCCGCCGTCGTGAGCCGTTTTCCGTTCAGCTGGGACGTAAAGTCCCGATCAATCTCCATCATCTTGGCCTCCTTTCGCTAAGCGTGGAGCTCTTCAAGATTATGAGAAATTGCTGAACGGAATCTGACCGGTGCGTTTACCGCAAATCCATTTCCAGGATTGTGGTTGTGGGGCGTTCTTGATCCGGATCGCTGCCGTCCTCCGGGAATAGCGGCCAGGCACCATTGGCTACCAACCAGGCCCGGCCGTCGGCCAGATCGACCAGCGTCGGCTCGGTGCCCGGGCTCATGTCCGGGTGTCCGCGCAGCAGAACCTCGACATTCTCGACAGCCGTGCCCTCGTCATTCAGGTCGATCGCCATCATCTGGTGCGGACGGGCACCGTTGCGTACGGCGACCAGACGCCCGTCGCGTGTGTTGAGCAGGCCGTCGATACCAATCAGCGAGACATCATTCGGACGAACCAGCGTCACGGACTGGTCTCCCAGATCAACGCGCCAGATGCCCATGGAATAGTCCGCCACATAGAGTGCGCCACGGGCCAGCGCGACACCCTGCAGGTTCACAAAACGCGGATCCTCGGCCAGGACTTCCAGCTGCCCGGACACGCTGTCGAGGACATAGACGCGCGGGGCACGGCTGTCAGAGACATATACGATCCCGTCGCGAACGACGAAGTCGGCCATCTGCTGGGCGCCTTCGATTTCATAACGGCGATAAAGATCGCCGGTCATCAGGTCGAAGGCGAACAGCGCGGTGCCTTCTTCCTCGCCCTCTTCCATCGGGGTTTGCGGAACCACACCGGATGCGGCCCACACGAGGCGGGTACGGTCATCCACAGCAACGCCAAACACGGACCAAAGCCCGTCATCACGGTCAGCGAAGACGATCGGTTCATCGCGGGCGAACGGTTCCAGCAGGATGATCTGACGCTGGGCCACGGAGGACAGGAAAAGACGGTCCGTCTCGATGTCCATGGCCACGCCCTCAATCAGCGCATCCGGCAAGTCGACCACGGCAAAACGCTCGGCCTGGCCAGTCGCGGCGGCATTGGCTTCCAGCGAAGCGATGATCGCATCATACCTTGCTGTGTCGGT
Source organism: Maricaulis sp. (assembly GCF_017643475.1). GTDB lineage: Bacteria > Pseudomonadota > Alphaproteobacteria > Caulobacterales > Maricaulaceae > Maricaulis. The sequence continues at coordinate 514,176 of NZ_JAEPNI010000001.1, forward strand.
CTCGCGCAGCATGGCCTCAGCTCGGGAGGGGTCATAGGTCAGACCGGCGGCAACCATCGCATCGAGTGCTTCGAAGGCGTCATTCGCGTTACCCCCCCGGTTTGCGACCGCAAAAAGTCCTCCCAGGGCTGCTGGATGAGCCGGTTTCAGCGCCAGCACCGCTTCCAGCGCGCGCTTTGCGGCTTCCAGATCTCCTTGTCCGAAATAGGATTGCGCCAGGCCGAACAGTTCGGTTGAGACTGTTTGTGGTGTTGGTGCTTCCGTTTCCTGCGCCATGGCCGGTGCCGAAAGACCCAATGAAACCGCAAGGGCAAGAATTTGATTTCGCACAGCTATTACTCCCCGAAAGCGCAACCCCGATTGCGCTTGACGGGGGCAGCTTACCAAATGAGACGCCCTGATCCAAAGCTCCGCATCATGACGATGTTGTCATCGTGTCAGCGTGCCGTCGATGACATAGGCGAGGACGTCTGCGACCTGTTCAGGCTTTGTGCAGGTGGCCAGCGCTGCAGCGTCCACCTCCTTCATCGGATGGGTCAGGCTGTCATCGCGCAGGGTAATGAGGGGCGTGCCGATCGCGGCGGTGTAACCCGCATCGAAAGCGGCATTCCACTGGCGATATTTCTCGCCGAAGCGCACGACGACTACGTCCGCCCGATCCAGCAGGGTGCGGGTCCGGATGGCGTTCAGCTTGGCGCCCTTGTGGTCGCGCCAGAAGGGCTTGTCTTCCTCGCCCATGATCACGGCGCCGCAATCATCACTGTCCTCGTGCACCGTGACCGGGCCGACAAAGTCGACCGGCAGGTTCATGGTCTTGACGGCGTCGACAATGCGCTCGCGCCAGTCGGTATGGATCTCGCCCGACAGATAGACTGTCCAGATTGCTTCACTCATCCTGTGTCTCCCCCGGAGTTTGTTATCGTCAGGTGGATTTCGCCCTCGTCCTCGACCGGGCCGGTCATGATCACGTGGTTGTCGCTTTCACGCCATTCAATGATCAGCTCCCCGCCGTCCGCCATGATAGAGGCCTTGCGTTCAGCGAGGCCGCGGCGGTGTGCAGCGACCAGGGTCGCGCATGCGGCGGTGCCACACGCCGCGGTTATGCCTACACCGCGTTCCCATACTCGAAGCCGGATATGGGCCCGATCATAGATCTGGGCGAAACTGGCATTGACCTTTTCCGGGAAGATCGGATCCAGCTCGACTTCCGGACCCAGCCGGTCGACCGGGAACGTCTCGACATCGCGAATGAAGAAGACAGCGTGCGGATTGCCCATATTCACGGCGCCCGGTCGTTCTATGGCGATACCGTCCGCCTCGAAGCTGACACCCATCTCCACGGTGTCCAACTCCCGGGCAAGCGGGATGTTCTGCCAGCCGAGTCGTGGCTGGCCCATGTCGACGCTGACCTGCATCTCGCCGGCATTGCGGGCAAATAGCAACCCGCCTGCCGTCGCGATTGCGACCGTATCGGCCCCGCTTTCCTGCAACAGAACCCAGCCTGCGGCGCGGGTCCCATTGCCACAGGCGCCGACCTGGTCTCCATCCGCGTTCCAGATGCGCATGAAGGCATCGCCGGTATCGCTGTCCTCCAGCGCCAGCAACTGGTCGAACGCGTGCTGCTGTGCCCATCGGCGCACAGTTTCCGGGCCGATCTCCAGGAAACCGGCCTGGCCCCGGGCATCGATCAGGATGAAGCGGTTGCCCGCGCCGTTCATTTTTCTCGCAATCATGTGCTTCGCATACCGCCGAGGCCGCTTTACGTCCAGCACCGGTCTGGTCTTAACTGCGTCGGGAACTTTTCTAGGGGAGCTCGAGATGTCGAGACGTATCGCGACTTGGTCAGCGGCGATCAGCGCGCTGACGATTGCAGCCTGCAGCCCGTCACAGCCAGGAGACCAGGAAACAGTGGCCAGCGACACTGAAACCGAAAACACCGGGCGCCAGATCGTCCAGATCGATCCCAGCAATGACCCGCGGGTCTGGCTGGAAGAGGTCGAGGGCGAGGATGCCATGGTCTGGGTCGAAGGCCAGAATGAACGCACTTATGAACGCCTCCAGGGTGATGCGCTCTACCAGGAGCTCTTCGATGAGGCGCTCTCGATCTATGAGAGCAATGACCGTATTCCTTACGGCTCTTTTTATGCCGGTTATGTCTGGAATTTCTGGCAGGACGCCGAGAATACGCATGGCCTCTGGCGTCGTACCTCGCTGGAAAGCTATCTCTCTGACAGCCCGGACTGGGATGTAATCCTGGACCTGGATGCCCTGTCCGAAGCGGAAGGCCGTAACTGGGTCTGGCGGGGATCCAACTGCCTGACTCCGGATTATGACCGCTGTATCCTGACGCTGTCGGACGGTGGTTCCGATGCCGCGGTTCGCCGCGAATTCCTGATCTCCGAACGCGCCTTTGTCGAGGACGGTTTCATTACGCCGGAATCCAAGGGCGGTATCGACTGGATCGACGAGAACACGGTGATGATCGGTCTTGCCATCGGTGAGGAAGACAGCACGGATTCCGGTTATGCCAGTGTCGCCTATCGCTGGGAACGGGGCACGCCGTATGAAAGCGCCACCGAGATCATTCGCGGCGATCGCACGGACGTCGCCATGTGGGGCTTCCGCATGGAAGACAGCGACGGCACCGCCTACATGATGATGAGCCAGGCCGTCACCTTCTATGACACGGTGTACTGGCATCTGCCCGATGGCGGCGAGCCGATGCAGATGCCTCTGCCGGCCAAGTCGTCCCTGCGGGCCCTTTACCAGGACCAGCTGGTCTTCACGGTCGAGGAAGACTGGACCCCGGTCGAGGGTGGCACGACTTACGCCCAGGGCTCGGTTCTGTCCTTCTCCATGTCGGAATTTGCGGCCAATGGTGAACTGCCCCAGATCTTCACCGTCTACATGCCGCGAGAGCGCCAGTCGGTGGGCTCGATCCAGTCGACCCGCTCTGCCCTGCTCATGGCGATCGACGAGAATGTCGTCGGCGGTATCGAGGCGTTCAGCTTTGCGGGTGACGAATGGACCTCCGAATCCGTTCCGGTCCCGGAAAACCTGACCTTGTCAATCAGCTCTGCGGACAGCGGCGAGGATATCTTCTTCTTCAATGCCGAGGGCTTCCTGACGCCGGACACGCTCTACATGGGCAATGTCGCCGACATGACCGTTAACCCGATCAAGTCGATCCCGGAGCGTTTCAATGCCGAGGGCCTGATCGTGGAGCAGCTGGAGTCCACGTCTGCGGACGGCACGCGCATCCCGTACTTCGTGGTCCGCCACGAAGATACGGTGATGGATGGGTCCACGCCGACACTGCTCTATGCCTATGGCGGTTTCGAGGTTTCCATCCGTCCAAGCTATTCCGGTTCGCGTGGCCGTCTGTGGCTGGAGCGCGGCGGCGCCTATGTGGTGGCCAATATCCGCGGCGGTGGCGAGTTTGGCCCGTCCTGGCACCAGGCTGGTCTGAAAATGGATCGCCAGCGCATTTATGACGACCTTATCTCGGTCGCCGAGGACATGCATACGCGTGGCCTCACCAGCCCGCGCCGCACGGCCGTCTATGGCGGATCCAATGGCGGCCTGCTGACCGGTGTCATGTATACCCAGCGTCCGGACCTGTGGAATGCCGTGGTCTCGGCGGTTCCGCTGCTGGACATGCTGCGTTTCCACACCCTGCTGGCCGGGGCGTCCTGGATGGGCGAATACGGCAACCCGGAAGATCCGGATGAGGGCAGTTTCCTGCGCTCGATCTCGCCCTACCACAATGTGGATGCGAACGGCGATTATCCGGAAATCTACATCTACACCTCAACCAAGGATGACCGCGTCCATCCGGGCCATGCCCGCAAGATGGCGCACCTCCTGGAAGAGCTTGGCCATGAGTATCTCTATTACGAGAACACCGAGGGCGGTCATGCTGCCGCAGCGGACCTCTCCGAGTATGCCCGCCGCGACGCCATGCTCTACACCTTCCTGATGCAGAACCTCATGGGTGATGACGAATAGGAGCGTTGACGCTCCAAAGGAAAACCCCCGGCAGCGATGTCGGGGGGTTTTTTATGTGGAGCTCGTTGATCTCACGGCAGTTCGCTGCGCTCACGCCTCCGATGGGGCGGCGCATTGGCGCCGACGCGCGGTCGCGCTTGCGAAGCCTGCGGCTTCGAGTGGTGCCCATTGGTTCAAAACCAGTTTGTGGTAATGAGATCAGTCCGGTATGGGAGGAGACTATGTTACGTCCCGTTACGATCCTCTTCGCCGTGGTGTTGCTGTCGATCAGCATGACCGCATGTGCTGACGTGGCCGAAAGTCCGCAACCAGCTGATTCAACTTTGTTGTTCACCCTCGGTGATCACGAGGTGACAACCGCGAATAGCATCCAATGGGTGGGCGCGCTGGATCCGACAGCAAGTAGACGTATCGCTGATGGCCTTGAACGGGATGGTGTTCGATACTTGATTATCTCGTCGTCAGTTGCTGACAACGATACAGCTTTTGGGCTCGGTAATTATTTCCACAGTCGCCAGGATGTTATCCTGGTGATCGACGGGCAGTGCATCAGCGGTTGTTTTTCTGTGCTTGCCGCCGCAGCTTCAGAAGTGTGGGTCACAGACGGTAGTCTATATGCCTACCGGGGCAGTCCGGTTTTTACGACTGAATTGATGGTCCGGCACGGCCTGCAAGATCATGACAGGTTCCTGCATGTAGCTGCCGACGGTGAGGTTTTGAGGTCATTGTACCACCGATTGGGCCTGTCACCTCAGATCCTCGTCGATGCGGGTGAGAAGCTGCTGCCAAACGGCGGATACGTTGAAAACGTGGGTGAAGACAGCCACTTCTTTTACGATCGCCTTTTCTGGGTGCCGTCACCCGAGTATCTCGCCCAGCACTCGATCGATCTTCAGGGTGATGTGATCATGGACCGGGGTGATGCGGCACGGCGTGTTTCGCATCACATTCCCCGCGAAATGATTAGCTCAGATTCTGAGTGGGGTTTCGAGTAGGTAAATCCCGCTCGATCGATGATCCTGGCGAAAATGTTGTCGTAAGGAAGCGCTGTGGCTTGCCCCACTAGGCGTGGTTTGCCCGGGTGATCTCAGCTCGTGTGTCTGCGTCGCGGCCACCACGGAATAACCGCTGCGCTGCGTTGCTCTTTTCCTTTGTTGGGCAAGGTCGTGGGTTCACGGCTCGACCTATAGCACCAAAATAAAAACCCCGCGATCTCTCCCGGGGTTTCATCAAAGACAGGTCAGCGCAGAATTACCGGGCGCCGCTGTATACAAACGCCTCGTCGACCTGGATGTCCTCGGTCTGCTGGCGCCAGAGGATGGAGGCGATTTTCCATTCGCCCTCGATCTTGAACAGGGTGATGAAATTGACCCCGATCAGGAAAACCTCGCCGGTGCGGCCATTGGTGCCTTCATAGGATGAGCGTGCCACGGCGATCTCGCCCCAGATATCGATATCTGTGCGGGTCGCCGTTTCGTCGAAACCGTTCTCGACCAGCCATTCGCCGGAACGTTCGATGTAACCTTCAACGCCGAAAACCGTGCCGCGTCCCTGGCCGTTCGGCCCGGCGCCAACGGCACCCATGGACGCGTTTTCAACGAACAGCGAGCGCATGCGATCAAAATCACGGGCCTCACCGACCGGACCGGAAATGACGTCGTAGAGCGCGTCGATCGTGGTCTCGATGTCGGAACGATCATCGGCAAAGGCCGGAGCAGCCACGAGGCTGGCCAGCGTTGCTGCAGCAACAGCAAGTGTCTTGAGTGTTTTCATGAATCCCCTCCCGAAGATGTGCCTACAGGCTCCACCATCTGGCCGGAGATTGGCAAGTTACGGGTTTGACAGGCTCTAGCTCGCCAGCTGTTGCAGCATCGTCTGGATGTTCACCAGCTTGGGGCGGGCTTCCGGGGTCTGGGCTTCTTTCAGGCCCATTTCCGATTTGATCTGGCGCAGGGCGCGGGCCTGGGCGTCAGTGCGGCACTGGCCGGCGGGCAGGGCGCCTGCGGTGGCGAGTTTCAAAAGGCCCTCGGCCTTGTCCAGCGCGGGGCGCGGGCCGGCTTCCACGGCGTTGAGGATCTTGGTGTCATCGATGATCTTCAAGCCCATCTGGTCGATCATGCCGGAGAGGTCGGCCTTGTCGGCTTCATTGAACTTGCTGCGCAGGATACGGGTCTGGTGCGAGGTCAGAAGCGACATGCGTTCCAGAGGCTTGCCGTCGCCGCGCACAAAATACTGGTCAGTCTGGTTTGACCCTAGCGCGGTGCGGACATATCCGGCGAGTTTCGCCTTGTTGGCATCGCCAACGATGTTTTCTTCCAGCTGCAGGAGCCGGTCCAGCTCTTCACTGGCGTCGTTGGAGAAGCGCAGGAGCTCGTCGATCGTCTCCGGCTGCAAGAGGCGGGCGGAGCGGGCGGTAAAGGCCTTGCTCATCTGGTCCAGCGGCAGGTCCTGGCCCGCACAGGTCACCAGTTTCTGTGCCAGTTCACGCGCCAGGCGGACTTCCTCGCGCACACTTTTGGGGCGCAGGCGTTTGGGCTTTTCCAGTTCCTTGAGCAGGCGTTGACCGATGTATGTGCGACACTCGTCGAGTTCACCCGCAGAGATGCGTTTGGCCATACGGCGCGCGCCGCTGGGGGCCATGTTCATCGCGTCGGCGTGCGGGTCGCCGTCATAAAGACAGATCAGCCGCTCAATCGTCTCGCCCAGATCATTACACTTGCCCAGAAGCGCCTCGCCCCCGGCTTCAAACCCGATGACGTCGGCCAGATACCCGTCCACTTCGGCGCGGGCAAATTCACGGGCCTTTTCGTCCTCCGGCAATTGTTCAGACATGTCGAGCAGAGCGTCGAGCTTGTCCCCATAGCTGCGCTTGCCCATGAGCGCGTCGGCCATGGCGCCGCGCAGCGTATAGGCGCGACTGTCCTTGGCGTGGATATCGGCCGCTACTTCCGCAAAATCCTTGCCCTTGGGATAGGTCGGAATGCGACCGTCGCGCTGGTCCTTGTAGATGCGTTTCAGACCGCGCTGGACCAGGTCATTGAGCTGTTTGACGAACGTCTGGACATCCGCATCGCTGTCCTGGGCGCTGGCCACGGCGATCTTTTGTACGGCGTGCTGAAGTTCGGTGCCGGAGGCCTCCAGCGTTTCCACCAGGTCCGGCCGGTGCAACAATTCCATCGGAACGGCCTTATTGCGCTCGAACCAGCCGGTCAGGGAGCGGCGGATGGTTTCGCGGGCGTGTGGCTTGGCGAGATCATCCGGCGTCAGGCAGGGAAGGGTGGCTTCCCGGTCATTATCGGTCTCGATCTGGTAGCGGTCATGGCCGCCCTCGAAAATCGGTACCGAACGGAACTTGCGTTCGCCGTCGTCGAAATTTTCCTTAGTGACCAGGACTGAGCCGTCCTTGAATTCGCGCAACAGGGCGTGCGCCTTGCGAATGGCATCGTCGCGAACCGGAAGCGCGTCATGCAATGCCCAGCCCGCATTGCGGTTCTTCTTCAGGAAGATTTCGAAGTGAAGCTCTTTGCTCATGGTCCTGCCCCTTGTGCATTAACCATCGCAGATTTGGTTTAAGACGGAGTGAACCTGGGGTTTTGCCGCGTTTGCCGCTTGGCGTGTTGCGCCGGACGCGTCTATGCTTTCAGGCGAAGACCACGACAGCTGCGCACATGCGCGAACTGCGGAGACGGTATGGCTACCATCGCGCTCGTCGATGACGACGAGAATATCATCACCTCGGTGTCCATCTTCCTGGAAGACCAGGGCTATAATGTTCGAACCTATAATGATGGCGCGTCGGCCCTGACCGCCCTGGCCGATGATCCGCCGGATTTGGGTATCTTCGATATCAAGATGCCGCGCATGGACGGTCTGGAATTGCTGCGCCGTTTGCGCCAGTCCTCCAACCTGCCGGTGATCTTCCTGACCTCCAAGGATGACGAGTTCGACGAGGCGCTCGGTCTCAATCTCGGCGCCGATGACTATATCGCCAAACCCTTCTCCCAGCGCCTGTTGGGTGAGCGGGTGAAGGCGGTGTTGCGTCGTGCACGCTCGTCCAACGAGCCTATCACGCCGAACAATGTGCTCGAACCGGGCGACAGCAAGCCGCTGGAACGGGGCAAGCTGCTGCTCGACCCGAACCGACACGCCTGTTCCTGGGAAGGCGAACCTGTTCGCCTGACGGTCACAGAATTCCTGATTCTGCAGGCCCTGGCGACGCGTCCGGGTTATGTCAAAAGCCGTGATAACCTGATGGACGCGGCCTATGACGACCAGGTCTATGTCGATGACCGTACCATCGACAGCCATATCAAGCGCATCCGCAAGAAATTCCGGGAAGTCGACAAGTCGTTCGACTCGATCGAGACGCTCTATGGCGTTGGATACAGATACAAAGAGGACTAGCGCCTCTCCGTCTCAGCTCAAGCAATTGGGTCGAGCCTTGGTCCAATGGATTCAGGGCGCGGGCCCGTCTGCATCCTCGCGTCTGGCGCAACTGATCCTCATCGCCAATCTACTGGCGCTGGGTGTGCTGATCTTCGGCATGCTGGCGCTGACGGAGACCCGTCGTGGTCTGGTCAATGCAAAGCTCGATTCCCTGACTGCTCAGGGCGAGTTGATCGCCAACGTGCTGGCAGAGGGGGCCGCTGTTGGTATTCCCACTCCGGCGCTGAACAATGCCGATGCGCGCGCACTATTGCGCCAGCTCTATGTGCCCGAAGAATCGCGCGTTTTGTTGTTCGATAAATCGGGTGAGACGATTGCCGACAGTCACTTGCTGGCAGATGTGTTTGAAACCCAGATGTTGCCGCCACCGGAGGGCGAGACCCCGGACCTGGCAGCTGCAGCGCGAGACTTGCCGACACGTATTCTCGACGGTTTCTCGTCCATTCTTTCCTCGCCGGAAGAGCGTGCTGCGCTCGACCGGAACCTGCAGGAGGAAGTGCGCCAGGTAATCGCCGGGGAACGAATTGCCGGTGTGCGTCGCGACGCGGAAGGTCGCCGCGTGGTGTCCGTTTCCATCCCCATTCAGCCGGTGCGGGCGGTGATCGGTGTGGTCACAATGGAGTCCTATGACCTCGACAGCCTGATCGAAGCAGAACGTCGCGCGCTGCTGCCCTTCATGCTGATCGCAATTCTGGTGACGGCAATGTCCTCACTGGCGCTCACTGTCTTCATCGCCCGGCCCATCCGCCGTCTGGCGCGAGCTGCTGACGAGGCACGGCGCGCGGGGGGGCGCCGAGTGAGCATGCCGGATCTACGCTCCCGCAGGGACGAGATCGGCGAGCTGGGCGTTTCGCTCTCTGAAATGACCGAGGCGCTGTATGACCGTCTCGATGCGATTGAGCGATTTGCGGCGGATGTCGCTCACGAGCTGAAAAATCCGCTTACCTCGATCCGGTCGGCCGCGGAAATCCTGCCCCGGGCCAAGGATGATGAGCGCCGGGAGCGCCTGCTCGCAGTGATCGCCAATGATGTCAGCAGGCTCGATCGCCTGATTACGGATATTTCCCGGGCCTCCCGCGTGGATGCGGAGCTGGCGCGTGAAGATGTCGAGCCGTTTGATCTGTGTGGCCTGCTGAGCGAACTGGCGGATACCTATAACGAGGCCGATGGCCGTGAGGTCGAGCTGGTCTTCACCAATGAAGTTCGCAATGGCCTGGTCATGGGACGCGAAGTGCCGCTGGGGCAGGTTTTTCGCAATCTGATCGACAATGGGCTGACCTTTTCTCCACAAGGCGGCAGGATCGAGATCTTCGCTCGGCGCGGACATCGTCATGGCAAGGCCAGTCTGGTGATCACGGTCGAGGATGAAGGTCCGGGCATTCCCGAGGAAAACCTCGAGACCATTTTTGAGCGTTTTTATACTGAGCGCCCCAGGGGTGCGGCATTTGGATCCCATTCCGGACTGGGCCTGGCGATCTCCCGGCAGATCGTGAAAGCGCATGGCGGTCAGATTTATGCTGTAAATAGAACAGGTTCCGAGGGACAGGTTTTGGGGGCACGTTTCACCGTCGACCTGCCCGCAGCGCCCGCGACCTGATGTTTCGCATGACAAGATTGCAAAAAGGCGCTTCCCCGGCGGGCCAATGCGCGTTTAGATGATTCACATGATTGGACTTGTCATTGTCAGCCATGGCCGTTTGGCCGATGAACTGGTCGCCGCGACGGAACATGTTGTGGGGCCAATGGATGCGCTCTTGGCCGTTTGCATTGGACCGGACGATGACATGGAGCGCCGTCGCGCTGATATTCGTGATTCAATCGCGGATGCCGACCGCGGAGAGGGTGTTCTGGTTCTCACAGACATGTTCGGTGGAACCCCGTCCAACCTGGCTATTTCATTGCTTGATCCAGGCAAGGTGGAAGTCATCGCCGGGGTGAACCTGCCAATGCTGATCAAGCTGGCCGAGGCGCGTTCCCGCGCCGATCTCGACAGTCTTGCCCGTATGGGTGTTGAAGCCGGCAAACGCTATATCGCCATTGCATCCTCTGTCCTGGAAGGGGCTGGCAAGTGAGTGTGATTGAACGTCGCGTTACCATCTGCAATGCGCGCGGCCTGCACGCGCGCGCAGCCGCCAAATTTGTTGAAACCGCGCAGCGTTTTGACGCCGTTGTTTATGTCACGCGTGAAGGCGAGACAGTGCCGGCGGATTCGATCATGGAATTGCTGATGCTGGCCGCCAGCAAGGGCGCGGAGATCGCCATCGCGTCCGAAGGTGCTCAGGCCGCGGACGTGTCCGAGGCGCTGGTTGAGCTGGTCGAGGCCGGGTTCTACGAGTCCGAATAGCTCCGCGTACATGACGCAAAGCAAAAGGGCTGCGAGTGATCTCGCAGCCCTTTGTTCTTAAAGCGAAGGTCCGGCCTATTCGGCAGGGCGCGGTTCCACCTCGACCTCGGGTGCACCCGGAGCAAAATCGCTCTCCATGGCATTCTCGGTCATCGGGTCATTGCCATCATCCATCACCGGGTCATCAACCGGTGCCGGCATGTCGGGAGCTGGCGCATCCTCCACGGTGGCTGCTTCTGCGGCAGGCGTGGCGTCCGGAGCGTCGATGGCGTCTGCAGCTGCGAGAATGTCCTGCAACTGAGCGTCGACAGCGTCAGTCGCTTCCTCGACCTGCTCGAGCTGGGCATCGACCGCGTCGGTCATGCTCGTTTCCGGGACGTCGTCCTCGGCAGCGGGTTCAGCAGGCGTTTCCGCCGGAGCTGCCTCGACGTCTTCCATGGTGCGTTCGGCCTGAGCCTCCACAGCGGCCGGCATCGGCGGCGGCGGTGGGACAGGCATGGTGCTTTCGTCCTCCAGGTCGATCTCGGCGCTGTCGTCGGAGCCGAGATCGTCTTGTTCGCTGGCGTTCAGAGCAGCGGCTTCAGCGACTGCTTCCATGCTTGGAAGGTCATCCTCGATGGTATCTTCGGTTTCCTGGGTGACAGCCTCGCCTACAACCGGTGCGTCATCTTCTGCAGGCTCAGCAGCCTGGCCAGCATCCTCTGCGGCTGCCTCCAGGGTTTCCGTGTCGGAGACTTCTGGTGCGGCGGTGGATTCCGCGTCCTCGGAGAGCAGGTTTTCTGCTTCCGCCGTGACAGCGTCTGAAGGCGTCTCTGCCACGATTTCAACCGTGGCGGCCGACACGTCTTCAACCGGGGCGTCGGCAACGTCTTCAACCGGGGCGTCGGCAACGTCCTCGCTCGCTTCTACTGCGGGCAGAGCGCTCTCAGTCTCAGCTTCAAGGGCCTCTGCAGCCTCGGATGCAGCCGTCTCGGTGCTTGCCGGGGCGGTCGCCTCTTCGACCATTGTCTCAGCGGGGTCGCTGGCTTCGAGAGCGTCAGTTTCGACGACGGCGGTCTCGGCGGCGGCCGGTGCATCCTGCGTTGCGAGCACGGTTGCAGCGGCGGCAGTTGCGACAGCAGCTGTCGCCGGCATGTCGGCACTGCGCACTTCTTCCTGAGGCGGATTGCGCATGACGTGTTCGGCAAGGCGTTCGACGCGGGCATTCAGGCGTCCGCTATCGCGGATGCGGTTGACCAAACCGCCAGCCAGATAGAGCGCGAGACCACCAGCCAGAATGATCAGGCTGGTTTCAGCTGCACCAAACATGGCACCGGCGATCAGTGAGAAAGCGGCGAAAGCCGGGATGTACAGGAGGCGCCAGGACCGAGATGAGAAAGCGAGAATTGCCAGCAGGGCCGAAACGGCGAATACGCTCAGCGCGGTAAGCTGGTCCATGGCGATGAAGCCTAGACCGGCAATGGCGTCGGCAATACCGGTCGGTAATGCTGTTTCAAGCCGCCAGTCGGCCAGGCCCGGCACGCGTGCCAGGATTTCGTCATAGACCGAAAACGCAGGAATTCCGGCCATCATGCCGGCGTTTACCTCAGTCAGGAACACATGGAGGGTCGGCCAGATGGCGACAGTAGCCGTGAGGACCATGGCCAGGATGGACAGCCACCAGTTAAAGGAGCGGGTGACACCCGAGCGCGCCAGGATCGCCGTGGCGTCCGGAGCGGCCCGCATCCACACACCGCGTGAATGATTGACAATGGCGACAGGGCGGGAGCGCCGGTTTGGTCCGGACTGGACACGGACAATCGTCGCGCTGTCACCCGGCGCAAAGGCGTTGGATTGCTCGATGAGTTTTACGTCGTGTTCCAGCCCATCGGGATCGGTGACCCGGCCAGTGCTGGCATCAGACGAAGAAACTTGACCCGAGACTGTGAAAAAATCGATCCGGCGCGAGCCGTAAGATTGCCCCGCATGGGCGGTCGGCAGCAAAGACATAAGTACGAACACCTCACCTGTCGGAATACCGCCACACAGTGTCACGGCCCGATTGCATCCCCATCCCCCCGTATCATACAAGCTGGGGTATGCATTTTGAAACAGCTTAAGGGCTCTTTAATCAAATTATCAAGTCTGTTGCGGGGTTACGGTTAACGTCCGCAACGTCTTGTCTTGAAGGGCAACCAGATGGCCATGCGTCTCATTTCTCTCATTATGGTTTGTGTCCTGGCGTCTTGCGCCGGTATTCCGCAGCTTCGGCAGGACAGTCAGCAGGGACCGTTTCGGCCGCGCGACATCTATCCGACGACGCCAAATGTCGAGCGCCTGATCGGCCCGGAGGATTGTCGTGGTTCCACCCTGGCAGCAGTGCAGGCCGAATTGCCGAGCTATCCCGGGCGAGCTTATCAGAATGGCCGCCAGGGGTGGGTTGTGGTCCGTTTTGACGTCAATACGGACGGGAGTGTTGCCCGCACGCGCATTGCGCGATCTGTTCCCGACGGTGTCTTTGACCGGGCGTCGCGCCGAGCGGTGTCCAGCTGGGTGTTTCGTCCGCTCGAGGGCGCGCAGACCCTGGAAAACTGCGTGGTCATGTTCGAGTTTCGCGCCGGCGAGGTCCGCATTCGCTGAGCGGCGTTAACCTTTCGATAATACTTTCCACAGGTTCGTGCAGGCTTGGTTGCAAGATTCAACGCTTTGAATCAACACATTGAGCTGACTCTGCTTTTTCCACGCTTTGTTCACGGAAAACTCGGGTTTCTGCCCGGAAACCTGCTTGTCCGTACATAACTTATTTAGTTTTTCAGCGGTGCGAGCATCGCGCCGCTGATAGCCCGTCGTTATCATGGCGATTCGTTGGGGGCTCTCATCACGGGGTGAGCCCGCTAACAAGGGCGACAAAAAATGATCGGACAGATTCTCCAGGCTGCGCCAGTAATGGTCACGTTTGGATCCATGGCCTTTGCACTGGTGGTGGGGGTATGGGCTTTCAGAAAGACTGCAGGCGCGCGAGCGACCCACGCCATCTGGCGAAGGAGAACCGCTGAGCTTGAAGATCGGGTTGCCCGCGCTGACAGCGTGTTTGGCGCGCATCCCGGCTTGGTCGTCGTATGGGACGAGCCTCCGTTTGATGAGGATGATACCGGCTGGGGACAGCCCAAGATATTTGGGTCCTCCGTCGCGCTGGCATCCTTGCTGCGTTTCGCTGAGGCTACAGATGGTCCGGACCCGGCTTCCATCCTGATGGAAGGCCTGGCGGATTACGAGGCTCGTTCTTCGTCCGGTGAAGAGACGACTCTGCGCCGCCGCTTCCAGGATCTGATGCAGCAGGGACGCCCGTTCTCGCTGACGATCATCGGTCCGAGTGGCCGTTTTCTGGAAGTGGATGGACGCGCGGCCGGAACCCAGCTCGTTGTCTGGTTGTCGGATTCTACCATCCGTGGGCTCGAAGAGTCGGGCGCCCGTGGCCGGATCGAGGAAGCGCGCCGCGTGGTCTCCAAGGACCCGGTCGCATTCCTGGACATGCTGGGACGTGCGCCGTTCCCGGCCTGGCGTATCAATGCCTCCGGCCGTATCGAGTGGGCCAACCCGATTTATGTGAAGGCTGTCGATGGTGAAGTGCTGGACAATGTCCTGCAGGACCAGACCTATCTCGACGCTGGCATGAGGGAACAGACGACACGTGCGATCGAGAGCAGTGCTCCCGTCAGCGAGACGCGGATCGTGGTCGTCAATGGTCGCCGCCGCGCCATGGAATTCCTGATCTTCCCGGTATCCGGCGGTGCGGCTGGTATTGCGATCGACCAGACTGCATCGGAGGAGGCCAAGGCAGACCTCAAACGATTCCGCCGGGCCCACGATGAAACCCTCAACCATATGGCCGAGGCCGTCGTGGTGTTTGATCGTTCCAAGCGGATGAGTTTTCACAACACGGCCTTTACCAGGCTGTTCAAGCTGGATGATGCCTGGCTCACCGAACGCCCTGGGCATTCCCAGATGCTGGACCGCATGCGTGAGAAGCGCTTGCTGCCGGAGCAGGCGGACTATGCCGCTTGGAAGGCAGATGAGCTGGCGCGTTATGATGATAGTCCGAATGATGAAAGCCCGGATGAACTGTGGCCGTTACCTGATGGGCGCACCCTGCGGGTCGCCCGTCAGCGTCACCCGCTGGGTGGTGTCATGCTCATCTTTGAGGACAAGACTGACGAACTGGCGCTCAAGGCCCGTTACAACACGCTGATCAATGTCCAGCGTGCTACGCTGGACAAGCTGCACGAGGCTGTGGCCGTGTTCGGTGCGAATGGCCGTCTGCAGTTGAATAATAACGCCTTCGAGGAGCTCTGGGGTTTCCGGACTGGCGAGCTGGAGGGCGAACCGTCTTTTGATGACGTCGCGGAAACCTGCGCCGCCCTGTTCGCCGATGATCGTGTATGGACGGATATCAAGGGCCGTGTAACTGATCCGAGCCCGCAGGCGCGCAAACAGGTCACCGGCGAGATGCGTCGTTCCGACGATCGTGTCCTGACCTATCTCACCAGACCCCTGCCGGACGGTGCGACGCTGATCTGCTGGGACGATGTCACCGACAGCCGCCGCATCGAAGAGGCCCTGCGCGAACGGGCTGAGGCACTTGAGGCTTCCGAGCGCATCAAGACCGAGTTTGTCGAGCATGTGAGTTACCAGTTGCGCACGCCGCTGACGACGATCGGTGGATATGCCGACATGCTGGCGCACGGTTTTGCCGGCGAGCTGACCGACCGTCAAAAAGAGCCGATGTCAGCGATCCAGTCTGCTTCCACACATCTGGCCAAGTTGATCGACGACATTCTCGATGTGGCCGCGATCGATGCCGGCAAGCTGGAACTGGATCTCGGTGATGTCGCCATTGCCGATGTTGTTGGTGAGGCTGCGGAACTCGTTGCGGCCAAGGCGGATCATGAATCCATCAAGCTGGAGGTAAAGGTCGATGACGATTCAGGTCTGCTGCGTGCTGACCGCAATCGTCTGAAACAGGTCTCCATGAACCTGCTCTCCAACGCCCTGCGCCATGTCGAGCCCGGGGGGCATGTTGAAATCGGCGCCCGGCGCGCCGACGAGCAGATCACACTTTGGGTCAAGGATGATGGCGAGGGTATCGCGCCGGAACAACAGGCAAGGGTGTTCGATCGCTTTTCCCGAGGCGAGCGTGGCGGGGCCGGCCTGGGTCTGGCACTGGTCAAGGAAATCGCCCAGCTGCATGGCGGTTGGGTAGAGCTGGTTTCCGAGCCAGGCAAAGGCACGGAAGTTTCGTGTCACCTGCCGCTGGAACCGCGTGGCAGGGGAGTGCCGCCCGAGCTGGCTCTGATGGGATCAACCACGGCCAAGCTCAGCGAGACGGTCTGAGCCCGCTCGACTTCGACAGCACACGATAAAGGGCCCGGTGAGTAATCATCGGGCCCCTTGTTTCGGGTCTACCTAGCCCTGGTGTTCCGGGATACGTACGATCAGGCCGTCCAGCGCGTCGGATACCTTGATCTGGCAAGACAGGCGGGAATTGTCCTGAACACCCTCGGCAAAATCGAGCATGGAATCTTCCATCGCCTCGCGCGCGCCGGTCTTCTCGGTCCAGGCCGCGTCCACATAGACGTGGCAGGTTGCGCAGGCGCAGGCGCCGCCGCAATCAGCATCAATACCCGGGACCATGTTGCGCACAGCGCCTTCCATGACCGTCAGGCCCTTGTCTACGTCGAGCGTATGCTCATTGCCATTGTGTTCGATGTAAGTGATCTTCGCCATATCAAACTCCGCTAGTGCCCCGGAAATGAACAGCGTTCACGCGCAAGTCAAGATGGAGCATCACTGCTTGCCCCTTCTGGCGGGCTCGGATAAGCCGAATGCATGCCGTCCTCACATGCGATCCAGCTGGCAAATCTCCAGGAAACCCGTGCGTTGGGCAAACGCCTCGCGGCGGTTCTGCGTGCGGGGGACTGTGTGTTCCTGACGGGTGATCTCGGTGCGGGCAAGACCTCCCTGGCGCGCGGTGTGATCGAGGCCCTGACGGGTGAGGCCGATGCGCCCAGTCCCACCTATACCATCGCCCAGACCTACAGCACGCACGAGGGCGGCGAGTTGATCCACGCAGATCTCTACCGGATTGAAAACGAGGGCGAGATCGAGGAAGTCGGGCTGGAGGAGGCGTTCGATTTTGCCATCACGCTGATCGAATGGCCGGACCGGCTGGGGGCTGCAACGCCCCCGGACCGGCTTGAACTGGACATACGCCACGAAGAGGGCGATGACCCTGGAAAACGACAAGTCCGCATGACGGGGCGGGGAAAATGGGAGAGCAGAGTTGACGACCTCTGATCGCGCCGAGGCGCGCAAGGCTTTTGTGGCCGCGGCCGGGTGGGATGGCGCCGCTATCGAGCCGCTGGCGGGTGACGCCTCAACACGCAGCTATTTCCGCGTCCGTGAGGGTGAGCGCAAGGCCATGCTGATGGATGCGCCACTGGGCGCTGAAGCGCCGGCCTGCCCGCCGGGAGCCCGTCCGGAAGAGCGTGCGGAGCTCGGTTATAATGCAGTTGCGCGCCTCGCCGGTCCAAATCTGGTGGCTTTCGCCGGGCTAGCGCGGGCGCTCGGGGAGCGCGGATTCTCGACACCGGAAATCTACGCCAGCGATATCGATGAAGGCTTCCTGCTGATGGAGGATCTGGGCGATGATCTTTTTGCCCGCATCATCCCGTCGGACTGGCATGAGGGCACGCTCTATTCCCACGCTGTAGATCTGCTGGCCGCGCTGTATCGCTCGAGCCTGCCGGGCGAGGTCGGGGTCGATGGCAAGACGTGGCCGCTGCAGGATTATGATGCGGTCGCCATGCGGGCTGAGACAGATCTCTTCCTGGACTGGTTTATGGACCAATACTCCGGTGTCTCGCTCAGCCAGCAGGCGCGCGATGACTGGAACGCAATCTGGGACAAGGCCTTTGCCCGCCTGGAGAACTGCCCCAAGGGCATTGTCCTGCGTGATTTTCACGCGGAAAACCTCATCTATCTGCCCGAACGCGAGGACGAGGCCTGTATCGGCCTGCTCGATTTCCAGGATGCGGTGATGGGGCATCCGGCCTATGACCTCGTGTCCCTGCTGGAAGACGCGCGCCGGAATGTCGACCGCAAACTTTCCGTTCCGCTCAAGGCGCGGTTCGTGGCCAAGGCCGGGATCGCGGATGTCGCCGGTTTCGACGCCAGCTATGCCGTGCTGGGTGCGCAGCGCAATGCCAAGATCCTTGGCATTTTTGTTCGCTTGGCCAAGCGCGATGGAAAGGAGAAGTATCTCGACATGTTGCCGCACGTCGCGCGCCTGTTTGTTGGCGATCTCCAGCATCCTGCCCTGATGGATCTGTTGATGTGGACCAAGACCCACGCGGATGCGGTCTTCCGGGAAGCGCACAAATGATTGATATCCGGACCGGCATGGCCCTGGCGGCGGGCCTGGGCACGCGGATGCGCCCGTTGACCAATGACCGACCGAAGGCATTGGTCGAAGTCGATGGCCGCACCCTGCTCGATTATGCCCTGGACCGGATGGCCCGGTCCGGCGTCGAACGCGCGGTGGTGAATATCCACCATTTTGCCGATCGCATGGAAGAACACCTGGCGACCCGAAAGGGCGGCCCGGAAATCATCGTTTCGGATGAGCGCGGAGAGGTGCTTGAAACCGGCGGCGGTGTTGTCAAAGCCCTGCCCTTGCTGGGGGGCGAGCCGGTGTTCATCACCAATATCGACGCGCTATGGTTTGATGCAGGCGCGGCAGAGCTGGACCGCATGCGGGCGGCCTGGAACCCGGACGAGATGGATGTCCTGCTGTTGCTGGCGCCCCTGGACCAGACGCTGGGATTTGACGGTCCCGGCGATTTCTTCCTGGGCGGGGACGGCCGTGTCAGCTGGCGCGGCGATGCTGATCACGCGCCCTATGCCTATGCCGGTACCCAGATCCACAACCCTGCCATCATGGCGGGGCGGCCCGAGGCGCGTTTCTCCATGGTCGAGGTCTGGAAGGAACTTGTTCCGGCTGGCCGTGTCCACGGTATCGTCATGGACAGTTTCTGGATGCATGTCGGCGACCCCGGCGCACGTGATGAAGCGGAGGCTCGAATCCGCGCTTGACGGCTCGCCTGTTCGATACGCCGAACCCGCGGGTCTTCAATATCCCGCCCAGCACGGACTTCCTGTCCGCCGTTGTTGAGACGCTTCGCGCCGAGCTCGAAAGTGAACGCGATCCCGATGCGTTGACCAAATGCCTGATCCTGGTGCCCACACGCCGTGCTGCCAAGGCACTGGGGGATGCGTTTGCGCTCAGTGCAGGGTCCGGTGTGGCGCTGCTGCCGATGATCCGACCGCTGGGCGATATCGACGTCGATGATCCGCCGTTTGAACCGGGTGAGCTGGCCGGAATTGCGCCACCGGCAGTCTCGCGAACCCGGCGCCTGTTTGAACTCTCCCGTCTGATCTTGGCCAAGGAAACGGCCCTGGGGCGCCCTATTGGCACACCGGGAGCGCTGGCTCTTGCGCGCACGCTGGCTGAATTGCTGGACGACCTCGCGGATGAATCCGTGACCTCGCTGGAGCCTCTGCGATCAGCGATCAGCGACCACCTTCCCGAGGACCGGCGCGAGGCGATCGAATTTCTGTCCATTGTTGAACAGATCTGGCCGGGCCGGCTGGCCGAGCTGGGGCTGTCAGACCCGTCGGCACGGCGATCGCTGGTGCTCAATGCGCTGTCCGATCGATGGCTCAAACATCCGCCGCAGACGCCGGTCATGGTGTTGGGCTCCACCGGATCCATCCCGGCAGTGCGGCGTCTGATGGGGGTGGTCTCGCGCCTGCCACAGGGCGCTGTGGTCTTGCCGGGGCTGGACTGGGACGCGGATGATCATGCCTGGGACAGCCTGGATGACGGACACCCGCAATGGGCCATGCGTGATTATCTCAGGGAGAACGAGACTGCGCGCAGCGAAGTCCAGCCCTGGCCCGGACACGCCGAGGCGGCCTCTGCCCGCGCTCGCCGCCGCCTGGTGGCCGAGGCCCTGCGACCGGCAGAAGTCACCGATGAATGGCTGGCAAGGGTCGACCACCTGCGCCAGGCCAATGGCGCGGCGTTTTTCGACGACGCACTGGACGGTCTGTCGCTTGTGGAATGTCCGGACCCGTTGAGTGAAGCCAAGCTCTGCGCCCTGCTTTTCCGCGAAGTGCTGGAGCACGAAGGCAAGACCGCGATCCTGGTCACGCCGGACCGCTCACTCGCGCGTCGTGTTAGCGTGGAAATGCAGCGTTTTGGCGTGAGGGTGGATGATTCAGGCGGTACTGCCCTGCCTGAAACGCTGGCCGGTGCCTTCCTTGACCGCCTGCTGGACGTTGTTGATGACCCCGGCAGTGTCGTCGCCCAGACAGCGCTGTGGAGCTCTCCGCTTTATGCCATGGGCCAGGCTCGTGGCGAGGTGCACTCAGCCCTGCAAAAATTCGAGGCGGACGGGTTGCGTGGTGTGCGGCCGGGTCCCCGTCTCGCCGATATTATCGCCCGGCTGGATCATGAGCGCTCTGAGCTGTTCGAGGCGGACCGTGAGCTTGTCCGTGGTGTCCTGAACGCCCAGATCGAGGCGCAATCGGACATGCTGGCTGATGAGGCGCGCAGCGTGGCCGACTGGGCGCGTCACCATGCCATGCTTGCCGAGGCTGTCGCGCGTGATGGCGAACAGGACGGGGCGCTGAGGCTCTGGCGGTCCGAGGGCGGCGAGATCGCTGCGCGTGTCCTGTCCGAGCTGATGACCGAGAGCGAGGTTCTGCCGGAGTTGAGCTTGCCGGAATACACCGGCGTTTTCCGCGAACTGTGTTCAGCCCAGCGCATACCACCCGCAACGGGCGTGCATCCGCGCCTGCAGATCCTGGGGCCGATGGAGGCGCGCCTGGCCTCGGCAGATCGTGTGATCCTGGCCGGGCTCAACGAGGGTATCTGGCCGACCGGGGCAGGGGCTGATCCGTGGATGTCACGGGGCATGCGCCAGGAAGTCGGTATGGGTGCAGCAGAGAAACGTTATGGCCTAGCCGCCCACGACTTTGCGCAAATGGCCGCGGCGGGCGAGGTCTTCATGACCCGGGCCACGCGGGCGGATGGTGCGCCAACCGTAGCCTCGCGCTGGATCTGGCGATTGAAGACGCTGGTTCAGGGCGCGCTTGGCGAGGCAGGAGAGAAGCGTCTGGCAGGTGCCGCTCACTATGTCGGCTATGCGAGCGCTCTGGATCGCTGTGATGCGCCTCCCCGGCCAGCGGTATCGCCTGCACCCACCCCGCCGGTTGCCGCTCGCCCTAGGGGGCTTTCGATCACCGAGATCCGGACGTGGGTGCGCGACCCCTATGCGATCTATGCGCGGCATGTGCTGGGGCTGCGTCCACTCGACCCGCCCGACATGGCGCCGGGACCCCGCGAACGCGGAACGGCCCTGCACGCGGTGCTGGAAACGGCGATGGAGATGTGGCGCAAGGCACTGCCCGGGGACGCAATTTCGCAATTGCTGGATCTCGCCGCGCAGGAATTGCGAAAGACAGGGATTTGCGAACAGGCGCTGGATATCGAGCTGAGGCGTTTTGCCCGGGCGGCCGAGTGGATTGTGCAATGGGAAACGCAGCGCCGGGCAGACGGTCATGCCATTGCCGCGATCGAGACACGTGGCCGGATCACGCTGGATGCTCCCGCGGGGGAATGGACCTTGCGCGGGCGTGCGGACCGGATCGACAGGCGTGCCGATGGCGGACTGGACGTCATTGACTACAAGTCCGGCAATCCACCCACGGCCAAGATGATCAATGCAGGGTTTGACCCGCAATTGCCGTTGACGGCCGCCATTATCGAGCAGGCCGGCGGGTTTGAAGGCCTTGGCCAGGAAGCCGTCAATGCGCTGAGCTATGTGAAAATCTCCGGCGGCAGCGAGGCCGGTCGGGCGACACGGATCGATGGCAAGACGCCGGCTAGTGATATGGCGAGCAAGGCGCTGGACGATTTGTGTGACTGGATCGCGCGTTTTGATGACGAGGCCGAGGCGTATCTTTCCCAGCCCCGTCGTCAGTATCGCAATGATTACGGGGATTACGACCATCTCGCCCGTCGCGGCGAGTGGGCGATCGCGCCCGGCGAGGACGGAGGCGAGAACTGATGGCCCGGTTCAATCGCGAAATCGCGGCCTCGGCCAGCCAGGCCCAGCAACGCGCCGCAGATCCTGCTGTGACCGTTTTTGTGGAAGCCAATGCGGGATCCGGCAAGACGCGTGTCCTGGTTGACCGGGTGGTCAATATCCTGCTGACCGGCACCGCTCCGGATCGCATCCTGTGTGTGACCTATACCAAGGCTGCAGCTTCGGAGATGAAGGACCGGCTGTTCGGACGTCTGGGCAAGTGGTCGGTACTGGATGACGAGGCCCTGCGGGCCGATCTGACCGAACTCGGCCAGCAAGAGCTCGACGCACGCAGTCTCGCTGCAGCCCGCCGATTGTTTGCACGCGCCCTGGAAACGCCCGGCGGGCTGAAGATCCAGACGATCCACGCGTTCTGTGAAAACCTGCTGCGCCGTTTCCCGCTGGAAGCCGGAGCCTTGCCGGGGTTTGAAACGCTGGATGATGGTGAGGCGCGCGAACTCAGCGCGCGGGCCCAGGCGGGTGCAGCCAGTGCACTTGTTACCGCTGATATCGACATCATACTGGCCACGGGTGGTGCGGATGCCTTTGCGGAACTGGCCGATTGGGCACGCAGTAATCGCGCTCGTGTCCGTCAGGTCGCTCAGGGCGGCGCTGAAGTCGTGATCGAACGTACGCGTCTGGCCCTGGACGTGAAGCCGGACGAGACGCTGGCCAGTTGCGCGCAAGAGGCCTGGGAGGCGACGCCGGTCGAGCTCGTACGTGAGGCCGCCATTGCGCTGGAGACGAGTTCCGCCAAGGACCAGAAACAGGCTGCAAAGCTTCGCGCCGCTTTGTCAGCTCCGTATGCCCGGGCTGCGATAGAGGCTTATCTTGGCTATTTCCTGACCCAGAAGGGGGACCTGGCCAAGGATCTGACAACGGCCGCCCTTGCCAAGACCCATACCTGGCTCGACAGGCTCTACGGTGGCGAGAAGCGCGGTTATGGAACCGAGGTCGATCGCATGCTGGCCGTCCGGGATCGGATGCGTGCGATCAGCCTGGCTGAGGCCTCCGCCGCGGCAGCACGCTACACCACGGGCTATCTGGATGCGCTGGACGCAGAGATGCGCCGGCGCCGGGCGCTGGACTTTGATGATCTGATCCGGCTGGCAGGGGATTTGCTGAAGCCGGAGAACGCGTTTTCCGGATGGGTGGGTTACAAGCTGGATGGAATGCTGACCCACGCCCTAGTGGATGAGGCCCAGGACACCTCACCCCAGCAATGGGACATGCTGCGCGGTCTGACAGCAGAGTTTTTTGCGGGCGAGGGCGCGCGCGAGGATGAGCGGACGCTGTTTGTGGTCGGCGACGAGAAACAGTCGATCTATTCCTTCCAGGGCGCGGACCCGGCGATTTTCGTCAATGAAGGTGACCGCATCGAGGAGCTGACCCGTGCAACGGATCAGGCTTTCCGACGTCCGGGCCTGAATGTCTCCTTCCGATCGGCCCCGGAGATCCTGCGCGCCGTCGATATCGCCTTCGAGGTTCCGGCGGCGGCTCCGGAGACCAAATTCGTCGCAAGGCCTTTTTCACGTTATCAAAGCCATCTCGCCGCGCGTGAGGGAACACCCGGCTGTGTCGAGATCTGGCCGGCCATTCCCAAGCCGGAGATCGTGGAAGAGACCTCGATCTTTGATCCCGTGGACAGTTCCGCCAAAGGCACCTCGCGGGATTTGCTGGCAGCGCGTATCGCCGACGAGATCCATGCCCTGCTGAAGCGCGGTGATGGGGTCTGGCAGGAAGACAAGGGCGGTTTCAGACTGCGCGCTGCGCGGCCGGGCGATATCGGCATTCTGGTCGCCAAGCGGACCGGCGGGTTTGTCGAGGAGCTGATCCGGCGGCTCAAATTGCTGGGCGTGCCCGTGGCGGGTGCGGATCGCATGCTTCTGCGCGAGCAGACCGCGATCAAGGACCTGTTGGCGCTGGGGCGTTTCGCGATCAATCCGGCGGATGACCTCGCCCTCGCCGAAGTCCTCAAATCGCCCTTCTTTGAAGCTGCGAAGGACCCGGCATCCCGTCTGGGCGATGAAGATCTGTTTGTGCTGTCCCGTGATCATCGCAGCGAGCGCCGGGGCTGGCTGTGGCGCGCCCTCATGCGCTCCGAGGCGCCGCGTCTCGCGGAAGCGCGTGCAGCGCTGCTGGACTGGCGCAATCGTTCGGACAGCGTCGGGCTGTATGAGCTTTACGCCAGCTTCCTCAATGCGCGCAGTGCAACGGGTGAAACGCGCTGGGTCCGGATGTTTGCTCGATTGAGCGAGGAAGCGCGTGATGCGGTCGAGGAATTCCTCAATCGCGCGCTCGAATTCGATCAGGGTGAGGGCGGGTCCCTGGCCAAGTTCATTGCCCGGATTGCCGCTGACGAAACGGCGATCAAGCGCGAACAGGACAGTGGTCATGACCAGGTCCAGATCATGACCGTGCACGCGTCCAAGGGACTGGAGCGCCCGATCATTATCCTGCCCGACACCACGCGCTCGCCGCTGAGCGCCCGTGGCAGCCGCGTCTTTGCGGGTAGCGGCGGGGAATTGTTCTGGTCTCGAAAGAAGGATCAGGACCCGGATCTGGTGAAAGGCCTGCGCGAGGGGCAGGATGCTTTGCGCCTCGCAGAACACAAGCGCTTGCTCTACGTCGCGCTGACCCGGGCACGGGACCGCCTGATTGTCTGTGGCTGGAAACAGGGGCATGGCAGTGCGGGTCAGATTGCCAGTGACAGCTGGTATGAATTGCTGGACCAGCGCTGGCAGGGCGAAGACTGGGTTGAGTTCGAGCAGCACCCGGATGATGCCTCGCCCGCCCGCCGTTATGGACCCGCGCCCCAGGTGGCCGAGCGCGAGCAGCGCACCGAGCACGCATCGGAAGACCTGCCAGCCTGGTGCTTCACGGATGCACCCAGCGAGAGCGCGGCGTTTTCCAGCGCGACCCCGTCTTCCTTGCTGGCCGAGGGCGAGGATGATCCGGAGATCTATTCCCCTCTGGGTGAGGACCGGTCCTGGCGTTTCCGCCGCGGTGAGGTCATTCACAAACTGCTCGAAACCCTGCCCGATCTTCCGCGTGAGGCTCATCGCACGGCCGCCGAGCGGTATGCAGAGGCGCAAACGGATCTGGACGAGGATACGCGCCGTGTTCTCGTGGAAGAGACTCTCGGCATTCTTGATCATGCAGAGTTCGGTGCCCTGTTCGGGCCGGGTTCGCGTGCTGAGGTCTCGCTGACGGGCGTCGTGGGCGGCCAGATCGTCCGGGGGCAGATCGACCGTTTGCTGGTCACGGATCACGATGTTCTGATCATTGATTACAAGACCAATCGTCCGCCGCCAAAAGCTGTGGATGATGTGGCCCGTGTGTATCTGGGTCAGATGGCGTCATACCGTAACCTGCTAAGGGAAATTTACGCTGGGAAAAGAGTGCGTTGCGCCTTGTTGTGGACAGATTCTGCTGACCTGATGGAACTGCCTGACGCCTTGCTGGACACGGTCCTGCCGGGTCAGACGGCTTGACGAGCGGCGCTGGGGTCCTTACCTCACGCGCCATCGAAAGAGTCCCCAAGCGACTCGTCCCGAATAAAGGAGTAAGCCCATGGCGACCAAAGCGGTCAGCGATGATTCCTTCGAAACTGACGTGCTCAATGCAAGCGGTCCGGTTCTCGTGGATTTCTGGGCAGAGTGGTGCGGCCCCTGTAAGCAAATCTCTCCGGCACTGGAAGAGATCGCGGCAGAGATGGCCGGCGACATCACAATCGCCAAAGTAAACATTGATGATCACCCGATGACGCCCGGTAAGTACGGCGTACGTGGTATCCCGACGCTGATGATCTTCAAGGATGGCCAGGTGGCCTCTACCAAGATTGGTGCCATGGCCAAGGGCAAGATCACTGAATGGGTCAAGGAAACGCTCGCTTAAGGGCGACACGTTTCTGAAATGATCAGGGCCGCTCGATCGAGCGGCCCTTTTTCTTTGTTCTGGGGTCTGGTCTAGCCCGGCGTCTTGTGTGGCGGACATCCGCCCAACGCAAGGGCCTCGCCGGCCAGGTAGAGCGAACCGCCGATCAGGATACGCGGGGCCGGGCTTTCCTTCACCGCATCCTTGAGCGCCGGGATCAATCCGCCAGCCGCTTCCGCCTTGAGGCCGACCTCTTCGCACAGATGCACGACATCGCTGGCGTGTAGCGAACCGCCGCGACCGGCGTTGAACTCTACCGCGATCAGCTTGCGCGTCAGACCGGCGAATTGTGACGCCCAGGCGCGGACATCCTTGTTGGGCGAGAAGCCGGCGATGATGATCAGCGGGCGATCCTCACGTTCATCCATGTCAGCTAGGGCATGCGCCAGCGCGATCGCCGCGGCTTCATTATGGCCGCCATCCAGCCACAGCTCGGCCTTGGCCTTCTGGGCGATCTCCCCGAGCGGGCCACCGGTAATGGCTTGCAGGCGTCCTGGCCATTTGGCCTCGCCAACGCCTTTGGCTGCGGCTTTCTCCGGCCAGTTGAGGGCAGCTGCACACGCCGCTGCCGTGCCGGCATTGAGGACCTGGTGCGGGCCCAGGAGGCCGGGTGCGGGCAGGTCCCAGACGCGGTTCTCGTCCTCATAGACCAGACGGCCGTGTTGCGGATAGGCGCGGAAGTCCTGTCCCCAGACCAGGGTGGGGGCTCCAACCTTGTTGGCTTCCTCGATCAGGGTTTCGCGGGCATCAGGTTGCTGGTCGCCGATGATCATCGGCACGCCCGGCTTGGCGATGCCCGCCTTTTCCCGGGCGATCGTTTCCAGCTCGTCGCCGAGGAAGTCCTGGTGGTCGAGGCTGACCGGGGTGACGACCGTCAGCTCCGGTTTGGTAATCACATTGGTCGCGTCGAACCGGCCACCCAGACCCACTTCCAGGATCAGCCGGTCTGCCGGGTGCTCGCTGAACAGCAGGAAGGCGGCTGCGGTGGTGATCTCGAAAAAGGTGATCGGTTCGCCGAAATTGGCGGCTTCTGCGCGTGCAAACGCCTCGATCAGGGTACGGTCATCAACCGGCTTGCTGTCCAGCAGGATACGCTCGTTGAAATTGACCAGGTGCGGGGAGGTGTAGATGTGCACACGCTCGCCCTTGGCCCGGGCCATCTCGGCCAGGAAGGCACAGGTTGAGCCTTTGCCATTAGTGCCGGCCACATGGATGATCGGCGGCAGCTTGTCCTGCGGATTGTCGAGCGCTGTCAGCAGGCGCTGGAGGCGCCCGAGTGAGAGATCGATTTTTTTCGGGTGCAGTCGACCCAGGCGCTCAAGCGCGTCATCTATCGCCTGACGGCGCGTGCTAATGGGAACCCCCGTCGCCGGACGCGGGATTGGCTGGCACATGATCAGCAGCGGGTGGGGTCAGCGCGGAAGGCGCTGACGAACCAGGTCGTTTCAGCATCACGCGTAACATGCGTGACAGTGTAGCCGGAATATCGCGGCGATGCACGACCTTATCGACCATGCCCTTTTCCAGCAGGTATTCAGAGCGCTGGAAGCCTTCCGGCAGTTTCTCGCGAATGGTCTGCTCGATCACGCGCGGGCCGGCAAAACCGATCAGGGCACCCGGCTCGGCCAGGTGAACATCACCCAGCATGGCGTAGGAGGCGGTCACACCACCCGTCGTCGGATCCGTCAGGACCACGACATAGGGCAGGCGCTCTTCCTTGAGCATTTCAACAGCGATCGTCGTGCGCGGCATCTGCATCAGCGACAGCGCGCCTTCCTGCATGCGGGCACCACCGGCAGCGGTGAACACGACCAGCGGGGCACGGCGCTTGATGGCTTCCTCGGCCGCGCGGATGAAGCTCTCACCCGCAGCCATACCCAGCGAACCGCCCATGAAGGCGAAGTTCTGGACCAGGGCGACCGTTTCCACGCCGCCGATCTCGCCGACAGCGATGGCCATCGCGTCATCACGACCGGTCTTCTTGCGCGCACCGGCAATGCGTGAGGTGTAGGGCTTGTCGTCCTTGAATTTCAGCGGATCCTTGGGGACTTCCGGCGTGTCGAGCTCGGTATAGTCGCCGTCAAAGGTGAACTGGAAACGCCAGGCCGGGCCGATGCGCATGTGGTGACCTGCCGGGGTCACGAACAGGCCGGCTTCCAGGTCCTTGTGGAAGACCATCTCGTCCGAGATCGGGCATTTGACCCACAAATTGTCGGGCGTATCCCGCTTGGAGAAGATTTTCGACATCCCCGGAGGGGTAAGCTTGGACAACCAGTTCATTTCCGCGTCCCGATCTTTCATCGGCCTTCACTCACCGTTTTGCGCCATGGGTTGCAGCAGAGAGGGATTTCACCAGCTCCACGGCAGCCTCGACACCACCTTCATTCATGGCGTCGACGATGGCGGATCCAACCACCACAGCATCGGCGCGCTCGGCAATAGCCTTCGCCTGTTCAGGCGTGCGTACACCAAACCCGACTGCAACGGGTAAACCGCTGGCAGCCCTGACGCGTGCAACAGCATCGCCGACCTCGGTTGCTACACCGGATCCGGCGCCTGTCACGCCCGTCGTAGAAACGTAATAAACAAAACCGGACGTGTTTTCGACCACTGTTCCCAGTCGATTATCGTCAGTGGTCGGTGTTGCCAGGCGAATGAGGGCGATGCCATGCGCATTGAGCGCCGTGCGCAGCTCTTCATCCTCTTCCGGCGGAATGTCGACACAGATCAGCCCATCCACCCCGGCCTTCTCGGCGCGGCGGGCGAAATTCTCAAAGCCCATATGATGGATCGGATTGGCGTAACCCATCAGGACGATCGGTGTGGAGTCATTGTTCTCTCGGAAACTGGCGGCCTGGGCGAACACGCCCTGCAGCGTCATGCCGGCCTCCAGCGCCCGCAACGCCGCACCTTGGATGGACGCGCCATCGGCCATCGGGTCGGTAAAGGGCATGCCCAGCTCGATCACATCCGCACCGGCATCCGGCAGCGCATTGAGCAGGGACTGGCTGTCGCCATCCCCCGCCATCATGTAGGCGACAAAACCGGGGCGGCCATAGGCGTCCAGCTCATTGAAACGTGTGGTGAGGCGATTGGTCATTGCTCAATTCCGTCCAGACAAGGCACTACCCGCATCGTTAATCCCAACGCATCGCGGTAGCCGTAATCCAATACAATGTACTTGGCGCAAGTGCCGATCTCGAGACCTTCGGTTCGGCGCCAATTGGTAACTCGCTCTCTGGCAGCCGGGCGCATTGCAATCCAGCCGTTTTCACGAAGGAGTGATGTCAGCGGGGGCGTGTCGCCCCAGCGCCCGCTATCTCGAGCTGCCCCTACCACCCCGACATACAGCCAATGATCCTGACCAAATTGAGTGCACCTAGCTTCAATCGCGTCATTACAGTTCACGTACACCGGCTCAGCTTCAGAAAACTCCCCGCGCCATTCAAACGGTGCGGGAAGTGGAAACCCCAGATCGCGTTCGAACTGGGACGAAAGATCCGTATCGATTGATAGGGCAAGCCCGAACAGCAAGCCGATCACAGGCTCACTCCCAGCATCTCCGCCACCTGCGGAACGTCCTTGTCCCCGCGGCCGCACATATTCATCAGGATGACGCCCTCGGGGCCGAGCTCTTTGGCCAGGTCGCGGACGCGGGCGAGGGCGTGGGCGGGCTCCAGGGCCGGGATAATGCCTTCCAGCTTGGTGCAGAGCTGAAACATCTCCAGCGCCTCGGTATCGGTCGCCGAGACGTATTCCGCGCGCTTGGCATCGTGCAGGAAGGCGTGTTCCGGGCCGATACCGGGATAGTCCAGACCTGCCGAGATGGAGTGAGCGTCGATGATCTGGCCGTCATCATCCTGCAGCAGATAGGTCTTGTTGCCGTGCAGGATGCCGGGCTTGCCGCCTTTCAGGCTGGCGGCGTGTTCGCCGGTTTCGATACCGTGGCCGGCCGCCTCGACACCGATCAGGCGCACATCCTCGTCATCGATGAAGGGATGGAAAAGCCCCATCGCATTGGAGCCGCCACCGATACAGGCAACTGCCGCATCGGGAAGACGTCCCAGCCGGTCCATGATCTGGGCGCGAGCCTCGCGACCGATAATGGACTGGAAGTCGCGCACCATGGCCGGATAGGGGTGCGGGCCCGCCACCGTGCCGATTACATAGAACGTGTCGTGCACATTGGTGACCCAGTCGCGCAGCGCTTCGTTCATGGCGTCCTTCAGCGTGCCCGTGCCCGAAGACACCGGCACTACCTCGGCGCCCAGCAATTTCATGCGGAAGACATTTGGCGCCTGGCGCTCCACATCGGTGGCGCCCATGAAGACCGTACAGGGCAGGCCGAACCGTGCGGCAACCGTTGCGGTGGCCACACCGTGCTGGCCGGCACCGGTCTCGGCGATGATACGGGTCTTGCCCATGCGCTTGGCCAGGAGGACCTGGCCCAGGCAGTTATTGATCTTGTGGCTGCCGGTATGGTTCAGCTCGTCGCGCTTGAACCAGATTTTCGCGCCACCGAACTCCTCGGTCAGGCGTTCTGCGAAATAGATCGGGCTGGGCTTGCCGACATAATCGCGCAGAAACTCTTCCATCTCGCGCTGGAATTCGACATCACGCTTGGCGTCCTCATAGGCCGCTTCCAGCTCGATAATGTTCGGCATCAATGTTTCGGCGACGAAACGACCGCCGTAATCACCAAATCGGCCACGTGCATCCGGCCAGGCGGAAAGCGCATTCGGTCGGGTGTCGACAGAGGCGGTATCGCTCATGGCTTTCTCCTTCAGGCGGTTTCGCTCAGCGCCTTGGCAAAGGCGTGGATCAGGTCGGCGTCCTTGACGCCGGAGGATGTTTCAATGCCGGACGAGACATCGACGGCGCTTGCGCCCGCCGCCTCGACAGCTTGGCAGACATTGGTGGGATCAAGCCCGCCGGACAAGAGCCAGGGCATCGATAAATACAGGTTTTTCAGTAGTGCATAGTCATAACCATGCCCCCAGCCGCCCGGTCGGTCGGCGTCCTTGGGTGGTTTGGCATCAAACAACAGCATGTCGGCGACGCCGTCATAGGCCCTGGCGGCGTCCAGATCGCTCGCCTCGGCCACGGGCAGAGCCTTGATAATGCCCTTGCTGGCATAGGCGCGGGCCTGCTCGACCCGCTGCGGCGTTTCCGAGCCGTGCAGCTGGATCCAGTCGGGCCGCATGGCGTCGCGGATCTGCGCGAGCAGCTCATCATCCGGATTGACGACGACAGCGACGGTCTCGGTGCCGTGTGCCAGGTGAGCCAGCTCTCCCGCACGCACCGGGTCCACATGGCGGGGGCTGGGCGGGAAGATGACGTAACCGGTATAGCGCGCGCCTGCCTCACGTGCGGCGGCGACGTCGGGTCCGGTTTTCAGGCCGCAGAATTTGATGTCGATGGCGGGCATGTCCGGCTCGCGTTTTGGTGTTGAGAGTGACTAGTAGCTGGCATTGGGCGCGAGGCAAGGTCTTGCGGGCATGAAGCTGCATTTCTTATCCCTAGAGGGGGAAGTGGCTGAGCGAAGCGAAGTCGATGGGGGTTCATCGGTACACCCCCTACGCCCCTGCGGGGCACCTCCCCCGGAGGGGGAGGAAAGACTTGGCCTACCCACCCGCCTCCGGAAACGCCTTCGGCGCCCGGTTGAGGCAGAATGCCATGGGCTGGAACAGCATCCATTGCACGAAGGCCTTGATCTTGGGCTCGTTGGCGCGCTCTGGGTCGAAGACCATGTAGTGCGCATGGGTGTGCGGGCTTTCGTGTTCGAAGGGCTGGGCGAGGGCGCCGGAGGCGATCTGTTCGGCAAAATAGATCGGGGTGACCATGCAGGCCGCATCTCCAGCCGCGATGGCTGCGGAGATTTCCATCGTCTGGGTCTCCAGCTCCAGGTGTGGGCGTGCAGGCAGAATGGCCGGGTCGATGCCCTGTTCCTTAAACCAGGCCTGCCACCAGGGCAGGGGCCCGAACAGGCGCAACTTGAGCAGGTCTTCCGGTTTTTCCAGCGGTCCAAACCGCTGCAGGGCTGCTGTAGGAACCAGGGGCGCCGTGGTGTCGTCAAACAGTTTGCGCGCTTCCAGCCCCTCCCAATAGCCATAGCCAGAGCGCAGGGCGATGTCGGCTTCCCCGGCCTTGATATCGGTGATGTCGCGATTGGATTCGATGCGGACGGCCAGGTCGGGATTTTCCATCTGGAAGGTGCCGATGCGCGGGACCAGCCAGTTGTTGCAAAAGGTCGGGATGGCCGAGATGTGCAGGATGTGGTCCTGCTCGTCGCGTACGGTCTCGAAGGTTCGCTCCAGCAGGCGGAAGGCCTCGCTGGTGCCGCGGGCGAGACGGGCGCCGCGGGCGGTCAGCTCGACATGGCGGGCTTTGCGATCAAACACCGCAAAGCCCAGCCGGTCTTCCAGCTGTTTGATCTGATAGCTCACAGCGGCCTGGGTCATGCCTAGGGCCTCGCCGGTGCGTGTGAAATTGCCCAGGCGGGCGGCCGTCTCGAAAACGCGTATGGCCTGGATGGGAGGTAGAGGTTTAGGCATAAATTTAGCTTATGAAAGACCCTTGAGGTTTAGTTGGAATGGATCTCTATATCAAGCGTAAGACATGTCTCAGTTAATGACGGAGACGATAAATGGCTTACGATTGGAAGTATGACACCAACGCACCAGAAGATGCCCAGATCTATTACGGTCGCGCCGGCTGGCTGACGCGCCTGTTCAATGCGGCCGAGGGCTTTTTCAGATTTCTGGGCAAGTCCGGTGACTATAATCGCAAGGTTTAGAGAGGGGTGGCGGGTGTCGCCGGTGTGGTCGACGCGTAAACGCCCTGTGCGTAGGCCATCAGATCAAACGGCGCCACAACTCCCTGAGCCTGGTTCCCGGCACCCGCTTCCCGCTCTTCCCGGGCCGTTTCACGCATTTCGGCCAGCTTCTGGTTGAGATCGCCGCTCAACATGTTCTCCGGACTGTTCGGATCAGCCCCCTCCGTGCGCTGTGTGTTGAGTTCGGCCTGGGCCTTCATCATCTGTGCGTCAGCGAGAGCGGCCACCTTGCGGTCCTGTGCCGAGGGTTCCGCCGGAGCCAGGGCCGCAGCCTTGACGATGCGCATCTTTTCGATGGTCGCTTCCGGATCGCCGGCGATTTCGCTCGCATCGATCGGAACTTCTCCCCCTACGGCGTAGGAGCGACCATCGGGACCCTTCTGATAGTCGTAACTGATTGCGCCGGCATATTGGCCGCCGACATTCTTGTGCGCCTGCTCATGGGCGCGCACCTCGGTGTCGCGTGCTTTCAGCTTGGCGACCTGGGCCTGCTCTTCCTTGGAGAGCGGCTGGTTGAGGCCCCCGCTTTTCTGGGGGGCAGGCGCACTTGTCCCGGCCGATGCCTGGGGCATCGACGGCAAGCCGGATAACGCGCCAACACTGCTCATGCCGATATTATCGGCTGAGGCGCTTAATCAGATGTGAAAAGCAGGTTTAGGAGAGTTCCTTGACCGTACCGCGTGAGCCGTCGACGCGCTCGCGCAATTCCTTGCCGGTCTTGAAGAAGGGAACGTGTTTTTCCTTCACGGAAACGCTTTCGCCGGTGCGCGGGTTGCGGCCGGTGCGGGCCGGGCGCTGGCGAACGGAAAAGGCACCAAATCCACGAAGCTCGACCCGGTCACCGCGGGCCAGGGCATCGGTCACGCCATCAAGGATCGTATTGACCACACGCTCCACATCCCGGTGGTAGAGGTGGGGATTGGCTTCTGCCAGACGATCGATCAGCTCGGATTTGATCATGCCATGCCTCCGTGTTTGCTCGATAAAACTGCCTTGAGACAGAGTGCACGTCAACGCTTGATCAAAAAAAATCGGCCGAAGCAGTGCTCCGGCCGATCAATTTTTATTCGTTTGAACGTATGGGCTTAGCTTTTGTCTTCGCCGTCGTTCTCGCGCAGGGCAGCGCCCAGGATGTCACCCAGGGATGCACCGGCATCGGAAGAACCATACTGCTCAACCGCTTCACGCTCCTCGGAGATCTCCAGCGCCTTGATGGACAGGGAGATGCGGCGGGACGCCTTGTCAACATTGGTGACGCGAGCGTCGACCTTGTCGCCTACAGCGAAGCGCTCCGGACGCTGTTCCGCACGATCGCGGGACAGGTCGGACTTGCGGATGAAGGCTTTCACAGCCGTGTCATCGCCGAAGGTTACTTCGATACCGCCGGACGTGATTTCCGTAACCGTACAGGTGACGGTGTCGTTGCGGTTGACGCCGGAGCTGTCCATCGGGTCACCAGCCAGCTGTTTGATGCCCAGGGAAACACGCTCTTTGTCGACGTCGACGTCGAGGACTTTCGCGTCAACCATGTCGCCTTTCTTGAAGGCTTCCATGGCTTCTTCGCCGGACTGGTCCCAGGAGATGTCGGACAGGTGAACCATGCCGTCGATATCGCCTTCCAGGCCAACAAACAGACCGAATTCGGTGATGTTCTTGATCTCGCCCTGGATAGCGGAACCGGACGGGTGGTTCTCTGCGAACACTTCCCACGGATTGCGCTGGGTCTGCTTGACGCCCAGGGAGATGCGGCGCTTCTCGGCGTCGACATCGAGGACCATGACCTGAACTTCCTGAGAAGTGGACAGGATCTTGCCCGGGTGGACGTTTTTCTTGGTCCATGACATTTCGGAGACGTGAACCAGGCCTTCAACGCCCTGTTCCAGCTCAACGAATGCACCGTATTCCGCGATGTTCGTGACACGACCTTCGAAGGTTGCGCCAACCGGGTATTTCGCGGCAACGCCATCCCACGGGTCGGACATGAGCTGTTTCATGCCGAGGGAGATGCGCTGGGTTTCCTTGTTGATCTTGATGATCTGGACGGAAACCGTCTGACCAACTTCAACAACTTCGGACGGGTGGCCAACACGGCTCCAGGACATGTCGGTAACATGCAGCAGGCCGTCAATGCCGCCGAGGTCAACGAACGCACCGTAATCGGTGATGTTCTTGACGACGCCTTCGCGGGCTTCGCCCTCAGCCAGCTGGCCGACGAGTTCTGCACGCTGTTCGGCACGGCTCTCTTCGAGGACGGCGCGGCGGGAAACAACGATGTTTCCGCGCGGACGGTCCATCTTGAGGATGGCGAACGGCTGTTCCTGGTTCATCAGCGGGCCAACATCGCGGACCGGACGGATATCGACCTGGGAGCCCGGCAGGAAGGCGGAAGCGCCGCCGAGATCGACAGTGAAACCGCCTTTGACGCGACCAACGATCGCACCATTGACCGGCTCTTTCTTGTCGAAGGACTTTTCCAGACGGTCCCAGCTTTCCTCGCGGCGAGCTTTGTCGCGCGACAGGATTGCGTCACCGAGCGCGTTCTCGATGCGCTCAAGGTAGACTTCAACTTCGTCACCCACGGACGGGGCTTCGGATCCCGGACCGGTGAATTCGCGCATCGGGACGCGGCCTTCGGTCTTCAGACCTACGTCGACAACAACAACGTCGTTTTCGATTGCGGTCACGGTGCCTTTGACGACTTGGCCCTCGGCCAGATCGCGGCCGGCCAGGCTTGCCTCGAGCATCGCGGCAAAGTCATCAGTCGTCGGGGTGAGTGTTTCGGTAGACATTTAAAGGGTTGCTCCAGTACAGCGCGGTCAGGCTGAAAATCGTTGATTGCGCTGTCTAAGTGCTGATGAATCAGCGGGTTAGAGTTCAAACAAGAGTGGGCCGAACGCTACCCTTTGCTCCGGAAGGGAGCATTTCAGGTGTCATCCGGTACTCGGCTGTGTTTGCAGAATCCCCGGAAGTGTCACGCCTTTTGGCGCTTTTCCACAATCCGGACGGCCTCCGCAATGGCCGCGTCTATACTCAAGGATGACGTATCAAGCAAGGTTGCATCATCTGCCTTGCGCATGGGCGCATCCGTGCGCTCGGCGTCGCGTGCATCCCGCGAGAGTGTCTGGGCGAGCATTTCCTCGAAGGTGATGGGGTCGCCCTTGGCATTGAGCTCGCTCTGGCGACGGCGGGCACGCGTCTCCGGATCGGCCGTGACAAAGAGTTTTACCTCAGCATCGGGGCAGATCACCGTACCGATATCGCGCCCGTCCAGAATCGCTCCTCCCGGCTGGGTGGCAAAGGCGCGCTGGACTTCGAACAGGGCGTCGCGAACAGCTTGTTGTTTCGCGACTTGGGAGGCGGCCTGGCCGACGGCTGCGGTGCGGATACGGGCTTCGTCAATCGACGTCACATCCAGCGTGCGCGCGGCCTCTACTGCGGCGGTTTCGTCGTTTGGGTCGTGGCCGGCATCCAGCACAGCCAAAGCGGCTGCGCGGTACAGGCTGCCTGTATCCAGATAGGGCAGGCTGAATTTCTGCGACAGGGCTCGCGCAATCGTGCCCTTGCCCGAGGCCAGCGGTCCGTCGACGGCGATGATCATTCCGCCGGCTCCATTTGCGCGCCCAGGGACAGCATGTGATCCAGAAAGTCCGGATAGCTGGTTGCGATCATGCTGGCATCATCAATGGTCACCGCTTCCTCTGCGATCAGGCCCAGAACAAGGGCGCTCATGGCGATGCGGTGGTCGTGATGGGTGATGACATGGCCGCCGCCCGGGACGTCTCCGCCCGTGCCGACAACATCCAAACCGTCATCGCGAATGATTGTCTCGACGCCATTGGCTGTCAGAAGGTCCGACGTGCCCATCAGGCGATCGCTCTCCTTGGCCCGCAGTTCCGCCAGACCGTTCATGCGTGTCACGCCGTCGGCGGCCGCGGCAGCAACGCCCAGGATCGGGTATTCATCGATCATCGAGGGTGCACGCTCTTCGGGAACACTGAGGCCGTTAAGCTTGGAATAGCGTGCGCGAATATCGATGGTCTTTTCACCAGCCATGACCTGCGCAGGCGTGATTGTCAGGTCCGCACCCATCTCCTTGAGCGTGGTGTAAAGCCCGGTGCGCGCCGTATTATCCATCACGCCGCGCAGGGTGACGTCGGAACCCGGGGTGATCAGCGCGGCGACAACCGCGAAGGCTGCAGAGCTTGGATCGCCGGGTACACGGAGCGGCGTGGCGCTGAGTTTCTGTTCGCCTGGCAGGGAGATGGTCCAGCCGCTATCAACGTCCTCGATCGAGATCTCGGCGCCAAACAGCCTCAGCATGGTCTCGGTATGATCGCGGGTCGGGGTTGGCTCGTGGATCACCGTGGTGCCTCGCGCGCCCAGCCCGGCCAGTAACAGGGCAGACTTTACCTGCGCGGAGGCAACGGGCGGCGTATAGGAAATCGCATCGAGCGGTGCGGATTCGACGGTGACAGGCAGGCGACCTTCGGTGGTGGTGACATCAGCGCCCATTTCGGACAATGGATCCGTCACCCGGCGCATCGGCCGCCCTGTGAGGCTTTCATCGCCGACAAAACGCGCCGTTGCACCGGTTCCGGCGACGACACCCATCATCAGTCGCGCACCTGTTCCGGAGTTGCCGAAGTCGAGATCCTGCGCAGGTGATTCGAATTTTCCGCCGAGTCCGGTGACCGACCAGCGATTTTTCCCGAGATTTTTTACATCAGCGCCTAAAGCTGCAATTGCCTTGGCTGTATTGATGACATCCTCGCTCTCCAGCAAACCCTCGATCTGGGTGTTACCGTTAGCAAGTCCCCCAAATATAAGGGATCTGTGCGAAATGGACTTGTCGCCAGGCGCAGCGAAATCGCCATGCAGCGGCTTTGAGCGAGAGGCAGAAAAAGGGCCTTGCAGAGTGGGAGAATTTTGGGGCATCAAGAAAAACACAAGGATTAGGGTGACATCACGGTGATCGGGTTTTGACAGAGCGCGGTGATCGTGGCAACGGGACCCGCCGAAACGAATAGTGGTTGTGAAGGGAAGTCATGGCCAAAGCTGATCTTGGAACCAAGCGCACCTGTCCTAGCTGCGCTGCCAAATTTTATGACCTGGGCCGCCAACCTGCGCGTTGCCCGAAATGTGAGCATGAGTTCGATCCGGAAGCTCTGGAGCCGAAACTGCCGGTAGCGGATGATCCGAAACCGGAAGAGGCCGAGGAGAAGAAGGGCAAGGAAGCCGACGAACAGGACGGTTTCGAGGACGAGGCTGACGATACGCCTGAAGTCGATGAGGCTGCCAATGAGGCACCTGATTCCGATGAGGACGACAATGAGGACGGATCCGGCCTCAGTGACGACATCGGGGATGACTTCGAGTCCGAGGATGATCTCGAGGACGATGATGAGGACGACAACACCAAAGTCCTTATCGACGAGGAAGACGACGAGGATTTCGGCGACTTCAACATCGAGAAAGACGAAGATCTCTGATCTTCTGCAGTAAGGGGCGCAACGGGCTCTTGATCCGGACACGATCCGGGACTAGGTTCCGCGCCTCTTGGCCGCTGACCCCAATGCGGCCATCCCGAGTTTCGGGGCTATAGCTCAGTTGGGAGAGCGCTTGAATGGCATTCAAGAGGTCAGCGGTTCGATTCCGCTTAGCTCCACCATTATCGAAAACCCCGCCGGAAACGGCGGGGTTTTTTGATCTGGGAGTTTCCCTGTCCTCGCCCCTGATGGGCGAGGTGCCCCGAAGGGGCGGAGTAGGTGGGCGTCGCAAGACGCCATAGAAAGCCCTCCTTGGATTTCTAATCGTACCCGCTAGAGCCTCTCAAGATACTGCGCGGACCGCTGCTCCGCTTCGGTCAACTGGGCTTCTTCGAGTTGGTCTTCGATGCTGGCGGCGCTTTCGGCGGCTTCCAGGTCACCGAGAATGGCAGCGGTATAGAGCAGGGCGAGGGCCTCGATCTGATCGACCTCCCCGCCGTCACCTTCCAGCATTGCCTGCGCGAGTGCGGCCATGCAGAGGCTGTCGCCGCCATTGGCCCCGGCCTGCCAGAAGGCCCGCGCAGCGACCGGGTCAGCCTCGCCTTCCATTCCGGTCATGGATCCGATGCCGAGAATATAATTGGCGCCGGCCAGGGAGGAGTCGGCCGCAAGGGCGGACCGAGCGGCAGCCAGGGCCCCGTTGGTGTCCTCGATGGCCTCCGGGCCGAACATCAGGGCTTCAGCGAGGCGCAGCTGGGCGAAGGCGCCCACATCATTGCGGGTGGAAAGCTGGCGATAGATCGCAAGTCCCCCCTCTGCCTCGCCCTCATAGTCATAGATAAGCAGATCGGCCAGATCGAGGCCGGCACTGGTGTTCTGGCCTTGCCAGGCGAGTTCAAAGAAGGCGCGGGCTCGGTCGAGCTCGGCATTCGTGCCGATGCCGTCGCGATAGACCAGACCCAGTACGTGATTGGCTTCTGCCAGCCCTGCATCGGCTGCCTGGACCAGCCAGTAGCGACCAATGGCGTAGTCCGGATCTCCACTGTCGGGAAAGGTCAGCGCATAGCCATAGCCAAAAGCTGCCGATGTGTCGCCAGCTTCCGCGGCGAGGCGTAGGTCGTCGATATTGTCCTGTGCGTACGTGGTCGAGCTCGAGTTGGCTAGGGCGACGGCCGGGGCAGGAGAGACGAGCAAGGTCGCAGAAATGACAAGTGTGGCGAGGCGCAACATGTGGGTCTCCGGAGACTGTTTCCCCGCAGCATGCCGATCCTAGCTGAATGTGCGATGAGCGCTTACGCAGCGTCTGTGGCAGGCTCGCCCGTGAGGACGGCGAAGATGGCATCCAAGTTCGGCGCGGCGCGCAGGCGCTGGCGGATATCTTCACGGCGCAACATGCGTGAAACACGTGCCAGGGCCTTGAGGTGCTCGGCGCCGGCATCTTCCGGGGCGAGCAGCATGAAGATCAGGTCCGCCGGACGTCCGTCGATCGACTCAAAGTCGACCGGCGAACGCAGGCGGGCAAAAAAGCCCTGCACCCGTTCATTCCCACGAATGCGTGCATGAGGAATGGCGACGCCCTGTCCCACGCCGGTCGAGCCGAGACGTTCGCGCTGAAGAACGGCGTCAAAAATCGTACGCGCGTTCAGCCCGGTGGTCTCTGCAGCCAACTCGGCGAGAGATTGTAGAACTTGCTTTCGGCTCGATGCCCCCAAATCAAGGATGACACCGTCGCCGGGAATGAGATCTGCTAACGCCATTGATAACTTCTGGTGTTTACGCGGTTTCTTTCCGCTCGGCTCGTGACGGGTCTACCCACCCAATGTTTCCATCAGGCCGTCGGTAGACGATGTTGACCCCCCCGTTTGCAGCATTCTTGAACAGCAGAAACGGCGAGTCTGCCGCGTCCAGTTCCAGAGATGCCATGCCCACAGTCATCGTGCGGACTTCACCGGGCTTTTCCGCGATCACTATCGGTTCCGGAGAACCGTTCGCTGCCGGCAGGCTGTCGTCTTCATCGTCGTCAGAGAAGCTGTCACGCATCCCCTTGAGAACGACGAAAGGAAGACTTTCGCCAGGTAGCTCGGACTTATTATCAGCGTGGTGGTTCTTCAGCTTGCGCTTGTAGCGGCGCAATCGCTTCTCCAGCTTGATCATGGTGTCGTCTGCCGCCTTGTAGGCGTCATCCGCTTCTCCATGGGCCTGGAGCATTACGCCGGACGGCAGATGCAAGGAACAGTCGACCCGAAAACCGACCCCCTCGCGTGCGATGGCTACATAAGCCTCGCCCGGGCGATTGAAGTATTTAGAGACCCCGTCCTCGACACGTCCGAGAATTTGTTCCCGAAGTACGTCGCTGA
The DNA here is from genome assembly GCF_017643475.1 of Maricaulis sp. Taxonomy (GTDB): domain Bacteria; phylum Pseudomonadota; class Alphaproteobacteria; order Caulobacterales; family Maricaulaceae; genus Maricaulis. Next base: position 554,777 of record NZ_JAEPNI010000001.1, read on the forward strand.
CGTCGATGCCTTTGCTGACAACTTGTGTATGCATGCGCTCCTTCCCGCTGGCCATTCACCAGCATGTGAGGCGTTTCCGAACTGCTCCGCCCCTTGGAAAGCGGGCGGAACCTAGTCGCGGGCGGACCCAAGAGTCAATCTTGAAGTTCGTAACGAATCGCACGGACGCATGGGTGCGCTTCGTCCCGCGAGGCGCTCATTTGCAGCAGACCCTAACCGGCGCGCTTGAGAATGCGTCGGCGCTGGACCGAAGAGGGTATGTTGAGCGCCTCCCTGTATTTGGCCACAGTCCGGCGTGCAATTTCAATCCCTTCGTCACGAAGAAGTTCAACAAGCTTGTCGTCGGATAGCACGTCAGCCAAGGTTTCCTGGCCGATCAGCGTCTTGATCCTGTGACGAACTGCCTCAGCAGAATGGGCTTCTCCGCCCCCGGCGGACGGGATGGCGGAGGTGAAGAAATACTTCAGCTCAAACATTCCGCGGGGTGTGGAAACAAACTTGTTGGACGTCACCCGGCTGACTGTGGACTCGTGCATGCCGATCGCATCAGCCACCGTCTTCAGGTTCAGCGGGCGCAGATAGGCCACGCCGTGAGCCAGGAACATGTCCTGCTGGCGGACGATCTCGCTGGCGACTTTCAGGATGGTGCGCGCGCGCTGATCCAGGCTTTTCACCAGCCAGGAGGCGTTCTGGCTGCATTCAGTGATGAAGTTCTTTTCGTTCTCGGTGCGAGCCGCCGTCTGGACCTCGTTGTAATATCGATTGTTGACCAGCACGCGCGGCAGAGTTTCCGAGTTTAGCTCCACCTGCCACAGACCATCGGGCGCCTGGCGGATGAAGACATCCGGTTCCACTGCCCGGGCTGAGTCATGACCGAAGGCCATGCCCGGCTTTGGCGTCAGCTCGCGGATCTCACCGATCATGTCGTCGAGGTCCTCGTTGTCGACACCGCAGAGCGATTTCAGAGCGTCGTATTCATGCCGTGCCAGGCGTTCCAGATTGTCCAGCAGGGTCGCCATGGCCGGGTCGAGGCGATCTTTTTCGCGCAGTTGCAGGGCCAGGCACTCGCCGAGATCGCGGGCCATGACGCCGGCAGGCTCAAAGCTCTGGGTCATTTCCAGCACAGCTTCGATGCGCGCGCGTTCCAGGCCGAGACGTGTGGCGATCTCGCTCATGTCGGAGCGCAAATAGCCGTCCTCGTCAGCCAGATCGATCAGGTGGGCTCCGATCATGCGGTCAATCGGGTCATTCGTGGCGGTAGCGAGCTGGTCATGCAGGTGTTCGGCAAGGGAGATCTCGCGCGATGAATTGGCGATCGCGTCATATTCCTCGCTGGCGGGACCAGCGCCGCCATTGCCCCAGCTGCCGCCCTGGCCGACAGCGTCAGCAGGCGTGCTCGAGGAAACACCGGACAGATCCGCCTTGGAATCATCGATGTGCAGGACATCCGAATCGGCATCGATCGATTCGTTTGCATCCGCAGATGGAGCGGACAGTTCCAGCTCCTGTGGCTCGCCCTCACCTTCCTGGCGCGGTGATTCGGCACTTTCCGAACTCTCGTCGCGTTCCAGCAGCGGATTGCGTTCCAGCTCGCCCTCGACGAACTCGGCAAGCTCCACATTTGATAGCTGTAGCAGCTTAATGGCCTGCTGGAGCTGTGGCGTCATCACCAGGGACTGGCCCTGGCGCATATCCAGCTTCTGCATTATTCCAGCCATGAAAACCTCTGTTTGGTACGTTTCCTGCAGAGGTTAATCAGGAAAAGCTTTCTCCGAGATAAACGCGCTTCACATCGGGGTCGGAGCGGATAGCTTCCGGGGAGCCTTCGAACAGCACTTCACCATCATAGATAATGGTAGCCCTGTCAGTGATTTCCAGCGTTTCGCGGACGTTGTGATCGGTGATCAGAATGCCGATTCCACGATCTTTCAGAAAGCGGATCAGGTCACGAATATCGGCGATGGCCAGCGGGTCGATGCCTGCAAATGGCTCATCGAGCAGCATGAAGGAGGGGCGAGTTGCCAGCGCGCGGGCGATCTCCACACGGCGGCGCTCACCGCCCGAGAGGGAGGGCGCGCGCGCGTGGCGCAGATGCGAGATGCGCAACTCCTCGAGCAATTGCTCGACCAGGTCCATGCGTTTTTCACGGTCCTTCTCGACGATCTCGGCGACGGCCAGGATGTTCTGCTCGACGCTCATGCCGTGAAAGATGGATTTCTCTTGTGGCAGATAGCCGATGCCCAGGCGTGCGCGCTGGTACATGGGCAGACGGGTGATGTCTTCGCCATCCAGCAGGATCTTGCCGTAATCGGCTTCGACCAGGCCGGTAATCATGTAGAAGCAGGTGGTCTTGCCAGCGCCGTTCGGGCCGAGCAGGCCGGCCACCTCGCCGCGCTGCAGGGTCAGGGACACGCCCTTGACGACCGGGCGCTTGGCATAGGCCTTGCCGATCTTCTCTACCGTCAAACCGGAAATGCTCGTGGGCGTCTCGACGACGCGTTCGGGGGTCATAACATCCATTGAAGAAGTATCCCGGCCCTAGTTTCCGTCCGTTTCCTCGTCTTCGGCGGGAACGAGTACGGCGCGCACGCGCTGGCCGTCACCCTGCTCGCCGAAGCGGGAATTGCCGCTGACCAGGTCGTTTTCAAAAAAGGTTGTGGTGACTGTGTTGTCGCCCTGGCGAATGACGACATCGCCCGTCAGGGTGATGGTTTCCGCGGCCAGGCTGTAGACACCGCGATCACCGCGCGCAGTCTGTTCCGGCGTGATGTAGAAAACGTCGGTTGTCGCCACGATACGGTCGATATCACCCCAGCCATTAGAGCCACCGGCACCGGTGCCGGTGTAATAGACGTCGATGCGGGCCGCGCGCAGAGCGCTGTCGCCCTGAACTGCGTTGACATTGCCGCGCCAGACGATGCGATGTTCTGCGTCCAGCACCTCGACATGGTCCGCCTCGATGTCCAGCGGCAGGCTGGAATTGCCGATTTGCGCCAGTGCCGGAGCCGTTGGCAGCACCAGAGCGGCGGCCATCAGTGCCATCAAAACCATGGTACGCATCAGTTTCCGTCTCCGTCAGTCTCGGTGCGAGTGCGATCTTGTACGATACGAGCGCGCACACGTCCTTCGAAAATCACACGATCCCCGCCATCATGTATCTCAAACCGGTCCGCACGGATCCGGCCCATCGGTCCATCGCCATCTACTGGCAGTTCTCCGACCACACGTTCTTCCCGCAGGAATACGCGGGCGTGGTCGGTGGCAAAGCTGTAGCCTTCAGCCGTATTCAGATTGACCGCGGTGTTAAGGTCAATGATGCGGTTGGACGGATCGTAGATGCCTGTCTCGGCCAGCACTTGAGAGCCGATGCCACCGCCAGTCAGAAGGTCGTATTCCAGGCGCGGTTGTTCCAGGTCGGTCAGTCCGATGGTGCTGTCGCTGCGCCGGATGGCTGAGTCTGCGGTCACCGTATAAGGCGTCAGGTTCTCGTCCCGACCGGTGAAGCGCGGGTTGAGCATGCGAACATCCGTGCTTACGGCTTCTGTCGTTTCAACGCTGCTGCCTCGATTGCCAAAGAACATCTGGGCAATGACCAACAGTGTGATGGCGGACGCGGCACTGGCAAAAACGATCCGCAGCAGGTTCACAAAAGCGGTTCGACGCCGCGCCGCATTCAGGGTCAGCGCGCGCCGGGGTTCCCAGTTTCCGTGATGTGTCGGCTGCAGGGCTTCCAGGCCCTGCGCGGCACTCGCAGTCATCACCTGATCACTTTCAATTTGGCGCTTGGTAACTCACCTGTTCACTAAGACCAGCCTTTGCGGGCCTTTTCAAGGCGAGCGGCGTTAGGAATGTGCGAAGATATCGGTTTCCGGCCAGCCCATCAGGTCCAGTGCTGCACGGGTCGGCAGGAAATCGAAACAGGCGCGGGCGAGATCCATGCGATCCTCGCGTGTCAGCATGGCGGACAGGCGGTCGCGCAGCTTGTGCAGGTGGAGGACATCCGACGCCGCGTATTCCAGCTGTGCCGGGGAGAGAGTTTCCGCACCCCAGTCAGAGCTTTGCTGCTGCTTGTTCATGTCAGCGCCGACGAGTTCGCGGGTGACGTCCTTCAGGCCGTGGCGATCCGTATAGGTGCGCACAAGCTTGGAGGCGATCTTGGTGCAGAAGACCGGGGTCATCGTCACGCCGAGATATTTGGCGATCATCGCCACGTCGAAACGGGCGAAATGCAGGATCTTCTCGACCTCAGGGTCCGCTAGCAGGCGTTTCAGGTTCGGGCAGTTATAGGACGAGCGGTCCATCTGGACGATGTGGGCATCACCATCACCGGCGGAAATCTGTACGACACACAGCTGGTCACGCACGAGCGACAGGCCCTGGGTCTCGGTATCAATGGCAATAAGCGGCCCCAGTTCGAGGCCGTCGGGCAGGTCGCCCTTGTGGTAGTGGATGGTCATTACTCGATCCTTGTCTGAACAGCCGTCCTAACCTTCCGGGGAAAAATGGGCAATGCCGCTTGCCGCTTTGCTGCTTTTTGAGAAGGGCGAGGGCATCAAGTCTTGCGGTCAAAACGGAGGGCGGCCGACGTGCGAGGTGTACGGGGCAGTCATGGCGTTCGACATTACGGACATACAGGAGAAGCGTCTCCTGGTCATCGAGCACTGGGAAAGTGCCGCCAATGAAGTTGTGGTCGAGGCGTCTATCAAGATGGGCGCGCGTGTGGTCGAGCCGGTGTTCAGGCGTATTCTCATCGATGTGCCAAAAGCGTGGTCGAATTCGATCTGGACACTCTGGTCGAGAATAATCGAGACTTCATGGCGCTGACCGCTGACGATGCGCATCTTGCCTACGCCATGCATCCGACTCGTCACCGGGAACAAGCCGCTGCGATCTGCGGTGTTGCCGAGCGGGAGGATTTCGCTCTGTGCATCGACTTTGATCGCGAAGCGGCGCTTGCCTGGTTAATGGAGCAGCCGGTCGAATAGCGTCCGTTTATGACGACGTTTCTGTGACGTTCGCTGAAAAAATCAATATTTCTACATTTCGAGTATGCCCAAAATACAGGCGCTTTTTATTTATAAAACAGTCTTTTGGTATACATTCATGCGGTCTATTAATTGCACAGTATACGGACTTTACTTTCGCGATATTTGCTTGTTACAATAGTGTCACATTCAACGATGCACCTGTTCACATTCAGGAGGGTGAAGCATGAAAAAGACAAACATGATGTTTGCCGCATCCCTCGCAGCAATAACGGCTTTTGCGCCGCTTGCTGCCGCTCAGAACTATTCGCGTCCGGACGCATTCCTGCTGGAAGCGATGGGCGAACGCGGCTGGACGGTTTCCTGCCAGTTTGACCAGGCTGATGGCGATCGGGTTTCCACCCGTGATCGAGGCCGCGGTCTGCATGACAATGCGCGTGTTCTTGTCGGTGATGTTGTCAGCGGAACCTGTTCCTATGAGGTTCCGGAGCGTGGCGCGCTGAGGCTGACCATGCGCGTCGAACATACCCGGTTCGAATGCCCATTCACGATCACCGAAGAAGGCTTCTGTCGCGCCCACATGCGGGCAGGCACTTCGGGTAGTTTTCGGATCGAGCGCCTCGCCGGCACCGAAACAGGCACCGCAAGTTAGAATTCTTCCGTAGCGGGAAACCAGCAGGCAAGACCAGGCATGGTCCCTGGCCGCGTAGTGTCTTTCCAGAAGGTCTGCGCGGCCTTTTTGTATGCGGGGTCTAGGGAGGTCAGGCTTCGACCCGACGTTTACGAATATTGCCAAAACGTTCAGGGTTTATGTATTAGAATATTACTGGTCGGGCTTGGCTTCAACACGCATAAGTGGTGCGTCTTCGCGCCCCGCCCAAAGGTGTGAAGGTCTGCAGTCCCGGGCTCTCAACGATCCCGGGCCTCATCCAATGACTGCAAAACACTGCATGCATCCCGCTTCGGCCCCAAAACGAAGCGGGATGAATGCGTTCTGGCGGCCGGCTCCTGCTATCGTCAAAGGCACCCCGCTGTGCTTGTCTGGTCCGGTTCAAGGTTTCGCCGATCTGGCGACAAAGGCCGTAGAGAGACAGTCCGTGCATCTGATACATGACGCCAACATGCCCGCGGCCGAAACCATCAGTTTTGAAGATTTTCTGAAGGTCGATATTCGGCTGGGCACGATCACGGAGGCCGAGCTTTTTCCGGAGGCGCGCAATCCAGCGTTCAAGCTTCGCATCGATTTTGGTTCAGGTGTCGGGATCAAGCGCAGCGCTGCGCAGATCACCGATCACTACGCCCCGGAAGCGCTGGTTGGGCGCAAGGTGATGGCAGTGGTGAATTTTTCTCCGCGCCAGATCGGTCCTGTCCGCTCCGAAGTGCTGGTCCTGGGGTTCCCTGATAGTGAGGGCGCAATTGTTCTGGCCGCGCCGGATCTGGCCGCTCCAAACGGAGCACGGCTTGCATAGGCACAGGCACAGACAGATGCGGCATCTGGTAGTATGTTTGAAAATCGGGGAATGGTGCCCAGGAGAGGACTCGAACCTCCACGTCCATACGGACACTAGCACCTGAAGCTAGCGCGTCTACCAATTCCGCCACCTGGGCAGGTGTCAGGAGCGCGGTAGGTAAAGAAGCGCGCGGCGCGTGTCAACGCCTCTATGTGCATCGCGCATCTGGAAGTGCAGCGCTCACCATCTCGTCATTCGTGCAAACGCGCGGGCCATGCCATAGCGGTGCCCGGTGTGGCGCCAAAATTGAGAATGTCGATGAGAGTCTCCGTCCTTTTCCTGCTCACATTGTTTGCAGGAATCACGCCCGCCCCGGCCCAGCAAGATGATGAGCAGGCCATTCTTGCCATCCTGTCCGAAGGTCCTCTTAACATCGGTCGCGACACTCGTGCCTGGGCCGACAATTTTCACCCGGACTGGAATCTCTGGTTTGTTGGAAATGAGCAGCCCCGACAGCGCGCACCGCACATGCAGGCGGTCTTCGACTATGTCGAGCGCGGCGCAGTGGTCGAGGCCTATCAGCTGAACCTGGTGTCGCTGGAAATTTTCGGTGACCAGGCCCTCGCGCGCTATCATGCCCGAGAGCAAGTGCGCGATCCGCAGAACGGGCTTCGTCTGATCGACTATGCCGCTGTAACCTTTCTGGTGAGGGAGGACGGGCGCTGGCTGATCCGGGCGAGTTCCCTGACTTTCCCGGCAGGTTTCGAGCCGCCTGCCACCGAGTAGCGCTCCAATTGCAGGTCCGGGCCGGGCCGAGGCACATCAACGCATGGACATTGGGGGCGTTTTTTGGTCTACCCGAGGCCACACTCTTCTTTGATGAGGAAACCCTCATGCTTCGCGACGAAATGATCACTGTGTTTGGCGGTTCCGGCTTTGTCGGTCGTCATGTTGTCCGCGCGCTGGCCAAGGCCGGCTATCGCGTGCGTGTTGCCACGCGCCGCCCGCACCTCGCGCAGGACCTGCGTGTGATGGGTGTGGTTGGCCAGGTGCAACTGGTGCAGGCGAATATCCGGGTGCCGAGCTCGGTGGAACGCGCCGTTGAAGGTGCTTCCGGTGTCGTGAATCTGGTCGGCGTGCTGGCCGAGAGCGGTCGCCAGTCCTTTTCCAGCTTGCACGCCATGGGCGCCAAGACGATTGCTGAAGCCGCTGCCGCCGCCGGTATCGACAAACTGATCCAGGTCTCCGCGATTGGCGCCAGCGCCGAGAGCGAATCCAAATATGCCCAGTCCAAGGCCGCCGGCGAAGCCAGCGTGCTGGCCGCTGTGCCGAGTGCGACCGTCCTGCGTCCCTCGATCATTTTCGGGACCGATGACGGCTTCTTCAACATGTTCGGCTCCATTGCCCGCTTCGTGCCGGCACTGCCCTTGTTCGGTGGTGGCAAGTCGCTTTTCCAGCCCGTCTTCGCTGGTGATGTTGGATCGGCCGTCCTCGCGGCTTATCAGAGCGATGCAGCTCGCGGCGAGACCTACGAGCTGGGCGGTCCGGCGACCTATTCCTTCAAGGAGTTGATGGAATTCACGCTGCAGCACACTGCGCGGCCACGTTTCCTGGTGCCGCTGCCGTTCTCGATCGGACAGGTCATTGCGATGTTCGCGGAGATCGCAGCCATCCTGCCCTTCATCCCGTCCTATCTGACCCAGGACCAGCTCAAGCAGCTGCGCAATGACAATGTGGTTTCCGAAGGCGCCAAGACGCTTGAGGATCTCGGCATTGAAGCCGAGACAATGGAAGCGATCGTTCCGGGTTATCTGGCGCGCTATCGTCGTTACGGCCAGTTCCACGAGAGCGAGGCTTGATCCTTCAAGGCATCCGGACAAGCAAAAGGCGACGGTTTCCCGTCGCCTTTTCTTTTGCCTGATTGAGCGGCACTAGCCGGTAGCGGGTTTCCTGCGCCCCATCCGATAAAGAAAGATAAGGCCCCAGCCGCCCCCCATGGCGGCAAAGCCCCCGACCCCGGTCAGCCCGTTCCAGGGCCAGGCGGGACTGGCCAGATACATCAGCGAAAATCCCGCCACCGCATTGATCGCACCATGCATGCCTGCAGCTGCGATCACACCGCCCCGTTCCCGGGCGAGGGCGTGATAAGGTGTCAGCATCACGGTGAAGCCGACCATGGCCGCGACGCCGGTCCAGCCCAAGTCGCCGTAGTTATGACCCATCAGGATGATCGGCAGGTGCCACAGGCCCCAGATCACACCAATGACGATGGAGGCGGGCCAGAAGCCCAGATCTGCCAGTCGCGGTTGCAGCCAGCCGCGCCAGCCCAGTTCCTCGCTGATCAAAAGGTAGAAGGTGTTGAACAGCAGGCCCACGCTAAGGCCGACCGTCATCTGGATCATCAACAGGTTTTCGATCGGCATGGGCGCTTCCACGCCCTGAGCATCCAGCTGGGTCTGCATGAAGGTGAGCGGATCGCCGAGTTGCTGCCCAAAGACGTGAACGGTTGCCAGAACCGATGCAATGGTAAGGGCGATCGCCGTGATCCAGCTCAGCACGGTCCAGCTGGCGACCTTGCCAAACCCGAAGCCCCTGAAGCCAAGCGCGTCTGCCCAGCGGTCGCGGTCAAACAGTAGTGTGCACACCACTGCGGCAATCGAGGGGCCGAGCATGAAGAGCATCAGGCTGACCGTGCCCATCGCCGCGCCAAGTCCCGCAAATCCTCCGGACTGGTGGATCCAGGCGGCGACGGCCCAGCTGAGGCCGAATGACAGGGCCAGGAATGTTGTTATCGCGCGCAATTTGCCCTCTCCGCATGTTATTTAGGAAAATCCCTAACATGCGGATCAAGAGTGACAAAGAACTATTTAGTGTATCGCCTAAATAAGGAAGATGATCAACGCGCCACCAAGGGCAAACCTGTAGAGCACAAAGGGCATGAAGCCGACACGGTCAACGAGCTTCATCAACACGGCGATCGCTGCCAGGGCCGAGATGAAGGCCAGCCCGGCCACGATCAACCCGGCCTGGAGGCCTGCCATTGGATCGCTCTCTCCGGCCAGCTGGATGATGGAGATGACAGTGAAGGCGGCGATGACCGGGATGGACATCAACATGGAAAATCGTGCGCTCTCGCTCCGGGTAAGGCCCAGTGCCCGGGCTGCCGTCATGGTGACGCCGGAGCGGGATGCTCCCGGGATCAGTGCGAACATCTGGGCGATGCCGATTAGGGCGGCGTCCTTGAAGCTCATATCCGCGGTCGTCTTCATTTGTGCGCCATAACGGTCAGCCGCCCACAACGGCAGGGCAAAGATGAGTGTGGCGCCTGCAATCACGGCGGGCGAGCGCAGGGCGTCCACCAGATCGAAGATGAACAATCCGCCTGCCAGCAACAGGACCGGAGGCAGGGATGCTGCGACCAGAAGCGCCAGCCGCCCACCTGGTGTGACCTTGCCGGACACCAGTGCGAACTTGCCTTGGACGACAGAGGCGATGTCCCGCCAGAAATAGACCAGTACAGCGATCAAAGATCCGGCATGCGCCATGACATCAATCATCGCACCCTGGTCCGCCGCACCCAGCACGTCCGGCACCAGGATAAGGTGAGCCGAGGAACTGATGGGCAGGAATTCGGTAATGCCCTGGACGAGGGCAAGGATGACGAAATGGATCAGGGACATGGGCAACTCGAAGGCATAAGGCGCACAATCCTTTCCTGTTTTGACGGTGAACGCTAGTCCGGCGCGATGTCGTTTTTGCGACGAAGAGCAGCCTGGAATGTGACAAGCGCGTTCAGCCGCATTGACGCTCGCGCTCCAGCCGACCTAAATCGGTCATCAGGAGATTTCATGCCTCACGATCATGCCAGTGCGACCGGACCGGGTCGGCTCGCCCCCGAAGACGCCAAACGCATTACCGGCGCGGCCACCTGGGCCTCGCTGACGGTTGCCGCTGTTCTGGTTCTCTCCAAGGCGGTGGTCTGGTGGATGTCCGGATCTGTCGCGCTGCTCGCCTCGATGGCTGACAGCATTCTCGACCTGACTGCGTCGCTGACGGTGTTCTTCGCCGTACGTTATGCCGCTGAACCAGCGGACGCGGAACACCGGTTTGGTCACGGCAAGGCGGAGGCCTTTGCCAGTATTCTCCAGGCCATGCTGGTCGCTGTTTCCGCCGCACTCTTGCTGCGGGAAGGCATTGAGCATACCTGGCGCCCAGTCGAGATTCGCGCCAGCGGATGGGCTCTGGGCGTGATGATGCTCTCCATCGTTCTCACGCTGGGGCTGCTTTTTGTACAAACACGTGCGGTCGACGAAACCGGTTCGGTCGCGATCGAGGGCGACAGGGCGCACTATCTCTCCGACATCGCCGCTAATCTGGCCGTGATCGCCGGGATTGGTGGTTCCATGCTCGGATTTGCCCGGCTGGATGGTGTTGCTGCGCTTGTGGTCGCGGCCTGGCTAGGCTGGACCGCCTGGGAGGTGGCCAAACGCGCGCTCGACCAGCTGATGGACCGGGAATTGCCCGACGAGGAACGCGCGCGCATCCAGGAGCTCGCCGTGGGTCAGGATCCACGCATCATCGATGTTCACGATTTGCGCACCCGCGCCTCCGGCCCTCTGGTCCATATCCAGTTCCACCTGGCCCTGCCGCCGGAGATGTCGTTGGAAGACGCGCATGAAGTGATGGTGGAGTGCGAGAACCGTCTTCTGGCTGTGTATCCGGCTGCGGATATTCTCATCCATGCTGACCCGCACGGTGCTGCTGAACCGCATGGCGGGGCGTTTTTCCAGGGTGATGCAGGGGCAACTGACAATGGCGCATAATTCTGCCGCCAAACGAGGCTAGACCCGCACCATGCGTCATCTCTTTTTCTGGCCTCTCGATCCCTTTTCCCGCCAGGTCCGCCTGGTTTTGGACGAAAAATCCGTGCGCTACAAAGCCACGATCCTGGAGCCGTGGAAGCGACCGGAAGACCTGCTCACGCTCAACCCGGCCGGCATGACGCCTGTGCTTACCGACAATGCGGGTGGCCAGGAGCGCGTGGTGATCGAGGCGCGCGCCATCGTTGAATATCTCGAGGAGACCACGCCCAGCCCCTGCCTCCTGCCAGGCGGCCCGGCGGACCGGGCCGAGGCGCGCCGTCTGGTGGAGTGGTTTGACCGCAAGTTCGATGGCGAGGTGAATGCCTACCTCCTGCACGAGAAGCTGGAAAAACCGGTCCAGGGTCTCGGCGCACCGGACCCGCAATCCATGCGCGATGGCCGCGACCATCTCAAAGGGCATATGGAACACATGGCCTGGCTTCTGGAGAGCCGCGATGGCCTGGCCGGGCCACGTTACACGCTGGCGGATATCGCCGCGGCAGCGCACCTGTCCTGCCTTGACTATCTGGGCGAGGTGCCCTGGGCTCAGTTCGAACCGGTCAAGCACTGGTATCAACGCGTTAAATGCCGCCCGGCCTTCCGCAGCATGCTGGAAGACAAATTGCCAGGCATCCCCCCGTCTGCGCACTATGCGGATCTGGACTTCTGACGGGGTCTGCATGGACCGGGGTGTTATCGAAAATCTGGCCACCGAGATCGGCTTCACCGCCGTGCGGGTGTGCCGTGCCGACGAGGCGTGGGCGGCGGCGGAGCGGCTGTCGCAGTTCGTGGCCAAGGATTATCACGGCACGATGGCCTGGATGGAGGAGACTCTGGAGCGTCGCCAGCATCCCACGCACATGTGGCCGGACGCGAAATCGGCAGTGGTGTTTGGGCTGAATTACGGGCCGGATCACAATCCGCTGGCCGCGCTGGAGCGTCGCGATGAGGCGGTGATTTCGGTCTATGCCCAGAACAATGACTATCACGACCTGATCAAGAAACGTCTCAAGCGGTTCGCCCGCGAATTTGTTGCGCAGACAGGTGAGGAGGTGAAGGTATTTGTCGACACTGCGCCGTTGATGGAGAAGCCGCTGGCCGCCAGGGCCGGACTGGGCTGGCAGGGCAAACACACCAATCTGGTCAGTCGCGAGCACGGGTCCTGGCTTTTCCTGGGCGTGATGCTGACGACCGCCGAGCTGGAGCCGGACGCACCCGAGACGGATCATTGCGGCTCCTGCACCGCCTGTCTCGATATCTGTCCGACCGATGCCTTTCCCGGGCCTTATCAGCTCGACGCGCGACGGTGCATCTCCTATCTGACGATCGAGCACAAGGGACCGATCCCGCACGAGTTTCGAGTGCCGATGGGCAATCGCATCTATGGCTGTGATGATTGTCTGGCCGTGTGCCCGTGGAACAAGTTCGCGGCGGTGAGTGCGGAGGCGGCTTTTCATCCGCGTGCGGAGCTCAAGGGGCCGCTCCTGTCGGAACTGGTCGTGCTTGACGATACGGAATTTCGCGAAGTTTTTACGGCCTCGCCCATCAAGCGCATCGGGCGAGATCGTTTCGTTCGCAACGTTCTGATTGCTATTGGAAATTCCGGCGATCAAAGCCTGGTTGATCCGGTCATTGAGCAGCTGGAAGATGTTAACGAGTGGGTGCGTGGTGCGGCTGTGTGGGCGCTTTCCCGTCTGGATGCGGATGAGTTTGAGCGTCAAAAAGCTGCGAAAAAGAAAAAAGAGATGGCCAAATCCGTAGTGCTGGAATGGGATCTCGCTAATTCCTGATACTTCGTTGATGGCGCGTTAGACATTTCCAAAGCCCTTTTCAATACGTTCAGGTTAGATGGCGAGGCCGGGGGCTCGCTGAACGGGCAAGTGATTTGGGCTTATGAGTGATACCACCGAGGCGTTTGGCGCCGGATCTCCGACAACACCGATCAGTGTGATGATCTGCGAGAACAGCGCAGTCCAGCTGCGCATCCTCTCCGAGGCGGTGAGGGATGCGGGTTACGAGGTCCAGACTGCAAAGTCAGCTGCCGACGCCCTGGAAGTCATGAAACTCATGCCAGTGGACATTTTCCTGACCGGTATCGAGGTTGGCGAAGTCAACGGAATGGAAGCCTGCTGGTCGCTCAAGGGCAATTCAGATACCGAGTCGACATACACGATTATTGTCACCGCCTCTGGTGAGGAACGGCGTCTTGAGGAAAGCCTGGATGCCGGCGCTGACGATTTCATTCGCAAGCCAGTCAACATGACCGAGCTGCGCGCTCGACTGCGCGCCGCATCGCGCCTGGTGCGCATGCAGAAACAATTCCGCCATCTGGCCGAAACTGACAGCCTGACCGGTTCCGCCAATCGTCGTGCCTTCCTGCAGTATCTCGAGATGGAAGTGCGGCGGTCCGAGCGTCATGCTGCCGAGACCTCCGTCATCATGGTCGATCTCGATCACTTCAAGAACATCAACGATACCTGCGGCCATGCGGCAGGCGACGCGGTGTTGCGTGAAGTCGTCAAGGCGATGCAGTCATGCCTGCGTCCGCGCGACATGCTGGGGCGCCTGGGCGGTGAGGAATTCGCCATCCTGCTCAACGGAACGGATATTTCCGAAGCTTCTACAATTGCCGAGGAGGTCCGGGCCTCGATCGAACAACGGTTGATCGAACTGCCCAGTGGCGAGAAACTCTCGGTCACGGCAAGCTTCGGAGTGTCCAATGTCTGCCCGGCCCTGGGTCAGGACACACCGGAAACCGTGCTCCAGGCCGCCGATGACGCGCTCTATTACGCCAAGCAGTGCGGTCGCAACCAGGTTATCGTCTGTGCTGCAGAGCCGGACGAGCAGCTCGCCGAAGCATCCTGATCAATTCGCATCGCTACGGCGCATGGCCTCGCTGATGCGGCCTCGAAGCACATAGTGTTCCACCTTGTCCGGTTGCTGTTCGATGGCAACCAGTATGTCGTCCATGGCGAGGTCCAGCGTGCCGAGGTTCAATCGGGCTTCCGCACGGACCGCACGGGCTGCGGCATTGTCCGGATAGATCTCGATCAGACTGGAGGCTGCGGTCTCGGCAGCAGGAAATTGTTCCAGGCCCAGATGGGCCCTGGCGTGACCCAGCATCGCGTGGGGTGACAGTTCAACCAGGGCCAGGGCAACCGCGAAACTGCGTTCCGCGGCCTCGAAGTCCTCGATCTCCAGCCAGGTGGCGCCAGCCTCGAGCCACATGTCCAGGCGTTCCTGCATCAACAGCCCCGGTCGCTCCAGCGAGGCGATGCTCTCCAGCATGCTCGCGCCGGCCCCGGGATCACCTGCGGCGATCAGTGCGCGGGCCTGACAGTGTTCTGCCGGCCAGCCACCGCCATCATACTTCCATGCCAGGGCGTCTTCATAGGCTTCCACGGCCTCGGTCGCGATCCGTTCCATACACGCTGAATAGCGCTGGTGTTCGTTCAGTTGCGCTGAGCTCTGGGCGAGGGCTGTTGGGCTCGAAAGCAGGGCGAGGGCAAGGGGGAAAAGGATACGCATCAAACACTCCGGGGGACTTGAATGAAGGCTAGGCGGGCAGGGCTTGCACGTCCAGAACGGATTGGCATCTGTGGTGCCGTCGCGCACAGCCTACTTGTCTGACGGCGCAAATTGCGCTTCGAAAGCCGGGATGAATATTCTTCAGGTCATACCTCAGCTTGATGCAGGTGGTGCCGAACGGACCACCCTGGAAGTCGCCGAGGCCATCGTCGCGGCGGGTGGCCGTGCGCTGGTGGCCAGCCAGGGCGGACGCCTGGAAGGCGAACTGAAAGCCGTTGGCGGCGAGCTGTTCCGCTTGCCCATGGCGACCAAGAATCCGCTTGTCGCGTGGCAAAACGTCTCTGCGCTGGAAAAAATCATCCGCGCGGAGAATGTCGCGATCGTGCATGCGCGCTCGCGGGCGCCCGCGCTCAGCGCCAAGGCGGCCTGCAATCGTACCGGTGCTCATTATGTGACGACCTATCACGGAACCTACAACGCCCGGTCCGGTCTCAAGCGCTGGTATAACTCCTTCATGGCCCGGGGCGAGCTGGTGATCGCCAATTCGACCTTCATTCGCGATCATGTTCTGAGCGAGCACCGGATTGATGAAGCGAAAATCCGGGTCATTCCGCGCGGTGTTGATCTGGCTCGTTTCGACGAAGATGCCATAGACCCTGACCGCGTTCAGGCCCTTGCCGAGGCCTGGGGAATTGATGGCGCTGACCCGGTCGTGCTGATGCCGGGGCGCCTCACCGGATGGAAGGGCCAGCGTGAAGTCTTGCGGGCCTACGGACAATTGCATCGTGCCGGTGCGGCATTGCCGGTTCTGGTCCTGGCGGGTGATGCTCAGGGGCGGGACGCCTATGTCGCTGAGCTGGAAGCCATCATCGCGGAATACGAGCTGAACGACGGGGTCAAGCTGGTGGGCCATTGTTCCGACATGCCGGCAGCGCTGATGCTGAGCCGCCTCGTGCTGACGCCCTCGATCGAGCCGGAGGCGTTCGGGCGCACGGCGGCAGAGGCTGGTGCGATGGGCAAGCTGGTGATCGCGGCTGATCATGGTGGTGCACGGGAGGTCATCATCCAGGGCGATACCGGATGGCGCGTGAAGCCAGGAGATGTAGACGAGCTGGCGGCGACGATTGAACAGGCACTCAATCTGGACGAAACAAGCTATTCCGGCATGAGTGATCGCGCTAGGATGCACGTTCGCCAGTCGTTTTCGACGGAACAATTGCAAGCTTCGACATTGCGTGTCTACGAAGAGGTCTTAAACTCCGCAAAATGAGTGAACCGCAGCGTGATATTGTCTACGTCCTTCACTGGGGCGACCTGGCGAGCACAATCCGCATGTTGGCGATCGCGCCGACCCTGCGTGCCGTACACAAGCGTGACCGTATCGTCCTGCTCACCAAGCCGGATTTCGAGAGCTTTCTCAAACACAGCCCGTATTTCAATGCTATCGAGATCGATGCTCTGCCGGACCAGCGCCAGCTGGTCTCGATCCGCGACAAGCGGATCAAGGCGGCTCATCCGGTGCGCATTTATGATCTCGTAGGCAATAGTGACAGCCGCAAGCTGAAAAAGCTTATCCGGTTCTCCAAATGCGAGTGGGTTGAAGTTATTGCCGATCCCAAATCCGGCGAGCATCCGGTCGACGAGGTTGCCGGCAAGCTGAATGCTGCGTTGGGCTATCAGCCGGCACGTTACCAGCTGGGCGAGGCGCCGCCGCCGGATGCCTCCTGGGTCGATTACCTGGCCAAGAAATCACGCATGCTGGAGCCGGAATACTTCGGTCTTTCAGGTCCTTATGCACTTCTCTGCCCATCGGGCGAAGATGCCAAGGCGCAATTGCGCTGGCCCAAGGAAAAATGGGCGTCTCTGGCGCATGAATTGCTTCAGTTTGGCGTCACGCCCGCGCTGGTCGGCGGCCCCGACACACGCGAAGTTGGTCGTTATGTCAGTCAGGTTGCGCCGGGCGCGCGCGACATTACAGGCAAGGCCAAACTGCCCCAGCTGGCCGGTCTGGCGCGTCGGACCCGCTTTGTCTTCTCCGAGGACGTACCGCTGATGCATGTGCTGGTCGCAGCAGGCGCGCCGACACTCGCGCTGTATTGCAATGTCGAGGATCCTGCCTATATCGCACCGCGTGGCACTGCCCCGGTGATCCTTATGCATGCGCCTACCCTGGCGCAGGTCTCGCCGGCGGAAGCCATTCAAGCCATGAAATTTGCCGGCGGCTTTGCCGATGCGCCCGAGGCTGCCTGACCGCGTCTCACACTTGCTTAATGTGTTCAATTCACCATAGTGCGCGCTTTCCCGCGTGCTGACTGAGGATTTTTGCCCCTTGGGGGCTTGATCCGAAAGGCTTGCGGGAGGATTACTAGGCGACAGTTTGCCGGCCACAAGGGAGATCAGGCCATAGCCCGTAGACCACACGTTGCGACACCGCCCAAGAAAGAAGGGCCACGCATCAACCGAGACATTCGTGTACCGCGAGTGCTCCTCATCGACGAGAATGGAGAAAAGCAGGGAATCATGCCGACCGATGCCGCACTGGAAGCGGCCGAAGAGGTTGGTCTGGATCTGGTCGAGGTTTCACCGAACGCTGATCCGCCCGTCTGCAAGATCGTCGATTACGGCAAGCTGAAGTATCAGGAACAGAAGAAGAAGGCTGAAGCCAAGAAGAAGCAGAAGACCGTCGAGATCAAGGAGATCAAGATGCGTCCGAACATCGATGTGCATGACTATGGTGTGAAGACCAAGGCCATGACGCGATTCTTCGAGGCCGGCGACAAGGTCAAGGTGACCCTGCGTTTCCGGGGGCGTGAAATGGCGCACCAGAACCGCGGTATGGAAATCATGAACCGGGTCAAGGAAGACTTCGCTGAAACCGCCAAGGTCGAGTTCGAGCCGAAAATGGAAGGCCGTCTCATGGTCATGGTCATGGCTCCGCGCTAGGCGCCGGTTTCACTGTAATTCACGAAAAGGGCTGCCTCGGCGGCCTTTTTTGTTTGTGAAATCCCTCTCCGCCACGGGGAGAGGTGGAGCGCAGCGAGGATGAGGGGGCGTGAGCGCAGCGAACCACTAACTCCTACCGTCCCAAGTCCCGCAGGATCTCCCGGGCGGCATTGTGCCCCGGAGCGCCGGTTACGCCGCCGCCGGGATGCGTGCCGGAGCCACACTGATAGAGTGCCTTGATCGGTGTGCGATGATCACCATGTCCCAGCACCGGGCGGGCGGAGAAGAGCTGGTCAAGGCTCAGCGCGCCGTGGAAGATATCGCCACCGATCAGGCCGAACTTGCGTTCCAGGTCGAGCGGGCTGTGGATCTGGCGGCCGAGGACCGATGCCTTGAAACCCGGGGCCCATTTATCAACCGTCTCGATCATCAGATCGGCAACCTCTTCGCGATGATCATCCCAGGAGCGGCCATCAGGCAATTCCGGTTCGACGTGCTGGCAGAACAGGCTGGCGACATGTTGTCCGGCTGGTGCCAGGCTGTCATCGAGTGTGGAGGGGATCAACATCTCCACGATCGGTTCCTTCGACCAGCCGGTACGGCGAGCATCGAAATAGGCTTCTTCCATGTATTCGAGGCTGGGTGCGATGATGATGCCGGCCGTCAGATGATCACCCTCGCCGGGCAGACAGGTAAAGCTGGGCAGTTCCGACAGGGCGACGTTCATGCGGAATGTGCCCGAGCCATTGCGATATCGGCGCATGCGGTCGCGGAAATCATCCGGAAGCGTTTCACCGTCGATCAGCTGGTTGAACAGCAGGGAGGGGTTGAGGTTGGAGACGACGTGTTTGGCAGCGAAAACCTGACCGTCCACCGTGCGTGCACCGGCCGCATATCCATTGCGCACCAGGACCTCCTCGACCTTCGCCCCGGTCACGATCTTCACGCCACGCTCTTCACAGCACCGCGCCATGGCCTGGGTGATCGCGCCCATTCCGCCAATGGCATGACCCCAGGCGCCCTTCTTGCCGTTCACTTCGCCAAAGACGTGGTGCAACAGGACATAGGCGCTGCCGGGGGAGTAGGGGCTGGCGTAATTGCCGACAATGCCGTCAAAGCCGAGCAGGGCCTTGATCGGCGCGCTTTCAAACCAGCCATCCAGCCAGTCGCCCGCTGACTTCGAGAAGAGTTCGATCAGGTCGCGCTTGGCGGTCAGGTCGAGCCTGTTGAGTTTGCCGCCGACTTCCAGGGCGCGGAACATGTCCGGCAGGGCCTTCAGCAATCCGCCTTCGGGCAAGTTGGGCGGGGTCTCCAGTACCAGGTCACGCAGCACGTCTGCGATCGCTTCCAGCCGGTCGTTGAATTCATCGAGCCGTTCGGCGTCGCGCTGCGAGAATTTGGCTGTTTCGGATTTTGTCAGTTCATCGCCGGCCAGCAGATAGCCGTCTTCAAGCGGCAGGAAGTTTCCGATCTTGCGCTCGACGACCTTGAGGCCGTGACGCGCCAGTTCCAGATCCGCGATCACTTTCGGATTGAGCAGGGAGACGGTGTAGCTGGCGGCGGAATTGCGGAAGCCCGGGTGGAATTCCTCGGTCACGGCGGCCCCGCCCACGACATCCCGCGCCTCGAGCACGGTCACGCTGAGACCAGCGGCTGCGAGATAGGCCGCGCAAACAAGGCCATTATGTCCGCCGCCGATGATGAGAATGTCTTGTTCTGGGGCCGGAAGCGGCGAGGAAGTCTGGGTCATGACGGGATTGTTTCCACAGCCCGTCAGTTTCGGCAATGACTAGCCCCACGCGCCCGCGACATCCCGGGCCAAAACCAGCGCTCGTCCTCGCGCAATCAGGCGGCCGTTCTCGCTGCGGCAGGTGGTTTCCAGGTCGACCAGATGTTTGTCCGGGCGCAGGCGGGTGATCTCTACCCGTGCCGTCAGCTCCTCGCCATAGGCCGCATCGCCGAGGAATTCGGTTTCCTGTTTCAGGTAATTCGTGCCTTGGCCCGGCAGATCCACACCGAGTAGATAGGAGAACATGCCGTTGATCAGGGCTTCCGGTACTGCGTGCGTCGAGCCCGGTGCGCCCGAAAGCCGGGTGAGATCGTCTCCGTCGGTTCTGGCGAATATGCGAGAGGTTTCGACGGCCTGGCCGGTAGCAAGGGCGGAATTCATCGTGCGATCTCCGTTTCCCCGAGACAGGTCGTCTCACCATCTTCCAAGCGTATCACTTTGAGGGATATCGTCATGTTTTCAGGTGTTTCGCTGGTCATTTCGGCCTCGAAACGAAGCGGGGTGCCGGCCGGCGAGGGTGCAGGATACATGGTCGATTGCCGGATCTGACGTGCGCCCGGGGCCAGTTCCTCGACCAGTCCGCGCAGAACGGAACACAAAAGCGCGCCATGAGCCACCGTCTTTCCAAAGCGGGTGTGTGCGGAAAATTCCGGGTCGACATGGATGGGGTTATCGTCACCGGACAGGCGCGCAAACGCGTCAAAATCATCCTGGGTGAAGGAGAGCTCCCTGACCGCGCGGCTCATTGTGTTGCCTCCGGGCAGGGCAGGAGGTGCTTTTGCACCTTGCCGGCCGCCGTGCGCGGCAGGTCGTATGTGAAGCGAACGTATTTCGGCACCTTGTAGGCCGCCAGACGTTCACGGCACCAGGTGCGCAATTCCTCCTCGCTGGCCTCCTGGTTGACGCGCAGGATGATGTGGGCACAGCCGACCTCACCCCATTTCTCGTCAGCCACGCCGGCAACGGCGCTTTCCTGGACGGCCGGGTGTTCGTCGAGAATATTCTCCACCTCGGCCGGATAGACGTTCTCGCCGCCGGAAATATACATCTCCTTGATCCGGCCGGCGATGAAGCAATAACCGTCCTCGTCAAACCGTCCCAGATCGCCGCTCTTGAGCCAGCCATCCTCGGTGAAGAGCTTTGCGGTCTCCTGCGGACGTTTCCAGTAACCCGGCGTCAGACCTGGACCGCGGAACTGAATTTCGCCGGTTTCGCCCGCCTCCAGCGGCTGGTTGTCCGGGCCGGCGATGCGCGCTTCCACCATCTGCTGGGCGCGGCCAACAGAGCCGATCTTGTCCAGGGCATTGGCTTCATCGACCAGGAAGGCCGTCGGACCGGTCTCGGTCATGCCGAAACCATTGCAAACCGTTGCGCCATGCCTGGCAAAGGTTTCCACCAGTACATCCGCCAGCGGAGCCCCGCCACAAGACCAGTGACGCAAACGGGTGAGATCGGTCTTCTCGAAATCCTCATGCAGGGCGAGGCCGCGATAACAGGCCGGGACACCGATGAAGACATCCAGCGTGCCTTGGCCGATCAGCTTGAGCATCGGGCCGGGCTCGAAACCGGGCAGGACGTGGACCAGCCCGCCACTCATCAATACGGGCAGGGTGTGCAAGTTGATGCCGGCAGTATGAAACAGCGGCAGGAAATTCAGCGTCGCGTCTCCGGGACGCAGGCCAATGGCCTGGCCTATATTGGTATAGTTCACCAGTGCCATCTGATAGGTCTGGATCACGCCTTTGGGTTTGCCCGTCGTGCCCGAGGTGTAGATCAGATACCAGGGCTCGTCGCCGGGCCAGATCTCGCGGCCGGCATGGGGCTCGCAGCGATCCCTGCCTGCGCAGTAATCGCTGTCGATGGCGAGCGGTTCCAGTCCGGTCAGCGCACCGGCCTCGGCGGCTGCTGCGGCGTCTTCCGCGCCTGTCAGCAGGAGTTTCGGCTTGCTGTCCTCGATGAGCACGGTGAGTTCCTTGCCCGGCATGCGCCAGTTCAAAGGCACCAGGATCGCGCCCAGCTTGCCGCAGGCGAACAGCAGTTCGAAGAACTCCACCCGGTTCCGACACAGGACGGAGACACAATCACCCGCTTCAATACCCTGTTCCGCCAGCCAGCTTGCGGCTTTTGATGCGCGCTGTTCGAGCAGGCGGTAGGTGATTTCCTCTCCCGTCTCGATGACATGGAAGGCGGTCGCATCCGGCGTCAGCTTGGCGCGCTGGCGGGTAATGTCGGGCAGGAAAAACATCTAACTCTCACCTTTGGGCGGTGTCTGCGGGTACAGGAAATCATGCATGCGCTGCACGGTCTCATCTCGATCGATGAGTTCGAGGAAGGCCAGGCGTTCGGCGTCCAGCGCTCGTGCAAGCCGGTCAGCGCCGCCCAGGCTGAGCAGGCGACCGGCGCGAATGCTGGCGCGATCAAGGGGCTCGCATTGAGTGATGAGCCGGGCAAGGCGATCATTGAGCTGTCGGCTCTCGCAGACCTCGTCAACAAGGCCCCGTCGGGCCATTTCGCCCGCGTCCAGTCGCTTGTCCATGCTGAGCCAATTGCGAGTGAAACCGGTTCCGGCCCGGTCTGGCATCATCGCCGTCCAGCCACCATCCGGGGCAAAGCCCACGCGGGCATAATAGGGTTGGGCGAAGGCTGTTTCGCTGGCGATGACATGGTCACAGGCCAACATCAGCCCGATGGATCCACCGGTCACAGGGCCATTGAGGGCGCAGACAAGAAGGGCGTTCTGGTCGACAATCCTGAGAAGGCTCTCGTTGAGCGTCCCGACAATGTCACGGGCGAAACCGAGTAGTCCTGCCCGGTTGTGCGAGCGGTCGTAAAACTCCCGGATATCACCGCCACAGGAAAAGGCGGTCCCGCTTCCGGTCAGCACGATCGTTCTGGCTTGCCGATATGTGTCCAGGGCCTGGCAGAGACTGCCAAGCAGTTCCGGCGTCAGCGCATTGCCCCGGTGCGGACGGTTGAGCGTCAGCGTTAGGCAATCACCGTCCAACCGGGTCTGGACCGGGTTATCGACAAGCGCGATCGTCACGGACGAATGCCTTCAGAGATCATGGCGATCGCGGCGTCTGCGACTTCCTCAGCCGGGCGTTTCGTGCCCCAGACACCGAAGCGCAGTCCCAGGAAAACACTCATCCCGATCAGGGCCCAGGCGCGGGTGGACACATCTCCTTCCGTGATCTCGCCGCGCTCCGCAGCTTCACCAAGATTGCGCTTATAACCCTCGGCGAAACGCTGATAGTGTGCCTTGTGTGCATCAGGAGCGACGAATTGTGCCTCCTCGATGATGCGGTAGAGATTCTGGTGTTCGCGGGCAAATTCGATGTAGGCGATCAGGCCTTTTCGCTCGGCATCGATGCGGTCTGTGGCCCCCTCGACGCGCTCGGCGATCCAGGCCCGGACCATCTGACCCATATGAGCCACAAGTGCCCGGAAAATCTCGTCTTTTGAGTCGAAATAGACATAGAAAGTGCCCAGCGCAACGCTCGCTCGACGGGTGATGTCACCGATCGATGTTGCGTGGAATCCATCCTCGCCAAACGCAAGTTCTGCGGCTTCGAGAAGCTTGTTCCGTGTCCGCTGTCCCCTGGCGGTTTTCGGGCTCTTTGAGCTCATGGCTGCATTTTCAGAAGTTGACATATGATTCAGTTTTCACAAAATTGACGATAAATCAATATGACACAATTCGCGCCACCACGATGCGCGAGGGGGGAAACGCCGCAGTGCTCGACGCACGTGCCCACCAGCCGGACGAAACCGGACGCCGCTCCAGCCTCGAATTGAGGGACGGGACCCTGTTGTCCTTCCTCGACGAAGGTTCCGGTGAGCCTGTTGTGCTGGTGCACGGCTGGGCGGTAACGGCGGAGTATTTCGACGCTGTCGCGGCCGAGCTTTCCAGCGATTTCCGTGTCATTCGACCCGACTTGCGCGCTCATGGGCTGACACCTTCCGGTGATCTCCCGCTGGAGATTGGAACGCTGGCTGCGGATCTGGCTGAGGTGTTGGAACAGCTCGATCTGACCAATGCCGTGATCCTGGGCTGGTCGATGGGTGCGCTTGTTGCCTGGCGTCATTTGCTTGAGTTCGGCAGTGAGCGGGTCTCGGGCCACATCATCGAGGACATGACCCCACGCGTGCTCAACACCGCCGATTGGCAGCTTGGCATGTCCAACGGGCTCGATGCGGCCGCCAGTGCCCGCGCCATCCGCGCGATGGAGCGTGATTGGCCCGCTTATGCAGAGGCCTTCACGCCGAAAATCATTTCCCGTGAGCGCGGTATCCGCGATCCGGAACTGATCGGACGTATTCGCGCGGAAATCCAGACACGTGATCCCAAGGCCATGGCCGCTCTGTGGAGCGCCATGGTCCAGGAAGACTTTCGGGCCGAACTGCCTGCCATCACCTTGCCGACCCTGGTGACCTACGGCGAGCGCAGTGACGCCTACGGACCGGAGACGAGCCGGTATCTCGTTGAATCTTTGCCGAATTCGGAACGGAAGGGCTTTCCGCGTTCGGGCCATGCACCGCATCTGGAGGAACCGGAAGAGTTCTCGGAAGCGGTTATCGCGTTCCTGCACCGTGTGCAGACGGGCAGGGACGCTGGACGTAATTTTGAGGGGAGTACCCAATGAAACTGTCAAACAAACTTACCCGCTCGCTGTTGATGGCGAGCACCATGGTGGGCGGCCTGGCTGTCACCGCGCCGGCGCTCGCGCAGGACAATTCCGCCAGTGACGAGGTCATCACCGTCACTGCGCGTCGTCGGGAAGAGAGCCTGCAGGATGTGCCGCTGTCCGTAACCGCTGTCAGCGGTGCCGAGCTGGAACGTTCCGGCGCCGTCGATATTGTCGCGATTGCGGATGTAACGCCGAACGTGACGCTCGAAGTTTCCCGCGGCACCAGTTCCACCCTGTCCGCCTTCATGCGCGGCGTTGGCCAGCAGGACCCGGTCGCCGGCTTCGAATCCGGTGTCGGCATCTATGTTGATGACGTTTATCTGAACCGTCCGCAGGGCGCTGTTCTCGACCTGATCGATGTTGAGCGCGTCGAGGTCCTGCGTGGTCCCCAAGGTACGCTCTATGGCCGCAACACCATCGGTGGCGCGATCAAATACGTGACACGTCGTCTGGATGTTGATGACCCGACCCTATCTGCGCGCGTCAATGTGGGCAGCCACGGCCAGTTCGACCAGATCGTCACGGCGTCCACGCCGCTGAGCGATACATTCCGCGTGGGTGGAACGTTTGCCAACCTGACGCGCGACGGTTTCGGCGAGAACGTCTTTCTCGGTATGGACAACTACAACAAGGACATTTTTGGCTACCGCCTGTCCGCCGAGTGGGAGCCCAGCGACACGGTCTTCTTCCGCCTCGCCTATGACAATATCGAGGACACCTCAAATCCGCGTGGGGGTCATCGCCTGATCCCGGGCGCATTCTCCGGAGCTCCGGTTCTGGATGATGTCCATGACACGCGTGCCGGCCTGATGGTTGTTGATCAGGAAGTCACCTCCGAGGGTATCTCCCTGCTGGCCGAGTGGGAGATCAATGAGAACTGGTCTGTTCGCAATATTCTCTCGGATCGTGAAGACCGTTCGGTCACCCCGATCGATTTCGATAATCTGCCGAGCGGCGATCTCGATGTCCCGGCAATCTATGAAAACGAGCAGTTCTCCGAAGAATTCCAGCTGCTCTATTCCGGCGACCGCCTGAACGGTGTGATGGGGTATTACTACCTCGACGCCAATGCCTCGACGGTCTTTGACGTGCTACTGGCCAATGTCGGTCCACTGATCAACCTGCCGGGCCTGAATGCCCAGACCTTTGGCGATGTTGCTACCGAGACCTGGTCTGTCTTTGCCAATTTCACCTATGACATCAATGACGAGTTCAGCCTGACCCTGGGCGGCCGCTATACCGAGGATGAGCGTACATCCACGGTTCTGCGTCGCACCTATGTCGGCGGTTTCTCGGAGTTCTTTGGTGGCGCAGGTGTGCCGATCGCCACGACGTCTGACTTCACAGGCACGAACAGCTGGGATGATTTCTCGCCGACCGTGTCGCTGGCTTACCAGCCGAATAGCGCGAACAACTATTACTTCACATTCAGCCAGGGCTTCAAAGGGGGCGGTTTCGACCCGCGCGCCCAGACGACCGCCACGCCGGACTTTGACCAGTCTGGTTCCGTCACCGCGGACGAGATCTATGATTTCATGGCCTTCGATCCGGAAACGGTCGACAGTTTCGAGATCGGCTGGAAATACCAGAGCGGCAGCTATCGCCACAGCCTGGCGTTTTTCCACATGGACTATACCGACATCCAGGTGCCCGGTTCCGTGGGTGTGGACACCAATAATGACGGTGTGAACGACACCTTCACCGGTGTGACCACGAATGCCGGCGCAGCCACCATCCGTGGTCTGGAGTATGAAGGTATGCTCGACATGGGTCAGGACATGGTGACCAGTGGCGACAGCCTCTCCCTGGGCTGGGCGATCGGGCTGCTGGACGGCGAGTATGACGAGTTCGTCAACGCTTTCGGTGTGGATGTCTCCGACCAGGTCGTCATCCAGAATACCCCCGATCTGACGGCCTCCTTCACGTTGACATATGTCCGGCCGGTCGCGGATGGAGATCTGCAGGTTTCCAATACGATCAGTCATCGCGGCGATAGCTCCCAGTTCGAATTCCCCTTCCCGGAACTCGACCAGGAAGCCTACACGCTGTGGAATGCGTCCGCTGTTTGGGAATCCGGTGATGGCCGCTGGCAGCTGGGCGTGCATGGTCGCAATCTGACAGACGAGGAATATCGCGTCTCCGGCTATGACTTCGTCAACAACGACACGCTGGCTCCTGAGCTGGGCCTGGAGGGCACGCTGATCGGCTATTACGGTCCGCCGCGCACAGTCACCGCAACGGCCGCCTGGCGTTACTAGGCTGAACATGAAACGGCGGGCCTGGCCCGCCGTTTCTCTTTGTGAGATCAGTCGCATGAGTTCGGGAGAGTGAGCGATGATGAAATGGATTCTGGGCCTGGTGGTCATCCTGCTGGTTGTGGTGGGCTGGATGTTCTTCAAGCCTGAACCGGCGGCGGACCTGCGCCCGGCCTCTGAACGTCCCGTTCCAACGTCGCCATACTGGAGCGAGGACGATCACTGGGTTGATGCCGACGGCATGACTTTCCGCGTCCGCGAGCAAGGACCGCAAGGCGCGCCTGTAATCGTGCTCATCCACGGTTTTTCCTATTCGCTGGAAAGTTTTGACGCCTGGGCGGAAGACCTCGCAGTCGATTATCGCGTTGTGCGCTTCGATCTGCCGGGCCACGCCCTGACCGGTCCCGATCCGCAGCAGCGCTATTCAGTACGCGAGACCGTCGCGCTGACTGCGTCTCTTCTGGACTCGCTGGGCCATGATGATGTGGTTCTGGTCGGCAATTCCCTGGGCGGGCTGGTGTCCTGGCGGCTCGCCGCCGAGCAGCCGGAACTTGTCTCCAGGCTGATCCTGCTGGCGCCGGGTGGTTTCTCAATCAATGGCGTCACCGAGGATCCGGTGCCGGTTCCTGCGCCGGTCGCCTTCTTCATGACCTCTGCTCCGCAAGCCATGGTCGGCGCGGCATCCGCGGGGCTGTTTGGGGACCCGACTAATATGCCGGCTGAATTACCGGGGCGCGTCCACGACCTGATGCGCCAGCCCGGTGTCGGTCAGGCCCTGGTCGAACGCCTGGAGGTCTTCACCCTGCCAGCCCCGGAAACAGACCTTGCCCGGGTCGAGGCTGATACGCTGATCCTGTGGGGCGAACTCGACCGCATCGTCCCGCCCGACCATGGTCCGCGTTTTGTCGACGCCATGCCCTCAGCGCGCCTGGAAGTCATGCCGGGCCTCGGCCATGTCGTGCATGAAGAAGCGCCCGAGGTGAGCCTGGAGCGCGTGCGGGCGTTTCTGGAGGATTAACCCTGAGCGCGTTTGGCGCGGCGCGCTTCGATTTCAGCCTGGAGGTCGGCCCAGTCCTGGGGGTCGATATCGCTTTCGCGCAGGACAACGACACCCGTGCCACCGGCCGGGCTTTCACCATTCAGCAGGCGGCCCAGGGCGTGGGTCTGGGCGGTCGAACGGTTGAGCAGCGGACGATAGGTAACCTGGCGGCCTTGCTGGCGGCGGTCGACCGCGCCCTTGCGAACCAGAGAGCGCAGCGTGTTGAGGGTCTGGCTGGCGCCCTGGCGTGTGGCCACGGCCAGTTCGCTGACTGACACACTGCCCTTGTCCCAGATCACACGCATCGCTTCGTTTTCGCGATTTGTAAGGGCTGTGGCAGACATCACGGACTCCAGACTAAGAACCAAGCGACCCATTCCTGAACAATGGAACAGGATTAACAAATCCTTTGCAATAGCGGGGCCGGTTAACGATTAGGGCGTTTGCAGTGACTGGTCTTGCTGCGTCCTTTCTGTGTTTCTGACCGGTCTCAGTGGAAATCCCGGCTTTTGGGCAGGATGTCTTCGAGGCGTTCGCCGCGCATGACCCGGCGATAGAGAGCGACAGTGCGGGGGTCGGCCTGGGGGCGGTTGATCTCGTCGGCATGAGCGGTGGCCTCGGTGAATTCGCCGCCCTCGGCGAGGGCGGCCAGGCGCCAGCTCTGATCGTCGAGCCGGTGGGAGACGAGATGGGTGACCTGGCCTTCCTTCTGCAGGCGGCCGGTTACCGTCAACAGCTTGGCGGCCATGACGGTCTTGCGGTGGCGTTCAAAGGTCTTGGGCCAGACAATGACATTGGCGACACCGGTCTCGTCTTCCAGCGTGGCGAAGATGACGCCACTGGCTGAGCCCGGACGCTGGCGGACCAGGACGAGCCCTGCGACGCTGACCCAGCTGCCATCACGCCGGTCAGCGAGTTGGTCGGCGCGTAAAAAGCCCTTCTCCTCGAACTCCTTGCGGAAAAAGCTGATCGGGTGTGCCTTCAGGGAGAGACGCAGGCTGGAATAGTCCTGGGCGACATTCTCAGCCAGCGAGAGCCGGGGCAATTCGACCGGGTTCTCAGCGCCATAATCCTCGGCCTGTTCAAACAGGGGCAGGGGTTTGCCGGCCTGGGCGAGGGCGGACCAGCTGGCCTTGCGGCGGTCCAGCGCGACAGAGCCAAAGGCGTCGGCCTGGGCAAGCCGGTCGATCGTGCCGCGATCCAGCCGGGCCCGGCGGGTCAGGTCGGACACGCTGTTGAATGCGCCACCGTCCTGGCGGGCGGCAATGAGGCGGGCGGCCATGGGTTCTTTCAAACCCTTGATCTGGCGCAGGCCCAGGCGCACCGCAAACCGCCCGCCGCCTTCACCGGTGGGCATGGCAAAGGGCAGGCGCCGATGGGATGAGGGGGGCTGGCAGGCCTCCAGCGTGCAGTCCCAGTCAGAGTGATTGATGTCAGGCGGCCTTACTTCAACACCATGATCGCGGGCATCACGCACCAGCTGGGCCGGCGCGTAAAACCCCATGGGCTGGGAATTGAGAAGAGCGGCCAGGAAAACGTCTGGAAAATAACGTTTCAGCCAGCAGGAAACATAGACGATCAGGGCAAAACTGGCAGCATGGCTCTCCGGGAAACCGTATTCGCCAAAACCTTCGAGCTGTTTGAAACAGCGTTCCGCAAAGTCTGGCTCATACCCGTTGGCGATCATGCCGGCGACGAGTTTGCGGCCCATTTCATGGATGGTTCCGGACCGCCGAAACGCGGCCATTGAGCGGCGCAGCTTGTCGGACTCGGCCGGGGTGAAACCGGCGGCGACGATGGCGATACGCATGGCCTGTTCCTGGAAAAGCGGCACGCCGAGTGTCTTGCCCAGCACCTGCTCGAGTTCGGTAGAGGGGAATTCCACCGTCTCGAGCCCGTCGCGGCGGCGCAGATAGGGGTGGACCATGTCGCCCTGGATGGGGCCGGGCCGGACAATGGCGACCTCGATGACCAGGTCGTAGAAATTACGTGGTTTGAGCCGCGGCAACATGGTCATCTGGGCCCGGCTCTCGATCTGGAAGACGCCGACCGTGTCGGCCTTGCAGATCATGTCGTAAACAGCCGGATCCTCGGGCGGGATATCGCTGACCTCCAGCGGGCGCTGATAGACGGTGCGGATCATCTCCATGGCGCGGGCGACACAGGTCAGCATGCCCAGGCCCAGCACATCCACCTTCATCAGGCCAAGCGCGTCGATATCCTCCTTGTCCCATTCCAGCACCGTGCGGTCCGGCATGGCGGCATTGTGCAGGGGCACGATCTCGTCCAGCCGGCCCTGGGTCATGACAAACCCGCCGGGGTGCTGGGAGAGATGGCGTGGAAACCCCATCAGCTCGCGGGCATAACGCAGGGTCTGGCGGATCTCGTCTGCCTCGGGATCCAGGCCCAGCTCGTCGCGAATACGGTCATCGGTCAGATCGTCACTGTGCCAGCCCCACAGCGTCTTGGAGAGGGCGGAGATGATGTCACCGGACAGGCCGAAGACCTTGCCCACTTCGCGAATGGCACCGCGCGGGCGATAACAATTCACGGTCGCCGTCATGGCCGCCCGGCGACGGCCATACTTTTCATAGACATACTGGATGACTTCCTCGCGCCGCTCGTGCTCGAAATCGACATCGATATCAGGCGGTTCGCCGCGTTCGGCGGACACGAAACGCTCGAAGAGAAGGTCAATGCGCGCCGGGTCGACCTCGGTAATGCCGATAATGTAGCAAACGGCGGAATTGGCAGCCGATCCGCGCCCCTGGCATAAAATTCCCTGGCTGCGGGCAAAACGCACAATGTCATAGACGGTGAGGAAATAGGGCGCGTAATCGAGCTGGTCGATCAGCTGGAGTTCCTGTTTCACGGCCCGGGCGATCTTGCCGGGCGGGCCGGCGGGGTAGCGCATTTCCATTCCGTCACGAGTCAGGCGACGCAGGGTCTGCATGGGCGTCTCGCCTGCACCGATCACTTCGTCGGGATATTGATAGACCAACTCGTCGAGAGAGAAGTTGATCTCCTCGGCCAGGGCCAGGCTGCGGGCAACAGCGTCCTCATATCCCTGGAAGATCCGGTAGAGTTCGTGCGGGGGTTTGAGGTGGCGTTCGGCATTGGCGGCGAGAGCAAAGCCGGCGCGCTTGATAGACACGTGTTCGCGGATACAGGTGACCACATCGGCCAGGGGTTTTCGGCCCGGGGCGTGGAAACGCGCATCCGTGGTGGCGATGGTGGGAATGTCCCAGTCGCGGGCCAGGCGGGTGAGCTCATAAAGGCGGCGGCCATCGCGGCCGTCAAACCAGCGGGTCAGGGCCAGGGCGGCACGGTCCTGGAGGGCGGCGAGAAAGGTGGCGGTCTTGTCCTGCCAGTCCAGCTCGCTCTCGCGTGGCGGGATGATCAGCAGTATCTGGCCGTCGGACACGCGGATGATATCGTCCAGCCAGAGATCGCACTGGCCTTTCACGGAGCGGAAATTGGCGTCGGTCAGCATGCGGGTCAGGCGGCCATAGGCCTCGCGGTCGCGCGGATAGGCAACGGCCTCGAAACCGCACACCGTGACCAGGCGCACCCCGACCAGGAGTTTGATGCCCGCATCGCGCGCCGCGAGATGGGCCCGCACGATGCCGGCGAAACTGTTGCGGTCGGCAATGCCGATGGCGCTGAGACCCAGGGCCGCGGCCTGCGCGACCATTTCATCGGCATGCGAGGCCCCGGTCAGGAAGGTAAAGTTGGAACAGGCGAGAATTTCGGCGGCATCAGGCATCACGACGCCCCGTGGACGAACCATTCCGGGCTCGTGGTTTCCAGACCGAACAGGCCTTCGCGGTAGAGCCAGAAACGGCGGCCTTCGCGGGTTTCCACACGGAAATAATCACGCGAACGGGGAGAGAGCTGGTCGCGCCACCACTCCGGAGCGAGACGTTCCGGGCCCTCGGCACGGTGGACGAGATGGCGGACCCGGCGCCAGATGAAGCTGCGCGGTGGACCATCGGGGATTTCGGCGACGGCCTGGGCCGGTTCCGGCCGGGCGAGGATGAGCAGGGGGCGATCCGGATCAACCTCGCTTTCCGGGCCTGTGAGCGCCGGTACGGGTGTGTTGTCGCGCACGGCAAGGGCCGTGCCGCCAGGCGCACGGGCGGTGCCTGCATGAGGGACGATGGCAGACCCGGGACCGGAATTCTGGCGCCAACCCGCGGCGCGCTCGGGGATATGGCTTTCCCGCCGGGCCGCACGCTGGACTTGATCATCTCCCAGGCGCACGACGAGACGATCGGTCAGGCGTGCCATCGTGTCCGGCGCCATTTCATCACTGTCCAGCAAGCCCGATTGATGGGTGTTGAGCGCGGTGGTTTCGCTGGCGCGCAATTCCACGACATCAATGCCAAACCCGATATCAATCTCGGCGCGATCGAGTTTTTCGCTGAACAGGCGGGTGATATGGGCCGGGTCGCGGGCGGGCGCGGCCGTGCCCAGGCTGAGCAGGAGTATCTTGCCATCCACCCGGTAGAGATTGAGTTCGGCGCGGCGCAGGCCCCGGCCATGGGCATCGAGTTGTTCGCACAGCGTGTTGGCGGTTTCGCGCACGGTCTGTTTGATGCTGTCGAGCAGGAGCAGGGCCTCGGGGAAACGCAGCCGGGCACGATAGTGTGTGCGGGGCTGTAGCGGGCTGAGCACTTCCTCGTCCAGCCCGCGAGCCTGGTCGAGGCGGGAGACCAGCTCTCGGCCAAACCGCCGGGCCAGGCTGGCCCGTGGCAGGCCGGCCAGGTCGCCGACACGTTTGAGCCCGAAACGGCGGAGTTGGTCGGCCATCGGGCCGATACGCAGGGCTTCGACCGGAAGGGCGTTGAGCGGTTCGCTGACCGTATCGGTGATGATGAGGCCGGAGCTCTCCCGGCGGGCCGCATAACGCGCCAGCCCCCAGGCCAGGCCGAGGGTCGGGGCCGCCGCCGCATAGGCGATATAACCCTGTTCCCGAACGGCCTCGAGCGTAGCGGCGACCAGTTTTTCCTCGCCGCCAAACAGGCGGGCGCAGCCGGTGATATCCAGCAATATGCCGTCTTCACCGGGCAGGCCCGGGTCCGGAGCCGTCCAGGGGGACCAGCGGCCACAGGCCCGGGCCAGGGCCTGCAGGAGGCGTTTGTCCAACGCCGGGGAGGCGCTTTCCACCTGCAGGCCCGGTTCCAGGGATTTGGCGTCGGCGACAGCCTGTCCGCGTCTCAGCCCGGCTGCACTGGCAGCCGCATTGAGGGCGTAGAGGCGTTCGCCGCCTGTTGTGGTGTGCACCAGCGCATAGGGAGCGTCAGGCGATCTGGCGCTGCGCTGGTGCTGGGGGGAGATCTGTCGCCGGTCTGTTGGCCAGCGGGGCAGGCTCAAGGACATGAAACGCCGCATGTTTCCACTCGATATCAAAGTTTCTCGGCGGGCCGCCCCGAACCCGTTCCAATTGCGCCCGGAAACATGGAGCTCCCATGCCGGGCAAACCTGTCGCCCCCCGCCAGGCCTCAGCCAGTGAGGGCCGGGCGGAAATTCGCCACCGGGTCAGCGCCGCGCTGGGCTGGACCCGGTCATGTGACCGCAGGATGAGGGCGAGCGCCCCGCGTGCCTGTGCGGCCATGTGCAATCGTTTCGAGGCGGTCAGATCGTAACGGTGTTCCGCCCCGATCTCGCCCATCAGCCAGGCTCCGGAATTGAGGGCTTCCTCCATGGCCCAGAGCGAGTCAGTGACCTCGCTTGTCTCGACCAGGAGAATGCGTTCCGGGGGCAGGCCCCATTGTTTCAGGGCCAGCGGATAGGGCTGGCCAAAATCCTGGCTGCGCCCGCCCGTGCGCCGTACCCAGACGATGGGGCGGGCGCTTTCATGGCGACGCAGGGCCTGGGAGAAAAACCCGGTCTGGACCGCCAGGGCCGATGGCGTGTCGAGATAGTCCTGTGGACAGATCTCGTGCAGGCCCGATTGCAGATTGATCAGTTCGCGCACCTCTCCCGAGGCCTGTCCCTGCACGCCTGGAGGGGCGGGCATGGCAGGCAGGGCCCCGGGCGCAATGTCCCGGATTTTGGCGCGCAGCTGGTCCAGCTGCGGCCGCCCTTTTCGGCGTGAAGACGCAGATCGCATGTTCCAATCCATAATCGATGTTCTTTTTATGTTCTCATCTCGGAACAAAGAGTCAAGCACAGAATCGCTATCGCGAATCCGGCTTTGAATCCGGGGTTTTGGCCCGGGGAAGCGCCATCGCGACCTTGGCGAAGGAGTTGACCGACACACGCCCGGGGCCTACCGCTGGGGGATGGATGATTTCACCGCCCGACCGCGGCCCGGTCTGACCACTGCCCGGGCCCTCGACCCGAAACACTATCTCGGCGAGGACTGGCTGGCTTTTGACCAAAAACAGGTCCTGGCTCCCGCCTGGCAGGTGATTGCCCCGGTCAGCGCAGTGGCGGAGCGTGGTGATCATGTGGTGCGCGAGATCGGCGGGGTGCCGGTCATCCTGGTACGAGACGAGACGGGAAAGCTCAACGGTTTCATCAATGTCTGCCGCCATCGCGCCGGCCCGCTGGCGCTGTGTGACGGCAAGGGCGCGAAACGCCTGCGCTGTGCCTATCATGGCTGGGCCTATGACCTGCAGGGACAGCTGAAAACGGCGCCGGAAATGCAAAATGCGGAGGGGTTCAATCACTCCGATATTCGCCTGGCCACGATCGAGGTGCGTGAGTGGGGCGGCATGGTTTTCGCCCGGGTGGGCGAGGGTGAGGCGTTCGAGGATGTCATGGCCGGGATCGCGGACCTGGTGCCGGAAGACCGCCTGCTGGACATGCGTCACCACCATCAGCGCGTCTATTCGGTGGATGCGAACTGGAAGGTCTATGTCGACAATTACCTGGAAGGGTATCACCTGCCCTTTGTGCATCCGGGCCTGACCCAGATTGTGTCCTATCCGGAGTACAAGACCGAGCTGGCGCGTTTCTGGTCGCTGCAACGTTCGCCGATCGACGCGGAGACAGCGGCCTATGCGGCCGGCGAGGCGCTCTATTTTTTCATCTATCCCAATACGATGCTCAACATCCTGCCGGGGCGCATGCAAAGCAATCGGGTGATCCCGGACGGGCCGGACAAGTGTCGGGTGGAATTCGACTTTTATTATGCGCCGGGGGCGGAGAAGCGGGCCGATGAAGACGACCGGTTTTCCGATGAGGTGCAGGACGAGGACCGCATGATCTGCGAGCACGTGCAGAAGGGCCTGGCCTGCGGGCATTACCAGCCGGGGCGATTGTCCCCGAACCAGGAAGCCGGTGTCTGGCACTGGCAGAACCTGCTGCGGGAGGTCTATGCCGCAGCAGACTAGGGGGAGAAATGGCACAGTCAGAGTCGAAAAAGGGCAAGGCAGCACTGGGGTTCTGGGGGTGCTGGTCGCTGACGGTCGGCGTCATGATCGGCTCGGGCATATTCATGCTGCCCACCGTACTGGCCCCCTATGGCATGATGTCGATGAGCGGCTGGGCACTGACGGCGGGCGGGTCCATCATCCTGGCCCTGGTGCTGGGACGGCTGGCTGGCCGGACTGAACATTCAGGAGGTCCCTATACCTATGCCCGGGAGAATTTCGGTGACCTGACCGGTTTCCTGGTCGTTTGGGGACATTGGGCGTCGTATTTTGTCGCCATACCCGCCATCGCCATTGCTTTTGTCGGATATCTGGCGGTGTTTGTGCCGGGGCTGGACGGGAATGCCGTCGGCCAGGGCGTCGCGGCGCTGGTCCTGATCTGGACGCTGACACTGATCTCGATCCGGGGCGTCAGTTCGGCCGGTCTGGTCCAGGTGATGATGACCCTTCTCAAACTCCTGCCGCTCTTGCTGATTATCGGCGCGGGCATGGCGATGGGCTCAACGCAGAACCTGCCTGCTCTCAATCCCAGCGGGGAGTCCTTGCTCTCCGTCCTGGCCGCGACTGCGCTGTTGACCATGTGGGCCTTTGCAGGCCTGGAGGCCGGCGTCATTCCGGCCGGTGATGTTGAAAACCCGAAAAAGACCCTGCCGCGAGCCGTGGTCACGGGGACGATTTTTACGGCAGTGATCTATGTCGGTTCGACGCTTGCTGTGATGATGCTTGTGCCGTCCGGCGAACTGGTGAACTCGACGTCGCCTTTTGCCGATGCTGCGCGGGCACTGGGCAGCTGGGGCGGGCCCCTGGTTGCCATCGGTGCCATGATCGCCACGGCCGGGTCGCTGAACGGGAATATCTTTACTGCGGGGCAATTGCCGCTTGCTGCGGCACAGGATCGTCTCGCCCCGGCCTGGCTGGGCAAGCTCAATGGCGGACATTCCCCGCAGGGCGCGTTGATCCTGTCCAGCGTGCTGGGTTCGGTCCTGCTGGTCGCCAATTATTCCCGTGGCCTGGTTGGAGCCTTCACCTTCCTGTTGATGATGAGCACGGTGTGCACGCTGGCGCCGCTGTTGATCAGCGCGCTGGCCGAGATCAAGCACAGTTGGCGTTCTGCTCGGGCCTGGGCGGTCGTGGCCTTGATCGGTGCATTGTATTCCACCTTCGCCATCTGGGGCTCCGGACTGGAAGTGATCGGCTGGGGAATCGTGCTGCTGATTCTGGGGCTTCCTGTCTATTTCCTGGGACGTCAGCGCTAGGGCTGTTCGCCTTACAGCCTATCCCGCTTGGCCAAAGGCCTCGTGAGTGCTACTTCGCGCCTCATGAGCAGAGATCCGTCCCTTATCCGCAATTTTTCGATCGTGGCCCACATCGACCACGGCAAGTCGACCCTGGCTGACCGCCTGATCCAGTTCACTGGTGGACTGAGTGATCGCGAGATGAAGGAGCAGGTGCTCGACAATATGGAGCTCGAGCGTGAGCGCGGCATCACGATCAAGGCGCAGACCGTGCGCCTGGATTACACCGCCAAGGACGGGCAGACCTATACGCTCAACCTGATCGACACGCCCGGACACGTGGATTTTGCCTATGAGGTGAACCGCTCGCTGGCCGCTTGTGAGGGCTCGCTGCTAGTTGTCGACGCCTCCCAGGGGGTCGAGGCGCAGACGCTGGCCAATGTCTACCAGGCCATCGAGGTCGATCACGAGATCGTTCCGGTGCTCAACAAGATCGATCTGCCGGCGGCCGAGCCGGAGCGTATCAAGGACCAGATCGAGGACGTAATCGGCCTGGATGCCTCCGAGGCTGTCGAGATCTCCGCCAAGACGGGCCTGAATATCGACCAGGTTCTCGAGGCCGTGGTCCAGCGCCTGCCGGCGCCGGAAGCCGGTGACCCGAACAAGCCGCTCAAGGCGATGCTGGTGGACAGCTGGTATGACCCGTATCTGGGTGTGATCTGTCTGGTGCGGGTCGTTGAGGGCACGCTGAAAAAAGGCATGCGCGTGCGCCTGATGGGAACCGGCGCGGCCTATCCGGTGGATGGCGTGGGTGTCTTCCGCCCGAAAAAAGAGAATTTCGATGCGCTCTATCCGGGCGAGATCGGCTTCCTGAATGCCTCGATCAAACAGGTTCGCGATGCGCGCGTGGGTGACACCGTCACCGACGACAAGCGCCCGACCGACCAGGCCCTGACAGGATATAAGCCGGCCCAGCCGGTGGTTTTCTGTGGTCTCTTCCCGGTCGACAGTGCCGAGTTCGAGGATTTGCGCGACGCCATCGAGAAACTCGCCCTCAATGACGCCTCCTTCTCCTATGAGATGGAAACATCGGCGGCGCTGGGCTTCGGTTTCCGCTGTGGTTTCCTGGGCCTGCTGCACCTGGAAGTCATCCGCGAGCGCCTCGAGCGCGAATACGATATCGAGCTGATCACGACGGCTCCGTCGGTAGTCTACAAGCTGACCATGACGGACGGCACCGAGATCGATCTGCACAATCCGGCCGACATGCCGGACCCGGTCAAGGTCGATACGATTGCCGAACCTTGGATCAAGGCCACCATTCTGGTGCCGGACGAATATCTCGGCGGCGTGCTGAAGCTCTGCCAGGATCGCCGCGGCGTCCAGGTCGAGCTGACCTATGCCGGCAATCGCGCCATGCTGATCTATGAGCTGCCGCTCAACGAGGTCGTCTTTGACTTCTATGACCGTCTGAAATCGGTCACCAAGGGTTATGCGTCTTTTGACTATCAGTGGATTGATGATCGTGTCGGCGAGCTGGTGAAGATGTCCATCCTGGTCAATGACGAGCCGGTGGACGCGCTGTCGATGGTTGTGCACCGCGCCCGCGCCGAGGCCCGCGGCCGGTCCATGTGCGAAAAGCTCAAGGACCTGATCCCGCGCCACATGTTCAAGATCCCGATCCAGGCCGCCCTGGGCGGACGCATCATTGCCCGTGAAACCCTCGCAGCGATGCGCAAGGACGTGACGGCCAAGTGTTACGGTGGTGACGCCACCCGGAAACGCAAACTGCTGGACAAGCAGAAGGCCGGTAAGAAGAAGATGCGTCAGTTCGGCAAGGTCGACATCCCGCAGGAAGCCTTCATTGCCGCCCTGAAGATGGACGATAATTAAGCCAACAAACTAAGGCGCTCGGCATGTTGATGTATGTTTCCTTGACCTTGTTGGTGCTACTGTCTCTTGGTCTTGGCGTCATTGTGATGGCGCGACGGCAGGGAAAACCGTCCAAGGGGCAAGCTGTGGAAGAAAAGAAAGAGTTTCGTCCAGACCCGCCTGCCCATCCAAGTGATCTTCCAAGTCTTTCACGCTACCAAAA
Source organism: Maricaulis sp. (assembly GCF_017643475.1). Taxonomy (GTDB): domain Bacteria; phylum Pseudomonadota; class Alphaproteobacteria; order Caulobacterales; family Maricaulaceae; genus Maricaulis. The sequence goes on from NZ_JAEPNI010000001.1 coordinate 593,029, forward strand.
ATACCCTAACTCCACTTGTGTGGAAGATATTGAGGCGGCTTACGCCGCTGCCGCTGAGCTTTTGCGGCCGTATGTTTATGACGATGAGGACTACTTCCGGCGCGATGCAAAAGGCAATCCTAGCGGGCGCGACGGATTGGGAAAGCTCAATTGGGACAATGGCTATAGAGATGGGACCATATCTATTTATGCAACGGGTGGTACGTTCCGGTTGACTTCTTGGTCACGCGGTCAGGAACGTGAAATTCTATCTGGTGATGCGGACGCGATCGTTTATGAATTGGTCTCTAGTCTTGTCAAAAGCCTCGCCATCACTTGGGAGGCACGAAACCGGGACGAAACTCGGAACTCCCGCCTGGGTTGGTTTGCGAAATCCGAAGAGCTCATGATGTTGATTGATACCGGGTGGGCGGAACGGCTGCATCGGGATCACATCGAAACTTTGAAAAAGTATCCATAGACTTGCCTTTGCGGGCCAACGCTCCAAATACTCATACAAGCAAGTTAGGGATAATTATGCGCGCTCTTATTCTCGCCTCCGCCGCGGCGATTGCCGTTTCCGCCACTGCTCATGCCGATCTTAATGTCGGAGACGCTGCGCCCGAGTTGGTGCTCGAAGGATATCAAGCGGGTGAGGCGGTGAACTTCACCCTGTCTGAAGCGTTGGAGAGCGGCCCGGTCGTTGCCTTCTTCTTCCCGGCGGCCTTCACTTCCGGCTGTGAAGCGCAGGCGGCGAATTTTGCCGAGAATATCGAGCAGTTTGAAACGCTGGGTGCGCAGGTGATTGGTTTGACGGCCGGCAATGTTGACCGTTTGTCCGACTTCTCCACCCAGCACTGTGCCGATGCATTTCCGGTTTTTGCGGTCAACGACCAGATGATCAGCGACTATGACGCGCGGATGCGTCCTGGCGGCAATTGGACCGGCCGTATCACCTATGTGATCGACCAGGATTCCACGATTGCCTATCACTATGCTGACGGTAATCCCTATCCGCATGTCGACAATTCCCTGGAAGCCTTGCGGGCCATGGGCGGGGCGGACTAGCGCCCACCCAATCAAGCCCATTTCCTGACCGAATATGGCCGCTTTGAGGGCGTTCATGTTCAGGATGAATTCAGTACCCTGCGACAAGAATTCACCTTGCTGACACGTGTGTGGTGATTGCACACGGGTAGGAAGCATGTTCAGATTGGTTTCCTAGGGGGACTTATGATCGCACGCCTGACATCGTTGGCTCTGGCCTCGATCGTCTGCAGCGCGCCTGCCATTGCGCAGGACGCCGAACGTGCGCCGCGCTGGGGTGGGATCTATCTTTCCGCCGGCTTTACCCCTGATCCTTATGAATTTGACCTGGAAGCAGGTGGTCCGGTGCATTCCGGCCGCGCGATCCGCAGTTCCTGCCCGGGCAATATCACCGATGAAGCGAGCGTCGAGATCTATTACAATGCGGGGTCATTCCCGCTGATCTTCAGCGCTTATTCCGGCATTGATGCTACGCTCGTCATTCTGGGCCCCGACAACGCCTGGCACTGTGATGATGACAGCGGGCAAGGCACCAATCCGCGCATTGAATTTACCCGGCCGAATTCGGGCAGCTACCTCGTCTGGGTAGGCAGCTATGCGGCCGACACCACCGCTCCGGCAGTTCTGAAAGTCTCGGAAATTGCCCGGTGAACCATGTCGCTCGATCAGGGGAGATGAGCAGATGAAACTACGCAACTGGATACTCGCCACGACATTCCTAGCCGCCGCGTGCGGCACAGCCTCGGCCCAGGACTGGAACGCCCAGCCTGCCTATGGCTCCATGCGCCTGGAGGCGGGATTTGCCGGTGATCCGCGATCTGTCGACATCCAGGCGGGTGGCGCAATCCCTGCACGCAATCTCGACCAGCAGTGCGCGGGTTTCATCACGCACCAGCCGAGTTTCTCACTGGACTACGAGGCGGGTGCTTTCTCGCTCTATTTTGCCGCCGGTTCCGATGCGGATGGATCCATGGTGGTGCGCGCACCGGACGGAAGCTTTCATTGCAATGACGACGCTACCGGTCACGGTCTGAATCCGGGCGTGGCGATCTCCGACCCGATGTCCGGTGAGTACGACGTCTGGGTTGGCTCGCTGGGATATGGCGATGGTTATACGCCGGGCGAGCTGCACATCTCCGAGATCGGGTTTGATACGTCGAACCGTTTCTCACGCTCTGCGGATGCGGAGCTGCAGCCGGACCACGGGCGACTGAATCTGCGTGCCGGATTTGACGATGATCCGCGGACGATGGGCATCCAGGTTGGCGGTGATGTTGATGGCGCGCGCTCTACCCAGAACCAGTGCTGGGGCTCGATCTCGCAGCAGCCGGATGTCTGGATCGACTATGATGCAAATGATGTGTTCGATCTCTATGTTTCCATGCAGTCGGAAGATGACACCACGCTGATCATCGCCGGACCGGATGGTGGGTGGCACTGCGATGACGACACCGCCGGCGAGCTCAATCCGGGAGTGCGTATCCGTGATCCCCAGTCGGGACGTTACGCCGTCTGGGGCGGAGTCTTTGGCGGCGGCGGGGGTGTTGATGCGACGCTCTATGTTTCCGAGCTCGGCTTCCTGGGTGATACGTCCGGTCCGCCACTGCTCGAGTGGAACGGCACTCCCAATTACGGCGGCGTGTCTCTGGATGCCGGTTTCGCTCCGGATCCGCACAATATCTCGCTCTATGCCGGTGGCGACCAGGATGTTTTCGAAGCGATCGGTGAGAACTGCCGCGGCTATACAACTAGCCAGCCCGACTTCAACCTGGATTATGATGCAGCGATGCTGGATCTTTATCTCTCGGCCTCTTCCGAGGGTGACATCACGATGGTCGTCCGCGCCCCGGATGGTAGCTGGCACTGTGATGATGACAGCGCGGGCGATCTCAATCCGGGCCTGCATTTCGACGAACCTCAGTCCGGTATGTACAATATCTGGGTCGGCACCTATTCCGAGCGCGAGCCGATCCCGGCGACCCTGCACGTTTCCGAACTGGCTTTCGGTGATGAGTACGGAATGGACGAGACGCTCGATTTCAGCCTGGAGGCGAACTATGGCTCGGTAGAGCTTGAGGCTGGCTTCCTGCCGGACCCACATCGCCTGGACTTGCTGGCTGGTGGATCTGTCGAGGCTTCTTCCGGCGCCAACCGGTCTTGTCGTGGATTTGTCTCGGCTGCTCCGGACTATGAGCTGCAATACACGGCTGCCGAACTCGATCTCTTCATTTCCGCCTATGCAGACGGCCATGATCCGACGCTGGTTGTGAACACGCCGAGTGGTGAATGGGTGTGCAATGATGACGCAATCGGCCTCAATCCAGGTATCGCCTTCGAAGACCCGGAAAGCGGTGTCTACGATATCTGGGTCGGTACCTATCTGGAGGATGATTCCTTCGATGCCGAGTTGCAGATTTCCGAAATGGGCTTCGACCAGACGCGCGACTGATCCGGTCGCCTATCGGTGAAACAGGAGCGGCTCCGTGCGGGCCGCTCTTTTTTCATGCGTGGGCCGGTCTGGATGCTTGGCAGGACAAGGGCGTTATACTATATCATCACTCCCTTGCGAGCGCGGAGTACCCGGACGGCATGTCCAACAATCATCTCGATATTGGCGGCATCGCCCTGTCACTGGTTTGCGTGATGCATTGTCTGGTCTTCCCGGCTGCTGCGGTCGCCGCGCCTCTGCTGGCACCAGGGCTGGCCGAACAGATCGGCCTGGCTCATGAATGGCACCTGATCCTGCTTGCCATTGCTGCACCTGTTTCCATCATCGCACTGGGCTGGGGCGTGAAGATCTCTGACGGCAGCTGGCGTCTTCTAGCTGCGGGACTTGTTGGCCTGGGTCTGATGGCGCTGGGGGCGTCGCACATGTTCAGCGAGCTGATCGAAACCCTGCTGACCCTGGCCGGTGTCACGACTGTCGCTGTCGCGCACGGATTGAACTACAATCAGCGTCGCCGTCGCGGACATGTGCACGAGCGAGATTGCGGCATGTGCGAGGATGATGTCGCTGCGGGTCGCTAGACTCGCATCCGCGCTTGCAATCACTGAATATCCGCGTATAACGCCCGCTCTTTGAGAAATGGCGTATTGGGCCCGATCGACATGCCCGTGCGTTGAACCCATCGAACGGACCGGGTCAATCCGGTCCTGAAAAGGAGATGTAAATGTCGAAGATGAAGACCAAGAGCGGCGCCAAAAAGCGCTTCAAGCTCACCGCCACGGGCAAGGTCAAGGCCGGACAAGCTGGCAAGCGCCACGGCATGATCAAGCGTACCCCCAAGCAGATCCGTAACAAGCGCGGCCAGACGACCCTGTCTGCCCAGGACGCGCGGATCGTCAAAAAGTACATCCCGAACGGCCTCTAGGCCGCTGGCACCGAGTTAGGAGCACACAGATATGTCTCGAGTTACATCCGGACCGGCGACCGCATCCCGCCACAAGAAAGTCATCAAGAAAGCCAAGGGCTATTACGGCGCACGCCGCAAGCAGTTCCGCACGGCTGTCCAGGCAGTGGAGAAGGCAGGTCAATACGCTTACCGTGACCGCCGCGCCAAGAAGCGCAATTTCCGCAGCCTGTGGATCCAGCGCATCAATGCCGGCGCCCGCCTGCACGGCATGACCTATTCGGTCTTCATGAACGGCCTGTCCAAGGCTGGCATCGAAGTTGACCGCAAGGTCCTCTCCGACATCGCCATCCGCGAGCCGGAAGCGTTCAAGGCCCTGGTTGACCAGGCGCGCGCTGCGCTGGGCTAAACCCGGCTGAAAAGAATTCCGGAACAGGCCCGCAGGCGCACCGCCCGCGGGCCTTTTCTTTTGTCCGATTGAGTTTGACCGCGCCTCCCGGTCGACACCTGAAAAATCACCGGTTAAACCCTGCAGGACAGGTAAGGGTCACAGCATGACAGACACGTCCAATCTCGACACGCTTGAACGCGATGTTCTCTCCCAGATCGAAGCAGCCGGTAATGAGGCTGGTCTCGATGAAATCCGCGTTTCCGCGCTCGGCAAGAAGGGTTCGGTGAGCCTTATGATGCGCGAGCTGGGCAAGATGAGCCCGGAAGAGCGCCAGGTCATGGGGCCGGCCCTGAATGGCCTGAAGACCCGGCTCAATGACGCCATCACGGCACGCAAGGATACGCTGGAAAATGCGGCGCTAGATGCGGCCCTTGCCAGCGAGACCGTGGATATCTCCCTGCCGGTGCGCCCGCAGCCACAAGGCTCGCTGCACCCGATCACCCAAGTGATGGAAGAGCTGGCCGTGATCTTTGCCGATATGGGTTTCGCCGTGGCGGAAGGTCCCGATGTCGAGGACGATTTCCATAATTTCACCGCGCTGAACTTCCCGGAAGGCCACCCGGCCCGCGACACCCAGGACACCTTCTTCATGCAGCCGGATGCCGACGGCAATCGCAAGGTTTTGCGCACGCATACCTCGCCGGTCCAGATCCGCACCATGCTCGAGCAGAAGCCGCCGATCCGCATTATCGCGCCGGGCCGTGTCTATCGCTGTGACTGGGACCAGACCCACACGCCGATGTTCCACCAGGTCGAAGGCCTGGTCATCGACAAGGACACCCATATGGGCCACCTCAAGGGTGTGCTGCTGGATTTCATCGCCGCCTTCTTCGAGACCGACAAGGTCGAGGCGCAATTCCGTCCGCACCACTTCCCCTTCACCGAGCCGTCTGCAGAGATGGACGTGAAGTATGAGCGGGTTGGCCAGGCCGTGAAAGTCGGTCAGGGCGATAAATGGATGGAAATCCTGGGCTGCGGCATGGTCCACCCGAACGTGATCCGCAATTGCGGTCTCGATCCGGACGAATACCAGGGCTTTGCCTTCGGTATGGGCGTGGATCGCCTGGCGATGCTGAAATACGGCGCGCCGGACCTGCGTGACTTCTTCAATTCCGACAAGCGCTGGCTGGCCCATTACGGCTTCAGCCCGCTGCTCCAGGCCAACCTGGCGACCGGCCTTAGCTAAAGAAGATTGCTATGAAATTCCCTCTTTCCTGGCTGAAATATCACCTCGAGACCGACGCATCTCTGGCCGAGATCGCCGATGCCATGACCATGGCAGGTCTGGAGATCGAAGATATCGACAATCCGGCCGAGAAGTTTGGCGAGTTTACCGTCTGCTACGTCAAGGACGCGGTGAAACACCCCGATGCTGACAAGCTGCGTGTGTGCACGGTCGACACCAGGGATGGCGAGAAACAGATCGTCTGTGGTGCGCCCAATGCCCGTGCCGGCATGTATGCTGTGTATGCACCCCTGGGGACCTATATTCCCGGCCTCGACTTTGCGCTGGACAAGAAGCCACGCAAGATCCGAGGCGTTGAAAGCCATGGCATGATGTGTTCGGCCAAGGAGCTCGAGCTCGGCGAGGACCATGACGGCATCATCGACCTGGACGGCGAGTGGGAAGTTGGAACCCCGGCTGTCGTCGCCCTGGGCCAGGACGACCCGGTCATCGACTTTGAAGTTACCCCGAACCGTCCCGACTGGCTGGGTGTGCGCGGTATTGCCCGTGATCTGGCCGCGACCGGTATCGGTACGCTGAAGGATGTTCCGGTCAACGAGATCGAGGGCTCATTCCCGTGCCCGGTCGAGATCAAGCTGGACTGGCCGGAAGCCTGCCCGGTCTTCATGGGCCGCATAGTGCGCGGCGTGAAGAATGTGGAGAGCCCGGACTGGCTGAAAAAGGCGCTGACCTCCATCGGTCTGCGCCCGATCAACGCCCTAGCCGACATCACCAATCTGATTTCCTACGACCGCTGTCGTCCGCTGCACGTCTATGATGCCAGCAAGCTGACCGGCGCCATCCATGCCCGCAAGGGGGCTGGCGAGACGGACAGGTTCGAGGCGCTGGACAACAAGGAATATGTCCCGGCTGACAGCATGTGTGTCATCGCCGACGAGGCGCGCGCGCTCGGTTTTGGCGGCGTCATGGGCGGTGTTTATTCCGGCTGTGAGAGCGATACGACGGATGTCTTCATCGAAGCCGCCTGGTTCGATCCGCTGATCACCCGCGCCACCGCCAAGGCCACCGGCATCGATAGTGATGCGAAATACCGTTACGAGCGCGGTGTGGACCCGGCGTCCTGCCGTGACGGCATCGAATACGCCACTCGCCTGATCCTGGATATCTGCGGGGGTGAAGCCTCCGAGGTTCTGGTCGCGGGCGAAGTTCCGGCCAAGCCGGCCGACATCGAGTTCCCGGTCACCGAGGTCAAGCGCCTGACCGGGCTGGACCTTCCGCGTGAAGAGATCGTGCGCATCCTGGAAACGCTCGGTTTCGAACCGGTCGGCGAGGGCGATATGCTGACCGTGGGTGTGCCCAGCTGGCGTCTGGATTGTTCGCAGAAAGCCGATCTGGTCGAGGAAGTCGCCCGGATCCACGGTTTCGACAATCTCGAAGCCCTGTCCCTGCCGCGTTTGCCGGGCCGCCGCGAAGCGCCGGCCACACCGATGCAACTGCGTGCGCGTTACGCGCGTCGCGCCCTGGCCAGCCGGGGTTACAGCGAGGCCGTGACCTGGTCCTTCTGTGAAACTTCCCAGGCCGCGCTGTTTGGCGGTCATGGCGAAGGCCTGACGCTGGACAATCCGATTTCATCCGAGCTGGACGTCATGCGCCCGACCGCGCTGATCCACCTGCTGACGGCCATGCAGGCCAATGCGGATCGCGGCCAGGCCGGTGCAGCCCTCTTCGAGGTCGGACCGATTTATCTGTCCGATGCGCCTGACGGCCAGCGCCTTGTCGCAACCGGCGTCATGCCGGTGCAGGCGGACCGTCACTGGACCGGTCAGCGCGAGCCCGATGTGTTCGACGTCAAAGCCGATGTCATGGCCGCTCTGGAAGCGGCCGGTGCGCCGGTCGGCTCGCTGCAGACGGTGGCCGAAGCGCGCGAGTGGTGGCATCCGGGTCGTTCCGGTGTCATGCGCCTGGGGCCGAAAAACGTCATGGCCGAGTTTGGCGAGATCCATCCGCGCGTGCTCAAGGCGCTGGATATTGACGGTCGTGTTCTCGCTTTCGAGATCGTTCTGGACAATATCCCGATGCCGAAAAAGGTGTCCGGTCTGAAAGCCCGCACCCAGCTGGACAAGGCGGACCTGACGCCGGTGCGTCGTGACTTCGCCTTCCTGGTCGACAAGAGCGTTGCAGCCGATGCAGCGATCCGTGCGGCCAAGGGCGCGGACAAACAGCTGATCACGGGTGTTTCTGTCTTCGATGTCTATGAGGGCAAGGGTGTTCCGGAAGGCCAGGTTTCACTGGCGCTGGAAGTCACGCTCCAACCACGTGAAAAGACTCTGACAGACGAGGAAATCGAGGCGGTCGCCGGCAAGATTGTCGCCAAGGTAACCGGTGCAACGGGCGGCAGCCTGCGCAGCTAGTCCGGCATGGCCATCGATCTGGACGAGATCCGAAATGCGAGCCGGGACGTGCAGTCCCGGTTCGTGCTCGATGCCGTCCTGGCCAATCCGCACCATCGCGCCATCCTCGAGCACGATCTAGTCCGGGGGCTGCCCGAGCCCTTCCTGATGGCAGGCTCGGTCTACAAGGCCGTCTGGAATGCGCTGTTGGGCGAGGCACCGGATTTCGGCGTCAATGATTACGACCTAGCCTATTTCAATCCGGACGACCTGACCGAAACCAGCGAGGCGGCGATTGAGGTCTCCATCGCAGACGCTTTTCGCGAACGTGGTATCGAGGTCGAAGCGTGCAACCAGGCGCGTGTGCACATCTGGTTCAACAGGAAATTCGGCACCCGGCGGGAGGCATTGTCTTCATCGCTTGAAGCGGTCGAAAAGTTTGCTTCTCGTACCCATGCAATCGGGCTGTTTGTCGGCGCTAACGGCCAGCCGGCGCTGCATGCGCCTTTCGGTTTCGAGGAGCTTTTGAGCCTTCATATACGCCCGGCGCCGGACCTTTCCGGAGCGGCGGCATGGAATGCCAAATGTGATGAACAATCGCGCCTCTGGCCCGGCTTGCGTTTCGAGCGCGCCTGACTATCGCAATGCGAGAGCCTGATCGAATTAATTCAACCCATTGGGGAATCTCGTCTATTCCACCGAGAGTTGATCAATTTTTTGGGAAAAATCGTCTCTGGCGTATGGCCTGAAAGGACCGGTCGAGCTAACATCGTTAATGGAGCGTTAAGCGCCTGATTGCCCGTTACGGTTTATTGCCCGGGCTAATCGGGGGTGTTGCGGGGCGAATCATTTTGCAGCCGCAAGTAGTTTCCGGGGGGGAGTATCGAATGCTGGAGCGGTGGACTGCCTTTCTCGCGCAAGCGGCTGCGACCGTGCTCGTGCTGATTGGCCTTGTCGTGCTTCTGGGCTTTACCCACATGCGAAGCTATCGCGCTGGTTTCTGCGCCAACAATGCCTGTGAATCCGAGGCTGCATTGCCACAACAGACCAGTGACCCCCTGGTGTTGCCGCAACAGAACGAAAGCGGTCTGATGACGGCTACCGCGGCCATGCCGGGCACACAATCGACCAATCCGGCGGCAGCCAGTGGCCAGCCCATACCCGATCCGCCGCCAAACCTGTCCGCGCGTCCCGCTACCGATGATGACGAGGATGAGCTGCCGGTGTCCGATCGTGTTTCGGGCACACGCCAGATCAACGGATCCTCGCGCCGCTCCGGCAGTTCCGGTCGTCGTGGCAGTTATGACGAATACTACCCGACACCGGGTGACGATATCTGCAACGATTATGAAGGCCCGGTGACGGACGCCGACCTGGCGCGTTGCTGGCTGCGCATCGGTGACGCCTATCAGTCCATCGGCCAGCTCGACTTTGCCCGTCGCGCCTGGGATCGTTCGCTGGAGATCGGTGCCTATCGTGGTGCCCAGGCCTCTCTGGTTGCCCAGCAGCGCATGCAGGCGGCGACACTCGCCCAGGCCTGCCGTACGACTTATGAAAGCCTTGAGCGAATTTCCCGTGGCCATCGCCTTGGTGAAGTCGAGGGCGGCGGTATCATCGATCTTCAACTGCGGCAGCAATCCCTGGCTGCGTTGGGGTATTACGCCGATGAGGTGGATGGGTCCTATGGTCCGAACACCCGCCGCGCGGTTCGCGACTTCCAGGCTGATATGGGCTTTGACCAGACCGGCGCGCTCAATCCGCGCGAGACGGTCGACCTGATCTGTCACGCTGCCATCACTGCTCGCGATCCTGGCGCCCAGAACCTGCTGGGCATCATGTTTGCGACCGGTCTGGGTGTGGAACTGAATGTCGACATGGCCATTGAATGGCTGGAGATCGCTGCGACGCGCGGTCATCCGGAAGCCAATTTCAACCTCGCCCTGATTTATGGCACCGGAACGATCCAGGGCAGCTATCGCATGTGCGGTGTCGTCGAGAGCCCAGAGCGTGCGGACAGCTATCTGCGCCGCGCCGCCGAGCTGGAGCACGGTCGTGCGCGCTTTATTCGTGACAATGAGGGTTTCCGCCAGGACGCGGTGTCACGCTGGGACAATATCGCGGCCCGTCTGGCCAGTGAGGCCGCCCAGGCCCGAGATCCGTTCTGGGAAGCCTGGCAGGCCCGCCTCGACGAGGCCGAGGCCGACGCAGCCTATCGGGCCATTCAGCCTGGATGTTATCTGACAGCGGTTGCTGAACGTGCCGCCGCTGCCGAAGAGGACCCGGCGCCCTGATCGGCGCCCGGAGGGAGTGGAAAGATGAAGAAACTCGGACTTGGACTTGCTCTTATCGCGCTGGCAGGCTGTCAATCTGCTGGTTCGCACGAACATATGTTCCACGCGGGTATCGTTCCGGCGGTTGATACCGACCTTGAGGCTCGCAGCATTTGTTCCGCGACCTCTTACGAACAAGATCGCAATATCTATCTCACGGGCGTGCGGGAGATGCGTCGTGGGTTGGGTATCATGCAAGGGCCGGAAATCGGCGGGGTAACGCTTCCGCAAGGCGCCCCGGATCAAAGCCCTCGTTCGCCGAGCGCCTATAACAACCACGAGCCGGCCGTTTCGGATGTGGTGTATCTGATTTCCCAGTTCGAGGCAGAACTTGATGGCTCCTATGACGCGGTCGTCCAGAGCTGTCGAGCCTATAATCAGTGCATGATCCAGAATGATTATACGGAGAGCGATTGTAACCGGATCCAGGGCCAGTGGTCTGACAGCCAGGTGCGCTTCCACCAATTGGCCGAGCGCATGGCTGATGTTCGCGCGCAGGTCGCCCAGTCCTGCGGTGACTGTGTGCCAAGCCATTATCGTGGCCATCACGCACGCCATGAGGGCGAGCGCGGTGATTACGGTGACTATGCCGGTGAGCGTCGCCGTGCAGATACGCCCGACAGCTATTACGGACCCTTCTCGGCCGGGAATGGGCAGCCGAGCACTGGTGACTGATCCAGGCGAAAGCGTTGAATGAGAACGGGGCCCCGCAAGGCCCCGTTTTTGTGTGTGCAGATATCCGGCTAGAAACTGCCGCCGATGCGGTTTTTCCAGTAGCCGACATCCTCGGCATATTTGCCAACCATTTCGCCCAGCACATTGTCCAGCAGCAGGCTGTCAAAACCGATCCACTCATCCTGGTTGATCTCGTCGATACTCGTCATCGAGTGACGCAGGAAGATCACATAAACCCCGATGAGGGCGATGAAGAGGAAGGCGAAGATCAGTCCGAGATCGGCAATGCGAGCCCAGAGGTCAAAGGCGAGGCTGTCGGCGAATATGCTGTTCACTCCGACCATGACGATCAGGAACAGCGCCGGGATCATCACCAGGTAATAGCCGGAATTGCGCAGGATCTGGAACATCACCCCGCGGATGAAGCTCTCGATGAAGAAGATGCGCCACGCGATCCACAAAACGGTCGTGTGCCATTTGCGGGCCTGTTTGGAGAATTCGCTGGCATCCTTTTCCTGACCGACAGTCACTGATTTCGCCAGCCCCTCGGCGGTGCGGAAATGGTCGTTCATGCGCGCCAGATAGCGGGTGATGAAATTGGACAGTTCGCGGAAGTTGTTGCGCTGATAAGGCGCGTACTCCACGTAATAGGCAATCCACATGGCAAAGGCGCCGCCCAGCGTCGTCAGGGCGGCAAACCCGGCCTGGTTGATGTCAGTCACATCCATTGCCAGCGGACCCAGCTGCAAACCATCACCCAGCCCCATCATCGCGGCCAGGCCCAGCGCCACACCATCATTATAGATCAGGTTGATGATCAGGATGGAGGAGATGATGGCGGAAAAGACCACAGTCAGCTTGCGCACATTGCCGTTGATCTCCTTGCGCATCTGGTTGAGCAGGTAAAGGCAGCCGGCATCTTCGGGGAAGTGGCGGGCGATGATCGCACCTTCCTCATCTTCATAGAGGTTCTGACAGTCAGCCGAGATCGGGACCCGACCGTTGAGGAAACGCGTACCTTCGGCGTGATAACGCTCGGCGACCTCATCGCTCAGCTCGGTGGGCATTTTGATATAACCGACAACCACGCTCAGCCAGTTGAAAAGCACGCCATGGCGAGTGATGTGTTTGTCTTCGTGCTTGAAATCCTCGCCCAGGGCCCGCTCGGTCTCGGTCTGTGGTCGCGAGGCCCGGGACAGGGCAGCCCAGGCACTGGTACCGCTGTGCGCAGACTTCACCATGCCCGCCGAGGCATTTCCGCTCGGCTTGATGCGGAAGATGCGCATGACCGGGCGGAAAACCGGGGCGACGACGCGGGAGAGCAATTGCAGTGGGATCTGCCGCGCCAGCACCAGCAGGATCAACAGCCCGATCCCGGCCAGAAGTACAAGTCCGTTCGCCATGATCTCTCCCCACTCTCAACAAACACGTCTTACGGGAAGTATCGCATTTTGAGAGGCTAGGGCGAAGGGGAAACGCCCGGGTCCCGTCCCCTTTTGGCAGCCGGTCGTCCCTGTGCGGCTTCAGTCCTCGTCCGCTGCGAACGCGGCGTGATAGGCAATCGTCACGTGGGTGACATCTATCGGCGCGCCAGACAGGCTGAGCAACTGGAAGGCATCGCCGTACGTCGCTTCCGGGTCGGCCTCCCAGAACCAGTTGATATCGCGTGCCGGCGTGAAGCCGAACCGCTTGTAGTAGGCGGGGTCACCGAGCAGGACGCAGAAGGGAACGCCCAGCTTCTTCAGATACTCCAGCCCGTGTTCGATCAGGGCGCTGCCGATGCCGCGTTTCTGTACATCCGGCGCGACAGCAACGGGGCCAAGCCCGATGCCGTAGAGTTCGGTTCCCGAGGTGGTCCGCCCTGTGACCGGGGCGAACATGATCTCCCCGACGATACGTCCATGGTCTTCGGCGACAAGTTCCAGCGTATCCGCGTCGGCCGCGCGAAGTGCGCGCACAATCCGGCTTTCTGCTACGCCATCAAAAGCGGCGTCCAGCAATTGCCGGACGCCGTCTGTCTCATCCTCGTCGAAAGCGCGGATCTGCATGGCTAGAACGGCAGCCAGCGGCGATTACGCGAATAGGCCAGATAGCCAACATTCGCACCGGCGCGTAGGCCGACACCGGAACGGATCGGGGCGAGGGTGATCTCGTCAGCGCGCTGATAATTCACGCCCAGGCCAGCGATGAAATAGGCCGATCCCTCGACGCCCGGAAAACGCTGATACAGGCGATCGACATCGTCCAGATTATAGACCAGTACAAACACGCGGCTGGCATTGCCACCGGCATCCCACCCGATGGAGGGGCCGCGCCAATAGACTTTCTCGCGCTCGCCGGATTTCAGTGTCAGATAGCCTTCGCCATAGCGAAGGCCGATGCCGACTGCGCCTGCGACTTCCTCGCCGGCAACATAGCCAACCGGGCGCCCGAGATCGGAAAACACGCGCTCCAGCACGCTGGCCGCAGCTTCCGCGGTGACGCCGAAGAAGTCAGCGACAGCATCGACGACCTCATCCTGGGAATAGGTGTCAACGGGTTCGGAGTACTCGCTTGGCTGACCATAATCGGGGTCCTGGGCCAGCCCGGGAGCGGCCAGAAGGCTCAGGGCAGCAAATGCAGAAAGGGCGCGGCGCATGATACTCTCCAAAACTGGGTTCGCGGATCTATTGCCAAGCGAATAGGGCGAGAGAGCGGCGAATCCCTTAGCGCTTGGTTAATCTCGCGAAGAGTTCATCTCTCCGGGCTGCGTCATGATGCATGTTTCATTTTAATCTCTTCCTTTCACTCGATAGATTTCCCGGCAGTGATTGCTGAAGGGGAAAACGCAATGCGCAATGTGCTTTTGATGTCCGTGGCGGGGCTGGCCGTTTTGGCGGCTGCCTGTACGCCGGACAGTGAGACTGAAACCGATATGACCGCTGCCAACGATGCCCAGGTCGAATCTGCGGCTGAGGCCACGATGTCCGACAATGTCCTGCTGGCCGAGTGGAGCGGCCCGTATCAGGGCGTGCCGAACTTTCAGAGCGCGACGCTGGCTGGCCTGCGTTCTGCGGTCGAGGAAGGCATGGCGCTGAACCTGGCCGAAGTCGATGCCATCGTGAACAATCCGGAACCCGCGAGTTTCGAGAACACGATCGTTGCGCTCGAGCGAGCAGGTCAGCCGCTTGGCCGTGTCTTCAGCTATTGGGGTATCTGGTCATCGAATGTGTCGACGCCGGAATTCCGCGATATCCAGCGCGAGCTCTCCCCGCAGCTAGCGGCGTTCAACTCCCGGATCACCCAGAACGAGGCGCTCTTCAGCCGCGTCCGTGCTGTGTATGAGGGCGCGGAAATGTCCGGCCTTCGTGTTGACCAACAGCGCCTTGTCCAGCTGACCTATGATGGTTTCGCCCGCAATGGCGCGACGCTGGAAGGCGAGGCGGCCGAGCGTTATGCGGCGATCCAGCAACGCCTGGCTGAATTGCACACGCAATTCTCCAACAACGTGCTGCACGATGAGGAGAATTACGTCACCTATCTGAGCGCTGACCAGCTCTCTGGCCTGCCGTCCGGCTTTGTTCAGGCGTCTGCAGCAGCGGCATCTGCGCGTGGCCAAGAAGGCCAGTACGCGATCACCAATACGCGTTCTTCCATGTCACCCTTCCTGACTTTCTCGGACGAGCGTGAGCTGCGCGAACAGGTCTGGCGCAATTATTACAGCCGCGGCGATAATGGCGATGAATTCGACAACAACGCCATTATCACCGAGATCCTGCAGCTGCGCCACGAGCGTATCCAGCTGCTGGGTTATGACAATTACGCTCAGTGGCGCCTGGAAAACCGCATGGCGGGCACACCCGAGCGTGCGCTGGAATTGATGGAAGGTGTCTGGGGTGCGGCAGTGGCGCGCATCGAGGAAGAAGTCGCTGATATGCAGGCCCTGGCGGATGCTGATGGTGCCGGCATCACCATCGAGCCGTGGGATTATCGCTATTACGCGGAGAAAGTCCGCCAGGCGCGTTATGACCTCGACAATAACGAGGTCGCCCAATACCTGCAGCTCGATAATCTGCGCGAGGGCATGTTCTACGTGGCCGGCGAACTGTTCGGTTTCGACTTCCGGGCTTTGCCGGTGGGCGAGGTCTCCGTCTGGCATGATACGGTGCGCGTCTGGGAAGTCACCAATCGCGAGACAGGCGAGCATGTCGGTCTGTGGTATCTCGATCCCTTCGCTCGTCAGGGCAAGCGTTCAGGCGCCTGGGCGAACAGCTTCCGTAGCCACACCACCTTTGATGGCCAGACCAATGTCTTGGCGACGAACAATTCCAACTTCGTCGAGCCGGCCCCGGGTGAGCCGGTCCTGGTCAGCTGGGATGATGCGGAGACCTTCTTCCATGAATTTGGCCACGCCCTGCACTATCTGTCTTCCAACGTCGCCTATCCGACGTTGAATGGCGGTGTGCGCGACTACACCGAGTTCCAGTCGCAATTGCTCGAGCGCTGGCTGTCGACCGAACCGGTGATCGCCAACTATCTCGTGCACGCGGAGACTGGCGAGCCGATGCCGGAAGCGCTGATCGAGCGCATCAATGAGGCAGCGAACTTCAATCAGGGTTTTGCAACGGGCGAATATCTCGCCTCGGCCCTGATGGACATGGTCTATCACACGACAGACCCGGCCGAGATCGGTGATCCGGACACGTTTGAGCGCGAAACGCTGGAGCGTCTGGGCATGCCGTCGGAAATCGTCATGCGTCACCGCAGTCCGCATTTCGGACATGTCTTCTCTGGTGAGGGCTATTCCGCCGGTTACTACGGTTACATGTGGGCGGACGTCCTGACCGCTGACGCGGCTGAAGCCTTTGAAGCGGCACCGGGTGGTTATTATGATGCCGAGATGGCCCAGCGCCTGGTCGACTATCTGTTTGCGCCTCGAAATGCGATGGATCCGGCAGAGGCTTATCGCCTGTTCCGCGGGCGTGATGCCGAAGTCTCGGCATTGATGCGGGATCGCGGATTCCCGGTCACCGAATAGGGTCGACACGAATTGATCAAGGAAAAGGCGGCTCATTGGAGCCGCCTTTTTTACTGCACGCCGATGGATACTCCTGGCGAGCCCCGGAAGCCCAGAAAGAGCGCCCGGACATCTGGTGTGACACTGACGGGCAGAGCGCCTGCGACGCCAGTTGATGTCTGTTGCTTCATGTCTGCTTGCGGGCGAACCTGCCGAGCGACATGGCACCCCATACGCCAGTCGGGGAAACAGCGCGTTTCGCCGTCTGTCTGCAGCACGACAACCGGGTTGGAGTGGCGAGAATCCGCACAAATCGCTTGATAGGTGGACTCCACGGCCGCCTTTGGCCCCTCCAGCAATTGCATGAAATGACCGTCCAGCGAGAGCAGGAAGCCCGTAATACCCATCTCGGCATTATTACGGCGTGCCGCGTCGAGAATAGCGTCCAGGCTCGGTTGGTCGAGACCAGGCGCTGTCGTGGATACGTATACCAAGCGGTGTACCGCCATTAAATCCTCCAAACTTGTCGACTAAGCCGGGCTCCGCCTCTTCCACCATGTCGTGGCGCTCGCCGCGGCAGTCAATAATCGCCGAATGACCGGTTTATGAGTCCGGAATAGAAGACCGAATTCATGAACATGCGTTCCGTGCCGCGGAATGTCGCTCGGAAAGTCGGATTGTCCGCGAACAGGATGATGCTGCCGCGCCCCATGCGTTGGGCGATGACGGCTGGCGTGCCGCCGATCTCGTTCTGGCGCCGCTGGGACGCATAACCGGCCAGCAGTGGATTTTCGGCATATTCCACCACGACCGCAAACGGATCCCGTTCGGGACGGGTGAGGGTCAGCGTGGTGTTGCGGTGCAAGGGAATCAGGCGGTCCGAATAGCCAAAGCCCAGCGGGTGGGAGGTGTCGAGATCGCCCTCGAAAATGGCACCGCCGATGACATGTTCCGCATCATCCGTGGACATGCGGGAATAGTCACGGCGTTCTACCGGTCCGTCCCGGTCGGAGGCGCTGCCGGAGCGGGCGTTGTCGCCGAGCAGGAAGTCACGCTGGACGCGGCGGGCGGAGGCGCGCATGGCGATGATCGTGCCGCCTTCCTCGCGGACCCATTGCTCGACACGTTCCTTGGCGCCGCCCAGATCCGCATTGCCGCCAACGATGACCAGGTGGGTGTAGCGTGACCAGTCGATCCCGCCCAGATCACTCTTGCGGCGCAGGGTGACAGGCATGTGCATGCGGTGATCAAGCTGGTGCCAGACCTCGCCAGTGTCGTAACGCGCCAGGCCATCGCCGAAGAGCACCAGAACTTCCGGCCGGTCCACGGAGCGGAAACCCGAGCCATCGCCCAGATCCGGCGTGTTGTCCGGGGTGGAACCGGAAACAGCGGAATAGACGGCGACACCGTCTTCTTCGGCAATCGTGCTGACCAGGGCGTGGATATCCTCGCGGCTGGCATCCTGGCCCATGAAGGGCACAAAGACAGTGCCCGGACCGAACTCGACCAGGCCTGCATGCGTGTTGATCGTGGTGCCCTGGGTGGCGATACGGACGCGGATGTCTTCGTCCAGCAAGCGATAGAGGGACCGTGGCGCGTAATAGTCCGACCAGCGCAGGATATAGCCATAGCTGGAGACCGGCGGTGCCGGACGGGCCAGCGGACCTGCCATCACCGGTTCGCCCAGCATGGCCGGGTTGAGCGTGTTCAGCGGTGCGAATTCCAGATCGAAGGCCAGCGGAAGGGTCCAGCCGGAGACGTCGTAGAAGATGTTCTCCGCGAACTCGGTCGGCTGGTCGAAGACCGAGCGCAGCATGGTGTACTGTACCTGTTCGACCGGGATCACATACGCCTCGCCCGGCCGATAGGATCGGCCGTCGGCGACGATCTCGCGACCAGCTTCATAGACGTCTATATCGTGGCGATTCATAAGGTCGACAAACATGTTGAGACGGGCCGGGTCACCTTCTGCCGAGAAGACATAACCGCGGATACGGCTATCCTGGGCTGCGGCCAGGCTGTCGGCGAAGAACTGGCGCTGATAGGCGGCAATATCATCGCTCTGGGCCAGGGCGCCGGACACGGTGGTCAGCGAGGTGCGGAAATGCGTCCGCACATTGTCGGCATGGCTGACAATGCCGCGATCCGCCTCGATGAGGCCGCCGCGCGCGGCACCGATTTCGAACAGGATGCCCAGCGAACCATTCACCTGCGGGTAGGTGGAACCCTTGCCGACATAAAAATTGTCGAAACCTTCCTCGGTCGTATAGAGACGGCCTTCACCGTCCAGGAAATCGATGTGATGGGTGGCGATGCCCTGGGTCAGTTCACGTGCCCGTTCCGGGATCAGCGGATTGCGGCGTAGCGGCTCACCGGGGTGGAAATAGAATGTGCTCTCCGTACCCATCTCGTGGAAATCGGCGGAAACCTGCGGCTTCCAGCGATGCCACTGTTCCATCCAGGCACGGCTTTCCGGCTGGGTTTGCAACAGCCACTGGCGGTTGAGGTCAAACCAGTAGTGATTGGTCCGCGCCTCGGTCCACAGATTGTGCTGTTCGTGTTCCGGATTGGTGACGCGTGTCGTCGCCCCATAGGTCTCGACATGGTTCACACGGCGGGCATGGCCGTCCGGGTTGAAAATGGCCGTGATCAGGATGACAGCGTCATTGAGGGTCTGCTCGATCTCCTCACCCTGCGCAGCGGCATAGTGATAAAGCACCGGAATGGCTGCATCCATGCCGGCGGACTCGGCACCGTGCACGCCGTAATTCATCCAGATGACCGAGGGGCCATCACCCGCAGGGGATGACGGGTCAAGCTGGGCCAGGTGCGCTTCGCGGATTTCCTCGAGACGCGCATGGTTCTCCGGCGAGGTGACGACGAAGAACTGGATCGGACGCCGCTCGTGCGAATAGCCGATGGTTTCGACATGGATGCGGTCGGACTGTCCGGCGATCTCGGTGAGATAGCGCACCATCAGGTCATGGCGGATCGGATGTTCGCCCACGCCAAAGCCGAGGACTTCCTCGGGTGTTGTGATGGCGCTATCGTATTCGACACCTTCAACCTGGTAGAAGCTGACCGGCTCAGCCGCGGCACGGCCGGCAAAGGCGAGTGAAATCGCCAGTATCGCAAAGAGCAAGCGCATGAGGTCCCCTCGAATCTGTTTGGGGGAAAGCTAGCGCTGCTCGGTACTTGGTCCAATGGGGTGCACGATTAAGTTATGTTCGGGCGGGGTTTCTAGCTGCGCCTTCGGCGCGCACCCACTCCACCATTGCTGCGCAATGGTCCACCTCGCCCATCAAGGGCGAGGATGGCTGTATCGCTGTTGGAGTTCTATCCTTTCCCTCGATGGGAAAGGTGCCCGCGAAGCGGGCGGATAGGGTGCGGCCCGAAAGGGCCGACTTGAAGGACACCCGTGACGATCACATCAGTCCGTTGCCACGAACGCCTTCTCGACCACGAAATCTGCCGGTGCGGCGTTGGAGCCTTCGACAAAACCCCGGTCCAGACAGATCTGGCGGGTGTCCTTGAGCAAGCCCTCGGATCCGCAGATCATCACCCGATCTACTGCCGGGTCGAAGGCCGGAACGCCGAGATGGTTGAACAGCTCGCCGGAATTGATCATGTCGGTGACGCGGCCTTTGACCGGGCCGTCATCACGGGTGACCGAAGTGAAGTGCACGAGTTTCTCGCGGGCCATTTCGCCGATCAGCTCGTCTTCCTTAGTCGCGGCGACCAGCTCTTCGCCGTATTTGAGTTCCGCCAGCTCGCGGCAGGTATGTGTGAGGATGACCTCGTCGAATTTCTCATAGGTCTCCGGGTCGCGGATCAGGCTGGCGAAGGGCGCGATGCCCGTGCCGGTCGACACCATGTAGAGACGCTTGCCCGGTTTCAGCGCGTCGAGCACCAGCGTGCCGACGGGCTTCTTGCCGAGCAGGATTTCATCGCCTTCCTGGATGTGCTGGAGGCGGGAGGTCAGCGGACCATCGGGAACCTTGATCGAATAGAAATCGAGCGCTTCATCCCAGAACGGGCTGGCGACCGAATAGGCGCGCAGCAGGGGTTTGCCGTCTTCTTTCGGCAGGCCGATCATGATGAATTCGCCAGACCGAAAGCGGAAGGCCGCCGGGCGGGTGATGCGGAAATGAAAGAGGCGATCCGTATAGTGTTTGACCGAGAGAACGGTCTCGATCGTATACGGGCCCGGCTTGGCCGAGATCTTGTTTTTTTCGCGCGCAGGCTCAGTGGTCATGACATTCATTTCGTAACTCGTCTGTCGGTGAGGCGCCTAGGCGTCTTCCCCGGGCGCTTCGGTAATCGTCCACGAGGGAACGGGCAAGCCCCGGCTCATAAGGAATTCAGGATTGAACAGTTTACCGGCATAACGCGCACCGGCATCACACAGCATGGTGACGATGGTTTTGCCGGGGCCAAGATCGCGCGCCAGGCGCATCGCGCCAGCGATGTTCACACCGGCAGACCCGCCCAGTGAAAGGCCTTCCTGTTTGATGAGATCATAGAGGATGGGCAGCATTTCCGCGTCTTCGATGCGGTAGATATTGTCGACCTCAAGCCCTTCAAGATTACCGGTGATACGGCCCACACCGATGCCTTCGGTGATGGATGAGCCTTCGCCCTTCAGCTCGCCGGTCGTGTAATAGCTATAGAGCGCAGCGCCCGCCGGATCGGCGACACCTATTTTCACGTCCTTGCTGAAAGCGCGCAGACCTGCGGCAACACCGGAGATCGTGCCGCCGGTGCCTGCCGCACAGATGAAGCCATCAACCTGGCCATGGGTCTGTTCCCAGATTTCCGGGGCGGTGGTCTTCTCGTGGGCCCGGCGATTGGCGAGGTTGTCAAACTGGTTGGCCCAGATCGCCCCGGCCGGATTGCTCTCATTGAGCTCTTCAGCCAGACGTTTTGAGAAGTGTACAAAATGGTTCGGGCTTGAGAACGGCGCGGCATCGACCTCGATGAGGCGGGCACCAAAGGAGCGGACCGTATTCTTTTTCTCTTCCGACTGGGTGCGCGGCATGACGATGGTGACGTCATAACCCAGCGCGCCGCCCACCAGGGCGAGGCCGATGCCGGTATTGCCAGCTGTGCCCTCCACGATGGATCCGCCCGGGCGCAGCGTGCCTGCGGCCTCGGCTTCACGCACGATATTGAGCGCGGCGCGGTCCTTGACCGAGCCGCCCGGATTGAGGAATTCGGCCTTGCCGAGAATTTCGCAGCCGGTCGCTTCCGACGGCCCGTCGAGCCTGATCAGCGGCGTATTGCCGATCAGGTCCAGAACATGTTGTGAAGACACGAGGCGTGCCCTTTCGTCTTTATTCTGCTGCTACCGGAGCTTCTAGCGGGCTCGGGCGGTGAATGCCACATTCTGACTTGTCCTGGCCGGACCAGCGGCCGGAGCGGACATCGCCGTCGGTTGCCGGTGCGGTACAGGTCCAGCAGCCAATGGAGGCATACCCCATTTCCGTCAGCGGGTGTCGCGGCAAATCGTAGCGTTCAAAATACGCATCGATCTCTTCGGCTGACCAGTTGGACAGCGGATTGACGCGAATACTGCCATTGATGCGTTCCACCAGGGGCAGGCTCAGCCGGTCGCCGCCATGGAAACGTTTGCGACCGGTGATCAGCGCATCATACTCGTTCAGCACACCATCAAGCGGGCGGACCTTGCGCAGGTCGCAACAGGCATCAGCATTGCGGCTCCACAGCTTGCCATCTGCATCCTCGGCAGAAATCTCGGTTTCGCTGGGGCGGATGACACGCACATTGGTCAGGCCGAGTTTCTCGCTAAGCTCGCGCTGATACTGCTCGGTCTGAGCAAACAGGCGGCCGGTATCCAGGAAAAGAACCGGGGTGTCCGGTGCCACACGCGATACCAGATGCAAGCCGATCGCGGCTTCGGCGCCAAAGGAGGACATGATCGCAATGCGGCCCTTCCAGGTGTTCTCGATGGCGTCTCGCAGAACTTCCAACGCGTCCTGCTCACGATATTTGGCGTTCAGCTGGGTCAGGTCAGCGCCCGAGCGCTCGCGCAGATCAATGATGGTCGCGGACTGGTCATTGGCCGGTTGATAGGCCAGAGAGAATTGCGCTTCCGCCTTTGCCCAGTCCGCCGCCAGATCGCCGCGATCGGGGGCGATGGCATCAAAACCCACACGTTTGAGAAAGCCGGCCTGGTCCGGGATGATGTCACCGGTTGCGCGCAGGCGACCGGCATAACCCAGACGCTGGCGCAGCTGGTTGGCCAGGGTGAAGCCTCGACCGTCCTTGAAACTGTCGAATTCTATGTCGACCTGGATTGCGCCTTCGACGCGATCCTTTACGTCGCGCCAGTGGTCAGCGCCATTCAGGGTGACGATATCGCCGCCCCCGGCCGCCAGCTGGGCGTCGGCAAGGGTGCGGGTCTGGTGATCAAGCTGCGAGGTCAGCATAGATAGCCTCCTTGAAAGCGTCGCTCCCCAGGCGGCGCAGCGTGTCGATAAAACGTTCATCGCCCAGGCGTTGGGCGAGATAGGATTTGAGGATGCGGGCGATGGCACCCGGTACGTCCTCGGCGGCCAGGCCCTTGCCGACGATCTCTCCGATCGAGGCATCGGCGCCAAAGGCACCGCCCAGCGTGATCTGGTAAAATTCCTCGCCGCGCTTATCGACGCCCAGAACGCCGATCGCCGCGACATGGTGGTGGCCACAGGCATTGATGCAGCCGGATATCTTGATGGTCACATCCCCGGCCGCCTCGGACAGGCCCTCGGCCTCCAGCGTGCTGGAGATGGCCTGGGAGACCGGGATGGAACGGGCATTGGCGAGGTTGCAGTAGTCCAGGCCGGGGCAGGCCACGATATCCGTCGCCAGGCCAGCATTCGCAGTCGCCAGCTTGGCATCAACCAGGGCTGTCCACACCGCGAACAGGTCTTCATTGCGCACATGCGGCAGGACCAGATTCTGGTCTGGTGTCACGCGCACTTCGTCAAAGCCGTAGTGCTCCGTCAGATCGGCAACGACCTGCATCTGGCCGGTCGTGGCATCGCCCGGTGTGCCGCCGATCGGCTTCAGGGAAATGACGACGCTGGACAGTCCGGCTGTCTGGTGGTCGCGGTGATTGTGCTTCAACCAGTGGCGGAAAGCGGCGGGGCCGGCTTCGGGCACCGGCGATGCTTCCGTGATCGACGGCGTGGAGAAGAAACTGCGAATGCGCAGGATTTCGGATTGCGGCAGGCGCAGCTCGCCGTCGCGGATATAGGACCATTCCTCATCCACCTCGGCAGCGAACGCCTCGACACCCAGCGCATCGACCAGGATCTTGATGCGGGCCTTGTAGAGATTGTCGCGACGGCCGTGCTGGTTGTAGACGCGCAGGATGGCGGTCAGATAGCTCAGCAGGTCACGCGGCTCGACGAAATCCTTGACCAGGCGGGCCAGGCGAGGCGTGCGGCCCTGACCGCCGCCCACCCAGACTTCAAACCCGCGCGCGCCGGCCTCGTTCTCAACGATCTGCAGGCCGATATCGTGCACACGAATGCCTGCACGGTCCTCGGCAGCGCCATTGATGGCGATCTTGAATTTTCGCGGCAGGAAAGTGAATTCCGGGTGCAGGGTCGACCACTGGCGAATGATCTCTGCCCAGGGGCGGCTGTCTTCCAGCTCGTCTGCGGCTGCACCGGCAAACGGGTCCGCGGTGACATTGCGGATGCAATTGCCTGAAGTCTGGATCGCGTGCATCTCGACCGAGGCCAGCTCCTCGAGAATGTCCGGGATATCGACCAGGGACGGCCAGTTGTACTGGATGTTCTGGCGCGTGGTGAAATGTCCGTAGCCGCGATCGTATTTTCCCGAGATCGTCGCCAGCATGCGCATCTGTTCGGCACGCAGGGCACCGTAGGGAATGGCCACACGCAGCATGTAGGCGTGCAGCTGCAGATAGACACCATTCATCAGGCGCAGCGGCTTGAACTGGTCCTCGGTCAGGCGGCCATCAATGCGGCGCTCGACCTGGTCGCGGAATTCGGCGATGCGTTCGCGGACAAGCCGGGCATCAAAATCGTCATAGCGATACATCAGGCTGCCCCCAGGGTGCGGGTCGTACCTGCTGTCGGGCCGGCGAGGCGAATGCCTTCGCGGCGCCATTTCTGGCCGCCGGGTTCGCCCTCGGTGTAATCGATCAGATAGGGGCCGACGGCGATGCCAAACTCGCCCTCTGCGATGGCGAGGGCATTGTCGGCTTCGTCATTATCCAGCGGCTGGGCTTCAGCCAGGCTGGGCGTCCATTGACCGTCAGAGGTGCGGTAGATCACGCGACCATCGGTCAGGCGGTTTGCGGTGATGATTTTCATGCGGAGTACTCCAGCGCAGGCACAGCTGCGCGATTGGCAAAGGCGGCGGTCTCGCCGACAAAAATGATGGACGGCCCGGAGACCGCTTCACGCTGGACCAGGGCAGAGAGCTCACCCAGCGTTCCGGTCAGGCGCCGCTCATTGGCATGGGTGCCGTTTTCGACGATGGCGATGGGCGTGGACGGATCGCGTCCGGCCAGCAAGAGTTTTGTCTCGATCCGGGCCGAGGCACCAACACCCATGTAAAAGACACCGGTCGTGTTGGGGGCTGCGAGCATGCGGTAATCCGCGTCCGGGCCATCCTGTTTGACCACACCGGAGGCAAAGGTCACGCTTTGCGCGTGATCGCGATGGGTCAGCGGAATTCCGGCGGAGGCGGCACAGGCAACGGCGGCGGAAATGCCGGGCGTCACTTCGACATCGATACCGGCAGCGCGCACGGTTTCCAGCTCTTCACCGCCACGACCAAAGACAAAGGGGTCGCCGCCCTTGAGGCGGACAACGCGCTGACCCTTGCGGGCCTCGCGAATGAGAATGTCCTCGATACGTTCCTGGGGCACAGGGTGGTGACCCTGTTTCTTGCCGACATCGATGCGCGCAGCATCGCGGCGGGCCAGGTCGAGAACGTCTTCACTGACCAGTCGGTCGTGCACGATCACATCGGCTTCGCGCAAAAGGCGTGCAGCCTTCAGCGTCAGCAATTCGGGATTACCCGGCCCGGCGCCCACAAGGTGGACGATACCCTTGCTCTCGAGAGCAGGCGCATTGAGTTCGCGCAGCATCTCGCGGCGGGCTGCCGACTTGTCGCCGGAGAGCGCCAGGTCGCGGGCCTTGCCGCGCAGGGCGCGTTCCCAATAGGCGCGGCGGTCGTCAAAACGTTCGAAAACGGTCTTGACCGTCGAGCGCAGTTCGCGCGCCAGATCGGCAATCACACCGATACGGGCCGGGATGAGTTGTTCGATGGCGGCGCGCAGATCCACGGAGAGAACCGGCGCGGCGCCGCCTGACGCGATCGAGATGACGATGCCGTCGCGATCAACAATGGCCGGCGTCTGGTAATCGGACGCTGCGGGGCTGTCGACGATATTGACCTGGGCGCCGGCCTTGCGGGCGGCCTCGGCCTGGCGCTCGATCGCGTCCGTCTCGCCACCGGCAATGAAAACTAATGTCGCGCCACGAAAATCCTTCCGTGTCGGCTCACGGCGGATAACCTCGGCGTATTGGGCGATGTCCGAGGGTACGGGATCAGTGGCATCACCGATGAACCACTTCAATCGGCATGGGGAAGCCTTGAATAGACGTACTTTCGGCTCCGCCATCAGGCCGAAGCCCGACACGATGACCGTTTTTCCCTCCAAGGGAATGGAAGCTGGAAATGTACGCATTGTTCAATCCGATCCTGCGCTTTCGTGGCGCGACCGGTTCAATATTTCTATTGCTTATGGTGAATTCAAACGAGGAATATTGGCTTTTCAGTTTAGAAAAACTATATGAAAGCCATGTCCATCGATCGCCTGCCTCCGCTCAACGCCCTGCGCGCCTTCGAAGTCGCTGCCCGCCTGCAGAGCTTCTCCAAGGCAGCAGAGGAACTTGCCGTGACACCGGGTGCGATCAGCCAGCAGATCCGTCTGCTGGAAGATCATATCGGTCAGGCCCTGTTTGAGCGGCAGGGGCGGGTCATGGTGCTGACCGAGGCCGGCAAGGCCGGAGCGGAACTGGCCAGCGATGCCTTTTCGCGACTGTCCGACACGGTGAGAGCCATGCGCAGCCCGTCCCAGCGCCGCAGTCTGACGGTCTCTGTAGCGCCGTCCTTTGCCGGGAAATGGCTGGCACCAAGGCTTTATCGCTTCCAGGAAATCTATCCCGATATCGAGGTCTGGATTTCGGCCGATCGGGAGCGTGCGGACCTGTCGGGCGGAGCAGCGGATCTGGGCATCCGCTACGGTCCCGGCGGCGATGCGACGTTGAATGAACAGCGTCTCCTGAAAGAGGAGGTCCTGCCGGTCTGTTCACCGCAATTGCTGGGAAATGGTTCGAGCATCCGCTCACCGGCGGATCTGGCGCAGCAGACCCTGTTGCACGATGCCTCGCCGGAAAGTGATGTGGATGGCGCGGACTGGCCGTCCTGGTTCCGGGCGCGCGGTGTTCGCGGTCTGCGGGTCGAGGGCGGCGTCCGCTTCAACCAGTCAGCCCTGGTCATCGATGCGGCTGTTGCCGGCCGCGGTGTCGCCCTCGCCAAACGTGCCCTGGCCCAGAATGATCTGGCTGCCGGGCGGCTGGTCGCCATGTTTGCCGATGGCACGGTCCCGGTTCGGTCGGCCTATCACATCGTGACCGCCCGCAATCGCCCGCTCGACGTCGACGCACAGCGTTTCATCGACTGGCTCATTGCCGAGGCGCATGACCATGAACACTCGCTGGACGAGTTGTAGAATTGAGCGGCCCGACCGCCCGTGCAGAGCCGGGCCGCTCCGGGCCTAGAACCGGTAGCGGATGCCTGTGCGAAGGCCTGCGAAGTCCAGTTCATTCTCGCTGACAATACCGCCCTTGTCGCGCGGAGTGTCGAAATCGACATCCGTGCTGATGCGGTATTCGCCGAAGCCGGAAATGCGGTTCGTGAGCGCGATCTCGGCGCCGGCGCCGTAAACGAGGGCCCATTCGTCCTGCTCAACCAAATCGGTTGGCGGGGCGAAAGTGTAGGCGAGGTTGCTGTCGAAACGGTAGTTCGTGGCACCGATCAGGCCGTAGACGCCGAACCGGTCGGTGACGTCCAGCCCGGCGCGGAAATCGATGCCATAGGAGCTGTCCAGCTCGACATTCGAAATGAGAACATTGTTGATGTTCGTCGTTTCCGCCGTTTCATCGGCATAAAAAACCTCGATGGCGGTGAAGTAGTCGTTTTCCAGCTCCCATCGATAGCCCAGGCCCAGGAAGACACTAGCGCTGGTATCGCGGTCGCTGGAGCTGAGGCTGGGCCCGTCGGCTGGTCCGGTGGTTGGGCCATTGCTGCCGGTATTGCGGGTCAGACCCTGTTCGATAGTTGTGTTGTTGAGACCGCCGGAGACATAGAAGCCGTCCTGGGCAAAACTGGTGGAGGAGACGCCGAGCGTGCCGATGGCGATAAGCAGGGCAGTGGAGATTTGGTTTTTCATTTTCGATCCCTTTTTCGGTAGGCGCTTGGTGCGCTGCCCAGAAAAGGGATCGGTCAGCGATCACATTCAAATCAGCTAACCGGAAGAAAATGCTCACGGGGTGACACGGGTTTGCGCAGCGTCATCAACTGCTTGTGAGCTTTCGCGAATGTGAGGATTGCTCACGCCCTGCTTCCGGCGGGGCGTGGAAATGGCGCATGCCAAAACGCTCCGGAGGCCCGGAAAATGCGCGCTCCCCCGATCAGGGGAAGGTAAATCGGCCGCGCTCGCGCTAACGTCATCGCTCACTCAGGAGATTGTCATGAAACAGCTGCTCGAACCCGTTTTCACCCTGCTGACTGGCGTCGGCTTCATGCTTTTCCTGGCTGTTGCGATGAAACTGCGAAGACGGATGAGTGATCCAGGTGGCCGGATGATCCTGTTTGGTTACCTGGCTTTTCCGCTGAGCTTCCTTCTCTTTTCCTTCGCCGGTCGGGAAAACACCCTAAACAAGGCGTCCGACATGATCCTCGCCGGTGGGGGTGTTGTGATGCTGGCCATGTTGCTGATCGGAGGTGGTCTCCATCTGCGCCAGGGACGCGATTGAGCTGTTAACGATCACATGGCGGCGTTTTCTTGAGACCGCGTCGCAAGCGCAAACAAACAAGGTGTTGCAGACGAAATCTCCTTGACCGGAAAGGGAGGCTGGTTGTGACTATGCCCTTCGAATGGATACGCAATCAGCCGTCTGGCTGATGTTCTCAGCGCCGGGGAGGGGATCTTGAAGCCGACCGATGTGAAGGATCCGGACTATTTCCATAAAGTCGTGGACTGTCAGTGGGCCTGCCCCGCGCATACGCCGGTGCCGGAATACATCCGGCTGATCGCCCAGGGCAAATTTACCGAAGCCTATCTGGTCAATCGTCGATCGAATGTCTTTCCCGGCATTCTCGGCCGCGTCTGCGACCGCCCGTGCGAGCCGGCCTGTCGCCGCGGTCGT
Organism: Maricaulis sp.; assembly: GCF_017643475.1. GTDB lineage: Bacteria > Pseudomonadota > Alphaproteobacteria > Caulobacterales > Maricaulaceae > Maricaulis. Next base: position 621,912 of record NZ_JAEPNI010000001.1, read on the forward strand.
GTCGAGGAAGAGCCGGTCGCCATCTGTCGCCTCAAGCGTGTGGCTGCGGACCATCGCGACGAGGTTGCGCACCTGGTGCCGCAAAGGCCCGAGCGAACCAATGGCAAGAAGATTGCGCTTGTGGGCGCTGGCCCAGCCTCGCTGACCGTGGCCAATGATCTGGCTCCCCTCGGCTATGAGTGCACGGTGTTTGAGGCGATGCACCGCCCGGGTGGTCTGATGATCTCCAACATCCCCGCCTTCCGTCTGCCGGAAGAAGTGCTGGATGAGGAGATCGGCTATATCGAGAAGATGGGTGTCGAGATCAAGCTCAACCACCGTGTCGAGAGCCTCAAGGCGCTCAAGGACGAGGGTTATGACGCCATCTTCATCGGTTCCGGTGCGCCCAAGGGCAAGGACCTGAAGATCGAGGGTCGCGATGAGGCGGAAGCCAATATCCATATCGGTATCGAATGGCTGGAAAACGTCGCTTTCGAGCACACCAAGGCTATCGGCAAGAAAGTTCTGATCATCGGTGTTGGCAATACGGCGATGGATTGCTGCCGGACCTCGCTGCGTCTGGGCGCGGATGATGTGAAGGTCATGGCGCGCAAGCCGCGCGAATTCTTCAAGGCCTCGCCATGGGAGCTTGAGGATGCCGAGGAGGAGAATGTCGAGATCCTCGTCAATCACTCCCCGAAGCGTTTTGTCGTCGAGAACGGCAAGCTGACCGGTATGGAGTTCGAGCTGATGGAATACCAGCTTGATGAAAGCGGTCGTATCACTGACACCAAGGTCGCCGGTCGCAAGATCATCCCTTGTGACGATGTCATTCTGGCCATCGGCCAGGAGAACGCCTTCCCCTGGATCGAGCGGGATGCGGGCATCGAGTTCGACAAGTGGGGCGTACCGATCGTTGACGAGACCACGCATGAGTCCACGGTCAAGGGCGTGTTCTTTGGCGGTGACAGTGCCTTTGGTCCCAAGAACATCATCTGGGCCGTCGAACATGGTCACCAGGCTGCAATCTCGATCCATAAACACTGCCAGGGCGAAAGTGTCGCCGAACGCATGCCACGCGGGCTCAATCTCAACTCTGCCAAGATGGGCGTGAACGAGTGGATGTACTCCAACGCCTTCGACGCGTCGGATCGCCGGGAGATGCCGCTTGTGGAACTCAAACAGCGCCTGGCCGATCGTCGCAAGGAAGTCGAGGTCGGCTTTACCGACGAGCAGATCATCACCGAGGTTCAGCGTTGTCTGAACTGTGACGTCCAGACGGTGTTCGAGGCGCCGCTCTGCAAGGAGTGTGATGCCTGTCTGGATATCTGTCCGGTGGATTGCCTGTCGATCGTCCCGGCCGCGGAAGAGGCGGATCTGCGCCAGACGCTGCGTGTTCCGGCGAACAATACCGAACAGGCCGTCTATGTCTCCGAGCCACTTAGGGATACGGGGCGGGTCATGGTGAAGGACGAAGACCTGTGCTTGCACTGTGGCCTGTGTGCGGAACGTTGTCCGACCTCTGCCTGGGACATGCAGGACGCTGATATTTTCATTCCTCATGCCATCGAGGAAGCCGAGGGAGTCGCTGCAGAATGAATGCTGTTGCCAGGATCCAGCCCGACGTGCGGGTCAATGATTTCGTTCTCAAGATCGCCAATGTGAACGGAACCGGTTCTGCCTCGGCCAATGGTCTGCTGATGAAGGCCATTTTCCGCATGGGTGTGCCGGTGGTCGGCAAGAATCTCTTCCCGTCCAACATCCAGGGCCTGCCGACCTGGTACGAGATCCGTTTGACCAAGGATGGTTACCGGTCCCGTGCGGGTACGACAGAATTCATGGTCGCCATGAATGCGGAGACCTATGCCCAGGACCTCGCCGAGGTCTCTCCGGGCGGTGTGATCTTGTATGACGACACCTGGCCGCGTCCGGAGATGCACGCCCGCGAGGACATCACCGCGATCGGGGTTCCGCTGGCGCGCATGTGCAATGCCGAGTTCGACAATGCCCGCACCCGGGTGCTGATGAAGAATATGGCCTATGTTGGCGCAGTCGCTGCGCTGACGGGCATTGATGTTGAGATCATCCGCAGCATGGTCGAGGAGATGTTCGGCACCAAGGCGCATCTGATCGAAGCCAATATGAAGGCCATTCAGCTGGGTCTGGACTATATCCGCGAGAAACATGCAGAGCCGCTGAATCTGCGGGTTGAGCCGATGGACAAGACGGCTGGCCACATCATGATCGATGGCAATACAGCGGCCGGTCTCGGTGCGGTTTATGCCGGGGCGACATTCGGTGCCTGGTATCCGATTACCCCGTCGACCTCGCTGATGGATGGCTACAAGGCCTTCTGTGAGAAGTTCCGGATCGACAAGGAAACCGGAGAGAAGAATTTCTGCATTATCCAGGCCGAAGACGAACTGGCCTCGATCGGCATGGCTGTAGGTGCAGGCTGGAATGGCGCGCGCGCTTTCACCCCGACATCCGGCCCGGGAATTTCGCTGATGAGCGAGTTCATCGGCTTTGCCTATTATGCTGAAATCCCGGTGGTGTTGTTTGACGTCCAGCGCGCAGGGCCCTCAACGGGCCTGCCGACGCGGACCCAGCAGTGCGATCTGACCATGGCGGCCTATGCCAGCCACGGAGATACCAAGCATATCTGTGTCTATCCCGCCGACCCGCGTGAGTGTTTCGAGATGTCGGTCCAGTCGTTTGACCTGGCTGAGCGTTTCCAGGCACCGGTTTTCTTCATGACCGACCTGGATATCGGTATGAATGACTGGATGATTGAGGAGCTGGAATGGGATGACAGCTACGTACCCGATCGCGGCAAGGTGCTGAGTGCCAAGGAACTTGAGGCGATGGAAAAATTCTATCGCTATGAAGATCGGGATGGTGATGCGGTGCCCTATCGAACCTTGCCTGGTACGCATCCCAAGGGCGCTTACTTCACCCGTGGTTCCGGCCATAACTGGAAAGGCGGATACACCGAGGATGGCGTTGAGTACCAGGAAGTGCTGGACCGGCTGACCCGCAAGTGGGAAAGCGCCGCTGACACAGTTCCCGGGCCAGTGATTGTCGACGCGGGCAAGCCGACTCGCCGGGCGATCATTTCGATCGGTGGTTGTGACGGAGCCGTGCGAGAGGCGCTGGACCGGTTCAATGAAGCTGGCTTGCCGCTGAATTACCTGCGAGTGCGCGGATTCCCGTTTAATTCGGAAATCGAAGCCTTCATGGCAGAGCATGACGAGATCTTCGTGGTCGAGCAAAACCGCGACGCCCAGTTGCGCAGCCTGCTGATCAACGAAACTTCGGTCGACAAGACCAAGCTCGTCCCGATCCTGGATTATGCCGGGATGCCCGCCAATCCGGAGTTCATCTACGACGCCATCATGGCGCATTGCGAGACGGAGGAGGCGTAGTCATGACCTCGATGCCGAAACCGAAAATCTCCAAACACCTGCCAACCAACGCGCTGGGCCTGACAATCCGCAATTATGAGGGCGTGATGTCGACGCTTTGCGCGGGCTGTGGCCATGACTCTGTCACCGCGGCCCTGGTCCAGGCCTTCTGGGAGCTGAACCTGGCCCCGGAAAGCGCCGCCAAGGTGTCCGGCATTGGTTGTTCGTCCAAAACGACGGCCTATTTCATGGGGCAGTCGCACGGTATCAACTGTGTCCACGGCCGCATGCCGTCGGTGGCGACAGGCGCAAACGCTGTGAACGGCGACCTGCACTATATCGGTATCTCCGGAGACGGTGACTCGCTGTCTATCGGTTTTGGTCAATTCGCCCATGCCATCCGTCGCAATCTCAACATGCTCTACATGATCGAGAACAACGGTGTTTATGGCCTGACCAAGGGGCAGTTCTCGGCCTCGGCGGATATTGGTACCAAGTCGAAAAAGGGGCTCGCCAACGAGCAGACTCCGATCGATCCGTGTGTCCAGGCGCTGACCCTGGGCGCGGGTTTTGTGGCGCGCAGTTTTTCCGGCGACAAGTCCCAGCTGGTTCCGCTGATCAAGGCGGCGCTGATGCACAAGGGCTTCGCGGTCATCGACGTGATCTCGCCGTGTGTGACCTTCAATGACCACGCTGGCTCGACCAAGAGTTATGCCCATACGTACAAGTATTATCATCCGCTCGTGCATACGGATTTCGTAGCGCAGGCTGACGAGATCACCGGCGCTCCCGATGAGGACGGCCTGCTGAGCGTGACCTTGCATGACGGCGGCGTTCTGCGCCTGCGCCAGACAGAGAGCGATTATGATCCGCGTGATCGTGCCCAGGCCATTGAGACACTGATGACACCGTCCGATTCGGGCGAGATCCGTACGGGTCTCCTCTATCTCAACGAGGATATGGGTGACATGCACGCGTCCAACAGCCTGCCGGCTCGTCCGCTCAATACCATCCCGCAGGATGTGCTCTGCCCTGGCAGCGAAGCTCTGGCCAAGCTGCAGGCGCGTTACCGCTAGTCTGGGGTATAACTGGTGATGATGAGGCCGCCATCGTGTTCGCCGCGATGGGCCTCATAGTCAGCCTCGGTGGTTTGCGTCAGCGTGGCGTAGACATACCAGGAGCCCGTACCGTCCCGCATGGGCGAATAGACCACCTGCCAGAATTGCGGCGGATTGCCCGCGTCCTTCCAGCTGCCGATGGCGCTTTCAATGCGTCCGGATGAGAAGCCGCGGTCGATGAGGGCGTTGATATGATGGCTCAGCTCGTCACCCGCAGTCATGTCTGCCAGCTCGCGCACTGAACCCAGATGGTCGCGCATCGGATCGCTGACCGTTTCCAATGCCAGGTCATCATTGTCCGTGTTCAGCAGGAAACAATGATAGGGGCTATGCTCGATCGAGGCGACAAAGTCGTCGAAAGTGCTGCGCGTGTTCGGGTTTTTACGCAGTTTATCAATAGCTTCAATGATATCAGCTGTGGGCTCGGACAAGCCCGCCTCGATGCGCGAGATCGTGGTCTGGCTGGTGCCGACCATCTGCGCGAACGCGCCCTGTTTCAGGCGTAGTCTCTGTCTAAGCGACCGAACGGTCCGGGCCCAATCCATATTCCGACTTCAAAACACTCACTTTGCGGAGGTCAGAAGTCTTACGGCCCTGGGAAAAGTCCGGGCACTCATAGAATATGAATACCCAGACTATTTCATTGACTTGAATTAGTTTATGCGAATTCGCCTCAGAAGAGTCCGACGACCTGGCCGTTGTCATCGAGCCCGATCTGTTCCGCCGCGGGATGGCGAGGCAGGCCCGGCATGGTCATGATCGCTCCGCAGATAACGACGATGAAGCCGGCGCCCGCTGACAGTCGGACCTCCCGGACGGGGACCGAGTGATTGGAGGGCGCGCCGCGAAGGTTCGGGTCTGTCGAGAAACTGTACTGTGTCTTGGCCATGCAGACAGGCAAGTGCCCGAAACCGGCCTCTTCCCATTCGCGCAACTGGTCCCGGATCTTCTTGTCAGCCAGCACTTCGTCAGCACGATAGATGGTCTTGGCGACTGTCTCGATCTTTTCGAACAGGCTCAGATCATCACCATAGATCGGAGCGAACTGGGCGACACCGCCTTCGATGATCTCGACCATACGATTGGCCAGGTTCTCAGTGCCTGCCGAGCCATCGGCCCAGTGGCGGCAAAGAATGGCTTCGCTACCCATGGACGCGGCGTATTCCTCGACAAGTGCGACTTCGGCGTCGGTATCGGAGGAGAAATGGTTGATCGCGACCACGGCCGGTACACCGTATTTGCGGACATTCTCGATGTGACGGCCGAGATTGGCGCATCCCTTCTTCAGGGCTTCGAGGTTCTCTTCATTAAGGTCAGCCTTGGCGACACCGCCATTGGACTTGAGTGCGCGGATGGTCGCGACGATGACGACGGCCTTGGGTGACAACCCGGCCTTGCGACACTTGATGTCGAAAAATTTCTCCGCGCCCAGGTCCGCGCCAAAGCCCGCTTCAGTGACGACATAATCGGCCAGTTTCAACGCCGTCTTGGTGGCGATGACCGAGTTGCAGCCGTGGGCGATGTTCGCGAACGGACCACCATGGATGAAGGCCGGATTGTTCTCGAGTGTTTGTACCAGGTTCGGCTGCAGAGCGGTTTTCAGCAGGACTGTCATCGCACCATCTGCCTGGACGTCGCGGCAGGTCACTACCGTCTTGTCGCGGCGGTAGCCGATGATGATATTGCCGAGGCGTCGTTGCAGGTCTTCCAGGTCCTCCGCCAGGCAGAGGATAGCCATGATCTCCGAAGCCACCGTGATGTCGAAACCGGACTGGCCCGGGAAACCGTTGGCCACGCCGCCCAGTGAAGCGATAATCTCGCGCAGGGCACGGTCATTCATGTCCAGCACGCGGCGCCAGACCACGCGGCGCTGGTCGATCTCCAGCGCATTGCCCCAGTAGATATGATTGTCGATCATCGCGGAGAGCAGATTGTGCGCCGAAGTGATCGCGTGAAAATCGCCGGTGAAGTGGAGATTGATATCTTCCATCGGCACGACCTGGGCATGTCCCCCGCCCGCAGCGCCGCCCTTCATGCCGAAACATGGTCCCAGGGAGGGTTCGCGGATACAGATGGTCGCGCGTTTTCCAATCCGGTTCAGCGCATCGCCCAGCCCCACTGTGGTGGTCGTCTTGCCCTCACCGGCGGGCGTCGGATTGACCGCCGTCACCAGGATAAGATTGCCATCTTCGCCGCCATTCAGCGATTTGATGTAGTCCGCCGTCAGCTTGGCCTTGTCATTGCCGTACTGGGCCAGCGCCGTGGACGGGATGCCGAGCTTCTCCGCGACGTCCGTGATCGGCAGCATGTTGGCCGCACGGGCGATATCGATATCACTGTTCAACGTCTTCTCTCCCCCTCGAAGGATATGGTCAGGCGAGCCGAGCCGCAGCCTTGCGGACGACCGGCAGCAAACTGTCTGGATGATCGGTGAGGACCGCCTGCAATTGCTCGCGCATGCGCGGTTCCCAGAAACTCTTGATGTGCTGTTCCACGCCCTCGATCGCCTCCTCCTCGGAATAGGGTTCGAAGAAGCCGGCGATCTGGTTGGCCATGGTGATGAGGCGGTTCTGGTCCATCGGGCCTAGACTCCCAATCGCACGACGCGGCCGCCTGGGCCACGTGTGAGGATTTGCAGATTGATGGCATCGGCCAGCTGCAGCGCCAGCGATGTGGGGGCGGACAGGGTGACCAGTGCTGAAGCGCCCGTCGCGGCGGTCTTGTAGACCAGCTCGTAACTGCACCGGCTGGACATCAGCACGAAGCCGGGCGCCTCGATCCGGCCCGCCGCTGCGAGCAGTCCGATCAGCTTGTCCAGTGCATTGTGACGACCGACATCCTCGCGCACAAACTCGATCACTCCGACCGGCGAACACCAGGCCGCGGCATGGACGCTGTGAGTCTGCTGGTTAAGCGTCTGCCGGTCAGAAATGTTGTTGAAGGCGCGTTCGATCGCGGCGTCGCTGATGTTGAGCGCGCGCCTCTGGCCGGGGCCCGGTGCATGCAACTCCGCCAGGCTTTCGATGCCACACAGGCCACAGCCTGTATGACCGTCGAGGGTGCGCCGGGTTAGGCGGTCACCATTGATGGCCTTCGCCGCGATCCGGATGTCGACCGTGGTACCTTCGGCATAGGTCATGATCTCGATCGCGTCCGGTCGGGCGTCTGCGTTCAGGACGCCTTCCGAGACCGCCAGACCGAAAGCCAGATCTTCCAGGTCACCGGGACTGGCCATCATCACGGTCCAGGCGCGCCCGTTAAAGCCGATCTCGACCGGGTGTTCCGTGGCAATAGCCCAGTGGCTTCCCTCCGCATCCGTGGACGCGATGGCGACATCGAGCGAGGCTTGCGGCAGGTTCAATCCGGTCACTCCGCAGCGGGCACGATATCGATGCGGGCGCGGCGGCGATCGCGTTCGGCCTGCCAGTCCGATGGCATGTTGGATGGGGCGACCTGTACAGCCGTGACCTTGTATTCAGGGCAGTTCGTCGCCCAGTCGGATAACTCGGTTGTCACCACGTTCGCTCCGGATTCCGGGTGGTGGAACGTCGTATACACCACGCCTGGCGGCATGCGATCCGAGAGGACGGCACGGACGGTGATCGCGCCCTTGCGGCTGGACAGGGAAACCATGTCACCTTCGGTGAGGCCGCGAGCGTCTGCATCGGACGGGTGGATCTCCAGCACATCCTCGTCATGCCAGCGCGAGTTCTCGGTGCGGCGGGTCTGGGCGCCGACATTGTACTGGCTGAGAATGCGGCCGGTCGTCAAAAGCAGCGGGAAGGCACGTGTGGTGCGTTCCTCGGTCGGGATGAACTGGGTCAGCATGAACTGGCCCTTGCCCCGCACAAACCCGTCGACATGCATGGTCGGCGTGCCGTTGGGCGCTGCATCGTTACATGGCCATTGCACCGAGCCCTCGCGATCGAGGCGGTCGAAACTGACGCCCGCAAAAGTCGGTGTCAGCGCCGTAATCTCATTCATGATGTCCGCCGATTTCTGATAGCGCATGGGATAACCCAGCGCCTCGGCGAGGCGGCAGACCGTCTCCCATTCCGATAGGCCCTGTTTTTCCGGGAAGGCCGGGCGCACGCGGTTGATGCGGCGTTCGGCATTGATGAAGGTGCCGTCCTTCTCCAGGAAAGACGTGCCCGGTAGGAAGACATGCGCAAAGGCGGCAGTTTCGTTCAGGAAAAGGTCCTGGACGACCACACAGTCCATGGAGCGCAGGGCCGCGATGACATTCTGGGTGTCCGGATCCGACTGGGCGAGGTCTTCGCCCTGGATGAACATGCCCTTGAAACTGCCATCCAGCGCTGCGGAAAACATGTTGGGTATGCGCAGACCCGGCTCGTCGCTGAGCGACTTGCCCCAGCTGGTCTCGAACAGGGCGCGGGTATCGATATCGGAGACGTGGCGATAGCCGGGGAACTCGTGCGGGAAAGACCCCATGTCGCAGGAGCCCTGGACATTGTTCTGGCCCCGAAGCGGGTTCACGCCGACGCCCTCACGACCGATATTGCCCGTCGCCATGGCCAGGTTCGCCATGCCCATCACCATGGACGATCCTTGCGAGTGTTCGGTTACGCCCAGCCCGTAATAGATCGCGGCATTGCCACCCGTGGCATAGAGACGCGCAGCCTGGCGGATTGTTTCCGCGGGCACACCGCTGACCGCCTCAACAGCTTCCGGGCTGTTCTGTTCCTGCGCGATGAAGGCTGCCCAGCGGTCAAAGCTCTCGGCCTCGCAACGCTCGGCAACAAACGCCCTGTCGACCAGGCCCTCGGTGACAATGACGTGGGCCAGGGCGTTGATGATGGCGACATTCGTGCCCGGTCGTAGTTGCAGGTGATGGTCAGCCTGGATGTGCGGAGAGCGGACAAGGTCCGTCGCCCGCGGGTCAGCGACGATCAGGCGGGCGCCAGCACGCAGCCGCTGTTTCATGCGCGAGGCAAAGACCGGGTGGGCATCGGTCGGATTGGCGCCGATGACCAGGATGACATCTGCCTGTTCCACGGATTTGAAGTTCTGTGTTCCTGCAGAGGTGCCGAACGTCGTCTTCAGGCCGTAGCCGGTCGGCGAGTGGCAGACCCGGGCGCAGGTGTCGACATTATTGTTGCCAAAGGCCGCGCGGACCATTTTCTGGACGACATAGACTTCTTCATTCGTACAGCGCGATGAGGTGACTGCGCCGATCGAGCTGCGGCCGTTCTCTGTCTGGATGGCCTTGAAGCGGTCCGCGGCGAAGCCGATGGCCTCGTCCCAGCTGACTTCGCGCCAGGGCTGGCTGATATCCTCGCGGATCATCGGCGACATCACCCGGTCGGGATGGCTGGCATAACCCCACGCAAATCTTCCCTTCACGCAGGAATGGCCCTCATTGGCACCGCCGGACGTGTCCGGTGTCATGCGCACAACTTCATCGCCCTGCAGTTCGGCGATGAAGGAACAACCAACCCCGCAATAGGCGCAGGTCGTGGCAACCTCGCGGCGTGGCTGTCCATGTTCGACGACGCTTTTCTCCATCAGCGTGGCGGTCGGACAGGCCTGGACACAGGCGCCGCAGGACACGCACTCACTGTCGAAGAAACCCTCATCGAGCCCGGCGGAAACCTTGGATTCGAAACCCCGCCCGTCAATGGTCAGGGCCAGCGTGCCCTGGATCTCGTCACAGGCGCGAACGCAGCGCGAGCAAACGATGCATTTGGAGCCATCGAACTGGAAATAGGGATTGGAGGCGTCGACGCCTTCGGCCAGGTGGTTTTCGCCCTCGAAACCGTAACGCACTTCGCGCAGGCCCACTTCGCCGGCGGTGTCCTGGAGTTCGCAATCACCATTGGCGGAACAGGTCAGGCAGTCGAGCGGGTGGTCGGAGATGTAGAGTTCCATCACGCCACGGCGCAGGGCTTCCAGGCGAGGTGTCTGGGTCTGGACCTTCATGCCCTCGGACACCGGTGTGGTGCAGGAGGCGGGGGTTCCCTTGCGTCCCTCGATCTCGACCAGGCACATACGGCAGGAGCCAAATGCTTCCAACCGGTCTGTGGCACAGAGTTTTGGGATGCGTGCTTCCACCTCGGAGGCGGCGCGCATGATGGATGTGCCTTCCGGTACGGTGACCGTCTGGCCGTCAATTTCCAGGCTGACGCGGGTCTCGCTTGTGCGGGCCGGCGTGCCGAAATCATTCTCGCGGCGGCTTCCCATCGCTTTAGTCTACCGTGTCTTTGAGTTTCGCGTCCGAGGATGTGAAATCCTCTCGGAAATGGCGAAGCGCGCTCATCACCGGCATCGGGGTCAGGCCGCCCATGGCGCACAGTGATCCGTCCGTCATGATGGTGCACAGGTCTTCCACCAGTTCCAGATTGGCCTCGACATTCTCGCCGTCGCGGATCTTGCTGATCGTCTCGGCGCCTCGCATTGAGCCGATACGGCATGGCGTACACTTGCCACAGCTTTCCTCGGCACAGAATTCCATCGCGAATTCGGCCTGTCTGGCCATGTCGACCGTGTCGTCAAAGACGACGATGCCGCCATGCCCCAGCATCGCGCCAGCCGCGGCGAAGGCTTCGTAATCCATTGGCAAATCGAGACCGTCCGCAGGGATGTAGGCGCCCAGGGGGCCTCCGACCTGGACGGCCTTCAGCGGGCGGCCGCTCAGCGTGCCACCGCCAAAATCCTCGATCAGTTCACGCAGGGAAATGCCGAAATCGGCTTCCAGCATGCCGCCCCGGCGAATATTGCCCGCAAGTTGATAAGCCTGGGTGCCGCGCGAGCGTTCATGGCCGATCTCGGCATAGGCTTCGCCGCCATGCTCCAGGATCCACGGTACGCTGGCCAGCGTCAGGACATTGTTGACGATGGTCGGCTTTCCGAACAGGCCTGAAAGAGCCGGGATGGGCGGTTTGACCCGGACCTGACCGCGCTTGCCTTCCAGGCTCTCCAGCATGGCGCTTTCCTCGCCGCAGACATAGGAGCCGGCGCCGCGACGAACCTCGAGTTCAAATGCCTTCCCGGAGCCGAGAATATCCGCCCCCAGCCAGCCGCGCCCTTCCCAGGACGCGATCGCAGCCTTCAGCGTTGCAATGGCGTGCGGATATTCCGAGCGGCAATAGATGAAGCCCTTTGTGGCACCCACAGCGAGGCCGGCGATGATCATGCCGGCGATCAGCTGGCCGGGATCGCCTTCCATCAACATGCGATCGGCAAAGGTGCCGCTATCGCCCTCATCAGCGTTACAGCAGATGTATTTCTGGTCAGCCTGGGCTTCCGATGCGGTTTTCCACTTGATGCCGGCTGGAAAACCGGCGCCACCGCGCCCGCGCAGTCCGGAGCGGGTCACAGTCTCGACGATGTCCGCTGCGTTGCTAGCGAGTGCTGCGCGGAGGCCATCCAGCCCGCCACTGGCCTTGAAGGCGTCCAGGTCCAGCGGGTCGATGACGCCGCAACGTTCAAAGATAATGCGGCGCTGGATCTTCATCCATGGCAGGTTCTCGACCTTGCCTAAACAGGTCGCGTGATCCTTCGGGAAGCCTGTCTCGGCGAGGCGTTTCGCATCCGTCACGCAGAGCGGTCCAAAACCGATCCGGCCATCCGGAGTGTCGACCTCCAGCAGCGGTTCCAGCCACAACATGCCACGCGACCCGGTCCGCACCAGCTGGTCCTGGGGCAGGGCCGCGGCAACGCCGTCCGCGCCGACGGAGAGGGCGGCGGCATCCCTGGGGAGAAAGAGGCGGGGCGTATCAGTCATCGGCCAGCTCCGCTTCCAGCAGCTCGGCGCTGGCGCGGCCGATCAGGCGCTTGCCGATCATCGCGGCCGGGCCCAGGGCACAATTGCCCAGGCAATAGATGGTCTCGCTTGCGATGCCCCTGGCCGACAGGCGCCGGGCCAGCTCCTCGCTGCCCACAGCCTGGCAGGCTTCGGCACGACAGAGTTTGAGTTTCGGCTTATCGGTGTCGCGGGTGAAATCGCCATAAAAACTGCGAACGCCGTGGATGTCGGCGCGGGATATGTTCAGGTCCTGCGCAATCCGGCGCGCGGCCTCGTCACTGACGCAGCCGAAATGTTCCTGTGTGTCGTGCAGGATTTCCAGCAATGCAGCGGGATCATGATTGTGATGTGCGCAGATCTTCGCAACCACATCGATATCGTGCGGCACGCAGCTCTCCCCGGGAATTATTATTCGTTGCAGGGAGTTTAGCGCTCGTCGCGCCATTTGAAACTGTTTTGTTGACGCATGCGTCAGCCTATAGTCCGCCGCGACGGACTGTTCCCGCATGGACTGTCGCCCTCGCGGCAAGTGTCACACAAGTTTCAAAATCGCCCTGTTCATCTCGCGCAAACAGTGCCAAACAGAAACTAGCTTCCCAAAAATCGCGATTTACGTTATAAAATATAACTCATAGCGTTACTGCATTCTTCGAAGGGCGGAAGAGTTGCATGTCAGCAATTGAGATTTCGCAGGAACTTCCCGAGCTGCACTGGCCGTCAGTGATCCGGCACTACCGGCATTCGACGGGGCTTAACCAGGGTCAGCTGGCGGATCGTCTCGCCGTGACCCAGACCATGGTTTCGCGATGGGAAGCTGCCGATGCCCGCCCCAGTCCTCGCATCCAGGAATTATTGTTCGATCTTTACTGGGCCGAAAGCGCGACGATTTCGCGTGATGTCTGGGAGCAGCGTGTCGCCCAGAACCCGGCCATTATCTGTGTCGCTGACGGGACCGGACGCATGGCTGTCGCTTCGCGCGGGCTGGCCCGGTTGATGGGGTCGACATCCGAAGAATTGTCGGGCCGCATGATGAGGCACTACTTCCGTGGCGAGATTTTTGACCTTTTTGCAACCTTTGGGCGTGCAGGCTTTTTCGAAGGTCGGGTGGCCAGCGCGGAGAGCGTGGACCTGTTCGAATACCGGCACGGTTCCGGGGAATGGAAACAGGTCTATCTGCACGGGCTGCACCGTCCGGTCCTGATGCCGGGGCCGCGTGTCCTGTGCATGATGTCCGGCGCTGTCGTGAATGAAAGCGTCTATCGCGATGTGAGAGAGCGGCTGGGTGGGCCGGTGGTTGTGCGAAAGGCACTTTGAGGAATGAGCACAGAGACAAACCGGTCCAGTAAACCGGCGCATCTGAGCTGGGGTGAAATTCTCAAACAATACCGTTTTACCAACAATATGAAGCAGATGGCTCTGGCCGATGATCTCGGGGTCACACAGGCGATGGTCTCACGCTGGGAGGCAGACCTGGTCGAGCCGGGTCGGGAAATGCAGGAACGCATCCTCACCCTAGTGTCACCCGAGGAATTATCGGCGCCGATGATCGGCTGGCGGTCCTACATGGCGGAAACCCCGGCCATTGCCGGCGTGGTGTCCAGCTCCGGCATTCTGGAAACGATCAGTGTCGGCATGGAACGCGAAACCGGTCTGAAGCGCACCGACTGCGAAGGCCAGGAGCTTTCCCGGAGCTTCTCGGAAGGACTGCCGCAACTTTTTTTGCGTCTAAAATCAATCGGATTCTTTGACGAACGCGTCGAAACCGTTGAAAGTGTGGACAAGTATGTACTCTGCGACGGGCCTCGAAAGGGTGAAACGCTGTTTGTGCATTCGATGAACTGGTGGCGACGGGGTGAAGACCTCCAGCCGCGTTGGGTGTTCAGCGGAGCGCAGGTCGGCGAGGACGAGTTCGAGGACCTCCAGAAGGAGTTTGGAAGCCAGATTCGTACAACGCCCATAGCTTAGGGCCTGCGGGGGGAGCCGTGGCACAAGATTTAAATCTGCCTGTTGCATCCGGAAAAGTGAATTGGCCGTCCATCATCCGGAATTTCCGGATGTCCAAACGTCTGAAGCAGGCCGCTCTGGCTGCCGATCTCGGCGTTACACAGGCGATGGTTTCGCGCTGGGAGAACGGAGAATCCGATCCACCCGAGCGCGTGAAGCGCCGCATGGCAGAACTTGTTCAAGACGCTTTTGTCGTGGCTCCGGCCCCGACCTGGATGGACCTGGTTACGCTTAATCCGGCCATCGAATTCGTCACCGACTCCCTGGGTATGTTCAAGGCGATCTCGCAAGGTGCAGTCGATATGTTCGGTGTCACTCGCGAGGAGATCGAGGGGCGTCAGGTCTCACAATTTCTGGGCGGCGAGTTTGTCGGCGCCATGGATAATTTGCGTGATAGCGGCATGTTCCAGAACAATCTCGCCTTTGCCCAGAGCATGGGCAGTGTCGAGATCAATGTTGCTTCGGGCATGAAGACGGTTCTGTGTGACTTTATCCACTGGCCGCGCATCTCCGAGGCGCGCACCGTCTATTGCGTGCACTCAGGTGCCGTGATCGACGAGGCAGCCTATTCCCAGCGCCTAGAAAGCCGAAATGGCGAACGTTTTGCAACGCGCAAGACGTTCTAGACAGACAGCTTCCACCCGGTATGAGATACAATAAAGGCGGCCTGAGGGGGCCGCCTTTTTCGTGCAGATGTCTCGCTGCCTAATCGGCGCGCTGGGCGTCGCGGAGTGCCCGGAACTCATTACCTTCATACCAGTTCGGCCAGTCCTGCGAATTCGCGAGACGGTTGCCGACATTGTAGAAGAGCTGGGCGTCTTCGAGCATGCCTTCCATGTTCCAGTCTTCAGAATACTCATCGCCCGGTGCGTGATAGCGATTGGCGCGGTAGTCGGCGCCAAAGGCCTCGCCGGCCTCGCGGCCACCCTCGCGCAGGTCGAAGCCACCGTCTGCATACAGCATCGGCACACCCTGCTTGGCCAGGGAGATGTGGTCGGAGCGGTAGAAATAGCCCGCCTCCGGGTTCGGGTCCGGGACAATATAGCGGTCCTGGTCGGCGGCTTCCTCGGTCAGGATATCTTCCAGCTCGGACGCGCCGTGACCAACAACGACCACGTCACGTGACCGACCGGTTGGCAGGATGGCATCGATGTTGATTCCGCCGACGGTCTGGGAGAGTGGCTCGATCGGGTTGACGCCGTAATAGGCTGAGCCCAGCAGACCGGATTCCTCGGCGGTGACAGCCAGGATCATGACCGAGCGTTCCGGCGGATTGGCCGCAAACGCCTCGCCGATTTCCAGGATTGCGGACGTGCCGGTCGCATTGTCGACAGCACCGTTGAAGATACCGTCTTCACCGACACCAAAACGAATACCCAGATGGTCCCAGTGCGCGGTGTAGATGACAAACTCATCCGGACGCTCGGTGCCGCGGACAACACCGGCGACATTGCGGCTGTCCATGGTGCGGGTGGTGTTGCGCAGGGTGCCGGACGCAGTCAGGCCTGTCATTTCAACGGCTTCAAAACCCGGCTGTGCCGCAGCTGCGGTGAGTGCGTCAAAATCCAGTCCGGACAGTTCGAACAGCTGGCGAGCGCCTTCCTCGGTGATCCAGCTCTCGACGCCAGCAAATGTGCCTTCACCCGGTTCACGGGCCAGATCCAGCTGGCCACCGGTCCAGGATCCGGAGACGACATTCCAGCCATAGGAGGCCGGGGCGGTCTGGTGGATGACGATGACGCCGTCGGCGCCCTGGCGGGCCGCTTCCTCGAATTTGTACGTCCAGCGGCCGTAATAAGTCATCGCATTGCCGTTGAAGAGTCCGCTTTCCGGATCGCCATAACCCGGATCATTGACCAGCATGACGACTGTCTTGCCGCGCGCGTCGACGCCTTCATAGTCGTTCCAGCCATATTCCGGAGCGACAACGCCATAACCGACAAAGACCAGTTCGGTGTTCTCGATGGCGACTTCGTCATCGGCGCGCTTGGTCCAGTAAACCAGGTCGTCCGGCATTGAAAAACCGAGGCTCTCGCCATTATGGGCGATGTCGAAGCTGGAATTGGCGGTATCCAGCGTGACCTCCAGCAGGGAAACCGGCTGGAAATAGCTGTCGCCATTGCCTGGTTCCAGGCCAATGCGTTGCATCTCGTCGGCGATCCACTGGCTGGCTGCGATGCCGCCGGAGGTCGCCGGAGCGCGTCCTTCGAACTCGTCGCTGGCCAGGGTGGCGATGCGATGGCGCAGGTCAGCTTCCGTGATCTCGGTGGATGTGATGGATGCGGAGTTGGTGTTTTCCGCGGCGTTATCCTCGTGGGCGGCGTCCTCCTCGCCGGCCTGAGTGCAGCCAGCAAGCAGCAAGCTGCTCGCGGCAAAGGCAAAAATCGCGTGTTTCATCAAATGTTCCCCTTGGCGATTGAGGCTGTAGCAGCCAATCTGCCGCACATCCTGCATTCGCAGGCCGGGGACGCAAGCACCTGTTGGCACCGCTTTGACGGAATTGGCATTTGACCATACCTGAATGGTCATTCATGTTTGCGTCCGCATCGTATCGCAACGGAAACATCCGGTGATGCACTCGAGGGGAGAATTAATGTCCGAAGAAACCAAGTCCGAATCGGTCGATACGGAGCCCAAGATCAGCAGCGGTTATCGCGGTGTTGTCATGCTGATGCTGTTCCTTGTTTACGCGTTCAATTTTCTGGACCGGCAGATCATCTCGATCCTGGCTATTCCGATCCAGGAAGAGCTTTCTCTTACGGATGAACAGCTTGGCTTGTTGGGCGGTATCGCCTTCGCGCTGCTGTACTCGACGCTGGGTGTGCCAATTGCCTGGTTTGCTGATCGCCTCGACCGAACCTGGATCATGACGATTTCCCTGACCGTCTGGAGTGGTTTCACGGCTCTCAGCGGTTTCGCGCAAAACTTCATGCATCTCTTCCTGGCGCGTGTCGGTGTCGGCGTTGGTGAGGCCGGAGGTGTGGCTCCTGCCTATACGATCATCGCCGATTATCATCCTCCGGAAAAACGATCGCGCGCTTTGGCTATCTATTCTCTTGGCATCCCCGTGGGCAGTGCGTTTGGCGTGATTGCGGGTTCTCAGATTGCCGGTGGTGCCATTTCGGATGCACTGGACTGGCGCTCCGCTTTCATCATTGTTGGCCTGGCAGGCGTCTTTCTCGCGCCGGTCTTCAAATTCCTGGTCAAGGAGCCCAAGCGTGGCCAGTTCGACGGCGGCAAGACAGTGGACGCTTCGCCTGTCCAGACGGTAGGGGCCTACAGCGCCGACAAGGTGCGCATCCTGTCCATGGCGGGTGCAGTCTTGTTTGCCTTGCCGAGCCTGCTTTCGCTGTTCAACGCGCTCGTCTTTGGCGCCGAGCCGATCCAGTCACCGCTGGTTCTGGTGGCTGGCGCCCTTGTTGGGGCGGTGACCGGCTGGCTGGCCGGAAGCTGGGTTGGCAAGACCACACAAGTGGTCCCGCTGTGCCTTGGAGTTGGTGTTCTGATGTTGCTGCCGGGCCTGGTGACCTGGAGTATTCCAGCCTTCGGCGGAGCCGGGTTTGGCCCGGCTGCGCTCGCATGGTTGGCAGGGCGTTTTATCGCCGGCCTGCTGATCGGTGCGTTCTTCTTTGCCTTCCGTGATTTCATGGAACTTGTGATCAAGAAGTGGAGCTTTTGGCTGATGGTCTTCGGCGCGTCTTCCTCGTCCATGATGGGGTATGGCGTCTTCTTCTGGATCCCGTCCTTCTTTGCGCGCAGTTTCGAACTGAGCCTGATAGAAACCGGCTGGGTCTTCGGCGGTATTCTCTTTGTAGCTGGCAGTCTCGGCATCTTCCTGGGCGGTGTAATGGGTGACTTCCTGGGCAAGAGCAAACGCTCCGCCTACGCGACCGTTCCGGCGCTCGCCTTCCTGGTCAGCGCTCCTTTGTACTGGGCAGGCATCATGTCGCCGTCACCGATGTTGTCCGTGATGATCCTGTTCATCCCGACCGCTCTGGGCCTCGCCTGGCTGGGGCCGGTCATCTCAGCGTTCCAGCACCTCGTGCCCCCGCACATGCGTACCAGTGCATCCTCTGTCTTCCTGCTGATCAACAACCTGCTCGGGATTGGCGGTGGCGTTTACGTTCTGGGCCGTGTCTCAACGGTTCTGCAACCGACTTTCGGCGATGGTTCGCTGCGGGTATCGATTGCTATCGGCGCAACGCTTTACCTGGTCGCGGCGGGTTTCATGTTCTGGGCGTCGCGTTATCTGGAGCGCGATTGGGAAGCTGAATAGGGGCAGAGCCGGATGAGTTTCACCGAGCATTATTTCCAGACCGAGGACGGTCCGAAAATTCACTATCGCGATTATCCGGCTGTCGGCGAGGAACGGGGATTGCCCGTGCTCTGCCTGCATGGGCTGACGCGCAATGTGAATGACTTTGCCGAGCTGGCGCCACAGATCGCGGCGCTGGGGCGGCGGGTGATCGTGGCGTCCCAGCGGGGGCGCGGAAAATCGGACTGGGATCCCCGGCCAGAGCGGTATCAGCCGCCGATTTATACGATGGATATGGCGGCCTTGCTCGAAAATCTCGGCATTGCGCGTGCTGTTTACGTCGGCACGTCGATGGGCGGGCTGATGTCGCTGATCACGCCGACCCTGGCGCCGGGCAAGCTGGCCGCGGCGGTGATCAATGATATCGGTGTCGAGATCAATCCCGGTGGTATCGAGCGCATCAAGTCCAACGTTTCCGCACGCGGTGCGGTGAAAACCTGGGACGAGGCGATTGACCGGACGATTGCGTCCAACCTGGACGCCTTTCCCAAACGCAAAGGCGACAGGGAGTTCTGGGACTGGTTTGCCCGCAAGCTCTGGATCGAGGTCGAGGGCGGGTTTGATCTCTCTTATGACCAGGCCATCGTCGAGCAGTTCGACGAGGGCGGGGAACTGCCGGATCTCTGGCCGTTCTGGGAGCCTTTCAAGGCGCTTCCGGTGCTCGTTGTACGGGGTGGAAACACCGATCTTCTGACCATCGAGACCGTTGACAGGATGCGCTCGAAAAAGCCGGACATGGCCTATGCGGAAGTGCCTGATGTTGGCCATGCGCCCTTCATGACAGAGCCAGAGGCCTGGTCCGCAATCACAGACTTTCTGGAACAGGTGGACTAGCGCGCAAGAATTGGCTTGCCCCGAAGAGCTTCCAGCCTAATTCTCTCGCCATAATTTTCGAGGGAGGATGTCGATGGCCTGGAAGGCAAGATTACTCGTGGGCTCGGCGCTGATCGGTCTGGTCGCTGGCGCTGGATTTGCGCAGGATGCACCAATTGTTCAACCGGGGGCTCCGGGGGAGGCCAATCGCCAGCTGAGTGCCGAGGAAGCGGTTGAGATCGCAGCCAATCGGTACTCCGATGATGATGTGCGCTTCATGCAGGGCATGATCCTGCATCATTTCCAGGCTGTGCAGATGGCGGCGCTCGTGGGCGAGCGGACCAGCACCCAGTCACTGGTCGATATCGCCAGTCGCATCGATATCTCCCAGGAAGACGAGATTGCCTTCATGCAGTCTTGGCTTCGTGAACGCAGCGAAGATGCGCCGGACCCGGCCAATGACCCACACGCCATGCATCATGGCGGGCATCACAACATGTCCGGCATGGCCAGCCCGGCCCAGATGGTGGCGCTTGAAGCTGCCAGCGGCACCGCATTCGACCGCATGTTCCTTGAGCTGATGATCGCGCATCATGACGGTGCCGTGGACATGGTTGACCACCTGCTGTCGCAGCGCGGCTCGGCGTATGACCCGGTATTGTTTGATTTCGTCAATGATGTGCGCGGTGAGCAGCGTGCCGAGATCCGCCGCATGAATACGATCCTCTCCGGCCTGTCGGAGGACCCGCGCAATGGACTGGCAGCTGGTTTCCGGGATGCAGAGGAAGCGATTTCCAACCTGACCCACCTGGCGAGCCTGCCCAAACCGACCGGATTCTTTGATGTTGAGAACCCGGCGGGCCTGCCACCGGAGATTCCGACCGATGCCACTGACGAGGATATCGAGCGCCGCTTCGGTGATCGTGCGCCGTTCCTCAGCTTCTCCAACACGGATATGGCGTTTGCCGGTAATCTGATGGCGGCTGGTAATTATCATGGCATCAATCTCTACGACATTTCCGGGGACGAGCCGCGTCTGCTCAGCTCGCTGGTGTGTCCGGGTGGTCAGGGCGATGTCTCCATCGTCGGCGATCTGATGATCATGTCGGTTCAAGACACGCGTGGTCGTATTGATTGTGGGCGCCAGGGCATTGTCGAAGAGGTCAGCTCGGAACGGTTCCGCGGTATCCGCATTTTCGATATCTCTGATCCTGTCGCACCTCGCCAGGTCGGTCTTGTGCAGACTTGCCGGGGCTCGCACACCCATTCGGTGGTGTCTGCCGATGACGAAACCATCATTGTCTACAATTCCGGCACCAGCTCGATCCGTCCGGAAGAAG
This sequence comes from Maricaulis sp., assembly GCF_017643475.1. GTDB lineage: Bacteria > Pseudomonadota > Alphaproteobacteria > Caulobacterales > Maricaulaceae > Maricaulis. Next base: position 642,650 of record NZ_JAEPNI010000001.1, read on the forward strand.
AGCTTGCCGGCTGTGTGGCCGGTTTGCCGGGGGATGATGAGACGGCGCTGTTCAGCATCGATGTCATCGAGATCCCTGTCGCCAATCCGGCGGCGTCGCGCATTGTCGACAGCCCGCGTGTGTTCGCGGATGACGAGAGCGGGCGCATTGCCGGTTTGTGGGCAGGCGGTGACCATGGTGACGGTACCCAGTCCACGCGCCGCACCGATCAGTGCCATGACATCACGGTTTTCCCGTCGCTGAACCTGGCGGCTGGTGCCTGTTCGGGCAATGGCATCATTCTCGACATCACCGACCCGCGTGCTCCTCAGCGTATCGACGCTGTTGTGGACCAGGGGTTTGCCTACTGGCACTCCGCGACGTTTAACAATGATGGCACCAAGGTCCTATTCACCGATGAGTGGGGTGGCGGTGGCCGCCCGCGTTGCCGTGCCCAGGATCCAAGCGACTGGGGTGCAAACGCCATCTTCGATATCGAGAATGGTCGCCTGGAGTTCGCGAGCTATTTCAAGATTCCCTCGGCCCAGACCGAGCAGGAAAACTGTGTGGCGCACAACGGCTCCGTCATTCCCGTGCCGGGGCGCGATATCTTCGTCCAGTCCTGGTACCAGGGTGGCATTTCCGTCATCGACTTCACCGACTCCGAAAACCCGTTCGAGATCGCCTATTTCGACCGCGGTCCGATTGATCCCGACGTGATGATCAGCGGCGGATACTGGTCGTCCTACTGGTATGACGGACGTATCTACGGCACCGAGATTGCGCGCGGCCTCGACGTTTTCGCGCTTTCGGCCAGCGAATTCCTCACGGATAACGAAATCGCTGCTGCCGGCCTCGCCAATCAGGGCGAGGTCTTCAATCCGCAGCAGCAATATCCGGTCAGCTGGCCTGAACATCCGGTTATCGGACTGGCCTATGTCGATCAGCTGGTTCGCGACGAGGTCCTGGCAGCTGACGCGGCGGCAAGCCTGTCTGAGGCCCTGCAACAGGCCGCCTCCACACTGGAAGCTGGTGAGGAGAACCGGTCGTTGGCATCCGATCTGCGTCGCATGTCTCGCGACCTGCCACGGGCCGAGCGCGGCAGCCAGTCGGCCAGCCGTCTGAGTGCGCTGGAAGATGTGATTGATGGTGTCTATCGCGCGCTGCGCTAGACGGTCTGTCACCAAGAAGGAAAGCCGCTGCCCGGAGGGTGGCGGCTTTTCTGTATTCTAGCCCAGGGCGGACCTGATGAGGTCGGCATTTGGTTTTTCGTTCCAGAACAGACGGCTGCCGCCGTCACCGCTGATGTCCACGGCGCAGGTATTACCCGTCTTGACCTTCACGTCCGCGTCCGGCCCGGTGAGCGCGTTGTACATATAGCGCAGGATGCCGTTGGAGGTGATGACGACCGTCAGGCCATCCAGCTCGGCCGCAGCCGCCATGGAGGCGAGCGCATTGCTGCGCAGCGTATCCTCGCTGGGGGACCAGTCCGCGCCGGGCGGGCGTCGGTGGTGGAGATCCCATTCCTCGCGAGCCTTAGCACCGAATTCGGCAATGATTTCGTCACAGGACTTGCCGCCCCAGGAGCCGTAATCGATCTCGCGCAGGCGTTCGTCGATCCGGACCTCGCCGTCAAACCCGGTCAGTTCGGAGACGATTTCGGCGGCGCGGCGGGTGCGCTTGAGCGGACCGCAAATGATGTGCGCGGGCGTCAGGCCGGCATCGCGCAGGGCCTCGCCCAGAGCGGCGGCCTGTTGCTCGCCCTTTTCCACCAGCGGCAGGTCTTCCTTCGCGCCGACCCAGACGACCTTGTCGCCGGGACCGAATGTATTGCCGTGGCGGGCCAGCAGGATCTTGCTCATCACACGACCTCCCCTTCGCGCTTGATAATGTCCTCGACGCGTGTCGCGTCCTCGGGGCTGTCGACAGACCAGGCCGAGCGGCCGCGATAATCGGTCAGCACGACCTGGATCGGAATGCCATTTTCCATCGCACGAAGCTGTTCGAGGCTTTCGGTCAGTTCCAGCGGTGTGGGTTCGAGATCGACCAGTTGTTGCAGCGTGTCGCGGCGATAGCCGTAAAGGCCGATATGCTGATAGACCGGCGCGCCCGTTTCCGGCTTGCGGCGAAAGGGGATGACATTCTTGGAGAAATACATCGCGCGCAGGGTCTTGTCGAAAACCACCGTTGTGCCACTGGCCGAGCCATTGGCCTTGTCGACGCGCATGCGCGCTTCGGTGTCGGCAGGCAAGGCGACCGCGGGCGTGGCCATCGGCATGTCCGGATTGTCGCGCAGAGTGGTGGCCACATCGCCGATCACCCAGGGTGGGATCAGCGGGGCATCGCCCTGGACATTGATGATGATCTCCGCATCGCTATTCAGGCGTTTCAGCGCATCGAGTGCGCGCTCGGTTCCGTTGCGGCAATTCTCGTCCGTCATCACAGCTTCGCCGCCCGCCGCTTCGACCGCGTCAACGATGCGCTGGTCATCCGTCGCAACCACGACACGGTCCACGCCGTCAGCCGCCGCCGCGATGCGCCAGACACGCTCGACCATCATCTGACCGGCAATTTTCGCGAGCGGTTTGCCGGGGAAACGGGTGGAGCCGTAACGGGCAGGAATAACAGCAAGAACGGACATGGAGATCTCCTTCGCCTTCGGCTTGTTCCACATCCGCGGGCCGATTTCCACTCCCCGCGGCAATGCTGCCATGCTCGCGCGCGCAGGTTCAGGGTCTGGACATGTCCAGTGGCGCCCCCTAAGGCCTTGAGCTGGTTTTATTGCAAGCGCGAAAAGGTAAGCAAATGCGCCACTTCCTGACGACAGCCGATTGGTCCCGTTCCGAACTTCAGGGCCTGCTCGACCGAGCAGCCGCCTTCAAGTCCGGTGCGGTCAGCCGATCGCTCGAAGGGAAGTCCATCGCGCTCTTGTTTTTCAACCCGTCACTGCGAACCCGATCAAGCTTCGATATCGGGGCTCATCAGCTGGGCGGTCACGCCATTGTTCTGGACGCCAAGGGGGCGACCTGGCCGCTGGAGTTTTCTGACGGCACCGTCATGGATGGTTCCGAGGAGGAGCATGTCCGTGAGGCTGCGCGGGTCCTGTCGAGTTATGTCGACCTGATCGCCATTCGCTGTTTCCCGGAGTTCAAGGACTGGGGCGCGGAGCGTGAGGACCCGATGATCTCGGCCTTTGCCCAGCACGCCACGGTGCCGGTGATCAACATGGAAACGATTGTGCACCCCTGCCAGGAACTGGCCCTGATGCTGGCTCTGCAGGACCGTCTCGGATCAGTCGAGGGCAAGGAGTTCCTGCTGACCTGGGTGCCGCACCCCAAGCCGCTGAACACGGCGGTGGCCAATTCCGCCCTGTTGATTGCATCCAAATTCGGAATGAATGTCCGCATGCTGGTGCCGGACGAGGCCTATCGCCTGGACGAGCGCTACATGTCCGCCGCCGAGAGATTCTGCGGAGATGCAGGTGCTAATCTGACCCTCACAACCGATGTTGAGGCTGCCTACACCGGCGCGGATGTCGTTTATGCCAAGAGCTGGGGCGCCTTGCCGTTCTACGGCAACTGGGATGACGAGGCGCCGCTGCGGGCCAAGGGTGCGGACTTCATGATCACGCCGGAAAAGATGGCGATGACCAATAACGGTGTTGTCAGCCACTGCCTGCCCATGCGCCGCAATGTGAAGATCGCCGATGCCGTGGTCGACAGCCCGGCTTTCCTGGGTATCGAGGAAGCGGGAAATCGCCTGCACGTGCAAAAGGCCATCATGGAAACCCTGGCCAAACAGGGAGGGTCGTGATGAGCGAGAATTTTTCCGAGGTTCGCCAGACGATCGTCCAACTGCTTTCCCACATGCGGGACGGCAAGGAAATCCGTGAATATCTGAGCCGTTTCTCCGGCCTGGAACAGGAACGTTTCGCCGTCATCAAGGTCGGCGGTGCAGTGATCCGGGATGATCTGGAAGCGCTTTCAGCCTCCCTGGCCTTCCTGCAATCGGTCGGCCTCTCGCCCATTGTCGTGCACGGCGGTGGCCCGCAGCTGGACGAGGCGCTGGAGACGGCAGGCATCGAAACCGAGCGTGTGGATGGTCTGCGCGTGACCCGTGAGCAGGCGGTTCCCGTCATCCGCGAGACACTGACCCGCGCCAACTTGGCCATTGTTGACGGCGTACGCGCGGCGGGTGGCCAGGCGGCGGCTATTCCCGGTGGTGTGTTCGAGGCGCGCATGATTGACGAGGCCCGGCTGGGTCGGGTCGGTGAACCGACGGACATACGTCTCGACCTGGTCGCGGCGGCCGCCCGTGCCGGCCAGGCGCCGATACTGGCCTGTCTGGGTGAGACGCCGGATGGCAAGCTGGTCAATATCAACGCGGACAGCGCCGTGCGGGCACTGGTGGAGGCGCTGCAGCCTTACAAGGTAGTTTTCCTGACCGGGACCGGTGGTTTGCTGGATGCGGAGGGCGAGATCATTTCCTCCATCAACCTGGCGACCGACTACCAGGAGATTGTCGCGGCCGACTGGGTGTCGGGGGGTATGCAGCTCAAGATCGACGAGATCAAGCGCTTGCTGGAAACCCTGCCGCTGTCCAGCTCGGTGTCGATCACCAAGCCCAGGGCGCTGGCGAGTGAGCTCTTCACTCACGCCGGGGCCGGTACACTGGTGCGTCGTGGTGAGCGGATCTTTGCCCTGGATGACAAGACCGCGCTGGACATGGCCCGGCTGGAGGGGCTGGTTGCCCGCGCCTTTGGCCGTCCGACCGTGCCCGGCTATTGGGACGGGCTGGCGCTGGATCATGCCCTGGTCACGGAGAATTATCGCGCTGCCGCCCTGACGACCCGGCTGGCCGGGTCCATCTATCTGGACAAGTTCGCCGTGCTGGACGAGGCGCGTGGCGAGGGGTTGGGCCGTGCGGTCTGGCAGCGTCTGATCGAGTATGCGCCAGAGCTGGTCTGGCGTTCGCGCACGGATAATCCGGTCAATGGGTTCTATTTCGACCAGTGTTCGGGCGCTGTTCGCCAGGATGAGTGGACGGTGTTCTGGCGTGGTGAGAAATCAATGGCCGATCTGCAACCGGTATTGGAACAGGCCTTTTCACTGCCGGCAACGCTGGAGAGTGCGTCATGACGGTACGTGTCGGACTGGTTGGTGCCCGTGGTCATACCGGCCGTGAGCTCCTGCGCCTGATCGCAGGTCGTGACGATATGGAGCTCGTCTTCGCAAGCTCCCGCGAGTTCGCCGGCAAGCCGGTCGCGGATATGGCTCCGGAAGTAAGCAATGGTCTTGGTTTCGAGGCTCTGAGCCCAGCGGATGTCGCCTCGCGTGAGGTGGATGCCGTGATCCTGGCCTTGCCCAACGGGGCCGCTGCCGGATTTGTGAAGGCCATCGATGACGCAGGGCGAGACCCGGTCATTGTCGATCTCTCAGCGGACTATCGGTTCGACGACAGCTGGGTCTACGGCATGCCGGAAGTTTATGGGCGGGAGACCCTGGCCTCGGCGCGTCGTATTTCCAACCCGGGCTGTTATGCGACGGCAGGCCAGATGGCGATCGCACCGGTGCGCGAGCGTCTTGGTGCGCCGGCTCACGTTTTTGGCGTATCGGGCTATTCCGGTGCAGGCACGACGCCGTCACGCAAGAATGACCTGGCGGCGCTGAGAGATAATCTCATGCCCTATGCCCTTGCCGGGCATATCCATGAGCGAGAAATGAGTCGGCATCTCGGTGTCGAGGTCCAGTTCACGCCTCATGTCGCGGCCTTCTTTCGCGGTATCGTGGTGACCGTGCATCTGGGATTTGCCGAGGCGATTACCGGCGAGGAATTACGCCGTGCCTTCGCGGATTTCTATGCAGGTGAGGCACTGGTCGAGCTGGCTGATGGTATCCCGGAAGTTATCGATGGTGCGGGCAAACCCGGCATCACGATCGGTGGTTTCCAGCTGGCCGATGATGGGCGACGTGCCGTCATCGTGTCCACGCTGGACAATCTGCTCAAGGGCGCCGCGGTCCAGGCAATGCAGAACCTCACCCTTGCCGTTGGCTTGCCGGAGGAGCGGGGCTAGCGCGGGCGATTCATGTAGGCCACATCGTAGCTCGCCCACAGCTCGAGAAGCTCGCTTGTGCGTTCCACACGCTGATGCCCCGAGGCCTGCCATAACGTGAAATCGCGCGTTTTGTTGCCGTCGAGCGCGATCGAGATATCGCCGATTTGCTCGATCCGGGCGAAATCGCCCTGGAACATCGGCTCTTGCCAGCTGCGTTGCGAGACAATGAGGATATCACCGGTAAACTGCTCTGGCAGCGGCCAGCCCTGTTCAGCGTGATTGGTCGCGCCTGGAAAGCGCAGCCACATCTTCACGGTGTCTTCCGGTTGGTTTCCGTATCTCTGCACCTGGTGGAACACATTCCGGTTATCGAAGACAATGTACGTGTAGTCATCGGCTTGTGCTGCTTGGGAAATTCGGTCTGCGGTCTCCTGCCAGGCGCGGACACCCTTGGTGGAGTTGCTGAGTCCTGCGGCAACAGTCCAGGACGGAACACTCGCAATGACCATCAGTGCGATCATGCTGACGGAATGGGCGGCTATCGACCCCCAGAGCACAGAGCGCCGCCATCGAGGGCCTTGCAACAGGAAGAAGACCACCAGCAGGCTGCCGGCAAGGTAGGCGGACACCGCCCAGTTGGCATGTGCCCGGGAGATGAAGGCCTGAACGGATACGGTCAACAGAGGTGGCAGGATGAAGAGACTGAGGAGCAGGGCGTCGGGGTGAACCGATTTGCGCTGGCGCAGGGTGCGATACAGCACGCCGATCAGGATCACGAAGAGGGCTGGGCCGAAGACGCCAAGTTGACCAGACAGGAAGTCAAAAAGCTCTGCCGGGTGGAAGAGGTTGCCGCCCCAATTTGCGTTGGCCGCGGTGTGAGAGACCGTGGCGAAGTCGTGGGCAGCGTTCCAGAGCAGGTTGGGCAGCAGTATCAGGGTGCCAAGCACCGCGGCTACGACACCCTTCAGGGACAGAAGCGCTCGCCGCGCAGGCGCGTCCAGGACAAGCGACAGGCCTGTTCCCACGACAAAATAGATCATGGCGTATTTGGCGAGCATACCCAGCCCGATCGCGACGCCCAGTCCGACCGCATGACCCCAGCTGGCCTTCGTGCGCAGTGCGACTAGACAATAAAACGCCGCTGCCCAGGCCGCCATCATGGGGGTGTCAGTAGACATGACGGCGTTGGACATCCAGACCGCTGGAATGGTTGTGAAGGTCAGAGCGACCCAGAACCCCGTGCGCGCATTCCAAAGACGGCGTGCTGCCAGGAAGAGGAAACTCAGCGTGGCGATATTGAGGAGGGGCGCAGGCAGCCGGACTGCAAAGTCTGTGTCGCCGAACAGGCTGGTGCTGACGGCAATCAACCAGGCAATCATCGGCGGTTTCGAGAAATAGCCCCAGTCAAACTCGCGTGACCAAACCCAGTATTGCGTTTCGTCTGCGTAGAGTTCCAGTGGATTGAATGCCAGGGCGAGAATTCGCAGCGCGGCGGAGACGAGGATCAGGATCAGAGTGAACTGTGTCCAGCGTGATTCTTCGGTTGGCGACTCGATGGGCGACATGTTCAGGATAGTCCAGCTGAATAGTGTATCATTTTCGCCGCAGCCTAGGCGGTTTCGGTGCGATGTCCAGATTCAAGAAACTGTCACATAATTATCACCGTCGCATGGCTACCCACAAAATGTTGTGACGCGCCTGGCTGATGAACAAGATCTGGTAATGTTCGGGGATGTTCGTAATGTGACGTGTTTGTGACGCCGTTTGAGGGGTCATAAAAGCTTCATTCTGACGTCTTGGATTCTTCTAACAGGCGGCGTAGGAGGCCCGTGCTTCGTTAAAGAGGGCGCCTGCCCTCGTTGGTCGTTCTATTGGGGGACATCCAAATGTCTTTTACAAAAAAATTCGCCTTCAGCGCGGCGACGGTCGCTCTGCTGGCAGCAGCTCCCGCTGCCGTTTACGCACAGCAGACTACGTCTACGCTGCGTGGTTCCGTCACCTCTGAAACCGGTGCGGCGCTCTCCAACGCATCTGTTACCATCGTACACCTGCCGACGGCTTCCACGTCGACGGTTCAGTCCAGCGCGAACGGTACATTCAGCGCAACCAACCTGCGTGTTGGTGGTCCTTACCGCGTCATCATCCAGGCTGAAGGCTACGAGCCGGCTGTTCTGGAAAACATCAACCTGGCGATCGGTTCCCAGGCACCGCTGCGTGTTTCCCTGTCCTCCGGTGGCACCACCGACATCATCACGGTTCGTGGCGAGCGTCTCGACACGCTGACCCTGGACACGGGTATCGGCTCTGTCTTCTCCGCCGCTGACCTGGCTGTTCAGCCGACCGTCAACCGCGACTTCACCGACATCCTGGCTCGTGACCCGCTGGTAAACTCCAACGGCAATGGCGAACTGAACATCGCTGGTGTTGGCACGAACTTCAACGCCCTGAACCTCGACGGTATCGAAATCGGCGAGCAGTTCGGCATCAACTCTGACGGTGTATTCCCGTCCCAGCGTCCGCCGGTTGACCTCGACGCGATCGAGTCCGTCTCCGTTACGGTTGCTGACTTCTCCGTCCTGAACAACGGCTTCCAGGGTGGTTCCATCAACGTTGTGACCCGCTCCGGTTCCAACGAGTTTGACGGCGTGCTCGGCTACTACCGTTCCGAAAGCGACTTCGTTGGTGATCGCGCCTTCGGTCGTGACTACGACGTGGGCAATTTCGAAGAAGAAGAAATCTCCATCAACATTGGTGGTCCGATCGTCGAAGACCGTCTGTTCTTCTTCGTCAACTACTCGGACTTCGAGCGTACGGCTCCGCAAAACCCGAACCTCGGTGATACGCAGGTCGGTCTGTTCGACGCCATTCGTACCCTGACGCAGAACACCTATAACTACGACCCGGGTGAAAAGACGCTCTCCAGCGATGCTGAGACGACCGAGCGCCTGCTGACGAAGTTCGACTGGAACATCAATGATGACCACCGTGCGACCTTCACCTACATGACGCTCGACGAAGGTCAGCTGGCCAGCACCGGCTCCTTCGACTTCCCGAGCGCGACGCGCCGCGAAACCGTTACCACCGACCAGTACTCCTTCGAGCTGCTGTCTGACTGGACCGACCGTTTCTCCACGCTCGTTCGCATCGGCTCCCGTGAAACCCAGCAGCGTCGTACGCCGCTTGGTCAGGCTGGCGGTCCGTCCGGCTCTGATTTCATGAGCTTCAACATCCGTGACATCGACGGTGCAGACCCGTGGTTCGCTGCGAACGGCCTCGACGGTGCCGCCCTGGTCGGCAGCTCGCCGGTCAGCGTTTTCCTCGGCCCGGATCGTTTCGATCAGGCAAACGCCATCGACGACGAGCTGTTCACGGTTTACGCGCAGGGTAACTACGCCTGGGGTGACCACAACATCACCTTCGGCATGCGTTACGAAGACTACTCGGTCCTCAACGTATTCGTACCGGGCTCTTCCGGTGTTGCAGTCTTCGACAGCATCTCCGACTACGCCAACCAGCTGGCCTCGGACTTCTTCGTTGACCTGCCGGCGTCCGGTAATGTTGCTGACGGCATCACCAACTACTCCTACGAGCTGTGGTCCTTCTTCGCGGAAGACACCTGGGCTGTTACGCCGACGTTCGAGGTCAACTACGGCCTTCGTTACGAGCGCATCTCCCAGGACGACCTCGCTCCGGAGCGTCTGGACACGATCCTTGAAAACGGTGACCGCCGCACGTTCCAGGAACTCTATGGCATCTCCGGTCGTGACAATCTCGACGGCGTTGACATCCTGCTGCCGCGCGTTGGCTTCAACTGGTCTGTAAACGACCGCCTGACGGTTCGTGGTGGTGCTGGCCTGTTCTCTGGCGGTTCCCCGGCAGTCTTCCTGGCCAACAGCTTTGTTCCGCTGACCTTCCGTGGATCCATCGATCCGCTCGCGGGTATCCAGGGCAACACCATCCCGGCTGCCGCTCTGACGCAGATCGCTGATGCTGCTGCCAATGCCAACGGTCGTTTCGTCCCGGCATTCGGCGTCTTCGGTCCGGACTTCGAGATCCCGGGTCAGTGGCGTTTCGCACTCGTTGGTGAGTACAACCTGAACCTCGATCGCTGGGGTCTGGGTGACGACTACCGTGTCACGGCTCAGTACGTTCACTCCGAAGCCCACAATCAGCTGCACTTCGTCAACCTCGGTTGGCAGCGTGCTGATCTGCAGGAGTTCGTTGGCGTCGCACCGGACGGCCGTGTGATCTACCCGAACATGAACGAGCTGGAAGAATCCGCTCCGATCCTTCTGACGAACACCGACGAAGGTTCTGCGGACATCTTCTCCATCGCTCTGGCCAAGCGCTATGAGAATGGCTTCTCGTTCGACATGTCCTACACCAACACGAGCGCAGAAGACGTGTCCCCGTACACCTCCTCGCGCGCCATCTCCAACTTCCGCGGCAATCTCGGCCCGGATCGTCAGGCAGATGTTGCTCACACCTCTACCAACGAGATCGAGCACGCATTCAACATCTTCCTGAGCTATGAGCGCGACTTCATCGGCGATCTGACGACGAACGTCTCTCTCTTCGGTACGATCCAGTCCGGTCGCCCGTTCGGTTACGGCATGCGCAGCTTCCGTCACCTGTTCGGTGTCGCCTCTGACGGTGAATTCCCGTACGGCAACAACGACCCGCTCTACATTCCGGAGCTCAACGCTGCCGGTACGGGCTTCGACGATCCGCTCGTGACCTTTGCTTCCCAGACCGTGCACGATGAGCTTTTCGAGTTCGTCCAGGCGCGTAGCCTGGAAGGCTATGCAGGTTCCATCATGCCGGTTCTCAGCGACAACGGTCCGTGGACCCAGCGTTGGGATCTGAGCCTCGAACAGGAACTGCCGGGCATCGGTGCTGCCGATCGCTTCGTCGGTGACAACAACTTCAAGCTCACCTTCGACATCTTCAACGTCATGAACCTGCTCAATGATGACTGGGGTCAGCGCGTGAACGGTCCGAGCTTCCAGGGCGAGACCACGGTTCGTGCCCGTCTTGTTGATGCGAACGGCAACGAACTGCGCGGTGGCCGTGGCGAAGACGTCTGTGGCGTCACCACGACCTGTACCTACCTGTACCGCTTCATGGAAACGGACGCAGACGGCAGCGAGCTGTTCTTCGAGAACCAGGCTGCATCTGTCTACCAGGTCCGCGTTGGTCTGCGTTACGAGTTCTAAGAACTCAACGCCAAGCGAATTTGCGGAAGGGCGGCCCTCGGGTCGCCCTTCTTCATGTCCGGAACTCGTTTCCCGGGGCGAGCTGTGCTAGATGCCGCCGCCATGACCGAGACCCACCTGCCCCATGAAACGGCCGTCCAGGACCGTCTGTTCACCTGCTGGCCCGCTGCGCGCGATTACTGGCCTGCGGCGCTGGAGGACGTCTGGCCGGAATACCGCGCCTTTCTGAACCTGGCCGTGGAGCCTGCGCCGAACGGAAGGCGGCTGCCGCTGACCATCCTGGCCTCCACGGGGGAGGCGGAGGCTTGTGCCCGGGCGGCAATGGGCAATCGTGCCGAGGTTATCCGGCATCCCTATGGGGATGTCTGGACCCGCGATACCGGCCCGGTCTTCCTGCGCCGGGCTGGGGAGCTGCTCGCAGTGCGCTTCCGCCATAATGGCTGGGGCGGAAAATACCTTTATCCGGGCGATGCCGAGCTAGGCGAGAAGATCGCCGAACTGGCCGGCGCGCGCATCGTGCCGGTGGATCTGGTCGGTGAGGGCGGTGCGCTGGAGTTTGACGGTGACGGCACCGTCCTGACGACCCGTCAGTGCCTGCTCAACTCCAATCGCAATCCCGGGCCGAGCGAGAGCCAGGTCGAGGACCGGCTGAAAAAGGCCCTGGGCATCGAGAAAGTCCTGTGGATCGATGAAGGCATGATTGCAGATCATACCGACGGACATATCGACAATATCGTGCGGTTTGTGCGTCCTGGGGTGGTCGTCTGCCAGATGCCGTTCGGAGCGGATGATGAACAGGCGCGGGTATTCCCCGCCATTCTTCGCCAGCTCCAGACCATGACCGATGCCCGCGGCCGCAGGCTGCAGGTTCACATCATTCCCGGTCCGGGACGGTTTGAGGACGAAGACGGTGAGCTGATGCCGGCCAGCTATATGAACTGGGTCATCGGTCCACGGAATATCGTTGTTCCGACCTATGGATCCCAAAGCGAGGGAGCCGCGCTGCGCATCCTTCGCGGGCTCTTCCGCAATCACAGGATTGTCGGCTCGCGATCTGACGCTATTCTAACTGGCGGGGGGGCGTTTCATTGCGTGACGTGTCACGTCCCGGGAGGTCCGGAGTGTTTCGAACAGGCATAGCCCTTGTCGCATTCATGAGTTTTGGCGTGTCCGCACTGGCGGATGACGCTGCTGTGCGCAGTTTCGACTATCTCGACGCGGTCGAGGCCCAGTTCGCGCGCGCCATCGCAGACCAGCGCATCGTCGGCCTGGCGGCTGCCGTGATCGAGAATGGCGAACCGGTCCTGATCTATACCCACGGCGAGTCTGCCGCGGGCAGTGGCGAGGCGGTGACGCCGGAAACCATGTTTCGCGCAGCTTCGGTATCCAAGACCTTCACCGGCACGCTGATGGCGATGTTGGAAGCCGAAGGTCAGCTCGATCTCAGCGCTCCGGTGCCGGAAAGCGTGATGAACCTGCAGGGCAATCGCGCGCCGACCATCGAGGAAGTGCTGAGCCATCGCACCGGCCTGCCACCGAATGCCTATGACAATATCCTGGAAGCGGGGCGCGATGTTGATGATGTACGCGAACGGCTTGCAGGCGTTGATCTCATCTGTCCCGTTGGCAGTTGTTACACCTATCAGAACGTCGCCTTTTCCTCGGTTGAGGGTATTGTCGAGGCGACAATTGGCCAGCCCTATTCCACATTGCTCGACCAGGCCTTGTTTGACCGTATCGGCCTGCCCAGTGCCAGTGTCGGTACGTCAGCCCTTCAGACGGAGGACAGCTGGGCTGCACCGCATCGCGGCTGGCGCCGGGGAAGTAATCGCGCCGGCGACCCGGACACGCATTACGACAATGTGCCCTCGGCAGCCGGTGTGAACCTCTCTCTCATGGACATGATCGCCTGGGCCCAGGCGCATCTGGGGTCACGACCGGGCTTGTCCGAGGATGTGCGGGAACGCGCGCATTCGCGGCTGACCGAAACACGTCGGGAAACGCGCCGGCTTGGCGCCCTGTCGGATCGAGTCTCCAATACCTGGTACGGGCTGGGCTGGCGCATCTATGATTGGGGGGACCGCACCCTGGTGCTTCATTCCGGATATCTTTCAGGGTATGGGGCACAGATCGTGATGGAGCCGGAGACTGGCTTTGCCTTTGTCGCGCTGTGGAATTCCGACAATCGCCCGGCCTGGTGGCTGTGGCCGGTGGTGATGGATTTGCGCACCGGGCAGAGTGACGGATCTCGCTGGCTCGACCGTTTTGACGAGGGCTAGATAGTGGGCGCAACCATTTCTGTCGCCGTATTGCAGGCGGCATTTGGCGAGGACATTCAGGCCAATATTGCCACAATAGATCGTCTGGCGCGTGACGCTGCAGCCGCGGGCGCGCAGGTCATCCTGCCGCCGGAATTGTTCCAGGGACCGTATTTCTGCAAGATTCAGGAAGAGGAGCACTTCGCGCTGGCCTCGCCTGCTGACGAACATCCGTGCGTCCTGACGCTGGCACCGCTGGCTAGGGAGCTCGGTGTCGTCATTCCGGTGTCCATCTTCGAGAAGGACGGGCCGAACTACTACAACTCGGTGGTGATGCTGGATGCGGACGGTGGTGTGCTTGGCACCTATCGCAAGAGCCATATCCCCGACGGGCCGGGCTACCAGGAAAAGTTCTACTTCCGCCCCGGTGACACCGGTTTCAAGGTCTGGAACACGGCGTTCGGGCGAATTGGTGTGGGCATTTGCTGGGACCAGTGGTTCCCGGAAGCAGCACGTGTGATGACCCTTCAGGGCGCGGAATTGCTGCTCTATCCTACCGCGATCGGTTCGGAGCCCCAGGACGAGAGTCTGGAGACTTCCGCGCGCTGGCGGCGTGCGATGCAGGGGCATGCCGTGTCCAACGTCATTCCGGTGGCCGCGGCCAACCGGGTTGGTGATGAGGATGGTCAGCTGTTCTACGGAACCTCGTTCATCTGTGACCATACAGGCGAGGTGATGGTGGAATTGGATCGTGAAGAGACGGATTTCAGACTGTGGTCGTTTGATCGCGTCGAAGTCGAACGTGACCGGGCTGCGTGGGGCTTTTTCCGCGATCGTCGTACCGATCTCTACAGCGATTACTTCAAGCCGGCCTGATCGGCCTCGCGCGAGAGTATCGTATTTCCCGGAAGTGAAAATGCCAGCAGGATGGCGACGGCAATGGACGGCCAGGCAAAGGCGATGGCCTGATCGGTCTGTCCCTGGGTGAGTGCAAGTGCTGATGCCGTGAAACCGGTTGCAGCCAAGGCTGCAGCGGCGAGCATTATTGTGAATCGAATGACCATCCAGTCCTCCCAATCCCCGCTCTGTTATTGCCGTCCCTCAGCTCGTTAAGCATCGCACACGGGGATGAACGACTCCTTATTCCCAATTGATGAAAGTGCTTTGTTTAATGAAGTTTCCTCGTTCTAAACGGGAGAAAGTCATGAACAGGAATGGAATCAGATGTTTGTTGGTCGCGGTATCCGCAGCTGGTTTGGCGAGTGTTGTTGCGGTGTCAGCTGTTAACGCGCAGGAAGCTGAAAGCACCCGTCCCGCAGAGGCGCTAGGCTGGATGCAGGGGCAATGGCAGGGCGAGGGCTGGATCATCGATCGCGGTGGCGAGCGCCGGACCTTTACTGTCGATGAAAGCGTGCGTGCGGCAGCGCAGGGGCATGTCCTGCAGATCCATGGCGTGGGCCGGTCTGACGGCCGCGTCATTCATGATGCAGCGGGTTTTGTCACCGCCGGTGCTGACGGATTCGAGATGCAGGCTGTGAACATGTACGGCCAGGCGCTTACCGCCCCGATGCAGGTCACCGACAACGGCTTCGCATGGCAGTTGCCAATGGGTGATTACGGCCGCGTCGAGTATGTCGCCGAATATGATGGCGAACACTGGATCGAGACGGGATCATGGTGCCCGACCGGCGGCGAGTGCATGCAGAATTTCCGCATGCAGCTCACACGCACGGGCGCCGTCGACTAGGACAGTACGGAGACGGCGATGTGTGCGCCGCCTTCCAGCAGGCCGCCGCGAATGCCATCAAAGATAAATTGGGCGGCCAGAGCGGCGAGGATCACACCGAGAATTCGGGTGATCATCGCTGCAATGCTGTCGCCGATGAAGCGCATGATCGGGCCGATCGCCAGGAAGATGACCAGACAGAGCAGCAGGTTGATGCCCGCGCTGCCGAGAATGACGGCCTTGCTCAGCAGGCCGGAATTGGCCGGGTCCGACATCAGCAGCATCATGGTGGCGATGGAGCCCGGGCCGGCCAGCATCGGGATCGCCATCGGAAAGACGGAGATATCTTCGTGGGTGCCCGGAATGGTGTCGTCTTCCTCGGAGAGCTTCTCCGCGCGTTCTTCACGACGCTCCGTTCGCTTCTCGAAGATCATTTCCAGCGCCATCATGAACAGCAACACGCCACCCGCTGCGCGGAAGGCGTCGAGACTGATATGCAGCGCACCCAGCAACCATCCCCCGATCAGTGCAAAGCCCAGAAGGACGCCGGTCGCGATCACCACGGACTTGATCGCCATGGCGCGGCGGTGTTCGTTCGATGAACCATTGGTCAGCGCGCCAAATATTGGCGCGACGCCGGGCGGGTCGATGGCGACGAAGAATGTCACGAAAGCGGTGGTGAAAAGTTCGATCATGGCAAGTGTCCTGTTCCAAGGCCCGCATATCGCTGGAACCATGCAAGGTCACGCACAATTTTATGATCGGGGTGCAAATCATCCATGCATTAACGCATGGATGATTGCAAAAGGGCTAGCGTTTTAGCAGTGCTTCGAGTGACCGAGGCAGGGCGAATGCTCCGCGGTGTACGGCCGGGCTGTAATAGCGCGTGTCGATGTCGAGCGCTGCAAAGCGCTCCTCGACAACGCCGGCAGCAGGAGCGATGCGGCTTTCATCATCGGTTGCGAAACCAAGCGTCATCACACCGCCGGAGAACGTCGGCACGGTGATGGCGTAGAAGCCGTGGTGCTTGAAGATGCGCGAGAAGTACTCCGACGTGTTCTCGACGACGTCGGAATGCACCGAAGCCAGGCCCGACTGGGTGACCAGGATGCCGCCCTTGGCCAAGCGCCCGTGACAGGACGCGTAGAATTCCTCGGTGAACAACACGGCACTCGGACCGACCGGGTCGGAACTGTCGATGATGATCAGGTCGAACAGCTCGTCGCCTGTCTTCATGTAATCGACGCCGTCGACAATCTTGATCTCCACACGACTGTCATCAAAGGAGCCGTTGGAAACTTCCGGCAGCCATTTGCGCGAGAACGTGATGACGTCTTCATCGATCTCGGCGAGCACGATGCGTTCAACGCCGGGATGGCGCTGGATTTCGCGCATGGCGCCACCATCACCACCGCCCACGATCAGCACGGATCTCGCTGAGCCGTGCGCCAGCAGCGGCACATGCGTGACCATTTCGTGATAGATGAACTCGTCGGACATGGAGACCTGGACTAGGCCATCGATGGCCAGCACGCGGCCATGGGTCTCATTGTCGAACAGGATCAGGTGCTGGAGGTCGGAGTCCTCGGCATAGATCAGCTCGTCGACCCGCAGGCTGTTGCCGACAGACGGGGTCAGGCTTTCCTTGAACCAGAGCTGGCCCTCATCATCCTTGAAGCAATACCTCGGGATCATGCGCCTTCACCCCGCAGGACTTCCGTGACACGGGCCTCGCCGGCCTGGAAGGCGGCCTTGAGGATGGCAACAGCCTTTTGCGGCTGGGCATCCCCGCACATGAAGACGTCAAACGCCGCATAGTTGCGTTCCGGCCAGGTGTGGACAGAGATGTGGCTCTCGGCCAGGACCGCAACGCCGGAAATACCGCCATTGGGTTCAAACACATGGGTGTGAATGTGCAGCAGGGTAGCGCCACATTCTTTCACACAGTCATGCATGGCCTGGCGAATGACACCGTCATTGTTCAGGTCATAGGCGTCAATCAGGTCAATGATCAGGTGACGGCCGGCAACTTCCTTGCCGTCGACCATGATGAAGTGATCGGCAGCCTCTTCGGCCGTCTCACGCGGGATATCGATCGTGGAAATCATGTTCATCGAGCCAGATCCTTTTCGATGAATGCGCCTTGCGCAGAACGGGTAACAAGATCGCCAAACATTGTGGCGAACGGACTGTCGGAGACTTCGGCGGTTTCATAAGTGCCAAAGCCGTTGAACTTGGTGGCCAGAGCGGCGCCATAGGCTCCGATCATGCCGACCTCGATGTAATCGCCCTCGCGAATGTCGTCGGGCAGGAGGTTCGGGCCGGGCAGGGTGTCGATGGAATCGCAGGTCGGACCGAACAGCGTGTAGTCCTCCAGCGTGGCGCTGAAGATGCCGCTGGCGCGCAGGATGCGCATCGGGAATTTCCAGTCCGCATGCGCTGCATCAAACAGACAGCCATAGGAGCCGTCATTGATGTAGAGCGCCTTGTCCTTGCGCAGATCGACACGGACGACCACGGATTCGGCCTCGGCTACGAGGGCCCGGCCGGGTTCACACCACAGCTTGGCATTCTCCAGCACGAGCATGTCCTCGAATGCATCGGTGATGGCATCGACAAAACGCTGCATCTCCGGCGGTTCCATGCCCGGATAGACACACGGGAAACCCCCGCCGACGTCGACGATATCCACGGTCACACCCGCCTGGACGATCAGCCGGGAGGCTTCAAGCATGGCGGCGCGATACGCAATCGGTTCCATACACTGGCTGCCGATATGGAAGCTGACACCGAGTTCCAGCGCGTGTTCGCGGGAGGCGCGGATCAGGTCCGGCCCATCCGTATGCGATACGCCGAACTTTCCGGCGAGCGAGAACAGCGCGAAATCGCTGGCGACAGCCATGCGGACAACCAGTGTCAGGTCCTTTGCATGGTCTGTTTCCTCGAGGATCTTCATCAACTCGTCATGCGTGTCGAGCGCGAAGATCTTTACCCCATGATCAAAATAGGCCTTGCGAATGGAAAGCCGGCTCTTGATCGGGTGCATGTAGGCCATGCGCGCATCGGGACACCGTCGCGCGACAAGTTCGATCTCTGGCAACGAGGCGACTTCGAAGAAGTCAGTGCCTGACGCGTACAAACCATCAATCACCCAATCGCTCGGGTTGGCTTTGACGGCGTACAGGACGTCGCCTGGAAAATTCTCCTGGAACCAGCGGCTAGCTCGGGCCAGACATTCCGGACGTCTTACAACGACCGGGTCTTCTAGGTGCCGTGAGCGGACCAGGTCCAGGGGCGTATGGTACGTGGACAATTCACGTGACCCCCTGTTGGCAGTTAACCCAATCCGGCATCGTCGCCTCCGCCGGGTTGCGCGCTACTACTGGCAAATTTTCGGGATGTAAAGTCCGAAAATCGAAATTTCTGATAACTGGTTGAATTTCCGATTTGGCGCTCGGAAGGGGCACGGCGGCGTCAGAGTTTCTGGCGCCAGCGCAGGGCAAGATAGCCCGCAGGGGACGGCGCTGACCAGCTGCGGCCGGCGTCACATTTTCGCAAAATGTCTATACGGATTAAAATCTTGCGACTCACTTCCCTGGCGGACCTGGCGTCATCGCGAGGCCCTGACCGCAGTGTAGCGGATATTCCGGGTTGTCACAAAAATTTCAAAGCACATCGCCGCGGGTTGGGGCGCATTTGCGACCGGAAATGATCACCCTGTTATAGCAACAACATTCATGGTTATCGGACATTCCGGCACCGCGTCTCCGGGCGTCCCAATTCGGGCCGTCATCAATCCATCAAATCAGTGTCATTCAGGCGTAACAAAGCTGGGTTTTATCGCCGCCCCAAGTGGTGGCGCCCCCTCACGACGGGACGTCACCTCGGGTGATTTTGTCCTTTTTGGGGGTCTTCAATGTCGGTGAAGCAAAACTTCCGCAAGCTTCTGCTTGTTTCTACGTCGTGCGCATTCTTCGCAGCGTGTGCAGATACGTCCATTTCGTCTCCGGGCGATACGAATATCGGTACACCGCCGGGCGGCGGTGGCGGCAATGGCGGTGGTGGCAACCAGACCACGATCGATCTGGTTCCGGCCGGTGGTTGTGGTACGGGGTCTGTCCGCCAGGCGACTGTCGTCAACGGTGACGTCACCATCAATGCCTGTGAGATCACCGGCAATATCACGCAGGACACCGCTATCGCCCAGAATGCTGGTGTTCTGGTGACCGGGCCGACCTTCATCGGTTCCGACGGTGGCGCCCAGATCACGCTCGAGATCGGCGCTGGCGCCACGCTCTTCGGTTCCGCCGGTTCCGACTACATGGTTGTTGCTCGCGGCTCTCGCATCGAAGCGAATGGAACGGCTGCTGCCCCGATCATCATGACCTCACGCCAGGATGTCGAAGGCACGGTCGGTGAGAATGATCGCGGCCAGTGGGGCGGTCTGATCATCAACGGTTTCGCGCCGATCAATGCCTGTATCGATGGCACGGCTGCCGGCGGTTCCGCCGATTGTGAAAAGTCTGGTGAAGGTTCTTCCGGTCTCTTCGGTGGCGACAACCCGGCGGACGACAGCGGCTGGCTGCGTTACGTCCAGGTGCGTTACGCCGGTTTCCTGATCAACAACGAAGACGAGCTGAACGGCATCGCCTTCCAGGGTGTGGGTTCCGGCACGGACGTCCATCACATCCAGGTCCACAATAATGCCGATGACGGTATCGAGATGTTCGGTGGCGCTGTTGACGTCCGCAATGTTGTCCTGACGGGTAATGCGGATGACAGTTTCGATTACACCGATGGCTGGGTCGGCCGTGCGCAATACGTTCTGGTTCGCCAGTCCGGCGATGATGCCGACCAGGGTTTCGAGTTCGACAACCGCTCGTCCAACAACGACCTGACCCCGCGTTCCAACCCGCGCATCGCCAACTTCACCATCATCGGTGAACGCAATGCCGCAGAATCCGACGACGGCATCCTGCTGCGCGCCGGCACGGCTGCCGAGCTCTACAACGGCATCGTGGTCGACATGGGCGAGGAATGCCTGGATATCGATGACGCTGCGACCTTTGACGGTATCAACGGCACGAATGGTCGTCCGGCGAACGAAGACATCATCATCCAGTCCGTCTTCTTCAACTGCCCGACGAACTTCAAGGATGACGGTGCGGACGACCTCGCCGACGTGGCGAATTTCGTCACCAATACGATGATCAACAATGTCGACGCCTCTTCCAACTCCATGTCCGGTATCCTCCCGGGCCCGCAGGAGCTGGCTGTTGTCGCGACCGACGTGAACGCAATCGACCCCTGGTTCGACGCCACGACCTATGCCGGTGCCTTCTCCGGCACGGACACCAACGCGTCCAACTGGGCCGCAGGCTGGACTTTCGATCTGTTCGAAGACCCGGGCTGCCCGACGGGTACGACGGAGTCTGCCGAGGTTCTCAACGGCCAGCGTGTCTGCCAGATCACCGGCAATATCACCTCGGACGTTCGCCTGACGCGTGGTTCCATTTACGAGCTGGTGGGTCCGGTCTTCGTCGGTGTTGACCGCGGTGCCGACCCGGCTTCCCCGCTGCCGTCCGGCCTCGAAGCCAGCCTGACGATTGACCCGGGTGTCACCATCTTTGGTACCGCCGGTTCGGACTACATCGTTGTTGCGCGTGGATCCCAGATCTTCTCCAACGGTACGTCTGCAGCTCCGGTTGTCATGACCGCCCGCTCCGACGTCGAAGGCACTGTGGGCGCCAATGACCGCGGTCAGTGGGGCGGACTTGTCCTCAACGGTCGCGCGCCGATCAATGCTTGTATCGACGGTACGGCGACCGGTGGCACGACGGATTGTGAAAAGTCCGGCGAGGGCTCATCCGGTCTCTTCGGTGGCGCAACGCCGACCGATGACAGCGGCGACCTCTTCTACACCCAGGTCCGTTATGCCGGCTTCCTGATCAACAATGAGGACGAGCTCAACGGCATCGCCTTCCAGGGCATCGGTTCCGACACCAATGTTGATTACATCCAGGTCCACAACAACGCTGACGATGGCATCGAGATGTTCGGTGGCGCTGTTGACGTTCGCCACGTTGTCCTGACGGGCAATGCTGATGACAGCTTTGACTACACCGATGGCTGGGTTGGCCGTGCCCAGTACGTGATCGTTGCCCAGTCCGGCGACGATGCCGACCAGGGTTTCGAGTTCGACAACCGTTCTTCGAACAACGACCTGACGCCGCGTTCCAACCCACGCATCTCCAACTTCACCATCATTGGTGAGCGTGGCGCGGCGGAATCCGACGACGGTATCCTGCTGCGTGCCGGTACGGCCGGTGAGCTCTACAACGGTATCGTTGTCGACATGGGCGAGGAGTGCCTGGATATCGATGACGCCGCGACGTTCGACGGCATCAACGGCACGAATGGCCGTCCGGCTGCGGAAGACATCATCATCCAGTCTGTCTTCTTCAACTGCCCGACCAACTTCCGTGACGATGGTGCATCCGATCTGGCGGACGTGGCGAACTTCGTCACCAACACCATGATCAACAATGTTGATGCAGCGGCTAACACCATGACCGGTTTCACCTTCATTCCGGGCAATACCGGTGTGGTTCCGGGGGCGTCCGAGCAGGCTGTTGTCGCCACCGACATCAATGCCATCGACGCCTGGTTCGATGACGCCCAGTACGCGGGCGCCGTCGAGGATGCCAATGACACCTGGTACCAGGGCTGGACCTACGTCCGCACCCAGTAACGCACTCACGCGGTTCCCGCCGGAAAGCACCGCCGGGAACCGTATCTGTCTCATGCAGTCACATGGTGATTAAGATGAAAACCAATCGAATTGCACTTTCGGCTGCGTTACTGGCGACCACGACCCTGGCCCCGTTTGCAGCCTCCGCGCAGGATGCGCCGATCGATGACCAGATCACGGTCCGTTATCAGTACATTCCTGATGACCGTCGCGTGACGTCTGAAGTCTCCGCAGTCCTGTCCCTGGAAGATCTGGAAACCACGGGTGACAGCGATCTCGCTGGCGCTCTGGTCCGCATTACCGGTATCTCCACCACGGGCGGCCGTTTCGCGGTTGTTCGTGGTCTCAACGAGCGCTACTCGAATACGCTTCTGAACGGCTCTCCGATGCCGTCTCCGGAACCGTTCCGCCGCGCTGCCCCGCTGGACATTTTCCCAACCAACATTCTCTCAAATGTTCTTGTCCAGAAGACTTTCTCGCCGGAGTTCCCTGGCGAGTTTGGCGGTGGTGTCATCGGGATCGAAACAGCAACCCTGCCGAATGAGGGCTTCTTCACAGCTTCCATCGGCGGCAGTTTTGACACGGTCACGACGGGCAATCGTGGTCTGACCTATGCCGGCTCCGATACGGATTGGCTGGGTTATGATGATGGCCTGCGCGACGTTCCGGCCGAGCTGGCCGCAATCTTCGACACCACGCGTGTTGGCAACAACCTGCCCGCCGACCAGCAGCAGGCGATCGGCCGTTCCCTGGTCAATTCCGAGCTGTGGGTTCTCCAGGCCGTTGATACGGATGCAAACGGTTCCGTCGACCTGTCGGCCGGTGACCGTTTCGACTTCGACAACTTCTCTCTCGGCCTGCTCGGCGCCGTTTCCTACTCCAATGAGTGGGAAACGCGTGAAGGCCAGCGCGGCAAGGGCTCCATCGGTGCCAATGGCCTGATCTATGAAAACGGCCCGGTTACGGCTGACCGTTCTGGTCTGGCCCCGCTCGGTGAGGGCATCAACAACTTCATGTCCACGGAAAACCAGATCGACGTGTCGGCGATGGTTTCCGTCGGTGTGGATTGGTACAACGACCACGAGATCAACCTGCTGAGCATGGTTCTGCGTTCGACGTCCAAGGAAGGTCGCACGGAAGAGCAATTCAACGCCGGTTCCTCTGCTGTTGTGCGCGGTGATTCCACCGAGTGGTTCGAGCGCCAGGTCATCTTCAACCAGCTGCGTGGTGAGCATGTCTTTGCGAACCTGAACGACCTGGCTGTCGACTGGCGCATCTCCGAAGCGACTGCGACACGGGACGCTCCGTATCAGCGCTTCGTGAACTACCAGTTTGACGATGCCCGCGGTGCCTACCGTTATGAAGGCGACATCAACGACAATTTCACGCGTTTCTCCGAGATCGAAGACGTCACCTCCGACTACGGCGTTGACCTCTCTTTCCCGGCGACCGTGTTTGGTCTCGATGCCGAGTTCAAGGCCGGTTACTCCAACACCTCCCGCGAGCGTGAAGCCTTTACCCGTCGTTTCTCCTTCGAGCAGGGTTCTGTCGGTATCCCGGCTGACCTGCTGTTCTCCCGCATCGACTACATCTTTGCTGCGCAGAACATCGTCGATGAGCGTCTGCGACTGGTCGAGACCGGTGGTCTGACCTTCCCGGAAGCCTATCGTGGCGAGCTTGATGTTGAAGCATACTATGTCGGTACCGACGTTGCTCTGAACGATTTTGTCCGCGCCGCGGTCGGTTTCCGCTTCGAGGACGGTACGCAGTCCGTCGACACCTTTGCCTACCCGCCGGGTGTGCCCAATGGTGTCGATACGGCTCCGATCGCCGAAGAATACGCTCTGCCGGCTGTAACGCTGACGTGGACGTTTGCCGACAATATCCAGCTGCGTACGGGTTACTCCCAGTCGATCGCCCGCCCGCAATTCCGTGAGCTGGCTTTCTCAGAGTTCTTCAACACCGATACCGACCAGCGTTTCCAGGGCAATCCGTTTCTCGTGAACACCGAAATCGAGAGTTTTGATGCTCGCTTGGAATACTATTTCGGTCGAGATCAGTTCTTCACCGTCGGTGCTTTCCACAAGATCATGGAAAACCCGATCGAGGAATTCATCATTCCGATCGGTGATGGTCTGAACACGTCCTTCATCAACGCCCCGGAAGCGACGCTGACCGGTGCGGAGTTCGAATTCGAGAAAACGTTCGACCTCTCCAACCGTTTCCAGAACGCGTTGTTCGCGGACCGGGAATGGTTCTTCAAGACCAACTACACCTACATTCAGTCGGAAGTGTCTGCTGAAGGTAATGTGATTGTTGCCCAGGGTGCCTTCGGTCAGCCGCAGGCCCTGTCCCTCAACGCAGCCGGCTTCATCGAGGACGGTCGTACCCT
Organism: Maricaulis sp.; assembly: GCF_017643475.1. GTDB lineage: Bacteria > Pseudomonadota > Alphaproteobacteria > Caulobacterales > Maricaulaceae > Maricaulis. The sequence continues at coordinate 667,027 of NZ_JAEPNI010000001.1, forward strand.
GCAGGGTCAGTCCGAGCACCTGTTCAACGCACAGGTCGGTTTTGAAGCCAATGACGGTCGTTCCCGCGCGGCGGTTCTCTACAACTATACGGGCGAGCGTACACGTGCCGTGGCCAACCTCTCCGACAATCTGCCGGAGATCGTTGAGCAGGTTCCGTCTTCGCTGGACTTCGTCTACAGCCGTACCGTCAACGTGGCTGAGGCTGACTGGGATATCGGTTTCTCGGTCCGCAACATCCTGGGCGACGGGTATGAGGCGACCCAATCTGACGACACGGTCGAGCTGCCGGTTGATACCTACGATGTAGGTACCTCCTTCAGCATCTCGATTTCCCGTCAGTGGTAAGAACATAGATCGGGGCGGGTTTCGGCCCGCCCCGGCATTAAGGGCAGGGTAACCTGCACTCGGGAGACGTTTGACGGCAGTCCGATATTTCGGATACTGCCGCAACGTGTCCCATCATTTGTTTGGGCCGGGCTGCGTGTCGGTGCGGCCAGATACAGGTAGTGATTTGAACTGGATCCTGTCGAATTCGAGTGCCGGGCGTCAAAGGGGACAACTGTCCCGGCGTGCTGCCGCGATCCTTGAGATCGCGATGCTCGCTGTTCTCGCTTTCATTCTGGCACGTTTCATCCTGCTCATCGCCTTTGGCGCCAGCGCCGGGGATTTTGCGCTTGATCAATCCGACACCCGCAATGCCTCAGCGCGATCCGTGGATCTGGAGCGGGATCTGGACAATACGGACTTTTCGCAACTCTTCGCTGATCGTCGCCGGACCGAAGAGGCCGTTGTGCAGGCGACGGTCGTGCCGGAAACCAGTCTCAACCTGGTCCTGCGCGGTATTCGCATGGGCGCTGATCCGCAATCCGGTGCAGCCCTGATCCAGATCGCCTCCGCCGGTCAGTCTTTCGTCCGTGTGGGCGAGGAGGTCAGTGACGGGGTCGAGCTGGCCGAGGTGCACCGGGACCATGTGCTGATCTCGCGCCGCGGCATTGTCGAGTCCCTCTATCTTCGCGAAACGGCCCAACGTGAGGCAAGCACCGCAGAGCCCGTTGCAGAAGCGACGGAGCGCGCGCCGCAGGCGCGTACCACTTATTCGCCGCGACAGATCGCCAATGCACGCGGCCGTCCCGGACAGCGCACCGATATCAACGGTCTGTTCCAGGTCGAGCCCCGTTACATAGACGACGCAGTTGTCGGTTATGCCTTTATCGCGGGCAATCGCGCGCTGCTGGAATCGGTTGGCCTGCGTATGAATGACATTCTGGTGGAGGTCGCAGGGCAGCCTGTCGCCGACGCCGACCAGATCGAGGACCTTTTCAACCGCCTTCGCGGCAGTGGCGGTGTTGAAATCGGGGTCGTCCGGTCCGGGATCGCCCTAACTCTCACGGTGGACATGCCCTGATGTTTAAACTTGTTACACGCGCACTGCTCAGCGCCCTGGTCCTCATCGCGGTCCAGCCTGCCTTTGTCGCCCACGCCCGGCAGCATGTGGTCAATTTCAACCAGGCCGAGATCCAGGCGGTGATTGATGACGTGTCCTCGGTGACTGGTCACACCTTCATTGTCGACCCGAATGTGCGCGGCAGGGTGACGATCACCTCGCAGGCACCGCTGTCCTCCGAGCAGTACTTCCAGGTCTTCCTGTCGACCATGCGCGTGCATGGTTACACCGTCGTGCCGACTGCGTCTGGTGCCTATCAGATCGTGCCGGACCAGACCGGCGCGCGCAGCACCAGTCCGGTGAACCAGAATCTGCGCGGTGACCAGTATGTGACCCGCGTCGTACGCCTCAATCATGTCGGCACACGCGATGCGCTCAACGTGCTGCGTCCGATCATCAATCCGCAAGGCTCGATCAACGCGACGGAAACGGGCAATGCGCTGGTTATCGTTGACTATGCGGAAAACATGAATCGCATCCGCCAGGTCATTGCCGATCTGGATCGTGATACCTCGGTCTTTGAAATGGTCGAGCTGGAGAATGTGTCCGCTGCGGAAATGGTCCGTATCATCGAGACGGTGCGCGATCGCAATCGTGCCTCCGAGGATGACATGGTCTTCAATGTGACCGTCGCCTCCATCCCGGCGTCCAACACCGTGCTCCTGCGCGGAAATGCCAATTCCGTGGCAGAGATGGCCCGCCTCGTGCGCCAGGTCGACAGCGTCAGCCAGTCGAACCAGAGCTTCCGCGTCATCTATCTCAACCATGCAGACGGCGAGGACCTGCTGCCGATCCTGGAACAGGTGGTCGAGACGCTGACCGATGCAGAAGGCACAGCCCGTCGGCCGTCTGTCTCCTACCATGCTCCGACCAATGCCATGGTCATCAACGCAGCGCCGGATGTTCAGCGCGAGCTGGAACTGGTCGTCTCCCAGCTCGATATCCGTCGCCCCCAGGTCCTGGTGGAAGGTATTGTCGTCGAGATCTCCGACTCAATCGCTGAAGAGCTGGGCGTTCAGATGTTGCTGGCGGGTGGCAATAACAGCGACTCGCCGCTGGCGATGACGCGGTTCAATTCCAACACGCCGGATCTGCTGGCCCTGACGGGTGCACTGGCAGGGACCGGCGATAGTTCCGATACCAGCACCGATACATTGCGTGACGCAGCCCTGGCGTCCTTGCTGGGTGTGCGGGGAACCGCACTGGGGTTCGGAGGTCAGAACTCCGACGGGACCTTGTTCGGCCTCGTCCTGAACGCCGTCGAAAACGACGTCGACAGTAATCTGCTCTCGACCCCGTCCATCCTGGCGATGGACAATGAGGAAGCCTCTTTCCACTCCGGACAGGAAATCCCGATCACCACTGGCGAAGTGCTGAGTGCCGACAATTCCAATCCGTTCCGCACCGTTGAGCGTGAGGAAGTCGGTGTCAAACTGACGGTGCGTCCGCAAATCACCGAAGGTGACACGGTGCGCCTGTATATCGAGCAGGAAGTTTCCAGTGTTGCCGGCGCAGTCACGACCGGATCCAGTGATCTGATCACCAACAAGCGCACCATCCAGACCACGGTGCTGGCCGACAATGGCGAGATTATTGTTCTGGGCGGTCTGATCGAGCAGGATGACCAGAGTACAGTCAACGGCGTCCCCGGGCTTTCCCGTGTACCCGGCGTTGGCCGTCTGTTTCGCTCGGAGAGCGACACCACACGCCGGACCAATCTGATGGTCTTCATTCGCCCGACAATTATCCGCAGCGAGGCGGACATGCAGGCGCTGACGGAGAATCGTTATGACTACATCGCCGGCCAGCAGCGTGTGACCAATGACAATGGCACCAGCAGCCTGGAAGAGATCATGAACATGCTCATGGTCGACCTGCCGGCGTCCGAGGCGGCGAATGAGAACTGAGACGACCGAGGACACGACTGAGGAAGGCCGGGCCCGAACCCCGATCACCTACAGTTTTGCACGTCAGAAAGGTGTCGCCTTCCAACCGGAAAACGGTGGCGCCTTCCTTGTGCGTGCCGGCGCGGACAAGCGGGCCCTGCTGGAGCTGTGCCGTGTCCTCGGGCGCGAATATCCTGTCAGCGAGTATGAGGCCCAGGCCTATGACAAGGCGCTGTCGGATATCTACGCCTTTGACAGTATCGATGCGGACGAGCTCGAGGACGAGGAGGGCGATGAGAGTCTGTCCCGCCTCATTGACGAGATCCCGAAGACCGAGGACCTGCTCGACAGCGCCTCGGATGCGCCGATCATCCGGCTGATCAATGGCATGATTGCCGAAGCCGTTCGCACCAATGCGTCCGACGTGCATGTCGAGCCGTTCGAGGACCGTGTTTCCATTCGCTATCGCATCGACGGCGTGTTGCAGGAGGCCGTCGCGGTATCACCAAAACTGGTGAGCCCGCTTGTCTCGCGCATCAAGGTCATGGCGCGTCTCGACATTGCCGAAAAACGCATCCCCCAGGATGGTCGCCTGACCATCACGCTGGGCGGCAAGGCGGTGGATGTCCGTGTCTCCACCCTGCCGGCTCGTTATGGCGAGCGGGTTGTCTTGCGTCTTCTGGACAATTCCCAGGCGCGTTACGGCCTGGACGATCTGGGGATGCCGGCCGAGATGCTGGCGGATTTCCGCAAATCCCTGACTCAGCCCAATGGCATTATCCTGGTCACCGGCCCGACCGGCGCGGGCAAGACGACGACGCTGTATGCCGGGCTCAACCTGCTCAACGATGCCAGCCGCAATATTCTCACCGTGGAAGACCCGGTCGAGTACGCCATTGACGGCATTGGCCAGACCCAGGTCAACGCCAAGGTCGGCATGACTTTCGCCGCCGGGCTGCGCGCCATCCTGCGCCAGGACCCGGACGTGGTCATGGTCGGCGAGATTCGCGATGTCGAAACCGCCCAGATCGCTGTCCAGGCTAGCCTGACCGGTCACCTCGTCCTGTCCACAGTGCACACCAATTCCGCCGTCGCCGCGATCGCGCGCCTCAAGGATATGGGGGTTGAGTCCTATCTGCTCGCCAGCACGCTCACCGGCATAGTCGCCCAGCGCCTCGTGCGCCGTCTGTGCACGCACTGCCGCGAGGAATACGAGCCGGATCCGTCCGAACTGGAACTGCTCGGCTTGCCGGCCAATACCGATGCGCAACTCTATCGTCCGGCGGGTTGTCACAAGTGCAAGCAGACCGGTTATGACGGCCGGACGGGTATCTACGAGCTGGTCGTTGTCGATGATGCCCTGCGCCGTCTGATCCATGATGATGCGCGAGAGGCCGACATGGCCGGACACGCATTTGATGTGCGCAAGACGCTGTTTGAAAACGGTGTCGACCTGGTCCTGGAGGGAGCCACCAGCCTGTCGGAAGTCCTGCGTGTCTGTCGCGAGGACGGAGATCGTCATGCCGGCGTTTGAATATGAAGCGCTGGATGCGACGGGCAAGAAATCCCGCGGCCTGATCACGGCTGACAGCGAGGTCGCTGCGCGTCGAGAGCTGCGTGGCCGCGCGATGGCGCCACTGAGTATTCGTTATGCCGACCAGCGTGCCGAACGCCGGGCGAAGTCCACGGGCGAGCGTTCGAGCGGTTTCTCCCTGGCGCCGTCAAACCTGTCCAATCGCGAGTTGATGCTGATCACACGCCAGATGGCCAGCCTGATCGGCGCAGGCATGCCAATTGCTGAAACGCTCGGGCTGATCGCGCACCAGGGCAGCAAACACCACGCCAAGCGTATCCTGACGGCGGTCCGCGCGCGGGTCACGGAGGGCGAAAAACTCTCCACGGCCATGGACGGTTTTCCGAACTCCTTTCCGCCAGTCTATCGCGCCATGGTCGCGGCGGGCGAAAATTCCGGCGGGCTGGATGCGGTTCTCGAGCGCCTGGCTGACTACCTGGAGAAGGATGAAGCCGTGCGCAGCCGCGTCACGGGCGCGATGATCTATCCGGCGATCCTGTCCATAGTCGCGCTGGGTGTCGTCGCCTTGTTGATGACCTTCATCGTGCCGCGCATTGCCGAACAGTTTGTCGGCATGGGCATGGACCTGCCCGGCCTGACCCGGGCGATGATCGCGATTTCCGCATTCCTCCAGGTTGGCTGGCCGTTTCTGCTGGCGGGCATTCTGGTGCTCGTCGTGATCAGCGTCCTTGCTCTGCGACAGGAGCCGGTACGCCGGTCGCTGGATGGTTTTCTGGCCCGTATTCCGGGGCTGGGCGGTTTTCTCAAACATGCCGAGAGCGCCCGCTTTTGCCGGACGATGAGCATACTCATCGACTCCGGCAGCGTGCTTCCTGACGCGCTGCGGGCAGCACGCCGTGCCGCTGGCAATCTCGCTTTCCGCGATGAGCTGGGCAAGGTCATCCAGGACGTTGAGAGCGGGCGGGGCCTGTCGGACGCCATGCGTAACAGGGGATGGTTCCCGCCGCTTGCGCTTTTCATGATCGCCGCCGGTGAACGGTCCGGCGCGCTGGGGGAGATGTTTCGGCGCAGTGCCGATCAGCTCGACCAGGATGTCGACCGCACCATCTCGGTCGGTCTCAACCTGCTGGAGCCGGGGATTATCCTGGTACTCGGCGTGGTCGTTGTGACCATCGTCCTGTCGATCCTGCTCCCCATTCTTCAACTCAATACCATGGCACTGGGCTAAGGAGGCGCAGATGCAGAACCAGAACGAGACCGAAAAGCCGGTCGTGGAAATGCCGGACAAGGACGCCGGTTTCTCCCTGACCGAGATCATGATCTCGGTTTTCATCATTGGCCTTTTGGGCACGATCGTCGTGATCAATGTCATGCCGCTGGGCGAACAGGCTTCGGTCCAGAAGGCCCGCGCGGATATCGCGACACTTGAACAGGCGCTGGATGCCTATCGGCTGGACATGCGTCGTTATCCCACTGTCGAGGAAGGTCTCGACGCGCTGATCAACGCGCCGCGTGATGCGGACAATTACCGCGAGGGTGGATATATCCGCCGCCTGCCGGACGATCCGTGGGGCAACCCCTACCAATATGTCTATCCGGGCGAAAACGGTGTCTTCGACGTCTACTCCCTTGGTGCCGACGGCCGTGAGGGTGGCGAGGACAATGACGCGGACATCGGTAACTGGCAGGGTTGATGTCCGGGCGCGCCCATAACGAAGCCGGTGTCTCGCTGATCGAGACGCTCGTGGCGGTGGCGATTATCGGCATCGTGGCGACGGCTGTTGTCCTGTCCATCCAACCTGGAAGCGACCCGCTGGATGAGGAGGCCGATCGCTTGCTCGCACGCCTGGTGTTTGCCGAACAGGACGCCATCAGTACCGGCCAGCCGGTGGGCGTGGTCATCGAGGGTTTCGGTGCGGGCTACAGTTTTCATCGCTATGTCGATCAGCGCTGGTGGCCGGTGCGCGATGTGGATGCGCTGGGTGCACACATCCTGGAGACCGGTTTCCGTCTGCGTGTCGATGAAGCCATCCTCGCCGCAGCCATCGTTGGCGAGGGTGAGGAGCGCCCGGTGATTCCGGCGTTCTGGTTTGACCCGGCGGGCATGACCGAACCCTTCCGCCTGCGTCTTGAAGACGCCCGTACCGTGCTGGAGCTCGTCTGGACCGGTGATGCCGATACGCGCTGGGAGGTCATCGACTAGCTCATGCGCACCTCGACTACAGATCAATCCGGTTTCTCCCTGATCGAAATGATGGCGGCGCTCGCTGTTGTGGCGCTGGCAGGGATTGCCGTTGTGCAGATGTTGCAGACGACGACGCAGAACACCGCGGCGCTGGAAGAGCGTTCTCTCGCCATGCTGGCAGCGGAGAATATCCTCAACGAACAACTCCTTATTGCCGAGGGTCGCGGCAGCCGTTCGGGATCCTACAGCCTGGCCGGGGTGGAGTATGACTGGCGCCTCGCCATCAATCGGACGACTGACACGGCGCTGATGCAATATGTCGTGACCATTCATCCGGACCGCCAGGACCGGACACTGGCGCGGATCGAGACCTTCCGGCGCAGGAGTGGCACATGACGTCTGCCCAGTCCGAAGCCGGTTTCTCCCTGGTCGAGATCCTTGTCGCGACGGCGGTGTTCGCTGTTGTTGGTGTGATCTCGGTGGCGCTGTTGTCGACGACGATCACGGCCCAGGAGGTCAATGATAACGCCCTGGCGCGCATCAACGCGCTTGATCGTGCGCGTGTATTGCTCCGGGAAGATATCGGTCAGGTCGTCCAGCGCAGCGCCCGGGCCGAGGACGGAGCAGTGCGTCCGGCCCTGTTCGCAGGGGATGCCAATGGCCTAGCAGACCGTTTTGCGGAGGACGGCGATGAGGTCATTCTCTCGCTCACACGTCGCGGCCGTTCCAATCCGGGGCTGGTGCGGGCGCGCAGCTCGCTCATCCATGTCCAGTATGTATTGCGCGACGGGCAGTTGATCCGCCGGGTATCTGAACACCCCGACATCACGCCGCTGACCCGCTGGGCGGAACAGGTGATCTTGCAGGGCGCGGACGAGGTCGAACTGGGCTTCATGGTCGGATCGGTCTGGCAGTCACGACTGGCCACACGCCCCGGCCAGGAAGGCGCCAGCCTGCCACGCGCCGTGCGCCTGCGGCTCACGACGACACAATGGGGGGCGCTTGAGTTCCTCGCGCTGACGTCGGAGGTGCGGCTGTGAGGCTATCTCGCCGGGATAAGTCAGAATGCGGCGCGTCCCTGGTGAGCGCGCTGTTGCTGGTTGCCGTAATGAGTTCGCTTGCGATGGCACTGGTCACGGACCTGCGTTTCTCCATGCGCCGCTCCGCCAATCTGGAAGTGCGGGACCAGGCCTATTGGTACGCCATGGGCGCGCGCGAATTTGCCGAGATCTCGATCGAGCGTGCCATGCAGGCCCCGGATGACATGCTGCGTCCCGATGCAGACTGGCTGAGCGGCCAGCGGGTCTTCCCGATCAATGATGGCCAGCTTGTCGGCCGGGTGCGCGATGCCAGCAATTGCTTCAATCTCAACAGCCTGGTGAGCATCGAGGCTAACGGTCTCCTGGTTGGAGATCCGCTGCAGCAGCGTCGTTTCGATGCGCTCCTGCAGGCCATCGGCCTGCCGGTTCAGCAATCCGCCACGATCACTGCCGAGCTTGTGGATTGGCTGGACAGCGATCAGCGTCCGGTCATCAGCGGGGCGGAGGATGACAGTTATGCTCGCGCCGGTCGGCACTACCGCACGGGCAATACATTATTGGCCGAGCGTGAGGAATTGTTGGCACTGGCCAGCATGACGCCACGTCTCTACAGCGAGATCGCACCATTTGTCTGCGCCCACCCGGTGGTCGATAACGTGCCGCTGAACATCAATACGATGCAGTTTGACCAGGCGCCCTTGCTGGTGGCGATGTTCGAGGGTGAGCTTTCCCGCACGACAGCGGACGCCCTCTTGATCGAACGCCCCCAGACCGGGTTTGACGCCATGCAGGTCTTTTGGGAGCTGGATGCGTTCGAGACGATGGAAATCGAGTCCCACCACCGCCAGGCCGTCGGTCGGACGAGCGAGTATTTTCAGATTGAGGTCGACGTGCTTTATGCCGGTGCGCGCTTCAGGCTGAGCGAAATGGTCGAGTGGCGAGGGGGCATTCGCCGCCTTACCCAGCGATACGGAAGTTTTTCATGAGCCAGGATCTCATTCTCCTGATCCATCCCGATGGCAGCGGACGCTGGTCGATCATCGACCGCGCCAGCGGTCAGCGCGGCGCGTCGGGGGATTTCGGCGCTGACAGTACGCCGACAGGAGTGCCCGAAGCGGACATCGACCGCACAATCTGCCTCCTGCCGGCCGAGCGGATCTTTGCCAGCCGGATCACCTTGCCGGCGCGCAGCGAAGCTGAAGCGCGCCAGGCAGCACCTTTCATGATCGAGGATGAACTGGCCGTGGAACTGGATGAGACCAGCGTCAGCATTGGCCCGCGAGACGAGACGGGTGAGCGCTGGGTTTATGCCGTAGACCGGGACTATGCTGACAGCCTGCTGGATCGTCTGGACGGCGCTGTTGTGCGTCCCGTTCACATCCTGCCGGATGCCCAGGCGTTGGCTGATCCGGAAGCTGCACTCAGCCTGGTCGATCGCCGGGGCGATGTTCTGTTCTGGTATGCCGACGACATCGCTGGCGATGGCAGCCGTGCCGGCGGCGCGGTCTCGCCGGGCCTTTTCCCGCATCTCGCAGCCGAGATTGTCGGTGCAATTGGTGAGGGACAGGTCTCGGTCTCGCCTTCTCTTGGCCTGATGGGTGCACGCTTTTCCAATCGCGCTGCCGGCGAAGCGGACATGGCGGCGTCGGGTCTGTCAGACGAGATGCTCAAGCGACTGCCGGCCTTGTTCGGAGAGCGCTGGCGGTCGGCCTTCGACTGGCTCGATGTTCTGCGGCCGCTGCGCACAAGCGCCATCCTGGCCGCCGCCGCGCTGGTCGGATATTGTGCTCTGCTGCTGGGTGAGGCTTTCTATTTTCGGTATCAGGCCGACCGGTTCGACGGCGCTGCAATTGCCGAATACCGCTTTGTGAACCCCGACTTCACCCGTGCCACCATACCCGCCGAGGTAGACCGGATGGTCCGCCGGGACCTGCGAGAGCTGGGCGGCGGTGACAGTTCGGCCTTCCTGCAGCTCAGCGCTGCCCTGACCGAACTGGTGGCGGATAATGAGCGAGTGCGCATCGACAGTCTTCGTTTTGACCAGTCGCGGGAAGAATTGCGGGTCTCGGCCCTGTTCACGGAATTTGCCGATTTCGATGCCCTGACAGCGCGGGCCGGACAGATGGGGCTGGAACTGGAGGACGGCGGTGTGCGTGAAGCTGAAACCGGTCTCCAGGGCGAGTTTACGGTGAGGGTGCGATGAATCCGGTTGTCCAGATGATCCGCACCTATTGGGATGGTCGAACGCCCCGCGAACAGGTCCTCTATGGTGTGATGGCGGTGTTGATGGCTGTGCTGTTACTGACGGTCGCCGTCATCCAGCCACTGCAATCCTTCCATGCGCGCTCCCAGACCGATTACGCCGCATCGATGCGGCTGTACCGCTCGATCCAGCAGGATGCTCAGACCCTGCGGGAGCTTCAGGCCGGCGCGCAAACGCAGGCCGGTAGCCAGCAATCCATCCGTTCCATCGTTGGGTCGCTGGCCCTGGGCGAAGGCATCGCCATTGCGCGCATGATCCCGGGTGACGATGGTTCGCTGGCCGTGACTATCGAGCGCGCGGATACCGGCGCGGTGATGCGCTGGCTGGTCAATCTGGAACAGCGGTACGGCATCCGTGTGGTTTCCTCGACCCTGGATCGGCACGAGACCGGCATGACCCAGGCCTCTGTGGTGTTGCGGCGCGGGGGAGGTCTGTGATGGCGCGGCGTCTGGGTGTGCTGGCGGGGCTGGTGCTGGTCTGGCTGATCGTGCTCTTGCCGCTCAAGGCGGTGATGATGCTGGCTGGCGGAGCCGGGGCGTTCGGCTATCCGGATGTCTATGGCAGCGTCTGGGATGGCCGTATCTACGGCCTTCGTATGGCGGGAATGCCGGTGCGCGAGATCGAGATGTCAGCGGATCCGCTGCCCCTGTTTGTAGGTCGGCTGGCCGCGCGCTGGCGGGTGTCCGATGACAGTGCGCGAGGCAGTGGCCATGTCGTCCTGGGTCGCGAGACGATCGAGATCCGTGACATGTCGCTGCTGGTTTCCATCGATCGTCTGGACCTGCAGACCCTGCCCGGGCTCGACCGCTCGCAGATGATCGATGTCGATGTGGACAGCCTGTCCATGCGTGCAGGGCAATGCGAAGCGGCGCAGGGACGTGTGCGCACTGCCGCACTGGAGCGATTCGCCGCGAGTTACGGTTTTGAGGGTCCGTCCATGCTGGGCATCCTGTCGTGTGAAAACGGCGCCCTGGTGTTGTCGCTGGATGGTGCTGCGGCGGATCTGGAAGTGACAGGCACGGTGCGCATGACCGGTCAGGACTATGCCTGGGACATGGAGCTGCGCACCGGGCGTCCTGAACTTGCCGAAGTGCTGGCCCTTGCCGGCATGACCCGGAACGGGGATATCTGGATTTATCAGGGGAGTGAGCGTCTTGCCATTGAATAAGGTCCAGCCTGTCAGCGTTCTTGTCCTGGCCCTGGCGGTGTCAGCCTGTGCATCGACCGAAGGCGCTCTGCCCGTGTCCGGATCGGGCGGAATGCGCTCGGCTGAAGTGACGGAGCCGGCGACACCGGCCAATGAACTGGCGCCCCAGATCCTGCAGCCCGGTGAATGCGGTACCTTTTTCTGGACCGCGGATTCCGAGCATCGCTTTGTCGCCTTTGAGAATGAAACGCGCGGTTATGCGCAGCTTTTCGTCAATGGCCAGGCAGAGAGCTTTTCAGGTCAGCGTCTTGACGGGCTGCATGTGGCCGGCGATCACTATCAACGTGACTTTGCTGATCCGGCACGCGATCTGGATGTCGAGATTGAGGGTCGGATAGGCGATCCGTTGCCCACCGGTCAGCGGATCGAACGCGTGGTCATGCGCATCCAGAGGACTGATGGAGCGCTCCTTGTTGTACCGCTGATCGGGCATTACGCCTGTCGCTAGACGGGCGGCCCTAGAAATAGAGGCCGGCTTGCGGCCAATAGGCCTTAACCAGCCAGATAAGGACGATGCCGAAGGCCAGCCAGGGACCAAAGGCCAGCATGGTTGTGCCGCTGGGCTTCTGGCCGCGGATCACGGACATCAACAGGACAAAGAGCAGGGCTGCGAAACTGGCGACCAGCAGGATGAAGGGCAGTGCCATCGCTCCGCACCATGCACCGCCGGCCGCAAGCAGTTTGGCGTCTCCGCGCCCCAGCCCGTCGCGACCGCGCAGGTGTTTGTAGGCGATCTCCAGTCCTACAAGGCCCAGATATCCCAGCGCTGCGCCTATAAGTGCGGGTAGAAGACGATCAAAAACAAGGATGTTGGCGATCAGGCCGGCGGGAATCAGTGGCAGGGTGATGGCGTCCGGCAGGCGATAGGTCAGGGCATCAATGTGTGCCAGAACTGCCAGACAGATCAATAAAACAGCGCTCAGGAGAAGGATGAGCATACAAAGCCCTTGTCATTGCTACATCATACGCATACGCCAGTTTCGAAACGTGATGTAGGGGGAGGATTGGATGCCCGATCGGGAGACAGCTCTCAAGGCAGAAAATCTGCGGATGACCTTCGGCGAGACGAAGGCTCTGGATGATGTATCGCTCACAATTGATCCGGGCGAGATGGTCGCACTGATCGGTCCGTCAGGATCCGGCAAGTCGACCTTGCTGCGTGTGGCCGCGGGTCTGCAGGTCGCGGACCGCAATTCCGGCCCGGTCCACGTGCTCGGCCAGCGCATGCAGGAAAAGGGCAAGCTGTCCTCTTCCGTGCGTCAGTATCGCGCGCGGCTCGGCTTTATTTTCCAGCAATTCAATCTGGTTGGTCGCCTGACCCTGTTCCGCAACGTCCTGCTGGGCGCGCTGGGGCAGATTTCCCTGTGGCGCGGCGCGCTGGGGATTTTCCCCAACGAGACCAAGCAGAAGGCGATGGATGCGCTAGAGCGTGTCGGTATCGCTGATTTTGCCGGTCGCCGCGCGTCCAACCTGTCCGGTGGCCAGCAACAGCGCGGCGCCATCGCCCGGGGCCTGGTCCAGGGCGCGGAAATGCTGTTTGCCGACGAACCGATTGCCTCGCTGGACCCGGTTTCCGCCCGCAAGGTGATGGAGCTGCTGGCCGAACTGAATGAGCGGGATGGCCTGACGGTTGTCGTGACGCTGCACCAGATCGGTTATGCACGTGAGTTCTGTGATCGCATCGTCGCCCTCAATGCCGGCCAGATCGTCTATGACGGCCCGCGTGACGCGCTCACCCAGGAAAAGCTCATCGAGATCTACGGTACCGAATACGAGGCTGCCTTCTACGGCGCCGAGGAGGACGCGTGATGCGTGTCAATTCTATCCTTTTCAGCCTGCTTGCTCTGGTCACACTCCTGCTGGCGGCTTGTTCCGAAGTCGTAACCGACACACCGGAAACGCGCGCGGAGCTGCCGGGCGAACGGCGCACAATCAATTTCGGCATCATTGCCACCGAATCCACCAGCACGCGTGAGACCAACTGGCGTCCCTTCATCGAGGCGATGTCGGAATGGACCGGTTATGACGTGCAGCCCTACTATGCGTCCGACTATGCCGGCATGATCCAGGCGATGCGATATGACAGCATCCAGGTCGGCTGGTTTTCCAACTTCTCCGGCCTGCAGGCCGTGCGCCTCGCTGATGGCGAAGTGTTCGCTAAATCGACCTATCCGGATGGCGGTGAGGGGTATTACTCCATCTTGCTGGTGCCGGTAGACAGTCCGATCCAGTCGGTTGAGGACATCCTGACCTGTGACGGGTCGATTGATTTCGGCCTGGGCGATCCCAACTCCACGTCGGGCTATCTGGTGCCGTCGGCCTTCATCTTTGCGCCGCGTGGTATCGACCCGGCCGAGTGTTTCGGTTCCGTGCGCAATGCCAGCCACGAGGCCAATGCTCTTGCTGTTGCCAATGAGCTGGTCGACGTTGCTGCCAATAACTCCACCAACATGCTGGTCCTGCGCCGCTCCCGTCCGGACGTGGCAGCCCAGCTGCGCGAGATCTGGCGTTCGCCGATGATCCAGACCGATCCGATCATCTGGCGGTCTGACCTGGATGATGAAGTCAAGCAGCGCCTGCAATACTTCTTCATGAATTACGGTCGCATGGGCACACCGGAAGAGGTCCAGGCCGCGCGCGATGTACTGACGCCACTGCTCTTTGGTACATTCCTGCCGTCGTCCAATGCGCACCTCGATCCCATCGTACAGCTGGAAATCGTGCGGGACCTGACTGCCGCGCGTAATGATCCCGACCTGACCCCGGCTGAGCGCGCGGAACGTGTCGCCGAGCTGGAAGAACGCTTGGCCCAGGTCGAGGCCGGCAATTCCGGTCTCGTCAGTCTTGCTTCCAGCGTTGAAGGTGCGGATACGGGCGAGCCGGGCGATGCTGAAACGCAAACCTCGCTGGTGAACGCCCAGTCCGTACTGGCCTTCGGTGGGACCCTGGTGCTGCTGACCGTGCTGTTGTTCGCGACTGCGCCGCGCGGACCCGGACCGCGCACGCCGCTGAGCGAACGCCTGGCAAATGTCGGCATTGTTGTGGGCATTGTCGTGGTTCTGGTGTGGAGCTTTGACTCCTCGGACATGGACCGTTCCTACCTGCTGGTGGAAAACGCCAATGACATGGGCGAGTTCATCGCCGGTTTCTTCCCGACGGATATCACCGACGCCGCGTCGCGGTCGCACTATTGGGACGAGTTGAGCGCGGGCATTGCCGAGGCCATGCCGCAGATGATCGTCACCGTCCAGATCGCGATCTGGGGTACGTTTATCTCTGTGATCGCCGCCATTCCGTTCGGTCTTCTGAGTGCGCGTAATGTGGCGCCTCTGTGGGTCGTGCAGCCGGTGCGCCGCCTGATGGACGTCTTCCGTTCAATCAATGAGCTGATCATCGCGCTGGTCTTCATCGCCGCTGTAGGACTGGGGCCTCTGGCCGGTGTGATGGCGCTGGCGGTGCACACCACCGGTGTCCTGGCCAAGCTCTTCTCTGAAGCGGTGGAAGCGATCGATAACGGGCCTGTTGAAGGGATCCGGGCCACGGGCGCGCGGCCTCTGCACGAGGTGATCTGGGCGATCATTCCCCAGGTGGCACCCCTGTGGACGTCTTTTGGTCTTTACCGTTTCGAGTCCAACGCCCGCTCGGCGACGGTTCTCGGTCTCATCGGTGCCGGTGGTATCGGCCAGATCCTGTTCGAGGCGGTGCGTGCCTTTGACTATCAGCGTACGGCAGCGATCGTCCTGGTCATTGTCATCGCCGTCAGCCTGATCGATGTCATGTCCCAGATGTTGCGCAAGCGCCTGGTCTGACCGGGGCTCACAGCTAGACAAAAAACAGGCCGGACATTGTCCGGCCTGTTTTCATTTGGACGTATTGATCGTGCCTAGCTATCGATCGACTTCTGGCCGCGCAGGCGTTTCCAGAACCGCCGGCGTTCCGGCTTGGGATGCGGTTTCAGATTGTCCAGGAAGTCCAGTGCGCACTGGGTCCAGGAGTGTTTTTCCGCGTGCGCCCGCGGCGCAGCGCGGTCGATTTCCAGACAGTCCATGCAGGCCTGCCGCAGGTCTTCATTGATGAAGCCGCCACCGGAGCCGGGGATGATGTCTTTGGGGCCGTGAGCCGGGAAGGCCGCGACCGGGGTGCCACAGGCCATCGCTTCCAGATTCACCAGGCCGAAAGTGTCAGTCCAGCTCGGGAAGACAAAGACATCCGCATCGGCAAAGTGGCGGGCCAGCTCGTCACCGAATTTCGGGCCGGTGAAGACAGCGTCGGGATATTTCGCCTTCAGCTCTTCCATCTGGGGGCCGTCACCGACGATGACCTTGGTGCCCGGCAGGTCGGTTTCCAGGAAGGTCTCGATATTCTTCTCAACCGCAACCCGGCCGACATTGACCCAGACCGGGCGCTCGAGGCCGGCAAAGACATCCTCGCCATTCATCATGCGCTTGGCCGGGTTGAAGAGCTCGATGTCCACGCCCCGCGCCCACGGCGTCAGATTGTTGAAACCGCGCTTGGTCAGATCATCGCGCATGGACGGCGTCGTCACCATCATGCGGCCACCGGCATTGTGGAACCAGCGCATGAAGGCATAACCGGCAGACAGCGGGATGAAGCCGAAGCGCGCGTTCACATATTCGGGGAATTTGGTGTGATAGCTGGTGGTGAAGGGCAGTTTCCACTTCACGCAGATGCGGCGCGCCGCCAGGCCGAGTGGGCCCTCGGTCGCGATGTGGATGGCTTCCGGCTCGAACTCGGTGAAGCGGCGGGCGATGTCCTTGCGGGCGCCCATGGCCAGCTGGATCTCCGGATAAGTCGGCAGTGGCATGGTCTTGTAACCCAGCCCAGGATGGATCACCTCGACTTCGCGACCCATCTCGCGCAGCTCGGCGACGGTGCGGGAAAGGGTGCGAACCACACCATTCATCTGCGGTTCCCAGGCATCGGTCACCAGCATGATACGCTGCGGGCGTTCATTGCTGTCTTCGGCGTCCGGGCCGTTGGTGGTGACGATATTACTCGCGAGGTCAGCGGTTTTGCTCATCAATTTCCTCTGCTTTTCAGCCGCCCGAGGCGGTGAAAATCCTTACTGTCTGCATGCGTCTTAGCGCATTCGTGCACAATCGCGAAGTGCAACAGCACACTGGGCTTGCGAAGCGGCGTTTGCGGGAGCAATGTCCGCTCCGAAATTTTGGATCCAATAGAAGGTTTGTGCCATGAATGTTCAGGCCCGGAATTCCATTGAATGGGATGAAATTGACCATTTGAAGTTCGCCAATGAGAGCGAGCTGGTACAGAGCCTTGTCGAGCAGATCGGCTTTTCCGATCAGACGCGTGACAAGGTTCGTGATGATGCGATTGATCTGGTGAAGCGCGCCCGTGCGTCGACACGCACGCGTGGCCTGATGGAATCCTTCCTCCAGGAATTCGGCCTGTCCAACAAGGAAGGCCTGGCTCTGATGTGTCTGGCCGAGGCGCTGCTGCGCGTGCCCGATGGCGCGACGGCGGACAAGCTGATTGCCGAGAAGATCTCGACAGGTGAGTGGGGTGAACATGCCGGCAAGTCGGAGAACTGGCTGGTCAATGCTTCCACGCTCGGCCTGATGCTGACCGGCAAGATTATCGATGTGGATCCTGAGGCACGTCAGAATCCGGGCGTTTATCTGAAAAAGCTGACGGCCCGCGCCGGTGAACCGGTCATCCGAGCGGCCACCATGCAGGCCATGCGAATCATGGGCGAGCAATTCGTGCTTGGGCGCACGATCTCTGCCGCGCTCAAGCGGGCGGGCAAACACAAGGAAATCGGTTCCTTTGACATGCTGGGTGAGGGCGCGCGTACCGCCGCTGACGCCCAGCGATATCACCAGCGTTATCTTGATGCGATCGAGGTCGTCGGTGCCTCGCGTGGTGAAGGTCCAATCGAACAGGTGCACGGCGTATCCGTGAAACTCTCCGCGCTGAACGCCAGCTATCTCGCCATCAAGGAAGAGCGCGTCATGGACGAGCTTTACCCGATGGTGCTGGAACAGGCACGGGCAGCCAAGGCGCATGATATCGGCTTTTGCATTGATGCTGAGGAATCCGATCGCCTGGTCATTTCGCTGAAAATCCTGGATCGCCTCGCGCGGGACCCGTCCCTGCGCGGCTGGAATGGGCTAGGTCTGGCGGTGCAGGCCTATCAGAAACGTGCCGGTGCCGTGATTGATGGTCTGGTCGAACTGGCGAAACAGAGCGGACGGCGTTTTCTCGTGCGCCTTGTGAAAGGCGCCTACTGGGATACCGAGATCAAGTTCGGCCACCAGATGGGCTGGCCGGACTTCCCGGTCTGGACGACCAAGACGGCGACGGATCTGCACTATCTGGTCTGCGCCAAACGCATGCTGGCTGCGCCCAAGCAGATCTATTCCCAGTTCGCGACACATAATGCGCACACGCTGGCCTCGGTCCGTGAGCTGGCCAGCCAGGCGGGTGTCGAGGCATATGAATTCCAACGCCTGCACGGCATGGGGGAACCGCTCTATGCGGCCTCGCACGAGGCGCACGGCGAACGCACGGTTCGGGTCTATGCGCCCGTGGGCAGTCACGAAGACCTGCTGCCCTATCTGGTGCGCCGCCTGCTGGAGAATGGTGCGAACACCTCTTTTGTCCATTCTTTCCTGGATGACGCGGTGCCGGTTGAGGACGTGGCCCGCGGCCCGTTCGACAAGGCCGCAGGTATTGACCGTCATCCGCAGATTCCGCTGCCCGACGACCTTTATGGCGAGGAGCGCGCGAATTCGGTGGGCGTGGACATCAGCCAGCTGGCAGTCCAGCAGCGCCTGGCGAAGGCCATGACCGATCTTCAGGCCGAGCTGCCGATCAGCGCAGGTCCCATGATTGACGGTCGCATGCTTACCGGCGAGGTCGAGGCATTGATGAGCCCGGTCGATCGCAGCCAGCATGTTGGCAATGTGGTCCAGGCCAGCGAGGCGGATGTGGATGCGGCCTTCAAGTCCGCTGCCGCAGCCTACCCGTCCTGGAACGCGGCCGGCGGCGCCACGCGTGGTGCCATCCTGCGGGCCATGGGTGATGCCATGGAGAAGAATATGGACCGCCTGATTGCGCTGATGTCGCGCGAGGCGGGCAAGAATATCCCGGACGGGATCGCGGAAGTTCGCGAAGCCGTCGATTTCTGTCGTTTCTACGGCGCCCAGGCCGAACGCGAGTTCACCGGGGCAGAGCGTCTGCCCGGTCCGGCGGGCGAGACCAATCATCTCGGCCTGCAGGGGCGCGGTGTCTTTGTCTGTATCAGCCCTTGGAACTTCCCGCTGGCGATCTTTGCCGGCCAGGTCGCTGCGGCGCTGGCCGCGGGCAATACGGTGCTGGCAAAGCCGGCAGAGCAGACACCCGTCATCGCATGTGAAGCCGTGAAGCTGTTCCAGGAGGCTGGCCTGCCGGCCGAGGTACTGCAGCTGCTGCCGGGCACCGGCGAGACGGTGGGGGCTGCCTTGACGCGTGATGACCGCACGGCCGGTGTGGCGTTTACCGGATCCACGGAAGTCGCCCGGCTGATCAACCGTTCGCTGGCGGCGCGTGACACGGCCATTGCGCCGCTGATCGCGGAGACCGGCGGGCTCAATGGCATGTTTGTCGATACGACCGCCCTGAAGGAACAGGTTGTCGATGACGCCGTCATGTCTGCTTTCGGTTCGGCCGGACAGCGCTGTTCGGCCCTGCGAATCATTTTCCTGCCCGAAGATACGGCGGATGATTTTGTGGAAGGCCTGTGCGGCGCCATGGATGAGCTGGGCTTGGGTAACCCGTCTGAAGTGATGACGGATGTCGGTCCGGTCATCGATGAGGAAGCCCTGGCGATTCTCGAATCACACATGGAGCGCATGACGCGTGAGGCCACGGTCATCAAACAGCTCGACACCGGTATGGCAGGAGAGCATGGCAGTTTCTTTGGTCCGGCCCTTGTGGAGCTGCCCTCGCTGGATCTTCTCGAGCGCGAGGTCTTTGGTCCGGTGCTGCATGTGTATCGTTACAAGCGCAAGGACCTCCCCGCGATTGCCGCGGCTCTTGCAGCCAAGGGTTATGGTCTGACGCTGGGCATTCACTCCCGTCTGGAGTCTTTCCACAGGCAAATTCAGTCGATCGTTCCGGCCGGCAATGTGTACGTGAATCGCAACATGATCGGCGCTGTTGTCGGCGTTCAGCCGTTCGGCGGAGAGGGCTTGTCTGGCACGGGTCCCAAGGCCGGAGGCCCGCATTATTTGCACCGTTTTGCGGGCGAGAAAACGGTCACGATCAACATCTCTGCGCAAGGCGGGGATCCGGAGCTTCTTAACCTTTCATGAGGCTCGGTTAACGCCGCTTAACCCTTGTCTCACAGGCCTGTCACGCCCCTTAACGCGGTGTGACACGGCCTGTCTGCGGTTAAGAACTTGTTTACCAAAAAATCAGCCCAAAGACTGTTCTGGCCGTTGACCGGCTTTTCGGGGTGAGCCACTATATGTTGGGTCAGCTGGACACAGCGGCACACTATACAGATTTTTCGACCTATTCGGGTTTGTACGCCGCGCAAGCATATTTTGCGCGAACAGGACATTTTTGACTCTGGGTTTGGGGAGCAAAACCGCATGACACCTCTGGATACAGCCACCACTCGTATTGTTGACGAAGATCAGCTTGAGCGTGCTTCGTCTCGTCGTGGCAAACCGAGGGCCAATGAGGCCTCCCACCTGCGTGTGGTCGAGGGCGTCAAGGTTGATCGTTCGCGTGACGCGCTGTTGACGGATTTCGGCAAGAAGACGCTGGAAGATCGTTACCTGCTGCCCGGCGAGTCCTACCAGGACATGTTTGCGCGTGTCGCCACGGCCTATGCCGATGACGCCGAGCATGCCCAGCGTCTTTATGACTATATTTCCAATCTCTGGTTCATGCCGGCCACGCCGGTCCTGTCCAATGGTGGCGCCGACCGTGGTCTGCCAATCTCCTGTTTCCTGAACTCTGTCGGTGACAGCCTGGACGATATTGTTGGCACCTGGACCGAGAATGTCTGGCTCGCGTCCAATGGCGGCGGAATCGGCACCTATTGGGGCGATGTTCGCTCCATCGGCGAGAAAATCGGTGATGTTGGCCAGACTTCCGGCATCATTCCCTTCATCCGCGTCATGGACAGCCTGACGCTGGCGATTTCCCAGGGCTCACTGCGCCGCGGTTCCGCTGCCGTTTACCTGGACGTGCACCACCCGGAAATCGAGGAATTCCTGGAGATCCGCAAACCGTCCGGCGATTTCAACCGCAAGTCCCTGAACCTGCACCATGGTCTCAACATTTCCGACGCTTTCATGGAAGCTGTGCGTGATGATGGCGAGTTCGAACTGAAATCTCCGAAAACGGGTGATGTGGTCAAAACGATCAATGCCCGCAAGCTGTGGCAGAAGATCCTCGAGCTGCGCCTGCAGACCGGCGAGCCCTACATCATCTATTCCGACACGGTGAACAACGCGCTTCCGGCTCACCAGCGCAAGCTGGGCCTGAAAGTGCGTCAGTCCAACCTGTGCGCCGAAATCATGTTGCCGACCGGTTATGACCAGAATGGTGAAGAGCGCACGGCGGTTTGCTGCCTGTCGTCGCTCAACGCTGCCAAATATCTGGAGTGGAAGGACGACGAGACCTTCATCGAGGACATTTTCCGTTTCCTCGACAACGTCCTTGAAGACTTCATCCAGCGGGCACCGGAAGAAATGGACCGCGCGGTCTATTCCGCTATCCAGGAGCGTTCTGTCGGTCTCGGCCTGATGGGCATGCACACTTTCCTGCAGCAGATGAATGCGCCGTTTGAAAGTGCCATGGCCAAGTCCTGGAACATGAAGCTGTTCAAGCATATCCGCCAGCAGGCTGATGCGGCTTCGGTCAAGCTGGCCGATGAGCGTGGTGCGTGCCCGGATGCGGCGGCAAGCGGTGTCAAGGCGCGTTTCTCCCACAAGCTGGCCATCGCGCCGACAGCGTCCATCTCCATCATCTGTGGCGGTGTCTCTGCCGGCATCGAGCCGATCCCGGCCAATGTTTACACACACAAGACCCTGTCCGGCTCCACCACGGTCAAGAACCCGCAGCTGGAAGCCGCGCTCGAGGCCAAGGGTCTCAATACGCCGGGTGTCTGGGCCACGATCCTGGAACATGAAGGGTCCGTACAGCACATCGAGGAGCTGGACGAGCACGAAAAGGCGCTGTTCCGGACCGCCTTTGAGATCGACCAGCGCTGGGTCATTGAACATGCTGCTGATCGCACGCCGTTTGTCTGCCAGTCCCAGTCGCTCAACATCTTCCTGCCGGGCGATATCGATAAATGGGACCTGCACATGCTGCACTGGTCGGCCTGGGAAAAGGGCATCAAGTCGCTTTATTACTGCCGCTCCAAGTCGGTCCAGCGTGCTGCCTATGCCGGTTCGGAAAGCAAGTCCGAAGCCGAGCAGTCCATGGCGGATGCCGCGCCGACCGATTACGAGGAGTGCCTCGCCTGTCAGTAAGCGCGATCAACTGAAATGACGCCAAGCAAGAAGCCCGGGTTGCGCAACCCGGGCTTTTTCTTTTTTTCGACACCACCGGGAATGGATATTAACCATTTCGCTTCTTGGGCGAATCCTGATGCAAATACATTCACGCTTTGCGAGAATTCGCTCAGGGAGAGAGTTTGATGCGTATGGGAAGAAAGTCAGAACTGACTTTGGCGACGCTTATCGCGCTTTCCGGAGTGTCTTATGTATTGATGACACCCGGGCAGGCCGTTGAGTGGGCGAATCCTTCTGCCCTTATCCAGGCCAACCTGGCGGCAGAAGGTGAAATTCGGCCCTTATCCGCGTCGGCGGCGAATATTGCCCGCACAGCGCTCTCGCTGGATGCCGATATCGCTGGCCAGAATGCCTTTGCGGCGTCGACACTGCCTCATGCGACAACGATCGATCTGGGCCCTGCCGGTGAGCTGAGCGTGGCTGTGCTCGATGATGACACAGGCGATGTGGCCTTTGACCTGCTCGCTATCACGGCGGATAACCGCTCTCCATTGGTCTTCGAGCCCGAGCGGGACGAGACAACGGTCGCGTTGGCCTATCAGCGCTCCTTTGATTCCTACGGCGGTTCCGATGAGCTGGATGTCAGCATCATCCCGCGGGCCGGAGTCAGTCTGGGCAATGACGGCACGGCAGCCGGTGCAGGCGCTGAACTGCGTGTCGGCCAGCACCTGGGCAATTCGCTGCAGGGCGAACCGCGCTGGTACATGTTCGCAGGCGCTGATCGCCGGGCCCTGCTGTACAATCCGAGCGAGGGTGCCAATTTCGACAGTGCTATGGCTCTGACCCGCCGCGAGGTTATCGGCGATGCCCAGGCCGGAGTGGCGGTGCGGTTTGGCGATGCGGATCTTTCTGTTGCCTATGTTCGCCGCGAATACCAGCATGTGGCCGGTGTCACTGCCTTCGAGGAATCCGAGGAATTTGGCGCGGTCACTCTGAACTGGCGCTGGTAGCGCTGTCGGTGACCTTGGGTCACTCTTGGTTTCAAGCAGGCAGCTCTGGGAGGAATGTCATGAAACATTCGCTTCTGTCCTGTCTCGTCTTGGCTTTTTCGCAACCCGCTTTGGCGCAGTCGCAGGATGCTGATCCGGTAGTCTTATCGGGCGCCACAGTCATCAATGGTGATTACTGGATCGAGCGCGCCAGTATTGTGGTCCGGGATAGTCGGATCCAATGCGTGGGCGAGCCCGAAGCGTGTGAATACCCGGAAGATGCGGACATTATCGACCTGGATGGGCGGTTCATCACGCCAGGCCTGGTGGACGCGCATGTGCATTTTGCCCAGACCGGGTGGCTGGACGGGCGCCCCGATGGCCTGCTGGCCCCCGACGTGTATCCGTATGCCGAAACAGTTGGCGAGTTGCGCCGGAATCCCGACCGCTGGCACGCGGCATACCTGTGCTCAGGGATCACCGCTGTCTATGATGTTGGTGGTCAGGCCTGGACCGTAACAGGCGAGCATGCAACGGACACCGATCGCCCGGACCGTGCCCATGTCCGGGCAGCAGGTCCGCTGATCACGCATGCCAGTGCCCGCAACCGGTTCTTTCTGGGAGAGGGCGCGGCCGATCAGCCGTTATTCCTGCCGATGTAATGCATCGATGGTGTTCGCGAACAGGTGCGGTACCTGCAGCAGATTGGCGCAGAGGCGGTGAAGGTCTGGTATCTCGTGCCGCGCCCGGCGCAGCGCGAACGCCTGGATGCGCTGTTGATGGAAATTGGTGCTGCGGCGGACGAGGCGGGTCTGCCGATGATTGTCCACGCGACCTCCTTGCGTGAAGCAAAGCTGGCCCTGCGTGCCGGGGCCCAGATGCTGGTTCATTCGGTTTCTGATCAGCCGGTCGATGAAGAATTCCTGGAGCTGTTGACCCGTAATGAAGCGGTCTACGTGCCAACCTTGCAGGCTGGGTCTAACTGGAGCCGAGCGCTTGCCAGTGTCACTTTCGCTGCTGCCGCACCTGTTGATGATCCCAATGGTTGTGTTGACGATGCGATCCGCACGCGCATCAATTCACCGGAAGAATTGCAAGCAAATCTCAACCCGGCGCTGACACTGGCCTGGGCCTATCGCAGCCTCGAGGCCAATGGTGCGGAAATCGCCCTCATGCAACGAAATCTCGTGGCGGTGTATGAAGCGGGCGGACGTATTGCCACCGCGACGGATGCCGGCAATCCGATGACGTTGCATGGTCCGTCGATCTATCGCGAGATGGAGATGATGCAGGCAGCCGGACTCAATCCGGAGGCAGTGATCGAGATGTCGACCCGCGGCGGGGCCATTGCCATGGGACGACAAGATGAATTCGGCCAGATCGAGGAAGGCATGGCCGCCGATTTGATCATCCTGTCGCAGGACCCGCGCGAGGATGTTCGCAATTTCCGCTCCCTGACCCATGTGATGCGGGCAGGTGTGCTGCGTGCACAGTCCGAACTACGTGTCACTGAGGTTGATTAGGCGCTGAATCCTGTGGAGCAGTCTGTGGAAAACCCTACCCTTTGCACACTAGGGCTAGACGTAAACCCCGCGTTTACCACAATATATAGATATTGAGCGGCTCAGCCGTTTTGATTCCGACCGAGGTGTTTCCATGACCGCTGCTTCCGACCTGCCGGGCCTTTTGACGTCCAGCCATTCCTACAAGCCGTTCCGCTATCCGTGGGCGTATGATTTCTGGAAAAAGCAGCAACAGGTTCACTGGATGCCGGAAGAGGTTCCGCTCGGTGAGGACTGCAAGGACTGGGCAACCAAGCTCAATGACCAGGAACGCAATCTGCTGACGCAGATCTTCCGTTTCTTCACCCAGTCCGATGTCGAGGTGAACGACAACTATATGGAGCGCTACAGCCGCGTCTTCCGTCCGACGGAAGTGAAGATGATGCTGTCCTCCTTCTCCAACATGGAGACGATCCACATCGCTGCCTATGCGCTGCTGCTCGAGACGATCGGCATGCCGGACAGCGAATTCTCCGCTTTCATGGAATACGAGGCCATGGCGGACAAACACAATTACATGCAGGAATTCGGTGTTGAGAGCGAAGCCGACATCCTGCGTACCGTGGCCATGTTCGGCGCCTTCACCGAAGGTCTGCAGCTGTTTGCTTCCTTCGCCATGCTGATGAATTTCCCGCGCCTCAACAAGATGAAGGGCATGGGCCAGATCGTCACCTGGTCGATCCGCGATGAGAGCCTGCACTGCGAGGGCATGATCAAGCTCTTCCACGCCTTTGCCGAAGAGACCGGCGCGCTGACGCAAGAGGTCAAGGACGACATTGTCGAGTGCTGCAAGACGGTTGTCCGCATGGAAGACAAGTTCATCGATCTCGCCTTCGAGATGGGTGATGTCGAGGGCATGACGCCGGACGATATCAAGCAATACATCCGCTATATCGCCGACTGGCGCCTCGGCCAGCTCAAACTGCCGCCTATCTATGGCGTGAAGGAGCATCCGCTTCCGTGGCTTACGGAGATCCTCAACGGTGTCGAGCATGCCAATTTCTTCGAAGCCCGCGCGACCGAATATTCAAAAGGCGCGACACAGGGTGACTGGCATGGTAATGACGGCGTCTGGTCCATGTTTGACCAAATGAAAACCAAGCAGAGCGAAGACGCTCTGGCCGACTGATCAACTCCGCTTCGGCGTCGAGTTGCGGGCGATCCAGCGATCTACTTTCGGGGAGGAAAGAAGCGAGCTGGGTCGCCCATTTTATTGCGTGGTATCCGCCGCGACATGGCAATTCACGGTCATGTTGCGCGCCCGCAAATTCGCCCAGCGCTCAAACGAAATCAAAGACCCGGGTTCACAGGCTTCGCGGATCTGCTCGAAGTTCCTGGCATCCAGAAAATCCAGATAAATCGTACCGGCCCCGCCGATCGCGAGCAGTGCGCTGGTGATGGAAACGGAAAGCATGGTCACCCCCAAATTGGCTGACATCACCGTGCCGGGGGTAAGAACCGCGCGCTATCGGGACCGTTTTCCGCGCCGTGTCCCTAGTCCGAGACCCGCTGGGTGATCTCCGATGTGCGGATACCTTGCTGGTAGGTGATCGGCAGGGCCACAACGCTCTGCACGAACTGGAAGAGATAGGTCATTAGTGCGAACACTGTCCCGATCGGCGCATCCAGGCGGGTGACCGCGTCATAAATACCAAACAGCATGGCGGCGATCAGGAAGAGATAGGTCAGGCCGAAATTGAGGCTTTCCAGATCGGACAGGCGCACCTGCCACATGGCCAGCCGCCGGAAGTGGCGGTTGCGGCTGGACGCGCGCATGCGTTCGAACACCTCGATCTGGCGTTCATACTGGTTGTTGAGCGCCTTGTTGAGGGTGTGGATGCGCCTGCTGGCGATCCAGAAAACAAGACCGGTCAGCACGGTCGCCACGGTGGCGACCACGAAGACGCGGAAATCCAGAAAGGCGATCATCACCAGCGAGCCGATCAGGGTGAAACCGGCGGTCAGGGACAGCGGCAGGATCTGTTCGAAGAAATCGACGACTTCCTTGATCAGGTCCGCGCGCGCATTGACCTGGGTGATCGGTGAGCCCTTGGCCTGTTCCCGCGCAACCAGGTCAGAGCCGACCCTGGCGTAGATGCGGGTATAGACACGGGTGTCATACATGCGCCGGACAATGCCCACGATGATGAAGGTGAGTTCCAGCGCGGCCAGCCAGGCGAGGCCTGTCCAGTCCTGTTCCACCAGTCGGTTGATGGCGATGCCCAGCACGAGTGGTTCAGCGACCCCGAGCACATTCTCGACCGTCAACAGCGCAAACGTGCCGGAAATCTGCGGCCAGAACCGCTTGAAAATCGAGCCGTGACTGACCGCTTCGGGGGGCGTGTCAGCCGGTGTTTCGGCCGCTACTTCAGAAGGAGTTTCAGAGCTCATGTCGCGCGGCTTACACCGCTCTGATAGGGCAGGCGAGGGGGAAATCGGGGCGAACCATCCCGGTCCGCCCCGATATCCGCTGTCTGGGCTAGATCACCACCTCACCGGCGGGTTCACGCATGTTGTAGCGCGAGGCCATGACGCGGCCATAGGCACCGCCATTGCCGATCAGGATGACATCGCCCTCACGCGTTTCCGGCAGCAGGCGCTGGGCGCCCAGCCGGTCGGCGCTTTCGCAGATCGGCCCGACAATATCGGCGATCATGTCCGCATCCTCATCGAGGCGCGTGAGATTGACGATCTCGTGGCGGGCACCATAGAGCGCCGGGCGGATCAGCGAGTTCATGCCGGTATTGATGCCGACAAAACGCGCATCGGGCGTCTGTTTGACCTGGGTCACCCGGGCCAGCAACACACCGGCCTCGGCGCTGATATAACGACCCGGTTCCAGCCAGAATTCGTAGCCGGGGTAGGCTGTTTTCAGCTCGCCCAGCATGATGTCCAGCTGGTCTGTGTTGATGCGACGCGGGCCTGAGGCTTCGTCGACACCCAGTCCGCCACCCAGATCCAGCACTTTCACATCGGGCAGGTCCTGTGCCGTTTCGGTCAGGAAAATACCGACACGTCGCCAGTGTTCCGGATCGGAAATGCCCGAGCCGGAATGCACGTGCAGGCCGGTGATCTTCGCGCCTGCTGTCCTGGCCAGCTCGATGGCTTCCGGCAATTCGTCGCGGTGCAGGCCGAACTTGGCTTCCGGACCGGCGGTGCGGACGTGTTTGTGGTGGCCTTCCGGGCGCTGGGGATTGATGCGCAGGGTGATCCCGGCGCCCTTGAACAGTTCCGGCCAGTGCCGCAGCGGGTGCAAGCCGTCCAGGGTCAGGTGAATGCCCATCTCCAGCGCGACGGCATATTCCTCGCGCGGGGCGAAGTTGGGCGTGAAGAGGATGCGCTCCGGTGTCAGCGCGGGCGCCGCCGCGCGCGCCGCCTCGACCTCGTTGATGGAGACACACTCAATGCCCAGACCCGCTTCAACCGCAGTGCGGATGATGTCGGCATGGCCATTGGCCTTCATCGCGTAGAAGCCGCGATCGAGATTCTTCAATCCGGCAATCGCCTCGCAGCGCTCGCGAACCGTATCGCGGTCATAGACATAGACCGCATCATTCTCGGGGCAGGCCTCGAGCAGGGCATTGCGTTTATTGCGCCACCAGACGGCTGGCGCATCGGCTTTCGCAGCCTTGTCCGCGTCCAGCTCTGCCCAGCTGGGGCCGAAGGTCTCGTCAAGCGGCTTGGGCTGGATCAGCTGGTCGTGCAGCTTGCGGCACAGCGGCTTGCCCTGGTCGCCATCGACCACAACGGTGAAGTTGAGATCATTGGCGGCCTGGGAAATCAGGCGCACCGGATAATGTGCGAACGCCTCCATCGCCGGGGCCAGCTGGGCCAGCAGGGCGCGGACGCCGCGTCCAACCAGGCTGACGGCGGCACAGTCTTCCAGCACCGAGACGCGGGCGATCTCGGCGAGGTCGGCCTCCAGCGCCGTCAGAACGGCTGGCGTCAGGGACGGGTCGTCATCCAGCGAGACGGTGACACTGGTTTCCGATGTCGAGACCAGGTCGATCGATACGCCATGCCGCGCAAAGGGCTCGAACGCCTTGGCCAGGAAGCCGGACGCCCGCCACATGCCGCTGGTATCCAGCGTGATCAGGCGAACGCCGTTCTTGACCGAAACGGCTTTCAGACGCGGCGCATCCTCCGACGGGGTGGCGCTGATCACCGTGCCCGGCATCTTGCGTTTGTGCGTGCAGCGGATCTCCATCTCGATACCGGCATTGCGGACCGGGGCGATGGCGCGCGGGTGCAGGACCGAAGCGCCCATGGAGGCGATTTCCTGGGCCTCGTCATAACTCAGCGCCTTGATCTGGCGGGCGGAGCCCGTCAGCCGCGGATCCGCAGAGAAAAAGCCGGGCACGTCGGTCCAGATTTCCAGTCGTTCTGCCTGCAGCTTGGCGGCAAAATAGGCTGCAGACGTGTCGGAACCTCCACGGCCGAGCAGGGCGGTGTCGCCGTCCGCACGCCCCGCGATAAATCCCTGGGTCAGGACAACATCGCCATCGAAGCGTTTTTGGAGTTTTTTGTCCGGGTCGTGTTCACAATCCGCATTGACATAGCCTGCGATCCCGCCAGCTGGCCGGGCAGTCAGCGCAGTCCGGGCGTCCAGCCATTCGCAATCGCGGCCGATCTGGTTGAGCCAGGCGGCGCCCAGCGTCGTCGCCATCAACTCACCTTGGCACAGGATGCGTGCATGCAGGCGCGGGCTGGCATCGCCTGTCAGCGCCAGGCCGGCGCTAAGCCGGTCCAGCTCGTCAAAATTGGTTGCCAGCAGCGCTTCGCCATTAAGATCCAGCTCGTCGGCCAGCTTGATATGCCGGGCCTTGATAAACGCCAACGCTTCACTGCCATCGCCGTCACGGGCGGTGCGGACCAGGTCTTCCAGCGCGTCGGACACACCGCGAATGGCGGAGTGTACTACAAGCACCCGTTTCTTCGCCTTGCGGAGTTTCTTGATCCGTTTGGAGATGACCTGCCAGTCAGAGAGGGATTTGACGCTCGTTCCACCGAATTTGAGAACGATCCAGTTGCTTGAATTGGGCATGGTAATCTCCTTTCTCCCGCCAAAATCGGGCAGCGGCGTGGATACAGGCCGCAGGAGATCACGCCAACACACATTTGCGCATGGCGGCATGTATTTTCAGAGACGGCGCAATCAGAGTGCGCGATCAGTCGAAAACGGGCTCTCTCTTTTCAAGATTGGCCATCACGGCCTCGACCTGGTGCGGCTGGCCGATAACGGCCTGTTGCTCGCGCGATTCCGCCAGCAGGATTTCGCCGGAAGACTGGTCATCCAGCCCGTTGATCAGACGTTTCGATCCGCGAATGGCGGAGGGGCTGCGCGCGGCGATCTGACGGGCGATTTCAAAGGCGCGTTCCAACGGATCCTCGGCGGTTTCGGTCACCAATCCAACGGTGCAGGCCCGGGCACCGTCGATGCGCTGGGCCGTATAGGTCAGCTGGCGTAGGATATCATCGCGCAACAACCGGCGGGCGAGCGCGAAACCGGACATGTCAGGCACCAAACCCCACTGGGTCTCGGCGATTGCGATCCTGGAATCTTCAGCGGCGATACGCATATCGGCGCCGAGCGCGACCTGGAGTCCGCCGCCAAGCGCACCGCCACGAATGGCAGCAATCACGGGCACCGGCAATTCATGCCACGCGTAAGCAGCGAATTGCGGTCGGTTGCATAGCCCGTGAGTCCGCTCTTCCAGGGACAGCGCCTTGTCCGGATCATCACCGGCCATCGCCGCAAAACTCATGAAGTCCAGCCCGGCGCAGAACATGCGTCCGCGACCGGAGAGTACGGCAACCCGGACGCTCTGCTGATCACCCAGCCACTCCGCAGCCTCGATCAGTGCGTCAAACATATCTCCGTCCAGCGCGTTGAGCTTGTCCTCGCGGATCATCTCGACATGGGCGATATGGTTTTCGATCGAGATCTCGACCCGATCCCTGAAAATCTGGCTCATACGTGTTGGCTCCTGTTTGCAGGCAGATTGATCGGGTTGTGGGGCGCTGCCAAGCCCACATGCTCGCATTTCACCCATTTACCGCCGCCGCGATTTCGTGCATGAGGTGCGCGATGACAGAGTTTAAAACTGCGACCACACCCCAGGACGCCGTAGATCAGCTCAATGCGCTCTATCAGGCGTCTGTCGACCGTCTTCGAACGGCACTGAAGATATTCCTGGACGGAGGAGCCCCGCCAAGCGCCGATGATCGCGCTGCCGGGGCTTTTGTTTATCCGGCCCTTCGCGTCAGCTATCTGCCGGACGGCCCGCCGCCTCCGGTTAGCCGCGCTTTTGGCAAGTTCACCGATCCGGGCGTTTACGAGAGCACAATCACCAATCCGGCGCTGTTCCGTGACTATCTGATCGAACAGCTCGAACTGCTCAATGATGGCTATGAAATCACCATCGAGGTCGGCCCGTCGACGACGGAGATCCCGTTCTCCTATGTCCTGGATGGTGCCGACGATCTGGACATGAATGCCGCCACCCCGGCCGACCTGGTGCGCCACTTCCCGTATGCGGACCTGTCCAAGATTGATGATGACCGACCCAATGGTCTCAAGCCCAGCGCACCGGGCGAGACGCGGCCGCTCAGCCTGTTCGACGCTCCGCGTGTCGATTATTCGCTGCAGCGTCTGCGTCACTATACCGGCACGCCGTACGAGGATGTTCAGCAATTCATCCTGTTTACGAACTACCATCGTTATGTTGATGCCTTCACCAGCTGGGCCATTCGCCAGCTGAAGGAAGACAATCATTATGAGAGCTTCTCCGCCGCCGGCAATGTGACGGTGGATGCGGATACGCCCAACGCCCATGCGGTTGTGGAGGGGGCGCCCTGGCGGCGCTTCCAGATGCCGGCCTATCACCTGAAGGCACCGGGCGGACGGGGGATTACCCTGGTAAATATCGGCGTCGGTCCATCCAACGCCAAGAATATCACTGACCACCTGGCAGTCCTGCGGCCGCAATGCTGGCTGATGATCGGTCACTGCGGTGGCCTGCGCCACTCCCAGCGCCTCGGCGATTATGTGCTGGCCCACGCTTATCTGCGTTATGATGCAGTGCTGGACGAGGATATCCCGGTCGAGGTGCCGATCCCGCCGATCGCGGAAATCCAGATCGCCCTGGAGAACGCTGTGGCCAGCGTCAGCGGAGACAGCAAGGAAGATCTCAAATCCCGCCTGCGCACGGGTACAGTGGCGACCTATGCCGACCGGAACTGGGAATTGCGATACGCCGCCCAGGCCCGTCGCATCAACCAGTCCCGAGCAATTGCCGTGGACATGGAAAGCGCGACCATCGCTGCCAATGGCCTGCGCATGCGTGTGCCCTATGGAACGTTGCTCTGTGTTTCCGACAAGCCGCTGCATGGCGAGCTGAAACTGCCGGGCGCTGCGAACCTGTTCTATCAGCGTTCGGTGAGTGAACACCTCGCCGCCGGGATCGAGACCATCGAAATCCTCAAACGTGATGATGCCTCGGCTCTGCATTCGCGCAAGCTGCGCAGTTTCGACGAACCGCCCTTCAGGTAACTGTCATGCGTGATCTCCTTCCGGTCTGGTTGCCGCGCGCCGCGATAGAGGCCTTGCTGATTGTGTTTGCGGTCGTGCTGGGTTTTCTCGTCAATGAGTGGCGGGCTGATCGCGCTGCGGAAACGCGGGCCAACCTGGCACTGACCCGCATCGTGGGCGAGATGCGCGACAATCTGGAAGCGCTGGAAACAGCGGCGGAGTATCACGCGCAGATCGTGGAAAATCTCACTGCGATCGAGGCTGAGGTCCAGTCCGGGGAATTGCCGTCCAGTGCCAACCTCTTCGAGACGGTGATGCCGGCCATGCCGATGGGCATCAGCCCGCCCATCCTGTCCGATGTGGCCTGGGAGTACGCAGGCCAGACCGGGGCGCTCGATCAGCTGGATTTCGAGATCATGTCCGAAGTCGCCCGGCTATATTCGGTTCAGGAATTGGGAACCGAGACGACCTGGAAAATGATCATCGATGCCTTTTTCTTCAACGAGGAAAGCTTCGAGATCCGCGAAATCTCGGCCAAGCTCTCCTTCATGCGTCTGTCCTTCACGGAGCTGGTGTCGCAGGAACGGTCGCTGATCTTCACCTATCGATCCGTCATTGCCCAGGTCGAGGCGCTCGTCGGGATCGAGCCAGCTGCAGAGGATGTTGGCGAGTAACGCGACGCTTTTTCTTGCTCCGGATCGCGCACTCGCGTACCTCCACATCATGACTCGTGTAAAGCCGCTTGAAGGTGTCCATAACTTCCGTAGTTTCCATGGCTATGAGGGCCTTGAAGGTGCTCGCGTGCGTGACGGACTGTACCGGTCCGGGCATTTCTCGCGCTCCTCCGAGGCTGACCGGGACTTCTTCAAATCCCTGGGCATCGCCGTTGTTGCCGATCTGCGCCGCCCGCGTGAGCGCGCGCTGGAACCGTCCAACTGGGACGCGGCGCTGGGACTGCGGGTGATTGATTCAGATCATGATGATCACGATGAACCGCCGCATCTTCAGTTCATGCGCAAGGGCGATCTCTCTGCCGAGGCGGTGAAGGGCTATATGATGTCCGCCTATCGTCGCATCCCGATGGAAGAGGGCAATCAGGTCGTGTTCCGCGAGGCGTTCAAGGCGCTTGCCTCGGGTGAGGCCGATAATGGTTTCCTGGTGCATTGCGCAGCGGGCAAGGACCGGACGGGCATTTTCTGTGCGCTTGTCCTGGGTGAGCTGGGCGTGGGTTATGACGTCGTCCGGGACGATTATGAGCTGACCAATTCCGCTGTTGATTATGACAGCCTGGTGCCCAAGGTGCAGGCGCGCATGCAGGACATGCTGGGCAAACAGGTCGACGAAGCGTCGCTGCGCACTTTCCTGGGTGTTGATGGCGCCCTGCTGGACGAGGCCTTTGCCACGATCGGCGATGTGGACCGCTATCTGCGTGAGACACTGGAAATCAGCGATGACGAGCGCGATGCGCTGCGCGCGCGCTGGCTGGAGCGGTGACGCTGTCCATGTCGGAAACCGTATCGCCGCCGCTTGCCAGGGTACTGCCCTGGCGTGACCCGCTGGCGGCTTTTTCAGGCTTTGAAACTGAACGCCTGTCGCTTCTCTTGCATGACGGCCAGAGCGGACGGGCCCGGATCTTTGCACGTCCCGACGTGGTGGTAAGCGGAGAGACCGGTTCCGCATTCGCAAGCTTTGCCGAGCGATTTCGCCAGATGGACAAGGGATTGTGGGCGGGTCTGTTCGGTTATGATCTTGCGGGGGCTTTTGAGCGTTTGCCGCGGCTGGACCCGGCGTGGCCGGTTCTGGCCATGGCGCATTATCCAGTCTGGGCCGAGCTGGACCGTGATGCAAGCGAGATCCGGGTGCATGGTGAGCCGGGCGAAGCGGTCGAAGCGTTCATCGAAACGCTCTGCCGATCCTATCGCGCCCTGCCCCTCCCGGGGGAAAAGGCCAGCTGGTCCGCAAACTGGGCACGGGATGTCTATCTGGATGCAGCGCGACGGGCCCGAGATTATGTGCACGCGGGTGACGTCTTCCAGGTGAACCTGTCCCAGCGTTTCACTTCAGAACTCGCCAGCGGCGATCATCCCTATGCGGTTTTCGAGCGCCTGTGCGCCGCCAGCCCGGCCCCGCACGCGGCCTATCTGCGCCTGTCGGATGACGAGGTCGTGCTGACCAACTCTCCCGAACGTTTCATCTCGGTGCGGGAAGGGCAGGTGGAGAGCCGTCCGATCAAGGGAACCCGGCCGCGCCTCGATGATCCGGAAGCTGACGCAAAGATGCACCGAGAACTCGCTGTGTCTCGCAAGGACCAGGCGGAAAATCTGATGATCGTGGATCTGATGCGTAATGACCTGTCGCGTGTCTGTGAACCGGGATCGGTCGCAGTGCCGCGCCTGTGTGAGGTCGAGAGTTTTGCCAATGTGCACCATCTTGTGTCGGACGTTACCGGCCGGCTGCGCAGCGACTGTGACCTGGTGGATCTGATGCAGGCGAGTTTCCCGCCTGGATCCATCACCGGAGCGCCCAAGGTCCGCGCGATGGAAATCATCAGCGAGCTGGAAGGTGAGGCGCGCGGTCCCTATTGCGGTGCGCTGGGCTGGATGACACCGGATGGTGAAATGGATCTCAATGTGATGATCCGCACGGCCTCCCTGCGACGGCAAGATGATCGTTGGAGCGCGGAGATCCGCTCTGGCGGTGGTGTCGTCGCTGACAGTGATCCGGACGCCGAGTATGAAGAGACGCTGGCCAAGGCCTCGGCCCTGAAGGCCGCGATGGGGGCGTCATGACAGTCTGGATAAACGGCGATTGGCGCGATGACGCCGCGGTTTCATATCGTGATCGAGGCTTCACCCTGGGTGATGGCCTGTTCGAGACCATCGCGGTTGAACGGGGTGTGGCGCTGGGGTTGGAGCGACATATCGAACGCCTGCGCTCCAGCGCTGACGCGCTGGGCCTGGCCGATCCGCTCGCGGGGATCGATCTCGCGGGGTTGATCGGGCAAGGCGCACAGGCATCCGGCCTGGCCAGCGCAGTGGCGCGTTTCTCGGTTTCCGCCGGATTGTCCGCGCGAGGGCTGGAGCGCGCGGACCAGCCTGAGCTGACCCGGGTGCTGCAGTTTTCCGGGCGGCCCCAGTCAGCCAAAAGCATCAACCTCGCCCTTGCGGATATCAGGCGCTCGCCGACCTCGCCGTCAGCGCGTTTCAAGACATTGAGCTACGCCGACAACATCTTCGCTCGCCGCCAGGCCTGCGCTGCAGGTGCTGACATGGCGGTGTTGCTGGACGATGATGGCCGGGTCTCCGGTGGCGATTGTGCCAATCTCTACTGGGCCGTGGATGGGCAACTCCATACGCCGGCACTTGCCTGTGCGGTGCTGCCGGGAACGGTCCGCGCGTCTCTGCTTGCACAGCTGGATCTGAATGAAGTATCGGCGTCGCTGTCTGACCTGGCTTCAGCAGACTCGATTTTTGTCAGTAATGCGGTGATGGGCGTGGTTCCGGTATCCGGTCTCGACGGCAAAAAGCTCACTGTGGATCACGCCCTGCTGGAGACGCTGCGCGAGGCCCTGGCTCAGGACCGCGATACTACGATCGAGCGGCGCGGGCGCAGGTAGAAAATCTCGCTGATATCGAAATGGCTCATGCCCAGTTGCGAAAACAGGGTGTGATAGCGGTATTCGACCTCGACCATGATGACCGAGCGATTGGTCTGCAAAACGCCGTTGGGCGTGCTCACCGAACTGCCTTCGGCCAGGGGAGCCATGCCGGAGGCATCACTCCACTGGACCTCGACATCGCCATCGCCATCCATCAACAGCGAGCTGACGCGCAATTGCAGCGGGCCGGAATCAAAGGGCACGATGATGGCGTTTCCGGCATTGAGAATATCGACAATCTCGTCATCGGTGATCACGTCGTCCTGGGCGATGAGGTCGGCAATCGCGCTGGCCGTGCTGGTGATCTTGCGATCAATCGACAGGGCAAGCGAGACCTCGACCGAACCGAGATAGATGATCAGCATCAGCGGCGCGATAATGGCAAACTCGACCGCAGAGATGCCACGTTCATCTCGCTGGAAGCGTTTGAGGAGGCTGGAAAGGTGATCAATCATCGAACGGCTCGTTTCTGAAGACGGTCGCAGACGTGATCAGGCGCTGATTGTTTTCCATGTTGGACATGCCGATCCCGAAAGAGGGGGTCATCAGCGACCAGCGATAAAAGACACGCACCAGAACAATGTCGCCGGCATCACCCGGGTCCCAGCCGAAGCCGGCGGAATCCAGCGAGCCGTCTTCCTGCACCGGGCTGGACTGATCGACATCACCGAAATCCTGAAAGACCTGCACGTCGATCGACAGGCGATCGCAATTGCCGATGACATCGATCCGCGCACAGATCTCGTCCAGGAAGGTTTCGCGTGTCGTGCCGCCGCTCTGGGCCTGGCCCGTGCGGATTTGGCGCGCGGTTTCCAGCACGGCGTTTTCCAGAACCGTGCCCGTGAAAAAGACCGCCGCGACTTCCAGCATGGCGAACAGCAGGAAGAAGAAAGGTGCCGCGATCAGCGCAAACTCGACAGCGGTGGCGCCGTCCTCATTGCGCAGGGCACGTCTCAGCCTTGCTTTCACGCTGTTGGAAACACGCTTGAACATGGGTCTAGTTCCCGGCGTCGTCTTCCCCGAGCGCGGCATTGGCCGTCGCCAGGCGATCCAGCTGCTGGTCTCCCAGCGCATCCGTGCGGGCCGTGTCATCACCCACACGCGGGATCTCGTCACAGACATCGCCACACGACAGGGTGAAGCGGTTCGGGCCGCGGAACATGGCGACCTGGTTGTCATTATGATTGCTGACCACGATCTCGGACTCGTAGATCACCCGGCCGATACGATCGATGGCGATGACATTGGTCCGGCCCTGCAGGCGGCCGGTCAGGATCAGCGTGCGACCATCATGAACCAGCGCATCCGCGATGGAGGGATTGCCGACGACAACAGCGCTGGCCGTACCGGGCAGGCGAATGACTTCGGCATGCTCGGCGGCGAGGATCACTTCATCAGCCCAGCTTGCGCTGAGGCTTGTGCAGGCCAGAGTTAAGGCGATTGCGAACTGGCGGATCATGATCGGCTTCCAATCTCGTGGTGATCGAATGTTGGCAGCCAGTGTCCCTCGCGCGCGTAAATCTTTCATAAACAGGGCTGTTTCGTTTATTTACAGTCTTTAAAGAACTCATTTTGTGTTTGTTAACTATAAGCCACGTTGCTGCGTGTATAGATTTTGTTAAGTACGTGTTTTTACTAAATCGAAATTCTTCCCGTGTTTAGTTGGCATCGTTCAGGAGGGGTCGGGACGGATCGGCTCCTGATGGTGAGGTACCTTAACGGGAGTAATAAAAATGAAATTCGTTTCTCGCTTTTTTAAAGATGAATCTGGTGCAACGGCCATCGAGTACGGCCTGATCGCAGCCCTGATTGCAGTCGTCATTATCGGCGCTGTAACCGCACTTGGCGCTGGCGTATCCGGCAACATGCAGACGGTTGCTGACGCGCTCTAAGTGAGACGCACTTAGCGAACTACGGAATGAGCCGCCCAATCGGGCGGCTCTTTTCTTTTGTGCCAACGGAAGATTAAGCCTTGCCGTTGCACTCTCCCGGCAGACACGCCAGTCGGGGACAAAATGATTATTCAGATTACTTCACTTGTATTTGCCGGTCTTTTGATCGCGGGCGCGCTCAGCGATGCCTGGCGCTACAAGATCCCGAACTGGCTGAGCGGTGCCCTGCTGGTGCCGTTCATCATCGCTGTCATCCTCAATTTTCCCGGCTGGGGCGCGCTCGGTCTGCACCTGGCGACCGGAGTTGGGGCGCTGGTGCTGGGCATGCTGATTTTTGCGGCCGGCTGGTGGGGCGGCGGGGATGCCAAGATGTTCGCCGCTGCCGCCTTCATGTACGGCTGGCCGCTGGGCATGAGCTTCCTGTTCTACACGGCTCTGGCTGGTGGCGGACTGGTCCTGGTGCTGATCGCCTTGCGTCACACGCTTCCCGCGTTTCCGGCCCTGGCCAAACACACACCTGGAACAGCCCTGGTGCAGGGGGCTCCGGTGCCGTACGGGATTGCAATTGCGATCGCCGGCCTGTTGCTGATGCCGCAAACCGGTCTGCTTTCAACTTTTTGACGAGTTATTCGAAAATCGCATTTTAGAGCGCATTCGCGCTTTAGTATTAACGTCACTTTGAGGAATTCAGCGTCTCATCGCAATCGTATTCGTGCGTCGAGAGGTTTGGAGTTCCATGAACGCGCTTCGTATTGGCATTCTGGCAGCAGCAGCCGTGGCAGCGATTGCCGTGGCATTTTTCGTGCGTCAGGCAATGACCGTTGAAGAGCCGCAGCTTGCCCAGGTTGAGCAGCGACCGGCCACTCGTATCCTCGCCGCACGCCGGGATATCAATGTCGGTGAGCGCGTCAGCGCCAGCGACTTCTACTGGCAGTCCTGGCCCGAAGAGGCCGTCTCCGCCGGTTACATCGTCGAAAACAGCGGTCAGGATGCGTCCGAGTTTGCGGGTGCAGTGGTCCGCTCCGCCATTCGCCAGGGTGAGCCGGTCACCGGTCGTCGCCTGGTCCAGCAGGGCGATGCAGGCTTCATGTCTGCGGTCCTGTCTCCGGGCATGCGCGCTGTTGCTGTACCGACATCGGCCGAGACGGGCGCGGGCGGGTTCATCCTGCCCAATGACCGTGTCGATGTGATTGTCTCCTTCCAGCAGGAAAACGAGGAAACCCGTCGCCGCGAATTCGTCGCCCAGACTGTTGTCGAGAATGCTCGCGTTCTGGCGATCGACCAGACCTATGCAGATGAAGAGGGTGAGGGCACTGTGGTTGGTGAGACCGCGACGCTGGAGCTGACCTCAGCCCAGGCCCGCGCTGTTTCCCTGGCCGTGGCCCAGGGCGAGGTCACCCTGGTCCTGCGCGCGCTTGAAGACACGACCACCGGACCGTCGCTGGTTTCCGGTGGCGAGAATGTCGCCGCCTCGGTCGGCAATTCCGATGATGATGAAAGCCGCCGCGTCACCCTGATCCGTTACGGACGGGCACAGACGCTGGCCCTGGCAGGTGGCGAGTGAGGTTGCTGGTCATGTTTCGCGCGTTAGTCCTCTCCCTGTTCGCGACTGCCCTGGTGGCTCCGGCCTGGGCCCAGCCCGCCGGTACCGAGCGTGGCAATACGATGCAGGTCTATATCCGCGAGCCGGGTGAAGGTCCGGTCTCGGAAGATCTCGATCTGCCGCTCAACAAGGCTGCCGTGGTTCATCTGCCGGTTGATGTCGCTGATGTCCTGGTCACCAATCCGGAAGTCGTTGATGCCGTCGTTCGTACGCCGCGCCGCGCCTATCTGATGGGCATGGGTATCGGCCAGACGAACGCATTCTTCTTTGATGCCAATGGCCAGCTGATCCTGGATCTGGACCTGCGCGTCGAGCGCGATCTCGCACCGCTGCAGGACTCCATGAACCGTTTCCTGCCGGACGCGCGTGTCCAGGTCGAGGCGATGAATGACCACATTGTCCTGTCCGGCTCTGTACCCAACGCCATGGCCGCTGATACGGCGATGCAGATCGCCCAGCGCTGGGTCGAGGATCCGGAGCACATTCTCTCCATGCTGGAGATCGAGGCGCGTGAACAGGTGATGCTGAAAGTCCGCATCGTCGAGATGGAACGTACCATCGTGCGCCAGCTGGGCATCAACCTGTCCGCCGGCGCGACCAGTGGCGAGTTCGATGTCCGTGTTGCGACTGATCACGAGTTTTCTCTCGCGGGCCGTTTCCTGCGGGGCGCCCAGACGGCATTTGACTGGGTCAATGGCGATCCCGGCAATGGTGTGAACAACGTCTCCGGCCTGTTGCAGGCGATGGAGCGTGTCGGACTGGTGCGTACCCTGGCCGAGCCGAACCTGGTGGCGATCACCGGCGAGAGCGCGAACTTCCTGGCAGGTGGAGAATTCCCGGTGCCGGTCGGTCGTGACCGCGATGGCAATATCATCATCGAGTACAAGTCCTTTGGTGTCGGCCTGGGCTTTACGCCGGTCGTCTTGTCGGAAGGCCGTATCTCCATGCGCATCTCCACCGAGGTGTCGGAGCTGACGACCCAGGGTGCACTGAGCTTCAATGAAGGTCAGGTCACTGACGACAACGGCGAAGTCGTTGGTGTTCTGGAAGGTCTGACCATTCCGGCGCTCAGCGTGAATCGGGCCGAGACGACGGTCGAGTTGCCTTCCGGTGGCAGCCTGGTCCTGGCCGGTCTGATCCAGGAAGAAACGCGTCAGAACCTGGACGGTGTTCCGGGTGTCCAGAACCTGCCGGTTCTGGGAGCGCTGTTCCGCTCGCGCGATTTCGAGAACGAAGAAACCGAACTGGTAGTCCTGGTCACGCCTTACCTGGTGGACCCGGCCAATCCGAACGATCTGCAAACCCCCGCGGATGGTTTCCAGACAGCATCAGAAGCCGAGACGCTGCTGTTTGGTCGCCTTAACCGCGCCTATTCGGTTCCGGGTTCCGACACGGGTGACCGTGGCTGGAGTGGCCCGATCGGGTTCCTGTTCGACTAGTGGAGTTGGTGATGGTGTCGAAGAAGATGTTCAAAGCCTCGCTGATGGCCCTCGTGATCAGCACCGGTCTTGCCGGCTGCGCCACGACCGCGACCGATCTGGACCTGCCGCAGGCAACTGCGCGTGCCGAGACCTATCGCAGTGAG
Source organism: Maricaulis sp. (assembly GCF_017643475.1). Classification (GTDB taxonomy): domain Bacteria; phylum Pseudomonadota; class Alphaproteobacteria; order Caulobacterales; family Maricaulaceae; genus Maricaulis. Next base: position 707,903 of record NZ_JAEPNI010000001.1, read on the forward strand.
TTTGTTGTTGATCCGCGGGACAACGGCCTGACCTGGGCGCAGCAGAGCCAGCTGGCGATGATCGCTGACGAATACAAGGCCCGTGGCCATGGTCCGCTGGTGATCAGCTATCCGCAGGGTGCCGCCAATGAGCAGGCCGCCATGCACGCCATCGCCGAGGCCCGCAACTACTTCTATGCGGCTGGCCTGGACTGGCGACAGATCGAAGGTGGCGCCTATCTGGCAAACGGTGCCGGCAATGGCGCCCTGGTCTTTTCCTTTACGCGTTACGAGGCCGTCGCTCCGAATTGTGATGGCTGGAACAATCTCGCCATGGATCTGGACAACCGGCATTCGCGCCGGTTCGGCTGTTTCATGGCGGCAAACCTGGCGGCAACCATCGCGGATCCCCGCGACCTGGTGGCGCCACGCACCATGGATGCCCCAGATGGAGAGCGTCGCCAGACGGTTCTCGATCGCTATCGGGCAGGCCAGTCAACCGCAAGCGAACGCAGCGACTATGAAAGTGGTGCTGTCTCGCAGGTCGGAAACTAAGGGGGCGAAAGGAGCGAGATATGGCTGACAATCGTGCCCTGAAAGACGAGTTTTACGAGGACGATGATCCCTTCATGGATGCTGCAGACGTCGAGCGCATGATGCTTGGTGAGGCAGCGTTTGATGACTTGCCTCCGGAAGAGACCTCCGACACCGGTCATCGTTTCGGCGCCAGCGCTGTAGAGCTGGACGATGACCCCTTCATGGTTGATGAGGAGGCCGAGGCCTTCGAGACACCGCTCGAGGGCGAGGGCGACAATCCGCTGTTTGCAGAGCTCCAGAGCGAGCTGGAATCTGCGCCCATGGGCGAGTCCCTCTATGGTGAAATCGACAATGATGTACCGGATCAGCCGGTGCCGCGTATCACCATCGGTGCGTTCTGCGAGCGTTCCGAGACAGGTGCCCTAGTGTCCGTGGCGTCCGAGGATCGCCGCCTGTCCAAGGCCCATGTCGACGTTCAGATGGGCGGCCTGCCGGCAGCGATCGAGCGTTATCATGACGAGACGACACCCAATCTTCTGATTATCGAGACCGGGATGCGCGGTCGTGGTTTGTTCGACCAGCTCGAAGAACTGGCCGGTGTCTGTGACCCGGACACCAAGGTGGTCATCGTCGGTGCGACCAATGACATCGTGCTCTACCGCGAGCTGATCAAGCGCGGCGTAAGCGAATATCTCGTGCCGCCGATGACGCCGCTGCACCTGATCCGCACGATCTCCGAGCTGTTCCTCGATCCGGACCAGCCCTTCGCGGGCAAGACCGTGGCCTTTATCGGTTCCAAGGGTGGTGTCGGCTCCTCGACCATTGCGCATAATTGTGCGTGGGCGTTGACCGAGAACCTGGCCCAGGACGCCGTGTTGATGGACATGGATCTTTCCTGGGGTACTGCCGGTCTGGATTTCAACCAGGATCCGACCCAGACACTGGGCGATGCGCTCAGCGAGCCGGATCGTCTGGACGATGCCCTGCTGGATCGCCTCTTGGTGCGCTGCACCGACAGGCTCAGCCTGTTCTCGGCTCCGGCCACACTCGATCGCGACTGGGAGTTCGCGCCGCAGGATTATGAAAACGTGCTGGAGAAAGTGCGTCGCCAGGCGCCGTTTGTAGCGCTCGACCTGCCGCATGTCTGGCTGCCCTGGGTCAAGCAGACGCTGCTGTCGTCCGACGAGGTGGTGCTGACGGTAACGCCGGACCTGGCCTCCCTGCGCAATGCGAAAAACCTGTTCGACCTGGTGACCGGTGCGCGTCCCAATGACGAGCCGCCGAAGGTTGTCGTGAACATGGCTGGCATGGCCAAGCGTCCGGAAATCCCGCTCAAGGATTTTGCCGATGCGCTGGGGTCCCCGCCGGTTCTCGTCCTGCCGTTCGAACCACAGCTGTTTGGCAAGGCCGCAAATAACGGACAAATGATCCACGAGCTGGATCCCAAGTCCAAGGCTGCTGACGGTTTTGGGCATCTCGCCTCGCTGGTGACGGGGCGCACGCCGCCGCCACCGCGCAAGCGCTCTCTCTTTTCCAAGCTTTTCGGAGGCTAACACGCAATGTTCGGCAAACGTGCCGGAGGACCTCCTGCCGCCCCAGCCCGCAAGGCACCGACCACCCAGGCCGCCGAGCCTGAAGCCCGCCCCCAGACGGAGGCGGGTCCTGGTCGTTCTGCGGAGAAGGTAGAGAAGAAGGCGGCTCCGAAACCGGCACCCAAGCCAAAGCGTGTTGCCAAGAAGCCGGCCGATAATGGCGGGCGCTCGGAAGAGTATTACGCCGTCAAGACGACGATCTTCAACGCGCTAATCGATACGATCGATCTGGGTCAGCTTGCCCGTCTCGACCAGGACACGGCGGCAGAAGAAATCCGCGACATTGTCACCGAGATCATCTCGATCAAGAACGTCGCCATGTCGATCGCCGAGCAGGAACAACTGCTCCAGGACATCTGTAACGACGTTCTCGGCTATGGCCCGCTCGAGCCGCTGCTGGCTCGCGATGATATCGCCGACATCATGGTCAATGGTGCTGACAGCGTTTTCATCGAGGTCAACGGCAAGGTCGAGAAGACCAACATCCGTTTCCGCGACAACGGCCAGCTGATGAATATCTGTCAGCGGATCGTGAGCCAGGTCGGCCGCCGGGTCGATGAGAGCTCGCCGATCTGTGACGCCCGTCTTGCAGACGGTTCGCGTGTCAACGTGATCGCCCCGCCGCTGGCGCTGGATGGTCCCACGCTGACCATTCGTAAGTTTAAAAAAGACAAGCTGACCATGAGCAATCTGGTCGACTTCAACTCCATCACGCCCGACGGCGCAAAAGTGCTGGGCGTGATCGGCGCCAGCCGCTGTAACGTGCTGATCTCCGGCGGTACCGGTTCGGGCAAGACGACGCTGCTGAACTGCATGACCGGCTATATCGAGGAGGATGAGCGCGTCATCACCTGTGAGGACGCCGCGGAACTCCAGCTGCAACAGCCACACGTGGTCCGTCTCGAGACCCGCCCGCCAAACCTTGAGGGCACAGGCATGGTCACCATGCGTGACCTGGTCAAGAACTGCCTGCGTATGCGTCCGGAACGGATCATCGTGGGTGAGGTGCGTGGCCCGGAGGCGTTCGACCTCCTGCAGGCCATGAACACGGGTCACGACGGATCAATGGGTACGCTGCACGCCAACTCCCCGCGCGAAGCTCTCAGCCGTATTGAATCCATGATCACGATGGGCGGTTACAATCTGCCGGCCAAGACCATCCGCGAGATGATCGTCGGCTCGATCGACGTCATTATCCAGGCTGCCCGCCTTCGCGATGGTTCACGCAAGATCACCCATGTCACGGAAGTGGTTGGTCTGGAAGGCGATGTCATCATCACCCAAGACCTCTTTGTCTACGAGATGAAGGGCGAGGATGGCGATGGAAAGATCCTCGGCCAGCACCAGTCGACGGGTATTGCCCGTCCGAAATTCTGGGATCGTGCACGCTATTTCGGTCTGGAGCGCGAGCTCGCCCAGGCCCTCGATGCATCGGAGGCGTAAGGCATGAACGGCGACATCCTCTTCATTCTCGCCGCTGCGGCCGCCTTTGTGGCGGTTGGCGGTGTCGGCTGGGTCGCCGTCGGAGCCATGGGCGATGCCCAGAGCAAGCAGCGCGTGACCCGCGCGGTCGGCGGTGCCTCGGCTGCACGTAGCAAACGCGGAAGCGGCCCGCAGGACCAGGCGGCACAGCGCCGCAAGCAGATCTCTGACTCGCTCAAGGATATCGAGCAGAAACAGAAGGATCAGCGCGCCAAGAGTATCTCGCTGAAATCACGTATTCAGCAAGCCGGGATGGAATTTTCGCCGACCGCCTTCTGGATCGGATCGCTTGTTTCGGCACTGGTCGTGGCAGCCATTGCCTTTTTCACCGGCCAGAGCCTGCTGGTTGTCGGCGGCGCGACGATTGTGGGCGGTCTTGGCTTGCCGCGCTGGTGGCTGGGTTTCCTGCGTGGCAGCCGTCAGAAGAAATTTACCCAGGAGTTTGCCAACTCTCTCGATGTCATCGTGCGGGGTGTGAAATCCGGCCTTCCACTCAATGAATGTCTCAAGATTATCGCCGCGGAATCCCCGGACCCGGTCGGTTCCGAGTTCAAAGAACTTTGTGATGGCATCGCCATGGGCGTTTCGCTGGAGGAGAATCTCAACCGCATGTGTGACCGCATGCCCCTGGCTGAGCTCAACTTCTTCCGTACCGTCCTGATCATCCAGCAAAAGACCGGTGGTAACCTCGCCGAGACGCTGGGCAATCTCTCCGTCGTGCTGCGTTCACGCAAGCTGATGCGCGAGAAGATCAGTGCGCTGTCGTCCGAGGCCAAATCCTCTGCCGCCATCATCGGTTCCCTGCCGCCCGGCGTTCTGGGCATCGTCTATGCGACCACCCCGTCCTACATGAATCTCATGTTCGTTGACCCCACCGGACAGCTGATGTTGCTGGGCGGGGCGACCTGGATGTTCATGGGCATCATGGTGATGCGCGGCATGATCAACTTCAAGATCTAGGTGGGACATGTTCGGTATCGGCTTCGTAGAAATCCGGGATTTTCTCACTGATCCGCAGATGCTGCTGACGGTGGTCTCCGGCCTGCTCGTTTTTGCCACCATTGTCACCCTGACTTCGCCCATGTTCAGCGGCGACAAGCTCGACAAGCGTATCAAGGGTGTGCAGCACCGTCGTGAGGAGCTGCGCCGCAAGAACCGTGAACAGCTTGAGGCCGATGCGCGGGCGAAACACGAAAGTCGCTCTATCCGGGGCGAGGAGGCCAAGGGCCTCATGCGCAAGGTCGTGGATTCGCTCAACCTGCAAAAGGCCTTCGAGGATCCCGAGCTGCAGGCCAAGCTGGCGCAGGCCGGCCTGCGCGGAAATCGCCCGACGGTGACCTTCTACTTCTTCCGCCTGACCGCGCCTTTCGTGATGCTGGGCGGAGCGCTCTTCTATCTGTTCATGGTCAATGATTTCGGCCTGCCGACCATCACGCGATACTGTTTCGCCCTGGGTATCGGTATGCTGGGCTATTATGCGCCGAACCTTTATCTCTCCAACCTGGCTGCCAAGCGCCAGCAGTCAGTCATGGGCGCATTCCCGGATGCCCTGGACCTCCTGTTGATCTGTGTGGAATCGGGAATGTCAGTTGAAGCGGCTTTCCACAAGGTCTCTACGGAGATCGGTGCCCAGTCCGTTGAACTGGCTGAAGAGTTGTCCCTGACCACGGCGGAGCTCGCTTATTTGCAGGATCGCCGGATCGCCTATGAGAACCTGGCCAAACGCACCAATCACCCGGGGGTAAAAGCGGTCTGCACCTCGCTGATCCAGGCGGAGCGATATGGTACCCCGCTGGGACAGGCCCTGCGGGTCATGGCCAAGGAAAACCGGGACATGCGTCTGGCCGCCGCCGAAAAAAAGGCGGCCTCGCTGCCGGCCAAGCTGACAGTTCCAATGATCGTGTTTTTCCTGCCCGTACTGTTCGTGGTTATTCTCGGACCGGCCATCATCCGCTTCAATAGTCTGTGACGAAATTGATTTGGCGCGGTAATTGAATAGTCTGCGTCATGTTACAGAAGTGGACACCGCCCATGTTTTCGGGCCGCAATTCAGCGGAAAAGCGTCGTGAAGCGATTGAGGCGGCCGATCTGGCCGTCGCTGAAGCGATGACCGCTATCAATAACGAAGACGTCGAAGCGGCTCGCAAGGCGCTGTCCGAAGCGCCCAAGACCCATTTTGCCGATGTTGGCTGGAAGGTTGGCCTGGCGGGAGCGATGGTTGATTTGATGGCTGGTCGCATGCGCAGTTCTGTGAACAAGTTCGTCGCCGTGTGCAGCCGTCTGGATGACACGTCCCTGTCCAAGGACGACAAGAATTATCTTCGTCTGTATGCGCTCTATCGCACCAGCGAGGCCAGCAAGGACCGCAAGGCGCCGCCGGCCCTGCGTGAACTGGTCGAGGATTTCCGTTTCGACCACACCCTGGTCGACCCGGTCCTGCGCAAGGACTTCCCGTTGAAAAAAGTCGACCCGGAAGCCGAGGTCGCAGCCCCGCCTCCACCACCTCCTGCGGTTTGAGATTGTCTGATCTCACGCCAACTCGCTGCGCTCGCGGCTCCGATGGGGCGGGCTGACCGCCTGGCGCGCGGTCGCGCTTGCGAAGTGGTTTTCGATCTCACGGCAGTTCGCTTTGCTCACGCCTCCGATGGGGCGGGCTGACCGCCCGGCGCGCAGTCGCGCTTGCGACGCCTTTGGCGTCGGAGGTTGGTGTTTTCCTCCCCCTCCAGGGGGAGGTCCCGCGAAGCGGGAGAGGGGGAACACCAAAACCTCCACGCGCCAGGACGCTGGAGTGAGAGGCATGCGGAAGGCCGGCGAAACCGGATGTATATTCAAAAGCAGGGGTTAGGGACCTCCCGCACACGGGTCTGCTGTCTGTCATGCCCTTGTGACCCCGAAGGGTCGACAGACGCGTCCCGCACATCCACGCCCGAAAAGACTGAGCTCTCGCCTCCCACGACATGGATCACGGGTGATTATGGGGGAGGATCGAGCTGTGTGGATATCTTCCCCGCTCGCGGGGAAGTGGGCTCGCCGTAGCCAACGGCGAAGGCGGGGTGGAAGGGGCGCGAACGCTAGTGAGAACAACTCCTTCGCGCTACGCCCCCTCCGTCCCTTCGGGACACCTCCCCGGGGGGAGGATAACTCAAACCGTCTGTTTCTTTCCCGGCACGGCAAGCAGCGCCAGTGCAGCAATGGTCCACGATCCCGCCGCGATGAAGAAGGTCAGTATTGCCTGGCCACCCAGGAAACCGGTCAGGATGGGCCCCATGACGCCGGCGACGACCATTTGGGGCAGGACGATGAAGAAATTGAAGATGCCCATATAGATACCCATCTTCCTGGCCGGCAGGGCGTCGGAGAGGATGGCGTAGGGCATGGTCAGGATGGAGCCCCAGGCCATGCCGATGCCGATCATCGGGATCAGTAGCATGTTCGGGTCCGAGATGAAGTAGAGCGAGGCATAGGACAGGGCGCCGGCACACAGGCTGAAACCGTGAGCGAAACGGCGATTGATGCGCGCCGAGATCAGCACCAGGGCGATCGCCCAGACAGCGGATACACCATTATAGGTGCTGAACAGCGTACCGACCCAGTTGGCGCCCTGGTTATAGGCTTCCGAGGTCGGGTCCGAGCTTCCGTAATGATGCGCGGCAATGGCGGGCGTCGTGTAGACCCACATGATGAACAGCGCGAACCAGGAGAAGAACTGGACGACTGCCAGGCGCTGCATGACCTTCGGCATGGAGACCAGGTCGGTCATGATGTGACTGACGAGATTGTTCGTCTGCTGGCGCATTTTGAACAGGGCGTGGGTCAGGAAGGCGAGGCCGATACCGCCCGCTGTCACTGTCAGCACATATAGTTCAGGCGCCATCTCGAAGCGATAAATGGCAAAACTGCCCAGCGCGAAAACCATCAACAGGCTGACGGCATTGGCGATGAAATAGCTGGCGGATTTCTCCTGCGGCTCGGAAGAATTGCTCCGGCCGGCATCCTTGCTTTCTTCCTTGTCGAAGCTGGCGAGTTGTTCCGGTGAATATTCGCGTGTGGACAGGATCGTCCATCCCACCGCGATGAACATGGCGATGCCGCCGATATAGAAGGAGTATTTGACCGAGTCCGGGATGACGCCTTCCGGGGCGGTTGTGGCGACGCCAAACCACTCCGTCAGAATGCCCGGCATGGCCGAGGCGAGGGCGGCACCAGCACCGATCAGGATGGTCTGCATGGCAAATCCCTGGGTGCGCTGGCGCGAGGGCAGCATGTCCCCGACAAAGGCGCGGAAGGGTTCCATGGACACATTGATCGAGGCGTCGAGCACCCACAACATCACCACGCCGGCCCACAGATAGGGCGAGTGCGGCATGATGAAGAGGGAGAGTGTGGACAGCACGGCACCGGCCAGGAAATAGGGGCGACGGCGGCCCAGCGGGCCCCAGGTGCGGTCGGAGAAATAGCCGATCAGCGGCTGTACCAAGAGGCCCGTTACCGGTCCGGCGAGCCAGTAGATCGCCAGGTTGGACACATCCGCGCCCAGGGTCTGGAAGATCCGGCTGATATTGGCGCCCTGCAGGGCAAAAGCCATCTGGATCCCGAAGAAGCCAAACGACATGTTGAAAATCTGCCAGAAACCCAGCCGAGGCTTTAACATGCCTCTCTCCCCGTTTTCATAATTTTGCGAATATTGCGATATCGGGTTGAGCTTGTCGAGTAGAAAGGTGGGCGGCTCAATAGCCTATGTTTGGCAACCTTGAGCGCTCTATCAGCGTCCTGTGTCGGCGGGTTTGCGTTCTCTCGTGGTGGTCGAAGTATGCAAAAAATTGCAAGATCGGTGAAATTGGTGTTCTCTCGGAGAAAGTGAGCGGTGGAGCTTGCAATTCCGTTTTCGCCGTTTACCACTGCAAATGCTGCAAAAAAGACAAGAGGGCTATGAAATCGTGACGAAAAAGACCACTCGTCTGGAAGATCTCGCCAAGCGGGCCGGTGTCTCTGTGTCCACCGCGTCACGGGCATTGAATGACAGCCCCTCCGTCAATATGCGCACCAAGCAGGCGATCTGGAAGCTGGCGCGGGAGCTGGACTACCCCTTCCGTCGTCACATGCCCGCGGGCCCCATCGGGGCCAAGGCAACAATCTCGATCGTGGTGCCCAAGCCGCAGGACCGCGATACCCGCCTGTCCGATCCGTTTTTCTTCGAACTGCTGGCCGGTGTTGGTGATGCCGCGCGTGAGCGCGATTGCGACATCCATATCTCGCATGTCACACCGGGCAGTTATGATGACCTGGTAATGTCGATGACGACACACCGCGCCGATGGTGTGATCTTTGTCGGGCAGAGCACGCTGCACAACGCCTTCAACCGGCTTGCCGAGACCGAGGGGCGTTTCGTGGTCTGGGGCGCCGAGCTTCCCGAGCAGCGCTATTGCTGTGTCGGTTCGGACAATTTCGCCGGTGGTCGCCGGGCTGCGGCGCACCTGGCGCGACTGGGGCGCAAGCGTATCGCCTTTCTGGGGCAGTCCGAGGCGCCGGAAGTCATGCAGCGTTTCCGCGGTTATCGCGATGCGCTGGATGCGGCGGGGCTTGATGTGAGTGACGAGCTGGTCATCCCGTCCCATTTCGACGTGGAGTCGGCGGAGGCCTCGATCGAGGCTGTGGTCAAGAATGGTGTCGAGATCGACGGTATAGTCGCGGCCAGTGACGTGATTGCCTTTGGTGCCATTCGCGGTCTGCAGCTGGCCGGTCTGACCGTGCCGAAGGATGTCTCTGTTGTCGGTTACGACAACATCTCCTTTGCGCGCTATTCCAATCCCGCGCTGACCACGATTGACCAGGACATGACCGCGGCGGGTCGATTGATCCTGTCCAAACTGCTCGACTTCCGTGGGCCACAGGCGCGTCGTTCCGAGCGCCTGTCGACCGACCTTATTGTGCGCGCCAGCTGTGGCGCCTAGGTGCGCGCCGCAATCAGGCCTGCATAGCCGGCGAGACTATCGCCATCGCTGTCGTGATTGACGCTCTCGATCACCGTCCATCCGGCCGGCAACTGCCAGTCAATCTTTTGTGCGCTCAGATTGAAGGCGCAGAGCAGGGCGTCATTGCCCGAGCCACGCTGAAAGATTGCCAGCTTGTCCGGTGTGTCTCCGAAAAAGCGCATGGAGCCTTCGCGCAGGGTGCGGTTTTCGCGGCGCAGGGCCAGAATGCGTCTTGCAATGGTGAGCGTTGAATTCTCGTCTGCAGCCTGCAGGTCGACGGCAAGCTCGGCGTGGCGTGGATCCACCGGCAGCCAGGGTTCGGCTGATGAAAAGCCGGCGTTTTCAGCGTCGTGCTGCCAGGGCATGGGGGTGCGGGCGCCATCGCGACCGAGGGTCTCCGGCCAGTTGGTGATGGCTTCGGGGTCCTGCAGTCTCTCAAATGGCACATGCGCCTGGGGCAGGCCCAGCTCCTCGCCCTGATAGATGAAGATGTTCCCGCGCAGGCTGTTCAGCAGCAGGAAGGACATGCGGGCGAATGCGGCCTGGTTCTCCTCGCTCGCCCATCGCGAAATCGCACGCGGTGCGTCGTGATTGGAGAAAGTCCAGCTCGGCCAGCCGGTCTCGTCATTTTCCGGCCAAAGCTCGGTAGCTTCCCGGATCAGGTCCGCATTAAGCGCGTTGGCGTAGAGATAGAGGAAGCCGTAGGCACTGTGCAGCCGGCCCGGCGGGGCGGTGTAGAGCTTCATCTCTTCCTGTCCGCGCTCGCCGCCGACTTCTGCAACGAGGAAGCGCCCGGAATATGTGTCAGCCTGGGCGCGCAGTTCTTCCAGGAAATCAATGATGGCCGGGTGGGACTGGTTATAGAAATGGTGCTGGAAGTCGAAGGGGCGGGTCTTCTTCGTGCTGGCATCCCGGACCGGCGGATTATCGCGCATGTTCAGGTCGTGCATCATGAAGTTCACGGCATCCAGGCGAATGCCGTCTACACCGCGATCCAGCCAGAATTTCTGCGTGGCCAGGATGGCGTCCTGGACGGCTGGATTGTGCACGTTGAGATCGGGCTGCTGTGGCAGGAAGTTGTGCAGATAATACTGTCCGCGCCGAGCATCCCAGGTCCAGGCCGGACCACCAAAAACGGATTGCCAGTTTGTCGGCGGGGAGCCGTCCGGGTTGGCGTCAGCCCAGACAAACCAGTCGGCCTTGTCATTGTCCCGGCTGGTGCGGCTTTCGCGGAACCAGTCGTGCTGGTCCGAGGCATGTGAATAGACCTGGTCGATAATGACTTTCAGGCCGAGCTCATGTGCACGCGCCAGCAGGGCGTCGAAGTCTTCGAGAGTGCCAAAAATCGGATCTACGTCACAGAAGTCGGCCACGTCATAACCGAAATCGGCCATCGGGGATTTGTAGAAGGGGGAGATCCAGACGGCATCCACGCCCAGCTCGGCAATATGCTCGAGGTGTTGGGTGATGCCGGGCAGGTCGCCGATTCCATCGCCGTTCGAGTCGGCATAGCTGCGGGGATATATCTGGTAGATCGTCGCGCCTTTCCACCATTCCGCCTGCGGTGACGGTTCGGCGGATGATCTGACAAGCATCTCCATCGTGGTGTTCCCCTTTGTCCTTCTTAACGCCCTAGTTTCGTTGGGCGAATTCGCAGTTGTGTGAGATGCAAGCGCAAGTCTTGCTTTCACAAAGTCTGCAAAAATTGCAGAAAATTGCAAAACATGTCAACGCCCAAGAATTCGCGATATGCTATATATAATTGAGATAGATCGGATGTAACAATTTCGCTACAGTTTATTTATCTCCGAAAATTTCATCCACTTGATGCTTGCCGAGAGGTGCGATTTTCATTAATTTGCAAACTGGCTACCCAGTCACGTGTGGAAAAGTGACGGGTGTGAGGGAGGAAATTTATGCGCAAGATCACGAAATCTCGCCGCGGTATGCTTATGGCGACGGCGGCATCTTCAGTCGCCCTGGGGCTGAGCCCTGCGAGTGCAGCGATTGCCCAGGACGAGGAAGCTGGCCCAACTGAGGTCATTACCGTCACCGGTATCCGCGCCGCCATAGAGAGCTCGATCGAGGCGAAGCGCGAGTCAACTTCAATCGTCGAGGCAATCTCGGCAGAGGACATCGGCAAGCTGCCGGACGTTTCCATCGCGGAATCGCTGGCGCGTCTGCCGGGTCTTGCCGCGCAACGTGTTCGCGGTCGCGCTCAGGTGGTTTCCGTGCGCGGTCTCGGTCCGGACTTCACGACTGCACTTCTGAACGGGCGTGAACAGGTCACCGCTGGCGATAACCGCGGCGTCGAGTTTGATCAGTATCCGTCCGAGCTGATCAACCAGGCGCTCGTCTACAAGACACCGGACGCCCAGCTGGTCTCGCAAGGTCTGGCCGGTACGGTCGATCTTCGCACCATCCGCCCGCTCGAGTTTGGCAACCGCTCGGTCAGCCTGAGCGCAAGCTATGAGATGAACATGAATGATCAGCTCAATGCTGATTATGACGATACGGGTTACCGTCTGACGGGTACCTATGTGAACCAGTTCGCTGATGACACGGTCGGCCTGGTTTTCTCCATTGCTCACCAGAATACACCGACGCAGGGTGAGAAATACGAAATCTGTAACTTCCAGGACCTGAGCGGAAACAATGGTCCGGAATGTTTCAAGATGTTCTCCGAATCCCGCGATCTTGACCGTACAGCGATGCTGGGCACGCTGGAATTCGAGCCGAATGACACGTTCAATGCGTCTGTTGACGTGATGTACACCGAGTTTACCGATGGCGGTGTCCGTCGCGGTATCGAACTGGCAACCGGCAACTGGCTGGGTGGCAGTAATTCCGGTATCTCCCATCAGACCATTGAGGCCTCAAATGGCCTGGTAACAGCCGGCACGTTCTCTAACGTCTTTGGTGTCGTTCGCAACGACGTGCAGGAGCGAGACGCCGAGCTGTTCTCGCTCGGTTTCAACGCTCAGTGGCGCCCATTCGACAACTGGGAGTTTGAAGCTGATGTCAGCCACTCCCGTGTCGAGCGTACGGCACTCGATTTCGAAAGCTATATGGGTTTCGCAGAAGGCGGTTGGCCGAATTACCCATCGGCCATCGATGATGTGAACTACAACTTCAACGGCAATCGTTATCGCTTCAATTCTTCGGTTGGTGCCGGGTATGCCGACCCGTCCTTGATGGTGCTGACCGACCCGGGCGGCTGGGGCCAGGACGGCTTTAACAAGACGCTCAACACCGATGACGAGCTGAACGCTCTGCGCCTCAGCGCGACGCGTGAGTTCGCACAGGGCTTCTTCACGTCAATCGAAGGCGGCCTGTATATGACGTCGCGTGAAAAAGAGCGCGAAACGATCGAGAACTTTGTCGACCTTGCCAGCGGAAATGGCGCTGAGGCTATTCCGAGCCAGTACCTGATGGCACCGACCAGCCTGAGCTGGGTGTCCAACATCGAGGTGCCTGCCTACGATCCGACAGCCCTGTTGAGTGACGGCATCTACACGCTGCGTCCGCTGAACCCGGCCTTTATTGTCGGCAAGCAGTGGCGCGTCGAAGAAGACGTGATGGTTGCGTACGGGCAGGCCAATTTCGAATCTCAGCTCGGCGACGTTCCCTACTTTGGTAACGTTGGTGTCCAGGTGGTCCAAACCGACCAGAGCTCTTCGGGCCCGGCCTCTTACTTTGACCCGAATCTGAACACGAGCATCGTGCTGGATACGCCCGTTTCGGCAGGTGATGACTATACCGAGGTGCTTCCTAGCTTGAACGTCAGTTTCGAGTTGAACGAAGACACATATCTCCGCTTGGGTGCGGCACGGACGCTGGCCCGGGCACGTATGGATGATATGCGCGCCTCTGTTTCCGTGAACGCACCGGACGCTACGGTTTGTAGCGTCGATCCGGTATCTGGAACGTTTACTTATACGCCGCCGTCGGACTCGACGCGGTCCTGTCTCAGCGGAAGCTCGGGCAATCCGTTCCTGCGTCCGTACATCGCTGACAGCTTCGATATTTCGCTCGAGCGTTACTTCGGGGATGGTGCAGGATACTGGTCCATTGCGGCATTCCACAAGGAAATCGACAGCTGGGTCTTCGGCTCGGTTCCGTTCACGGTTGATGCTTCGACTGCTGTCGATGACATCTTCGGTGCTGGTACGGCTGCGGCCAACCCGGGCGTCGGCGATGCGCGTTTCTCTGCGGCCGAGAACGTCAATGGGGGTTGGCTCCGCGGTATGGAATTCTCGCTCAGCCTGCCGGCTGAAGTCTTCCTGCCGGAAATGTTCGAAGGCCTCGGAATGTTCGCGACCTACTCGATCACGGACAGCGAGATCCAGCCTCCGACGGCGAACAGCCCGATCACCATTCCGGGCCTGTCGGAAACTCTCGGCAACATCACGGTCTACTATGAGCGTGAGGGCTGGGAGTTCCGCGTTTCCAATCGCTGGCGTTCCGATTTCCTGGCCGAGCTGCCGGACTTCACCGGTCAGCCGGACTTCCGCTCCGCTCTGGAAGAGTCGGTTGTGGATGCCCAGATCGGTTACGAGTTTGCCGAAGGTCCGCTGGATGGCCTGACCGTACAGCTGCAGGCGAACAACGTCTTTGACGAACGTTTCGGTACGTTCGTGAACGGTGATGAGCGTCAGGTCCGTAACTGGGAAGAGTATGGTGCGACCTACACTTTCCGCCTGAGCTGGCGTCGTTAAGTCTCTCGTGAGTGACTAGACTGAGCCCCCGCCGGCCTGTTCGGCGGGGGCTTTTTTTATGGGCGTCGCAGCGGCTTGATCCCCGGGCCGGACGCGTGAAAAACTCTGAACCGGGATTTGAGGGGCCGCGCATGGAAAACTCACGGATCAAGCGTCTTCTGGTGGTCGGCGGCGGTACGGCTGGCTGGATGGCCGCTGCTGCACTGTCCAAATTCCTGGGCGAGGGGCTGGAGATCTCGCTCGTCGAGTCTGATCAAATCGGCATAGTCGGTGTGGGCGAGGCAACGATCCCCCAGATCAAGCATCTCAACCGGGCGCTGGAACTGGACGAGCGGAAATTCGTGGCCCGGACCCAGGGTTCGTTCAAGCTGGGCATCGAGTTCCAGAACTGGCGCCAGAAAGGCCACGCCTATCTGCATAATTTTGGTTCCATCGGGCTGAATGTGAACTCCACGCATTTCCACCATTATTGGCTGCGCAGTCGTGCAGAGGGCAATGAGCTGGACCTGTGGGACTACTGCGTGAACACCGAGGCCGCCCGCCAGGGGCGGTTTGCGCCATTGGAAAAGCTGGGCTCGTCGCCGCTCAACGGAATCGCCTACGCCTATCACTTTGACGCGGCGCTCTATGGCCAGTTCCTGCGCAACTATGCCGAACAGCGTGGCGTGACGCGGATCGAGGGCCGGATTGTTGATGTTCACCAGGACAGCGAGAGCGGTGAGGTGCGCAGTGTCGAGCTTGAGAGTGGGCAGAAAGTTGAGGCGGATTTCTTCATTGATTGCTCCGGCTTTCGTGGCCTGTTGATCGAAGGCGCCCTGGAAACCGGATATGAGGACTGGACGCACTGGCTGAAATGCGACCGCGCGTTTGCCGTGCCGAGTGAGAATGCTGGGCCGATCCGCCCCTATACCCAGTCGATCGCCCATGATGCTGGCTGGCAGTGGCGCATTCCCCTGCAGCATCGCACCGGCAATGGTCATGTCTTTTCCAGCGCCTATACCGACGAGGATGCGGCTCGCGAGACCCTGCTGGCCAATCTGGAAGGCGAGCCCCTGTCTGATCCGCGACTGATCCGTTTCACAACAGGTCGCCGGAAGAAGTTGTGGAATCGCAATGTCGTCGCGCTGGGCCTGGCAAGCGGCTTCCTGGAGCCGCTGGAATCCACCTCCATCCATCTTATCCAGTCCGGGATCAGTCGCCTGGTTCCGCTCTTCCCGGCCGGCGCGGGAGGTGAGGCGCTGGCGGATGAGTATAATCGCCAGATGGGGCTGGAATACGAGAAGATCCGTGACTTCATCATCCTGCACTATCACCTCAACGAGCGCACGGATTCACCCTTCTGGATCGATTGCCGTGAAATGGACGTGCCGGACACGCTGGTGCGCAAAATGGCGCTCTTCCGCGAGAGCGGACGGCTCTATCACGAGCAGGAAGACCTATTCACGGATTCAAGCTGGCTCCAGGTCATGCTGGGCCAGGGTATCACGCCGCAAGCCTATCACCCGGTGGCAGACGACATGTCTTCTGAGCGGCTCGAGGGGTTCCTGGGGGATATACGGCGGATCGTCACGTCTGCGGCCGGGCAGTTGCCGTCGCATGAGGACTTTGTTCGCTCAAACTGTCCTGCGCCTGCAGGCTAGGTGCTGGCCAGCAGGTCGTGGGCCTTGCAGTGCCGGTCTACGAATTCCTGGTGCGACAGCATTGCGCCGGACGCTTCGTCGATGGCGCGCTTGATGCCAGACAAATAGCGCGGGCCGTCGACGCCGCGGATATCGACCAGGCTGTCATATCGATCCGGTGTCGGGCCCTGTCCCAGGAAAACAGCCAGCCAGCTGGGGTTGGTGAAGAGCTCGATCTGGCGCGCAACCAGGCGACCATTGCGCTGGAATTGCTCGATCTTGTACGCCAGCGTGTCGGGGATCTGCATCTCCCGGCAATAGCGCCACAATTCCCCGTCCTGCCGGTCGTTCAGGCAATAGTGCAGGATCAGGAAATCCCGGATGCTTTCATATTCCTCGATGGTCAGCCGGTTGTATTCCTCGGCGGAAAGCGGGCTCCCATCGCGGCCCGGGAACAGCGCCAGGAAGCGCATGATGCCAATCTGGATGAGATGCAGCGAGGTGGATTCCAGTGGTTCCATAAAGCCGGCAGACAGGCCGATCGCCACGCAGTTCTTGTTCCAGAATTTCTTCCGACGTCCGGTGGTGAAGCGCAGCATGCGCGGATCCGCAAGCGCCTTGCCGTCCAGGTTGTTCATCAGCGTGTCCGTCGCCGCCTGGTCATCAACAAACTGGCTGCAATGCACATAGCCATTGCCGGTGCGGTGCTGCAGGGGAATGCGCCATTGCCAGCCGGCTTCGCGCGCGGTCGAGCGGGTGTAGGGGGTGAAGCCTTCGGGGCCGCTGCGTTCGCAGGGCACGGCGACGGCCCGGTCGCAGGGCAGCCAGTGTGTCCAGTCCTCATATCCGGTTTCCAGAGCGCCTTCGATCAGCAGGCCGCGGAAGCCGGTGCAATCGACAAAAAAATCGCCATCAATGACCTGGCCATCTGCCAGGGTGATGGACTCGATAAAGCCGCCCTCATTGCGCAAGCTGACATTGGTGACGCTGCCTTCGATACGCTTGACGCCCTTGCTTTCGGACAGGCGCCGCAGAAAGTGCGCATAGAGCCCGGCGTCAAAATGATAGGCATAGTCAAAGGTCGACTGGATCTGGCGCGGATTGTTCGAGGGCTGGGCAAACCGGCCCTGTTTCGCCATGCCCCAGCACATGGAATATTCCTGCAATTCCTCCGCCTTGCCCTCGGCAAACGCCTTGAACCAGTACTGGTAGAGCGGCAGCGTGTCGAAGTCGGCGCCGAAATGTCCGAACGGGTGGAAGTAGCTGTGTTGTTCCTTCCGCCAGTCGACAAACTCGATGCCCAGTTTGAACGAGCCCTGGGTCTCGCGCACAAAGGTTGCCTCGTCGATGCCCAGTGAGGCATTGAAGCGCTTGATGTGCGGGATGGTCGCCTCGCCGACACCCACGGTGGGGATGTCCTCGGACTCCACCAGCACGATCTCGCAGCCACCGCGCGTGGCATTCGATAGTGCGGCAGCGGCCATCCATCCGGCAGAGCCGCCGCCGACAATGACGATCTTGCGCAAGGCCTCAGACATTTTCGCCCTTTTCACTCTTCGGGAGGGGTTTCACACGAAGCCAGAGAAGCGCGGACAGGGCAAGGGATGCCGCCGCGATGGCGAAGAGCAGGGCTTTGTCCTCGACCCGCTGCAGCAGCAGGCCGATGCTCATCGAGACCAGTAGCTGGGGCAGGACGACGGACAGGTTGAAAATGCCCATGAACAGCCCCATCCGCGTGGCATTGATGCGCTGGGACATGATGGCAAAGGGCAGGGAGACGATTGCGGCCCAGCCGACGCCGAGAATGGCCATGATCAAGTAGAGCGCGAGCGGTGAGGTCCCGGCAAAATAGGCGATCCCATATCCCATCGACATGACTGCCAGGCAGGCGGCCTGCAGGCGCACGCGCGGCATCTTCCTCGCTAGCGGGTTCAGCACGAAGGCCGGAAGGGCGGCTGCGACCCCGTTGAGGATCAGGAATGAGAAATTGGTGATGCTGCCCCAGCTCGCGCTGCCCGCATCGGGCATGACGTGTTCCAGATACGGGTAATAGAAGACGAACATGGTCTGTACGCCAACCCAGGAGAAGGAGTGGGCGGCCATGATCTTCTGGAATTCGGTGAGGTCGTTCTTACCGGCCCCGGCGCTCGGCTTTTTCAGGAACAGCACCCAGATCATCAAAATGGCAGTGGCCGCTGCGCAGGCCCATTCGATGACATGGCCGGAGCGTTCGATGGAAAAGGCGCGTTCAACGAGCGCGTAGAGGTCGTAGGCGAAAATGCCCCACAGCGGCAGCGTGCCGATGGCGATCAAGCGGAGATCGAAACCGCCTTTCTGCTCGTTTTCCTCTTCGCTTCCCAGTTCGCGCGGTTCTTCCATCAGCATGGCTGGGATAAGGGTGAAGAGCAGGACGAGTCCGGCGCCGGTATAGATCAGGGTTTCATTGCCCAGGGTCGCGCCTATGGCATAGGCCAGCATGCCGAACGTGCCCGACACCGTCTGCATCCAGGTATAGCCGCGCGTCCGCAGCTCGCCTTCCGGGGTGAGGTCGGAAATCACCGCACGGGTCGGGTTGAAGCTGACATTGATCGACAGATCCATGACCAGGGCAACCGCCAGGGCCACGCCGACGATCTCGGTCAGGCCGAGCGCGCTGGAGATCAGGCCGATATTGGGCAGGGCAATCAGGGCGAGGGCTGTCATCACCCCGCCGATGAGAATAAACGGGCGGCGTCTGCCGCCCCAGAACCAGACCTTGTCGGAAATCATGCCGATAATCGGCTGGCCGAGAATGCCGGCAATCGGGCCGGCGGCCCAGACAAGTCCGATTTCCTCGAGGTTGAGGTCGTATTTGGAGCGGAGAATGGCGCTCAGGGCCGCGATCTGGATCGACAGGGCAAACCCCATCGCCGTCGCAGGCAATGTCATCAGCGCAAAAAAGGGCTTCGACAGCCGTTTCTGCATCTCGAGCATGGTGGTTCTCCCCTCCCGGCGTGTCTTTTGACACATTTATGCAAAAACAATGGCAGAATGATTGCTGCGCGTCACGGGTTTTCACTGTATTGTTTGCTAAATTCGACAGAGTCCGTTTTGGAAGATTCCGCAAAATGGACTGCGGTTGTGGTGAAGGAGAGGGCCATGTCCGAGCAGGATTGGTGGCGGGGTGCCGTCATTTACCAGATCTATCCGCGGTCCTATCTGGATACGACGGGCAATGGTGTGGGTGATCTGAAGGGTATTCACGACAAGCTCGAATACATCGCGGATCTTGGGGTGGACGGGATCTGGATTTCACCCTTCTTCACCTCGCCGATGGCGGATTTCGGGTATGACGTGTCCGACTATCGCGATGTCGATCCTCTTTTCGGATCGCTCGCGGATTTTGATGCGATCATCGAGAAGGCGCATCGTCTGGGCGTCAAGGTCCTGATCGACCAGATATATTCGCATACCTCCGACCAGCATGCCTGGTTTGGGGAAAGCCGCCGCGATGGAGGGAGTGACAAGGCGGACTGGTATGTCTGGGCCGATGCCCGGCCGGACGGCTCTCCGCCCAATAACTGGCAGAGTTTCTTCTTTGGTCCGGCCTGGACCTGGGATGCGCGTCGCGGCCAGTACTACATGCACAACTTCCTGCCCCAGCAGCCGGACCTGAATCTGTGGAATCCCGAGGTGCGCGCCGAGATCTGTGACACGCTGCGCTTCTGGCTGGATCGCGGTGTTGATGGTGTGCGTCTGGATGCGATTTCGCATTGCCTGCACGATCCGCAGATGCGCGATAATCCGGCGCGGGAAAATCCCGATGCCAAAAAGCCCGGCGACATGCAGAGCATGGTGCACACGGTCGGCCTGCCCGATACGGCAGAGTTCATGCGCGAGTTGCGCGCCGTGCTGGACGAATATCCGGGACGGTTTGCGGTGGGGGAGATCGGGGGCGAGGATCCGCTGGCCCAGGCCGTGACCTATGCTGACCCCGAGCGTTCCCTGCAGACGGCCTATAATTTCTCCTTCCTGTTCAAGGGGCCGCTGACGCCGGCGCTGATCCGCGAGGCGATCGAGGATCAGCTGGTACGGCATCCAAGCGGTTGGCCGACCCAGGTGTTCTCCAATCATGACGCCGTGCGGGCGCCGACACGCTGGGGCGGGGCGGATGCGTCGCCGGCCTATGCGCAAATGCTCAATGCGCTGCTGCTCAGTCTTTATGGCTCGGTCTGTCTTTATCAGGGCGAGGAGCTGGGTTTGTGCCAGGCGGATGTGCCCTATGAGCGCCTGGTCGATCCCGAGGCGATCAAGAACTGGCCGCACACGCTGGGCCGTGATGGTGCGCGCACGCCCATGCCGTGGACGCGTGAGGCGCCCTGGGCTGGCTTCGCCGGGCTAGAGCCCTGGCTGCCGGTGGATGCGCGTCATGTCGACCTGTCTGTCGAGGCCCAGGCGGGTATTGACGGCTCGACGCTGGAAGTCACCCGGGCGCTGCTGAAGAACCGAAAGGCGTCCGCCGCATTGCAAACCGGTGAAATCCGCTTTGTTGATGCCGGTGAAAATGTGCTGTGTTTCGAGCGCGTGTCCGGTGATGAGCGCGTGATGTGTGTGTTCAATTTCGGCGACGCGGAGAGCGAAATTGAACTGCCGGGACGCTGGTGCGGAATGAGCGATATTACTCTTCCCGCGGTTTGCGATGGGAGCCGGTTGCGATTGCGGGGGCACGGCTTCTGGCTGGGTCTCCCGGCCTGAGGTCGGAAGATTTCATTTGCCGCTTCCCGGCTTGCGAGGCATGATTGCAAAAACTCGCAAAGTAAAGGGAGATGTTTATGCGCGCAGCCCTGTTCGGATCGACAGCATTTCTTGCACTCACATTGGCTTCTTGCTCGCAAGAACCGGTGAGTCAGACTGTCGAGCCTGTGTCGCAAAATACCGAAAACGGAGTCGCGGAAACTGTCGCGCCTGACCCGGCACGCATGCGGGCCGAGATCAATTCCGATGGCTCCATCCGGGTCATGTTCCGGGGTGATGCCGCCCGCTCGACAGATCCGGCCGATTACCGGTTAAGCGATGGCGAGGGCAATGTCTTGCCGATTTCAACCGTGCTCCCCACGGACGCGTCCGGCGCCCTGATCTTCTCCAGTGAAGCGCTGGGCCCGGCGCGGGTCTATTTCGTCGAACAGCTGGAGATGGGGCTTCGCGCCCGGGCGCGTTTTGATGGCTGGTTCCGCACGCTCTATTCCGACAAGCCGCTGGGCGCGAATATCGCTGCCGACGGTTCGGCCACCGACTTCCGCATTTTTGCGCCGCGCGCGGACCGGATCCGGATCTATCTCTACGAAGGTCCGGAAGATGGGCCGGAGCAGGCCACCGAGGCCGTCTGGATGCAGCGCGACGCGAACGGCGTCTTCGAGGCACAGTTCGAGGGTGATCTGCACGGTGTCTACTATGACTTCACGGTGCATGGGCCGAACGATCCGGGCAACCAGTTCTACGGGACCGAGCCGGTGCACATTTCAGACCCTTATGCCCGGGTGAATGTCGACGGGTTCGGCAAGAGCCGTGTGTGGCGCGCCACCATCCCGGCGACGCCGCTGGTCAATGGCCGTCCGCCCATGCAGGACGTGGTCTCCTATGAGGTGCACGTGCAGGATTTCACCGATCTCCTACCGGTGGCCGACGAGCTGGGCAGTTCCATCCCGGCCTTTGCCACCCCGGGCCTGACCAATTCGCGTGGAGAGCCGATCGGCTTTGATCACCTGGTCAATCTGGGCATCAACACGGTGCACCTGCTGCCGGTGCAGGAATTCATCCACTACCCGACCGAGGAGTGGGCGGCGGGGCATGGCGATGTGCCGATCCTGCAGGAGCTGGGCATTGCGCACGAGGATTATCAGTGGGGCTATCGTACCACGCATGCCTTTGCCATCGAGAGCCGTTATCGCCAGACGGAAACGGACTGGGGCGCCCAGCGTGACCAGTTCCGCGATCTGGTCCAGGCCTTCCACGACCGTGGCATCGCCGTGATCATCGATATCGTGCCCAACCATACCGGCGAGAGCATGGAGGATCGCGACACACCGCTGAACTTCTCGGGTCTCGACCGGTTCTACTATTACCGGCTGAACGAGGATGGCGTGCATATCGGCACGTTCGGCAACGAGGTGAAGACCGAGGACCGCCCGATGGTCCAGCGCTGGCTGATCGACCAGTGCCGCCAGCTGATCGAGGAGTTCGGCATTGACGGTTTCCGCATCGACCTCGCGGGCCAGATCGACGAGCAGACGCTTTACGCCCTGCGCCGCGAGCTCGGTGAGGATGTCATCATCTATGGCGAGCCGTGGATTGATGTGAACGACCCCTGGATCCGCGAAATGCCGGACTGGGACTGGTACAAGGAAGATGCGCCGATCACCTTCTTCCAGGACAATGCGCGTGACGCCTTTGTTGGTTCGCCCTTCGTGCTGGAGAATCCGGCGACCGATCTGGGTTGGTCAGGCGGCAATGCAGAGCTGCGCGAACGCGTCATGACCGCGATCGCCAATTCCTTTGACGACGAGCCGGTCTCGCCCAATCAGGGCCTCAACTACATGGACATCCATGACAACTGGACGCTGGCGGACCGGTTTGCGCTCAGTGACTGGGATGGTCGCAATGGCGTGAACGAGCCGCACTACCGCATCGCGGCAGGCCTGCTGTTTACCTCGCTCGGTCCGGTGGTCATCCATGGCGGATCCGAATTCATGCGCTCCAAGGGTATCGCCCCCCTGCACGAACAGCATGTCGAGACGGATTATCGCAACATCCATCTGAAGGGACGCGAGGACACGTTCAATGTCCGCACACCCAACCAGTTTGTCTGGGAGAATATCGGCGCGACTGCCGATGAGGCGCCAGCGGATTACGCCGGCATGCTGGACTGGTGGCGCGGTCTGATCCATTTCCGCCTCTCTGACGAGGGCGAGGTCTTCCGGATCGCAGAGCACCGTGATGGCCACGTTCGCTGGTTCACGCCGGATGACGGTCACCTGCTCGCCTATACGATGGGCGACAGTGTGCTGGTGGCCGCCAATGTCGGAGCGAGCGACGCGCAAATCCCTGTTGAATTGCCGGAGGGAAACTGGGTCCGCATCGCCGATGGTGAGGTGATTGACCAGGAAAATGGTGTTGGCGGGGCGCTGTCCGGTGGCCGTGAGGCGGTTGCAGCGCCGGCAGGCACCTTGCAGATCTGGGTGCGGCGCTAGCGGGCGCTATTGTGTATGGGGAGGAGTTTCACCCCTCCTCGCCGAGCAGGAAGATCAGAACTTCGTCAATCCGCGCCTGCCAGGCGGCCTCATTATGGTCGGCTCCCGGATAGACGCGTGAGACAAACTGCTCGTTCTCGACAAAGCCGTGTACCTGCATCACGGGATCGATTGCCTCCTGGTAGGGCGCATACAGCGCATCCAGATTGATGCTGCCGTGATCCATCCAGATGCGATGGCGAGAGGGATCAAACGGTGCCTGCCGGATGAAGGTTCGCCAGTACGGAATTAGCATGTCCTGCCAGCGTGCCGCCTCGTCCCCGACCAGCGTCCCGGAGACGCGGATTGGCCAATGCGTAGACAGCGCGGCAACCTGGCCGAAATCATCCGGGTGGCGGCTGAGCGTGTAGAGCGAGATCAGCCCGCCCATGCTTGATCCCATCAGGCTGGTCGAGGTCGCATCGGGGCGGGTGCGAAAGGTTGCGTCGATATACGGCTTGAGTTCGAGGACGATGAAGTCGGTATAGGCGTCGGCGAGCGGGGTCGCATCGGTGGTCTCGAAAACGAGCGCGCGTTCCGGAGCAGGAAGAGCCTCGACGATGGACTGCGGGGCATAGTCCCAGCGACGCTGGGGCGAGTTCCAGATGCCGACCACGATTGCTGGTTCGATCCGGCCTTCACCGATCAGCCTGTCCATCGCCGCATCCACTTCCCAGGCATCTCCGGCATAACTGAAACCGGGCTCGAACAGGTTCTGGCCGTCCTGGGCATAGATCACCGGGTAGTGCCGGTCACTCTCAGCATATCCCGGCGGCAGATAAATGGAGAGGTTCCGGTCGAGCACATGTTTGGCCGGGAAGTTCTCCACGCTGATGATATGGCTCGGCGACACGGGGGCAGGATCTGATGTGCTGCTTTGCGATGGTGAGCAGGCGGCCAGCGTGCCCGCAGCGAGGAACGCGGTCGTTCGGCGCATGATCAGTTCTCCGCCACGAAGCGGATGGCTGCTCCTCCGCCCGGGACCAGGGTGAACTCGATCTCGTCGGTCGAGGTGACCTGCATCTCCCGGATCATCATGGCATAGGGGTTGTGTTCCCAGTGTGCGTCGGGGTGATCGAGGTAGAGCTGCGCGGTATAGGTGCGTCCGTCTTCCAGGAAGTCCAGGCCAAGCCCGACATGGCGTGCCGCGCCGCCATTTGCTGCGCCGACATACCAGTCCGCGCCGCCCCGTTCCTGGCGCGCAAAGACGATATGCTGGCCCGGTTCTCCTTCCAGCGCGATGGAGGTTTCCCAGTCCGTCGGCACATCGCGGATGAACTGGAAAGCGTCCGGGCGGGCCAGGTAGTTATCCGGCAGGTCCGCCGCCATCTGGATGGGGCTGTAGATGGTGACATAGTGCGCCAATTGCTGGGCGAGCGTGGTCTGCACCCGGCTTGGTGCATCTTCACCGCGCGGCATCAGATCAAAGATACCGGGCGTGAAATCCATCGGGCCCGACAGCAGCCGGGT
This sequence comes from Maricaulis sp., assembly GCF_017643475.1. Lineage (GTDB taxonomy): Bacteria > Pseudomonadota > Alphaproteobacteria > Caulobacterales > Maricaulaceae > Maricaulis. The sequence goes on from NZ_JAEPNI010000001.1 coordinate 732,537, forward strand.
GAATGCGAGAGTGGGGACATGTTCCGGCGGGTTCGGCGGAACACCCCAGGCGTTGTATTCCTGGCCGCGCGCGCCCTCGCGCGAAATCCAGTTCGGATAGGTGCGGCGAATGCCGGTGTCCTTGACCGGTTCGTGTGCATTGATCGAGATCCGGTGTTCAGCGGCGGCCTGGAGCACCCGCAGATGGTGGTTCACCGCATATTGCCCGTAATGCCATTCATAGCGCGGTGTGCCGTCTGCTTCATAGCGCACCAGGTCGCCGGCATCAGCGACGTAACCTGTTTTGACCTGTGAGATGCCAAGGCGTTCATAGAGGGCAAAGCCGGCCTCCATCTGGTTCTCGTAATTGGTCAGATCGCCGGAGGTCTCGTGGTGACCAACCAGACGGACGCCGCGCTCGCGCGCATAGGCAGACAGGGCTTCGATATCAAAATCCGGATAGGCCTCGGTAAAGGAAAAGGTCTCCTGGCGATTGAACCAGTCGCCATCCCAGCCGAGGTTCCAGCCTTCCACCAGGATGCCGTCAAAGCCGTTTTCGGCGGCAAACTCGATCATCTCGCGCGTGTTTTCATTGGTCGCGCCGTGGTTCGGGCCAGAGCCCCAGGTCTGCGTATTGATATGCATGCCCCACCAGATGCCGACATATTTTCCCGGCTCCACCCAGCTGACATCGCCAAGCACATTGGGTTCGTTCAGATTGAGGATGATGTCGGAGTTGATCAGTCCCACGGCCGCATCAGCGATCTGGATGGTGCGCCAGGGAGTCGTGAAATTCGCGTCGGCGTGAACGGCGATGCCATCGGGTCCCGGGGCCAGCTTGACGTCCAGAATGCCGCCGCGCTGCTGGTCCAGATAGAATCCGGAATAATCGTGCAGGGCCGCTTCATGAATGGCGACCCACGGGCCGTCATCCGGCAGGCGGGCTGTAAAGGGTGAATGGGCGCGATCCACCTCGCTCAGGGATGTTTCCTCGTAGATGTATTCATACCGGTTCCAGCCCGCAGCCGGCACCCACCAGGCGGTGGATTGCTCGGGTAGATTGAAACGGGTCATCTCGTCGATGATCGCATGCGGAGCGTCGCCCATCACCTCATATCGAAAGCCGACGCCGCTATCGAAGACGCGGATACGCAGATCGAAGCCGCGCTCCGGATTGCCGGCGTAGCGGAAACTGGCAACGAGCTCGTTGTGGTGGTCGCGGACCAGGCGCCGCTCGCCCCAGGGCTGTTCCCAGGTATCGTCATGGCTGCCGGTTTGTGTGCCGGTCAGGGCGAGACCGGTTTCAAGCGGGGCGCCTTCAGCAAATCGAAAGCCGAGCCGGGAGGCGCGCACAACCGTCTCATTGTCCAGGGCCACGGCATATCGCGGTGCGCCCTGTTCGCTCCAGACCGTGAAGGCGATGCGGCCATCGGGAGAGGTGATGCGGGCAGGCGCGTCCTGTGCGTGGGCATTTGACGTGGTCCCCACCGCGGCCGCAAGCAGCATGAAGGCGATCGACAGGATTAGCGGGCGGCGTGGCATGTTGTGCTTACCTCTGTGCAAAAACATGCAAACAAAAACGCACATTTGATACTGTAGCAAGGGATATTAATGCAAACAGCTCTGATAAACGAACGGGTCAGCTGATCTTAGCCGGTCCGTTATGGCTGGTTTAGCCTTGCGGCTATTCGAATCTCCGAACGAGATTTTCCGCGCCGCCCCGGTGCTTGGTTTCGCGCAAGGTGAGGCCGCTAGCCACCGGTCCGGGCCATGGAGCGGCTTACCGCCGGTCCGGCATTCACATCAAAGTCGTGACGCTCCGGTTTGTCCTGCATTGCCGCATCCAGCTGCGCGTTCAGCGCCGCAGCGCCGCCATTGCGTAACGCCGCCCTAAGATCAACGGAGTTTTCCTTGCCCAGACACATGAACAGCGTACCCGTACACGTCACCCGGACCCGGTTGCAGCTGGCGCAGAAATTATGACTGAGCGGGGAAATGAAGCCGAGGCGCCCACCGGTTTCAGCGACCTTTACATAGCGCGAGGGACCACCCGTATTGAGCGGGATGTCCTGCAGGCTGAATTGCTCTTCCAACCGGCTTCGGACGATGGCGAGGGAGAGGAACTGGTCGGACCTGCGAGTCTCGATCTCGCCGACTGGCATGACCTCGATCAGGCTCATATCCATCTTGCGCCCGTGCGCCCAGCTCATGAGATCGGCGATCTGGTGCTCATTCTCTCCCTTCAGGGCGACAGCATTGATCTTGACGTGCAGACCGGCCTTACGGGCCGCATCAATTCCACGCAACACGTCCGCGAGCCGGCCATTGCGTGTCAGCCGGCGGAACATCACCTCATCCAGCGTGTCCAGCGAAACATTGATGCGTTTTACGCCAGCGGCGGCGAGCTGGTCGGCATATCGTTCCAGCAGGGTGCCATTGGTGGTCAGCGCGATTTCGCTAAGGGCTGATTTGCCCAGCCGCTGGCCGAGTGCCTCGATCAGGGTGATGACATCGCGTCGCACCAGCGGTTCGCCACCGGTAATGCGGATCTTGCTGACGCCGCGGGCGATGAAACTGTCACAGATCGCCGCCAGCTCCTCATAGCTGAGCAGATCCTTCTTGGGCAAAAACTCCGGTTGCTCATCCATGCAGTAATGGCAACGCAGGTCGCAGCGATCCGTGACCGACAGGCGCAGATAGGTGATCTGGCGCCCGAAGGCGTCGATCAGGGGCGACCGGGTCAGGGATTTCGACTGGGTATCCACGCTTGGTCCTGCTTTGGCATCTGTTTCGTATTTAGGTCAGCTTTACGGCAAATGCGAATATGCAGCGCCGTTGATCAGCCAGACGTGAAGACCCGTGTGGTGCAAGCAATCGCGCCTTGTTGTCGCAGCGGGCTGGTCAAGGCGTTTTCTGTGCGGCAACAAGGAGCTGATGCCCTTGCTTCTCGCGGTTTTCTTTCTGGCGACAGCCACGCTTTACGCCTCGGTCGGATTTGGTGGTGGCTCGACTTACACCGCGATCCTGGCAGCCACGGGCGTCGATTATGCCCTGATCCCGATCATTTCGCTGATTTGCAATATCGCCGTCGTCGCCGGCAGCTGCTGGCGTTATGGGCGAGCCGGCCTGCTTTCGGTGCAGCGGCTGGCCCCCGCGCTTGCGGTCTCGATACCGCTGGCCTGGCTGGGTGGACGTATGCAGCTGTCCGAAGATGCTTTCCTCTACTTGTTGTCGGGAGCGCTCGTATTGTCCGCCCTAGTATTGCTCGTTCGACCACCAAGGCTTGCGGGTGTCTCGAGCACGGGCGCTGCGGGCTGGGCGCTGTATCTGGCCGGCGGCGCTACCGGGCTTCTGGCCGGGCTGGTCGGAATAGGTGGCGGGATATTCCTGGCACCATTGCTCTACATGATGCGCTGGGGCGAGGAAAAGCAGATCGCGGCCGCATCCAGCCTGTTCATCCTGCTCAACTCGCTGGCCGGACTGGCGGGGCAGTTCAGCAAACCGGGAATTGCGATGCAGCCGGTGGTCGACCATCTCGTCTGGCTCGTCCCGTCCGTGGTCCTGGGCGGCTGGATCGGCAATCACTTGGGTATCCACATCCTGCCGGCCAATCGGGTGAGACAGGCCACCGGCCTTCTGATTCTGGTGGTCGCGGTTCGTCTGCTGTTTCGTGCCGCCGGGTAGAGTAGCGACCCATCGCTGACCGGCGCGTCAGCGCCCGCCTCGCCATTCTTTGACCACAGTCCGGCGCAAGATCGCACGCGGCGTGTATTGCGAGGGACGGTTCATGCGTGAGTGGGTGCAGCGGCCCGCCCTGTTGGGGGCGGCGTTCTGGTTTGCCGGTTTCGTTGGTGGTTGCAGTCAGGACCAGCCAACCGTCATGTCTGACATGATCACGGTGCCGCGTGCCGCCTATGACGGGCTTATCACAGCCGAGCGGGTCGATTTCATTGCACTGGACCTCCAGACCGGCCGCAAACTGGTTCTGGAAGGGTCGCGTATCTATGAACGCCATGCACCCTGGTCGACCTTCAAAATTCCCAACACATTGATCGGCCTGGAGACGGCTGAATGCCTCGATCCGGAACAGGTGCTGGTCTGGGATGCGGAGCGCTGGCCAGCTGCCGATTTCTGGCCAACGGCGTGGCACGGCGAACATGACCTGGAATCAGCCTTTCGCAATTCGGTCGTCTGGTATTACCGGCAGCTCGCGCAGTGTGTGGGTGGCGGCCGTTATCAGTCCGTCCTGGCAGACTGGAATTACGGCAATGCCCAGTTGAATGCGGGTGATGATGCATTCTGGCTTGGCGGCGGATTACAGATCTCGCCCTGGGAGCAGGTGCGCTTTCTGCAGGATTTGCATACCGGCATGATCGAGGTAGCCGATTCAGCTCTGCAGCGTCTCGCTACGATCAGCCTGGATGAGGCGTTTGCAACGTCCGGCCTGCGCGGCAAGACAGGGGCCGGCTCCACGCAGGATGGCGCCTGGGAGGGCTGGTATGTCGGCTATGTTGATGCAGGCGAGGGGGCGGGTGTGGTTTTCGCCCTCTATGCGAGTTCGGACGACTACGCCGACATCCGCGATTTCCGACGGGCCTTTGCCGTGGAGTTGTTGACGGATGCCGGCTATCTGCCGAACTAGGCAGCCACTGTTGGCTGCGCCCGTGACTCGTTAGCTGCGGGTGAAAACCCCACCATGAACTCGGTCAATGCCGGGCGGTATTTACGACCGATCCGAACCTTCGATCCATTGTTGAGCTCCACCGCATAAACACCGTGCTTGTCGCTGAGCGTCTTCACGAGGGCACGTGTATTGATGATGCCGGAGCGGTGAATTCGCAGGAAGGCCGATGGATCGAGCGTCTCCTCAAGTTCACGCATGGAAATGCGGTGCAGCAACTGGCGATGCTGAAGATGGAAGTACACATAGCCCCGTGCCGCTTCGATCCAGATGATCTCGGATTGCGGTACCCGGATGATCTCGTTGCGCTGCTTGATCCAGAAATCCTTGAAGTTTGGTGAGGTCGCGCCGGGTGTACGAGATTGCCGGAGCGCTTCAATCGTCTCTGTCATAACTTCAATTCGAGCGGCCGCTTCGCGTTCGCGAAGTTGCGTGTCCAATCGTCGAACTGTTTCTTCCAATCGCACTGGATTAACCGGCCGCAGGATAAAATCGGAAGCGCCCATATCAAACGCAGGTGCTGCCATCTCAGGAAGATTGCTGCACAAAACGACCAACGGGTACATGCCGACTTCGTTCAATTCGCGCGTGATGCGTTCAAACTCGAAACCATCGGCGTCCAGGAAAAGGACATCCGGGTTTAATTCCTTGCAGGCTGTTACTAAGGCCCGACCTGAGCGATAACATTCGACAGATCGAACCCGCGGGAAACCGATCAGCGCATCACGCAGGTGTTCGGCCTGAGAGATGCTCGATTCGTAAGCGACCATTCGCATTTTTTAGTCCTCAACAATGGTGGCGCCAATTTCCTGGCGCCCTGCCTTTCGACATCCATTCCGAGAGATCCCCACCCTACAGAACTTGGGTCAACTCGCCCTCCGGAACGCTCCATCGACACAGAAAACTCACAGCCGTTGGTCGATCCTCCCAAGCATTGAGGGCACGAAAATGGTCGCTCGTTCAGGCTGGGGTTGTCAACGGCAGATCGCCTGACGCTGTCGCGATATTCATGAAATATTGTTCAGCAAAGGGACCGGAAAAGCCGCAAGTCCTGTCGTTCGGGGGGCGGGGTCAGCCGTTCGACGATGCCCTGATTCTTTTGTTACAATTTAAGGCCGCTTTATGCTTGCCGCCCTGGATTTGGCGCGCGTCATTATCTGTTCGTGATTGCAAACCCGGCTTGTGACGCAAGCCCGAGGTTCGTCACATTACGGTTTCGTTGTGCTCGATCCATGCGGCCTTGTCCCCTTTGCGCGGGGGCGGATCGTATCGGTACAAGCGGGTCGACCACCTCTGTCGTGATCAATCTAAGCCCTTTCAGTAAGGGCAGGACTGCTACCGAGGGGTACTTATGCAATTCAAAGATAAAAACGGTATGCTGGCGTCGACCATGCTGGCTGGCCTTTCAGCGCTGAGCCTGGGCGTCGCTCCGGCATATGCGCAAGATGTTGAGCAAATCGATCCAGACGCTCAGCAAGGGGAAACTGCGCCGCAGGACCGTATTACGGTAACCGGTTCACGTATCCGTCGCGATGCATTCTCGTCCGCGCAGCCGCTTCAGGTTGTTGATGCTGAAAGCGCTGTTCAGCTGGGTGCTGTCGACGCTGCTGCCATCATCGCTCAGTCAACTACGTTGAGTGGCGAGCAGATTGGTGCCGCCATTAACACTGCTTCCGGTCAGTCGAATGCCACCGAAATTCCGCCGGATGGTGGTGTCGGTTCCCAGAACGTTGGTTTGCGTGGCCTCGATGCCGAGCGTACTCTTGTTCTGATGAATGGTCGTCGTCTCGCGCCTGCAGGTGTAGGGGGGGCTCCGACGCGCCCTGACCTGGGTTTGATCCCGTCGTCCCTCATCGATCGTGTTGAGATTCTGACCGGTGGTGCGTCGTCGATTTATGGTGCGGATGCTGTTGCTGGTGTCGTAAACATCATTACGAAGACCGAAACGGAAGGAATGGAAATCGACTTCTTCCGTTCATTCCCGGAAGTCGGCGGTGGTGTTGAATCTCGCGCCTCCTTCGTCATCGGACAATCCTCGGACAACGGTTACATCAACTTCGCGGCGGAGTACTTCCAGCGCACCGCGACCCGCTTTACCGATATGCCGGGCCCTCATTGTGATGTCGATATTCGTGACATCTTTGTCGATGGCGAGTTTAACAATCGCCAGACTCTCTGCGTGAGTTTCTTCCCGGACAATGCGTATTCGACTTCCAACAATGGCGAGCTGTGGTTCTATCAGCCTGGTCAGACGGGAACGTTTACGGATCTGAACGGAGCCACTGTCTCCATCGATGATTGGGTATTCCGCACCGATGGTATCTGGGCCGGGGACCAGGTTGGAGCCGTCTTTGACCGTTTCCTCTGGGCTGTTGATTCAGCGCCTGGTTACAATGCGCCGCAGCAATTCGGTGAATTCAACGACAATGACGAACGTCTCAATGCTGACTTCCGCCAGGCTGTCCAAACCTTCTCCTTCGTCACGACAGGTGAGATGGACCTGGACATCACGGATAGCTTTGCTCCGACCTTCTTCTTTGAACAGTTCTACTCAAATCGTCAGACGCGTTCCCGCGCTATGGGCGAGCAGGCTCTGCCGGAACTGCCAGGCTTCATTCCGGAGCTGAACGCGGCCGGAGATGACTGGGTTCGTGATGGAAACGGTGATGTTGTTCTCGTCGACAACCCGCTGAACCCGTTCCCTGAGGACGGTGAAGGTATCTTCATCATGGATGAAGACTTCACTCAGATTCGTGAAGCTGAAGTTGAACAGATCCGCTTCGTCGGCGGTTTCCGCGGCGATATCGGCCAGCTCTTCGGCATTGGTTCGAACTGGGAATATGAAGCTTTTGGTTCCTATGATCGTTCTTTGGGCTATCAGGCTCAGGAAGTTCTGTTCTCGCCGAATATCGTTCTGGGTTCCCAGTACGTCTTTCTTGATAATGACGGCACGCTGTCTTGTGGTATCCCGCAGGGCTTGCCGGGTGGTTTCTCCAATCAGGGTTCCCCGACTGTTAACTTCAACATGTGGCCGGACAGCACAGTCGACCGCTGTCAGCCGATTGACTGGTTCGCGCCGAGCGTTCTTGAAAACGGTGCCTTCGCAACTGACTCCGAGCGCGATTTTGTCACCGCCCTGCGGACAAACCGCACGACGGTTGAGCAGGTTATCTTTGGTGGCTTCGTCTCCGGCGATCTCTGGGAGATGCCGGGTGGTGTTGTCGGTTCCGCCTTCGGTATGGAATACCGCATCGATAAGATCGACAGCTCCAATGATGTGACGGTTACCCGCGGTCTGCAGGCGACTGAGACACTTCAGTCCGAAGCAAACGCGGCGGGCGAGACCTGGCAGCGTGACATTTTCGGCGAGATCAGCCTGCCGCTGATTTCCAATGTTCCGTTCATTCAGGATCTGAGCGTGGATCTGTCGGCCCGTCATACCGAAGAGAAGAACTTCGGTGGTGAAACCACGTACGGTGTTCGGTCTTTCTGGCAGGTCAATGACTGGCTTGCGTTGCGCGGTTCCTACAACACGGCCTTCCGTGCTCCGAACCTGCGCGAACAGTTCCTGGCCGATAATGCCTCCGGCACGACGGCCTCTGGTGGCGACCCGTGTCGGGTTCCGGCTTTGGCTCGTGTAGACACCAATAATGATGGCGTCTTCGAATACGATGCGACCCAGGACACGCGTTCTGCCAACCTGTTGGCACAGTGTGTGGCTTCCGGTGCCGACCCGACCGCTCTGGCCCTGGCGAGCACGAGCTCGGTCTCCGTGCCGGTTCTCACCTCGGGTAATGTCGAACTGATGCCGGAGACGGCCGAAACGGTCACCGCCGGTTTTGTTATCCAGCCGGACACCGACTGGAACCCCGCGTTTGACTTCCTGTTCGACGACTTCTCCGCGTCTGTCACCTACTGGGGTGTTCAGATTGAGGACACAGTCGAAGAACTCTCCGCCGGTTCTGTGATTGGCGGATGTTTCAACGGTCAGACCCCGACGCTGTCCAGCGCCCTGTGTGAGCGCATCGAGCGACTGAACACGGGTAACCCGGCTCTGAACGGCCTTGCGTCTGTCACCATTGACTTTGTCAACCGCGGCATCATCGAGACTGATGGCCTGGACGTGAACTTGCGCTTTGGTCGCGAGTTCAATGTGATGGACCGTGATTTCTACGTGTCACTCACATCCAACAACTCCTATGTCTTCTCCTACAAGGAGCAGGCGCAGGCTGGAGATCCGTTTGATCAGGATGTTGGCGAGGACTTCCGTCCGCGCTGGACGTCTGACCACAACTTCACGGTCATGCAAGGTGATTGGTCCTGGAACTGGCAGATGCGCTACACCTCTGGTGTCGGAACGCGTGATCGCCAAGACCAGTTCTTCCCGGATGGCTTTGTCGGTGGTTCTGTATGGTGTGAGTGGTCGAACCCGAATGACCGCTCGAATCCGGTCAACAACTGTACGGTTTCGGTCCTCGAGGGCATCGACAATTACTGGCAGCACAACACGTCTCTCACCTTCGAGCGCGAAACGTGGCGTATGACGGTCGGCGTTGCCAACGTCTTCAACGAGCTGGTCCGCATCGACAGCAGCTCCGGCATTCGTAACCGTAATGGCTACGTTGTCGGTGGCCGCTATGACACTGGTGGTCGTCGCGCGTTCGTAAGCTTGAACAAGCGCTTCTAAGAACCAGCACCCCGGGCGGATTTGCCCTCTGCCCGGGGTGTTGTTCGAGCTTGGTATTTCACGACCTTACCCCGCTTGAAGCGAGAACCTCGCCAGTTGCTGGCGGGGTTCTTGTCATTTGACCGGGAGTTCTGTGGTGTTCTTGATCGCCTCCATGGCGAAACTGGCGCTGACATCTGACAAGGGGGCGATGGTGATCAGGCGTTTGTAGACCTCGTCATAATCCTTCACATCCGGCACCACGATCTTGAGCAGATAGTCGATATCCCCGCCCATGCGGTAGAATTCGACGACCTCCGGCATGCGCGAGACCCCGTCCGCGAAACGGCGTAGCCATTCGCCGTCGTGATTGCTGGTCCGTACCGAAATGAAGAGCGTCGCATTCAGGCCCAGAAGGTCGGGATCAAGCAGGGCGACACGTTTGCGGATATAGCCGGCATCGGTCAGCCGCTTGATGCGGCGGGTCGTCGGCGTGGCGCTCAGGCCAATCGTATCAGCGATTTCCTGCACGGTACGGTCAGAATCGGTTTGCAATAACTCAAGAATGGATCGGTCGTGGTGATCGAGTGACATATTTTCGGCCATGATAGTGTTCATCGCTATTTTAGGCGTGTTGTCTGGCTGAAGATAGCGAAAAACGCTCCCTGATTGGCGCTAGATTATTTCCCGGGCAGCTACTCGGGCAAAATCATGGACGGTCAGATCTCGGAAATCGCTGGATGGGCTTCGGTCCGTTCTGGTCTGGTGGGCGTGACCGCCACGCTGCGCACGCCCTATGGCGAGCGTCCTCTAATTTATGCTGATTTCACCGCTTCGGGCCGTGCCTTGCGCCAGGTCGAGGACGCAGTCGCGGATCTGCACACGCTCTACGCCAACCCGCACACCGAGGACAGCGAGACCGGTCGCGCCTCGGGTGCCTGGCTGCGCGAGGCAGAAGCTGTGATCCGGCGCTGTATAAATGCAGACGAGGGTGATGCGCTGATCACCTGCGCTTCAGGCGCAACCGGTGCCATCCACAAACTGCAGGAAATCCTGGGCATCACCTTGCCGCCGGCCAGTGCCGACCGACTGGCGAGCCTCGAGGTTAAGGATCGCCCGGTCGTTTTCATCGGTCCTTATGAACACCATTCCAACGAGTTGAGCTGGCGTGAAAGCCTGGCGGAGGTCGTGACGGTGCCGCTCAATGAATGCGGCGATGTCGATTTGATGGCGTTGGAAGAAGCGCTGCATGATCCGGCCTATGAGGGGCGCTTGAAAATTGGCGCCTTCTCGGCAGCCTCCAATGTGACCGGGCTCAAGACCGATCTGGTCAATCTTGCGCAGCTCCTGCACGAACATGATGCCATTTTGTGTGTCGATGCCGCAGCAAGCGCGCCCTATGCGCGAATCGACATGCATCCGGCCGAGCATCAGAACGCACAGGTCGACGCAGTGTATTTCTCGCCGCACAAATTCCTAGGCGGGCCCGGGGCATGCGGCGTGCTGGCCTTCAGCAAATCCCTTTATCGCAAAGACCTTCCTCCCACCCAGAGCGCAGGCGGCACGGTGCGTTATGTCTGGAAGGATGGACATGACTTTATCGAGGATGTGGAAGCGCGTGAGCGCGCTGGGACGCCGGGCGTGCCCCAGGTTGTACGCGCTGCGCTGGCGATGCAGATCCAGGCCGAGATCGGTTTTGAGTTGATCGAAGATCGGGAGCAGGCTGCCCTGATGAGGGCCTTTGAAGTCTGGAGGGACAATCCCGGTATCGAGATCCTGGGGCCGGAATGTCCGACGCGTCGGCTGGGCATCGTCTCCTTCAATATCCGTGACCGGAAGGGCGAGCTGGTTCATCCGCGCCTGGTTACGGTTCTGCTCAATGATCTGTTCGGAATCCAGTCACGAGCAGGGTGTTCCTGCGCTGGGCCCTATGGACATGACCTGCTGGGCATTAGCGACGAGGATACGCAACGGATCCGTGCCAAGGTGCTGGACGGTGAAGCCGGCGCTCGTCCGGGCTGGTGCCGGGTCAGCCTGCATTGGGCCATGAGCGAGGAGGAGATTGGCTATCTCATCGAGGCAATTGGTTTCCTGGGTCAGCATGGCTGGAAATTTGTCGAGCAGTACCGCTTCGACCCGGCCAGCGGGCAGTGGGAGCACAAGACCTGTCGGGCCGCTCGCACGCCGGTTTTTCCGAGCTCGATTCTGACATCGACCCCGCGCGAGATGACGCGGTCGCGGTCGCGGCCGGTGCGGGAGCTGATGCGAGAGGCCCTGTCTGTCGCCAACAGCGCTGTGCTTTAGCCCGGCATCCGGTGCGCAGAGTTTTCCGTCGATTGTCCAAGCCTGTCCATATCGCGTTCAGCTAGCTGGACGGTCCCTGAATGACGGGCTCAGCATACGCTCATCGAGCCTTCCGTATTTCTGTACATGCCTTCGATGCATCGGGCGTCAGGCACACCAGTTACGGAGTAAGTTCATGAATATGCGTTTTGTCCTCGCCAGTGCCCTCGCTGCAGTCTCTGTTTTCGGCGCGGCCGATGCAGCCGAGGCCCAGTCCCGCAACCGGGTCACGGTCCAGCAGGACGGCTATCAAAACGAGATCGCTGGTCGCCAGGGTGGTTATGGCCAACGCATGGTGATCCGCCAGCGCGGTGGCCGCCAGCACGTCACCATCATCCAGGACGGCGCGCGCAATGGCACGACGGTGGGACAGAGTGGCTATTACAATCAGTCGCATGTCGACCAGTATGGCCGGGACAATGATACCGTCATCGGACAGGATGGTGTCGACAATTACAGCTACAGCCGCCAGACCGGTCGCCGCAATATCGTCGGTGTGTCCCAGATGGGTCGCAACAACACTGCCGTGACGGACCAGTTCGGCAACAACAACGGTGCCGGCATCATCCAGGTCGGCGATGGCCACAACGCCACTATTCGTCAGTCCGGCAATGGCAATGTAACGCTGGTTATCCAGGGTGATCACTAGGCCCGGTTCGCAGTCAGGCCGATGCCATGGCGTCGGCCTCCGCGATCAACACATCATGAGTCGGTGTTCGTACACCGGCTTTTGGTTGCCTGCTCAGCGGCGGTATTTCAAAAGACCCGCATCCCGGAGATGGTCGTCGATCATCTCGCGCTGGTCCACGCTGAGTGGTGTCAGGCGAGGATAGACCGGCTGGGCCCGGTCATTGCTCCAGGCCTGGTCCCAGTGATCCGTGCCAGCGATAAAGGCGCGCAGCATGGCCTCGCCGCCGGTCTCGAATGCCCCGATCAGACAGGTGTCGACATAGGATTGCGGAACGGGATGATCAGCATCGGCGGTTTCGTGTTCCGTGTTAACGACGATCCAGAACTTGCCAGCGGGCAGGTCAGCCGCGTCCAGGCTTGAGCGCTCGACCGGCGTCCACACATATCCGCGCTCGCGATGACGCATGTCCGGATTGATCTCCACAGGTACCAGCACTGCGTCCAGCGTCGAGGTCACATCCTCAACCAGCCCCAGATAGGTCGCGGCCTCGTCCCGGTAACGCACCGACCAGGCCCGCCGCCAGCCCGGAAGTGCAACCTTCAGTGCGGGTCCGGTCATGTCGGAGTAGGTCTCGCGGCTATGCCGGCTGAGAATACTGCCATAGCCAATCATGTAGTCCCTGGCGGTCATACAGGCTCCAAACGCAACGGGGCGCGGATTGCTCCGCGCCCCGAGAGTGGGTTGTCAGGCTGGTGAAGTCTAGCCTTCCGCGTCGGTGACCTCGGCGACTTCGCCATTGACCGCACCGTTCAGCGCGTTCTCCAGCGAGGCCGGGTCGCCGGCCTTCAGGCCGATCTCCGACAGCATGGCGTCCAGCAGCGGGGCCTGGGCGCGATAGCGCAGGGCCGAGCTGACGACCTGGTCGGCCAGGCCACCTTCGCCACCAGCAGCACCATTGACCGGGCCGCCATTGGCGCCACCGCCCAGACCATCGACGTGCAGGATCTTGATGCCATCGATATTCTCGATCGGCTTCACGCTCTGGGCGATGATCTCCGGCAGGCTTTCCATCAGCTGCAGCTTGACCTGCATGGCGATTTGCTCCGGCGACAGGATGTTGGCCGCTTCATTGACCGCGCGCTTACCTTCAGCTTCGACCGCATAGACCCGCTCTTGGGCGTCTGCACGCATCTTCTCGGCCTCGGCCTCGCCTTCCGCAGCGATGCGGATCTTCTCGGCGTCGGCATTGGCCGCGACGCGGACCGCTTCAGCGCGGTCGGTTGCAGCCTGCTTTTCGGCCTCAGCGGCAACAGTGACGGCGATGGCTTCCATCTCGGCAGCCTTGGCGGCGTCGATCAGTTCGATGCGCTTGTCACGCTCGGCGACCTCAGCCTGGCGGGCTGTGATGACTTCCTCAGCGGCCTTTGCAGCCAGGGCGCGAGCCTTGTCGGCCTCGGCTTCAGCCTCGGACTTGTCGCGGGATTTCTCGGCCACGACAATATCGCGTTCCTGTTCAGCCAACTGTACCTGCTTGGCCTTTTCGACCGCTGCGGACTCCAGCGTTTGCTCTTTCAGGATTTCCTGCTCGCGAACTTCCTTGTCCATGGCGATCTGACGCTCGGCGACGATCTTGTTGGACTCGATGTCCGCCTCGCGGGTGCGCTGGCTGGCGGTAATCTTGGCGATCTCCGCTTCACGTTCACGCATCGCCTGTTCCGCTGCAATCTGAGCGGCTTGTTCGGCAGAACGGGTCTGGACCTCGCGCTGTTGCTCAAGGCGGGCATATTCCTGGTCACGCGAGATCTGCAGGCTTTCCTGTTCGGCTTCCAGGTTCTTGCGGCGGATCAGGACTTCGGTTTCCTGTTCGATATCGTTGCGCTTCTTGCGGCGCTCCTCGATTTCCTGGGTCAGCTTGGTCAGACCTTCGGCGTCAAAGGCGTTGTCCGGGTTGAAATAGTCCTTATTGGTCTGGTCGAGACCCGTCAGCGAGACGGATTCCAGCTCGAGACCGTTTTTCAGGATGTCCTCGGACACGGCCGCCTGCACTTTCTGGACGAAGTTCACACGTTGCTCGTGCAATTCCTCCATGGCCATTTCCGCAGCCACGGCACGCAGGGCATCTACGAACTTACCTTCGACCAGGGCTTTCAGCGCTTCCGGGTCCATGGTCCGCTTGCCCAAGGTTTGGGCGGCATTCGCGATGGACTCGGTCGTCGGCTGAACGCGGACAAAGAATTCGGCCTGAACGTCGACACGCATGCGGTCCTTGGTAATCAGGGCCTGTTCATTGGCGCGCAGGACTTCCAGGCGCAGCGTGTTCATATTGACCGGAATGGTTTCGTGCAGCACCGGCATGATCAGTGCGCCGCCATTCATTATTACCTTCTGACCGCCAAAACCGGTCCGGACGAAGGAAATCTCTTTTGAGGCTCGCTTATACAATCCGGCTACGAAGCCGAAGATTGCGAAGAAGGCTACAAAGCCTACGGCCGTGTACAAGACGAGTGTCATCATATCTGGCATGTACGTCCCTCCATACTACCAACAGGGTTATCGTTAGGCGTCACGACTTGCGTGACAGGATTTCGTGGGTATTGCGGATCACGCGATAGACGCTGCCGTTTTGTGCCACGACGATGACTTCCTCGCCGGCGCTGAAACTCTCGCCATCCTCATCAGGCTCCACGAGCACCCAATGGGTCAGGCCATGCAGGTCTTTCAGCTTGGCTTCAGCGGGCATGCCGCGTTCTGCCTTGCCGCGGATGACGGTGGCGACCTTGCCGATAAAGCGTTCGGTTGAAACCGCTTCCGTCTCTTCCTTGGGCATCACTGCGCCGAAGGCCTTGCCGCCATATCGCATGGACGGAATGGCGATCAGGGTCGCAGGTATGCTGGCCATCCAGCCCGGCGGGATAAGACCGGTTGCGCCATAGACAGCGCTCTGGATCGTCACACCGGCCAGACCAAACACCGCCAGGAAGACAATGATCAGGATCAGGGCAGGCGCCTTGCCGAAGCTCAGCCAGCTCATCAGATAGGTGAGCGGGCCAACGCTCTCGAGACCGCTGATGTCCAGGTCGACATCAGCATCGATATCCGCATCCAGATCCGGCAGGTCGAAATCGGGGAGAATCCCGTCCAACAGGCCGGAAAGGGCAGCGCCGAACACCATGCTCAGGCCTTCAAGCGCTGCGATGATGGTCAGGATGACCAGGGCGATGATAAAGGGGCTCGCCTGGGCGCTCCCCAGAATGTCCATCATTTTACGTTCTCATCCGTTTGACCGGCTTTCAAAGCTGCCAGTCGTTCCTTGATCCGGTTCTCGCGGCTCATCTTTTCCAGTTCTGCCAGCTTGGCGGCGTCACCACGTGAACTGCCACCGGAGCCCGGCAGACCGGAGCTTTCGCGCATCACCCGGTCAAAGGCGCGTTCGGCCTTGGAGACCTTGCGCTCTGCGCCGGAGGAGGCGACCGGTTCGCCCGCCTCGTTGAGGCTGGACTGTTCGGCACGGCTTTCCTTGAAAGCGGCGAGTTCCTCGTCCATTTCGCGGCGACGGGCCTGCAGGGCCTCGACATAGCTTTCCAGCTCTGCCTCTTCGGCGTCTGCATCGCTGACGGCCGCTTCCAGCACCGGGATCTGGCTTTCCAGGTCCATCTGGCGGGAAATGGCTGCCTCGGCGAGATCGTCACGACCTTCCTTGACCGCCATCTCGATCTGGTCACCCAGGCTCTCGTGTTTGGCGTTGGCGTCCATCAGCCGACGTGAGGCGAGGTGTTTGTTTGCCAGCACCTTGCCGAGCTCGTCACGGACCTCGTCAATGGCGCCCTCGACTTCGCGAATGGCCTCTTTCATAACCAGTTCCGGGCTGGCGTTCTCGACCGCATCGACGATCGAATTCACCCCGCCGGACACCAGGCGTTTCACCCGGGATACAAGCTGTTCTGCCATCTAAGTCTCTCCCTCTTGCGACTTCGAGAGCCGGATCAGTTCCGACAACTCGAGGATGGGTTGCAGGCGGTCCTGGACGAGTTGTCCGTCATAGGTTCGCCCCTGTTTTGTCAGGCCCAGATCGAGGATCTCCTCGATCAGGGCGAAGGTCTGTTCGGCAACATCGGCCTCGAGCGCTTCAAGGTCGTTTGCCGGGTCATCTGTCTGCGCCGGTCCCTGCTGCAGGTTTGCAACCAGTTCGGGCAGTCGCTCATAGAGCTTGCCAAGGAAGTCTGATCGCATGCGGCAGTCACGTTGCCGGTTGATCACCTCTCTGTGGGCCGGTTGAAACCGTCTGGAGACTTGTTCAACCCGGCTGGCATAGTCAGTCGCCCCTTCCGCGTCGCGTCGCGCATTTGCGAGCAGGGCGCGTAGTTTCTCGCTCGGCGTCGTCGCGCCCTCCGCCTTGTATTGCGCAAGAAAGGCGGCATCAGCGTCGGTTATCCGTACACTCAGTGGAATGCGTCTCGGCATGACCAAATCCTCTATTCGCACGTAGTATGCAAATGTATGCATATGTGTTCATAGTGGGATTGTAAATGCCCCCGTCCCACGCCCTGGTCGTGGGTTAACGGGTAGGCTGATGCGTCTGAACCTTCAATCAGAAATTGTTCCCGACATAAAAATAGGCGGCAGCTCCGGGGAGCTGCCGCCTGATCTAGGGATTGTTCGGCTGGTTTACTGGGCCGGATAATAGGTCGGGGAACCCGGGCCGACCGGCATGTCGAAACCAAACGCCCAGACAAAGAAGAAGACACTCCACGTCAGGATGAAGAAGATGGAGTAGGGCAGCATCATCGCGATCATGGTGCCCACGCCCAGATCCTTCTTGTAGCGTGTCGCCCAGGCCAGGATCAGGCCGAAATAGCTCATCATCGGCGTGATGATATTCGTGGTGGAATCACCGATCCGGTAGGCGGCCTGGATGACTTCCGGCGAATAGCCGATCAGCATCAGCATGGGCACGAAGATCGGGGCGGTGACCGCCCACTGCGCCGAAGCCGAGCCCAGTGACAGGTTGATGATCGCGCACATCAGGATGAACAGGAAGAAGAGCAGCGGGCCGGTCATGCCGGTGCTCTGCAGGAAGTTGGCGCCCGAGACGGCACTGATCGCTCCGATATTCGTCCAGCCGAAGAAGGAGACGAATTGCGCGGCGAAGAAGACCAGCACGATGTAGAGGCCCAGCGAGGACAGGCCGGTGGCCATGCCGTCGATGATATCGCGGTCGTTTTTCATCGTGCCCGCGCCGCGACCATAGGCGAAACCGGTGGCAACGAAGAAGATCAGGATCCAGACGACAAAACCGCGGAAGAAGGGCGAGTTGAAGCGGTCACCCGTATCAGGATTGCGCAGGATGCCCCATTCCGGGATCAGCGTCAGCGCCATCAGACCAAGCACGCCCAGCAGTGCGAGAAAGGCGTAGAACAGACCCTTCTTCTCCTCGCCGGAGAGCGTTTCCATCATGCGCTTGTCCAGCACGGAGTCGTCGGCCTGTTCGGGGTTGTAGGGCCCCAGCTTGGGTTCGACGATGAAGATGGAAACCAGCGAGCCTACGGTCGTGATCAGGAAGGTCGAGGCCACCATGAAATACCAGTTCGCCGTCGGCAGAACGATATAGTCCGGGTCGATCAGGCGCGCCGCTTCCTGGGTGATCCCGGCGAGAAGCGGGTCGATCGTGCCGATCAGGATATTGGCGCTATAGCCGCCGGAGACACCCGCAAAAGCGGCTGCCATGCCCGCCAGCGGGTGACGTCCCAGGGCGTAGAAAATGGCGCCTGCGAGCGGGATCAGAACGACATAACCAACTTCTGACGCGGTGTTGGAGACGATGCCGGCAAAGACAATGGCGACGGTCACGACGTGACGCGGGGCGCCCAGCACCATGCCGCGTACGGCGGCAGAGAGCATGCCGGACTTCTCGGCAACACCGACGCCCAGCATGGCGACCAGTACGACGCCCAGCGGTGCGAAGCCGGTGAAATTGGTGGTCAGACTGGTCCAGATCCGTCGGAAACCATCCGCATTGAACAGGCTGACCGCGCGGATCATGCCGTCATCGGCGACCCCGCGGGCCCCTGCTGGACGTGGATCTTCCACCGCCAGGCCGAGCCAGCCGAACAGGCCGGAGAGAAGGATGATGCCGATTGCCAGGATGGCAAAGAGCGTCACCGGGTGGGGCAAGAGATTGCCCAGGAATTCAACACCATCAAGAAAACGCGTGAACGCGTTCTTCTTGGGGGCAGGGCTCTGGCTGTCAGCCATGTTCAGGCTCCTGTTTGCACAACACTGAAGGCAAGCCGGGCGCGCGCCGCCATGCCGGGGCGGGCCGCTGGTGCGGTCTCGCCCGGTCAGGTGCAGACGTCCTGGATCTTCCCCTCATTTTCCTCGCCGCGGATTTGAGCGGTTTTGCGCTGCCGGGGCAAGTCTTGTGCTGCCGAGCACGGGTAACACTTCCGCAATGAAAAAGGGCCCGGCAGCAAACTGCCAGGCCCCAATTCTGAGATACGGGTCTCGTTACCAGATCGAGACGCGCTCTTCCGGTGCCAGGTAGAGGTCGTGCTCCTCGGTGATGCCGAAGGCCTCGTACCAGCCGTCCTGGTTACGCAGGGCACCGTTGATGCGGTACTGGGCAGGAGAGTGCGGACCGCGACGCAGCTGCTGAACCAGCGCCTGCTCGGTGTAGAGGTTCCGCCAGACCTGGGCCCAGGCCATGTAGAAGCGCTGATTGCCGGTGTATCCATCGAGGACCGGAGCTTCACCGCCATGATCTTCCAGGTAGAGCTGGTAAGCGCGGAAGGCCATGGAGAGGCCGCCAACGTCACCGATATTCTCACCCAGGGACAGGCGACCGTTCACAAACTCGCCCTCGATCGGGGAGAATTCGCTGTACTGAGCGGCCAGGCGATCGGTCATGCCGTCGAAATTGTCGCGGCTTTCCGCCGTCCACCAGTCACGCAGCACGCCATCACCATCAGAACGGGAACCCTGGTCGTCAAAACCGTGGCCCATCTCGTGGCCGATTACGGCACCGATGCCGCCGAAATTCACAGCCGGGTCAGCATACGGGTCGAAGAACGGACCCTGCAGAATGGCTGCCGGGAAGACGATCTCGTTGGCCGTGGACGAGTAGTACGCGTTCACGGTCTGCGGAGACATGCCCCATTCCCAGTCGCGGATCGGGCCACGCAGGCGTTCGCGGCTGTCTGCGCGGAACCAGGCCGAGATGCGTTCGGCATTGCCGAACAGGTCGTCAGAGCGGATCTCGATGCTCGAGTAATCCGGCCACTGGTCCGGATAACCGATTTTCGGTGTGAAGTTCTCGAACTTGTAGATCGCGCCTTCGCGGGTCTCTTCGTCCATCCAGTCCAGCGTTTCCAGACGCTCACGCAGGGCACGGCCCAGATAGTCCACGAGGACTTCCATCTGTTCCTTGTACTCCGGCGGGAAGAAGCGCTCGACATAGATCTGGCCAAGCGCCATGCCTGCAGAACCATTCACATACTGAATGGCACGGGCTTCCAGGTCACGCGGTTGTTCGACACCGGACAGCGTACGGCTGAAGAAGTCGAATGAGCGCTCGTAGAATTCCGGCGTCAGGCGGCCGCTGTTGGAATTGACATAGCGATAGGTCAGCCAGTCCTGCCAGGTCTCGACAGGAACTTCGCCAAACAGGGTGGCAAGGGACTGGATTGCCGTGTCCTGGCGGATGACAACTTCGGTCTGGTCCGCAAAGTCGAGCGCATCCATGAAGGTTGCCCAGTTGAAGCCCGGCGCGCTGGCAGCCAGCTCGTCGGTCGTCATCAGGTTATAGGTGCGCGTGCGGTCACGGCTGTCCTGGCGGGTCCAGTGAACCTGGGCGAACTGGGTTTCCAGATCCAGGATGCGCTGGGCGCGCTCGGCACCATTGTCCATGCCGATAAAGCCGAACACATCAGTGATGTAGGCGACGTAAGCGTCACGGAAACCCTGATAGCGCTCGGTGTCTTCCAGATAGTAGTCACGGGTCGGCAGGCCCAGACCGGACTGGCCGACGGAGACGATGTAACGGTTCGGGTTGCCCTGGTCGCGGCCAACGCCGGCGCCAAAGATAGAGGCCGTTCCCGGCTGCCCCATCAGGTTGGCAATGTCGTCATGCGTGCTGGCAGCTGCAATCGTGTCGATCATCGGGCGGACCGGATCGAAACCGCGGGCGGTCAGCGTGTCCTGGTCCATGAAAGAGGTGTACAGATCACCGATCTGCTGCTGCGGCGTGCCCGCTTCAGCGTTGGCTGCGCGCGCTTCGGAGATGATGCCGTCAATACGCTCTTCCGAGAGCAGGAAGAGTTCGGTGAAAGACCCGAAACGCGAGAAGCCCTGGGGCAATTCGCTCTGGTCCAGCCAGCCGCCGTTTACATAGCGGTTGAAGTCATCACCCGGGTGCACGCTGTCATCAACGTGCTCGTATTCAATACCCCAGGTGCCCAGGCGCGGATCGCCGGCAGACGGATCACCAACGCTGGTGGTCTGTGCGACTTCGCTGCCGGAAGCAGCGGAATTGTCGGCGGTGTCGGTGGTTTCAGTTGCCGGTGTGCATGCGGCGAGCAATGTCAGGCTTGCACTTGCCATAAGTAGTTGTCGCAAATTGGCCTCCCCCAATTGGAACTATGAATATGTCAGTGTGCGGTAACTTAGTGCTTTGCGACCGGCGTGCAACTTACGCATTCGTGAGGATTGCAGAGACGAAAAAGCCCGGCGGTGAAAACCGCCGGGCTCCTGTTTCAAGTGTTGTCGTCTCTACCAGACCGTGACGCGTTCTTCCGGCGGCAGGTACAGCTCGTGATCTTCGGTGATACCGAATGCCTCATACCAAGCGTCCTGGTTGCGGACCGTACCGTTCACGCGATACTGGGCCGGAGAGTGCGGCCCGACACGCAGTTGCTGGACGAGCGCTTGTTCAGTGTAAAGATTGCGCCAAACCTGCGCCCAAGCCATGAAGAAACGCTGGTCTCCGGTGAAACCATCGAGAACCGGTGCTTCTTCCCCCTGGTCCTGCAAATAGAGCTGATAAGCCCGATATGCGAGGTCGACGCCTCCGACATCGGCGAGGTTTTCTCCGAGTGACAGGCGCCCGTTCACGAATTCACCTTCAACTGGGGAAAATTCGCCATATTGCTCGACAAGACCTTCAGTGCGTGCGTCAAAAGCCGCGCGGCTCTGTTCCGTCCACCAGTCGCGCAACATTCCCGTGCCGTCCGAGCGGCTGCCCTGATCGTCAAAGCCATGCCCCATCTCGTGTCCGATCACTGCGCCGATTCCACCGAAGTTTACCGCGGGGTCTGCAAACGGGTCGAAGAACGGCCCTTGCAAGATCGCTGCAGGGAAGACGATTTCATTGGACGTTGGTGCATAATAGGCGTTCACCGTCTGCGGTGACATGAACCATTCCCAATCACGGACAGGACCGCGCAAGCGGGCGCGGGTGTCTGCACGTGCCCAGGCTGAGATGCGCTGGGCATTGCCGAACAGATCGTCGGACGCGATTTCGATCGAGGAATAATCCGGCCATACGTCCGGATACCCGATCTTTGTGATGAAGCTCTCGTATTTGACGATGGCTTCCGCCCGGGTCTCATCATCCATCCATTCCAGCGTTTCCAGGCTCTCGCCAATGGCACGACTGACATACTCGACGAGCGTATCCATTTGCTGCTTGTATTCAGGCGGGAAATATCGCTCGACGTAAATTTGGCCAAGGGTCATGCCCATGGATCCGTTCACGTACTGGACCCCACGCGATTCAAGCGGTCGCGGCTGATCCGTTCCTGAAAGCGTGCGGCTGTAGAAGTCAAACGAGCGCTCGTAGAATGATGGCGAGAGCACATTGCGATTGCTGGCCACATACCGAAAGCTAAGCCAGTCCTGCCATGTGGATACCGGGATCTCCGAAAAGAGAACCGCCAGCGATTCGATTGCTGTATTCTGACGAAGGACGATCTCGGTCTGGTCAGCATACTCCAGCGCTTCGAGATAGCGTGTCCAATTGAAACCGGGCGCTGTTGTTGCAAGATCAGCGGTCGCGGTCAGATTATATGTGCGCGTGCGATCACGGCTTTCTTCATTGGTCCAGTGCACCTGGGCGATGGCCGTTTCCAAGTCCAGCACGGCTTGTGCCCGCTCTTGGCCCTGGTCCATGCCGATCAGGCCGAATACATCTCCGATGTATTCCAGATATCCATCCCGGATACCTTGATAACGTTCACTGTCTTCAAGATAATAATCGCGTGACGGAAGTCCCAGCCCACCCTGGCTGATGTAGACGATGTAGCGTTGCGGATTGCCTTGGTCCTGGAAGGAACTGGTCCCGAAAATCGTCGATGTGCCGGGTTGACCCATGAGAGTTGCGATATCGTCATGCGAGCTCGCTGAGGCGATCTGGCTGAGCATCGGGCGAACCGGATCGAAACCCAGCTCTTCGCGACGTTCCTGATCCATGAAGGACGAGTAGAGATCACCGATTTGCTGTTGCGGTGTTCCATGGGCGCCATTCTGTTCCGACGCTTCCTGGATGATGCCATTGATCCGCTCTTCAGACAGCAGGAAGAGTTCGGTGAATGAGCCGAAACGCGAGAAACCCGGCGGCATTTCTGTGCTGTCCAGCCAACCGCCGTTGACGTAGCGATTAAAGTCATCGCCCGGGTGAACGCTGTCATCGATGTATTGCGTTTCGATGCCCCAATCACCAAGACGAGGTTCATTGGCGCTGGTTTCGCTGGAGGCTGCCTGGTGTGCGGCGTCCTGGCTTGCTGTTGTGTCGTTGGCAGGCGTTTCAGCTGCTGGTGTGCATGCTGCGAGCAAAAGAAGGCTCGCGCCTGAAAGTAGAAGTGTACGCACGGTCGCGTCTCCCCCAAAAATAAGAAAGTTGCGTCCCCTTCACAGCCAAACTAGCCGTTTCGTTGGTGTGTGCAACTTACGCATCCGTGAGGTTTGAAAAACGAAAAACCCGGCAGCGAGCGCTGCCGGGTTTTTGTACTCTTGCGAGCTGCTTACCAGATTTTGACGCGCTCTTCCGGTGGCAGGTAGAGGGCGTGATCTTCAGTGATGTTGAAGGCCTCGTACCAGGCGTCCAGATTCCGGACGACACCATTGGTGCGGTATTGCGACGGGCTGTGCGGGTCGGTCGACAGACGCGAAATCAGATTGTCTTCGCGATACAGGCGACGCCAGACCTGAGCCCAAGCGAGGAAGAAACGCTGATCGCCGGTGAAACCGTCGATCACCGGTGCTTCGCCACCATGATGTTCATCGACATAGTTGCGGTAGGCCGTGTAAGCCATTTGCAGACCACCCAGGTCGCCGATGTTTTCACCCATGGTGAAAGTGCCATTCACGAACATGCCCTCAACCGGGGAATAGCCGTCATACTGGGCGCCGAGGCGACCGGCACGCTCCTCGAAGCGGGCATTGGTGCCTTCCGTCCACCAGTCATTGACCGAGCCGTCATAGTCGAAACGACGGCCCTGATCGTCGAAACCGTGGCCGATTTCGTGGCCGATCACGGCACCGATGGCGCCGTAATTGATCGCGGCATCAGCGTTCGGATCAAAGAACGGAGCCTGGAGGATGCCTGCCGGGAAAGTGATCTGGTTCATCAGCGGGTTGTAAGACGCGTTGACCGTCTGCGGCGGGTAAGGCCACTGGGTGCGATCAACCGGACCCATCAGGTCCTCAACCTGGTCATTCCAGTTGAACTCAGCCAGGCGGATCATATTACCGAACAGGTCGTCCGCACGTACTTCCAGCGCGCTGTAGTCACGCCAGTTGTCCGGATAACCGATGCGCGGTTCGAAAGTGGACAGTTTCTGCAGGGCGTTGGCACGCGTCTCGTCATCCATCCATTCCAGATTGTTCAGGCGGCCTTCAAACGCTGTTGTCAGGTTGGCGACCAGCTCTTCCATGTCCGTCTTGGAGGACGGCGGGAAGTAGCGCTCGACATAAACCTGCCCGACAACTTCACCCAGCTGGCCACCAACCAGACCGACACCGCGCAGATCGCGCGGACGCTGATCCGGTGTACCGTTCAGGGTGCGGCCAAAGAAGTCGAAGCTGGCCTGGTCAAATGCGACCGGCAGGCGGGCCGTGTTGTTATTGATCGTGTGGAAGATCATGTAGTCGTGCCACAGCTCGACCGGGGTCTCGGTGAGAATGGTCGCAGCACCCTCGATCGCGCTCGGCTGAGCGACGAGGAAGGTCGGGACTTCGGCCAGGCCCATGCTCGCCATGCCGTCAGCCATGTTGAGGGCCGGAGCCAGCTCGTCCATCTGCTGCAGCGTCATCGGGTTGTAGATTCGCTGGATGTCGCGGCTTTCGGCCTGCGTCCAGTGAACGCCGGCGAGACGGGATTCCAGCTCCATGATGGCAGCTGCCTTTCCGGCGCCGCCCTCAATGCCCGCAAGATCGAAAATGGTTTCGATGTAGGCGACATAGGCCTCGCGATAACGGGCGAAGGCGTCGTTTTCCTCATCCAGGTAATAGTCGCGATCCGGTAGGCCCAGCCCGCCCTGTCCAACAAAGACCGTGTAGCGTGTCGGGTCGGCGAGATCAGGGATAATGCCGAAGCCGTAGGGCGCCGGGTGGTGCAGGCTGGCAAACAGCGCAGAGATCTCGTCATGCGTGCTGGCGCCACGAATTTCCGCGAGGAACGGCTCCAGCGGCTCGATACCGCGTGCGTTCAGTGTGTCCGTGTCTATCCAGCTGGCGTAGAGGTCGCCGACCTGCTGCTGCGGAGAGCCCGCTTCGGCATTGGCGCTGGCCAGTTCCAGGATGATTTCCTGGACCTGTTGCTCGGCCTCGATGGCGAGTGCCGTGAACATGCCGTAGTTGGAGCGGTCTTCCGGGATGGTCGTATTGTCCAGCCATGTGCCATTGGCATAACGGAAGAAATCGTCACCCGGATGATAGCTGGCATCCATGCCGTCTACATCGAAACCCCACGTGCCGATATCGGCCATGGCGGTTGTTTCGGTAGTGGTGGAGGCGCCACTGTCGGTGGAAGTCACCGTCGCCGGGTCGCAAGCTGCCAGCAATACGAGTGCCGAACAGCCCAGCAAAATCTTTTTCATGATGTTCCCCTCGAAAAGAAAATCCCCTGCGCCGACCCGGCGCAGGGGGAAAGTATGTTACTCGGCCGGCGAATGGTCGAGGTGACCGGGCAGTTCGCCATGAGCAAAGTCAGTGTCCTCGTAATCGCTGCCCAGAGACGGCTGTTTCTTGCCTGTCCACATGCCGCGGAAGAAGCGGGCGATATCGACGCCGATGCCGTACAGGGCAGGGACGAAGAAAAGCGTCAGGAAGAGTGCGAAGACAACCGCGAAGCCAAGGGCCACGACCATGGGCTTCAGGAACTGAGCCTGGGTCGATTGTTCCGCCATCATCGGGAAGATGCCGAGGAAGGTGGTGACCGAGGTCAGCAGGATAGGACGGAAACGCTGTACGCCAGCGTCTACCAGCGCCTGGAAAGCGCCTACTCCATTGGCCCGCAGCCGGTTTACGAAGTCGATCAATACGAGGTTGTCATTGATCACAACGCCTGCTGCTGCACCCACACCGAAATAGGAGAAGAGCGCGATCGGGATGTCGTACAGGTAATGCCCGAAGATGGCGCCCGTCAATGCGAACGGGATGGCGATCATGATCAGGATCGGCTGGAAATAGGACCGGAAAGCAATCGCCAGCAGCAGATACATGGATGCCAGCGCAAGCAGCAGGAGGTTCATGACTTCCTGCATGAATTCACGCTCACCCTCGGCCTGGCCGATCTCGTCGCGAGAGACATGCGGGAAACGCGTGTCAAAGTTCGGCCAGAACTCGTTGGTCAGGCTTTCCTCGACAGCGCCGCGTGCGATCGGGTCAGACAGCTCGGCCGTGACGGTGACCGTCCGCATGCCATTGCGGCGACGGATACGGTTGAGGCCCGGTGCGAACTCCACATCGGCGACAGCTGACAGCGGAACCTCACGCCCATCGGCGGTGCGGATGCGCAGGTCACGGAGCGTGTCCAGCGAGCGGCGGCTTTCCTGGTCGAGGCGGATCATCACCCGCACGTCCTGACCATCGCGTGGCAGGCGTTGCGCCTCCTCGCCGTAGAAAGCCTGGCGGACCTGGCGTGTCACGTCCGACAGGGTCAGACCCAGCGCCTGGGCGTCCGGTCGCATCGTGAACTGCAGTTCCTGGGTCGAGGTCTGCATGGAGTCGACGATGTCATACAGGGTGTCATAGCTGCGCAGCTGATCCTTGAGGGCATCGGCTGCCTCGCGCAATTCGTCGAGGTCCTGTCCGGACAGGGCGAAACTCACCGAGTTCCCACCTTCGTTGATGGTGGAGTCGAAGCGGACTTCTTCAGCGTCCGGAACCGGTCCCATCATTTCACGAATGGTCTGTGCAACTTCAACTGTCGGCAGCGAACCTGGACGGTCCTCCGGCTCCGCGAGCGTGATCCAGGCGCGGATACTGCCGTCGGTGGCCACTGTCGAACGGCTCTCGATCATGTCGACATTGTCCGGGTATTGCGTGCGGTAATACTGCAGCGCTTCATCCTGGGCAGCGTCGAGTTGACTCCGGACCTGTTCGGTGCGGCTCCACGGCGTGCCTTCGGCCAGCTGGATCGAGACCTGGATCGTCTCGTTCTCGATCTGTGGCATGAAGACCGACCCGACCCGGTTGGTGCTCATCAGCGTGATGGAAACGAAGAAGATACCGGTGAACGCGATGACCGTTGCATAACGATTGCGGATCGAGAGCTTGGCGAGCGGACGATAGATGCCGCGCGCGAAGGCGACCAAGGTGTGGGCAATGCCGCGCTGGAGCGCGATCAACGGCCCGAAAATACCCTTGTTGGACTGCGGCTTCAGATGGCTCAGGTGAGCCGGCAGGATCAGCAGCGATTCAATCAGGGAGAAGGTCAGGGCCGCGATAACCACCAGGGAGATCTGCTTGGTAAACTGAACGGTCGGTCCCGTGATCAGCATCCAGGGCGAGAACATCATGATGGTCGTGATGACGGCGAAGATCACCGGCTTGGCGACCATCTGCGTGCCGACCACGGCGGCGGTCAGGCCTTTTTCCCCGCGTTCTACCCTGTCGTGGATGTTTTCCCCGACCACAATCGCGTCGTCGACCACGATACCGATGACGAGCAGGAAGGCGAACAGCGACAGCATGTTCAGCGAGACGTCCATCATGGGCAGCAGCAGGAAGGCACCACCAAACGCGGTGAAAATTCCCACTGTGACCCAGAAGGCGACATCAGGGCGCAGGAACAGGAAGAGGACGATCAGAACCAGACCGCCACCGATGAGGGCGGAGTTCATGATGGTGTCCATGCGTGCCTTGTACATCTCGGAATTGTCCCACCACAGAGACAGGGAGACGCCGTCAGGCAGTTCCGCGCGCTTGCTTTCCAGATACTCCTGAACGCCGTTGGAGATATCGACGACGTCAACATTCGGGGTGGTCTGCACATAGACCACGACCATGTTCTCGCCGTTATAGGTCGAGGCGAGGTTGGCATCGACAAAACCGTCATTGACGCGCGCGACGTCGCGGACGCGCAAGGTGCCACCATCACGCGTTTGGCGAATGATGATGTCCTCGAATTCAGCTTGTGAATCCGCCAGCTGGCGGGATGTGAGGCTGAGATCGCCGAGTTCTGTGCGGACGCTGCCGGCTGAGGCATTGAGGGAGCTGGAGCGAACTGCGCGGGACACTTCGTCAAAGCTCAGGCCGTAGCGCTGCAGGCTCTGCTCGGACAATTCGATGGAGACCTCTTCATTGAGGCGTCCCATGATGCCGACGATGGAAACACCGGGCACCTGGTTGGCAACCTCGTCGCGGATCTCATCTGAAATCTGCTGCAGGTCACGGCGATCAATATCACCATGCACGGCAAAGCCGATCAGCCAGTCCGAGGCGCGCCACTGGTTGACGAACGGGCGGAAGGAGGATTGCGGCAGGTTGTTCACCGAGTCGACGTTTAGCTTGATCTCGTCGATGAAGGACGGGATGTCGACGGACGGCTTGCCGGCGATGTTGATGAAGCCGCTGCCTTCAACGGCCGTCGAGGTGATCGTGTCAACGCCGTCGATATCGATCAGCGCTTCCTCGATCCGGACGATAATCTGTTCCTCGACTTCCTGCGGCGAGGCGCCTGGCCAGGCCACGGAGACAGTGGCTCCGTTGATGGCGACGCTCGGGAAGACCTCGCGGTTGAGCTGGAAATATCCGAACAGGCCGCCCAGCAGGGCCACGATCATCAGCAGGTTGGCAGCGACGGAATTCGCAGCAAACCATCCGATGATGCCCTTGGGAGCTTCCTGATGTGTTTCGTTAGGGTCGGTCATGGCCTTGTCCTTCAGATATGTTTGCTGGATTAACCTGCGCTGGAAACGGGCTCGCCGCTATTGCCAGCATCGGATTCGGCCAGGCCTTCTTCCGCGTTGTCGGATTCGGTTTCGATCGTCGCGGAGAATGCCGCGATGACTTCGCCATCGTTGTCGAGCGACTGGATGCGCATGCCGTCATTGGCACCGCGAACCGGAGAGATCACGACCATTTCGCCACCGCGAACACCGGAGGAAACGATCAGGCTCTCGGCGTTGGAGGTGACAACATCGACCGTCCGGACGGACAGGCGACCACCCGGCTCGGCGACATAGATCGTGTTTTCGCCGCGCAGGGCTGCGCGTGGCAGGACGTAGACATTCTCGACTTCACGTCCCTCGATTTCGGCGGTCAGGAACAGGCCAACGGCCAG
This sequence comes from Maricaulis sp., assembly GCF_017643475.1. Lineage (GTDB taxonomy): Bacteria > Pseudomonadota > Alphaproteobacteria > Caulobacterales > Maricaulaceae > Maricaulis. Next base: position 761,614 of record NZ_JAEPNI010000001.1, read on the forward strand.
CGGCGAACCGCTCTCGGCGGCCGTGCCGTACGGGTCTTCGACTTCGGCGATGGCGTAGAGAACGCGCGTCTGTGAATCGATGGCACTGTCCGTACGCGTGATTTCCGCGTTCCAGGAGCGCTGCTGACCGGCAACGACCGCAGACAGGGTGACCGGAATACCGGCGCCTTCCTCGGCAGCGTTGAAGGCGACCGGGATGCCCAGCAGCCCCAGATCATAATCGGTCAGGGGCAGGCGAACCTGCACGCGGTCGGTCGAGAAGACTTCGCCCAGGGGCGTGCCGGCGCTGACGAACTGACCGAGATCTGCGTTCTTGGAACGGACGCGGCCAGCGAACGGTGCGGATACCCGCGTACGCTGGAGGTCCAGACGCGCATCCTGAAGTGTGGCGCGGGCCGCTGCGAGCTGGGCGCGCGCTTCAGCCAGCTGCGGTTCGCGCAGCGTCAGGGAAGAAGCTTCACCTTCACCCAGTTGCTCCCATTCCGAGCGTGCGAGGTCTGATTCAGCCTGTTCGCGAGCCAGACCCTGCTCGGCCTGCGCGACCTGGGCCTCGGCACGGGTTACCGCCAGGCGGTAATCAGCGTCCTCGATGCGAACCAGGGTCTCGCCGGCTTCGAAGAAACCGCCCTCGATGAAGTCCGGATTTACATAGGTGATGCGTCCAGACACCTGCGGAACCAGGTTGATCTGGGTGCGTGGCCGCGCTTCGCCCTGGGTGACAACGGTCAGCGAAACCGTGTCCAGCTGGGCTTCAGATACAAAGACCGCTACGGGACGCGGCGCCGCATTGGCGCGCTCCGGTTGCGGGGCGGTGGCGTTGAGCATGACGACGACGCCGATGATGGCGGCAACAACAACACCGATGATGATGAAACGTCCGATGAAAGCCATGATTATTCTCCAGTATGCGCAGCCGGGTCTGCGGACGCGGCCGCGGAGAAATCGCCGGCGATGGCGAGATAAAGGTCCACACGATTTGCCGCGCGGGCGCGGCGTGCTGAGATGTACTGACTCTCCGCGCTGATGCGGCGGGAGTATGCGTTGAGCAGGTCGAAGATCGTCGCGACACCACGAGCATATTGCTGGGTGACAAGTTCCTCGGCCTCGGCGGCCTCCTCGAAGGCCCTACCTAGGCTGTCAACGCGGGACGCCAAGATGGTGTCGGCGTAAATCGCATTTTCTGCTTCCTGCCAGGCGCCCAGAACCGTCTGGACATAACTGGCGATCTGCAGTTCGGCATTGGCGATAGCCTGGTCGCGCTGGGCGCGTAGCTGGCCGCCGCGGAAGATGGGTGCCGTCAGGGATGTGGTCAGCGAGGACAGCAGGCCGTCTATATCCGTGAGATCTTCAATATTTGCGCCGCCTGTGCCGGAGGAGGCGGACAGCGAGAGGCTCGGGAAGAGCGCTGCGCGGGCGGCGTCGACACGCAAACCGGCTGCGACCAGACGGCGTTCAGCCGCGATCACGTCCGGACGACGGGTCAGCAGGTCCTGCGGCGAACCCAGACCTGCGAGTTCACCGAGCGCTGGGAAGTCCTCATCGCGTTCGATGCGGGCCGAGGGATAACGGCCCAGCAGGGTTTCAAGGCTGCGGGCAGATGAGGCTTCCGCACGGCGGCGGGAGGCGAGCGCGGCTTCGGATGAAGCCAGGGCGCTGCGCGCCGTGCGCACGTCCGAACTGCGAACGAGGCCGCGGGCAAAGCGGCGCTCGGTCAGGGCAAGGGCATTTTCCTTGGCGGTGAAATCGCGCTCAGCGAGTTCGGTTTGCAGACGGGCTTCGGTCAGGTCGAGCCATGCCTTGGAAACCAGACCGGCGATCGATAATTGCGATCCGCGCAGGTCCTGGGCGGCCGCTTCGGCGTCGAGATCAGCCGCGTTGGCGTTATTGCGAACGCGCCCCCACAGATCGACTTCCCAGCTTGAGGATAGTCCCAGTGAGAACTGGTCCGAGGACGGACCGCTGTTCGGCTCGTTCCGTGTGTGCCCGAAGGATACGCCGAGCGTCGGCAGACGGCTGGCGCCGGCGATCCGGGCGCTGGCCCGTGCCGAGTCATAGCGAGCCAGCGACTGGGCCAGGCTCGGATTGCCTTCAAAGGCTTCATCCACAAGAGAAACCAGACGTGGCGCATTGAATGACGCCACCCAGTCGCTCACGTGTGGACCATCACCTGCATCGGGTGCGCTGGACCAGTTGTGAGGCGCCTGGGGGAGGACGTCCTGAGATTCAAAGGCCGGCACACTGGCGCAAGACGCTGCCGTCAACGCTGTCGCCAGTGTGAGTAGATTTTTACGCATGCGTGTGCCCCGCACATTCTTACTTCGACTCTGCCGGCATCCTATGATCGGCATAGCGAAAGTCAACATAAATTTATCGAAAAACATTAAATGCCTATCGAATGACATGAAAAGCCTCTCGTTTTTCGAGATGTGAAATTTCTGTAAGCATCTCTTGGCTCATGGATTCGATGCATTTGCGCCGTTGATTGGATGCGTTTTGCGGCAGAAATATTTCCAAAACGCGACAAATCTCAGTATTCCGATAATCTATTCACTGAATGAGGAGCGCCTGGTGAGTTCTCGTCTGCACCGAAACCAACCATCCACTCGTATTCGCCGCCGCGATACTGCTGCTGTCGCTGCTCTTGGGGGCGGTGTAGTATTGCTGTTGTGGCTGTTTGGCGAGCTCGCCTTTGTGCAGGCTTTTGTGGCGATCGCGACCATCACTGCCCTCTCGGTCATCTACTTCCTGACCGTAAGTACGTCTCTGCCCCCGCAGGTGGATCTGTCCTATGAGGAAGGTGGTGAAGATGCTGGTGACGGCGCCGGAGAAAGTTCGCCCGGTCTGACGGCACAAGACCTTCTCTACAGCCTGCCTATTCCCGTGATCGTCATTGCCGGTTCCGGCAAGGTTGAGGATGCAAATCCCGAGGCCCGGAAGTTTCTCGGGCTGGGCGACGGCGTTGTTCACCTGTCCGGTGTGCTGCGCCAGCCTGAAATCCTTGAAGCGGTTAGCGCCGCCCTGCGCGGGGAGAGCGTCCAGCCGGTAGAATACTCAACCATGGCGCCGGTCGAGAGCCATGTCCGCGCCTTTATAGCGCCACTCGGTCAAGCCGATGCACCGGATGTCGAGCGCCGCGCGATGCTCGTGCTGACAGATGAAACCTCGATCAAGCGTGCTGACCGCATGCGGGCGGACTTCCTCGCCAATGCCAGCCATGAGCTGCGCACCCCGCTCGCATCACTGGCCGGTTTCATCGAGACCTTGATGGGGCACGCCAAGGATGATCCCGACGCACGTGATCGATTCCTGTCGATCATGTTTGACCAGACCGAGCGCATGCAGCGCCTGATCAATGATCTCCTCTCGCTGTCACGCGTGGAAATGGATGAGCATGTCGCTCCTGTTGGAACAGTTGATCCGGGTGCCGTCGTGGAGGATGTGGTCAGTTTCCTGCGTCCGCAGATCGAGAAGCAGAACATCACTGTTGATCAGTCACTGAATGAGGCGGCGAGAGCGATCGCAGATCGTGACCAGCTGACGGAAGTGGTCCAGAACCTGATCGAGAACGCCATCAAGTATGGCGGTCAGGATGCACGAATTGGCGTCACCGTAACCGCCGCCGTCTCTCGCGATGCTGCCGAGCGCCCGCCGCTGAGCCTGGGCCAGGGTTCAAGCCGCTTGACACTTGCGGCCCCGAAGGTCGAGGCGGACAGTCGATATGTAGCCATCCGTGTCCAGGATACCGGCAAGGGAATCCAGCGCCGCGATCTGCCCCGGCTGTCGGAGCGTTTCTATCGTGTCGATGGTCAGAAAAGCGGCCCCAAGGAAGGGACCGGTCTTGGCCTTGCGATTGTGAAACACATCGTCAATCGCCATCGTGGCGGTTTCACTGTTGAAAGCGCGCCCGGGGTGGGATCGGTATTCTCAATCTTCCTGCCCGTGGATCCGACAAGTGTTGTTGAGCCCGAAAACCTTGCGAATTAGGCAAATTTCGACAAAAACCGCACAGTGTCACAAAACAGTTATAAGACTGTCATAAATCGGCGCATCAAACGCACTAGTACACGCTTCTCGTTTAGTCAGGCCTGTTGGCTGCGGATCAGTGTGTCGAAACAAACCTCCTCGTGGTTCAGCCGCGAGGGCACGGAGATCAAATGAACCAGACACAGCATTCGCACATTGTGTCCGCCTATGGGGCAGAACTCGACCAGCTGGCCGATGATCTGCTGCGCATGGGCGGTCTGGTGGAAACCCAGCTGACTGAATCACTGCAGGCCTTTATTCGCCGAGATTTGTCCGTCGTGCCTGCTGTGCGCGAGCGGGAAAAGAAAGTGAATGAACTGGCAGCCGGTGTCGAACGGCGGGTTGTGCGCCTCTTTGCTCTTCGCCAGCCGATGGCGGCCGATCTGCGCGTGACGATCTCGGCGATGAAGATCGCCAGCGATCTCGAGCGTATGGGTGATCTCGCCAAGAACATCGCCTTCCGCGCCGAGGACATGAACGAGTTCCCGCCCATGCCGGTACTCGGACAGATCGAGCGTCTCGGTGCCGTGGTCGCAAAGCAGCTTCGTGATGGTCTGGACACGCTGTCCAACCAGGACGTCGCTTCAGTGATCCGGGTCTGGCAGGCCGATGACGAGGTGGATGAACACCACAACGCCGTCACCCGCGAGGTTCTGATGTCGATGACCCAGAACCCGCAATTCGTGGAACCGGGTGTCCCGGTTCTTTTTGTCTCAAAGAATTTGGAGCGGCTTGGCGACCACGTCACGAACATCGTCGAAGCCGTACATTTCATGGCCACGGGTGAGCAGTTGGAAGACAGCGACACGCTCGAGGCCTGACGCAGGAGTGCAGGCATGAAACCCCAAGTGATTGTTGTTGAAGACGAAGACGCTCTCGCAACGCTGCTTCAGTACAATCTGGAGAAAGAGGGGTATCAGGTCCGCGTGGCGGGCGATGGCGAGGAGGGCCTGATCCTCGCCGAGGAAGAAACACCGGACCTCGTATTGGTCGACTGGATGTTGCCGAAAGTATCGGGCATTGAAGTGTGTCGACGCCTGCGTGGGCGCCAGGAAACCGCCAATGTGCCGATCATAATGCTGACAGCCCGTGGCGAGGAAACCGATCGGGTGCGCGGCCTTGATACAGGCGCGGACGATTATATCGTCAAGCCGTTCTCGATGACGGAATTGTTCGCCCGGATTCGCGCCGTGCTGCGCCGGATCCGCCCGGGGCTCGCCGAGGATGTTGTCCGCCAGGGCGATATTGCCATGGACCGCGTCGCGCACCGTGTGAAGCGATCCGAACGCGAGATCCATCTCGGGCCGACCGAATTTCGTCTGCTCGACTATCTCATGCAGCATCCGGGGCGGGTTTTCTCCCGCGAGCAATTGCTGGACGCTGTCTGGGGCTCCGACGTCTATGTCGAGGCGCGCACGGTGGATGTTCATGTCGGTCGCTTGCGCAAGGCTCTGAACACCAAGGAAGAGCGCGATCCGATCCGCACCGTACGGTCAGCGGGCTATTCCTTCGACACGTCGGGGCTCTAATTCCCCGCCAATCGGAACAGATACTGTTCTCGTTTGGCCATTAATGTCGGGTTCAGTCGCGATTATGTCTCTTGTGAACACTCAAGGAGGCAATAATGCGCTGGGCTGGTTTGATCATTTCCGCAGGTATTCTCGCCGCGATCGCCGTTTCGATCGTCGCTGCGCCGAGCGGTTCGTCACTGTATATCTAGAACTCGTAACTCTTCCGGGACGTTAGCCCGGTGGTCGCTTGCTCCCCGGTGGCCGCTTTCTAGGATGACAGCTTTACCGTTCAGGGAGCTGTTCTTTGCAACACCTCATCACAAGTCTGGCCGTATTGGGCCTCGTCCTCTCTGCCTCCGTGTCAGTTCAGGCCCAGGATGCATCTCGCTCCGAAATCCAAGCCGCATCTGTCACGCTGGAAGATTTCCAGCCGACCCTTGGGCGCTGGCAAGTCACCAACTGGCTGATGACCGGGCCCGGGCAGATGGAAGAACACCATTTCTCCATTCACGTCGCGGCCGATCTCGGCGGCAAGGGCCTGCGTACCGACTGGTTCATGCAGGACGGAAGGTATTTCGGCACGGTGTTGCAGACCCTGCATGTCGGTGGCTAGGGGCTGGACCAGCTCTATTACTCCGCCGCCGAGGATAGCTGGGCGATTTCCGAACAATACCCGGTGCTCCGCGAAAACGGTTTCGGCACGCAGTTCGAGGGATAGGACCAGTTCGGCCCGTTCGAGGCCCGGAGCCAGACAAGTTTCCTGTCGGATGGTGGTGGTTTCGACTGGACCCTCGAACGACGCTATCCGGGCACGGACTGGTTTGTCATCGACCGCGGCGAGGCACGTCCACTCCCTGACTAGGTGGTGAGGCATCCCTCCATAGAAAAAGCGGCCACCCCGGGGGAGAGGTGGCCGCTATTCTGCCGGACGGGGGGTGAGAGGGGGTGTCCGGCTAGAAATTATAACGGCGTGTGGCCGCGATTGCGTCGAGGGCAGCAGCGGCGTCGGAATTGCGACGGCGGCGCTTCTGGCTCGGCTGGTACGCCATGTCGGCGTGCGCGTCACAATAAGTCTGATCACCCGTCGTCTTGCGGCCGCAGAAGCGGAAGCTGGACGAGGCCGGGTCGCCGATTGGCCATTTGCACATGCTGTCACGCAGGGTCAGGACAGTGGCAAACTCGCCGGAAGGCAGTACGGCAGGCTCCACCGGCGCTGGCGGCGTTGCAGGGGGCGCTGAGGGGGTGGGGCGCACCGGAGTGCGCGCTACTGGCGGGGTGGACGCCGTTGTTGTACGCGGCCGGGAAGGCTTCACGGTGCGACGAGCCGGACGAGATGGTGTTGCGCGACCAGACAGGCCCAGACGATGGACCTTGCCAATCACGGCGTTACGGGTCACACCGCCAAGCTGTTTGGCAATCTGACTGGCACTCAGGCCTTCTGACCAGAGTTTTTTCAATTCTTCTACGCGTTCGTCCGTCCAAGCCATCGCACTAGATCTCCCGGTGGGGTGCGTTCCTTACCTTGATGAAGGTAAATCCCGCATCTCTCAATTCATGTTTAATTACACTAGATATTGTATCCTACAGCCTGTCAGCCACAAGATGGGCCTCTGTCCAAGCCTGTGGAAAGATCTCTTGTCAGGCCAATCGTTAACGGTGATGGTTACCGAGACCTTAAGGGTAATTCGATATGAGTAACTCAAGCTTAAGACCTGTTACCGCGCCGCGGGAATTTGGAGCCGTAAACTGGCTAGGCCTTTGGACTCTTTACAAAAAAGAGGTCCGGCGCTTCATGAAAGTCGTGTTCCAGACAGTGATGGCGCCAGTTGCGACAACCCTGCTCTTCATGACGGTTTTCGTGGTGGCAATCGGGTCAAGCCGACCTGCAATAAATGGTGTGGATTTCCCGGTCTTTCTGGCTCCGGGCCTCATACTTATGGGGGTTCTCAACAACGCCTTTGCCAATTCCTCCTCCTCGCTGCTCGTCTCCAAGGTGCAGGGGAATACCGTGGACTTCCTGATGCCGCCCCTTTCGGCGCTGGAACTCTTCCTGGCCTTTGTCGGTGGTGCGATTACGCGCGGTCTTGTTGTTGGCGTGGCCACGGCACTGACCATGCTGCCCTTCGTCGATCTGGTGCCCTCACATTTCTGGGCGGTCCTGTATTTCGGAATGGGTGCCGCAGCCATGCTGGCCATGGTGGGTGTGATCGGCGGGATCTGGGCGGAGAAGTTTGATCACCTCGCGGTCGTGAACAACTTCTTCATCATGCCGGCGACCTTTCTTTCGGGCACGTTCTACTCGGTGACGATGTTGCCGGATGCGGTCAGGTCCATCAGCTATTTCAATCCCTTTTTCTACATGATTGACGGCTTTCGCTACGGCTTTACCGGACACGCGGATGGCTCACTCCTGATCGGCGTTATTGTTGTTGCAGTGATCAACATTGCGCTCGCGGTGAGCTGCTATGCGGTGCTGCGTGCAGGCTGGCGCTTGAAGAGCTGATCTTCCCGGCCTAGACCGGAAGAAACGGTGCTCATTCCCGGGTGCCGATAATCAGCTTATGAGGGGAGTATACTCATGCCAGCGCCGATGATGGACACTTACGCACCGCCGGATCTGAATTTTGAACGCGGCGAAGGTGTTCGCCTGATTACCGACAAGGGTGACAAATACCTGGACTTCATTTCCGGTATTGCCGTGAATTGCCTGGGTCATGCGCACCCCAAGGCGGTTGCAGCGCTCACCGAACAGGCTGGCAAGCTGTGGCACCTCTCCAACATGTTCCGCGTCCCGGCCGGTGTTGAGCTGGCAAAGAAGCTGACCGATGCGACCTTCGCTGACCGTGTCTTCTTCACCAATTCCGGCGCGGAAGCCATGGAATGTGCGCTCAAGACGGCGCGCCGCTATCATTTCGTGAACGGCAATCCGCAGCGCTACCGCATCATCACCTTCACCGGCGCTTTCCACGGCCGCACCTATGGCGCCATCAATGCCGGCGGCAACCCGAAATATCTCGAGGGTTTCGGCCCGGCGATGGAAGGTTTTGACCAGGTCGAGTTCGGTGACCATGAAGCGCTCAAGGCTGCCATCACCGAGGAAACCGCCGCGATCTGCATCGAGCCGGTCCAGGGTGAAGGTGGTGTCCGTGCTGTTCCAGAAGCGTGCCTGCGCGGCATTCGTGAACTGGCCGACGAGCACGGCATCCTGGTCATCTATGATGAAGTCCAGTCCGGTGCCGGCCGTACCGGCAAGCTGTTCGCCCACCAGTGGGTTGAAGGTGCTGAACCAGACATCATGGCGTCTGCCAAGGGCATTGGCGGCGGTTTTCCGATGGGCGCCTGCCTGGCCACCGAAGCGGCCGCTGAAGGCATGGTCGTTGGCACGCACGGTTCCACCTATGGCGGTGGCCCGCTGGCCATGGCTGTCGGCAATGTCGTCTTTGACGAGCTGACCGCTGACGGTTTCATGGAACAGGTCAATGATGTCTCCAACTTCCTGCGCCAGCAGCTGCACGGTCTTCTCGACCGTCACGCTGACAAGGTCGAGGAAGTTCGCGGCAAGGGGCTGTTGATCGGTATCAAGCTGAAAGCCGGATATGATCCCAAGAAGCTTGCAGGTCTGTGCCGCGATCGCCATCTGCTGGTTGGTGCGGCCGGGGACAATGTCTCCCGCATGGCGCCGCCGCTTGTGATCACCCAGGACGATGCCAGTGAAGCCGTTGCCATCATTGACGAGGCACTCGGCCAGCTGGAAGCCAGCTAGACAGAAGACGCATTCATGACAGACGCCCCCAATGACCCGCTTGGCGAACACGATGACATCGTAGCCGGTTTTCAGGTTGAAAACCGTGCGGTGAGGGGGCGTGTGTCGCGTCTCGGCGAGACGCTCAACCTCATTCTCTCGGCGCATGACTATCCCGAACCGGTCGCACGCATGCTCGGTGAGGCGGTGTTGTTGGCCGGCCTGGTCGGCAATGCGCTGAAGTTTGACGGACGCCTGATCGTCCAGGCGCAGGGCAATGGTCCGCTCGCCTTCATTGTCGCGGAATATGTCGCGTCACAAGGTGTACGGGGCTATGCCAAGCTTGATCGCGAGGCCTATGACGAGGCCGTCGCGGCCAAGCCCGAGGATATGAGCTGGGTCAAATGCCTGCTCGGCGAGGGCCGGCTGGCGCTGACCATTGATCATGGCCCGAACATGGAGCCGTATCAGGGTGTGGTCCCACTGGAAGGCGACAGCCTGGTGGACGCCGCGGAAACCTATTTCCGTCAGTCCGAGCAATTGCCGACCCGGATCCGTGTGGCGGTGGGCGAGCATTGGGACGAGGCCGGAACGAAGACCTGGCGTGGCGGCGGCATGATGCTGCAGGCCTTTGCCAGCGACGAGACCCGTGGCGAAGTCGCCGATGACTGGGATCATTGCCGCGCCCTGTTCGAGACCATCGAGGACGCGGAATTGCTCGACCCGGATCTCTCGGCCGGCACGCTGCTCTATCGCCTGTTCAACGAGGACGGCGTCCGCCTGTTCGAACCCATGGCCCTGCCTCGCCGCTGCGGCTGTGACCGCCAGCACCTGATGACCATCCTGCAGCGCTTCTCCCAGGACGACCGTGACCACATGCTGGTCGACGGCAAGATCGTCATGACCTGCGAGTATTGCAACAAGGACTGGGCCTTCACGCCGGAAGAGCTTGGCGGTTGATCAGTACCGCCAGAAGCGCGGGCTCAGAAAGACCAGGACGGCCAGGACTTCCAGCCGGCCGATGAGCATGTTGCCGGTGAGGACCCATTTGGCGGTGTCCGGCAGGTCGGCGAACGTGCCTGACGGACCGATCATCTCGCCCAGGCCCGGGCCGACATTGGCGAGGCTGGTGGCGGCGCCGGAGAGCGCTGTGGTGGTGTCCAGCCCGATCAGTGAGAGCAAGGCTGCACTGACGGCATAGACCGCGAAGAACACGAAGAAAAAGCCGAAGACGGAGTGGAGCGCACTGTCGGCAACGCTGCGGCCATTGTAGCGGATCGGGATGATGGCGTTCGGGCGCAGCAGGTTTTCCATGTAGCGCCGCATGGCCGACCCCGCGATCTGATAGCGGAAAATCTTGACGCTGCAGGTCGTCGAACCGGCACAGCCCCCGATGAACATGAAGACAAAGAAGGCGGCCTGGGCCGGCGGCCCCCAGCCGTCATAGTCCGCGGTCGCGAACCCTGTTCCCGTGATGATGGACACCACATTGAAGCTCGCCACGCGCAGGGCCGAGCCATCGCCATGGGCGTCGGTGGAGGCCAGGAAAAACGTGAAGCCCAGCGTCGCGACCAGCACGATCACGAAGAAACCGCGCACCTGGGCGTCCTTCCACAACGCGCCCGGCTTGCCGCGCAGGGCCAGCAGGAAAATGCCAAATGGCAGCGCTGCGAGCAGCATGAAAGTCAGCGCAACGAGATCGGAGCCGCCCTGGGTGAAGGCGCCCAGACTGTCGTCCGAGGTCGAATAGCCCCCCGTTGCCACCGTGGTCATGGCATGGGCGATGGATTCCAGCCAGCTCATGCCGGTGAGCCCGTAGGCAATCGCACACGTCACAGTCAGCGCCAGATAGATCAGTGAAATCGCGGAGGCGATTTCCTGGGCGCGTGGCAGGACCTTGTCCGAGGCGTCGGAACTTTCCATACGAAAGAGCTGCATGCCGCCAATGCCCAGCATCGGCCAGAAGGCCATGGCGGTCACGATAATGCCGATGCCGCCGATCCATTGCAGGATGGCGCGCCAGATCAGAATGCCATCCGGCCGCTCGTCCAGCCCGGTCAGGATTGTTGATCCGGTTGTGGTGAGGCCGGAGACCGCCTCGAAAATGGCGTCCGTCCAGTTCAGCCCCTCATCGGACAGGTGCAGGGGCAGGGCGGCTGCAAGACACAGGGCGACCCAGGCGCCGACTGTCAGCACGAAGGCCGCGCGCGGCGTCAGTCCCTTCACCTCCGAGCGCATGGCCAGCATGACGGCGCCGCCCATGAAGGTGGTCAGCACGCCGGACAGCAAAAACGCGTCTGCGGTCGCATTATTCCCGTCTGCCAGATCGAGAATGCCCGGAATGAACATCATCAGTCCGAGCACGCCGACCATGGCGCCGATGGCGTAGAAGACGGGGCGGAGGGAGCCTGTCACGAGGGCGCTGGCCTAGTGGATCCGGGCGACGTCGTCGGGACGGTCCAGCGAGAAGCTGGGAATGATGGCGGCAAAGCTCTCGCCATCGGTTTCCACCATCTCGTAACTGCCCTGCATGAAGCCGGACGATGTCGTCAGCGGCGTGCCGCTGGTATAGCGAAAGCGCTGGCCCGGCTCGATGACCGGCTGTTCGCCAACCACGCCGGGGCCCTGGACATGTTCCTGGCGACCGAAGGCATCGGTGATCACCCATTTGCGCGAGATCAGCTGAACCGGCCGCTGGCCATGGTTCTCGATCTCGACCGTATAGGACCAGACGAAGCGCCCCGCCTCTGGCTCGGACTCATCCTCCATGTAATCCGGCTCGACGCGGATCAGGATGTCGCGCGTCGTGGATTCATATCCCTGGTATTCTTCTTCGGTCATTCCTGCAGCGTTCATTGCGGCGAACGTCCCCACCAAAACTGCGCGCATCATCCTCCTGTCGGCGGCGCGGCTCAAGTCCTACGGTCAGCATAGCTGGACAGCAGCCTCGGGATGGTCAACATGAAGCGCCAACTGACTCGAAGCTTGATGATGTCTTCTCACGGAATTTTATCGGATCGCCAGCTCGCCGCGCTTGTCGCCGAGGGTGGTGTTGTCACGCAGGATGCGCTCGCGGACGGACAGATCCAGCCCGCCAGCCTGGACTTGCGTCTTGGACGCATCGCCTACCGCCTGCGCGCCAGCTTCCTGCCCGGATCGGGACGCTCGATCCAGTCGCGGCTGACGCCGGACCTGGTCATGCACACGATTGACCTGGAACAGGGCGCGGTGCTGGAGACCGGCTGTGTCTACCTCGTACCCTTGCTGGAAGGGCTGAAACTGCCCGCGGGCATGACGGCGGCGATGAACCCGAAAAGTTCTACCGGCCGCATCGATGTCTTTACACGGGTCATTGCGGATGGCGCGGAAGCATTTGACCAGGCACCTGAGGGCTATGAAGGTCCGCTCTTTGCGGAAGTCTCGCCGCGCACCTTCTCCATTCTTGCGCGCACAGGTGACCGGCTCGGCCAGGTGCGTTTCCGCCAGGGCGGACATCATCCGACCCGGGAACAGACCGTCAGCGTGGACCTGGAAGGTTTCGACAACGGCATCGTCGGATACCGCGCACGTCGTCATTCCGGCCTGGTCGATCTGGCCGGAATTGGCGCGCATCCGCGTGAGCGTTTCTGGGAGCCGGTGACGGCGCTGGACGGCCAGCTGGTTCTGGATCCCGACGAGTTTTACATTCTGGCGTCCCGCGAGGCCGTGGCGATACCGCTCAGCGATGCTGCGGAAATGGCGCCAATCGCTCCGGAGATTGGCGAGTTTCGGGCCCATTACGCCGGTTTCTTTGATCCGGGTTTTGGCGTCAGCGAAGCTGGCGGCAGCGGGTCCCGTGCCGTACTGGAAGTGCGCGGCCGGGATGTGCCCTTCATTCTTGAACACGGTCAGCCCATTGCCCGTCTGGTGCATGAGCCGATGCTGGAAACGCCTGCTGAGGCATACGGTCAGGTGGCATCAAACTACCAGGCTCAGGGGCTGAAACTGTCGAAATTCTTCCTTTAGGAGAATTCCGGCATATTTCGGATCATAATGTATGAATTTGGGGTGACGTTCAGGGTTTCCCCAAAAATCTATGCTTCGATTTCGCCTGGAATTTCCAGAAGGCGTGTGTATGTCGATCGAAGTAAACGCTCTTGAGATGCGTGGTGTCGCGCTTGTCAAAGTAGTCGGCGAGATTGCTCGGACTGACCTGGGCGCAGCTTTGATTGTCATGGAAAAACGTGTCGATAGTGGCGATCTCCGGGGGCTTGTCGTGGATGCCCGCGAGGTCGAGCTGCATGAACGCAAGGCTTTGGGACTGGAGATGTGGGAAGATGCACTGTCCGCACTGCCACCGGGTTTTCCGGTCGCCTATATCGCTCCGCCAGGATTTGAAGAAAAGCGTGCTGAAGGTGTGGCTGAAACGGCGCGCGAATGGGCGAGCAATCTGAAACTCTTTGAAACAGTCGAGCCCGGTGAAAACTGGGTAAGCGCTCAACTCGCCAGACGGTCGATGCTGGCCGGTTAGATCGGCGACTGCGCAGTCAGCGGCGCATCTGGCTGAGATCAATTCCCATATGAGCGGCCACATTGGCCAGCATGAACAGGACCAGCACGCCGCTGCCAAGCGCCACGATGGTCCACGGGATCATGCGCGGCCCTTTCTCGGGCTGTGCGGGAAGGTTGCCGCGCCATCGTGCGAGTAGGAAGAGGCCCACGCCCAGAACGAGCATGATGATCGTCGGTGTCATCGGCAGATACATCAGTTTTCGTCCGTTAATCCGTGCTCCGTCTTGTCCCAGAAATAGGGGTTGAAGGCGAGCTGCCACAAGGCCCGAACTGCAGAGGGGGTGAGAAGTGGCCAGTAGAGGGGCATGGTCAGCAAGTCGAACAGACGGGCAGTCCACCCCATGCGGCGCATGCCGAGCCAGGCCGTTGCTGCTGCCACCGCGTAACCGGTCACAGCAAACAGATAATAGGGCCACAAGTCGCGCAGCGCGCCGGGTTCCTGGGTCAAGGCCAGCGTTGAGAGGGCGGCAAAGGGCAGGTGCAGCAGCGCTGCGGCAATCGCGGCACCCAGGGTCAGGGAGAGCGCGATCCAGTGCGGAGGTCGTGTCGCGCCAATCGTTTTGCGTGAATGAACGGCGAAGGTCTGGATATAGCCCTTGATCCAGCGTGTGCGCTGTAAAAACCAGGGCCGGACCCGAAACGGTGCTTCCTCCAGCGTGGGTGGGGCGATCAGGTCGCAGCGATAACCCGCGCGGTGCAGTCGGAAGCCCAAATCGGCATCCTCGGTGACATTGTGGGCGTCCCAGCCGCCAACGCGTCTCAAGGCCTCGGCGCGGAAGTAGTTGCTGGTTCCGCCCAGCGGTAGTGGCCAACCCAGTCGAACAAAAAGCGGCAGCATGACCCGGAAGTGGGCTGCGTATTCCAGTGCGAACTGGCGCGTGAGCCAGTTCTTGTCACGGTTGTACCAGTTGAGCGGGGCTTGCAGACAAGCCAGGTCGGGACCAGCCTGCTGAAAGGTCAGCGCTGCGGTCATGACCTGGTCCGGTGACGGTCGATCCTCGGCGTCATAGACGGCGATGATCTCGCCACGGCTGTGGCGAAGGGCAAAGTTCAGGGCGCGCGGCTTGGTCCGGGGTTCACCAGGTGGTGTCGCCAGGATGGTGACCTGGCGTGTGACCTCGCAGGCCCTCGCGGCATTGATCGTCGCTGTGTCGTGCTCTTCCAGGGCCAGGATCAGCTGCAGGCGATCGTCTGGATAGTCCAGGTCCATAAGCCGCTTGAGCAATTCCGCCATAACCCGCGCCTCGTCATAGGCCGCAACGATTATGGTGACCCGCGGCAGGGTGGCGAGGCGTTCTCCGGTAACAGCTTTGCCGTGCGCCGCTGGCATGATGAGCGCGAGCACTCTCAGCAGGATGGTCGTCGTGAAGAACAGGCCGGCGAGCAGGAGCAGGGCCGGTTTCAGGCCGGGTATTAGCCCGCTCAACCCGGCGATTAGCAAGAGGAGGGCCACGGCCAGTCCGACCACCTGCCGGCCACTCAAGCCGGAGCGTGCGCTCATGTCCGGGTGGAGTCGGCTGAATTGCTGACTCGCTTCGCTGGCCCAGATCCGCGGGCGCAGGGCGCGTGCCTCGTCCGGGGCGGGTTTGTCCGGGTCTTCTTTCGCCAATGAGCTTCACCTCTGAAGCACGATGCTAGCGCAACAGCAACCTTAAGGCGAGTCTCTCAATCCTTCAGGCGCCAGGGCCCACGGCGGGAATGACGATCAAATGGCGCACCTGTGTCCCCCAATGACTGGCTCCAGCTCGGGAAGCTCGCGCAGTACGCGAATGAACGAAGATGTCTAAGCTTGCGGGTTGAAGACGTGCAGGAGTTCAGGCGCTTCGAACGGTTCTCCGGTGAAGCCGTAAGCCGCCGCCGCGGCAGTCGGGTATCCGGCCGGCAGATCGCGCGTCTTGCCTGCTGCCATGGCCAGCTTGTGCGCAAAACCGCCAATGCCGGGATTGTGTCCGACAACCAGAATCCGGTCCTCGCGAGCGAAACCGTCGAGCACTGCGCGCTCAAGCATTTCGGTGCTGGCATGATAGAGCGCCATGGGATCATCGATCGCCGGCTTGCCCAGGGCGGGCAGAAGCTTGTCGAAGGTCTGGCGCGTTCTCCATGCGGGAGACACCAGTGCCAGGTCCACCTCCAGCCCGGCAGCAGCCAGTTCTTCGCCAGCACGCACACTGTCCTCGCGACCGCGCTGGGTCAGCCCGCGCTGGAAATCGTCTTCAGCTTCCAGGCGGTCAACAGCCTTGGCGTGACGCATAAGGATGAGAAGCTTGGGCATGCGGGCAGTCCTCACATTCTGCTTACCGAACCGATTGCCCCTTGTAATCGAGGGGCAAGAGGCGCACCTAGGTCTACGCTGATTTTTACCCCTCGCAAACGCAAGGAGAGCATGATGGGTCTCTTGTTAGGCGATACCGCCCCGAATTTCGACATCGCTACCAATGAAGGCGATATCAATTTCCACGAATGGATTGGTGACAACTGGGTGATTTTCTTCTCTCACCCGGCTGACTACACCCCGGTCTGCACGACCGAGCTGGGCTATACGGCCAAGCTGAAAGACGAATTTGCCAAGCGCAATGCCAAGGCGATCGCCCTGTCCGTCGACAGTGTTGAAGACCACAATGGCTGGATCAAGGACATCGAGGAAACGCAAAATGTTTCCATGAACTTCCCTATCATTGCCGATATCGACCGCACGGTGGCCGGCCTCTACCAGATGATCCACCCGAATGCGGACCCCAAAGTCACCGTTCGGTCGGTCTATGTCATCGATCCGAACAAGAAGATCCGCGCGACCTTCACCTATCCGCCGAGCGCGGGTCGCAATTTCGATGAGGTTCTGCGCCTCCTCGACAGTCTGCAGCTGACAGACGAGTTCAAGGTCGCGACGCCGGTGAACTGGACGGATGGTGATGATGTTATCGTTGTGCCGTCGATCTCCGACGAAGAAGCCGACAAGCTTTTCCCGGCGGGTTACAATCGGATCAAGCCGTATCTGCGCGTGACGAAGCAGCCAAACAAGGTTTCCGAACCGGCTGAATAGTCCGTCAGGATAGCGAGATGCACACAGGGGTCGCTGCGGCGGCCCCTTTTGTTTGTCTGTCGAGCTTTCGGTGCGGGATTTCGAAGTTTGATCCGGAGAGGTCGCGGGGAGGCAGTATAGATAGCTGCCTCCCCGCGGAGTTCCGGCCAGGTGGGTTCGGGGGGATCGAGGCCGGTTCGGGGTACATGCGTTGCCGGGCCAGTGCTTCGTTCGGTCCGACATGTGTTCAACGCGAGGGTGACGGAAATCCGTCGCCGGAATTGCATCCCGTTTCAGAACTGTTCCGGCGAATAGAACTCGCTGGCCTGCACATCGCGCTTGAGGCGTTTCAACAGCCCGTCCCGAGGATGGATGTAGAGCTGGCCCTTGCGCGGGCCGGAGCGCCAGATGAAGTGGCGTGGCCACAGCCAGTTGCCGTCCTTGCCGATCGCCGGGCGTGCCACGAAATCATAGACATGCTCGAGAATGTGCATCTGGACTGTGTTCTTCGGCGAGATGTTCTCGCGCAGCTCGGAATAGACCTTGTCCCAGGGGCGCCCGACCTGTTTGCCGAGATAGCGCTTGAGCGGCGCCAGGTTCTCGTTGAGACCTTTTGTGCGGGTGCCATTCGTATCGCGCTGACGGCGAATGCCGATGCGAGACGGCTGGTTCTCTCCATCCTGCTTGATCTTCATGCGGTTCAGCTTGCGGGTTCGCCATCCACAGCGGGGACGTTCCACGATGACCTTGTTCATGTCCTTGCGCATAATCGCCTCCTGCGGTGGCGGGCAGGGCCGCAGCCCTACCCTTTCACACAAACCACCTGTTTGAGTGTGTGGACGATGTCCACCAGCTCGGACTGGGCCGCCATCACCGCGTCGATGTCCTTGTAGGCCATCGGCGTTTCGTCGATGACGCCGGCATCTTTCCGGCACTCCACACCCTCTGTCGCCTTGCGGTGATCAGAGAGGGTGAAAGCCTGTTTGGCCGCTGAGCGGGACATCACCCGGCCTGCACCGTGCGAGCAGGAGCAGAAGCTGTCGGCCACGCCCTTTCCGCGCACGATGTAGGAGCGGGCACCCATCGAACCCGGGATGATGCCGAGCTCGCCCTCGCGCGCCGATACTGCCCCCTTCCGGGTCAGCCAGACATCTGCGCCAAAGTGATGTTCCTGCTCCACATAATTGTGGTGACAGTTCACCGCCGTCTTGTCCGTCTTGAACCGGCCGAGCGTCTTGCGAAGCGCCATGAGCGTCCGCTCCATCATCGCTTCGCGGTTCTCGCGGGCATAGTCCTGGGCCCAGCCCACCGCTTCGACATAGTCGTCGAACAGCTCTTCGCCCTCTACGAAGAAGGCGAGGTCCTTGTCGGGCACGTGGAAGTCGAGAACACGCCGGGCCAGCTCTTCCCGCGCACGGGAGATGAAGTATTGCCCGATCATGTTACCGGTTCCGCGAGAGCCGGAGTGCAGCATTACCCAGACGCGGTCCTCTTCATCCAGGCACAGCTCGATGAAGTGGTTTCCGCCACCCAGGGTTCCCAGCTGGCCATCCACCTTGTGGGTTCCGATCTTGCGATGTTTCGCCTTGATCAGATCAAGACGCTCCATCAGGCCGGACGCCTTGAGGCGGGTGCCGGTCGAGCTGGGCGCAATGCGGTGGTCGCCGCCCTTGCCGTTTCCGACAGGGATGGCGGCCTCGATAGCGTCGCGGGTTTTCCTGAGATTGTCCGGAAGGTTCCGGGCCTCAAGGCTGGTGCGAATGGCCATCATGCCACAGCCGATATCCACCCCGACGGCAGCCGGAATGATCGCGCCCTTGGTCGGGATCACCGATCCGACCGTCGCACCACGACCGAAATGAACGTCCGGCATGGCTGCGACATGGCGGTGGATGAAGGGCAGGCCGGCGACATTGCGCAATTGTTCAATCGCGCTGTCATCCACCGGCACGCCCTTGATCCAGGCCTTGATATGTCCACACGATGTTTCAATCGCTTCGTATTGCGTCGACATGACACTTTCCCCTCGACGAGGGGCCTTTCTGGTTGGTGCGGTAAAGCGAGGCGAATATGGGAGGGGTCGTGTTGGGGGCACGACCCCTCCCTTCCTTGTTCCGTCGCCCTGGGTGTGGGGGGAGTGGCGATCGGAACGAAAAAACCCTCCTCAAGCTGCGCTTGGGAGGGCGGGTCACAGGGGACTGTGGGGGAACAGTCTACCGTGTGAGCGCGGTACCCTCCGCGTGCGCGAACTCATTCAGCCAGGTCGGCTGAATAAAGAGGCGATATGTCGTCTGCACTACGCGCATATTGGTCTCGAGTTCAGCGCCCACGCGGGGCGTTCGGTTAACAGGAAGCCCGCTTATGAATGAGCATATTCAAGGCGGCAAGCACAAAATGCGACCTGTGGTATCGAAAGTCGCGCCTGTGGCGAATTTAACACATGGTCGCGCTATCGCAGGCGAGTTGGGGGTTGAAAGTGTGTTGCAGGTGCAACGTTGGGGTGGCGGAGCGGTGTTCTAGTAAACGACAGATACAAGTTCGGCAGTTTTTAGTGTGCCCAACTCTGCAGAAAGCGTGACTCCGTTTTCTTCCCGTTTCGCTGTCAGTCCCTAGAGCAGCCGGTCCGGGCGATAAACCCGAGCGTCATCGAGACGGTCCAGAAGCGCGCGTGAAACATACCGTAGACCAGGGCTGGAAACATCCTGAAAGAGATGCGCATCACCGAGCTTGTTCTGGTCGAAGAAAACGGGCTTGCCGATATCGGCGCAGCGATATCTTACCTCACCATCAACATCGTGTCGCATCCATCGAAGTGATGATCGCTCAATGTCCAAAGCATCAACTATTCGGGTGTGAAAAGCCCAATAGACACACGGTTCTGTCGTTCCGTTGGCCAACTGGGCAGGTGCCTCGGAAATCCAGAAGTCTGATGGAGCATACTCACGAAAGATGGTGACCGCTTCCGCGTTCATCAAATAGATTCCGCTCATAGCAAAATCGCAGTATTTTGCGGAGCTTGGGCGAGGGGCTCGACGGGCACCTAACCGCAGCCTTTCCAGAACAGCTTCAACCTTTGTCGAGGAAAATGGGGCAGCCAAGGCTGCGATGAGCTTTCGCTTGAGCTCATCTGACAATGGCTCGATTTCTAAATCCGCCAACAATGTGGGGCCGAAATAGTCAACAAAGGGCACATAGACGGGATCTCCCCCCAAGCCCTCGACATCGACTTGAGCGGCTGCTTGCTTCTTTCTTAGCAGAGACGGCTTTCGCGAAAACTCAACATATTCGCTAGCCGTCAAAACCGGCTGCAGATCTTTAACCTGCGATGCTACAGCGGCCGGCAATTCTCTGAGCAAATATTCCTTGCGTTCGATATCAAAGGTCATCTTCGACAATTCTCGGTTTTCACGCGCTAGAGGCTGACATTCATTCCGATCGATATCGCATCCGTCACGAACGATTTGGAAAAGGGTCAGGAGGAATCAAAACCCTTGATGGATGTAGATCAAGTGGTCTGCTCTATAACACCTTCCATCAGTATCGGAATTGCTTGCAAACCCGCCGCAAAATCGACGCGAGTGTTGCCATTTGCGGCAAACGGTCCAGCGAACTGATGCTCCACCGAATACGCCGATGTTCCTTCGCTCTTGTTATCTCGGTTCTTGTGCCATGGTTTGGCGGACCAACAAGGTAGCTCTCAGCCGAGGCCCGGCAATGAATGCTGGAGAAGTGTCGCAGTGAGAAGTTTGGCGCCTGAACACCACCCCACTCCCACAACCCCCACGCTTGACGCTTCGCCCCATCCCCTCTACCTCGCGATGTTTTCCGCAATGCAACAATAGAAAGACCGATCCCATGTCCACCGATCTTGCCCAAAACGCTAAAGCCTGGCCGTTTGAACAAGCGCGCCTGCTGAAAAAGCGGCTGGACAAGCTGGGTCGAAAATCCGGGCCGGTCGTGTTCGAGACCGGCTATGGGCCGTCGGGCCTTCCGCACATGGGGACGTTTGGCGAGGTGGTGCGCACCTCCATGGTTCGCCGGGCGTTTGAAGAGCTGACGGGCGGGGCCTATGAGACGCATCTGATCTGTGTCTCGGACGATATGGACGGCATGCGCAAGGTGCCGGATAATCTGCCCCAGCAGGAGATGCTGTCGGAATACCTTCAGATGCCGCTGACCGTGGTGCCAGACCCGTACGGTACGCATGAGAGTTTCGGCCATCACATGAATGCGCGCCTGCGCGCCTTCCTCGACAGTTTCGGCTTCTCCTATGAGTTCAAGTCGGCAACCGAGCTCTACAAATCCGGTGCCTTTGACGCGATGCTTCTGAAGGCGGCGGAGAAGTATGAGGACATCATGAAAGTGATGCTCCCGACACTGGGTGAGGAGCGCCAGGCGACCTATTCGCCCTTCCTGCCGATCCATCCGGAAACCGGTCACGTCCTCTATGTGCCGATGAAGTCTGTCGACGCCAAGGCGGGCACGATCACCTTTGACGATGAGACAGGCCAGGAATTCACCGTTCCGGTCACCGGCGGGAATGTGAAGCTGCAGTGGAAGCCGGATTTCGGCATGCGCTGGGCGGCGCTGGGCGTTGATTTCGAGATGTTCGGCAAGGACCACCAGGCCAATGCGCCGATCTATTCGCGCATCTCCCGCATCCTGGGTGCCGAGCCGCCGACGCAGTTTGTCTACGAGCTGTTCCTGGATGAGAAGGGCGAGAAGATCTCCAAGTCCAAGGGCAATGGCCTGTCGGTCGAGGAGTGGCTGAAATACGCCCCGCAGGAGAGCCTGAGCTACTATAATTTCGTCAAGCCGCGCCAGGCCAAGAAACTCTATTTCGACGTCATCCCGCGCGCCGTGGACGAATACATGCAGCATCTGGCCGCTTATGCCGGCCAGGATGAAGCCAAACAGCTGGAAAACCCGTCCTGGCACATTCATGGCGGCAATCCGCCAGCAGAAGCCTCGCCGATCAATTTCGCCCTGATGCTGAACCTGGCCTCTGCCGCCAGTGCCCACAACACCGATGTGATGTGGGGCTTTATCGGTCGGTATGTTGACGGCGCCACGCCGCAGACCCACCCGCTGCTCGATCAGCTGGCCGGTTTTGCCGTGCAGTATTTCCAGGACTTCGTCGAGCCGGAGAAGAAATTCCGGGCGCCGACGGACATGGAACGGGCGGCGATGGAAGACCTGCTGGCGCGCT
Organism: Maricaulis sp.; assembly: GCF_017643475.1. Lineage (GTDB taxonomy): Bacteria > Pseudomonadota > Alphaproteobacteria > Caulobacterales > Maricaulaceae > Maricaulis. Next base: position 783,669 of record NZ_JAEPNI010000001.1, read on the forward strand.
TCAAGGCGCTCGACGCCAATGAACGCGATGCTGAAGTGATCCAGACGGAAGTCTTCTCGGCCGGTAAATCACAGGAATTTGAAAACCTGCGGGACTGGTTCAAGGCCTTGTATGAAGTGCTTCTGGGGCAATCCCAGGGTCCGCGTTTCGGATCTTTCGCAGCTATTTACGGGATTTCGGAAACTATTTCGCTTATTGAAGGGGCCCTCGCTGGGGAATTGCTCGCCAAGAGCTGATCCACGGCACAACGTGTAACGTAGTATCCGGGACATCAGGGGACTTGGCCTCGCAGGTGTTCCGGAGTGTGGGGCTGCTCGTGCGTAAGTCTGGTTATCGATCTCTTCTGACGGCCCTGTTGGGCAGTGCAGCCTTGAGTTTTGGCGCGCTGGCGCAGGACACCGGAGCGACATCGGAGCCGGGGGTGGAGATCTATCTCCCGGCCGCCTTCGCTGAATTCCTTCCGCAAAACGCCAACGACATGGTCCGCCGCCTGCCGGGTTTCCAGGTGGATGAGGGCGACCAGGTGCGCGGCCTGTCCGGCGCCCAGGGCAATGTCCTCATCAACGGCCGCCGGCTCCCGCCACGCTCCGGTTCGCTCAATACACGTCTCAGCACGATGCGGGTCGAGGATGTCGAGCGCTTTGAGCTGATCGAGGCGGGCGCCCGCGATATCGACATGCAGGGTTATCCCCTGTTGCTAAATATCGTGCTGCGCGACCAGACGGCACGCCGTTTCAACGGTCGCATGGAAATCGAGCCGCGCGAGGATGGCGGGGACGAGGTCCAGCTGGCCTTTGGCGGTTCCACCACCGGCGGATCGGTCGAGCTTGAGGGCAATTTCGAACTCTATGACGAGGCCCTGCTGGCCTATAGCGATGTGCGCCAGTCCAACGCCGACACGCCGACAGCACGGTTCTCGACGGATCGCCACACCACCACGTCCCGCCGCGATGCCCAGGGGTCTGCAACTATCCCGATGGGCGAGGGGCGCAGCCTCGTCCTCTCGGCGGCCTATGCGGGACGCGCGAATTCGCAGCGTCCGACCGAGGAGGAAATCGCGTCCGGTGCCGCATTGCAGGAGCGCAGCGAATCCGACTCGACGGAGACCAGTTTTGGCTTGGAATACACCTCGCCCCTGGGCGAGGCGCTGGACCTTCATGCCGTCGTGACCCGCCAGGACGGTGAGCAGGAAAGCTCGGCCAGCCTGATTGATGCCGGGTCGATCGGTCGGTTCAGTTCCGGTGAGGAGACGAGCGAAACCGCGACACGCGCAACCGTGCGCTGGCGGATCAGTGATGTCTGGGCGCTGGAAGCGGGCGGAACTTGGGCGCTCAACACGCTGGACGGTGCCTTCTCGGCGACGATTGATGGTGTGCTCCAGGATATCGACGGCTCCAACGCCTCGGTCGAGGAAACAAGAACAGCGGGCCTGGCCGTGCTCAGCTGGACACCGCGCCCGGATGTGTCAGCTAATTTCGGCGGCCGTGTCGAGCAATTCACTCTCAACTCCTCCAACGCGCCGGGCGAGCTGTCGCTGACGGATGTCGTGCCGCGGGCCGATGTCAGCTGGACGATGGAGAATGACTGGGTCCTGCGTGTCTCTGCCGAGCGCGAGGTCGGACAGCTGGGTCTGGGGCAGTTCCTGGCCGAGACCAATCTGGACAATTCTCTCAACACGTCCGGCGCCGCCACACTGGAACCGGAACGGTCCTGGACCTACCGGGCCGAGCTGGAGCGTCGTTTCGGCGAGCGTGGTCTGGTGCGCCTGCAGGCGCAGCGCCGGGAAATCGAGAACCCCATTTCGCGCATTCTGACGACTGAAGGCGATGTCATCCCGGCCAATATCGGACCGGAGACGATTGATACGCTGGAAGGTGTATTCGAGTTTGATCTCGGCCGCTTTGGTATGCCTGGTCTGTTTATCGACGGTTTGGCTGTTCTTCGCCAGTCGGAGCGTATCGACCCGCTCCAGGGCTTTGTTCGCGAGACCTCGGGGCACCAGGATCATACGTTCGAGATCGGCCTGCGCCAGGAATTTGCCGATGGCAAATATGTGCTCGGCTTCGAGATCGAGGACGATGCTCCGGCGACGCATTACTGGCTGACCCAGATCCGTCGCCAGGTGCGTGGACTGGAAGCGCGCGTGAATGGTGAGTGGCGTCATTCCGACAGCTGGCGGACAGGTTTCTGGCTTCGCTTGCCGGAGACCCAGCGCGACGAGATCTATATCTTCGACGGTGTTCGTACGGGTAATATGAGCCCGGTCCTGCGCAACACGATTGAACGGGACACTGGTGCGTTCTTGTCCCTGTGGACCGAGTTTGAAGTGCGTGACGGAGTGCATCTACGCCTGAATGTACGCACCGGCCGTTCGCGGGAAGCGTCAACACAGGTCCTCGATATCAATGGCACCGAGCTCGACTATGCCAGCATCGACCAGGACAACGTGCCAAGCTTCAACCTGCGCCTGCGCTGGAATCGCTAGTCAAAAACTCAGGTAAAAAATAATTGACATGGGGTTCGGGATTTCTTACATCAGTGCATGTAAAGAATTTCAGACACTGTGTGGAAGGTTTTTAACATGAGTTTTTACGAGCGCATCAACACTGCCGGCCTGGTCACCAGCCTCCTGGTTCTAGCCTGGTATGCCATGCAGGTCGTGCCGCAAATGGGCGAGATGCCTGTCGCGGAAATCGCCTATACGCGCCCGATGATCTATGCGGTTGTTGTCGGCGTTATACTGTCGATCATCACCGCGATCCTGGTCTCTGTCGGTTCTGCCATCTGGCTGACGGTGAAAGAGGGCAAGGACGCCGTCGATGCCGAGTTCGGCAATGAGGACGAGCGGGACAAACATATCGGTCGTCTGGGTGACGCCATGGGCGGGCACTTGCTGTCGGTCGCGGTTATCGGTGCGTTGGTGCTGATCTGGATGGAGTATGACACGTTCTGGGTCGCCAATTGCCTGTTCATCGGGGCCTGGTCGAGCGCTGCTCTTGGCACAGTCATCAAGCTGTTCGCCTATCGCGGGGCGGTGTGATGAGCAAGCCGACCAAGATCACGAATGACATCCGGCGCCTGCGCTTTGATGCAGACGAGATGACACAGGCCGAGCTGGCCAAGCGCATCGGCGTTACCCGTCAGACGGTGTTGGCGATTGAACAGGGTCGTTATTCGCCGTCGCTGGAAGTGGCCTTCAAGATCGCCAGCGTGTTCAAGGTGCCGCTCGAACAGGTGTTCCAGTATCCGCTGAACGACGAGTGACCTTCATCGCCACATCGACATCCGGCTGCAGGGTGATGCGCATCACCGGCAGAGGGTGTCGATGGCCTGCGAACTGGAACTTCAGATCGCGCAACAGAACGGCTAGCACAATGGCCATTTTCATCATCGCGAAGCGCGCGCCGATATAGACGCGTGGTCCGATACCGAAAGGCAGATAGGCAAAGCGGCTGATGCTCTCTCCGGCTTCGCCCAGGAAGCGTTCCGGTCGAAACTCGTCCGGTTCTGGCCAGAGCTCGCGATGGCGGTGGAGCAGCCATGTCGAGACCGGCACATCCGTATTGGCCGGAATGGGCACGCCGCCCACATCATCCGCTTCGATGAAGCAGCGGGCAAGGATCGTGGCGGACGGATATAGACGCAGACTTTCCTTGATGACAGCGACCGTCCAGGGCAGGTCATCCGTCCAGTTTTCCGGCGTCTGCGGATCCAGATCCGCCCTGTCGAGTTCCTGTTCCAGGCGCGCCAGAGCGACCGGTGATTGCGACAGCAGATAGAGCGTCCAGGTCAGCGTGCGAGCCGTGGTTTCATAGCCTGCCGCCAGGAAGGTCAGCAGATTGTCGACGACGGCGGTATCATCGAGGCCAGCACTCAGAAGCAGGTCCAGAAAGTCGGCCGGGCGGTCTGCTTGTTCAGGCGAGGGGCGACCGCGCCGACCTTGCGCGGTGTAAAGACCGGAGACACGGCCTTGCGGGCCGTCTTCCAGATCTCTCCCTCCGCCGTCAGTAACCCGTCGCGCAGGAAGGGACGCAGGACCGCCTGGCGCATCGGGTTCATCCGGTAACTGCCGACATTGGCGATAAAACAGTGATGGATGGCACCCGGATCATTGATGATCAGCGAAGAGCGTCCGAGAAAACGGAACGGCGCAATGTTGAGGTGGAAGTGCTGTTCACCCCAGACTTCCAGCGGATTTCGGCTCATCGCCCGGAAATTGGTCCAGCAATCGCCCGGCATCAAACGTCCCCCTCCGCTCTAGCGGGCAAGGGGAGGCATGGGCGGTTTGAAGACCGTGTTCATGAGCAGGGAACCTTTCAGTGATGTTTTATCGCGACATCGTGCAAGCGGCGATGACGCGAAAAGTCGCGCCCCGCCCTTAACGTGCAACCCGGTTTGGACTAGCGTTTGCCCATGCATCGTTTGATCGTTCTGATACTCACCTGCCTGATCTCCCTGCCGGCCCATGCCGATATGGACCAGGCTCGCCAGGCCTATGTCGAGGGACGCTGGCAGGATGCCGCCGCCCATGCCCAGCTTGCCGGCGGCGCTGATGGTTACGCATTTGCAGCCGGGGCGATCCTGGCTCAGCTGATGGTCGAACCCCTGCATCCGGAACGCCCGGAACTGGCCCGTCGCGCCGTGCAGCTGGCGGAGCATGCACACCGGTTGGACGACGAACACGCCGAGGCGCGTCTGCGGCTGGCCGGAGCGCTGGGATATCGCGGGCGTTTCATGAATGGCATGCGTGCCTATGTCGGTCGCATCCCGCAGCGGGGCAAACGCCTGCTCGAGACGCTGGTCGAGGAAAATCCGAACGATCCGTGGGCGGTTGGCATGCTGGGGGCGTGGCATCTGGAAGTCGCCCGCCGTGGCGGCAATCGCGGCATGCGGGCGCTGGGAGCGTCAGTGGATGCGGGGATCGGTTTCTACACCAACGCCATAGCGCTTGATCCGCATAATCCGGCGCCACGCTATTTCTTCGCCCTGGCCCTGCTGGCGCTGGATGATGCCGCCTATTACCAGCAGGCCCGACAGCAACTGGCCGTCTGTGTGCAGATGCAACCCCGCGACGCGTTCGAGGCTGCTGTCCAGTCAGACGCCCGCCAGCTCGCAGAACTGATTGATGACCGGCGTGCGGCCGCTGCGTGGGCAGACGCTCGCATGCGTCACTGACTGACCCACAGGATCCGCGACATCCAGCGAATATCGGCCAGCGAGACACGGCGAGTTTCATTGCGCGTGTTTATGGGGGACAGTTCGATTTCCTGGGCCGAGCGATTGCGAAACACCCAGGCACTGATCGTGCCGTCGGAACGTTCGACCACAACGCGGTTGCCATCGCCGATATCGGCCGAGGGGCTGACGACCAGTGTGTCACCCACCCGGTAGGCCGGCTCCAGTGCCGTGTCGGTTATGGTCAGCGAATAAGCGTCGCTCAGGACCACGCCGGGAAAGGGTTTCAGCGTCCATCCAGGGCCTCGCGGCACGCCCCCGGGGGAGAAGGCCTGGCCACCTGCCGTGTCTGCCATTTCCAGTCTTGGAAGGGCGGAACGACTGTCACGGTCCAGCACAAGTGCCGCAAAACTCTCGAAATCCAGATTGGCCGCACTCAGGGCCTTGGTCAGGCTCTCGGTCGAAGGCCAGCGCGCTTTGGATCCATCGGCTGAAACCCGCTTGGACGGGTTGAAAGTCGTCGCATCCAGGCCCGCCCGGCGGGCGAGTCCTGAGGGGCTGGTTTGTGCGTGAGCGGCGAGCAGATCGATCCCCCGCCAGATCTGGGCGTGAGTGAACATTTGGCAGTCCTTGGTTGCGCCAAGCTATCGGAAAACACTTGCAGGGGCGAGTCGGGCTTGCGCCGCGCTGAGTGCGCGGCTAGGCCTGCCGCCATGACAGACAAGATTGCATACCGACTCGCAACACCCGAGCGCTGGGCCGAGGTCATGGCTGCCGGTGTTTTTGAAGGCGACCCGCATGATATTGCGGACGGATTCATCCATCTCTCGGCGGCCTCCCAGGTCGAGGGCACGTTGCTGAAGCACTACAACCAGCATGACCGCCTCGTCCTGGCCGAGATTGGTCTGGAAGGCCTTGGTGACACTGTGAAGTGGGAAGTCTCCCGTGGCGGCGAGCTCTTTCCGCACATCTACGGCACCATCCCTGCAAGCGCGGTGAGGGGTGTGCGCCTGATCGGCCGCAATGAAGAGGGCGGCTGGATCATGCCGAACGATCTGGAGGGCAGCCGTTGATCCACGATATCGCAACTCGCCTGCTGCACGCTTTCGATCCGGAAGAAGCACACCGCCTGTCCATCATGGGCCTGAAATACGGTTTCGGGCCGCGTCAGTTGCGCCAGGATGATCAGGTGCTGGCGACCGAGCTCGCCGGATTGAAGCTGTCCAACCCGCTGGGGTTGGCGGCCGGATATGACAAGAACGGCGATGTACCGGACGCCTTGCTGGCCATGGGCTTCGGTTTTGTCGAGCTCGGCGCAGTCACGCCACGTGGCCAAAACGGCAAGCCCAAGCCACGCATCTTCCGCCTGTCGGAGGACGAGGCGGTGATCAATCGCATGGGCTTCCCCAATCTGGGACTGGAGAATTTCGCCCGGAACCTGCGCAGCCGGTCGCATCGCGGCGGCATTGTCGGTGTCAATCTGGGGGCCAATCTGGATAGCGAGGACCGGGTCGCGGACTATGTGGCCTGTCTGGAAGAGCTGAAGGATGATGCGCAGTTCTTCACCGTGAATATCTCCTCGCCGAATACGCCGGGCCTGCGCGACATGCAGTCCAAACAGACCCTGGTCGAGCTGATTTCGCGTGTGGTCGAGGTGCGGGGCAAGGCGCCGCTTTTCCTCAAGATCGCTCCGGATATCGCGGACGAGGAAGTGGCAGACATCATCGATGTTGTGACCACTTTCAAGATGGACGGGCTGATCGTTTCCAACACGACGCTTGCCCGCCCGGACAGCCTGCGCAGTGAGCTTGCGGAAGAAATGGGCGGCCTGTCGGGACCGCCGGTGTTTGAACGCTCGACTGAGCTGGTGCGGGCTTTCCGCAATGCGGCCGGACCGGAACTGAACATCATCGGTGTAGGTGGCGTGCGCGATGCGGACACGGCCTACGCCAAGATCCGTGCGGGCGCCAATGCCATCCAGCTCTACACGGCACTTGTCTATGAAGGCCCCAGCCTGATCGGCCGTATCAAGACCGGTCTGGCTGAACGTCTTTATTCGGACGGGTTTGCATCTGTCTCCGAGGCCGTTGGCGCTGAGTAAAGCCGGCGTTCGAGCGCCGGATAGGCGGCCGCCAGCGTTGCGCCTCGCGCGACATAGAAGACCAGGAAGGCGGCCCAGACACCGTGATTGCCGTAGGCAGGCGCGAGCACGAAGTCGGCAGCCAGATAGACCAGCACCGCGGCAACTCCGGCATTGCGCAGGATCTTGCCGCTGGTGGTTCCAATGAAGACCCCGTCCAGCAACCAGGCACCGGCACCCAAGAGCGGGATGACAGCACACCAGGGCAGATAGGTGATGGCGGCCTGGCGCGCGGCCTCATCCTCGATCACCAGGGTCAGGGCGAGCTCGCCGAAGAAGAAAGTCAGCACCGCAAATACCGCACCGGCCATGAACATCGGCTCACCGGTCATGCGGATCGCGCGGCGCAGCGCCTCCTTCGACTTGCGTCCGAAGGCCCGGCCCGCCTCGGTCTCCGCGACGAAGGCGAAGGCGTCCAGGACGAAGGCCCAGAGCGTGATGATTTGCAGCAGAACATGATTGCCCGCGAGCGCTGACGTGCCCTGCCGCGCGCCTGCATTGGCAAACCAGGTGAAGCCGATAACCAGAGACCAGGTGCGGATCATCAGGTTCAGGTTGACGTCGAACATCTCGGCCAGGGCACGCGTGTCGAGAAGCTTGGCCCGGTCAAGCACATGGTCCGCCCAGCCCTTCTGTGCCCGGATGGCATGCAGGGCAAATCCGATTGCCACGAGCGCCGCGGTCCATTCCGCGATCGCCGTCGCGGCGCCGACACCACCCGGGCCCATGCCCAGTCCCAGCACAAACCAGAAATCGAGCAGGATGTTCACGCCGGAAAACACGGCATAGATCGCCAGCGTCGCGCTGTTGCGTCCCAGTCCGATAAGCCAGCCGGATATCGCGAACCCGGCCAGCGCCGCCGGGGCGCCCCAGGCGCGGGCGAGCAGATAGTCCGCGCCCTTGTATTCAACGGTTTCGGTGCCTTGCAGGATGGCGAAGCCGATGTCGGAGATCGGGTGGCGGAAGATCCAGACCAGCAAACCCAGATTGATGGCAACCACACTCGCCCGCAACAGGATGCGTTGGACTTCCGCCAGGCGCCCGGCGCCATCGGCCTGGGCGGTCATGCCGGTGGTGCCCATGCGCAGGAAGTAGAAACTCCAGTAGAAGACCGAGAAGAGGGCTCCACCCAGCGCCACGCCGCCAAGATCCGAACTGTCGCCCGACAGGCCGAGCACAAAGGTATCGATCACCCCGGCAAGCGGGACAGTGGCGTTGGCGAAGATGAGGGGCCAGGCGCGTGCGAGCACGGCCTTGCGGGTCAGCGGCTGTTCCATGTCTCGCAGCTAGCCGCGAGAGCATCCTGATTTCAAGCGTTTAATCTGTGGGGCAAACGCCGTCGCGACAGGTCTGGCGCGGCCGGTAGGGTGCGAGGAAGCGGTAGATGGCGTCGAGCGGTTTGCGGATGATCCACGGGCGCAGCAGCGTCGCGAGAATGTGCCAGCGCGGCAGGCGTTCCCAGATGGCGATGAAGGCATCGACGCCGGTGACAACACGATTGTCGGGCAGGCGAACATGCAAGGCCGCAAGGGCCGCTTCGCGATCGACGTCTTCGGCGAGGTCCTCGGCATTGCAGTCGGAGAGAATAATCTTCTCTGGACCGAACTTGCTATAATGGCGCATCTCCCGCCGGCAAAGCGGGCAGAGGGCGTCGTAATAGGCGATGACTGGGCCGTCGTTGATCATGTTCCCAATTTAGGGCGCGCTTGGGTGGTCGGAAAGTGACACGCCGCCGCACCCTGGAAGGCTCAGTCGTCCGAGCGTTTGGGCGTGATCAGGAAATGTCCGTGCAGGGTTGCTACCGGCGCGCCGCGACGGCCTTGCCAGGCCTCTACCCGCACATTGGCGACCCGGCGTCCGCTGCGGGCAACCTGGGCGCGGGCGAAGACATCAGCGGCCCGGGCCGGGCGCAGATAGTCGATGGCAATGTCGATAGGTTTGGGCAACCGATCGAGCGGCTGGCTGACGATCAGTGAACCTGTCGCGACAATCTCCAGAAACGCACCGACCGCGCCCCCGTGCAGGGCCGGGATCAGCGGATTGCCGACCAGGTCATCCCGGAAGGGCAGGCAGCCGGTCAGCTCGTCACCGCGATGATCGAACTCCACGCCGAGGCCCGCGATATACGGCGTCTCAAGGAGAGTACTGATCAGAGGTTCGCTCATGATGCATCTCCCTCGCGGATGGCTTTCCGCGCGCGGTCCTGCGCGGCCTTGGAGGCGTTGGTGATCATGAAGGCAGCCTGGGCAATGGCGACAGGCTCGTCGGTATTGCCGTCATGCGCTGTGGCCCGCACGAAAGACACCAGGCCCCGTGAGCGCAGGCTGACAGCTTCGGCGATGATATCCTGTCCCGGTTCTGCCGGGCGCATGTAGTCGATGCGCAGGTCAAGGGTGGCGGGCGTGTCCTCACCACCAAATCCGGTAAAGGCAGCCAGGCCGCAGACATGATCGAGAAGGGCCGTGACAGCCCCGCCATGGATCACACCGGTTTCGGGGTCGCCAACGAGGTCCTCGCGATAGGGCAGGCGCATGTGTGCATCGCCTTCGCCAACGTCATCAACCTTGAAGCCGAGGGCGACCGCGTGCGGGGATCCGTCCACCAGCAGGGTGGCGAGATCATTGAGAAATTTCTGGCGTTCCGGGGTCATGATATGAAAAGGGGCTCCGAGTGGAGCCCCAAATTCAGGTAATCCGGCTTGCGGATCAAGTTGCTAGTCGCGGCGCATGGCGCCGAGCACCCGCATCAGCAGCCAGATCGGAACGACCAGGACCGCACCCAGCAGCAGATATTCGATCGCGTGTCCTGCACTGTTCACGATAGCGCTGACAATGCTGGTCCAGCTTTCGACAAGTGTGCCGAAGAAATCCACCCACAGCCGACGCGGGTCGACATTGAAGGCGGCCAGCAGCAGGCCGACCAGAACACACAGGAAAAGAAGGCGCAGCAGGTCGTTCGGCGACAGCTTGAACAGGCGCTGCAGGAAGCCGCTGTCATCCGCTTGCGAGGATGTCGGGCTGGTATCGCGATCAGTACTCATGTCTTCACTCTATCAGCAAATTGGGCACAAAGAGGGCGATCTCAGCCTTCGCGGGTCATGTTGACCTGGTGCGGGTACGGGATCGAGATGCCGCCCTTGTCGAAGGCTTCCTTGACGTTTTTCATGGCGTCGAAGTGCACACCCCAGTAATCGCCGGAGTTACACCAGACACGTGTCACGATATCCACTGACGAGCCGCCATGGGCCATTACAGCTGTGAATACCGCCGGGTCCTTGAACACTCTTTCGTCAGCGCCCAGCGTGTCCTGGATGATCTGCATGGCCTTGTCGATATCGTCGGAATAATCGATCGAGAAGGTGAAATCGACGCGGCGGGTATCGTTGGCGGAATAGTTCGTGATCACATCGCCCCAAGCGGAGCCGTTGGGGACGATGACCTTCTTGTTGTCACCGGTTGCCAGCTCTGTGGTGAAGAGGGTTATGTCCTTCACGGAACCGGCCTGGCCGGCCACCTCGACGAAGTCACCCAGCTTGTAGGGGCGAAAGAGGATGATCATCACGCCGGCTGCCAGGTTGGACAGCGTGCCCTGCAGGGCCAGGCCAATAGCCAGTGTCGCTGCACCCAGGGCCGCGACGAGGCTGGTCGTTTCAACGCCAAAGCGATTGAGAACGGCGATGACGACAATCGCCATGATGCCGTAATAGGCCAGTGAGGCGAAAAATCCGCCCAGCGTGTCGTCGATGCGGTCGCTTTTGACAGCGGCATTGCGTACGGCCTTGCGGACGCCACCAGCGACCATCATGCCGACAATGAGGATGAGCGCAGCCAGAGCCAGGCTTGTGCCTGCATCAATGCCGCGTTCTATGAGAGAGGAGAGATTATCACCGGACATCAGTTCCTGGGGGTCCATCGGGGGCTCCTTTTAACGGGGAGAGCGCAACTAGCACTCTGCAATCTCGAGGGGAAACTAAATTATATAACTCGCCTGAAAGCGATCAGGCGGATTCGCGTACAATGATGATTTTCTGCCAGATCTTGGCGGACATGTTCGAAGTCAGGGATTCAATGTCATTGACGGCGGCGATAACGACCGGGTCGCGTGAATTCTGGGCGTAGAGCGCGGCGATCTTGCCCGCCAGGCTGAGCAGTTCGGCGCAATAATCCAGATATCGCGACAACTCGAAATCCGACATTTCCCGCGTCGGCGAGGATTCCGTGCGCGGTCCCAGCTTGAGGACCGCCGTCGGGTCCTTGGTCAGCTGGTGCATGTCGATGATGTGGGCGATCGAGCGCAGTTCGTGCAGATCGTCCAGGGCGAGGCTTCGCTTGAGGCGCTCCTCGATGCGCGAGAGCGTGAAGATGGCGACCGCTGCCAGGATGACGATGTTCAGCCCTGCTTCGACGCCCTCGAAAACGGTGAAGATGTCGGCGCCGGTGCCGTTCACGCCGATCGCCGAGTAAAGCCAATATCCCATATAGGTAAGGGCCACGACCGCGCCGAGAATGGCGGCAGCGGTGCCCATGCGCAGGACGATGTACGGTCTGGCCAGGCGCTCGGAGCGGCGTCGGTCGCGCTTGCCCAGCTCTATAACCTCGGCAACGACATTATTCAGGCTGGCATCAGGGAAACGCTCGCGCACGCGGTCAGCGAGGCGATCGAGAGTTTCGATAATATGAGCCGAATTCAGTGACTTGAATGGCAATTTTTCCCCCTGTCGGGGAGAGAATGCCTCGCGCGTTGCGCGATGTCACCCGTTAAGTCGCGGTGGTGGCGACAGCAGCGCTGGAGCTGGCGGCGGTGATCGCCGCGACCATGGCCGCCTGGGCCGCGAGGATCGCGGCCAGGTCAGCTGCCGCACCGACAGGGCTGGCATCTCCCATTTGCATCTGGGCCAGACGCATGGCGATTTTCGGCGCGGCAGTGCTGGAGACACGCGGGCGCATCTCCTTGATGGTCTCGAAACTGCGCACCAGCGCGTCGGCCATACTGGCTCCGTCGCCCTGGGCCGCGAGCACGGCGAGGCCGGTCTTGCCGACACCATGACGCAGGGAAGAGCGACCGCGAACGGCCAGGTTCAGACTGGTCCAGGATGCAGCGATATCGCCGTAATCCGTGTCCAGCAGCGCAACTTCATAAGCCGCCGCATCGGCGTGGGATTTGGGAATACCGGCCGAACGCAGGGCCTCGCGTGTGCGATCCAGGCGGACGGCGCAATCTTCCGGCGTCTCGCCCAATGCGGTGAAGGCAGCCGCGAGAACTTCCTCCCGCATCGGTTCGCGGCGCCACCAGGGCGCGGCAATGGCGTCGAGATTATCGTAGAAATGATCCGCCTGGTGCGCATGGCCGCCCGCAGCAAGCAGGGCAAGTGCGGCGCAGGATCCACCTTGCGACAGATGCCGACTGCCGCGGGCCTTGCGACGTTCCTTGAGCCCTTCGCGGACATCAAAGAAATGCTTTGCACTACGGCCGGCGGTAACAAGGGCAGCAGCAAAGACAAGGCGCATGGCCTTTGCCGGAGCTTTCCAGGCACCCAGCCCGTCATTGAGCTGGTCGCGGGCCTCGAAGACGCGTTCGATCAGGCATTCGACATCCTGTTTGGCGTTAAGCGAGGAGAGGGCGGCGAAACGGGCATACATGCGCTCACTCTTGGGCGCCCGGGCCAGATAGGCCTCGTCCAGCGATTTGAATCGCTCGATTACCGCATGTTCCATAATTCACCCTCGCACTGTCCCGAAGCTGGCATCATGCTGCATGGCGATATTCTGCGGCAGAGGGACAGTCTGGCGCAGTGTCCCCTGTTGGTGTGTCGGCTGTGGACAGCGCCTGTTTCACCATTGCCCGGGCGCGTTTTCGCGATCAGGATGAAGCATGGCCTCGGCTCAGCTTCCTTCCCCCATAGCGCACTGGTTTTCCCGGCGCGGCTGGGCGCCTCGCTCGCACCAGCTGGACATGCTGGAAAAGGCACGAGCGGATGAGCACGCGTTGCTGATCGCACCGACAGGCGGCGGCAAGACCCTGGGTGGTTTCCTGCCCAGCCTGGTCGAGCTGCACGAAACCCTGGGCCAGGGCGCGACCAATCCGCGCCGTAAACATGCGCTGCACACACTCTATATTTCGCCCCTCAAGGCGCTGTCGGTTGATGTCGCCCGTAATCTGATCCAGCCAGTCGAGGAAATGGGGCTGGGCCTTCGCATCGAGACACGAACAGGCGATACCTCCGCCTCGAAACGCCAGCGTCAGCGGGCTCATCCGCCAGACATTCTGCTGACCACGCCGGAACAGCTGGCACTATTCTGTGCGACGGCGAATGCACAGAGCTTTCTGGGTGACCTCAAGCGGATCATTATTGACGAGATCCATGCGCTGGCGCCGCAAAAGCGGGGTGATCTACTGAGCCTTGGCATGGCGGCTTTGTCGCGATGGGCGCCGAATGCCCAGCGGGTAGGGCTATCCGCGACGGTGGCGGACGAGCAGGGGCTGGCACGCTGGCTGGTGCCCCAGGACGAGGCCGAGACCTCCAGCTTCGCCAGTATCGTGCGCGGTGATGCCGGCGCGCGGCCGGATGTTGAAATCCTCGATCCGGACGAGCGCATTCCCTGGGCGGGGCATTCAGGACGCCATGCGCTGGGCGATGTCTATCAGCGTATCCGGCAGGCGCGCATGACCCTGGTCTTTGTGAATACACGCTCCCAGGCCGAGGCGACTTTCCAGGACCTCTGGCACATGAATGCCGACAATCTGCCCATTGCCCTGCACCACGGATCGCTGGCTCCGGAACAACGCCGCAAGGTCGAAGCGGCTATGGCGCGCGGCGCGTTGAAGGCGGTGGTGTGTACGTCCACGCTCGATCTGGGCATCGACTGGGGTGATGTGGATCTGGTGATCCAGATGGGAGCGCCGAAAGGGTCTTCCCGTTTGATGCAGCGTCTGGGGCGCGCCAATCACCGGCTGGACGATCCGTCCCGCGCCCTGCTGGCCCCGACCAATCGTTTCGAGCATCTGGAGTGCGAGGCAGCACGCGACGCTGTGGCGGCCAATGCGCTGGATGGCGAACCGCTGGCTGCGGGGGCGCTGGATGTTCTGGCCCAGCATGTCATGGGGCGGGCCTGCGGTGAGCCGGTCGACCAGGATGCGCTCTTTGAGGAGATCTGCCGGGCGGCGCCCTATGCCGAGATGGATCGGGAAACGTTCGACAGGATCTTCGAGTTTTCGGCAACCGGCGGCTATGCGCTTCAGACCTATGATCGTTTTCGTCGCATGGTTAGGGGCAAGGACGGGTTGTGGCGCGCGCGTACACCGCAGATCGCCCAGCGACATCGCATGAATGTCGGTACGATCGTAGAGGCGCCCATGCTGGACGTGGTGGTCTCGTCGCGCGGGCGCGGCGGGCGCAGGCTGGGGCAGATCGAGGAATGGTTCGTCGAACAGCTCGTGCCGGGAGACACGTTTCTGTTCGCGGGTCAGGTCCTGAAGTTCCAGGGTATCGAGGAGATGGCAGCGCGGGTCACGCGAAGCTCTGATCCCGAGCCGAAGATCCCGTCCTATCAGGGCGGAAAATTCCCGCTCTCCACCTATCTCGCGGAGCGTGTGCGTGACATGGTCCAGGATCCGGTGCGCTGGGGACACTTGCCGGAACAGGTGCAGGAATGGCTGAGGATCCAGCAGGAGAAATCCGAACTGCCGCGGGCAGACGGACTGTTGGTGGAAACCTTTCCGCGCAATGCCAAATTCTACCTCGTCTGTTACCCCTTCGAAGGGCGTCTCGCGCACCAGACCCTGGGCATGTTGCTGACACGTCGCCTGGAGCGGATGCGCATGCGGCCGATGGGGTTTGTTGCAAACGAGTATGCGCTTTCCGTCTGGGGGCTGCGGGACATGTCCGGGCTGGATCTCAACGCTTTGTTCGCCGAGGACATGATGGGCGATGACCTGGACGCGTGGCTGGCCGAAAGCGACCTGATGAAACGAACCTTCCGCAATTGCGCGGTTATCGCCGGGCTGATCGAGCGCCGTTTCCCGGGGCAGGAGAAAACCGGCCGCCAGGTCACCTTCTCAACGGACTTGATCTACAATGTGCTGCGCGAGCACGAGCCCGATCATGTGCTGATGAAAGCGGCGTGGAACGACGCCGCTTCGGGACTTCTGGACATCCGCCGCCTGGGCAAGGCGCTCGAACGGGTCCAGGGACGGATCCGGCATGTGGGACTGGACCGAATCTCGCCGCTCGCGGTACCGGTGATGCTGGAGATCGGCAAGGAGCCGGTCTATGGCGAGGCGCAGGAGAGCATTCTCGAGGACGCTTCGCAGGATTTGATAGCCGAGGCGTTGGCGTGATGATCAGACAGCTTGAAAAGTCGGCCGATCAGCTCTCGTTCGAGCTCGCTGGGCATCGTCTGTTCGCGCACCGCTCCGGCGCGCTCTTTGTGCCGGAATTTGATGCGCTGATCGTCTCGGACTTGCACTTTGAAAAAGGCTCGGCCTACGCGCGCTCAGGTCAGATGTTGCCGCCTTACGACACCCGGGAAACCCTGCGCCGCCTGGGGGAGGTGGTTGAGCAGATTGATCCGGCCTGTGTCATCGCGCTCGGCGACAGTTTTCACGACCTTGATGCTGCAGGGCGGATGTCTGTGGAGGATCGGGGGGGCTTGAAGGCTCTCGTGAACGCGCGGGAGCGATGGATCTGGATCGAGGGCAATCACGACCCGGAGCCGCCGGAGGATCTGGGCGGCGAGATCCATCACGAGCTGAGGCTGGGAAATCTGGTTCTGCGGCATGAGCCGGAGGCAGGGGCGGCGCGCGGGGAAATCTGCGGGCACCTGCATCCCTGTGCGAAAGTGCGGGGCAAGGGGCGAGCCGTCCGGCGTTTCGCCTTTGCGACAAATGGCGACCGCCTGATCATGCCCGCATTTGGCGCTTATACCGGTGGGCTGAATGTCTGTGACGACGCGATCGTGGCGGTCTTCGGTGAGGTGCCCAGCGTGATGGTCCTAGGGCGGGAGCAGGTTCATGCGATTTCGCCGCGTCAGCTTGTACCGGATCGTTACCGGACGAGGACCAGGTAGGCCACGCTGATGGCCAGGTGGGCGAGCACCACGCCAGTGGTCAGAACTGTCCGCAATCGCCCGTACCAGACCGGTAGATCACGGCGCAGCACTGCCTGCCTGTCCCATACCCACAAGGCTGCGAAGCACACACTCATCATGGTCCAGGCGGCAATCGGCTGACCGGCCCAGTGGGTTAGCACCGAGGCGAGGGCGAACAGGCTGGGCGCGATCGAAATTCCGAGTGACAGGCTATCCGGGCTTGCCCGAGCGGTGATGAGTTCACCCCAACGCACACCACCAAGGAAAGTCGCGATCAGGCCGGAGTAGATCGTGAACACCCACATCTCTGTTGCGGGGCTTCGGCCCTGGTTTGCTGTGGCAACCAGCAGCAATACCGCAGTCCAGAACGGGATCAGGCCGGCGAGGCCGAGAAACAGCGCCGGTTTGGGGATGGGTGTGAAGTCACGAGCCATGCCCCAGAACTAGTCCTGCCAGTGCGCAAGGCAATCAGCGACGGCCGAACATTGCAGCAGCTGCGTATCCAGCCAGCATGGCGAGGGCGACGCAAAGCAGGCCGTAAATCATCGGTGCGCCGTGTGCGAACTCGTAGATGACACGCTCAATCCCGGCTTTCTCAACACGCATGCTGGTTGAACGGCTGGCGATCGGCCGGCCTTCCCGGAAGAGATAGACCTCGGCCGTATAGTTTCCGACCGGCGTGCGTGGCGGCAGGGCAAGGGTCGCGCGGAACAGGCCGCCATCAAGCACGTCCACACCACGCGGAGCGGCGGAATAGAGGTCTTCGCGCGCACCGGCGCGTTGCACGGCGGCAAAGTATTCCGACAGGTCCGCGCCGGTCGGCTCGCTGTCCTCGGCCGGGGCCTCGATGGCTTCGAGGTCGTTCAGTCTATCCGCATAGGCCTGGACCAGTAATTGCGGCAGGCCGATATCATTACGGATCAATGCTTCAGACGTGGCAATTTCTTCCAGCGGGCGGGTGCTGGCGATGGAGTAGTAAGCGGGCACGCCGTCAAACTCCTGGGCCTGGGCGTTGACCCAGATGCCAAAAGAACGGCGCTTCTGCATGACCCGGAGATCCTGGTCCGGGCCGCGCAGGACCACCACGATCTCGTCCTGGATGGTCAGGCCGCGTGTGGCGCCGTAGAGGATGAGCTCTGTGCCGGCAAAATCCTCGCGGATCTCGACCGTCTCATGCGTCAGGGCTGCCATGATCTGCGGCGCTTCCTGGGGCACGGCCTGTTGCAGGCTGGCAGCGAGGGCGAGTTCGAGCAACACTAGTGACCCACCTCTCCGCCGCGCGGCAGCACGACAAACATGTCAGAGGGTGTCACGACGAGGTCCCAGCCCAGCTTGAGGCAGACGGCAAGCACCATGAAGGCGAGCAGGGCGCGCAATTCCTCACCCTTCACATGCCGTCCGGCACGGGCACCGAACTGGGCGCCGACAACACCGCCAACTGTCAGCAGCATGGCGAGAACAACATCGACGGTCTGGTTCTGTGAGGCTTGCAGGAAGGTCGTCAGACCGGTGACGAAAAGGATCTGGAACAGCGAGGTGCCGACCACGACATTGGTCGGCATGCGCAGGATGTAGATCATCGCCGGCACCATGACGAAACCACCGCCCACACCCATGATCGCGGCCAGCGTGCCGACAAAGAAGCCGATGGCTATGGGCGGGATGACCGAGATGTAGAGCCCGGAACGCGGAAACCGCATCTTGAAAGGCAGGGCGTCAATCCAGGTGCGTTTGCGGTGCCCGCCACGTCCGCCCTCTCGGCGTTCTTCGGGCTGGCGTCGACGCATGATCGCGCGCACGCTTTCGATCAGCATGAGCCCGCCGATAATACCCAGGAAGCTGACATAACTGAGCGAGATAATAAGGTCGATCTGGCCCAGCCCCCGCAAAAACGAGAAAAGCTGGACACCAAAAATGGACCCAGCGGAACCGCCAATCAGCAGCAGCCCCCCCATTTTCGGATCGAGTGTTCGTCGTCGCCAGTGGGCCAGGGCGCCGGAGGCCGACGAGGCGACGATCTGGTTGGCCTCGGTCGAGACGGCGACAGCGGGCGGGATGCCGATGAACATCAGCATGGGCGTCATCAGAAATCCGCCACCCACTCCGAACATGCCGGACAGGAAGCCAACGCCGGCTCCCAGTCCAAGCAGAAGGAAGATGTTTACGGAAATCTCAGCGATTGGCAGATAGATCTGCACCGCGGCCTCTAGTTCGCTACAGCGCGGGACAGGCGTTCCAGCAGAACGTCGTCCACATGGCCGGTCCGCGGCAGACCCTGGTCCGCCTCAAAGGCCATGATGGCCTGGCGAGTACGATCTCCTATTGCGCCGTCAATCGGACCCGGGCGGTAACCCAGCACCGAGAGGAAACCCTGGGCGCGTTCAATGTCGGCCGCGCTGGCAGAGGGTGTGCGATCCCATGCCTGTCCCTGATAGAGGCCGTTTGCCTGGGCGTCGATCGGGCGCGGCTGGAAGCTTTGGGCGACCTGGCGCGCCTGAGACAGGGCTTCCGGCTCGAGTAGTTCCTCCAGCGCGATTGCGCGTTCGCCTGCCGTCGGATCGCTGTCATTGGCGGAGATCATGTACCAAGCATAGGCGTCTGCAAGGCTCAAGGGAACTCCCTGGCCGCTCTCGAACAGAAGCGCGAGGTTGAACTGTGAATCGCCCAGGCCCAGCAGGGCAGCTTCCTGGAACCAGCGGGCCGCCGTTTCGAAATCACGCGGTGCGCCGGAGCCGTAGTAATACATCACGGCGAGATTGTGCATGGCACGGCGATGGCCGGAATTGGCCGCACGTTCGGTCCAGCGGCGAGCGGCTTCCAGATCCATGTCGACGCCTTCGCCGGTTTCCAGCATTTTGGCGTAGCGATACTGTGCGGCCGGCACACCCTGTTCCGCAGCGCGGCGCAACAGGATTGACGCCGAAGCTAGGTCGCCGGCTTCCAGTTGGCGCATGCCCAACTGATAACGGGCGATCGGATTGCCGTCGGCAGCAGCGCTTTCCAGCGTGGTGCCACTTGTCGAGTTTGCCGCTTCGGTCGGGGCGATTTCGCGGGTCGAACGTTCGACGGACGATGATGCAGGTTCGTTTGTCACCGGCTCCGGGGTCGGCGTGATCGTCGCTGAGGCGTCAGCAACCTGGTCACGGGGCGGTGAAGCCTCAGCCTCTGCCGGCGTTGTTTCCGGTTCGGCGTCAAGGTTGGCAGCCGGGCTGGTCGTTGAGGAGGGCTGGGCCGGGGCCGCGAGGCCAGCCTCAACTTGGGCGATGAAGGCATCGTCGGAACGGGCATCTGCGATTGTGGAGCCATCCTCGCCCTGCAGCGCACCCCAGATCAGGATCGCGCCAGCGCCGCCAAGAGAGATGAGGGCCATGAGCGGGATGGCGACCAGCGTTGCGCGGCTGAACTTGATCGGCCGGTTCTCGCGTTCATAGGGTGTGTAGGCAGTCGTGCGTGTGGTTTCGCGAGCTGCAGCGAGGAAATCCGCATCGGCTGTTGCGCCAACCCGGGCTGCCGGGCGCGGCTGGGCAGGAGCCTTGGGCGCTGCCTTTGCTTGGGGCGCAGGAGTACTCGTCTCGGCCTGTTGGCGCGCTCGTTCTTCGGCGATACGGCGCCGTTTCTGGCGGCGGGTCTCGCCGCGCGGAATCTCTGCCTGTGCCTGTGCCTGTGCCTGTGCCTGCTCCGCCGGAGCCTGCGGTGCCGGTAGTGTCGCTTCCGGTTCACGCAGAACCGGCGCGTTTGGCACAAAGGGTTCGTCCGCCAGGAAGGGATCGGTCTTGCCGCTTTCAAAAGCGCTGACCGGAACCTCAGCCTGGGGCGGCGGTCCCAGCGGGGCGTCGAAATCGAACGGATCATAATCGTCGGAACTGGTGATGACCGGTTCGGCGCGCTGGGCCGTTTCGTTTGCGGGTTTTTCGTCAACCGTTTCGGTATCGGGTGCCTTGTCGCGGCTCTCGATCGCCTCGAGCCGGTCGGCGAGCGCAGTCATCGCGCGCTGGACGGGGGTCAGAGTCTCTTCGGTTTCGTTGCGCACTGCAGCCAGCTTGTCCTGGACACCCTGCAACGCATCCTCGATGCGTGTCGCTGTGCGTTCCTCGGACTGGCGCAGGCGGTCTTCCAGCTCCGCCTCGCGGTCAGGACGATTGTTCTCGATCCGCTCGATCGCGTCGGCCATGCGGTCAGTGACCTGTTCGACGGCCTTGGTCGAGCGTTCCTCGGAGCGCTGGATGCGATCGGCCAGGGAGCGGCCCAGGCGCGTGACCTCATCGGCCATGCGGCGCATGGATTCCTTGTTTTCCTGGCGAACCTCGTCGATGCGGTGGTTGAGCGTTTCTTCCGAGCGGCGGTCCTGGCGGGCCTCCTCGGCACGTCGCTCGCTCTCGGTCAGGCGCTGGTCAATGGCCTGGGCCAGGCGGCTGATCTCGTCGCCCAGGCGCGCCATGCTGTCAGCCTGGCGACGATCTGCGTCCTCGACGCGAATGCCGGTCGATCCGACCTGGTCGCGGAGATCCGTGACAATGCGGGATACATCATCCTGCAGACGCTCGAAGCGACGCTCCAGCTCGACATTGTCATTGGTGTTGCGCGTTTCCAGTGCGCGCAGGCGTTCGTCCAGACGTGCGAAGGACGTCTCCAGCGTGCGCGCGGTATCATTGGTACGACGCTCGGAGTCCTCGACGCGTTCCGTGAACTCCTTGAGATTGTCCGCGCGCGATTCCAGCTTGTCGACACGCTTGTTGGTCTCGTCGATCAGCTCACGGGCAGCGATGCCACCGGTCTGTTCCTGTTCATGCAGGCGGGCGGAGACGTCATTTTCGTGTTCATAGAGGCGGCGGGCGAGCTTCATCACCGTGGCGTGGATAGCCTTGGTGTCCTCGCCACTGGTCGCGGAAACGCTGGTTTCCAGCTTGCGCAGCCGGTCGGCGATCTCGCCCTGGCTGCGATTGACGCTGTCTATGCTCTTGTCGGTCTCGTCCAGCTTGGCGCCCTGGCGTTGGGCAACCTTGGCGACATTGGTGGCAAGCTGGGTAATGGCCCTGTCGAGTTCGGACAGGGTGGAGCTGGAGGCCTGTTCGGCTTTTTCGATGCGATCGGACAGGCGGTTAATCATCGCCCTGAGCAGGCGGTCATCATCGTTGGCGACATCGCCGTCAAAGCCGGGAAAGGCTTCCAGGGCGTCGTCCCACTGGGTCGTTGCGGGATCATTGTCGTCGAGAATGACGCGGTTCAGCCATTCACCCAGAGTCATGCCCTGCTTGCGTGCAGCAGTCTTCGCCCGCGCCCTTGCACGCGGGTCGATTCCTTTCACGCTCCAGGGACCCCCAGATGACATCCGAATCGCTTTCTTCTCGCCCAGGCCAACGCTATCTGCCGGTTAATATTGTGTAAACCGAGCGCGGTGGCACTAGATCTAGTGTTTCCACACGAAAATCAGGGAATCGCGAGCGGGCCCTGAAATCCTGAGTCTAGACAAGGAGATGACTCGGTTAATGCGCCGTAAAATATGTGGATAAGTCCGTGCTATTGAGCAGCGGCGAAGAAGCGCGGCGAGATATTGCGCAGACGCTCCTCCAGGGCCGCCGCTTCGCGTTGCGGCGTATCGGATGTGATGGAGGGCAGGGCGCGGGCGATATCGAACAGGAGCCAGGCCGTCTCGATATCATTCTGACTGACCGCATAACGACCGGCATGCCAGTAGAGGAGGGGCGCCGCCGGGTCGATCTGGGCCGAGGTCGCGAAATAGTCCAGCGGCAAGGTGTCGGTGCCCGGAACACGCGCCGCCGCCTGTGCGGACATCAGGTTCGCCGCGGCACCGGCGTAGTCGGTGCGATCCGTAAGGCCGGAAAGTGCCTCGATCAGGGCGGCCGGATCCGTGGCGCGGTTTGCCACGGCGCTGGCCACGGTCTGGAAGTCCTGGTTGCCCAGTCCTGCAATGATGATGCGGGTCATGGCGGAGCACAGCTCGCTGGACGTGTTGGGTTGGCACTCACCCTCATGCTGGCTTCCCTGCATCAAGGTCAGGTAGGCGCCGGGCAGGTCTCCGGCCTGCATCAGGGATTGAGAGGCGAACAAGAAGTTCTCGGTTGTGGGCATGGTCTCCGGGCGGCGTGTTGCAGCCAGGCCCTTGTGGATGATCGTGCTCAAGGCGTCATTTGCCGGCAAATAGCCCGTCGCATCGGATTCGACCCGGCCGGCCGGCCAGGGGAAGGCGCGCTCCTCGACGTTGCTGCGCAGCAGCGTCCAGGTCTCGCGGCGGCCGTCCGGGCTGGAGGGGCTGAAGACGAGAAATGAGAAGCTGTCTGGCAATTGTCCGAGCGATCCAGCAGAGCCAATGGCGTCCGGGTGGATTGGCAGGGTATGTCGCATCCATCGGGTGAGCTGGTCGTAAAGTGCGTTGTCGCCGCGTTCGCCCGGGACGACGCTGTAAACGGCACTGCCATCCGGTGTGCGCCGGATCTCGATCAGGCCGGCCTCGGTCTCGCTGCGGACCAGGTCAACCGGATTGGCGCGAATGCCGGTTGCGGCCTCGATCCAGAAACGTTCAAAGCTCACCCCGCCCGGCCCGGCGATCTCCTCAAGCTCGCCGCCGCGCGTAAACCGGGTGAAGACGTCCATCTGGCGATGGGCGCTTGCGGCCATCGCAGTATTGGTCACGTGTTCATCGGTGACAGTCAGGACGCGTCCGGTCGTGAAGTCGTAGATCGTGCTGCCGTCCTGCACATAGCCATCGCCAAACGTCAGGTTCCGCATCTGGGTGTCGGTGGGTTCGCCGGCCAGGGTCTGGCGTTCAACCCGCCAGCGGGTTTGGGTGACTGTTTCGCCGGTTTCTCCGCGCAGGGCGAGATAGGCGCTGCGACCCAGGTGAGCGCCCGCCACAGCCGGCGTTTGTGTCGGCGTATCCTCGCTTGTTTCCAGTTGCAGCGGCTGCGGCGCAAGGATGGAGAAGGGGTCGGCCGGATCCTGTTGCGCGATAGCTGTGGAGCTGCTGCCGATCAGGAGGCCGGAGAGGGCAAGAAGACGCGTGAAACTGAACATGGCCGGATACTGCCGCGTCAAGCGCGGCGAGAAAAGGGCGAAGCATGTGGAAAGGTAAATTCGAACATGCGTCATAAATTTGACGTTGACGTTCGCGTAATCATGTGAACATTGTTCATTCATGGTCAAACCTGTTCCGCCCGATACTGAATTCACCATCCGCGAACTTTCCAAGGAGTTCGACGTTACCCCGCGCACGCTACGCTTTTATGAGCAGAAGGGCATGATCACGCCCATGCGCCGGGGCGCTTCCCGTGTTTATTCCGCCATGGATCGTGCGCGCATCGAACTGATCCTGCGCGGCAAGCGCGTCGGCTTTGCGCTCGACGAGATCAAGGAAATGCTGGACCTGCGCTTCATCGACAGCCGCGACCCGCAGGTGCTTGACGCGACGATCGAGCGTTTCGAGAGCCGCATTGGTGTGCTTGAACAGCAGCGCGAGGATGTCGAGCGCGCGCTGGAAGAGATGAATGCCGGCCTGGACTGGCTGAATGCCCGCCTCAACGAGAACGAGCCGTCCGAAGAAATCAAACGTCGCGCCCGGGCCTTCGAAGCCCTGGCGTCCGCCCGCCTGGAAGACTGGACGGGCATGCCCCCGAGTTCCTCTTAGAGTTTCATCCCTTTACGGGGCTCAGACCCCGCACTGACTGATTGTTGGAGATAAATCATGGCAGCCTATCGCGCTCCTGTTCGTGACCAGATGTTTGTCCTGAATGACGTCCTGGATGTTGGCCAATATGGCCATCTGCCCGGTTTTGCCGATGCGGACGTGGATACCATGGCCGCGATCCTGGAAGAGGGCGGCAAGTTCTGCGAGGGCGTGCTGGCCCCGATCTCCAAGGTCGGCGATGTGGAAGGCTGTACGCGTGACGATGACGGCAATGTCACTACGCCGACCGGCTGGAAGGAAGCCTTCCAGCAGATGTCCGAAGCGGGCTGGACGGCGCTGTCCTCTGATCCGGAATATGGTGGCCAGGGCCTGCCGCACGTTCTCAATCTTGCGGTCAACGAGATGGTCTCCTCCTCGAATATGGCGTTTGGCATGTATCCGGGTCTGACCCTGGGTGCGGCTGCGGCGCTGCACACCGGTGGTACCGACGAGCAGAAGGCGCTTTACCTGCCCAAGATGATCTCCTGCCAGTGGGGCGGGACGATGAACCTGACCGAGCCGCATTGCGGAACGGATCTGGGCATGCTGCGCACCAAAGCTGTTCCGCAGGCGGACGGCTCCTACAAGATCACCGGCCAGAAGATCTGGATTTCCTCCGGCGAGCACGACATGGCCGAGAACATCGTCCATCTCGTCCTGGCCCGTATCGAAGGCGCCCCGGAAGGCGTGAAGGGGATTTCCCTCTTCGTCGTGCCGAAATTCATTCCGGATGCCGACGGCAATCCGGGCGAGCGCAACAATGCCAAGTGTGGCGGCCTGGAACACAAGATGGGTATCCACGGCAACGCCACCTGCGTCATGGACTATGACGAGGCGACCGGCTGGCTCGTGGGCGAGGAGAACAAGGGGCTCAAGATCATGTTTATCATGATGAATGAGGCACGACTGGGCGTGGGCCTGCAGGGTTATGCCCTGGCCGAGGCCGCCTATCAGCAATCCCTCGACTTCGCCAAGGACCGTATCCAGGGCCGCTCCCTGACCGGACCGAAAAACCCGAACGGCCCCGCCGACCCGATCATCGTGCATCCGGATGTGCGTCGCATGCTGATGGATCAGAAATCATTTGTCGAAGCGGCGCGTTGTTTCGCCTTCTGGACGGCCCTGCACGGCGATCTGGAGGAAAAGTCTGACGATCCGACCATGCGCGAGAAGGGTGGCGACTACATGGCGCTGCTGACCCCGATCGTGAAGTCCTATCTGACCGGCAAGGGCTATGACATGGTCTCCAACGGTCTGCAGATCCACGGTGGTTCCGGCTTTACCGAGGAATGGGGTGCGTCCCAGCTGCTTCGCGATGCCCGCATCACCCTGATCTATGAAGGCACCAATGGCGTCCAGGCGCTCGACCTGGTGGGCCGCAAGCTGGCGATGAACGGCATGCGCCCGATCACGACCTTCATGGGCGAACTGGAAGCCTTCATCGCCGAGGGCGGTGACGAGACGACACAGCCCTTCATCGATGCGCTGACGGAGTGCCGCGACAAGCTGAAACAGGGTACCGACTGGCTGATGAACAATGCGCTGGAGAATTTCGACCATGCCGGCGCGGGCAGCCACGACTATCTCAACCTCTTCGGCCTGACCTGCCTGACCTATATGTGGGCGAAAATGGCCAAGGTTTCCGCGGCCAAGGTCGCCGCGGGTGATAGCGATCCTATCTATGCCAACAAGCTGGTCACCGGCCGCTACTTCATCGAGCGCTGGGTGCCGGAAGCCGCCATGCATCTCGCCAAGGTAGAAGCCGGCGCAGACAGCATGATGGAACTCGACGCGGAGGCGTTCTAACGCGGCCGCTTCTGCCGGAGACCGTCCCGCCAAACGAGGATGGTCCCGGCTCGTGACGGTTGATCAGGCCCGCAAGGGTCAAAGGGGAGGATAATCAGGTGTTTCAGGACCCACTCAACGTACCAAAACCAGCCTTTCTCGAGCGCGAGGATGTGCGCATGTTCGAGGATACGGTGCGCGCCTTCATGGCCAAGGAATGTGTTCCCAATGCTGAACGTTGGGAAGAGCAGGGCATGGTCGATCGCGAGATCTGGACCAAGGCCGGTGAAGCCGGGCTGCTCTGCCCGTCCGTGCCGGAGGAATATGGTGGCGCCGGCGGCGACTGGGGCCATGAATACGTCTTCCATACGGCCGGTGCCGAGGTCGGCGCGAGCGGCTGGGGTGTTGGCCTGCACAATACGATCATCGCGCCCTACATCACCGAATTCGGTTCGGACGAGCAGAAGAAGTCGATCCTGCCGCGCATGATTTCCGGAGAGCTGATCGGCGCCATCGCCATGTCGGAGCCGGGCACCGGTTCGGACCTGCAGAGCGTCAAGACGACGGCGGTCAAGGATGGCAATGGCTATCGCATCAACGGCCAGAAGACCTTCATCACCAATGGCGGCTCCGCCAATTTCATCATCGTGGTCTGCAAGACCGACCCGACCAAGGGGTTTGACGGCGTCTCGCTGATGCTGGTCGAGACCGAGAAGGTCGAGGGCTTCAAACGTGGTCGCTTGCTCGACAAGGTCGGCATGAAGGCCCAGGACACGGCTGAGCTGTTCTTCGAGGATGTCTGGGTGCCGGCCGATGCGCTGCTCGGTCCGGAAGAGGGCCAGGGTTTCATCCAGCTGATGAAGAAACTGCCCCAGGAACGGCTGCAGATCGCCGTCCAGGGTGTCGGCGCCATGAAACGCGCCCTGCACGAGACCATCACCTATACCAAGGAACGCCAGGCCTTTGGCCGCCCGATCCTGCATTTCCAGAACAGCCAGTTCAAACTCGCCGAGTGCAAGACCAAGGCGACGCTGGCCGAAGTGTTTGTGCACCATTGTTCAGAGCGCCTGATGAAGGGCGAGCTCGATGCAGCTACGGCCTCGATGGCGAAATACTGGGTGTCGGACGCTCAAAACGAAGTGATCGACGAGTGCGTTCAGCTGCACGGCGGCTATGGCTATATGAAGGAATACCCCATCGCCAAGATGTGGACCGACAGCCGTGTCCAGCGCATCTATGGCGGCACCAACGAGATCATGAAACTCCTGATCGGAAGGACGCTTTAGCGCGATGACGACCTTGGTGGATCAACAATCGAGTCGCAGTCTCTCGGTGCTCGCGTTCGTCGCGGGCTGGGGTGCTCCGTATATCGGTTCCACCATCTATTACGGTTGGGCGAGCATGTGGGCGCATCACGGTTTTACCTTCTTCATACCCTCGACGACAGAAGTGCTGGGTTATCTGCCGGCCTTTGCGGCGATCTTCGCACTGGGATGGATCTTGGCGGGTGATCGTGTGTTGGTCGCTGTCTTTTGTGGAATTGCCGCCTCATATGGCATCCCGTTGATCTTTTCGGCTCTTTCCGGGCTGCGTCTGGATGGGCTCGTCTGGTCGGTGTTTATGGCGCTCGGTCTTTCCGGGGCATTCTGGATGGCCCGCAGCGTTCGAAGGAGATTCCTCTGATGTACACCCCCACGCACTTCAAGATGGAGAATGAGACCGGGATGCGGGCGCTGATGCGTTCGTATGATTTTGCCATTCTCCTGGTGCCGGGGGAGCCGGATCTGGCGGCCACGCATATCCCGCTGAAACTGGCCGATGAGCGCCAGGCCCTGGTCGGGCATGTCGCCCGCGCCAACCCGGTTACGAAGGCCATCCAGGACGGCAAGCAGGCCATCGCGATCTTCTCTGGTCCGCACGCCTATGTCTCGCCGACCTGGTATTCCGATCCCAATGACAATGTTCCCACCTGGAACTACATCGCCGTGCATGCCCACGGAAAACTGGTCGCTCTGGAAGGCGAGGACGCGGAACGGGCGCTCTCCTCCCAGATCGCCGATTTCGAGGAACAGTGGCGGATCACCAATCTGGAAGAAAGAAAACGCGCCATGCTCGAGGCCGCGATCCAGCCCTTCGAGCTGGAAATTGAACGCCTCGATGGCAAGGCCAAACTCTCACAGAACAAACCCGTGGCAGAGCGCCTTCGTCTCGCCGAAGCGCTGAACGAGCGCGGGGAAAGCGCCATCGCCTACCACATGGTTGAGGGGGATGGGTGATGGCTCTGCCCAGTCCGGGCAGGAACTGATTTGTGTCGATAAAGAACAAACCCGCGAAGCGGAAAGGACTGAAAATGACTGAAGCCTATATCTACGACGCCACGCGCACGCCGCGTGGCAAGAAGAAGGGCGGAGCGCTGAACGAGATCACGGCGCTTCAGCTTGCGACCCAGCAGCTCGAGGCGATCCGCGATCGCAATAATCTCGACACGGCGCTGGTTGATGACGTCATCATGGGTGTCGTCTCCCCGGTCGGCGAACAGGGTGCCAATATCGCCCGCTCTGCCGTCATGAACGCGAAATACGCCGAGACGACCGCGGGCTTCCAGCTCAACCGTTTCTGTGCCTCCGGGCTGGAAGCGGTCAATGTTGCAGCCGCCAAGGTCATGTCCGGCGAGGCCGACTTCGCCATTGGTGGCGGTGTCGAGGCCATGTCGCGCGTCCCGATGGGTTCCGACGGTGGTGCGATGATGTCCGATCCGGAGATCGGCTTTGACCACTATATCGTTCCGCAGGGTGTTTCTGCCGACCTGATCGCGACCAAGCACGGTTTCTCCCGTGACGATGTCGATGCCTATGCCGTGGAAAGCCAGAAGCGTGCAGCGCGCGCCTGGGAGGAAGGTCGTTTCAAGAAGACGATTGTTCCGGTCAAGGACCAGCTGGGCCTGACCATTCTCGATCATGACGAGCACATGCGTCCGGGCACCGATATGCAGGGCCTGGGTTCGCTCAAGTCTGCCTTCAAGGACCTGTCCGACTTCGTCGGTTTCGAACATGTTGCCACGCAGCGTTACCCGGAAATCGAATATCTCAACTGGGTCCACACGGGCGGCAACTCCTCCGGTATCGTCGACGGATCTTCCATGGTGCTGATCGGCTCCAAGGAAGCGGGCGAGAAAGCCGGCCTCAAGCCGCGTGCGCGCATCAAGGCGATGGCCTCCGTCGGATCCGAGCCGACCATCATGCTGACGGGCCCGGTTCCGGTCACCGCCAAGGTGCTCAAGAAAGCCGGCATGGATGCCAGCGATGTGGATCTGTGGGAGCTGAACGAGGCGTTCGCGGCTGTCGTTCTGCGTCTGATGCAGGCCTATGAGATCGATCACGACATCATGAATGTGAATGGTGGCGCGATCGCCATGGGTCACCCGCTTGGCGCAACCGGCGCGATGATCCTGGGCACGGTCCTGGACGAGCTGGAGCGCTCCGACAAGGAAACCGCACTCACCACGCTCTGTGTCGGCGGCGGCATGGGCACGGCCACCATTATCGAGCGGGTGTAATCATGCATGATCCCAAGCTCGAGCAGGACAAAAAGGACTCGGCGTCGATTCTGACGCTTGGGTTGCCGCTTGGTTTTCCTGTCGGGATTGCGATCGGCGTCGCGCTGGGGGTGGCCCTGGAGAGCCTGTCAATTGGCATCGCCATCGGTGTCGCCATAGCCATGTCGCTCTCCGTCGCTTTCGGCGCTGGACGGCTTAACGAAATAAAGAAAAAGCAGGATGGCGAGACGCCGTCCGATGAGGAGAAATCCTGATGAAAAACTTCACACTTGAAATCGACGGCGACGGCATTGCCCTCGTCACATTCGACAGCCCTGGCAAGTCGATGAACGTTATCTCCGCGGACGTCATGGACGATTTCGTGGAACTGACCGAGAAGGTCAAAACCGACGACGCCATCAAGGGCGTGGTCCTGACCTCCGGCAAGTCGGCCTTCTGTGCCGGTGCAGACCTGTCCGAGCTGGGCGGTGGATCGTCTGAAATGGCCAAGCTGCCGGAAGACGAGATGAAGGCGAAACTGTTCGAACAGTGTTATCGCCTGAACAAGACGCTGCGCGAGCTGGAAACCTGCGGCAAGCCGATCGCAGCCGCAATCAATGGCCTGGCCCTGGGCGGTGGTTTCGAGATCACCATGGCTTGCCATTACCGCGTCATGCCGAACGACAATCCCAAGGCCAAGGTCGGCCTGCCGGAAGCCATGGTCGGCGTGCTGCCGGGCGGTGGCGGCACCCAGCGCCTGCCGCGCCTGGTTGGTGTCATGAATGCCGCGCCGATCCTGCTTCAGGGCAAGCAGCATGATGGTCCGTCCGCACAGGCCCTGGGCATTGCCCACGCCACCGTGCCGATGGCCGAGCTGGTTTCCAAGGCGAAGGAACTCGTCAAGGAAGACCCGATGAATGCGACCCAGCCGTGGGATGGCGACAAGTTCAAATTCCCGGGCGGTGGTCCCTACCATCCCGCCGGTGCCCAGGTCTTCGGTGCAGCCTCTCCGATGCTGCGCAAAAACACCTATGGCAACTATCCGGCCCAGCGTTACATCCTGTCCTGCGTCTATGAAGGTGCCCAGGTCTCCATCGACCAGGGTCTGCGCATCGAGAGCCGCTATTTCACCAAGCTGCTGCTGCGTCCGGAAAGCCGCAACATGATCCGCTCCATCTTCCTGTCCAAGCAGGCGCTGGAGAAGGGTGGACGTCGTCCGGCCAGCCAGGAAAAGGCTGACGTCAAGAAAGTCGCCATCATCGGTGCCGGCTTCATGGGCGCCGGCATTGCCACGGTCACCGCCCAGGCCGGTATCGAGGTCGTGCTCATCGACGCCAACCAGGAAGGCGCCGACAAGGGCAAGAAGCATGTCACCGATCACTTCGCCAAGGGTGTGAAGCGCGGCAAGCTTTCCCAGGAAAAGGCCGACAAGATGGGTGCCCTGGTCACGGCGACCACGGACTATTCCCTGCTGTCCGATGTCGACCTCGTCATCGAGGCCGTGTTCGAGAATTCCGAGCTGAAGGCCAAGATCACCCAGATGTCCGAAGAGGTCATCCCGGAGAATGCGGTCTTTGCGTCGAACACCTCCTCCATTCCGATCACGGATCTGGCCAAGGCGTCCAAGCGCGAGGACCAGTTCATCGGCATCCACTTCTTCTCGCCGGTCGAGAAGATGATGCTGGTCGAGATCATCATGGGCGACAATACGGGTGATTACGCCCTGTCGCGCGCGATCGACTATGTCACCAAGATCAAGAAGACGCCGATCGTCGTCTCCGACACGCGCGGCTTCTATGCCAACCGTTGTGTCATGCGCTTCATCGGTGAAGGCATGAACATGCTGGCCGAGGGTGTCAGCCCGGTCCTGATCGAGAATGCGACCAAGATGGCCGGCATGCCGGTTGGTCCGCTCTCCCTGCAGGACGAGGTTGCGCTGGATCTGGGTGTGAAGCTGATCAAGCAGACCAAGTCGGATCTGGGCGAGAACTACAAACCGTCCCCGACCGAGCCGATCCTGTTCAAGATGGTCGAGGAGTACGAGCGTTTCGGACGCAAGAATTCCAAGGGCTTCTATGACTATCCGGCCGAAAAGGGCCAGCCCAAGCGCCTCTGGCCGGAGCTGGAACAATTCGCTCCGGGTGGCAAATACCTGGAAGACCAGCCGTCCACCGACGAGATCAAGGACCGCATCCTCTTCACCCAGGCCATCGAAGCGGCCCGCTGCATGGAAGAGGAAATCGTCATCGATCCGCGCGAGGCCGATGTCGGCTCCATCCTGGGCTGGGGCTTTGCGCCTTATACCGGTGGCGCGCTGTCCTACATCGACACCTATGGCGCGGCGGCCTTCGTGAAACGTGCCGACGAGCTGAAAGCTGCTTATGGCGACCAGTTCGAAGTGCCAGCCCTGCTGCGTGAAATGGCCGAGAAGGGCGAGACCTTCTACGGACGTTTCGCTCCGGCCGAGGCTGTCGCGGCGGAGTAATCCGACCTGATCTCTCAAAAGAACCGGCCCGGAGCATTCCGGGCCGGTTTTTTCATGGGGATAGCACGCGGCACAATCCTTCTGTCGGGATCGCGATGCCCCGCTAGCATGCGTTCGGAAACTGTGTGAATGCTTCGCCTGCCGAAACAGTGGAGAATGTCGTGCGTACCAGTTCGTGGCTGCCTGCCCTGCCTATTGCCAGCTATGCCTGGCTTGTCGCTTCTGTGGTAATCGCCGGAGCCCTGCATCCCGGATATGACCATGTGAGCCAGTTCATGAGCGAGCTGGGGGCGCAGCAGGCGCCCAATGCGTGGGCGGTCAATTATCTCGGTTTTCTGCCGACAGAGCTTCTTTTCCTGGCCTTTGTCGGTCTCGCGTTGACCCGGGTGGGGCGCAATGGCTGGCTCAGGGCTGGATTGCTGGCGCTCGCACTGTATGCCCTTGGATTGGTCATCGCGGCCTTCTTTCCCTGCGACAGCGGTTGTCGGCCGGACGACCCAACGACCACTCATCTCGTTCACATCGCCAGTGGTCTGGGCGCTTATCTGTTCGGCATTCTTGGCCTGTTTCTGCTCGCAGTTGGCCGGTTTCAAAGCAAGGATCGCGGTCTTGCCGTGAGCGGGCTCGTGGTTGGCTTGTTCGCACTGGCCTGCTTCGTCCAGCTGACCCCGGACAATCCGCTGGTTGGTCTCTATCAGCGAGCGCTCGAGACGGGGCTTTATCTCTGGTGTATTGCCTTCGCCTTTCATCTTGGCCGGCGCGGGGCCTGAAGGCGGCTATCCACACGGGCAGGAGTCATTTTGACCGTCTGTATCATCGTGAAGATCAGTGATTGGTCCGGCCGGAAAATACAGCTCTCGCCCTTGACGGATCAGCAATAAATTCCCTAATTGCGCGCAAATATTCAAAGGTGGCGCTGCACCTGTTTCGTCAAACCGGAATTCGGTGCGAAAAAATTGCGTTATCCACAAAAAGCGCTCATTTATCCACAGAACCCGCTTTCTTATCCACGCAACCCACAAGCCGTCGCGTTGACCGGCCGGGCTCTCCCGACCTAACGTTTGATTGTCGACGGGGCGGAAAGCCAACCCTGCAAGGGGAAATCGGACCAAGCCGACGGCGGATCGAAAGCCGGAGCACGAACGTGAAGCGGCCTGAAGATCCGGGCCGGGACCCTCGGGAAACGGACCAGCGGCAAGGTCGAGAGATCAGGCCGGTCGGTGAGGAAACCGCGTAAGCGGGGACGCAGCCGGCGAAGATCCGGACCTTTCGGGGAAAGGATCAGATCCGGGGTCAGACCCGGCTTGGCCAAGGGCGGAAACACGTGAGTGGGACAGCCGGAGGCACCGGTTCCACCCCTTCGGGAGCGGAACCAGCGGTGAGGTCGAAAGATCAGGCCGGTCGGGGAAAGATCCGCGCAAGCGGGGACAGAGCCGGCGAAGATCCAGATCCCCTGGGAGATGGGTCAGGTGCGGGGTAAAACCCGGATCAGTCGAAGGCGGAAACACGCAAGTGGGGAAGCTGGAGGCAGCGGTGTCGGACCATCAGGGACGATATCGTGGGTTCGGGGTCAAAGCCGGACCCGGTGAGGCGGCCTCTCCCTTCGGGGAGGACCGTCCTGACCAAACCTCCTACCCAGGAGGACGCTCCCGGGCTGACCCGCCTGGAGCACGTGCAAGGAAGGCGCGACTATAGCGCGACGACCAAGCAACGCGGCCGCCCGCCTCTTGAACCCTCCGGGGAACAAGGACGGGCGGTTGGTGTTTGTGGCGCCATCACAATCGGGAGAGTTACGCCAGCTTAAGTGGCCAGCCTTGATTTGCGCGCTATTCTCGTTCGGCCTGTTGGTGAGCGCGATGGAGTGAGTGATGTTGGTAGCGTGGATTATGGGGCTGGCGGCGTCGATGATGACGCAGGATGGTGAAGGCCTGATCGAGGCTGTGCCCGAGATGGTCAGCCCTGATGAACACGCCAGTTGGATCAGTTTCAATCCCGAGCAGACGATCATGGCGTTCGGCCGGCATGATGATGACTGGGGCAATCACCGTGTCCTGCTGACCTATCTGGGCGCCGCAGGATGGGGCGTCCCACAGCCGGTCGAGATCGATGGCAATGCCTGGCCTGTAGAGATGCGTGCCTTGCGGTTTGCGCCGGACGGGCGTAGTGCGGTTTTTTCGTCTGCTCCGATGCCGGGGGAAGCGCGGGAGGACTGGGACCTCTGGTTTGTGCGCTTCCACGAAGGCCGGTTTGTCGCCGCGCGGCGACTGGAGGAGCCCGTCAATTCGTCCGCCCATGACTTCCACGGATCGCTCGCGGCCAATGGCACGATCTATTTCGCTTCGCGGCGTGATGGCGGCGCGGGCGGGTCTGATCTTTATCGCGCGCGACCTGACCTGGCCTCGGGCTGGCGGGTGGAGCATTTGCGCCAGCTTTCAACCGAGTTCTCGGAGGCAGACATCTTTGTTGCTCCGGACGAAAGTTATGTCCTGTTCGCCCGGACCGGTGCTCCAGACGGCCAGGGCGGGGACGATCTTTACATCAGCCATGCGCTAGCGGATGGCTGGGCCGAGCCGACACCACTGGGCCAGGATGTCAATACAGTCGAGTACGAGTACGGCGCGTGGGTAAATTCCGATCAGGACACCCTCTGGTTTACGTCTTTCCGACAAGGGGTTTATGGGCAATATCGGGTTTCCCTGCCCGCCCGAGAGGACTGATTCCGGCACCGGATTCGAGGTGATATTCTCCCTCTGGGTGAATTCTGCATTTGGTTTACGAACGAAACCAAATGTCTAGAGGCTTGATTCCAATAGAGAATCGAATTTGCTTGCACATATTCAGGATTCGAATGAATTATGACATGCAACCGGCCTGCTCTTGTCGAAAATGCCCGAGATCTTAGCGAGGGAAATCCGCCGGGCATGTTG
Source organism: Maricaulis sp. (assembly GCF_017643475.1). GTDB lineage: Bacteria > Pseudomonadota > Alphaproteobacteria > Caulobacterales > Maricaulaceae > Maricaulis. The sequence continues at coordinate 818,483 of NZ_JAEPNI010000001.1, forward strand.
CAGTCCAGCCTTGAAATATTGCGCGACCCCATCCGGGTGTTCACGGGCTTGTGCTGGGCTTGTGCCGTGTCCCTGACCTGCCTGCTCAGCTGGCTTGCCGTCCAGTCGGTGCAACAGGTCCGGTCTGACGAAGTTTATGTCGAAGCTCTGCAGCGTCAGGCAAGCAAGGCGATGTTTGTCACCAATTCCCGCCTCGACCGCAGTCGCTAGTTTTCGCCATTTGCGCCTGATCTGTTTGCCGGCCGAAACTGAAATCGCTTTTTTCGGGCTGGTTTTGTCGCCAACTCGTGTTTAGCTGCGCAGCGATTTCAGCGGGGAGGCAGACTTTGAGCGAGACTGAGCTAGCCGAGGAAGATTATATCATCGGGACCAATGACGCGGAGCTGAAGCGGCTTGGTCTGCAGCACACGCTGTGGCGGGAATCCGGTCTGGGCGTCTGGCGTAGGGCGGGCATCCGGCCAGGTATGCGGGTGCTGGATGTGGGCTGTGGCCCCGGCTATGCGAGTTACGATCTGGCCCAGCTTGTCGGCCCGGAGGGCGAGGTCGTCGCAGTCGACCAGTCGGAGTTTTTCCTGGCGGCCCTGCGTGACAGCGCAAAAAGCCGCGGGCTGGACAATATCCGCACGGTTCATTCCTCGCTCGATGCATTTGACTGGCCAGAGGCCGAGTTCGACGCCGTCTGGACACGCTGGGTCTTGTGTTTCCTGCCGGACCCGCATGCGGCGCTCAAGGGCATCAAGCGGACGCTGAAGCCGGGTGGCGTGTTTGTGGCCCAGGAATATGTCGATTATCGCAGTTTCCGGCTGGAGCCGAGCGAGCCGGTGTTCGACCGCTTCGTGAGCGCGGTTGAGGCCAGCTGGGCGCATTTCCAGGGCGATCCGAATATTGCCCGGCGTTTCCCGGCCTGGTTTGCCGAATTGGGGCTGGAAATCGATGAGATGACGCCGGTCCTTTACGCCGCGCGTCCGTCAGATCCGATATTTCGCTGGCCAATCACCTGGCTTGAGGAAGCACCGGCCAGGCTGGTCGAGTTGGGCTTTCTTTCGCGCGAAGACGCTGAGGCGTTCCGGGACTTTCTCGCTCGGCGCGCGGCTGACCCGAACACATTGTTGATGACGCCTTGCGTGCTGACCAGCCGGGCCCGCAAGCCGGGTTAGAACTCCCAGATATCCATCGCCAGGGCAGAGCGGCTCCACGAAGTATGAAGGCACTGCCCGGGTCTGCCGCCTGCAGCCATCGCCACAAGAAGCGGTCGATAGTGCTCTGGCGTCGGGTGGTTTCGCTGTGCGTGCGGGACTGACCGCCAGGCCAGCGCGGCGTCGATATCACCTGTTTCAAGCGCGGGGAGAACAGCCTCGCGAAATTCTTCGGCGAAGTTGGCCACCGGGGCGGTTTCGGCCAACGGCAGGCTGTCGGCCAGCGAATGCGTGAGCGCGCCGGACCCTATGATCTGGATGTCCCGATCAATCAGCGCGGTCAACGCCCGGCCAAGCACCACACTGTCGCTATCGTTCTGACGGGGCAGGGAGAGTTGCAGGACCGGGGCATCGGCTTGCGGCCTGACAAGTGCCATCGGGACCCAGCTGCCATGATCGAGTCCACGGCGCTGGTTCAGGCGCACGGGCAAACCTTGCCGGTTAAGAAGCGTGGCAATGTGTCCGGCGATTTCGGCGGATCCGGCGACGGGATACTGAAATCGTTCCAGTTTCTCGCCGAACCCGCGGAAATCATGGATAGTATCGGGAGTGTCTGACGCCGTGATCTGCAGGTCGCCGGACTGCCAGTGTGCGGAAATCACCACATAGGCCCGTGGTGTCGGGCGCTCTCCCAGCATTTGCATGGCGCGATGCGCCGGCGTGTCCTTGATCAACACATCCGGCGCACCATGGGAGATGAAAAGCGGGCGGGGCATCACGCCTGCATGGCCCGTGGCAGGAAGGGGAGCTCCGGTGTGCGCAAGGCGAAGGCGCCAGCGCCGAGCATCGCCTGGACCAGCGTGGTGATGGTCAGGAAGAGTGGGAATTCCCAGCCGCCGCCTTCGGCGCTGAATACCCAGCCATTGCCCAGGTGAACAAGGGTGGCGCCCAGGGCTATCGGTACCAGGGCGAGTGCGATGATGCGGGTATAGGCTCCGGCGATCAAAAGCAGGCCACCGCCGATTTCGCCGACTATCACGAGATAGGCAAAGAAGCCGGGAAAGCCGAGGCTTTCGAAGAAGCCGACCGTGCCGGCCGGGGTGAAGACCAGAACCTTGAGCAGGCCGTGGGCCAGGAACAGGACACCGAGGCTGACGCGCAGCAGTGCCACTCCGTATTGGGATTGTTGGTCAGACATGTGTCTCTCCAGCGAGTTGATTGCGATGACGGAGAGATAGCGTTTTGACCCATTGGCGATAATTGGGTAATTTGGAGCAAGACAATTTCTCTGAGGGAACAAATGGATCGTATCGATGCCCTGCGACTGTTTTCATCGGTCGCCGAGCTGGGCTCCTTTACCCAGGCAGCGGAGCGAGAGGGTGTGACCCCGGGCGCGGCTTCCAAACAGATCACCGCCCTTGAAACGCGCCTGCAGGCGCGCCTGTTCGAGCGGACGACCCGATCGGTCCGTCTGACGGATGCGGGCGCCGCCCTGCTGGAGAGGGTGCGGCCCTGGCTGGATGAATATGATGCGCTGGAAGAAGGCGTGGCGGCGGCGACTTCAGCACCGGCCGGGTTGCTGCGGGTTTCTGCTCCCGTGGACTTCACCCCTCGCAAGCTGATCCTTCCGGTCTCCGACTTCATGAACAAGTGGCCGGGTGTCGAGGTGCGCCTTTCCATGGGTGATCGCATGGTCGATCTGGTCAATGAAGGATTCGACGTCGCAATTCGTATCGGAAATCTGCCGGACAGCGCGTTGATCGCGCGCCAGCTGGCGCCGGCGCAAATGGTGCTGGTCGCGTCACCTGCCTATCTCGAGGCTGCCGGAGTGCCAGAGCGACCGGAAGACCTCGCCCAGCACTCCGTTATCATCGATCGCAACAAGCCGGCCGCACAGCAGATCGTGCTGGAGCGGGGCGAGGAACGTGTGGAGGTGCGTATCAACGGCCGTCTTTCCCTGAACGGGGCTGTCGCAGCGGTCGAAGCAGCAGCAGCGGGGCTGGGTATTGTCGGCACGCCAGCCTGGGCCGCCGAGCAGGCGCTGTCGGAGGGGCGTGTCGTTCGCCTGCTGGACGACTGGCAACCTGAGCACCGGGACCTCTGGGCGGTTTTCCCGTCCTCGCGATACCTGGCTCATCGGGTCCGGCTTTTTGTCGACCATCTCAAGGCGCATTTTGCCGACGGGATCTGACCCGCCGAGGCTGTGATCATGTCCGGTTCATGTGTTAGGCTGTTTTTAGGCATCGTTTTCGATGGAGGGGAAAATGAGACAGTTACTGGTTCTGGCCATGGTGTGTACGGCCCTGGCCGCGTGTTCATCGACGACTGACCGCGGCGCTGGTGGCTTGGCGCTTTCCGCTTTCGACTACGCCCCGTCCGATGCCACGCGTCAGGCGGGCGCGCGCTTCGGGTATCAGCTTGCCGGCGACGGGGGGTGGCAGGGCGCCTTGGAGTTCGAGGAAAGCTCCGGCGTCCTCGCGGTGGTTTTCTCCATGACGGATGGCACCGAGGCCGAGCTGCGTGTTGGCATGCCCTATCTCGCTGACGGCGTACGCCGCTACCATGGTTCAACGGTAGACGGTCGCGAGGTTTTCGTAGAGCTGCAGGCCGGTCCGTGTGAACAGGGCGGTGACACGCTTACCCATTTCGCATTGGTGGCGATCGGCGGCGGTCAGTTCGAGGGCTGTGGCCTGGAACGTGCCGAGACCGATCGCTGGTCGAATTACCTGATGGAATTCATGCCCGCGATTGATGTCTGCCTGGCAGAGTTTGGCCGCCGCGCCCAGCATGTCTCGCTGGCCTACGCCCAGCCGGGCGGAACCACGGGGGTGCGTCTGGTCGATCAGGATGACGCGACCTGGGAGTGTACGACACGAGAGCAGGACGCGGCCATCAACTCCGTTCGCCAGCTCAATGCGGCCGATGCGATGTTGGGCGAGGGGGACCCGCATTTTGTCCGCTCTCGCATGCCGGGCATGGCTGAGGGGTGTTATATCTATGAATCAGTCCGCCGTGCGGACGGATCGCTGATCGGTGCCCTGGGATATGACACCTGCGACAGTGTCCCGGTGGCCGCGCTCAGCGGCTCTTAACCCGGTTTTAAACGGATAGGCGGAGGCAGGGATAATGAGACATTTTCTGCTTCTGCCCTGCCTGTTCCTCCTGAGCTCTGCAGCTCACGGCGAGCTGACTGACCTACGTGCCACATCTGTTGGCATGAACGGCTATGTCTGGTTCGGTTTCGACAACCAACCGGGCCAGGTTGAGTTCGAACAGACGGCGAGCGGTATGCGCCTGCGTGTTCATGGCGTTGATGTCAGCTCCCGCTCAATTTCCCCTGCTCACACGGATCTGGTTCAGGCTGTAACATTGCATGCAGAAACCGGCGGTGCCGTCATCGAGCTATCCTCCGCGCGTGAATGGACTGGATTGCAGGCCGAAGTTCGAGAGGGCGGCGTGCTGGTTTCAATTGATGTTGGAACGGGCAGCGGTCCAGACCTGGTCCGGAACGCCCCCCAACCTGCTCACACCGATCGCGTTGAGCCTGCCGCGGCAGCGCATTCGGAAACGGCGCCGACACCGGCGGTTGAGGTGCCTGTGCAAGCTCCGGCAGAAACCCCAGCGACGACAGAAGTTCCGCCGGAACCGATGGCGATCGCAACAGTGGCTGATGAAACCGCAAGCGAACCGGCTCCAGCCACACCCATGGATGAATGTGAACGCCTGGCGCAGGCTGTCGCGGACGATCCCTGGAATGAACGGCTTCTGGTTCCGCACGCGGCCTGCCTCGCCCAGCAGGGGCAGACGCGGGAGGCGAACGGCATCTATCGTCAGGTCCTGGCCTTCGAGCCGGAGAATTATGCAGCGGCCGTGGAGCTGGCCGAGTTGGAGGTTCGTGCCGGCAACGCTGATGCGGCGCTGCAGCTTTACCGCCAGGCCGCCGGCCATGCCCGGTCCGATGCCCAGGCCGCGGCGGCCCTGGATCGCGCCCGCGCCCTGGAGAACCGCCAGTAATGTCTTCCAGCCAGCATCGCGGCCGTGTCCTGATCATTGCCGGATCCGATAGTGGCGGCGGGGCCGGTATCCAGGCAGACATCAAGGCTGTTTCGGCCCTGGGCGGGTATGCGGCGACTGCGATCACGGCCATTACCGTCCAGAACACGCTGGGTGTAACCGGCATCCACGCCGTGCCCGAACAGATCATCGCCGACCAGATGCGGGCCGTGCTCGATGATATCGGTGCCGATGTCATCAAGACTGGCATGCTGGCCAGCCGGTCGGTGATTGAAACGGTGGTGGAGACGCTGGAAGAGGCCGCACCGGATGTACCGCTGGTGGTCGATCCTGTTATGATTGCCACTTCGGGTGATGCGCTGGTGGATGATGGCGCGGAAAGCGTGATCCGGGAACGATTGCTGCCCCGTGCGGATCTGGTCACGCCCAATAGCGACGAGGCCCGGCGACTGACCGGGGTCGATGTCACAGATCTGCATACGCAGATCGAGGCGGCGAAGGCCCTTCGCGAAATGGGCGCTTCGGCGGCACTGGTTAAAGGCGGGCATGTGGACAGTTCCAGCGTCCGCGATGTGCTGGTCTCCCAGCGCGGCCTGGAGATCATGGAGCGACCGCGCCTCGACACGCCCCATACCCATGGTACCGGATGTACGCTGGCTGCGGCGATCACAGCCCTGCTGGCACAGGGTCATGCCTTGCCGGAAGCGACCGAACAGGCCGGCGATTATCTGCACGAGGCGATCAAGCGCGCGCCGGGATTTGGCCGCGGACATGGTCCGGTGGATCATATGTGGGTGGTGCGGGATTAGGCTATGGCCGAGAGCGAGGCCTTCAAACTCTCAAGGTAGTGGGTTGAGCGCACACCGGTTTGCATGACAATGCCATGGTGCAGACTTGGTCGCTCTAAGACCTGGTCAATCTTCGTGCGCGCATCGTCGATACGACGATCGGCGATCATCGCGCAGACCAACAAGGCGCTATGCGGCGGTCTTGTGTCTGGACCTTCATCCATCAGCCCTTCGAGCCATACTGAAAACGGCGTACTACCCACGGTCTTGGCGGCGGATTGAGCGCGGGTGCAGGCGTGCTTAACAATCAGGTCTGCAGTATCTGAAGCTTGGTTGGCGTCGCTGATCTCAACTGCGCCCGCAATGCTCGCCCAACACTGGAAGGCAGCTGACGCTCTGAATGACAATGGCTGTCTTTCGTTATCTTCCAGGCCGAGCGCCTGCCAAAGGATGCTATCAACTTCCATTGGTTTGAGTTCGATCAGAACACTCGTGTGATCGGCGTTGAGAAACGAGTTGACCCGGAGGCACACGAATAGCCCGTCAATCTGCTTGAAAAGTGTATTGCTATTGAGACGCCATCCGCTTCCCTTCAATCGGGTCCGCACTTCTCTGAGAAGGTTCTTGGAAAAAATGCGGCGGCTTTTGGCAAAGCTCCGGTCGACAGTGACCGGCTCGGCTGGGCGATTATCGATTATGGATGGCCGCTGCACCTTCAGCTCCTAGCGTTTCCGCGCGATCCACACGCCGGCCAGGATGATTGCGAGGGCCAGCAGTGCTGTCCAGCCGATGCTTTCACCGATGATGTAACCTGTGACGACTGCCGCGACGGGTGTGAGATAATTGACGATCGCCAGGAAGCCCGGACCGGCCGTGCGCGCAATCTGCATCAGCATGACCGAGGCGATTGCTGTTGGCGCCAGCGCCAGCCAGACCACCGAGGCCCATGCCGTCATGGGTACGGCGTCCACCTGGGTCAGCTCCCACAAGCCCATGGGCAGGGAGAGCAGGGCAGCCGTGATCAGCATTCCTGCGCCGGACACCGAGGGCGAGGTTTCCGGCAGCATACGCGCCATGACGGCGTTGATGCCGTAACACACCGCGGCGCCGACGACGGCGATCTGAGCGACGAAGGAACTGTCGAAAATTCCCTGCAGGGCGCTGGGGCCCATCAACACGACAACGCCGCCGAAACCCACAAGGAAACCGATCAGCTTGCGGGCATTCATGCGCTCGCCGGGAACAAAGACATGAGCCAGGCCCAGCGTCGCCAGCGGCATGGTCGCCACCAGAATACCGGTCAGGGCACTGTCCAGGCTGAGCTGGCCCCAGGCGATCAGGAAGAAGGGCAGGGTGTTTCCGAAAAAGCCCAGCCCGGTAAACCAGAGCCAGCGCTTGTCCGTCAGCGGTGGCATGCGTCGGCCACGGAATATCGCCCAGGCCAGCAGGATCAGTGCGGCCAGGGTCAGGCGCACAAAGATGAGCGCCATCGGCGGCAGGAAGTCGACTGTATAGCCAATGAAGGCAAAGGCGGAGCCCCACAAGACGGTGAGGATGCCGAGTGCGATCCAGTTCTGGACTGTCGGCTGAGCCGGGGTTTGTGTCACGCCGCTGCGCCTCCGCTGGACACGCTTTTGCTGGTGCCGTAACCGGGTTGAGCCGAAGCTATGAAAAAATGACGTGTCAGGATCATGGAGTTTGCTCTTGCCCGTAACGTGGCGGGGCGTCAACGTGATGACTGAATCGTCTCTATCCTGCCCAACGGAGTTATGCCCGTGTCCGAGATCACGCACGCCCCCGCCAAAAGCAGATATCAAAAGCCCATGCTCAAGCCGGCGGATCCGCGGTTTTCCTGTGGCCCGGTGAAGAAACATCCCGGCTGGAGCTGGGAGAGCCTGATTGATGCGCCGCTCTCGCGGACGCATCGAACGGGGTCTGCCGTGGCACGGATCAAGGAGGCCATTGATCGCACGCACGCGCTGCTGGAACTGCCCGAGGACTATCATGTCGCCATCATTCCGGGATCGGATACCGGCGCGATGGAAGCAGCGATGTGGTCGCTGCTGGGTGTTCGTGGCGTGGATGTGTTCGGCTGGGATGTGTTCGGTAATCGCTGGATCCTTGATGCTCGTGACGAGCTGAAACTCGAGGATCTGCGCATCTTCCAGGAAAAGGCCGGAACATTGCCGGACCTGTCGCAATATGATGGCAAGCGCGACGCGATCTTCACGTTGAACGGCACGGCTGCCGGTGTTTGGATCCCGGGGTATGACTGGATTGATGCGGATCGGGAGGGGCTTACGATCTGTGACGCGACGTCCGGTGCCTTTGCGGTGGATATCGACTGGTCCAAGATCGATGTGCTGACGTTCTCGTGGCAGAAATGCCTGGGCGGCGAGGCTCAGCACGGCATGCTGGTCATGGGGCCGCGGGCGATCGAACGCCTCAATACCTACAAACCTTCCTGGCCGATCCCGGGGCTGTTCGCGTTGCACAAGGGCGATCAGGCGAACATGAAGGTTTATGAAGGCTCGACCCTGAACACACCGTCCCTGATGGCGGTCGAGGATTACGTCGCCGCGTGTAAGTGGGCGTCAAAGATTGGTGGCCTGCCGGCACTGGTGAAGAGATCGAGCGAGAATTTTGCGGCGCTGGATGCCTGGGTGCAGGACAGTGCATGGGCCGAGTATCTGTGCGAGAACCCGGAGCATCGTTCCCAGGTATCCGTGACGCTGAAATTCAAGGACCCGCAGGTGCTGTCGCTCGATATCGAGACGCAGTGGGCCTTCTCCAGGAAGATCGTCTCCCTGCTGGAGCGGGAAAACGCCGGGCTGGACATCATCATGCACCGCGACAGCGTGCCGGGCATTCGCATCTGGTGCGGCCCGACGATCGAGCGTGATGATTTGGCCGCACTTGGTCCCTGGCTTGACTGGGCCTATGGCGAAGCGCTGGACGCGCTCTGAGCAACAGGTTAGTTGTGAGGGCAGATTTCGCCGCTTACGCGAGTTTCCAGGGGGATATCATGACACGTTGGATGACCGCCGCTGCTGCTGCAGCACTTCTCTCCGGTATGGCTTCGGCCCAGGACGAGGGTATCGAGTTCCGTTTTGGCGTGACCGCTCATGATCTTGCCGACCATGTCGAGGACGGCCCGAATGTGACCCTGGAATTGCTCTTCGAGAGCCCTGATTTCCTCGAGCCTTTGTGGTCGCCCCGTCCGTTTGTCTACGGCTCGTTCAATACCAATGGCCTGACCAATTTCGGTACGGCCGGTCTGGCGTGGGATTGGGACCTCGGCGGCAACTGGGACATCGAATATACTTTTGGCCTCTCCTATAATGATGGCGTGAAGGACATCGACCAGAACTCGCCTCCGGGTGATCCGGAACGTATCCGCCTGGCCACGACGCGCGCGCTGATGGGCAGTCACATTCTGTTCTATAACGGGCTGGGCCTGGACTATGACCTCTCGGACAACTGGTCCGTGGGCGCCTATTACGAGCACATTTCCCACGGCCAGATCCTGGCGTCCGGTCGCAACCAGGCCCTGGACAATGCTGGGGTTCGCCTGAGCTACCGTTTCGGTCGTTGAGGCATCCCGTTCGGTTTGCCAGCTGCCGCGTTAGCGACCCTCGCCATCATCATTCCCCGCGAGCCATTGCCGCTTCCTCGGCACGTGGATCGTCCGCTTTGCGCACATAGATGCCGGTGAAGACACCCTGCCAGTTGCCATCGGCGTCCTGTTGTTCAAAGAACTGGCGCACCGTGCCGTCTTCCAGCGGTGTCCAGGTGCCGCGCAATCCGGCGCGTACATCCGTCTGGACGAGGTAGGACTCGCCGGTCAGGACCATGGCGCCATTCTCATCCAGTCCGCCTGAATAGTCGATATACCAGCCATTGCTCATCCAGACCTGTCGCCAGGCGCTGATCAACGGGTCATAGATGTTGATGCTGTTGCCGGCATTGCCGCTGGCGCCGACCCAGTGTTCGGTGACCAGGCAGCCGCCATTGATGCGTTCGATCGTGTTGTGACCGAGATAGGGGCCGTCATCGGGAGCGTAGACATTCCACTCGCCGACCCAGAAGTCGAAATCGTCATGGATGTCGGACGTACAGGCCGGCGGCGGTGTTTGTGCGCTGGCCATGGTCGTGATGGAAAAAACAGCTGCTGAAGCTAAAAGAATTCGAAAAAGCATGTCGTCCTCCGCACTGAACGAAGATGATCCTGCCGATGTGTGTCCTTGCGTGCAAATAAATCTGGCCCCGCTCACGCCTTCGTGACAGAAGTGCCTCCCGCATAGAGCACTGGAGAATGACATGGCCAATGTGACTGTTGTGGGCGCCCAATGGGGCGATGAAGGCAAGGGCAAGCTGGTGGACTGGTTGTCCCATCGCGCCGATGTCGTCGCGCGATTCCAGGGTGGTCATAATGCCGGTCATACCCTGGTCGTGGGCGAGAAAGTCTACAAGCTCTCCCTGCTGCCTTCCGGCGTTGTGCGCGGAAAACTCTCGGTTATTGGCAATGGCGTGGTTGTTGATCCCTGGGCCTTCGTGTCCGAGGTCGAGCGCATCCGCGAACAGGGTGTCGACATCACCCCGGACGTTGTGAAGATCTCCGAGACCGCTGCCCTCATCCTGCCGATCCACCGCGAGCTCGATGCCATGCGCGAGAATCGCGATGACGGCGAAGCCATCGGCACGACACGCCGGGGCATCGGTCCGGCTTATGAGGACAAGGTCGGACGCCGCGCGGTTCGGGTTGTCGATCTGGCAGACGAGGACGCGTTGCGCGCCCGTGTCGCCGACATTCTCTTCCACCACAACTCCCTGCGCCGGGGTATGGGCCAGCCGGAATATGATGCCGACAAGCTGGTCGCTGAAATCCTCGAGATCGCACCGAAAATCCTGCCCTATTCCGCACCGGTCTGGCGCGACCTGCAGGCGGCCATCAAGGACGACAAGAAAATCCTGTTTGAAGGCGCCCAGGGCGCGCTGCTCGATGTCGACCACGGCACCTATCCCTTTGTGACCTCCTCGAACACGCATTCCGGCCAGGCCGCTGCGGGCACGGGGTTGGGACCGAAGGATGTCGGTTACGTGCTCGGTATCGCCAAGGCCTATATGACCCGCGTGGGCGAAGGCCCGTTCCCGACCGAGCTGCACGACGAAATCGGCCAGCGCATCGGCGAACAGGGGCATGAGTTCGGCGTGGTCACCGGCCGCAAGCGCCGCTGTGGCTGGTTTGATGCCGTCATCACCCGCCAGACCCTGGCCCAGGGCGGTGTCACCGGCGTCGCGCTGACGAAGCTGGACGTGCTGGACGGATTCGACGAGATCAAGGTCTGCGTCGCTTATGAACTCGATGGCGAGCGTCTCGACTACCTGCCGGCTGGCAAGGAAGCCCAGGCCAATGTCAAACCGGTCTATGAGACACTGCAGGGCTGGTCCGGCTCCACCGCCGGCGCGCGGTCCTGGGCGCAGCTCCCGGCCGAAGCGGTCAAATATGTCCGCCGCCTGGAAGAACTGATCGAATGCCCGATCGCGCTCGTCTCAACCTCGCCGGAACGCGAAGACGTCATCTTGATGCAGGACCCGTTCCGGGGTTAGGTGCGGGGCGCTTCCACTAAAATTCGCCTCAAACTTGGCCTCGCAATTTGAGCCTCGCTTAAAACGTCACTGGCAGGCTCCTCCTCACGAAATTGAGGGAGAGCCCCATGGCCCTGGTTCGAATGCGTACCCTGATGGCGATTGTCGCCAGTGTGTCTGCCCACCTGGTCTTTGCCAGTGCGGCCTTTGCCAATGACTGCACCCGCTTTGCCGAACATCGCGACAGCTATCTCTACCGGACCAGTGCCGGCATGGAGCAGGCGCTGGCACAGATGGCCCAGCAGCGCGGAGTTCCGGTCGAGGCGGCTGCGTTCTACTGGGGAGGCGATCTGATGCGGGCCAATGACCCGGCCAGCCTGCGCTCACTCTCGCTTTTGACCCTGGCCAGTTATGGCTGGCGCAACAATACCGATCGTGCCGAAACGGCGATGGCGCGGATTTTCAACGAGCGGGGGCACGCCTTTGCCGGACTGCTTGTCGGGCTGATGCTGTCGGATGAGCAGGGGCAGGCGGATTTCTACCAGGCGCGTGCCTATCTGGCCGATGCCTCCCGAGCCGGCAGCAGCGATGCGGAAGCCTTCCTGGCCCTGTACGACCGCTGTCATCGCAGGGCCATGGCCTTCAACTGACTTGCCTGCAAGGTAGGGGGATTGCTCAGGCGCCGATCTCTTTTGAGGTCGGCGTTTTTGCACGCTAGGGAAGACGGACTCGGGACTCTTGCAGTTGTTTCATCATCCAAACAGGTGGTGGGAAGCATCTGTGGAATATGACGAGTGTGAAGCGAGTAGAAAATGCCAATCCGTCAAAAGACCCTGTTTGAAACCCAAGGCCTGTGTGTGCGCCTCAGCCATTATGGTGCTGACGAGGCCATGGATGCACATGGGCATGACTACCACCAGGTCTCCTGGTTGCTGGCTGGAGAGATGGCCGAGTGTATCGCCCGCAGTGACTGCGAGATCCTGCAGCCCGCGCGAGGCGTGAAGCCCGCCGGCTGCATGCACGCCAATGTCTATGGTCGTCAGGGTTCGCTCATTCTTTCCGCCAATCTGGACTGTGACGCCATGCGGGGATTTCTGCCTCGTGGCGAGCTGGACTGGGGTTGGGGAGAAAGCGAGGACGGTAATGCCCATGTCCACGCATTGATGAATGTCATCGCCACGAGTGGTGCGCTGGCGCGTGATGCCGTCGCGGATTTGCTGGCCAGTGCCGGTTCGGTCTCCCGGGGGCGTGATGCCGAGATACCGGCCTGGCTGACGCGCGTGCGAGAGCAATTGCGCGATGATGAATTTGCACCCGACCTGGAAAGCCTGGCCGAGGGCGCCGGCGTTCACCGGGTGCACCTGTCGCGCAGTTTTGCCCGGCATTTCGGCGTACCGCCCAGCGTCTATCGTGCCCGCAGCCGGGCCGCGATGGGATTGAGCCGTCTGGTCAACGGTGCGGAACCGGCCATGGCCGCCATCGAGGCAGGCTTCGCCGACCAGGCGCACTTTACTCGATGGGTCAAGAAAATGACCGGCCTGCCCCCCCGAAAGCTGCAACGTCTCATGGCAGTGTGAACCAGACCCGCTTTGGCAACGAAGCGGGTCTTTTCCTGTCTGAACCAATTTTCAGACTGGCGTTACATGCGTTCAAGAACGCGACCGTGCTGCCCGGTACATTCAGCTCATAGAGTTGGAAGGCGGTTATCTTCTCCGGGGTGTTATCTTTGTTATGAAGATAATTCTTCTTCGGGAGGTCGAATTAAAAGCAACGCGAAGATGAGCTACCCCTTCTCTGTCTCCCGGGAGACCGGCAACGAACAAGGAGAACCTCTCATGGTTAAATCTGCGCTTTTGGCCGCTGCGGCGACTATCGGGCTGAGCGCATCTGCCCTCGCGGAAACCCCGCAAGGCGCGGCCGATCAGCTTCGTGACTTCCTCAATCGTTTCGAAAATCTTGGACCGGGTTATGCGACTGTCGTCGTCACGGCTGACGATGTTCTGCTGAACCATGTTTCCGGCGAGCGTCGCGCCTCCACCGGCGCACCGCTGACGGCGGACACGCCGATCTATATTGCGTCCCAGACCAAGGCCTATCTCGGTCTTGTCGCCGCTGTCCTCGACGGGCGTGGTGTGTTCTCCCTGGATGCGACCATCGGCGATGTCTGGCCGGATCTGGGTGAGGCCGGTGGTGTCGACATTCGTGGGTATACGATGAGCGATCTTCTGAGCCACCAGGTGCCGATCAATGTTGGCGTGATCAACATGATTGAAGCCTATTCCATGACGATCAATCCGGCTGACTATCCGCGCCTGATCGAGAATTTCGGCGAGGCTCGAGATGAGGGCTTCGAGTACGACAATCTCGGCTATAATATTTACGCTGCGCTGCTGGAAACGGCGACCGGCAAGAGCTGGCAGGACTGGATGGACGAGGTGCTCTTCGATCCGCTGGGCATGGACAGCACGTCTGCGCGCACCTCCGACTACAGCCTGGATGAGCTGTCCTGGAGCCATATCTGGCAGGGTGAGGAGCTTGGCTGGTACGAACAGCGGCCCAAGACCGATCACATGATGCAGTCTGCCGGTGGCCTGGTAACCTCCACCAATGACATGGCTGTCTGGCTGCAGATGCAGCTGCGTGGCGAAGGCCCGGCCGGTTCCGGCATCTCCGCCAATGCCGTCAGCACAGCCCAGCAGGGTTATGTCCAGACGGGCATGGAAGACCGCCGCAATGCCTATGAGCTGGTCTGCAGCGAGTACACACTGGGCTGGAATGTCTGTGATTTCGAGGGCTATGAAGTCCACATCCACGGCGGTGGTTATATCGGCGCCCGCACGCAGATGGCTTTCGTTCCGGAACTGGGTGTCGGCATCGCCGCCTTTGCCAATTCCGACAACAATACCGGTTGGGTCACCAGCCGCACGATCAACATGTATCTGCAATTCCTTGTCGAACACGAGGATGCCGAGGCCTGGTCGACCCGTCGCCCGGAGATCTACTCCCAGCGTGAGGGCCGTCTGCTGGAATTCCGTCAGGGTCGTGACGCCGAGGATCGTGCCAATGAGCAATGGGGTGGATGGAGCTGGGCGCCGAGCCATGACGAGCTGCGCCAGTTCGTGGGCACCTATTCCACCGGTGAACCCTATCTGGATGTCCAGGTGGTTTACGAGAACGGGGCGCTGACGGCGATGTGGGGCGATGCACCTTACCCGCTAACCCCGGCCCAGCAGGATCTGTTCGGTGCGCAGCCCTACGCCTTCGAGGGCCGTGAGGCTTTCAGCTTCGAGCGTGATGACAGTGGTCGCGTGGTCTCCATGACCTGGGGTGACGACACCTACGCCCGCACACAGTAACACCTGTTCAGCCCGTCCTGTGCCGCACTGGGGCTGTCAGGTGTTCCGTCGGAGTTCACCCGGGTTATCGAGCTTCGGCGGGGCAGCAATTTCACTTGCGCGAGGCGTCAGGCTTTCTAGTCTGGCGCCTCAAGTCTTGTGGAGGGGACAATGCGTATTCTTATGGTGTCGGCTGCTGCTGCAGCACTTCTGGCGGGCTGCGGAGCCCAGAATTCCGGTGGTGGCGAGGAGACCGAGGCGGAGTTCCTGGCGCGGGCTGCCGAGATCCATGACCGCGTGCTGACCCTCGACACGCATGTTGATACCGGACCGGGTTTCGGTACGCCGGCACTCGATCCGGGTGGCCCAACCGACGCCCAGGTTGATCTGCCGAAAATGCGCGAGGGTGGCCTCGATGCTGCGTTCTTTATCGTCTATGTCGGTCAGGGTGATCTGACCGAGGAAGGATATGCGGAGGCCCACGCCGAAGCCGAGAACAAGTATGAGGGCATTCGCCTCATGCTGGAAAACCATCCCCACCAGATCAGTCTCGCCGTCACCGCGGACGAGGTCGAGGAGATCGCTGCGACCGGCCGCCGTGTTGCCCTGATCGGTATGGAGAATTCCTATCCGCTGGGCCCGTCGATCGAGGATGTGCCGATGTGGGCAGAGCGCGGTGTGCGCTACATGTCCATCACCCATTTCGGCAACAACCAGTTCGGCACCTCGTCCAATCCAAATCTGACGGCCGGTGATGACCCGGTCGATCGCGGTCTGACCGATCTGGGCCGCGCACTTGTCGCCGAGCTCAATGATTATGGCATCATGATCGACGTCTCCCATGTCGGTAAGGAAACCGGTCTCGAGGCGATCCGCATGTCCCGTGCTCCGGTGATGGGTTCGCACTCCGGGGTTCAGGGTGTCTATGCGCACCCACGCAATTTCGACGATGAACAGCTGCGCGCGATCCGCGACAATGGCGGTGTTGCCCAGATGGTCGCCTTCCGCGGTTACGTCCAGGCAATGGATGAAGGTCTTGCGACCGCTCGCAATGCGCTGATGGTCGAGCTTGGCCTCGATACCGCCGAGGGCCGCGCCAGTGCGTCCGCGGAGACCTTCACGGAGGCCCGTGCCCGGATGGCAGAACTGCAGAGCCAGTATCCTGATGTGACGATTTCCGACTTTGTAGACCATATCGATCATGCGGTCGCCGTGGCCGGTATCGATCATGTCGGGATCGCCTCGGACTTTGATGGCGGCGGCGGTGTCGGTGGCTGGGACGATGCCACGACCACACCGGCGGTCACGGCGGAACTCCTGCGTCGCGGCTATTCCGAAGAAGACATCGCCAAGATCTGGGGCCTTAACGTGCTTAGGGTGATGCGGGCGGTTGAGGCGGCTGCGGTTCACTAGGCAGCGAAATGTCTCTGCAAGTGGCAATCCAGTTTCAAGCCGAACTCAATCCGGCCGAGAAAGTCCTTTGGGCCGGAAAGCCCGACTGGCTTGTACTAGGGTGGTATCGAAGCGGTGGATCGCTCATGGCGCTATCGAGCTTGGCGATCATGGCCGTTATTGGGGCGTTTGGCTTTGCAAGATCGGCGCAGTCACCTGAATTTCAGGCAATGTACGGCGTTTCTGAGCAGATGGTGATATTGGGGCCTGTGGGTGTCGTGGTCTTTGCCATGGCGATCTTAACCCTCGCAGTCCTGGAGTTCCGAACTGCGAGAAATGTCCAGTATGCAGTAACGGATCAGCGCATTCTTATGATGGAAAGGGGCAGGCCGACACGCAGTATTGCCCCCGAGAAAATCCAGCGCCTCGATCTTAGTCCCGGCAAAAGACGCGGTAGTGTCCTGATTAATGCGGGCGGTACAAACCAGTGGGCTTTTCTGGGAGTCATTCCGGGGGTGAATGCATTGAGAGACTTGCTCAATCAGGCTGATGGACTCTACGGGATTGAAAACGCGAGCGGGGTCGAGGCGCTGATCCGCAAAGAATTTCTCGGACCGGCCAGCAGGGGCTTCCGTCATCATGAAGGGAGCAAATGATCTTGCTCGGTTCGATGTTTGTCGTCACGCTCTTTGGAGCGGCCCTCGCCCACCCCGTCGAAGGGGAGGCCACCACAGCCCAATTCCTCGCCAATGAGGCCATTCTGGTGTCGGCGGGGGAGACGAAAATCCTGTTCGACCCGCTGTTCACCCATTCCTATGGCTATCCACTGGTCGAGCCGGACACCAAGGCGCGCCTGATGGCGAGCGAGGGTGAGTTTGACGGCGTTGACGCGGTACTTGTCAGCCATGTGCATGGGGATCATTTCGACGCGCCGGAGATGAACGCCTATCTGGCCGCCCATGCCGAGGTGATCCTGGTTGCACCGCACCAGGCGCAGTTGGACATGCGCGCTGCAGCGGGTTGGCAGGAGGGCTTTGTTGAACGACTGCGCATTCTGCCCTTCACGGCCCAGCCCCAGGAGCTGGTGATTGCTGCGGATGACGTGGCCGACGCGATCCGGATCGAGGCGGTGCACATTCCCCATGCCGGCGGTCCCGGTCGCTCTCACATCCAGAACATGGTCTATCGCGTGACGCTGAACGGCGAGGCCACGGTGATGCATCTCGGCGATGCGACCCAGGACCCGCGTGACTACACCCCGCACCAGGCCCATTTCCAGGCGCACGAGACCCACAACGCCTTTCCGCCCTACTGGCTGATTGCGGACTGGGGTGGTGATCGTGTCCGCGCGACCCTCAATGCCGACCACGTCACCGGCATTCACGTGCCGATAAACGCGCCCATTTCCGTGCGTGCCAGCCGCGAGGACTTCTTCACCGAGGCGGGCGAGACGCGCGCTGTTCACGGTCACGACTAGTTGTAGCTATCACTGTCACCGGCTGATTGCCAAGACCGGTCGTGTTGGTCATGCTCGCCTTGAGTGCCGGGGGGAGATCAATTGATGATACACTGCCCAACCCTGGCGGCTGCGCTGTTGAGCGCGGCGATGGCGCACCCGGTCGCAGGTGATGATGCGACGGCCCATTTCCTGGCCAATGAAGCCGTGCTGGTGACAGCTGGCGAGACCCGGATCCTGTTTGATCCGCTGTATATCCATTTCAACGGCATCCAGCCGATCCCGCGCCGTATCAAGCGCCGCCTGATGGCAGGCGAGGACGAGTTCGAAGGCGTTGATGTCGTCTTTGTCAGCCATATCCATGACGATCATTTCGATGCCGAGGCAATGCTCCGCTACATGCGCCGTCATCCGGCTGTCGTGCTGGTTGCCCCGTCCCAGGCCCGGCCGATGATGGAGACCGAGCGCGACTGGGACGACGGCCTGGCTGATCGCATCGTGGCGTTGCCCTTCATTGTAGAACCCATGGGATTTGTCGTCGCCACGCCGGAAGACCCGCGGGCGCTGGTCATCGAGGCGGTCTATGTGCCCCATGCCGGCGGATCCAACTGGGCCAGCGTCCAGAACATGGTCTATCGCGTCACGCTGAACGGCGAGATCACGGTGATGCATCTCGGCGATGCGACGCCGGATGAAGCGATCTACGAGACCCATCAAGAGCATTTCCAGGCCGTGCGGACCGATCACGCTTTCCCGCCTTTCTGGCTGGTCACGGAATGGGGTGGCGACGTGCTGCGCGAGCGGATCAATGCAGAGTCGCTCACCGGCATCCATCTCGGCCCTTTCCCACCGGTTGCGGTTCGCGCCAGCGACGAGGATTTCTTCACCGAGCCGGGCGAGACGCGGGATCTTCACGCGCATGAGTGAGCTGACCTTGCCAAATCACCGGCGCGCGTCCATTTTCGCCAGCAATTGAGTTCCGAGGGGTGCCCCGCATGCGGGTGCTGAGAAAGACCCTTAGGACCGGATCCGGGTCATGCCGGCGTCGGGACGGAGCAGGAAATGAGCGACCAGACCACCGCGCACACAAAAGCCCGTTTGAGGGCAGCGATCAGCGAGTTTGACGGCAAGGCGATGAGCCTGTTGTGCGAGGCGAAAGTCCAGCTGCGTGATGCGCCCGGTTTCTGGGACGCGCTTTACGACCTTGTCGATGACGATGAACCGCTGATCCAGGCCGGCTCGACCTGGCTGGTCCAGCAGAGCCTGAAATGCGGTGACCTGATCCTGGCCGACATCGCCACCGCGATCTCGCCCCGGCTGGGCCGGCTGACCCATTGGGGCGCCGTTTTGCACATTTTGCAGGCGCTGGACGCCTATGACCGTCCGCTGCCGGAAGGACCGAAACTGGCGCGGTTTGCGCAATCCTACATCACCCACGCGCGCCCCTTTGTGCGCGCCTGGGCGGTCAATGCGCTGTGCGTGCTGGCCATCCACCATCCCGAATTCCGCGCGGCGGCTGAAACCGCACGCAATGACGCCCTCAATGACACCGCCGCCTCGGTGCGGGCCCGTGCGCGCAAGGCGCCGGGTCATGCCCCAGCCACGGCCTGAAACAGGAGACACCCCATGAACAAGCCAACTGACCAAGCCTCCTTCGAGACGCCGGAAGTGACCACCGGGCCGCTGCCGGGTTCGCGGCGTGTCTATACCTCGCCGAGCACGGCGCCGGGGCTGAAAGTCCCGCATCGCGAGATCGACCTGCACCCGACCGCCAACGAGCCGCCGGTGCGGGTCTATGACACGTCGGGCCCTTATTCCGATCCAAACGCCACCATCAATGTCGAGACCGGCCTGCCGCGGCATCGCCTGGACTGGTACAAGGACCGCCAGGTGGAACAGTATGAAGGCCGCCCGCTTTCGCCGCTGGATAATGGCGGGGCGACCGGTAAATACCTGGCCCGCGAATTCCCGACCCAGCACCAGCCCCTCAAGGGCACGGACGGCCAGCCGCTGACGCAATACGAATTTGCCCGCGCCGGTATCATCACGCCGGAGATGGTCTATGTCGCCGAGCGCGAGAACCTGGGCCGCAAGCAGGCGGTTGAGGGCGCGAGGGAGCGCATGGCCGATGGCGAGAGCTTTGGCGCCTCCATCCCCGAACACGTGACGCCGGAATTTGTCCGCGACGAGATCGCCCGCGGCCGCGCCATCATCCCGGCCAATATCAACCACCCGGAACTCGAGCCGATGATTATCGGTCGCAATTTCCTGACCAAGATCAACGCCAATATCGGCAACAGCGCCGTGGCCTCCTCGGTCGAGGAAGAGGTGGAGAAAATGGTCTGGGCCATCCGCTGGGGTGGCGACACGGTGATGGACCTGTCCACCGGCAAGAACATCCACAACACGCGTGAATGGATCCTGCGCAATTCGCCGGTGCCGATCGGTACCGTGCCGATCTACCAGGCGCTGGAAAAGGTCAATGGCATTGCCGAAGACCTGACCTGGGAGGTGTTCCGCGACACGCTGATCGAACAGGCCGAACAGGGCGTGGACTATTTCACCATCCATGCCGGCGTGCGCCTGGCTTATGTCCCGCTGACCGCAGACCGTGTCACCGGCATCGTCTCGCGCGGCGGCTCCATCATGGCGAAATGGTGCCTGGCGCACCACAAGGAGAGCTTCCTCTACACGCATTTCGAGGAAATCTGCGACATCATGCGTGCCTATGACGTCTCCTTCTCGCTGGGCGATGGCCTGCGTCCGGGCTCGATTGCCGACGCCAATGACCGCGCGCAGTTCGCCGAGCTGGAAACCCTGGGCGAGCTGACCAAGATCGCCTGGGAAAAAGGCTGCCAGGTCATGATCGAAGGGCCGGGCCATGTGGCCATGCACAAGATCAAGGAAAACATGGATAAACAGCTCAAGGAGTGCCACGAGGCGCCCTTCTACACGCTGGGGCCGCTGACCACGGATATCGCGCCGGGTTATGACCACATCACCTCGGGCATCGGTGCCGCGATGATCGGCTGGTTCGGCTGTGCGATGCTGTGTTACGTGACGCCCAAGGAACATCTGGGCCTGCCCGACCGTGATGACGTGAAAGTCGGCGTCGTCACCTACAAGATCGCCGCCCACGCCGGAGACCTGGCCAAGGGCCACCCCGCCGCCAAGATCCGCGACGACGCCCTGTCACGCGCCCGCTTCGAATTCCGCTGGGAAGACCAGTTCAACCTGGCCCTGGACCCGGAAACCGCCCGCGATTTCCACGACCAGACCCTGCCCAAGGACGCCCACAAGGTGGCGCACTTCTGCTCCATGTGCGGGCCTAAGTTCTGCTCGATGGAGATTACGCGGGAGATCCGCGACACGTTTGGGAGTGCCCGGGCCTCGAACGAGATGACCGAGGCCGAGCGCGGCCTGGCCGAGAAGGCGGCGGAGTTCCGCGAGAAGGGGTCTGAGATTTATCTAGAGACAAAAACCCGCTAACTTCCGGGCGCACGTATTTCCTCAACAGCTTAAGGTTGCACGTCATGACCTTTGAAATCGACCCCCTGCTTGCGAAGCAATCTCTCACTGACGAGGTTGCTCAGAATGCGATCAAGAGGGAAATCACCAACATTCTGGACTCTTATGTTGGTTGGTTTGACCCATTTGCGGAGCTGATCCAAAACGCATTGGATTCCATCGATGAGCGGATGTCTCAAGACGGAACGAACGATGGCTTGGTTCGTGTCGTTATCGACCTCGGAGCAAATACCTTGACCGTGACCGACAATGGGACCGGACTTAGCAAAGATAAATTTGAGAAGTTCCTTGCTCCAAGCTTCTCGTTCAAATCGGGTGCTACCCGTGGACACAAAGGCGTAGGCGCAACCTACTTAGCGTACGGCTTCAACGATATTCAGGTCGCTACTCGGCATACTGAATTTGAAGCATGCGGGCGAATGATAGGTGCGAGGAACTGGCTTCTGGACCGAAGCCCATCCGGAAACCCGAAGCTCCGCACTGACCACGATGGGGCCATAGACGATGCGTTTGGTTCGTATCAAAACGGGGTGAGCGTGACAGTTTCATTCGATAAAACAACAAAGCCGTCGAAATTGTCCTGGTTACAGGCGAAGACCGCATCCCAATGGGCCAAGATACTATCGGTCAAAACCGGTTTGGGGTGCATTCCGCAGCGCGATGACTTGAAGGCCGTTATTGTCACAAGAACCGCTGAAGGTGCCGAGACCAACGAAGAGATCAACGGCTTGTCGTACTTCTGGCCGCATCAAGCGCTACGGAAGTCGAAGAGCATTGGAGAGTTGCTCGACAAGCAAGCTAGTCTCCTAAAAAAACATGGCCCCGTATTCCAGATGCCATCGAATATGCGAAACCTGGACGCCGTGTATTTTTCGGGTGGAATTGACGAAATCGAAGCGCAAATCGAACTTCAAGATGACGAGCGCGACTTTATTAGGAGGCACAATCTCTATATGTATTCGTGTTTCGTTTATTCTGCAAAAGTTTGGGCCAAGATAAACGAAAAGATGTCTATTCGTGCCGGTCAAGCTGTATTGAGTCACGGGATACAAGTTGCGGCGAACAACATGCCGCAAGGGGAAATGTTTCAGGTCCCACTAACGAAGAACATTGGTCGCCAGCGTCAATTGCATTTCGTTTTTCACGTCGAGAACGTTCGATCCGATCTGGGACGAAAGGGCTTCCAGAAGGACATAGTCGATTTTCTTCAAACGTTCGCCGCTCGCTTTTTTCGGTCGGCTTTCCAGAAACATCAGCGTTTGATGAAGGCGGCGACTGGCACACAGGTTGATCTAGACAGATCACAACAAGTAGATGATTGGAAAAAGGAATTTGAAGAGCACGAGCGAGGGCATCCCCTAGATTTGGTGCATGAAGCGTTCTTCCTTCCAAAGCGGCATATATCAATCACCTCGATACCCACGCGTGAACAAGACGTTATCGCGTTGTTCAATCAATTGGTGGCGGGCGGAGTTATTCGAGGCATTGAAATTATGTCCACGAACGAGCGCTTCACCTATGATGGCATGTTCCGGATTGTGTTCGGATCGAACGAAGAGCAAATGCTCTACAACGCCGACGATAATCCACTTGGTGTAGACGATGAGAATTGGAAGCCGGAGTTCCGAAGCGGGCCAAAAATTCTTGAGTACAAATTCGATCTCGATGGACTGATTGAGGACATCGAATCTGATGTAAAAAACACGAACGACATTGATTTGGTTGTCGTGTGGTCTGTTGGTGACGAATACCTGGCCAATTACCAAATCATCTCGTTGATCGATGACGAAAATGTGGGCGACAGGCAGTATCACGGCGTGACGCATACCGTTCATTCTGCGGGACACGGCCAAAAAGAATTTGATTTGATAGTACTCGAGGATTTGATCGGATACCTGAATAATCCTGTTCATGAAGTAGCGCGACAACGAGCGAAATACGACGAAGTTTGACCCTGCTGCACGGATCTGCAGACAAAAAACAGGACCAAAAAACAGGGACACACACCATTTTCCCCGGGGCGCGTCCCACCACCCCATAAACCTCATGCCGAGACGCGGCCGTATTGAACTCTTGCGGTCAAGGGCGCGTTGCGCCGCTTCGCGGTTTCACCCTTGACCGCAAGAGTTCAATACGGCGACCTGCTGGCAAGAGATTTAAGGGACGTCTCAGGTTTCATGAAGCAATTCGGAAAGCTTCCATCCTTTGTCGGCTCCCTGATAGCGTCGCTAGGCGAGAAAACTGACGACCGGGCGGAGAATTGAAGTGGGCGTCACCATCCATTTTGAAGGCCGGTTGAAATCCGAACGCCATCTGCTTGCGCTTGTCGATCACGTCGAGCGCGTCGCGTCGGGGCGGGGTTGGCGCGCCGCCCGCATCGATCGGGAGCAGTGGAAAAACAGGGACACTTACTAATTATTCGTCTCCCCAAGCCTCTCTTATAAATTCGATGCCGAGACCCCGCCGTATTGAAGCCCCCTGCGCGGAGGTATCTGGGGTAGGCGTGAGCCGGCTTCGCAGGGCTCAATCCATCCTGTCATTGTTGATGATATTCAGGAGCTCATCGCGCATCTGAAGGCTGTTAGCGCCGAAGTGGGCTTCTTTGTGATCATTCGGGCAAATTGCGATAACATTGGTGATGTCGTCGGGGCCGCCCTCCGAGAGTGGAATGATGTGGTGGGTTTCGAGATAGCGTCGTCCATTCGGCATTTTGAAGCCTGGAGCACCGCACTTCCGGCATGCCCCATCGGCGAGCTCTAAAGCGCGCATGCGAACAGCCCGATCTCTCTTGAACGCATAGACAGTGTTCTCGTACTTCTCTGGAGGGCCGGAGTTTGGAGGCAGATCGAATTGATCCAGATACTCGCCCTTAGCGTCCCCTCTAACAACCGTATGTTGCCCTGTCGCGAAGTCATATGAGGCGATGCGCCAAACCTCCGGGTCCAATCCACGACGTTTCGGCTTCGAGGCTGAGGCGTTGGGATCCCGACTGGCTCTCATCTCTCCATCCAGAAAAATCACCCGAACCGGAAGTTGTTGCCTCGCCGCGCGGCTGACTATCCGGTCTAATCTTTCGGCTCGTTTGCCCCAGTCAGCCGCACGACTATTGGCTTGCCAGAACGCAGCGTCGGCGCGAAAATTGTTTGACTGGGACACGATATCGCCGCGGATGTCGGTGTTCTGCACCCATAAGTTCAGAACGGCCATTTCTCCGGGAATCTCATATCCCCATTCGTAACAGTACTTGGGGTTCGCTGCTGCCCAACGTGGTCCGCGACTGTAGTTTCCCCAGTCAGATGTATCGAAGCCCAAATCGATTAGAAGGGACATCGTTGTTGGCTTGTTCGACGGTCGCAAATCTTGAAGAGTCGTCATGCGTTGCTCAAAAATTGTGTGGACCTAAACTTGTAGTGAGTATTGCGCGCGCCTTAAACCCCTAGGGGAGCGGGAATTCAATACGGCCCGTGCTGGCACGAAGTTTAAGGGGAGGCAGGTGTGCAAACACAGCTGGAACGCCAATTCCATCAGGCAATGCTCAAAGCCTACCAGGACGCTAAAGCGATCGGGTATAATGCGACAGTCTTCGTTCAGATGTTACAGGACAGGGGCGGATTGGAAACGGCGAAGGTTTTGATCAGTTCCTCCAAGCCTTCTGATGGCTACACCGCCCTTTATGAGCGGGGTCATCTTGAGTTGACTGTCGAGGCGATTGTTATTGACGATCCAAGGTGAAACGACCTGTTCACCCGAAAAGAACTGACCAAAGCGCGAAAGCGATTGTCTGACTACGGTTACACGCGGTGAAGTAGGCCGTGTACTGCTCCAGAAAGCACCTGCTCCTGAAACACCATGTCCTTCGAACTGGGCCCCGATCTTCATCGGGGTGACGGTGTTTGGGGCGCCTTTCCCGCTGTAGTCACAGCCCCTACGGGCTCCTCCGCTTGCGGGGGAGCTGTCCGGGCGCTCGTAGAGCGGCCGGGCTGAGGGGGAGCGCTGTTGGTGTTTTATCCGGAACATTCTGTCCCCCTCCGTCCTTCTTCGCAAAGGCTGCGAAGGACACCTCCCCCGCAAGCGGGGGAGGCCGGGAAGCGCCCCTTCGACCTCGCCTTCGCCTTTGGCTACGGCGAGCCCACTTCCCCGCGAGCGGGGAAGATATCCACGCTGCTCAAATCTGCCCCATACTCTCCCTCGATCCACGTCGTGGGAGGCGAGAGCTCAGTCTTTTCGGGCATGGATGTACGGGACGCGTCTGCCGACCCTGCGGGGTCATCAGGACATGGCAGACAGCAGCCCCGTGTGCGGGAGGTCCCTAACCCCTGCTATTGCATAAATATCCGGTTTAATCGGTCTCCCGCATGCCTCTCACTCCAGATCGCGAGATCGTGGAGATTTTGGTGCTTCCCCCTCATCGCCCTTCTTCGCCAAGGCTACGAAGGGCACTTCTCCCCCGAGGGAGAAGGATAACTCCGAGGCATCCCTCTCCCCACGGGGAGAGGACGAGCGAAGCGAGGGTGAGGGGGCTTTGCCCTTGCTCCCGGCCGCCGTCGTGCTAGCTTTTCTATCAACGCTAACAGACGAGAGGAGGTGATCCGATGATCAGTGGTTTTAAAGGTTGCGGTCTTGGATCGAAATCAGGTGCGGCGGTAAAGGCAGCCCTTTTCCTCTGACGTGATTTCACGGGTCCCGCGTTTCACGCGAGCGGATCGGGGTGACCTGATCCGGGCCGTTCAAGGCCGGACCGAGCAACCGCGAATATGGACCGCCAGGCTTTCGGGTCTGGCGGTCTTTTTGTGCCGGGTGATCCGTGTCTCCCGACGAGGATTGCCGGTCGAGCCTGTCCCTGGTCACTCCGCTCGGCCGCATTCGACCAGCCGTCGCTACGGGCCTTGCCGACGAGAGAGGGGCGCTAGTCCTCTTTCTTGTCGCTCTCGCTGAAGCCGCCAAGATTGGCAAAGGCATAGGTCGCCAGGAAGCCGCCGCCGGTCAGGGCGACAACGGGCAGGAGCTCGGGATCCCAGCCGGCGAAGGCCTGCATGAGGGCCATCCAGCTGATCACCAGCACATAGATGGCGCCGCCCAGCAGAAGGCGCTTGGCGGTTGTGGTGAGGACCGGGCTGGTCGGCTCGGCGGCCGGGGTCGAGGTCGGGGTGTTCGATGCGAGGGTGTCATTGGCAGGCATGTCCGGGGTCTCCATGTCGGTTTCGATGCGTTGACGCAATTCGGCATGGGAGAGTTCGAAACTGGCGGCCAGGGCGCGCAAGCTTTCCAGGCTGGGCATGTCACCGCGTTCGGCGCGCTGGATCGTGCGCTCACTCAACCCGCTGATGGTTGCGAGTTGTTCCTGCGACCAGCCTTTTTCAAGGCGCAGCGATTTCAGTCCCATGCGTCTGCTCTCTCATGCAATTGCCCGGCGAGAATTACGGCCAGGCCCGCCTGTCGACCACGACAGGCACCCGACAGGAAACTGACAATGACAGATCAAGAAATCAATAATCGGAGGCTGGGCCTGGGGTTTTGGCCGGGGTTCACGCAAAAAGGCCTGGCGCGAACGCCAGGCCTTGCGGGGAGGATCGCCGGGGCGATCGGGCAGATGTCTAGAAGTGGAAACGGATGCCCGCTTCCAGCACATGGGAATTGTTCTCGATGTCCAGCGAGGTCGGGAAGAGGCTGGCATTGGTGCCGACATCACCGGTCATGCGATAGCGATAGCCACCAAAGGCTTCGGTCTTGTCAGACAGCGGGAAGCTCGCGCCGAACATCAGCTGGAACAGGGATACGGTTTCGCTGTCATCGATGATGACGACACCGGACGGGGAGAAGTCGACGGACACGTCCGCCAGCCCGACACCGGCACCGGCATAGAAGTCCAGCGGCGCATCATCAAAATCGAAATCATAGTACAGGTTGAGTGCATAGGCGGTCGTGGTCACGTCGCCCTGGCCGTCAGCGACGAGGTCGGCAATCGTTACGCCGAGCGGTGCAGACCCGGTAATCAGCGCGGCGGCATCCGCGCCGCCCAGCGCGCCACCACCAGCGGTCACATCGGCATGGCCGTCCACATCATTGCTGGAGTAGGAAATTTCGATCTCGCCCCGCAGCTTGTCGTTGAACCGGTAGCCGTAGGCACCTGCGAGGAAGAGGCCGTTGTCGAACTCGGTCGACCAGCCGATTTCCGTGCCACTGGCGAGCACCGTGCCGGCCGGAACGGCGACGCCGTCACCGGTCGTGAATGCACGAGTCAGGGCGCCTCTATTGTCGCTGTCCTTGAGCAGGCTGAAACCGGCAGAGCCGGACACGTAGGACTGGGCAGAGGCGCCGGCTGCCGTGATCAGGGCGAGCGCGGAAGCGGCGAGGAGACGATTGAATACCATGAAAACTACTCCGTAAGGTGAGGTTTGATGCTCTCTTTACGGGCGGGGCAGTCGATTGGATTTGCACCGTTATTACTTTTTATTTTTGCTTGAATCGTAGCTCTTACGCGCTATTTGGACCCGGTCGAGCAGCAGTTTGTTGAAGCGTTTCACGCGAGAAAGCCATTCGAGCTCTGTTGCGGCATCGGGTCCTACTGCGCGCGGTCGAAATGCTCCACGACCAGCGGGGTGATCGAGATGGCGCCCTGGGCGATCGCGGCCATGTCGGTGCCGTCGCCGGGATCGCCTTCAAACCGGTAACCCCAACGTGCCGTGCCTGAACGCAGGCCGGTTTCCACCGTCAGTGGCTGGGCGTTGCGGTCAAAGATTTCCAGCCGCACATCAGCCGGGCGGGTGATGAGAGCCGGGCTGTCCGCATCAAGGTCGGTCGCGGGCATGTTGATGTTGTAATAGACCGGGTTCGCATCGCCGGGCATTTGCGCCACAAAGGCAGCCACCCATTCCGCAGCCCCGTCCAGGTCGCGACCGTCAGCACGATCAAGCGAAACTGCCAGCGCAGAAATGCCGTACAGGCTGGCGGTGCGCGCGGCGCCGACCGTGCCGGAATAATGGTGCGACTGTCCGTCATTCATCCCCGCATTGATGCCGGAGATGACGAGGTCGGGCTGACGGCCATAATGACGTTCGGCCAGGTCGATTCCGAAATGCGTGGACACGGAGGGCGTGGCGTTGATCCAGTAGGAAATGTCGGCGCCGTCAAATTCGAACTCCGACCATTCCGCCTCGGCGCGCAGATTGCCCAGCGAGGTTGATGTCCCGCTCTGATTGCTCTGGGGTGCGACGATGATGACATCAGCCTGGGCATTGAGGGCCGAGGCGAGGGCGCGCAGATCGGGGCTTTGATAGCCATCATCATTGGTGATCAGGATGAGCGGTTGGGCGGCGATGCTGGTCGTGCCGGCGAGCAGTGTGAGTGTAGCGAATGCAAGGGTCCGGATCATGTCGGGCTCCGTTTCGGATTTGGCGTGATGCTAGTCTGCTTGTCCGCTCCGGCTCAATATGTGGCTGATTTAACCTTCCGCAATATGAAAGGGGCGCCAATGAAAAGGGCGACGGTCAATACCGTCGCCCCATGAGGATTAAGACAGACGAGAATGTCCGGACCCTATTCTTCTGCGCCTTCGTCTTCTTCAGCTTCGCCTTCGTCTTCTTCAGCGACGCTCTGTTCCTGCATGGCGTCGTCAGCCATGTCTTCCCCGGGCATGTCTTCCCCGGGCATGTCTTCTTCAGGAATGTCCTCCGCGGCGGTGTCTTCGGCCACGGCGTCTTCGCTCGCGGCTTGCTCCGAAGCCATTTCCTCGGTGACAGCCTCCTCACTCGGCCCGGCGGCCGGTTCTTCGACGGCGAATTGAGTTTTGTAGGCGATGGCACCCGCCAGCGCGGCGAGCATTATAAAAGCGATTACACGCATGGCAGTAAGTCCCCCCAGACGCAGCCAATATGAACACGTTGTAATGTTAGCGATGCCCGCGACCAATTGCACACGACTACGCCTGAGAGGGGATTGTCGGGCAGTCCTTACAGGCTTAGGTCATCGGCCTTTGAGGCCGGGACCAGGTCGAAAGGTTGGCCGGAACGCCTTAGCAATGGCTGCTGTCATTGACCGCGGCGGGCATGTCGGTGATCGGGTCGCGCCAGCCCAGGGCCTGGCGGATGAAATCGAGCAGGAGATCGACCCCGCGACGTAAATCCTGCTCCCACAGGTGTAGGACCAGATACCCCGCCTCCTCAAGCTCGGCGATGCGTCGTTCGTCCAGCAGGGCCGGGTCTGCGCCGTTTGTGGGATGGATGTCGATGAGGAGCTTGGCGCTCTCGCAGCAAAAATCGACGTCGTGTCCGACAATGCTGGCGCCCCTGACGAAGCGGTGACCATCCAGCTGGCCGGATTTCAGGCGCGACCAGAGTTCGTCGCGCATTTGTTCGAATTCAGCTTGGGCCGCCGAAACCAGCGGACCGGAAATAGTCTGACCCATGACATGCTCCTGCGTCTGGGAGGGGAAGGCAGGAATATTCTTGTCGGGTCAGTCTACTCCGAAGTGGACAGGGTTTACCGTGACCGGCGTCACGCCCCGCCCAGGAATTTCGTGAGATTGTCCACCAGGCTCTCGATCTGACCCCGCGACCGGTCATTGGTCAGGCGTCCATCCTCGTCGAAAGCCTGGAAGGCACCCGGTACCGAGGCATGTCCTGGCAGGGGCATCATGCCAAGATCGGTGAGGAAGGCGCGCAGGCGGGGGATCACCCGCACGCCACCCAGACCGCCGGGGGAAGCGGCCATCAGGATGGCCAGCTTGCCGGCAAAGGGGTTGGACCTGTCTTCGCCATCGGGCCTGGACATCCAGTCGAAAGTATTGACGAGCAGTGGTGGAATATTGCCGTTGTATTCCGGCGTGGCGACGATCATCGCGTCATGTTCGGCGAGCAGTTTGCGCATCGCTTTCATGCTGTCGGGCAGCCCGTTCTCGGCCTCATCATCCCCGTGATAGAGCGGGGCTTCATAATCAGCCAGGTCGATATGGGTGACCGTGGCGCCCCTGTCGCGCGCGATGTCAGCGGCATTGGTGGCGAGTTTCTTGTTGACGCTGTCCTTGCGGGCAGAACCGGCAAGAACGAGAATTTTTGGTGCAGACATAACGTCCTCCCTGAACCTGTTGAGCAAGGAGATAGGGCTGATTTCGCGTGGGATCGACCGGGTTTGTGGAAGAGCATTCTTTCCAAACGGAGGGTAATGCCGTTCCTGCCGTGAAACCCCTGTTCAATATTGCTTAAACCCTTAGTGGCAGAGTGAAATTCTACTATCCCGGAAGGAGAGTTGGTAATGTCCAAGACCGTGACGTCGAGCTATCGCAAGGTATCGGACCGGTTCGAGCCGGATCTCGTGCAGGACCCCGCTGAACAGCGCAAACTGCGCGGTCAGCTGGAGCAGATTGATTATACCGTGTTCGCCGCCAATCAGGCGGTGATCAAGAAGACGATCCATTCTGTCACGCTTGAGGATTTCCAGAACCTCGCTCTGTCCGCTTCCAAGGCCCGCAGTGCATGGGTCGATGCGGCGATGTCCGCTGCGCGGAGCCGCGCGCCCCTGGAAAAAACCGAGGTTGAGCGCCTGGGCCTGCTACGGACGGCCTATGAGGAGTTGTCCGAAGCCTATGATGCCATGCGCCGCATGGTTGAACGCGGTTATCTGCAATTCCATCAGAGCGTTTCCAAGGCCAGCTAGGCGCCGTATCTGAAGAAAAAACCGGGTCCGATTGAACCGGTTGCCGACCGGGGCGCACCTTTATTCCGAACACATGTTTTGGAATGAGGGATGACATGATCTCGCAAATCGCCATTCACGGAGTGCTCCTCTTCGCCGCCTGGATGGGGCTGGTGGGGAGTCTCATGCTGCTCGCTCCGGATGGGGCCTTGTCCATTCTGCGCATGGCCGGCAGCACCGCCTTGATCAATGTGGCGGAACAGGCGCTGCGGTTCAGCTTCGGGCTGGCCATGATCGGGGCCGCGCCGCTGTCACGCTTCCCGGACGCCTTCCAGTGGATCGGCCTTTTCATAGCCGCGACATCGGTACTCATCCTCCTGGTGCCGCGCCGGTGGCATCATGGTTATGCCGTCTGGTGGGCTGACAAGCTGCACCCGGTGGTCGTGCGCCTGCTGGCGCCGATCGCCTTCGCTGCCGCGCTCGTCCTCGTCTATGCGGTGATGATCGACCTGCCGGTTGTGACCAGCTGAGCAGGGTCAGGGAAGGCAAGGCCATGCGACGCGACAAGAAACGCGTGCTCGGGGAATACCTGGTCAGTGCGGCCAGGACCGGAGATCGCGCGGCTTTCGACCAGCTGGCGCGCCTCTACCAGCCCGAACTCGCCCGCCATGCCTGGCGCCTATCCGGGGATGCCGACATGGCGCAGGATGTCCTCCAGGACGCCTGGCTGGACATAGTCCGCGGCCTGGGGCGCCTCAATGACCCGGCGGCTTTTCCCGCCTGGGCCTATCGGATCGTCACGCGCAAATGTGCAGGAATGATCCGCAAGCGACAGCGCATCCGCGACACACAGGCCGCGATTGCGGCCGAACCCCCGGACGTCATGGATGACGAGATCCTCGCGGAAAACCAGGCCGATGTCGGCGTGGTCGCGAGGGCGATGGCGGACCTGCCGCCTGACCAGCGCTCTGCGCTGGCGCTGTTTCACCGCCAGGAGATGAGCGTGACCGAGATCGCCTTCGCCCTGGATGTTCCGGTGGGGACCGTGAAAACCCGTTTGATGCACGCGCGCCGGAAACTCCGGGACGCGTTGGAGATTACCAGTGATGGAGCCTGATATGAGCAATACTGACAAGGATATCGATGATCTGATCACCGAAGCGCTGGACGCCGAGGATCGCGAGCTTCTGGGGCGCCACGCCCCGCAGCCCGGCTTTTTCCGTCAGGCGCTGGGCATTTTCTCCGGCTCGATGGGCTGGGTCATGGCTGTTGTCATGTTCATGGTGCTGGTCTTTGTCGTCCTGGCGGTATGGATCACGCTGCAGCTGATCGCCACGGATGACGTGCTGAAGACCCTGCGCTGGGGTCTGGGCCTTGTTGTGGTCACCCAGATCGTTCTGTTCCTGCGCGGCGTGCTGTTCCAGCAGATCCTGACCAATCAGGTCCTGCGAGAGGTCAAGCGGCTGGAATTGCAGGTCGTCCGGGCGCAGCACCGCCACGACGCATAGCCGTCAACTCCACATCGGGCCTGCCCTTGCACGCGGAATTTGAATTCCCATATGCATAGGGCAGGCGGGGGCGTGCATGGATGCATAGGCATTATGTACGCTCAAATGGCGGTAACGTCGGCGTGAGGCCCTAGCATTCGCGCTTTCGCTTCCCCAAATACGTCTGCGAGCAGGCATGGTGAGGCCTCTGGCCAGCCTCGTCTGCATAGGGATAGGATGTAGATTATGTCTAACGCACTCGCAGTATCGCTCTCGCCGGAACAGGGTCTGTCCAGCTATCTGGCCGAGATCCGCCGTTTTCCCATGCTGGAAAAGGACGAGGAATTCATGCTCGGCAAGGCCTGGCGTGAACACGGTGATGCGAAGTCCGCCGAAAAGCTGGTGACCTCTCACCTTCGCCTGGTGGCCAAGATCGCGATGGGGTATCGCGGCTATGGCCTGCCGGTCGCTGAAGTGATTTCAGAGGGCAATGTCGGCCTGATGCAGGCGGTCAAGAAATTCGACCCGGAAAAAGGTTTCCGCCTGGCGACCTACGCCATGTGGTGGATCCGCGCCTCGATCCAAGAATATATCCTGCGGTCCTGGTCGCTGGTGAAAATGGGTACGACGGCTGCGCAGAAGAAGCTGTTCTTCAACCTGCGCCGCATGAAAAGCCAGATGCAGGCCCTGGACGAGGGCGATCTGCGCCCGGACCAGGTCGAGGAAATCGCCACCAAGCTGGGCGTGACCAATGACGATGTCGTGTCCATGAACGGTCGCCTGTCCGGTCCGGACGCCTCGCTCAACGCGCCGCTGAAAGGCACGGAAGGCGAGGGGCAGTGGCAGGACTGGCTGGCAGATGATGATGCGGAAAGCCAGGAAGACGAGCTGGCCGAAAGCGACGAGTTCGACACCCGCATGCAGCTTCTGCAGGCCTCCATGGGTGAGCTGAACGAGCGCGAGCAGCACATCCTGCAGGAACGCCGTCTGACGGAAGACCCCAAGACGCTGGAAGAACTGGCAGAGCATTACGGCGTCAGTCGTGAGCGTATTCGCCAGATCGAGGTCCGTGCGTTTGAAAAGCTGCAGAAGGCCATGCGTTCCATGGCGTCTGAACAGGGCTTGATGAACTAGAAAATTCGGTTACCGGTTCTATCTTCGACCCCGTCGGATAGGCCGGCGGGAGCGAGGAGAGCATTATGGCTGAGCAAACGATCACCCTGGCCGGTGGATGTTTCTGGGGCATGCAGGATCTGCTGCGCAAACGTCCCGGCGTTATTGCCACCCGTGTCGGCTATACCGGTGGCACCACGCGAAATGCCACCTATAATACCGTCAGGACCGGCCAGACGGGCCATGCGGAATCCATCGAGATCCGCTTCGATCCCGAAACGATCAGCCTGAAGGAGATCTACGAGGTCTTCTTCCAGATCCACGACCCGACGACGCTGAACCGCCAGGGCAATGATATTGGCAGCCAGTATCGCTCCGTGATCTTCTATGCCGATGCCGAGCAAAAGGCGCAGGCCGAGAAGGTGATTGCCGCTGTGGACGCCTCGGGCCTCTGGCCCGGCAAGGTCGTCACCCAGCTGCAGCCTTTGGGCGAATTCTGGGAAGCGGAAAGCGAGCACCAGGATTATCTGGAACGTTTCCCGGAAGGCTATACCTGCCACTTCGTCCGCCCCGACTGGAAACTCCCGGAAGGCGTGATCTAGCGCTTGTGCCTACTCAGCTCATCCTCGCCCTTGATGGGCGAGGGGGACCATTGCAAAGCAATGGTGGAGTGGGTGCGCGCCGGAGGCGCGAGTGAGAGTCGCTTCTTTTGGCCCTTTCGGGCCGCACCCTATCCGCCCACTTCGTGGGCACCTTTCCCATCAAGGGAAAGGAGGAACATAGCCATGTGGCCTTCAACACCGTCATCCCACGGTGACCGCGCAGCGGACATCCGGGGGATCCCGGCTATCCTGTCGACGGGCGAGCTGAGGTCACGAATTTACCCTGTCGAGCTGTTCCTTGACCGCAGAATTGAGCGGAATATTCCAATAATTGGAGTCAGAGAGGACTTGCGCTCGAAGCGCGGGGTCATGTGTCAGGCTCCAGCTATAGGCCATCAAGCCATGACCTGCCGGTGCCCCCAGTTCGCGGGCGATGACCCGCCGAATGACCTCGGGCATGCCGGTAATCCCAGCGTCTTCAAGCATGGCCTGCGGTCCGGCGGCCAGAAGCGTGGAAAAGAATGATGTACGCGAAGGGGCGATCCGGATTTCCGATCGGTTCAGATCCTCCAGTACCGCGCTGAAGAAGCACATCTCGGTTACGTCGTGGCCCAACTGCGCCCGAACAATGCCGGCGATCTGCCTTGCAAGCTCAAGATTCGTGAGAAATATGATCGGCGCACTTTGTCGCTCCGGGGTCTGTTGCCAGCCCACCACAACATCGACATCGCCTCCCGAGGTCCAGGCAAAGGACTCTCTGTCATGGCCGCGAAACCCGTGCCCCTGGAGGAGTTTTATGCCTTCGTCCCGGTTCATCGCTGGTCAGCAGCCGGTGCCCTCTAGCGCTCCCGCGCCAGTCCGAGGCAGATCCCGGCCTGGCCCAGATAATAGGTGGCCCACACGACCGGTCCGGCCCAGTCGAGGGCGCCGGCGAACATGCGCCAGGCCAACACACTGTCTGACACCACGAACAGCAGCGCGCCCGCAATTGCCAGCGGGTGGGCGCGGCTCATCACAGCCAGGATGGCCATCGCCATGATGATGGCGTTGTAGATCGAGGCCGCGATACGCAGCTCGCCGAAATGCGGTTGCAGGGCAATCAGCATGATGGCGCCGAACACGGCCAGGCCGCCTGCAGCCAGGAAGCCGTAGCCGCCGACCAGGGACCGCTGGCGCAGGATCGCTGCGAACAGGCCGATATAGACGATATGCCCGAGACCGAAGGAAACGATGCCCAATCCCTGTTGCAGGGCTTCGGAGCGCAGGATGGCTTCGATACTGTCCCCAGTCGGCTGCAGGGCCAGGAACGCATCTCCCGCCGAGCCCAGCAACAGGCCTGCCGCCAGCCAGCGATATCCACGCATCCAGGCCAGCGCGCCCAGCAGAACGATGCCGGAAGCCTTGAGCACGACATCGGCGGGATAGGGCAAGCCGATCTCGAACCCGTCCAGGAAATACAGCGCGCCAAGCAGGATCGAAGCGATCAGCACATAGTGCTGGTTCCGTGTCGAATTCGGTCCGATGAGTTTGTCGAGCATGGCTTCCCCCTTGCGCGGAAAACGCTAGACTGTGCCGTTCATGAGGAAAAGTGTGTTCGTCATTGTTTCTGGCCTGCTGGCCATGCTGGCCTTGCCAAGCTCGCTGCCTGCCCAGCCTGCGCCTGCAGCGATCAGCTCGGCGCTGGCCGAGCTTGAATTGCGCCCGCATGCGGAAGAGGAAATCTGGCGAAACCTGCGATCGCGCGGGTTGCCGCTCATCGAGGATCACCCGGAGGATGAAGGCCTGCGCCGGGTCACCTTCGTTATCCAGGTGCCGCATGGCACCAGCCGGGTCCGCTTCGACAGTGTCATCAATGCGGGCATGGCGCGTCAGCCCGTTGAAGATTATCTGCGTGATTTCACCCTGCCAATGCAGGCGCTTGGCGATACGCGTATCCATCACCTGACCCTGGACGTCCCGCGTGATGCCACGGCGGTCTACAGTTTCCTGATCGAAACGCCCCAGGGGTGGCGGCGTCTGAGCGATGCAGCCAATCCGGCGCATTTGCGCGGCGCGTCTGCCGAGGCGGTTCTGCTGGCCGACAGCGCCACACGCCACCCGGCCATCATGCCAATCCCCTTTACGCTACGGTTTGAGCCGGAGCTGCTCACGGTGGAGAGTGCGGTTCTTGGGCGCACAGTATTTCTGCAGCACCACACCGTTGGCGGCGCGGAGGCGGATGCTCCGGTGCTCGTTCTTTATGACAGTTTCAACTGGGGTGTTCGCGCGCCGGCCTGGGAGATCGTCCAGCATCTCGTCAATGCCGGCGCGGTGCCGCCCATGCATGTTGTCCTCATAGACCAGCTCGATACCGCCAGCGCGCGCCAGGACTATGATGACCAACTGATTTTTCTCAGTGAGGAATTGCCTTCGGCCCTGGCCGATGCCGGCATTGATGGTCGGCGAATCCTCGCCGGCGCCTCTCGCCGAGGGCTTGTGGCCAGCCGGACAGCGCTGGAACGCCCGCAGGACGTTCTCGGGGTGATTTCGCTTTCGGGCTCCTTCTACTGGTCACCTGACGGACAGGCGCCACGCTGGTTGACGCGGCGCGTTCCCGCTGCCCGCCTTGATGGCCCGCGTTTTGTGCTGGCTGCCGGTTCGCTGGAATATGTCGTGACCTCAACCAATGCCGGACACGTCATGCTGGACACCAATGCTGCCATGATGCAGGCGCTGGCGGATGCGGGGCATCCGGCTGAGTTCGTGCTCTACCAGGGCGGTCATGACATGGCCGGATGGAGGCAGGCGCTGGCGGTCAGCCTGGAGCGCCTGTTCGCCGAGGACTAGTCGCCTTCCTTGACCGGTTTGGTGGTGTTGGTCGGACGCGAGTCAGCCCGGCCCAGGCGGCCATTGCGGAAGTCTTCCAGATATTCCACCCAGCGATCAGCCCGCGCCGCGATATAGGTCATCGGCTGACCCGGATTGCGGCGGAAATTGCTGTCGGTTGCGACGATGAAATACTCGTCGCCCTCGCGGATCATGAAGGGTGATCCGCTATCGCCGCGCGTGGTGTCGCAATCATGCGCCATCGTGTTATCGCGATAGATGCGGGTCATGTTGCAGCCGATATTGCCGGACAGGTGTGTGCCCGTATCCCAGCTGTATCCGGCCTGGTAGAGGTCCATCTGACGGGCCTGGCGATTGCCGACCTCGTCCACCAGCGCCCTGACGCCGACATAGCCCAGCTCGCGACCGATCGGACGGTCAAGGCGCAGCAGTGCCCAGTCCGTGCCGTCAATGTCGTCGGTATTGCTGAAACGCTGCTCATTCCAGTCCGGATCCATGAAGTGTCCGATGACCCGGGCCGAGACCGGGCCGCCGCGTCGCGCTGATGCCGTGTTGAAGACACCGCGGGAGTCGGCACTATTGCCTTCGGAAATGCAGTGGGCGGCGGTGATGAGTACGTCCTCGGCGATCAGGGTCGCGGTGCAGGCACCCCCGGCATCAAAATCCACCTGGCCGATCACGCTCCACGGGAATTGTGCCGTGTCCATGAAGATGCGGTCGTCATGCCCGAAGAAATGGTCATTGATGCCCAACGGCCGATCCCGGCCCATGCAGTCGGCGCGGTCGGTACGCTCCTCGCAGCGGCCATCACCGATTTCGGGTTCATTGCAGACCCCGTCAAAGGCCGTCTCGCAACTGTCATTGCGAAAGCGCAGTTCGATGACGCTGCCGCAATCGGCCAGGTCGGTCGCCTGGGTACAGGCGCCGGTGCCAAATCCCGGCTCGTCACATTCATTGTCATTGGCCCACTGGCAGGAATTGTCTTCCACCCCTTCGGCGATGCGCCAGCAGTCGGAGTAGTCCGTGCCGACCGTGCAGGCACCGGTGCCGATGCCGGGATCATCGCACTCACCGTCATTGGCCCAGCGGCAGCTGTCGACACCGCGATAGCGACCAGTGGACACGCCCTGGGGGCGTTGGGGCTTTTGGGTATAGGTGTGCAGATAGCGGGTGATCTCACGACTGGAAAGCTGTGACGGGTCGGGCTCGCTGCTCGTCGTCTGTGCGTTGGCACTGCCCGCCAGCAGCAGTGTCAGACCTGCGATCCAGAACTCTTTCATCCGCACCTCCCGTAACATCCCGCACCACTAAACCCGGATTGTCAGGAAAAACCAAGGCTGGGGGCGCCTGTCTTTATCCGTTCAGCTAGATGACCTGAAGCTGAACCGCACATTCAAGGCCCGCTCAGATCCACTGTTGTTAGCTGCTCCCACACCGGCCGGAGACGGCCACTCAGGCAAAGGAGTAAGCCATGTCATTTTTCAAGAGCGCACTTGCAGCCGCGTTTCTGGCTGGTCTGGGCACGGTCGGTATCTCGGGAACCGCATCTGCCGGCACCTGGTACCTGAATGCCCGTGCATGCCCGGATCTGCGCGAAGATCGCCGTGACCGACGGGTTGATGAAGGGCGCTGGGATCGACGCGAAGATCGACGCGACCGTCGCGTGATCGAGTGCCCGCCTCGTGCCTGGACGTATGTCCCCGATCGCTGGGAGCGGCGCAATGGCATTGAACGCGGTTCGGGCGGACGCTTGGCTTCGCCGGGCATTGTCTATCGCCGCCATGGCAATTTCTATCGCGAAACGCGTCGTGGTGACCTGCGTCAGATCGATGTCGTGATCGAGCGCGGACGTCGTGGATATCGTGAACGCGGTCGTGGTTACCGAGATCGTCACGGCTATCGCAACAGCCGCTACAACAATCATCGCGGTTACCGCTACTGAGTGTGGCGTATCAGGGGAGGGTGATTTCCCCGGAGAGATAATGGGGCGCGTGGCCATACAGGGTCACGCGCTCCTTGTGTGTCTTGACCTCGAGCGCGCCGGGGCGTGGCCCGATCTGGCGCGCCTTCATCCGCGTCTTGCCCAGACGCTCGGCCCAGTAGGGCGCAAGTGTGCAGTGGGCGGAGCCAGTGACCGGGTCCTCGTCGACACCGGAGGCGGGGGCAAAGAAGCGGGAGACAAAGTCCAGCCCGCTGCCACCGGGCGCCGTCAGGATCACATTCGTGTTCAGCTTGCGCAGAAGGCCGTGATCGGGTTCGGCGCTGCGTACCAGGTTTTCATGGCCAACGACCCACATCTGGTAACCCGCGCCGTGGATGCGATTGACGTCCAGAACTTCCTCCGGCGATGCCTGAAGGCCGAGCGCGGCTTCAAGGGCAGGCGCGTGGCGGCCGGGAATGAAGCCGATCGAGGGCAGGTCCATGGCCAGTTGATGCCCGTCTGCGCGGACTTCGAGGCGGCCCGAGCGCGTTTCAAACCGGGCAGTGTCGCCAACGACCTTGCCGGCTTCCAGCAGGACAGCGCCCGCAGCGAAGGTGGCATGGCCGCAAAGATCAACCTCGACCGTTGGGGTAAACCAGCGCAGATCCCAAAGGTCTTGTTCTCGCGCAACAACAAAGGCGGTCTCCGACAGTGCGTTGGACGCCGCAATGCCGCGCATGATGTTGTCATCGGGAAAGCTGTCGAGCAGGCAGACGCCCGCCGGATTGCCGGTAAACGCCTCACCGGGAGCGGCAAAGGAGTGGATCTCGAAATAGGGAATTCCGGCCATGACAATTTCCTCCTCGGGCGCTCAGCGGTTATCTTCGCTTGTCGCGCCCGCGGCGTCCAAAATCAATGCGTAAGAGATACGTGTTACCAGCGCTCGCTCTGGAAGGCCTGAAATCGCAGGCTGATATCCGGATCGGACTGGTCGAGCAGGGCGACGGTTGCTGCTGTTACCTCGGCCTCGCCAGCCATGTCGGTCAGGGCGTCCTCTACCGCACGATAGGCTTCGCGATAAAGGCGCCGGGACTGGCGACGCATGCGGCTGCGCCAGGTGTCCACCTCGCCGGCCAGCTCCATGAAGTCCGCCGGGCGCTCGTCATCTTCCATGGCGCGCCAGCGGCCGATATCGACATAGGCCTCGGCCAGGCGTTCACCCTGTTCGGCTTCGAACACCTCGATCTCGATCAGCAGGGACTGATAGACCAGCGAGCTCTCAACCAGATCCATATCGCCTTCGCCGACAGCGAAGTCTGCGAAATATTCCCGGGCTTCCTCGGTTGTGCGGGAGGCTGCGGATCCCCAGTCATTGCGGCTATCGCGATTGAGCAGGCGCTCATCGGCGGGGTCCACGATGAAAACGGTCGGCGTGGCATAGATCGCGGCGACACCGAAACGCATCATCACGGCGTGGTTCTGGTCACGCCAGCCGACATCGATGAAGCGCAGCACGTAGTGTTCTTCCAGCGTGGCGGCGAGTTCCTCGTCCTGGAAGTGATGGGCCAAGCCACGGCTGTCATGGCACCAGTTGGCGCCCAGAACCAGCAGGACACGCTTCTGTTCGGCCAGGCCTTCCAGCAGGGCTTCATCAACGATAGCCATCGCGTCGTAATTCTCGTCGAACGGTCGCGGGTGCTCATCGTCTAGCGCGTGCGCCGGAACGATCAGAAGCAGAAAAAATCCAAGAGCAGCCAAAAGCCGGGGCATGTTTTTCTCCCAACACGTTAGACGTCGAGATAAATACACGTCCCGGCCTTCATATCCAGTTACGTCACTGTGAACTAGGTGGACGCGAGTTCAGCCAGGCGCGCATAGACGCCCTCACTACGACCCACAAGCTCATCGTGCCGACCCTGTTCAACGATCCGGCCCTGCTCGAACACCAGGATACGGTCGGCATCGCGGATGGTCGACAGACGGTGGGCAATGATGATCGTTGTCCGCCCTTTCATCACCGTATTCATCGCCGACTGGATCTCGCGCTCGGTCTCATTGTCCAGGCTCGACGTGGCCTCATCCAGGATCAGGATGGGCGCATCCGCAAGGATGGCACGGGCAATGGCGACACGCTGGCGTTCACCCCCGGAGAGTTTCACCCCGCGCTCTCCGACAAGGGTGCGATACCCCTGGGGCAGGCGAATGATGAAGTCGTGGGCGTGGGCCGCCTTGGCCGCTGCCACCACATCCTCTGGCGAGGCCTGTGGATTGGCGTAGGCGATATTCTCCGCGATGGTGCGGTGGAAGAGCGCCGGATCCTGGGGCACCAGGGCGATGTGACGTCGCAGGCTGTCTTGCTTGACCGCACGCACATCCTGGCCATCGATCAGCACGGCGCCATCACTGACGTCGTAGAGCCGCTGGACCAGTTTCACGAAAGTCGACTTGCCCGAACCGGTCGGTCCGACCAGGGCGACTTTCTCGCCCGGGCGGATGGCCAGCTCGAAACCTGTGTAGAGCGGGCGTTCCTGGCCGGCATAGGTAAAGTCGACCTTGTCGAACCGGACCTCTCCCTGGTCGGGCTGGAACTCCGTCGCGTCGTCACGATCGCTGACCTCGGTTTCCTGGGCATCGAAAATCGCCAGATCCTGGATCTCGTCGAGACCGCGCTGGACCTGCTGCACCTGTTCACCAAAGCGGCGCATGTAACCCGAGACGATCATGTAGGCCGTCAGGGCCGCCACGACATCACCGGCGCTCGCACTGCCAATCGACCATTGCCAGACCAGCAGGCCGACCAGGGCCGCCTGCATGGTCAGGTCGGTGACGATGTTGACCAGCCAGGAGTTGACGAAACGGTTCCAGGTTTTCTTGGTCGCGGCACGCCAGCGCCAGGCCAGGCCGTGGAAACGGCCATCCTCGCGCGTTTCCGCACCAAAGCTCTTCACCGTGGCGATGCCGCCGATCGTATCCGCCAGCGCACCACCGATCTCGCTGTCCAGCGCGTTCGAGCGGATGTTCTGCGGGCGGATGTAATAGCGGCTCAACAGCAGGGAGGAGGCGATGAAGCCGCACATGATGACAAAGGCGATCCCGCCCACCAGCGGCCAGCGGATAGCCATCATCCCGGCAATGCCCAGCATCACGCCGATCGAGGGCGCGATACCCATGAAGATGTGCACGGTAATCGTGTCATAGGCCCACATGCCGCGCGTGATCTTGCGCACGACTGAACCGGCGAAGGTATTGGCATGCCAGTCCAGCGAGAAGCGCTGAACCTTGGCAAAGGCCTCCGTCGTCATGTCGGCCATGTTGGCAGATGAGAAGGGCACCTCGCAGCGCGAGGCCAGCTGACGCACGGCGTAGAAAACCACGGCAACGCCCAGATAGAGGGAGAAGGCGTCCCAGGGATTGCCCACGCCCGGGCCGGCCGACAGCGTGTCGATCAGGCGTCCTGCGGCGACCGGGATCACCAGCTCCATGATCGTGGCCAGAACCATGAAGAAGATCATGCCGGCCAGCAGCACGGGGCGACGGCGCCATTGCTTGGCCAGATAGGCCATGACAGCGGTATTGGAGAGGCTTTTCGTCCGCGGCTCATCATCCGGATCGGCGTACAGGCCTTCACGGACATCATCATGCAGATCGCGCGCGTCGATCAGGTCCTCGGTTTGTTCGGTATGGGCATCAAATGCAGAAGTCGACATCGGTCATCGAGCCGCAGGGCTCGCCTCGTGAATACGTTCAAATAACAACAGGGCTGGGGTCGACGGGAGACATCACCAGAGGACCGGCTGTTAAGCAGGGGCGCCTGGTGCGATGGCGGGCCGTCGGGGCCGCCCTCGATTGCTATTTGATGTTCTTCACGGGTGCCGTCTCCTGTAATTCGGGGGAGCCTGATTACGCCTGTTGGGCGAAATCAGCAAGCGCGGTGTTATTGAAAGTCCTCAGGTGTGGCGGATGGGTCACTCCTCCACCACACCCGCCTCAGCGATTACCGTGTAGAAAAAGCCGGACATGCGGGCGAGGTCCTCGACCGCGATGCGTTCGTCGTCGCCGTGGATGCGTGCGACATCGGCCATGACAGCCCGGGCTGGCGAGTAGCGGTAGAGATTATCTGCGGTGTCGGCAAAGGCGCGGACATCGGTTGCGCCGGTGACCATGAAGGGCACCATGGGTGTGCCCGGTTCTGCCTGACCCGCGGCGGCGCCGGCGATAAGGTCCCACGCGGCGCCATCAACATCAGCGACGGGCGGGGCGTTGCTGGCCCACTGGTTGGTCTCGATGGTCACGCCGTCCAGATGCGCCACGGAGCGGCGCAGATGTTCCAGTGCGCTTTCAACCGTGTCACGCGGATGCAGGCGCAGATTGATGGTGCCGGTGGCTTCCTGGGGAAGGACATTGTCCTTGACCCCGCCCTCGACAATGGTTGGCGCGATCGTCGTGCCGATCAGGGCGCGAGCGGCGTCCTGTTCCATCAGCTGGCCGCGGATCATCGGGCCGAAAATGCCGTTATTGGCCGCCGCAAATCCAGCCATGCCTTCCATCTCCGGCGCCATGGCTTCCAGCATGGCGCGTGTCGGTCCCTCATTCAGCGAGTGTTCGAACGGGTTCTCCTCGATCGCGGTGATGGCCCGGGCGAGCAGGCTGATGGCGGTGGCGCGCGGGGGCGTGGAGGAATGGCCGCCGCGGGCGCGGGCCGTGACGGTCACGGTCATATAACCCTTTTCGGCCACACCGATCATCGCTGCCGGCGCGTTGGTCATAGGGCTGTCGAGCACAGTCAGCCCGCCTTCATCCAGCGCGAACCAGGCGTGTTGGCCCTGATCGGCCAGGTATTGCGCGGCACGGCGCGCACCCAGTCCGCCCACCTCCTCATCGGGGCCGAGCGAGATATAGAAGGTGCGTTGTGGCTGTGTGCCGTTTTCCAGATGGCGTTCGACAGCATGAAGCAAGGCCATCAAATGCCCTTTCATGTCCAGGGTGCCACGGCCCCAGACAAATCCATCCGCGATGGTGCCGTCGAAGGGCGGATAGCTCCACTGGTCCTCGGTGCCTGGCTCGATGGGAACCACGTCCTGGTGTGCCAGAAGCACGACCGGCTGGGCGTTTTCATCGCTGCCAGTCCAGGTGAAGAGCAATTGCCCGTCGCCAAGGTCCTGAGGGCTGAGCCGTGCATGCATCAAGGGAAAGCGCTCGGCGAGAAAGGCGCGGAAACCCTCGAACTCTTCCCAGCTGGCGCGGGGATCGAAGGCAGAAGAAATCGTGCGGTACTGGATCGCCTGTGACAGGTCGCGAGCGATCTCATTGGCGTCAAACACGACGTTCTGGCGCAGCGGACGGGTCTCGTCGGCCGTGGGCGCGCCACAGGCAGACAGCGCCAGCATGCCGGACGCCAGCAGGATGCGGATATTCATGGGTCTCGACCTTCCCCAGAGTGTGGTCCAGGCGTGTGGGCCCCGGAACTTGTTTTGTTCGAGAGTGTCGAAGCTCGACCGTCGAGGCAAGTGTCAGGCCCGGATGCCCTTGACCACAGCCGCTTCGAGCATGGCTCGGAAATGCGCATTGGGTTCAACCAGCTTGCGGGCGTCGAGATCCATTGGGGCAGCAACGCCTTCCATGGTCCACCAGGGCTTGCCCGTGGCCGGGTCGAGCACCCAGTGCACGAGATTGCGCACTTTCGGACTGACGGATTTCAGGCCGGACCGGATCACATAGCCATCACCCTCACGCGGCCAGCGACGGGGCAGGATGCGGGTTTCCAGCAGGGCGCTGCCAATGCGGTTGTCCAGCTCGCCCTTGTGGAACGCGACTTCCTCGGGAAAGGCACCGATGAAATTGACCACACTGTTGGAGACCCGACCCAGGAATACATCCGCGCGGATACGTCCGAAGGGGCCGATATCCTGGCCGGTGAAACGGCCCATGCCGATCTGTTCCAGACCCATCTGGTCCGCTCGCGCGAGCGAGGCATTGCCGGCGCTGTCATATTCCTCGATACCGCGCGGAGCGGCCGTTGGGTCTTTTTCGATCTTGAGCGTGTCGGCGGCCGCGGCAAAACGATCCGGCCAGCTGAACGCCCGACCTTCGGACGGCGAGACATGTTCCAGCACCAGCTGGAATGTCGCTGCGACGCGGCCGGATCCGCCATGGCGCATTATCAGTTCGGCATGCATCAGCGT
The DNA here is from genome assembly GCF_017643475.1 of Maricaulis sp. Classification (GTDB taxonomy): domain Bacteria; phylum Pseudomonadota; class Alphaproteobacteria; order Caulobacterales; family Maricaulaceae; genus Maricaulis. The sequence continues at coordinate 863,482 of NZ_JAEPNI010000001.1, forward strand.
GTCGGTATGGCCGGTGATCCCGCCCTCGATCATCAGCGGCGCACCGGGATGGGCCTCGGCGAGGAATTTGATGTGCAGGGAGCGCGCCAGCAGGGTGGCGTAGTTGTCTGAGCGGAAGACATTGCCCAGACCGGCCATGGCGGCGAGATTGCCGACCGCCTCGCTGGCCTTGGCAAGATAGAACTGGACATTCATATGCCCCAGCTCGTCACATTCCCAGGCGTTTGCATTGCCGCGCCAGAGCTCGACCATGTCGTGCGCTCCGCTTGTCAGTGCGTACAGTTTCTGCAATGCCCGAAATGCTCGATGACCGACCGGTCGATCTTGAAGCCTTCCGGTGCATTGGTCGGGGTGGCCGAGCCGTGGCGTTCCTCGACCGTGCCGCAGTCGGAACAGATAAAGAGTTCCGCGCCGCCCTCGTCGTGGGAATGCGTGCAGCCGACAAAGGCGTTCAGCGCTTCAACCTTGTGAACAAGGCCCAGCCCCATCAGGAAATCGAGCGCGCGATAGACGGTTGGTGGCTTGGCGGTGCCAGCCTCCGGGTTCAGCGCCTCGAGCAGATCATACGCCTTGACTGGCCCATCCCAGCCCAGCACGAGCTCGAGCACGCGCTTGCGGATAGGGGTCAGGCGTTCGCCGCGCTCCTGGCACAGGCGTTCGGCCGCTTCGAGGGCCTGGGAAGATTGGGAACGACTCATATTTGCAACATGTAATGAGGTTCGTGCAGGATTCCCAGTGTGTGTGCTTGTCAATGCCGTTGGTGTGACATTATAACGTCGCCAGTGTTACTAAATAACGTATCGGAATTGCTATGCGTACGCTCCTCCTCACGACCACCAGCCTGTTGCTGGCGGCTCCGGCGCTGGCTCAGGAAACTGAAGTCATCACCGTCACGTCCACCGTTCTGCAAACCGGTGCTGACGAGATCACTGGCTCCGTTGAAGTGATTGACCGCACTCACATCGAAGAGAACCTGTCAGGTTCCCTGGCTGACACCATTGCTCATGAGCCGGGTGTCTCCACGACCTTTTTCGGCCCGGCAGCAAGCCGTCCGGTTATTCGCGGTCTGGGTGCTGACCGTGTGCGTGTCCTCAATAATGGTGTTGGCCTGATTGATGCCTCGACCTCCAGTCCGGACCACGCCGTGGCCTCCGAGGCGCTGGAAGCCGAGCGTGTCGAAATCCTGCGCGGCCCGGCGGCAATCGCGTACGGCGGCGGTGCTATCGGTGGTGTCGTGAACGTCATCGACGGTCGCATCCCGGAGGAGCGTGTTGAAGACCGTCTCGAGGGGCGTTTCTATCTTGGCCACACCACGGTTGATAACGGCGAGACGGCTGCAGGTCAGATCCGTTTCAACGCCGGTTCCTTGGTCTTCAACCTGGAAATGATGACCCGTGACGCCGAGGATTATGACATCCCGGGCTTCTCCGAGAGTGCGCTTGCGCGTGCCCTCGAGGAAGAAGAGCACGAGGGTGATCACGAGGACGAGGATCACGAGGAAGAGGAAGAAGTCTTCGGCACCGTCGAGAACTCTGGCCTCGAATTCTCAACCGGTTCCGTGGGTGTGTCCTGGGTCGGCGAGAACGGCTTCATCGGTGTGTCCTACAAATCTACCGACGCGCTCTACGGCATTCCGGGTGGCCATGGTCACCACGAGGAAGAGCATGACGAGGATGAGGACGAGGATCATCACGACGAGGAAGAAGAACATCACGAGGAAGAGGGCGGTGTAGCCATCGATCTCATCCAGACTCGTTACGACCTGCGCGGCGAGTTCCGCAATGTTTCCGAGTTCATCAATCGCGTTCGTTTTTCCTTTGGCACGGCCGAGTACAAACATGTCGAGCTGGAAGGTGACGAAATCGGCACGCTGTTCAGCAATGAGGGCTGGGAAGGCCGTTTCGAAACGCGTTTTTCCACTATCGAACTTGGCGGTGGCAATCTTGACTCCGCCGCTGGCATTCAGGCCTTCTCCCGCGACTTCGTTGCGCAGGGCGAGGAAGCCTTTGTCCCGCCATCCCTGACTGAAGACTTCGGTCTCTTCCTGGTCGAGCGCTGGGATACAGGCGCCTGGGGTCTTGAGGGCGGACTTCGCCTGGAGAACCGCGATATCGAGACCGCCGGGACGTCTCGCAGCTTCGATACATTCTCGATCTCCGGTTCCGCCTTCTGGCGCCCGCAGGAAAACACCTTCCTGGCCGTAACACTGTCCTCCAACGAGCGTGCTCCGACGGATGTGGAGCTGTTCGCCGATGGTGAGCACATCGCCACCTCCACGGTCGAGAACGGTGACCCGGATCTGGACGTGGAAAGCGCTGTCTCGATCGAATTCACGGCCCGTACCGAGTTTGGCAGCTGGGCGTTTGAAGGCGCGGCTTTCCACGCCGAGTATGACGGTTTCATCGGTGCTTTCCCGACCGGTGAGGAAGAGGAAGAATTCCTGGTTGTTGAATACCGCCAGGAAGACGCCAGCCTCAGCGGCTTCGAGGGTCGTCTGGAAGGTCCCCTGGGTGAGTTTGCCGGCTGGAATCTGAGCGGTGAACTGACGGGCGAGTATGTCAACGCATCCATCGATGCGGGTGGTGACATGCCGCGCATCCCGCCGCTTTCCTTCACTGCAGGTGTGTCTGCCGAGATGGGTGTGCACCAGCTGCATGGTGAGGTCGTCTGGGCCGGGGAACAGGACAATGTCGCGGAATTCGAGCTTCCGACCGAGGGCTACACCTTGCTCAACGCTCGCTACTCTGTGACCCCGTTCGAAGATCGTGGCATGCGGATCATCCTGGAAGGCCGTAACCTGGCTGACGAGGAAGCGCGTTTGCACACGTCCTTCCTGAAAGATGCACTCCCGCTGCCGGGTCGCAATTTCCGTGCGGCTCTGGTGATGGATTTCTAACGTAAATCCAACGTATTACGCCTTGTGCGTCAGCCTGCTGCGCGGCAGGCTGACGCGCGGCGAAACGCGCAGTATCTCGCGCGGACTGGCAGGTCCACAAAGTCCCTATCTTTGCTGGGGACAAACAGGGGGCCTAGCCATGAAAAAGCTTCTCCTCGCCGCGACCGCTCTTGCCATGACCGCTGCTGCTCCGGCTTTTGCCGAGAGTGGCGACTGGCTGATCCGCCTGCGTGCAATCGACGTCATGCCGAATGAAGGCGCGAGCATCGATCCGATCGGCGGCGATGTGGATATCGACAACTCCATCGTGCCTGAACTCGACATCACCTATTTCTTCCAGGATCAGTGGGCTGTTGAACTCATTCTGGGTGTGACCCCACACGATGTCTCAGCGGTGGGCACAGCTGCCGACGATATCGACCTGGGTGAGGTAACGCTGCTGCCGCCCACGTTGACGGTGCAGTATCACTTCAATCCAGAAGGTACCGTTCGTCCTTATGCCGGCGCAGGCATCAATTACACGCATTTCTTCGACAAGAACCTGCCAAGTGGCAGCGCGTTGAGCACGATCGACTATGACGCCAGCCTCGCTCTCGCCGTTCAGGCAGGCATCGATTTCGACATGGGCAATGACTGGTTCTTCAACGTTGATGCGAAATACATCGATATCAACACGGACGTGACGATCGATGGCGCCATCACGGCGGATGTGGACATCGACCCGGTCATTATCGGCCTCGGTTTCGGTCGCCGGTTCTGATCACAGTTTTTCAACTCAGAAGAGAGCGCCAGGTGACTGAGTCGCCTGGCGTTTTCATTTTCAGTGGTTTTTGCGCCTGTTGTGCATGCCTGCATTGATGCTGGCGCGTCGATGGGCTATCAACCCCCAAACGTTTAATAGGGGTATCTACCATGGCTGACGCAGCGACCAACGAGCCGCGCCTCACCGGACAAGTTCCGCTCTACAAGGAAGTAGAGCCGCTTAATCGTCAAAAACACGCGACCTACGGCGTGAACGCGGTTTCCAGCCCGTTCAGCTTCCTCAAGGAATGGCATTTTGTGCCAGCCATCGCGGCCGAGTTCGCCGTTGCAAGCGGCAGCTATCCGATCGTCTTCCTTGGTGACAAGAAGATGCCGGTCGTTGTCATGGGCCTTCGCGCAGGTTCCAACCTGTTCGTGAATGATGGTCAGTTCGACACGGACCACTACGTTCCGGCCTATGTCCGCCGTTATCCGTTCGTCAGCGCGTCCAACCCGGGCGATCAGCCGTCCACGATCTGCATTGATGTTGGCGCCGACTTCGTCGTCACCGAGAATGCAGAGCGTCCGTTCTTCGACGAGAAGGGCGAGCCGACCGAATACACGCAGCAGGCTATCGACTATGTGTCCGCTTTCGAGCGCGACGCAAAGATCACCGAGGCTGTTGTTGAGCGTCTCACTGCTCTCGACCTGTTCGAGAAAAAAGAGATCAAGGTTGCCAACCCGCAAGATCCGGAAAATCCGGTCACGGTTGCTGACTATTTCGGCGTATCCCAGGAGAAGTTCAACGCTCTCAGCGACGACCAGATTGTCGAGCTTCACAAGAATGGTGACCTTGGTGTCATCACGGCTCATCTGATCTCTCTGCAGCGCTGGGACCGCATCATGCGCCGTGTTGCCACGGACATGCAGGCTCAGCCGCAAAACGCGTAAGTTCGCGTTTGACCTGAACGAGAAGCGGCCGCGCTATTTGCGCGGCCGTTTTGCGTTCTGCATCACCTTTCCGCGAGGCTGGTTCGACAGCGGGGTTTTTCCCTCTATATGAACCGCCGACACCACAAGGTTTCTGGGCGAGTAAATGCGATTTTTCCTGCTTCTTCTTTCGATTGCGGCTCTGTTCTCGACTGGCGCCCGGGCGTCGTCGTTGGAGCCTGACTGGATGCAGGCGGAAGAGATTATCGACGCCAGCCTGATTGCTGAACGTGCGGCGACGGCTCCCGGAGACAGTTTCAATATTGGTCTCCACCAGATCATTCCGGACGGTTGGCATACCTATTGGCGCAATCCCGGCGATTTCGGTCTGCCCATCGAGTTGGACTGGGATGTGCCGGAAGGTGTCGAGATCGGTGAGATCTACTGGCCCGCCCCGGAAGAGCTGCCGCTGGGCGACGGCGCCATCATGGATTACGGCTATCACGACGAAGTTGTGCTGGCCCTGCCGGTTCGAGTAGCCGAGAATTTCTCCGGTGAAAGCTTGACCCTCAATGTCGTCGCCGACTGGCAGGTCTGTGAAGAAGTCTGTGTCCCTGAAACCCGCGAGCTCTCCCTGACCATCGATGTGGGGCCGGAACCGTGGAATACAGAGGACGCCTTCTGGCTGATCCAGGCCGCTATCGAGGCGGAGCCCGCTGTTACCGATGCACTGTCCGGTGTCATGCAGCGCTTTGACGATCAGATCGTATTGATGCTGGAAGGTGCGTTTCTCGACGGTGAGTGGCGTGAGTTAACCTTCTTCCCCTTCGATGGCGCCCTGATCGCGCACGCCCTGGAGCCGCGGGTCCAGACCGACGACCAGGGACGTCTGAACCTCACCTACGAGGCCAGTTTCAAGATGGGGCCGGAGCTCAGCCTGCCGCAATCCGGCCTGCTGGCTGTCGAGCGCAACCTTGGCGGTGACTTCTGGGAACGCGAGGTCGTTGAATTCCAGTTTGGTGCTGGCGAAGTCGGGATTGTTCCCGAAACTCCTGTCCTGCCTGTGCCGGAACAGGCGATGGACGCCAACATGCTGACCATCCTGGTGTTTGCTTTTCTGGGCGGGCTGATCCTCAACCTGATGCCGTGTGTTTTCCCGGTTCTGTCGATCAAGGTGCTCAAATTTGTTGAGGTGGCGCATGCCGACGCTGCTCGCGTGCGCAGCTATGGCCTGCTTTTTCTGGCCGGCGTGGTGCTGAGTTTCGTTGTTCTCGCCGGTTTGCTGGTTGGGCTGCGGGAGTTCGGCCTGCCAGTGGCCTGGGGTTTCCAGCTGCAATTGCCGATCGTGGTGGCCGCTCTCGGACTGCTCTTCTTCACCATTGGTCTCAATCTGTTCGGCGTCTTCGAGATCGGTGGCTCCGTTCAGGGGCTGGGCGCAGGCCTCGCTGATGATGACGGTGCCAAGGGCGCTTTCTTCACCGGCGTGCTCGCGGTTGTGGTTGCTGCGCCCTGTGTCGGTCCCATGGCGGCCGGTGCGCTGGGGCTGGCCCTGACGCAGCCTGCCATCGTCGTTCTGGCTGTTGCCGCCATGATGGGTGTGGGCCTGGCTTTGCCGTTCGTCGTCCTGGCCTTTGCTCCACAATTGCTGCGTTACCTTCCCAAGCCGGGTGCCTGGATGGTGACGTTCAAGCAATTCCTGGCCTTCCCGATGTTCGCCTCCATGGTGTGGCTTGTCTGGGTCCTGTCGATCCAGGCCGGATCCATGGGCGTGCTCTGGTTCGGTATCGCAGTCCTGGCCCTGTCCTTTGGCATCTGGGCTGTGAAACAGTCTGCCGGTGTGTGGAAGCTGATCGGCGCGCTGGGATTTGCTGCCATGCTGGCGAGCGTCCTCGTCATCGCACGGCTGCCTGCTGCGACCAGCACCTCGACCGTGGCTGAGCACGAGCAGGTCTGGAGCGCTGATACCGTTGTAGAGGCGCAAATGGCCGGGCGCGCGGTCTTTGTCGATGTTACGGCGGCGTGGTGTGTGACCTGCCAGGTCAACAAGATGCGTGTGCTCAGTGACGGTGATGTGCAGGCGGCCTTCAACGCGGCGAATGTCGTGCAGATGAAGGCGGACTGGACCAATCGCGATGACGACATCACCCAGCTGATCTATTCCCACGGCCAGGCGGGCGTGCCGCTTTATCTCTTCTACCCGGCAGGTGGTGGAGAGGCTGTCGTGCTGCCGAATGTTCTGACGGAAACGGTTGTCCTGGATGCGATCCGCGCGGCGACGGGCTAGCCGTTCGAGCAGGACATTCCGCTGAGTTCCACGCCGGCATCATCGACGGCCGGAGCGATTTCCTCGGCATCACGCAGCAGGGCGGAAAGATTGCGATAGATCCGTGCCTGGTCGCCGGAACTATCCGCCTCGTTCAGCGCCTCCAGCCGATCCGCCGCATCTTCGGACATGCCCCGGAAAATGCACTGCAGGTCCTGCGGGCCGTCCGCCTGCGCGATTGCGCGCGACAGGCGCATGGCGTCGACGGAGAATTGTTCCAGCTCGAAATAGAACGGGTCTTCAATGTCCAGCGGCTGGGCAGGTGCTGCGGGCGTCGAGGCTGCGAGAACGGCGCGTTCGTCCGCCTGTTCACGCAAATCTGCAGCAAACTCGGAGAAATCCGTTCCCGGACCCGCAAGGGCCGAGGCGCTGAGACCGATGACAGACGCAATACTCAAAACCAGGCGACGCACTGACAACTCCACACGCTGGGACACCCTAATCGAGGGCATCTTGACTGAACGGGCTTGCAATCCGGTGAACGAAAGGCATTTTCCCGTGCTTACTGGTGAAAACACTGGTCTTCACCACCGCCTTGGATATTGAAAGAGGCGGACCCCTCCGACAAGCCGGATAATCATCCGGAGATGTGACATTCTGGAGAGCATCAGATGAGTGCCAAGAAAAGCTATCGCCCCAAAGCCCGCAAACCCCGCGGTTTTGAAGACCGCACCGGTGACGTGCTGAGGGCTGAACATCATCTGATCTCGAAGGCGAGCCAAGTCTATGATGACTGGGGTTTCGAGCCTCTGCAGACGCCAGCTTTCGAGTATGCCGAAGCGCTGGGCAAATTTCTGCCGGATGAGGAACGTCCCAATGAGGGCGTGTTTGCGCTGGAGGATGATGACGGCCAGTGGATGTCGCTGCGTTATGATCACACCGCGCCGCTGGCTCGATTTGTCGCCGAACACTATCAGGATCTCAACAAGCCTTATCGCCGTTATCAGGCGGGCGATGTCTGGCGCAATGAAAAGCCGGGTCCGGGGCGTTTCCGCCAGTTTGTCCAGTGCGATGCCGACACGGTCGGTTCCGCCAGTCCGGCTGCTGATGCGGAAATGATCGCGCTGGCGGCCGAAGTGATGAGTGCCGTTGGCCTCAACACCGGCGATTTCCTGGTCCGCGTCAATGATCGCCGCATCCTGGATGGTGTGCTGGAAACGATCGGTGCGGCGGATCCTGACCGTCGCATGCGGGTGCTGCGCGCAGCCGACAAGCTGGACCGTCTCGGCCGCGAAGGTGTCGCGCTGTTGCTGGGCGGGGGTCGCAAGGATGAGTCGGGTGATTTTACCGAGGGCGCAGGCCTGGATACGGCCGGCATCGACACGGTTCTCAACTTCCTGGATGCGGGCGGTGGCAGCCGCGGCGAAGTCATCGCGCGACTGGAAGGTCTGGTCAGCGGATCGGAAGCCGGGCGTGCCGGCGTTGCAGCACTGACCGAGATCGATGCGGTGCTCAGCGCCATTGGTGTTGGCAATGACCGGGCGGTTTTTGATCCGTCTGTCGTGCGCGGGCTGGGTTACTACACCGGGCCGGTCTACGAGGCTGAGTTGCTGGCAACGGCGCATTATGACGATGGCAATCCGATCCAGTTCGGCTCGGTTGGCGGTGGTGGTCGATATGACGACCTCGTCGCGCGTTTTACGGGGCAGGCGGTTCCGGCCACCGGTTTCTCCTTTGGGGTCAGCCGTTTTGCTGCAGCGCTGCGCGCGCTCGGGCGTGGCGGCATCGGAGACGAGCGTCCGCTGGTCGTGGTCGTTGCCGCAGAAAAGGGGCAGTCGGCGCAATACCTGGCCATGGCGCAGGAGCTGCGCGCGGCTGGCCTGCGTGCGGAAGCCTTTGTTGGCGGCGGCAATATGGGCAAGCAGATGAAGTATGCGGACCGTCGTGGTGCCTTTGCTGCGGTCATCGTCGGCTCGAACGAGCGCGAGGACGGCAAGGTCACGATCAAGGATCTCAAACTGGGTGCGCGCCTAGCTGCGGACATCGAGGACAACAAGCAGTGGCGCGAAGAACAGCCGGCCCAGATCACGGTGGACCGTGAGGGCTGGATCGCCGGCGTTCATGAGGTTGTATCCCGCTACAAGTAGGCGGAATACAAGTGCTTTTATCAACAGGCTAAGATTAAATTTCAGGGCGTTGGGGTTGACGTATACGTAATGCTCAGCCACGGTCGCGAACAGGACAGGGCCTGACCGTCCAGTCCTTGGCGTTTCGGGGAGGAGACGCCCTTTATCGACCAACCGTCAATTAAGGGGCTGGCGTTTGCCAGCCCCTCTTTTTTCCAGATTTTCCGGAATTTGCTTGTGACTAGTTGCCACCATCCAGGCGATCAGCTTCGAGCTGGTTGAGCCAGTTGGTCAGATCGTCACCCGTCTGTTCCTCGCCATCGACCCAGACCCGGCGATTGCCGTCACCGTCTTCCTCGATACGGACGCTGGCATCATCACCAAAACGTTCGCGAATGACGTTGCGGGCGCGTTCGGCGTGAACCCGCATGCGGCGGGCTTGCTCGCGGCGTTCTTCGGCATGGGCGCGACGTTCCTCAGCGTGAGCCCGACGTTCCTCGATGTGCGCCCGACGCTCTTCGGCGCGTTCACGCATTTCCTCGTGGCGCTCGCGACGCTCCTCTTCGCTTTCACGACGGTGCTCGCGATCAGCGCGACGACGGGCACGTTCGACTTCCCGACGCGTATGACGCAGGGCCCGTTCGCGCTCACGCTCTGCGTGACGCATCTCGCGGCTGGCCTCGCGCATCTCTTCACGCATCTCGCGGAATTCAAGGCGCATCTCCTCGCGGGCTTCGCGGAGTTCCTCGCGAACTTCTTCCTTTTCCTCGTCGGAAAGTTCGTCCCAGTCGCGGCCATCAACGGTGACATGGCCTTCATCGAGATTGGCTAACGCCTCTTCCATCGAGCGCAGGGCATCGGCATGAACCGCTTCGAAATTCATGGTTTCCAGCTCGCCGAGGTGAATCTCCATTTCGGCGAGTTCTTCGGCCATCTCCGCGAATTCAGCGTGATCGAAGTCGAACTCGAAATCACCATCAAAGCTGGCGACGATCGTGTGGTTGAGATTCTCAGCCAGGCCAGCCATGTGGGTGGCCATGGCATGGTGGTTTGCGAACTCCATATGGAAGCCGCGGCCGGAGCCTTCGACAACACGGACATCATCGCCGTCGATGACAACATATTCCGCATCGCCCAGCTCGATCCGCTCGCCATCGACTATGACCACGCCATCGTGGATCTCGACCGTCTGGCCGCCGATACGGATACGGGTATTCGTGGCACCGTCGGAAATGTGCAGGGTCTGGCTGCCATCGGAGCCGCGTACTTCAACTACAGGGTTAGCCGCGCCGTCTAGGGCGATGGCTGATGTTCCGGCCAGCAGCGCTGCTGCGCTGGCGAGAAGAAACTTTTTCATGGTCCGTCCCTCGTCTCTTGATGGGGACATATTCACGGACGCAACCTAACGCGCGCCGTTCCGGGCTCTAAATTTTTTGAAAGTTGGCAAATCGGTTGCCGAACCACGCTGCTGAGGATGCGCGCGTGTGAAGGCGGCCGGTGACGGAAGGGTAGTTCGTCACCGGCCTGGGGAATGGCTGTGTCTAATCGCAGAAGAAGAACAGCCAAGTCGGTCACTATAGCAAAACGGCTGCGTTAGCGCCTCACAAAAGATGACATTTCAGAAAGAATGACGCGCTTGTGCGTTGTTCGCCCTCACGTATTCTGTTGCTTGAACTTGTGTGTCCTGGAGAGAAGTAGATGGCGATCAACAGAAGACAATGGCTGGCAGGCGCTGCGGCCTGTTCGTTCGCCGGATCTGTTTCCCCCGCTTTGGCCCGGTCCGAACCCGGCCTGGAAGAGATGATCAGCCAGATGTTGCTACTGGGCTTCATCGGCTCTGGCCCGGACACGACCGGTGCCCAGCAGGTGGCCGAGCACCTGTCCAACCGCCGCGTGGGCGGAGTGCTGTTTCTACGTCACAATGTGCGATCGCGCGAAGGTGCCGAAGGCTCGGCAGCCCTGTTTCGTGAAGCCGACCCGGCGGCCTGGATGGCGATCGACCAGGAAGGCGGGCTGGTCCAGCGTCTCTCCCGTGATCTGGGTTACACCTCGATCCCGCGGGCGTCCCAGGTGGTTGAGGAATACGGGCTGGAAGGCGCTGAGGGGCTCTACGCCATTGGTGCCCGCGAGTTGAAGGCGGCCGGTTTCAACATGAATCTCGCCCCCGTGGCGGATGTGCATGAGGATGGAAACGCGGTCATTGGTCGCCACGGCCGCGCCTACGGAACAGATGGCGAGGCGATCAGCGCTTATGCCAGCCGGTTTATCGATGCCTTCAACTCAGAGGATGTGGCTTGCGTGATCAAGCATTTCCCGGGACATGGCCGCTCTCGCGGTGACAGCCATGACGGCTTTGTTGATATCACTGCGACCTGGAGCGAAAGCGAGCTCGATCCGTTTGCGCGGCTGATCGATAGCGGCCATGCCAAATTCGTGATGGGCGGACATCTCACTCACCAGGAGCTGGACCCGACCGGTGTGCCGGTGACCTTCTCCCGCCCGGTCCTGACTGGCATTCTGCGGGAACGCCTTGGCTATAAGGGCGTAATCATGACGGATGATCTGGATATGGGAGCGATCCGCTCGCACTATGATCAGCGTTCTGCCGTGATCCAGTCCATCCAGGCCGGCAATGACGTTATCATGATGTCCAACTCCGCCGCGCCGAACATGGACCTGCCGCAGCAGTTTGTAAGCTGGGTCATGCAGGCGATCGAAGCGGGTGACGTGCTGGAAGATGAGATCGTGCAATCCTATCAGCGCATCATGGCGGCGAAGGCCCGCTTCTCGCTCGACTAACAACCCGCCGACATTGAAAACGATCGAAATTCGACTGATTAGCGCTGGGGTTTCCTGATAATTCCCGAATATTCAGCTACTAGTCCTGGCAGGAATTCCAAAGACTGCGCTGTGTTCACCGGGTGTGGACACCGGACAAACAGTGTGAATTGGTCTGATCATGAAATTTGGTGACTATCTTCGACAATGCCGCGAGGCAAAGGGCTGGACCCAGCCAGAGGCCGCCCGCCACGCGGACATCGAACAATCCTATCTATCCAAGCTTGAGACGGGGCGTTCCTATCCATCCGAGGACGTCTATTCGCGGCTCGTGTAGGTGTTCGATATCGACACGTCCGAGCTGACGGAAAACATCACGGCGGCCGAGATCGAACGCCTACGGGAACTGGCCCAGGTTCGCGATGCGGTTCTGAGCCGGGAGAGCCGGGCGCTCAATCTGTCGCGTGGCTGGATGTTCGCGGGACTGGCGGGCCTGATGCTGTCCGCAGCATCTGCGGCAATCGTCATGACATCGCGTGACACCGAATACGCCGAGTATCATTATCGATCCCAGGGCGTGCTGGAACTCGCGGAAAGCCTGGACAGTTTCGCCATCGTCAATGACAGCGTCGCCCTGGAGGATGAAACGAGGCGGGCGCTCCAGAGCACCATGGTTGCGCGGCTGGACGAGGACTATCGCATCGTTGGCGACTTCCACGGTCGCAGCTATATCGAGGATGTGCCCGGCGGGCGGCGATATTTCGAGCTGGTGGATGATCGCATTGTCAGCCAGCCAACGCCGATGCGCTGGTTCATGATCCCCGCCCTGGTGTTCCTGGCCGGGGCGCTCGGCAGCTTCTTCATCAGCTTTCGCTGGAAACGCTGAGGCGAGACAGAAAAAAGGCCCGCTCGGTTGAGCGGGCCTTCTTGATTTACTCAGCGCTGCCGGACTGTCTCAGATATTCCTCCAGGAAGGTCAGATAGGCTTCGGACGCCGTGATGCGATTGGCGCGTCGGCGGAAGCCGTGGCCTTCATCCGGGAAGAGCACGTACTCAACCGGGACGCCATTGGCTCGAACAGCTTCGACGATCTCGTCGCTCTCGACCTGCAGGACGCGCGGGTCATTCGCGCCCTGAATGACCAGCATCGGGCGGACGATATTCTCGGTGTGGAAGAGCGGGGAAATGGCGCGGTGGCGGTCACCATCCACAGCAGGGTCACCCATTTCGTCATACAGCGCTTCGCGGAAACTCTCCCACCATGGCGGGATGCTTTCCAGTGTACGCACCCAGTTGGTGACACCGAAGATATTGATACCGACCTCGAATTCTTCCGGGTGGAAGGCCAGGGCCGCTGCGGTGATATAGCCGCCATAGGAACCACCGATCACACCGACCTGGTCGTCAGCAACCCAGTCCAGCGAGCGCAGATAATTGCCGGCAGCCACGATGTCACGCAGGTCTTCCTCGCCATGACGGCGGTCATCCATGTGGAAGAAGGTCTTTCCGTATCCCGAGGAGCCACGGTTGTTCGCGGCGTAGACCGCATAACCGTGATTGACCAGATGCTGGATGGTCGCGGAATAGCCGACACGGCTCTGTCCGCCCGGCCCACCATGGACCCACACGAGGGCGGGAACCGGATTGTCGGCGCTGGCATTGTGCGGGCGGTACATGATCCCGGGGATTTCCAGCCCGTCAAAACTCTCGAAACGCACCACGCTGGCTTCGACCATCTCGTCCTGGCGGATCGCCGGGTTGAGGGCGTTGGTCAGCTGGCTTTGCGCCTGCTCGGCCAGATCGACCATGTGAAGGTTTGACGGCGAGGTAGAGGAATTGATCAGGAAAGCGATCTGGCCCTCATCGCGGGAGAAGCGGACGCTGCGCAGCTCGCCGGCCGGAAGATCCGGCAAGGGCAGGGCTTCGCCGGTCTCGCGGTCGAGAATGCTCACCTGCGTGGAGGCATCCGCATTGATGCCATGCACACGATAACGCCCGGACGGGGAATAGCTGACAAAGGACACATCCCAGTCCGCCTCGATCAGGGGCGCGGTATCGCCGTTGGCCAGGTCATAGGTCCAGGCCTGGTTGAACTCGCCATGTTCATTAGTCGCGTAGACGAGCGCATCACTTTCCGGCGTGAAGGTATAGTCGCCATAGGCGATATTGCCTTCATGCTCGGTAATCAGCTGCGGCGTGGAGCCCGGTGCGGACAGGTCCAGTAACAGGATATCGCTGTCAGCCGAGGTGCGATTGCGCACGAGGGACAGCCAGCGGCCATCCGGGCTGACCGAACCGATCTGCAGGCTGTCATCATTCTGGAAGACCACGCCAGCTTCAAATGCCACCGTGTCGATCTCGTAGATGTCGAAGGACGCCGCGTCGCGCTCGTTAGTGGCGACCCACATGTCATTCCCGTCCGGCGACCAGCCGAGGAACATGGCGCGGACATTGTCGCCGGGCGTCAGGTCGACAAGGCGACCATCTTCCTCGCGCAGATAGATATGGCTGAGCTCGTCACCGCCACCATCGGCTGTCACCAGCAGACGATTGTCCTCCGGGAACCAGCTGACAGCGTAGGTCGCGTTGGTGGTGGATTCGGTGAGCTGCTCACGATCGCCTGTTGCAGGGTCGACGGCATAGGCGTTGAACACCCCGGTCTCGTCCGAGCTGATGAGGATGCGGCCATCCGTCGCCGAGAAAGCGTGACCTCCGCCGGAGGCCATGCCGAAAGACGTGGTTTCATGGAAGGTGGCGGCGTCGTGCGGAACCGTCTCCATTGATGTTGTCTCGGTCGCGGAGTTGGTGCCCCCGCCTTGTTCGGCCGGCGTGCAGGCACCCAGCGCCAGGATGATGGCGGTGGTGCAGGATGCCTTGGCTATTCGTCCCATGATCTACTCCCCGATTGAATCTGTCGGGAAGTTTACACGTGCGCGACGAAACCGGAAGGGCGTGTTTGGGGCCCTGACCTAGTCGTCCATCCGGACGCGTTGCATGAGGGCACGTCGTTTCCCTGACAGCCAGGAAAGAGACCCCTTTTCAAGACAGGAGAAGGTGAGGCCGGCGCAGATCAATGCCCCGCTGAATCCAAATACCCCGAACAGCAGATTATCCACTGGGCCGGAATGCCCGAGTGAGAATGCGGCAACCAACCATGCGGGCATGCCCAGCTGGGTGAAGATGGCCGCGAGAACCTCGAACGCCTTGGTTGCCACCAGATAGATAACGACGTGGCCGAGATAGAGGGCGTAGGACGCATCACCGAGATAGACGAGTTGTGAGGGAGCGCTCCAGCCCTTCTCCAGTTCCAGGCTGACGAGGCCGTAGAGGATGAACGCACTCGGTATGCCGAAAAGGACAACACGCGACCAGTTCAGCGAGATCTCGACCATGTCGTGGGTGAAGAAAAGCAGGCCGCCGACGAACACCGTCGTGCCGATGACGAACGCCGGCAGGGCGAGTGTGCGGATGCCCTTGGTCACCAGCAAGCCAATGGCCACTCCGAAGATAAATTCGAGCGTCAGTGGATGAAATGCGAGGCTCAGGATTCCGGTGGCGACCCGGTCGGTGCTCAGCCCCGCGGTCGCGCCGATGCATAGCACCACGCACCAGACACCAGCCAGGACAGGCAGCCAGGCACGCGGCGCGAGCATGAAGCCGGCAAAGATCGCGTAGAAGTACAACTCATGGATCAGCGTCCAGCCGACGACGATATAGGGCAGTTTTTCCTGAGGCCAGAGCAGGAATGACCGGACCAGGAAGCCCGCGGTCTGTTCCGCTTCTATGTTGTAGGATGCGGGCGTTAGTTGCCCGGTTCCTGCGACGATGATGACCAGAAAACAGGCGCAGAAGAACCACCAGAGGGGGTAGATGCGTGTCAGCCGAGCGATCAGGAAATCGAGGCTGGCGTACTTCCCGTGTGCAGTGTTCTGCGTGACATAAACCATGATGAAGCCCGAAATCACGAAGAACATGTCGACGCCGGCAAACCCGTTGCGGGTTGTTTCAAGTAGCGCGGAAATCTCCTCGCTGCCGTTATTGGTGATGCCGGCCTGTTCGTTCAGGAAAAGGTGATAGATCGCCACCAGCAGGGCAGCGACAGCGCGCAGCGCTTGGACAGTCGTCAGTTTGGTCACGCGATCGGCTCCACCATCTGCTCCCGGGAAGAAGCAGACCTCGTAACAACAAGAATTTGCCGGGCTATCATGACGCCACTTACAGGGCAAAAAGAAAAGGCCCGCTCGGTTGAGCGGGCCTTCGCTTGATCGGTCAGTTGACCGGCATGATTACATCATGCCGCCCATTCCGCCCATGCCACCCATGTCAGGCATGGCTGGGGCAGCGCCTTCTTCCTTCGGTGCGTCAGCGACGGCAGCTTCCGTCGTGATCAGCAGGGAAGCAACAGAGGCGGCGTCCTGCAGAGCGGTGCGTACAACCTTGGCCGGGTCGATGACACCAAACTCCAGCATGTCACCATACTCTTCGGTCTGAGCGTTAAAGCCGAAAGTCGCGCCACCATTTTCGAGGATCTTGCCGACAACGATGGAGCCTTCAACGCCAGCGTTTTCGACAATCTGACGGATCGGAGCCTGCAGGGCGCGTCCGATGATGCGAACACCCTGGGTCTGGTCTGCGTTATCGCCTTCGATACCGTCCAGCTTGCGAGACGCGCGCAGCAGAGCCGTGCCGCCACCGGTGACGATGCCTTCTTCAACCGCAGCGCGGGTTGCGTTCAGGGCGTCATCAACGCGGTCTTTCTTCTCTTTCACTTCGATCTCGGTTGCACCACCGACCTTGATGACAGCAACGCCACCAGCCAGCTTGGCCAGGCGTTCCTGCAGCTTTTCACGGTCGTAGTCCGAAGAAGTTTCTTCGATCTGGCGACGGATCTGGCCAACACGCGCTTCGATGTCAGCACGCTCGCCAGCACCGTCAACGATCGTGGTGTCGTCCTTGGTGATGTTGACGCGCTTGGCCGTACCCAGCATCTCCAGGGAAACCGTTTCCAGCTTGATGCCGAGATCTTCGGAGATGACCTGGCCACCGGTCAGGATGGCGATGTCTTCCAGCATGGCCTTGCGGCGATCGCCGAAGCCCGGAGCCTTGACAGCAGCGATCTTCAGACCACCACGCAGCTTGTTGACAACCAGCGTCGCCAGGGCTTCGCCTTCAACGTCCTCGGCGATGATCAGCAGCGGACGGCCGGACTGAACAACAGATTCGAGGATCGGCAGCATCGGCTGCAGGGAAGTCAGCTTCTTTTCGTGCAGCAGGATGAACGGCTCTTCCATGTCGGCCTGCATCTTGTCTGCATCCGTGATGAAGTACGGAGACAGGTAGCCTCGGTCGAACTGCATGCCTTCAACAACGTCCAGCTCGGTCTCGAGAGACTTGGCTTCCTCGACGGTGATGACGCCTTCATTGCCGACTTTCTCCATCGCGTGCGCGATGTCTTTACCGATCTGGGCGTCGCCGTTAGCGGAGATCGTGCCGACCTGCGCAACTTCGTCGGAACCCTTGATCGGGGTCGCCTGGGCCTTGATGTCCTCGACGATGATCGCGGTCGCCTTGTCGATGCCGCGCTTCAGATCCATCGGGTTCATGCCGGCCGCAACGGACTTCATGCCTTCGCGGACGATGGACTGAGCCAGAACCGTAGCGGTCGTGGTGCCGTCACCAGCGACGTCGTTCGTCTTGGACGCAACTTCGCGGATCATCTGGGCGCCCATGTTCTCGAACTTGTCAGCCAGTTCGATTTCCTTGGCGACAGATACGCCGTCCTTCGTGGTGCGCGGAGCGCCGAAAGACTTTTCGATCACGACGTTACGGCCTTTCGGGCCGAGCGTGACTTTTACAGCGTTGGCAAGGATGTCGACGCCCTTGAGCATGCGGTCGCGGGCATCGGAGGAGAAATATACGTCTTTAGCAGCCATTGGGCTTATTCCTTATCTGAGGAGCTGGGAGTTCTGGAAAAGCCGCTTAGGCTTCCATGATGCCCAGGATGTCGGACTCTTTCATGATCAGCAGCTCGTCGCCGCCGATGGAAACTTCCGTGCCGGACCACTTGCCGAACAGGATGCGGTCGCCAGCCTTGACGTCGAGCGCGCGAACAGAGCCGTCTTCCTTGATGGCACCGCCACCAACAGCAACGACTTCGCCTTCTTGCGGCTTTTCTTTAGCGGTATCCGGAATGATGATGCCGCCAGCGGTCTTGGACTCTTCTTCGACGCGCTTTACGAGCACGCGGTCATGCAAAGGACGAAAGGTCATCTTGGTTTTTCTCCAACAAGAGGACTGATTGAATTTCCTGCAGTGACTGGGGATTTCGGCGTTAGCACTCACCCCAGTCGACTGCTAACAGGGCGGACTTAAGCAGTGGGGACAGAACCGTCAAGGGCAGGGCGTGACTCTTTTTCCCAGTGACAGCGCCGGGAAATCTGATCAGCTTGCGTTCATTCAGTTGACGATATGCCCAGACATGGAATGCTTGTCGCATTTGTGCGTAGTATGGGCGCCAACAGGCACTCTTTGAGAGGTAAGAGTTATGAATTTTCGTATTGCAGTAGTTGGCGTCGCGGCCCTGGCCATGACCGCCTGCACGACCACGGACCCGGTCACGGGTGAAACGCGTCCGAACTACACCGGTCGCGGCGTTCTGCTGGGAGCCGCCACGGGTGCTGTCCTGGGTTATCTGACCAACACATCCGACTCCGATGAGGGTCGTACCAATGCCCTGATCGGTGCTGGTATCGGTGCGCTCGCCGGCGGTGCTATCGGCAACTATATGGATCGCCAGGAAGAAGCCATGCGCATGGCGCTCAGCGATACGGGCGTCGGTGTCCGCCGTGAAGGCAATAATCTGCGTCTGATCATGCCGGGTGATGTCACCTTCGACACCAATTCCTCGAGTATCCAGCCGCAATTCTACGCGATCCTCAATGACGTCTCTGTCGTTCTCAACCGTTATCCGGCGACTTATGTCGATGTGGTTGGACACGCCGACAGCACCGGTCCGGCGGAATACAATCAGCGCCTCTCCGAGCAGCGCGCTTCGGCGGTGGCCGGTTATCTCATCGCCCAGGACGTCATGCGTGACCGGTTTTACGTGGGTGGCATGGGCGAGCGTTCCCCGATCGCTTCCAATGACACGGCCTATGGCCGCCAGGAGAACCGTCGGGTCGAAATCCTGATCCGTCCGCACATCACGTCCTAAGTCGTGCATAACAAATGAGATTTATGCGGCCCGGCCTGTCTGGGCCGCATTTTCTTTTGCTGATATCTCCCCAGGACAGGCTTCGGGTTTACCTTCGTTAACCAAACGAAAACCCGCTGCGACACAGCTTAACCTTCGGCGAGAAGTGCCGATTCGTTGCAGAATGAGGACCGGATGTCCAAGGCAGCAGACATTCTTATCGTACTCACCTACGTCATGATCGCAGTCGTGGCGGCCTTGGGGTTTGAGTATCTTGGGCTAATGAATACGGCCTCCGCCTGGATGATGGGTGCGATCGTATTTATCGTTGCAGGCATGGCACATAGCGCCGCGGCACGCGCTGCAGAGCGAAAGGCCATGGAAGACGAGATCCATGAATTGAAGGCCGCAAACCTGGCCCTGGTGGAAGAATTCCAGGCTGCCCAGTCGCGCCTCGACGAGATTACTGACGAGCTGCGCGCCGAATCGGTTGAGCGCGACAATGCCCTCGTTCACGAGGTGCGGGTGCTGGAAGACCTGGTCCGCCGGGTTGGCGAAGTACCGGAAGAAATCCTGGCTGCTGGTGGCGAAACCGGTTCCTCTGCGGATATCGAGACAGTGAGGGATGCGCTGGAAGACAATCGTGTCGACCTGTATCTGCAACCCATTGTGACCCTGCCACAGCGCCGGATCGCCTTTTATGAGAGTTTCACCCGCTTGCGTGATGCGACGGGCCGGGTCATCACCCCGGGCAGTTTCATCGAGGCCGCCGAGCGGGCCGGCCTGATGACTGAAGTCGACAATCTCCTGCTGTTCCGCTGTGTCCAGATTGTGCGCCGGCTGACCTCGCAGGACCGCAAGATCGCGATCTTCTGCAATATCTCCCTGAATTCCCTGTCGGACGAGACCTTCTTCCCGACCTTCCTGGACTTTATCCGCCAGCACAAACACCTGGCTGGCTCGATCATTTTCGAGGTGTCCCAGAAAGCCTTTGTCGAGCGTGACGCCGTCGCCGCCCGCAATATGGCGCGCATGGCCGATTTCGGCTTCCGCTTCTCGGTGGACCAGGTGATGAATGTCGATCTCGATCTCGACGAGATGCAGCGTGCGGGGGTGCGGTTCGCGAAGATTGGTGGCGAGCGTCTGCTGACCGCGATCGATAATTTCGAGCGCATCGCGGGCGTGGATGCCGGTGATATCGCCCACGAGGACATTGCGGGCCTGTTTGCGCGTAGTGGCATCGATCTGATCGCCGACCGCGTCGAGGAAGAGGGCACGGTCGTTGAAGTGCTCGAGTTCGATGTGGCCTATGGCCAGGGTCATCTCTTTGGCTCCCCGCGGCCGGTGAAGGATGATGTGATCGAGCCGGAAGCGGAGTCTGAGGTGAGTGTCGCCGTTTAACGATTGACGCTCACCCGGGTGCCTGCTTGAAGGCGGACATGACCAAGCTCAGTGAAATTGCCAATCGATACGACGCCCTGTTCTGTGATGTGTGGGGCGTGATCCGTGGTGGCCGTAGCCTGCTCCCGCCCGCAGTTGAAGCCCTTCAGGAATATCGCAAACAGGGCGGGCGGGTCTGTCTGGTGTCCAATTCACCCCGCCGTCATCCCAGCCTGCTCGAAGCGCTGGCGGAAATGGGCTTTTCCGAGGACGCCTGGGACTGTGCGGTGACCTCCGGCGATGCGATCCACGAAGAGCTGGTGAAGCGATCCCAAGGCAAGGCCTTCAAGATCGGGCCGGACTGGGATGAGGCCCTTTATGAGGGGCTGGGCCTGGAGTTTGTCGGGATCGAAGAGGCCGACTTCATCACCTGTACTGGGCCGGACGATTACTGGAATGGTCGCCCGGAGCATTATCAGCAGGTATTGGAGGTCGCCCTGGCGCGCAAGCTGGACCTGGTCTGCGCCAATCCGGACATTATCGTTCAGGCGGGGGATCAGATGATTTTCTGTGCTGGCGCGATCGCGCGTTATTATCGCGAGATGGGTGGTTCCAGCATCGTCGCAGGCAAGCCTCACCAACCGATCTACCGGTTGGCGTTCGAAGCGCTAGCGCGAAATGGTGGGGCCGTCGATCCGGAGCGGGTGCTGGCCATCGGCGATGGTCCGGAAACCGACATCGAAGGCGCGGCGCGGGCAGGGGTAGATGCCATGCTGATTGCGGGCGGTATTCTGCAGGCTGAAATGCGAGACGACGGTTTCAGCCCTGAAACCGTCGTCGCAATCCTTGCGGAATATGGTGTTGAGGCACGCTGGATCGCGCCGCAACTGGTCTGGTCTTAGTCGAACAGGGAGTCGATCGAACCCTGGTCGAGGGCGGCATCGCCACCAGCATCGGCAAACATCGCATCAATGTCGTCCTGGCTGGTTTCCGGTCCACCGATTGCCGGACCATTGAGGAGTTGTTCGCGATTGCGTTTTTCCTCAGCCGTTTCTTCCTGCGGTCCGCCATCGGCGTCACGGACGCCCATGACTTCGGCGAAGCGGGCGACGCGGTCTTCAACGTGGCGGAGACTACCGACCACTTTGGATACGCGCTGTCCGGCCAGGTCCTGGAAGCTGCAGCTTTCGATGATTTCCATCATCTTGGCTTCAACATTGGCCCGGTAGTTGTCGTAGTCGGTCTCCTCGTCACACAGAACGGATTCTGCAGCGGACATGATGACCTCGGTGGCCTTTTCAGTGTCCGTGACGACGGCTTCCAGCTCGGCACCCGCGGTCGGGATGCGTTCTCGCTTGATATCGTTGGGACGCAGGGCGGCGATTTCGTCGCGCGTCCGGGAGATGTAATCCGCGATATAGTTGAACTCTTGGCAGATCGACTGATCGAGGGAGCTGAAGAACAGCTTCATCGTATCGGTCAGCTGGTGTGCCAGTTTCAGCACTTCCATGATCTGCGCGTCTTGTAGATCGCTGGCCTTGAGAGTGGCGAGCGAAGTCCGAACCTGCGCGGCAACATTGGCGGCGGGCATGGGGCCCTCCTTCCTTTGCAAACTCAATTCATCGTTCAGCGAACATGGCGGGCTTAGAAATCGCCCAGTACCGCTGACATTTTCGATTTGAGCGTTCCAGCATTGAACGGCTTAACGATGTAGTTGTTGACGCCGGCCTTTTTGGCGGCAACCACGTTTTCCGTTTTGGACTCTGCTGTAACCATGATGAACGGGGTCGATTTGAGCCCTTCATCGGCGCGCACTTTCTGCAGAAGCTCGTAGCCGGTCATCGGCTCCATGTTCCAGTCTGAGATCACCAGACCGTACTTGTTCTTCTGCATTTTCTCGAAAGCTTCTTGCCCGTCCGCAGCGTCATCGACGTTCTCGAATCCAATCTGCTTGAGCAGGTTGCGAATGATGCGGATCATGGTTTTGTAGTCGTCTACTACCAGGATCGGCATAGTCATTTCGACAGCCATACGTAGTCTCCATCCACTCGGCGTGTTCTTTCACAAGGACAGCTTTTTGTGCTGTCTTCAGGTGAACCCTAGACAAGCGCGGATAAAAATCGGTTAAAGCGGGAAAAAATACGGAGAGTCGCATGTCCGAACAGACCGGTATTGAACTTGAAGATATGGAAATTGGCCTTTCTGCTGAGGCGGTTAGAGTGGTTTCTGAAGAAGATTTGGAACTGTTTGCCAAAGTGTCCGGTGATTACAATCCCGTGCACATGGACGAAGAATTTGCGCGCAAAACGCCTTTTCGCGGTCGAATTGCACATGGTGCACTGATCGCATCATTCATTTCCGGTGTGCTTGGAAACCAGCTCCCGGGACCGGGGGCGATCTTCCTCGGGCTGAACATGCGCTTTGCCCTGCCGACCCGGATCGGTGACGAAGTGACCACCCGCGTGACCGTCAAATCGGTTGACCTGAAATCCCGCAAGGCGGTTATGGATTGTGTGTGCATGGCCGACGGCAAGGAGCTGATGCGCGCGGAAGCCGAGGTCATGGTCCGCAAGCGCCGCAAGAAAAAGGACGTGTAACACTTGCGCGTCTGGGACGGATATGACGCCATCGAGGCTGAGGGACGGGGCTGTGTCATTGCCCTGGGCAATTTCGATGGCGTGCATGCAGGACACCAGGTGGTGATCGAGCGGGCGCGAGAGCTGGCCGAAGCCATGGATGCCCCGCTGGGCGTCGCTTTGTTTCAGCCGCACCCGCGACGCTTCTTTGCGCCTGACGCGCCGCCTTTCCGCATCATGAGTGCTGGCGGCCGCAATGCGCGGCTTGCCGCGCTGGGCGTGTCCCACGTCTTCCAGCTCGAATTCAATGCGGCGATGGCCCAGATGTCGCCGCAAGTCTTTGTCGAGGACGTGCTTAACCAGGGGCTGGGCGTTTGCGGTGTAGTGACTGGCGCTGATTTCCACTTTGGCCACCGCCGCGCCGGAACGACCAAGGATCTGACCGCTCTCGGCGATGCTCGCGGCATTCGCACCGATTTTGCCGAGCTGCTGGACAATGGTGTCGACAAGATCTCCTCGACCCGTATTCGCAAGGCCATCGCTGACGGCGCCATGGATGCCGTGAGGGTGTTGATGGGCCAGAGCTGGGTCGTTGAGGGGGAAGTCGCCCACGGCGACAAGCGTGGCCGCACGATCGGTTTCCCCACCGCCAATGTCGACATGTCTGATTATGTTCGTCCCGAACACGGTGTCTATGCTGTGCGCGTGGGCATTGATGGCGAAGCGGCGGAACGCCCGGCTGTCGCCAATTTCGGCTATCGCCCCACAGTGGACGGGCTGACCGAGCGCTTCGAAATACATCTCTTCGACTTTGACGGCGATCTGTATGGCAAGACACTCAGCGTCGCCTTCGAAGCCTTTATCCGGCCCGAGATGAAGTTTGACGGGCTGGATGCGCTGAAGGCACAGATCGCAACGGATGCGGCAACAGCGCGCGACTTGCTGAGCGCTGCGGCTGGACCGTCCTGACGGCCTCTGTTACACGCGGTGCATGGTCCAATCTGAATTGCATACGACGTTCGAGAATATGGCTGCGGCCATAGCGGCGCGCCGAATTATCGGCCCGGGCTGCCGGGCTTGATGCTCGCAGTTCCGGGTAGTGCGAACACGTTTGTAATTGATCCATATTCCAGGGACTGAATCCGATGACGGATACCACGGCCGATAACGGCACCGAGACCACCCGCGATTACCGCCCGACGCTTTTCCTTCCTGAGACCGATTTCCCCATGCGGGCCGGTCTGCCCAAGAAGGAGCCTGAATGGCTGGCGCGCTGGGAAGAACTGAACGTCTACGAAAACCTGCGCGCGCAGAGCGAAGGCCGCGAGCGCTGGGTCCTGCATGACGGCCCACCCTATGCCAATGGTCACATCCATATCGGTACGGGTCAGAACAAGATCCTCAAGGACATCGTCGTTCGCTCGCACCAGATGCTGGGCTTTGATGCGCCTTACCGTCCGGGCTGGGACTGTCACGGCCTGCCGATCGAATGGAAGGTCGAACAGAATTTCCGCGCCAAGGGCAAGCGCAAGGATGACGTTCCGAAAAAGGAGTTCCGCGCAGCCTGTCGTGAGTATGCCGAGGAATGGGTTGGCGTTCAGCGTGACGAGTTCAAACGCCTCGGCGTCGCCGGCGAGTGGAATGATCCCTACACCACGATGGCTTTCTCTGCGGAAGCCGCGATCGTGCGCGAATTCCTGAAATTCGTTGAACAGGGTCTCGTCTTTTCCGGCTCTGCACCGGTGATGTGGTCGCCGGTCGAACAGACCGCCCTGGCCGAGGCCGAGGTCGAGTACCAGGACAAGACGTCTTCCACGATCTTCGTGAAATTCCCGGTCCGAGGTGTTCGCAAGGATGGCTCGGCGGTTCCCAAGGAATGTGTCGGTGCCCATGTCGTCATCTGGACGACCACCCCGTGGACGATCCCGGGCAACAAGGCGATCTGCTATTCGCCGGACGTGCGTTACGGCCTCTACAAGATCACCGCGATGAAGGCGACGGATTTTGCGCCCTGGTCGATGCCGGGTGACACGCTGATCGTCGCCGACAATCTGTGGGAAGAAACCAAGGAAGCCGCTTTCATCGAGCGCGCTGACCGGATCTGCAATGTCGATCCGTCCGGCCTGGTCTGTTCGCACCCGCTGTTCGAGGCAGATCGGTTCTGGAACTATCCGGTGCCGCTGCTGGCGGGTGACCACGTCACTGACGAAGCCGGTACGGGCTTTGTCCACACGGCCCCCAGCCATGGCGCGGAAGACTATGTTGCCTGGATGGAAAATCCGGAATGGCATGACAAGCAACAGCCGGTTCCGCACATGGTGGGCGAGGACGGGTCGTATTACGATCACATCCCGCTGTTTGCCGGCCTGCACATCATCCGCCTGGACGGCAAGAAACAGGGCCAGGACGGTCCGGCCAACAAGGCGGTGATGGATCAGCTGATCGAGCAGGGCAAACTGCTGGCGCGCGGTCGTCTGGAACACTCCTATCCGCACTCCTGGCGGTCCAAGGCTCCAGTCATCTTCCGCAATACGCAGCAGTGGTTCATCGCCATCGATCGCCCGATGAAGACGGGCGGCACGCTGCGTGAAGCGGCGCTCAAGGCCATCGGCGAGACCGAATGGACGCCGCCGCAGGCAGAAAACCGCATCCGTTCCATGGTCGAGGGGCGCCCGGACTGGCTGGTCTCGCGCCAGCGTGCCTGGGGCGTGCCGCTGACCATGTTTGTCGAAAAGGGCACGGGCCACGTTCTTAACGACCACAAGGTCCATGAACGCATTGTCCGCGCCGTCGAGGAAGAGGGCGCCGACGCCTGGTTCGAGCGTCCCTCCGAGGATTTCCTGGGCAGCGATTACAAGGCTGATGAATGGGAGAAGGTCACCGACATCCTGGATGTCTGGTTTGACAGTGGTTCCACACACGCGTTCTCGCTGGAGGACCGCAAGAGCCAGAAATGGCCGGCGGATCTCTACCTGGAAGGGTCTGACCAGCATCGCGGCTGGTTCCAGTCCTCCCTGCTGGAGAGCTGCGGTACGCGTGGACGTGCGCCCTATAATGGTGTCCTGACCCACGGATTTGTCATGGCCGGCGATGGCCGCAAGATGTCCAAGTCGCTGGGCAATACGCTGGCCCCCAACGAGATTGCCAAGAAATACGGCATCGAGATCATGCGTCTCTGGGTGGCAGCCCAGGAGTTCACGATGGATCTGCGTATCTCCGAGGAGATCCTGCAGACCAGCGTCGACGCCTATCGCAAGCTGCGCAACACGATGCGCTATCTGCTGGGCGCGCTGGACGGTTTCGATAACACCGAGGCCCTGCCATATGACCGCATGCCGTCGCTGGAACGCTGGGTTCTGCACCGCCTGACCGAGCTGGATGAGGTCGTGAAGTCCGGCTACGAGGCCTATGACTTCAAGAAGGTCTATTCGGCACTGTTCAATTTCTGCGTTGTCGACCTGTCCGCCTTCTATCTCGATGTGCGCAAGGACAGCCTCTACTGCGACCGTCCGGACAGTGACCGCCGCCGCGCCTGTCGCACGGTGATGCATGAAGTCTTTATGCGTCTGACGGCATGGCTGGCTCCGATCATGCCCTTCACCATGGAAGAAGCGTGGCTTTCACGCTTCCCATCCGAGACGGACAGCGTGCACTACCGCACCTTCCCGGAAACACCGGAAGACTGGCGTGACGGTGGGCGTGCCGAACGCTGGCAGACAATTCGTCGTCTGCGCCGCGTTGTGACCGGTGCCCTGGAAGTTGAACGCCGTGAAAAGCGGATCGGTTCCAGCCTGGAAGCAGCGCCGAAAGTCTATGTGACCGATCCAGCCTATCGCGAGGCCCTGAGCGCGGAAGCCGGTGGGGATCTGGATGAATTCCTCGCCGAGATCTCCATCACCAGCCAGGCGAGCCTGGTCGATGAAGCCGGACCGGACAGCGCCTTCCGCATCGAGGATGTCAATGACATCTCTGTCGACCCGGGCAAGGCGGATGGCAGCAAATGCGCGCGCTCGTGGAAATACTCCCCGGATGTCGGTTCCGACCCGCGTTATCCCGACGTCACCCCGCGTGACGCGGATGCGCTGGCTTATTGGGACAAGCTGAATGGCTAATCCAGCCAGTGAAGTGCTGAAACGATTGTCTCAACCGGGTCATGCTCGGCTGGGCCTTTCGCTGGCGGGCGGCATTATCTTGCTGGATCAGCTGAGCAAGTGGCTCGTGCTCAACGGGCTCAATTTTTCGCCGGCAGGCTGTCTGGACTTTCAGCTGGGCCGCGAAGGCGGGCTGAATACGTGCGGGCATCTGGAAATCTCCCCGATCTTTGACCTGACCATGGTCTGGAACAAGGGTGTGAGCTTTGGCCTGCTGGGCGCGGACAATATCATCGGTCGTCTCGTCCTGATCACGTTCTCGCTGGTGATTTCCGGCGTCCTGATCGCAGGCCTGCTGGGGTACGGGCCGCTCAAGGTGGATCGCAAGCTGGTCGTGATAGCCTTTGGCATGATCATCGGCGGAGCAATTGGCAATGTTGTCGATCGCATCCTGTTTGGTGCTGTTGTCGACTTCCTCAATTTCTCTGATGTCTGGTTCCCCTGGGTCTTCAACGTTGCTGATGTGGGGATCAATGTGGGTGTCGGTCTGATCATACTCGACATCATCCTGAATGAGCGGCAGGGTGACCCCGACAAGTCTTGATGGACTCCGGGCTGGAGCTTGGGGCAAGATGCCGCTAAACATGTGCCCAATCGAATTTGGAGCTTAACCAAAATGCGTTTGCGTTCCGCCATTTTTGCCGCCCTCGGGGTGTCCCTGGCCGTTTCCGGCTGCAGCAGTGTAGGCCGTGCTGTGTCTTCCGAGCGCAATGCGCCGGATGAATTCCGCACCGTGACGATTGCGCCGCTGACCGTGCCGCCGGAATACAATCTGCGCCCGCCGCGCCCAGGTGAGCCGCGTCCGGAAGAAATCTACCCGGACCAGCGCGCACGTGCAGCCCTGCTGGGTTCAAGTGCAGCATTTGAAGGCTCCGACGCCGAGGCACTGCTTGTTGCTCAGGCGGGTGGTGGAGCGGCTGATCCGTTCATCCGTTCCATTATCGACGGTGAGACGGCCAGCGTTGTGCGCAAGAACCGTGGTTTCGCTGACCAGATCCTGTTCTGGCGCGATGGCGAGTATCGCCCGCCGGTTGATGCGACCCCGCTCGACGCCGCCGACGAAGCCGAGCGCCTTGAAAGCGTCAACAGCGTGACTGGTGGGGGCGAGATCGAAATCGAACGCGACCGCGACCTGCTGCCGAAACTGCCGGGCCTCTAGGCGCCAGCTGTTTCAGCTCTTGACCGACTCAGGGCCAGCCGAAAGGTTGGCCCTATGTCTTTGAGCGTGACCAAACCCGTCATCCGCCGGCTGTCGCCGGAAACCATCAACCGGATCGCTGCCGGTGAGGTGGTTGAACGGCCGGCTTCTGTCATCAAGGAACTGGTCGAGAATGCGCTGGACGCTGGTGCGCGCCGCATCGACATCAACGCTGAGGGCGGTGGCCTGTCCCGGCTCGTCATCGAGGATGATGGTAAGGGCATGTCCCCCGAAGAGCTCGAACTTTGCATCGAGCGCCACGCGACGTCCAAACTCCCTGTCGGAGACGATGGCGCGGATGACCTCCTGAACATCGGTACAATGGGGTTTCGCGGCGAGGCGATCCCGTCGATAGGCTCCATTGCACGCCTCTCCATCGTGACCCAGGCCCGTGGCGAGGGCGATGCCTGGACCATCACGGTCGAGGGCGGTGTGAGTTCAGGCGCGGCGCCAACCGCACCGCTTGGCCGGTCTGGCACCCGGGTCGAGGTTCGCGATCTGTTTTATGCCACGCCGGCACGCCTGAAATTTCTCAAGAGCGAGCGTTCGGAAAACCAGGGTATTTCCGATGTCATCAAGCGCCTCGCCATGTCGCGTCCCGATGTCGGTTTTTTCCTGACCCTGGATGGCCGCAAGCGCTTCTCCGTTGCCGCCGAGGACGATGAGAGCGTTGCCAGCCGCAAGGCCCGTATGGCGGCTGTGCTCGGCGCGGACTTTGGCGACAATGCGCTGGAAGTTGACCAGGAGCGCGAAGGGGTTCGCGTGACCGGTTTTGCCAGCCTGCCGACTTATTCGCGCGGCAATTCCCTGCATCAATATCTCTTCGTCAATGGTCGACCGGTACGTGACAAGCTGTTGGGCGGTGCCGTGCGCGGAGCTTACCAGGATTTCCTGGCCCGTGATCGATACCCGGTTGTGGCGCTGAATGTGGAATTGCCGACCGACCAGGTGGACGTGAATGTGCATCCGGCCAAGGCCGAAGTGCGTTTTCGCGACGCGGCGCTGGTGCGCGGTCTGATTGTCGGCTCCCTGCGTCATGCGCTGGCCGCGGCCGGCCACCGCGCCTCGACGACCGTGTCCGGATTTGCGTTGGGCGCGGCGCGCCCGGAAGGCTTCAATAGCGGTCCTCGTCCCGCCTATCAGTCTGCCGCTTCGCATGTGGCCGGCTGGGGGCGCCCGCCGATACCTTCAGAGCCCACGCAGGCGGAGGTCTTTGATCCGGGCCTTTCGGTGCGGATGGAAACGCCCGGTTTCGAAACGGGTTCGGCTCAGGGCGAGCTACCGCCGCAGCCGGTTCCTGAAACCCAGTCTGAGCCGAGCTGGCCACTGGGGGTCGCCCGGGCGCAATTGCACGAAACCTATGTCGTCGCCCAGACCGGTGATGGCATTGTCATTGTCGACCAGCACGCCGCCCATGAACGCCTTGTCTATGAGCGCATGAAGAAGATGATTGCCGAGACCGGTGTTCAGCGTCAGCGCCTGCTTGTGCCCGAGATTGTCGATCTCGACGAGAACGAGGCGCGTCGCTTGCTGGACCGCACGGAAGAACTCGCCGAGCTGGGTCTGGTGGTCGAGGCATTTGGTGCGGGTGCAATCGCCGTGCGCGAAACGCCAGCCTTGCTCAAGAAGCTGGATGTCCAGGGCCTGATCCGTGATCTTGCGGACGACCTGGCCGCCTATGATCAGGCCTTGTCTCTAAAAGAAAAGCTTGAGGACGTCGTCGGCACCATGGCCTGTCATGGCTCAGTTCGATCCGGCCGCCGTCTAACCGGTGAGGAAATGAACGCGCTGCTACGGGAAATGGAAGCGACCCCGCATTCCGGCCAGTGCAATCACGGCCGTCCGACCTATGTCGAACTGAAGCTGGCTGATATCGAACGATTGTTCGGACGGCGCTAGGCCGCGATGTTTTGGTATTGCCCGCCGAGCACTGCAGCGAATTCATGATAGATGTCATAGGCATCATCAACTTCGAGCCGGTTCGGCAGTTTCTCGGGCAGCCGGAAGTCCCAGAAGCTGCAGATATGGTTGATGGCCGCCAGATCTTCACCGATCGAGATGAACAGGCTCGGCGCGCGCAGGAGGAAACTGCGAAATGCGCCAGGGTCATTCTTGTTCACCAGCGCATCGAACGCCTGGTCGTAGGCCTTCATCGAATTTTCGACGGACTTGAATTTCTCGGCAACGGTTCGAAGGATGGACCTGCGTGTCAGGTCCAGCTGTTTTTCATCTTCCGGATGAGCGCGAATAAAGCGCGTAGAGATCATGCGGTTTGCCGTGCGCCGGATTTTCGGCTGCAGGTCCGAGATGTTCCACTTGTAGTACAACAATCCCTTCCAGCCGAAGAGGCCTTGCTCATATTCTTCCGGATCAAGCCGCAGCGTCTGGCGCAGCGGTTCCAGGGATGAGGATTGTTCGTTGCGCATGATCAGCTGCGCCAACTTGATCGAGATGGCCTTGGCCTCCGGTCCGGAAATTCCGTAGGCAAGCTCGACGAGGGAACCGATCTGACCCTCGACATATCCCTCCACCTTCGCCAGGTCAGCTTCGGAGATATCGAAGTAACAGCTGGAGACGGCTGACCCCGAGTGCTGCACCCGCTCGCGCAGGAGATACGGATCAAGCGAGGGCAGGCGGGCGAACTCCTTAAGTACAGCCAGATCTCGCTCGAACTCGACCGGGTCCACTTCCGTGCCCAGGGCCTCATCCAGAGCGGACTGAAGATTGCGCTGCTCGATGAAAAAACTGAAGCCACCAAGTCCCAGATCATCATGATCGAGCGCAAACACCACCTTCGTCGCGGTTTGCTGCTCGGACTCCACTAGATCCCGCTCATTGGCGCGGATCGTGTGCTTGATGAAGATCGCCTGGTTCAGGCGGTGGTTCAGGAACAAAGGCTGTTGGGTGTACTCGTCGGTTTCGCGGTAACGTTCCTTCACTCTCAACAAGTTGAGAATGCGGGCTGTGGATGCGGAGTCCCGCACCTGTGCCAAACTTCTGACTTTGAAACCCGCAGACATGATTGCACTTTCGCTCGATCTGATGAGGGTGATGCCGCAGTCTTGGAATTGAGTAAAGTTTTAGTGAAACGCGTGGTTAAGGCGCTGCTAATTCAGCCGCTCGTGCGTCGACCGTCGCAGGAACAGGACTTTCGCGGCGCCATAATCCTTTATGACAAAAGCGGCTCAGCCTGGCGCGCCGAAGCCCGATGCGGAGCGCTGGGGCTGGCCCGGGCGAAGTTTTACAAGACCGAGGCGGTCGTCCAGACTGGAGACGGTGTCCGCGATCGCCACGCCGCCCATTAACGTCTCGAATGACCGCGCCTGTACCGTCGACGCTGATTAATGCAGCGCTGTGAGCCTGCAAAATTCATTGCGTAATCACCTCGGATAGCCGAGCGTGAAATTCTGTTTTCAGGGGGATTTCATGTTCAGTCTGTTCTTGTCGCTGGCCCTGCACGTGCAGCCGGCCGAAGCGCCGCAACTTGATGCCGAGGGGCGCATAATTCATGTCGAGGTCTTCGATGATTTCGACGCGGATGGTGTGGAGGACCGGGCCTATATTTCTCAACCTCCCGAAGGCGGTGGGCTGGACCTGACGATCGAGGCCTCGACGGCCGGCCGGTTTGACTATCCCGGTGTGCTCTGGGGACGGTATGACTGGGGCGGGCAGGCACCGGCTCTCACCCTCGCCGGCAATGGCTCGCTCGTGCTGCATACGATGAATGAATCCGTTGGCCGTTCGCGCTGGAGCCAGCGTCTGACGATTGCCTATCGCGACGGCGAATTCCGCCGGGCGGGTCTTACCTATACGTGGCGCGATACGATCAATATTGCCAATTTCGGCGAGTGCGATGTCAATTTCCTGACCGGGCGCGGTGTGCGCAAGGGCGTAGAAGTTGCGGTCCCTGTTTCCGCCATTCCGCTACCGGGGGGCATGGAGGACGTGCCGCCGGAGTGCCGCGCGTTCGAGTTGGACCCGATCGAGACATCTGGCGACGTTGATGGCGACGGCCTGGAGGATCGCATCATTGCTGACACGTCCGACCTAGAGATGATAACAAATTTGAAGGTCGAGACATCCTCGTCGGGGGAGTACCAAATCAACGACGTCTTCTTCGGAAGTGCGCCGGCGATCTCTGTCTCGGACCGGGGTTCGGTGTTTGTCGATGTCACGCCGGACGATCTGTCAGAGAGCCGCCTGACGCTTGTCCTGCGCGAGGGCCAGTTCCTAGTAGCCGGTGTGACCTCGCGATGGCGCGAGCGCTATGACTCAGACACGGTCCATGAATGTGACGTCAATTTGCTGACCGGTCGCGGGGTCCTGGATGGCGAAGCCTTCTCGACCGACGTCGAGGCGTTCCCGCTGACGGGCGAACAGAGGCTGACGCCGGGTCGCTGCGAGCTCTGAGCCTGCGGCGTTGATTGATCAGGCGCGGCTCAGAAACAGCACCTTGGCCGCGCCGTAGTCCTTCTGGGCCTCGACCTTCCAGCCGCTGACATCGGGCTGCTCGTCCGCCCCGACTTCCAGCACGGCAATGGCGTGGTCGGACAGCCAGGCGCCCGCGACCAGACGTTTCAGACATTGCTCCCCAAGCCCCTGGCCATAGGGCGGGTCCAGGAACACCAGATCGAACGGGGCGCCCAGATTGGCCGGTTTTTCACCCAGGGCTGTCGCATCGCGGCGGTGCAGGCGCGTATGACCGAATAATTGCAGCGCATCGATATTATCGCGGATCGCGCCGCGTGCGGCTGCCTCTGTTTCCACGAACAGGCAGAAGCCGGCCCCGCGTGACATGGCCTCAAGCCCAAGAGCGCCGGAACCTGCAAACAGGTCAATGACGCGGGCATCTTCCAGCTCAGTTGCCCAGTCCGCATGCGCCAACACATTGAACATGGCTTCACGGGCCCGGTCCGAGGTGGGCCGGGTATTGCGTCCCTTGGGGGCCGCGAGGGCGCGTCCCTTGAAGCGACCGCCCACTATTCTCATGAACGCGGCCCCTTGTTCTTGTTCGGCCGTGACTGGTGTGTCCGAGAGGGTGGGCGTGGCGCGGAGGGTCGCTTGTTGCGGGTCGGTTTGCGCAGGGGCGGCTTTTTCTTGGCGACAGCCTCTCCCGAGATGTCGCCCAGCTCGACCATGTGGCCACACTGGTCCTTGAGCACGCGGTGCGGCACGACCTTGATTTCGTTCTTGTCGAGCTGACCCAGTTGGAAGGGTCCATAAGCGGTTCGGATCAGGCGGTTCACGCGCAGACCTACGGAATCGAGCGCCTTGCGGACCTCCCGGTTCTTGCCTTCACGGATGCCGATATTGAGCCAGATATTGTGACCCGTCTCGCGTTCGACCTCGACTTCCATCGGGCCGTATTTGATGCCCTCGACCGTGACGCCCTTGCGCAGTTTTTCGACTGCGGCATTGTCCACGCGGCCATAGGCACGGGCCTTGTAGCGACGCATCCAGGCGGTGGAGGGCAGTTCCAGCGCGCGCGCCAGCTCGCCGTCATTGGTCAGCAGCAACAGGCCTTCCGAGGTCAGATCGAGACGGCCGACCGAAATTACACGGCCCAGATCCTTGGGTAGTTTCTCGAAAACGGTCTCCCGACCTTCCGGATCGCGATGGGTTGTCACCAGTCCCGTTGGCTTGTGATAGCGCCACAGGCGGGTAGGCGCTTTCTCCTCGACCAGGTTGCCATCGACCTCGATGGTTTCCTTGCCGGTGACCTTGAAGGCCGGCGTGTCGAGCACCTTGCCGTTCACACGAACACGCCCCGCCTCGATCATGCGTTCAACTTCGCGGCGCGAGGCAATCCCGGCGCGGGCGAGGAATTTGGCGATGCGTTCGGAATTGTCGGCAGGTGCGGTCAAGCTTGACCCTTTCGCAGATGAGTTCTAGGCCGCCAGTATGACGGACGCGCGGGATACACGGTTTATGCAGCGAGCGCTAGAACTTGCGCAGCAGGCTGCGGATATGGGCGAGGCGCCGATTGGCGCGGTGATCGTTGATCCTGAAACCGATCAGATCATTGCCGAGGCCCACAATCAACCGATCAGCGACCAGGACCCAACGGCCCATGCCGAAATCCTGGCCCTGAGAGCCGCGGCGAAGGTGTTGGGAAACTACCGGCTGACCGGGCTGGAAATGTTCGTGACACTTGAACCCTGCGCCATGTGCGCCGGCGCCATCAGCCATGCCCGGATCGGACGGCTGGTCTTTGGTGCGTCGGATGAAAAGGGTGGGGCAGTGGAGCACGGTCCCAGGTTTTTTGAACAGCCGACGTGTCACTGGCGCACCGAGATCCGGTCCGGAGTGCTTGCCGAGGAAAGCGCGGACTTGCTGCGCTCCTTTTTCCGTGCCCGACGAAAGGCCAGGTCCGATGCCTCATGATCCCGATCTCGCAGACCGTATGGAAGCCGCCTTGCGCGAACGCGGTGTTGATCCGGTTCCCAAGAAAATGTTCGGCGGCGTCGCCTTCATGGTGAACGGCAATATGAGTTTCGGCACCTCCAACGAGGAGATGCATGTGCGCGTCGGGCCGGACCAGTACGGGGCCTCCCTCCAGCGCCCGGGTGCGCGATTGATGGAGTTTACCGGCCGGGCCATGAAGGGCTGGATCACGGTCGACGGGCCGGCTGATCTCAGTGATGGGGAACTCGGCGAATGGGCGCAGCTCACACTGAATTTCGTAGAGACCCTGCCGGCCAAATAATTGGTCAATTCGGGTAATCCCGAACACGTCATAAAACCTTGATTTGAAATAACGTCGTGCACGGAAGATCTAGAGCACGGTTTTGACGGGCTGGACCTGATTCCGATGCTGACTGTAATTGCGCTGGTGACGGCACTTCTGGGCCATTCGAACTCAACCCTGGCGCTCGACCAGTGTCTGGAAGACCGTCTGGTTCTGCGTGATGTGACGATCGCAGACGGATCCGGCCGCTGGAGCCACCAGGATGTCCTGATCGAGAATGGCCGTTTCGCCGCCATGGGTCGCGCGCTGGAGATTGAGAGCGACGTCGAGATCGCAGAGATGACGACGTCCGGCGCTGTCCTGTCCCCGCTGGTCGAGCGCGATGTCATCCTGGTCCAGGCCAGTTACAGCACAGATAGCGCCATGCTGATGGTCGGTGAGGACGCGGATTTCTCCATGTCTACCGCCGACGGCGCTCACCTGGCGGACTTCCGCCGGGGTCAGCCGATCGGACAGTGCGGCCTCTAGGCTGAACCTTTTCTTCCCTCTCAATGCATGTCAGTAAAAATCCGGATGTGCCGGAGGGGCAGTGCGTTGAAAATCCTTATGGTTCATAGCCGCTACCAGCAATTGGGCGGCGAGGATATCTCGACCCGCAATGAAGCCCGGTTGTTGCGTGATGCGGGCCATGAGGTCGAGCTGGTAGAATACGACAATCACGAGATCGAGCAGATGGGCGCCGCGCGGGCGGGCCTGCGCGCGATCTGGTCCCGTACGGCACGGCGCGACCTCTCGGCCCGGCTGGCCGGCGGTGGTTTCGATATCCTGCATGTCCAGAACTATCTGCCGATGGTCTCGCCCGCCGTCCTGCGACTGGGCAAGCGTTATGGCGTCGCAACCATCCAGGCGCTGCGCAATTACCGGCTGATCTGTACCAAGGCCCAGTTTTTCCGGGACGGGAAGGATTGTCATGACTGCCTGGGCAAGGCCTTGCCCTGGGCGGGGCTGAAACATCGCTGCTATCGCGACAGCCTGCCGGCAACCTTGGCACTCACTGGCATGATCGCGACGCACCGTATGATCGGGACCTGGTCGCGGGAAACAGATGCCTTCATCGCAGTGTCCGAATATGTGCGCTCGAAATATCTCGAGGGCGGGTTTGATCCGGACAAGGTCTATGCCAAGCCGAATGTCGTCGCATCAGCCGGGTCTGCCAGCACGGCCGTGACACGCAAGCTGGTCTATGTGGGGCGGCTGTCGGCGGAAAAGGGTGTGGACGTGCTGATTGAGGCCTGGCGCAGGGCCGGGGTCGACGGCGAGCTCGTCATTGCCGGCGATGGTCCAACCCGTGAGACGCTTCAACAGCAAGCAGCCGACCTGTCCGGTGTGCGTTTCCTGGGCCGCATTCCCAGCCAGGATGCGAGGGCCCTGATGCGTGAGGCGCGCGCCATGGTGATCCCGTCGATCTGGGCCGAACCCTTCCCGCGTACCGGTGTGGAGGCCATGTCAGACGGCACGCCGGTGATCGGGGCATCCACGGGCGGAATTCCCGAACTGTTTCCGGATCGACGCGGCGGCGCGCTCTATGCCGCTACGGATGCTGAGGCGCTGGCAATGGAAATCCGCGAGCTGTTTACGAGCGATGAGAAGGCTGCTCACTGGCGCGCTGACGCCCGCGCCGTATTCGATGAACATTTCTCGCCCGCTGCTGTTACCCGCCGCACCGAAGAGATCTATGCGGCCGCCATTGCGCGCCGGAAGGCCCGTTCCGCCTAAAGGCGCGCTTCCAGTCCTGCGCTGACAGCGGGCCATTCATCCTTGAGGACAGAGAACCAGACGGTGTCGCGGAAGTCGCCCCGCCAGGTCCTGGTATGGCTGCGAAGCGTGCCTTCATAGGTCGCGCCCATCTTTTTCATCGCATTCTGGGAGTGTTTGTTGAGGCCGTGGGTCTTCAGCTCGACCCGCTGGGCACCACACGCGAAGGCGCGGCCGAGCAGAAGATGTTTGCAGGCCGGATTGATCCGGGTCCCGCGCATCGCCGCCTCATACCAGGTCCAGCCAATCTCCAGGCGTTCATGTTTCGGGCTGATCACCAGGAAGGATGAATGTCCCACATAGCGTTCATCCGCTTTGGACCAGACTGCATGGGAAATCTGATCGCCCTTGTCCTGGCCGGCCAGCATGAGGTCGAACCAGGCGTCAAAGAAGGCACCATCTCCGCGAATGGTTGTCAGCTGCCAGGTCTGCGGATCATTCGCCGGGCCTCGCAGTTGTTCGCGGTGGCGCTCCTCGAGGGGTTCGAGGCGGACAATGTGGTTCTCCAGAGTGATCGGATCGAGGTGCACGCACTAACTCCCTCACAAGGTGAGCACTCCGCGTATCACATAGATCGCGCCGACACCTGTCACGATCCATTTCGTCCAGTTTCTGAACTGCACATCGCTCATCAGGTCCAGCACCCGTGCGCCCAGCGTGGTGCCCAGCATGGACAGCGGGATGGCGATCAGCAGCCAGTGTGTCTGGGGCAGGGCGCCGGCCGCGATGGCGGGCAGGATGTAGTAGCCGATCTTGACGGTATGGGCGATGACCTGGGTGGCGGCCTTGGTGGCAACGATCGCACGCCGGTCCGCTTTCGTTTCGGTGAAGAAGACATCCAGCAAGGGCCCGGAAACACCGGAAATGACGTTGAGCCCGGTCACCACGAAGCCGCACAGCACCGCATGGGCCGGACGTTCGGCATCAAGGTGGACGTATTTGCGCGGTACCCAGATCAGTCCCGGCGTCAGGCCGAGAATGATGAACAGCCAGGCCTTGTCCAGTTCCAGGGTGAGGAAGCGCAGGACGGCCCCCGCCGAGAGCGAGCCTGCGAGATAGATCGCCAGTGGTCGCCACATCACCCATTTGACCAGCAGTACGGCTCGCCAGCCATTGGACACGAACTGGATCACCCCGTGCACCACCATGGCGGCGGAGACGGGCAGTATCAGCGCCAGCACCCCCATCAGGATCAACCCGCCCGCCATGCCAAACACGCCGGAGATAAAGGCGGTAGCAAAGACCGAGATGAGGAGGATCAGGATGGGCATGCTGGAGGCGTAGATCGCGTTGCCCGGTCGAGGCAAGGCTTGCGGAACAAAGAAAGAACAATTATAGGTTGTTCATGCGGCGTTTTCGAAAAGCCATCATCCGCGCGAAGCGGCGCCTGAAAGCGCTGTTGAGTTACAGGTTTCGAGCAAACCTCGCAGTCTGGCGAAGTTGGGAGCAATCATCTCGCGCGGCTGGCCTGGCTCTGGTCGGGCTGTCGATGTATGCAACGGGCGGTAGCGTGAACCCAGCCAGCCTCGCGGTTGGTCTCGCCTTCCTTGTGCTCAATGTTTATATTGCAAGGCGTCTGGGGCAGGCAGAAGAGGAAAGGTCATGACATTATGGAAGTGACACTCTGGCCCGCAGTCGTGCTCCTGGTTGTCGGTTGCGTTGCTGTCGGCATCGCGAGCTGGGCGGAGGACAACCGTCCTGACTGATGCGGTTCCGGAAAAAGCCACGGTGCAGCTGACTCGACGCCTAGCAGTCGCGTGGTTGCGGGGGACGCTAGTGCTCATGGCTATCTACTTGCTCATGGTGCTGGTCGACGAATTCCTCTTTGAGGTGAACATCGCGATTGCATGGTTCCATGTGCCGGTTCTGACGACCCTTGGCTTCGTCCTCCAGCTCTTATTCGTTCTGCTTCTTAATAGGCGCCGCGCCCGGCCCTAGGCCCCCGCATTCTTCGCAAAGCCGAGCGCGGCCTGCGCGAGCGGCGTGACGGCCTTGCCCATTTCCATCGCCTTGGCGTTGGAGGCATTGCCCTGAAGCGCGCGGGCATAGACGCCCTGGACGATCGAGGCGAGCCGGAAAATGTTGTAGGCGAAGTAGAAGTCCAGCTCGGGAATACCGTCGCGCTGGGTCCGCTTGCAGTAGGCCTCGACATAGGTCTGCATGGACGGGATGCCGTGTGCATCCAGGTCGATGCCCAGGAAACCGCCACGCACCTCCGGCGGCATCACCCAGCCCATCAGCTGATAGGTGAAATCGGCCAGCGGATCGCCCAGCGTCGAGAGTTCCCAGTCCAGCACCGCAATCACGCGCGGCTCGGTGGGATGGAAGATCATGTTGTCCAGGCGATAGTCGCCATGGACGACCGAGGTGCGTTCCTGTTCCGGTGCGGCCTGAGGCAGCCAGTCGATCAGCTTGTCCATCTCGGCCACGGTTTCGGTTTCCGCGGCGCGATACTGTTTGGACCAGCGACCAATCTGGCGCTCGAAATAATTGCCCGGCTTGCCGTACTCGCCCAGGCCCGCTGCGGCGTAGTCAATCGAGTGCAGCTGTGCGAGCGTGGCGTTGGACGCGTCATAGATCGCAGCGCGTTCGTCCTTGGGAACGTCGGGCAACAGCCCGTCCCAGAAGATGCGGCCCTCGACGAAATCCATCACGTAGAATTCGGTGCCGATGACATCTCGGTCCATGCACAGGCCGAACATGTGGGGCGCGGGAAAGCCCTGTTCGCCCAGCGCTTTCATCACCTGGTGTTCACGATCAACCGCGTGGGCTGACGGCAACAGCTTGCCCGGCGGCTTGCGGCGCAGGACGTAGGACTTGCCCGGTGTGTCTAGCTTGTAGGTGGGATTGGATTGCCCTCCCTTGAACTGGCTCACGGTGAGCGGACCGGAAAACCCGTCCACATGCGCCTGCATCCATTCGGTCAGCTGGCCTTCGTCAAAAGCCAGCGCATCGGCGACCGCCTTGGTGCCGGAGAAGCTGTCGTTCAGATTGCTCATTGGTTCCTGTGTACCGTTCCACCTTGCATGACAAAATCAACGTCCATCAGTTCGCTGATGTCCTCAAGCGGGTTTCCGTCAACGGCGATGATATCGGCAAACTTGCCGGCCTCGATCGTGCCGATCTGCTCCGCCATTTCGATATGGTCGGCTGCATTTACGGTCGCTGAGACGATGGCTTCCATCTCGGTCATGCCGGCCTCGACCAGTAACTGGAATTCGCGGGCATTGAGGCCGTGGCGGGATACGCCGCTGTCAGTGCCAAACGCGATCATCACACCACCTTCGTGCGCACGTTGCGCCATGGCCAGCATTTGCGGTCCAACCCTGAGTGATTTCTCACGGATCGGCGGGGTCATCCAGTCGGCGGTTTCAGCGATCTCGGAAACGGTCACGCCGGCCAGGATGGTGGGAACCAGATAGGCGCCGTTGCGACGGAAAAGTCGCATGGAATCGCGGTCGAGATAGGTGCCGTGCTCGATCGACGCGCCACCGGCTTCCAGGAAGGAATTGATGCCGCTGACACCGTGGGCATGCGCGGTGACACGGCGTCCCATCATGCGGGCCGCCTCGACAATCGCGACCAGCTCGTCGTCGAAGAATTGCTGTTCTACACCGGCCGCCGTGTTGGACAGGACACCACCGGTTGCGGTGATCTTGATGACGTCAACGCCGGAGCGGACGAGTTCGCGCACGGCTCGGCGACAATCGGCCGGGCCGTTACAGGCGGCGCGGCTGGACAGGAGATCCATTACTTCGGTGGAATAGCCGTTGATATCGCCATGGCCGCCGGTCGGTGTCACCGCCGGGCCGGAGACACGCAGGCGCGGACCGATGACATCGCCATCGCGGATCGCATCACGCAGGGCGATGGAAGCCTCCAGTTGTCCACCCACTTCCTGGGCAGAGGTGAAGCCGGCCATCAGCGTGGTGCGGGCATGGCGCGCCGCGTCCAGGGCATTGTCGGCGCTGGAGAAGGTCACGGTGTTGATGCGGCCATTCGGGCTCAGCTCGCCCTGCAGGTGGACATGACTGTCGATCAGGCCAGGCAGGACAAACTGGTCGGACAGGTCGATGATCTCGGCACCGTCCGGGCTTGCGTAGCCGGCCTGGACACTTTCGATCATGCCGTCGCGAACAAAGATGGATTGTTCACTCAGCGGTGTTTCGCCGGGCACGGCCAGAAGCTGGCCGGCATGGATGACCGTCAGCGGTGCCTCGTTCTGGGCGTGGGCAAAGGACAGGCTGAACGCGGCGGCACCCGCCGCCAGAATAGCTCGGATCATGACTTGCTCCCCTTGTTGCCCAACAAGATGGAGGAGAAAACGCCGCTGTCAAATAGCGCTGTGATTAGTGGCGTTTGAGGGCGCGCCAGGCGATGTCGCGGCGGCAGAAACCCTGCGGCCAGTCCAGCACATCGACAGCGGCATAGGCACGGTCGACGGCATAGTGGAGGTTGTCACCGGTTGTCGTGACATTGAGCACGCGCCCGCCTGCCGCTGTGCGTTCGCCGTCAGCATTGCGTGCAGTGCCGGCCTCGAAGACGGTAACGCCCTGCATCGCATTGGCTTCATCCACGCCCTTGATGACCGTGCCTTTTTTGTAGGAGCCCGGATACCCATTGGCGGCCATGACTACGGTGATGGCCGGGCGGTCAGACCATGCAAGTGGTGGCATGTCTGCCAGCGTGCCTCGGGCGCAGGCGTCGAGATAAGGCACAAGATCGCTGTCGATCCGGCTCATCAGGACCTGGCATTCCGGATCACCGAAACGGATATTGAACTCCACCGTCTTGGGGCCTTCATCCGTGACCATCAGGCCGGCAAAGAGAACGCCCTGGAAAGGTGCGTCTTCGCTGGCCAGGCCCCGGGCGACCGGTTTGATAATGGTGCGCATGGCGGTTTCGATCAGCTCGTCCGTGGCGATCGGGGCCGGGCTGTAGGCGCCCATGCCGCCCGTGTTGAGGCCGGTATCGCCTTCGCCGACACGCTTGTGGTCCTGGGCCGCGCCGCAGAACATCACCGTCTTGCCGTCGCTGAGCGCGAAGATGGAGACTTCCTCGCCCTGCATGAATTCCTCGATCACCAGCGTCTTGGAGGCGTCGCCGAACTTGCC
Source organism: Maricaulis sp. (assembly GCF_017643475.1). Classification (GTDB taxonomy): domain Bacteria; phylum Pseudomonadota; class Alphaproteobacteria; order Caulobacterales; family Maricaulaceae; genus Maricaulis. The sequence continues at coordinate 905,330 of NZ_JAEPNI010000001.1, forward strand.
GGAGAGGAATTCATCGATCTCGGCCTCGGCCTCCTCGCGGTCGGTCGGGATGACCACGCCCTTGCCGGCCGCCAGACCGTCAGCCTTGAGCACATAGGGCGGAGTGAACTGATCCAGAAAGGCCTTGGCCTCCGCAGCGTCGGAGAAAATGCCGTAGCGCGCGGTCGGTACGTTGTGGCGGGCATAGAAATCCTTGGCGAAGGCCTTGGAGGTTTCCAGCATGGAGGCCGCCTTGGACGGTCCGAAAACGGCAATGCCGGCGTCGCGCAGCATATCGGCAAGGCCGTCACACAACGGGTTCTCCGGTCCGATGACGACCAGATCGACGGCCTCGGTCTTCGCCAGCTCTGTAAGAGCTGCCAGGTCGGAGACGGGGATGTTATGACAGGTCGCCATCTCTGAAATGGCAGCACTGCCCGGCGCCGCGTGGATCTGTGTGACTGTGGCGCTCTTGGCGATTTTCCAGACCAGGGCGTGTTCACGCCCACCGGAACCGACAACAAGAATCTTCATGGGATGCCTCGCGTGCTTTTTGGCCTGTCACTCTCGGGTCCGTCACTAACTCAAAGCCGGGTCCTTGTTGAGTCTCACTTGCCGTTGCAGATCCGGGCGTTCCAGAATACCAAGATTCCAATGTCTGAACCGAGCCGCAATATCCACGAATTCTCCGTATCCGAACTGGCGGGATCGCTGAAGCGCACCGTCGAGGATGCCTTTGGCCATGTGCGTGTGCGCGGCGAGCTGGGCCGGGTCGTCGTGGCCAAGTCCGGGCATGTCTATTTCGACATCAAGGATGAGCGCGCGGTCATCAATACCATCGCCTGGAAGGGCACGGCGGCGCGCTTCCGTTTCCGCCCCGAAGAGGGCCTGGAAGTGATCATCGAGGGTCGCATGTCGACCTATCCGGGCCGTTCGCAATACCAGCTGATCGTGGAATCGATGGAGCCTGCCGGCGCCGGCGCGCTGATGGCGCTGCTGGAAGAGCGCAAGAAGCAGCTGGCGGCTGAAGGCCTTTTCTCGCCGGATCGCAAGAAGGCCATCCCCTTCCTGCCGCGCACGATCGGCGTGGTGACGTCTCCGACCGGGGCAGTGATCCGCGATATCCTGCATCGACTGGAAGACCGTTTTCCGCGTCATGTCCTGCTCTGGCCGGTGCTGGTGCAGGGCGAGGGGGCTGCGAAACAGGTGTCCGAGGCCATTCGAGGCTTCAACGCCATCGAGCCGGGCGGACCTGTGCCGCGCCCTGATGTTCTCATTGTTGCCCGGGGTGGTGGTTCCATCGAGGACCTGTGGGGGTTCAACGAAGAAGCTGTTGTACGTGCTGCCGCCGACAGCGATATCCCGCTGATCTCGGCCGTGGGCCACGAGACCGATACCACCCTCATTGACTATGCCTCCGACAAGCGCGCGCCGACACCAACGGGGGCTGCCGAGATGGCGGTGCCGGTGCGGGCCGAGCTCAAGGCTCGGTTGGATACGCTCAGTGGTCGCCTGGTTGGTGCGCTCTCTCGCCTGATCGAGCGACGGCGTACTGATCTACGTTCAGCTGCTCGCGCACTGCCCAAACCAAACGCGCTGCTGGAGCTCAAGCGTCAGCGGTTCGACATGGTCGCCGACCAGCTCGACGGCGCGCTGCTCAATGCCACGGCGGAAAAGCGTTCGCGCCTTCTGGTCATCAGCGCGGGGCTGAAGCCCGGCGCCTTGTCACGCGATATCAGCCAGCGCCGGGAACGCATCAATGACCGGGCCCGCCGGCTCGAACCGGCCATGCAGCGGCAATTGCGCGATCAGCGCCAGCGGCTGGACAGCTGGGGTGCACGCCTTAATTCGCTCAGCCACCAGTCAGTGCTCTCGCGCGGCTTTGCGCTGGTCTACAATGCCGATGGGAAGCTGGTGCGCCAGGGAGCGGACCTGAAATCCGGGGAGACGATCGATCTGGAATTCGCCGATGCGCGCCGCCATGCGGTTGTGGATGGCGCGGCCAGTGACACGCCGCCGCCTGCCGCGCCTGCCATCAAAAAGCCGAAACCCAAGCCCAAAAAGGCAAAGCCGACACCGGAAGGCCAGGGCACATTATTCTGATAAGCTCACTCCCGGTTCACCGGGGGCCGTGTTAGAGAGTCGATATGACCGATAATTCCTTTGATGCCGAGTTCCAGGGCGAAGCCGTGCTTGAGTATGGCGACAGCGATTTCATCATCCTCAAGCCGGGTGCGTACGTGAAATGCGCCGTGAGCGGTGACACCATCCCGCTGGGTGAATTGCGCTACTGGAATGTGGACGAGCAGGAAGCCTACAAGGATTCCATTATTGCCACTGCCCGCTGGCGCGAACTGCATGCGGGACCGGGGCAGTGATCGCGCTGGCGCTCTCCCTGGCCCTGTTGGCCCAGGACGCGGATCCGATCGGCGATCTGATCGCGGAGAGTGGTGACAGTTTCGCTGGCGTTTCGGATTTATCGTCTGCCTGTATCGGCGAATTCCGCGAGGGCGGTTTTCTCCTGTGCAATTATGGCCCGATGAGCCGTGTTACGCTGGGGGATGTGAGCGCTGACGCCGATGCAGATGGTTGGGCCGTGATCGCCCTGCCGCGCCAGGCTCCCGAGACGCTGAACTTCCGTGTCGAACTCACGGGGCCGCAGGCACAGGATCCTGTGTTGATCGATGAGCCGCGCACGATTGCCCAGCGCGAATACGATCTTCAGCGCGTAAACGGTGTGCCGCAGTCCACGGTGACGCCGGACCCGTCCACCCTGCCGCGCCGTCAGCGTGAATACGCACAGAAACAGGATGCCTTCAACTCGACCTGGGACGGTCAGGGTTTTCTCGATGGATTCGTGCAACCCGCCGACGGCATCACCACCGGCGTTTATGGCTCTGCCCGCATCTATAATGATGGGTCCGAGCGTGGTGTTCACTGGGGGCTCGACTGGGCCAATGAGACCGGAACCCCGGTTGTTGCACCGGCCAGTGGCCTTGTGACCCTGGCCGAGCCGGACATGTATTACGAAGGTGGTCTGATCTTCATCGATCACGGCCAGGGATTGGTCTCAGCCTTCCTGCACCTCTCCGATGTTGTTGTTGAAGAGGGGCAGTTCGTGGAGCAGGGCCAGCAGATCGGCGCGATCGGTGCGACAGGGCGTTCAACCGGCCCGCACCTGGACTGGCGTGTGAAACTGCGCAACCAGTTCTATGCGGACCCATCGACCCTGCTCGAACTGGACGTGTCCGGCCTGCGCTAGTCATCTGGACTTCAGTCCAAAACTGCCAGATCATCTGCGCATGGATGAACTTGCGCCCCCTCGTCCCCTGTCCCAGAGGGCAAAGGCAAATCGCGACCGTATTTATACGGCGGCGATCGAGCTGATCCGCGAGCGCGGCTATGACGAAGTCACCATGACCGATATCGCCAAGGCGGCGGGCGTCGCCCGGGCAAGTGTCTTCAATCACTTCCCGGCGAAGTTGGCTTTTCTCGGCGAGTGGTTCGAGCGTTTTACCCGACAGGTCCTGCGCGAGGCCGGTCAGCAGACCGGTAACAGCGCCTGGGCACGGCTGGTTTTTGTGCTGGAGGCGATGGGGCGCGGTGCGCACGCCAACAAGGACATCATCATCCATGTTGCCTCGCTGGCGATGGGGCATGGCCCGCTGGCCGCGACCGAGGCAGAACTGGATGATGAGCTGCAATTGTTTTTCGCCGACATCATCCGCCACGGCCAGCGCGAGGGCGAGATCGATCCCGGGCTGGATGTGGATTTCCTGGCCGATATGTGGGTGGGCCTTCTGACCGTGACCGCGCATGACTGGGTCAATCGTGGTCAGGTCTCTGATTTGTCTTCGGATCTAAAGTCGCGTTTCCAAACACTTTTTCGTGGAATCGAAAAGTAACTGCAGAAATCTGCATCCAAACTTGGACCTGAGTACATCAAAGGGTCAGATCGCAAATTGGACTGGGATCCATTTTTGCGGTGGCCCGGGTACTGGAAGGAGTTTCGATGTCCCGATTTTTGACCACCAGCGTGCTGGCGCTCGCAATGAGCACTGCCGGTGCGGCTGCAGCGCAGACTGACGACACGCCCTGGCAGGCGGACATGACCGCCTTCCTGGAAGTGCTGCACGCGGAACACGACAATCCCTATTTTCATACGTCGCGCGAAGATTTCGAAGCCGCGGTCGCTGCCTATCGGGCTGAATTGCCGGAAATGAGCCGGGCGGAGCGCGTTACCGGTTTTGCCCGTGTCGTCGCGCTGGTCGGGGATGGCCATACCTGGATGCCGATGTACCGGTTGCCGTTCGATGGCTTGCCGCCGGGACCAGGGTTCTCCTCGTTGCCGGTGCGTTTCGAATTGTTCGATGACGGGCTTTATGTCGCTGGGGCCGGTGAAACACAGAACGCGATGCTCGGTGCACGCGTGACCGCGTTTGGCGATGTTGCTGCCGAGGAAGCGATCGCGCGGGTGATGGAACTTTTGCCCGCCGACGCGACCAATTTCGCCCGCGAGTTTGTCGCTGAATGGCTGATGCAGATCGAAGTGTTACAGGCGCTGGGACTGGCCGATGAGACCGTACAGCTGGAGGTGGCCGACGGCCGCACGGTTTCGCTCGAGGCCCTGCCAGCAGATGCGATCTACAACTGGGTGTTCTCCATGGATGACGGCCCGATGGGGCAGCAGGGCTGGTGCACGGCCAGCGCTGACCAGCCGTACTGGCAGGAGGCTTTCGACGGCGCTTACCGCATCGCGGAGCTGGAAGACGCGACCTATCCCCAGTTCACCGAGATCCGCGACTGGGAGGGGCAGAGTTTTGCAGGGCTCGCCGAGGCGGCTGTCGCCCAGGCCGAGGCCCGTAATGCTCCCGCCCTGATTATTGACCTTCGTCGCTGTCTTGGTGGCGATGGTTCGCGCAATGACGGCTTTATCGATGCCCTGGCTGAAAGCGAGATCCTGAATCGCGACGGCCGGTTGATGGTGCTGACCAGTCGTTCCACCCATTCTGCTGCCGTTATGCTGGTCTCGTCGCTGGAGTAGCGAACGCAAGCGATCTTCATCGGCCAGGGGACAGCGGATCGGCCTAATCACTATGGCGAGACGAATATCTTCGTGACGCCGAATTCCATGCTGCCGATCATTCACGCCAGCGAATACTACCAGACCTCATTTCCGGGCGATGACCGTCGCTTCCGCGCGCCTGATATCGCTATCCCCTACACCTTTGCGGACTACGCCACCGGCTCCGACGCCGTGCTCGACGCCGCCTTCAATACCATCAACGGAGACTGACATGTCCCTCAAGAACATCCTGCTGGGCGCCGCAACCGGTGCCGCCTGTCTGACCGCCTGCGCCCAGGCTGAGAATCCCTGGACCTACGACGCCAGTGATGACCGCATTGGCCGGATCTATTACTACGAGCGCTCCAACACTGATGGCACGCTGGATGAGCGCATCACCATTTTCCGTCGTAGTGCGACCGAGGTTGCGGTGTACAAGGAAAACGGGCTGTGTCGCCGTGCGGCTCTCGTCACCGCGACGCTGGATCTGGACACACTCACCGCTCCGGTAATCACCGGTGGGCAGCTGCAGCCGAATGCCCAGCACTTCGATTTTGCCTTTCTCGAGCGGAACGAGGAAACGGGGCAGGTGGATATGCTGGTGCAATTGCCGGACATGGAGATCCGCAATGAGGCGCAGATCCAATATCCGAACTGGATGTTGTTCGATTTCGACCTTGCCAGTTTTACCGTCGCAACGCCGCACCTGGATAATCCGCAAGCGGGTTTCGAATTCGGAATGGCCCTGCTTTGGGCCGACCCGTCGGCGCCGGACCCGTTCTACTGGATGGGAGACGTCAGTGCTGAATTCGAGGGTCAGGCCCAGCACCTGGGTGTGACCAGTCTGGAATACCGCCTGACCGGGTCGGCATTTGAGATTGAACTGTCAACAGGCGAAGAGGGGCGTCTCTGGCTCGATGCGGAAGATGGCCATGTGGTCGACGCGGTCATGCCGGTACCCAATCATCCTGGATATACAGACTTCCGCCTGCGTTTGCTCGATATCAGCGATGGTGGCGAAGCCGAGTGGGCGGCTCTTCTTACGGCTCATTTCGAGGGTTGCGAATAATCCCGACCTGGCCGGTTGTCCCCTTCGCACCAGGCCGGCCACATAATGCCTCCGGGATCCGCACTCCCGGAGGCATTTTTGTATGGCCACAATCTCTGCATCAACATGCCTATTTACGGCCCGATCCTGCCACTAGGCTCTTGCCTTCGTGGATAAGGAGGCGTTTGATGGAAAATATTCCTGTTTGCAGAGATTTATCGATGGAATTTCACCGAACGAAGCGCCTTCCGCCTTATGTTTTCGAAGAAGTAAATCGTCTTAAGGCGAGTTTGCGGTCAAATGGTGCGGATATCATCGATTTCGGCATGGGAAATCCCGATTTGCCGACGCCGCAGCATATACTCGACAAGCTGAAAGAGACGGCCGAGGCGCCGCGCACCAATCGCTACTCCGCCTCGCGCGGTATTCCTGGCCTGCGCAAGGCGCATGCGCGCTATTATGAACGACGCTTCGGCGTGAAACTCGATCCGGACACGGAAACGATCGTCACGCTGGGCAGCAAGGAAGGCTTCGCCAATCTGGCGCAGGCCATCACCGCCCCGGGTGACGTGATCCTTGCGCCCAGCCCCTCCTATCCCATCCATACATTCGGCTTTTTGATCGCAGGCGGCACGATTCGCCACGTCGAGGCGCCGAGCCCGGAGGAATACCTGCGCGGGCTGGAGCACGCTGTGAACCACACCGTACCCAAACCGATCGCCGTGGTGATCTGTTACCCATCCAATCCGACAGCGCAGACGGCGAGCCTGGAATTCTACGAGGACGTGGTGGAGTTCGCGCAGAAACACGACCTGCTCATCCTGTCGGATCTGGCTTATTCAGAGATCTATTTCGGTGACGAGCCGAGCCCGTCCATGTTGCAGGTCGAGGGTGCCCGGGAGCGCACGATCGAGTTCACCTCGATGTCCAAGACCTATTCCATGGCCGGTTTCCGGGTCGGTTTTGCAGCGGGTTCGGAACGGCTGGTCGCTGCGCTTGCGCGCGTGAAGTCCTATCTCGACTATGGTGCCTATACGCCGGTGCAGGTGGCTGCCTGTGCCGCGCTCGACGGTCCCCAGGATTGTGTCGAAGAGACCCGCGCCATCTACAAACACCGCCGCGATGTTCTGGTGGAGAGTTTTGCCCGCGTGGGCTGGGATATTCCGTCGCCGGAAGCCTCTATGTTTGCCTGGGCGCCATTGCCCAAGGGGTTCGAGGATATGGGCTCACTGGCCTTTTCCAAGGCGCTGATGGAGCATGCCGGGGTCGCCGTGGCGCCGGGCATCGGGTTCGGAGAGCATGGGGAAGGGTATGTGCGCCTGGCGCTGGTCGAGAATGAACAGCGTATTCGACAGGCTGCGCGCGGGGTCGGCGAGTATCTGAAAACCCGCCAACCCCAGCTCAGAGCGGTCTAGATCTTAGAAGTAGCGGATCGCGAAACCGGGGCCGCCACCAAAACCGCCGGACAGGGAGCGGGAACGCTTGCGGCGGCGGTGCATGCGTGACTGCATGACCTTGCGCGCTTCTTCCAGCGTCGGCTTGTCCTCTTCATCGCCACCTTCAGCGAGATCCTCGCGGTGCGCGACAAAGTCGGCATAGGCATCCAGTTCAGGCGCCAGACCTGCGCTGACCAGGTCGATCATGATCGCGTCGTCGATATAGCCGATGCCGGGGATGCCATCGGGTATCAGGTCGTCCGGATCTGCAAAATATGCGAGGGCGTCGAGCACACGCTTGCGGTCCTCACCGGAGAGTTTCCAGTCCTCGTCGCGCACCATGGCGACAAGCGGATCGAGCTTTTCCAGGCGCTCGGTGACAAATTTCGGCGGGTTGGCAGCGATGGCTTCCTTCTTCATCGCGGCAATGCCCTCGATGACCATCTGCTCATCATCCGCACGATTGTCGCGAGCCTTGTCCAGACGCTCCTTGAAAAAGGCCAGGTCGCTCTCGCTCAACTCGAATTCGACTTTCAGTGTATCGCCCGACATAGGTTCCTCGCGATTAGGGTGGATAGCTCCGGGAGCATGAAGAGACTTGAATCGTGCCCAAGGGTCAAATGAACTTGCTAAGTATCCCTTAACCCTTTGCGCACTTCCCGCTCGCATTGCAGCGGGAGCGGTGGCTTACTTATTGTCATGAGCATCGCCTTCAATACCGCCGTTTCCGGCATGTCAGCCGCCGAGGCCCAGTTCAGCGCTGCGGCGAGGAATGTGGTCGAGAAAGCGGCCCAGGGCGAAGACGTTATTCAGGCGAGCATCGCCGTAAAGAAGGCCGAGGCCGCACACGGTGCTGCCACAGCCATGGTTCGAGTTACCAGCGAGATGACGGACACACTTCTCGACATAACCGTCTGATCGCATCCGGTCCGGGTGGCCGGTGGGCATCATCCCCCTTCGTAGTCTCCATTGGCGTGTAGTCCACAGGAGGGGATGATCGCCCCACCCGGGGCCGTCCGGCAAACCTGTAACAGTCCTCGCATTTTTCTCCGAAACATCCTAACTGACGGGCATGAGCAAAACCGTCTCCGTCGACATTGTCGCTGATTTTGTCTGCCCCTGGTGCTGGCTGGGCAAGAGAAACTGGGATGCGGCCCTGAAACAGGTGCCCGACATCAAGGTTGAAACGACCTGGCGTCCCTATCAGCTGGATCCGACCATCGCCCGCGAGGGGCGCCCCTATCGCGATTACATGAAGGCGAAATTCTCCGGTGAGCATGCCGAGCGCTGGAAGCAGATGCGCGAGTATCTGGAAGCTGCCGCGCCGGATGCCGGGATCGAGTTCCGCTTTGACGATATCAAGACCCGTCCGAACACGCTCAACGCCCATCGCCTGATGCGCTGGGCTTCCGGCCAGGGCAAGGCCGAGGCCATGGCCGAGGAATTGTTCGAGGCCTTCTTCAGGCGCACCGAGGATATAGGCGATCCCGCCGTGCTGGCTGCCTGTGCCGAGGCGACGGGCCTGGAACGCCCGATCATCGAGGATCTCCTGTCCTCCGATCGTGACGAGAAGGCGGTCTGGGACGAGGAAATGTTCTACCGCAAGCTCGGTGTCTCCGGCGTCCCCACCTATATTTTTAACGGCCAGTTCGCGGTCTCCGGTGCGCAGGAACCTGCTGCGTTGGCCGATGCCATTCGTGAAGCCCTGAAAAATCCTGTTGAGGAAGAGGAAGTATCCCAATGACCGAGATCCAGGCAGTCGGCCTTTATGCCGGCCTGAACCTTCTCCTGATGATTTTCCTGGCTGCGAATGTTGTACGGCATCGCCGTCGCACCTCTATCAGCCTGGGTATCGGAACTGATGCCGATCTTGAACAGGCAGTCCGGGCTCAGGCGAACTGTCTTGAAAATGCTGTGCCGGGCCTGCTCGCGCTGACGCTTCTGGCACTGACCGGAGCTTCGGCGCTGGTCTTGCACGGTTTTGGTGTAGCCCTGACCTTTGGACGACTGGCCCACGCCCACGGACTGCTCAGCCGTCCCGGACGCTCCTTCGGGCGTTTTTATGGCACCTTGATCACCTGGCTGAGCCTGCTGGGCATGGCCGTCCTCCTGGTGCTGACGCCCTTCATTCCGGCATTGCAGTAGGCACGGGCAGAGGGCTATAGCCGAGGCATGACAAAATCGATGACTTCACCTGACAAACAACGCCTCCAGGATATCGCTGCCGATCTGATCGAGCGGGCGATGAAGGCCGGTGCCGATGCTGCCGAGGCCTCGGTCAGCGAATCCCGCAATACCGAACTGTCCGTGCGCGACGGCAATCTCGAGGATATCGAGGGATCGGAAAGCCTGGATGCCGGCGTGCGCGTCTTTATTGGCAAGCAGCAGGCCGGTGTTGCCTTCTCCGACCTGTCATCGGATGGCCGGAGCCAGTCCCTCGAGCGTGCTGTCTCCATGGCTCGTGTGGCGCCGGAGGATCCCTTCTCGGCCCTCGCGGAAGCGGAGCGCCTGTGTGACAACCCGCCGGAAATCCAGCTGTTCGACAATACCGTCTGGTCGCCGCAGGATCTGGAGGCCCGCGCCATAGAGGTCGAGACCGCTGCGCGAGCCGTTGACGGCGTTTCCATGACCGACAGTGCCTTTGCCAGCTTTGGTCAGGGGGCGGCAGCCTATGCCACCTCAACAGGTTTCAACCAGGGTTGGCGCAAGAGCGTCTTTTCCTACGGCGCCAGTGTCATCGCTGAAAAAGACGGGGCCATGGAGCGCGACTATTCCGCGACCAGCGCCCGGCGCCCGGCAGATCTGCGCGCGACCCGCGAGATCGGCTCCGAGGCCGGCGAACGCACGGCCCGGCGTGTCGGTCCGCGCAAGATCGACAGTGGCAGCCTGCCGGTCGTGTTTGATCGGCGTGTTGCCTCGACCTTCCTCAGCGCCCTGTGTGGTGCCATTTCCGGGCCGGCAGTGGCGCGCGGCGTTTCCTTCCTGCGCGAGAAAATGGGTGAACAGGTCTTCGCTGACGGTATCACCATTCATGACGAGCCGCACCGCGACTGGGGTCATGGCTCTGCCCCCTTTGATGGCGAGGGCACGGTCAACCGCGCCAGTCGCATCATCGATGATGGTCGTCTGACAACCTGGTTCCTCAATTCCGCTGCTGCGCGCCAGCTCGAGCTGGCGCCGACCGGACACGCGCGGCGCAGCATGGGTGGTCCACCGGGCGCCGGACCAACCAACCTGCATCTGGAAGCCGGTGCCAAGAGCCGGGACGCGCTGATCGGTGGTATTTCCGACGGTATTGTCGTGATGGAGATGTTCGGTCCCTCACTCAATTCCAATACCGGCGACTGGTCTGTCGGTGTCTCCGGTTATCGCATCGAGAACGGCGTCATGACCTATCCGGTGAGCGAGATCACCGTGGCCGGTAATCTGACCGAAATCTTTGCGCGGCTTGTTCCGGCGAGTGACCTGGAATTCCGCGGTTCCATCAATTCTCCCAGTGTGCTGGTCGACGCAATGTCCGTCGGCGGGCTCTAAGCTTCAATCCCAAGAGGGCTGAGATGAAAAAAGACAATGAATTGAACCAACAGCTGCTTCACCTCGTCATCGGTGGCGAGCTGGCGTGTGTGACCCCGGACAATTGCGAGTTCAAGGATCTGGAAGAAGTCGATTTTGTCGGTGCTTTCGGCACGTATGAAGAAGCACGAGCCGCCTGGAAAGGTGCAGCCCAGCGTACGGTCGACAATGCCCACATGCGCTATTTCATCATCCACGCGCACAAGCTGCTCGAACCGCAGACCGGCAAATAGTCTGACACCTTGAGTGACACGGCTCGCACTTCCACCTGGCAGCTGGGGAAACGTCTCTGGCAGGACTGGGTGACAACCAGGCCAGCGCTTCTTGTCGGAGCGCTGGTTCTTGCCGTGGTCACTGCGCTGGCCGCTGCGAGTTACGCCGGTTTGATTGCCTGGACGTTTGATCTGCTTGAACAGCGTGACCCGTCCTTCTTTCCCTCGGCGCCTCTGGTCATTGTCGTGCTGACCACGATCCGGGCGCTCAGCCTGTATGGCCAAACCGTCCTGACCAACCGCATTGCGCTAACCGTGATGCAGGACATGCAGAATGCGATGTTCGCGCGTTTCATGCATGCCGATTTTGCGAGACTGACGTCCGAGCCGGTTGGCGCGCTGGTCTCACGTTTTACCAATGACATCACGTTGCTCCGTGAGACCCTTGTGCGCCTGGCAAACAATCTTGCGCGTGATGTCCTGACTGTTTTCGCGGCGATTGCCTGGATGATCTATCTGGACTGGATGCTGACGGCGATGATCCTGGTGGTCTATCCGATCGCCTTCTACCCGGTCGTTCACATAGGCCAGAAACTGCGCAAGACGTCTGCTGATGCCCAGTCGCAGATGGGCGCTGTTACCAGCCAGCTTGAAGAGAGTTTTTCCGGCGCGCGCATGGTCAAGACCTATGGCCTGGAAGACTACGAGACCGATAGGGCTCGCATGTCGTTCCTGGAACGCCTCAAATTCCTCTTCCGCATTACCGAGAACCGCGCCCGTGTTGATCCCATCCTGGAAGTCGTTGGCGGTCTGGCCCTGGCAGGGCTGGTCGGTTTTGCCGGTTGGCGCCTGATTGATGGTGCGACGTCCATCGGCAATCTGATGGGCATCCTGACGGCACTGGGTGTGATGTCTCCGGCGATCCGCGCCATCGGCACGTTGAACGCGGTCGTGCAGGAAGGCTTCGCGGTTCTCGAACGGATTTTCGCCGTGCTCGACGAGCCTGACACCATCAAGCCGGCGCTGCAAGCTCCGGCACTAAGGGTCAGCCAGGGCGGTGTGTCGCTGGAGGCCGTCAGCTTCAACTATCCCGATGGCACGACTGCATTGCGGGAGGTGTCGCTCAAGGCCAAACCTGGCCAGACCATTGCCTTGGTTGGCGCATCGGGTTCAGGCAAATCCACCATCATCAATCTCATCCCGCGGCTCTATGACGTCTCGACCGGGCTGTTGCAGATTGATGGTCAGGACATTCGCGCGGTATCGCTTGCCAGCCTGCGCCGTGCCATGGCCCTGGTCAGCCAGGATGTGACCCTGTTCGATGACAGCGTACGGGCCAATATTGCGTTTGGCCGTCTGGATGCGAGTGATGAGGAGATCGAGGCCGCGGCCAGGGCTGCTGACGCCCATGACTTCATCATGGAGCTGCCGGAGGGTTATGCCAGCCCGGTTGGTCCGCGTGGTGGCAATCTGTCCGGTGGCCAGCGACAGCGCATCTCGATTGCCCGGGCCATTCTCAAGGACGCGCCCATCCTCTTGCTGGATGAGGCTACCAGCGCACTGGACACACAGTCCGAGAAACGCGTTCAGAACGCGCTGGATCGTCTATCCGAGGGGCGCACCACGATTGTCATCGCGCACCGTCTCTCGACCGTTCGCAATGCGGACTGGATCTATGTGATGCAGGATGGCGAGGTCTGTGAACAGGGTCAGCACGACGCCCTGGTCGACAAGGGCGGGGTCTATGCCCGCCTGAGCCAGATGCAGTTCGGGCAGCAGGACGAGTAGTTACTCGGCTGCGGTCGTCAGGATATCCGTGTTGCGACCCTCGGGCAGTTCCACCGAGAACACCGAACCGGCGCCCGGCGCACTTTCCACCGAGATATCCCCGCCCATCAGCTCAGCCAGTTTCTTGGCAATGGCCAGGCCCAGTCCGGTGCCGCCATTCTTGCGCGCCAGCTCGGATTCCGCCTGGCTGAAGGGCATGAAGATGCGATTGACCAGATCGCCATCCATTCCGATGCCGGTGTCGGCAACTTCCAGCATGATCTTGTGCTCGCCGGTTTCCATCTGGGAGGTCAGGCATTTCACCCGGATCTCGCCGCGTTCGGTGAATTTGACGGCATTGGAGAGGAGATTGGACAGGATCTGTCGTATGCGCGCTGGATCGCCAATGGCCTCACGGTCCGCGCAGGGGTCGATCTCGACATGCATGTTGAGGCCTTTCTCACTGGCCTTCATGCGATAAGGACCGGTGACGCTTTGCACCAGTTCAGACGGATTATAGGTCGCGTCCTCGACCTCGAACCGGCCATTCTCGATATTGGCCAGGTCCAGAATATCGTTGAGTATATCCAGCAGGGTCTCACCGGAGCGGTGAATGAGGTCGACCATCTCGCCCTGGGATTCGGACAGTTCTGTGCTGGCGAGCAGGCTGGACATGCCCAGCACACCGTTCATGGGTGTGCGGATCTCGTGGCTCATCGTGGCCAGGAATTTCGATTTGGCGCGGCTGGCTTCGGTCGCTTGCTGGCGGGCTTCCACGAGGTCATGGATATCGGTCATCGCGCCGACAAAACGGCTTGGATCGCCATCGGGCGTTCGCACGGCTTCGCCACGCAGGCGGAACCAGCGATAGGTGCCGCCGACAACTTTCATGCGCGCCGTCATGTCGAACGGGCCGCCTGTGTCGAAATGGCGTTGCTGGGCAGCCTGGAAACGGTTGCGGTCGTCGCGATGGAGGAGAGTCTTGAACGCGTCGGAGCCGGCGGTGAATTCGCGGGACTGATAGCCCAGGAGTTCACGTGCCCGCGCCGAGAGATAGACCTGATCCGTTTCCAGGCACCAGTCGATAATCCCGTCCGACGTTCCCTTCATGGCGAGCGCGGCGCGTTCGCCGGACTCGATGGTCAGGATGTCGCCGGTCAAGCGACGCTTGTAATGATTGAAGACTGCCAGCAATTCGGCCGCATGATCGATCGCGCGCTTGAATTGGGCGACGATGATGCCGATCGATTGTGCGCCCTGGAAGAGCGGCATCGCGACATAGCCGCGGATACCCATCTGTTCCAGGATGATGTCTTTGGGAAACAGGGCTGTGACCTGGTCATCATGGATCGCCGCACCAACACGCAGAACTTCCTCGCAGGGGGTGCCAACGATGGGGTAGCAGAAGTTCCCGGCCGGCTTCTTGTTCGTCATCACGTGGAGGGTGCGGATGTAGCGGTGGGCGACATCGGTGCGTCCGACATAGATCCTGTCCGCGTCGAACAGCTCGGCCGTGTGTCTGACAAAGGCTTGCAGAAATCCCTGACAGCTCTCTCGTGAGAGAACAAAGTTCAGCCGCTCCAGCCGTCCGCTTGTTCTTTCACCCTTGATAGCCAGATCATGCATTGCCCGTCTCCCAGTCCCGCACGTCGGGTCAGGGGAAGACGCCAACGTGGTTAACAGGTGTTAATGTGACGGATGCCTGTGGAAAGGTGGCGTCATATCTGATGATTCAGTAGGTTATAAAGAATCAGCGGGGCGTCATTCGCGACGAAGAATACGCTCTGTCAGTAGGTTACCCCACCAGCTCGCCATGAATTCGGACTGCACTGCATCTCGGTCGTAGACATTCTCGACCCAGTCCCAGAATTCGATCGGATTCGATTCGTTGTACAGCCGGTATGTCTCGAAGAAGTGGTCGAGCACCCCGGTCTTCCCGGCCTTAACGTGCAGATACTTAAGGGAGAGATGAGTGATCGCCTCATCATAGGGCATTTTAAGATGAATCAGCCGGAAGAGAACCGACATCAACCCGGCCCGGTCCGCGCCTGACTTGCAGTGAAGGAAGGCGGGATACGCAATCGATTCGAAAATCTTCTTCGCGCGTTGCATGCGATCAAGATAGGGCGCCTCGCGAGAGCCGAACGGCATGTCGATCATTTCCAGGCCGAGCTTTTCGCAGGCTTCCTTCTCCAGATCATAATAGCTTACGCCCGGCTGAGTTCCGCGGATATTGAGAATGGTCTTGAAACCCTGTTCCTTGAGCCATTCCAGGCGTTCGGGCGAGGGCTGGTTGCCGCGCCACATGCCGCCACCGACCTCGTGCATATTGTGAAAGCGCTGGCGCAGGATGCCGTGATCCTTCCAGAGATAATCACTCCAGGCGCGTTTGCGGTCTTCCGGGTTGCTCAGGTCGTAGCTCATGATGGTTCCATTCTCCCTCTGCCGGATTTAGGCTGATGAAGACGCGCATGCAACCGCGCGCTACTCTTGACCTTCGCGCGATTGGGAGCGAGCAAGGTACATCATGTTGAAACGTTTGCTGGCTCAGGCCTGGATGCAAGAAGTCATCGCCTTTCTTGTCTTCCTCTATATTGAAACCGTTCGCCGCTCTATCCGCTGGGAAGTGCGCAATGCCGAGTTCATCGACAAGGTGCATGCCGAGAATATCCCGATTATTGGTGTGATCTGGCATGGTCGCATCCTGATGGCGCTGGAAGGCTGGCATCGGAATTATTCGCGCATGATGGCGGTCGCCTCGCGGTCCCGCGACGCGGAATTTGGGGCACGCCTGGTGAAGTATTACGGCGTCAAGCTGGCACGCGGCTCCTCGCACAATCCGAACAAGCCGGGATCCGACAAGGGGGGCAGCAAGGCCTACCGCGAGGTTCTGCGCCATATTGAAAACGGTGGAAGCGGTGCGGTCACGCCGGACGGGCCGCGCGGCCCGCGCATGCGAGCAAGCTATGGCCCGGTGCGGCTGGCCCGGGACACCGGCGCGCCGATTGTGCCCTTCACCTGGTCCAGCCGTCGCAAGACCATCATCCACAAGTCCTGGGACAAACATTACCTGCCAAGTTTTTTCACCAAGGGTGTGATTGTCTGGGGTGACCCGATCTATGTGGCCAGGGATGCGACCCAGGAAGACTTGGAAGCAGCCCGTGCGGAGATGGAAGAGCAGATGAACCGCCTGTCGCTGGAAGCGGACGAGGCGGCCGGCGGCGAGATCGTGCGACCGGACGAGCAAAGGCGTTCGACCAACCGGCCGGACGAGATCCCTGCATGAGCCTTCCCGCCTCGCTCCGCTGGTATCGGCTGTTGATGCGGGCCCTGACACCGTTCTCCGAATTGGTGCTCAAGCGACGGGTCAGGGCGGGCAAGGAAGATGCTTCGCGCCTGCATGAACGGCTGGGGAAGCCGGTCGAGCGACGACCGGAAGGCCCTCTGATCTGGCTGCACGGGGCGAGCGTGGGCGAGAGCTTGGTCCTGGCCAGCCTGGTGGACGAGCTGTGCGGTCAGCGTCCGGATCTGCGTTTTGTTGTTACCACTGGCACGGTCACCTCGGCCAACATGATGGCAGACCGCTTGCCATCGACCGCTGTCCATCAGTTTGTCCCGCTCGATACGCCATCGGCTGTCGCGGGTTTTCTTGACCACTGGTCGCCGGACCTGGTGGTATTCGCTGAATCCGAGCTCTGGCCGAACCTGATCTCCGCCATCCGCCAGCGCGACATCCCGTTGGCGCTGGTCAATGCGCGGATGAATGAGAAATCGCTCAGGAGCTGGCGTCGCCGTCGCGAGAGTGCGCGTTATCTGTTGGGCTGTTTCTCCTGGATCGGGCCGGCGGATGAGCGCACGCGTGCCGGGCTCTCTGACCTACTGGGGAGAGAACCACTCGACCTTGTCGGCAATATCAAGCTGGAAGCCAAACCCATGCCGCCCGATCCGCATGAGCTTTCGCGGGTGCGTGTTGCGCTTGCGGGCCGTCCGATCTGGCTCGCCGCATCTACCCATTCCGGTGAGGATGGTATCGCCCTGGCCGCCAATGCCTTGCTCAAGGCGCGACATCCCAACAGCCTGCTGATCCTGGCCCCGCGCCATCCGGAACGGGCCGAGGAGATCGAGAAGCTGATGACGCGTCATGATCACAAATGGGCGCGGCGCTCCCGGGATGAAACCCCGGACACATCCTGTGATGTCTGGCTGGCAGATACGCTGGGAGAGATGGCGCTGTGGTATTCCAGCGCGCCGGCCTCGTTTATTGGCGGCAGCCTGATCCGCGGAATTGGTGGTCATAACCCGATCGAGGCCAGCCAGCTCGGGTCGGCCGTGGTCTCCGGAGAGCATGTGGCCAGTTTCCAGGACGTTTTCGACGCCTACCGTACTGAAAACGCGGTGACCTTTGTGGATGATGCATTGACGCTTTCAGAAGCGGTCGAGAGCATCTGGGAGCATCATAGCCCAACCGCAGAGCAGGGCATGACAGCAGTGCGCCAGCTGTCTGGTGGTGCGCTTGCCCAGACGGTATCGGCCCTGCTGGGTCTGCTTGACGAGGAGGCCGAGGCGTGAGGGAGCCGGCATTCTGGAGAACCGATGGCGGACGCGGGTCCGGTGCCCTGACACGGGCGCTGTTGTCGCCGCTGGGACGGATCTACGCCTGGGCGGTTGCACGCCGGATCCGCCGGACGGAACCCGTCGATCCGGGCGCTCCGGTTATCTGCGTCGGCAACATCACCCTTGGCGGAACGGGCAAGACGCCGGTGACCCAGAGTATTCTGCGCCGCCTGGAGGAGCTCGACTGCAATCCGTGCGCGCTGAGCCGGGGCTATGGTGGTTCCGAGGCCGGTCCGCTTGAGGTGCTTGACGACCACACGGCAGCCCAGGTTGGTGACGAGCCGCGCCTTCTGGCCCGTGATGCGCGCGTCTGGATCTCTCGCGACCGGGTGGAAGGCGCACACGCCGCAGTGGAAGCCGGAATTGATGTCATCGTCATGGATGATGGTCATCAGAATCCCAGCCTGAAAAAGACACTTTCCATCGTCGTCATCGACAGTGTGGCCGGCTGGGGGGGCAATCTTGTTTTTCCGGCAGGCCCGTTGCGGGAGCCCGTTCCGGTGGGGCTGGCGCGCGCGGATGCGGTCATCGTGATGACCCCGGATCAGGACGCTGTGCCCAATTATGAACGCCTGCAGTTGAGCGATCTGGAAATCCCGGTTCTGCAAGCCTGGCTGGAGCCCCGCGAAGCGCCGCCAAAGGGGCGATTGCTGGCCTTTGCCGGTATCGGTCGCCCGCAGAAATTCTTCGATGCCCTGGAAGCAGCCGGGGCAGAGCTGACGGACGGGCTCGATTTCCCGGACCATCACCCCTATTCGCAGCGGGACCTGGCCTATCTGCGCGAACACGCCGCCAGCCATGAGGCGCAGCTGATCACCACCGAGAAGGACTGGGTGCGCCTGCCACCTGATGCGCGCAAGGACATACGGGCCTGGCCGGTGGAGGCGCGTTTCGCCAATCCGGCCGCGCTGGATGCGTTATTGCTCGACATTGTGGACGCCAGGCCGTCGGCCCGCTAAATCCTGTTCATGAGCGAAGTTATCCCTCAGCCATCCGTGATGACGCGTATCAGCTGGCGCCTGCAGGCGATGGCCTGGGACGCCTATCTGGCCTGGTACAAGGTCAAGGGCATCGACAGGGCGTCGGATGCGGCGGGCGCGCTGTTGCAGCGTATCGGACCGATGACCTCTGTTCACAAGGTGGCACGTGTGAACATGCAGCGCTGTTTCCCCGATGCCGAGCCGATGGAAATCGACCGCCTGCTGCGCGGTATGTGGGATAATTTTGGGCGTCTGGGCGGAGAAATGCCGCATCTGGGCGTGTTCGCCGGACCAGAGTTTGACGAGCGTGTCGAGTTCATCGGCCGCGAGAAGCTGGAAAAGGCACGGGATGAAGGCCGCCCGCTGGTCATCATCTCCATGCACCACTCCAACTGGGAGATCGCGGCCGCGGCGATCAGCCAGACCGGACTGCCCTGCCACATCACTTATCGCGCCGCCAATAATCCGCTGATCGATGAGCGCATAGCCGCGACGCGCAAGGATTACGGCGTCAAGACGCTGACCGCCAAGGGCGGCGATGGTGCCAAGGCGCTGATGAATGCGCTGAAGCGGGGTGAGTCCGTCGCGCTGATGAACGATCAGAAGATGAATGACGGCGTGGAAGCACCGTTTTTCGGGTATCCCTCGATGACGGCACCGGGGCCGACACGTCTGGCCATGCGCTACAATGCACCGCTGACACCGATCTCGGTTCGCCGCACAGGCGGCGCGAACTTCCAGGTCGAGGTCCATGACCCGATCGAACTGTCCGACAATCCCGACAAGGCCGAGGCCATTGTCGAGACTGTCGCGCGCATCAATCAGTGGGTCGAGGCAGAGGTGCGCAAGGCCCCGGAACAATGGTTCTGGGTCCATCGTCGCTGGGCCAAGCCGATCTACAAACAGGCACGCGAGGCCTGACGGCCCCGCGCTGTTCTTCCTAGAGCAGGTTCTTGATATCCGAGGAGAAGCTCGGATAGGCGAAGATTGTTGACTTGATCTCGCTGACACTCACCCTGTGTTTCATGGCAAAGGACAGGATGTGGATGATGTCGTCCGCGTGGTGACCGAGTAGGTGGGCACCGACAATCTGGTCGCTGTCCTCATCGATGAGGATTTTCGACCAGGCCAGGCTTTCCGCATAGGACTTGCCGGAGAGCCAGCCGGTCATGTCATTCACGGCAACGCGCAGATTGCCGATGCTTTCCTGCGCCTGGGTCTCGGTGAGGCCGACACTGGCGAAACTCGGTACGGTGTAGACGGAATTCGGGACCGCGAAATAGTCCGGAGCCTCGGTGCTGCCGGTCAGGATGTTGCGCGCCACGATCTGACCCTCATGGGTCGCGAAGGGGGAAAGCTGGGCCGTGTGGACCAGCGCATCACCTGCCACCCAGATCGCCGGATTGCTGGTGGATTGCAGGTGCGGGTGGATTTCGATGCGGATGCCGTCATGCGTGATGCCGGCCTTGTCCAGATCCAGCGTATCGACATTGGCCATGCGGCCGGCACCATTGATGACCCGTTCCGCAGCCAGCACGATGGTTTCGCCATCCTTTTCAAATACGACTTCCAGACCGTCATCTGCACGGCGGACCTCATTGACACCCACACCGGTGTGAACCTCCACACCCAGGCGCTCGGTCTCGGCCTGCAACATGGCGACGGCGTCCGCGTCCAGCCGCGGCAGAAGCTGCGGAGCGAGTTCCAGGATGGTGACTTGGGTGCCGGCGCGGGCATAGACATGGCTGAACTCCAGCGCAATCACACCACCGCCGATGAAGACAACGCTTTCCGGCTGGTGTGTGTCTGACAGAACGTCATCGGAGGTCATCAGGAGTTCCGCACCCGGGATCGGCAGGGGACGGGTTTTCGATCCGGTCGCGATGATGATGTGTTCAGCCGTCAGCTCGGTGTCGCCGACACGGACCGAATTGCGGCCGGTGAATCTGGCGTGGCCGCGATAGACAACGCCGCGCTTGGCCGCGAGATCCCCCATGGCGCCCGGAATGAAGCTGATCATGTCATTCTTGCGCTCGATCAGTGCTTTCCAGTCCAGCTTCACATCGCCAACCGAAATGCCGTGAGCTGAAGCCTTGGCGATGGTGTCGAGCGAAGTAGCTGCCGCGACCAGGACCTTTTTGGGTGTACAGCCGCGATTGGGGCAGGTGCCGCCAAAGTCCAGCTCTTCGATAAAGGCGATACGCTTGCCGGCTTCTGCCAGCGGTGCCGAGGCGCCGAAACCTGCATTGCCGCCGCCGATGATGATGATGTCGTATTCCCGGGTCATGGATGGGCTCCCTGCGATTGTGGTTCGAGGGGCAGATGGTGAGCCCCAGTATAACGCACAAGATGCCTACCTATCACTAGGTTGTGAGCGTCGCGAGAGGGAGGCGAGGAGCTGGGACTGCGCGTGGCTAGGTTTGCCCCGGCACCGCCCAGGCTTGCCAGGCGGCACCGATCGCTGCGTCGATTTCGGCTTGCGACCAGGTCTTGCCCTGGTTGAGCTGTTTGAGCATCGCCATCATGGGCGGGAAAAAGAAGGCGACAAGAACATCACGCGGAAGATCGCGGATTTCTCCGGAGACCTGGCCGTCTTTGATGATGGCGCACAGGTGATCCATGATGCGTTCATGGACGGTGCCGCCTTCCTGGCTGGACAGGGCACTTTCACCGAAACGCTGGCCGAAGGTGAAGGCGGGCAGGTCGTGGCAATAGGTATTCCACATGCCCAGCCACATGGCGCGGGCGCGGTCCCTGATACTGGCACTGTCACCGGTCTCGGCGGAAACGCGTTCGAACACGTCCGCCTTGAGCTGGCGATAGGCCGCGATCATCAGCTCGTCCTTGCTCTTGAAATGACGGTAAAGCGTACCTTCCGCCATGCCAGAGCGGTCGGCAATGGCCGCCGTGGTCGCCGCACCAAAACCGTCGGCTGCCACAATATCCATCGCGGCGCGCATGAGTTTTTCTTTGGTATTGGACGGCTGGGTGAGCATGGACTCACATATAGGGTGTTTGCGGGCCGGCTGCCAAACGCGCGGCTGCCAGCCCGGAAAACCTAGTCCTCGAGCGAGGCGAGGTAACGTTCCGCATCAAGCGCGGCCTGGCAGCCCATGCCCGCAGCCGTGACGGCCTGGCGATAGGTGTCGTCGGTGACGTCGCCGGCGGCATAGACACCGGGAATGGAAGTCTTGGGTGTGCCGGGCTCGGTGACGAGATAGCCGCCATCCTTGGTTTCCAGCTGGCCCACAAACAGCTCGGTCGCCGGCGCGTGGCCGATGGCAATGAAGACACCGTGCGTGTTGTGTTCGGAGACTTCGCCCGTCTTGATATTCTTCAGACGCACACCCGTAACCGCCGGGAAGGGGTCGGTATCGCCGGTGATTTCCTCGACGACACTGTCCCAGATCACTTCGACCTTGGGGTTCTTCAGCAGGCGATCCTGCATGACTTTCTCGGCGCGCAGGCTGTCGCGGCGATGCACCAGCGTGACCTTCGAGGCGATATTGGCCAGGTAGAGCGCTTCCTCGACAGCGGTATTGCCGCCACCGACCACGAAGACTTCCTTTTCGCGATAGAAAAAGCCGTCACAGGTCGCGCAGGCAGAGACGCCGCCGGTGGCAAAGGTCTGCTCGCTCTCCAGGCCCAGCCATTTGGCCTGGGCACCGGTGGCGATGACGACCGAGTCGGCCGTGAAGACCGCGCCGCTGTCCAAGGTCAGGGTGAAGGGCCGCTGGGACAGGTCCGCCTTGACCACGAGGTCATTGACCATCTCGGTGCCGACCTTTTCGGCCTGGTCACGCATCTGTTCCATCAGCCAGGGGCCCTGGATGACGTCGGCAAAGCCGGGATAGTTCTCGACATCGGTGGTGATGGTCAGCTGACCACCCGGCTGTAGGCCGGAGATCAGGACGGGTTCGAGCATGGCGCGCGCAGCATAGATGGCTGCCGTATAACCTGCAGCGCCGGATCCGATGATGACCAGGCGCGAGTGGCGCGTCTCAGACATGATATTTCCTCAAACGAACGGGGTTGGGCGCCCGGACAGACGCCGATTCGACTGGACCCTATATAATCAATCTTTGCCGCAATGCTCGCGACTGATTGCAGCGTTACTGGTCGTTATCCGGCGTGAGGGCGCGAACCATGCCGTTATCGCGGCCACCGGGCCAGCCAATCGTGTCGAACGGATTGTCGATGGACGGGTCCTGGCTCATCAGGTGAGCGGAGTAGAGATGGGCGGAACGTGTACCGGATCGGCAATGCATGACGATCTCGCCATCCAGCTCCGCCAGCAATTCTCCAAGCGCCACGGTATGATCCGGATCCGCGCCGTAACGCCCGCCTATCGGCAGTTCCACATACCGTATGCCGCGGCTTTCCACTGCCTCACGCATGTTGAAGCCCAGGCCAGCGGTTTCTTCCGGAGTGCGTGAATTGACGATCGCCTGCACGCCGGCCGCGGCCCAGGCGTCCAGATCCTCCAGCGCGGGCTGGGCAGCGAGAATGACACGTTCGTGCTGAACAACGGTGGCGGGCGTATCGGCTTGGCTCATGGTCAGTCCCAGGCTGGCGAGAAGAGTGGTGAGAGAAGTGATCATGTCGGCATCCTTTGCTCGACGGAGCTAGAGCGCGCCTGCCAGCGTTCAAGCAGAAACGCGGCGATGCGGTCCGTCTCGGCGAAACGAGCATAGGTCCACCGGGCCAGCTGGCCAAGATAGGGGCGAACCGCGCCCCAGCCTTCCAGCCTGGCGTGCAGATAACCGAACTTTCCGGCCTCGCCCGCCATTGGCAGGGCATAGACAGGTTTGCCGGTCGTGGCGGCCTCGACCAGCATGTTGGTCGATTCCTCGGTGACAAAGATCCAGTCTGCTGCGGCGAGGAAAGCGAAGTAGGGGTTCTCCCCAACGCCATCGAACAGCCAGACATCATCGCGCTCGCCAAATTCGGTCTTCAGCCGGGCATGCACCGTTTCGGGTGTACGCCGGGAGGCGGTGATCATCAGCTTGATACCCTGGTCGAGCAGGGTGTGCAGGCGGTGAACGAGATAATCGGCCACCCGGTCATCCAGCTTGAAGCGTTTGGAGTGACCACCGATCAGCACAGCAGCGCGCGCGCCTGGCAAGCTTGCCAGTTCGTCGGAGAACTGGGTCATGGCATTGGAAAACTGCGCCTGGGACAGACGGTTCGGTGATCCGATCATTGCGATGGCGTTGGGCTTGTTTACCCGATCATGATCCGGCGCGATGATCAGGTCGAAACTGCGATATTTGGTGCGCGGGTCCTGGACATAGACGAAATAGCAATCGGGAAAGACCCGGCGATGTTTGCCCGCGAGCGGAACAGCCGCGCGGCCGCAACCGATCCAGATATCGGGCGGTGGGCTGGATGGCAGGGCGACAAATCCCTGTTTTGTCACGTGCACGAGATGGATGGCCAGGCGGGTGTCGGGCAGTTGCCGCGCCAGTGCTTCGGCCAGGCCGAGCGCCTGGTTTTCAATGCCGCGACGGCCGTCAGAGACGACCCAGCAGACTGCCTGTTGTTGCGCAATGCCGGTCATGAGCGCCAATCCCCCTTGCCCTATTGCTGGACCGGACCGCCTGCTCTGGCAAGTAAAAGCCTCAGATTTTCCCGGGATGGGAATAGGGTGGGACACTTGTAGCAAGCTTCCCCCTAGGCGCCGGCCGGCTTTGGGCCCAGAACTCCATCCACGTCGAGATCTCCGGAATGGTGCTTGACGGGGTGCTATGTTTGTAGCATCGTGTGACAAACGTAACATAAATGTGGTGATCGTCTCATGGCCGACCAGGCTCCTTCCCAGGCAGAACTCGTAGTCCTCAAGCAATTGTGGGCGAGCGGCGAACAGAGCGCACGCGAAGTGCACGACCAGGTCGCGACTGTCACAGACTGGTCCTATTCGACGACCCGCACGCTCCTCGCCCGCATGGTCCAGAAGGGCCTGGTTGAAAAGCGCGACAGCCATGGGCTGGCCCTCTACGCGGCCGGCGAGGCCAAGGTCAGCCTGATCGGCAAGATGGTGAAGAGTTTCTCCCAGAAAGTTCTGGAGCTGGACGGTTCCCTTCCGGTGTCTGCCTTCTCTGACAGCAAGCTGCTAGACGAGGGCGAGCTGGACGAGCTGAGTCGCCTGCTCGAGGAGGACGAAGATGACTAGTCTTCTCGTTTCCCTGTTCATTGCGCTGGGCCTGTCAGCCCTGATCGCCAGCTTGTCCGTGCGGGTCGTTGACCGCCTGGAGAAGAATCGCGAGATCGAGGCGACCAGTCGTATCACGATCTGGCGCATGGCGCGCCTTGCGGCTCTGGCACCGATTGCCATGGCGCTGGTTTTCTCGATCTTCCCGCAACTGACAGCCAGTTTCACGACTCCTGATTTCCTGCGCCCGGCCGCCGTCACACCGGTTGAACAGGTCGAGCCATTCGCTGTCGACACCGCGCTTGAAATACCTGCGGCCGAGCCGGACGTAGCGGCCCGTGCGCTTCCGGCAGCCGGCGGTGATCTGGATACCGGTCTTCTTGTTTCCAGCGACCAACCCGTTGCTGCGTCTTCCGCATTCGAAATTCCGAGCTGGCTGACGCCGCTCAACGTGTTGATGTCAGCCTATCTGGCCGGGCTGCTGATTGCGCTGGCGCGCTTTGCGCTGCGCCGGATGGCGCTGGCCGGGTTGATCGCGACGAGCGACCGGCCACAGCGCGAGCTGCAGTCCCTGTACGAGCAGTGGACCGGCCGCATGGAGCTGGAAAACAGTGTCAGCCGCCTGGTCGTAGTCGACGCGGCAGTTACTCCCTTTGTCACCGGCTGGCAGCCGACCATCGTCCTGCCGCGCAGCCTGGCAGATGAAAACCAACGACAAGCGGCGGAGATCGCTGTCGTTCACGAGCTGGTTCACGTTCGCAGGGGCGATGAGCGTGACCGGTTTGTCGGTGAGCTTCTCACCGTGGCGCTCTGGTTCAACCCGGCGCTGAAAGCAATCGAGTCTCGGCTCTCCCATGCGAGGGAACTCGCCTGTGATGCCGAGGCACTTCACGAGATTGGGGGGCGAGCGCAGAGACGCGCTTACGCTCGGGCCATGATCGACGCGGCAAAAGCAGGGCTCCGCCCGGCGCCCTGCCTGTCGGCTTTCGGTCCAGAAAATAAAAGGAACAGAGAAATGCGGATCAAAGCGATCTTGTCCCAGTCCACCAACATGTCGTCCAAGGGCTTTCTGGCCGCTGCAGGCGGTGCCCTGGCCCTGATGATGGCGCCGACCTATGCCGCCCAGGCCATGGCGACGAATTATCTCAGCGCCGATGCGCCGACGGTTGTTGCCGCGACGGCGACCTCCCTGTCGGCCGCTGTGGTCGCTGAGCGCGATGGTGAGACACCGATCCGCCGGACGCTGAACGCTTCACCGCTGGCAGCCCTGTCCGCGCTGGAATCGCTTGAGGCCCTGGAAAATCTGGACGAGTCCAGCATCATCGGTAATCCGGCCAACTGGATGGCGATCGGTGCCTTTGCATCCGGTGCGTCCTCCACGCTTAACCTCAATGTTGAAGACGAGAACGGCAACCCGGTCCGCATCAGCATCAATGAGAGCAATGGCGAGCGCGTGGACATCGAGTTCACCGACGAGGAAGGTCGCCGCAACCGTCTGCGCGCCCATGACCGTGGAGGTGATGACGCCGAGGTGACGCTGTATCTCGACGATGCCGATGAGCCGTTCTTCCAGGTTCTGGCGGGCGATGATGAAGCCAACATGCTGTTCCATGACGATGTCGGTCCGGTTCGCATGCAGGTGCGTGACGATGATGACGATGCCACCATCATCGTCACCGACGAGCAGACCGGTCAGTCCAGCGAGCTTTTCTTCCAGGACACGGATGACGGCCGCATCATGGCTCCGGCCGATGCCCGCGTCAGCCATGTCGGTACGGACGCTCCGGGTCCGGACAGTGTTGGCCAGTATGTCGTGCTTGATCACGGTACCGGCTGGTCCACGGTTTATCACGGGCTGGAAAGCGTTGAGGTTCGTGAAGGCCAGCGCATCAGCCGCGGTGACCTGGTCGGTGCCGGTGACCCGGACTATGATCATGACTGGGATCCGATGGACAGCGATAACAGCTTCAATTCCATCGATATCGTCGACAATACCTCGATGTCGATTGTTCGGACCTCCCAGGTCGAACTCTAAGCTTTACAGCGACTTGTAGCGCATCAACGCCTCCGGCTCCGCCGGGGGCGTTTTCGGTTGGGCCAAGATTAACCGCTTTTCATTTGCGCGCGTGCGCTACAAATGTAGAGTACTGTCGACAACGAGGCAGGACTCCGCATGAACGACATCTCCCCATCACCCGCTGAACTGACGGTTCTCAAGCATCTCTGGGCGGTTGGCCCGCAGAGCGCGCGCGAGACCCACAAGGTTGTTGCCGGTCCTACGGGATGGTCGCCCTCGACGACACGAACCGTGCTGACGCGCATGGTGCAGAAGGGCTTGGTGACCAAGGCAGACTCCCATGGTCTCGCCGTGTTCGAGGCCAAGGTGCGCAAGGTCGATCTGATCGGTCGCATGATCCGCGAGTTTACCGAGGATGTGTTGGAGCTGCGCGGCCCGCTGCCCTCGACGGCCTTCACCAATTCCGATCTGCTTTCCGATGATGAAGCCAATGACCTGATGAAACTTCTCGATGAGGAGCGTTCGGAATGATGGGGCTTCTCAACGCGATTGTTCTGGGTGCAGGCCTGTCACTGCTCGGCGGCCTGATCCTGCTTGTCCTGGGCCGTTTCCTGGAAAGGCGTGACCCGCTCAGCGGTGTCGAGCTGTGGCGGACGGCGCGGATCGCCGCGATCGTACCGCTGGTGCTGGCCCCGGTTATCTATTTTATCCCTCAGGCGGCGCCCGGGAATGTGATGCTCAATCCCCCGGTAGCCTCGCTTGCCACTCCCGTGGCGTCGTCTACCCCGGTTCAGCTTGAATTGCCGGAAACCAGCCTGATGTTGGTGGCCCTGTATCTGCTCGGGCTGATTGCTTCTGTGGTGTTCGCCGGATTTCGCCATGTGCGCCGGTCCCGGCTGATGCGGGATGGGGAGTATGCGGGCGAGCTGGAGCTTGAAACCCTCACAGGACAGGTGCTGGACACACCCGTCCCGGCGGCACGCCTCTTGATAAGCAATGAAACCCTGACCCCGGTCCTTACCGGCTGGAAGGGTGTTGTGGTTGCGCCGGGACAGATTTTCGACGACCCGGAAGTGGCGCGTTACGCCCTTGTGCACGAGCTGGTGCACCTGCGTCGCGGGGATGAGCGCGACCGTCTGATCGGCGTCGCCCTGACCACGGTCTTCTGGTTCCACTGGCCCCTGCGCCAGATTGAAAAACACCTCGATGCGGCGCGCGAGATCGCCTGCGACGCCGAGGTTCTCGAATTGTTGGGAGGAGGGGCGCGTAAGCCCTATGCGGCGGCATTGATCACGATGATGCGGGGTGGTTTTGCAACCGCTTCTGCCTTCGGATCAAAAGACAGGAGGCACCGCGAAATGCGGATCAAATCAATTCTTTCGGCGAATGAAGGCAAGCGTTCGTCCAAACGGGCCCTGACCAGCGTATTGCTCTTGAGCTGGCTGCCCGTTGCCTGTGCCCAGGCGATGGCCACGGACCGTGTCGAGAACGAGCGCGGTATCCATTTTGTTTCCCGGGGTGATCATGAACTGCATGAAGTTCACGAGAACATCCAGGTTCGTCGCACCGAAGGTGAAGATGGCGAAGCCCTCTGGGAAGTGATCGTCGAAGGGGACGGCTCCCCCGAGGAGCGTGAAGCCCGCCGTCAGGAAATCCTGCAGCAGCTGGAGTCGGGTGAGGATGGCAATGTCTTTGTCCTGCAATCATCTCGTGTCGCAGGTAACGTCGCCCCGGCGATTGTTGAACGTTTGGTCGGAGAGAACGGTGCCCGTGTTGCCGTGCGTGTCCACGAAAATATCGTCCTGCACGAAGTTGATGGTGAAGACAGCGATGTGAATGTCTTTGTCCGCCGTATCGAGGACCTCGAAGGGGTTGAGCTCGAAAGCAATGTCATGGTGCTCGAGAGCACGGATGGTCACGTTATCGATCTCATGAACTCGGATGAGAACGTCATTGTCTTCTCAAGCGGCGAGGGTGATGGCACCGTCACCCGCAGTTGGACCAGCGATGATGGCGGAGAGTTTGAAGTCATCGTTCGCACGGATTCTGATGGCGAAGCCCGTGAATGGGTCAGCGAGGACGGTCGCGAGATCGAGGTGATCGTGACCGGTGCTCCGGAAGACGGACGTTCCCTGGAATGGGAGAGCGAGGACGGTGAACGCATGGAGCTGCGAATTTTTGGCGGGTCCGACGTCGCACGACGTGTCCTGCGCGAGGTCCGTGTCGAACGCGCCCACGCGCCGGAAGGCTCGGAAGAGCCGGAAAACGAGCCGCGCGACGAACCGGAAAAAGCCCCGGTAGACGAGCCCAAGTGATTGTGCCCCGCGGAGTTGCTCACCAGGCACCTCCTCCCAACACCGGGGCATGAAAAACGGCCGGAGCATCGCTCCGGCCGTTGTTTTTGTGGCGGTCAATGCCTCGTTTCGCAGTCTGCAAAGCCGAGCATGCCCTGTTCGACGTCGAAAACGACAACGAAGCGGGAGTTCTCGACCTCGCTGAACCCTGCGAACAATACATCTGTCAGCTGAGAAAAGCCGCCATAAAGCGGTTCCGGAGCTTGAGTGAGGTGTTTAACGACCAGGTCGCCGTCTTCGATGGTCAGTTGATAGATGTCCCCGATGCCCAAAAGGCCGTGGGAGAGGCCGGTTGAAATGATCGCCAGCTCGGATGTGCGCCAGACAGATTGAAAGTTGTCGTCAATGAGCACCTGGGAATTGACGGTATCGGTCTTCAGCAGCAGCTCGCCGCCCCATTCGCCGCGGTTGGTACCAACGAAATCCAATTCGCCCATCGTGAACGTCTGATGATGACCGAAATCATCCGAAACCAACCGAGTCGCATGAAATTCGGAGGGTGAGATAGGCATGCCCTGCCAGGACCATTGCCCGCTTTCGCAGGATCCGCGCTCACTGCGTCGCGGAAGTCGCCAGTGGAAGTCTTCCTTTGTCTCCCAGTTCTCTGTCAGCTCCCCGAGCGAGGAGCGGACATAGTGATACCAGTGCGCTTCTGCGACCTCCGCGATGATCGGGATTGAGGTCCGGTCGTCGAGCGACCGCAGCGCGCCGGCTGCGGAGAGAACGTCGCTCCAGTTCCCGGAATGTAGGAAAGCTCGCAGGTGTGTCGTGGCGCCTTGGTACTGTAAATCCCCGAGTACCTCGATCACCCAGTTTCGAAAATCGGGATCGGTGGAAGCAAGCGCAGTGACAAGTCGTTCACCAATGATGTCGCTTTGATGTGGCTGATTTCCCAGATAGTACAGCGGGCAATAGCCATGATCCGCCCGCCAGCCTTCACCGATTGCGTGAGCCCCACAGCGATCGAGCAGGAGGGGAACAACCGCGCTGCTGTTGATCCGCATCAGCTGATTTTGTGCCGAATAGGCGAGCAGTTCGTGTTCATCTTCGGCGAGATCCATCAATTCGGCCGAATACTCGGAAAGCAGCTCGCTGCTTACGCTCTCCAACAGAAACGCCGCGGCTGTGCGGGCTTCAATGGACAGGCTTCTGTCGGTGCTCTGATGGATCAACATGGACAGGGAAGATGGGGACAAAGGGTCCGTTAGCTCGTCATATTGACCGCCCACGATGTGCATGGACTGCGCTAGTTCATATCCGTCATCATGACGGCCTTCCGTCAGCAGAGCCTCGACCCTGGCGAGGACAATCGGTAATGCGGCGTTGGTCGAGAACGACAGGGCATCATCCAGCAGCGTGTCGCTGAAACTCCCGTCAAAGATGTCCAGAAGTCCGAGAATGCTCTGTTCTGTCCCAATCCGGCCCAACAAGAGAACTGACGCGTTTTCGCGATCTTGCCGTGCTCGTCTCAATAGTTCCGAGACTTCTTCGTGCGAATAACCTTCCAGGCGCAACGCTAGAGAAAGTCGCAAATCGTATCGGGACCGCGCTCTCAGGTTTGCGAGACCTTGCAAGATGCTGGCGCGTCCAAGATCAGCGTTCTCCTGATAGATGTTCACGAGACGCTCCATCTGACTGGGAGAGACGTCTCGGCTATTGGTCTGGTTGATGAGGTCCTCGCATTGGGAAATGCTCGCGCAGTTCGAAATGGAGACCGGTACTTCTGGTGGCACGGGAAGGGCCGCAGTCAAGTGCTGCGAAAATGCGAGGCTCAGTAAGATGCTGGTGAGCATGTGTGCTCCCCTCTGTCTGGCCGCGTGCCGATTGTAACGTGTTTGGTTGTTTGCGGTCCACGGCCGATCAAAAAAAAGGCGCCCATCGGCGCCTTTTCGTGAATAATCAGATCAAGCGGTCTAGAGCCACTCTACCGTGACAATTTCATAGGATTTCAGTCCGCCGGGGGCGTTGACCTCGACGACATCGCCGACTTCCTTGTTGATCATGGCGCGGGCGATCGGGGAGGAGATCGAGATCTTGCCTTCCTTCACATCCGCCTCGTCATCACCAACCACCTGGTAGCGGCTTTCTTCCTCGGTATCTTCGTCAAAGACGGTAACCGTGGCGCCGAACTTGACGGTGTCACCACCCAGCTTGGCCACGTCGATGACCTCGGCGCGGGCCAGCTTGTCTTCCAGCTCGGCCAGGCGACCTTCGATATAGCCCTGGCGTTCCTTGGCAGCGTGATATTCGGCGTTCTCGGAGAGATCGCCGTGTTCACGCGCTTCCGCGATGGCTGCAATTACGGCCGGACGTTCAACCGTTTTCAAATGTTTCATCTCTGCGTCGAGGGCTTGATGCCCCGCAGCAGTCATAGGGATCTTGTTCATGAGACCACTTATCTTCAGGAGAGCCGAAGACGCTAGCGCCGAGCGTCCTTGCTATCAAGAGTAGGTTTGCAGTGCCTGCGGTTCAAGAGCCCCTTCATCGATCCGGCGAATTGACGCGATCGCTGCGCGGGCAGCCGATGCCGTGGTGTAACACGGGATCTTCTGGTCCAGCGCCGTACGGCGGATGGAATAGCTGTCCAGGTGCGACTGGCGGCCCTCCGTCGTGTTGAAGATCAGCTGGACTTCACCGTTTTTCATCAGGTCGACAATGTGTGGGCGGCCTTCGAAGACCTTGTTCACACGCGTGACCGGAACGCCGTTCTCCTCCAGCGTCGTGGCGGTGCCACCGGTCGCCAGGATCTTGAAACCCTTCATGACCAGGACGCGGCACGGATCGATCATCGACGCCTTGTCGCCATCACGCAGGGAGATGAAGACACTGCCCGAGGTCGGCAGCTGGATGCCGGCTCCCAGCTCGGCCTTCGCGAAGGAGGCTTCGAACAGGGTGTCGATACCCATGACTTCGCCGGTGGAACGCATTTCCGGTCCCAGCACCGGGTCGACGCCCGGGAAACGGGCGAAGGGCATGACGGCTTCCTTGACGGAGACATGTTTCGGCGCCGGGTCTTCCAGGTTGAACTCGGACAGTTTCGCACCGGCCATGACCTTGGCAGCGATCTTGGCAACCGGTTCGCCAATGGCCTTGGCCACGAAGGGAACCGTACGGGATGCACGCGGATTGACCTCGAGCACGTAGATGGTCTCGCCCTTGATGGCGAACTGGACGTTCATCAGGCCACGCACGCCGATGGCCTTGGCCATTGCAGCCGCTTGGCGTTTCAGCTCGGCAATCATCTCGGCAGAGAGCGAATAGGGCGGCAGGGAACAGGCACTGTCACCGGAGTGTACGCCGGCTTCCTCGATGTGCTGCATGACACCGGCAACCCACACATCCTCGCCGTCACAGATGGCGTCGACATCAACCTCGTCAGCGTCGGTCAGGTAACGATCCAGCAGCAGCGGAGAATTACCGGAGACGTTCACGGCCTCGCGCAGATAGCGTTCGAAACTGTCGGTTTCGCGGACGATTTCCATGGCGCGGCCGCCCAGGACATAGGACGGGCGCAGAACCAGCGGGAATCCGAGTTTCTCGGCCGCCGCGCGGGCCTCGTCTTCCGAGCGCACAATGGCGTTCGGCGGCTGGGTCAGGTTGAGATCATCCAGCAGCTGTTTGAACCGGTCGCGATCCTCTGCCAGGTCGATAGCATCCGGCAGCGTTCCCAGGATCGGCACACCTGCCGCTTCCAGCTCGCCCGCCAGTTTCAGCGGCGTCTGGCCGCCATACTGGACAACAACGCCCAGCAGTTCGCCCTTTTCCTGTTCGGTCGCGATCAGTTCGAGTGTGTCCTCGATGGTCAGCGGTTCGAAATACAGGCGATCGGCGGTGTCATAGTCGGTGGAGACGGTTTCCGGATTACAGTTCACCATGATGGATTCAATGCCCATCTCGGCAAAGGCAAAGGCAGCGTGACAGCAGCAATAGTCGAACTCGATGCCCTGGCCGATACGGTTGGGACCGCCGCCCAGGATAATCGCCTTCTTGCGGCCGGTCGGCTCGCTCTCGCAATCTGCCTTGCCGCCAAAGCTCGGCGTCTCGTAACAGGAATACATGTAGGGCGTCGCGGCGTGGAATTCGGCGGCGCAGGTGTCGACTCGCTTGTAGACCGGACGCACGCCCAGGGCGCGGCGGTCGGCGCGGACCTCTGCTTCCGGCTTGCCGGACAGCTTGGCCAGGCGCGCATCGGAGAAGCCCATGGATTTTAGCGCGAGGAATTTCTCGTTCGTGGTCGGCAGTCCCATCGTC
Organism: Maricaulis sp.; assembly: GCF_017643475.1. GTDB lineage: Bacteria > Pseudomonadota > Alphaproteobacteria > Caulobacterales > Maricaulaceae > Maricaulis. The sequence goes on from NZ_JAEPNI010000001.1 coordinate 938,777, forward strand.
GACACGTCTTCCTCGGCGTGAACGATGGCTTCGATCTGGCGCAGGAACCACGGCTCGTAGAGCGATGCGCGCTCGACCTCATCCACGCTCAGACCTTCCCGGAATGCCTGGGCGATGACACGCAGACGGTCCGGCGTCGGGATGGCGAGGGCCGCGCGCACGGCTTCCTTGCGGGCATCCTCTGAGTCCGCGTCTTCGGTGCCGGCGATCTCGATCTCGTCGAAACCATCGAGGCCCGTCTCCATCGAGCGCAGGGCCTTCTGCATGCTTTCCTGGAAGGAGCGGCCCATGGCCATCGCTTCACCGACGGACTTCATGGAGGTCGTCAGGTGGGCGTCAGCGCCCGGATACTTCTCGAACGCGAAACGCGGGATCTTGGTGACGACATAATCAATGGTCGGCTCGAAGGAGGCTGGTGTCGCGCCATCGGTGATGTCGTTGGCAATCTCGTCCAGCGTGTAGCCAACGGCCAGCTTGGCCGCGACCTTGGCGATCGGGAAGCCGGTGGCCTTGGAGGCCAGCGCCGAGGAGCGCGAGACGCGCGGGTTCATCTCGATGACGACCAGGCGGCCATCCTTCGGATTGACCGCGAACTGGACGTTGGATCCGCCGGTCTCGACACCGATCTCGCGCAGGACGGCGATCGAGGCCGAGCGCATGATCTGGTATTCCTTGTCCGTCAGCGTCAGGGCCGGGGCGACGGTGATGCTGTCACCGGTATGCACGCCCATCGGATCGACGTTCTCGATCGAACAGATGATGATGCAGTTGTCGGCGCGGTCGCGGACAACTTCCATCTCGAACTCTTTCCAGCCAACGATGGATTCCTCGACCAGGATTTCCGTGACCGGGGAGGCGTCGAGGCCGGACTGGCAGATCGTCCGGTATTCCTCGACATTATAGGCAATGCCGCCGCCGGTGCCCCCCAGAGTGAAGGAGGGGCGGATGATGGCCGGCAGGCCAATCTCGCTCATCACGGCTTCAGCTTCCGCCATGGTGTGCACAACGCGCGAGCGCGGGCTTTCAAGGCCGATCTTGTCCATGGCCTCGCGGAAACGCTCGCGGTTCTCTGCCTTGTCGATGACGTCCGCCTTGGCGCCGATCATCTCCACACCAAAGAGATCCAGCACACCGCGGTTTTCCAGTTCCAGGGCACAGTTCAGCGCCGTCTGGCCGCCCATCGTCGGCAGGATTGCGTCCGGGCGTTCCTTTTCGATCACCTTGGCGACCATTTCCGGCGTGATCGGCTCGATATAGGTCGCGTCCGCCAGTTCCGGATCGGTCATGATGGTGGCTGGATTGGAGTTCACCAGGATGACGCGATAGCCCTCGGCCTTGAGTGCCTTGACGGCCTGGACGCCTGAATAGTCGAACTCACAGGCCTGACCGATAACGATTGGTCCGGCGCCGATGATCAGTATGGAGTTCAGGTCTGTACGTCTGGGCATGGCTGTCCTGCTCGCGTGCGTGCGCGCGTCCGGGCCCGACCGGATATCCCGGATGGGTCAGTTCGCGCTTGGTTTTGGTGCTGAGAGGGGGTCCTAGCCCGGATTCGATGAGAAGGCGAGAGCCTATCTGCTCACTCGGGTGTTATTGCTTATAACTGTGTCCGTATGCGCTCAGAGTTTTCCTTCTAAAGTGCTGATCTCCCTGCGCATGTTGGCGCGAGCCCGGGCGCCTAGCCGCGTTTCGAATTCATCGGTGACAAAAGTGCGCTGGCGGGCCTGCGCCGTGTCGAGGAATTTGGCTCGACCTTCCCGGTAAAAATCATCGGGCGCCCAGCTGTATTCCTTGCGGATCTGCTCGGCATAGGTGTCGTAGACCTCGTCCGGTGCGCCCAGGATGGAAAAGTCGATATCGAGAAAGAGCGCGTCATCGCGGTCTCGTCCGCCCGACTGGTGGTCGGCGGTGGCAAGGATCAGCCTGCGAACATCGTCGACAAGCGCAGTCGGCGCGCCCAGGCGCGGCAGTTCGCGGGCGGCGCGTTCGGCGCTCAGGGCTTCATTCTCGGCGCCTTTGGGATCATAGATGATGTCGTGATACCAGGCCGCCATCCAGCAGCGTTCCGGTGTTTGGAGCTCTGTGTGCCAGCGATCAAGCTCGTCGAAGATATGGGCCAGGTGGGAAAGGCCGTGATAGCGGCGGTGCGGTTCGCTGTAGGCGGTGATGATGCCATCGATCTGGCTGTCACCAGCCCGCCAGCCGAGCTGGGTCATCTGAAGCGCCCAGCGCTCTCGCAAGGCTGTTTCCGGCTCAGCCATCTGCCAGTCCCAGATAGCGCCAGACCTGTGGCTGTACATCTGCCCGTGTGCCGGTCACCCGCTCGCCTACCAGCCAGTGGGCGCGGTCATGCACCAGGGGGATGATGGCGTGTTCCAGCTGGATATGGGCGTTGGCCTCGCGATAGATCTCTTCACGCTCGATGGGGTCGCTTTCACGGCGGGCGCGGTTCATCAGCTCGGCGAAGGTCTCGTCATGCCAGTTGAAATTGGCGGCAAATCCATCCGGTGCGAACGGGTCGAGCATGAAAAACGGGTCGGACTTCAAGCCGCGATTGAAGCTGGCGATGGCAATGTCGAAATCGCCTGCATCGACAGCCTGGTAAAGATCGGTCGGATAGGTCGCGAAAATCTCTGAATCCACGCCGATCTGGCGCCAGTCATCGGCAAGGGAGACAGCGATGCGCTCGCCCAGCCCGGTGGTCGTGCGGATCTGCAGGGGGCGGTTGATCACCGGCGCAGCACCTTCTGGGCGCAGGCGTACCGGATCGTTCTGGTCCTGGAACATCTGGGGCAGGACGCTGCGTGTCGGTGTCGCCGTGCCGGAAAACAGCTCTCGCACCAGGAAAGCCCGGTCGATCGCATAGTCCAGCTCGGCCCGGACCATCATGTCGTTGAGCGGCTCACGGGCATGATTGACCTTGAGATAGCGCAGGATCGGCGCGTCAAAGCTCTCGAAGCCATCGCCCAGCTGTTCATGCAGGAAGTCCAGCTGGTTGGCCGGCGGGTTGTCGGCGAGGTCAAGCTCGCCGGCCCGGAACATGCGGGCACGAGTCGCATCATCGCGAACCGCTTCGACGCGGATCGTCTGGATGCTCACATTAGTCGCATCATAAAAATGCGGATTGCGGCGCAGCCCGATCTGAACCTGCGAGATGGAGGCGAGGGTGAAGGCCCCGGCAGAGACCCAGTTCGCCGGCGTGATCCAGTCATCGCCGACACGCTCGATGATATGGCGCGGGAAGGGATAGAATTCCCGCATCAACAGCGGAAACAGGCCCAGCGGGCTTTCCAGGTTGAAACGTACGGCCTGGTCGCTGACGACCTCGACGCCCAGGCTTTCCACCGGCGCATCACCGGCCAGGATGGCACGGGCATTCACGACATTCTGGAAATCGCCAAGTGCGGCAAAACTGTGTGCCGGATCAACCAGGCGACGCGCTGACCAGGCGACGTCATGGGCGGTCAGTGGGCGACCATCCGACCAGGCGAGACCCTCGCGCAGGATAAAGGTCCAGGCCAGCCCATCGGGAGTGACTTCCCAGCGTTCCGCCAGGCCCGGCGCCAGCTGACCGTCCGGACCATATTCGGTCAGCCCGGCATGCACCTGCTTGTAGACCAGCGCCGCCGAGGCGAATTGTCCACGCGCCGGGTCCAGGCTGTCGGGAAGGTTGGATATGCCGACACGCATCGTGTCCGCGTCCGCATCTGTTGACCGGCCGCATCCAGCCAGCGCCGCAGCAGACGTCGTCATCAGAAAAGCTCGCCGATCAATCATGCACGCATGATGGCGCGATTTGTTGATCTGCCAAGGCGTGTCGCCGGATTTCTCGATCCGTGCCGTCAGCGCGGCAGGAAGATGAAATTATTGATATAGGCCGGCGTGTCCTCCACGCCGTTGTGATCGCGGGCGGGATCGAATTCCTCGATGCGGCAGAGCGCACCTGATTTGAGGACAAAGGCGTCATAGCCCATGGCTTCCACACTGGCGACAGCGTCCCGGATCGGGATCTGGGTGTGGCGTTCTTCCAGCTCGATGATCATGCGTGGGCGATCGCGCCGGATCAGCTCCTGCGCGCCATCAAGCACTGCCTTCTCATGGCCTTCGACATCGATCTTGATGAAACCCACGGGTGGCAGGTCCATATCGTCCAGACGCGCGGTTTCCACCTCGACCTTGCCGACATTGCGACCGGTATTGCGCGCCGGGTTGAGCGAGGCGTGCTGGTTGGAGTAACGCGCACCCTGACCGGGGACTTCCAGCTCGGCTGTGCCGGACCGGTCCGAAGCGGCGATCATTCGGGCCTCGGCGCCATCAGGGATGGCGCCATTGAGGATCTCGAACATTTTCGGATTGGGCTCCAGGGCCAGCGTTCTCACCCCGTGGCGCACGAGAACATGCGTCCAGATGCCCCGATTGGCCCCGATGTCCAGGGCAAGCTTGTCGACAGGGGCGAGGAAGGGCGCGAGCCGCAATTCCGGCTCACCCTTTTTCAGTTCACGACGGACGATGCGCGCGAGTTCCCAGCCTTGCGGAAACAATGCGCGTTTAAAACGCTCTTCAAGCGTACTTGGAGGTACCCAGCTCATGGCCGGACCCTAGGCGAATTTTGACGGGGGTGAAACCACTTAAACGGTGGAAATCAGCAGGTATCTCATTCGGCGTCTGTGTCAGCAAAATCTGGGTTCGACATCGGAGTGACGTTCAACAATTCGGCATACATCTTCAGTCGCTTGCCAAGTGCGTTGGCCTGAAGTGCCAGTGCCGAACAGATCCAAATCGAACCACTCTACCACGCCGGCTCGAACACCGATCCACAAGTGACGTTCGCGTTCATACCGACAACCGCCACCATATGGGCTGCAACGGTCACCACCTGATAGCTTCAGCCCGACAATTTCATAGTCTGCGCCAAGGTCGAAGCGATGAACAAGTTCATTTCGAACTGGGCTGGTTTCATAATAGGCGGGCCAGCTCGGGAGAGGCCCACCGACGGTGAGTGTTTCTTCAATGAAGCTGTAGGAGGTCCATGAGGATAGCGCTGCCTCCGACCAGTGGCGGTCATTCCGAAGTGAGGGCAGAAAGTTTGTCGGCAGGTTGGAATAGACAGATGTTCCTTCAGGCGCAGAGCGATGTGTCACAATATGCGATCGGGTTCGGCGTTCGGACGCTTGCTCATGTGAAGGATACACGAGCCTCGCCAGTCGAACCGGGCCTTCAATGCGCTCCCGTTCCAGGATTGCCATAAGGTGATCGAACGGGGCGGTGTTCTCAGGGGCGGCCGACGCCCACGTGGCTTGGGCGAGCGCATCGATGCTCTCGCTGATCTCCTCGTTCGCGATCCAGGCAAGTGTCCCGTCTATCAGCACGAAGGCGTAAGTTGGCCTGTAGATGCGAAGAAAGTCATGGTGACGTCTGAATGGCGTCTGCAATGGTACATAGTCGGGAAGGTAAGTGCCTCGTCCACGAAAAACCAAGGCGATTTCGACGGTTTGGCCTTGGTGGTAAAACGAGAAAACGGGTTGCAGCGACGTACCGTCGTGTCGCAGTTCCAGGAACTCGCCGAGCTCTTGTCCCGAGTATCCGTACAATTGGGATGGGCTGGCTACCACGATATCGCGGTAACCCAGCCGTTCATCTTCTTCCGCATCGGCTATGGCCATGCGTTCTTGATGCTCTGTAAGGCGTTCCAGGCGCGCCAGCTCTTCCGCTGACGTGGAGCACGCGCTCAATGTCAGACCCGCACAGCCCAGTACCGCTAACCGGATGGCCCGCAGTAGTTGGGTGTGCCGGGCGGCGATCATGACTTTACGCAGGCGCCTGTGAGTTCAGGCTTCCAACGAAGCGTTCGAAGACACCGAAACTGTCCTGCGGGCCCGGGCTGGCTTCCGGGTGATGCTGGACGGCCTGGACCGGCTTGTCAGCGAGGCGGAAACCGCAATTCGTACCGTCAAACAGGGAGACATGGGTCTCGGTGGCACCGGCGGGCAGGGTGGAGCCGTCGACCGCGAAACCATGATTCATGGAGACGATCTCGACCTGGCCGGTATCGTGGTTCTTGACCGGGTGGTTCGCCCCGTGATGGCCCTGCGGCATCTTGATGGTCTTGGCGCCGACGGCCAGGGCCAGCATCTGGTGACCCAGGCAAATGCCCAGCATCGGGATATTGGCGTCGATCAGCTTCTTCAGGGTCGGCAGGGCGTATTCGCCGGTCGCGGACGGATCGCCCGGACCATTGGAGACAACGATGCCGTCCGGAGACATGTTCAGAACATCCTCGGCGGAAGCATTGCCCGGCAGAACCGCGACACGGGCACCGGCGCCGACCAGCAGGCGCAGGATGTTGGCCTTCACGCCATAGTCCAGGACGACCACGCGCGGGCCGTCTTCGGGACCTTCGCAGAAACCGCTGTCCCAGGACCAGTCGCCTTCGGTCCATTCCTCGGCACCGGAGCGGGCGACATCGGCGGCCAGTTCGCGGCCTTCCATCGTGTCAGCGCCGGCTGCAGCGGCCTTGAGGGCGTCGATATCGATATTGCCGGACGTGTCGTGGGCGATGGCGCACATCGGCATGCCGCTTTCGCGGATGCGGCGGGTCAGGGCGCGGGTGTCGACACCGGACAGGGAGATGATGCCGCGGGCGCGCATCCATTCGTCAAAGCCTTGCTCGGCGCGGTAATTGGCCGGTGGGGTGATCGCCATGCGGCTGACCATGCCTACGGCGGCCTTGCGGGCTGCGTCGCTGGTGGCTTCCTCGTCTTCCGGATTGGCGCCGACATTGCCGACATGCGGGAAGGTAAAGCACACGACCTGGCCGGCATAGGACGGGTCCGCGAGAATTTCCTGGTGGCCGGTCATCGCCGTGTTGAAACAGAGCTCGCCCACCGCGATCCCGGATGCGCCCGTACCCACGCCATAGAAGACAGAGCCATCGGCCAGTGCCAGTGCCCCGGTGGGGCGATCAGCGGAAGTGGTCATGGCGTTCTCCTGTAAAGAGCCGTGTGGGCTGCAGGTGTTATGACCGGGAATCGGTGCAAGGTCGACCGGCAGGTAAACGGGCGCGTAACTAGTCAGAGACATGGGGGCGGTCAATCCCGCTGGACAGATTAATTTCCGCCTTGATATTTTCACGAGAAGGTCATAATGACCCGCACCTTGGTCAGGGGAGGCGCCGGACATACCGCGCGATCAAAATATTCAAGGCCCGACCACACAGGATAGAAGCAACCGCCGCCGGCCTATTGCATCAACGATAATCCAAACCACATCAATCATTGCAAAAGCGGCAATTGCTGAAGGACAAGCGAGTAGAAGCATGGCTCTTAGAGACCGTATTTCGACTGATCTGAAAAATTCCCTCAAGGCAGGTGACAAGCGCCGGACATCGACGCTGCGCCTCGTCTCCGCCGCGATCAAGGATCGCGATATCGCCGCGCGCGCTGAAGACCGCTGCGACGGCTGCGAAGAGCAGGAAATCATGACCATCCTCACCAAGCTGGTAAAACAGCGTGAGGACAGTGCCGACACCTATGAAAAAGCCGGGCGTCTCGATCTGGCCGAGGCCGAGCGCGAGGAAGCGGACATCGTCCGCGAATTCCTGCCCAAGCCGATGGATGAAGGCGAAATCGCCGATGCGGCCGCCGAAGTGGTGACCGAACTAGCGGCCACGGGCCTGAAGGACATGGGCCGCGTGATGGGCGAACTGAAAAACCGCTATGCCGGCCGCATGGACTTCGGCAAGGCTGGTGGTCGCGTGAAGGACCTGCTAACCGGCGCTGCGTAAGCGGCGTTCTGGTTGGGCCGTTTCTCGGCCAGGCTCGATCTAGGTGTCATCCCGGACGCAGGCCCGGCGCTGAGCCCCGTTTTCGCGAAAACGGCTGGCGGGGAGAGGATGTCCTCACCCGGCCATATTTGCCCTTAAACCTCATGCCGAGACGGGGCCTTAGAGGGTTTTTCAGGTCAAGGGCGCGCAGCGCCGCTTCGCGGTTCCACCCTTGACCTGAAAAACCCTCTAAGGCGAACTGCCTGCATGAGATTTATGCTGCTTATCCTCCCCCTTGGGGAGGTGTCCTTCGTTGCCTTGGCGGAGAAGGACGGAGTGGCCGGAGCGCGCAGCGCGGAGGTTCTTGCTCACTGGCGTTCGCCTCATTCACCGCCCCCAAAGCAACACCGAATTTGAATGCTTCCTGCCATTGGCATATATTGCCAATAGAGCTCCGGAGGTGAAAATGGCCACCCGAAACGTTGTGCTGACCGACGCCCAGTCCGCCCTGGTGGACCAGCTTGTCGAGAGCGGTCGTTTCCAGAATGCGTCCGAAGCCCTCCGGGCCGGGCTGCGTCTGCTGCAGGAAGACGAGGCGGAGCGCAGTGCGCTGCGTGATCGTCTGGTGCTGGGCGTTGAAGAGGCCCGTCAGGAAAACTTCGCTGAGGGCAGTGGCGAGGCGGCCATGAAACGCGCTTTTGCCGAAGCCCGTTCGAAACCGTGACACAACGACGCTGGCGACTGACCAAACTGGCCGTTCATTCGCTTGCCGGCATTTCCCGCTGGACCCTCGAAACATTCGGGCCACGCCAGACCGCGGCCTATGAAGCCGACCTTCTGGATGCCTGCCGGTCGATCGCCTCAGGCGAAGCGGTCTAAGTGTCTTGCCGGACGCTTGTTGAGGATCTTCGTTTTGTGCGGAGTGGGCAGCATTTCATCGTCTTCATCGACTACGAGACGGATGTGGTGATCGTCGATTTCCTGCATGCGCGCAGCAATCTGGATCGGCATCTGGCGGGTCTGGCTGTGCGGGGTGAGTGATGGCAAGTGCAAGCAATCCGCTTATGCCTAGCGTGGTCCCAACGCCACCCGCACCCGAACGTGATCTTCCGGCGTGACCCGAAAAAGAATCCGGCGCACACTGTCGGGCTGGAAAGTGACCGGGACGAAGCGCTGGCTCCATGCGTTTAGGTGAAGACTTCATTGACGAGATCAAGGCGCGGATCCGCCTGTCCGATATAGTCGGGCGGTCGGTTCAGCTCAAGCGCCAGGGTCGCGAGTTTGTCGGCCTGTCTCCGTTCAAGAAGGAGCGCACGCCCTCTTTCTACGTCAATGACGAGAAACGTTTTTATCACTGCTTTGCCTCGGGCAAGCATGGTGATGCGTTTTCCTGGCTGGAAGAGATGGAAGGCCTGTCCTTCATGGAAGCCGCCGAGCGGCTGGCGGGCGAGGCGGGGCTGAGCCTGCCGGCGCCGGATCCGCAGGCCGCCGAACGCACCCAGCATCGCAAATCCCTGGTCGAGTGGATGGAGACGGCACACGCCTTCTATCTGCGCGCCCTGAAAAGCCCGGCCGCCGCCCATGCGGTGGAGTATCTGAAGGGGCGCGGGCTGACCGGCCAGGATTGTGTGAAATTCGGCATTGGCTATGCGCCGGACGGGCGCACGGCGCTGAAGGATGAGCTGGTCACGGCAGGCGCGCCGATTGGCGATCTGATCGAATGCGGCCTGCTGATCGAGCCAGACAATGGCTCGCCCTATGACCGGTTCCGCGACCGCATCATGTTCCCGATCCATGATCCGCGCGGGCGGCTCGTCGGTTTTGGTGGTCGGGCCCTTTCGAAAGAGGCGCGAGCGAAATATCTCAACTCGCCGGAGACCTCGATCTTCCACAAGGGCTCCATGCTCTACAACTTCCCCAATGCCCGCCGCGCGGCATCTGATCCCAAGGCGGGCGTGAAGGGGCTGATCGTGGCGGAGGGTTATCTCGATGTGATCGCGCTGGACCGGGCCGGGATGAGCCAGGGGGTGGCGCCAATGGGTACGGCGATCACCGAGGAGCAGCTGAACCTGCTCTGGCGGGCCGGCGGCGAGCCGGTCATGTGTCTGGATGGCGATAGCGCCGGTCGCGCTGCAGCGCTGAAAGCCGCCGATCGCGCCCTGCCGCACCTGGAACCGGGTCGGACGCTGCGTTTTGCCTTCATGCCCGATGGCAAGGACCCGGACGATGTCCTGCGCGATGAAGGTGCGCGCGCGCTGTCCGAACTGCTGGAGGACACCCGCTCGCTGGTCGACCTTTTGTGGGAGCGGGAGGTGGATCACGAGCCGCTGACCGATCCCGATCGCCGCGCCAGTTTCCGCAAGCGTATCCGGGCGCTGGTCAACCAGATCGCCAATGGTGACGTGAAAGAGGAATACCGCAACGAGTTCGACCGCCGCATGGAAGCCATGTTCGGCACGCCGGCGCGCAAGGGCGGGCGCGGTGAGTGGCAGGGCGGGCGTCGCAAGATCAATCAGGGTGCATCCCTGTCGCTGAAAAAACGCATGGGCAGCCAGATGGACAAGGCGTCGATGCGCCAGGCCATTCCCAATCCGAACGGTCGATCACTGCTGCTGGCACTGATCGAATACCCCGATCTGGTCGATGAATTGATCGAAGAAATTGCGTTAATTTCCTTCGGCGCGCTTGACAATTTACGTGACGCTGTCCTAGACGCGTGCTCTCTCGGACCGGCTGTGTCTTCCAGCGAGCTTCAGGCAGAGCTTCTGTCGCGCGGATTTGCGCAAGATTTAAAACGCTTGGAAGGCAATCGGGGGCCCATGCGGGCGAGTATTGGTGGAGCAGACGCTTCAGTCTCGGTGAAGGTCGGGGCTTGGAGGCGGCTGTGTTCTGTCTATATGAGACAAAGTGGCAGCCAGGAGCAGCGAAACGAACTTCGCGCACTTGCAGAGAGAAAAATTACCGAGAATGATTCCGAAAGCGTTCGAAGCATCAGCGAAGCCTATCGCCGTGAGAACGCCAAGGATGAAACCGAATAGCAATCAAATCGCGCATGGATCCCCATGCGACCAGGGACGATTTAGATGACAAAACCGGCCGAAGCCAACGACGCATCGGAATCACAGGATGGTCCGCTCCTCGATCTGACGGACCAGACAGTCAAGAACTTCATCAAAGCTGCCAAGAAGCGCGGCTATGTCACGCATGAAGAGCTGAACAATGTTCTGCCTTCGGAAGAGTTCTCTTCCGAGCAGATCGAGGATGTTCTCGCTCAGCTGTCCGAAATGGGCATCAATGTCATCGACAAGGATGAAGACGCCGAAGAAGACAATGGCGACAACAATGCCGAGGGCAGTGACAGCAAGGCTGTTGCCACGACCAGCGGTACCAAGGCTGTCGTTACCGGCCAGAATACCGGCTCGTCCGCAGATCGTACCGATGATCCGGTGCGCATGTATCTGCGCGAGATGGGCTCGGTCGAGCTTCTGTCCCGCGAGGGCGAGATCGCCATCGCCAAACGCATCGAGGCCGGCCGCAATGCGATGATCCGCGGCCTCTGCGAAAGCCCGCTGACCTTCGAGGCCATCATGGTCTGGCGTGATGAGCTGCAGGAAGGCCAGGTCCTTCTGCGCGACATCATCGACCTGGATGCCACCTATGGCGGCCAGAACGCTGCCGAAGAGGGCGAGGACGGCGAAGAGGGCGAGACGGCTGAAGGCGAGACACCGGTCCCGGGTGCAGCGCCGGGTGCCAAGCCCGCCTCCGAGGATGAGGAAGAAAAGCCGAAATCCGAAGACGGTGAAGAAGGCGACGAGGGTGAAGAGGGCGAAAGCTCTGATGACGACGATGATGATGATGACGGCGCAGCCCTCTCGCTTTCCGCAATGGAAGCCGAGCTGCGTGACGGCGTCATGGAAACGCTCGATCACATCGCCTCTGACTTTGCCAAGTTCCGCAAGCTGCAGGACAAGCTCGTTGCCGCGCGCATCGAAGGCAAGGACCTGACCAAGCAGAGCCGCGAGAAGTACGAGGAGACCCAGAACTCCATCGTCACCAACCTCAATACGATGCACCTCAACAATGCGCGTATCGAGGCCCTGGTCGAACAGCTTTATGCGATCAACAAGGAACGCATGTCGCTGGAAGGCAAGCTGCTGCGTATGGCCGACGCCCATGGCGTGCCGCGTGCCCAGTTCATGGACAGCTATTTCGGTAACGAGCTGAGCCCGGACTGGCCGCAATCCATGGCTGGCACGTCGAAAGCCTGGGATCGCTTTATCGAGCGTGAACTGGCCGACGCCAATGTCATCCGTGACGACATCGCCGAACTGACCCAGCGCGCCGGCGTTCCGATCGAGGATCTGCGCCGTATCGTTCGCACGGTCCAGAAGGGCGAGCGCGAGGCCCGCGTGGCCAAGAAGGAAATGGTCGAGGCAAACCTGCGTCTCGTGATTTCCATCGCCAAGAAATACACCAATCGCGGCCTGCAATTCCTGGATCTCATCCAGGAGGGCAATATCGGCCTGATGAAGGCCGTCGACAAATTCGAATATCGCCGCGGTTACAAGTTCTCGACCTATGCCACCTGGTGGATCCGCCAGGCCATTACCCGCTCCATCGCGGACCAGGCGCGCACCATCCGTATTCCGGTGCACATGATCGAGACCATCAACAAGATCGTCCGCACCAGCCGTCAGATGCTGCACGAGATCGGTCGCGAGCCGACGCCGGAAGAACTTGCTGAAAAGCTCGCCATGCCGCTCGAGAAGGTGCGCAAGGTGATGAAGATCGCCAAGGAGCCGATCTCGCTGGAAACGCCGATCGGTGACGAGGAAGACAGCCATCTCGGTGATTTCATCGAGGACAAGAACGCTGTCCTGCCGATCGATGCGGCTATCCAGTCCAACCTGCGGGAAACCACGACCCGCGTACTGGCGTCCCTGACCCCGCGTGAGGAACGTGTCCTGCGCATGCGTTTCGGCATCGGCATGAATACCGACCACACGCTGGAAGAAGTCGGCCAGCAATTCTCGGTCACCCGCGAACGTATCCGCCAGATCGAAGCCAAGGCCCTGCGCAAGCTCAAACACCCGAGCCGTTCGCGTAAGCTGCGGAGCTTCCTGGATAACTGATCGCCAGACGCACCGCGCCAGCGATCATCCCGGATCCGTTCCGGGGTCTGGAACAGAAGAAAGCCGGGCCCGATTGGGTCCGGTTTTTTTGGTCCGAATTCCCGACAAATTGACAATCCTTGCCAAAAACTACACGCTTCTCGCCAAGGAGCTCCGCCATGGCGACGATGAATATCTCTCTTCCGCAAGCGCTCAAGGACTGGGTTGAGGCCCAGGCCGATGCCGGGCTTTACGCCAATGCATCCGACTATGTGCGCGACCTGATCCGCCGCGATGTCGAGAAACGCGAGAAAACCGAAGCGCTGCGGGTGATGGTCCAGGAGGCCGAGCAGAGCGGGTTTCGGTCGATGAGCATCGAGGAAATCCAGGCGGAGCTGTGCGCACGCCGGGAGCGGTGAAGGTCGAAATCGCCGAAGCAGCGCTTGATGATCTGGAAGCGCTCTACCTTGATGGCGCGTTGAAGTTTGGAGCAGCGCGGGCCGAACGTTACCAGGTCGAACTCGTGGACAGTTTCCAGAAACTGATCGATTATCCGCGCTCAAGGCCGGAGCATCCGGCCATTGGTTGTGGTGTCAGGCTGTTGCGATTTCGCGCGCACATAATCCTGTACCGCATAGCAGGCGCCCGCATCGAAATCCTGCGCATTCGCCATGCCCATGAAGACTGGAAGGACCCGTAACCATGCTCACTGCCCTGCTGGTCCAGGATACTCCGGTCGTTCAGCCGTTCGAGGTCCAGGGTTTTCGCACGACCCAGACCATCACCATCGAGGCACCGCGTGATGAGGTCTGGGAGGCTGCGACCGGGGATGTATCGCCCTGGTGGGATCACACCTTCAAGGCTGACCGGGTGGAGCTGATCATCGAGCCGGAGTTTGGCGGGCGGTTCTATGAGCGTTTCCGTGATGGCGAGGATAGTGGCGCCCTGCATGCGGACATCATCTATGTCGATGCGCCGTCCGAGCTGCGCATGCATGGTCCGCTGGGGCTGTCGGGGCGGTCTTATGACTTGGTGATCGGCTGGACGCTGGAAGAGGCCGATGCCGAGACGACAAGTTTCACAGTCGACCTGTCCATGCATGGTGAGATCGATGCGGAACTGGCGGGCGTGGTGCATGGCGTGTGGACGCATTTCATTGCCGGCCGTCTGAAAACCTATCTCGAAGCCGACTGTCACCTGACGCCGGACGAGCCCTGCGCGGCTCTTGACGGCTAGGCCTTCAGCTCGCGTTCCAGAAACTCCACGAATGCCCGAACCTTGGGCGTGATATGCGCCCTGTGCGGGTAGACGGCCCAGAGCGGGATGGGGTCGCGCTCGTATTCCTCCAGCACCACTTCCAGCTCGCCGGAATGGATGTCCTCGCAGCAGAAGAAATCGGGCAGGCGCGCTGCAGCCTTTCCGGCCCGCACAAAATCCATCGACAGGGCACCGCTATTGCTCTTGACCAGCAGCGGTACGGTGACATCGACCACCCCGTCCTTGCCATCCGGAAAGGGCCAGCGATTGGGGAAGCGCACATTGGAATAGCCCGTACAGGGAATATCCGTCAGGTCGCGCGGGTGCGTCGGGCGGCCATGTCTGTCCCAGAAGGCCGGCGTGCCGACCACGACACCGCGAAACGCGCCCAGCTTGCGCGCAATGAGCGAACTGTCCGGCATTTCGCCAATGCGCAGGGCGAGGTCGAAACCCTCACCGATGACGTCGGAGCGCCGGTCATTGAGGTCGATGTCCAGCTGAACCTCCGGCGCCTGGTCGATGAATTTTGGCAGGATAGGATTGAGGAAGTGGAGCGCATAGCTCATCGGTGCGGCAATTTTCAGCGTACCGTGCGGCTGGTCGTGTGCTCCGGCAGCGGCGGCTTCGGCCTGGGTCGCCATGTCGACAATCTGTTCCGCCGTCTCGAAATAGGCGCGGCCTTCCTCGGTCAGCGTGATGGAGCGTGTCGTACGCTGCAGCAGGCGCATGCCCAGGCGTTCTTCCAGGCGGGTGACTTCCTTGGACACATGCGAGGCGGAGCGGCCCAGCGTTTCGGCGGCCGCGGAAAACCCGCCGCGCCTCACGACTTCCACGAAGACCGGAATCCCGTCGAGCAATTTGTCTTTCTGGTCCATGCACCTCTCCCTTGTTCGACCGGATAGGCCGAAGCGGGGCCGGGCTCAAGCCCTTGACGGGAAAGTCGGCTCAGATCTTTTCGGCGATCTTGATGACGGTGCGGCAGCCGGTCTTGATGAAGGCGGACAGCAGGGGATACCCCGCAGCGTCACGCGCCCCTTCCTCGACGGCGAGATCATGGTGCGCGATCTCTTCCTCGCGGAATTTCGTGAACAGGTCTGCCAGCTCGTCCTCGCCCATCGCGCGCAGTTCGGTGATCTGGCTGGCGTAATGCTGTTCGATGACGCTCTCGACGGCTTCGGTACAGGCATGTGCCGCGCGCTCGCCCATCAGGGCCGTGGCTGCGCCCAGGGCCTGGCCGGCGACATTCCAGATCGGCGCCAGCGCTGTTGGCCGGGCCTTGTGTTTGAAGATCAGATCATCAAACGCATCGAGATGGGCCTGTTCGTCCGCTTCCATCTCTTCAAGCTGGTTGGCGATGCGCGCCTTGTGCGGCAGCTTATCGAAAATCGCGCGCTGGCCGCGATAGATTGCGACTGCGCCATACTCGCCGGCATGATCCACGCGGATCATTTCCTGGATACGGTCCGGATTGCGGCGCTTGCCGGGCAGGGGGATGGCGCGTGTGTCGTTCATGATCAGGCCTGTTTCAGACCGCGATAGCCGACAAAGATCGATACGCCAGCCATCGCCAGGGAGATGATGGCATTGTAACCGGCCATCGAGATGCCGAACAGCGTCCAGCTGGCCTCGTCACACATCGGCACGATGGACCGGCCATTCAAGGCGTCCATGATGGAGCTGACATCGACCGTTCCGATCGCGCCGGTGGTACAGGAGGCGGGACCGGCCCACCAGTCGTATTCGATACCTGCATGCCAGCCGGCAAATCCGGCGGAATAAAGCAGGACGGCTGCGACGGCGTAAATCACATAGGGCGCAAACCGCGCCAGGCCCGGGCGCATGATCAGGCCGATGCCACTGGCAAGGCCCAGTGCAATCACCGCCATGTGGATATAGCGCTGGTCGTAACACAGGGCACACGGCAGATACTTGCCGATATACTCAAACCCCCACGCGCCAAGCAGCATGGCCAGGGAGAAACCGGCCATGATCAGAGGCCAGCGCGTCAGCGGGAATTGGGACAGAACAGGCGTCATGAAGGACATATTTGCGGACCTTTACTCTACTCGCACCGCGACAAGAGCGCGCACGTCAGGCCTCGGCCCGACCGAGCAGGCCGCGGATGAAGTCCTTGAGTACGTCGATAGCGGCGTCCCCGAAAAATAAAAAAAGCGTCATCAGGAGCGCAATCCATGCAAGGCCGAGCAGGAGCCCGCCCAGAACCAGCAGCCCGTCGCGGGTCAGCAGCCCCAGAGCTGCAATCGCCAGGGCGATGCCCGGCGTCGTATTGGTGGCCGGCAGCGGCACCAGGATCGATGCGCAGAACAGGATGAAGACGACGCCGACCAGGCGCTCTGCTGTGGGACCGGACAGCCAGGTCAGACGCGGCCGGGCCAGAGCTTCCAGCCAGCCAAACCATTTGCGCCCGCCTTGCGCCATACGCTCCAGCCCGGCCTTGTCCAGGCGGCGGGTCTTGAACTTGGATGGCAGCCACGGCTCTTCCCGTCCCAGCGCCATCTGCGCCGACAACGCCATCATCGGCAGGGCCATGACCTGCGGCACGCCATAGAGAAAGGGAATCGAGATCGGCAAAGCCATCGCGAACAGGATCACCCCGAACGCCCGCTCGCCCAGCGCATCAAAGAAATCACCCAATGTCATGCCCTTATCGGGAGCGGCGGTGGCAATGTCCTCAAGCGCGCTGATAAGGCCAAGTTTTTCCGATGTTTCGGTCAATCGTCCATCCTCGAGATCCGGGCTGACACTAGCTGCGTCCAAACGGTGCGTCGAGCGCATAGAGTCGTTGACTTTTCAGGGCCCAATCGGCAGCTTGCGCCTCCGCTCGTGAAGCGAGCCCCTGTGGCGGAATTGGTAGACGCGACGGATTCAAAATCCGTTTCCGCAAGGAGTGTCAGTTCGAGTCTGACCAGGGGCACCACTTTTTGATCTCACGCCAACTCGCTGCGCTCGTGGCTCCGATGGGGCGGCCTGACCGGCCGGCGCGCGGTCGCGCTTGCGACGCCATTGGCGTCGGGTGGAACGCGCTTTTCCTCCCCCTCCAGGGGGAGGTGTCCCGAAGGGGCGGAGGGGGAACACCAAAACCCCCACGATCTCGCGATCTGGAGTGAGAGGCATGCGGAAGGCCGGTTAAACCGGAATGTAGTCTAGAGCAGGGGTTAAGGGCCTCCCGCACACGGGTCTGCTGTCTGCCTTGTCCGAAATGACCTGATAGGTCGACAGACGCTCACCGCACATCCACGCCCGAAAAGACTGAGCTCTCGCCTCCCACGACATGGATCACGGAAGAGTATGCCTGAGGTTTGAGGGGTAGGGATATCTTCCCCGCAAGCGGGGAAGTGGGCTCGCCGTAGCCAAGGGCGAAGGTGAGGTCGAAGGGGGTGCGAACGCCAGTGAGCACTAAACCTCCGGGCTTCGCCCTCCGGCCCCTCCGTCCCTTCGGGACACCTCCCCGGTGGGGAGGATAAGGCCATCGGGCGCTGTTGTTTTCATCCTTTCCCTTGATGGGAAAGGTCCCTCCGTAGCCTTGGCGTAGGAGGGGGATAGGGTGCGGCCCGACAGGGCCCACTTAAAACCGCGCCTCATGGCGCGCACCTACTCCACAGCCGGGGCGAGCAGTGCTAGCGTCGTGCGCGTTGCGAGTCTGTCGGGGAGATGATCTTGCTTTCGATCACCAATGCGGTGCTGTTCGCGCGGGCGAGCCTGGCTGTTATCTTCCTGTGGATGGGGGCGATGAGTTTCACCGCCCAGGGCGATCTGGTCATGATGAACTGGATCTCGGGACACGTATTCCTGTCGGGGCTCCTGCCGCAGGCCGCGTCCGCCGCCAAGGCGATTGGTGTCTACCAGGTGATCATGGCGTGCTTGATTGGCGCGCCTCTGCCCAGTGGCAGTTTTCGTCGCATTGGTTTCATCATGCTGGGGATCTACAGCGCCCTGGCGCTGACCGTGTTCCTGACCAATCCGGTCTGGATCGAGGCGGCCGGCGGTTTCCCGGCCATCGGTTCGGGGCAGGGCATCCTGAAATATCTCGGTATTCTGGGGCTCGCGATGTGGGCGGGCAGTTTTGATCGCTCTCGCATGTTCTCAAGCCGTCACAGTGACCTTCGCCGCTGGAGCCGACCGGTGATGATGGGCGGCCTGACAATCGTGCTGTTCTGGATCGGGGCGATGAAATTCACCGCCGTCGAGGCGCGGGGCATCGAGCCATTGATCCAGACGAGCATCCTGTTTTCCTGGATGCTGAATTTCATGGAGATCCAGATTGTCTCCTACATTATCGGCGTGATCGAGATCCTGACCGTGCTTTTCCTGCTCGCGGCCAGCTTCAATCGCGGGCTCTATTCGATCGGTCTGATGATGGCGTCGGCAACATTTCTTATTACGCTGTCCTTCCTCATCAGTTTTCCGGGAAGCTGGTCTTCGGATCTGGGCGGATTCCCCTTCCTTAGCGGGTCAGGTATCTTTCTAATCAAGGACTTGGCCCTGCTCGCGATCTGCTTGGCGCTAGCGGCAGAATTTCGCGAGTATCGCTACGGTCGGCGGGCTTGACGCAATTTCCTTCGGAAATCTTTTGAAATGCGCATCACACTTGCCGTGTGTGCGGGCGCGTTTGCTTGACGCAAACCATGACCCACGTATCGTTTTTCCCAAGCAGAACGGATGAATCCGTCTATCGGGGAGTTGATAATGGGCCTGTTCACCGCGATCGGTCGTGAAGTTGAATACGTTTCCGGGATGCTGCGCGTCCTCAAACAGATCAAGAAGGTCGGGCCCGGCTCCGGTGTCCGCGTGCCGGATCACATCGAAAAGACGGTCGACAAGTTCGCCGATCGACCGATGGCGATCACCGATGAGGGCGAGATCAGCTATGCCGAGTTCGACGCCTATGCGAACCGCGTGGCCAACTGGGCGCTCGCGCAGGGGCTGAAGAAGGGCGAGACGGTTGCGCTTTTCATGCCCAATCGCTGGGAATACATCGCCATCTGGTTCGGTCTGTCCAAGGTCGGCGTCGTTACCTCCTTGCTTAACAACCAGCTGTCCGGGCAGTCGCTGGCTCATTGCCTGAATATCGGCGAAACCCGCCATGCCATCATTGCCGACGAGCTGGTGGGCGCCTATCGCTCGGCCTGCGAGGTCGCGGAGATCGAGGCCACGCCCTGGGTCGTCGACGGCGCCTACGACTGGTCCGGTGATTTCAATGCCGCCGTTGCGGAACAGTCCGGTGCGCGTATTCCCGCTGAGAAACGAAAGGATGTGAAAGCGTCAGACCCGGTCCTGAAAATGTTCACCTCGGGCACAACCGGCCTGCCCAAGGCAGCGCTGATGACGCACATCCGTGCGCTCTATTACCTCAACATTTTTGCCATCGCGTCCAAGGCCAAGCCGAGCGACCGGATGATGATGGTCCTGCCGCTCTATCACGCCACGGGCGGATTGTGCGGCGTGGGCTGTGCGCTGTCCTTTGGCGGTTCGGTGATCGTGCGTTCGAAATTCTCGGCCTCGAATTTCTGGCCGGATGTCCAGCGTCACAAGGCAACGCTGTTCATGTATGTCGGCGAACTCTGCCGCTTCCTGGTCAACTCCGATCCGGTCGCCGACGAGCAGGGCCATTCCCTGCGCTGTGCGATCGGTAATGGCATGCGCCGCGATGTCTGGGAGCAATTCCAGGCGCGCTTCGACCTGCCGGACATTATCGAATTCTACGGTTCCACCGAGGGCAATGTCGGCCTCGTCAATGCGATGAACCAGCCCGGCGCGATCGGGCGGGTTCCGAACTATCTCAAACACCGTTTCAATATCGATCTGGTCAAGTTCGACATGGACGAGGAGGTGCCGGTGCGTGGCGCGAACGGTCACTGCGTACGATGTGGTCCGGACGAGGTGGGCGAGGCCATCGGCAGGATCGATCCGAGCGATGCGCGTTTCCGTTTTGATGGATATGGATCCAAGGAAGACACCGAGAAGAAGATCCTCCGCAATGTGTACGAAGAGGGCGATGCCTGGTTCCGCACCGGCGATCTGATGACGCGTGACGCACTGGGATATTATTACTTCGTCGACCGTGTGGGCGACACCTTCCGCTGGAAGTCGGAAAATGTGGCAACCGGCGAGGTCGCCGAAGCGCTGAGTTTCGATGGGATCGAACAGGCCAATGTTTATGGCGTCGAGGTCGAGGGACATTCCGGCCGGGCCGGCATGGCCGCGCTGGTCGCCAAGGCCGGCCAGATCGATCTGGATGCCCTGCGCGAACATATCCACGACGCTCTGCCGACATTCGCCCGCCCGCTTTTCCTGCGCCTGCAGGAGCAGGGTGATACGACGGGCACGTTCAAGCTGCGCAAGGTGGATCTGGTCAAGGACGGGTTCGATCCGAAAAAGATCACCGATCCGCTCTATTTCGATCATCCGACGATCGGGAAATATGTGCGACTTACACAAGAGCTGTACGAGCAGATTGTGGGCGGTAAACTGCGCGTATGAGCGTGCTGAAACCGACCCCCGACGAGATTATCCATTTCTGGTTCAACGAAGCTGGGCCCAAGAAGTGGTACGCCACGTCCCCGGCCTTTGACGCCACCGTACGCCGACGGTTTGCGCGCACGGTGGATGAACATGCCAAGCAGATGAGGGCGGGCAATCACCCCTGGCTTGGCGGTCCGGACAGTGCGTTTGCGCTGGTTCTGCTGTTCGACCAGTTTCCGCGCAATATCTGGCGCGGCTCTGGTCGGGCCTTCTCCTACGACACCATGGCCCGTTTTGTGGTGCTGGACATGATGGACCGCGGATTTGACTGGGCCATCGATGAGAGCCGACGTGATTTTGTCTATATGCCCTTCATGCATGGCGAGCATATCGACTTCCAGAACCTGTGTGTCGACCTTGCCCGGGACCGCCTTGAAGGCGAAGGCACGCTGACCCACGCCATCAAACACCGTGAGGTGATCGAGCGGTTCGGCCGTTTCCCCTATCGCAACGAGGCGCTGGGGCGGAAAAGCACGCCGGAAGAGATCGAGTACCTTCAGACCGGTGGTTATGCGCCCGGCCGGAAAAAGTCCTGATCGCAACATTCTGTCTGCGATTTAACTCGGACCCGCCAGGCGTTTCGCCCATCCTGTGATCAAAGCAGGGGGCTGTTGGAAACATCTGATTTTTGGACTTTGCCTGTCGGCAAGCAGTCTGGGCCTGTCGGCGAGCGGTCTGGCGATGAATGCCGAGGCCCAGGATCTCGGCGCGATTGAACAGGCGATCTCGGCCGTGCTGGCCGAGTATGGCGCATCGGAACATCCAACCACCTATGTCGGTGCCAGCGTGGCGCTGCGCCTGTCGGACGATCGCACAATCACGGTTGTTGCGGGTGATGCGGACCGCGAGGCCGACATCGAGATGCGTACCGATCACCGCCTGCTGGGTGGTTCGATGGGCAAGACCTTTGTGGCTGCCGCACTGATGGCGCTGGTCGAGGACGGGCGTGTGGCGCTGGATGAGCGCGCGGCGCAGTATCTGGGTGGCCAGGACTGGTTTGATCCGCTGCCCAACGCCGTCGAGGTGACGCTGGGACAATTGCTCAATCATTCCTCCGGCATTCCGATCGACTATTTCGAGACCGAGCCGATCCGCGAGGCGCTGCGCCTGTCCGCGGTTGAAAACCGCGATTTCGCCGATCAGGGACTGACGCACCAGGACCTGCTGCGCCCACTGGGCGGGCTGGAGCCGCTGTTCGAGCCGGGCGAGGCTTTCCACTATTCCGACGCCAATTACACGATCATCGCTTTCGTGGTGGAACATATCAGCGGCCAGACACTGGAAGCCTTTGTGGACGAGCGTTTCATCCAACCGCTGGGCCTTACCGAAACCGAGCGCCAGCGCCGGGAAATGCCGCGCCTGACCGCGGCGTACATGCATCAGCGTTTCCAGCAAACATTCCCGGGTGTGCCCACCAAAGCCGGAGAGTATGAGCGGCTGACCTATGATCCGGCATTTGAGTGGGGAGGTGGAGGCTGGGTCTTTACCGCCAGCGACCTCGCACGCTGGGGTGACGCCTGGTTCTCGGGCGAGGCCCTGTCAGACTAATATCTCGATATTCTGCGTGCCTCGCTCAATCACCATGGAGCGGCGGATAATGACTGGTCCTATGGCATTGGCCTGCAATGGCAGGAAACCGGGGACGGGCTGGAGCGCTGGTATCATGGCGGTTACGATCCGGGCTCTATCGGCAAGGTGGAATACCGTCCCGCCGATGATGTGACCCTGGCCATCATGTTCAACACGGTCGACATCCGTTACGAGCGCATTGGCGACGCGATCTGGAACGCGGTGCTGCCGCTGCTCGAGAGCGACTAGGCCGAAACGACTCGGCAAATCTATCCGGTGGCAGAATTCTCCGA
Organism: Maricaulis sp.; assembly: GCF_017643475.1. Taxonomy (GTDB): domain Bacteria; phylum Pseudomonadota; class Alphaproteobacteria; order Caulobacterales; family Maricaulaceae; genus Maricaulis. The sequence goes on from NZ_JAEPNI010000001.1 coordinate 961,312, forward strand.
GGCGAGGTTTCTGTCGCCTGGGTTAATTTCTGATATAAAACAACTGTTTATGTTTGTCATGCGTCTGGCCCCGGCCTTGCTCCTGAAAGACCAAATCGTTTTCACTCGGAGCCGGACATGACCCCGCACGTAGCCATCACCGCCCAGGACATGCATCAGATCGCCTGGACCCTCGTCGACCTGCATGGTGCCCAGGCCATAGGCTATGCCGATGATGCCGTCATGGAGCTGGACGAGAAGGGCAGTCCGGAAAGCGCCGATGCCTGGCGCGCCCTGCGTTCGGTGATGGAAGATGCCCTGGCCGGTCGGCTTGGTCGCGAAGAGACCATTACGGTTCACTAGTTTCGCCTGAGACCGTTTGACCGCTTGCCAGTTGTGGCGGGCGTGATACGGCTGGCGCATGGAAACGAAAAACTGGCCCGAGGCCCTCACCAGATTCGGTATCGAAGATCCGCTTGAACCAGCCAAGGCCGCGCCGCGCATGCGCAAATCCCTGCGCCAGGCCGCGCCCTTCCTGGATGCGGCAGCACCGCCACTGCAGTCCGTTCAGGACTTCACCATAACCGGTCCGGCTGGCGCGATCCCGGCGCGCCTCTATATCCCGCAAGGCTCTGAGACGCCCGCCCCGCTCTGTTTCTTCACGCATGGTGGCGGGTATGTGATCGGCGATCTGGAGACGCATGACCGCCTTTGTGCCCGCATGGCTGCCAAGAGTGGCGTGCGAGTTGTCGCGATTGATTACCGGCTCGCACCCGAACACATGTTCCCCGCCGGGGTCGAGGATGCGCTGGCGGCGTTCGACTGGCTGGTGAGCGCTGAAGGTCTTGAGCGCACCGGCGCGGACCCGACACGCATCGCTGTTGCCGGTGACAGTGCGGGCGGTGGTCTGGCGGCCATGTTGGGCCAGCAGCGTCGCGACCAGATCCGCTTCCAGCTGCTGATCTATCCGTTGATGCAGCTGATCGAGCGGCGCAAGCCGAAACTCAAGGCGTTGGAGGGACACATCCTGTCTGTCTACACGCTGGAGCAGATTGTTCGCGCCTACCTGCCGGACGAAAAGGCGGCCCATGATACGCGCGTCTCGCCGCTGCTGGAAAACGACCTGACCGGCCTTCCGCCGACTTTTATCGCCGCCGCGGAACTGGACCCGCTCTATGATGAGGGCACGGCCTATCGGGATCGGTTGGCGGCGGCCGGTATTCCGGTTGAATACGTGCTCGGCAAGGCCATGCCGCATGGGTATTTCAACATGACCGCCGTCCTGCCCGGTGCCAAGGATCTGGTGAATCGCGTCTCTGCTGCGCTGGGTGACGGATTGCGCGGATAGGCATTGCCTCCGGCCGCCGAAACACCTAGCTCAGGACCATGAGCGAAACTGTCGAATACAAAGCCGATCCGCAATTTGTGACCTTGGGCCCGGACTTTTCCGACCCGGTCGCGCCCGCCGCCTTTCCGCAAGCCACCGAGCGCTACTGGAACGCCGACTGGGCGGCCGAGCTGGGGCTGGAGGGGTTAAGCGCCGAGGAGCGGATGAAACATTTCCAGCGTTTCGAGCCGCTGGCGGACAACCAGCCCGAACCGCTGGCCATGCGCTATCACGGCCATCAATTCCGCAGCTATAATCCCGAACTGGGTGACGGGCGGGGTTTTCTCTTTGCCCAGTTACGCGATCGTGAAAACCGCTTGCTGGACCTTGCCACCAAGGGGTCCGGCCAGACACCCTGGTCACGCAGCGGCGATGGCCGCCTGACCCTGAAAGGGGCGGTGCGGGAAATCCTGGCGGCCAACATGCTTGAAGCCCTGGGGGTCTATACATCCAAACCCTTTGCCGTCTTCGAGACGGGGGAGGCGCTTGAGCGCAATGACGAGCCGTCGCCGACACGCTCGGCCGTGCTGACCCGGCTGGGGCATTCGCACATGCGGTTCGGAACGTTCCAGCGCCACGCTTTCGAGAACTCCCCGGCTCGGATCGGCCAGCTGATCGAGCATTGCCTGGAGCTTTATTATCCCGATATAGAGGCGGGCGAGGATCCGTCCTCGGCCCTGCTGAAGGCGGTGATCGAGGCCAATGCGAAACTCGTCGCCAGCTGGATGGCGGCGGGGTTTGTGCACGGCGTGCTCAATACCGACAATCTCAACGTCACCGGTGAGAGTTTCGACTACGGTCCCTGGCGTTTCCTGCCCTATTACGAGCCGGGGTTCACAGCGGCCTATTTCGACCAGACCGGGCTTTATGCCTATGGTCGTCAGCCAGAAGCGGTGTTCTGGGCGCTGCAACAGTTTGCCGGCGCTCTTGCCGTGGCGGGGGACCAGAAACAGCTGCTGGCCGATCTCAATACTTTCCCCGCCGTCTATCGTGTTGCGCTGCTGGACGCTTTCATGGCCCGTTTCGGCGTGAAAAGCGCCGGGCGCGATGAGGACGAAAAACTGGTGCGCGCCTTCCTGGCTTTCATGCAGGACAGTCTTTTGCCGTGGGAACAGGTGATGTTCGACCATTTCTGCGGCGAGGCGAGTTTTGCCCGCGCTCATGCCCGTGGTTACAAGGGCGATCTCTACAAGGTCTTCCGGGACATGTTGTTCGAACGCGAACCCGTCCTGCCGGCCCGGCTCAAACACGCGATCTTCAAGCAGGACAAACCGGTCAGCATGGTCATCGACGAGGTGGAGCGCGTCTGGGATGCGATCGCCGACGAGGACGACTGGGCGCCGTTGAATGCGCTGCTGGGCGATGTCCGTGCAATTGGTGAGGGCTATGGCCTGGGTGTTGAGCGCGTGGGTTTTATCCAACCGGCTTGACGCTGATCACGGGCACTGGAAGTGTGCAGACATGAGCGAATTATCCCTTGTCCGCTGTGACTTGCTGGACGCCGATGCCATCGCGCACGGTTTCACCACCCGCCCGGGCGGGCTCAGCGAAGGCCTCTATGCCAGCCTCAACATCACCCGGTCCCGCGGGGACAGTCCGGAACATGTGGCGGAAAACCGTGAACGTGTCCGCCGGGCGCTCGGCCTGGACTATCTCGCCTTTGCCACCCAGGTGCATGGCCGCGCTGTAGCCGTGATCGAGGCGGCTCCGCTGGGGGAGCAACCGGTCGGGGAGGCCGATGCGCTGGTGACCAACCGACCCGGCATCGGCCTGGTCTGCCAGACCGCGGATTGTACGCCCATCCTGCTGTTTGACGAGCAGAACGGTGCTGTCGCAGCCATTCATTCCGGCTGGCGTGGCACGGTCCAGAATATTGTCGAGGCGACCCTGAGCCGGATGGCTGACCTCTACGGCACTCGCCCGCAGGCCTTGCGGGCTGCCATTGGCCCATCGATCTCACCCGCCAATTACCGCGTTGGCCCCGAAGTCGTGACCGAGTTCGAGGCCTTTCCCGGCGATCTTGGTATTCTCTCTCCACGTGATGCGGACGGTGGGGCCCAGCTGGACGTTGCGGCTGCCTGCCATCACCAACTGCTTGAGCAGGGTGTACCCAACAACCAGATCTGGCGATCGGAGCTGTGTACCTATGCCGAGGAAGCGCGACTCTTCTCGGCCAGGCGCTCTCATCACCAGGGCCAGAGCGGCGTATTCGGTGGCCAGGGCGGCGTGATCGGTTTGCGCGGTTAGAGCTGGCGACCCCGACAGGATTCGAACCTGTGACCTACAGATTAGGAATCTGTTGCTCTATCCTGCTGAGCTACGGGGCCGTATCGTCGTTTTGGGCGAGATGGCCTGGCGGGGCAAGACCCCAAACGACATTCCCGCGTCGGAATGCGCACGCCGTAGTCCCTGGCACACGAAGTTGTGTTTCCGCCTTCAGTGATTTCACGCGTCAAACGCGATATCCGGACAAGAGCAGGACGCACACCCAGGGAGGGGAAAGATGAAAGCGATTGGATATGTCAGCGCCATGGCGCTTTTGCTGGCCGGCTGTGGCGGTGGCGATGAAACCGCGTCGGTTCCGGCCGATGACATGATGCCTTCGGGCGAGACGACCGAGGCTGGCGAGGCCAGCGGGGCAATGACTGAGGAGATGGACGCGGCAGCTGCACTGGCGGCGGTGATCGACCACGAGCGCCGGGACGAGCGCCGCGCGCGTGATGAATGGCGTCACCCCGTGGAGACGCTGAGCTTCTTCGGTGTCGAGCCGTCCATGACCGTGATCGAAGCCCTGCCGGGCAATGGTGGCTGGTATTCCCAGATCCTGACCCCGCTGCTGGCGGAGGAGGGGCGCCTGATCGGGGTGACGTATCCCGACAGTTTGTGGAGCCGCATGTTCCCGGAGTGGAGCGCGGACAATTATGAGCGCTTTGGCGCCGATATCACCCAGATGGGCCGCTATATGAGCGTTGAGGGGGTCGAGCCCCGGCAGGTGACGCTGGGATATGCGTTCGATGATATCCCGGATGCGGAAAACGGCCAGGTCGATGCCGTGCTGTTCTTCCGCGCCTTGCATCACCTTTTCCGTTTCGAGGAGCCAATGATCGACACCGCCCTCGCAGAGGTTTTCGACGCGCTGGCCCCCGACGGTGTTGTCGGGGTGGTTCAGCACCGCGCACCGGAAGGCGCGGAGGCGAGCTTCGCGACCGGCGATAATGGCTATCTCAAGCAAAGTGATGTTGTGGCCGCGTTCGAGCGGGCCGGTTTCGTGCTGGAAGCCAGCAGCGAGATTAATGCCAACCCCAATGATCCGGCTGACAGTTATGTCTGGCGCCTGCCGCCGACGACCACGAATAATCCGGACACGATGGCGATCGGTGAATCCGATCGCATGACCCTGCGCTTCCGCAAGCCGGAATAGGTTCGGCCCGGCACTCAGCCCATCAAACAAGGCGGCGCGCCAGGATCTGGCGCGCCGTTTTTCTTTTTAACGGCCGACCGGTCGGGCAAACCCTGCCAATGCTCACGACAAACAAAAAACGGCCCGCCGAGGCGAGCCGTTTGAAACCGGAATGTGCCAGTTGATCAGCGAACGCGTTCGCGCAGGCTGTCGAGCTGGTGGGCGACTTCCTGGGTCGCAGCGGTCATCTGGTCAACGGCTTCCTTGCCGCGCGCCACGGAAACGCCGGAACCGCGTACGCCGTCGAGGATCTCCTTGACTTCATTGTCCAGGGCCGAGATGCGGCTGGCGATGTCCTCGGTCGCCTTGGCGGTCTGACCGGCCAGGGCCTTAACCTCACCGGCAACGACTGCGAAACCGCGACCGGCTTCACCGGCGCGCGCGGCCTCGATCGTGGCGTTCAGGGCCAGGAGATTGGTCTGGCTGGCGATCGCCTCGATGGTGGACAGAATGGCGTTGATGCGCTGGGAGGCGTCCGTCAGGGCCTCTACACGGCGCTCGAGAACCTGGGAGCTCTCCTCGACCTGGTTCATCGCGTCGAACGCGACCTGTGCAGCCTCTGCGCCCTGGGAGGCACGCGCTGCCGTTTCACCAACCGCCTCGGCAATCGCGTGCATGTCGGTGTTGTCTGCGGAAGTTTCCGGGTTGTCGTCGTAAGCGAAGGCGTTCATGGGGCGCGTCCTGATTGGTGAGTCGCGAAAAGATTCGCCGTAAGGATTCGCCGAAAGGTTAAAAGGAAAAGTTAACTGAATTCATTTTTTGTGACGGGCGTCACGGTTAAATACACGTTTTGGTGGTATATTGGTGGCGATGGAGAGAGCCATGACACCGATTATCAAGCCTGCCCTGTTTGTGTTCTGTCTTGTTGTTGCCGCGTGTGGTCAGGCGGGGGCGCGTGATGCGCAGCTCACCCCGGGCCGGATTGTCGAGATTTCTGGTCCGTTGAGTCTTCGCCTCGCAATCGGGGAAGAGGCAGTCGAGATCCGGCTGGCCTCGCTGGTGAGCCCGGTGCCGGAACGCACCCAGGCCTTTCTGACCGATTTGCTGTCCTCGCCTCAGGTGGATGTCGAATTTCTCAATGAGACCACGGATCGTTACCAGCGAAGGCTGGGCACAATCTGGCTGGAGGCGGGCGGAGAGCGTACGGACCTGCACACGCTTTTGTTGGCGGAGGGCCTGGCCTGGCTTTACCCCTATCCTGACGCCATTGATCACCTGCCGGCCTGGCGCCTGGCTGAAGAGGTGGGCCGAACCAGCGGTGCGGGGATCTGGGGGGAGCCAGAATTCCGGGTGCGTGATGTTGATCCGGACATGCTGATGCAGGATGTCGGAACGATTCAGATCGTTGCAGGGCGGGTGACAGACGCGGCCGTGCTGGGCAATGGCCGGGTCTATCTCAATTTTGGCAGCAACTACCGGACCGACTTTACCATTCGCATTGATGCGGAGCTGGCCGCAGCGTTTACGGCACGCTGGGGCGACCTCGCCGCCTTGGAGCAAAGGCGTATCCGTGTACGCGGCGTCATTCGAGACGAAAATGGCCCAATGATCATTCCTCCCAATCCTGACCGGATGGAAGTTCTCGAGGACTAGGTCGAAGGAATAAGGCCCGCCGCTTCCGGATCGCCGACCGCACTGGTCAGTGCATTCTTGAGTTTGTTCAGGGCCACATTTTCGATCTGGCGAACACGCTCCTTGGAGATGCCCAGTGTCTTGCCCAGGGCTTCCAGCGTGGAACCTTCCTCGCTCAGGCGGCGTTCTTCAATGATGAATCGTTCGCGATCATTCAGTGTGCCAATGGCATCGCGCAGCCAACCGGTTCGGCGTTCGCTGTCACGGCTCTGCATGACTTCCTCGTCCGGTGTGGCGCGCTCATCGGGCAACAGGTCTTGCCACTGGCCCACATCGTCCTCGCCGACGGGCGCATTGAGGGAGCGATCATTGGCAGCCAGGCGATTGGCCATCGCATCCACATCCTGCTGGCGCACGCCAAGCTGGTCAGCGATCCAGGTCTTGTGCTCCGGTGTGAGGGTATTGCTGTCCAGCGCACCAATCTGCGCCTTGAGGCGCCGCAGGTTGAAGAAGAGTGATTTCTGGGCCGAGGTCGTACCGGTCCGGACGATTGACCAGTTGCGCAGGACATAATCCTGGATGCAGGAGCGGATCCACCAGCTGACATAGGTCGAAAAGCGTACATCGCGATCCGGGTCGAAGCGTTCTACCGCTTTCATCAGCCCGATATTGCCTTCCTGGATCAGGTCGGCATAGGGCAGGCCATAACGCCGATACTTAGCCGCCAGGGCGATGACCAGGCGCATGTGTGCCTGGGTCAGCCGATGCATGGCACGTTCATCGCGATTCTCGATCCAGCGTCGGGCGAGGTCGAGTTCCTCCTCCCGGGACAACAGATCATGTTTCATCGCGGTCTTGATGAAACGCTGCTGGCTCAACTCGGGTGAGCTGGAGGCGGAGGTGCGGGGAGAAGACGAAACGGCCATGACACAATCCTTTCACCAAGACATACGTTGCCGGCGTTAGGCTGGATCACTTCAGGACTTCGATTTCAGCAGCAGGAGCAGAAACGAAAAACGCCCGGCAGGGCCGGGCGTTCTCGAAACACATATGTGAAGCCTCAGGCGGCTTTTTTCAGCAGCGACTCGGACAGTTTTTCGCGGGCTGCGTCGTGCTCGATATTCTCGACCGCAGCGAGCTCGCGAACCATGCGGTCCAGGGCACTCTCATAGAGCTGGCGTTCGGAGTAGGATTGCTCCGGCTGGTCCTCAGCACGATGCAGGTCGCGCACGACTTCTGCAATCATGATCAGGTCACCGGAATTGATCTTGGCTTCATACTCCTGAGCGCGGCGGCTCCACATGGTACGCTTGACGCGGGCCTTGCCCTTCAGCGTCTTCATGGCGTCCTTGACGATCTTGTCGCTGGACAGCGGGCGCATGCCCGAAGCGTCCGCCTTGGCGGTCGGAACGCGCAGCGTCATTTTGTCTTGTTCGAAGGTGACGACATAAACCTCGATGTCGAAACCTGCGACGGTATCTTTCTCCACGCCTGTGACCTGGCCGACGCCATGAGCCGGGTACACGATGAAATCACCTTGTTTGAATGATTTGTTGTCGTTGGCGGTTTTCTTCGTCATTGATGCTCTCTCTCCGGGCCTTTTCGGGGCGACGACAAGACGACACTAAGCGTTCATCAAGAGCTGGCTTGGCCGGGGCTCCAGAACGGCAATTTCAGTGCACAGGTCACCACGTAGAAAAGGGGGCCGTGCCACCCGCACAGCCCATCAATGTGTCATGTATAACACATTAACCGGAAAATTTCAAACTGGATCGATTTCCCGAAGGAAACAGGCTAGTTTCCTTCGCCCGGCTTTTCCGAGAAGTATTTCTCGAACTTGCCGTTCTCCTCAGCCATCGCATCTGCATCAGCCGGCGGATCCTTGCGCAGCGTGATGTTTGGCCAGATCTCCGCGAACTTGGAGTTCACCGCGAGCCACTTGCCGTCCTTGTCATCTTCCGTGTCCGGCTTGATCGCCTCGACCGGACATTCCGGTTCGCACACGCCACAATCGATACATTCATCCGGATGAATGACGAGGAAATTCTCGCCCTCGTAGAAACAATCGACGGGGCAAACCTCGACACAGTCGGTGTATTTGCAGCGGACGCAGGCGTCAGTGACGATATAGGTCATGGTCGGCGGACTTCAGTGGGAATAACAATGCGGGCGCGACATGGGACGTCGCGGACGCTTTGTCAACGGGCGCGTGCTTTGGCTTCTGCACGTGAGCGCGCAAAAACCCGCTCGCGATCATCGATTCCCAGCAGCGGTGCGATACGGCGCACAAACGCGTCCTCGAAGGGAGATTTCTCGCCGTCGGCCAGCGCGACCATCCACAATTCCTCGATCAGGGCCACACGTTCCTGTTCGCTCAGGCAGGTCTTCACGACCTTGGTGAAACGGTGATGGTCGACCGCCGTTTCGGCCAGTTCCTCGGCCTTGTCCAAAATGGCCTTGGCCTCATCACCCTGCAACTTGAAGGCGGCGCCGAGCGTGTCCAGGATCTGTTCCTGTTCGCAATCGGCATAAATGCCATCGGCCAGGGCCGCCTCGACCAGCAGGGCTGTTGCCGCCACATGGGGGTTGATTTCAGGATTGCTGGTCGTCGCCTTGGCGCCGAAGATTTTTTTCAGAAAGCTCATACCGCCCTCACTTGCCGCACGGTTCAGTCCTCGTCGAGTAACTCGTAGAGGGTCTGCGCCTCGCTGGCCGGTCCACGCCGCGTGGACAGGGCCAGAACTCTGATGCGAACAATCTTCCCATTCCTCGGGAAGGTCAATTCATCCTCGACCGTCAGTGTTGCCGAAGCCTTGGAGATCCGCCGGATCTGACCCGTCCGTGCCAACCGTATGCGACCATTGCCCACTTCGCGGGTGGCCAGGGTGCGCGTCTTGTAGAAGCGGGCATGCCACAGCCAGAGGTCAATGCGCTGGGCGTGCGCTTCCGGTTCGCTCATTCCTGGGCGCTGGGCGTATCCGCGACAACAGCTTCGTTCGGCTGTGCCGTGGTGTCAGTGGCTGGCTGAGCCTGTGTTTCCGCGGCTGTCTCGGTCGCGACCTCTGCAGCTGGCGCAGCCTGAACGGTGGCGTCCTCAACCTGTTGAGCCGGTTCTTGCGTCGTTGCCGTTTCGGTCTTCTTCGGCTTGCGGCGCTTTTTCTTCCTGGCTGGCTTTTTCGGTTCCTCGACCGGTTTCAGCGCGGCCAGGGCAGCAAAGGGATTGTCCGGGTCCATCGGTGCCGCTGCCGGGGCCGGCCTCGCCTGCTTCTTGGGCGGAGCACCCGCTGGACGGCGTCCGGGCTTGGACCCCCAGATCTCGCCTTCGGCCTTCTCGGGGTCAGGGCCCTTCTGATAGCGCTTATAGCCTAGGGCAGAGAGCACGCCGCGGGCGTCCTCAACCGAACACCCCATCAACGCCATGATATTGGCGGTCAGCGGGAAACGGCCCTTTTCCAGCGTCTTGCGGGCTTCACGAATCTCGTCTGCCAGGCGTTCGAGCATGTCGAAACGCACGGCGCGCGAACCGCACGGGTAAAAACCGACAGCCGCGTAGTCAGCCCGGGAGTGGGCGCGGTCATTGGCAACGGATGTCAGGCCCGGTGCCGGCAGCCAGCTGAGATCGACCTCGCCATTGAAAACACCGCGCAGCAGCGCAAACAGGCGAGAGGGCGCGGGTTTGACCAGCATCGGCATGTAGATCATGTGCTGGCCGATACGCACGCCCAGCTGGCGCAGGGAGCGGCGGGCCTCCTGATCCAGTGCAACGATATCGTCGGAGATCTCCGAACGTACGATCGCGCCGCCCGCCTCGTAGAGACGCCAGGCCACACCGCGGGCCGCGCCGGGAATATCGCTGCGGTCAGAGGCGCCGCGCAGATCGAACAGGGGTTTGAGTGTCTCGCGGATCTTCATGTCGACCGCATCACGCAGGGCAGCCTTGGCAGCAGCCTGGTTTTCGGCCGAACCCAGCTCGCCGCCCAGGCTCTTGATGGCCGGCTGCAAGAGGTCGGAACCCGTGATCAGCTTGCCGATGACATCGTCACCGGTTTTCAGGTGGCCGTCTTCCTCGATGGAGAGGTTTACGGCGATGGTATTCGTCAGTTCACTCAATCGTCTGTCCATTTCCGGTCGCAAGGCCCGCAGGACTGCGGAGCGCAAGGCACGTGCGCTGAGGTCTTTTCCCTGCGCGTCGGGCTCGAAGGTTAGTCCCTTTAGCCGACCCACATAGTGTCCCTCAACCGTTACTTCACCGCTGGCTGATACCCCGGCAAGCAGGTGTTTGTCATCCCGTAAACCCTTGACCAGGGCCTGGGTTCGCCGATCCACAAAGCGCTGCATCAACCGTTCGTGCAAGGCATCGGACAGGCGATCCTCCACCTGGCGGGCGCGTTCACGCCAGTATTCCGGCTTTTCCGTCCAGTCCGAACGGTGCGCGGCATAGGCCCATGTGCGCACGAAAGTCAGGCGCGAGGCGAGCACGTCGACATCGCCAGCGCTCTTGTCCAACCGGTCAAACTGCGCCTGCATCCAGCTGTTTGGCAGGCGGCCATTGCCGTCACTGAGGTGCATGTAGATGGATTTTACCAGCCGCGCATGGGCATCAATCGTTGCCTTGCGGAAATCCGGCAGGCGGCAGACATCCCACAAACGTGCCACCAGTCCGGGCGAGCGGGCGCGATCAGATATGTCGCTGTCTTCGGCTAGGATGTTGAGGGCGCGCTCGTCGCTGGCTTCACGAACACGTTCCAGCGCGGGATTATAGGCTGGTTTGTTCAGCGTATAGCGCAGGCGTTCTATGCTGGACGTATCCAGGTCCGGATTGCGCCATTGCAGGCGCTCGACCGGGGCGAAGCCGTGGTTTTCAACGGCGCTGACAAGATCAGGGTCGAACTCCAGGCATTCCGCTGTCTCGCCAAAAGTGCCGTCCGTGCGGAAACGCCCGGCGCGGCCGGCAATCTGCCCCAGCTCGGCGGAGGTCAGCCGGCGGTGTTTGACGCCGTCGAATTTGCGGCTTTCGGCAAAGGCAACATGCTCGATCTCCATGTTCAGCCCCATGCCAATGGCATCGGTGGCGACCATGAAATCAACCTCGCCGGACTGGTAGAGCTCGACCTGGGCGTTGCGGGTGCGGGGCGACAATCCGCCCATGACCACAGCCGCACCACCGCGGCGGCGGCGCATCAGCTCGGCAATGGCGTAAACGGACTCCGAGGAGAAGGCGACGATGGCGGACCGGCGTGGCAGTCGTGTCAGCTTGGACGGGCCGGTATAGGTGAGCTGGGAGAAACGCTCTCGCTCGACATGTTCCGCGTCCGGCACCAGCGAGCGGATCATGCCGCTCATCGTGTCCGAGCCGAGCAGCATGGTTTCCTGCGTGCCGCGGGCGTAGAGCATGCGGTCGGTGAAGACATGGCCGCGCTCACGGTCGGCGCCCAGCTGTACCTCGTCGATGGCGACAAAGTCCACCTGGCGGGTCATTGGCATGGATTCGACCGTGCAGATGAAATAGCGCGCCGTGCGCGGAACGATCTTTTCCTCGCCGGTGATCAGTGCTGTCAGGCCTTCGCCTTTGACACTGACGACACGGTCATAGATCTCTCGGGCAAGCAGGCGCAGGGGCAGACCGATCATGCCGGAGCCATAGGCCAGCATGCGTTCGACTGCGAGGTGCGTCTTGCCAGTATTGGTGGGGCCAAGCGCGGCAGTGATATTCTCCGCCGCACCAGATCTCATGGCCATCTCGCCATCCCTTTTTGATCATTGCCTGTTTAGGGCCAATGACCGGTATTTGCGAGGATCAGCTCCAGTCGTCTAATGCGCCTGGATCGAGCGGGCAGTGATGGTCGCGCCGCCAAATCCTGCATTCGTGCGGATGCGCACAGGAACATGGATATTGGTGCCCTCGACCGGCGCGAACCACATCGTGATCGGTTCGGCGATCACGTCATCGGACGGGAATTCGTCTTCCTCATAACCGGAGATCGGCTCGTAATAGGCCTGGCAAACCTGGGCATCGCCTTGCCAGGCACGGGTGCGGACGTAATGCTCGCCGGCATATTCGAAGCGCAGATTATACCGCGCCCGCCCGTCGAACACCGCCAGGGTGCCATCGCAACGACCATTCTCGTCGGCAACAGATCCCAGACCGACGCTGAGCAGGGTGGAGAGCGGGTCGGCTGCGCCGGCGCGTTGCTCTGCACTGGCAGGCGGTTCTCCCATATTGCCAAAGGGCGGGTTGATGTCCGGGGTCGCGACACCCTCGGGAAAGTCGATGCCGACGATTCGATTCTTGGAACTGGCATGGTTCAGGTGGCTGTAGCGCCAGGGCTGCAGACGCGGGCCTTCACGATACCCGCTGACACCGGCCTCGATATCCGCATCGGTGAACAGCGCGGCCAGTCCCGCAGCGGTAAACCGCGCGGAAGCCTGGTAGGTTTCTTCCTGGAACGTGCTGGAAATGACGATATTGGCGACCTGGAAAATCATCACCGAGCCAGCGTATTGCACTGTCACGCCTTGTGAATTCGCGCTCGTGACATTGGCCGCATCGTCAGCGGAGGCTGGCATCGCATTTGTTGCCAGAGCCAGTCCGGTCGCCAGAATCAGTGCTTTTTTCACGCTTTACTCTCCCTAAGTTCGGCCCCGCCGACCCTTTTACACATGTGTTCAACTGCAATAATACTTCAATTCCGACTGCAAGATGAACGCCACAAGCTTGACGCAGCCGGTCCACTCCGTTATTTCGCCCGCTCCCGCTGTGGCCGCAAGGCCTCTGCGCAAAGAATTTATTTGTTTGAAAGGTGCCACCATGGCGCGTCGCTGCGATTTGACCGGTACGGGTGTTATGACGGGAAACAATGTTTCTCACGCCAACAACAGAACCCGCCGCCGTTTTCTGCCGAACCTGTGCGATGTCACGCTGACGTCTGACAAGCTGGGTCGCGGTTTCAAACTGCGTATTGCTGCTAAAGCTCTGCGCAGCGTCGACCATGTCGGCGGACTGGACGCCTTCCTTCTGAAAGCTCGCGACGAGCAGCTTTCCGATCGCGCTCTGAAGATCAAGCGCGAGCTGAAGAAGGCCAACCAGGCTTAACAGCTTTTCCGGTAACGGAATTATCAACGCCCGCTGCAAGCAGCGGGCGTTGTTGTTTGTGCGCGTGAGGGCTAGCCTGCCCCCGACTAAGGGGAGGGAACACCATGCGTCTGTCTTTCTGGCTGGCATCTGCCGCTGCGATTTCACTGGCCGCCTGCGGGCAGGCCCCGACGGAAACACCAGCAGAGCCAGAAAACACCAATCTGCAATCCAGCGAAACAACGGCGGCGCAGACATCTTCTGCCAGCGAGCCGGGAGACATGATTTTCTGGGGCGGCCAGATCTACACCGCCAATGACGACCAGCGCATGGTCGAGGCGGTGGTCACCCGTGATGGCCGTATCGTCTATGTCGGCGACGAGGCCCAGGCCCAGCAGTATTTCGGCGAGAATACCCGCATCATCGACCTCAATGGTGGTGCGATGTATCCCGGCTTCACCGACAGCCATGTGCATGTTCTCGGCGTCGGCTCGCGGGAGCGCACGCTGAACCTGGATGCTGTGACCTCCATCGAGGAACTCGTCCAGCGCGTGTCCGAGACGGTTGCTGATGCCGGCGCGGGCGATGTGGTCTTTGGTCGTGGCTGGATCGAGACGCACTGGCCGGAAGGTCGTTTCCCCAATCGCCGGGATCTGGACGCGGTGTCCCCGGACCATCCGGTGATCCTTGTGCGTGCTGACGGTCATGCCCTGGTCGCCAATTCCGCAGCACTGGACGCCGGCGGGATCTCACGGGACAGTGTGGCGCCGGAAGGCGGCGAAATCCTGTTTGACGAGGCCGGAGAACCGACGGGCATGTTGATCGATACAGCGATGTATCCGGTCAGCCAGCTGGTCTCTGCGCCCACCGGTGCGGAGCGCGCGGATATCTACGCCGAGGGCTCTCAGCGCCTGGCCAGCCTGGGCTGGGCCGGGGCGCATGACATGTCGGTGCCCTATGCCGATGTCGAGATGATCGAGGGTCTGGCCGAGGCTGATCGCTTGTCCACTCGCGTCTATGTCTCCATCAATCCGGGCGGTTTCGCCCGCCTGGCGCGTGAAGTTCCGCGCATCGCCGATGATGGCATGGTGATCACCCGCGCGGTGAAACTCTATATGGATGGCGCGCTGGGCTCGCGGGGGGCAGCGCTGTTGTCGCCCTATAGCGATCGCCCGGAAACCTCCGGTCTCAACATTGCCGAGCCGGACGAGACGGTGGGTGTTTTCATCGAGGCATTGCGCAATGGCATCCAGATGAATGTCCACGCCATCGGTGACCGCGGCAATCGCCTGCTGCTGGACTGGGTCGAGGAAGCCCAGGCCCAGGTCCCGGCCGATGAACGCGCCCTGTCGGAACATCGCTGGCGTGATGAGCATACCCAGATCGTGCACCCGGATGATTTCGCGCGTTTCGCCGAGCTGGGCGTGATCGCATCCATGCAGCCCTCCCACGCCATTGGTGATCTGCACTTCGCACCGGCCCGCCTGGGCGAGGATCGCCTCGACGGTGCCTATGCCTGGCAGACCCTGCTGGATCATGGGGCCCACCTGACCGGCGGCTCCGACGCACCGGTCGAACAGGGCGATCCGCGCATCGAATTCTATGCCGCCGTGGCCCGGGCCGATCTCTCCGGCTTCCAGGGCGAGAACTGGCGTCCGGACGAGGCGCTGTCACGGGATGACGCGCTCAAACTCTTCACGCTCTGGCCGGCCTATGCCTCCTTCCGCGAGGACGAGCTCGGCTCGATCGAGGAGGGCAAGCGCGCCGACTTCACCATTTTCTCAGGCGATATCATGACCATCGAACACGCTGACATCCTGTCGGTGACACCCTGGATGACGGTCGTGGATGGTGAGGTGGCCTGGGAACATCCCGACAGCTTCCACCATTGTCCGGGGTGTTAGAGTGTCTTTCGCGCGCGCCGCGACGACACACCGCAGGCATAACGCCCATCCGCACCTTTATGGAAATCTTCTCTAGGATCCCGAGCGATCCCGGTTGGAGGTTTCCATGCTCAGTTTGATCGCTGCAGTCCTGCTTATGCTTGTTGGCCTGTTCCATTCCCTGATCGGGGGCAGACGTCTGATCGCGCCGATCGTGGCGCGGGACGACCTGCCGGCCATTCTGGGCAGCCGTGCCATGAGCCGGGTGACGCTGAAGGCGGGCTGGCACTTGCTGACACTGATGTGGTTCGCCCTGGCGGCCATCCTGGTGCTGGACCAGCTGGCTGTTGCAGAGTTCCGTCAGCTGACGCTGGCCGTGTTCGGCGGGACGTTCGTTTTTTGCGGACTGGCGGCGCTGCTGCTGTCGCGCGGGAAACACCTCTCCTGGATGTTTTTCTTTCCGATCGGCGGGATTTTGCTGTGGCAGGCGGTTCTCGCCTAAACGCGCCCGGCGATCGAGGCGAAATCGATCCGTTTCATCGCTGGGCCCGGCCCACCGGACAAGCTGGCGGTCGGTCCGCCATCCTCGTCGAACAGGGCGGCCAGCTGGTCGGTGATGGCGCCGCCGAGCTGGTCGACATCATTGATCGTGACGGCGCGGCGATACCAGCGGGTCACGTCGTGGCCGATGCCGATGGCCAGCAATTCCACTTCGGAGCGTTTCTCGATCATGGCGATCGTCTCGCGCAGGTGTTTTTCCAGATAGCCGGCGGAATTGGCGGACTGGGTGCCGTCGTCGACCGGCGCACCGTCCGAGATCACCATCATGATGCGGCGTTGTTCCGGGCGGGTGGCCAGGCGTTTCCAGGCCCACATCAGGGCCTCGCCATCGATGTTTTCCTTGAGCAGGCCTTCGCGCATCATCAGGCCGAGATTGACGCGGGCCCGTCGCCAGGGTGTGTCGGCGGCCTTGTAGATGATATGGCGCAGATCATTGAGACGACCCGGATGTGGCGGCTTGCCGTCCTTGAGCCATCTCTCCTTGGACTGTCCGCCCTTCCAGGCCTTGGTTGTAAAGCCGAGGATCTCGGTCTTCACACCGCAACGCTCCAGCGTCCGAGCGAGGATATCGGCACAGGCCGCGGCCACCGTGATTGGTCGTCCTCGCATGGAGCCGGAATTGTCGATCAGCAGGGTTACGATAGTGTCGCGGAACTCGGTGTCGCTTTCCTGCTTGTAGGAGAGCGGCAGGGTCGGGTCGGCGATGACGCGCGCCAGGCGTGAGCCATCGAGAACGCCTTCCTCGAGATCAAACTTCCAGGCACGCTCCTGCTGGGCCATCAACCGGCGTTGCAGCCGGTTGGCGAGGCGGCCAACGACCTGGTCGAGCCCTTTCAGCGTATTGTCGAGATAACGGCGCAGGCGTTCCAGCTCTTCCGTCTCGCACATGTCGGTCGCATGGACGACCTCGTCAAATTCCCGCGTGAAGACCTTGTAGGCCTTGGCATTCATGTCATCCGACGGGCGCCAGTTCGGGCGCATCATGGTCTGGGCCGCGCCGTCGTCATCCATGGCTTCGACACGGGTGTCGAGATCATCGGTGTCGGCCGTGATCTCGTCCTCGTCGGCCGCCGTGCCAGAGGCATCAGGCGTATCCGGATCGCCGCCATCATCGCCATCAGGCTGTTCGTCCTCGCCTGTGCGCTGCTCGCGATCGACGCCTTCATCCTCGTCGTCGGGGTTTTCGCTCTCTTCCGGATCACCGCCCAGCTCGTCCGCCAGGTCGAGATCCTGGATCACGGTGCGCAAGGCTTCGGCAAAGGCCGCCTGATCGTTCGCATTGCCGGCAAGGGCGTCGAGCGACAGGCCGGCCAGGTTTTCCAGCTGATCCCGCCAGGTGGTCATCAGGCCGAGGGCCTCGATCGGGGCGGGGCGACCGGAGATGCGCTCGCGGATCAGCATGGCGATGGCTTCTTCCATCGGCGCGCCCTGGCGATCCTCGACCCGCTGCCAGCCTTTTTGCTTGCAACGCTGTACCAGAGAGGCGTCCAGGTTTTCGGCGACCCCTGCCAGTTCACGTGCGCCGATGGCCTCGACACGGGCCTGCTCTGCCGCGTGGAAGATCGCGCGCGCCGTTGCACCCGGTGGCAGGGATTTGACGTGTTCGCTCTCGTTGTGGTGCGCCAGGCGCAGGGCCAGCGCATCGGCACGTCCGCGGACCGCGGCCGCGGCCCGCGGCGAGGGCTCGGTGCCCGGATTCGGCAGAACGATACGGCCCCCGCTCAGCCCGGCGACATCGCCGCCAAAGCGCACATCGATATCCTTCTCCCCCGCGATGGCGCGAGTGGTAATGGAGAGGGCACGTTTGAAGGCGTCGGGATCAGCGGGCGGCTTGCTCATACAGGCAAACTAGCGGTTTCGCGGGCAATTGCGAGGGGGCAGGAACCGTCAATTGCATCAACCTTCTGCTAACCCCGTTTCGGCACACTGAAGGCTGGCACCCGTATAAGCGGGGCCAGACATCTGACCGGAAAACCGGCAGATACCGTAGGTGGCGAGAGTAGGCTGGATGGGCTTTTCGGTTCATTCCATGGCCGAAACGAATGCAGCGTTGCAGCATATCGATCGTCTGACCCGAGACACGCTCGAGGTCCAGACGCGTATTGCAACGGGGCTGAAAGTCGGCAGTGCCAAGGATAATGGCACGATCTGGGCCCTGGCCCAGGGCATGCGTGCGTCCAATGGCGGGCGTGTGACGGCCATGCGCTCGATTGATGCTGCCACCGGCGTTGTTGAAGTCGCTCTCGCTGCGGCCAACGGTATTTCCGACATCATGATTGAAATGAAGAGCAAGCTGGTCGCTGCCACCGATACCAGTCTTGACGAGGCCAGCTGGCGCAATCTGATGGGCGAATATGTGTCGCTGGGCAATGAGATGAACCGCCTGGTCGAGGCGGCAGCCTTCAACGGTATCAATCTGCTGGAAGCCGGCGCGACCGATTTAAGCGTCGTCACCGGGCCCCAGCCGGGCGACACGATGACAATCGCTGCCGAAGACATGACCGATGGTGGTGGCATTGTGGATGTCGCGCTGACCGGCACGTTGCCCTATCCCGATACCGCGCACATCCTGACCCAGCCGGATCAGGCCATGATCAACACGTTCGACAGTTCGATGACGGATGTGAATGCGGCGGTCTCTCGCCTGGGCACATCCCTGCGTACGCTGGAAGTCCAGAAAGTGCTGCTGCAGAAACAGTCTGATGTGACCGAGGCAAGCATTGGCCATCTGGTCGATGCTGATCTGGGCGAGGGGAGTGCCAAGCTGAACGCCCTGATGGTGCGCCAGCAGTTGGGCGTACAGGCGCTGGGCATTGCCAATGAAGCGCCCCGCATGATCCTGGGTTTCTTCCGCTAGCACCCGCGCTAGGTTTATCTGCAGAAACAATGAGGCAGAGATGACGCTTGCAATCATTGGTGCAGGCATGGCCGGCTTGAGCTGTGCGTCCCAACTTCGCAAAGCCGGCTTGAGCCCGGTGGTATTCGAGAAAAGCCGCGGCACGGGCGGTCGCCTGGCGACGCGCCGCAGCGTCTATGGCGGTTTTGACCACGGCGCCCAGTTCGTCACGGCGCGCGATGCCGGCTTCAAGGCCTATCTGGATCATGCGGCCGGGCTCGGACGCGCGGCGCATTGGGTCGACCCCGCGAGCGGGGATGAGAGCTGGTGGACCGGCACGCCGGGCATGAGCGGGCTGGTCAAGCCGATGCTGGAAGGCCTCGATGTGCGCACCGGGCAGCGGGTCGCCCAGATGCGCCGGGAGGGCCCGGGCTGGGTTCTGTCACTGGAGACGAGCGAGGAGCAGACGTTTGACACTGTCTTGCTGGCTGTGCCCGTGGTCCAGGCCCTGGACCTCCTTGCCGGGCACGCAGCAGCGTTTCCCGGACTTGAGAGCGTGGACATCGCACCGTGCTGGACCGGCATGTTTGTGTTTGATGAGGCTCTGCCAATCTCGCTGTCAGTGATCCAGCGGGCGGGTGATATCGCCTGGGCGGCGCGGGAAACGGCGCGACCGCAGCGCGAAGGTGACGCCGAGCGCTGGGTTGTCCAGGCCAGTGCCGACTGGTCACGCCGATATCTGGAGGAAACGCCCGAGGCGATCCGGCCGCTCCTGCTGAAGCAGTTCCAGGCCGCCGCCGGAGTGATCTTGCCGGAGCCGGCGCATGCGGACGTGCATCGCTGGCGTTATGCCAAGGTCGAGCGTCCGCTGGGGCAGGCCTGTTTGTGGGATGGTGCGCTCAAGCTTGGTCTCGCCGGGGATTGGTGTCTGGCGGCGCGGGTGGAGGCAGCGTTTCTCAGCGGCCGGGCCCTCGCTGACGCTGTCGTCACGGCGAGCGCGTCCTAGAACCCGTAAAGTTCTGCCGCGACGCGGTAGGTGTTGGTATAGGCCTCGACCGAGGCTTCGATCGGGTCTGCATACCCACCGCCAATACCCATGGACACGGGTATCCCGCGCGCCTGGCAGGCGGACAGGACCATGCGATCACGCTGTTTCAGCCCGTCATGTGTGAGGGCAAGGCGGCCGAGCTTGTCCTCTGCCAGGCCATCGACCCCGGTCTGATAGAGCACAATGTCCGGCGCAAAGGCGAACACCGCTGGCAAGTGTTCCGCAAGCGTCGCCAGGAAGTCCGCATCTTCCATTCCGTCCGCCAGCGGCACGTCCAGATCACTGTCATGCTTGCGGAAGGGGAAGTTCTTCTCTCCATGCATCGAGAAGACGAATGTGCGCTCGTGTCCGGCCAGGATGGCGGCATTGCCATCACCCTGGTGCACGTCGAGATCGATGATCGCGACACGTGCGGCCGCGCCCGTCTCGACCAGGTTCAGGGCGGCGATGGCAAAGTCGTTATAGATGCAATAGCCCGACCCGAAATCGCGGTGCGCATGATGTGTCCCGCCAGCCAGCTGCCCGGCGATACCGTCGTCCAGGGCTGCACGGGCGGCTGCCACGGCACCGCCAGCGGTGGCCTGCGTGCGGGTGACCAATTGTTCTGACCAGGGAAAGCCGATGCGGCGAATGGCCTTCTCGTCCAGCGCCCCGCGCTCGAAGGCGTCGACATAGGCCACGTCATGCGCGCGCAGCACATCTACCCGCTCGACCAGCGGCGACAGTTCGAGCATGTCCTCGGACACAATCGCATCGCGGATCAGCCTTTCCCGCAGCATCGCATACTTGGTGTTGGGAAAGCGGTGCCGGTCCGGCAGGGGCAGGTTGAAGGTGTCGGAGTAAAAAACGCGCATGGCGATAAACTAGGCGCGCGGGGCCCGGTGTCACGCCTAGAGGCGATAGTGTTTGGCAAGCAGCTCGATCAGCTCGTTCATCTTCTCGTGCTGATCGGCCGCATTTCCGCTGTCGATGGCGTGCGCCACGCAGTGCCGGGAATGGTCCTTGAGAATTTCCCGCTCAACGGCACCCAGAGCCGATTTGGCCGCCGAGAGCTGGGTCAGAATGTCAATGCAATAACGGTCTTCCTCCAGCATGCGGGCAACGCCGCGTACCTGGCCTTCGATCCGATTGAGGCGGGCGAGGGATTTCTTGCGGTCTTCAGCGGGTGGGGCGGTTGTAATACTCATGTCTGTTGTATACCCCTGGGGGGTATGATAGGGCAAGGGCATGATGAACAGAAATTCCTTGTCGGCCTTGGTTCTGGTTGCATCAGCGCTGGCCGGTTGCGCCACCGTGGAGCCCGCTTCGGTTGCGCCAGCCGTGATAGCGCAGGCTTCCGAGCGGTCCGTGCTTGATCTTTCTGCGAGCGGATCGCTGGAGACGCCGCAGGCCGCGGTTGCGCTGGCCATGGCGCATAATCGCGATATCGCGGGCGATCTGCTGGAGACCGGCATTGCGGCAGCAGAGCTGAACTCACAGTCCCGTCCGCTCAATCCGGTGCTGGAAATTGTCAGCCTGCCCGGTGGCGATCATGGTCGTGTTTATGATGTGGATCTGCGCGCCTCGGTGATGGGCGTGATCGCGACACCCTGGCGTGCGCGACAGGCGCGCGCGGTCTATGAGGCCGAGCGCAGCGATGCAGTCTTGCGCCTGATCGATTTCAGTGCCGACGTCCAGCGGGCCTGGGTCTCCGTTGTGGCTGCGAAACAGCGCCAGGATCTCTATGCACGCATTCTCCAGTCCGCTGAAGCCGCTCTGGTTGTCGCCGAGGAGCTGGATACGGCTGGGAACCGGGCGCCGATCGCACTGGTGCGCGAACAGAATATGCTTGTGAATATCCAGCTCGAGGAGGGCGCAGCCCGGCTGGCAGCGGAACAAGCCCGGGCAGAGCTTGAGCAAGTCCTCGGGATGCCGGTCGCGCTGGAGGATTTGCCGGACCAGCTGCCAGCTCAGGCGATGCCCGCCGCCGTCTCCACCGAGAACATTCTGGAAGCCAGTCTCTTGCTCGCCAGATCGCGTGCCGAGGTCGAAGCGGCGGCGCGCGCTGCCGGTCTGGAAAACTGGGCCAGCCTGCTGGACCACGCCGAGATCGGCCTGGCCGCAGAGCGGGAGGATCGGGAATGGGCGCGCGGCTGGATGGCCGAGCTTTCCCTTCCGGTCTTCGACCAGGGCCAGCACCGGCGCGCCGCAGCGCGCCTGCGCGCAGAACAGGCGCTGGAACGCCATGCCGCCCTGGTCACGCGCATCGAGCTTGCCTGGTCGACGGCCAGCAATGTGCACAATCTCGCCTCGGAACAGGCCAGTCGTGTCGAACAGGACTTGTTGCCGGCCAGTGAGGCGATGCTGGATCAGACCCTGCTGCACTACAATGCGATGCAGGTTGGCGTGTTCGATCTCCTGGCCGCTTTCCAGACCCGTACGCGGGCCGGGTTGAGTTGGGTTGATGCACGCGAAGCGGCAGACCTGGCCCGGATCAGCCTGGACCAGCTGGCAGCGGGTGGCTCGCCTGCCGCGGCCGGCGACGCGGCGATATCGATGGCATCCCAGAGCGAGGCAGGAGGACACTGATGCCCATTTCCAGACGAGATGCCCTTCTGGTTGGCAGTGCCGGCCTGGCTGCAGCGGGACTGAGTGGCGGTCGCGCCAGCGCCCAGCCCGCTCCGCGAGCTGCCCATTCCGTGACCGTCGATCCGGCTGGTGACTATGCCCCGGGTCGACCTGGTCAGGAGTATCGCCCCGTGGTGACGCCGGACGGTGCCACCTTGCCGTGGCGGATTGTTGACGGGGTGAAAGTCTTCCACCTGATCGCCGAAGAGGTGGAGCACGAGTTTGCTCCGGGTCTGCGCGCGACGACCTGGGGCTATAACGGCCGAACCCACGGCCCCACGATCGAGGCGGTCGAGGGCGACCGGGTCCGCATCTATGTCACCAATCGCCTGCCGGCCTCCACCACGGTGCACTGGCACGGCGTTATCCTGCCCTCGGGCATGGATGGAGTAGGCGGACTCAACCAGCGAGCTATCCATCCCGGCGAGACCTTCATCTATGAATGGACCTTTCGCCAGCACGGCACCTTCATGTACCACTCCCATCATGACGAAATGACCCAGATGGCGATGGGGCTGATGGGCATGATGGTTGTGCATCCTCGCCGCCCGGAAGGCCCGTTGCCGGACCGGGACTACGCCATCATGCTGTCGGAATGGTCATTGCCGGCCGGCGCTTCGCGGCCTGATCCCAATGCGATGGCGGACTTCAACATCCTGACCATGAACGCGAAATGTTATCCCGGCACATCGCCGCTTGTGGCGGCACAGGGTGAGCGCGTGCGACTGCGCTTTGGCAATCTCTCGGCCATGGATCACCACCCAATCCACCTGCACGGTTATGCCTTCACCATCACCGAGACCGATGGCGGGGTCATCCCTGAGACTGCGCGCCATCCAGACACGACGGTACTGGTCGCAACCGGCTCGACGCGGACAGTGGAGTTTGTCGCTGACAATCCGGGCGATTGGGCCATGCACTGTCACATGACCCACCACGTGATGAACCAGATGGGCCACGACCTGCCCAATATGACCGGCGTTGATGCGCGCCGCATTGACCGCGCTGTCGGTGGCCTTTTGCCCAGCTATATGACGATGGGTCATGACGGTATGGGCGAGATGGGCGCGCATCTGGAGATGGGTCATATGCCCATTCCGGAAAACGCCCTGCCCATGATCGGTGCGCGTGGGCCGCGCGATTACATCACCATGGGCGGCATGTTCACCATTCTCAAAGTGCGCCCGGGACTGACAGGCGATGCGGATCCGGGCTGGTATTCCAATCCGGAAGGCGAGGCGCGACTGGCCTCCGCATCCGAGCTCACACGTGACGGTATTTCAGAAGGATAGTTTCGATGATTGTTTCAGCCCTTGCGCTTGCCCTGGCGAGCACCACGCTCACCAGCGACCATGAGCCCGGCCACGGTCATGCTCACCACGCCCAGGGCCAGTCGATGGTCGCGGCGGATGTTCGCACGGTCGATATCGCCAACCGCACCACGCTCTTGCGTCACGAAGCCATGCGTGAGCTTTCCATGCCGGCCATGGTAATGGAGTTTCGTATTGCCGATGATGTCGACATCACGCTATTCGAGCCGGGCGCAGCCTTGGTCATTACCGCCATCAATGGCGAAAACGGCCTGGAAGTCATCGCTGCCGCACCCGAGGAAGCAGAGAGTCACCACCACTAGATGATTATCCAGCGCTGGGCCGTTCGCATTCACAAATGGGTTGCCCTGATCGTGGGTATCCAGATCGTTCTCTGGATCGCCGGCGGTCTGGTGATGAGCGCGCTGTCGCTGGAGATTGTGCGGGGTGAGCACAATATCGAGGAGGCAGGCGAACCTGCGCCGCTGCCAGTGGGCGAGGTGCTGGAGATAGGCGAAGCCGCCCGGATCGCCGAGCTGGACACCTCGGGCATGGAGAGTGTCGTGCTGGGGCGCTGGCTGGACCGGCCGGTCTATCGCTTCCATCCGGCCGAGGGGCATGTCGCCCTTGTCGATGCCGTGACCGGCGAGCAGCTCTCACCGCTCAGCGAGGAGATGGCCATTGCCGTTGCCCGAGCCGATTATGCCGGGGACGAGATAATCGCGGCGGTGGAGTATTTCCAAGAGCCCACCTGGGAGTATCGCCGCGCCCATCCGGCCTGGCGGGTGTCCATCGATGACGGCGAGGGCACGCGGCTCTATGTGGCTGCCCATTCCGGCCGTGTCGACGCTCGCCGCAATGATGTCTGGCGCTTCTATGACTTCTTCTGGATGTTGCACATCATGGATTACGAGGCACGCGAGAACAGCCACCACCCGTTGATCATCACCGCCTCAGGCGCTGCCCTGTTGACCGTGCTGGCGGGCTTCCTCCTCTTGATCATCAAGATGACCCGCGCGGCACGAACGGTAATGGCGCGGCGGGATTAAGCCACCTCGGCCTTGATCGGGGCTTCGGGCAGGTCTTCTGCGAAGACGCGCTGGTACATTTCCGCGATGACCGGGCGTTCCAGCTCGTCACACTTGTTCAGGAAGGTGAGGCGGAAGGCGTGGCCGAGGTCGTTGAAGATCTCGTAGTTCTCCGCCCAGGTCAGCACCGTACGCGGGCTCATCACGGTGGAGATATCGCCATTGATGAAAGCTTCGCGGGAAAGATCCGCGACCTTGACCATGTTGGCGACCATGTCCTCGCCGCCATCGGCCGCTGCAATCTTTTTCATCTTGGCCAGGACGATCTTGTTCTCGGTCTCGAACGGCAGGTAGTTCAGCGTCGAGACGATGGACCAGCGGTCCATCTGGCCCTGGTTGATCTGTTGCGTGCCGTGATAGAGGCCGGTGGTATCACCCAGACCGATCGTGTTCGTGGTGGCGAACAGGCGGAAATGCGGGTGCGGGCGGATGACCTTGGTCTGGTCCAGCAGGGTCAGAGAGCCGGAGGCTTCCAGCACGCGCTGGATCACGAACATCACGTCCGGACGACCGGCATCATATTCATCAAACAGGAGGGCGACCGGGCGTTGCAGAGCCCAGGGCAGGATGCCTTCCTGGAATTCGGTGATCTGTTTGCCGTCCTTGAGGACGATGGCGTCCTTGCCGACCATGTCGATACGGCTGACATGGCTGTCCAGGTTTACGCGCACCATCGGCCAGTTGAGGCGGGCGGCGACCTGTTCGACATGGGTGGATTTACCGGTGCCGTGATAGCCCTGGATCATGACGCGGCGATTATAGGCAAACCCCGCCAGGATGGAGCGCGTGGTCGCCGGGTCGAAGACATAGTTCTCGTCAATGATCGGCGTGTGATCGTCACGCTGCGAGAACATCGGCACCTCGAAGCCGGCATCGAAACCGAACAGCGCTTTGGTGTCTGCAATGGCGTCAGGCGCCTGGAGGGGGAAACTATCGCTCATGGAACCGGTCTTCTTGGGGAGGTGGCTGGGCCAACGAATAAGATGACTAGATCTATAGCACGCTGCCGATGCGGGGGAAGGCCAGTGCCAAAACGCTCGGCAGTTGGAGGCTAGGCCATGCCGCAATTCTTGAGGATCTGGTAGGCCGCGATGACGCGTCCCAGCTGTTCCTCGGAGGAGCGGTCGCCGCCATTGGAATCCGGGTGGAACTGGCGCACCAGTTCCGCATAACGCTTGCGAACCGCCGAGGGTTTCACATCCGGATCAAGCGACATGGTCTCCAGCGCCTTGGTCTGCAGACGGCCCATGCGGGGACCGGTATCCGCCTCGCGTTCGGGCTCCTTGCGATCGCCGAACATGCCATAGGGGTCGGAGAAACCATCCTGGAAATTCTTCGACGCCTTGGAGGCCTTGGCCGAGGCCGAGTGCGTATTGCGCCAGCTCCAGGTCGGGCGATGGCCATAGGCCGCGCTCTCGCGGAAGGACTGGGCGGCGCTTTCGCTCATGCCCTCGAAGAAATTCCACGACTTGTTGTATTCAGCTGCATGGCTCTGACAGAACCAGTAGAAGTCGTTGAGCTGGTCATTGGACTTGGGCGCACGGCTGTCGCCATGTTTGTTACAGCCGGGCCATTCGCACACACGTTCCTCCGGCGCCGGCTCGTCCTTGGGCGGCTTGATCCGGATGTCCTTGAAACGCGGTTTATAGTTGAATGCTTCAGCCATGTTTCTAAGTATGGGGGCTCGCTGGTAAAGCGGCAATGAAAGCGACGAGAAAAGAGATCAAAAATGTCTGATGTCCGCGTCCTGATCGAAACCAAGCTGCAAGCCGCCTTCACGCCGGCCGAGCTGGATGTGATCGATGACAGCCATCTGCACGCCGGACATGCCGGTGCCCGCCCGGGTGGTCAAAGTCATTTCACAGTGAAAATTGTCGCTGACCGTTTCAAGGGTCAGAACCGTGTCGCCATTCACCGCATGATCAACGAGGCCCTGGCCGAGGAGCTGGCCGGCCCGGTGCATGCGCTGGCGATCAAGGCGAGCGCGCCGTGACGACCAGGAGCAGGCTGGCTCTGTTTCGCATCTTTGCCGCCCTGCTTGGTGTGTTTGGCCTGCTCCATCTGATGGGGCTCGGGCGAGATTATTCGTTCATATCGATCGGGTTTTTCACGCTGGTTGTCGCGGTGGCCGGTTATCTGGCCCGGGCAGTGGTTAAAGGGCGTCATGCCAGCCCACATTTACGCTGGCGGCGCATGTTGTTTGCGACAGCTGTTGCGCTCGCCGTGCTCTTCGCGGTTGCGGTTGGCGTCAATCTCTTCGTCTATTGAGCGAGGAGCCAGATGGGGCTGGCTCGCCTTCGCCACGGCTACGGCGAGCCCACTTCTCCGGAGGCGAAGATAAACTACCCCCAGCCCGGGCCTGTCAGGACTTCCAGCGCTGATGCCACGGCGATCGGCTGGTCCAGGATCAGGTGATGCTGCGCGTCCGGGATCGAGATCATCGAGGTCTCAGGCCCGAACGTCTCGCGCATGAAGGCCCAGATCTCGTCATTGACCAGGATGCTGTCGCCGCCGCGGAAAAGCGCGACACGGGTTTTCAGCGATGCCGCCAGCTCGGCCGGCGGCTTGCGGTCATATTCCAGCTTTTCCCAGAGATGGGGATCAAATTTCCACGTCCAGCCGGTCGTGCCATCTGGCCGTGTCGCCTGTTTCAGGGACTGACGGGCGATGTGGTCGAGCAGGAAAGCGTTCTCGCATGGCTGTTCCGGCAGAAGGCGGAAGCGTTCCAGCGCTGCCTCGAAAGTCGCATAGGTATTGCCGCCGCGGCTGGGCGGGCTGGAGCGGCGCTGTTCCTCCAGCGGGCGGATCGGGCTGTCGAGAATGGCGACGCCGCGCAATTTCTCGCCATATTCCATGGCCGTGGCCAGGCTGACAAACCCGCCAAAGGAGTGACCGACCACATAGGGTGCACCTGCGTCAAAGGCACCGCCGTCACGGGCGACGGTCATGACTTCCTTGGCATAAAGATCCATGCGGTAGGTGTCGCGGTGATCACTGTCGCCCATGCCGGACAGGTCCAGCGCCACCACACGTCGGGTCGGCGCCAGGAAGGGCGCGATACTGTCCCACCAGTCCTTGTGGGCGACACCGCCATGCACCAGCACCAGGCCGGGCTGACCACGCTCGCCCCAGGCTTTCCAGTGAATGTTGGCTTCCTCGACTACGGATATGCCGGTGTCGACGGAAGTTTCAAGGGCTTTTTCGAACCATGCCGGAGCCGGCGGTTTGGCGCCGGCAAACTCCTTCAGCGGAGCAGGCGGACGCTTCATCGGGGAGACTTTTGTTTTTGTCATGCCCTAGCGCTAGACCCGCCCGGGCAGGGCGTCAATCTCAACCCGGCTGCAAACCGAGCAATTGGGGGACGACGAATACGGCCCATGCATTATTGGCCATATGTCCGAGTACGGGGGCGGCAACGCGTCCGGTGACGACGCGGGCGATGCCCAGGCCAACGCCGAGGAAGAAGGTCGTCGTCATGACGAGCAGGCCCTGGGGTGTGTGGATCAGGCCGAAGGCGACGGACGAGATCAGGATGGCGAAGATGGTCGGCACGCCGCGCGCCATCAGCATGGGCAGCATCCAGCCGCGAAAGAGGATCTCCTCCACGATGGGGGCGGCAATGACCGACAGGAGGACAACGGCCCACAGGGCCGCGCCGGACTGGGTGACGTCATCCACATTGGTCAGGTCTTCCGGTGCCGCGCCACCGGACAGGGTCAGGCTGGCATCGACCATGGCAAATTCGTGGAACATCACCGATAGGCGACCCCCGATCGTGATGACGAACAGCAGAACCAGAATGGCGAGGGCAATCTCGGAGAACTTGACCGGCATGATCGAGAAGGCCGAGCGCGCGGCGCCATAACCTGAAAAGCGGACCCACATGATCAGGGCGAGCGTTGCGTAAGCCGCAGCAGATGCCGTGAAGATCACCGTGTTCAGCAATTGTGCGTCCGGTGACAGCGAGAACATCTGCCAGGTCGAGGCGACAACCATCGAGAAAGCAATGAAGAGTACAAACAGCAGGATCGGCCAGACGATCATGCCCGGCAGGCTGTGGATGATCGCCAGGCGGTGTTCCGGCGCAATGCGCGAGAACCCGTCTTTTTCCGGAAATCTCCAGGCCGGTTCGTGTGTCGACATGTTCAGCGGGCTCCGGCCTGTGGCTAGCTGAGGTGAGCATATCACAACAACGCCCTGAGTCTTATGCTTAACCCTTCGTTGCCGACGCTTTCACGTGAAATTTAGACAAGTGTCCCATAACGGTTCGCATAGACGCCCCGTCAGCGATGGCGGTGAGGCCAAAGGCCCGGCGAGAATATAAGCGACCGAAAAGGCGTGGGTGATGGTGAAATCTGTTCTGATCGTCGATGACGATCCGACACAACGCCGCCTGTTGCAGGCGGTGATCGAAAAGCAGGGTTTCAGGGCCGAGACCGCTGAAAGCGGCGAGGATGCCCTGGACCGCATCGCATCCGGGGGAGTTGATGTGATGCTGCTCGATCTGATCATGCCGGGAATGGACGGCATGGAGACGCTCGAGGCTGTTCAGCACAAACAACCGGATCTCCCTGTTATTGTCCTGACTGCTTCCGGCGGTATCGAGACAGTTGTTGCGGCCATGCGCGGCGGCGCGGCAGACTTCTTCGTCAAGCCGGCCAGCCCCGAACGGATCACGGTATCCATCCGTAATGCACTGAAGGTCCAGAACCTGTCCGGTGAGGTGAAACGCCTGACCAAGAAGGTCGAGGGTCGTCTCGGTTTCTCCGACATGATTGCCGGTGCACCGGCCATGCAACAGGTTGTGCGCCTGGGCGAGCGTGCAGCACAGTCGGACATTCCGATCCTCATCACCGGTGAGAGTGGTGTGGGCAAGGAGCTGGTTGCGCAATCGATCATGGCGGCAAGCAAACGGGCCGGAGAGCCCTTTGTTGCGGTGAACTGCGGTGCGATCCCGGAGAATCTGGTGGAGTCGACGCTTTTCGGTCACGAAAAGGGCGCGTTCACAGGGGCTGTGGGCAAACACGCAGGCAAATTCCAGGAAGCCGATGGTGGCACGTTATTCCTGGACGAGATCGGCGAACTGCCGCTGGACATGCAGGTCAAGCTGTTGCGGGCCCTGCAGGAAGGCGAGGTCGACCCGGTCGGTTCCAAACGCCCTGTAAAGGTCAATGTGCGGATCATCTCTGCAACCAACCGGGACCTGGCCGAACAGGTCGCCGCGGGCCAGTTCCGTGAAGATCTCTTCTATCGTCTGAATGTGTTCCCGATCGAGGTGCCCTCGCTGCAGGAACGCAAGGAAGATGTACCGGCCCTGGTTCGGCATTTCATCGGACGTTTCAATGCCCAGGAGGACAAGTCGATCCTGGATGCGGCGCCGGAAACGCACGCGCTTCTGTCCAGCTATGACTGGCCGGGCAATGTGCGCCAGCTGGAGAATTCGGTGTTCCGGGCGGTCGTGCTCGCGGACAGCGATTATCTCAAGCCGGAGGACTTCCCGCAGATTTCCGGACTGACCCCGTCGATCGAGGCAGATGGTCCGGTCAGCACGGCTGATGTGCTGGCGGATGTCGTTGCCGGGGCGTCGGTACCGGTCGAGATCATGGATGATGGCGGTCATCTGCGATCCTTGGAAGACATCGAGCGCGATCTTATCGAGTTCGCTATCGAGAATTATGCTGGTCGCATGAGCGAGGTTGCACGCCGGTTGGGTGTCGGACGCTCGACGCTTTATCGAAAGGTTCGCGAATACGACCTGGACGTGGATGGCGTTCGCGCCACGGGTTGATCCACGACGCACATCGGGGGATGTGAAGGCCGGTGATCGGGGGATCGCCGGCCTTTGTCGTTTGCTGTGTCAGCGCTCGGGGACCCAGGCCAGCTCGAACCGCTCATAGACCGCGTCCATGTCGGTGGAGAAGGTGAAACCCTCGCGCTCGGCCTCGCGCTGCCAGAAGGCGCAATGGCCCTGCATCCAGTCTTCCAGCGTTCGATCACCTTCACCCTCGTCCCAGGCGAATTGGGCATCGGTGTCACGGACCGGCTTGATCTCGACCGATGTGATCCGCAGCACACAGCGCGGCTCATCTCTGCCATCGAGCACGATCGTCAGATTGCCCACGCGCGGCAGCTCGCTGTCGGCATCCGGGCCGAGATACCAGCGGGCGAGGGAACAGGTGGCGCGTTTCTGGCCGATAAGTATCAGGCCCAACAGCTCGTCCGCCATTTCAGGGCTGTCGCCAAAGGCGGAGATGTCCTGCGGCCGGTCGGCGGTTTCGCCCGTCGCTGCCTTGAAACTCTCCCAGAATGTGCGCTGTCCAGGTGTCATGTCTGCCCCCTCGCCCAAACGTGCATATACCCATGATAGTGGCGGCATGAACAAGGATGAATACCGCGCTCATCTGCATGACCTGCAGATCGAGCTGGTGGCCATGCAGCGCCATCTCATCGCTGGTAATCACCGCTTGCTGATCCTGCTGGAGGGGCGTGATGCGGCCGGCAAGGGCGGCTTGATCAAGCGCATCACCGAACATCTCAGCCCGCGCGAAACCCGGGTGATTGCCCTGGGTAAGCCGAACGCACGGGATCGTGGCAGCTGGTATTTCCAGCGTTACGTCCCGCATTTGCCCAGCGCCGGAGAGTGCGTGATTTTCAACCGCTCCTGGTACAACCGGGCAGGCGTGGAGCCGGTGATGGGGTTCTGCACACGCGAGGAGCGTGACAGTTTCCTCGATCAGGTCGTGCCTTTCGAGCGCATGCAGGTCGAGGCCGGAACGACGCTTCTGAAATACTATCTCGACATTTCGCGCGAGGAGCAGGCAGCGAGGCTGGAAGCACGCCAGAGTGATCCGCTGAAGACCTGGAAGACCAGCCCGATCGATGCCGTCGCGCTGCAGAAATACGACGCCTATACCGTTGCGCGTGACCACATGCTTCAGTGCAGTGACCACGAACACGGGCGCTGGGGCATTGTCCGGGCTGACAACAAACACGAAGCGCGGATCAATGTGATCCGGGATATTCTGCGATCCGTTCCACACCCCGGACCGATCCGTGAGGACCAGGCATCGGACCGCGATATCGTCTTCCGCTTCCGTCCGAACATGCTGACGAACGGCTCTTTGGCGCGCTAGTGGATGGCGGTGGGCGCGTGATCGAGGCGCGCCGTGTCGCCAGCTGTCGGTGCGTGACGGTCCACCCAACTCGAATAAACCGGGCGCAGGGCTGATTCCTTCTTGAACAGGACCAGAAGGCGGCGGCGTAGGCGGTGAACCGTCAGCTCTATCATGTCGGCATCAGGCGTGTCCGCCTGCATGCTGAGCTCGAGATAAGAGCGCAACACCTCGATGCGCTCGATCAGGCCATAGAGCTTGAAATCGAGATGGCGGATATAGTCGCGTGTCGCCGGATCTTCCAGCAGGGGCGAATAGATCAGCTCGCTCTTCAGCTCGGCCGTCGTGTTGAGTTCACGCATGGCTGACTGCAGCGCGTCGCGCCCGCCCTGCGTGCCCAGACCGTGATCCAGAGCCTCGTCGAGCCGGTCGATAATTCCGGTTTCGAGGCTTTGCAGCATCGCAATTTGTTTCAGCATCTGCGGGTCTCCGATGGGCACTTCGCCTTACCAGCTGTGCCGATCCCTCGCGCTCACAAAACGGTGACAAGTTTAATAGAAATTGAAACCTGAGTCATGTCGCATACCTGATGGCCGCTAAGAGTAGTATTGTCTGCGCCTACACGTGTTTCTGCGTCAGTCCTTCAACTTCCCGCCTTCGATTATGACGGGCTTGAAGCCGGTCGCGGGTGGTGGAGAATTTTTGACGTGGGCGTCCGAAGCAGGCAGGTCCTCTACAGGCGCATCCTCATTGATATCGCGATCGCGTGAGGAATGCGTCGGCGTCTTGCGCTTGAAACCATTGCCGCGGGACATGGGTTTGCGGCCCTTGCCCTTGGCCTTCTTCTCGATTTCGCGGAGTTTTACCGACTGGCGGCCGGACAGCGCATCGTCGAGATTGCCCTTGTCCGGATCATTGAAGGCGGAGCCGAATTTCTCGAGGCGCTCTTCCAGCGATCCGAGAAACTCGTCTTCCCATTCGGATAATTGCGTATCGTCGGCATCGGACTCCGCGGCCGCGCGCTTGGCGCGGGCCAGGCGCCGGAGCGCCTTGCGGGTCTTCTTGTCGTCGATCTCGCGGGGCATACCGCCTCTAGTGCCAAGCAAAAGCCTTGGCGATGATCTTCCACTGGCCATCGATCTTGTAAAGCAGGAACATGTCGTCGACGAAACGACCATCTGCCCAGTCGATGGTGATGTGCGCGTAGGCGACTGAGCCCTCGGCGACATTGATGTCGTGGAAAGTGACCGTCCGCTCTGGCATGGCTCGACCGAAGCGGGCAGCGAAATCGCCCAGATTCATCGTGTCGACCCGCTCGCCTTCGTCATCATTGCGATAGATGAACATCTTGCCGGTTTCCGTATGGAAAGCCTCGCGAGCCAGGTCGGAACTGCCAGTATTGCCGGCATTGAAATAGGCCATGACCGCGGCGCGCACGCCTTCGATATCGGCGTCATCCTGCGCGAAGGCCACCGAAGTGGTCGCGACCATGAGTGTGAGTGCAGCCAGTAGCTGTCGCATGATTATCTCCTATCCCGTTAGCCCCGGTGGGAAAACTAGAGGTCAAGGAGCCGCGGCTGAACTCACTTTCGCGTCAGAGCGTCTAGCTCTCCACAGCGCCGAGATAGAGTTCCAGCAGGGCTTCGGTTTCCTGGCGCTCGCGGGCATCAACCTTGCGCAGGGTGATCACCTTGCGCAGGATCTTGGTGTCGAACCCCATGGATTTGGCTTCCGCATAGACTTCCTTCATGTCGGCCATGACATTGGCCTTGTCTTCTTCCAGACGTTCGATACGCGCCACGAAAGCCTTGATCTGCTCGCGAGCTGCGCCGCCAATGCTGTCGGACTGGTCGATGGAGCCGGTTTCGGGTGCGGAATCGGTGAAAGCCATGTCGGAACCTCGTTAGGAATGGGTTCGCGAAACTAGGCGCTGGCGCGGCCGTTCTCAAGCCGTCGCGGCACAAGAATCAGCAGGCCTGTCAGCCCGCCCGCACATCGGCAATGGCGGCGGCCACGGCATCTTGTTGATGATGGTGCAGATTATGGCCTGCGCCCTTGATCCAGCGCAGCTCGGCATTCTTCATCCGGCTGGCCGTCAGGCCGGAATGGCGATGGCTCCACAGGACCGTATCGCCTTTGCCCGCGAGGAAAATCGTGCGGTGTTCGACCTTGTGATAGTGCGGCTCCTGCTGTTCCAGATGCCGGTTCACATCCGCCATGTCGCGGGCATTGGCGAGCCAGTTCGGCTTGCGCAGGAGGAGGGCAAGACTCGTTGTCTCGGCATAGCCCTCCGGAACCGGTTCGGGATGGAAGGCGTTCACGGCGCCCGAGCGCAATTGCGGCTTGCCGGTTAGGGGAACGAGCAGGCGGGTGAAAAGCGGTCCGATGACGGGCCAGAAACTCGCCTTGTTGAACCAGGCCGCGTCACCGATCCACGCACCCAGAGCCGGGGCGATGAGCACCAGGCCGCTGATCCGTTCGGGATGGTCCAGCGCGAGGCGCATCGAGATTGCTCCACCCCAGGAATGGCCGATGACCAGCGCCCGGTCGATTTCCAGTGTGTCCAGCAGGCGGGTGATCAGGGCAGCTTCCGCGCGCGGAGACCATTCAGCATCGGGACGATCACTCCAGCCCAGCCCCGGACGGTCCAGCCACAGGACATGCTCGTCCTTCAGCGTGTCCGCGAGGGCGAGGAAGGGTTCCTCCATGTTCGACGCAGCGCCATGCAGGACCAGGATCGGCTCCCTGTCGCTCGGTCCGGTCTGGCGCATATGCAGACGTGTGCCGTCGACCTCGACAAATTCGCCGGCGGGCGGATGGTCGGCCTCAATTCTGGTCTGGATGGAATTGGCGATGATTAAGCCGGCGATCAGGGCCAGCAAAAATCCGCCTGCCAGGACTGCACCCAGCACGGTCTAGAGTGCCCGTCCGGACAGCGCCGCCGCCAGGCGGTCGCGGGCTTCTACAGCCGGGGTGAAGGCCGGGAAGATGGCGAGAGTTTCCTCATAAGCTTCCAGCGCGGCATCCCATTCCTCGGCCTGTTCAAGGACCTGGCCGATGGAGAAATAGGCGTCATACCGGCGTGGCTCGATGGTCAGCGCGGTGTTGACCGTTTCCAGCGCAAAGGCCCAGTCCTCGAAGGCGATCGCCACACGGCCGGAGGCGAGCCAGCCTTCGGCATAGTCCGGAGCCAGGCGATTGACGTGGTCATACATGCGCGCGGCGATGTCATCATTTCCGGCGACCTCAGCCGCAAAACCACGGTCCATCAACAGCTGGATGGTGTCGGAACCGGAATGCGCCCACAGCGCATGGATTTCGTCGATGAGTGGCGCGGCGGCGCGTTCATCCGCTGATGCCAGCGCGTCCAGGCGTTCTCCGAGGCGTTCATCCGCCGTCTGGAAGGGCACACTGGGCTCGATCTGAACCGTGTCGACATCCTGCCAGAGCAGGGCCAGGCTGGCTAAAAGCGGAATCATGCGAGTGAGGATAGCCGAGCAAGCCCTGACGTCCAGTCATCCTCCCAGAAGATTGAAGAGATTTAAGGGGGCGGCGCGTTTGGCGATTTGAACCGCCCGACATTGAAAGCGACACGCCAGACCCGGTTTTACGAACACAGCCAATGCCACGGGTGGTGTTGCGCCATTAAATGAACGGTGTTTATATAATGCCATGACAGGTCGCATCATCAATGAAAAACACGAGGCTAGGGCGTTGACGCCTGAGGTCGCCTGGCCAACGCTCGGGTTCCTGGCTGTGCTGGTCACAGTGCACTGGAGCATGATCTGGTTGGTCCTGTCCGGCGCCGTCGTGCTGGGTTGGCTGATCCTGCCGCTCGGATTCACAAGTTATGCTCACTACACGCTGGTGCATGAATGTGTGCACGGGAATATCGTCCGCGACCGGCGGTTTGCCTGGGTGCATACTCTGATCGGCTGGTACGGCTCGCTGATGCTGTTTTCAACCTGGCCCCTGCTGGAGCGCACGCATAAACATCACCATTCCTTTGTGAATACCGAGCGCGATCCCGACCTTTATGTAAAGCTCAGTTTCCCACGCCTGTTGCTGCGCAATCTGATCTCTACCCTGCTTCAGCCAATACCGATCCTGATCCTGAAGCTGGTCTTCCGGGACCGTTCGCTGGCGCGCGGTTATGTCAATGCAGACCAGATCATGACGCGTTCTGAGAAGACCCAGCACCACATCGCCAACTGGCTGATGTGTATCGCAGTCTGGTGGCTGGCAGTTGGCGGCTTTGGCTGGGTTTTTGTCGGGTTGGTCTATGGCATGGTCTTCATCGCCATGAACATGCTGATCATCATGTTCCAGTGGTTGCCACATCACCCGTTCAGCGAAACGGGCCGCTATTCAGCGACCCGCAATATCGGCTTCACCAGCTGGAACTATCTATTCCTCTGGCAGAACTGGCACCTGATGCATCATCTCTGGCCGTCCGTGCCCTTCTACAACTATCAGCGCCTGTACAATCGCCTCCAGCCCGTGCTGGAAGAAAAGGGCGCGCGTCATCATGAAGGCCTGGTCCCGGCACACGGTCCCATCGTGACTGAGAGCGAGACGGCGGCGGAGTAGCCTCCGCCGGCCCGCGGCTGCCTAGGCGCTTTCCAGCTCCATAACCGCACGCAACTGGTCTTCTGCGTCGCCCAGCTGGGCGTCCAGCATCGTCAGACGCTTGGCGTAGTGTGAGGCAGCGTATTCCCAGGTCATGCCGATACCGCCATGCATCTGGATGGCCTCTTCCGCGACCAGTTTGCCGGCGCGTCCGATGAGGTTCTTGGCGCGGGCGATGTGCAGCGCGCGGTCTTCGGCGTCGAGCCGGGCGCTGGCCAGGATGACGATGGAGCGGGCCTGTTCGATCTCGATCGAGAAATCGACCAACCGGTGTTGCAGAGCCTGGAACATGGCAATCGGGCGTCCGAATTGCTGGCGCTGCATCAGGTAGTCCTTCACCGTGTCGCGCAGCACATCCATGATGCCGACGGCCTCGGCGCACAGGGCCAGGCGACCTGCGTCGAGTGCCGCGTTGATTGCGTCCGCAGCGTCGTCGGAGATCAGCTTTGCCGACGTATTGTCGAGCACGATCTCGGCCGCGCCGCCGCCATCGATCATAGCGTAGGAGAGGATCTCCGCGTCCGCTGCTGCGACCTCATAGAGACCGAACTTGCCTGCGGCGGTCCTCGCGACCACAAGCAGGTGATCGGCGCTGTTACCGCCATAGACCACCGTCTTGCGGCCGGACAGCTTGTCACCGCCCGTCATCGCGATGTCGTCCAGCGTCGAGAAGGCATCGGTTTCCCAGACGGCCAGCGCAGCGCGTTCACTGCCGCCAATGATGGCATCAACCCGCTCCGACTGTCCAAAGGCTGCATAGAGGCGCAGGGCCATCAGATTGGCCAGCATGGGCTCCGCGCACAGGCCGCGGCCCAGTTCCTCGAACACAACGGCGATGTCGAAGCCGTCGCCGCCGAACCCGCCATCGGCTTCGGAAACGAGTGCGCCGAGAATGCCCAGTTCCGCCAGCTCGGCCCATTTGGACGCATCGTGATAGGGCGCCTCATAAGCAATCTTGTTGCGGAATTCGTTGTCGTATTGTTCAGCGAGATAGCGGCGCAGGCTATCGGAGATCATGCGCCGGTCTTCGGTGTGATTGAAATCCATTGCCCTAACCCATGAACAGTTCTTTGGTGATGATATTGCGCTGGATCTCGTTGGACCCACCGAAGATGGAAAGCTTGCGGTTGTTGAAATAGCTTGCCGCATTGTTCGCCGCTTCCGGCGGGGCGACGGCCAGATTGCCCAGTACTTCCTCGGACGGGAAGGGGCAGGCAGCCGGGCCCAGCGCGCGTCGAGCCAGGTCATTGATGGCCTGTCGGATCACCGTGCCCTTAATCTTCAACATTGATGACACCGTGCCCATGGCACCACCATCGGACAGCATACGCAGATTGGTGATGCGCATGGCTTCCAGATCGATTTCGATCTCGGCAACGCGGGACATGAAGATGGGATCCTCGGCCAGCGGTTTGCCGCGACGCTTGAGCTTTTTGGCCAGGGCTCTCAGCTCGATCAGCGCCTGGGTGGAATAGCCGACGCCGGCGATGCCCGTGCGCTCATGGGTGAGCAGGTATTTGGCGATCGTCCAGCCCTGGTTTTCCTCACCCACCATGTTTGAGGCGGGCACGCGTACGTCGGTGAAGAAGACCTCATTGACCTCGTAACCACCCTCGAGCAGGCGGATCGGGCGCATTTCAATGCCGGGCGTATCGATGTCGACGAGGATAAAGGAAATGCCTTCCTGCGGCTTGCCCTCGGTCGAGGTGCGCACCAGGCAGAAGATCTTGTCCGCGTGTTGGCCCAACGTGGTCCAGGTTTTCTGGCCATTGATGATGTAGTCATCACCGTCACGGATGGCGCGGGTCTTCAGGCTGGCGAGGTCCGAACCGGCACCCGGCTCGGAATAGCCCTGGCACCACCAGTCCGTGCCATCCAGAATACGCGGCAGGATCGTGGCCTTTTGCTCTTCCGTACCGAATTTCAGCAGGACAGGGCCCAGCATGCCGACACCAAAGGGCACGACTGTGGGGGCATTGGCGAGCGAGCGTTCCTCATCAAAGATGTGCCGCTGAGTGGCATTCCATCCCGGGCCACCGTGTTCAACCGGCCAGGTCGCTGCCAGCCAGTTGCGGCTCTGCAGGATGGCGTGCCACTGCTCGATATCTTCCTTGGTGAACTCGAGCCCGTTACGCACCTTGGTGGTCAGCTCTTCCGGCAGGTTATCCTTCAGGAATTGCCGGACTTCCGCGCGGAAAGCCTCTTCTTCCGGGGTGAAGTTGAGATCCATCGTCTCCTCCTTATCGACAGCACTGTTTGTGCCGGGCTGCAGGGGTTGGGTCCGCCGGTCAGCCTGTATGAAGGGGATAATGGGGCAAAATCAGAGAAAGTGAACCGGAAACTTACCTTGACGTCCACGTCAATTTGCACGGGTCAGAGCAGGCCGTGGGTGCGGAGGTCGTTGTGCAGCTTGTCGCCATCGATGAACTGTTCGGCCAGGAAGCCGTGCGCGCGTGCCGCCTCGACGTTTTTCATCCGATCATCAAAGAACAGAACTTCGCCGGGTTCATGCGGCAGGCGCTCTGCCGTGACGGTGTAGATCCTCGGGTCCGGTTTCACCACGCCTTCGTGGGCAGAGACGACAACGTCTCGCATGCGGGACATGGAGGGGAAGCTCTCCACCACCCAGTCGATCCATTCCGCCGGCATATTGGTCAGCGCATATTGCGGGACGTCACGGGCATGAAGCGCTTCGATGGCTTCCGGCGTGCCGGGCAGGGTGCCGGTGACCATGTCAGCAAGGCCGGTTTCCCAGAGGCGGATCTGTTCTTCGTAGTGGGGATATTGCTCGATCAGGCCGATGCGATTCTCGGCCATGGGCACGCCGCGATCATGGTGCACGTGCCACTCCATATTGCAGACATTGTCGAGGAAGTGCCGGAGCTCGGCCTCATCGTCGAAATGCTGCCGGTAAAGCTGGGCGGGTTGCCAGTCGATCAGCACATTGCCCAGGTCCCACAATACGGCTTTGACGGTCATCGCCTGCTCCAGAAACAACAATCCCGCGCACTTGAAGTGCACGGGTTTGTGTTCGTCAACCGCCGCGAGGCGGAATTCGATAATCGCTGGACTAGCCTGCGCGAGCCTTGAAGCGCGGATCGGTCTTGTTGATTACATAGACACGGCCGCGGCGCTTCACGACCTGGCAATCGCGGTGACGGTTTTTCAGCGACTTGATCGAGCTGCGGACTTTCATCGTTCGGCCTTGGATTTCACTTCAAGTTAATAAGGAGCGCGGTGGATACAGGCCTGCCGGTGTGGTGTCAATGGGCCAGATGCGCTTGATCCAGGCCGAACGCGGTCAACACACGCCGCATCCCGCTTTCATACTCGGCATGGTCCTGCGCCTTGTAGAGAAGACCGTAGGACGCCGCAAAGAGTGCGTAGGTCACATCGGCGGCAGCCAGCTCCGGCTTTTCAGCTTCGAGGCGCAGCTCGAAGGCCTTGCGCAGACTGGCTTCCAGCGTCTTGATCGGGCTGTCAGCAGAGTGGTCTGTCATCGCAAGGACCTCGCCGGAATGCGGCGATGATCGCATCGGCTCGACATGCTGTCCTACCCACTGGTCAAGCGCCTGATAAAGCCGCTCGCCCAGCGTCATGCCATCGGCTGTCAGGGCCGCGAGGGCGGCGTGCGTGGATGCCTCCACCAGTGACTTGGTCACGCGTTCGAGAATCGCTTCCTTCGAGCCATACTTCTTGTATAGCGCCTGGCGTGACACGCCCATGGCCCGGGCGAGATCCTCCATGGAGGTTTTCTTGAAGCCGTAGCGCAGGAATGTCTGGAAGGCTGGGATGAGTTGTTCGTTATCAAACATGGTTCAAGGTTTACAAAATAGATCTATTTTGTAAACCTTGTCTCTTCGGGCGCTGCTTCAGCTGCGTCCCTCCGAAACGCTTTTGCGGAGTCCGGCACAGATTCAACGCGATTTGCGGCAAACGCAAACCGCCCCGATTTGAGGAGCCTTCCATGGCTAAACATATTTCCGATCTTGGAGTTCGTGACTGGCGACCCGAGCGGCTTCCAGACCTGACCGGGAAAATCCATTTCATCACGGGTGGCAATTCGGGTCTGGGGCTCGAGACCGCCAAGATGCTGGCTGAGAAAAACGCCGATATCATCATTGCAGCGCGCAATCCGGACAAGGCAAAGCAAGCCGCCGAGATCGTCCGTCCTCTGGGCACGGGCTTTGTTGAAACCGCTGAGCTGGATCTGGCCAGTCTCGACTCGGTCCGTGCCTGTGCAGAGGACATGCGGACTCGGTTTCCCGAGCTGGACAGCATTATCAACAATGCGGGGATCATGCAGACGCCGCAATCGGAGACTGCCGAGGGGTTCGAGCTGCAGTTCGGCACCAATCATCTTGGCCATTTCCTGCTCAATGCCCTGATGGTCGATATGCTGGAGGCGCGTTCCGGGCGGATTGTTGTCGTCAGCTCCATCGCCCACAAATACGGTCAGCTGAATTTCGATGACCTCATGCATCGCGACGGATACACGCCGACCAAGGCCTATACCCAGAGCAAGCTGGCCAATCTGGTGTACGCCTTCGAGCTGGATCGTACCCTGGCGGCTTCGGGCAGCAAGGTGACCGCCTATGCCTGTCACCCCGGCTATTCCAATACCAATCTGCAATCGACCGGGCCGCGCAGTTTCTGGCGCCCGCTCTACAAGATCCTCAACCCACTGCTGGCCCAGGACGCCGCCCAGGGTGCCATACCGACCGTTCTGGCCGCGGCTGGAGAAGAAGCCAAACGCGGTGCCTATTACGGCCCGCAGAGCATGAGCGAGGCCCGCGGCCGTGTCAGCGATGCCCTGGTGGCAGATCAGGCACTGGACGAAAACGCAGCCGCCCGATTGTGGCGCGAAAGCGAGACGTTGACCGGTATGCGCTGGCCGCAGCCGGCGCCGGCTTAGATTTCATCCGCGCCATCGAATGAGCGTCGTAAACCGCCTAGCGAAACACGTCGCGTCCAAGTCGGAAGCCGTTGCGGTCGCGCGGCAGCTGCGGGGCCTTGGCCGGGTCGATTTTCTCGCCGTCTTCGGCGTTGAACATCGACACAATCAGGAAGGGTTCGTCCTTGGGTGGCGGCTGGCAGATGCCGTAACAGGCGTCCGGCATGTTGGTGCGCACCTTGAGGCCGAAGCCCTTCGCCTCGTCCGGCAGGATCGGATAGTCGTGATTGCGGCCACCTCCGATCAGATCGTCGGTCAGCGAGCAGGAACCGTCCTGCTTGTGGGCGTCATTGACGTACTCGCAGGCAAAACGCCGCGCTTCCTTCATCGCCTGTTTGGCCATCTTGGACAGAACCAGCATCTCGTCTGAGATGCGATCGGCCGACTTGTCGCTCGGCAGTTCAGCGAGATAGTGCGCCGGCAGCCAGCTGTATTGCGGATCAATCGGTCCCAGCACGGCGCTCGGCCCCATCACGATCTCGTCACAGGCCAGAGCAATCATGGTTCCGGCCGACTTGGCGCGATAGGGAACATAGGCTGTTTTCGGGCCCTTGTGGTTTAGCAGGGCGTGCAGGATCTGCTGGGTCGCGGAGCTGATGCCGCCCGGCGTATGCAGAACCACA
Source organism: Maricaulis sp. (assembly GCF_017643475.1). Classification (GTDB taxonomy): domain Bacteria; phylum Pseudomonadota; class Alphaproteobacteria; order Caulobacterales; family Maricaulaceae; genus Maricaulis. Next base: position 1,003,433 of record NZ_JAEPNI010000001.1, read on the forward strand.
TCAATCTTGGCGTCAGGTCCCGCCTTGCGCAGCGTGTCGATGACCTCGACGGCCGTGTCGTGGTCAACGTATTCGTCCGGATCGTGGTGAACAATCTTGATCACGGTGCTCTGGCGGGCAGTGGAAAACTCCGCGACCTTGCGTTCGACCCCCAGCTTGTAGGCCTCGTAGGGCGAGATGTCCGCCGCGGGGCCACCGGGAGGTATGCCGGCATCATTGCGCACGACGCGGTCCTGCTGGCCATCCTTTGCGCGGCCATCACGCATGCGTTGCTGCAGCGCCAGAGCGCCAGCCACAAGACCGCCGATCGAGGCGATGCCGCCCCAGCCAACCAGGCCAATGCCTGTTACCAAACCCACCATCGGGTACCCCTTACACACAAGACACGCACCCTTCTTCGAGGGCAATTTGAGGTCAGGTTAGCGAAGGGTTAACGCGGAAGCGAGTCTCAAGCGTCAAGGAATCTGGCGGAGTGGCTCATTTACCACGCTGGCGTTGCAGAAACGAAATGTGCCCGTCCGGGCAAAGGACGGGCACAATCTGGACCGGGCGTTGATCACCCAAATCTCAAAGCGGGGTAAGACCGCCCGATTTTACTAGCAGGGCAAACCCAACCGCTACCTCTCTTGGGGGTTACACTTTTGTTGGAATCTTGGCGGAAATGTTAGCTAACAACATGGTCAGTTGCCCCGGAGCGGGCATGTGCCTAATTTTCGCCACATGATGTGTTCGGTTAAAAATTTCGCGGTCGCGACAGCGGCCGTTTTGCTTGCAGGGTCCGGGGGGGCGTTTGCGGCTCAGGAGGCGCGTATCGAGGTCGATGTTGAACTCGTGCTCGCCGTGGATATTTCCTACTCCGTCGACGAGGAAGAGGCACGCCGTCAGCGCGAGGGCTATGTTGCTGCGCTCGCTTCGGAAGACGTGATCAACATGATCCAGGGCGGGCCCTATGGCCGCATCGCCGTGACCTATGTCGAGTGGGCGGACAGTGGTTTCCAGCGCGCAGCAGCGGATTGGATGGTGATTTCCAGTGAAGCCGATGCCCTGGCCTTTGCCTCGCAAGTGGCCGCCGCGCCATTGGAGCGGGGGCATTACACCGCGATCGGTGCGGCAATTGCAGATGGTGTCGCCCGTATTCGGGACAATGATTACGACGCACCGCGGCGCATTATCGACATTTCCGGTGACGGTCCCCAGAACCAGGGTATGTCGCTGGAGGCGGCCCACGCGCTTGCGGAAGAAGGGCATGTCGTGGTCAACGGACTGCCGGTTATCTCCGAGCGTGACGGTCGCTGGGTGCGCCCGGTCGAGGTCAATCTCGATGCCTATTTCGAAGACAACGTGATCACCGGTCCGGGCGCCTTTGTCCTGCCGGCCCGTACGGAAGATGAGTTCGCCGAGGCGATCCTGCGCAAGCTGGTACTGGAAATCGCCGGCGCCGCGCCGGCTCCTGTCGAACTGGGTCGCGCGCCGTGATCATCACCAGCTTCCTGGCCGCAACCCTCCTGCTGTTTTCTCAGGACCCGGGTTATGAACCGCGTCCGGTCGAGTTCACCGAGGACGGCCGGGAGATGGTCGATCTGGAACTGGTTCTGGCTGTCGATGTATCCTCCTCGATTGACGAGTATGAGGCGCGGCGCCAGCGCAATGGCCATGTTGCAGCCCTGGCTGATCCGGAAGTCATTTCCGCGATCCAGAGCGGTGGCTATGGCCGGATCGCCGTGGTGTATCTGGAGTGGGCGGATGCGGATTTTCAGCGTGTTGTCGCACCCTGGACGGTGATCGAGACCGAGGAAGACGCGCTCGCCTTTGCCGCACTACTGGCGACTTCGCCCTTCATCTCCGGACGGCGCACGGCAATCGGCGCGGCGATCAACAGCTCGGTCGAGCTGGTCGACACCAATGCCTATGAAGGTGTGCGCCATGTCATCGACCTGTCCGGCGACGGGCCGCAGAATTCCGGTCCAAGCCTGGTCCAGGCACGGGCCGATGCGGAAGTTCGCAATATTACCATCAACGGCCTGCCCATCCAGACGGAACGCCAGAGCCCGTTCCGCCCCACGGTGAGCATCGATGTGGCCTCCTATTTTGAAAATAATGTGATTGCCGGCCCCGGTGCCTTTATTTCGCCCAGTAATGAGCATGAGGATTTCGTGGACGCGCTGCGTCGCAAGCTTATTATCGAAATCGCCGGACTGGATCCGGCCTTGCTCCTGGGGAAGGGATGAAAGCGTTCAAGTTTCTGGCTGCTGCAACAGTAGCGATTATTTCCGCGTCCACGGCTCAGGCCCAGGACGAAAGTTTTGACACCTGGCGTGCCGGGTTCCATGACCGGCTGCTGGCGGCCGGCGCAGAGCCGGCCACGGCTGCATCGATGCTGGACGGGCTGACGCCCGACAACCGCATTATCGACCGTGACCGCAGCCAGCCGGAATTCGTGCGTCCGATCTGGTCCTATCTGGGCATTGCCGCTTCGGATCTGCGGATCAGCAATGGTCGAGAGGCACATGCCGATACCCGCGCCGAGCTGGACGCGATCTCGGAACGCTTCGGTGTTCCGGCGGAGATACTGGTAGCAATCTGGGGGCTTGAGAGTTCCTATGGCGCCATTCCCGGCAATAACGATACCATCCGGTCTCTGGCCACGCTGGCCTGGGAAGGCCGCCGCCGCAACTGGGCCGAGGCCCAGCTGATCGCCGTCGCCGAGATGATCGATGAAGGTTATGCCACGCGCGAGCAGCTCACCGGATCCTGGGCTGGGGCCATGGGGCAGATGCAATTCATCCCCACCACCTATCTCGAGCGCGCCTATGACTGGGATGGGGATGGCCAGCGCAATATCTGGACGAATAATGGCGACGCCCTCGCATCGGCGGCGAACCTGCTCTCCAGTGAAGGCTGGCAGCGCGGTGCGCCGATCGTTGTGGAAGTTCAACTCGGCGATGATTTCGACCTGATGAGCTGGGAGCCGAGTCAGAGCCGTCCGGTCAGTGAATGGGCGATGCGCGGTCTTTCTCCGGCGGGTGACGGAGAATGGGCAGCGGATCACCTGATGCAGTCCGCGCGTCTGGAATTGCCAGCGGGTCGCGGAGGTCCGGGCTTTCTGACTTTCCGGAATTTCCGCGTCATCAAGCGCTACAACAACTCCACTGCTTATGCGCTGGGCGTCGCCCATCTGGCAGACCGTATCGCGGGTGGGGAGCCTTTTGTGGGCGGCTGGCCCGAGAATGACGTTCCACTGACCCGCAGCCAGACCCGTGAGGTCCAGGCCGCTCTCAATGAGCTCGGTCACAATTCCGGCACGCCGGACGGAATCGCCGGGCCCAACACACGCCGGGCATTGCGGGCTTTCCAGCGTGCCAATGGCCATGATCCCGACGGGTATCTGGGCACCCAGATGTATGAAGTCGTCGTGGGGTCGGACGGGGAATGATCAGGCGCTTTCGCGGTGCTTGTGCTCGACGCGGATCAGGGTCAGCAGCTCCACCAGGTCTTCGCGCCGAACCGGCTTAGCCAGATTTTCATCCAGTCCAGCGGCTTGATAGGCGGCGACCTGCTCCGGCAGAACGTTCGCAGTGACAGCAATGACGGGCGTCGGCTGACTTCCGTCCCGCTGTTCGCGAAGGCGCAATTGCTGGGTAGCCTCGACGCCGTTCATTTCGGGCATCTGGATGTCCATCAGCACAATGTCAAAATGTTCTCGGTCGAGAATGTCGAGGGCTTCCTGTCCGCTGCCCGCGCATGTCACGTCGACTTCCAGAGGGGCGAGCAGGGTTTGAAGCACCAGTCTGTTGGTTGCAATGTCGTCAACGACCAGGGCCCGTAATCGCGAAGCCAGTGCGTCGGAGGGCTGGGTGTCCAGGTCAATTTGTGGCTTCGGGGGCTCACCGGGTTCAAGCGCCAGCGTGACCGTGAAGCGGCTACCTTGTCCCGGGGTTGATTCCACACGGATGTGCCCGCTCATGAGCTCGGCTAGACGCATGCTGATCGCCAGGCCGAGCCCGGTTCCCCCGAATTTGCGTGTCGTGGAGACATCAGCCTGTTCGAACGGGTTGAAGATGGCTCCGATACGGTCTTCAGGGATGCCGACGCCGGTATCCCTGACGCATATCTCGATATGTGCGTCTGTTGTTGCCGGGTCAGGCAGGCGCCGGATTTCCGCGTGGACCTCACCATCCGGTGTGAACTTGATGGCATTGGACACCAGGTTGGAGAGGATTTGACGGATCCGTGTGGCGTCGCCCCGATACCAGCCCTTGGCATCATCTGCGAGCCGCGTTTCCCATCGCAATCCCTTGGCAGCACTCGCCGGACGATAGGTCGAGTCGATCCAGTTCAGGATTTGCTCCAGCGAAATATCCGCCTGCTCTAGTTCAACTTGTCCCGCTTCGACCTTGGAAATATCGAGAATGTCGTTGACCACCGTCAGCAACAATTCGCCGGACGACTGCAGTGTGGTCACCATCGTGCGCTGTTCCTGGTCCAGTTTTGTGGTGCCCAGGCCTGTGGCCATCCCGATGACGCCATTGAGTGGTGTCCGGATTTCATGGCTCATCTGGGCCAGGAAGCTGGTCTTGGCAGCGCTTGCCCGCTCGGCATCGTGACGTGCTGTTTCAAGTTCCCGCATGGATTTCGAGATGGACAGGACCGCGGGTCTGAAGACGAACCAGCCTTCCAGAAGGAGAACAAACAAGGTGATGGTGAACGCTGTCAGTTCCAGCCGATCCATGAAGTGGACGCGGCGCTCTGCTTCGAGCGTGAAAGCATTGGTGGCCGCGTCAAGCACGGGCAGTATGATTTCAGCGCGTTCGGCCAGTTCACGCATGTTTGTTGGTGTTGCGTCGCCAGCTTTGATGCGGTCAGCCAGCTCAACGAATTGCAAGGACAGTGCATCCAGATTCGTTCCGGGTTCCAGATAGATGTCGAGAATGCGGTCGCTCATACTGGCTGCGAGTACCAGATCATCATGCGATCGCGCGAACAATCGAATGCTGTTTTCAAGCCGCTGTGCCGGTGTGGCGAAATCGACCTCGTTCTGCATTTCCAGCGTCAGCATGACGATGCGCTGGCTCAACATTCGCTGTCGTCCCGACATGTTGACCAGGCTGGCATCCTCGGATGCAGCTCGTCCAGCGATAAGCGAAATGCCAAGCACGCTCGCCGCCATCAGCGCGATCAGGCTGAGTGCCAGGACATACCGAATTGTCAGGCCACGAGCTGTCATCATCCCTCCGAATGAGTGCTCGATACAGCAAGTGCCTTTAGAAAACGAAAATGCCCGGGGCGTTTTATATCCGTTGCACCTATAGTGGCGCCTTTGGCTCGGGTTTGATGCGAACGGCTTCGGTCGCTCGGGCCACTCCGGGGTGGAACCACGCCACCGCTGCGGCAACCACGCTGAGCGCTGCCGCGACGATATAAGGCGCGAACATGCCTAGCTCGGTAAACAGGTAGAGGCCGCCCACCGGCCCGACGATAAAGCCCAGGCCGGCCGTGGCCGTGGTAAGGCCCGCCGCTTGTCCCTGTTCTTCGGGCGTCACCGAGACTGAAGCGCCACCGACGAAGCCGGAGCGTGCGAGGCCAAAGGCAAAACTCGTCATCAGATAACCAAAGACCATGCCGCCATAATTGGGCGCGACCAGCATGAAGAGACTGCCGGCAATGGTGATGATCGCGCCCTGCGTCATCAATGTGCGCGGGCTGGCCTTGAGCGCCGGAATGACCACCAGCTGTGCAACGATCAGCGCACCGGCTCCCACCGCCAGGGCGATCGAGGAGAGTTGTAAGCCCTGTGCTTCATCCAGAACCAGCCGGTCCATCAGGAAAAAGGCGAGGGTAGACAGGCTCAAAGACTGGGTGATCCAGATGATCGCGCCATAGATCACGAAGGGCAGGATGCGCGGGTCGGCGCCGAAGGCAAACTGGCTGAGCGGGTTGATCGGCCGGCTCTGGACCCGGGGCGGTGTGCGTTCCGGAAGTCGCAGCCAGATACCTGCGGCGCCCGCACCGACAATCACCGATATCATGACCATGAAGGTCGCCACGCCGACCCATTCCACAAAGGTGGCTGCGAGTGTTGGTCCAATGACCGCACCCAACCCGAACGCCGCGGTCAGTCCAGCCAAGGCTTCCGTACGCTCTTCCGGCGAGGTGCGGTCTGCGACATAAGCCTGGGAGGCCGGATTGGTGGCCGAGCCGAGGCTGCCAAACAGGGTGCGCGCGAGCGCCATCGCGAAAATCGCCCCGAGCGGCGGGATCCAGCCGTTTTCCCCGGCCAGCGCCGCGGCCGCGAATATCAGGGTGGAACAGGCAAAGGCGCTGAGACCGAAAACGATGTAGGGCTTGCGGCCATGACGGTCCGACAGCGCTCCCCAGATCGGCGTCATCATCATGAACAGCGTCGCTGAAAGCGTGTAGATCGCGCCCACCCAGTACTCCTCGACGCCCAGCCCCCTCGCCAGGGGGGGCAGGATGGCAAACAGCATGTTGTTGCCGATCCCGGTCGCCATCAGGCACAGGAATAACAGCCGGAAAGCAGCTCTGCGTTCAGGATCAGAGGACGGGTTGGAAGGATCAAACTGGGGTGGCACGTGGCTGGACGCTCTCTTTGTGACGAATGCCCGAGCTGGCGGGATGAAGGCCCGTTGGGCCGCTAGCCAGGCGAAGTTATACCCACACTCATAACGAGATGGGGATCGCACGTGAAATACGTAATTGCATGTCTTGCATTTTTCGGCCTCGCCCTGACGCCCGCCCGGGCCCAGTTCGACTATACACCCGGTTTTGAGCCGGGCGCTCCTGAAGAGCTCTCAGTGTATGCAGCGCTGGAGGGCCAATGGACCATCCAGCTTTATTACCCCGCGGCCGATGCCGACGCAGCGGAAGGCTGGCGATGGGCCGAGTGGGCCGAGGCCTCTTCCATTTTTGAACCGCGACTGGACGGAGCGGTTATGCTGGAGAGAAATTCCGGCTTCCCGATTTCACCCGGCTCCACCGGGGCGGAGGGCTATGACCGCTGGCGCTATGATGTCTGGTGGTACTGGGACCGTTTCTCCAACGTCTACCGCGCCAGTATTGTCGACAATCTCTGGGGGTTTGTGGACATCTATGAGGGCACGAACGCCTTTGATGTGTCCAATCTGGATACCTCCACCTTTAATCGTGGAGGTCCGGGTGGCCGGGCCCAGAAAAGCCGGCTGCGGATCACGGAACGTGGCGATAACCGTTTTGTGCTGGAATGGTGGACGCTCGATATGGACGTTCGCGTCGAAGGCGCGGACCGGGACGCCCAGCCGTGGCAACCTTCGGTGCGAATGGTGTATTTTCAGGCCGAGTAAACCCTTCGCTAACCCTTATTCAACCGGACATTAAGCTTACCCGTTCATAGTGCGCTTCAATCGGGCCGTAAAAAACAGGTCCGGAGCTGTACAAGGTGGACGGGTAAATGTTCCAGATTATCGGCATTGTGGTCGTGTTCGTCATGGTGTTCGGCGGGTTTGCACTCGCGGGCGGCCATTTCGACGTGATCATCAAGGCGCTGCCCTTCGAGATGATGATGATTGGCGGTGCCGCGGTTGGTGCTTTCCTGATCGGTAACAAGCCGAAGACGGTGACCAAGACGCTGGGCGATTTCGCCAAGATCTTCGCTGGCGCCAAGTGGAAGGCACAAGACTATACAGACCTTTTGTCATTGTTGTTCCTGCTAACAAAGACAATGAAGACAAAGGGGGTGATCGCGCTTGAAAGCCATATCGAGAACCCGTCCGAGAGCGCCATTTTCTCGCGCTATCCGCGCATCCTGAAGGATCATTTCGCCGTCGATTTCATCTGCGACACGCTGCGCATGATGACGATGAACCTGGAAGATCCGCACCAGGTCGAGGACGCGATGGAGAAACAGCTGGAGAAGCATCATCACGAGGCTGCTGATCCGGCCCACGCCATGCAGACGCTGGCCGATGGCCTGCCGGCCCTGGGTATCGTTGCGGCGGTTCTCGGCGTGATCAAGACGATGGGCGCGATCGAAAGCCCGCCCGCTGTTCTGGGTGGCTATATCGGTGGTGCCCTGGTGGGTACCTTCCTCGGCGTTTTCCTGGCCTATGGATTTGTCGGCCCGTTCGCGGCCTACCTCCAGGCGGTGTATGATGAGGAACACCAGTTCTACAAAATCATCCAGGATGTCCTGGTCGCGCATCTGCACGGTAATGCCGCCCAGATCTCTGTCGAGATCGGCCGGGGCGGTGTTCCGACCAAGATGCAGCCCAGCTTTGCCGAACTGGAAACGGCACTCGACGAGATCCCCAACGAGGTCGGCTAGTTCACACCGACATCGTAGCTTTGATCGAACGCGGTGCCTCATGGGCGCCGCGTTCTTGTTTTTGCGGCATGAGGGAGTAGATAGACGCCATGAAAATCAAAGACGCCGATATCCTCATCATTCCCGGGCTCGGGGATTCCTCGCCCTTCCACTGGCAGTCGCGCTGGCAACAGAACATGTCCACCGCGCGCCGGGTTGAACAGGATGACTGGGACAATCCAAACCGGGAGGTCTGGACGGCCAAGGTGATCGAAGCGGTCGCAGAGGCAGAGAAACCGGCAATTCTGGTAGCGCATTCCGTAGGCGTGCTGACGGTCGTGCACGCCGCGCCGGACCTGGATCATTCCAAGGTCGCCGGTGCCTTCCTGGTTGGCGCATCGGACTGGGAGCGTGACTCGCTGGAAGAGCGCTTCCCCGGCCACGGTTTTGCGCCGGTCCCGCGCAAGCCACTGGGTTTTCGCGGCCTGATGCTGGCCAGCTCCAATGACGAGACCTGCAAGGTTGAAAAGGCCGAGCACTGGGCGCGTGACTGGGATGTCCAGTTCGGTAATGCCGGCGAGGCCGGACATTTCACCGAGGAAAGCGGTCATGGGCCCTGGCCGGAAGGCCTGATGGCCTTTGCCAAATTCACCCAGTCGCTCTGATCCATGTCGGCGGGGCAGCTCCTGTGTGAACCGGCAAGGCTGGACTGGTCCCAGCCCGGTGGCCCGCGCGCGAGCGAATATGGCGATGTCTATTTCTCGGTCGAGGATGGTCTGGAAGAAACCCGCGAGGTTTTCCTCAAGGCCTGCAATTTACCGGACGCATGGGCAGACCGACCGGTCTTTGTTGTAGGCGAGCTGGGGTTCGGAACCGGGCTCAATGCGCTGGCCCTCTGGCAGCTCTGGCGCGAGCATGGCAATCGCGATGGCTGGTTGCATTTCCTCAGTGTCGAAAAACATCCGCTGAGCCTTGAACAGGCTGAACGCGCCTTTGCGGACTGGCCACAACTGGCGGACCTCACAGGGCGTCTTCTAAAACAATGGCCCTCCCGCTTGAAAGGCCCGCATCGCCTGGTCTTCCCGGAGGATCGTTTCACTATCACGGTGTTTCATGACGAGGCTGAAACGGCCTTGGCGCAGATGCGGGCGCAGATGGATTGCTGGTTCCTCGACGGTTTCGCGCCGGCAAAAAACGGGGCCATGTGGTCACAGCCGGTTTTCGATCAGCTCGGCCGCCTGTCCCGTCCTGGCGCGATGGTCGGCACGTTCACCGTCGCCGGTGCAGTGCGCAGAGGCCTTGCTGCGGCGGGCTTTGAAGTGTCCAAACAACCCGGTTTCGGACGAAAGCGCGAACGTCTGCAGGCGAGTTATGCAGGCGAGGCGAGGGCCGCCGAGCCGGTGCGCCCGGCGATCTGCATTCGTGGCGCCGGCATTGCCGGTGCATCGCTGGCGCGGGCATTTTCGATGCGGGGCTGTGCTGTTCGCGTGATTGATCCGGGTGGACTTGGTGTGGGGGCCTCTTCGGCGCCGGCGGGTCTGCTAACCCCGCGTCTGGAAAAGGCGGACCGGCCACATGTGCGTGCCACCTTGGCTGCCTTCGATTTCGCGCGCCGGCTTTATGGGCCGCTGGACGGGTTCAATGCCACCGGTGTTACGCGTCTGCCCGGGAGTGATAAGGACGCGAAACGCTTCCCCGAACTCGCAGAACTCATGGGAGAGGGGTATCGCTGGGCTGACGGTGCGCTGGAGATGGCAAGCTCGGGCTGGTTTCAGCCGCGAAGCCTGGTCCATTCCCTCTTGGACAAGATCGAGGTCGCTGGGGCCGGGCAGTCGGAGCCCGGCGAAATCACCATCCATGCGACAGGCCCCGGCTTCACCCTGGATGGCGATATTACGCCCAGTGCTGGCCGGGTCGGTGTGTTTTCAAGCAACGCGCACCATCAACCCCTGAGTTGGGGCGGATACTTGGTGCCGGTATCGGCGGACCAGGTCGTGCTGGGGGCAACACATGTGAAGGGCTGGGACTCCGGCGACGACGAGGCCGACCTGACCGGGTTTCACGCTTCGCTCGAAGCGGTGAGGCCGGAACTGGCGGCGACGGTTTCGTCGCGGGCGAGTTCGTCCTGGTCCGGATGCCGCGCGTCGACGCCGGATCGCCTGCCTGTTGTCGGGGAGGTCGGTGAAAACGAGTTCGTCCTGTCCGGTCTTGGAAGCCGCGGCTTCGCGCATGCGCCCCTTCTGGCCGAACAGCTCGCCTCGCAGATCTGCGGTGAGCCCTGGGCCCTCGAATCCATCGGTGTCGAGGCGTTCAAACCGTCGCGTTTCCAAGAGCGACGCGCCCGTCGCCAGTCCTGAACCGCGCTACAAGACGAGCCTGAACCCGTCACCGAACGCCAGTTCCATGAAGCTGCAATCGCGTGTGATACATTCGCCACGCACACCGAAATCGATCTCGAGATGTCGGTTGAAAGTCGCTTCAAATGGGCCGAGTGCGAGGTTCACGGACGTGCCCGTCAATGCGGGAACCGCAACCGGCACCGCGGAAAGCGTCGCCAGGACGCTTGCTACCACAATAGATTTCACCACCATCTGACCGCTCCTTTCCCCCTTGTGCCCGTAAGATGCCGCCAGGGGGCGGTTTGGATGCAGGCCGACCCGAAAAAAGCGGCAGGAGTTTTGCAGTTAACGCGTCCAGGACGGTGAATTGACACGAAACGGGACGCGCCAGAATGGTGGATATGCTTGCTGATGGTACCGGAATGGAACGCCGCAAAGGTGCGCGGCACATCTGGTTCCTCAATTCAGCCTTTGACAAGATCGGTATGGATATCGCCGTGCGTCGTGTGGCTGAACGCCCGGCGCAGCAGCCGTTTGCCTATGTCGTGACCCCCAATGTCGATCACCTGGTGCGCCTCGAGACCGATACGGTGCTTGCTCGGCTTTATGCCCAGGCCTGGCTGACGGTCTGCGATAGTCGCGTGCTGGAGCTGCTTGGCCGTGCCTCGGGAGAGAAAATCGAGGTCACGCCGGGTTCGGACCTGACCCAGCACCTGTTCGAAAATGAAATTGACCCGGATGACGCGATCAATGTTGTTGGCTGTTCCAGCGATGTAATCGAGGCCGTACGCGAGCGTTACGGGCTGACAAACCTGCGCTGGCACGAGCCCCCGATGGGGCTCCGCAATAAGCCGGAAGCGATCGCTGAATGTGCCAAATTTGTCGCCGAGAACCCGGCCCGTTTCATCTTCCTTTGCGTCGGTTCCCCGCAACAGGAACTGGTCGCGGAAGCCTGTCTCGACCGGGGTGATTGCACTGGTCTGGGTCTGTGTGTTGGTGCCTCGCTGGATTTCCTGGGCGGCAAGGCGGAGCGTGCGCCCAAATGGATGCAGTCGGCGCGCCTGGAATGGCTTCATCGACTGTTGCTTGAGCCCAAGCGGATGTGGCGTCGCTACCTGGTGGATGGTCCAAAAGTCCTTCTTTTGTGGCGGCGTTGGCAGCGGACCCAGAATGATCTCCGGCAACTGGAGACCCTCCTGTCCTCGCCGGAAAAACAGCGCGAACGCGCTCTGCACCAGCGTATCCGCTCGCTGGAGGACCAGCTCGCGGCTCTGGGGCGTGACAACCCGGTTGAACCCCAGCCCGGTTCCGACTAGCTTCCGCCGCCGTGATGGTTCCCGCGAGGGACTAACAGGGAAGCCGGTGCGCGAGGTTCGGATCTGATCCGGAAGCAGCAAGTCCGGCGCTGTACCCGCAGCCGTAATCGGCGAGTGATGGCGCATCATGCCACTGGACCCTCAGGTCCGGGAAGGCGCGTTCATCGCCCTGACCCGTGAGCCGGAAGACCTGCCGTCACCGTCGTCTGTCCGCTCGTGCGGGAGTTCACGAGGTAGACGCGGTAACTCCGTTTTGACGACTCCTTGCAACCGCCGGCCATTGTGCCGGCCTGATCGCTATGGAGACGTAGTATGCGATTGTTTTCCTCGCTGTTGGCTTCAACAGCCCTGTTTTCCCTGTCCGCTCCGGCTTTCGCTCAGGATGATGTCATCTTGGTCACGGCAGCGCGTGTGCCGGTTCTGGCCCAGGACAGCACCACTTCGGTGACCCAGCTGGATTCGGCCGATCTGGAAGCGCGCGGTCCGCTCTTCGTGGCCGATATCCTGCGCGCTGTGCCCAGCCTGGCCGTGTCGCGGTCCGGCCCCGTCGGACAGTTGACCCAGATCCGTGCGCGGGGTTCGGAAGCGAACCATGTTCTTGTCCTGATCGACGGCGTTGAAGCGGCCAGCCCCTTCACCGGCGAGGCTGATTTCGCCAACTTCCTGTTTGACGACCTGGGCAGCATCGAAGTGGCGCGCGGTGAACAGTCAGCCCTGTGGGGGGCTGATGCCATTGGTGGCGTGATCGCGCTGACGACCCGGCGGCCCGATGATGGACGTTCGTGGAATCTGAGCACCGAGCTTGGCAGTTTCGGCACGGCCCGTGCCAATGCGGGTGTGCGTTATGGCGGTGATGGTCTGCGCCTGCGCGCCGGGCTCGGCCACTACCGCACGGACGGTATTGATGTCTCCGGCCTCGACGGTGAGACCGAAGGCTATATCAATACCAATGGCTATTTTGGCGGCGAGTATGATCTGGCAGCCGACTGGACGCTCGACGCCTCTGTGCGCTGGATCAGCTATGAGACAGATTCCGATGCTGACACCGATTATGACGGGCGTCTGGAAAACACCGAGAATGAGCGCCACGGCGAGCAATTGTTCGGGCGTCTTGGCCTTGCTGGCGAACAGGAGCTGGACGGCTACAAGCTGGACCACCGCCTGACCTATCAATTCACTTCCGACGAGGCGGAAAGCCTGCTGGCCGGTGCCCGAACGGGCGTCTCTGAAGGCAGTCGTCGCGAGCTGAGCTATCAGGCGACTGCGCTCTGGTCCGCCGGCTCTTTCAGCAATCGCCTGACCGGACTGCTCGAGCACCAGGTCGACGAGACCGAGAATTTCGCGGGCCCGGGCAATGGCGCCAATCAGTCGCGCGAACTGGAGACAACGGCGTTTGCCTTTGATTACGGTCTGTCCGTGGCTGCTTTCGATCTCAGCCTGTCCGCGCGCCACGAGCAGAATGACCGTTTCGAGGACGCCACGACCTGGCGTGTGGGAACAGCATTCGAACTCCAGCACCTCGATGCGCGCATCCGGGCCAGCATCGGTGAGGCGGTCAAGAATCCCGGCGTGTTTGAATTGTTCGGTTTCTTCCCGGCCTTCTTTGTCGGCAATCCGTCCCTGCAGCCGGAAACCTCGCAGGGCTGGGAGATTGGCTGGGAACAGCAGCTGCTCGATGGCCAGGCCCGCTGGTCTGCCGTCTGGTTCAGCTCGGAACTGGAAAACGAGATCTACACTGATTTTGGCGTTTTCCCGGCTACGGCGCTCAATGCCGACGGCACCTCGACCCGCGAAGGCCTTGAGCTGGAGGGCGAGTACCAGGTCAGTGACGCAGTCTCGGTCTTCGCCTCGGCGAGTTTTCTCAGCAGCGAGGACCCGGCCGGAGCGGAAATCCGCAGGCCGGAGGAGCTGGCCTCTGTGACCTTCAGCTGGGCGCCGGCCGCGAGTGACTGGTCTGCGTCGGCAAGCCTCGATTACACTGGCGAGCAGGGGGATACGGATTTCGGCACATTCACGCCGGTCACGCTGGACGCCTACACACTTGTCTCCGGCCAGATCAGCCGACGGATAGGTGAGAATTTCAGCCTGTATGTGCGCGGGGAGAACCTGCTGGATGAGGAATACCAGGATGTCTTCGGCTATCACACACGTGGTCGCGGCGCTTTCATTGGCGTTCGTTTCAATCACGGCTAGCCCGGCCCAGGATCACGGAGCGACGCCGTCTGCGCACGGCGTCGTTTCCGCTTCCCTGTGTGCGGACGCCTATGTGCTCGCCCTGTTCGGTCCGGGCGAGATCCAGGCGCTGTCCTGGCAGGTCGACCAGCCGGTTTCTGCCGCACCGGACTGGGCGCGCGGCTATCCTCAGGCCTGGGCGGATGCAGAACGTCTCTATCATCTCGATCCGGCGTTGGTCGTATTCGGACCGGGGGAGGGGGCCGGGCTCGCGCCCTTGCTCGCCGCGGCCGGTATCGATGTCGTCCAGCTTCAATGGGGCGAGGATTTCGCCACGGTGCGCGCAAATATCTCCCTGCTAGGCGAGGCCGCGGACCTTGTCGCACAAGCGGATGAGCAGATCGCCACGCTGGACACCCGTCTGGCCGAGCTGGAAGCGCGGTCCGTGCAACGGCGGGATGAGACGCGCGTTTTCTACCTCTCATCATCCGGAGGTTCAGCCGGTGTCGGCACATATGTTGATGCAGCCATTACTGCTGCAGGCGGGATCAATCTGATGACCGAACGCGGCGGGCGGAGCTGGACCCGATCCGACCCGGAACTGGTGCTGGGGCTGGCGGCGGATCTGGTGGTCACCAGCTTTTTTGCGGACGGTTATCACGGTCGTCTCAACCGGGCGCGCTATCATGCCGCCTATGATGACCTGCTCGAGGCCGGCACGCGTATCGAAATTCCCAGTGGCGACTGGCCCTGTGCCGGCCCGCGTCTGATCCATGCGGCAGAGGCGATCGCCGATGCGCTGGACGAAATGACGGTGCTGCAATGAAATCGCGTCATCTGATTGCTCTTGTCGGTCTCGTCATTCTGGCCGTATTGGCCAATCTTCTCGTCAGCCGGGATGGATTGTTGTTAGGTGCCTTTGGCGATCTGCTTCGAGGTGAGGAAAGCCTGGGCACTAGAATCCTGGCCGAGCTTCGTTTTCCACGCGCCATTCTGGGTGCCCTGGTTGGGGCGGGGCTGGGCGCCAGCGGCGCTGCGCTGCAAGGCTTCTTCCGCAATCCGCTGGCCGATCCGGGCATTGTCGGTGTCTCTGCTTCATCAGGCCTGGGCGCGGTCATCGCGCTCTATTTCGGCCTGGCCGGTATTTCCCTGCTGATGATACCCATGGCGGCGGCCCTGGGCGGGTTGGTCGGTGTCGGGTTCCTGCTTTTGCTGGCGGGCCGCAGGGCCAGTTCCACGACACTCATACTATCCGGCGTCGCTGTCAGTGCAGTCGCCTCTTCCATGACGGCATTGTTGATGAATCTCAGCCCCAATCCCTGGGCGCTGGCCGAGATCGCCTACTGGCTGATGGGGTCACTGGCTGATGCCAACTGGAATGAGGTGCGTTTTGCCGCGCCGCTGATCCTGGCCGGCACGACCCTGCTTGTCCTGGTGCGCAATGATCTCGATCCACTGAGTTTGGGCGAAGAGACGGCCCGCAGCCTCGGCGTCAACCTGCCCTGGCTGAGGCTGGCGATTGTTTTGGGCAGTGCGCTGGCTGTCGGAGGCGGTGTCGCTGTTGCCGGTGCGATCGGCTTTATCGGACTTGTCGTGCCCCATCTCCTGCGTCCCTTCGTGGCCTCGCGTCCAGCGGCCCTACTGCTGCCGTCAGCGCTGGGAGGGGCAGCCCTTCTCAGCCTTGCGGATGTCGGCACGCGCCTCCTGTCCGGGCCGGGTATCCCGCTTTATCTGGGAGTTCTGACGGCCCTGCTTGGAGCGCCCTTCTTTGTCTGGCTGGTCCGATCAACACAGGGAAGAGCGCCATGAGCCAGCTCGAACTTTCTGGTCTATGCGCCCAATACGACGGTGCGCCGGTTCTGCACGAGGCCAGTCTTTCGGCCGGTGCCGGCCAGGTCGTGGCGCTGGTCGGTCCCAATGGCGCGGGCAAGTCGACCCTGCTTCGCTGTGCAGGCGGGTTGCTGGCTCCGTCGCAGGGACAGGCACTGCTGGATGGTCAAGCGATCACTGCGCTGGCAGACCGGGGCCGCGCGCGGCGCATCGCCTATCTGGCCGCTGACACGTCAGTGGCCTGGTCGCTGGAAGTCGAGCGTCTTGTGGCGCTGGGGCGTGCCCCCTTCCTGCAACCGCTACGCCGGATGAGCACCGAGGATGAGGCTGCGATCACAAGCGCGATGGAAGCGGCGGATATCACGCATCTGACCGGCCGTCGGGTTGATTCTCTGTCATCGGGTGAGCGTGCCCGTGTCCATCTGGCTCGTGTGCTTGCGACCGGGGCGGATCTGATCCTGCTCGATGAACCCATTGCAGCACTGGACCCGCGGCATCAATTGCGGGTGATGGAGATTGTCCGCGCCTCTGCTCGCCAGGGGGCGATCGTCGTCATGGCGATCCATGCGCTGGATCTGGCCGTACGTTATGCCGACCATGTCGTGGTGATGGATGAGGGGCGGGTACGGGCGCAGGGCAGTGCCCATGAGGCCCTGACCGCAGAACTGCTCGCAGATGTATTCGGTATTGCCGTGGATGGCGGTCTGAAACCCAGCGCTGCCCGCCTTATCGATTAATCGAAAACGATTTCCGGCAGGGGTTTGGAGGCCTCGTCAGCAGCGGCAAGAGCGGCCTGTGCCGTCTTCAGAAATGCCGTGGCGATCGGGCCGTCATCCAGAGCGATCGGCTGGCCGGCGTCGGAGCGCGTCCGCAGGTCCGGATGCAGCGGAATTTCGCCGAGGAATTGCGCACCGATCTTCTCCGCTTCCGCCTTGGCACCGCCTGAGCCGAAGATGTGGCTGCCCTCACCACAATGCGGACAGATGAAGATGGACATGTTCTCCACCACCCCAAGGACTGGAACGTGGGTCTGCTCAAACAGGCCGATTGCCTTTCGGGCATCATCCAGCGCCAGGTCCTGGGGCGTGGAGACAATGACAGCACCATCCACTGGCAGGTCCTGGGCGATGGCCAGCTGCGCGTCGCCAGTGCCCGGCGGCATGTCGAGGATCAACACGTCCAGCCCACCCCAGTCGGTATCGGTCATGAACTGGCGAATGGCGCCCTGGACCATGGGGCCGCGCCAGACAACCGGGGCGCCCGGTTTGACGACAAAACCCATGGAGATGATGGCGACACCATGCGCAGTAATCGGCTGGACGCCTGCGTCGGTCTTGCGCAGGCCCGGAACGTCATTCAGTCCGAACAGGCGCGGTGCTGACGGGCCGTAGATATCGGCATCCAGGAGGCCGACCTTCATGCCGGACTTGGCCAGCGCGGCAGCGAGATTGGCTGCGACGGTGGACTTGCCCACCCCGCCCTTGCCGGACGCAACGGCGATGACATGACGCGCCGGTTTGCTGGCCGGTGCCGCCTGTTTCGGTTGGCGCTGTTTCGGAGCGGGTTTGGCCTCGGACTTGTGGGCCGTCATGACGGTGCGAACGCGATCAACGCCCTCAATCCCGGTTACCGCAGGTTCGATCTCTTCACGCAGGCGATCCAGATCGGGATCGCCGGCTACCGGCGGGGTCAGGATGACGGTCGCCGTGTCACCGGCAATGGCTGCGCTGTCGACACGCTTGGCATCGAGGATATTCCGACCGGACTGGCGTTCGATCACGGTTTCCAGGGCGGCTTTGAGGCGTGCGTCCATGTCATCTCTCCATTGGCGCGAGAGACATAGGCACTTTTGGGCGCAGACAGAAGTCCTGTTGCTGCTTTAGCCGGTGACCTGGAGGAAGTGGATGGTGGGCGATACTGGGATTGAACCAGTGACCCCTTCGATGTCAACGAAGTGCTCTCCCGCTGAGCTAATCGCCCATCCGTTTGGGAGCCGGGTGTTTAGCCTTCCTTTTCGGGCGAGGCAAGGTGTTGATCTGCAGCTTGTCGGATTGTTTGCAGTAGGCTCGGCACGCTGGCGGCCGCGGCTGTAATGTTTGTTGACATTATTGCAACACCCGGAGCGCGCAATGCAACGAACGACCCGATTTTGCTGACTAAGGGCTTGCAGGGGAAGGCTTTCGGCTATCTTCTGCCAATGTGCAGGGGAGACTCTGTCACAAGCTGAGTGTTCCGGGGGCAAAACGGACGCTCAGGCTTCTAAAAGTCATAAGGGGTAAGATCGTGACAATTTTTGCAGATAAAGAGCGCCTTCTGCGTTCGACTATCCTTGCAGGTGTCGCTGCGTTGACGATGGGCGCCCAGCCTGTCTTCGCACAAGACGTTCAGCAAACACCTGACGCCGAGGAAGAAGAAGACGAAGATAGCGAAGTAGAAGATCGCATCGTCGTAACAGGCTCGCGCATCGCGCGCTCCGAATTCACCACCATCTCTCCGGTTCAGGTTCTCTCGGGTGAAGTTTCCCGCGACCTCGGCCTGATCGATGCTGATGACGTTCTCAACCAGCTGACGGTTGTTCAGGGTCAGCAGACCGACCTGGCCGTTTCCACGGTTATCCAGCCGGAACAGGCTTTCACGACCTTTGGTTCTGTGACGCCGTCCCTGCGTGGTCTGGGTTCTTACATCACGGGTCGTTCTCGTAACCTGGTCATGATCAATGGCCGTCGTTATGGCCCGATCGGTGTTGGTGGTGCTCCGGCTAACCCGGACATCTCCCTGATCCCGGGTTCCATGATCAGCCGCGTTGAGGTTCTGCTTGACGGTGCGTCTTCCGTATACGGTTCTGACGCCATCGCCGGTGTTATCAACTACATCCTGCGTGATGATGTTGACGGCTTCGAGCTGAACGTCACGCACTCCACGCCGGAAATCGGCCATGGCCGTCAGAGCGTTGTCTCTGGTGCCTTCGGTGTCGATGCTGACCGTGGTTTCGTCAATGTTGGTTTTGAATACAACATCCAGGACTCTGTAACCCGCTTCGACCGTCGTTCCATCAACGGCGCTGACGAGCTGGGCATTTACTGTGACCCGGAATTGGAGATCGACACGAACACGGGCGAAATCTTCCGTGGTTGTTCCAACTTCCTGGCTGGTTTCGCGATCTTCGGACCGACCGGAGGTACGTTCCCGACCCTTGATGGTACCACGAACATCGGTATCCCGGGCTGGGCTAACTACAACCTGCCGCCGTACGACTCCGCTGGTTTCTTCGGTGCAACCAACGATCCGTATGCGCGTTCCCACCCGCAGGATCAGTTCGCTACGCTGGTTCCGGACCAGACCCGTTTCAGCCTGTACGCTACGGGTGAATACGATCTGGACGGTTACTCCAACCCGAACCTGTACTTCGAGTTCAACTACTCTGAGCGCAACATCGAGACGGTTGGTTATAACCAGGGCGTTCTGGAAGTCACCGCTGACACCCCCGGCAACCCGGGCCTCGGCGACACGCTTCTGGTTCACTTCATCCGCCAGGAAATCGATCAGAACCTGACGGTTGCTCGTGGTGTATTCGGTGTTCGCGGCGATCTGCCGTTCATGGATGATCTGGGTCCGCTGTCCAACTGGACCTACGACACCAGCTTCATGATGCACCGTTCGCGCGGTACGCAGCGCAACTACGGTGACCTGCGTGCGAACAACACGGCGCGTATCCTGAATGGTTCGTTCGACAATAACGGTCTGTTTGTCTGTGCTCTCGACGAGACCATTGCACAGCCGACACGTCCGAATGGCAGCTTCACCACGCCGCCGACGATTTGTCCGGAAGTGAACTTCTTCGATCCGGCATTTATCCTGACGGGCCGCTTCAATGACCAGGCCAGCAACGACTTCATCCTGGGTACTGCTATGCAGAACACCCTGGTTGACCAGCTGACCTATTCTGCCATCGCCACGGGTGATCTCTTCGACATCCCGACCGGCGGTACGGCTGCTGCGGTTATCGGTTTCGAGCACCGCACTGACGTCATCGAGACCCAGAACGCATCCCTGACGGCTGAACCGAATGCGTTCAACAGCCTGAACACGGATGTTGGTTCCACCGGTCAGCGTCGTCTGTGGGAAGGCTTCTTCGAGGCCAGCTTCCCGCTGCTCGAAGGTCACGCTTTCGCCGAGAACCTGCAGCTCGACATTGCTGCTCGTTACACGGACGAGGAGTTCTTCGGTAACGCTTGGACTTACCAGGTCAAGGGTGAGTGGGCTCCGGTTGATTGGCTGAGCTTTGCAGCTGGTTTCGGTACGTCCTATCGCGCTCCGGATACCGGTGAGCAGTTCGGTACGGGTATCGCATTTGCGTCCCTGAGCCGTGCTGACCCGTGTCTGCCGTCCACCCAAACCCTGCAGACGGACCCGAACACAGGCCTGATTATCTATGATCAGTCTCGGGACGAGCGTCAGCAGTCTATCATCGATCTGTGTGACGCAATCGGCGTATCCCTGCCGTCCGGCCCGAATGATGTTGATGGCGCTGCTGCCCTCGGCCTCTTCGGTATCGGTGAAGTCGGTGCTTCCTTCCAGAACTTCTCGGTTCTGACCTCCAACGGTGGTTCCACCGATGTTGGTCCGGAGACCTCCGAGGCCATGTTCGCGAAGATCACCTTCCAGCAGCCGTGGTTCGACAGCTTCAACTTCAATGCATCTGTCAACTACTTCGAGTACCTGGTGGAAGACTCCATTGGTCAGCTGACCACGGGCCTGATCCTCAGCACTTGTTTCAACGACCCGAACGCTCAGGCGGTTGGCGTTGGCCAGATCAACGGTGACCTGTGTCAGTTCCAGTCTCGTGATCCGGTCACGGGCCTCCTGACGGGTGTGAACGAAGCCTCGTTCAACTTGGGTGCGATCACCTCTCGCGGTATCGACCTGAACATGACGTTCAGCATGGATCTGACGGATCTTCCGGAAATCGGCGAGTTCTTCGCGCCGGGCGGTGATCCGATCAACATGTCCATGACGTACCGTGGCACGACCTCGTTCGAGAACGACGAAGATATCTCCGGTGACGGATCCTTCGACGTGAACCTCGGCGAGTTCGGCTTCCCGGAGCACCAGATCAACTTCACGACCCAGCTCGGCTGGCGTGACTTCCGTATCCTCCACCGCTTCCGCTACAGCGAAGCAACCTTCAACGGAAACGATCCGTTCGGTGGTGGTAACGTTTGTGTACCGACGCTTCTTGCTCGCGATCCGAACGCGGACACGAGCGGTTGTACCGAGTACATCGATCTGCCGGCTGTTGAGCTGCATGACCTGACCGGTACTTGGACGACAGGTTCCTGGGTCCTGCGCATGGGTGTTCAGAACGTCTTCGACGAAGTCGTCGTCCGTGACCCCGCCATCGCTGGCGATGGTGGTACGGGTACGCCGTTCGGTCTGGGTTACTCCATGAACGGCCGTACGTTCTTCGCGAACGTCATCAAGCAGTTCTAAGACTGGTTGAAACCAAATTGGAAAGGGGCGAGCTTTGCTCGCCCCTTTTTCTTTGCGCGTAGATTGGGGAATCGGGCGCAACAAAAAGCCCCGCGGTATCACCGCGGGGCTTTTTGTTGGTTATCCCTGAGCTGATCAGGCAGCCATGACACGGGCCACTTCATCAACAAGCTCGCGCAGGTGGAAGGGCTTGGAGAGGACTTTGGCATTGGTTGGCGCACCGGAACCGGGATTGAGGGCCACGGCGGCAAAACCTGTGATAAACATGATCTTGAGGGCTGGATCGACCTCGGTCGCGCGACGCGCCAGTTCGATGCCATCAACGCCAGGCATGACGATATCTGTAAGCAGAAGATCATATTGCGCCGGATTTTTACCGATCGCATCCAGTCCTTCTTCCCCATCCGAACAGACTTTCACCTCATGCCCGGCACGCTTGAGTGCCTTGGCGAGGAAGTCCCGCATGGAGTCATCATCTTCGGCTAGAAGGATCTTGGCCATGGTTTTGTCCCACCCTTGTCAAATCACGGATTGGTGGCACCATACATGCCTAAAGTAAAAACCTGCTGAACGGGCTGCATCTCTTGACCGAAACACTGCAGCCGATCACTCTCCGCGCATGAACGCGACTCCCTCATCATCGCTCGCAATGGCGCCGACGGCAAATGCTGATATCGACCCGGGTCCTGTAAGCGTGGTGCGGCCGGCGGGCGGGCAGGCTTATCCCATAGTGGCCAGTTCCCCGCATTCCGGGCGCAACTATCGGGGGGAATTTGAAAATCTGACCCACCACGAACTTGGCGTGTTGCGACGCTCAGAGGATGCCTATGTTGATCAGCTGATCGAGGGCATTCCGGAACTGGGCATCCCGACGGTCGCCGCGAATTTCCCACGTGTCTTTGTGGATGTGAACCGGGCGGCGGGGGAGCTGGATCCGGGAATGTACAGTGATCGCGTGCGGGCGGAGCTGATCCGGGACAGTCGCCGCACAGCTTCCGGCCTCGGCGTCATTCCACGTATCAGTGCAGATGGCCGGCCGCTTTATGGCCGGCGTTTGAAATTTGCAGAGGCCGAACGACGGCTTAAGCGTTGTTACTGGCCCTATCATGATGCCCTGACCGCCCTGGTTGACGAAACACGGACTAGGTTCGGGGCTGCGGTCCTGCTCGACGTCCACTCCATGCCCCATCAGAGCGCGCGTGGTGCGGATATCGTGCTGGGCGACCGTTTCGGCCAGTCCTGTGATCCGCGGGTCAGCGATCTCATCGAAGCCCGATTCCGGGAACAGGGATTTGTAACGGTTAGGAACACTCCCTATGCCGGTGGACACACCACGGCCTCCTATGGGCGTCCCGAATCGGGCGTGCATGCGATCCAGATCGAGGTGAATCGTAGCCTCTATCTGGACGAAAACAGGGTTCAACCCACCGCGGGGCTGGATCGCCTGCGCGGCGAATTCTGTCAATTAATCAGCGTGATACGCGAACCACTCACGGCTTGTCTCCCAACGTCATAATCATGCCCATTTCAGGCGAACACTAGGCAGTGTCTTCGCCCGGCACGCGCTTTGCTCCCCTGTGAGGTGTGCGTCCCATTGCGGCGCAATTTGATACGCGAAGACGAGGCCGCGAGTAGTTATGACGAATGATATTGATCTGCATGTAGGTAAAAGACTGCGCCGTCGGCGCCGTTTGCTGGGACTTACGCAGCAGCAACTTGCCGAATCCGTAGGGATCCGGTTCCAGCAAATCCAGAAGTATGAGTGCGGCGCCAACCGCGTCAGCGCGAGCCGTCTCTTTGAGCTTGCCGAAGCGCTCGATGTTCCGGTGCAATACTTCTATGAGGGCCTGTCGCAACGCGATCAGGCGGCCAATGAAGGCGATAGCCTGGCGGCCGATGTGCTCTCGCAGAAGGAAACCGTAGACCTTATCCGTGCCTATTACCGGCTCGGCGAACGTCCGCGCAAACGCCTGCTCGAGCTCGCCAAGTCGCTTGAGCCGGACGAAGCTGCAAACGACGCGGCCTGAGGGTCACGTCATGAAGTTTCGGGGGACAAGATGCGTCTGGCGTGCGGCGTAAGCCCATGCTAGGCGCTTCTTCATGATTACTGATCAAGACCGTGCCACGATTGCGGCTGCTGCTGATGCGGCACGCAAGGCCATCGAACCCTATTTCCGGACGTCCCTGCAAATCGAGAACAAGCTCGACGAGGGCTTTGATCCCGTCACGGCGGCGGACAAGGCGTCCGAACGGGCGATCCGCGAGGTGTTGTCACAGATGGCGCCCGACGACGCGATTCTCGGCGAGGAATACGGTTCCCAGGCCAGCGGCAATGGTCGTGAATGGGTCATTGACCCGATCGATGGCACACGCGCCTTCATCGCCGGTTTCCCGACCTGGACAGTTCTGATTGGGTTGTCGGTTGATGGCGAGCCGCAGCTCGGTGTGATCGACCAACCTTATATCGATGAACGCTTTATTGGCACGGCAGACGGAACAGAGCTGCAGCGAGCCGGCCAGTCCCGGGCGCTTGCCACCAGCCCAGTCGCCAAGCTGAAACACGCCATGCTGGCGACGACCGACCCCTATCTCTTCAACAGTGACGAGAAGGCTGTGTTCGACATGATCCGTCGCCGCTGCAAGCTGCATCGTTTCGGATTTGACGCCTATGGTTATGCGATGCTGGCCGGTGGTGGGTTGGATCTGGTGATCGAGTCCGGTTTGCAGCCCTATGACGTCCAGGCCCTGATCCCGGTCATTCGCGGAGCAGGGGGTGTCATCACCAATTGGTCGGGCGGATCAGCGGCCGGTGGTGGCCAGGTGGTGGCGGCAGGAAGCCCTGAACTGCACGAGGTCGCGCTGGGCTTCCTGAAACATGTCGCCACCCGCTAGCCAGGTTATTCGCTGACCGGCTTGCGGAAGAGCAGTGTCATGCGATCACTTTCACCAATCGCATCATAACCGGCACGGTCAAAGTCGGCCGCGGCTTCCTGGCCGCGAGGAGCTGAACGGCGCGTCGGGGCCAGAGTCCAGACGCCGAACGGGTGATCTGCCGTGTCCGCCGGGTTGGCATTGACCTCGGAGGCGGAGACCAGTTCGAAACCGGCTTCCACGGCGAGGGCGATGACATAGTCCTGCTGAACATAACCGGAGCTGGCCTGCGGGTCCTGTTCACGCGTGGAGGGCAGGCGGTGATCAACGACACCCAGCGTGCCGCCTTCACGTAGCGCGGCATAGAAGTCGTCGAACGCCTTCTCGGCGTAATTGCCCATCATGAAGTTGTGGACGTTGCGGAAAGTCAGGATCGTGTCAACGCTGCCCGGCTCGACGATGGCGCCGGTATTGTTGTCGAAATCGGCCAGCACATACTCGCCATAACGGTCCGCGTTGGAATAGCGTTCGATGAAACGCTCGCGGGAGCGAACGCGGTTCTCGCTGGACCCCTCAACCGGGAAATGCGCGGCGACATAGGTGCCGCCATTGCCATTGATCCACGGCATCAAAATATCGGCATACCAGCCGCCGCCCGGCCAGATTTCCATCACCGTGCCGCTCGGGTCAACGCCCAGGGCTTCCAGCGTTGCCGCGGGATTGCGCCAGATGTCCCGCTCGGAACGCTCGCCGCGCCATTCGGCTGCGACAGCGCTGGCAAGGTCGGTCGGCAGGGCGTCCGCGACGATCTCGACACCGTTTTCCGTGGTCTGGGCCGTGTCCTGGATTGTGGCGGTTTCCGCCTCTTCGGATGGGGATCCGCAAGCTGCGAGAGACAGGGCCAGCAAGCTTGGCACAACAAGGTGGAAACGGGACATCAAGACACTCCTGTAGATCAGATGCGGAATAGGTAGTCGGAGGCTGGCGGCAAGGCAAACAAGTTTTTTCGGGGGCGGGGGTTGCGACCGGATTTTGGGCTACCCATGTGTTTGTCACGGGTCGCCGAAACGGGGCCCGAGACCTGCGCCACAATCCGCCCGAGGGTCGATGGGCAGGTCGACTGAAATCCGGCGAATGGTTCGTCGGATGGTCTTATCGCTCAATTGAGGATGAGGAAAATGCGTACAGTAGATTTCAGCCCGCTCTATCGTTCCATCGTTGGATTTGATCGCCTTGCCGATCTGATGGACTCTGCCACCAAGGTCGAGTCACAAGGCTATCCGCCCTACAACATCCAGCACGTCGCCGAGGATGAGTATCTCATCGAACTCGCCGTTGCCGGTTTCTCCGACGATGATCTGACGGTGGAGGTCCAGGGCAATGTCCTGACCGTGACCGGTCGAATTGCCGAAAAAGACGAAGCCGATACGCGCCGCTTCCTGCATCGCGGGATTGCCGAGCGCGCTTTCGAGCGCCGCTTCCATCTGGCCGATCACGTTATCGTGTCCGGAGCGGAACTGCGCAACGGCATGCTCTCTGTCCAGCTCGTTCGCGAGATCCCGGAATCGGCCAAGCCGCGCAGTATCGCGATCGATACCGGTTCGGCACCCAAGGCCAAGCTGATCAAAGGTGGGAAAACCGAAGCGGCCTGACCCCCAGTCGCGTGAGAGAAGACCCCTTTAGACACGAACACGCGGCAGGCCGAGAGGTCTGCCGTTTTCGTTAGGCGGCATCCAGATCAACCGCACCGTCTACTTCCGCCACGTCCTGCAGGAAGGTTTCGCTGACGGTGGTGCCCGTAAAACAGGAGCCGCTGAAACGCGCATCCGTCACATTGGCACCGTCCAGGTGGGAATAGGAGAAGTCTGCACCGGTTGCCTTGGCCTGGCGCAAATCGGCACCGCGAAGGTCGACATAGCGCGCCTTTGTGCCGGCGAGAGAGGCGGGAAGAACCCGGTTATTCTCGAGCAGAAGCGGTCCGAAACGACAATCCCGCAGGTCCGCATTGTTCAGATTGGCACCCGTCAGATCGGCACCGCGCAGATCTGCGCCGCGCAGGCAAACCATGCGCAGGTCGGCGCGTTCCAGTCGCGCGCCCTGAAGCTGGGCACCTTCCAGGTCCAGGCCGTAGAGCGTCGCGCCGCGCGCGTGGAAAGCGGTCAGTGTCTTTCCGGCCAGCGAATTCAGGCCGCGCAGGTCTGTACCGTCAAAGAGAGAAGGCTTGCCTTCCCGGCCATCGGTTTCGCACCATTTGACGTGATCAGCAATCTGCTGGGCGATCGGCTGATCCATATCGCTCGGATCAATGCCCACCGGTTCGCTTGTCAGTGCACCTTCGGTATTCATGCCGGACGTCTTGGCCATGACGGTTTTCACACCGATCATGACACTGTCCTTGAAATCCGTATCTGTCAGGTCCGCGCCGGACAGGTCCGCGCCTTCCAGGTTGGCGCCCTGGAATGACGAGCCGCGCAGATTGGCGCGGATCATCCGCGCACCCAGCAGCATGGCATCTGTGAAATCAGCAGTCTGGGCCGCGATGCCGGCCATTTTAGACCGCGAGAGATTGGCGCCCGTGAAGTTCGCCTTGCCCGCATCATTTTCCTGAGTCTTGTGCTTCAGGATGGCGAGGCCTTTTTCCTTGTCGATCTCGGCGATTGCGCCCTCACGCATATCGGCCTCGGTCAGGTCGGCGCCCGTCAGGTTCGCGCCTCGCATGATCGCGCCTCGCAGATCGGCCCGGCGCAGGGATGCGCCCTCGAGGCTCGCCTGGCGCAGGTCGGCCGCAAAGAAATTCGCACTGTTCAGCGTGCAGCCGGACAGGTTCGCTTTGCGCAAGACGGCACCGGAAAAATCGGCATCGGAAAGATCGCGTCCGGACAGGTCGAGGCCTTCAACAATCGTGTAGGCAAAACTCGCACGGGCACCGCCGGCGCGACCGGACCACAGGCGCTCATGGCGTTCGCACATGGCGTCCACAGTCATCTGGTCGAGGCGCGTATGTTCAATCTTGCGGTCGGCCATTAAGCACGAAGATTCCTGACGAGAAACGTAAGTCGACGGAGGCTAGCGTAGATACGTTAACGACAGGTGTTCCAATTCGTTACAGAAGATTGAGTTGGCCCGATAGGGCGAGCGGATGGTCCGACGCGACTCGAACGCGGCTGGCTCCCGTCTGACCCAGCTTGTCCAGGCAGGCGTCGAGTTCGGTGATTGTAAGCGCGGGAAGGGTCGCATCAAATCCGCCGTCAAAGGCGTCCGCATAGAGCGCCGGCTTGCCGGTGTCCAAACGACAGAAAAATCCCTCATAGAGCGGGTGGGCCTCGGCCGTGCACAGGCCAGTTTCCACTGCGATGCCAGCTGTTCGCAGCATGGCTATACCCTTGCCGGCGACCCGCGGATCCTCGTCGAGGCAGGCGATCACCACCCGGTCGACCTTCGCATCGATCAGGGCTTGCGCGCACGGGGGCGTCTGGCCGTGATGCGCGCAGGGTTCCAGGGTGACATAGGCCGTTGTGCCTTTGCTATTGTCTCCGGCCAGGTCCAGAGCGCGCCGCTCCGCGTGGGGGCGTCCGCCATCATCTGTGGCGGCGGAGGCGACCAGCTTGTCATCGCGCACGAGCACGCAACCGACCGCCGGATTGGGTGCCGTCCGGCCCAGCTGGGACCTGGCGACGGCCATCGCCAGAGACATCCAGCGCAGGTCGTTCAGGCGCGTTGTCACGCCGGCAAGGCAGGCAGGGACTGCGCACGGTCCTGGTCGAGATAGGCGGCGGAGACCGGTTTGGTGCCGCTTTCGTCCAGGTCAATCAGCAGCGGATTACCGGTCGGGATCTCAACGCCCATGATGTCGTCGTCAGAAACTGTGAAGAGCAGTTTCACCAGTGCACGCAGGCTGTTGCCATGCGCTGCAACGATGACGTCCTTGCCCGATGTCAGCGCCGGCAGGATGGCCTCGTTCCAGTAAGGCTCGACCCGTTCAAGTGTGGTCTTGAGGGATTCCGTTGCGGGCAGCAGGTCCGGATCAACATCCGCATAACGCGTGTCGTTGAGGGGGTGAAGCTCATGGTTTTCCGGGAGAGGCGGCGGCGGTGTGTCAAAGGAGCGGCGCCAGATATGGACCTGTTCCTCACCATGCTTGTCGCGTGTCTCATCCTTGTTGAGCCCGGCCAGCCCCCCATAGTGGCGTTCGTTCAGGCGCCAGGACTTCTCCACCGGAACCCAAAGACGGTCCAGACCGTCCAGGGCGAAGTTCAGCGTCTTGATGGCGCGCTTGAGAACAGAGGTGAATGCCAGGTCCGGTTCAAAACCCGCTGCCTTGAGCAGATCGCCGGACTTTTGTGCCTGGGCGACACCTTCTTCCGTCAGGTTCACGTCCACCCAGCCGGTGAAGCGGTTTTGCAGATTCCATTCACTTTGGCCGTGCCGGACCAGGACGAGTTTGGGCATGAGACTCTCCGTCGATTTGCGCGAGCGATACTCCTCTCACAGGCAAACGGCAAGACGGGAGTTGTATGGTTGCGTAACAAAATTTTCTGCTACCCATGGAGGTGGGATTGTGGTACCCTTTCAGGGCTTCGAACATTTTTGAGCCAATCCGTCCTTTGAAGCAGCGTGGTCCCAAAAACTGACGGCATTCAGGCGCGCTACCCCACCTGCGCGAGTGCTGCGGCTACTTCGTCCCCCTTGACTGCAGTCCGATTGCCGAACCAGCCGCGCACGTCTCTTCCCCGGACGTGCGCGGTTCTGCTATTGAGCTTGGGAACATCGATAAAAGGTACTCAGATGCAGGACTTCGACGCTCTGGAGGTCGCGCGCCGCGTGATCGCCATCGAACGGGATGGACTCTCTCAACTTGAGAATATGATCGGCGAGCCGTTTGCGGCTGCAGTCAGGCTGGCCGCAGGCCTCAAGGGGCGGTTGATCTGCACCGGTGTGGGCAAGTCCGGGCATGTAGCGCGCAAGATCGCTGCGACACTCGCCTCGACCGGCACGCCTGCCTATTACGTGCATCCGACCGAAGCCAGCCATGGCGATCTGGGCATGATCACCGGCGACGACGCTGTGTTGGCTTTGTCCAAGTCAGGGGAGACCCGCGAGCTGGGCGACCTCATTGCCTATTGCCGCCGGTTTGAAGTTCCGCTGATCGGTATGACTGCACACGCAGACAGTACTTTGGGGCGCGCCAGTAACTACGAACTGTTTGTACCCAACGCCATTGAGGCCTGTGCTGAAACGCGCGCGCCGACGACGTCCACGACGTTGATGATGGCCATGGGTGACGCGTTTGCGGTGGCTTTGCTCGAGGCCCGCGGTTTCACGGCCACGGATTTTCGCACTTTCCATCCGGGCGGAGCTCTGGGCGCCGCGCTCGCGAGTGCAGCCGATGTTATGCATGCCGGGGAGTCGATGCCGCTGGTGGCGGGTCAGGCCAGCATGAGCGAGGTGCTGCTGGAAATGACGGCCAAGTCCTTTGGTTGTGCGGGTATCCTTGATGCCGATGGTCGGCTGATGGGCATCATCACCGACGGTGACTTGCGCCGTCACATGGGCAATGACCTGGTTGACCGGGTCGCTGAAGAAGTGATGACGCGCGATCCCAAAGTAGGAAGCCCGACCATGCTGGCCGCTGATGCACTGCGTGAAATGACCGTCGGCACGCCCAAGATCACACAGCTTTTCCTGGTGGATGAGGAAAATCGCCCGGCAGGATTATTGCATTTGCACGATTTGTTGCGCATCGGCCTGAAGTAATTAGAGGTCGTAAAACGCGTGAAAACGTGCATTTAGCAGGGTGGCTGGGTAGAATACCGTCCCTGACGTAAATTCGTGTCGTGTGGAGTGATCGATGATCAAGGGAGTGTCGCTGGAGTTGCGGAATCGCCTCAAGCCTCACCTGCGCCTGCTGGCCGGGTTCGGTTTCGCGGCGAATATCCTGCTGCTCGTTTCCCCGCTCTACATGCTTCAGATCTATGACCGGGTCCTGAACTCCGGTTCGGTTGACACGCTGATGTGGTTGAGCGCGCTGGCCGTGTTTCTGCTGGCGATCTATGGCGCAGCGGAAATGGGACGCCGTCGTGTCTCAGCGCTGGCTGCCAAGGAAATCGACGCGTATTTTTCGCCTAAAATCTTCCAGCGTTTCGAGAACCAGCTCGAGGGGCGCCCCGATCTGGCGCTGAATTTGTCGCGCCTCTCCAAGGCCCAGACCTATGTCCAGCAAGGCTCGCTCCTGCCATTCCTGGACCTGCCCTTTGCGCCGCTCTTCCTGATCGTCCTGTTTCTGATCCATCCCTTTATCGGCATGCTCGGCCTGATCGGTGCGGCGCTGGTATTCGGTGTGGCGTTTCTGGCGGAGATGTCGAGCCGACAGGGCAGCCAGGCGTCCCAGGCGACGTTGGGCAAGGCTGGCCAGTTTGCTGCCGACCTTGAACGCCAGCGCTCTGCACTGGTTTCCATGGGGCTGCTCGGCCGTGCCTATCAGCGCTGGCAGCAAGTGCGCGATCTGGGGCAGGGACTGGCCCTGGGAGCCTCTCGCGAAGACGGCAAGTTCACCGCCATTTCGCGTGCACTGCGCCAGACATTGCAGATCCTTGTTTTGGGGGGCGGTGCAGCACTCGCGCTCAGCCAGCAGATTTCGCCCGGTTCGATCGTGGCCTCCTCGATCATCCTGGCGCGCGTGCTGGGGCCGATCGACCAGATTGTCGGCGGGTGGCGAAACAGCGTCCAGACCTGGACCGGCTGGCTAGAGATGAGCGAGATCGCAGAGGCCCAGGAAGAACGCGCCGAATACACGCCGCTGCCGCGTCCGGTTGCCGAGCTGGTGCTTGATCGCACGGCTATAGGTGTTCCCGGTGGCGAAACGCCCCTGTTGCAGGCCTTCAATTTCACCGCAGGTTCGGCCGATATTATCGCCCTGACCGGTGGTATCGGAACCGGTAAAACAAGCTTTCTGCAAACGGTGGCGGGCGCCTGGCCGACTTATGAGGGCTCGATCAGCCTGGGCGGTCGCAAGCTGCAGGATTGGCCGAGCGAGGATCGCGGTCGGTACATTGGCTATATCCCGCAGGATGTTCAATTGTTGCCTGCCACGATAGCCGAAAACATCTCCCGACTGGGACCATGCGATGACGAGGCTGTGCTCAACGCGGCCAAGGCCGCTGGAGCGCACGAGATGATCCTGGGGCTGCCCGATGGCTATGACACTCCGGTTGGTCCGGGCGGGGTCAATCTGTCGGCAGGCCAGAAACAGCTGGTGGGCTTGGCACGAGCCTTGTTCGGGGCGCCGGTTCTGCTGGTGCTGGACGAGCCGACGGCTAATCTGGACAGTGCTTCTGCAAGCAATCTGATCAAGTCGGTCAAGGCCATCGCGGAAGCGGGTGCTGTAGTCATCATCTCCACGCATGATCGCCGGGTGATTGAGCAGAGCACCACCGTGCTCCTCCTGCGCAATGGTGCCGTACTGGCAGCGCCGGCTGACCAGTATCTCAAACTCGCGGTCGGCCCAGGCAATGCCGGGCCGGGTGGTGGCCAAGCTGGCGGGCAGGGAGTGGCCTGATCATGGTTCAGCTGATGAAAGATCCGACGGTCCGCTTTTCCGCAATCGCCTGTGCTGTGGGGCTTGGCGGGTTTCTCGTCTGGGCGGGTTTCGTGCCGCTTTCCGAGGGGGTCCCAGCCAATGGTATGGTCGTGGTGGAGAACAGCCGCCAGGTCGTCCAGCACCTGGAAGGCGGGATTATCGAGGAATTGCTCGTCCGTGATGGCGACCAGGTCGAAGCGGGTCAGCCGCTGCTGAGCTTGCAGGCGACCGCCTCACAAGCCGTTCGCGACGAGATACTCCAGGAAATCGCCAGCTCGCTTGCCTCGCTGGCGCGCCTCGAGGCGCTGCGCGAGGAAGAGGCTTCTCCGGACTTCTCCGCCATAGATATGCTTGAGCTTGGCAGTGCAGAGCGCGCCGCTGTTATCGAGCGCCAGCAGGACCTGTTCGACCAGCAGCGCCAGTCCTTTGAGGCCGATCTTGGGGTGTTGCAGGCCCGCCGTGATGGCGCCAGTGACTCGATCCGCCTCTATCGCCAGCAAATCACGACAACGGAACGCGCGCTCGCCGCTGCCGAGGACCAGGCTGATTTGCTGCAGCAGCGCGTGGATCGGCAGATGGCGCGGGTCGACGAGCTGCGGGCGATGGAGCGTGATGTCGCCAACCTGGAGACCCAGATTGGCGGCCTGCGCCGCGACGCCCAGCAAGCGGAAACCACTGTTGAGGACCTGGAAAGCCAGATCGCCCAGACCGAAGCGAATTTCCTGCGCATTATTTCAACGGAACAGCTGGAGGCACGCACCACGCTGGAAGCGGCCGAGGAGCGCCTGTCTGCAGCCCAGGATGTTCTGAACCGTATCGTGATCTCCGCCCCGCAGGCCGGTGAGGTTCTCAACCTCGCCTTCTCCACCCGCGGCGGTGTGGTGCGTCCCGGCGAGGCGATTTTGGAGATTGTTCCGGAAGTCGAGGAAGTCACCGTTTCTGCCCGCATCGGCCCGGGGGACCGGGCGGCCGTGTTCCAGGGGCAGGCTGTGCGCACGCATTTCACGGCCTACAAGAGCTGGATGACGCCGCGTCTGGATGGTGAGGTCACGAGTGTCAGCGCTGACCTGAAAACCGACCAGGTGACCGGCGATCCCTATTACGAGGTGCGTATTGTCGTGCCGTCCGATCAGATCGATCGGCTTGATGGACTCTCCCTGACGCCGGGGATGCCGGCCCAGGTCTTTATCTTCTCGGGAACTCGCCGTACCACCTTGGACTATCTGTTGGAGCCGATCAGCGAGTCGCTCTTCCGGGGTGCGCGCAGGGGATGAGGATGCCGTTCAAGCGTTGGGGTGTAGTCCTGCCGGCCATGGTTCTCGCGACGCTGGGACCTGTTTCGGCAGAGGCACAGCAGTGTACGCTGCTGCGCGACCTGATGCAGATCGGTATCGGCCAGTCGCCCGAGGTCGCGGTCGCCCAGAGCAGACTCGACCAGGCGGAAGCCGACGTGGATGAAGCGCGTTCCTTGCGTCTGCCCCAGGTGACATCATTCGGGCGCACCGGTGTCGGCGATACTGGCCTTACATCTTCACAGATCGAGAACCAGGTCGGCCTTCGCGTATCGCAACGTGTCTGGGACTTTGGTGATTCCCGCCTGGCCATCGACGCAGCGGAATTCAATAGTGAGAGCCTGGCGTATTCCCTGGCGTCGCAGGAAGCCCAGACGGCCTTCACCATTGCCCACGCCTATCTGATCGGGCTGGAAGCAGGCGAGATGATCGACGTCATCGCCGAGCGACGTGACTATTTTGCGCGCCAGGAAACTGCGGTCATCGAATTGCTTGAAAATGGTGGCGCGACTCGCGCCGAGCGCGCCCAGGTTTCGGCCCAGCGCGCGGAGGCGGAGGCTGATGTGCTGGAGCTGCAATCCCAGCAGCAACAGGCAGAATCCCGACTTCGCGCCTGGACAGGATTGCTGGTTGCGACCTGTCCGGTTGGCCAGGTGGTCGGCGAGCTGGAAGGTGGCCTTTCAGGGCTTGAAACCGTCGATCAGCTCTGGGAAGCGGTGTTCTCGCGCAATCCGGAGATTGCTTCAGCCCAGCGTGCCCTGCGCAGCCTGGATGCCCAGCGCGAGCGTGAGAGGCGTGAGCGATTGCCGGTGGTCGATGTCGTTGGGATCTCGTCCTACACATATGACGATCAACGCGAAGACTGGGAAGCGCGTGATCGTGTCGGAATCGATGTGTCTGTCCCGCTATATACCGGTAATGCCATCGGTGCCCGGCGTGAACGGGCGCAGGCGCGGCTGCGGCAAAGCGAAAATGAGTTGCGACAGCTGCAGCGTGATCTGGGCGAGCGGGCGGAAGTCTCCTATCGCCGTGTCCTGTCCCTGGAGGCCCAGCTTGCTCGGCGTATGGACGTGGCGCGCAGTCAGCGCGAATACTTCGACGCCATCGAGGGGGAGTTCGAATTCGGCCTTGGCACGCTGCCGGACCTGGTCGAGGCCCGCCTTGCTTATGAGACGGCAGCGCTGGATGTTGTGCGCCTGCAGTTCGAGCTGGCCCGCGAGCGGCTGGAACTCCTGCTGCTGGCAGATCGTCTTCCGCTCTGAGCCGCGCTCATCATTCCCTGTCGCACCCTGTTTTCTATCCGATGAAACGCAGTTCCCGAATAGCGCGAGCGAGCGTTTCGGAATTCCCTTTCAGGGCGAGAGAAGTGTAGCATTTCAGTCGCATGTAGTGGATTTATCCCAGGTTGTACGCGGCCTGTCGTATGAAAATATTCACAAAATGGTTGGCTCGTTTAGATCACGGTAGTGAAAAGCAATTTTCTTCTGGACGCTGGTCAGCGACGAGGGGTAGCGTCTTGGGTTAAGTGCGTGTGCTTTTATGAGCGGGCAAACACGCGTTCAGAGTGCTCAAAGGGGTAAGAGATGTCCAACGTAGATCCGGCAAAGCGAAACGGCCGCCGGTCGGCCATGGCTGCAACAATTCTGGCGACAGGAGGTGTCGCCATGTTGGGTGGGCAGGCGGCTGCCCAAGCCAGTGCGCCGGACGGTTACCGCGCCATAGGCGACTATGCAAACGTCAACAGCTACACCATCAATGATGA
Organism: Maricaulis sp.; assembly: GCF_017643475.1. Classification (GTDB taxonomy): domain Bacteria; phylum Pseudomonadota; class Alphaproteobacteria; order Caulobacterales; family Maricaulaceae; genus Maricaulis. Next base: position 1,038,377 of record NZ_JAEPNI010000001.1, read on the forward strand.
TGGGAGTATCCGCCTGGTCATGAATGATGGTCAGGTCGTGACGGTTGCTGCGACGGACGCGCAGGTTATTGAAGGCGTGCTCTATCTCAACGCCGAAGCCGTAACGAGCGCTGCTCCGGCAGCGGCAGGTGCTGCCGCGGCAGGCGGGGGCGGTGGCGGTGCCATCCTTGGCGTCCTTGGTGGCCTCGGTCTCGCAGGCGCTGCTGCCGGTGGCGGTGGCGGTGGCGGCGGCGGTGGTGGTGGAGGGACGACTCCGCCGGCCCCGAACAATGCACCGAGCTTTACCAGTGGCACCACGGCCAGCCAGGATGAGAACACGACGGCGACGGGATACACCGCCGCGGCGACCGATGCGGACGGCGACACGCTTTCCTATTCCATCAGCGGTGGCGCAGACGGTGCACTCTTCTCGATCAATAGCTCCACAGGCGCTCTGACATTCAACGGTGCTCCGGATTTCGAAAACCCGACAGACGGCAACTCGGACAACGTCTATGAAGTCACCATTCGTGTGACCGATGGACGCGGCGGCTCCGACACCCAGACCGTCCAGGTAACTGTGAATGATGTTGACGAAGCGCCGGAATTCTCTTCCTCTGCCACAGCCAGCGTAGCGGAGAACCAGACTGCGGCGATTGACGTTGATGCGACCGATCCGGAAGGTACGGGAACGATCACTTATACGATCAGCGGTGCAGATGCGGCCTTGTTCAGCATTGATGCGAACACGGGTGAGGTGACTTTCATCTCGGCGCCGGACTTCGAGGCGCCTGCGGACGCCAATGGGGATAATGATTACGAAATCACCGTCACGGCCAGCGATGGCTCTGTGCAGTCGAGCCAGAACATCACCATCACGGTGACCAACCAGAACGACAATAGTCCGAACATCACCTCGGCCGCGGCCTTCAATGTGAATGAGAACCAGACTGTCGCCTTTACCGGCATTGCGACGGATGGCGATGGTGACACGATCAGCTATTCGCTGACGGGCGCGGATGCGGCGCTGTTCAATATTGATAGCGTGACCGGTGAAGTTACCTTCATCAATGCCCCGGACCGCGAGGCACCTGCCGATGCCAATGGCGACAATGTCTATGAAGTGAACCTTGTTGCCAGCGACGGGGTGAATTCCGACGTCCAGGCGGTCACCATCACCGTGGACAACGTCAATGAGGCGCCGACGATCACCAGCTCTGCCACGGCAAGCGTCGCGGAGAACCAGACCACGGCGATCGACGTGGACGCAACTGACCCTGACGGCCAGGCGCTGACCTATACGCTCAGTGGTGCCGATGCCGCGCTGTTCAGCATTGACGCGAATACCGGCGTCGTGACCTTCATCGCGGCACCCGATTTTGAGGCGCCGGCCGATGCCAACGGCGATAATGACTACGAGATCACGGTCACGGCCAGCGATGGCGGGCAGCAGGCGGTTCAGAACATCACCATCACGGTGACCAACCAGAACGATAACAATCCGAACATCACCTCAGCCGCAGCGTTCAATGTGGACGAGAACCAGACCGCTGCCTTTACCGGCACGGCCACGGACGCGGACGGAGACACCATCAGCTATTCGCTGACGGGTGCCGATGCGGCGCTGTTCAACATCGACAGTGCGACCGGTGTTGTCACCTTCATCGCCGCACCCGATTTCGAGGCGCCCGCGGATGCGAATGGCGACAATGATTACGAGATCAACCTCGTCGCCAGCGACGGAGTGAATTCCGATGTTCAGGCCGTGACGATTACGGTCGACGATGTCTCTGACGTTCCGCCGGTGATCACGTCTGCGACTTCGGCCAATGCAGCAGAGAACCAGACGTCGGCCTATACAATCACGGCGACAGACGCGGACAATTCGGGACCGCTCGTCTATTCGATTTCCGGCGCTGATGCTGCATTGTTCAGTGTCGATCCGAACACCGGTGTTGTTACCTTCGTCAATGCTCCGAATTTCGAAGCGCCGACAGACGCGAACGGCGATGGTGTCTATCAGCTCACGGTCTCTGTCACGGACGGGGATCTGAGTGACAGCGAAAATGTCTCGATCACTGTTACCAATGTGAACGAGGCGCCGACGATCACGTCCTCGAGCTCATTCAACGCGCCGCAGAACCAGACGAGCGCATTCACGGCTGCCGCGACAGATCCGGAAAGTGACACCATCACGTACTCCCTGTCGGGAACCGATGCCGCCCTCTTCAACATCAATGCGAATACGGGCGAGGTGACCTTCATCAACGCGCCGTCAGTCGCGGCGCCTGCGGATGCCAATGGTGATAATGTCTACGAGGTCGTGCTTACCGCGAGCGATGGATCGCTTACGACTGATCAAAACGTCAGTGTAACGGTCACCGGGTCGAGCAATTCTGCCCCGGTGTTCGTCTCAGGAACCACATCCTCTGTGTCGGAAAACCAGACGTCAGCCTATGCGACGCGCTGGACCAATGCCGAAGAGGGAGACACAATCACATTCAGCCTTTCTGGCACGGACGCTGCGCTTTTCCAGGTCGACAGCGAGACCGGTGAGGTCAGCTTCAGGAACACACCGGACTTTGAAGCCCCGGGCGATGGCAATACTGACAACGTCTACGAGTTCACACTGACCATTAATGACGGCGTTCAGAGTGTGGACCAGAACATATCGGTCACAGTTGGAGATGCTGCCGACAGTGGCGACATTCCGGACAATGACACCACCACGATCTCCATGGTTTCCGGCGGAAGCTTTGTCGGCAATTTGGACGTCCAGGGTGAGCAGGACTGGATCCGTGTCGAACTGGTCGCTGGCCAGCGCTACGAGTTCAACCTGACTGGTACTGGCGCGGATGAGCTGGACGATCCCTATCTTCGCCTCTTCGATCAGTCCGGAACACTGATCGCTGAAAACGACGATATCTCACTTGGCGTGGTCGTGGATTCCCGACTTGGTTTCACGGCACAGACCAGCGGCGTCTACTACGTCTCCGTGGGCGCTTACACGAGTGACACCCAGCCTGGCACGACAGGTGAGTATACCCTGACGATCGAGCACACGGATCCACTTCGTGAGTGGAGCAATGACGAGATTGCTTCGTATCTCGACCAGAATGGTTGGGATGGCGCGCAGTGGAATGTGACCTCTGGCGACACGTTGACGGTCGACATAACCGGACTGACGGCCGCCGGCCAGACACTGGCCCGCGCTGCGCTGAACGCCTGGACGGAAGTGACCGGCATCATCTTCAGCGAGGTCAGCAGCGGTGGCCAGATCGTCTTTGACGATGAAGAGGACGGCGCCTTTGCCGGACCGAGTGGCATTTCCGGAGGTTTCTTCACCGGAGCGACGGTCAATGTCGGCACTGACTGGCTCGACACGTATGGCACCAATCTGGATGGCTATTCCTTCCAGACCTATATCCATGAGGTCGGGCACGCGCTGGGCCTGGGCCATGCCGGCCCTTATGACGGTTCGGCCGATTATGCCGTTGACGCGATCTACCTCAACGACTCCTGGTCCCACACGATCATGTCGTATTTCTCGCAGAACGAGAACACCTACCTGGATGCGACCTTCGCCTTCCTGATGACCCCGATGGTGGCGGATGTGCTTGCCGCGCAGGCCATGTACGGCACGCCAACCACGGTTCGCGATGGCAATACGACCTATGGCTACAACACCAATGCCGGCTCCATCTATGATGCGACGGCCTGGGGCAGTGCCGTTGCCTACAACATCTTCGACACGGGCGGCACGGACACGCTGGACTTCTCCGGTTTCAATGGCGCCCAGGAGCTGGATCTGCGTGACGAGGAATTCTCTGACGTGCTCGGCGGTCGCATGAACCTGTCGATCTCCCGTGGCACTGTGATCGAGAACGCGATCGGTGGTGGCGGCAATGATGTCTTCATCGGCAATGCCGCGAACAATTCCATCACCGGTAACGGCGGAACGGATTCCTACTACGCGTCAGGCGGTACGGATGTGTTCAACGGCGGTGCCGGTACGGACACCATCTATCTGTCGGGCAGCGCGGGTGACTATTCCATCAGCACCAACGGATCCGGCAATACGGTCATCACTGATCTGCGTGCCGGCACTCCGAACGGTGTGGTCGAGCTGATCGATGTCGAGAACATCGTCTATGACACCGAGATTCCGGATAACGTGACCTACCCGCAGGGCCAGCGCCCGCTTGATGACGGCGAACTGAGCATTTCGGTTCAGGATCCCGGTTGTATCTGCTGCGCGGCGGGGGCGTGCGATACGCACGACCATCACGGCCACAGCCACGGCACGAAAGAGCCGGTCGCCGAGGTCGTCGACCTGCAGGCAAATCCCCCTGCCCAGACCATCGACCCGGTTGAGCTCTACGACATGCTCGATGGCCAGGCTAGCGGTCCGGTGATCCATCTGCACGATTTCGGCTGGAGTGCTGGCGACAGTCCGGCAGATTTCGGTACGGGCGCGGATATCGCGGCACAGTTGGGCGAGCACAATAATCTGGGCGTTGTCGACATGGGACAGCTTCTGAACAATCAGCCCGTGGCAGATACGCTCGACAAGTCGGCACAGGTGCAGGAAACCCTCACCATTGGTGTGGCTGACAAGGGCGTTCAGGTCCAGGACACGCTCGCCAAACAGTCTGCGCCGACCAGCGAGGATGACGAGTGGAGCGATCTTTCCAATGCGGTTCCGGCCGCACCGGGCGGGACAATCGATGTGTTTTCCAGCTTGGACGAGTGGGCTTGATGCCCGGGCTGGCGGCGGGCTAGTCCCGCCGCTGCAGGATCTCATCCAGAACGACATCCACAGGGCGATGGGACAATCCCGTCGCCCTTTGTAGTTTCCCGCTGTCGAGCGCGGAAAAGGCCGGTCGCGGTGCCGGTGCGCCATAATCCGCTGCGACGATATCCTGGACAGGTGTATCCAGGCCGGCGCGTTGGAAAATGCGTCGTGCGAGTTCCGCCCAACTCATCGTGTCCGGGCCAGCAAAATGATAGACCCCCCAGGGCGGACAGTCGTCTTCGCTCATCTGGGCGAGCGAGACGAGCGTGCGCGCCAGCTCGTGTGTGCTGGTTGGGCTGCCCACCTGGTCATTGACCACTGATAGCGATGTACGCTGTGTGCCAAGACGCAGCATGGTGGTGAGAAAATTCCCCGGAAACTCCGAGAGGAGCCAGGCCGTGCGAATGATCAGATGACGTGGATTGGCGCGGGCCACGGCCGTCTCGCCGGCCAGTTTTGTTGTGCCATAAACGCCCAGAGGAGCCGTGGTGTCTGTCTCTGACCAGGGCGTGTTCCGAGGGCCGGAAAACACAAAATCGGTCGAGATATGCACAATGGGAAGTCCGGCTCGTTCGCAGGCGGAACTGATAGCACCGGCCGCGGTCGTATTCAGCTGATAGGCCTGTGCCTGCTCGCTCTCGGCTCGATCGACCTGGGTATAGGCCGCCGCATTAATGACCATTCTACATGATGATTTTCCGGCCAGCACGGCATCGAGGCGTTCGTCCAGAGTTGTCTCTGCAAGCAGGTCCAGCCGGTCCCGTCCCACACGCTCGCATTCAATGGATACCTCTTCGGCGGCCTGGGCTATGGATCTGGCAAGCTGGCCGTTGGCGCCGAAGACGAGCAGTGAGGTCAAGCGCGCACTCCCAGACGGGCCAGCTTGTCCGCTTGGCCAACACGGCTGACGGCTTTCTGGCACCAGTCGAGGTTATTCAGATACCAGCTTACTGTCGTGCGGAGTCCGGACGCGAAATCATGTTCAGGCGTCCAGCCCAGTTCGCGCTCGATCTTGCCGGCGTCAATCGCATAGCGAAAATCATGGCCGGGGCGGTCGGTGACAAAACGGATCTGCTCGGCATAGGGCGACGGGGAAGGGCGCAGCTCGTCGAGCAAGGTACAGATCATCTGCACCAGTTCGATGTTGGACACTTCCGCGCCACCACCAACGGCGTAGGTCTCGCCGACACGTCCTCTCTCCAGCATGGCAAACATCGCACTGACATGATCGCTGACATGCAGCCAGTCGCGAACATTCTCACCCTTACCATAAACCGGAATGTCATGTCCGCGAATAGCGTTGAGAATGACTACCGGGATGAGTTTTTCCGGAAACTGGAAGGCACCGTAATTATTCGAACAATTTGAGATTAGGACCGGGAAGCCATAGGTCTTGAACCAGGCGCGGACCAGCATGTCCGAGGACGCCTTGCTCGCGGAATAGGGCGAATTGGGCGCGTAGGGAGTTTCTTCCGTGAACACGCCTTCCGGGCCGAGCGCACCGAAGACCTCGTCCGTGGAAATGTGCAGGAAGCGGAAGTTTCTCCGGCATTCTTCGTCCAGCGTACGCCAGTAGGCTTCGAGTTCGGCCAGCATGACAGCCGTTCCGGAAACATTTGTGGTGACGAATTCCAGAGGACCATCGATGGAGCGATCGACATGGGATTCCGCTGCCGCGTGGATGACTGCATCCGGACGGAAGTCGTCCACGGCCTGCCGTACGGCAACCGCATCGCAGATATTGATCTGGGCGAAGCTGTAGAAATCCGATCCCGCGATGCCGGTGAGATTGTCGGGATTGGCTGAATAGGTGAGGGCGTCGATGTTGAGCACGTGATGCCCATTCCCGATCGCGTGCCGTACGATCTCCGAACCGATAAACCCGCAGCCGCCGGTGACCAGTATTCTCATTTCACAGCCTCCGGCGGTGTGTAGGTGAAGGTATTGTGCCGCAGAAATTCCTGCCAGCTACCAGCCGCACGATCCTTGTCCGACAAGACCGGCTGAACAGCTTTAGCCGGCCAGCCGAGCGCCAGATCAGCATCATTCCAGGCGACGGAGAAATCATGTTCCGGTGAATAGGGCGCGTCGACCTTGTAATTCACAACACAATCGGGTTCGAGCGTGATGAAACCATGCAGGAAACCCGCGGGTACGAGCAGTTGCACAGGGGCGTCCTGACTCAGCTCGACTGATGCAGACTGGCCAAAGGTCGGCGAACCATGACGGGCATCGACGATGATATCAAGGATGCGGCCAGCAACACATCGAACCAGCTTTGCCTGGGCGAAGGGGGCGTGTTGGGCGTGAAGACCGCGCAGCGTGTGCACATGGCTGGAGAAGCTCTCATTCTCCTGGATCCACTCATGCTCCAGCCCCAGACTCGCAAGCCCGTCACGATGGGCCGTGACCGAAAACCGCCCGCGCTCGTCCGCGAAGACAGGGTGCCGGATCAGGCACGCATCGGGCAGTGAGAGGGGCTCGACTTCGAACATGTACATGCGTCTCTTTTTGTTTCCCGTACCGCATCCGTGCGGTAGCAGATAACTATCGTTGAGGAAATGAGAAGTGAAAGCTCAGCAAGTTTTGTTTCCAATCGCAGCAGATTGAACCGATTTCACTGAGCATGCCCGCCCGATTTGAGGTAAGAGGCTGGACGAACACATTGAGACTGGAGGGTCGCCTCCGTCTGGCAATCAGGGACAGGCTGATCGATGAAGGGAATTATCCTTGCTGGTGGTCGGGGCACACGACTGGCTCCGATGACGTTGAGCACGTCAAAACAGCTCCTGCCGATCTACGACAAGCCCATGATCTATTACCCGCTTTCGGTGCTGATGATCGCGGGCATCCGAGAGATCCTGATCATTACGACACCGGAGGAACTCAACCGTTTCCAGCAATTGCTCGGGGATGGCAGTCATTTCGGTGTTCGACTGGAATTTACGACTCAGGCCAGCCCTGACGGACTGGCGCAGGCTTTCCTCCTTGGCGAGGAGTTCCTTGACGGTGAAGCCGCGACCCTGATCCTTGGGGACAATCTCTATTACGGCCACGGGTTGAGCGATCAGCTCGCCGACGCCGTCAGCAAGCATCGCGAGGGCGGCCGGGTGTTCGCATATCGGGTGTCAGATCCGGCGCGTTACGGTGTGATCGAGCTCGACGAGGCCGGGCAGCCGCTGAGCATCGAGGAAAAACCGGCGGAGCCGAAATCCAATCTCGCCGTAACCGGGCTCTATATCTATGACGAGCAGATCGTGGATATTGCCAAGTCCATCCGTCCGTCCGCGCGAGGTGAGCTCGAGATAACCGACGTCAACAAGGCCTATATGGACAAGGGCCAGCTGGCCGTTGAAGAGCTGGGCCGCGGTGTGGCCTGGCTGGATACCGGTACGGCTGATTCCCTTCTGGAGGCGGCCGAATTCGTGCGCTCTCTGCAAAGTCGCCAGGGCATGAAGATTGCCTGTCTGGAGGAAATCGGCTTGCGCAACGGCTGGATTACCTCGGCAGATATTCCAGCTGCTGTTGATCGGTACAAGGGCTCGGAGTATGGCGCATACTTGCAAAAGCTGACCGCGGACTAAACGCGGCTTCTGTTTCAACTGGAGGGGGTTGGCTTGAAAATCCTGGTTACCGGTGCGGCCGGATTTATTGGGTTTCACACGTCTCAGGCCCTGCTGGCGGCCGGTCATGAAGTGATGGGGATTGATAATCTCAACACCTATTACGACCCGCGGCTCAAGCAGGCACGTCTGGATCAGCTCCTACCGCACGAGAACTTCCAGTTCCACAAGCTCGACCTCGCCGACACCGAAGCGGTCCATGCAGTCACCCTGCCGTGGAAGCCGGAGGCGATCTGTCATCTCGCCGCCCAGGCGGGCGTGCGCTACTCGATTGAGGCGCCGTTCGCCTATGCGCGCTCGAACCTGCTTGGTCATCTGACCATTCTCGAACTGGCGCGCGGCCTGGGAGACGGTCTTCGGCATCTGGTCTATGCCTCATCCAGCTCGGTCTATGGGGAACAGGCCGAAGTGCCTTTCAGCGAGGAGAGCGCCAGCGAAGCGCCGGAATCCCTCTATGCCGCGACGAAGCGGGCGGACGAGTTGATGTCCGCGTCCTATACCAATCTCTATGGCATTCCGGCGACGGGCCTTCGCTTTTTCACGGTCTATGGTCCGTGGGGGCGCCCGGACATGGCCTATTGGCTGTTTGCTGAACGCATGATGCGTGGAGACCCGATAAAGGTCTTCAATCACGGTGAGATGGAGCGCGATTTTACCTATATCGACGATATCGTTGAACCGCTTCAGCGCATGGTCGTGGATGCGCCCGCGCGAGGGCGGCACGAGGTCTACAATATCGGCGGATCATCACCGGAAAAGCTGATGGACATGATCTCGACGCTCGAGCGCGCCTTCGGGATCGAGGCCGAGAAAGAAATGCTGCCTATGCAGCCGGGCGATGTCACCCGCACCTACGCCAATGTCGACAAGCTGGTGCGGGATTATGACTATCGCCCGGGAATTTCGCTGGAACACGGGCTGACGCAATTCGCGACCTGGTTCCGTGAGTGGAACCAGCAGAGCTAGGGTGTTCAGCCTAGGCTTTCCTCGATCAACTTTCGGGCCTGTGACCCCAGTTCCTCGTTTGATATGGCAAAGCCGAGCGTGGCCCGCAGATAGCCTAGCTTGCTGCCGCAATCATATGGCGTTCCACTAAACTCGAGCGCGTGGAAATCCTGTTTCTGCATCAGGCGCGCCATGGCATCGGTGAGCTGGATCTCGCCGCCGGCACCGGCGGCCTGGTCGGCGAGGAAGTCGAAAATCTCCCCGGTCAGGATATAGCGACCGGTGATGGCCAGATTGGATGGAGCGCTTTCCACCGGCGGCTTCTCGACCATGCCGCGCATGCGGATCATCGCGCCATCGCGTTCGATCGGATCAATGACGCCGTATTTGTTGACCTCGTTTTCCGGTACCGGATCAACCGCGATGACATTGCCGCCCGTACGGTCAAACACCTCGGTCATCTGGGCCAGGCAGCCCGGCTTGCCGTGGATGAGGACATCCGGCAGGAGAATGGCAAACGGGTCGGATCCGATGATGTCGCGCGCACACCAGATGGCATGGCCCAGGCCGAGCGGCGCTTGCTGGCGGACAAAACTCATCGAACCGGGCTTTGGGCATGATCGAACGACTTCTTCAAGAATGTCGGATTTGCCCTTGGCCTCAAGCGTCGCTTCGAGCTCGTAGGCGCTGTCGAAATAATCCTCGATCGCCGCCTTGTTGCGACCGGTCACAAAGACAATGTGCTCGATGCCTGCTTCCAGCGCCTCGTCCACCACATACTGGATGGCCGGTCGGTCGAAGACTGGCAGCATCTCCTTGGGGATGGACTTCGTTGCCGGAAGAACCCGTGTGCCAAGACCAGCGACGGGAAGGACTGCTTTACGAATCGTAGTCATCAATTTGCTCATGGATTACTGACACTAGGCGTATCCGAGCCCTGCGGGACAGTCCAGCCCGTAACCTGCTTTGGCGACGATGCGACACCCGCTATCCTGTCCGAATCAGTGAGGAATCCGCGATGACCAAGAGATATTTCGGTACTGATGGCGTGCGGGGGCTGACCAACAGCTTCCCGATGACAGCCGAGACCGCGCTGAGATTGGGGCTTGCGGCAGGTCGATGCTTCACCAAGCGGGAAGGCCGGCATCTCGTCGTGATCGGCAAGGATACCCGCCTGTCCGGATACATGATCGAACCGGCGCTGGTGGCGGGTTTTACGTCGGTCGGGATGGATGTGGTTCTATTCGGCCCCCTGCCAACGCCCGGTGTCTCGCAGATGACGCTGTCCCTGCGTGCGGATATGGGCGTGATGATCACGGCGTCGCACAATCCCTATCATGACAACGGCATCAAGCTGTTTGGCCCGGACGGGTTGAAGCTGGATGACGAGGCCGAGATGCGGATCGAACGGCGCATGGAATCGGCCCTGACCGATCCCATGGCGGAGCCACAGGCGCTGGGGCGGGTGAAGCGGATCGAGGATGCGCAGGCGCGTTATGTGGAACTGGCCAAGGCGACATTCCCGCGCACACGCGGGTTGTCGGGCATGCGTATCGTCGTCGATTGCGCGAACGGCGCGGCCTATCAGGTTGCTCCGAAAGTGCTCTATGAACTCGGCGCGGACGTGATCTCGGTCGGCGTTTCGCCCAATGGGTTCAACGTCAACCAGGAGTGCGGCTCCACAGCGCCGGACCAGATGCGAGCCGCCGTTCTGGAACACCGGGCCCATATCGGTATCGCGCTGGACGGGGATGGTGATCGTGTCCTTCTGTGTGACGAGAAGGGTGAGACTGTCGATGGCGACCAGATCCTTGCGCTCTTGGCGCGGCACTGGAAACAGGAAGGCGAGCTGGATCACCCGGAGATCATCGGCACGGTGATGTCGAACATCGGTCTTGAGCGCTTCCTCGAGCGGGAAGGGCTGCGCCTCCACCGGACGCGGGTCGGGGATCGTTATGTCGCCGAGCGCATGAAGGAAAGTGCCGCAGCATTGGGCGGGGAACCGTCTGGACATATCCTCACGCCGCGCTTTTGTCCGACCGGCGATGGCCTGATCGCTGCGCTGCAGGTCTTGCGGGTTCTGATCGAGAGTGATCGCCCGGCCAGCGAGGTGCTCCAGGCTTTCGACCCTGTCCCGCAATTGCTCGAGAATGTCCGCGTCGAGAAAGCTGCCGATGTTATGGCGGACAGCACGGTCGAGGCGGCGATCCGGCTGGCTGAAGACGAGCTCGCCGGAGAGGGGCGGGTGCTTGTGCGACCGTCCGGTACCGAGCCCTTGATCCGGGTCATGGCGGAGGGACCGGCAGGACAGATCCGACCGGTGGTTGACAATATCAAGGCCGCCGTCCTCAAGGCTGCACAGGCAAACTGAGCTTCAAGCTGTCATTTGGGAAATCAATCCTTGCACGGACCCCATCGAACGGCGATACCGGGCGGGAGAGTGAAGAGGAGCGATACCAATGCGCGTCGCAATGATCGGAACCGGTTATGTAGGTCTTGTATCCGGTGCTTGTTTTGCTGATTTCGGACATGATGTGACCTGCGTCGACAAGGACGCGTCCAAGGTCGAAACCCTGCAATCCGGTGGTATCCCGATTTACGAGCCAGGCCTGGACCTGCTGGTCCAGCGCAATGTGCGTGAAGGCCGTCTCCACTTCACCCAGGACCTGACGGATGCGGTGCGAGAAGCAGACGCTGTCTTCATCGCCGTGGGTACGCCCTCGCGTCGCGGTGACGGTTTTGCTGACCTGTCCTTTGTCTACGCCGCCGCCAAGGAAATTGCAGAGGTGATGGAGGGCTATACGGTCGTTGTCACCAAGTCGACGGTTCCGGTTGGAACGGGTGACGAGGTCGAGCGCATCATCCGTGAAACCCGTCCGGATGCTGACTTTGCGGTGGTCTCCAACCCGGAATTCCTGCGCGAAGGCGCGGCGATCGATGACTTCAAGCGCCCGGATCGCGTGGTGGTGGGTACGGATGAAGAGCGCGCGCGCAATGTCATGCACGAACTCTATCGCCCGCTCTTCCTCAACGAGACGCCGATCGTCTTCACCTCGCGCCGCACGTCTGAGCTGATCAAATACGCGGCCAACGCCTTCCTCGCACTCAAGATCACTTTCATCAACGAGATGGCAGATCTGTGTGAGAGCGTCGGCGCAAACGTCCAGGAAGTCGCCCGCGGCGTTGGGCTCGACAATCGTATCGGCGGCAAATTCCTCAATGCCGGCCCGGGTTATGGCGGTTCCTGTTTTCCGAAGGACACGCTCGCTCTGGTGCGCACGGCACAGGAGTTTGAAAGCCCGGTCCGACTCGTCGAGACGGTCGTTGACGTCAATGACAAGCGCAAACGTGCGATGGCCGACAAGGTCATCAAGGCTTGTGACGGAGACGTTTCCGGCAAGACCATTGCTGTGCTGGGCCTGACCTTCAAGCCAAACACGGATGACATGCGCGAGGCGCCCAGCCTGGAAATCATTCCGGCGCTTCAGGAAGCCGGTGCGCGTATCAAGGCTTTTGATCCGGCCGGCACGGTCGAGGCGGAGCATCACTTCAGCGATGTTGAGTTCACCTCCGGCCCTTACTTCTGTGTTGAGGATGCGGATGCCCTGGTCATCATCACCGAGTGGAACGAGTTCCGCGCCCTGGACCTGGACCGTCTGAAAGAGCTGATGAAGGCACCCATCCTGGTCGACCTTCGCAATATCTATCTGCCGGAAGAGATGAGCGCAGCGGGCTTTAAATATTCCAGCATCGGCCGGCCGGCCGACTAGACCGCACTACATCACAGGTAAGACAGCTTCACTACAGAACGTGCCGGAAAGGCACCGGAGGGGATTATGAGCCAGAAACCGTTTGCTGAACTTGCACCCAATTCCTGGGAGTTCGAGAACGAGGCGCTGATCAAGCCCACCGGTTTTCGCGAGTATGATGCCCGCTGGTGGTTTGGCCATCCCGGTTCCGACAAACCCTCCGAGCTGAACCTTTATGGCGTGCAGGCTCTGGGTCTTGGCCTTGGTACGCTGATCCACGAGCTGGGCGTCGAGCCGAAGATCGTCGTCGGTCATGATTTCCGCAGCTATTCCCTCTCCGTGAAACAGGCGCTGGAAGTTGGACTGATGGCTTCGGGGATCGAGGTGCATGATATCGGCCTGGCCCTGTCACCGACGGCCTATTTTGCTCAGTTTGATCTGGATATTCCCTGCGTGGCCATGGTCACCGCGAGCCACAACTCCAATGGCTGGACCGGTGTAAAAATGGGCGCGGCGCGCCCGCTGACCTTCGGTCCGGACGAGATGAGCCGCCTCAAGGAAATCGTCCTGGGCGGTAAAGGACAGCATCGTGAGGGCGGCGGTTATGTCCGCGAGCAAGGTGTTGCCGAGCGTTTCATCGCGGATGTTGCCGAGGGCGTGGATATCAAGCGACCGCTGAAAGTTGTCGCCGCCTGTGGCAATGGCACAGCCGGCGCCTTCGTACCCCAGGCACTGCGTGCGATGGGTGTCGAGGTCATCGAGATGGATTGTGATCTGGACCACACCTTCCCGCGCTATAATCCGAACCCGGAAGACATGCAGATGCTGCACGCCATGCGCGATGCTGTTCTCGAGCACGGTGCCGATGTAGGGCTGGGTTTTGATGGTGACGGTGACCGTTGCGGCGTAATCGACAATGAGGGCGAGGAGATCTTCGCCGACAAGATCGGTTTGATGCTCGCGCGCGATCTCGCGCCGCTTTATCCCGGATCGACTTTTGTCGTGGACGTGAAATCGACCGGCCTCTTTGCGATTGATCCTGTGCTTGAAGAGCACGGTTGCAAGACGGACTACTTCAAGACGGGACATTCCTACATCAAACGCCGCTCCAAGGAGCTGGGCGCGCTGGCAGGATTTGAGAAGTCTGGCCATTTCTTCCTGCAGGACCCGATCGGCCGGGGTTATGATGATGGTCTTGTCGCCGCGCGCGCTGTCCTGCAGATGCTGGAGCGCAATCCGGACAAGACGATGGCAGATTTGCGCCGCGCGCTTCCCGTCAGCTTCCAGTCACCGACCATGTCCCCAGCCTGTGCCGATGAAGTCAAATACGGCGTCATCGATCGTATCGTGGCTGAGTACCAGGCCAAGGCCGAACAGTGTGCCACGGTGGCCGGCCGCAAAATAGCGGCGGTCAACACCGTCAATGGAGTGCGCTTTTCACTTGATGATGGTGCCTGGGGGTTGGTCCGGGCGTCCTCGAACACACCAAACCTGGTCGTCGTGGTCGAGAGCCCGAATTCTGCGGACGACGTCAAGGCGATCTTTGATGAGATCGCCCTGACCCTGTCCGGATATGAGGAAGTCGGCGAGTTCGACCAGAAGCTCTGATTGCCAAAGCTGGATGCCAGCGGCACCAGGCCGACGGATTACTCCGCCGGTTCAGGCGCGTGGGCGTAATGTTTGAGCGCTTCGACAACTTCGGTCGCAGCATTGATGATCAGTGACTCATTCTCGCCCTCGGTCATGACGCGGACGACCGGTTCAGTGCCGGACGGTCGCACGACCAGGCGTCCCTTGCCTTCAAGACGTTTCTGTACGCCTTCGACCACCGCCTGAACAGCGACGTCATTCAGCGGCATGGTGCCGGTATAGGGGACGTTTTGCTTGAATTGCGGGGCCGGTTCGAACATCGAGCACAGCTCGGAGACCGGGTGGTCATTACGCACGCACGCCGCCAGAATCTGCAGGGCGGCGATCAAGCCGTCGCCGGTGGTCGAGTAATCGGTCAGAACCAGATGGCCAGACTGCTCGCCGCCAACCGAATAGCCGCTACGCCGCATCCTATCGACAACATAACGGTCACCAACGTTAGTGCGGGCGAGCGACATGCCCTGGTCCTTAAAGAAGCGGTCCATGGCAAAGTTCGACATGATCGTCGCGACGGCGCCGCCGCCTTTCAGGGTGCCAGCGTCGCGGTGGTCTTTAGCAATGCGGCAAATAAGCTGATCGCCATCGATTACACGACCGCGTTCGTCGCACACGATGATGCGGTCGGCATCACCGTCGAGTGCAATACCAATATGGGCCCCAGTCTCCAGAACGCGGTTGATCATCGCTTCCGGTGAAGTGGAGCCACAGTTCAGATTGATATTCTGTCCATTTGGGGAAACACCGATCGCGTCGACTTCAGCGCCCAGTTCCTGAAGGGCTTGCGGGGCGACCCGATACCCCGCGCCGTTGGCGCAATCGAGCACGATCTTCAGGCCGTCGAGGCTGAGCTCGCGCGGAAAGGCCGCTTTGGCGGCTTCGACATAGCGACCGCGTGCATCATTGTAGACAGCGACCTGTCCAATCTCGACCGGCGGCACGGCGAGGATCGAACCGACATTCTCCATGCGCTTCTCGATTTCCAACTCCACGGCATCAGCAAGCTTGAACCCATCTGGTCCAAAAAGCTTGATGCCGTTGTCAGTGTAAGCGTTATGGGATGCTGTGATCATCACGCCCAGATCAGCGCGCATGGCGCGTGTGAGCATACCGATCGCAGGTGTGGGCGCTGGCCCCACCGTTCGAACATCCATACCGGCGGATGTGAAACCGGCGATCAGTGAGTATTCGAGCATGTAGCCGGACAGGCGAGTGTCCTTGCCAACTACGACCACATGCCTGTGGTTTCCACGTCGAAAATATGAACCTGCTGCCTTGCCCAGTAGAAGCGCAACTTCCGGTGTCATCGGGAAAGTATTTGCCCGCCCCCGGATTCCGTCAGTTCCGAAGTAAGTTTTCATTCTGAACCATTTGTCGTCGGGTCAGCTCTCAAGTTCGTTCCCGAACAAGACCAATCCGACGTTCCCCCATTGCAAAAAATAGCACTCAGCCATCAGTTTCTTCTTTACATCCTCTACAGGAAAACGTCTACAACATCTCTGAGCCAAAGCCCAAAAACAGATAGGTTGAGCATGTGTGGGATTATCGGAATTGCAGGCACGACTGAGACATCGGAACGTTTGATCGACGGTCTTAAGCGCTTGGAATATAGGGGGTATGACTCTGCCGGTATTGCGGTGCTACAAGAAGGCGAGCTGCAGCGCAGGCGTGCGCAGGGAAAAATTCGCAACCTGGAGTCCGTTGTCCGCGATGAGCCCTGTGACGGGCCCCTGGGTATCGCGCACACCCGCTGGGCGACCCATGGAAAGCCCTCAACCTCAAATGCCCACCCGCATGCCTTCGGCGGCGTCGCTATCGTCCATAATGGAATTATCGAGAATTTTCGTGAACTGCGCGAAGAACTCGCCCAGAAGGGGCACAACTTCGAGAGCGAAACAGATTCTGAAGTCATTGCTCATGTGATTGCCTACTACCTGGGCAAGGGGCTCGCAATGAAAGAGGCCTTTCGCGAGGCAGTGAATCGCCTGCGTGGCGCTTACGCTGTCGCCGCAATCAGCAAGGATAATCCGGACCAGTTGTATGGCGCCCGCCGTGGCAGCCCGCTGGTCATTGGCCGCGCGGAGACGGAAAGCTTCCTGGGATCAGATGCAATTGCATTGGCTGAATGGACCCGCCGGGTGATCTATCTCGAGGAAGATGACTGGTGCATGGTCACGCCAACCGAGGTCGAGATATACACCATGGATGGCAAGCGTGTGGAGCGTCCGGAACAGATCTCCAACGCCACACCTGGATTTGCCGACAAGGGCGAGTACCGCCACTTCATGGAGAAGGAAATCTACGAACAGCCCGACGCTGTTGGTCGTACGCTTTCCAATTACATCGACCCGGTGGAGCGTCGTTTCCATTCCGCAAATCTGGATGGCTGGAAGTCGACGAGTCGGCTGCTTGGGTCTGCGTGTGGAACCGCATTTTACGCCGCGGCAACATCGAAATATTGGTTCGAGCGTTATGCGCGCTTGCCGGTTGAGGTCGATATCGCATCGGAATTCCGCTACCGCTCGCCGGTCTTGCTGGACTCTGACCGTGCCTTCTTTGTCTCCCAGTCCGGTGAGACCGCGGATACCCTGGCCGCGCTGCGCTATTGCAAGGCATCAAACGTGCCGACGGTTGCCGTCGTCAATGTGCCGGAATCCTCGATTGACCGTGATGCGGACACGACCCTGTTTACCTATGCAGGTACGGAAATCGGTGTGGCATCCACCAAGGCGTTCACGGCACAGCTGACGGCCCTGGCCTGTGTTGCTGCGGGTGCTGCGCAAGCACGTGACGAGCTTTCTGATAACGAGATCGGCGATTTGATCGATGGCCTGCTTGAAGCGCCGCGAATGCTTAATGAGGCACTGGAGAAAGTGAGTGATGTCGAGGAGATTGCCCGCTCGCTCTCCAAGGCGTCTGATGTGTTGTATCTGGGGCGTGGCCAATTCTATCCGCTGGCGATGGAAGGGGCTCTGAAGCTCAAGGAAATCAGCTATATCCACGCTGAGGGATATGCCGCAGGCGAATTGAAGCACGGTCCGATCGCGCTCATCGAAGAGGGCACACCGGTTGTCGTGATCGCACCGTATGACGAGCTGTTCGAAAAGACGATTTCCAATGTCCAGGAAGTCGCTGCTCGTGGTGCCGAAGTGATCCTGATTACCGACCGCAAGGGGGCCAAGCTGGCCGTGGATGATGCCAGTGCAATAATCGAGATTCCGGAATGCCACCCGGTGATCCAGCCGATTGTCGCGGCTGTTCCGATCCAGCAGCTGGCCTATTACACCGCGGTTCTCAAGGGCACTGACGTGGATCAGCCTCGCAACCTCGCCAAATCAGTCACGGTCGAATAGGCCCGCGTCCGGGAAGAGCGTTTGCAGGGCCCGCCCTGCAATCTCTTCTGGCGTGGCTGGAGCGATCTGATCGTGGACGGCGAGTGTCTCGCCGCGGGTCAGCGCGCGTAGCCGCTCACCTGCTGTTCGGGTGTCGTCATCGATCTTGCCCAGCCACGCACCGCTGCCAAAGGGAATGACCGGCCGGCCGGAGCCGCGATACTCGGCCATTTTGCCTGGCGGCACCGCTGAGTTTGGAGCGGCAATCACGGCCAGTGCATCAGCGCCGCGCTGCATGGCCAGCGATTGTTCGAGCGGTACAGTGCCGTGGATCCTGACCTGGTCGCCTAGTCCGAACCCCTCTACCCGGGCTGTCTCATCATCCCGAAGCCGGCCGACCAGATGCAGGACCAGCTGTGGGCTCTCGCGTGCAATGTCTGCGAATATGTCCAGCAGCGGATCGATGCGCACATCGGGATCAGACAGGATGAAACTGCCGGTGTGAACGATGTCGATTGTATCGTCCGGGAAGGCGTGGACCTGTTTTACGGCATGCAGGAAGTGCGGCACGACCGCGTGTAGTGCGTTCGGTTGGAAGCTACGATATTCTTCGGATATCGCTTCATTGACGGCGAATACCGCATCGACCTCGCGCAGGATGCGCGGTGCAATCCGGCTCTCCAGCATCCGGCGAACGGGCTTGCGCCGCTCCGGGCGGAAAGCACGGATCAGCCAGTGATCACGCGCATCGATCGCCCATTTTGCCGATGGCCAGTGAGCCTTGAGTGGAGCGCCGGAAACATGGATGGATTCCGGGGGGCTGGTGGTGAAGATCAGGTCTGGTTGAAATGGATAGGTTTCGATGGCAAGGCGCCACGCGCGCTGGACCCAGCGTACATCCGGGTCGGGCCAAAGCAGCCATTCTCGCGCAATGTCGCGCAGGCCTTTGGAGCGGGGCAGGGCGGTGGTCGGGTCCGGATTGGGGTGTTCGACGGCGATTCCGACGACATCGTCAGGCAGTTCCGGCGCGACGACAAAGACGTCGGCGCCGACGGACTGGAACCCTTTGACCCACATGTAGGGACGCCGCGCTCCGCCGGAAATCGCTGGCGGGAAGTGGCGAGCGAGAACCAGGACTTTCAGCGAAGTCCCGGTTCCCGGCTCGGTATTTCTGGTCATGCCAATCAGGCTTTGACGATGCGGTCTTCGTGCTCGTTCTGAAGCATCGCCGTCGCATTGCGGGTATCTACAACGAATGGAACAGAGTTCAGGAGCAGGCCGTAATCGACCTTGTCATGGTCGGTGGCAATCAGGGCCACATCGAACTGGGACAGGGATTCCGGGGTCCAGTCGACGGACTTGCGACCTTCATACTCCGGGTGGTCGTGGTCATACGGGACGACCGGAATGTACGGGTCGTAGTAATCAACCACTGCGCCGCGGGCCTCGAGCTGTTCCAGCAGGAGCAGCGAGGGGCTTTCGCGCATGTCGTCTACATTCTTCTTGTAGGCGAGGCCGCACAGCAGGACCCGGGCGCCCTTGAGCGACTTCTCGAGGCGGGTGGAAAGCTCCTCCGCGACCGTGTTCACGACCGAACCCGGCATGGCATTGTTGACTTCGCCGGCCAGCTCGATGAAGCGCGTGCTGAGGCCGAACTCACGGGCTTTCCAGGACAGGTAGAACGGGTCGATCGGAATACAGTGACCGCCCAGGCCCGGGCCCGGATAGAAGGCGTGGAAACCGAACGGCTTGGTGGACGCTGCCTGGATGACTTCCCAGACGTCGATACCCATGGCGCCGTAAACGGTCTTGAGCTCGTTCACGAGGCCGATATTGACTGCACGATAGATGTTCTCGGTCAGCTTGACCGCTTCCGCCGTGCGCAGGTCACGAACCGGCACAACCTGCGGTACGATCTGCTGGTAGATGGTAACGGCCATTCGCGTTTCCGCTGACGTGTTCGCACCGACAACCTTCGGGATGGTGGAGGTTTCGAACTGCGGATTGCCCGGGTCCTCGCGTTCCGGCGAGTAGGCAATTGCGAAGTCGAGGCCGGCGACCAGGCCGCTGGCACCTTCAAGGATCGGCTTCATCACCTCTTCGGACGTGCCCGGATAGGTCGTCGATTCGAGGACGACGATCTGGCCGCGGCGCAGCTTCTTGGAAATCGCCTCGGTGGACTTGATCACATAGTCAAGATCCGGGTCGCGGTGTTTGTCGAGCGGCGTCGGAACGCAGATCAGCAGCGCGTCCGGCTCGTCCAGGCGATCGAAGTCCGTTGTGGCTTCGAAGCGGTCGGTGTCAATCATGACTTTGACCGCTTCGTCCTTGATATGCTTGATGTATGAACGCCCCTCGGACAGTTCCTTGATTTTGAACTCGGACACATCGAAACCGATGACCCGAATGTCCTGGCGGCAGAAAGCCTGGGCAAGAGGCAGGCCAACATAACCCAGACCGATGACACCAACGGTCAGGGTCTTGTTTGTCGCACGGCGTTCGAAGTCGAGTGCCAGCGTATCAAGGGTATCAAATTCTGCGACTGTAGGAGCGTTCATGACGTCGTCCTTTAAGCGTTAAACGAGCGGACCGCGTTGATGATCTGGTCCTGGGTTTCTTCATCCAGATACGGGTGCATCGGCAGCGAGACGACACTCTCGGCCTTGGCTTCCGAGACCGGCAGACCGTTCGGGCCCAGCGGATAGCGGGAGTACACATCCTGTTTGTGGATCGGGATCGGGTAATAGACGGCAGACGGAACACCATTGGCTTTCAGGTGCGCCTGAAGACCAGCACGGTTCTTGTGCTCGATTGTGTATTGAGCCCACACGGACACGCCCCCATCAATGACGGCAGGTACGCTTTCCACGTAGCCGTCCAAGCCTTCATTGTAGCGTGTTGCCACCCGATTGCGAGCCTCAATCTCGTCTGCAAAGATTGCCAGCTTCTCGATCAGGATGGCGGCCTGGATCGTATCGAGGCGGGAGTTCATTCCTACCCGCATATTCAAGTACTTGGTGTCGTGCTCGAACGTGCGACCCTCGATGTCCGACTTCGTCGCCTTGCCGTGAACGCGCAGGGAATCCATGCGCTCGGCGGTGGCAGCATCATTGGTCAGCACCGCACCGCCGTCACCATAACAACCCAGCGGCTTGGCCGGGAAGAAGCTGGTCGTCGCTGCGTCGGCCCAGTGCACCGGGTGGTTTCCGTTCAGCGTACAGCCGAAACCCTGGGCGCTGTCAGCAATCAGTTTCAGGCCGTGTTTCTTGGCGATCGCGGAGATGGCCGGATAGTCGGCCGGCTGTCCGAACAGGTCGACAGCAATGATGACTTTGGGCGTCAGCTTGCCTTCGGCCTTGACCATTTCGATGGCGGCGTCGAGATGGGCCGGATCCATGTTGTAGGTGGACGGGTCAATGTCGACGAAAACCGGGCTGGCGCCGACCCACGGAACAACCTCGCCTGTCGCGGCGAAGGTGAAGGACGGGCAGAAGACTGCGTCTCCCGGACCAACTTCCCATGCCAGCAACGGCAGCGCGATAGCTTCGGTACCGTTGGCACAGCCCAGGGCGTGTTCTGCCTGGCTGAATTCGGCGAGCTGGCGCTCAAATTCCTTGACTTCCGGCCCCATGATGTACCGGCCTTCTTCGATGACTTTTGCCACCGCTGCGTTGATTTTGTCGGAAATACGTGCGCGCTGGGCCTGAAGATCGATAAACTGCATATCACTTTCCAATATTTGATCGTTCGGAGTTGAATGTGCCAAGCTCAGCGGCCTATCAACTCAATTTCTGTGACAGTTCTTGTATTCAACTGCGAAAGTTCGTGAGTCCGTCGCTCAGGACGATCCCTTGATCATGACGTCAAGCACGCGCAGGGCTTCATCCGCATCGGTCAGCGGTTTCTGTCCAGAGCAGGCGTTGAGGAAGTGCTGGCACTCGGTGCGCAGCGGTTCGTCATCGCCATAAGGCATAGGCGTCCAGTCAGCTTTGCTTGGAACCGGAACGGCGCCGGAAGTGTCAATGCTGTGGGCGTAGAGACGGAGTTTTTCGGCACCTGCCGCCGAGTCCTCGAAGACCGCCATGGCCTTCTCGCCAACAACGATCAGGCGGTGTTCCTTGAACGGGTGCAGCCAGCTGGCCAGCACGTGCGCACGGCGACCACCGGAGAATTCCATGTCCAGGCGGCACTCGTCCTCGATGCCCGGGGTGATGTAGGAACCACCGCTGCCGGAAACTGATGTCGGCGCATCGCCGAACAGGGCGAGCAGCATGGAGATGTCGTGCGGGGCGAAGCTCCACAGAGCATTTTCCTCGACGCGGAACTTCCCAAGCGAACACCGGTGGGAGTAGGCGTAGCGCAGCTCGCCGAGATCACCGCGCTGGACAGCCTCACGCAGGGCGACAAAGGCCGGATGGAATTGCAGGAGGTGGCCAACCATGAGCGCCTTGCCGGCTTTCTCGCTGGCCGCTTTCATGGTCTCGCCTTCTTCCATCGTCATGGCGATGGGCTTTTCGACGAAGACGTGTTTGCCGGCTTCGAACGCCTTGACGGCGAGGTCGCAATGCAGCTCGGCAGGCGCTGCGATAACAACACCGTCCACCGCGTCCGATGCGATAGCCTCGTCAAAGCTTAGGGCAGGTACATTGTATTCGTCTGCGAACTTTTGGGCGGTCGGCGCGTGCGGATCAACGACGGCACCCAGCGCCCCGAGCTGCGCAAAATTCCGGACGTGGTTCTTTCCCCAGTGCCCACAACCGATTACTGCGACCTTTACATTTGCCTGCATAACGCCTTGTCCATTTTGAATTGAGTGCGATCATTCGTTTTGGTTCGTGGCGTATAGCTCCGCTTTAAATGTTCGTAAAGTGACACAAGGAAGACGGTTATGAATAACGGTAAGGTTGCAGATCGACTGATTGCATCCGCATCAGCCGGCGATACGGGTACCGTACAGGAGATTCTAGCGACTGGTGCGGATCCAAATCTTCGCAATGAATACGGCTGGACGGCGCTGATCGCCGCCTGCAGAGCGGGCAATCTCGAGCTGTCCCGGTTGTTGATTGCGGCCGGCGCAGACGTCAACCTGACCAACAAGACCGGGACAACACCTTTTATGTACGCCAAGACGGCTGCCTTCGCGTCCGGGAAGTTCGAGCTACTGAACCTTCTGTTGAAGCACGGGGCAGACATCAACGCTCGTGACAAACACGATCTGACGGTGCTGGACTATGTTTGCGCCCGCTCCGCCGAGCTGATCGACTACCTGGAAGCACAGGGGGCGATCAGGCGCGATGTAAATCCGGGCGCCTAGAAGATCGCTGTGTTGCGAGACGATGGCCAGTTTGCTATTGGCTCGCCGAAATCTACGCCAGACTTAAAGCGGAGTTGATCGCATGCGCCTTGGAATTCTCACCTATGATACGCAACACCTGAAAACGGAACAGGTTGTCTCCGGGCTGCAGATCGCCGGTTCCTACGAATATGTGTTCTACGCCCTGCCGTTCATTTCTCGCCCGGGACGAGATGTGGCGCTCGCTCATCGTCCGGTGCAGTCCAACGGGGGACACGCGCGTGAGATCGCGGCAAGTGTGGACGCGCCCTATACCGTGATTGAGAGCGCTGATGATATTCACGACGAGAGCATCGATTTCTGGATCATTGCCGGCTCCAATCTTTTGCCGGCCGGATTTGTGGGACGCTATCGCAACAAGATCATCAATGGCCATGCGGGCCTGATCCCGTCTGTTCGCGGGCTGGATTCCTTCAAATGGGCCATTCTGGATGGTCAGCCGGTCGGCAACACGCTTCACTTCATCGATGAGGAAGCCGATGCGGGTGAGGTCATAGCCAGCCAGTTAACCCCGATCTACTCCACTGATACATTGGCGGAATTTGCGCGTAGGCATTATGAAATCGAGATCGCGATGCTTTCCAATTTCGAACGCCTGGTAAGTGAGAAACCGCGGGTGAAGATTGACCTTCCATTGCGTCCGGCACGTATGCGGATGAAGCGGGAAATCGAGGAGCAGATGATCGACTCGTTCGAGGCTTATCGTGACCGTTTCGCAGGGGCAGCAGCCGCGGAGGCATAAGCCGACAGCAGCATGTTCTGATAGGCGCCCGCCCGCTCCGCTGCGGCAATCCTTCGGGCGCCTTCGACTGCTGATGCGAGCCGGGTCGTATTCAAGGCGCCGATCTGTTCAATCAGGTCGGCGCTCGTGTATTCGGGGGGCAGTACGAAGCCGCATTCGTGTTTCAGGACATAGTCACGCGCTTCCGGCAGATCGCCTACCAGCGACGGTACTTCGCACACGGCGTATTCCCAGATCTTGTTCGGCAGGCTGACCCGGTGGTTTTCGCAACTCGCCTCATAACCAACAAATCCAAGATCCGCCCCCTGTGTCCAACGCCATAACTCGTCCGGCGGCTTGCGGCCCAGGAAGTACACGCGCCCGGACACGTCCGCTGCTTGCAGGTCAGCCGCTATCGCGCCGCTACCGATAACGGCGACGCGCCAGTGCCCGGCGAGCTGCTGGGCAGCTTCGACCAACTTCTCCAACCCCCGACCTCGCGACAATCCTCCCTGGAACAGGCAGATCCGATCGCCCGGTCGGGCATTACAGGCATCATGCAGCCGATTGTCATACGAAGCGGTCGGAAACCGAGCGCCGGAATTGGTGACGAGCGCGTATTCAGGAAGAGCGGGGTGAAGCTGGCGCGTTGCCTCGCCCATACTGTTGCTGACAGTGACGAGGAGATCGATGTCTTCGGCGCAGGAATCCAGCGTGTGCATGTATTGCCGGACTGTTTGCTCCGATGCGCCTTGCTGACCGGCATAGTATTCGTGAGCATCGTATATCAGTCTGGCCTGCTGGCGTGTGGCGATGCGCTTTCCGGCGAAGAGTGTGTCGGGTTCATGCGCGTGTACAACATCGTAATCGGCGCTGCCGGCTTCGGATACAAAACGCTGCGTTAGGCGCCAGGCCGCGAACCGATTCAGCTGTTCGGCAATTTTCAAACGCCAGGCCCCCGGCGCGGGATCAGCTGTACGTTTGCCTTGCGCACGCCGCATTGCCAGATGCCTCACGGTAGCGAGACAAATCACGCCAACGAATACCACGCCCCCGACAAGCCATGTCCGGTCGAACAGGTCAGGAAACCGAATTGCGATCGCAATCAGGCCGAGCAAGCACAGAGCCACGGCCGTCAGGGCGATTGCGCTGATTTCCTGATAGGTCGCCTTCAGGCCGCTCACATGACGCAGTGAACGCGCACCGAGCATGGTAAACGGTGGCGTCGCGTTGTCGGATACGCCAATGACGTCGACGTCATGCCCGGCAGAATCGAGGGCGGCCACCTGGCGTGCGACGCGAGGATCATCGACTGCTTCATTCGCGATGAGCACCAAAACGCGTGGAAGGGGGGGGAGCTCCGGCATGATCGACAGCGTACCAACTCGACTGAAGAAGGGGGAAGGTCAAAGAAATATAATAAAATTAGCTATTTACATCAAGCCGCATTCGGTCGACCGCATCGGTAGTGTCAATTTTCGTCAACTCGCCCATTTGTAAGGTTGCTTATCAACTCCGAAGGTCTAAAACCACCCGTTCATCGGCATACGGTCCGGGGGGTCATAATGAAAGTCGTTGCATTTGTTCCGAATTCTGGAGCGCGAGACGGTCGCGTGATGAAAGAGGCGATCAGCCTGGCTGATCAGGGACACGAAGTTCATGTGGTAGGCGTACGCGAGCGTGATCACACAAGTGTTGCGGCAATCATCGAAGAGCGTGTGATGGTGCACCGCGTGTCCTGGCAGGCGCGCGCTTACCAGATGGCTCTGCTCAGAATGGCTCTCTTCGGTGCGTTCATTGTGGGCGCTGTGGTGCTCGTACTGGCGATGATTGGCCTGCTGTTTGGCGAGAGTATTGGCCAAGGCGCCGCCTGGCTCTTCGGGCTGGTGCTCGGCTCGCAAGATTTCGTGGTGAACTGGATCGTCGAGCAACGCGATGGTCTTCAATCCGGCTGGACCGCCGCCCGAGTCTTCGATCTGCTCGTGGGTGGCTTGATGGCGGTGATTGCCCTGGTGGTTGCCTGGTTTGTCTTTCGCGCCGCGTATTGGGGGCTGAAACTTCTCCGCCGCGCAGTCCGCGCACTGGTCGATCCGCTACGTCGTTTCGCGAACTTCACGGCGAACTATGCAGAGATGGAGAAGGTGTCCAATCAGGCGCGTGACGAATTCCTGTCCGCCTTTGGCACCGGGAAATTGTTCCACTATGTCATCGGCGGCACGCTGGAGCGCTTCATCAACAAGACAATCTTCTCCACCACCCAGCGTGCTCGTGTCGAGGCGATGGTCGAGAAGGGGCGCGAGCTCAAGCCGGAGCTGATCTATTGCCATGAGGTGATGGCGTTGCCCGCTGCGGTGCGCCTGAAGAAGGAATTTGGCGTCAAGCTGATCTATGACGCCCATGAGATGTATGACGGCCTCAACCAGGCGTCGGCGCATATCTCGGACTATTACAAGAAGCTTCACTCAACCCTGCTGCCGCATGTCGATGACATGGTGGTCGTCAGCGAAGCCATGCGCGAGATCTATTCCGAGCACTACGAGGACTTGCCGCGGATCACGGTGCTCCCGAATTCGACTCTCAAGGCAGATCGTCCGGAATATGATGGCCGCCTGCACGATGCAGCCGGTCTGCCGCATGACCGCAAGATCCTGCTGTATCAGGGTGGTTTCTCGCCCGAGCGCGGTATCGAAAATCTTGTGCGTGCAGCTGAACACCTCAACGATGATTGGGCCATCGTTTGTATGGGATGGGGCAAGCTCGAAGGGTTCATCAATGAGGAAGCCGAGCGTATCGGCAATCTGTGGCTCGCCGAACAGCGCGAGGAAATCTTCAAGGAACAGCGCGCATTGAATCTGGGCGAGCGCCGCGACCAGATCTCGAAGATTGTCGATAGTTTCTCGCCGATCGGTGACCTTGAGCACTACCAGGCCAAGCTTGCAGCAATCATCGAAGATGGCGGCTCAGGTGCAGGTGCAGGTGAAGAGCAAGACGGTGAGGGAGATGGCGCAGGCGAAGATCGCCGCGGTTCGGATCCGACCGCTGTGAATGTCACCGTGAACATGCCCGGCACTGAAGCTGGCGGCGGCGAGGGAGAGGGAGATGAGAACTCCGGCGAGGCCCAGGAGTCCGTCTCCAAGGTAGCTGCGCTCAAGGCCTATCTTGCATCCACCGTTGATGTCATGCAGAGCTGGCCGGACTATGCGGAACGTCTCGAGAAGTCTCTCGACGCAAACCTGCGCAAACAGCACCTTTCCGAGACCTTCAATCTCTCTCTGGAGGACTTCGATAAAATCCGGGTCGTGCCGCCGGCCCCGCGCGAAATGCTGCATTTGTGGACCCAGGGCGCGACCATCGGTGCCATTCCCTATCCCAATGACGGCCTGAATCACTGGGCCTGTGCGCCCAACAAGCTCTGGGAGTACCCCAATGCCGGCGTTCCGATCCTGGGTAGCCCGGTGCTGGAAATCTACAAGGCGATCACCCGTAATGACATTGGCTGGGTGTTGCCGGTTGATCCGTCGCCTCGCCAGATCGCAGACATCGTCAACAGCTTGACAGACGAGGATATTCGCGCTGCCCAGGAGGCGTGTGAGCGCTTCATGGAGGAGAGCAACTGGGATATCCACACCAAGCCCTGGTTCAATCTGATCGAGAGCAACTAGGTCTGTTCACACCAGCTCAACCGCCCGTTCCGGCCCGGAGAGATTTATGAAAACCGTTTTCACCGTCGTTGGTGCCCGTCCGCAATTCGTCAAGGCGGGCCCGGTCAGTCGCGCGCTGGATGCCTCGGACAAGCTCACCGAGATTCTCGTCCATACGGGGCAGCATTTCGATGCCAATATGTCCGACGTGTTTTTCGAGGACCTTCAGATTCGCAAACCCAACCGTTTCCTAGGCGTGTCAGGCGGTGGTCACGGTCAGATGACCGGACGCATGCTGGAACAGCTGGAAGCAGCCATGATGGAGGACAAGCCGGACATCGTTATGGTGTACGGCGACACGAATTCCACCATCGCGGGTGCGCTCGCAGCCGCCAAGTTGCATATTCCCGTCGTCCACGTGGAGTCCGGATTGCGATCGTTCAACCGGACCATGCCGGAGGAGCTGAACCGCATTCTGACCGACCACCTTTCCGAGCTGTTGCTTTGCTCAACCACGACAAGCGTTCGTAACCTCGCCAACGAGGGGATTACCAAGGGTGTGCATCACATCGGGGACGTGATGTATGACGCTACGCTGTTCGCGAAAGAGCGGGCGCTGAAAGTTTCGGGGATTATGGCTGAGCTCGGTCTGCAGGATACGTCGGACTTTGCCGTTTGCACGCTGCACCGTGCCGAAAACACGGACAATCATGAGCGTTTCCTCGAAATGCTTGCGCAGATCGAGAAAGTTGCCGCCGAGCGCCTTGTTGTGTTCCCCGTGCACCCGCGCACGCGCAACAAGCTCTCAACGATGGAGTGGGCGCCGGAAAACGTAAAAATGATCGAGCCGATCGGGTATATCGATCTGAACCGCTTGCTGCATTCTGCCAGCCTCGTCTTGACCGATTCCGGAGGTCTGCAGAAAGAAGCCTACTTCCATGAAACACCTTGTATTACCCTGCGCGATGAAACCGAGTGGGTCGAAACTGTAGAGTGTGGCTGGAATCGTCTGTGGACCATGGCGGACTGGACTTCGCCGCGGTCGTCAATCGAGGAATATGGTGATGGCAAGAGCGCCGAGGCCATTGTTCGGTTGATTGAGGAAAACTTCGCGGGCGCGTAACTGTTTTTGTACAGGCAGGCCGGAGCGTTAGGGTAGGGCAATCATGAGTGGTACTTCCACATTCTGGCTGGCCATGCGCGATATCCAGCAATCACTCTCCCGCCCTGCGATCTGGTTGCGGCTGGGGGTCCGCGATGTGGTTCTGCAGTATTCCCGGGCGGGAATCGGGGTGGCATGGTCATTGATCAATGCGCTGGTCTGGATCGGCGTGGTCTATGTCTTCCTGGGGCCGGCCCTGTCAGAAGGTCGGTCGGATTATCTCACCTACGTTGCGGCCGGCGTCGTAACGTTCAATTTTATGTCAGGTATTATTGCGGGTGGAACAGGCGCGATGACGCGCCTGAAGGGACCACTGCTCAATTTGCCGTTGCCGATCTTTGCTTGCGCCCTGCGCCATGTGACCGCGACTTTTACCCACTTGCTGATCCAGTCGATGGCCGTTGTCGGCGCCATGTTGATCGACGGAATCACCGTGACCACCAGCCTGATATGGATCCTGCCGGCGCTCGCGGTGTTGTTGATTGCAGCCGTTTTTGTAACCGCAGGCCTTATGGTCGTCGGCGTCTTGGTCGGGGATTTGAGTTTCATGATCCAGAGCTTGATGCGCCTGCTGCTGTTCGCGACGCCTGTTTTCTGGTTCGCAGGAGATGTCACGGGAAGCCTGCGTTACCAAATCACACTCTTTAATCCGTTCGCCCACTTGCTCGATCTGATCAGGGCGCCAATCCTGGGCGAGATGCCCAGTATCCTGAACGTGAATGTCGCCTTTGGAACAGTGGCTGCAGCGATGTTGATCGGTTTCGCGCTTTTTGCCGGTAACTGCCGGAATGTGAGGCGATGGCTGTGACCTCACCGTCAGTACAACTCGAGGGAGCCTCGATCTGGTTCCGGACCAATTCCCCCCAGTTGGGAGCCCAAACGCGGGTGGGTGGGAAGCTCGTGAAGCGAAATGGCCGCACGTGTATCGAGGCACTCAACGAGGTTTCTCTCACCATCCGCGCGGGACAGCGTGTCGGCGTGGTTGGAATAAACGGGTCGGGCAAGTCGACCCTGCTTCGCCTGCTGGCCGGTATCTACCAGCCTGACGGCGGACGTGTATCCGTGCAGGGACGGGTATCTACTCTATTCTCAACAACTGTCGGCATGTCCGTTCACGCTACGGCCATGGACAATATCCGTGATGTGGCGACCTTGATGGGAATGGGGCGGCGTGATCGGGAGCGCGTCGTCGAGGATATTATCGATTTTGCTGAAATCGGGGACTTCGCGCATTTGCCGATGCGTACCTATTCGACAGGAATGCGCGCGCGGGTCGGATTCGGTATAGCCACCGCACTTGAACCTTCCGTGCTCCTGGTGGACGAGATCATGGGGACCGGGGATGCTCGCTTTCAGGCCAAGGCGCGTTCCCGAATGGAAAACCTGATCGGCGATGCCGGAATCTTGATTCTTGCGTCGCACTCGGCGCCGATCATCAACACCTTCTGCGACACTCTCATATGGCTGGATCGAGGCTCACTGGTCGAAGTGGGCCCCCGTGACGAGGTCGAGCCACGTTTCCGCGAGGCACTGAACAAAAAATAGCGCTGCAGTTACCACCAGCTGCTCGCCAGTGCCTTAGCCGTTCTTGCCAAAGCCGCGCGGAGCGACTAAGTCCACACAGCCCGGTCGGTTACGGGTCAAATTTGCTATATAAGTGTAGTGAGATTAGGGCCCTTGTTACACGAGATCGAAGAGTGATCATTCCGTGACCGGCGACATTCAGACTTCCATTGCCCGCTATGCAAAGCGGTTCCAGAAGCCCCAGCCTCGTGCCCGGGCTCTCAGTCCCCACCTCCAGGCGCTTGAAGCCGAGAGCATTCACATCATGCGTGAGGTCTTGGCGGAGTTTGACCGGCCCGTCATGCTCTATTCCATAGGCAAAGACAGCGCAGTGATGTTGCACCTTGCGCTCAAGGCGTTCTATCCCTCCAGCCTGCCATTTCCGCTACAGCATGTGGATTCGACCTTCAAATTCACGGAGATGATCGAATTTCGCGACGCGCTGGCTGAGGCCTTTGACCTGGAATTGCGAGTTGAAATCAACGAGGAAGGGCGGGCGAAAGGGATTAATCCGTTTGACCATGGCTCCCAGTTGCACACACAGGTCATGAAGACCGAGGCGCTTCGCAATGCGATGGAGCGTCATGGTTATGATGCTGCCTTTGGCGGCGCACGCCGCGATGAAGAGAAATCGCGTGCGAAGGAACGTGTCTTCTCCTTCCGTGATGCCAAGCAGGGCTGGGACCCGAAAAACCAGCGCCCCGAGCTCTGGCGCAATTACAACACGCGTATCACCAAGGGCGAGTCGATCCGGGTCTTCCCGCTCTCCAACTGGACCGAGCTGGATATCTGGCAATACATCCAGGAAGAGGACATCCCGATCGTGCCGCTCTATTTCGCCAAGGAGCGCCCGGTCGTGGAACGTGACGGCCAGCTGATCATGGTCGATGATGACCGCCTGCCGCTGCAGCCAGGCGAGACACCGCGCCAGCGCATGGTGCGTTTCAGAACCCTGGGCTGTTACCCGCTTACGGCCGGGGTCGAGTCCTCCGCACAGTCCCTTGATGAAATCGTGCTGGAAATGCTCACCGCCCGCACATCCGAACGCTCTGGTCGCCTGATCGATCATGACGAGGCCGGATCGATGGAGAAGAAGAAGCGTGAGGGGTATTTCTGATGACGCACCAGGAAAGAACCTCCCGGGCGGTCGACAATACTTCGGCTGCAGGCACGCGTGGCGTGTTGCGCTTTTTGACCTGCGGCTCGGTCGATGATGGCAAGTCCACCCTGATTGGCCGACTGCTCTATGATTCCAAGCTGTTGTTCGAGGACCAGGTCAACACGCTGGAGCGCGACAGCCGCAAGCACGGCACTACCGGCGAGGAGATAGATTTCGCACTCCTGCTTGACGGGTTGGAAGCTGAGCGGGAACAGGGCATCACGATCGATGTCGCGTATCGTTTCTTTTCCACCAGCAAGCGCAAGTTTGTTGTTGCGGATACACCGGGGCACGAGCAGTACACTCGCAACATGGCAACCGGAGCATCGACGGCTGATGTTGCGGTCATTCTTGTTGATGCGCGAAAGGGCGTCCTGACCCAGACGCTGCGTCACACTTATATTGCGCGCATGATGGGCATCCGCCACGTTGTTCTGGCGGTCAACAAGATGGACCTGGCCGGACATTCCAGCGGTCGCTTTCACGAGATCATCGCGGCTTATCTCAAAGTAGCCGAGGGCCTCGGTTTCGACAGCATTATCCCGATCCCGATGTCGGCGCGTTATGGCGATAATCTGACACGCAAAACGGATGAGATGAGTTGGTATACCGGGCCGACCTTGCTGGAGTATCTCGAAGAACTAGACGTTTCGAGCAGCGTGGCCGCGGAACCGTTTCGCATGCCTGTGCAATGGGTCAACCGGCCGGATCTGAACTTTCGAGGTTATTCTGGTCTGATCGTGTCCGGCACGGTTCAGACGGGGGATGAGGTCGTGATAGCGGCCTCCGGAACGGTTGCCTGCGTAGAACAAATTGTGACCGCAGATGGATATCTTGATGCGGCCGAGGCGGGGCAAAGCGTAACTCTCGTTCTTGATCGGGAACTCGATATATCTCGCGGTGATGTTCTGGCTGCTTCGGGAGATCGACCGGAGGTTTCCGACCAGTTCGCAGCCGAAGTTCTATGGATGAGCGAAGACCATCTGCTGCCAGGGCGCAGCTATTTGCTCAAAATCGGGACAACCACGACACCCGCATCCGTTTCAGCTCTGAAACACAAGGTTGATATCAACACCTTCGACAAACAGCCGTGCACCAAGCTGGAGGTGAACGAAATCGGGTTGTGTAACATCGCCTGCGCGCGCCCCGTTGTTTTTGACCCCTACCACCAGATCCGCGACATGGGGGCGTTCATCCTCATTGACCGTTTCACCAACCAGACCGTCGGTGCAGGCATGATCCGGTTTGGTTTGCGCAGGGCGTCCAATATTCACCGCCATGCGATGGATGTGGACAAGGCGACACGCGCTCGGATCAAGGGCCAATCGCCTGCCATCCTCTGGTTCACCGGCCTTTCCGGCGCCGGCAAGTCGACGGTGGCAAATATTGTCGAGCGCAAACTCACCGAGGCCGGATTGCATACCTACTCGCTGGACGGCGACAATGTCCGGCATGGGTTGAACCGAGACCTGGGTTTCACAGATGTTGATCGAGTCGAGAACATCCGACGCATTGGTGAGGTGGCGAAACTGTTCGTGGATGCGGGCCTCATTGTAACCTGCTCCTTTATCTCCCCCTTCCGCTCCGAGCGACAGATGGTGCGTGAACTCGTCGATGATGAGGAGTTCATTGAAGTTTTCGTCGATACGCCGATTGAAGTCTGTATGGAACGGGACCCCAAGGGCCTCTACGAGAAGGCGAGGGCGGGAGAGATCAAGAATTTCACCGGCCTGGACAGTCCCTATGAAGCCCCAGTCAAGGCGGAACTCCGGGTCGATACTTCAGAGTTGACGGCCGAAGAGGCCGCAGATGAGGTTATCGAATATCTGCTGGCACGGGAGCATGCGAAGTAGGTGATGAGCGTGGCAAGTCTGGAAAACGCCAGCGCGGACGTGTTGGCTCTGGCCTTTGGTCAGTTGTGCAGTGAAGCGGCCATTCCGGTTATGGAGATTTACGCCTCGGATTTCGAGGTTCGCTATAAAGGTGATAATTCTCCGGTATCGGCGGCGGATGAAGCGGCCGAAGAGGTCATCCTGGCGGGATTGAAATCTCTTTTGCCTGGTGTCCCGGTCATCGCCGAGGAGAGTTATTCTCGGCAGGAGGCGGACGATGTCGGGGCGCGCTTCCTGCTGGTCGACCCGGTGGACGGGACGCGGGAATTCATCAAGCGCAACGGTGAGTTCACTATCAATATCGCGCTTGTCGAGAATGGTGTGCCGCGTGCGGGGGCCGTGTATGCGCCGGCCATCAAGCGTCTTTTTATCGGAGGTGACACCGCACAGGCTTTCTCCCTGGACGCTGGTGAAGTCATCGACCCGGCAGCCGGAGAACGGCTGGGTGGACGCGATCGCGCGGCGGACGGGTTAACGGCAGTCATGAGCCGTTCCCACCAGGACGACCAGACATTGGACTTCCTGAAGGAGCTGGCAGTGATGAAAACGGTGAACGCTGGGTCGTCGCTGAAATTCTGTCTGCTTGCGGAGGGAAAGGCGGATGTCTACCCGCGCTTCGGCCCCACCAAGGAGTGGGATGTCGCAGCTGGGCATGCAGTCCTGCGCGCGGCTGGCGGTGACATGACCCAACCGTGCGGACAGGCATTTCCATATGGCAAGCAAGAGGATGAATATCTGAACGGTGCGTTCGTTGCTTGGGCCTCAGCGCCATGACGCAGGCGGCGACGGAGTTTTCTGTCCTGATCGTTGCTTATCGTAGTCAGGGGACGATCGATCGCTGTCTTGACGCATTGGCTCGGCAGACGGTTCGACCTGCTCAGGTCCTGCTTCTGGAAAACGGTTCGCCGCACGGGGAGAGGTTGGACGAGACCACGCTGCCGGATTGGGTCCAGTTTATCGCGTCTGATGAAAACCTCGGATTCGCGGGCGGCAACAACAAGCTCGCACGCGAAGTAATTTGCGAGTGGGTCGTGCTGCTCAATCCCGACGCCTATCCCCATCCGGATTGGCTCGAGCAGATCGAAAAGGCGACGCGCCGCATGCCGGACGTGAACTTGTTCGGATCCACACAATATGTTGCGGATCAGGACGGCGTCTTCGACGGTTGTGGCGATGTCTATCACGCGGCGGGTCTTGCATATCGCGCCGAGTATGGAAAACGTCTGACCGCCCCACCACCTACAGGGCGTGTGTTTGCGGGCTGCGGGGCCGCTCTGGCTGTTCGCAGGCAAACCTGGGATGCGCTGGGCGGATTTGACGAGCATTTCTTCTGTTACAACGAAGATGTGGATCTGGGCTACCGGGCCCGTTTGCTGGGATGGCACACAGTCCAGCTGGCCGATGCCAAGGTCGATCATCTCGGATATGGGTCCTCCGGGAGACGTTCAGAATTTGCGACGTATTATGGCGTCAGAAACAGGTTGTGGGTGTTCCTGCGCAACACGCCGGGATGGGGGCTGATACTGCTGGCACCCGGCCATGTCCTTGCGACCTTGGCGCTGTGGTTGTCAGCCGCCCGATTTGGCCAGTTCCGATTATTCGGTCGGGCGATCCGAGACGGGTTGCGCGACTGGCCACGTATCAGGCGCGAACGCAAGGCCCTGCAGGCGCAACGTACTGTATCCGTTCGAGACGTGCTTTCTGCTATGACCTGGAATCCGCTGGCACTGTTGACCCGGGCTTCGGATACCCGACCGCTCTAGCTGCAATCGGCCGGGGCGCCCACGATCACTTCGATACGCACGACATCGATCGAATTGCCGCCATCATCCCAGTCCGGCCACATGCCGGCCCAGCCGAAATCCCACGCACAGGCAGGCGGAGTCAGCTGGAAATCGACATCCTGAAACGCACCGTCCACCTCGGTGTACTGCCAGTCATTCTGACTCATCCCGGGCACAAAAAATGCCGTTCGCAGCCCCGCGGCACCATCGGTCGGAGAGCGGCGGACGCGGTATCGGATCGTCAGATTGTAACCTTGAAGTGCTTCCAGCTCGTTCGGCGCCAAGGTAATGAAAGCACCGGCAGATTGCGGACCGTCCAGCGGCCCGCGGTCAGCGATGATGCGCGCGATGGTCCGGTTTCCGTCATCCAGGAAAGTGGCGGCTAGTCCCGGGCCGGTAACAATGCCTTGCAACAGGTCGCCCTCGACGACAATGCCCTCGGCCAGGATCTCCTCGGTAGAGCGCTGGCTGTCGCTGCCGAATTGCAGCGCGGAGTAGACCATTGCTGCAATGACCAATGCAGACAGCGGAAAGAAGGCCCAGTCGGGCAGGCTCGGAAGCTTCACGGTGCACTCGCTTTCTGGATGCTTGGACTGTTTGGCCGAGTGCGCGCAGGGCGTCAACCATGAGCCTTGGCTGCAAGACGTGACAATCCTGCCCAATTTTTGCCGAAGATCTGGCTAAGCTGGTTTTCAAACGCGGTTGAGATTCAGCAGGAAAGCTCCTGATCCTGCCGCTCCACTTGAACTTTTGTGCGACGCAGTTGATTTTATGCGCATGGACGATGCCCGCAGCCCCGATAACGATACGCTTGTACTGGCGCTTTCACGCTTTGACGGTGCGATGACGCGTGTCGAAGGTTTGGCCGCCAAGCTTGTAGATCGTGTCGAGCGAGCCGAGAACGCGATCGGTGACAGCGCTGATGCGGATCTGGACCGGGCGCGACTGGCCGAGGCGCTCGATCATGCCAAGTCCCGCGAGGCGGACCTTCAGATGGCGGCGCAGGAAGCGGCCGCAGCGCTTGACATGGCCATCGACGACCTGCGCACCTTGGTGACGGAGGAATAGATGTCCAAGGTCACTGTGTTTCTGAATGGGCGAGAATTCACCATCGGCTGCGAGGAAGGCCAGGAAGCTTATCTCAAATCGCTTGCATCCTATCTTGATGAAAAGGTTCAGGGGATCACCGAACAGGTTGGTCAGATAGGCGATCTTCGCCTATTGCTGATGGCGTCCCTGGTGGTGGTCGACGAGCTCAAGGAAGCCGAGCGCCAGTCGGAAACGCTCGAGGCGCATGTCGATCAGCTGCGCTCTCGTTCGGTCGGCGAAAACACGCACAATGAGCAGCAACGCGAG
This sequence comes from Maricaulis sp., assembly GCF_017643475.1. Classification (GTDB taxonomy): domain Bacteria; phylum Pseudomonadota; class Alphaproteobacteria; order Caulobacterales; family Maricaulaceae; genus Maricaulis. The sequence continues at coordinate 1,075,078 of NZ_JAEPNI010000001.1, forward strand.
CAGTTGGCCCGGACCATCACGGCACTGGCCGATCGCATGGAAATGCTGGCGGACAAGCTCGACGGCAAGCCTGACACTCCGGCCAGTTCGGCTGAGGAGAAAACGTCTCTTGAGCAGGTACAGGCTTGAGCTTGAGCGCATTTGTCGCCACATAGGTGGCGGCGGTTATCTGCAGCGTGCGATGAGACGTTCATCCTACCGACCGTACATCACCACTCGGGAACTGCCTCTGTTCGGGACCGTGGTCCCTTATACGCGGTGCCCACCTGACTTGTCGGGTCTGTGGGGATACACACGCCTTGCCGGCGCAGGCGGAGCCGCCACATGACCCCTTCTTCCGACAGGCTGTGCGAAAGCAAACAGGTCCTGCGCCAGCGCGCGGGCCAGTTGCGCGACATGGCGGCCGGGAATGCACAGCGCGATCTGGCGGAAATGACTGAAGCGCTGGGCGCGATCCTTCGCCGTAACGACTGCCGTGTGTTGGGCGGCTATCATCCCATCCGCAGTGAGTTTGATGTCCTGCCGCTGGTGGACATGGCCTGGCAAGCAGGCCTCCAAACGGCTTTGCCGGTTGTGACCTCGCGAGATCAGCCGCTGGAGTTCCGGCGGTGGCGTGTTGGCGAGCCAGTGCGGCAGGGGCGTTTTGGCGTCGCTGAGCCACTGGGGGATGCGCCGGTCATTGTTCCGGATGTGCTCCTGGTCCCCGGCTTGGCGTTTGACAGCCACGGTGGGCGATTGGGATATGGTGGCGGTTTCTATGATCGGACGATTGCCGCATTCGACGAGCAGGGGCGAACGGCGCTGACCATCGGGGTCTGTTTCAAGGAACAGTTGTTTGAGGCAGTGCCCCGGGAGACTCACGACAGGCGTATGGATTGCATTTTGTTCGCCTAGTTCACAAAATGCGCGTGCCCAGAGTTCACATCGATGCGAGTGTAGTGGTATAACAAAACCAACGGCGATCAGAGCCTTGTGAGGATGATTTGACGTATCGGGTTGAGTTCGAGGCCGAACATGGATCGGCAGAACTGACGCATTTCGAGACCGTGGACCTTGCTGAGATCCACGCTTCGAGGCTTGATCTGGCACGCAAGGCGAATGAGAAAGCTGCCCGCGGGGCCATTATAAATATCGTCGGTTCCGAGATCCTGGCGTCGCCTGCGCAGATTATCGATGAAGTGAAGGGGCTCATCAATGACCTCCGACCCGGCTGCAAGTTGGCTTTTGTTGCGCGTCCCGAGGCGCAGGACGTTGTATCAATGATCGTGACGACTGTTGCTCATGGCGAAGGCGCCAAGGTTTCCGGCTTTGCGGACCTCGACGTCGCGCGATGCTGGATCAGGGAGCCCAAGGCCGTGGCCCGTAGATGCGGCTGCGAACCAAGGGAAGCTGGATAAAAAAAACGCCCAGTCAATGACAGGGCGTTTTTGTTTGTTGGGCCAGCCCTAGTAGCGGTAATGCTCGGCCTTGTACGGACCCTGTTGCGGCACGCCGATATAGTCAGCCTGTTCCTCCGAGAGAACGGTCAGCTTGGCGCCCAGCTTGTCCAGGTGCAGGGCAGCGACTTTCTCGTCGAGATGTTTCGGCAGGATGTATACTTCGTTTGCGTACTTATCGCCATCCGTCCACAGCTCGATCTGCGCCAGAGTCTGGTTGGTGAAGGACGAGGACATCACGAAGCTCGGGTGGCCCGTCGCATTGCCGAGGTTCACCAGACGACCTTCGGAGAGCAGGATGATGCGGTGTCCTTCCGGGAAGTTCACCAGGTCGACCTGCGGCTTCACATTCGTCCACTGGTAGTTCTTCAGGCTTTCGACCTGAATTTCGTTGTCGAAGTGGCCGATGTTGCAGACGATCGCCATGTCCTTCATGCCGCGCATGTGGTCCACGGTGATGATATCCTTGTTACCGGTTGCGGTAACGAAGATGTCCATCTCGCCAATCACGTCCTCGATGCGGACAACCTCGAAACCGTCCATACAGGCCTGAAGGGCACAGATGGGGTCGATTTCGGTGACATACACACGCGCACCGGCGCCTGCCAGGGACTCCGCGGAACCCTTGCCCACATCGCCATAACCCAGCACGAGGGCTTTTTTGCCGGACATCATCACATCGGTGCCGCGGCGGATGGCGTCGACCAGGCTTTCGCGACAGCCATAGCGATTGTCGAACTTGGACTTGGTGACGCTGTCATTGACGTTGATGGCCGGGAAGGGCAGTTCGCCGCGCTTCTGCATCTGATAAAGACGCATGACGCCGGTGGTGGTTTCCTCGGACACGCCCTTGATGGACGCCTTGGCCTTGGCGAACCAGCCCGGCGTTGCGGCAATACGCTTCTTGATCTGCGCGTACAGAGCGGTTTCCTCTTCCGATTTCGGGTAGTCGAGAATGGACGGGTCATTCTCGGCCTTTTCGCCGAGGATAAGGTAGAGGGTCGCGTCGCCACCATCGTCCAGGATCATGTTGGCGGTCTCGCCGTCTGCCCAATGGAAGATCGCGTCGGCGTAGTCCCAGTACTCTTCCAGCGTCTCGCCCTTGGTCGCGAAGACCGGAACGCCGGTTTCAGCGATCGCGGCAGCGGCCTGGTCCTGGGTGGAGAAGATGTTGCACGACGCCCAGCGGACTTCCGCGCCCAGCGCCGTCAGCGTTTCGATTAGCACGGCGGTCTGGATGGTCATGTGCAGGGAGCCGGCGATGCGTGCGCCCTTGAGCGGCTGGGCGTCCTTGTATTCTTCACGCAGAGCCATCAGGCCCGGCATTTCGATCTCGGCCATGTCGAGCTCTGTGCGGCCCCATTTGGCGAGCGACAGGTCTTTGACGACGTACGGTTTGTTGGCGGATTCCGTCATGATCTTTCGATCCTTCTTGCGGTCTGTGTATGTGCGAGGGGCCGGATAACCGGCCCCTGGATTTCTTGTTTGGTTTAGATGAGCGATTTCAGCTCATCGACCAGATCTGTCTTCTCCCAGGAGAAGCCGCCATCGTTATCCGGCGTCCGGCCGAAATGACCGTAGGCGGCCGTGCGAGCATAGATCGGGCGATTGAGTTGCAGGCGTGTGCGGATGCCTCGCGGGGAGAGGTCGGCGATCTGCATCAGCGCGTCTTCCAGCGTTGCTTCCGCGATATTGCCTGTGCCGTGCAGGTCGACATAGAGCGAGAGCGGCTTGGCCACGCCAATCGCATAGGAGACCTGGATGGTACATTTCTTGGAGAGCCCGGCAGCAACGACATTCTTGGCCAGCCAGCGGCACGCATAGGCCGCAGAGCGGTCAACCTTGGTCGGATCCTTGCCGGAGAAGGCACCGCCACCGTGCGGTGCAGCACCGCCATAGGTGTCGACAATGATCTTGCGACCGGTCAGGCCGGCATCACCGTCGGGTCCGCCGATCACAAAATTGCCGGTCGGGTTCACGTAGAATTCCTCTTCCGGCGGGAACCAGCCCTCGGGCAGGACGTCCGCGACGATCGGACGAACCAGTTCGCGGATATTGGCAGGAGAGTAGCCGTCCTTGTGCTGGGTGGATACGACCACCGAGGTCGCCCCGACAGGTACACCGTTTTCATAACGCAGGGTGACCTGGGACTTGGCGTCCGGCTCGAACTCCGGGCGATCGCCGGATTTGCGGACCGCGGCCATGCGCTTGAGGATCTCGTGAGAGAACTGGATCGGCGCCGGCATCAATTCCGGCGTCTCGTCCGTGGCATAGCCAAACATGATGCCCTGGTCGCCAGCACCTTCCTCGGTGAACGTGCCGGTGCCTGCATCAACACCCGCAGCGATGTCGGTGGATTGTTCGTGCAGGAAGTTCTGCAGCGCGGATTTTTCCCAGTGGAAGCCGGCCTGTTCGTAGCCGATATCGCGCACCGCATTGCGGGCGGCGGCCTCGATCTCGTCATCCGAGATTGCGCCGGCACAGCGCACTTCGCCGGCCAGAACGATCTGGTTGGTTGTCGTCAGGGTCTCACAGGCGACGCGTGCTTCCGGGTCCTTGGACAGGAAGAGGTCGACGATGGCGTCCGAAACGCGATCGCAGACCTTGTCGGGATGGCCTTCGGAAACGCTTTCGGAGGTGAAGATGTAGGACGTACGGCTCACTACAAGATCCTCATATAAAGATTGCTTTATGTGGCGCGGGATAGATCAGACATCTACCCAAGATGCAAGTTTTTAATTTCATGCAGCGACCGTATTAACGGATCGCCAAAGATGCTATATAAAGATATCTTTATGTTGTAATAATCAATGAAGCCGAGGCCTCCCCGTGGCTAACAAGATAATTTCATTTGAGTTTTTCCCGCCAAAGAGCGAGGCCATGGAGCAGACGCTGTGGGATTCGATCTCGCGGCTTGAGGCCCTGGCTCCCGAATTTGTGTCCGTGACATATGGTGCCGGTGGTTCGACGCGTGACCGTACACACCGCACAGTCCGCCGGATCGCTCAGGAAACAAGCATCGCCCCGGCGGCGCATCTGACCTGTGTCGGTGCCTCGCGCGGTGAAGTTGACGAGGTGATCGAGGACTATTGGAACAGCGGCGTACGCCATATCGTGGCTCTGCGTGGCGACCCGCCTGAAGGCATAGGCGAACGCTACGTGCCGCACCCGGACGGGTATGCCAATGCAGCCGAACTGGCGGCGGGCATTCGTAACATTGCGGACTTCGAGATTTCAGTCGGTTGCTATCCGGAAAAGCATCCGGAGAGCCCGAGCCTGGAGCGTGATTTCGATCTGTTGAAAGCAAAGATTGATGCCGGCGCGACCCGGGCGATCACCCAGTTCTTCTTCTATCCGGATGTTTTCTTCCGGTATCGCGACGAGGCTGTACGGGCGGGTATCACCATTCCGATTATCCCCGGGATCATGCTGCAGCCGAATTTTGTCGGCCTGAAGCGTATCGCCGGCCTGTGCGGCACGACGCTGCCGCAATGGCTGCACGAACTCTATGAAGGGCTTGAGGATGATGCCTCGACCCGTCAGTTGGTCACTGCCCATGTTGCCGCCAATCTCGTCAACAAGCTCGAGGAGGGTGGTGTGGACGGATTCCATTTTTACACGCTCAACCGGGCGGAGCTGGCGCTGTCGACCTGTCGCCTGCTGGGCGTGCGCCCCCAACCGGCCTTGGCTCCGGGAGACCTGCCATGAATATTGCTGAAGAACTTGCAGAGATCGGGCGGCGGCGTGTGCTGATCCTGGATGGTGCCATGGGCACCCAGATCCAGGATCTCAAACTGGATGAGGCGGGTTATCGAGGCGAGCGTTTTGCCGATTGGTCCGTGCCGATCCAGGGCAATAATGACATTCTCAATCTGACCGCCCCGGAGTCGGTCCGGGACATTCACTCTGCCTATTTCGCGTCAGGTGCGGACATTGTCGAAACCAATACTTTCTCGGCGACGCGCATCGCGCAGGCAGACTACCAGATGGAAGATCTGGCCGCAGAGATTGCCAGGGACGGCGCGCGATTGGCCCGCGAGGCGGCTGACGCTGCAGCCGAGGCCACGGGGATTGCCAAGGGTGTGGCCGGCGCGATTGGCCCGACGAACAAAACACTGTCGATTTCGCCGGACGTCAACGATCCAGGCTATCGGGACACCAATTTTGGCAAAGTCCGCGATGCTTACCTGGAACAGGCTCGAGCGATGCAGCCATTTGTTGATTTCTTCCTCGTCGAGACGATCTTTGACACGCTGAACGCGAAAGCCGCGATCAAGGCCGTGCTGGATCTGCGTGATGAGACGGGGCAGGACGTTCCAATCATGATCTCCGGCACGATCACCGACCGCTCCGGCCGCACACTATCCGGACAGACTGCCGAGGCCTTCTGGTATTCCGTGCGCCACGCCAAGCCTTGGGCGATCGGATTGAACTGTGCCCTTGGCGCGGCCGACATGCGTCAGTATATCGCTGAGATTTCTCGCGTCGCGGACACTCGCGTGCTGGCCTATCCCAATGCGGGCCTGCCCAATGATATGGGCGAGTATGACGAACAACCTCACGAGACGGCCAGCCACTTGTCCGACTGGGCGCAATCGGGGCTGGTCAATATTGTCGGTGGGTGTTGCGGCACCACGCCTGCGCACATCGCCGAGATTGCGCGCCAGGCGCGAGACGCCGCGCCACGCCAGGTCCGGGCGGCGTCTGCGAGCATGCGGTTGTCCGGTCTCGAACCGTTCGAACTATCGGCCTGAGTGAAACGACGATGACCTTACTCGTCTCCACCTTCGTCAATATTGGCGAACGCACCAATGTGACCGGCTCGGCTCGTTTTCGACGGCTGATCACCGAAGGCGACTATTCCGAAGCGGTATCCGTTGCGCGCCAACAAGTCGAGAATGGCGCCCAGATCATCGATGTGAACATGGATGAGGGCCTGCTCGACAGTGTCGAGGCCATGACCACATTCCTGCGCATGATCGCTGGTGAGCCGGATGTCGCGCGGGTCCCGGTCATGGTCGACAGTTCCAAATGGGAGGTCATCGAGGCCGGATTGCAAAACGTCCAGGGCAAGGCCGTGGTCAATTCGATCAGCCTGAAGGAAGGCGAGGCGCCCTTCCTCGAACAGGCACGCGCCTGTCTGTCCTATGGCGCCGCCGTGGTCGTCATGGCGTTTGACGAAACCGGTCAGGCCGAGACGGCGGACCGCAAGTTCGAGATCTGCCAGCGGGCCTATCGCCTGCTTGTCGATACGGTCGGTTTCCCGCCGGAAGACATCATTTTCGACCCGAACATCTTCGCGGTTGCCACCGGTATTGAAGAACACAACGACTACGCTGTCGCCTTCATCGACGCGACGCGCCGTATCCGCGCGGAACTGCCCGGCTGTCATGTCTCCGGCGGCCTCTCCAACATCTCCTTCTCTTTCCGCGGCAATGAGCCGGTGCGCCGTGCCATGCACTCGGTCTTCCTGTTCCACGCCGTGCGTGCGGGCATGGATATGGGCATCGTCAATGCCGGCCAGCTGGACATTTATGACGACATCGATCCGGAGCTGCGCGAGCTGGTCGAGGATGTGATCCTCAATCGCCGCGACGATGCGACGGACCGACTGTTGGAGACAGCCGAGAAGTATCGCGGGCAGGGCAAGGGCGCCGAGATGACGCGCGATCTGTCCTGGCGCGAGCAGGATGTTGGCCTGCGTCTGAAACACGCGCTGGTGCACGGCATCAATGAGTTCATCGTCGAGGATACCGAAGAGGCACGCCTCTCGTTTGAACGTCCGCTGCATGTCATCGAGGGCCCGTTGATGGACGGGATGAATGTCGTTGGCGACCTGTTCGGCGAGGGCAAGATGTTCCTGCCACAGGTGGTGAAGTCGGCGCGAGTGATGAAACAGGCAGTCGCACACCTCATCCCCTTCATGGAGAAGGAAAAGGCCGAAAGTGGCCAGGCCTCCAAATCTGCCGGCAAGGTCATCATGGCGACGGTGAAGGGGGATGTGCACGATATCGGCAAGAATATCGTTGGCGTCGTTCTCCAGTGTAACGGTTATGAGGTCGTCGACATGGGCGTGATGGTGCCTTGCGAGAAAATCCTGGAAACCGCGCTCGACGAGGAAGCCGATATTATCGGCCTGTCAGGCCTGATCACCCCATCGCTCGACGAGATGGTGTTTGTCGCCTCCGAGATGGAGCGTCAGAAGATCGACATCCCGCTGCTCATCGGTGGCGCCACGACCAGCCCAGCGCACACAGCGGTGAAGATCGACCCGAAAATTGATGTCGCACCGGTCGTGCACGTACTCGATGCCAGCCGAGCGGTTGGCGTGGTTTCAACCCTGTTGTCGGACCGTCGCGATAGCTATGCGGCGGATGTTAAGGCGGATCTCGCCAGGATCCGTGAGCGCCGTCTGGCGGCACGGACGGCCAAGTCCCGCCTGAGCCTGGCCCAGGCGCGCGAAAAAGCCTGGTCCTGTGACTGGGCCAGCTATCAGGCGCCAGCTCCGAAACAGCCGGGCGTGCAGGATTTCGACATCCCGGTCAGCACGCTGGTCGACTATATCGACTGGACGCCATTTTTCTTCACCTGGGAGCTCAAGGGCACCTATCCGGCGATCCTGGAAGATCCAAGGCGCGGTGAGGCAGCCCGCAATCTTCTCGCCGACGGCCAGCGCATGCTTCAACGCATCATCGACGAGGGCCTCCTCGCCCCCAGGGGCGTCATCGGCTTCTGGCCGGCCAATCGCGAGGGCGATGATGTCGTGCTTTACGCCGACGAGAGCCGTGCGAGCGAACGGGCGCGTTTCCATGGCCTGCGCCAGCAGATGAGCAAGGAGGGCGACAAGCCCAGCCTCTGCCAGTTCGATTTTGTAGGGCCCAAGGGCGTAGAGGATTTCATCGGCGGGTTTGCCGTCACCGCAGGTGACAATCCCGAATTCGTGGCCTCGCTTGATGCCCAGCAGGACGACTACTCCTCGATCATGTTCAAGGCGATTTCCGATCGGCTGGCGGAAGCCGCGGCAGAGTGGCTGCATGAACAGGTGCGCACAAAGCACTGGGGGTATGCGCAAGGCGAGCGCTTTTCCAATGCGGAGCTGATTGCCGAAGCCTATGACGGCATCCGGCCGGCACCGGGTTATCCTTCACAGCCAGACCATTCCGAAAAACGCACCTTGTTCAGCCTGCTCGAAGCGCAGACGCGCATCGGTATCGGGCTCACCAACAGTTTTGCGATGACCCCGGCCTCGTCGGTGTCGGGGCTCTATCTGGCGCATCCGGACAGTCACTATTTCGCAGTTGGGCGTATACAGCGCGACCAGGTCGAGGACTATGCCCGTCGCAAGGGCTGGACGCTGGCGGAGAGTGAGCGGGCGCTGGGGCCGATCCTGGACTATGAGCCGGCCTGAGGCGCGCGCAACTGAATCAGTGTCAACAGGCTGACATGATAGCCAGCCCAGACGAAGAGGCCGTAGAACTTCAGCCCGTCCTCCAGCACGACGGCCGTGGTAGAGCGGTCGTACACGACAAGGTCGAGGCCCAGGCTTCCAGCAACGGCCATCAGTGCGATGGCCAGCAGCCACCAGTCACTGCGCAAAAGAATGCGCACGCCTGACAGCACATAGCCCACGCCCAGCACCACATAGGACCCCAGCACCACATACTGGTGAATGCCCAGGCCTGGCAGGATGCTTTCGTGCAGCAGCAGGGCATCGTCCAGGGCCAGCCAGCCATTGAGCAGGCCTGCAAAAAGGGCCAGCGCGAAATAGCCTCCGCGTTCACCACGCACCCAAAGAATGAGTGCGGTAAACAGTCCAATGGCCGCGACGCAGGCCCACAGCAGTATGCCCAGCTGCGACATGGCTCCAAAGGTGACGTGGCAGCACTCCTCCGCCTCGCGGGCGGCCGCGATCACATCCAGATACATCCATTTGGGATCGACCATTGGCTGGAGCATGGTGATCGCAATCAGGATTGCTGGCACCGTCAACAGAAACCCTGCCACGAGCGCGAGCGTCCTTGGTGGAAGTTTCAGGGAGATAGGCGCGCTGTCACTGAACATGCTGGATCAGACCATGTAAACGGAAGAAGCGGCCAACTTAGTGTCGCCGTGAGGCTTTTTGCAAGTTCAGGCGGCGAGGGGTGTATGAGAGTGCCCTGATTGACTTGGCCTTTACCCGATCAGGGTGCATATCCTTTGATCAGGTTTCTGGAGCATCACGATGCGGATTGCGTTTTTCGGAGATATTGTCGGCAAGGCAGGGCGACGGGCTGTGGAGGAACACCTTCCGCGTCTCAAGGACGAGCTTGCGCTGGATTTTGTCGTCATCAATGCCGAGAATGCGGCAGCTGGATTCGGTGTTACCGAACGCATCTGCAACCAGCTTTTCGATTATGGCGCTGACGTTTTGACCCTGGGCAACCACGCCTGGGACCAGCGCGAAGCGCTGACCTATATTGAGCGCGAGCCGCGTTTGTTGCGACCGGCCAACTATCCGGTAGGCTCGACACCGGGACGTGGCGCCAACCTGTTCCAGACGGCCAAGGGCGAGAGCGTGCTCGTGGTCAATGTCATGGGCAATCTTTTCATGGAGACGCTGGACGACCCGTTTGCAGCGATTGAGCGCGAACTGGCTGCAGCGCCGATGGGCGTTGTGGCCGATGCTGTCCTGGTCGACATGCACGCCGAGGCCACCAGCGAGAAAAATGCCATGGGGGTTTTCTGCGATGGCAGGGCGAGCCTGGTCGTTGGCACGCACACACATATTCCCACGGCCGACACGCGCATCCTGCCGGGCGGCACAGGCTACCAGACTGATGCTGGCATGTGCGGTGACTATGACAGCGTCATCGGCATGGACAAGGAAGAACCGGTCCGTCGTTTTACTACACGCATGCGCTCTTCGCGTTTCGAGCCGGCAACCGGAGAGGCGACGCTTTGCGGCGTGATGGTCGATACAGGGCCGGATGGTCTGGCGACCGCCGTTTCGCCCATTCGGGTTGGCGGACTGCTCGCAACACACGTTCCCGATTGAAACACATGTAGAAATATGTGTTTAGGCTCGTTTTTCGCCACAAGTTGTTGACCTGTCTGACGCGCTGTGGACTATTTCCGCCGGACTGTGCCTGGGGGAAAAACACATGACGCAAAAGACCGCTCTTGTTTGTGGAGCCGGCGGATTTATCGGCGGCCATCTCGTCAAGCGACTGAAGGACGAGGGCTTCTGGGTTCGCGGTGTGGACGTGAAATTCCACGAGCATGCGGACACTGTGGCCGATGACTTCATGATTGGGGATTTGCGGGACCAACGTGTGGTGCGTGAGGTGATCGACCGTCGTTTTGACGAGGTCTATCAGCTGGCGGCCGACATGGGTGGCGCCGGCTATATCTTCACCGGTGAAAACGACGCCAACGTCATGCACAATTCGGCGACGATCAATCTCAACGTTCTGGACGCCTGCCACAAGCGCAATATCAAGCGGGTCTTTTACTCGTCGTCCGCCTGCATGTATCCGGAGCATAACCAGCTCGACCCGGACAATCCGAACTGTGCCGAGGACAGCGCCTATCCCGCCAATCCGGACAGCGAGTATGGCTGGGAGAAGCTTTTCTCCGAGCGGCTTTACCTGGCGTACAACCGCAATCACGGCATGGAATGCCGGGTGGCGCGTTACCACAATATCTTCGGCCCGCTGGGGACCTGGGATGGGGGCAAGGAAAAGGCTCCGGCCGCCATGTGCCGAAAGGTGGCACTGGCCGCGGATGGTGGCGAGATCGAGGTTTGGGGCGACGGCCTGCAGACGCGTTCATTCCTCTATATCGATGAGTGTCTGGAAGGTTCGATCCGTCTGCTGCGCTCTGACTTTGAAGGCCCGGTCAATATCGGCTCCGAGGAGATGATCTCGATCAATGATCTTGCACGCATGGTCATCGACATTGCTGACAAGCCCGTGGATATCCGCAATATCCCGGGGCCGCTGGGCGTTCGGGGGCGCAATTCCGACAATCGCCTGATTGCCGAGAAACTGGGCTGGGCACCGTCGCAGAGCCTGCGCGAGGGCATGGAAATCACCTATGAATGGATCAAGGGCGAGATCCAGCGCCAGCACAATCAGCGCTAGTCGCGCAATTCCGCTGGAAGCTCCATGCGGCCGATGACGTCGGCCGTCAGCGAGCCGAGCCAGAGATTGCCCTCATCATCCGGGACCGCATTGGCCAGCAGGCCGAAGCGGCCGTCCGGATCGTGGAAACTGTCGAGGTAATTGCCGTCCTCGTCGAGCACCAGGACGAAGGCGCGCGGGGCGCCGGCGCGGATCCAGACATCATCGGGAAACTTGGTGATCAGACGGGTCAGGAATGGATTGCGGTGCAAGAAGCGCAGCAACGGGACACGCTGGGTATCCATGGCGATGAAGAGTCGGCCCTGGCCATCGCCCATGACCCCGTCCGGAATGCCTGGCAGATTGTCCGCCACCAGCTCCAGCTGACCCGCTTGCGGCCCTTCAAGCCAGTAGCGCGAAAGGCGATAGCGATAGGTTTCCAGCACAAAGACCGAGCGACCGTCCGCTGACATCGCGACACCATTGGCGAAGTACATTTCGTCGGCGAGGATCTCGGTTTCCCCGGTCTGCGGGTCCAGCGAGACCAGCGCTCCATAAGGCCGGTTTTCAGCCATGTCATAGGCATAGGTGCGCAGGTGCGGATCATTGGCCCATTTCCAGCTGGCCTCGGTGAAATAGATCATGCCGTCCGCAGCGATATCCAGATCGTCAGCGAAACCAAGCGGACGATCCCCGGCTGTCAGGGTCAGGGTTTCCACCTGGTCGGATCCGGGGGTTACGGCGTACATGCCATCGGACGCGGCCACGATCAGGCGGCCTTGCGCATCCCATTGCAGGCCAAGAGCGGGCAGGGTGGAGACCTGGACTCGTTCAGCGACCTGCCAGCTGCCGTCACGGTCACGGGCTAAACGCACGACACTGCCATCATGCTGTGAGGCCCAGACTGAGCCGTCGTCGGCGAGTGCGATATCCTCGGAACTGCTGATTATGCCACGCCCGATCTCCTCGATGCCGGCGAGGCGGCCCCTCGGCTCCAGCACGCCTTCGAGCGCTGGTGGTTCGCTTTCGTCCCAATAGGCGGGGTCAAACCGGGCTGGCCAGAGCAATAGGATCGCCACGAGAATGCTGACGATTGCAAAGATGAAGACAAGAGTGCGCATGATTTCCCCCAACCCGCTCGTCCAGCAGTGAACCGGAACGGGCCCGGTCTGTCCACTCGCAAGCGGTTCCCCTCGTCGGAGAGTCGTGATTAGTTTGCGCCAAGCCATTGCCGTGCCGCGGTAATTGTCGTTCCCGGAAGGCCAGAAAACAAACGATCGAAAAGGCAGATTCAATGAGCGAGATCGTCCCCGTCATCATGTCCGGAGGCGCCGGTACGCGATTGTGGCCGCTCTCCCGCGCTGCGCGCCCGAAACAGGTGCATGCACTGGTCTCTGATATCTCCATGATCGAGGCGACGGTGCGGCGAGCACAGCAAGGCGATGAAGTGGCATTTCACCCACCGGTGATCGTCCTCGGTGGTGACCAGCTCGACGGTGCTCGCGACCTGCTTGGCAAGGATCGGGACGATATCTCCTACGTGGTAGAGCCGATGGCGCGCAATACAGCGGCTGTCGCAGCCGTCTCGGCGGAGATGGTGGCGCAGAACCATGGCGATGACGCTCTGGTCTTGCTCATGCCAGCCGATCACCACATCAAGGATGAGGAAGCTTTCCGCGTGACGGTTTCGCGCGCAGCCAACCTGGCCGCAGCAGGCAATATCGTCACTTTCGGTATTCGCCCGACGGGTCCTGCGACGGGATTTGGCTATATCTGCCGCGGCAGGGCGCAGGGCGAGGGTTACAAGGTCGAGGCGTTTACTGAAAAGCCGGACCTGGCCACGGCCAGGAAATTCCTCTCGGACGGTCGCTATTACTGGAATGCAGGGATTTTTCTGTTCAAGGCGAGCACGATGCGCGCCGAGCTGGAGAAGCTGCAGCCGGAGATCCTGTCCGCCTGCCGACGGGCGCTTGGCGATGCGAGCCGGGAGGAAATTGTATCGCGTCTCGACGCTGATGCCTTTGCCGCCTGTCCGTCAGATTCCATCGACTATGCCGTGATGGAGAAAACTGATCGCGCCGCGGTCGTGCCGGCCGATTTCGACTGGTCCGATGTCGGTTCCTGGTCTTCACTTTGGGATGTCAGCGAGAAGGATGAGAGCGCCAATGTGATGATTGGCGATACGCATCTGATCGATACCCGGCGCAGCCTTGTTTATTCGACGGGTGCGCGTGTGGGTGTCATCGGCTGTGATCGCATCATGGTGGTCGCAACCGAGGACGCGGTCCTCGTGGCTGACATGGCCAATGACCAGGACGACAAGAAACTCGTGGAGACCCTGCGGACCGAGGGGCGACTCGACCTGCTCTGACGCGGCAATCAATGTGATCACCCGGTAGCCATAAATTGGCGGAGCCGGTATTAAGCGGACAAAGACTGTTACACAAAGGGATTGTACAATGGCCGGACATTCCAAATGGGCGAATATCCAGCACCGCAAAGGTCGTCAGGACGCGGTGCGTTCCAAGCTGTTCTCGCGCCTCTCCAAGGAGATCGCGATCGCTGCGAAACTGGGTGGCCCTGATCCTGATGCCAATCCGCGTCTGCGCCTGGCTGTTGCCAACGCCAAGGGCCAGTCCATGCCCAAGGACAATATCCAGCGAGCCATCGACAAGGCGTCCGGCGGTGATGCGGATACGTATGAAGACATCCGTTACGAGGGTTTCGGGCCGGCCGGTATCGGGGTGATCGTGGAAGTCTCCACGGACAACAAGAATCGTGCAGCCGCCGAAGTCCGCACCGCCTTCGCCAAGAATGGCGGAAACATGGGCGAAACAGGCTCCGTGGCTTTCATGTTCGATAATGTCGGCGAGATCCGCTACCCGCTGTCCAAGGCTGACGAGGACACGATGATGGAAGCGGCCATCGAGGCCGGCGCCGAAGATGTTGCATCCGAACAGGGTGATGAGGAAAACGAGGGCCAGCACGTCATCTTCACGGCGCGTGAAGATCTGATGGAAGTTGTCTCCGCGCTTTCCGAACAGTTCGAGGACCCGTCTTCTGCCAAAATCATCTGGAAGCCGCAGAACCTGATCGAGGTTCCAGGTGACAAGGTTGATACCTTGATGAAGATGATGGAAGCGCTCGAAGACTGCGATGACGTCCAGAATGTTTACGCAAATTTCGACATTTCCGACGAGGACATGGCTAACGCTTGATTGTCCAGCTGAGATCGGGGAGTGGGATGGACACTGTAAAGGCACTGGCTGACTGGGGTGTTCATTCATTCTTCCCGCTTTGGCGCGAGAAATCGCTCGATCCCGAGACCGGCGGCTTTTTCGAAGTCTTTGACGCTAGGGGCGAACCTCGACGCGATGCTGACCGACGAGTTAGGGTTCAGGCACGTCAGATTTACACGTTCGCCCGGGCTCACCTTCGCGGCTGGTGTGATGGACTGGAGGCCGCTCAGTCTGGCTGGGACTATCTGCAAAAACATGCGCGCCATCCCGATGGGGGCTATGCCCATCGTCTGAATGCCCGTGGCGAGATTATCTCGGACCTGCGTGACCTCTATGATCACGCCTTCATTCTTCTGGCTGCAAGCTTCCTGGCCGAAGTCACCGGTGATCCCAGATATCTGCAGGACTGCGACGATTTGTTGGAGTTTCTGGACACGCGCATGTGCCATCCCACAGGCGGATATATCGAAGCGGTCGGGGCGGGGAATGTACCCAGGCGGCAGAATCCACACATGCACTTGTTCGAAGCGCTGATGATTTTCCGGCAGGCGGGAGGCAAGGGTGGACTGGCGCGAGCCACTGAAATCCACGCTCTCTTTCATCAGAGATTTTATTCGAAAGATCACGGCGTTCTCTTCGAGTTTTTCGAGAGTGATCTGAAACGCCTGTCCGCCGAAACCGGGCCGGTTGCCGAGCCCGGGCATATGTTTGAATGGGTGTGGCTGCTGAACAAGTACGCCCTGCTGAGTGGCGAGGATATCAGCCCTGCTGCCGAGCATTTGTTCCGAAATGCCATGAGGATGGGGATAAATCCGTCGAGCGGGCTTTTGATCAGCTCAATGGACGAGACGGGTGTTGTGTCCGAGCACGGAACCCGCACCTGGATGCAGAATGAGTGGTTCCGCGCGGCCTGTGTGGCGAAGACACGGGGATTTGAGGGAGCTGACGTGGCCCTGGAAATGGCGGGGCGGGCCATGCTGGACAAGCACTTCGCTGTATCCTTGCCCGGCGGGTGGATCGAGCATTTTGACGGCGCCGGAAATCCGGTTGGCGACGACATGCCTGCGAGCACGCCCTATCACATTATCGGTGCCCTGATCGAAGCCGACAAATTACTCGACTCAGATCTGTGTTAGCGTAAACATGTCGTTGTCGCCTGAGCGATACGCCTGAGTTTTACCGAATTGACGAGGTAGTCCCCCATGTCTCTCGACGCCCTGAAAACCCATGCAGACCGTCTGGCTGGCGGCTCCCTTCGTTCCATCGTGGACGGGCGGGGCGACGCGCTCTCCGACTGGGTGTTCAACGCAGCAGGTGTCGAACTGGATCTGACGAAGCAGTGTCTCGATCCGGCCGCGCTGACGGCATTGCTGGACTTCGCCGAAGGCGTGAACCTTTCCAGCCATCGCGATGCTCTGCTGTCCGGCGGCATCGTCAATGCGACCGAAGGCCGGCCGGCGCTGCACATGGCCTATCGTGAAGGCGCGAAAATCGACGGTTCTGATGCCGCCGAACTGGTTGAGCGTACCCAGGCCCAGACACGTGAATTTGCTCGTGCGGTAAGGGCAGGAGAGTATCAGCCGTCCGGCAAGGCGATTTCCCGCGTCGTCAATATCGGTATCGGCGGCTCTGATCTGGGTCCCCGGCTGATTGCGGATGCCCTGGCCGAGTTCGCTGATGGCGGACCGGAAATGCGATTTGTCGCGAGCCTTGATCCCAGTGATCTTCGCCTCGCGGTCGAGGGTGCGGATCCGGAGAGCATTCTTTTCATCGTCGCGTCCAAGTCTTTCTCGACCCAGGAAACCCTGATGGGGGCAGAGGCGGCTCGCGCCTGGTTGTCCGCGTATGTCGCTGAAGACCGGCTCGGGGGACATTTCGCTGCAGCATCCGCGGCGCCGGACAAGGCGGCGGCCTTTGGCATTCCGGCGGAGCGCGTGTTTGACTTCCCGGATTGGGTGGGCGGTCGCTATTCTGTCTGGAGCGCGGTCGGGCTGAGTCTGGAAATTGGTCTGGGGCCGGAAGTCTTCGCAGCTTTCCGCGAGGGTGCCCGACAGATGGATACGCATTTCGCCACAGCTCCCCTTGCCCAGAACCTGCCGGTGTTGAAAGGCCTGGTCGATGCGTGGAACCGGGTCGCGCTGGGTTATCCCAGCCGCTGTGTTGCGGCCTATTCCGCTCGTCTTGGGAAGCTGGCGGATTATCTCCAGCAGCTGGAAATGGAATCGCTGGGCAAGTCCGTGACCGTGGACGGAGAGCCCGCACCAACTGCGGGTGGCGCCCTGGTCTGGGGGGGAGCCGGTACCGAGATCCAGCACTCCTTCTTCCAGTGGCTGCACCAGGGCAAGGATATCGTTCCCGTCGACTTCATCGGCGTGAAACGTCACTTCGCCAGCGAGGATGCCCGCGAACGCGCACTGGCAGCGAACATGGCGGCCCAGGGCGCAGCGCTCCTGGATGGTCGCCAGCTGGACACGGCAGACGAAGGCGAGCTGGCGAGCCACAAATCCATGCCGGGCGGGCGCCCCTCCGCTATGCTGCTGCTGGACGATCTCAATCCGGCGACGTTGGGCGCGCTGATTGCCCTGCACGAGCATAAGGTATTCGTTGAAGGTGTTGTCTACGGAATTAATCCGTACGACCAGTGGGGCGTCGAGCTCGGGAAAGTCCTGACAACGGGTATTCTCAAAGGCGATACGAAAGAGTACGACGCGTCCACAAAAGCGTTGCTGGACCGGACCGGTTTTGGGGGCCGGTAAGGCTTCATCCCACTCCGAATCCCGCTACACGGACAGCGGATCTTAAAGAGGCGATCATGAGCACGAATATCGGTTCGCAATACACTGACATGGCCAATGCAATCCGCGCCCTGTCGATGGATGCAGTGCAGGCGGCTAATTCCGGACATCCGGGCATGCCGATGGGTATGGCAGATGTGGCCACCGTGCTTTGGGCGCGCCACATGAAGTTTGACCCGGCCGCGCCGGGCTGGGCTGACCGGGATCGGTTCATCCTGTCTGCCGGCCACGGCTCCATGCTGATCTACTCCCTGCTGCACCTGACCGGCTTTGAAGACATCACGATGGATGAGCTTCGTAAATTCCGTCAGATGGGATCGCTGACCGCCGGACACCCGGAATATGGTCACACACCGGGTGTGGAAGCGACCACAGGCCCGCTGGGGCAGGGCATTTCCATGGCGGTCGGCATGGCGCTGGCCGAGCGCATGCTGAACGCGGAATATGGCGATGACCTCGTTGATCACCGTACCTGGGTTATCGCTTCCGATGGTGACCTCCAGGAAGGCATCAGCCATGAAGCCATCTCGATTGCCGGTCATCTCAAGCTGAACCGTCTCTGTGTGCTCTGGGACGATAACGAAATCTCCATCGATGGCGCGACCAGCGTTTCGGAGTCCACCGATGTTCTCAAGCGTTTCGAGGCCGCGGGCTGGGCGACGGCGCGCGTTGATGGCCATGACATGGACGCGATCGACCAGGCGCTCTCCGAAGCGCGCCAGAGCGACAAGCCGGTACTGATCTCCTGTCAGACCACGATCGGTTTCGGTGCGCCGACCAAGGCCGGCACAGCTGGCAGCCACGGTGCGCCGCTGGGCGAGGAAGAAATCGCAGGCGCACGCAAGGCGCTGGGCTGGGATCACGCGCCGTTTGTTGTCCCGGACGAGGTCTATGAGAACTGGCGTGCTGTCGGATCCCCGGAAGCTCATGAAGCCTGGCGTGATCGCCTGGCGTCCACCGACAAGGCCGACGAGCTGGTTGCCCAGCTTTCCGGTGAGCCGGGCGAAGCGGGTCTTGAAGCGCTTTCCGCCTGGCGCAAGCAGGTGGCAGAAGAACGTCCCGATCTGGCGTCCCGGGCGGCTTCGGGCAAGACGCTGGAAGCGATCATCCGCAGCTGGCCAGGCCTGATTGGTGGGTCTGCGGATCTGACCGGGTCCAACCTGACCAAGACCACCCATGGCGGTGCTGTTTCTGCTGATGATTATGCCGGCCCGTACATCCATTTCGGTGTGCGCGAGCATGGCATGGCAGCGTGTGCGAACGGTATGGCACTGCATGGCGGTGTCACGCCTTACGTCGCGACCTTCCTGGTCTTTGCCGATTATTGCCGTGGCTCCATGCGCCTGTCCTCGTTGATGGAACAGCCGGTAGTCTATGTTCTGACCCATGACTCCATCGGTCTGGGCGAAGATGGGCCGACCCACCAGCCGGTCGAGACGCTGGCGTCCCTGCGCGCTATTCCAAACATGCACGTCTTCCGTCCGGCCGATGCGCTGGAGACCGCGGAAGCCTGGGAGCTCTCACTCAAGCGCGACAATGGTCCGAGCGTTCTGGCACTGTCGCGTCAGAAACTGCCCTTCCTGCGTGAGGATGACGGTTTTGAGAACCTGTCCAGCCGCGGGGCCTATGTCCTGCGCGATGCGGACAACGCCAAGGCGGTTATCGTGGCGACCGGTTCGGAGGTTTCACTGGCTGTTGAAGCCCAGGCCAAGCTGGCCGAGGAGGGAATTGCCGTTCGGGTCGTATCCGCGCCGTGCCTGGATATCTTCCACGATCAGGATGCGGCCTACCAGGACGAGGTGCTGGGAACAGATCTGCCGGTGATCGGTGTAGAGGCGGCTCTGCGCTATGGCTGGGACAGCATCATCGGACGCAAGGGACAGTTTGTGGGCATGTCCGGATTCGGTGCCAGCGCGCCGGCCGGCGAGCTCTACGAGCATTTCAATATCACAGCGCCGGCTGTTGCCGATGCCGTCCGCAAGGCGCTCGCCTGACGAGCGCCCCACGGCCGGTTCGTATCAGACCGGTTCAGCCAGACCGAATGCGAACAGGCGGCCAATGGTCGCCTGTTGGTCTTTGGAGTCCAGGTCGGCGAACGTCTCCAGGCTGATTTCACCACCATCCAGCAGGGTGTGCAGGCCCGGCTCGGCCTTGGCCGGGAAACGGATCTCTCCACCCGAGGTGATAATCACGATCTCCTCGCCATCCTCGGCCATGCGCCAGGGCGTATTGGCCTTCAGGCGGTAGCGTTTGGACGGGTCTGTTGGTGTCTGGAAATTGGCAATCGTGCCTTCCGTGGCCGGTAGGCGTGACTGGATGAAATTGTCCACATAGATATGGAAGGCTTCGTCCAGATCCGCTTCCTTGGCAAAGGTCGAGACCAGGCTTTTAAAGTGCGGACGCACGCTTTCCATGTCGAAATCCGGACGCGCGAAACCAACAGGCAGGGACTGGCGGAATTCCGGGTGGCGCAGGGCGACTTCGGAAATCACTTCCAGCATCAGATCGGCCCAGGTCTTTACAATTAGGCCCACCGTGATGTGCAGGGAGGCCTCGTCACCATGTGTCAGCGCATCATGCATCAGCCCGCGCGGTACGTAGGCGCAATCGCCGGCTTCCAGAACAAATTCCTCGACCGGATCGCCAATCTCGTGTTCGCCGCTGCGGAAACCCTCACCCCGGAAGGGTTTGTCGACCGGCGTGTTATAGAGGCGCCAGGATTTGGAGCCGGAGACCTGCAGGACAAACACATCATGGTCGTCATAATGTGTCTTGAAGCCCTGCGCGTCCGGCGGGGTGAGATAGATGTTCGTTTGCACATGGCAGGACAGGTGCGATTCCATGGCCCGACAGAAATCTGCCAGGGTGGCGTCAACCTCATGCAGTTGTGGCAGGATCAGCGTTGCGCCCTGCTGAAACTGGCGGGCGACGCCGCCGCGGTCAATGGCGCCGGAGTTGAACGTATAGTCTTCGCGGTTCACCGGCGGATCTGCGCGGGTCATGTCCAGTGAGCCAGGTTGGAAATTGATGCTGGAGACCAGTTCATCAATCCGCTCGATTGACAACAGATCGCGGTACCGGTTTCCGTCCTTGTGTTTGCTCACCAGCGCCTTGCGCTCATGGTATTGCGCAAAGAACTCCTCCGCAGAGACCGGATCGAACAGATAGCCGAAAACGTCCTTGGCCCAGGGTTTCATGGATTCACTCCCCCATTTTCAATACCGGCATCTAAGCGTGGAAATCGATTTTGCGCACGAAAAAAAGCTTCGCGACAGATCGTCGCGAAGCCTTGTTTTTACAGTTGATACGGGGTCAGCAGCGACCGCGTCCCACCGGGTCTGCATAGCTGCCAGTATCGCTGTCGGTACAGCCGCGCCCGCGGCCATTTCCGGCACGGTCGGCATAGGTTCCGCTGTCACTGTCAGTGATGCCGGTGCGATGGCCGCCGCGGCCATTACCCGCGGGATCTGCATAGGAACCGCTATCGCTGTCCGTGATGCCCGAGCCGCCCCGTCCATTGCCTGCCGGGTCCGCATAGGAGCCACTGTCGCTGTCGGTAACGCCGGAACGACGGCCACCACGACCATTGCCTGCCGGGTCTGCGTAGGACCCGCTGTCGCTGTCGGTAACACCGGAACCACCGCGGCCATTGCCAGCCGGGTCGGCATAGGCGCCTGAATCGGCATCAGTGATGCCGGAACGATAACCGCCTCGGCCGCGACCGACCGGGTCTGCATAGGCGCCGGCATCGCCGTCTGTCACGCCACGTGATCCAGGTCCCCGGCCTCCGCCAATCGGATCGAACGGGTCTGCGTCCGTGTAGCCTGTTGTCGCGCAGGCGCTGACGACGCTGCCAGCACCCAGAGTTAGGGACCCGCCCGCTACGCGCACCAGAAAGGAGCGGCGAGAGATCTTTCCACGTTTAGCCATTACCTGTCTCCACAAATGAGAACGGACTCCCGGCGGGCCGGAAGTCCGTCATCAACCCAAAGGTCTAGTAGCGGCGCGAACGTCCGCGACCAGCCGGGTCGGCACAGCCGCCCGTATCACTGTCTGTCGTGCCTGGCTGTACGTGACCGCGCCCACGGCCGCCCGGATCGGAACAGGAACCGCTGTCGCTGTCCGTTGACGAACCGCGGCCATTGCCGGCGGGGTCACTCGGATCGCTGTCCGTGACCCCGGAGCGTCCACGGCCATTGCCGACCGGGTCACTGGGGTCACTGTCGGTGAGGCCGGTGCGACCGCGGCCATTGCCTGCCGGATCGCTTGGGTCACTGTCAGTTAGGCCGGAACGTCCACGACCATTGCCCGCCGGATCGCTGGGATCGCTGTCGGTCAGGCCTGAACGGCCGCGACCATAACCGGCGCGATCGCTGCCGCCACCTGTATCACTGTCCGTCATTCCCGTGCGGCCATATCCGGAACGGTCGGCATAAGTACCACCGTCACTGTCCGTGCGGCCGGTATAGTTCTGCGCCAGGCTACCACCGGTAACCAGGCCAACCGCACCGGTCGCCGCGACACCACCAGCCACGCTGGTCATGAAGGAACGGCGGCTGAGCTTGCCTTTTTTAGCCATGTCTTGCTCCCAATTTAGCTAGCGGGCCACAGCGGGCCCGTTGTCCCCCGCAAGATACGAAAAAGGGGCGGTTGTGCAGGCCGCCCCTTGGAATTGAACCCGACTATGCCGGGCCGCGACCGCGACCACCCGGATCGCTGCAGGCGCCGCCATCACTGTCGGTGTAGCCGGTATTGCCGCGGCCATAGCCGGACGTGTCGGCGCAAGCACCACCATCGCTGTCGGTGACACCGGTGTAGCTGGAGCCGTGGTTTGCGTAGTCATTCGGATCGCTGTCCGTGATGCCGGTGCGAGCTGCAGCATCAACCGGATCTGCATCGACGGAACGCTGAAGCATCGTCGCGCCCGCAACTGCAGCAACAGTGCCGGTAACAACCGTGCCGCCTGCAACGCGGGTCAGGAATGAGCGACGGCTCATTTTGCCCTTTTTAGCCATTTTATAGTCTCCCCAGTAGCCATAAGACCGCCCGACGCGGTCACGCATATGCTCTGGTCAGAAGACTACGCGCGGCGCGCGAGCAGGGCAAACAAAAGTTCAAGAAAAAATATCAATACAGATCAATCGCTTAACCGGTGTTTTTGCGAATAATTGTCATGATATTTGCGACTGATTTTCATTGCGCTGTTACCCTTGCGAGAAAATGCCGTTTTAAATCGCCACTTTGCAGAGATTCTCTGATGTTCACGGCTTGTTCTCTTGTGCGGAGCAGTGTTTAGTCACAACCGGAGGCGCTGATGACATCAAGAACACGCTTGCTTGGGATCGATCCGGGTCTGAGATGTATGGGCTGGGGCGTAATCGACGTCTCCGGAAACCGCATGAGCCATGTCGCGCATGGCACGATCAAGCCGCCGACTGACCAGCCGCTGTCCGATCGCCTGACCGTCATTTTCCGCGGTGTGCTGCAGCTGGTCGAGGAATACCAGCCACATGAATGCGCCATCGAGGAAGCTTTCATGGCCAAGAATGCCTCCTCTGCACTGAAGCTCGGTCATGCGCGCGCCGCTGCGCTTCTCGCGCCGGCCTCCACGGACCGACCCGTGTTCGAATACGCCGCACGCCTGGTCAAAAAGGCTGTGGTTGGAACAGGTGGCGCCGACAAGACCCAGGTCTCGGCCATGGTCGGTGTCCTGCTGCCAGGCGTAAAGGCCACGGCCGATGCTGCAGATGCGCTGGCGATTGCCATCTGCCATGCCCACAACAGGAATACCCATGTGAGAGGGGAAGTCGCATGATCGGAATGCTCAAGGGTGTCGTTGACGCGGTCGGGGCGGACGAGACCGTGATTGACGTCAACGGTGTGGGTTATCTTGTGGCGGCAGGTGTACAGACCCTGGCGAGACTGGAAGTTGGCGCCCAGGTGAAGATGCACATCGAGACGCATGTCCGCGAAGATGCCTTCAAGCTGTTTGGTTTCCTGGATGAGACGGAGCGGGCCTGGTTCGTGCACCTTCAGTCTGTGCAGGGAGTGGGCGCCAAGGCTGCCTTTGCCATTCTGGATGCTGTGCCGGTATCGGAGATCGCGAGTGCGGTGGCGCTGGGTGACAAGGCCACGTTCGGACGGGCCAAGGGTGTCGGGCCGAAACTGGCCACGCGAATTGCCACGGAACTCAAGGACAAGGCGCCGCCGGTCGGGCGCAATCTGGGGATCGGCCTGTCTGCTCACGCTGCTACGCCGAGCGCGACAAGCACTTCCGGCAAGGCTTCCTCCGATGACGGAGCTGTGAGGGAGGAGGCCGTATCGGCCCTGCTTAATCTGGGTTATGCAGAGACCGTTGCCCGGCAAGCCGTGGCGACAGTACAGCGTAATGGAGGTGAAGGCTTGGAGCTCGGGGAAGTCATTCGCCAGTCTTTGAAGGAGTTGGCTCCATGATTTCCGCTTTTGCCGGCGCGCTTGCGTTGGCATCTACCGTGTCCGCGACGACGGACACGACCCCCGATACTGTCCAAATTCGCCTTGTTGCCAATATGGGAGTCCTGGTGAGCCAGGGCGAGAACAAGGTACTTGTCGATGCCCTGTTCACGGACGTCTACGAAGGGCGTTTTCATGTTCCCACCAGCGATGACCGCGAGGCCATGATCACTGCTTCCGGCGAGTTTGACGGCGTTGATGCCCTGTTGTTCACGCATGAACACGGCGATCATTTCAACGCCGGGGAAGCCGGTCTGGCTCTCGCCGCGAATGACGCGCTGGTGCTGATGGCTCCGGACCAGGTCAGCAGCCAGCTGAGCGCCAGCGCGACGGAGCTGCCGGACGGCCTTTCCGTGCGTGCCGTCCCGATGTTCCACATGGAGGGCATGGACAATCATGCCTTCATCATCGAGCTGGGCGGGACATCGGTCCTGCATCTGGGGGATACCAATCCCGACGAAGCCGATTTCACGGTCCTTGATGACGAGGACATTGATGTTGTGCTGTACCCGATCTGGTTCGTGCAATCGGAAACCGGACAGGCCGAGCTGAGCGGCCGGTTCGCCGGCGCGCGGCATGTTGCCGTACATGTGCCAGCCCATATTTCCGGTGAACAGATGGCCGAATATCTCGGCAAGGGGAATTCGCTGGTTGATCCGGGAGACCGGATTGTGATCAATCCCGGGGACCATGACTGAACAAGACGACCGGATAATCGAGGCTGAGATGCAGGCGGGCGATCATCGCGACAAGGCGATGCGTCCGCTTTCCTTTGGCGATTTTGTTGGCCAGAAAGCATCGATCGAGAACCTGAAGGTCTTCGTCGAGGCGGCGCGCCGCCGTGAAGAGGCGCTGGACCATGTCCTGCTTTCCGGGCCGCCCGGGCTGGGCAAGACGACGCTGGCGCAGATCGTCGCTCGTGAATTGGGTGTCGGTTTTCGGGCGACTTCAGGTCCGGTTATCGCCAAGGCCGGCGACCTCGCTGCCATCCTGACCAATCTCGAGCCGCGCGATGTGCTTTTCATCGACGAGATCCACCGCCTTTCTCCGGCTGTGGAGGAAGTCCTTTATCCGGCGATGGAGGACTTCTGCCTGGATCTGGTGATCGGGGAGGGGCCTTCAGCGCGCACCGTCCGTATCGACCTCCCGCCCTTTACACTCGTGGGCGCGACCACACGGGCCGGTTTGCTGGCGACACCTCTGCGTGACCGTTTCGGCGTGCCGGTCCGGCTGGAATTCTACGACGCCGCGGAGCTGGCCTCGATCGTGGCGCGCAATGCCGCGAAATTCGGCATCAATGCCTCGCCGGAAGGCGCGCTGGAGGTTGCCCGACGGGCGCGCGGGACCCCGCGTGTCGCCGGGCGCTTGTTGCGCCGGGTGCGCGATTTCGCCGAGGCCGAGGGCGCCGAACAGATCTCGGCCGAGGTGGCCGACCGGGCATTACGCCGGCTGGAGGTCGACAAGATCGGCCTGGACAGTCTTGATCGGCGCTATCTGCATGCGCTTCTGCATACGTTCCGGGGTGGCCCTGTCGGGGTCGAAACACTGGCTGCGGCCCTGGCCGAGGCGCGTGATGCGCTCGAGGATGTGGTCGAGCCCTTCCTGATCCAGCAGGGGTTTATCCAGCGTACGCCGCGTGGCCGCATGGCGGCTCCGCGGGCCTGGGAGCATATGGGCATCGAGATTCCGCGATCAGCGGACACGGATCTTTTCGGAGGTGGCAAATGAGCCTGGAGCCGACAGCTGGCGTTCTGTGCGACGACAAGGTCCATCGTCTGCCGGTTCGCGTTTATTACGAAGACACCGATTTCTCTGGCGTCGTTTATCACGCCCGTTATCTGCACTTTTTCGAGCGAGGCCGCACGGACAGTCTGCGTTGTCTGGGCATCCATCATTCTGAACTGGCACAGGCGGACGACCCGCTGGCCTTTGCCGTGCGCCGGATGTCGATCGAGTTCGCAGTCGCTGCTAGGGTGGACGATGCCCTGGTGGTGGAAACCCTGTTCCGGCCCCAGAAAGGCGCGCGACTGATGATCGAACAGCGTTTGATGCGCGGCGAGACGCTGATTGCGTCAGCAGATGTCCAGGCGGTGTGCATCTCTCTGGATGGCGCGGTCAAGCGTCCTCCCAGATCCATGGCCGCGAAATGGCAGAATATGGTTATTCCGGTAGACAGCTAACCAAAACCCGCTACGCTTTTCATATTGGCTTTGGGGGAGGCCGTATGAACAAGCAAGCTGGCTTGACTGGCGAATTGAACGAAATGCGTCATGCTAGGTATGGCGAAGAACGGCCGTCTGCGCCGCCCAATTTCCAATTCGAAGTTGTTCGATCGTTTCCGGACGACCCCTATCTGTTCATGCATATGGTCCAGTTCCCGGCGCCGGGCGTGCAATGGGTCACAATGAGCCTTTTGAGCATGGAGCCCGGGGCGACTGGTCGGATTGTCCACCAGGTGACCAACAGGCAGGTAGAGCGGGACAATCCGGACTTTACCAGAGTCGCCGGAACACGGGCTCTGGATGCTGCCGCGGATACAAAAGAGACACGTGCCGCCGTGATCGGCTTCGTGTCCCAGGTGTTGTCGGGCGGCAATGTCGCTGCTTGCGCTGACTGGCTCGACCGCGATTGTTTCATCACGCACAACCCGTACATGCTGGCCGACTATCAGGGTTTCGTTCAATTCCTGGATGAAGAAATGAGCCGCGTCGATGCCTTGAGGTACGTCTGCATCTCCGATGTCGTCGCCTATCATGACTTTGCGGCCGTTTTCTCGGTCATTGACTTTCGAGGCCATGAATATCGCGCTTGTGACCTGTTCCGTGTCGAGGACGGAAAAATCGTCGAGCACTGGGACATTGCCGAACGAGCGGTCAATCAGGCACCGCCCGGGAATGACCGAAGTTTTATGCCCCTGTAACGGGTTGCAGAGATTTCTTCTCGCCTCATGCGATAAGGGTCTGCAATTCAGCGCGGGTCTTGTGCTATCACATCAGAAATTTGCCGCATTCCTGCGTCATTGGCTGTCCAGCCAGGTCGCAATGCATTGGGGAAGGCGCGCGGCACGCCGGGGAGAGTTTGAAGAGTTGCGTCGCGTATCCGACGCGTTGTGACGGAACGCAGCCAAGGAATACACTCATGGAAACTAGTGTGGTTGATGTCGCCCAGGCGGTAGAGGGCTTTTCCT
Source organism: Maricaulis sp. (assembly GCF_017643475.1). Lineage (GTDB taxonomy): Bacteria > Pseudomonadota > Alphaproteobacteria > Caulobacterales > Maricaulaceae > Maricaulis. The sequence continues at coordinate 1,102,327 of NZ_JAEPNI010000001.1, forward strand.
TCTATGACCTGTTCATGCGCGCAGACTGGGTGGTCAAGGGCGTGATGGGCATTCTCGCCTTCATGTCGATCTGGTCGTGGGCCATCGCGGTCGACAAGTCGCTGCAGATGCGCGGGCTGCATGGCAAATCCAAAGTCTTTGAGCGTGAATTCTGGTCCGGCCGTCCGCTGGACGCACTGGCAGACCAGTTTGCCAAGAACCCGCGCGATCCATTCAGCCATACGTTTGCAGCCGGACTGCGCGAATGGAAGGGCACAGCACCAGGCGGTCGTGTTGCCAAGGCTGCGGGTGCCGAGGCGAGCCGTCAGCTGAACAATGCGGAAACCGGCTTGGGTATTCTGGCGACGATCGCGTCAGCAGCGCCGTTTGTCGGCCTGTTCGGTACGGTCTGGGGCATCATGAATGCCTTCCGCGCCATCGCCGCGGAACAGAACACAAATCTCGCCGTCGTTGCGCCAGGCATCGCCGAGGCGCTGTTCGCCACGGCGCTGGGCCTGCTGGCGGCAATCCCGGCGGTTATTTTCTTCAACGCGCTGTCAGCCAATATCGGCAAGTATGGCGCGCGCCTTGACGGGTTTGTCGACGAGCTTTCCGCTCTCGCTGACCGGGAAGGCAAATAGTCATGGCCGTTTCGCTCGACAGCGGCGGTGGTGGACGCGGCAGAGCCCGCTGGAAGCCCAAGGCCGAGATCAATGTGACGCCCTTTGTCGACGTCATGCTGGTGCTTCTCATCGTTTTCATGGTCACCGCACCCCTGCTGACGGTCGGTATCGAGATCGACATGCCCGAGACGGAAGCCCAGCAACTTCCCGCCATCGAGGAGCCGATCACGGTGACACTGACGGCAGAGGGTACGATCTTCCTGCAGGAAACCGAGGTCGAGCTGGGTGAGCTTAGCGCGCGTCTTCGCGCCATCGCCGCATCCGGCACGGATCACCCGGTCGCTTATCGCTGGGACGCGTCCGCCAATGGCCAGCATATCGCCCAGGTTCTGGGAGATATTCAGGCTGCGGGCTTTACGCGTGTTCAGGTGATCACGGATCCCGTGGAGGGCTAATCCGTTGCGCGGTCTTGTCGTTTCGCTTGTAGTTCATGCCGGCTTTATTGCTGCGGGCGTGATCTATCTGCCTCGGGCAGCCCATCTGCTCGAGACGACACCCTATGTGCCGATCGAGCTGGTCAGCCTGTCCGACACGACAAATGTGACCGCCGCGGCACCCGAGCCTGAACCAGAGCCGGAAGAAGAGATCATCGAGGATCCTGTCGAGGAAGAGCCGACGGTGGAAGACGCGATCGTTGATCCGGCACCCGAACCGGAACAGGCCCCGGAACCGGAGCCTGAACCTGCCGTGATCTCGCCGGATCCGGTTGAGGAAGCCGCTGAACCCGAACCGGAGCCCGAGCCAGAACCTGAGCCGGTGCGCGAAGAACCGCGCCGTCCGGACCCGGAGCCGGAACCCGAACCGGCGGAGCCCAGCTTCTTTGATTCGCTGGACGACCTGGCCGCGACGGTGGATGAAGCGCGCGACGAGCGTGCCAGCGATGCGGGCGAGCGCCGCCGCGCCGTTGGCAATGGCGAGAGTAATACCGCGACCCTGCAAGTAATCCTGCAAAACCATCTGGCACGTTGCTGGCGCAATTCGCTGGATGCACCGCATCCGGATGAGCTGGCCGTCGAGGTTGAGTTGTCTCTCAATCGCAATGGTGAACTGATGGGGCCGCCGCGCCTGGTCGACCAGGGCCGCGTGCTCAATTCCCCCAACCCCTACCTGCGTGTTGCCGGTGAGCGTGCGTTGCGCGCAGCCTCGGTGTGTGCACCTTATCCACTGCCCCCGGAACAATATTCCGAGTGGCGTCAAATTACGGCCAATTTCGCGCCGTCTTTATACGGCAACTGATTTCTGAACCGGAGCGAGATTATGATCCGCCTGCTTGCCTCAATCCTGACCCTCGTCGCGGCGCTCGCTGCTCCAATCGCAGCGCATGCGCAGGAGCCGCTGCGTGTGGACATCACCGAAGGCAATCTCGACCCGCTGCCGTTGGCGCTTCCTGATTTCATCGCTGTTGACGAGGAATTTGCCGAACGCGGCGCGGACATCACGCGTGTGATCACCAATGACCTGGCCAGTTCCGGCCTGTTCGCGCCGATCGATCAGAGCGCCTATATCGAGGACATCGAGAATATCGACTTGCGCCCGCGCTTTTCCGACTGGCGCGTGATCAATGCCTCGGCCCTGCTGGTCGGGCGTATCACTGAACAGGATGACGGGCGTTTGCTGGTTGCCTTCCGGCTGTGGGACACGCGTCTGGAAACCCAGATGCTGGGCGTTCAATACGTCACCGCGCCGGAAAACTGGCGCCGGGTGGCGCACAAGGTGGCCGACGCTGTCTATCAGCGCCTGACCGGTGAAGAGGGATATTTCGACACCCGCATCGTCTATGTCGCCGAAGGACGTGGAGTGGATGGTGAGCCGCTGCACCAGCTGGCCTGGATGGATCAGGACGGTGCCAATCCGTCATTCCTGACGGATCGTTCCTACATGGCGCTGTTGCCGAACTTTTCTCCGAGTGCGCAGGAAATCACCTATGTGTCCTTCCTCGAGGGGCAGGCGACGACCTATCTCTACGATCTTGAGACCGGTCGCCAGGAAGCCCTGTTCGCGTCCGGCGGGCGCGGTGCTGCGACCCAGATCGATCCGGACGGTCAGAGCTTGTCCGCGCGTTTCTCCCCGGACGGCAGCCAACTGGCGGTTTCCGTGGAGACCCGCAATGGTCACGACATCCACATGTTCGATCTTCGCACGCGTGAACTGACCCGCCTGACCCAGCATCCGGCTGACGACGTGGAGCCGTCTTTTTCACCGGATGGTGAACGGATCGTGTTCTCTTCCTCGCGTGGTGGTGGTTCCCAGCTCTATACCATGAATGCGGATGGTACGGATGTGCAGCGTATTACTTTTGGCGAAGGCCGCTACACGACACCGGTCTGGTCTCCGCGAGGCGATCTGATCGCCTTTACCAAACAGTCCAATGGCCGTTTCCTGCTTGGCGTCGTGCGCGCTGACGGTTCCGGCATCGAACGCATCCTGTTCGAAGGGTATTATGTCGACACACCGGCCTGGTCGCCCAATGGCCGCGTACTGCTCTTCACTCGCGGTGAACCGCGCACAAACGGCACGCGATATGAAATCTGGAGTATTGATCTGGCCGGGTTCAATCTGAGGCGGCTGGCCACAGGCGGAATGGCCTCGGATCCGGCATGGTCGCCCTTGATCGACTAGCCCTTTTCTGAGTAGGGTTCTTTCTAATGCGCGGCGCCAGTGGGGGGGCCGACAATTTTCTGCGTCTTGTTTTTGGGGCGTGATCGGGAGTACGCCAGAAAAATCTGGCTGGATGAGGGTGTTTACATCATGAAGATCAAACTGTTTGCGATTGCAGCCCTGGCCGCGTTTGCGACCGCGTGTGCGTCTACGCCGGAGCCGGTAGCGGATCCGATTCCGGAACCGCAGCCGACACGTCCGGCTGAACCGGCCCAGCCGACTGGACCGACTGCCGGTTCCGTTGATCATTTCGTACAGACTGCGGGCGACCGCGTCTTCTTCGGCTATGACCGTCATGACCTGTCGTCTGAGGCACGCGCCGTGCTTCGCGATCAGGCAGCCTGGCTGATGACCTACAGCGATGCACGCATCACGATCGCCGGCAATTGTGACGAGCGCGGCACGCGTGAATATAACCTGGCCCTGGGCGCCCGTCGCGCCAATGCGGCCCGCGACTACCTGATCAGCCAGGGTGTTGATCCGTCGCGCATCACGACGACCTCCTTCGGCAAGGAGCGTCCGATCTGCCGTCAGTCCAACGAGCAGTGCTGGGCGACCAACCGTAATGCGATCACCGAAATCACCAGCGGCTACACCAACTAAGCTGCGTTGATTTGAGTATCAGCAACGTCCGCGATCCCGCATGGTTCGCGGACGTTTCTTTTTCACAAGACCCTTGAGCGCCGCATTTTTGCCGTGCTCGTGCACTAGGTGCGCATGATGATCCGAATTCTTTGCATGTCTGTCGTCGTTACCGCGCTGGCCGCGGCCACGCCGGCCCAAGCCCAGTCCCGCCGCGAACTTGCGGAGCGTATCGACGCGACCGAAGTGCGTATCGGCGAGCTGGAAAACCAGTTCCTTGCCGGTGACCCCGTGGTGGAAACCCTGCTTCAGCGCCTCGATGCGCTGGACTATCAGATCCAGCAACTGACCGGCGCCAACGAGCAGATGCGGTTCGAGAATCGCCAGCTTCGCGAAACAGTGGAAACGCTGCAGGCGGAAATCGAAGCGTCGCGCGCCCCTGCGATTGATGATGCCACGGCCAATTGGATGACTGATGGTCTGGAAGTTGGCGGCGAAGAAAGCGGTGAAACGATCACCCAGCTGGAAAATCCGAATCTCTCGCACAGTGACCCGGATGATCCGTTCGCTGAAGCGCGTTCGGAGGCAACGGGCGTTCTGGGCGGCAATGTTGCCGACGCTACGCCTACCATCAGTCCGGAAGAATTGTTCGCAACCGGTCGCTCGCGTCTTGTCGACAATGATTTTGGTGGCGCCCAGGTGGCGTTCGAGACTTTCGTCACCGAGAACGCCGATCATCCGAATGTCGGCGAGGCCTGGTACTGGCTCGGCCAGACCTTCTACGTCCAGGACAATTTCGGTGAAGCCGCAGATGCCTATATCGCTTCCTTGCGCAACCAGCCGAGCGGTCAGCGGGCCCCGGATGCGCTGGTCCAGCTTGCGGCATCCCTGCGCGGACTTGGCCGCGTCGACGAGGCGTGTGGAACCCTGTCCCAGTTCGGACGCCAATTCCCCAATGCTCCGGCCGAGGCCCGTGACCGTGCCGCACGCGAGTCGGTTCGCGCCAACTGCCGGTGACGGCAGCGCTCGAACAACATGTTCATGATCAGCTTGACGCGCTCTGCGGTAACGCAGGGCGCGTTGCTTTGGGGTATTCCGGGGGTGGTGACAGTCACGCATTGATGTTGCTGGCTGCCGACTGGGCGCGCTCGCGCGGGGTTGAGTTGCTTGCGCTGACCGTTGATCACGGCTTGCGACCGGAAAGCGCCAGCGAGGCGCAGCATGCGCGCTCCCTTGCGAGAAAGCAGGGTCTTGAGGCCCGTATGCTGACCTGTCGCAAGGATACGCTTCACAGCGCCATCCAGGAAACAGCACGTACCTGGCGCCATGACGCCCTGTCCGAGGCCTGCAATCTGGCCGGCATCACCCGGCTGTTGTTGGCGCACACGCGGGACGACCAGGCCGAGACCGTATTGATGCGTCTGCAAGCGGGTGCACGCTGGCAGGGACTGGCGGGCATGGGCGTGGATGATGTGTCACCGAGCTGGCCCCTTGGGCGGGAAATCAGGCTGGGTCGACCGCTTCTTTCGTTGCGTCGCCGCGACTTGCGCGAATGGCTCACCCGGCGGGGGGAAGCCTGGATCGAGGATCCGTCGAACGACAATACCCGTTTCACTCGCATTCGCCTGCGCCAGGCGCTTCACAGGGCCGGCGATGGGCCGGGGCAGCGTCTGGCTGATCTGGCGTTCGAGCTCGGGCAGGCGCGTCACACCGTACGCAAGGCCTGCGCGGAGTTGATGCCGCAAATTGCCGAAGTGATGTCATGGGGCGGGGTGAGGCTGGATGCAGGGCGTCTGGCAAAGCTTGCTCCGCTCTATCGCCGTGGACTGCTGGGCTTGCTCGTTCAGGCCGTATCGGGTTCGACCCGCGAGGTGGGGAGCAATGCGGTCTTCCGGCTGGAAGAAGCCCTGGCCCGCTCCACGAACACCACCGCTGGCGGGATCATGTTGCAGGTCACTGGACAATCCGCCTGGATGGTTCGCGACCCCGGCGCGGTGTTGGGCCGTGTCGACCACCCCGCCAGATCAACAGCGGTCGTCACAAGTCAGAACGAGACTGTCTGGGATGGTCGCCTGCTTCATCCTTCGGACGAATGTCCAGAGCCACTTGGCCTTGATTATTCCGGGCTCGTGGAGAGGGACGCGCTGGCTGAAATTCCCGGATTTGCGCGTGCGTCTCTGCCTTGTTTCCGTCGCAACGGCCGTGTCATCTCTATTCCGGGTTTATTAGGAGCTGATAGTGTAGACTGTCGTTTCCTGGTGTCGGACCGTCTAGAGAGTCGCCTTTCGGCCTGTGATCCGTCATTCTTGTCACCTCGCACAAGTTTGATCTCGCAAGCCTGACGCTAGCTGCGTGGCTGACTCGCAATGGGCGGTGTGAATGCCCATATCTGGTCTGACCGACCGATTTGTCTGAACGGATGTGCCGTATGCAAATGAGAAATTTCCTGATCTGGGCCGTTGTGTTTGTGCTGTTGCTGGCGCTGTTCAACCTGTTGGACCGCTCTGCGACCGTGACAGAACCGACGAACGAGGTCGCCTATTCCGAATTCCATTCGCTGATTTCAAACGGGCAGATCACTGATGCCATGGTGCAAGGCGATGAGGTGATCGCCAGCCGATCCAACGGCGAGACGGTCCGGGTACGCCTGCATCCGAATGACGATACGACTGTCGACCGGATGACGGAAAGCGGTGTCAGGGTCGAAATCGCGGCGGAACAGGCCGAGGGCAATTTCTTCTTCACCCTGCTGGTCCAATGGTTCCCCTTCCTGCTCCTGATCGGTGTATGGATCTTCTTCATGCGGCAAATGCAGGGCGGTGGACGCGGTGGCGCCATGGGCTTTGGCAAGTCCAAGGCGCGCCTTTTGACCGAACATCAGGGTCGCAAGACGTTTGACGATGTCGCCGGTGTGGACGAGGCCAAGGAAGAGCTGCAGGAAGTTGTCGAGTTCCTCAAGGACCCGAGCAAGTTCCAGCGCCTGGGTGGCAAGATCCCGAAGGGCGCATTGCTGGTCGGCCCTCCGGGTACCGGCAAGACCCTGCTGGCCCGTGCCGTTGCCGGTGAGGCGAATGTTCCCTTCTTCTCGATTTCCGGTTCGGACTTTGTCGAGATGTTTGTCGGTGTCGGCGCCTCGCGTGTTCGCGACATGTTTGAACAGGCCAAGAAAAACGCACCCTGTATTATCTTCATCGACGAGATCGATGCCGTGGGCCGTTCCCGTGGTGCCGGCCATGGCGGTGGCAATGACGAACGCGAACAGACGCTGAACCAGCTTCTGGTGGAGATGGACGGGTTTGAGTCCAATGAAGGCATCATCATCCTGGCCGCAACCAACCGTCCGGACGTGCTGGACTCCGCGCTGCGCCGTCCGGGCCGTTTTGACCGCGAGATCAATGTCGGCAATCCCGATATCACCGGCCGCGAGAAGATCCTCAAGGTTCACATGCGAGATGTGCCGCTGGCCTCCGACGTGGATGCCAAGGTCATTGCACGCGGCACGCCGGGCTTCTCCGGTGCCGACCTGGCGAACCTGGTGAACGAGGCCGCTCTGCTGGCGGCTCGTCGCAACAAGCGTATTGTGTCGATGCTCGAATTCGAGGACGCCAAGGACAAGGTCATGATGGGCCCGGAACGCCGTTCCATGGTCCTGACCGAGGACCAGAAGGAACAGACCGCCTATCACGAGGCCGGCCACGCCATTGTCGGCTTGAACATGCCGCTGTGTGACCCGGTCTACAAGGCAACGATCATTCCGCGCGGTCGTGCGCTGGGCATGGTGATGAGCCTGCCGGAAATGGATCGCCTGAACTGGCACCGTGACGAGTGTGAGCAGAAACTCGCCATGACCATGGCCGGCAAGGCTGCCGAGGTCATCAAATACGGTGAGGATCACGTTTCCAACGGTCCGTCCGGTGATATCCAGCAGGCCAGCCAGCTGGCCCGTGCCATGGTTCTGCGCTGGGGCATGTCCGACAAGGTCGGCAATGTCGACTATGCGGAGACGCATGAGGGTTACAACGGCCAGACCTTTGGGGGTTCGGTTTCCGCTGCGACCAAGGAGCTGATCGAGAGCGAGGTTCGTCGGTTCATAGAGGATGCCTATGCCAAGGCGCTGAAGGTTCTCGATGAGAAGAAGGATGACTGGGAAACCTTGGCCCAGGGCCTGCTCGAATACGAGACCCTGACGGGTGACGAGATCACGGACCTGCTGGACGGCAAGCCGCCATCACGTCCCGACAGTGATTCCACAACGCCGCCGACCGCACCGGCGAGCGCTGTGCCCACGACCGAGGAAAATGCTGGTGAGGAGCCCGATGGCGGCCCCGAACCACAAGGCGCCTGACGTCGAAGAAAACCCCCGGTCATCGACCGGGGGTTTTTTGTTTCAGTCTGTGTCGATACTGAGCCCGTCAAAACTGTCGAGCGAGGCGCTGACGCCCCAGCCACCAAAGGATTCCGAGACCGCCGCGGTTAGGACATTCGCGCCCCCCTGGAGACGCAATGGCACCCGGTCAACCCGCACGATCGTGCCCAGATGGCGATGATCACGCACCCGCCAGCCGGCATTGCCGGCAAAGATCTGCTCGCCATTGAGATAGAGCCGCACGCGGTCGCTATAACCAAAACTCAGCTCCCGCGTCATCGCCTCCTCGGCACTGAGCGTGACTTCCGCCAGTACGGTATTGGCGCCCTGGCTCGGCCCGGCAAGGCGAGAGAGATTGGCAATGCCATTGGGTTCGACCGCGAGGCGGGTGCGTTCGTCATCGAGTTCGGGCAGTGAATAGCCGGCATCGAGCAAGGCCTCGTCAAACGCCTCGGAAACCGCCCAGTTCCCGATCAGCGTGTCCGGCAGCGGATCGGTCTCGCGGCTCTCGCCGATCAAACGGTCCTGCGGCGTGACCGGGCGGATGGAGATATTGCTGAACCAGCTGCCGGTACCTTCAACCCAGAAGCGGTCGCTCATGTAGAAACCGATGGCGCCGCCACTGGTCTCACTGCCCAGATCCGCGATGTGCAGGAGCGGGGTCTCCATGTCGCCCACAAAGATATCCGCGGCATCGCCGATGGCCACGATGCGCACGCGGATCCATTCCCGCGCCGGCAGGTCCGTGGCCTGCGCTTCGTTCGGACCGGCATAGATCTGCCAACCGGCGATGCCGTTGAGCACCGGCAGATACTGCGCGGCGTCGGGCTGTCCGCTCTGGTGGGGGCGTACATAGAATTGTTCCAGCGCGTTCTCGTCAGCGGCGCGCCAGTTCACGCCAATGAAACCGCTCTCATCCGTCGAGGCATACTCATACTCCAGGACAAAATCCTGCAGATCCACATCGCGGCGCCAGGCCTGTGCGCGGGAAATATAAAGCGCCTCGCGACCCAGTGCCTGTTCGACACGAACCGCGCCGTTATCCGCGGCGGCGACCTGCCAGGTCTCGCCGTCATATTGCAGGGTGTCCTGCGCGATTGCCGTTGCGCCAAGGAGCAGGGCGCTGATCAGGCCGGTAGCCAGTTTTGACATGTGCTCGTCCTTTTAAAACTCACTGAAGGGACGATCACTCTTGCCTAGGCGGTTGCAGACGTATTGGACTTTTCCGACGCCGTGCGAAGTGTGTGAAGCCGCGCGGGAGAGACCCCCGTGAGCTTCTTGCAATCACGGATCAGGTGGGACTGGTCGCAATAACCGTTCGCGGCTGCCAGGTCCGCCCAGGCCGGGCTGGTGTTGGCATCGGCCAAGGCAATGGTCTCGGCCAGCCGGATCTGCTGCGCATAGCGCTTGGGCGTCAGGCCCAGCATGTCGTGAAAGCGGCGCTGTAGCTGGCGCTCGCTGACCTGCATGCGTCTCGCCAGTCCTGCCAGGGAAACCTGACCCTGGGAAGCGCGGATGTGGGACTGGCTGAAGGCGGCAAAAGTGTTCTCCCGCTCGCGGGAAAGCCGGTTGATGGCGTCAAGCCAGTGATGGCGGGCGAAAGCCTCGCTCTGGCCGATCAGGCGGTCAGCCAACGGGGCGAGGCGGTCTTGCAGTGCGTCAGGTGCATCATCAAGCCGGTCCGTCCAGTCGCGTGGGTGCAGGCCCAGCGCCATGGCGCGCTCCGGCGACAGGGTGACGGCCAACAGGGTTTCTCCGGCGACTGGCTGGAACCAGCGTGCCTCGGTTGCCATGCCGAAGATTTCGACCCGGGAATAGCGCCCGGAATAACGCGCGACGATATTGATCTCGGCATTGGGCAGGACATAGTGCGGGGCATCATTGGCGACGGCGTGGGACCAGCAGCGCAGGATCTCGCCCGGCCCGAATTCATGCGCCACATAGCCGCGCAGGCGGTGTTCGTTCTGGAATGTCCAGCTTTCGCCGTCCGGCATAAGCTCAGCCCTCTTTCACAAGCACGCGGGCAATCGTATATCTGCGGACCCCTCACGTCGTATCAAAGCTTCGTCATGCCCCATTTTAAAGCCCGCCGAAAAACCGACCTTCCCTTTGTCATGGGCGTTTTGAACGTCACGCCGGACAGTTTTTCCGATGGCGGTGATTTTGTGGACCGGGCGGCGGCGGTCGAGCGCGGCCTGGAGATGCTGCGCAATGGCGCGGATGTGATCGATGTCGGTGGCGAGTCGACCCGGCCGGGGGCTGACCCGGTGCCGGAAGACGAGGAATTGCGCCGCGTTGTTCCGGTCATCAAGGCGCTACGCGAGCGCTCGGCTGCCCGCATTTCCATTGATTCTTTCAAGCCCGCAGTGGCCCGGGCCGCCGTCGAGGCGGGCGCCGATATCTGGAACGACGTCCGCGCCCTGCAGGAGCCTGGCGCGCTGGAGACGGCTGCAGAGCTCGGGGTGCCGGTCATCCTGATGCACATGTCCGGCAGCCCGAAAACCATGCAGGACAAGCCGCAATATGAAGACGTCGTCGGTGAGGTCTGTGATTTCCTGACCGAGCGTGCGGACCTGGCCATGGCGGCCGGTGTCACCGCCGACAGCATCTGGCTCGACCCGGGAATCGGCTTCGGCAAGACCCTGGACCACAACCTCGCGCTCATGCGAGATCTCGATCAGGTGATCCGGCTGGGCTACCCCGTCTTGTTCGGGGCTTCGCGCAAGCGTTTCATAGCGGCAATCGATGACGGGGCTCACGAGATGGAACGCCTGGGCGGCTCCTTGGCCGCTGCCATGCGTGCGGCCCAGGCCGGAGCCGCTATGGTGCGTGTGCATGATGTGCGCATGACCATGCAGGCGCTGAAGGTCCAGGCGGCGATCAAGCGCGGCAAGTCCTGACACAAGGCTGTCAGCAGGGGCGGGCTAGAAGGTCTGCCCGCTGAAAGGGAAACAAGATGAGCTACACACTCCTGCGCGCCGAAGGGTTCGGTTCTGTCTGTATCGAGCTTGCCCTGGAACTGCTCGGACAGGCCTATGAGCGTGTCGAGGCGGATCCGCTTGGCAGCGAGGCGGACAAGGCGTGCATCCGTGAGATCAATCCGCTCGTCCAGATTCCTACGCTCAAACTGCCCGATGGCCGGATCATGACCGAGAGCGCGTCGATCCTGATCTATCTGGGCGATCTTGATGGCCAGTACACGCTGGCGCCGCGGCCCAATGACGTGGCCCGGGTGGAGTATCTGCGCTGGCTCGGCTTTCTCAGCGCGGGCCTCTATTCAACCTTCACCATCTCGGACGGGCCGGAACGTTTCCATCCCGATCCGGCAACCCATGACGTTTTGCTGGAACAGGCCAATGAGCGTCGCAAACAGTTGTGGATCGTTATGGAGGCAGCCTTTGCTGATAGCAAAGGGACGTTCCTGCTCGGAGACACGATGAGCCTGCTGGACATCTATGTCGCCATGATGAGCTATTGGTCGCCGCGCCGGGACTGGTTCGAGACCCATTGTCCGCGCCTGCTGGCTGCGGTGCGGGCGTGTGAGCAAAATCCGATTGTTCGTTCGGTTTTCGAGCGCAATTACACCGAAGACTTCAAACCTGTTCCGGCCTAGCCGAACGGGTCATCGATCGACTTGCTGGGTTGGGTAAACCAGCGCGGACCGTCTGCGGCCATGTAGAAATGGTCTTCCAGACGAATGCCGAACTCACCCGGCACGCAGATCATCGGCTCGTTGGAAAAACACATGCCGATATCCAGCGGTGTCCTGTCATTGCCCACCAGATAGGGCCCTTCATGAATGTCCAGGCCAATGCCATGGCCGGTGCGATGCGGCGTTCCCGGCAGCTGATAGCCCGGACCGAAGCCGCGGCGCTCGCCCTCTGCTCGGGCTGCATCATCGGCTGCTGAACAGGGCTGGCCCAGCTGGGCGGCATCAAAAGCCGCGAGCTGGCAGGCCTTTTCCGCCTCCCAGACCCGGCGCTGCTGCGCCGTTGGTTCTCCAAACACATAGGAGCGGGTGATGTCGGACTGATAGCCATGGATGGCACAGCCGGTATCGATCAGCACCATGTCACCGCGCTCCAGCGGCTTGGGTGTGGAGACACCATGCGGGAAGGCGCTGTCCGGTCCGAACAGGACGATGCAGAAGGTCGAACCGTCCGGGGCGCCGATCTTCTTGTGGGCGGCATGGATGAATTCGGTGACTTCCCGGGTCGTGATGCCCTCGCGCAGGATGCGCGCAGCGGCCTTGTGCACTTCCAGCGTGGCGGTCTTGGTCGCCTGCATCAGTGCCAGCTCGTTCTCCGACTTGCGGGAGCGCCCGAAAAGAATGACGTCGCCAGCATCAACCAGCTCTGCATCACAGGTCGCCTTGAGACCGGTGACCCGGAACAGTGGCATCGAGGGATCCAGCCCGACCTTGACACATCCCGCCAGCAGGCTGGCGGTGAGGGCATAGGGATCCTCATGCTCCTGCCAGCCCTCCAGCCGGGCTTCGACCGTCATGAAATCGCGGATCGTCCCGTCCTCAAAGGCCGGTCCGACATAGATGATATCGCCACTCGCAGGGATGACCGCGCCCATCAGGCGCTCGGTCTGATACCATTTGGTGCCGGTGTAATAGGTCAGATTGCTGCCAGCATCGATATAGACGGCATCCAGGCCCGCGACTGACATGCGTGCCTGGAGAGCAGAGATGCGGTCCTTGTGTTCCTCGACCGGGATGGGCTGACAATGGCCGAGCATATTGTCCAGCCGGGCCAGCTCCGCCTCGGCCGTGGATCCGCCGACACCGCGTGTCATGGTCACTGTCATTGCGCACTCTCCCCATACGGTGTGTCACCGATTATTGGATCCAATCTCCACATCGGGCGATCAGATGCAAGGGGAGAGGCTAGCCGATCACAGTCGTTCCAGGAATTTTTCCAGCCGCTGCATGTCCTTGGGCATTTCGGCCTCGAAGCGCATCTGCTCGCCCGTCACCGGATGTTCAAAACCCAGTATGGCCGCGTGCAGGGCCTGGCGGCGGAATTCCTTGAGCTCGCGGCCATTGTCGCTGGAACCGATAATACCGCCGCGGCGGCTTCCATAAACCGGATCACCCAGCAGCGGACAGCCGATATGGGCCATGTGCACGCGGATCTGGTGCGTGCGTCCCGTCTCCAGGCGGCATTCCACCTTGGCCGCCAGGCCCGTGCCGATGGCGGCATTGGGGGCCTGACCGAAACGCGCCAGCGTCTGGTAATTGGTGATCGCGTGTTTGCCCGCCTCGCTGTGGGGATCGTGCGGCACCTCGAATTTCTTGCGATCCTTGGACGAGCGCACCAGCTGGGTCTCGATGCGTCCGGCCTTGGCCTTTGGCATGCCCTTGGTAAAGGCGATATAGGCGCGCTCGACCGAGTGTTTTGCAAACTGGTCGGTGAGGCCCTTGTGCGCCGCATCCGACTTGGCGACCACCATCACGCCGGACGTGTCCATGTCCAGCCGGTGGACGATACCCGGACGTTCCACGCCCCCGATGCCCGACAGTGAGCCTGCACAATGATAGAGCAGGCCATGCACCAGCGTGCCGGTCCAGTGGCCCGCTGCCGGGTGCACCGTCAGGCCGGAGGGTTTCATGATCACGATCAGATCCGCATCCTCGTGCAGGATGTTCAGATCCATCTTTTCCGGGATCGGCTTGTCCGGGCGCGGGGCCGGAATGGTCAGCGCATAGGTCGAGCCGGCCTGGACCTTGGCCGAAGGGTCTTTCAGCATTTGTCCGTCAACGCTCAGCCGTTCCTCCTCGATCAGCGCCTTGATGCGCGACCGGGAGAGCTCTTCCCAGCTGTTGGCCAGCCATCGATCCAGCCGCTGACCCTGGTGTTCGGCCTCGGCTTCGATCTCGCGGATTGTGTTTTCTGCATCGCTCATTGGAAAGCGACTAGCCTTGCTGTCGCTTGGGCGCAATATTTGCGGTCTAATAGATGCGTGATTTGTGCAGGGGGAAATGATGGAAAAGATCAAGCTGACGCGCCGTGGCGCACTTCTGGGCGCAGCCGGTGCCGGCCTCGCGGTTGGGGCCTGTTCCGAGCGCATTGATCGTTTCGAGCCGCCGACCGAGGGACATTTCCGCCACGGTGTGGCCTCCGGCGACCCTGACCAGACCAGCGTCATGCTGTGGACAGCGCTGAGCGATGATGGCGGTGGCTATCGCGGCGTGGAACTGGCCCGTGATGCGGAGTTTCAGGACATCATCTTCGAGCAGGGTGAGACGATCATGTATGTCGTGCCCCAGCCGCTGGGCACGCTGAAAATCTTGGCGGAGGGCCTGCTGCCGGGGATGACCTATTTCTACCGCTTCCGATTGAACGACGATTATTCGCCTGTCGGCGTGACGCGCACGCTTCCGGCGGGCGGTGTCGAGCAGTACCGGATTGGCGTCTTTTCGTGTTCCAACTTCCCGGCCGGACATTTCAACGTCTATCGCGAGGCCGCTGAAAACGGCGAACTCGACCTCGTTCTTCACCTGGGCGATTACATCTATGAATACCCGGCCGATGGCTATGCGTCCGCCAAGTCTGTCGAGCTCAATCGCGTGTCCGATCCGGTGCACGAAATCGTGGAGTATGCCGACTATGTGGCGCGCCACGCCCAGTACAAGTCGGACCCGGACCTGCAGGCTCTGCATGGCGCCGCGCCCTGGATCATGGTCTGGGATGATCACGAGACTGCCAATGACAGCTATGCCACCGGGGCGGAAAACCATGATTCCAGCGAGGGCGACTGGTATGAGCGGCGCGATGCCGCCGTGCGGGCCTGGTATGACTGGACCCCGTCACGCGAGCCGGCAAACCTGATTGATCGCCGCGGCGTGTTCGAGATCGGCGATCTGGCGACGTTGTGCATGCTGGAAACCCGCCTGACCGCGCGTTCCGAAGTGATGGATTACGAGGATTTCCCGATCGATCCCAATTCGGAGATGACCGAGGAAAACTTGGCCATCGTCGCAAACTGGAAACGTGACGAGATCGGCGCCGATGATCGCGAGCTGATGGGCGCGCAGCAGATCGCCGACGTCCAGGCCGCCTGTGCGGCCTCGGTCCAGGCGGGCAAGCCGTGGCGTATCCTGGGCAATCAGGTGATCATGAGCCGGGTCAATTTCCCCGATTTCACCACTGAAATGCCGGGCTGGCTGCGCTGGGTGGCGACACGTGACAATGAATTCGCGCGGCGTTTCATCAATTCCACCCGTTTCGAGATCCCGTTCAATCTGGACATGTGGGACGGTTTCCCCGCCGAACGCGAGCGCCTGTTCGCCGCCCTGCGCGCGGTGGATGCCGACGTCATCACGGTCACCGGCGATGTGCATTCTTTCTGGACCAATGACCTGGCCGACAATGACGGCAATCGCGTGGGCACCGAGTTTGTCACTGCCTCCGTCACAAGCCCGTCGCCCTTCTCCAGCTTTGCAGCGCCGGGTGTGGACTATGGCGAGATGATGCGAGAGGCGAACCCGGCGGTCAGCCACTGCAACATGACCGATCACGGCTATATCCGCATGACCCTGACCCCCACGGTGATGGATGCGGAATATGTCAGCGTCTCCACCGTGCTCAAGCGCAATTATTCCGCAGCTGTGGAAAGCGCATGGCGTTTGACGCGTGATGGTGCTGGGGTGCCGGAGGTGGAGCGGGTTGGTTAGGGGTGTCGGAGACAGAGGTGTTTTCGTACGCGTCTCGCTGTTGGGCAAACGTCTGGGGATGGGCTGAGCCGTGAGAATGTGCCTGGCCCGGTTTTTCAGTCACGGGCTAGTGGTTCAGGCTCGCACTCTCGCCGCACTATTCATCGTTGCCGGGAAGTGTTTCCCGCATGTGAAAAAACTGAAGGTCTAGTGAATGCAGGATACGTTTTGGATCATGCGTCCGGCGACATCGTTCTATGATTTTGTCGCTCACGACAGGCATGTGTTTCTACCCAATCTTGGAAGCTTCGACGACGTACTTGCACCCTACCGAGCGCTGCGGGATCTGACTAAATGGGGTGGAGAAGCACTATTTGGTGGCCTGAGCGAGGTAGAGCTCAACCTCGATGATTCCTTTCGCCCAAACTTGATCTGGGAAGCGGGGGTTCATGTGTTTTCGGAGAAACTTGTGAATGCTCTGGATTGCGGGTCAGACACCGTCTGGCACGTGCCTGTGGTTGACTATAGGGCGATGGAAAGGCGGTTGGGCCAGCGCTATGATCTCGCCCTGGTTCTTCCTTGCAGGGAAGCGGTCGACCTTGAGCGTTCGTCGGTAAAGCTTTTGGAGATTCCCGACAGGCCCAGAAAGCTCGACGCCATTGGGGAGTCGTTTCCAACTATTCCAAAGGTGGTTGTCCAGAGCATGGAAACATTGGTTCCAAATGAACAGCTAGACGTCGAAGTCGGTTTGTTTCGTGATTCAATAACTGGGTCACTCTGCGTCAGTGAGAGGTTGGCTAAGCAGGTTGTCGAAGCCGGGATCAGTGATGTTCAATTTGAATCGATGTCTTTTGTCGCGGGAGAGCCGCGAAAGTTGAGACACGAGTAATTGGGGACAGACACACTTTTCGGGCCCTGAGGTTTTGGCCAGTACAACGCGTTTCCCCGAACGTGTTCCGAAGCCCGACATGCACCGGTGGAAGTGAAAGACAACAAGCGACCCTCATCACCGTCACCCCGATGAAGATCGGGGCCCAGTTCGAAGGGTGCCGGTGTTTCAGGTGATGATGCTTTCTGGAGCATGAACGAGCCTTACGAACTGGGTCCTGACCTTCGTCAGGATGACGGGGTGGGGTGGGATAGACGCAGAATACTTCAATCCACCGTCATCACCCGGCTTGTCCGGGTGACCTCAGCTAACCTGTCAAAAGGATAGTCGAGGTCCCCCGGATGTCTGCTGCGCAGCCACCGTGGGATGACGGAAGTATTGGGGAGACAACGCATTCCCCCGAGCATGTTCCGGGGCCTGGCCTGAGCCGGCGTAGGTGTGTCTGTCCCACTTGAAGTTCGGGAGTTGACATCAGCGCGGCCATTCCATAAGCATTTATATAAGGGCTTATGGAGTGCTTATGACCCGCGTCAAACAAACCTTTGGAACCCAGGTTCGCCGCTTGCTGGAATTGCTCGATGGCGATGTCGTCAAATTCTATGAACAGGCCGGGCTGGACTATCGGCCGCGTTATACGCCGGTCATGCGCCTCTTGTTGCGCGAGGGGGCGATGACGGTGGGCGAGCTGGCGAACAGGTCCGGCCTGACCCAGCCGGCGGTCAGCCAGACCCTGCGCGAAATGAAAAAGGCGGATCTGGTCGTGGATGCGAAATCCGAGGATCGCCGCCAGCGCCGCATCGCGCTGAGTGCCCATGGCGAGAGCCTTCGCGAAACGCTGGAAGGCCAGTGGGCTGCGACGCGCGAGGCTGCAGCGAGCCTGGATGAGGGCCTGGCCTATCCGCTGTCCGACCTTCTGGCCGAGGCCATTGAGAGCCTGGAGGCCGACCCTTTCGCCGACCGTATCCGGCGTGCCCTGAAAACTGAGGAAGACAAGTGATGTTGAGTATGTTGATCGCGCTCGCCGCCAATCCGGTGTGCGAAACCCCGCTGGAACTGGCTGCCGAGCTGAGAGAAGTCGTCGCCGAGCAATATGTGATCCCGGAAGTCGGTGCGCGCGCCGCCGCGGCGATCACGGATGAATGGGTGATCGAAAACCTGGATGCCGAGGAATTTGGCCGCGAGCTGACATTTCACCTGCGCGACGTGACAGGCGATCTCCACTTCATGTTCGACTTCTTTGATCCGGATGCGCCCGAGGAAGACTGGGAAGCGACCTGGGTCGCCAATGCCCCGGCCACGAATTTCGGTGTCCAGCGGGTCGAGGTGATGGAGGGCAATATCGGCTATCTGCGCCTGACCGGTTTCCACCATACCGACATCGCGGGTGAGACCTATCAGTCGGCCTTCCAGTTTCTCTCGCACTCCAGCGCGCTGATTATTGATGTGCGGGGCAATCCGGGCGGAGAGGGCGCTTCGGTGGATGCCGTGCGTCGGTATGTACTGGGCCGTGACGACTATCCGCGCCTGCAATTCGTCGATCGCCATGGCGTTGACCACTCAGAGGAATGGTTTGGCGAATTCGAGCCCCTGCACCTGCCGGTTCGGTACGGGGCGGACAAGCCGGTCTATATCCTGGTGGACGGGGACAGTTTCTCCGCTGCGGAAGCGCTGTCCTATGGCCTGCAGACGGACGGCCGCGCTGTGGTCGTGGGGGCGGCGACAGGCGGCGGTGCCAACCCGCCGGAGACTTTCGACCTGGTCTGCCAGGTCCGCGCCTGGCTGCCGACCAAACAGCCGATTGACCCCCGCACCGGCACGAACTGGGAAGGTGTTGGCGTGCAGCCGGATATCGAGGGCGGTGAAGACGCACTGGCCACGGCGGTTGTTGAGGCGCGCACGGCATTGGGCCTGGAATAGTCACGACGCTGATCCGGCACAAAAAAAGGGCGGCTCGATGGAGTCGCCCTTGTTTCTTGTGGGAGGTCGAAACCTCTAGGCTTTTTCAACCAGGCGCAAGAAGCGGTTGCGCAGGTCGGCGTCGGTCTTGAACTCACCGGTGAACGTCGTCGTGATCGTGGAGACGTTGGAGTGGTGAACACCGCGCGTGGTCATGCACTGGTGCTTGGCGTCGACATAGACGGCCACGCCGAGCGGCTCCATGGCCTCGGTCAGGGCGTCTGCGATCTGCGCGGTCATGGTTTCCTGGGTCTGCAGGCGCTTGGCAAAGATCTCGACGACGCGGGCGATCTTGGAGATCCCGACCACGGCCTTGGTTGGCAGATAGGCGACATGTGCCACGCCCAGGATCGGCGCGATATGGTGTTCGCAATGGGATTCCACGTCGATATTCGTCAGCATGACGATGTCATCATAGCCCTGCACATCTTCAAACGTCTTGCCAAGGACAGCCGCCGGGTCGTCCTTGTAGCCAGAGAACCATTCCTCATACGCCTTGACGACGCGTTTCGGGGTTTCCACCAGACCCTCACGGTCCGGGTCATCACCGGCCCAGGAGAGAAGGGTCCGTACGGCTGCTTCCGCTTCTTCGCGGGTCGGTCGGGTTTTTTCTTCCGCAGGGATGCGGGCATCTTCAGGTGTCATGGCGTCCATTGAAATGGATCCTTTCGTTGACGGGTCGGCAGGACTTGTACGTCGCTGTCGTAGTTCCGGTTTCCGGATCGGGGACTGGCTCAAGACTTTTTGCAGTCCGGGCCTGAAATCCTCCGGTTTCGCGCTCTCACGCTTCAGGCTATGTAGGGCGTCTTGGTGGCAAATCCAATCGAATTGCCGCATGACAACTATTTATTTTTTCAGTCCACGACGGATTTTTCCATGACCGCGCTGACCCTGTACGACACGCTGAGCCGCCGCAAGAGGCCCTTTGAACCGATCGACCCCGAGCGTGTGACCCTCTATGTCTGTGGTCCAACCGTTTATAACTACGCGCATATTGGCAATGCGCGCCCGGCCGTCGTGTTTGATGTCCTCGCCAGCGCCCTGCGCCATATCTATGGCGCGGACAAGGTGATCTATGCCCGCAACATCACCGATGTGGACGACAAGATCATCGCGTCCTCCAGGGAAACGGGTGAGCCGATCGAGGCGATCACGACACGTTATGCCGAGATCTATCGCCAGGATATGGGCTCTGTCGGCGTCGCGATGCCGGATATCGAGCCACACGCCACCCAGCATATCCCGCAAATGGTGGCGATGGCCGCCAAGCTGATCGAGGACGGCTTCGCCTATGAGGCGGAGGGACATGTCCTGTTTTCGGTGAATTCCTTTGATGGCTACGGCAAGCTCTCCCGCCGTTCACTGGACGACATGATCGCCGGCGCGCGGGTCGAGGTCGCACCCTACAAGAAGGATCCGGCGGACTTCGTGCTGTGGAAACCTGCGGCTGATGACGAGCCGGGCTGGGAGAGCCCCTGGGGTCGTGGTCGTCCGGGCTGGCACCTGGAGTGTTCTGCAATGACGGCGGAGCACCTGGGCGAAACCTTCGATATCCACGGTGGCGGTGTCGACCTGGTCTTCCCGCACCATGAAAACGAGATCGCGCAATCCGTCTGCGCCCATGGCGGCAAGGCCATGGCGAACTACTGGATCCACAATGGTTTCCTGACCATGGGCACCGACAAGATGTCGAAATCGCTGGGCAATGTTCAGCTCGTGCACGACCTGGTGAAGGAGCATCCGGGCGAGGTGCTGCGCTATGCGCTGCTGACCGCGCACTACCGGGCGCCGCTGACCTGGACGAGTGACCTCCTGGCCAAGACGCGCCGCTCGCTCGACCGGATCTATGGCGTCCTGCGTCGCCTGGCAGATGTGGAAGCGGCCGACGTCACCGCGCCCCAGGAATTCCTGGATCAGCTGTTTGATGATCTCAACACGCCCAAGGCCCTGTCCGTCCTGTTCCAGATCGCGTCCCGTGCCAACAAGGCCGAGACCGAGGAGGAGCGGGCCCGCGCCAAGGGGGAACTGCTGGCCGCCGGCGCCCTTCTGGGCCTTGGCCAGGGGGATCCGGATGCCTGGTTCGGCCTGACCGATATCGACCCGGCCGAACGCGAGCAGATCGATGGCCTCATCGCTGCCCGCAACCAGGCGCGCGCCGACAAGGACTGGGCACGGGCCGACGCGGTCCGCGACGAGCTCAACGCGCTCAACGTCCAGGTCGATGACGGCCCGGAAGGCTCGACCTGGCGGAAACAGGAGTAGGGCATGTCGCTTTGGGGTTTCAACGTCATGGTCCAGGCTGAGGACGCTGTGGGTGCCTGTTTCATCACCTTTGGCGTCATCGCCGGGGATGAGCAGCAGGCGGGCATGCTGGCCGCTGGTTCCGCGCAGGCGGAAGGCTATTGGTCGGTCGAGGTCGAGGAAGTCTGGACACCGGACGATCTCGACCCGGCCGATATCGGCGATATCGCCGAAGTCCTCGGTCGCACCGAGCCGGTCTATCTGGACGAGCAAGAGATCGCCGATTGATGCTGTCCGGGCATTTCGTCGCAAGCCTCAAAAAACGTTGGTCCTTTTAACGAACCAGTCTAGGTTCATTAGACGGTCTGAGGGATAATTTGATGACTGTCTTTGATGTCCTGCTCACCGGTGCCGATGACAAGGGCCGGTTCAATGCTATCTATCGCGTGATGTCCTTTGACGAGGACAGCGCTGTGACCCTGTCGCGGGCATCTGCAGCGCTGGCGGATTATGCCGTGCTGGATGCAAGCATTCATGCACGCGACCTGGACCTTCCGGATGGTCCGACCGATTTTCCGCGTGTGCTCAGCCATGGCCAGCGGGAATATATCGCGCTGAACTGATAGCCACAGGCGATATCCTCGACTACATAGACCCCATGATCGACGATCTCTATTCCAGCGATGTTCTGCGGCTGGCCGCAAACATCGAGCACATCGGACGCCTTGATGCGCCGCACGCCCGCGTGCGCCGGGTGTCGCGCCTGTGCGGATCCGAGCTGGAACTCGATCTTGTGATTGATGGCGGTGTTGTTGCCGACCATGCGCTGCGGGTGAAGGCCTGCGCGCTGGGGCAGGCGTCCGCGGCGGTGCTCTCGGCCCATCTGCGTGGTGCCAGCCTAGACGACGTCACAGCGGCGCGTGACGGCTTGCTGGCGATGCTGAAATCGGATGGCCCGGTGCCCGAGGGGCGTTTTACCGAACTGGCTGCGCTGGACGGCGCACGTGAATACCCGGCCCGGCACCAGTCCGTGATGCTGGCTTTTGAAGCCGCCGTTGAAGCCTTCACAACAGCCACTGAAACAACCACCCGGTTGACTGGATAGGGCTGTTCGTCCCGGCCGTGCCGGCAGGGGGAGCGAACGGTCCGAAAA
The DNA here is from genome assembly GCF_017643475.1 of Maricaulis sp. Lineage (GTDB taxonomy): Bacteria > Pseudomonadota > Alphaproteobacteria > Caulobacterales > Maricaulaceae > Maricaulis. The sequence continues at coordinate 1,124,497 of NZ_JAEPNI010000001.1, forward strand.
GACAAAATCATCACAGGAAAAACAGTGGCAAATCGCGCCCGAAACAGGTCTAGAGTGGACAGGGCGCACATCAGCGTTAAAAGGCTTGCATGACATGTGTTCGCACGAACGAATGAAGTCTGCCAAAGGGCCGCTGAGCTGGCTCATGATCGCCGCCTTGCGCGTCTATCAGCTGACGCTCTCGCCCGTGTTCTACGCGATCGGCATTCGTTGTCGACATGAGCCGACCTGTTCGGCCTATTCGATGCAGTCGATCCGGGAGCAGGGGGCATGGCGCGGGTTCTGGCTGACTTTTGGTCGGCTCGGCCGGTGTCGCCCTGGCGGCACGTTCGGCTTTGACCCGGCCCCCGTGGACCGAACCGCTTCACCCTGGTGGAAAGTCTGGGCCTTCCGGACGGACCTGCCAGATACGAGACCCGAGACGCTGTATTCGGCTGGCCACGCCGAGCATGAGGACAAAGAGAAATGATCAAGATCACGCTTCCCGACGGCTCTGTACGCGAGCTAGAAGATGGCGCCTCACCGCTGGATCTGGCCCTGGGGATTTCCAAATCCCTGGCCAAGGCAGCGCTGTTTGCCAAGGTCAATGGGCAAGATTGGGACCTGAAACGTCCTTTCGAGGGGGACAGCGACGTCGCGCTGATCACCAAGAAGGACGAGGTCGAGGCCCTCGAATTGGTACGTCACGATACGGCGCATATCCTGGCGCAGGCGGTTCAAGACTTGTATCCCGGAACGCAGGTCACCATCGGGCCGGCCATCGAGAATGGATTTTATTACGATTTCGCGCGCGAGGAGCCGTTTTCGACGGAAGACTTTGAAGCGATCGAAAAGCGGATGCGTGAAATCGTCGACGCGAACTTACCCTTCGAGCGCGAGGTCTGGGATCGTGATGAGGCAATTGCGAAGTTCAAGGAGATGGGCGAATCCTTCAAGGCCGAGCTGATCGAGGACCTGCCGGCCGGTGAGCCGATTACCATCTATCGTCAGGGCGAGTGGTTCGACCTGTGCCGCGGTCCCCACCTGCCGTCCACGGGCAAGATCGGCAAGGCGTTCAAACTGATGAAAGTGGCGGGCGCCTATTGGCGTGGTGACCATCGCAATGCCCAGCTGCAACGGATCTATGGCACGGCCTGGCTGGATGACAAACAACTCAAGGCTCACCTACACCGCCTTGAAGAGGCGGAAAAGCGTGATCATCGCCGCCTTGGAAAACAGATGGGTTTATTCCATTTCCAGGAAGAGGGGCCGGGTTCTATTTTCTGGCACCCGAATGGCTGGTCGCTGTTCCAATCTTTGATCTCCTACATGCGCAGGCGACAGGAAAACGCCGGCTATGTTGAAATCAACACGCCAGATTTGCTGGACTACTCCCTGTGGGAGACCTCTGGTCACGCCGAGAAATTCGGTGAGAACATGTACTCGACGGTTATGCCGGATGATCGGAAATATGCTCTTAAACCCATGAACTGCCCTGGTGGAGTTCAGGTGTATAACTTTGGTCAGCGTTCCTACCGAGAGCTGCCACTACGTATGGCGGAATTTGGCAAGGTGCATCGTTACGAACCGTCGGGAGCCTTGCACGGGATGATGCGCGTGCGACACTTCACGCAGGACGACGCACATATATTCTGTACACCTGAACAGCTGCAGGACGAGTGTCTGAAAGTCGTCGATCTGATCCTGGATATCTACAAAGATTTCGGCTTTGATGATGTTCGCATCAAATTCTCTGATCGCCCGGAAGCGCGCATCGGTGATGACGAGGTCTGGGACAAATCGGAAGCGGCACTCAAACATGCGCTCGAAGCGACGGGACTACCCTATGGTTACAATCCGGGTGAGGGCGCGTTTTATGGCCCGAAACTGGAATTTGTCCTGCGTGATGCGATCGGCCGTGACTGGCAGTGCGGAACGATCCAGGTGGACTTCAATCTTCCGGAACGATTTGACGTGACGTTTACGGGGGAGGATGGTGCAGATCATCGCCCGGTAATGCTCCACCGGGCACTCTTTGGATCGTTGGAACGCTTCACGGGCATTTTGATTGAGCATTATGCCGGCAAGCTGCCGTTCTGGCTGGCGCCGCGCCAGATCGTGGTTGCGACGATTACCTCGGACGCTGACGGGTATGCCGAGGAAGTCCGCCAGGCCATGTCCGACGCCGGACTGCGCGTGGAAACGGATCTGCGCAACGAGAAGATCAATTACAAGGTCCGCGAACACTCGGTCGGCAAGGTGCCGGTCATCGCGGTGGTTGGTCGCAAGGAAGCCGAGGAGGGCGCAGTCGCGCTGCGCTTCCTGGGCGAGGAAGGCCGAACGCAGGAAGTCATGTCCCTTGCGGACGCCATTGCCCAACTGGGCGACAAGGCCACCCCGCCGGATCTCAAGCGCTAGTCTGGTTTAACTGAACGGCGAACCGTATGACACAGGACGAAGCCCGGGTCGGTATTGTTGGATGTGCCATGTTCATCCTGGCCTACCCGGCCGTCATGGCAGGGGGGCTGTTGATCGCACCGATCATGGCCCTGGCGGCCATGGCCATCACGCCATTGCGGCCTGCGTCCTGGCGTAGCGTCAACCGGAACTGGGTGATGGTTCCGGCAGGGCTGTTTCTGGTCTGGGCGTCGTTGAGCTTCCTTTGGTCGTCGCATGATGACCCCCAGCAAATTCCGAAACTCCTGTTCGGCGTACCGCTATACGCGCTGTTCGCTTACCGGGTCGGGCAGCAGTCCGGCATCTGGCGTGCCCGTATTGAGGCGGCGCTGATCTTTTTCGCATTCGGTGCCTCGCTGTTCTTCTTCTTCGAGGCGATGACCGATGGCAGCGCGACGAAGGCCTTCAAGACAGGCGCCGAGGGCCTGAGCGGGGCAGCACACGACATACAGTTTGTCGTCAACCGCTCCCTGGGGCATGGCGTGGCCCCCTTGCTGCTCGTCGGCGGTCCCGCTGTCTTGCTGAGCTGGCAAAAGGGTGGGCCATTGCTTGGTGGTATCCTGGCAGCGCTGGTTTTGATGGCAGCAGCGAGTTTCGAGATGCAGGTCAACGCGGTTGCGCTCCTGGCTGGCACGCTCGGAATGGCGTTCGCGTGGTTCTTCCCGCGCCAGACCGTTGCCATAACGCTGGGAGGGTTGGCCGGCGCGGTTCTGGCGATGCCTCTGGTCTTGCCTAACCTGATCGGGCTAATTCCTGAAGGTGCGCGCGAGGTTTTGCCCCTCTCGTGGGTCTGGCGCATCGAGATCTGGACCTTTGCTTCAGAAACGGTCTGGCAATCGCCCTGGTTTGGACACGGCCTTGATGCGTCAAGGAATTTCCAGGCTGATATTGAGATCCCCGGTTATGAAGTCAGTGCCCTGCCATTGCATCCTCACAATGCCGCGCTGCATGTCTGGCTGGAGACCGGATTGGTGGGTGCAGGGCTCCTCGCAATCGCGCTGATTGGTCTTGGTGAGCGACTGAACGCCGCGAAATCGCTCACCAAATTTCAGGCTATGGCAATCATCTGGGTGGTTTTAGTCTATGCAAGCCTGCTGCTTTTCTCTTATGGTGCGTGGCAGGAATGGCATCAGGGGGCAGTCGCACTGGCGACTACGGCGGTTCTGCTGCTGCGCTCAGGGAAGTCAGTGTGATGGTAAGTGAACAACGACTCAGCGTTGTCACCGTGTCCTGGAGAACAGGCAAACGGCTTATGGAATCGGTGAAGTCCGTGCTGGCGGCGCCGAATGTCGACGAGTTTGTTCTGGTCAATCATGACAATCCGGACGAGGTGGTGGCCGAGCTGCGGGACCTTGCTGCGGAAAACCGGAAATTCACCCTGCTGGAAACCGGAGAAAATCTGGGTTTTGGTAAAGGCTGCAATATCGGAGCGGAAGCGGCGAGCGGTGATCTTCTCCTCTTCCTCAATCCGGATGCAGTTCTGGTGCCTTCAACAGCCGAGCGCCTCAAGGAGAGCGCGCGTCGCATGAATGGTGGCGACTGGATCATCGGTGGCCGTATTCTCAACAATGATGGCACGGAACAGCGTGGTGCGCGTCGTGGTGAGCTGACACCGGTCAGCGCGGCCAGCAGTTTCATGGGGCTGGACCGGATTTCAGTCGGACCGCACTCCATTCACTGGGAAAAGGACCCGCTGCCTGAGGAGATGATTCTGGTCCCGGCGGTCTCCGGTGCTGCAATGATGATGCGCCGTGATGTTTTCGAAAAGATCGGCGGTTTTGACGAGCGCTATTTTCTGCACGTCGAGGATATCGACCTCTGTCGAACGCTTCGGGAGCATGGTGGCGAAGTCTGGTTCGAGCCTCGCGCGGATATTCTGCATTATGGCGGCACGAGCGAGAGCAGCCCGTGGAAGGTCGAAACCCACAAGGCGTCTGGCTTTGTGAAATATTTCTGGAAATTCTACCCCGGGCCGCTGCAGCGCGCAGCGACATTGTTGCTCAGCGGGCCGATCTTCCTGGCAATCTGGGCGCGGGTGCTGTGGATGGATGTTCGCAGCAAGCTCGGTGGCCTGTTCGGCAGGTCCGCAAAGTCCACCGAGGGCGAGCACACCAACCAGGCTGCCGAATAGGCCCTCAGCTCAGGTTTTCGGAAAACCGCCCGCGCGGGACAGGGCGCTTTCGACCGGGTGTTTCAGCCCGTCCGTCTCCAGCCATTTTGCCGTCTCAATCAGCTTGTCCAGATCCAGCCCCGTCTCAATGCCGGCACGGTCGAGCATGTAGACGACGTCTTCCGTGGCCACATTGCCGGTCGCGGCGGGCGCGAACGGACAGCCACCAATCCCGCCGACCGAGGCATCGATGACATCCACGCCCGCTTCGATCGCGGCATAGATATTGGCCATCGCCGTGTTGCGGGTGTTGTGGAAGTGCATGCGGATACGCATGTCACCGGACTGCGCCTTGACGATATCCAGCGCCCGGCGCACGGCCCAGGGATCAGCAACACCGATCGTGTCACCCAGCGCAAACTCGACTGCACCCGCAGCGCGGGCCCGGCCTGCGAGTTCGCCGAGGATTTTCGGATCAACCTCGCCATCAAACGGGTCGCCAAAGGCCACCGAGACGGTCACCGAGACCGGGACGCCGTCATCATGCGCCAGCACCGCGATCTGGTCGAACAGGTCCGCGGTCTGTTGCGGCGTGGCGTTCTGGTTCTTCAGCCCGAAACCGGGCGAGGCGACCATGACGTAGTTGACCTCGTCACACCGACTGTCGAGGGCCCGGCGCATTCCTTTCTCGTTCAGGGCAAGGCCGATATATTTGACACCATCAACCCGCGGCACCTGTTGCATCACCTCGGCGCTGTCGGCCATGGCCGGAACGAGTTTGGGGTGCACGAAGCTGGCGGCTTCCATGCGTTTCACACCGGCATCAATCAGGCGCTGGACGAACTCGATCTTGACGTCCGTCGGCATGAGCACAGGATCATTCTGCAGCCCGTCACGCGGACCAACTTCAACGATTTCGACGGATTTGGTCATATCGTGTCCTCTTGCGGGCAAGCTCAATTCCAGGATTGGTACCTAGGCATATCAAGCGTATCGAGAAGTTGGCGACCATTACCGCAACGCGTCCACGCCAGAAGCAGGACGGTCTCGTCGCCGCGGGAATAATTCGTGCCGCTGGCTGTTCCGACGTGGCAGACATCCGTGTCGATGACCCAGCGGACCCAATACCCCAAAGCCGCGACTTCAGCACCAGCCGCATCCGGTTCACTCGGTGGAAGAATTCCGGCGCCTGGAACGCTTTGGTTATATGCGTTCCAAAGGGCTTCAGGCACCTGATCCTGTGTGAAGCCCTCCGTCGTGAAGATGCGGCGCAACCACGGGCCACGAGAGATGTCCAGAACCACCAGGGTGGCCTCCTGCCGCTCTGCAGCGAGACGCATCACATCCTCAGGCATGCCGAGCACCGTGTCCGAGCCAAGGGAGAACACCAGGCTGGGTTCGGTATAGCTCGACGCGGTGACGATCTCGCTGGCCGGAATGCCGGTAATCGTCTCGGAATATTCCCGCGCCGCCCGCACTTGGTCCGCAAGCCGGACCGCATAGGCATTGGGCAGGGCCACACCGCGGGCGGCGATTTGCCAGGCGAGGCCGGAGACGACCACCAGGGCCAGAACCAGCACGCCCGACCGCAAACGTTCGCTGAGCAGCGTCGCGCCTACGAGGGCCGCGAAAATCCCGCTGGTCAGGACCACTATCGCCCCGACTGTAGGATCCGTCGCCAGGTCGAACCCGCCCTGGAAACCGGCGAGGGACAGGCGTACCGCGTCCCAGCTGGCATTGTTGCCATAGATCAGGAAGGCGGTCGGAATGACGATGGCAAAGACCAGTCCGGCAAAGGCAAAAAGGCCCCAGCTGACCCAGCGCTGCCAATTGGCAGACTTGCCGATCTCGACAAAGGCCCAGCCCGCCATGAGCGCCACTGCCGGATAGGCCGGGAGGACATAATGCGGCAGCTTGGTCGGCAGGAGTTCAAAAACCAGCCAGGTCGGCACCGCCCAGCAAATCAGGAAACGCGCGATGGAGGCGGCACGATCATCCTCGCCCCGCACAGCGCCAACAATCCGCGCGACGCCCGGGACCAGGAACAGCACCGCCGGGAAGAAGAGCAGGGGCGCCAGAAGCAGGTGATATCCGATCGGCCCGCCATGACGTTCATGGCTGGAGACGAGTTTCGGTCCCAGATCATCCCCAAGCGCCTCGCGCAGGAAATTGCCGTCGGTGGCGATCTGGATACTGATCAGCCAGGGCAGGACCATGGCGATGGCCAGGATCGGTCCCCACCAGACAGCGAGCGGTTTCAGCCAGGCGAGTTTTCTTTCCCAGGCAAACAGCGCGATGACGGCCAGTCCGGCGACCATAGGCGTGACGGGTCCCTTGATCAGGGTGCCCAGCCCGATGGCGAACCAGAAGATCAACGCAGTGCGCCAGCCGGCGGTCTCGCCGCTGCGCACATGCATCAAGGCGGCCATGGCCAGGGTTGTGCACCCGGCCAGCATGGCGTCGGTCTTGGCGATCCCGCCCTCAATGCCCAGGAGCACTGTTGCTGCGAACATGGCGGAGCCCGCAAAGGCGGCCTCGCGTCCGATCAGCCGGCTGCCACCCCAGAAACAGGCGAGGGCGGCCAGCAGGGCACCCAGAGCCGATGGAATCCGATAGGCCCAGATCTCGCGCGCTTCCGCGTCGGACAGGGCCGAGACCGTGACCACCTGGAGCCAGTGAATACCGATCGGTTTCTTGTTGCGCTCGGTGTCGAGGAAGTTGATCTCGACGAAATCGCCGGTCTCGAGCATCTGCGCGGTCGCCTGGGCGAAACGGCTTTCATCCCGGTCCAGCGGCGGCAGGGTGAAAATCCCGGCAAAAGCGGATATCAGTGCAATCAACCCAATGATCACATAGGCGCGGGTGCCGCGAGCGAGCTCGGCCATGTAGAACTCCAAATGCCACGAGGCGTAAAAATACCTCGCGTCGTGTCGTAAACCCGGTATGTAACGGGGAACGCACATGACGCAAGCTCAAGCAGACACACAGATGAGCCAAAATCCAGATATTTCCGTTGTTGTCCCGGCTTATAACGAAGCCGGAAACGTTGTTCCGCTGGCCCGCGAGATCGCTGCCGCCCTTGAAGGGCGCAATTACGAGATGATCTTTGTCGATGATTGTTCCAAGGACACCACCCGCCAGGAACTGATTGACGCCAAGGCTGAATTGCCAGCCTTGCGCGTGCTCGCGCACCGGCACAATGCCGGTCAGTCCCGTTCCGTTCGCACCGGTGTGATGTTTGCCCGCGGCACGGTCGTGGCAACGCTGGACGGCGACGGCCAGAACCCGCCGGAGAACCTGCCGACCGTGATCGACGCGTTGATGCGCGAGGACGCACCGGAAGACCTGGCTCTTGTGGGCGGCGATCGCAGCGCCAATCGCCAGGATTCAGCCTGGAAGAAATTCGCCTCGCGCTTCGGCAACGGAATTCGCAAGCGCATGCTGAATGATGATTGCAATGATACCGGCTGTGGTCTCAAGGCATTCAAGCGTGATGTCTATCTGCTGCTGCCCTTCTTCGATCACCAGCACCGATTCCTGCCTGCTCTGATGAATCGAGAGGGTTTCAAGTGTGAATTCCGCCCGGTTACGCACCGCCACCGCACCATCGGAGCTTCAAAATATACGAATTTTGGCCGTCTTTTCGCCTCTTTGACAGACATGATGGGGATGATGTGGTTAAATTCGAGAGCACGGAATTCGCGTGGTGCGGATGAAGTCTAGTTTGAAGTCTTGAAAGGCGCGTTTGTCGCGCAAAGGAAAGGACACGATATGGCCGGAGGGGACAACGGCGTATTGTTAGGTATGATGGCGGCAAATCGCGCACAAGGTGGCGGTGGCCGGTCAAACAGGGGTGGCTCCATGTTCAATGTATTTCCAATGATGATTATTCCGGTGGCCGCCTATGCGGTCGCAGCCTTCATGGGCGTCGACATGTCGGCCGGTGTATTCGCTGTACCGATGGTCAATGGCTCGCTCGAGCTGTCTGTCGGCGATATCCTGATTATTCTCGGCATGCTGATGCTCTTTGTCGAGCTCATCAAATCTGCCGGATCCGGCACGGCGACGATCGTCAATCACGGTTTGTCCATGCTGATCTTCGTGATCGCCATGGCGCTCTTTCTGCTGATGGGCCAGTTCGGCACCGCAGCCTTCTTCCTCATCACCTTGATGACGTTGATGGACACGGTGGCTGGTTTCGTCGTCACCATCGTTGCGGCCCGCCGCGACCTGGCGGTCGGTGGCGAAGCCTGATCCTGACAGTACACGCTAAACCAGAAACGCCGCTCCATTCGGGGCGGCGTTTTTTGTTGGTGGGGTGTGAGTTGTTTTGTGAGCCCCTCATCGCCGTTCTTCGCCAAGGCTACGAAGGGCACTTCTCCCCGCGGGAGAAAGATGGTGACGCGTTATCTCTCCCCCCCACGGGGAGAGGTCGAGCGCAGCGAGGGTGAGGGGCGTGAGCGAAGCGAACCCAGTACCACATCGCAAGCGCCACAGGCGCCGCTCCATCGGAGCCGCGTGCTAAGCGAGTTGGCGGGCGACCAAAAAAACTTAGAACGTCACAAACACCAGGACCGTGCCCAGGGCGACGTCGCACCAGAAGCCGAATTTTTCATTGAGCAGGGTGCTCATGCGCACTTCTCCCAGCGCGGACGCGGGGCAGGGGTGGCAGCGGCGTTGGCATAGGCGCGGCGATAGCGCGCCTGTTCGCTGGCTTCGGCGCGGATACCGCGACGTGGATTGCCGGCGATGACCTGGACAACAACCTCCGCCGCAGCATTGCGCGCGCGCAGCGAGGTCTTGGCACGGGGCTCGGATTCTCGCTGGGTCGGGACGGGCACGAGCGCATTTTGTGGCTGCGACGGACGGTCATTGGATCCGCTTGCCTTACCCACCGGCGGTACACGCCGGGAGGTCGGGGTCGGGACGGTGACGAGGCTGCGGATCATAGTCATGCCAATGGTGTCGCAAGGCGCGTGCCAAGTGTTAAGCACTCATTAACCATGATTCTGGTCGCAAAACACAACCGCAAGCGCAAAAATGGCCCGGGATCGGATCGATCACCGGGCCATGTGTTTCATTCGGGTACGATTTTGTTAACCACAAGCCGTACCGCAACCGGTCAGGCGGCTAGTCCTTGACCAGCTTGTCCAGTTTGGCACGCATCGCATCCAGCTCGGCACGCATGGCAGCGACATCGTCGCTTTCCTTGGCAGCAGTGGCCGCTGGCTGGGCCGGGGCCTCGGCTTCCGGCGTGGTGCCGGCGGCAAAGGGCGTGAACATGCGCATGGCCTGTCCGAACATTTCCATGTTGCGACGGGTTTGTTCCTCCAGCATGGACATGCTGGCTTGCGGTGAGGTCATGGCTTCGCTCATCCGGGAACGGAACTCTTCCTGTTGCTGGGAGAAGTTATTCATCGACATCTGCAGATAGCCGGGAACAACACTCTGCAGGCTGTCGCCATAAAAGCTGATCAGCTGACGCAGAAAGTCGACAGGGAGGAGATTGGCGCCGCGCGCCTCTTCCTCGAAAATGATCTGGGCCAGGACACCGCGCGTCAGGTCTTCACCGGACTTGGCATCCACAACCTGGAAATCGGTCCCGTTTTTCACCAGATCACGGAGGTGATCGAGCGTGACATACTGGCTCGTGGACGTGTCATAGAGGCGCCGGTTTGCGTACTTCTTGATAACGATAACCGAAGCTGTGCCTTTGGATTGTGCCACTGCGAACTCCCCATCTCATCCTTCAGGCGAAATCTTCATAGGATTTTCGCTCGACAAGGACACTGATCTATATATCTAGGGGTTTACGCGCTTGAGGTGGTGTGCTGCAAGCGCGAAGAATCAATTTGTTCGCAAAAGCAGCATGGCGGGGGCAAAATGACACGCACTGCATTGGTAACAGGTGGCACGCGCGGTATCGGCGCAGCGATCTCGGTTCAGCTTAAAAATGCCGGATACACTGTGATCGCGAATTACGCCGGTAATGACGAGAAGGCGAAGGCCTTTTCCGAAGAGACCGGCGTTGCCGTCGTCAAGTTCGACGTCGGTGACTACGATGCCAGCGTGGAAGGCATCGCAATGGCCGAGGAACTGGCCGGAGCGCCGATAGATGTCCTGGTCAATAATGCCGGCATCACCCGCGACGGCATGTTCCACAAGATGACCCCGGAACAGTGGAATGACGTGATCCGTGTGGACCTGACATCGCTGTTCAACACGACACGTCCGCTGATTGACGGCATGCGTGAGCGCGGCTTTGGCCGGGTCATCAATATCTCCTCCATCAATGGCCAGAAAGGCCAGATGGGCCAGGTAAACTATTCCGCTGCAAAGGCGGGTGTGATCGGTTTCACCAAGGCCCTGGCCCAGGAAACCGCGCGCAAGGGCATCACTATCAACTGTATCGCCCCGGGCTATATTAATACCGACATGGTGGCTGCAGTTCCGGAGAAAGTCCTCAACTCCATCATCGCCGGCATTCCGGTCAATCGACTGGGCGAGGCCGACGAGATTGCCAAGGCTGTCGTCTATCTGGCGAGTGAGGATGCCGGTTTCATGACCGGTTCCGTGATGACCATCAATGGCGGTCAATACATGGCGTAAACCCAATTTGCACATTCTGCCCCAAAATTGCCGTGATGGGGGGCAGAATGATGTACGGGATGACGCGAATACTAATTGCCATACTAACGGCTGCCATGTGCGCAGGCGCTGCAGCGGGTTACCAGGCTAACCCGCTGCGCGACCGCCTTTTGCGAAATGAACGATCGCAACTGGCGTCGTCCTGGTACCAACGTGCCGACAGTGGCGATTTTTTCCTTTTCGACCGCACCAATACCGTGGCCCTGCTGCGCGAACGTGATGACCCGGACGCCGAAGTCCTGGTCCTGTTCGCCAATCGTGCGCCGGGTGGTGGTACGTCCTTTGTCACCGATACCGGACGTGAAGTCGTGCGCCTGACTGCTCTGGGCGGCACCACCTACTTCCCCCTTGATGCGCCCGATGGCGTGATTGCGGACTATGCCAGCCCGGCTGGTGGCCTGGCGCCCCAGCCGCGTTCGCCGAACGAGGTGCGGGACCGTGCCGAGGACCTGGCCGGTACGCTGGCAGAACTGCTCAGCACCAGCTTCGACCTGGAATACGAACCGGCGCCGCGCGCGGGACTGGGTGTCCAGTACGATACATTCAATGTCATCGAGAAAGCTGTGCGCCAGCTGCGCTCTGACCGTCGTCGCATGCCGGAGCTTGCCAGATTGCGCATTGTCATTGGCGGCGAGCCCGGGGCACGCTGGGATGATGACGAGTTCGTCGTGTCGATTGCTCCGGAGTTCGGTTATGCCGGCCGTCCGTCTTCCGAACTCATCGCCAACGCGTTGATGGACGAGACCAGCTAGGTCTGGACGTCGACCCGCCGGTCATCCGGCGCCCATTCTGATGGCGCCATCTCGAACCCGGAAAATTCAAACCCCGGTGCAACCGTGCAACCGACAAGTGTCCAGTCGCCAAGGCTTTGCGCAGCCTGCCACGCCTGTGTCGGAACAATGCCCTGGGGGCGTTGCCCCGAAACGACGTCTGGACCCAGATCGATATCTCGGCTGGTTTTACCGTCTGTGCTGATACTCAATCGCAGCGGGGCGCCGGCATGCCAGTGCCAGACTTCCAGCGCATCCACCCGGTGCCAGTGCGAGCGGTCCCCCGCTTCCAGAAGATAGTAGATCGCTGTTGAGCGCGCGCGCCCGTCCGGACCGTTCACATCGCGAAATGTCTCGACATACCAGCCGCCTTCCGGATGGCGCTGCATGTCCAGTGCGTCGATGATCTGTTGTGCGGTCTGGGTCATGGTCAGAAACTGTCCTTGCGGCGGCGAATCTCGGCGAAGACGTCTTCATCATCCTCGCGGACCATGTTCAGGCGCAGACGGATGGCCGGGTCGCCGGCGCGCAGGAAGGGGTTGGCCGCCTTTTCGGCCCCGATTGTTGTTGGCACCGTCGGTTCACCGCGCGCGCGCTCGGCCTCGACCATCGCTGCATAGGCCTGCAGGTCGGTATTGTCCGGGTCGACAGTCAGGGCAAAGGCGGCATTGGCGGCCGTGTATTCGTGCGCGCAATAGATCTTGGTCTCGTCTGGCAGCTCTGCCAGCCGGTTGAGGCTGTGCCACATCTCAGCCGGTGTTCCCTCGAACAGGCGCCCACACCCCAGGGCGAACATCGTGTCGCCCACAAAGGCGGCTTTCTCAGTGGGAAAGAGGAAACAGATATGCCCGCGGGTATGTCCGGGCGTGAAGATCACCTTGGCGCGAAAACGGCCCAGCTCCACGATGTCCCCGTCGGCAACTTCGTGATCAATGCCGGGAATGCGGTCGACGTCATAGGATGGGCCGACAATGCGGGCGCCGGTGGCGGCCTTGATGGCTTCATTGCCGCCGGCGTGATCCCGGTGGTGATGCGTGTTCCAGACCTGGGTAATCGTCCAGCCGGCCGCCTTGGCCTCGCGCAGGATGACCTCCGGGTCCGGGGTGTCGATTGTAGCCGTCTCGCCACTGTCCGGGTCGTGGATCAGATAGCCGTAATTATCGGAAAGACATGCAAATTGCCGGATTTCTAATGCGCTCATGATTGACTTCAAAACCGCTGCGGAGTGGATTGGACCTGTCTAGAACAAACTGCGGAGCAGACCTAGTGCGTCGTGATGCCATCGAACTTGATCGTTTTTACCGTACGACCCGCGGCGCCCTGGCACAACGTATGATCGAGCGACGTCTGGGAGCGATCTGGCCCAATCTGAAGGACCTGGATGTGCTGGGCGTGGGATATGCCACGCCCTATCTGCGCGATATGCAGGCCTCGGCCCGGCGCTGTATCGAACTGATGCCCAGCGCCCAGGGGGCCATTGCCCCGGCTAGCCCGTCCAATATCGTCATGGGCGACGAGACGCGCATGCCGTTTCCCGAGGCGATGTTTGATCGCGTCTTGATGATCCACATGCTGGAAGAGGCCGAACACCTGCCCGGCCTGTTGCGGGAGACCTGGCGGGTGATGGCGCCGGAGGGGCGGGTGGTCATCGCGACGGCCGCGCGAGCCGGTGTCTGGGCATTGTCCGATGCCACGCCCTTTGGGCATGGTCGGCCCTTTTCACGCGGTCAGCTGACGCATCTGCTCGATGATGCCCTGTTCGAACCGGTGGCCTGGTCACGCGCGCTGTATGCCCCGCCCTGGCGCTGGGCGTCGGGCAAGGGCATTGCCAGTGCCTGGGAAAAGGCGGGCGAGAAATTCTGGCCGGGCCTGGGTGGATTGATCCTGGTGGAAGCCGTGAAACGCACCAATGCTCTGCGACCGCTGGGCCGTGCTGCGCGCAATGGAGCGCGAGCCCTTGATGAACGTACCCGCCCCGCGCTATCTCCCCAGCAGATCAATACTGACCTGCGTTCCGAGAAAGGCGCTTCCTATGACGATCCAGCCCTGTGACGGCATTCTCGACATCCGCCCCTACAAGCCCGGTGCTGCGGATGCGCCCGGTATCGAAAACCCGGTAAAGCTCTCTTCCAACGAAAACGCCCTGGGTTGTTCAGGCAAGGCGGCGGAAGCTTTCCGCAATTCCTCCGGCGACCTGCACATCTATCCTGACGGTGGCGCCACCATGCTGCGTGAGACAATCGCGCGTGAAGAAGGCCTGGAAGCGGACAATATTGTCTGTGGCTGTGGTTCGGATGAGCTGTTGCAACTGCTTGGCCGCGCCTATCTCAACCCGGGCGACAAGGTGGTCCAGTCCCAGTACGGCTTCCTGGTCTATCGCCTTGTAGCCATGCAGAGCGGCTGCGACATCATCTCGGCGCCGGAGAAGGGACACCGCACGGATGTCGATGCGGTGATCGAAGCGGCGGGTGACGATGCCAAGATCGTTTTCCTGGCCAATCCGAACAATCCGACCGGCACCTATATCTCCGATGCCGAGGTTCGCCGCCTGCGTGATGCCCTGCCGCCGACCACACTGCTGGTGATCGATGCGGCCTATGCGGAATTCGTTCGTGAAGCGGATTACACCGCCGGCCTGGAGCTGGCGCGCGAGCGTGATGATGTCATCGTCACCCGCACCTTCTCCAAGATCCACGGTCTGGCAGCGGTGCGTCTGGGCTGGGCTTATGCTCACCAGTCCATCATCGATGTGCTGAACCGTGTGCGTGGGCCGTTCAACGTCAACCTGCCGGCGATCGAAGCTGGTACGGCGGCGATCCAGGATCGGGATTTCATGAAGCGTTCCGCGGACCACAATGAGGAATGGGTTGCCTTCCTGCGTCAGCAGATTGGTGGTCTGGGCCTGGAAGTGACACCGAGCGTCTGTAATTTCGTGCTGGTTCACTTCCCGTCAGAAGGCGAGAAGACCGCAGCGGCAGCTGACGCATATCTGACCGCCAAGGGGCTCATCGTCCGTCCGGTTGTGCCCTATGGCCTGCCGAATGCCTTGCGCATAACCGTCGGCTCCGAAGCGGAAAACCGCGCCGTGGTCGAGGCTCTGCAAAGCTTCATGAAAGGCTGATTATTCAGCGAGGCGTCCGATACGTACCGGACCCAGATACACGCCGCCATCGCGCAGCCGGAAGCCGAGCGATACGCCTTCCGGCCCGCGCGGGGCCATCATCGCCGCCAGGCGAAGCGCTTCCTCATTCTCCTGCGGGATCAGGCCGGCACCGACCAGTGCCACCGCCAGGGAATCCGGATCAGCGATCGAGATGGACAGGCGTCCATCCGGCTTGAATTCGTCATCCAGCCCCAGCTCGCCTTCACCGCCATTGAGTTGCGCCGGGCCCCAGTTCAGCAGGGCATCATGGATCTGCAGCTGACCGCCTGCGCGGGCCCAGCTGCCGATATCGCCATCGCGGGCGAGGGCTGTCCATTCGGTGACCGCAAAGTCCAGGCGGAATTGCTCGCCGGTCTGACCGAAAGCGCGGATCAGGTCCTGCGACCCGTCCTGTTCGCTGGCGCGCACGCCATTGGCCTGGATGCGCACCCGCAGGGAATTGTCTGCCTCAACCGATCCGCCCAGAACGAAGCTCTCGATGAATTCGATGTCCAGTGGATCGCCAGCCAGGGATTCCACGGATAGCGCCAGAATTTCCGCGCCAACGCGCTCGGTCTGGCCCGCATCATTTGTGCGCAGGCTGACGCGCGCTTCCTGAGCGTTCACCATCAGCTCACGATCGGAGCGGATGTGCATCGGGCCGCCAAAGCTGACGATCCAGTGCGAAAAGTCATAGGGCAGGGCATTGGCCTGCAGGCGTTCCAGCGTGGCGTTCCAGCCGCCATCACTGCGCGGGGCGGTTATTTCGGCTCCATCGATCTCGATCTGGAAACGATAGGGATAGCCGCGCACACGCAGTTCGGAATAGGCGATCTGATAGCCCTGGCTCTCGTTTTCCTCGACCCAGTCGAGAACGGCTTCATTCACCCGGCCAGCCGCGTAGAACCAGTAGATGGAATAGAGCACCAGGAGCGCAATGATGCCGACCAGCGGCAGGATAAACTTCATATGCGCGCGCAACGCCTTACTCCTGTTGGCGGCGGATCAGCTTTCGAGCAGGCGATCCGACGCGGTACTGATACGCTCATGCAAGGTCCGCATGAAGGTGGCCTTGTCCAGACCCGGCTCAATCGGCTCGAGAATCTCGACAATGATCGTGCCCGGTTTTTTCAGGCCGCAATAGTTTTTCAAATATACGCCGGAGTTCAAGGCCACCGGCACACACGGCACAGCCATGGATTGGTAGAGCCCTGCAATACCCGGCTTGAGCTCCGGATTATCGCCCGGTTCCACCCGCGTACCTTCCGGGAAGATCAGCACCTGGCGACCGTCCTGACCGCGCTGGGCGGCGTCCTTAAGCATTTTGCGCAGGGTTTTCGAACCGCCCTTCCGGTCAATGCTGATATTGCCCAGCTTGACCGCGTACCAGCCGAAGATCGGCATGTAGACGAGGGATTTCTTGAGGATGATGGCCGGGTCCGGAAGGATGCCCCAGAAGGCCAGCGTCTCCCACATGCTCTGGTGTTTGGACGCGATCAGCGCACCGCCAGACGGCAGGTTTTCGCGACCGCGCACTTCGATCTTCACACCGCAGATCACGGCAAGGCCGGGCCAGAGCAGTTTCAGATAGAATTTGAGCAGGCCTCGGCTCCAGCTGCGCGGACCGAGGATGAGCGGGATGCCGCCGAGGCCGACGATGATCATCAGCCCGTACATATAGATGTAGAAGAGGAAGGAGCGAATTGTGGTCATCAGGCGTTTTCACCGTCATCCAGCAGCGCCGAGCCCAACCATACTGTCGCGAACTTGGCGTATTCCTGGGTCCATAATCGTGCCGTCGCCGGAGTTTCCCAGGGCGGTGATGTATGAACCGGATAGGCGATCAGCTCGACATTCGGCATGGCGCGCTTCATTTCCAGAAGGCTCCGCGGGAGATGATAGTCTGAGGTCACAATGATCAAGCGATTATAGCTGTTGGACCGGGCCCAGCGCGCCGTCTCGCGCGCATTACCGACCGTGTCATGAGCCTGGCGGTCCAGGGTCACACAGCAATCCAGCGTCGCCTGGTCCAGGCTGGCCTGATCGAGAATGTCGGCGTTGGAGACCGAACTGTGAACGCCGCTGATCAACAGGCGCGGTGCGCTGCCGGAGCGCAGGAGTTCACCGCCCGCGCGCAGGCGTCCACTGTCACCGGTCAGAACGACGATGGCATCGGCAGAAAGGTCACCCTGGGGCTGGTCCAGACTGCTGACGCGGCCGGCAAAACTGGCAAAGCCGATCAATGCACCGACGACGGCGATAAAAGCCACAGCCTGCAGAATGCGGATCGTCACTCGCACGCATCATCCCCATAAACGACACCATCAACACTGGACGCTGAACAGGCTGTTCGCAAGCCGTTTTCGCCTATGTTTCCGTGGCGTAGGACTACCATCGCCCGCGCAGATCCGTGGCCACGGCCAGCCGCGCCGACAGGGCCGAAGTTGCTCCGGCCAGCAGGGGCGCAATGCCCAGCATCACCAGTTCGAATGGCGCCATCGTCCAGCTCGGCAGGAAAAACGCCATATCGACACTATTGCCCCCGGAACTGACCAAAAGGGAAACCAGGACGGCGATCAGCGCTCCGGCCGTACCGGATTTGAGCCCCAGCATGAAGAAGCGGCGCTGGAAGAGGGCAGCGATGAAACGGTCCTCCGCGCCTGACAGGTGCAGGGCGTCGATAACATCGACACGTGCTGCCAGGCTGGCGCGCGCCGCGAAGGCGACAACGGCAGCCGCCGCTCCGGTCAACAGGGTCAGCAGTGCAAGGGCAAGCGTGCGGGCAAATCCGGCCGCTCGGCGGACCGCCTGGGCCCATTGCGCATGATCATCCACACTGGCGGCCAGCCCGGCATTGTCCAGAGCGGTCTGGAGGTCGCTGACGGCCAGTTCGGCGCCGCTTTCCAGGCGCACATCAACCAGCAGAGGAAGGGGCAGATCATCCGGGATATTGCCTTCACCCAGCCAGGGCGCGACGAGCGCCTCGGCATAGGCGCGGTCACGGGCGACGGCCCGGTCCACACCCCCGATGGCGCTGATGATCTCCGCCGCCTGCTGGGCATCGGCCTCGATATCGCGCTCGTCCACCGGGCGGATCTGGATGGTCAGGCTGGTTTCGAGGTCCGATGTCCAGGTCTCGGCCTGCTGCCAGGCGCCGCGGGCGCCCAGGGCGGCGATACAGGCCAGGAAAACCAGGATCGCGGCAACCACGAACAGCGGACGATCACGTCCTGCATCGGGCGGCAACAGGGCGCCGGCTCCGCCCTTGGGCGGCGGGGGAATATCATTTGTGGTCATGATCACCCTCCGGGCGTTCGATATCCTGCGCAGCCGCTTCGTCCTGCATCTCTTCGGAATTCTCTTCCACCGTTTCCGGTGCGTCATCCAGCTCGGACATGTCCAGCTTGCCGTCCGGTGCGTGGGCATAACGCTGGCTGCGTGGCGGGCGGATGTGCAGATGCCCGTTTGACAGCGTCATTACGGGCGCATCCAGCAGGCGGACCAGCTGCAGGTCGTGGGTGGCAAACACCACCGTCGTTCCCAGCTTGTTGAGCTCGACAAACAGGCGCAGCAGGCGCATCGCCATCTCGCTGTCGACATTGCCGGTCGGTTCGTCGGCGATGAGGATTTCCGGCTGGGCAACGACCGCACGGGCGATGGCAACACGTTGTTGCTCCCCGCCGGACAAGGTCGCTGGTTGAGCACTCATCTTGTCACCCAGCCCGACCCAGGCCAGCAACTCCGCGACATCCTCGGCATAGTCCGTGCGCTTGCGTCCGGTGACCCTGAGGGGCAGGGCGACATTGTCGAAAACGGTGAGATGATTGAGCAGGCGGAATTCCTGGAACACCACACCGACACGCCGGCGGATCTGTGGCAGTTCGTCCCGTGTCAGCCCGGCCGCATCGCGTCCGAAATAGGAAATCGTGCCGCGCGAGGGCTTGGCAGCGAGATAAATCAGCTTGAGCAGCGAAGTTTTGCCCGCACCGGACGGTCCGGTGAGGAATTGGAAAGATCCGCGTGGTAAATCAAATGACAAGTCGCGCAGAACCTCTGGCCCGCGTCCATACCGCATGCCGACATTGTCGAAGCGGATGACAGGCTCAGCGGCGCTGCTTGGTGTATGTAGATGACTCGGCTCTATGGAAGTCTCCATCGCTGTCGGGTCGGCCGGAAGTAGTAACGACTCAGATGAGCATAGTACTCAGCTGTCCTTCTTGTTCCACGAGCTATCGCGCTGATCCACAGGCGATCGGCGCGAACGGTCGTCGTGTGCGTTGCGCCTCGTGCGGTTATGTCTGGTCTGCCAAGGTCGAGGACCCCGAGCAGCTTCCCGATCTCCAGCCAGCGCAACTCGAGGAAGAAACCCCGGAAGTCGTTGAAGAACCGAAAAAGCCCCACGAGGCTTATCGGGAGCGTCAGGCGAAAAAGAGGCAGACCATGTCCGCTGCCGTGGCCGGTGGTGCCTGGGGCGGTTTGGCCGTTGCCATGGCCCTGGTGCTGACCTGCGCCTGGATTTTCCGCGTCGATGTTGTCACCGCCTTCCCGCGGGCCTCGTCTGCCTATGCAGCGATGGGCTCGACGGTGAACCCCTATGGTATCTCGGTCGGTGAGCTCAATGTCAGCCACCAGATCGAACACGGCGTGCCGCTGTTGATCGTCGAGGGCGATCTGCACAATTACGACCGCCGTTCCCGTACGGTCCCGGAAGTCCGCGCCGTGCTGCGCGATGACCAGGGTCAGTCCCTGCTGGAGTGGACCGTCAATATGGACGTTCACGATCTCGATGCCGGCGATCACGAAGCCTTCCGCACCATCGTCTCCGACCCGCCTCCGGGCACGGTCGAGGTCGAGGTTGTCCTGGTGGACGCCATCACCACGCATCTGGAAGAGACCGGGCATGGTGAGGTGGACGAGGTCGCGGCGCATGAAGCGGCTGAGCAAGAGCATCACTGAGCTGGGTTTTTAGTTGGCCCTTTGGGCCGTACCCTATCCGCCCGCTTCGCGGCCACCTTTCCCATTCAGGGAAAGGATGAATCTCTATCCGCGACATAGCCTATCCTCGCTCTTGATGGGCGAGGGGGACCATTGCGCAGCAATGGTGGAGTGGGTGCGCGCCGTGAGGCGCATCAAAACAGTGAAAAACCTGATGCATCGCAATAAGCTGCCCGGAATGGATGATTGGAGGACCCTATGCGACCTGTAAGGCGGTATCTGGATGACTAAAATGAGCGACGCCACCCTCGCCGTTCAGGAGGCAATTTTTGATGGAGACATTGAAAAATTACGCGCCGCTGTAAAGGCAGGAGGGGATTTGGATTATGTTTCAAAGGGGGTTAACTGGAATCACCTCACCGGGATGCTCGTTTCATCCGCCAAGCACCTCACCGTCGAGATGATTCAGTTCCTGATTGACGCAGGCAATGACGTCAATCTCGTCGACCAATTCGGCAATACTTCAGTGATGTATGCGGTGCGGGCCAAACGCGCTGATATTCTTGAGGTTCTCCTGAAAGCGGGAGGATTGGTCAATTACTTCAATATCGACGAACAGTCTCCGTTGGTGCTGGCGGTGGAAACTATTGATACAGAATACCTGTGCGCAAAAGTATTGTTGAAACACGGAGCCGATCCAGAGCTGGAAAGTGAGACCGGGATCACCGCGAAAAAGGTCGTGGAACAGTTCATGAGTTTACAAGTTGCTAATCAAGCGTTGCGGCAAGTGTATGAAGAGTTCTTTGTGTAGCGGAGGCTTGATTACTGGGGTAGTTGGACACTTCCACAACTTTCAACTCCCATCCCATTTTCCGCCCAGTTTGCCATGACCGCTGACGCCGTTTTTTGAGCAAACCTGTAGGGTGTGTTCGAGTTTTTCAGTTGGCCCTTTGGGCCGCACCCTATCCGCCCGCTTCGCGGCCACCTTTCCCATCAAGGGAAAGGATGAATCTCCATCCGCGACATAGCCATCCTCGCCCTTGATGGGCGAGGGGGACCATTGCGGAGCAATGGTGGAGTGGGTGCGCGCCGTGAGGCGCATCAAAATTTAAAGGAGGGAAGCGGCGACGTAGCGAGCCGGATGGGGCTGTTCCCCTCCGGGCTTCGAAACCTAGAACCGGTCCAGCAGGCGTTCGATATAGTCCAGCTCGTCCTGTTCGCGGCCGGCTTCGGCGGCGCGGCGACGGAGTTCCTCGAGGATTTCGCGGGCGCGGGCGCGGCTGAGTTCGTCGGGGATTTCTACGCCCTGGCCGTCGGCAAATGATCCTTCAGCCGGACGACCCAGCGGGTCCTCTTCCTGGCCGTCTTCGCCCTGGCCATCCTGGCCCTGTTGTTCTGCCAAACGTTCCAGCAGGTCGGAGGCGAGCTGTTCGGCGCCGGCGCGCAGCTCGGCAAGCGCGTCTTCCTGGGCATCGAGAGCAGCCTGGGCATCGCCCTGGCGCAGGGCCTCCTCGGCTTGTTGCATGGCGCTGGCGGCATCACCGGCGGACTGGTCAGCGCCTTCCGGCAGGGCCTGGAGCGAGCGTTGCAGCTGTTCGGCCAGTTCGGACTGCATGTCGGCGAGTTCCATGGACCGTGCCGCGCCGCCATCCTGGTTCTCGGCAAGACCGGAGGGGATATCACCGCTCTGCTCGCCGCCCTGACCGGACTGACCGCTTTGCGGCTGGCCACCTTGTTGCTGTTCCTGCTGCATGCCAAAGGTCTGGTCCTGCAGGTCACGCTGTTCGCCGATCATGTCGCCCAGCTCTTCAAGGGCTTCCTGGATGGCTTCGGTGACCGGGTCTGGCTGATTGCCTTCACCACCGCCCTGGCCCATCTGCATTTCCATGTTGCGCAGGAGTTCGCTCAGCGCAGCGAGCGCCTGGCGGGCATCGGCAGTATTGCCCAGCTCGGCTGCATCGCGCAGGGCGTCGAGCAGGGCCTGGAGGGCTTCATTGTTGAGGCTTTCACCGCCGCCGCCTTCATTTTCATTCTGAGCCTGGACGGCTTCGCGGGCGAGGGCGGCCATGTAGTTTTCCATCGCCTGTTCAAAGGCCTCGAACAGGGCTGCCAGCTCGGTTTCGTCCGCGCCGCGGGCAAGGGCTTCAGCCAGGGCGCGTTCAGCAGCACGCAGGGCAGCCTCGGCATCGGCCAGCGAGCCCAGCTCGGCGCGCAGGGCGATTTGCCAGAGATCATCTTCGATCGTGCCCAGGTCTGCGCGGTCACGGGCGCGGCGCAGGCGGTGCAACACCTCGCGCAGGCCGAGATAGACAATCGGATCGTCGAAGAAATAGCGCGGCGCATCGGAAATCGCGTCCAGCGCCAGGGCAACCCGTTGCAGACTTTCCGGCGCTCGCTCGATGCGCCGTTCCGGTTCCTCGGCCAGATAGGCCGGCCCCGGCGGAATCTCTTCGCGATACATCACCGGACGATCTTCCAGAGGTGCATAGGCAGTCGTGGTCAGCAGAACCTCGCGACGCTGTTCGGCAACAGCGCGGGCCAGCGCATCCAGGAAAACGCGTTCGGGCAGGGTGGTGGCCAGCTCGGGTGAACGACCGACATTGCCGGCGGCGTCCTCGGCCAAAACACGAATATCGACACGCGACCCGGCCAGCGCGTGTTGAGCGGTCTCAAGCAGGGTCCGTGTCGCGCCTTCCGCCTCGATGGTTGCAATGCCAGAGGGTGTGATTTCGAGCCGGTCCCACTCTGCATCGCGCTCGCCCTCGGGGCGCAGTTCAAGTGCGTAGGCAGTGGCACCGTAATCGTCGACGACGGAGAATTGCAGATCCAGCTCGCCGTCCGCGGTGGCCTCGGGGATGTCGAGTATACGGACTTGTGGCGGCGTGTCGGCCAGAACATCCAGCGTCCAGCTGCGTCGGGTGGAGCCGGAAATCAGTCGAACGGAGCCGTTCTCCTGCATCACGACGCGCGCTTCCCAGACACCATCGCCCAGCTCGTTGACCTCGGCGCGCTCGCGACCTTCCGACGTCTGCTGGGTGACACGCGGGCTGCGGCGGCTACCGGCGATGCGGGCGATGAAGGTTGCGCCCTGGGGCACGTCGGCACTGGTCTCGTCAGCGTCCAGGAAAATCGGTGCGCGGCCTGTATAGGCAGGCGGGTCGATCCAGGCGTCCAGCGTGATCTCGCCGGCATCGACATCCATCAGCGCAGGCTCGAAAGCCTCGCCCAGGCGATCGCGGGCAGTCGGGCCGGCGATGAACCAGGCGCTCAACAGGCTGACGGCGAGCATGCCGCGCAGCGCCCACGGATCCAGCATGCCCCAGGCCGCCTTGGGGCGGCGGGCAAAGGCGGATTGCAGCCGCCGGGCCATGCGCTCCTGGTGAGCTTTCCAGACAGACAGGGCGACCGGGTCATCGTCAGAAGGCTGATCGATCAGTGCTTCGTGCGGACGGGCGGAGATGCCGCTGTCTTCCTCGATGCGGCGGGTAATGTCTTCTTCATCCGGCCAGGCAAAGCCGCGAATACCGGGTCGTGTCAGCCAGACCGCACCGGCGATCAGGGCGAGCGCGGAGAGGGCACGCCAGGGGTCGCCATAAGTCTCCCACACGCCCAGCAGGGCCATGAGGGCGAAAACCGACAGCGCAGCAAAGGTCGGCCAGAGGACGGGTGCGGCCCGTTCCCAGCACAATGCAATGGCTGCGATAAGTTTCGTACGACGACGCATGCAGCAAAACTTAGCACGCTGGCCTGCCAGCGACAGCGTCAAACGCATTACGTTTTGGTGAGTAAGGAAATGCCTTGATCTTCCCCCACGGGGAAGTGCCGGAACGCAGTGGAGGCGAAGGGGGCTAGCGTAGCGAGCTTGCCTACGGGCTCACGCCCTCCGGCCCCTCCGTCTCCGCCTTCGCCAGGGCTCCGGCGGAGCCACCTCCCCGGTGGGGAGGATGACCTAGCCCTCATCATCCTCTTCGGAGCGCTGTTCCTGTTCGTAATCCGCCGGATTGCCCCACAGAGGCTCCGGGCGTTCCAGATCACCGCGCAGGCCGCAGGCGGCGACAGCGAGGGTGCTGAGGATAACGAGGGTGAAAGTGGCGGCGCGTTTCATCGGACTTCTTCTCCGGCAAGGCGTTGGGTCCAGGCCTGGACCTGTTCGCGTACACGCGTCGGCGAAGTGCCACCGAAACTCGTACGGCTGTTCATGGATGCCCGCGCACTCAACACTGAAAACACGCTTTCGTCGATAGCTTTGTCGACGCTTTGCATCTCTTCCAGCGAAAGCTCGGCGAGGGGCACGTCCTTTTCTTCTGCCAGACGGACAATGGAGCCGGAGATGTGATGGGCGTCGCGGAAGGGGCGACCCAGTTCGCGCACGACCCAGTCGGCGAGGTCGGTCGCGTCGGAATAGGCCTCACCGGCCGCTTCCTCCAGCGCGTCGGCATTGAAGCTGAGATCTGCGGCCATGCCGGCCATCGCGGCCAGGGCGAGTTCCAGATCGTCCACGGCCTGGAAGGTCGGCGCCTTGTCTTCCTGCAGGTCTTTTGAATAGGCCAGTGGCAGGCCTTTCACGACGGTGAGCAGGCCGGTCAGGGAACCAATAATGCGGCCCGGCTTGGCACGCACGAGTTCGGCGGCGTCGGGATTGCGCTTTTGCGGCATGATGGAGGAGCCGGTCGACCAGGCATCCGACAGGGTCGCGAACTGGAAGCGCTTGGTGCACCACAACACGATCTCCTCAGCGAAGCGCGACAGGTTCACAGCGCAGATCGAGGCGGCGGATAGCACTTCCAGGGCAAAATCCCGGGCGGCTACACCATCCAGCGAATTGGCCATCGGCCGGTCAAAACCCAGTTTTTCTGCAGTCATATCGCGGTCAATGGGAAAGGCCGTGCCAGCCAGGGCGGCGCAGCCCAGCGGGCTCTCATTCAGGCGTTTGCGGGCGTCGCGGAAACGGCCTCGATCGCGTTCGGCCAGTTCGACATAACTCAGCAGATGGTGAGCCAGGGAGACGGGCTGGGCCGTTTGCAGATGGGTGAAGCCGGGCATGACCTGTTCGACATGTTTTTCCGCCTGCTGGACCAGGGCATGCTGATAGGCGGCGAGGCCGGCATCGATGCGGTCGCAGGCATCGCGCAGCCAGAGCCGGAAATCCGTCGCTACCTGGTCATTGCGCGAGCGCGCCGTGTGCAGGCGACCGGCGGGTTCGCCGATGATTTCCTTTAGACGCGCCTCGACATTCATGTGTACGTCTTCCAGCGCCTTGGACCAGGCAAAGCCGCCCGCGCGGATCTCTTCACGAACCTGTTCCAGCCCGCGCTGGATTGCCGCTGCATCCTCGCTTGAAATTATCCCGGTTGCGCCCAACATTGCAGCATGGGCGAGGGAACCCTGAATGTCCTGTTCAGCCATGCGCTGGTCGATATCGATGGAGGCATTGATGGCTTCCATGATGTCGCTCTGGCCGCCGCTGAAACGGCCGCCCCACATTGCGCTCGTGCCGGTCTTGCTGGTCGGGGAGTTGTCGTCTGCCATTGGACTTGCTCAAGGAGTTCGAGATGAATATTTCACCGCTGAAAGCCGGCCTGATCATCATGCCGCTGATCGGTGTGGTCGCCATCCTATACGTCGTATTCTCGGCGATGGACAGTGGCGGCAACGGAAGCCTGGACAGTTATGCCAACGGTCACATGAGTGCCTTCCGCAGCGAGCCGGAACCGCGGCCGCAGCCAACGGTCGTCTATACCGGTGCGGACGGGGGCGAGGTCCGTTTGTCGGACTATCGCGGCAAGGTAATCCTGGTGAATTTCTGGGCCACCTGGTGTGCGCCCTGTGTCGAGGAAATGCCCGCGCTGAGCAATCTGCAGACAGCCCTGGGCGGTGAGGATTTTGAGGTCGTCACCATTTCCATGGATCGCCGCATGGAGGATGCCGAGAATTTCCTGCGAAACATGGAGTTGGAAAATCTCCCGCTGATTCATGACAGCACGTTCGGCTCCATGGCCCAGACCGGTGCCGTCGGCCTGCCCATGTCCATTCTCTATGATGCCAATGGTCGCGAGATCGGTCGCTTGCCAGCACCGGCCGAGTGGGATCATGCGGACGCCATCCGCCTCATCGAGGCCGCGATCCGTTTCCACGGCGCACGCTGAGACACAAAAGAAAAGCCGCTCCCGGCGGGAGCGGCTGAAGTTGGAATCTCAAGCCGAGGGATGTTCGAGCCTGAAGCCCGTTCGGGGAGGATCGGGTCGGCTCTGTGTCTAATGTCCGTACACGACGGATGTGTGACGGTTTGAAGATGCTTCTGAGACGATGCAGAAGCCAAAAGAAAACCCCGGAAGCGGTTGCTTCCGGGGTTCTTTGTCAGATCGTCCTGACCGGGTTGTTCGCCTTAGTAGGTGAAGCGGAAGCCCATCACAGTTGACCAGCCGTACTCTTCAAACTGCTCGAGGCGGTCGATGCCGTCCGGCCGCGTTACAGCAACATAGGGCTCGTCGGTGATGTTCTTGATTTCGACGAAGGCCTGAACGTGATCGGTGAAGCTGTAACGACCGGAGAGGTCCAGCTGACGGTGATCAAGGACGAAGCGATCTTCGGTGACATCACCGCGGATCTCGTCGAGATAGTCAGAGCGCTCGGTGACGACAGCGCGCAGATCCCACGGGCCGTTGTCATAGCCGAAGATGGCGTTCCAGACGGTTTCAGCCTGACCCGGCAGGGTCACCACGCGGCCATCGGTCAGCGTCGCTTCACTGTCAGTCCAGGTGTAGTTGAAGCCGACCAGTAAACCGTCAACTGGCAGGAACTCGTCCAGGCTGGTGTGCAGGTTGAATTCGAAACCGCTGATCTCGCCCTGCGGCAGGTTGATGTAGGTTTCGATTTCGGAAACGCCCGGAACCAGGTTGTTCACGAAAGCCGGGTATTCAGCCGGATCGTCCGTGGAGAACTCACCGATGACGTTTTCCAGATCCTTGTAGAAGTAACCGAGTGATACGACGCTGTCATTGTTCGGATACCATTCGATGGCGGCGTCGAAGTTCTGGGCTTCCAGGCGTTCCAGGGACGGGTTGCCCAGCTCAGCTTCATTGTCGTCATTGATGAAGATACGCGGTGCGTACTCATTCGGGTTCGGACGCTGGATCGAGGTGTAATAACCCGCACGCAGGATCACGTTTTCAGACGCTTCGTAGCGCGCCAGAACGCTCGGCAGCACGTCGGTGTAGTCATCAGACGCGGTGACCGGCTCGATATTGCCAGAGTCTTCGTCCAGCTGATAGCCGAAGGTGGAGACATCGGTCTGCTCGACGCGGACACCACCGGTGATGCGCAGGTTCTCGATATCCCAGGAACCCATGACGTATCCGGCGAACACGTCTTCTTCCATGTTGTAGTCAGCAACCTGGCTTTCGATCGTGCTGTCGCCCGCATCGAGGACCAGCTGGTTCTGGTTGGCGAAGAAGAAGTCACGGATGGTGAACGGATTGCCCGTCACGCCGATATCGGCCAGGCCGTAATCAACGGTGCGCGGGAAATCAGCCAGGGTCAGGTCGAAGACGTCATTATCGTCTTCCCAGACTTCCAGGTCGCCATCATATTTCTTGTCGCGATTGCGGAAGCGCAGACCCGCGTGCACGTAGCCCGGAACGCCAAACCAGTTGTTGTCACGGCGAACATTGATCTGACCGGCCCATTCGCGGTCGATGGAAATGCCGTTGGTCAGCTCGATCTTGTCGAGGCCATAATTGGACGGATCGTAGAAGGCCTGCTCATCGGTATTGATACCGAAACGCAGTGCCGGGCGCAGCGGGTTGGCGCCATCAACGCCGAAAATCTCGCTGTTCTCGAAGCCGTTGTCGAACTCGGTGTCGATGCGGTTCGGCTCTTCCTCTTCGGAGTAGACGTAGGACAGACCGAAATCGATCGTCGTATCGCCCATGAAGTATTCGCCGCCGAAATCAGTCGCATAGATGGACTGGGTCTCCAGTCGGTCCTTGATGTCGCGGTCGATACCGAAATCGGTGGCTTCGAACACGGCCAGCGTGCCGGATGACAGATCATCGCGGAAGTCGCCGTCCTCGTACTTCACTTCCATGCGCGAGCGATATTCCTGGTCGGAAAACTCCGACGCGGTCGT
Organism: Maricaulis sp.; assembly: GCF_017643475.1. Classification (GTDB taxonomy): domain Bacteria; phylum Pseudomonadota; class Alphaproteobacteria; order Caulobacterales; family Maricaulaceae; genus Maricaulis. The sequence continues at coordinate 1,152,666 of NZ_JAEPNI010000001.1, forward strand.
GCGCAGGTGAAGGTTGAGGTTTTCCGTAGCGCGGAAATCGAAGTTCAGGTTCGCGGTCGTCCGCTCACGCGTGACTTCGTAATTGCGAAGCTCCAGCTCGTTCGGGAAGTAGATGCCGTCTTCCTCGTCCCACTCGCCATCGACTTCCATGTTCTCGGAGCCGAAAACGCGTTCCTGGTAGGACAGGGAAGCCGCAACGCCGAGGCGGCCATCCATGAAGTTGTCGGCATAGTTTGCAGATGCACGCATGCCGAACTCGTCTTCCAGCGAGGAGAACAGGCCCGCGACACGGCCGCGCAGACGCATGCCGTCAACGTTCAGGCCGCTATCGGTCTCGATCTCGACCATGCCGCCAATGCCGTCTGCGTCCATGTTCGGCAGCAGGGATTTGTGGATGACGACGCTGGACAGCGCATCGGCATCGATGACGTCCAGGCCGACCTGGCGGTCTTCCGCTTCCGGAGAGGTCAGGCGTACGCCGTTGACGGAAACCGATACAAGGTTCGGAGATGCACCACGGATCGAGACGAAGCGGCCTTCACCCTGGTCGTTGAGGACGTTGACGCCAACCGCACGGCGCGCGGCCTCGGCAACATTCTCGTCAGGGAACTGGCCAATGGCGTCGGAAGAGAGAACTGTGATCACACCGTCGTTGGAACGCTGACGGGACAGGGCAGAGTTGATCGCACCACGCTGGCCGATGACCAGGATGTTTTCGCGAACCGAGACATCGTCACCCAGTGCGATGTTCTGGGTCGCCACAGCGCTGTCCGTCGGGATGGATACGGTGATGTCGCGCGTGTCGGCGCCGACATAGGAGATGCGCAGCGTGTACTGGCCGGCCGGCAGGCCAGCGATGCGGAATTCGCCATCACGACCAGCCGTAACGGTCTGGCCGGTTTCGACCACGCGAATGGTGGCGCCGTTCAGACCAATCGTTTCAGATGCGTCGGTCACACGACCGGATACGCCGCCCGCGAGAGCGGAAGCGGCAGTGGCGAGCGCCAGCACGGATGCCGTGCCAAGCATGGAGAGCGATTTTCTCATTGGGACCCCCAAAATCGGAAAACAATGACCGCACCCGAGGTGGGCGAAGTTGGGGCTCTATTGATCCCCTCGCGTGACACGCTGATGGCATTTGCGTCTCGTTTAGGTGACGGGGTTGTATCAATTTCGTGACGCGGCAAAGTTGCATCAACTCGTCATAAAACTGTCGCCATATCAGGCGTTCAAATCCTCCGTATCCAATGCTATCGCGGACCCAGACAGGAGGAATGTCATGCGTCTGTTACCGATTTTGGGACTGGGTTTTCTGGCCGCTTGTGGCGGCGAACCCGCGGTGGAAATTACGGCGGTTCGCGAAACCGTCGCCGTGGCCTCCAGCGGTGATGCCGCCGATGATCCGACCATCTGGCTGGCGCCGGAAGCACAGAACAGCCTTATTCTGGGCACCGACAAACAGGCCGGACTGTACGCCTATAATCTCGATGGCACGATCGCCCAGCACATCGCGGCGGGGCGCGTGAACAATGTCGACCTGCGTTATGATTTCGCCTTGCCCGGACCGCGCCGGGATATCGCCGTGGCATCGGACCGGACCCATATTGGCCTGGCGGTTTTCCTCATCGACCCGGAGACGCGCGCGATCGAAGCCTGGCCGACTATCCCGGTTTCAGATGTCGTCGACCCGTACGGGGCCTGTCTCTACGCCAGTCCCACGGGTGCGCTTTACGCCTTCCTGACGGACAAGGACCCGGGCACGGTCGTCCAGCTTCTGCTGCGCTATGACGGCGAGGGTGTGATCTCAGGCACCGAGGTCCGTCGTTTCGCCACGGGCTCGACGACAGAAGGCTGCGTCGCCGATGATCGCACAGGCATGCTCTATATCGCCGAAGAGAACGTTGCGCTCTGGAGCATTGGCGCGGAACCGGATGCGGGTACCGAACTGACCCATTTCGCTGATGTGGACGGACGTTTCCTTGTCGCGGATGCCGAGGGCGTCGCGATTATTCCGCGCGGCGATGCCGGTGGCTGGCTAATTGTCTCCAGCCAGGGTGACAGCCGCTATGTGACCTATGACCTCGACACCGGCGAGCCGGCCCTGCGCTTTGCAGTCGTGGATGGCGCGCTCGATGGCACTTCCCACACAGATGGATTGGACGTCTTTCCCCTCCCGCTCGGCCCGGAGTTCCCGGAAGGCGTATTTGTCGTCCAGGATGATGAGGAAGACAGCGGCGGTCAGAATTTCAAGCTGATTGACCTGCGCGACATTCGCGCTGCTTTGTCCACCGCCGAGGAATAACTCTCGGGGCTTTAGCAGTTGGCCGGGGTGCGCTAGTCATCGGGGATGTTTCTTGCTCCGGCCAATCTCTTCCAGATCGCCATTGCTGCAATTGCGCTTATCGGTGTGGTTCTGACTATCGGTCGACCGCGCCTGCACGCGGCGACCGCAATGATGAGCATGGCCACCCTGTGGATGTTGTTCAATCTCGCGGAAGAATCGCTCGGCACGCGCGAGATCTGGCTGGTCACGCCAGCTTTCCGGCTCGCCTACCCCGCGCTGTTCTACCTGCTCGTGCGCGGGCTGGTATTCTCGGGTGCATCCCTGCGAAAATCAGACTGGCCGCATTTCCTGCCTTTCGTGTTGGGGCTTGCGTTGACGCCACAGGTCTGGCTGGTCGAGCATGCAGCGCGGTTCAGCCTGGTCGTTTATTCCCTGGCGGCCATCTGGCTGTTGCATCGTTATCACCGGACCAACCAGAACCGTCGGTCGGACGCTGAAACCATTCAATTGCGCAGGATTTATGTGGTGATCGCCGTCTTCGTCCTCGACGCGATCTTTGACGTTGCGCGCATGGATGCGCGCTGGCTGCACGCGGACTGGCCCTGGCTGGCGTCCTCCTCTGCGTATCTGGTGCAGCTTGGCATCTCCTTCCTGCTGACCGTTGTGACCATCGTCTTTGCCGTGCGCCGGGCGGACGTGTTTGACGGATTGCAGCCGGGAGGGCTGGCGCCGCTGGCGGACGTGTCACCTTCTAGCGGGCCGGTGCCGGACGATGTTTTCGGGCGCATCGAGCGCGTGGTTCGGGCCCAGCACCTGCATACCGAACCCCGATTGACCCGTGCAGAACTTGCCGAGGCCGCAGACCTGCCGGAGCGCCAGGTTTCACAGGCAATCCGAGCCGCCACAGGGCGGAACTTCAATGATTTCATCAACAATCTGCGTATCGAGGATGTGCAGGCCATGATGCGCGAGGATGCGCGCTCAGGTGAGAGGCGCAGGATTCTCGATCTCGCCTATACGGCCGGTTTCAGCTCCAAATCCGTCTTCAATGATGTCTTCAAGCGCGAGACAGGCATGACCCCGTCAGCCTTCTCGGACAGCCTGTCCGGCAAGATGTGACGAATTCCGGACGTCCGGATTCCGGATCCCGGACGACAGGACGGCCCCTCTATTGGATATCGGACCTCCATCAGAGTGGAGTGCCAGATGTTTTCCCCCCGTATCGTGTTTGTTGTCCTGACGAGTGTTCTTCTGCTTGTTGCCTGCGGCTTTCCAGCAGCCCTGAAGCCGGCGCGAGAAACGCCTGGTGCTTATCTGATCGAAAATGCGGCTGTGTTGGATGTCGACACCGGCGAGATCGCTGTTGACCGATTCATCTACGTGGAAGACGGTATTATCCGGCACGTGGGCCACGAACGTCCGGAGGCCGTGGCGGCAGGCGCGGCTCGCATCGATGTATCAGGCGCTGTCGTTCTGCCGGGCCTGATCGACATGCATGTGCATGTTTTCGATGAGGCGGACCTGGCGGCGAACCTGGCATACGGGGTTACGACCATTCGCAATCTCGGTGGCATGCCCTTTCATCTTCCGATGGCGCAACAGATCGAACAGGGGCGGTTGCTCGGGCCGCGCCTGATCACAACGGGTACGATCCTGAATGAACGGGACGGGCGTAACACCAACGACCTGCAGACCCTCGTGGCCGGGGCGGATCGGGCACGCGCCGCGGTTCGTCGCCAGTACCGCGCGGGCTTCCGGCACCTCAAGGTCTATTCGAATCTGTCCCGTGAGAGCCTAGCCGCGATCCTGGACGAGGCGGCGCAGCTAGGCATGACCGTGTCGGGACACCCGGTCGAGGGAACAGAGGCAGATCCGCTGGAAATGGCCGACACCCTGGCGGGTGGCTTCACGACAATCGAGCATGCCGAATCCATCGTCTGGTTCGGCTTGAGTGACAACACCGACCCGGCCATGGCGAGGGCGCTGGCACAGCAGATGGCGGCCGCAAATTCCCGCGTCACTCCGACCTTGATCGTGCATCACAATCTGGCGCGGATTGTCGAAACGGACGGTGCGCATGTGACGCGTCCGGACATGCACAGTTTCAGCCCCGTGATGCAGGGGTTCGAGCAGGGCAGGTATGATTACTGGGCCAGCTATCCGCACGATGATCGTACCCGCATGCAGGCCTTCTATGTCGAGATGACCGGTTACATGCACGAGGCGGGTGTCGAGCTGGTCGTTGGCACTGATGCTGGCGTGATGGTGACCCCGCACGGCGTCTCTGTTTCCGAGGAAATCGAACTGCTGGTTGATGCCGGATTGAGCCCACTTGAAGCCCTGCAGGCTGCCACGCTGAACTCGGCGGGAGCGCTGGACATGGCCGACCGGATTGGGCGTGTGGAGGCCGGGTATGCGTCAGACCTGCTGATAGTGCAGGGCAACCCGCTGGAGGATTTCGCGGTATTGCGTCGGCCTGTCGGCGTGATGCGCGGGCAGCGCTGGTTGGACGCGGAGGACTTGGCGCAGTTACAGGTCGTGTCCTCGAACCCGGCGGAGTTCAGGACCTGGCGCCGTGTTATCGGACACGTCCTGACCCGCTGACAAAAAAGCCCGGCCATTGGGCCGGGCTTTCTTGTTCGGGTTGGCCAGCGCCTAGAGCGCTTCTTCCAGTTCCGGCAGGGCGGTAAAGAGGTCCGCGACCAGGCCGTAATCGGCGACCTGGAAAATCGGGGCTTCCTCGTCCTTGTTGATGGCCACGATGACCTTGGAGTCCTTCATGCCGGCCAGGTGCTGGATGGCACCGGAAATACCAACGGCGATGTAGAGTTCCGGCGCGACGACCTTGCCGGTCTGGCCGACCTGGTAATCGTTCGGGACGAAGCCAGCATCAACCGCGGCGCGCGAGGCACCGACCGCAGCGCCGAGCTTGTCGGCGATGGTGTCGAGCAGGTGGAAATTGTCGCCGGACTGCATGCCGCGACCGCCGGAGATGACGATCTTGGCGGAGGTCAGTTCCGGGCGATCAGACTTGGACAACTCTTCCGAGACGAATTCGGATTTGAACGGGCCGGACGCGGCGCCGATATCATCCATCTCCGCAGAGCCACCATCACCGGCCTTTTCAAAGGTCGTCGGGCGAACCGTGATGACTTTCTTGGCGTCGGTGGACTTCACGGTCATCATCGCATTGCCGGCATAGACCGGGCGCACGAATGTGTCCGGACCTTCAACGGCGGTGATGTCGGAAATCTGCATCACATCCAGCTTGGCAGCGACGCGCGGCATGAAGTTCTTGCCAGTCGTGGTCGCGGCCGCGAGGACGGCATCGTATTCGTCCATGAGTGGCGTAACGAGGGCTTCCAGCGCTTCCGCGGTCGGCTTGGCAAAGCCATCAGCTTCGGCGTGCAGGACCTTGGCAACACCGTCCAGCTTGGCTGCAGCGTCGGCAACGGCCTGTGCACCGGAACCGGCAACAAGAACGTGCACATCGCCACCCAGGCCCTTGGCCGCGGTGACAACGGCGCGCGTTGCATCGTTCAGGGCCGCGTTATCGTGTTCGGCAATAACAAGAACAGCCATTAGATAACCCCCGCTTCGTCTTTGAGTTTCGCGACCAGCTCGGCCACGCTTTCAACCTTGATACCGGCTTCGCGTTTCGGCGGCTCGGTGACCTTGAGGACTTCCAGGCGCGGGGCGGTGTCGACGCCGTAATCGGCCGGAGCCTTGGTGTCGATCGGCTTGCGCTTGGCTTTCATGATGTTCGGCAGGGACGCGTAACGCGGTTCGTTCAGGCGCAGGTCCGTGGTGATCACGGCTGGCAGCTGAAGCGCAACGGTCTGCAGGCCGCCATCAACTTCGCGGGTGACATTGGCCTTGCCGTCAGTGATGGCAACTTCAGAGGCGAACGTGCCCTGCGGCCAGTCCAGCAGTGCGGCGAGCATCTGGCCGGTCTGGTTGCTGTCGTCATCGATGGCCTGTTTGCCGAGCAGGACAATATCCGGGTTTTCCTCGTCAGTGATGGCCTTGAGGATCTTGGCCACGGCCAGCGGTTCTACCGTGTCGTCGGTCTGCACCAGAATGCCGCGATCAGCGCCCATGGCGAGCGCGGTGCGGATGGTTTCCTGGGCCTGGACCGGTCCAATGGACACGGCGATGATTTCGGTGGCGACGCCCTTTTCCTTCAGGCGGATCGCTTCTTCGACAGCGATCTCGCAGAAAGGGTTCATGGACATCTTTACGTTCGCGAGGTCGACACCCGTCTGATCGGGCTTGACGCGGACCTTCACGTTGTAATCGACGACCCGTTTGACGGGGACGAGAATTTTCATGCTGGGGCTCCGGCTGGCCGCGCGCGAGAGGTTGCGCGCCTACAAGAATAGGGGGCGAAATTGCCTTTGCCAGTGGGGGAAGTCAATGCTTGCTATCTTTTACGTTGACGTAAACTGCAACCCGGTCGGTTCGCGTCCTTTCAGGCGACTAAACTTCCTTGCAATTTCCAAGGGTTGACGTGGCAAAAAACAAGGCGCGCCAAATCGACGCGCCTTGCTGAGATGCAGGTCGTGTTTGTGACAGCCTATTCGCTGGCTTCGACCTCGGTTGAGATGAAAATCTCGATTTCGTCGGAAATATAGGGGACGGCAAAACCCATGTCCCAGGTCGAGCGCACCAGGGTGCCTGTCGCGGTAAAGCCGTGTTTGGCGCGGCCGTCGCGGGTTTCGCCTGAGCCATTGAAAACGACATCGAGCGTGACCGGATGTGTCTGGCCATTCATGGTCAGGTCGCCGGTCATCGTCCCGGTCCGGTTATCCGCGCTGTCAAAGCCGGTGGCAATGAAATGCACGGTCGGATTGGTCTCGACTTCAAAGAAATCACCGCTGCTTAGATGGCCGATAAAGCGGTCCTGGTTGGCGCCCGCCCACATGCCGTCGGCGAGGGTGAAGGTGACCTCCACGGCGGAGTTTGCCGGCTCCTCCAGATCCAGCACCAGCGTGCCGTCATAATTGGTCAGCTCCAGCGACATGGTCGACATACCCTGGTGCAGCCAGGAACCGCGGACAACAGTGTGGCTCTTGTCGAATTCATATTCAACTGGCGCCGCAAGCGCCGGTGCGGTGAGGGCAGTCAGGACTGCTGCCGAGGTGAGCAGGAAGCGGGTCATCAAATCACTCCAGAATAGAAAATTTGGCCAAAAGATAATGGCTTTTGCCTGCGGATCGAGTCCGGATCAGGCAAGGGAGTTTTTCCTCGGCGGAAAAAGCGTCTAGCGCTGGCCGCCCGGAACCCACAAAACATCTGCCTTGCCACCGTCATTGGCCGTGCGTGCGATGACGAAGAGCAGGTCTGAAAGCCGGTTGAGATAGCGCATCACATGGGCGTTAATATTGGTGCCGTCCGCGATCAGCCTCGCGACCTTGCGTTCCGCACGCCGACAAACCGTGCGCGCGACGTGCAGGCGGGCCGAGGCCTCGCTGCCCGCGGGCAGGATGAAGGAATTCAGGGTTTCAAGGCGCTCATTGAGCCTGTCGATATGCTGCTCCAACGCATCAATCTGCTCGGGTTTGATGCGCAATGGTTCCCACTCGCGCGGCTCGTCGCTCTCGGGGACACACAGGTCCGCACCAAGGTCGAACAGGTCGTTCTGGACAGCGGAAAGGATCCGGTCGAGTTCATTACCGTCAGCGAGGGCGCTTCGGGCGAGGCCGATAGCGGAATTCGTCTCGTCCACATCCCCGTAGGCATCCACGCGCGGATCGTGTTTGTCTGTCTCGGACATGTCGCCGAGCCTTGTCCGTCCGGCATCACCGGTGCGGGTATAGATTTTTGTCAGGCGTACCATGTCGCCTCTCTAGCCTGATCCGTTATCCGGCGCGAGAGGGGAGACAAGCGATGGGAGAAAAACATGCGTCATATCCTGGCGGGGCTGATGTTCATGGTCGGCACGGGCAGCGCCTGGAGCCAGTCCGGCGAGCTCGCAGAGCTGGCAGCCCAGACGCTGGAGGCCAGCGGAGCACCGGCTGTCGGGGTCCTGCGCCTTGATGATGGTGAACACGCGATCGGCGTTGCAGGTCTGCGCGCCTTCCGGGGTGACGTCCGGGTCAGCGAGGATGATTTCTGGCATATGGGGTCCAACACCAAGGCGATGACTGCCATCCTGGTGGCGCGCCTGGTCGAACGTGGCGTGATCAGCTGGGACGACACGGTCACTCAGCATCTGGGGGCACATATCGAGGCTATCGACGCCAGTTACGGCGAGGTCACGTTTCTGCACCTGTTAAGCCATCGTTCCGGTCTGCGGGCCAATGTGAACAATGTCGACATGATCCGTTTTGGTGTTCGCGGTGCCTCTGACGAGCCGATCACTGAACAGCGCCTGGACTATGCGCGGCGTGTGCTCACCGAAACGCCGCAGGGCGCCGCTGAAACGGATTTCCTCTATTCCAACGCTGGTTATGTCGTTGTTGGCGCCATGCTGGAGGCCGTGACCGGTGAGAGCTGGGAAAGTCTCATGCACCGCGAGGTGTTCGAGCCGCTGGGGCTGGAGAGTGCGGGATTTGGCGCGCCAGGGTCACCTGAGGCGGTGGATCAGCCGCGCGGTCATCGGGGGGGCATGTTCGGCGGGCTGAATGCTGTGGAGCCGGGACCTGCAGCGGACAACCCGCCGGTTCTGGGACCCGCGGGCACGGCGCATATGAGCTTGGCTGACCTGGCCGACTATCTCGACCTGGTCATGGCCGGCATGCGCGGTGAGGACAGCGATTTCCTGTCAGTCCAGAGCTGGCAACGCATCGCGACACCCCCCTATGGCGGTGACTATGCCCTGGGCTGGGGCGTGCAGGGCGGACAGCGCCTGCATGCCGGGTCCAACACGATGTGGTTCGTCCAGATCGTCATTGAGCCGGAAACGGGCAGTGGTGCGGTCGTGGCGTTCAATGATGGACGTATCAACCGCCTGCAACCTGCCATGGTCGATGCCGTGCGCTCGCTGATGGAATAAAATCAGCCGCCGAATTGTTCCTTGGCAAAGTACAGCGCCACAATGATCAGGATGGCGGCAAACTGCAGCACCACACGCAGGCGCATCAACTTGTTCGAGCGCGAACGGGATTTCTCGTCACTCTTGTACAGATTGACGATGCCGAAGATGAGTACGCCGACGACCGCAGCCATGGCGACGTAGAGAAGGATGTTGAGAAATTCGACCATGCGGGGGATATAGACAGCAGCGTGCGGTGCGTCCATGCGACGTTTGCGCATGAAGTGGGAAAATCCCGGGGGAGATGCCATGTTTTTCGAATTGGCCCTGGCACAGGATGCCGTGGACTGCCGAGGGCAATCCGAAGCCGATTTGCGCGCGGCGCATGCGGCCGTGCTCGAGCACCACATCAATGATGATGTCGAGGCCTGGCTGTCCGGCGAGCGCGAAGTCTTCATGGTCTCGACAGCGGGAAGCCTGTTTGCGACACGATCGGAAGGTCGCCGCGCGCGTCGTGAAGCCTATCTCGGTTCGACCGATTTCCAGGTCTATCATGACATGGTCAACCCGGTGGTCGCGGTCTCCGACGATTGCACCATGGGCTGGGTCATCGTGCAGGTCGAGGCGCGCGGTACAACGACCCAATCCGGCGAGGAACAGGCCTTCGCCTTCCAGTCCAGCTGGGTTGAGCTCTATCGCCGGATCGAGGGTGAGTGGCGAGCAGTCGGCAATGTGTCGAACTTTGCGCCACAGGCTGTGGAGTAATCCTCCTGGCCCTGAAGGGGCAGGGGGCTAGCTCCGCCAGCGCAGCGTCGCGGGTTTGACCGGGTTCTTGAATGCCTCGCCGGTTTCGCGGTGTTTGCTCCAGGCTCGCTTGAGGGCGAAATACCATTTCGCCTGTACGTCGCTGTCGTGGATCAGCATCAGCTTGGGATCATAGGCCAGGCCAACCTGCTGGGCATTTACCGCATCGCGATCCTGGCCAACAAATGTTTCTATGCCTTTGCGCAGGAGTGCCTTGGGCACCACGTTCAGAAGCGGATGGTTCCAGTAGACCACGATGGTGATCGCGGTGGAGTTCTCATTGGTCGGCGTCACTGCCGTGAAACCCGTGAAGTGCTTTCCATCCGCCTTGACGTATTCGGTTCGCAGGCCAGGCAGCTGGAAGCGGATCTCTGTTGACCGGTCGTTGCCCAGATATTTGTAGAGGAAGGAATTGGACGAGGGGGTGTGCGGCAGCATGGAAAAGCCGCGCTCGACCGGGCCGAACTGTTTTTCCTTTTCCTTCACCGACTTGGCCGTGCGCCACCACCACTGGCGGTGGATATAGGGGATGTGCGCCGGGTCCATCAGGCCAATGACGGCATGGTCGACATGGCAGTTGAAAACATCCCGCACGACCATGCGCGGCTCGGCATCCTCCGGAAGATCCAGCTTTGGTGGATCGATGACCGGTTCGGCATCGCCATCCTCGGCGTAATAGATCCAGATCAGGCCCTGGTCCTCATGTACCGGGAACGAGCGCGTCCTGATCTTGGTCAGGTCCATGGCGTCCGCCTGGTCACCCGTCAGGGACGGGATCGCGGCACAGGAGCCATCGGTGCGGAAACGCCAGCCATGATAGGGGCATTCGACCTGGGTCTCGCCATCATGGTTCTGAACCTCGCCCTCCGACAACAGGATACCACGGTGCGGGCAGATATCCTTGAGCGCATAGGCGCGCCCCTGGTGATCGCGGCCGAACAGGATGGGCTGGCCGAGCAGCTCGCGGTGGAGATGCTGGCCCGGTTTGAGCTCGCTCGAAAGCGCCCCGAAATACCAAAGGTCTCGCAAGAACATGGGCCAACTCTTTAGCAGATGCGGTGTATTTGCCTAGCATTCAATCCATGCGGCAAATTGACGATTAAAGCCTCACTTTCTTGTCACATGACAGGGCGCTCGAATTCGCTAGACTGGCCAGGTTGGGGGGCGCTGCAAGGGCGCCAGAATGAGAATACGATACGGATTGTCCGGAATTCTGACGGCTGCGCTTGTTGCGGGCTGTACGGATTCGACCGTTCCCAGCCTCCCCGAAGAGCGTCTGCCGAGCGGCGCTCTGGCAGCATTGCAGCAACATGTCCGGTATATCGGTGGCGGAGACCTGAGTTGTGACCGGCAGGTCCTTGCCGACGCACCTCATGTCATCAATGACATCAATTCTGACGGTAGACCTGACTTTGCGATCGATACCCGCAATCTGAGTTGCACATCTCGCGAGGGCAATGTGCCCGATGCCTATTTCTGCGGCCTTTATGTCTGCGGGTATCCACTCCTGGTTTCGAATGCGGAGGGGTGGGAAGTCGTGCAAATGATGGCAGGCAACGAGATCGAGGCGATGCAGTATTACCGGGAGCCGCGTTTCCGAGTGCGCCAGGTCAACCTGTCCGATCCCTCACGCAGAACCGTCCTGGTCCGTGAATACGCCTGGCGGGAGGGGCGATTGCAAAGGGTCATGGAGCGCACTGAAGAGCCTCAAAGAATGGCCGGGCGCTAGGTGCGGAAACCATCGAGCACGTGTTGAGCTGACAGTCCGTCGCTTCGCATGGCGTTCAGCGTCGCTGCCCGGTCGCGCTTGGCAAAGCGTTTGCCGCTTTCATCCAGAAGCAGCCGATGGTGCTGGTAGCTGGGGGTCGGCAGATCCAGCACGGTCTGCAACAGCACGTGCAGCGGGGTGACGTCCTTGAGGTCTTCGCCGCGGATTACATGGGTCACGTCCTGCAGTGCATCATCATGCACGACGGCGATGTGATAGCTGGTCCCGACATCCTTGCGCGCCAGGATGACATCACCCAGCGGCAATGGATCAGCGGCCTGATCGCCGTGGTCGAGATCATGGAACATCATCCGATCGAACCCGCCTCCCAGGTGGTCGCGGCAGCGATCCAGGGATAATCGCCAGGCAAAGGCCTCGCCGCGTTCAACACGCTCGGCTTCCTCGTCCTCGCTGACAGGCTCGCCCGGGCCGCGATAGACATCGCCAACGCCGTGCGGGGCGCGGGCGATTTCTTCCAGGATTTCCTTGCGGGTCTTGAAGCAGCGATAGACGAGGTCTTTTGCTCGCAGCGTTTCCAACACACCGGCATAGTCGGCGAAATGGTCGCTCTGGCGACGCACAGGCAGCGGCCAGTCCAGTCCCAGCCAGATCAGGTCGTCAAAGATGGACTGCTCGAATTCACGCTTGCAACGCGTCGTGTCGATATCCTCGATCCGCAGGATGAACGCGCCGTCCGCGTCCTGCGCTGCCCGCCATGCGGACCAGGCCGAGAAGGCATGGCCAAGGTGCAGATGTCCGGACGGAGAGGGCGCGAAGCGCGTGCGGAAAGTCATGCTTCCTCAAAACGCCGCTTCGGCGGGTGGGGTCAAGTCGGTGTACGGCTGCTGCGCCGGGGGCGTTGACTTCTCTCACGCCGAAAGGTCCTCTCCCGGCTCAGCCTGAAGGAGTTTCCCATGCCGACAGCGATTGATGGACCGCGCCTGGCGCCACGTGATGGCCAGCCGCCGCGCAAGCTTGTCATCCTGTTGCATGGCTATGGTTCCAATGGCGATGATCTGATCGGTCTCGCCCAGCACTGGGCGCCGCACCTGCCGCATGTGCAATGGGTCTCGCCCAATGCACCGGATCCGGTGCCGGGTGCGCCGAATGGCTATCAGTGGTTTCCCATCTCCCAGCTCGACCCGGAGCGTATCCAGCGCGGCGCCGAGGAGGCTGCCCCGACCGTGGATGCCTTCATCGACCAGGAGTTGGCGCGCTACCGTCTCCAGCCGCAGGACCTGGTCATGTGCGGCTTCTCCCAGGGCTGCATGCTCTCGCTGCATACCGGTCTGCGCCGCGAACAGCAGATCGGCGGTATTCTCGGTTTCTCCGGTGCCCTGCCGGGCGGGGAGAAGCTGAAGGCGGAAATGAAATCCAAACCACCGGTCATGCTGGTGCATGGGGATCGCGACGACGTCCTGCCGCTGCCCTTCATGCTGGATGCGGCGCAGGCGATCTGTGAGGCGGGTCACGGGGCGGAGTTCCACATCTCCCAGGGCGTGCCGCACTCGATCGGGCCGGACGGGCTGGATCTGGGACTGGATTTCCTCAAATCCGTCTTCGCCGGTCGTTACATCTAGGCCACACCGAATCGGTGACATCAAAGATTCCCGGGACAGTCATGTGACTGTGACGCGAACACCTGTAGTCCTGTTGAGAGCTTGGGTGTGGTATGATTCCTTTCGGGATTGACCAACAGCCCCAACAGGAGGTGCGCCTTCAGGACCCGGGTCCAATATATGCGCCCCCTACAAGGCCGCGTTTGTGGTCCTGCCGAGGGAGCTCACCATGCAGGTGCTTAACGCAGCGCCGCAGGGAATGCCCTGTCTCGTTCTGAACGCGGACTATCAACCGCTCAGCTATTACCCGCTCTCGACCTGGCCCTGGCAGGAGGCGATCAAGAACGTCTTCCTGGAGCGTGTGGCCGTGGTCTCGCACTATGACGAGGTCGTGCACTCTCCGAGTTTCGAGATGCATGTGCCGTCGGTGGTGGCCCTGCGGGACTATGTCAAACAGGACCGGGCCCCGGCCTTTACCCGATACAATATCTGGCTGCGGGACGGTTTCCGTTGCGGCTATTGCGGCAAGCAGGGTGTCGAGCATCTGACCTTTGATCATGTCATCCCGCGTCGCCAGGGCGGCAAGACCAGCTGGGAAAACATCGTTGCGGCCTGTGGTCCATGCAATCTGAAAAAGGGCGGGCGCACCCCGCGCGAGGCCGGCATGCCGCTGGCCCGACCGCCGCAACGTCCCAACACGCACGAGCTGCAAGCGCAGGGTCGCAAATTCCCGCCGAAATTCCTGCATGAGAGCTGGATGGATTATCTCTACTGGGATGTGGAGCTGGAGCGCTAAGGCGGTGCCCTAGCGGTTTACCTATGAAATCAATTGCACTTTTCAGGCGCTGTAGGCAAACTTGCATCCAAAGGTCGAGAGGGTGGCATGCAGGCTGATACAGAAGAACAGATCGTCAGGGTTCGACCATTGATGCGCGGGTGTGCGGCCGGATTGTTGTTCACGGCGATGATGTCGGTTCCGATATCGGCAAACCTGATGGCCGGGCGCCCGGTCGACGCTGCCTTGCTGACATGGATAACGCCGTTTGCCGTTGGCGCAGCGCTGCTGCCGCTTCACCTTCGTGTCGGCAAACTGGTGTTGTGGTCAGCGCTCTATGTGACCGCCGGGGCGGCCCTTATCGGTATTTGTCTCATATTGGGTCTGGTCTCGTTTTCCGGATTCACACGGTCTTTCGCGGACACAGGGGGCGACTTGGAGCAGCAATTCGGCACGGTCATCTATGTTGTCGGTGTGTTTGTGGCGCTTCCAAGTATCGGCGTGAAAGCACGTCGGCTTGGCTTCGATTGGTCGTGGTCCTGACCTCGACGCTTCTGCTGGCCTTCGATCACGGCTGAGACGGACCGCTTGACCTCGGCGTCGGCATGTCGCCCCATGGCGCGGGGAGGGCTGGAATGTTCCGAATTATCCGATGGTTGTGTTTCCCGATCGCGCGGTCGCTCGGCTGGTGGCCCATCGCGGTCTACTACGCGCTGGTCATTCCGTTGATTTTCGTGCGCCGGATAATCTGTCCATTGCCGCCGGAAGCGCTTGATCGCGTGCCGGTCTGGCTGTTCCCGGCGATCTACGCCTTTGTCCTGGTCGGATTTCCATTGCTGGTTCGCCTGACCAATGCGGACTGGTATAAGGTGCTGACGAAATCATGAGCGTGATCCGTCTTGGCATCGAGACGCACGGGCAGGGGCTTTATGAGTTTACCGACCAGGCTCATGAGTTCGTGCGCGAGACGGGCTGCGAGGACGGTCTGTTGACCGTATTTGTGCGCCATACCTCCTGTTCCCTGACCATCCAGGAAAATGCCGATCCGGACGTGCAGCGCGATCTCAACGAGTTTTTCCGCCGTCTGGTCCCGCCGGGAAATGACCCGTCCATGCACTGGCTGCGCCACACCATGGAAGGGCCGGACGACATGCCTGCCCATATCAAGGCGGTCCTGAACCAGACTTCGATCGGCATCCCGGTCGTGGAGGGGCGCATGGGATTGGGGACCTGGCAGGGGCTCTATCTGTTTGAGCACCGTGACCAGCCGCATCGTCGCGAAGTGCTCTTGCATCTTGGGTAATGGGCCTTCGAAAAAGAAGAGGACGGACCGCGGGCATGGTCCGTCCTGCGAGCAACGGTTTTGGGGGGGCGTGCTCGATCCGAGGGAAGCGAGCGGGTGAACCCGCCCGGACGATCACGGATGATGCTCCAGGGCTGATGCGCATGTTCTTTGCGTCGTCGATGGCCCGCGGGCCCGTGCTGGAAGCCTGATCAGGCCGATTTGCGACGGGCGACCCGGCGTGCGTGTTCGGTAAAGCGGGCGATTTCCGAACCCAGCTTGTTCGGCTGCATCGGTTTTTCGATATGGCTGTCGAAACCGATCTCCTTGTAGTACCGGATCTGTTCCGGCATGGCATTCGCTGTCAGCGCGATGGCCGGGGTACGGGGAAGGTGGTTCTCCTCCTCGATGAGGCGAATCTCCAGCAACGCGTCACTGCCGCACAGAATCGGCATCTGGATATCCATCAACAGGATGTCGAACTTGCCGGCCTGATAGGTGTCGACGGCTTCGCGGCCGTTTTCCACCAGGGTCAGTTCGACATTGAGCTGGTTGAGATAGGCCTGCAGAACGAGGCGGTTGGTTAGATTGTCCTCGGCGGCGAGGATGCGTACCGGCGGTCCGTCCTGGGCCAGCGGTGAGGTCTGGACGACGGCATCACTCTCGCTCTCATCCTCCAGCTCGATCTCGTCGCTCTCCGGAAGCGGGATGAGGACGCAGAAGGTCGTCCCGACCTCCGGCTCGCTCTCGACACTGATTTCGCCGCCCATACTCCTAACCAGGCCATCACAGATCGCAAGTCCCAGTCCCGTGCCTCCAAAACGACGCGTGGTTGACGTGTCCGCCTGGACAAACTTGTCGAAGATACGCGAGGCCTGTTCCTGGCTCATGCCGATGCCGGTATCGCTGACCTCAATGAGAACCAGATCCGGATTATTGGTGCCCGGGGCCTCTCCCAGGCGTACGGTTACACCGCCTTGCCTGGTGAATTTGAGCGCGTTGGAGACCAGATTGTTGATGATCTGCGAGATGCGCAGCGGATCGCCACGGCGGGCCAGCCCGCGCGGATCCCGGCTGGAGATGTCGAGTTTCAGTCCATTCCGGACCGCGACCGGGCCGAACAGGGCTTCAACCTGTTTGGTGATCTCGGACATCTCGAAGGAAGTTTCCTCCAACGGAAATTCTCCGGCCTCGATCTTGGAGAGATCGAGAATGTCGTCGAGCAATTGCATCAGCGTGTCACCGGACCGCACGATGGTATCGATTTTCTCGGCGTGCCGGTCCTCAAGATCCGCCTTGGCGAGAATGCGTGCCATGCCCAGAACGCCATTCATCGGCGTGCGGATCTCGTGGCTCATATTGGCCAGGAATTCCGACTTGGCACGATTGGCCTGTTCCGCCTTGTCCAGGCTCTGCATCAGATCGGATATGTCGCTGATCGAGCCGGCCATGCGCGTAGGCCGACCATCCTTCTTAACAGCGAGTCCCCGGGCTCTGAACCAGTTGAAACTGCCATCGGCGCGCTGCAGCCTGTAACGAACATCGTACGGCGTACCGTCTTCCAGATGGGTCTTCACCGCCGTCAGCGTCGGGCCGTGATCATCGGGATGCAACGCCTTCTCGAATGAGCTGAATTTATCCGGGAAATGTTTTTGGTTGTCATAGCCCAGCAGCTCGCGGAAGCGGGGCGAGAAATAGACCTTGTTGGTGGCGATGTCCCAGTCCCAGATGCCGTCTGCAGATCCGCGAACAGCCAGCTCGAAGCGCTCTTCCTTGGCTCTAATTCGATGATTGGCGTCTTCCTGCGCGCGCAGCATCTGCGTTTTCTGATGATGCGCGAGCAACAGGCTGTGGACTGCTGCACCTGCAAGCGCGGAGAAGATGGTTCCGATCAACAAGATTATGAGCGGGATCGCCGAACGCTCCTGGTCAAGTAATGCCTTGTTCGGGTGAAAACGCGCCATCCAGACCGAGCCCGGAAGGGCGATGGTGGTATTCACCACTGCGTCGCGGCTCGCGGCTTCATCATCGTCGATGATGACTGACCCGCCTTCCAGCAATGTAACCGCAACCAGATCGCCCAGGGCCGTGTCCTTGAACGTCGTGACCAGGCGTTCAATGTCAAACACGGCGACCATCAGACCGTCGAAACGGCCGTTGATGTGCAGCGGGACAAAAGCCAGGAAGCCGACACCGCCCTGAACGAATTCGATTGAGTGGGTTGTATAGGTTTCGCGCGTGGTAACGGCGTTGCGAAGTGCCGTCGCGCGGTTTTCCTCGAACATCAGATCCAGGCCCAGCGCGGCTTCATTGCCGGCGAGGGGTTCGATCCAGGCGACCTGAAAATCGGGATTGGCCCATTCGATGGCCCGGATCTCGTTCTGGTCGACGATGTAGCGCGCGGCGTCATCGCGCCATCGCGCCTCGGTTGTCCCGCCATCAGCCTCCCAGCGCCGGGCCAGGCGTTCCAGTTCCGCCAGGTCACGATTGACCCGGTCTTCCATGGCGTACTGGAAGTGGCGCGCACTCTCCTCGAGATGTCGCTCGATCTCGATGTTTTCCTGGTGGCGGGCGAGATAGGCAGATGCCGCCGAGATCGCTATCCCCGCGGCAAATACCAACGCTGTCACAAGTGTCTTTCTGGTCATCCGCCTTGCCCCTGTCGCATGGTAGCAAAGCACAACTTGTTTAAATCAAGCTTACCCGGACTAGTCGGTGCCGTTCAGCAAGCGCTCATAGCTGTCGACCAGGGCCAGATAGGGCGGCACATTGGTGTTCTGGATTCCCGAGCCCGTATCTACCGCCATCTTGATTTCGAAATGCAGGTGGATCGTCGTCGGCGTGCCATTGAACTCGTTGGATACAAAACCCAGGCGTTCGCCGCGCGTGACACGGTCACCGGGGGAGACCTGCAGGCTGCTGGCTTCGAGGTGGAGATAGGTGTAGCGCACACCATCATCCGTGGTCAGGCGGACCGAATAGGAGCCGATCGAGGTGATCGTGCCGTCATCGGCAGCGACCGCCCAATGCACGGCATCCTGGCAGGTAGCAGGACGGATGTCCTGACCCTGGTGGCCGGTGCCGCTGGGGCACATCGGCGTGGAATAGCCCCGCGTTTCGCAGAAATTATCCCGCCAAGCATAGGCGTAGTTGTTGTCATTACACTGACCGCCAGCCGGGCCGAGGTAACCGCCATAGCCGTAAACCTGGCTGTTGGCATAGGCCTGGGCCGCTTCCATCGGGAAGCGCATGCCCGGCGCGTAATTTACCTGGGTCGTCTGGCCGGTGCCGGAATCTGGCGTCAGATCTCCCGGCGGCATGTAGGCGAATTCCTCGCCGGCATCATCAAGCGGCACGCTCGGCTCCGGCTCCGGTTCGGGTTCCGGGTCCTCGACCGGGTCTTCCGGCTCAGGGGCCGGTTCCTCAGCGGGCGGCGAATCGGCAGGTTCTGCGCCTTCATCGAGCGGCGGCCACCAGATCATGGCGGCAATGCCCGCCGTAGCGACCAGGGCAGCCAGGGTAAGTTCAGTGGAACGAGACATGACTATTCTCCTTCCTCTGGTGAGCCGGCGACAATGCCGATATTTTCAACGAGATCGCGACCATATTCCAGCTCCGAACAGCGGTCATCCGAGAGCGGAAACTCGCATTCGATCGTTATGGAATAGGCCGCGCCATAGCGGTTGAAATTGACCTCGACGCCATATTCGGTGCGGGAGATCCGGTAGCCGTCCGGATCCTGTGCGCGCAGTCGTCGCAGGGTGACCGGGTCGGGCGCTTCGGTATGTGCGAGGCGCGTTCCGAACACTTCAATCAGAATGCCGGGCGCGTTAATCGATGCTGTATAGAAGTCCTCCTGGGGAAACAGGAAGACGCGCGGAGTGTTGGCGAGCCGCAGTGTCGCGTTGGGTGGCAGCAGGACCGGCAGACGCGTCCGGGCGACCTGGGCAGCCTCGTTATTGGACGGGCGCGGGAAGGTCTGCGGCAGGCGAGCCGCAGTCGTGAAATTGTCGGAGAATTGTGCGTTCTGGCGTTGCAGGTCTTCGCGGACCTGACCCCAGTCGATCGGCATCACGCGCGGCCGGTCCGGACGTGGCGGTCGGGGTTGGAATGCCGTGGCCACGGAGAGCGTTGCCGGGCGAATGCGGCTGGCCTGGAGCTGTCCTGCCTGGGGCGAGACAGCACGTTCGCGCGCGGTGCTCGTACGTTCCTGGGCCTGGGCGATATTGGCTGGCGTGGACGTGGACAGAAGTGCCACCGCCAGCATCGATATTCCCAAGTTTAGCCGAGATTTCATATCAGCCTCCCCACCAGTTCAACGTATACCGTTTATGCATGTTTAGCATGAATGGCGGATGACGAACCAAGTATAGTTGGGTTCATCACGAATTTTGCCGCACTTGTGTTGCAGGCTTGTTCGGAACATCAGTGTCACAATGTTGAAATTGACCGCCGGGCACGTTATGTGCGGCGCAGCAAGAGTATTGGAGTTCGCGTGATGCGCCTCACCATGATGAAGACGAAATTGCACCGGGCTGTCGTGACCCAGGCAGACCTGCACTACGAAGGTTCGATCTCCATCGACAAGGACCTGCTGGACGCTGCCGGCATCCTCAATAACGAGCAGGTCGACGTTCTCAACATCAATAATGGCGAGCGTTTCACGACCTATGCCATTGAGGCTCCGCGTGGCAGCCGTACGTTTGGCATCAATGGCGCTGCTGCCCGACTGGCACAGCCGGGCGATCGCATCATTGTTGTGGCCTATGCCGAGATGGACGCCGCCGAGGCGGAAGTCTGGGACCCGACTGTCGTCCTGCTGGACGAACACAACCAGGTTGTGACCCCGTCCAGGGCGGCGTGAGCCTAACCGTTCGAGATACAGAAATCCGCATGCACTGAAGCGCTGAGCGTTAACTCGCCGGCGGCAACAGGCGTGTCTGCCATCGCGCTCGCTTCCATACGCATCATGGTGTTGGCATACATCGGCTGCGGCATGGCCTGGTTCTCGCTCATGCGGACAATCCCGCACAATTCCAGACCTGCTGCGCTGGCATAAAGCTCGGCCTTTTCCATCAGGCGCTGAACCGCCATGCGGCGTGCCTGGTCGAGGTCGTCAGCGGTGTCCTCGGCGCCAAAGCTCACGCTCTGGATATTGTTGGCGCCGGCGCCGACCATCGCATCGACCACATCACCGACATTGTCCAGATCACGCACCCGCGCCGAGACGATATTCTGGGCGGTATAACCCGTCAGTCGACGTTCGGTGCGACGATCATCCCACTCATAATGAGGTTGCAATGTCAGGCTGGCCGTCTGCATGTCACGGCGGTCAACGCCTTCACGGCGCAGGGCCGTGAAGACCGCATTCATCATCTGCGCATTCTCGCGCACGGCGGCCTGCGCCGTCGGCGCCGTCACCACGACGCCTGAACGGACAGTCGCGAATTCCGGTTCGATCTGGACTTCCGCTGTCGCGGACAGCGACAGGGTCGGCTGGGTGGCAGGTGTCTCCTGGGCCAAGGCAGAAGCGCTGGCAGAAACAATCAGGCTGGCGGCGATAAGCGGTCGGAACATGGTCACTCTCCGGGTTGCACGCATGAAGTGAAGTCATCCTAAGCGATCAACCCGGCATTGTCTTGTCGGTATCGATCACCCGATCTGTCCATCCTCCTAGCTGCCCAATCCTGCCGCCAAGCTGAACCGGACGGCCATTTTCCTGCCGCATGTCTGTTTTGGACTTGCCCGGGGCGGACAAATGTCTGACCGTTCCGCCTGTCCAGGGGAGGGGATAATGTCCGATAATCCATGTCTGGCCTGCCCGGTCGACCAGACCTGTTGCCGCGAGCTCGACTGGATGCGCCTCAGCCCGGCCGAGTTCGATCGTGTTTTCGGCGATGTCGCCGATCAGATGGAGTGCAAGCCGGAAGGCCCCTTCCTGCTGGTGCGCGCCCGCAACAAGGCGTCCTGCCCGCGCTGGGAAGGTCAATGCACCGTCTATGAACAGCGTCCGATGGAATGCCGTCTCTATCCGCAGGCCATTGGCAGTGTCTTTGATGGCCGCGAAATGGTGCTCTCTGTTCATGGCGAAACGCCATGCCCCTGGCGCAACCGGCTGCGCGGTTCTGACGATCTCGCCACGGACATGGTCCGCGCCCTGGGACGCGAGCTCGCCCGCGACGGCCAGCCGGTCCGCGTGGTTCGCGAGGAAGGACCGGGCAAGCTGGAAATCACCTGGCGTCGTCTCCTTCGCAAGCTGTTCGGTTTCGGTCGCTACGAAAACGCGCAGTACCACCCCGTCATTGACCTCGCAGCCCTGCTGCGCGGCCGCCGCTGACTGCACTTGCCGATCCGGCAACACACACAATGGCTTGGCGGGCTGAATAAAGGACGATAACCATGACACGCTTACCAAGCGAGCGGGCCTGTAGCTCAATTGGTTAGAGCCGGCGGCTCATAACCGCTTGGTTGGGGGTTCGAGTCCCTCCGGGCCCACCATTCTTTTCAAGCTCCGTTTCGAGCGCGGACCGTACGAAATTGATCGTCGGTGTTGACGCTCAGGGCGCCGTGCCGTGGTGTGAACTGGCAAGTTTGGGGCTGTTTCGGTGGTGTCAGGGCACCGGACTCTGTTCACACAAGGTCCCGTACTGGACAGACTTCCAGTAATCGAGCGCCCATACGGCCATCATGACACGATGATAGGCACCAAGTTCCGAGGTGATCTCGCAGCCCTTTGCCTCGCCGGACAGGGGGGCGTTTGGCTCACTGGAGTCGTTGGGCCCCCATGAGCCATCTTCAAGCTGAGCACTCGCGAGATGATCGAGTGCACGCTCTATAAAGGGGTCAACTTGCTGGGGCCGGGCCATGAGAAGAGCGAGGACTATTTCGCTTACGAGATCCCAGTCTTCCACCGCAAGTACAAGTTCGAGCTGGCCCAGGGCTCGCTCCAACAGCCCGTCGCTCCACGCGATCTGGGTGCCGCCGGCCCAGGACAAATCCCTGTTGCCAAAATCCGTAAGGTAATAAATCCAGTGTGTTGCATCATACAGGGCTGGACGATTGGCGTGTGTAAACAAGGCTTCCGTGTACGCAAGGTGACGGAAGTGTTTCCAGGAGGGAAGGGAAGAGTGGAGTCCATGTCCTTCCATAGCCCATTTGAGTTCGGCGAAACGCATTGGCGACCGCGCTGTGTAGATCGCTTCCGGGCGGTTCATCCATGCCTCGACGACTGTGTCAGGCAAGATCCGTCTGCTTGTCTCGAAGCCGATCGCGCGCCGCATTATGAGGTGTGCAGGGAGGCAGAGCGGGTGTCCGGTCTCCGGGAAGAGGTGCAGCCCGGTTGAGCTGTAGGCGGAAGACAATGCGTTCCGAATGGCCCGGACAAGTCCCGACACTCCCTCGGAAGCATTATTCGCTATGCAGAAAACGGCCAGATCTGCGAGGCAGGTCTGGTGGTATTCGCAAGGAGAATGCCTGCAGTCGCGTGGCACAAGCATATCGAGTCGGCATTCCAGCCAACGCGACGCCCGGTCTCGGGACAGGGACAGAAGCGTCGAGACCGGGCGTCCATCATCGGGCATGGGTCAGTACCTTCTGCCGCGATTATTGTTTAGCGGACGTTGAATGTCCCGCATCGAGTTTGTAACGCCAGCGCGGTCGAGCACGCCGATCTGCTGGGAACTCAGTGCGGAGGCGTTTACACCGCAGCCCACTATGGCGAGCCACGCATCCGGTGGCGTGTTGGGGTTGAGGCCGAGCCGGGTCAGGATTTCGGCGCGGTCTACAGGGGTGCCGCCCGGCATCATTGCTCTGGCCTGGGGATTGATGGCCAGGCTGTCCGCGCTGTTGTTCTGGATGGCCCGCAGCGCGCTTGGATCGATTTGGCGCTGGGGTTGCCGTATTTGAGCTTCCGCACTGCTCCCGAGCGCCGCGGCCCCCGCGGCGACGGATGCGCCCACCATGAAATCTCGCCTTGATTTTTCAGTCATGATTTTCCTCCTTGGCAGTGAACTATTTTTCTGACGGTGCAGATGCGAGTGCATGAGTGATCTGGCGCTCAGAGTGTTCAGAGAGAGCAGCCCTGAAAGTGCGTTCGAAATCATCGCAATAGGCGTTGTAAATGTCGCCTGTGTTGTACTCCGCGTACTGTGCGCAACCACCTCCGCAAACCAGTGCATAGCGGCATCTCTGGCAGGTTGGCAGGGTTTCAATGCTTCTTGAGAACCAGCGCTCGGTTGCCTTTTCGTCCAGGCTGAGACTCTTGTCCGGCCCATAGGCGCCTATGCGGCTGCAGGCCTTGCCGACTGACTCCCAGCACGCATAGACGTGCCCGTCCGCGGCCATGATGAAATTCCCGGTATTGGCCGAACAAAATGTGCTTTTGAGGCCGAACCGGGCGTTTTCATTGAATACCGGCCCCATGGCGCGTTCAGCATGGATAGCCGGCGCGCTCGTGAAGACATTGTCAAACTCCCGACATCGGTCGTTCAGGGCAGTAACAATATCACCGTGGTCAATCTCGGCATGGACAGTGCCTTCAACGTCCTTGTCGTAGACGGTGTTGGCGTAAATGATCACCTGCGGATGATCGATCCAGCCCCTCAATGCGAAGTCCGAGATGATGGTATCGAAGTGGTGAATGTTTGAAGGGTCGACGTGCACGCGGATCTGGATCTGGGCATCGGTCTGCTCGAGTGCGAGGTCGATATTCGCGACAATCTTGTCAAACGAGCTCTCCTTGCCGATGTAAACCCTGCGCTTGTCATGGATATCCTTGGGGCCATCGATCGAAATCTGGACCTGCTCTATGCCACCAGACCCGATGAGCTCGAGGAACGCTTCCAGGTCGTGTCCATTTGTAATGCAGGCAAAGTGATGCCCTGCGGCCTGACCGCTACGGACGATGTGCGTGACAACATCCAAATTGGCACGATCCAACGGCTCTCCGCCATAGAGCACTATCTGCCCGCCAGGGGGTTGTCCGCGGGTCTTCTTGATTTCTGCAATCGCCGCCAGAGCTGCATCCGCCTGCTCCCGGCTCATCACCACATTCCCCTTGTGGTGGGAAATTTCACCACTCGTGCTCTTGAGCGCGTTTTGCATCGGGCGCTCGAAGCAATAAGTGCAACGGTAATTGCAGTCGAGATTGGGAACGATCATGAAGGCAGGCTTGGAATGCAGGGCGTCGTGGAGTGCGCCGGCTAAGTTCACCACGTTTTCCTGCTCTTCGGCACGGGACATTTCGACCAGATGCCCGCGGTCATACCATTCTTTCTTGAGTGGAAGCGGCAAGGTTCCAATCACTTCCTCAATAGCCGCTTCGTTGCGGGGGTGGAGCGCGTTGGCCAGTGGCGCACCGATACGCTCGGAAATGAAATCCATGGAGCCCGAAAGCCCGTTCATCAGAACATAACCGCCGCTCGGGAGACGGGTTGAAAGGATGGTGTAGGAGCTGAGTCTGAACATGGGCGGCACCGACTGTTGATGTGTCCAAGCATTGAGTCGTCGGAAAAAGTTCGTTTTCAATATTGAAAACAGAAAATATTGTTACTATTTGTCGGGAATTTCAAAATGCGAAATATTAATTGCGAAAGGCATCATATTTGTTTGCAATATGCGATTTGGGGCCTGTCAGAGCGTTGTGCTGATCATTAAGCTGGCGACAGCCTTTTCAGCCAGGTTTGCTTCCCGGCGTCACGCGAAGTGTCGCCTGCCTGTTTTCGATCGGCTTGCGTTTCGCGTCTTCCCGCTCGTTATGGTGGCTGCTCGCCCCTCATGGTCTCACACTGTGAAATACAGCTCGCTAACCCCCTCTGGAGTGGGGCGCACAGCTTCGTGCGGCTGAATAGGTTGCTTCTACTTTTGAGATTCGCGACCAGTGATGTTGCCGGGCAAGTCTATAACCTGATCGCAAGGGCAGGCCTTCTCCTACACGTCCCGGCGGTCGTGGTTCGCGGCCCGCGATCAACCATCTGAAAAAATTGGTTAAACAAGCGTTTCGGTATACGCGCGACTGCATGAGCCAGCTTGCAGAAAGCATAACTCCGAACCTGATGTACTACTCTTGGTCGAAGACACTTTCCGCGAACCCAATTGAACAACATCGGTCAATTCGACAGACGATGACTTTGCCGACACATTGATTTGTCTGGTGTGTATACCTTCATCCAGGCCCACCACATCTGTCAGCGAGTTCACGCAAGCGGAACTGCGGCGGTGTCGCCTGGCGCTGGTCAGTTCGTTGCGGGGGGCTGCTTTTCCGGAGCGGGGCGGTGAGGCGCTATGACCTTATCAACTGCGGCAAGGGCTTTCGCCCGCGCATAATTTGATCACAATCGCGACATGTAGCGTATCGAGAGAGACACACATGGCCCGTTATGAATTCCTGAGCAATGAAACCCACTCCGCTGTCCGGGTGACCGACCGGTTCGGTGATGATTGTGGCAGCAATGTTCACATGGTGCCGGTGTCCGTTGCAGAGCTGGCGCCCCTGGTTGCGAACTACCCGGTTTTCCTGAGCCGGGACGAGGAAACCGGTGCGTTTCTGATGACGGCGGTCCTCGGCTTTTTCGAGGGTGAAAACCTCTTCCTTGATGGCACGAAATGGGATGCGCCCTATCAACCGCTGCAGGCCCAGGTCGGGCCCTTTTCCGTGGTCGAAACCGGTGACGCCGCGAACGGACAGCTCGCAATTCGCATCGACATGGATGATCCGCGAGTGACCGAGGAGGGGGGCGAGGCCCTGTTTCTGGCGGACGGAAACCAGGCCGATTACATGAAGCGTAAGACTGCGGTCATTTCGACGATCATCAAGGATTTGAACGCAACAGATGCCTTTGTTGCGGCCTGTCACGAGAATGATCTCCTCGATCCGATCCAGCTCCAGGTGTCGTTCAAGGACAAGTCCACTGTCCGGTTTGACGGCCTGTTTTCGATTGACCACGAAAAACTCTCGGCCCTCAGCGGTGATGCGCTGGCGAAGTTTCATGCCGCAGGCCATCTGCGAGCGGCCTATTATATGACGGCCTCACTCGGTCAGGTTCAAAACCTGATCCGGCGCAGAAATGCCCGCCTGTAAGCGTTTCTGACCGCCTGCCGGAACGTGTTTGACCTGTCTTCCTCCCGTTACCTGGCGGGGGAGACAGGGCCACTTCGATTGACCCGCGCCCAGTCGAGGCCGCCCACCGCGGCGCGGGCGTAGAGGGATCGATCAACGACGCCGTTTTCATCGACAACAACCATTTATCAATACGAATGCCCAACCCTGGCGCCACGGATCTCTGTTGGATCGCGCGAGCCCGGCTCGAAGGGAGAGGCGTTGTGAGCAAAGCTGAACATTCCGGACAGGACCGAGCGCGGCTCGTGGAGCTCGCTGGCATGGTTTGTGTGTTGGGCGGGGCCGGCCTGATCGTCTCTGCCTCCGTCATGGGTTTCATGGGCGGGCAGGTCGTTGCCTGGCATCTGGGGCTGGCGCTGGCCGGTGGCCTTGTCCTCGTGGCGGGATTTGTCCTGCTGGCCCGGCTTCTCGTCTCGCTGCGAAAGACCTATCGCGCGGCGCGCGTGGCAGAGGGAAATACCGCATCCTTCCTGGCCAGTATGAGCCATGAATTGCGCACGCCGATGACGGGCGTGATCGGGCTGTCCGAACTGCTCATTCGGTCCGAACTCAATCCCAAACAGCAGGAACTGGCGAGCGGATTGAAAGCGGCCGGCGAGTCCATGATCTCGGTGATCAATGACGTGTTGGACATGTCCAAGATCGAAGCCGGCATGCTGGAAGTGGAGAGTATCGACTTTGACCCGCTGGAACTTCTGGAGAGCGTTGAGCGCCTGTTCACGCCGCTGGCGGAGAAGAAAGGGCTCGAACTGTCGGTCGAGTGTCACGAGGGTGCTGATGTGACCTTCCGGGGCGATCCCGCACGCATCTACCAGGTCCTGAACAATCTGATGTCCAATGCCATCAAGTTCACCCGGGATGGGGGTATCCGTCTGACTTGTCGTCTGAACGTCGGCGCCAACGGTCAGATCCTCCAGTTCAGTGTCACCGACACCGGTCTCGGTATGGACGAGAAGACCCTGCTGCGTGTTTTCGAGCCGTACAAGCAGGCGGAAAGCTCGACCGCCCGGGAATATGGCGGAACCGGTCTCGGGCTCAGCATCTCGCGCCGCCTCGCCAATCTGCTCGGTGGCGACCTGCTGGCGACCTCGGAGCCCGGAGTTGGCTCGACCTTCCATCTGTCCATCCCTGCGTCGCACGCCGAGCCGGTGGTCGACAAGCCTGTCGACCGGAACGAGGCGGAGGCTGCCTGCCGGGCGATTGTTCCGGAGGGGCTGCGCATCATGGTCGTCGATGATGTGACCACCAATCGAATGGTCATCAAGGCTATGCTCGAGCGTTATCAGGCGTCTGTCATGCTCTTTGCTGACGCATTTGCACTGGCGGATGCCTATGAAAACGAGCCCTGCGATCTTGTGCTGACAGATATCCAGATGCCCGGAATGGATGGTTTCGAGCTGACCAGCCGCATCCGGGAGTACGAGGACCGGACACAGCAGGCGCCCGTGCCAATCTTTGCCATCACAGCAAATGTGATCGGTCAGGACACTCAGCGCTATTATGACGCCGGCATGAATGGTTTCATCAACAAGCCGCTGGTGCTGGCGGACCTGGAATCGGCACTGGTCAGCGCTGCTCCCATGAAACAATCCGGAGAAGTCGAGCTCTTCTGAGCCGCGTATCACCCTGCTTACGTGTCTCGGGCGCCAAGGCGGTTGGGGCTCTGTGCCGCTGCCAGCCCCGGGGGCGGGGTCAGTCCAGATCTGCGGCGTCTTGCGTGACGTCGCCGGCCTGTTTGCGATCGGCGAGGGGTGTGACGCCAGCGTGTTGTTTGAAAGCCCTGTTGAAGTTGGATTTGGTGTTGAAACCGGAGGCCAGCATGATGTCGAAAACGCTCTCCCCATCGTGCTCCGCTGAAGCCAGCATGCCCATCGCGTTCTGGATCCGCAGCCGGTTTACATAGTCCGAGAAATTGCTGTTGGTGCAGGCATTGATGGCCTGGGAGACAAGCACCGGATTGACCAGCAGCTGTCGGCCGAGCTGTTTGACCGTCAGCCCCGGGCGCAGATAGGCCTGGCTGGATTGCATGTGTTCATCAATCCGCGACATCATCTCTCGCATGGAAATATCGGCATCCGGCGAGTGGGCAGCGGATAGCTCGATTTCTTCGGCGCTGATGCCCTCAAACAAGCGCCGATACTGCAGGCCGTGCAGGATGAACAGGTTCACCATCGCGGCCAGTCCCAGAAAGACGAACAGTTCGGCTGTCTGGCTGGCCTGGTGATTGCCGGCCGCGCCCAGGCCGGAACTGACAGTGTTGACGAGGAGGATGATGCACTGAATGGCCAGCAGACGCCTCAGCCAGGTCAGTTTGAGGTCCTCAAAATCCGTGCGCGTCTGTTCGAGCGTGCGATGAAGGCGGGTGATCAGTCGCCAGGTCATGAAGCTGTAGATCGCGATGCTCGACAGGATGCCGAAGGCAAAGACAAAGATACTGACAGCCACCGTTGAGGAGATGAGGAAGGCCATGACTGGCGCAAGCGCGTGGAGCAGGTCAGGCGCGCTGGCCCGGCTGTCCGCCAGGGACAGGCTGCGTGTGTAGAGATAGATCAGCGGGCCGTAACAAAATCCCAGTGCGATCGCGAGGCTCGACAGGTTCAGGGACGTCCATCCGGCATGAACAAGGTTGATGCCCATGTGCGCGCTCAGAATGACCAGGCACAGGAACCGATTGGCCACGGTGCGCAATCGACCGCTCAGCACCAGATAGCTGACGAACGGGCCGACTGCAGAATGATCACGATTTGAAGGGTACGGAAAACGTCTTCCAAGACCGGGCCCCGACGAGTTGATCGATCAGCGCTCAGGGTCGACCAATCCGCTGCTCCCGGCAAGCTCCGGGTGCGTTATGGAGGAACGCTTCGCAAGGCCCGCGCGCCAAAAGTTCTAAATCGCGATTCAGGTCGACCGTGTGAGCGAGACGGCGCTGGCACAGGGGTGTCGAACAACACTTCCCACCTTCCAGAAGTTATGAATGAAGATCATTAGACAGGGCCGCGCAGCAACTGCACTGGCACTGGCTACTGCAGCCAGCGTGCTTGCTGTGCCCGCGGGTGTAGCGGCCCAGAACGAGGCCGGTTTCCGTCCCGTCGTTGCGCAGATGGAGGCGGTTCTGCAGGCGCATCATTTCAATCGCGATGAGCTGGAGGGGGAGCGATATGACACCACGCTTGCCGCGCTCTATGCCGTTGCGGATGAGGCGCCCGACCAGGAAGCCTTCCTGGCAGGGTTTCAAGAGATCTGGAGCGATGGGCCCTTCTCCCATGTGAATCTGGTCGCCAGCGACAATACGTCAGAGGCGATGAGCGCCTTTTTTGACAGCATGAATGCCGGACCCAACGCGGTGCAGCTGCGGTGGGACGAGGATGTTGCCGTGTTGAGTATCCACACGATGATGGGCCAGGACACGATTACGGCCATCGAGGCTGCAATAGATGAAGTTGCGGCACGTGATGCCGACGCACTGATTATTGATCTGAGGCGTAATGAGGGCGGGGCTTTCGCGATGCGCCCGACGGTCGCCGGAGTGATCGATACGCCTCTGGACGCGGGTTACTTCATCTCGAGACGCTGGACGGATCAGCATGACCGCCTTCCCGGTCGCCAAGAACTGGCAGCGCTGGAGGCCTGGTCAGGATGGTCTATCCGAGCGTTCTGGAACGACATCGTCGACCAGGCTGTCATCCGGGTCCGGTTTGAACCGGCAGAGACGGTTTATCACGGCGAGGTTTTTGTGCTGACCAGCGAAACGACGGCCAGTGCCGCTGAAATGGCGGTCGAGGCGCTTCAGGCGTCTGGACGAGCTCAGGTGGTCGGCGAGCCAACAGCGGGAGAAATGCTCTCCCAGAAACCCTTTGATCTGGATGGAGGATGTCTGTTGTTCCTCCCGATCGCTGACTATTACTCGCTGGCCAGCGGCCGCATCGAGGGCAATCCTGTTCAGCCGGACGTAGCGGTGGAGGCAGGCCAGGCGCTCGCCCGCGCGCTGGAGCTGGCGCGGCACTGATGTGGCGGGGACAGGCCCGGAGCCTGCCCGTACGCGAACAGGATCGACAGCAAAGCGCGGCTAGATGTCTGGACCGCGGATGCTTGCCGCCTGCTCGTATTGCTCGCTGACTTGAACCCAAAACTTTGGCATTGCATGGTCGTCTGCGCCCGGGACATCGAGGTGCGCTCGTTTTGGAGCTTCATGTCCCGGCACGCATGCAATCTGGGCCCTGGATCTGCGGTGGCGCAGACCTAGTACAAGGCAGGTTATGATGAAGTCTATTCGTGCAGCATTCGTGGTTCTGGTCGTGTCAGCGATCGGTCTGGGCGTCGCCTTTCTTGCCGGGCAAGGGGATGAGCGTGTCTTCGGGCACTCGGTGATCCTGGCCTGCGCTCTGGTTGCGTTTGGCGTGAACTGGCTGGTCTTCATCCCCTCGGCAGTGGCGCACACAGAGCGCTACTACGATCTGACGGGGGCGATCACCTATCTCAGCGTGATCGGGGTCGCCGCTGTGCTGGCCCAGCCCTTGGACCTGCGTGCGGCCGTTGCCGCGGGGCTGGTGGCGGTCTGGGCCATCCGGCTCGGCAGTTTCCTCTTTATGCGTATCAGCAAGGACGGGCATGATCGGCGTTTCGACCAGATCAAGACCAATCCCCTGCGTTTTCTCGTCACCTGGACCCTGCAGGGGCTGTGGGTGACGTTGACCGCGGCCTGCGCCTTGATGATCATTTCCAGCGAGACGCGTGTAGACCCGGATCCGTTTTTCTTTGTGGGGCTTGCCCTCTGGGGGCTTGGTTTCGGCATCGAAGTCATTGCCGACACACAGAAGAGCGCATTCCGCAAGGACCCGGAAAATGCCGGTAAATTCATCACCGGTGGCCTGTGGTCCTGGTCGCGCCATCCCAACTATGTGGGTGAGATCGTCCTCTGGCTCGGCATGGCTGTGATAGCCGTTCCGGTCCTCAGCGGTTGGCAATGGGTTGCCCTGATCTCCCCGCTGTTTGTCTATCTCTTGCTCAATCGAGTCAGCGGCGTGCCCCTGCTGGAAAAACGCGCCAGCGAGAAATGGGGCGAAGATCCGGCCTACCAGGCCTATTGCGAGAAGACACCGGTGCTTTTCCCGTTCGGGGCAAAGTAGCCAGCGTCCCTGTTGTCATTGACATCCGGATTTGTGTATTGAGGCGCTTGCCTCTCATTATGTTATAATGTAACAACGCATGCATCGAATGAATTCGGGTTCCAGCGGTATCGTCTTCGCCTGAACCTGTAAGGATGCACGAAGTTCGCCTCCACGATCTTCTGCAAACCGGCCTGCCCGTCGCGGTGCTCAAAGCTACTTGTTCCCTTCAGCTAGAGTGTTTGCGGCGGGCAGGATCGGATCATCCGTTCGTCACTTCCAGCGTGGTCTTCGCACCAATGTGAACCCCTGCGCGTTGACCTGCCCGCCGGACTCGCGATGCTCGCTCGCAGG
The DNA here is from genome assembly GCF_017643475.1 of Maricaulis sp. Taxonomy (GTDB): domain Bacteria; phylum Pseudomonadota; class Alphaproteobacteria; order Caulobacterales; family Maricaulaceae; genus Maricaulis. The sequence goes on from NZ_JAEPNI010000001.1 coordinate 1,184,689, forward strand.
ACGGAGGACTTCATGAAATTTGTGAGTGGTGTAATCCTGGCTGCGGCGAGCAGCGGGGCAGTTTGGGCGCAGTGCGAGAGCGATATTTCGGTTAAAGTCGAGCGTCTGGCGCTGAACGACTGGCAGGTCAGCTATCGATTTGACCGAGATTTTGACCGGTTTGCCTTCATGCGTACAGGGGATGATTACCGTTAGGCGCGCTGGCAGGTCGCCACGTCCGGTGTCACTCTGGAGCGGGTAGAGGATGTCGACTATCTGATCGCGGAAATGCCGGTTGAGACTGTGACAGTCCGCTTTAGCTCGCTTGATCATCCCACGGTGTATGACAATCAGTCATTCCTCAATCTCGGTGGTGACAGCATCGGCATCTACACGGGCCAGTTACAGCTTCGACCGGTGTGTGGCGGGGAAGTCGGGGAGGGGGATCCGGTGCCACCCTACCACCGGTTTGCCTTCATCTCTCATCTCGACGAACCGGTACTTGTCCACGGTCAGCCAAGCTATCCCGATGATCAACATGCATTCAACGAACTGCTCGGCGCCTATGCCATGTACGGGGCGATGCCTGTAGAGGTTGGATCCGGCACGCGCATTGTGGTCTCCGATACGCTGCCCGAGCGCATGCCGTCAGTTATCGTACATGCACTGGAAGGGTCCCTGGAGACGCTGGCTGGCTCGTTCGAGCATCGTCTCGAGACTCCGCCTGTCCTGATGCTGGTCGAGCGTGCGGATGTGGGCAGTGGCATCGCGTTTCGCACCGGGGTGCTGGACAACCAGATCGCCGTGGAGATCGGCGGAGACCAACTGTTCAGCGATGATCCGGACATGATGCGGCGCGTTGACCAGTTTGTCTCGCGTTTGATGGTGCATGAAGCGGTGCATTTGTGGAATGGCGGAGTGGTCACCAATTCAGAAGTGCTGGGATCCTGGATGCATGAAGGCAGCGCGGACCTGTTGAGCTGGCTTTCGTTGTTGGAGCAAGGGCTGATTGACCAGGCCTATCTGGAGGGGCGGATGACGCTGGCCTTCAATCAGTGCGCTTCGGACCTGGAAAACGGCCCCTTGGTCGAGGCGCTCTCGCGTGGTCGTTACGACACCTATTACGGCTGCGGAGCGCTGATGAACCTGGTTGTTGGGCATGCTGTGGATGTTGAGGACATGTCCCGTGGGTTGTTTGGTTTCTGGGCCGAGCTGATCCGGCGCGGGCTGGCCAATGAGGGGCAATCCTATTCTACCCGAGAATATTTCGAGCTGATGGATGAAGCGGGCGTTCCGGCATCCATTCGCGCGTGGATGGACAGAGTTCGGCTGGAGTCATTGGAAAACCCGGCAGAGGTGCTTTCTGGCCCACTGGAAACCGCCGGCTGGCGGGTTGAGAACAGTGAGGACGGTTACCGGCTGACCCTGACGCAGTAGTTCTGGCAGGATTTGCGCCTTGCTCCGCCCTGTCAGGCTTGAAAACATGCCTTGAGGGATTCGTTCCGGACCCGGGAGAGGGTAAAGCATGCAATTTTCTATCACGCCGTCCACGGACGCCTTGGTGATCGCGCTGACGGGGACATTCCGCTTTGATGATCACGAGCTGTTCAAGGGCGTTCTCAAGGCCATCGACAATTTCGACGGCAAGGGAATCACGATCGACCTGGCGGGCACCGCGGCCCTCGATTCAGCAGGAGTGGGCATGCTCCTTCTGGCTCATGAACGCGCCAAGAAACAAAACAAGGTAGTCGCGCTGCGCGGGGCACAAGGCTCCGTCCAACAGGTTCTTGATGTCACCAAGATCGACAAGGTCGTGACTGTGCTGCGCTAGGCCGTACCGCAGGAATTAAAAATTAAGCATGTTCATTTAGGTTGCTTGGCGCAATCGGGAGGATGACGTGTTCTGGACTGGCGTTGACAGATTTGCAGGTGTTGAGACAAGCCAGGCGCCGGAACTGGCGCGGCGAATCCGTATCGCTGCAGCCTTTGCGCTTGTGCTTGCCTGCACGGCCTTCATCAACTCCATTATTCTAACGGTGACAGGGCAAGGGCGCCCTGGCATGGCCGAGCTTGGACTGGCTTCCGGTGTGTTGTCAGTCATCATTGGTTTGTCCGGAATTCGTCTGCGTCGGCCCAATCTGACCATTGGTTTTATCCTCCTGATCACGATGCTGGTTTTTGTCGCGACAGCGTGGGGAAACCGAGGCGGTTTCCCGCCGGCTGCCGCCTACGTACCGGGCATTGTGCTGGGCGCTTATATCGCCTGGGGCTGGCGTGCCGCCGTTGGCGCGATCCTGCCGGTCGGGATATTCTACGGGCTTGTCCTGAAATGGGGTGCGGAATTCCGCGGTACAGAGCTGCAATATGATGCCAGTTTCATGCTGCCGGCACTGGTGATCGCCGCGATCATGGCCAGCGTCTGGATCGTGTTTTTCGGCTCCCTGATCCGCCAATCCTCTACAGAAAGTGCCCGGGCGTTGGAAGAGAAGAACGAAGCGCTTCAGGAGGCGCTGGACCGGGCCGAGGCGGCGAACCGTGCCAAGTCGGAATTCCTCGCCAATATGGGTCACGAGATCCGCACGCCACTCAATGGCGTTCTGGGCATGACGCGTGTCATGCTGCATGAAGGCGCGCCGGACAGCGAGGCCCGCAAACGCCTCGAACTGGTCAATGCGTCAGGCGAGAACCTGCTGGAATTGCTCAATGACGTGCTCGACCTGTCGGAGATCGAAGCAGGTGGGCTGCGGTTCGAGGAGCGCAGCTTCAACCTGTCCGATTTGCTCAAGGCTACCTGCGAGCCGTGGCGGACCCAGGCGGAGGAGAAGGGGCTGAAATTCGTGCTGGATGTCGAGCGGATTGAATACCCCGTTCTAAGGGGCGATGTCGTGCGCCTGCGTCAGGTACTCAATAACCTGTTGTCCAACGCGCTGAAATTCACCCATCGCGGGTCCATTACATTCGCTGTCGACCAGCGCGAGATGGCGGATGGTCATATCGAAACCTGGCTTGATGTCGAGGATACCGGTGTTGGTATTCCCTCAGACAAACAGGCGCGGATTTTCGAGGCGTTCAGCCAGGTCGACACATCCATCAAGCGCCAGTACGGCGGTACCGGGCTGGGCCTGGCGATTTGCGACAAGCTGGTCAATGCGATGGGTGGAAAAATCCATCTGCGCAGCGCCATCGGCCAGGGGACGAGTTTCAAGGTCTCCCTGCAGAACCGCCCCGCCGCAGTGACCGAGCTCGCCGGCACGCCGAGCGAGGAAACTCCGGTTGTTATCCGGGAGGGGTTCCGCCTCTTGCTGGTCGATGATGTGGCGACCAATCAGCTGGTGTTGCGCGCCATGGTCCAGAATGCGGTTGAGGCCGACGACATGGTCATCGAGGTCGCTTCAGGCGGCCGGGAGGCCATCAACATGGCTTCGCTCAATGCGTTCGACATGATCCTGATGGACATCCAGATGCCAGAGATGGACGGGGTCACCGCCATGAAATGCATCCACGAAGTCCCGTCCTGCGCCCATACCCGCATCGTGGCCGTAACCGCGCTGGCGTCCGACGAGCACGAACAGCAGCTGCGGGCAGCCGGTTTCTCTGACTATCTCGCAAAGCCGGTTGGTATTGACGGCCTGTGTCAGGTTTTCCGCCGCATGGTCGAGGACGAGACTGTCAGGCGGACGGCCGCCGCGGCCGGCTAGATTTCCGCCACGATGGTCTGAGGGCCGCCGGCCTTGAGGGCGCGCACCAGGGCTTCATCAAACTCGCCGGCCGTCCGGGCGGTTTGAGCGGGAACGCCAAAGCCTTCGGAGATCTTCACCCAGTCCATTTTCGGATTGTCCAGCGACAGCATTTGCTGGGCCGCGGGTCCCGGTTCGCCGGCGCCGACACGTGCCAACTCGAAATTCAGCACCAGGTAGGAGTGGTTGGCGAAGACGACATTGATGACGTTGAGGTTTTCGCGGGCCTGGGTCCACAGGGCCTGCAATGTGTAGGCGGCGGCACCATCTCCGCAGAGGGCGAAGATCTGCTGATCCGGGCAGGCGAGAGCTGCGCCCACGGCCTGGGGCATGCCGGAGCCCAGTGATCCGCCCGTGAGGCATAGCCAGTCATGGCGTGGGCCGGAGGTCAGCCAGGGAAAGACACCCATGCCCGAGGTGGTGGCATCATCACAGATCACGCTGTCCTCGGGCATGTGGCGCATCAGCGAGATACCGACAAATCCCGGGTTGAGTTCGGCTTCCGGGAAGAGTTTGGGGGCCTGCGCCTTCTTCGGAACAACCGGGCGGGCTGGCGCGCCGAAACGATCCGCGAGTGCTGAGAGCGCTGCGACGGTGTCACCCTCAGGGCCACCGAGCGGAACGACCGGAACGCCTTCCGGCGCAAACTCGCTGCGCTCGCCTGGATAAGCGAAAAAGGCGACAGGGGCCTTGGTGCCGGCGACGATCAACAGGTCGGCGTCTTTGAGTTCCTCCATCGCCTCGGCACCGAGATAACTCAGGCGTTTTGGCGCAATCCGGCCGTGGCCGCGCGCGATGCGGGCTATGAATGTATCCATGAAGAGTTTGGCGCCGGTGGCTTCGGCCAGGCGTCCGGCGGCCTCCAACCCGTCATCCAGACAGGCGTTGGAGCCGAGCAGGATGTGCGGGTTCTCGGCATTCTTGAGCGCCTCCTCGGCCGCATCGATGAGGATCGCGTCCACGGGCTGAAGCCCGGGCATCTCCTGGCTCTCGATGACGTCCGGTTCTGCATCCGACCAGGCGCAATCCGCCGGCAGGACGAGGCTGGCTACTCCGGGCTCGGGGCCATAGGACTGGCGCACGGCCTCCACGGCCAGGGTGGACAGTTCGCCAGGAGAGGTGACCTGCCCGACCCAGCGCGACATGGGGGCGACAACCCCGTCGATATCACTGGTCAGCGGCGCATCATGTTCCAGGTGATACTGGGCATGATCCCCGACGATATTCACCACTGGCGCGTGTGCACGGCGGGCATTGTGCAGATTGGCCAGGCCGTTGGCTGCGCCCGGTCCGAGATGCAGCAGAGTCGCCGCGGGTCTTCCCGACATGCGCGCATAACCGTCTGCGGCACCCGTCGCCACGCCTTCAAACAGACACAGGACAGACTTCATGCCGTCCACACGATCCAGCGCTGCCACCATGTGCATTTCCGAGGTGCCCGGATTGGTGAAACAGGTATCGACGCCCTGGTTGATCAGGGTGCGCACAAGGCTTTCGGCTGCAAACATCGGAGCGCTCCTTTACGGGCGGCGGACAAAGTCTGTTGTGAGATCTGAGAGTTTGGCGACGCCGGTCAAGGCCATGTCGCGTTCCAGGCTGGTCATCAGGAAGTCCAGCGCACGGGTGACGCCGGCTTCACCGGCCGCGCCGAGCCCGTAGAGATAGGGCCGCCCGACCGCCACCGCTGTGGCGCCCAGGGCGATTGCCTTGATCATATCCGTCCCGCGCCGCACGCCGCCATCCAGAATGATGTCCGCACGGCCGCGAACAGCCGCGACGATCTCCGGCAGCGTGTCGATGGTTGCGGGCGAGGTGTCCAGCTGGCGTCCACCGTGATTGGAGATCCAGACCGCATCGGCGCCAGCGTCCAGACAACGGCGTGCATCATCGGCGCGGCATATGCCCTTGATGGCGAACGGTCCGCCCCAGACCTCTTTCATCCATCGGGCGTCCTCCCAGGTGACCGTGCGGTCGAACTGGGAGTTCAGGAATTCGATAATCCCCATGCCGCCGGTGTCCATGTCGGCCCAGTTGGCAGCGGCGATCTCGGGCGAGGTCAGCATGTCCGTCAGATAGCCCGGCCGGGCGAGCACCTGGCTGACCGTCCTGGCATTGATCTTTGGCGGGATGGTGAAAGCGTTGACATGATCGCGTTCGCGATTGCCAGCCACCGGGACATCGACCGTCAGGATAACGCCGGTAAAACCCGCGGCCCGGGCACGCTCGAGGGCCTTTTCCACGATGGCCCGGTCCTTCCAGACATAGACCTGGAACCATTTCGGCCCGTCGGTCAGCTCGGCCACGCGTTCGATCGTGGTCGAGCCGAGGGTGGAGAGGCAGTAGATCAGCCCGGCTTTCCGGGCGGCGCGCGCAACCGCGCTCTCACCGCCCTTGGGATGGAAGAGGCGCTGGGCGGCCGTCGGTGTCACCACGATGGGGGCCGCGCTGTCAGCGCCCATCACCGAGGTGCGCATGTCGATCTCGGAGACATCGACCAGCGTCTTGAAATTCAGCTTGTAGTCGGCATAGCGCCCGGGATTGTCCCGCAGCGTGACCTCGTCATCCGCTCCGCCATCAATATAGTCGAACACCATGCGCGGCAGTCGCTTGCGCGCCAGCTCTCGCAAATCGCTGATATTGTGAGCAGAAGAGAGGGACCCCATGGCGGTGAAGTTCGCCCGTGGAAGGGTGCGGGTCAAGCACTGAGTCCTCGGGCGTTCACAGGCCGATTTGACCACGAAGCGTGTTGCCTCGCTTGGACAGAGGGCTATCGACCATGGGCATTCGTGGTGAAGACATCGTTGTCAGTCGGTTTGAGTTCTGTTCTAACGCTGGCGTTCGGTCGTTGAACTGGCAGGGGAAGCCGGTCGACGACCTGACGGATCCGGGGGGAAATCATGTTTGTAAGTGTGTTTGCGTCAATCATCGCTCTGTGGGCGGGCGGTATCGAGCAGGGCTGGGTTGAATCAGAGCCATCCCGTGTCGGTTGGGAAGAGGGGCGCGATGTTGGTCGATACGCGGGTGACTGGATTGATGTCTGGAGCTATGCCGCCGAAGACCGATGGCGTCTTCGCGAAATCTCGAATGAGCATGTGAACTGGTATCTTTACACATCACCATCCGGGCGAACGAGCGATCGGGTCAGAGGTACTGTGTCACCGACAGGCGCGGGCGATTCCTGTGAAGTGTTCCAATTCTACATGAAACCTCCGCGCCACTGGTACTACTCGGGCGGCGAGGTGCGAGCCACGGTTCACAGGACCGGGATGTTCGATTGTAATCGGGGGGTGGAGGTCTCCTCCTTTCAAGTTATCGCGTTTGACCCGGACCAGCCTGAGGTGGCGTGCCTGGTCGCCGATCTGGACGGCGAATTGCTGGACACACCGCTGCAGCGAGCGCAGCAGATTGCCGAGGAATTTGCGGTCGACTGGAATTGTGCGACCGACGAAACAATCTTTTTCGGCAATGAGCAGCAATCAAGCCTCGACGAGATTCTCGACGCTCGCAGGACGGCCCGGTAGTCCCGGGGAAACATTCGTTCGAGCGGAGGCTGAAACTATTCAGCCTCCACCGCTTCCACCGGTCGCTCCGCCCGGACCCCGAAAAACAGCGCATAGATCGTCGGGACGGCGATCATGGTCAGGATCGTCGCGAAGGCGAGGCCGCCGATAATGGTCACCGCCATGGCCTGGAAGAAGGCGTCGAACAACAGCGGTGTCATGCCCAGGATGGTGGTTGAAGCGGCCAGCAGGACCGGGCGCAAGCGGCTGACTGAGCCGTCGCGCACAGCGTCGACCGGCACCGCGCCCTCGCGGATACGGGCATCGATTTCATCCACGAGCACAATGGCATTCTTGATCAGCATGCCGGACAGCGACAGCAGGCCCAGCAGGGCCGTGAAGCTGAAAGCGACATTGGTCAGCAGCAGGCCGATGACCACGCCGTTCACAGACATGGGCACGATGGACCAGATAATCAGCGGCTGACGCACCTTGGCGAAGAGCATGAAGGAAATGGTCAGCATCACCACCAGGGTGAACGGCAGGGTGCCGCCCAGGGATTCGTTCGCTTGCGCGGAACTCTCGTATTCGCCGCCCCATTCCAGTGAATAGCCAGGCGGGATGTCCATCGCCTCGATGATCGGGCGGAAGCGGGCGAAACCCTCCATGGCCGTCTCATGCGGGTGCGGGTTGGCGCGGACAGAAATGGTGCGGACCCGGTCACGGCGCTGGATGAGGGCGTCCTCGGCCACGAGATCGAAACGCGAGACGACCTGGTTCATCGGCACATAGGTCTGTTGCGAGGAGCTCCAGACCAGACGGTCGAAGAGATCATCCACATCGGCACGCTCATTGAGCGGTGCACGGGCGATGATCGGGATCAGGTCCTCACCTTCACGGAAGACGCCGACCTGGGCGCCATCGGTCGCGAAGACCAGGGCGTTGGCGATGTTTTCGCGGGTGATGCCGGCTGTGCGGGCGCGTTCCTCGATCACCTGGGGCCGGAAGGTCGTCGCGCGATTGCGCCAGTTGGTGCGGATATCGAGAACATCACCCTCGGCATGCAGGCGCGCCATAGCTTCCTCGGAAAGGGCGCGCAAAACATTGGCGTCCGGACCGGAGAAACGGGCTTCCAGCTTGGCGCCGCCGGGCGGTCCAAAGACAATCCGGTCGGCCCTGATGGAGACGTCGGGATAGGTGTCCCGCACGTGCGTAAGGATACGCTCGGCCAGTGGCGGGATGCTGTCCAGGTCGGCCGTTTGCACGATGATCTGGCCATAGGACGCGCTGGGTTGTTCCGCGTTGTAGGTCAGCATGAAACGCGTGGCGCCAGCACCGACAAAACTGTCAAACTGTTCGGTTTCCGGCTGTTCGGCAATGAAGCTGCCGACTTCGCGGATGGTCTGGTCGACGGTCAGGATGTCGGCGCCTTCGGGGTGCTCGATATTGACGAAGAACATCGGCGTATTGGTTTCCGGGAAGAAGGAATTTCGCACCGAGCCAAACCCGACATAACAGGCGAGGGTGACGATCAGCAGACTGCCCAGGACCACCCAGCGTCGCTGCAGCGCCTGGCTGAGCAGGCCGCGATAGAAGGTGTACATGCCCCCGGCATAGACCGAGGCCTCGTCCTGGTCTTCTGCTGCCTTGGCAAGCGCCTGCTGGCGCTGGCTTTCAAACAGATGGAAGCCGACCATGGGCACAACGGTGACGGCGAGTACCCAGCTGAGCAGCAGGGAAATGGCGATGACGGCGAAGAGCGAGAAGAGAAACTCGCCGGTGGAATCCGGGGAGAGGCCAATGCCGGCGAAGGCCATGATGCCGATGACGGTGGCGCCCAGCAGCGGCCATTGCGTCGACTTCACGGCATCTTCGGCCGCTGCGAGGCGAGGTTTGCCCCGTAACACCCCCGTCAGCATGCCCTCGGTCACCACGATGGCGTTATCGACCAGCATGCCCATGGCAATGATCAGCGCGCCCAGGGAGATGCGTTCCATCTCCAGCGACATCATGTTCATGAAGAAAAGCGTGCCGGCGACCGTCAGGAAAAGCACCGTGCCTACGGTCAGGCCCGCGCGCCAGCCCATGAAGATACACAGCACGCCGACCACGATAGCGACCGACATCAACAGATTGACCAGGAAGTCATTGATCGCGTTGTCGACAACGAGGTGCTGCTGATAGATCGGGTGCAGCTCGATACCCAGCGGCAGATCGGCTTCCAGCTCGGCGAGGCGCGCTTCCACCGCATTGCCGACATCCACGATATTGGCGGTGGTCTGGCCGGCGATACCCAGTGTAAAGGCGCGGGTATTGTTGTGGTAGATGATATTGTCAGGACGGTCCTGGCTGGAACGGGTGATCGTCGCGATGTCGGACAGGCGGATCGTCTCCGATGTATTGCCGGGCGTGATCAGGATATTGTTGATCGCATCCACACCGGACAGGGTCTGCGGGATGTCCAGCCGGATATACCGACCGCCCAGCGGCGTTGACCCGGAGACGACTACGGTGTTCTCGCGACCGATAGCCTGCAGCAAGCTCTCATAGGACAGGCCGAGCTGGGCCAGATTGTCCTGGGGGATGTCGATATAGATGCGTTCATCCGGCTCGCCGTCGACCGAGACCTTGGCAACTCCGTCCACCACCAGCATTTCGCGTCGTAGTGTGCGCGCGATTTCCCGGATCATGTCGTCGGAAAAACCCTCAGCCGTAACAGCGTAGAAAATGCCGTAAGTGTCGCCGAAATCATCATAGACACGCGGGTTGGCAGCGCCTGGTGGCAGCATGGGTACGGTGTCGCGGATACGGGCCCGCAGCTTGGTCCACACGTCCGGCAGGTCGGCACTGTCGATCGTATCGTCGATTGTAATCTGGATTTCCGACATGCCGGGCGAGCTCTCCGAGTGGATCTCGGAGACTTCGGCCAATTGCTGGATGGCGATTTCCAGGCGTTCGGTGACTTCCTGTTCGACCTCCTGCGCATTGGCGCCGGGATAGGGCGTGAAGACGATGGCCTGTTTGATCGTGAAGGCCGGATCCTCCAGGCGGCCGACATTGAAAAAGCCGTGCATGCCACCCAGCACACAGAAGAGAATGACGATCCAGGTCAGGACCGGTTTCTCGATGGAGAGGCGGGCCAGGGACATGGCGGACGTGTTCTCGCTCATGATGTCGCTCTTATTGCGTGCGGCCGAAACGGGCCTGGTCATCGATCGGACGGACGGTCATGCCTTCCACCAGCGCATTGACGCCCGCCGTGACGATCTGCTCGCCTTCGGACAGACCCGCCAGGATGGTCACGCTGTCACCGTGCACGCCGTTGGTTTCAACAGCACGACGTTCGACGTGATCCTCGGCAAATACCCAAACGAATGGCGAGCCGTCCGGGGCGTAGCCGATGGCGCGGATGGGCACGAGAATCTCGGCTTCGCCGCCATTGTCACGGTCAAACTCGGCCCACACGGTTGCGGTCATACCCGGCAGGATATTGGCAGGCAGATTGGCCGGCAGCGCCAGGATGGCGTGATACGTCTGGGACGCATTGTCTGGCTCGGCCACCATTTCGCGAAACTCCAGCGGGAAGGTCTGGTCCGGCAGGAAGGGGAAAGCCGCGCGGACAGAGATCACGTCGTCCGCATTCAGCGTGGCGACCATGTCTTCGGAGACGGGGATGTTGAGACGTAGTTCCGAAACATCCTGGATGCGCGCCACCGGCTGCCCGGGAGAAACGACGGTGAAGGTATCGACCAGGCGACGGCTGACAAGCCCGTCAAACGGCGCGGTCAGCGTAGCGTATTCGAGATTGCGGCTCGCGGTTTCCAGCGCCACCGAGCGCAGATCATATTGGGTCTGGGCACTGTCGAGTGCTGCCTGTGAAGCGATGCCGCGCTCGTGCAGTGTCTGCTGACGTTCCAGGTCCGTGCGAGCTTGTTGCAGCTGGACTCGCGCCTCGCGCTCGGCGCGGCGGAAATCCTCCAGGTCCAGCTGGGCGATGAGGTCGCCCGCTGCGATTTGCTGGCCTTCGGCGAGGGGCAGTTCAGCCAGCTGGCCGCCGACCTGGAAGGCGATATCGACCGAGATGCGCGCTTCGACGCGTCCGACGAATTCGAACCGGCTTTGCGGGCTGGTGGTCTCAACCGTCTGCACGAGAACCCGGCGTGCCGGAGCCTCTTCGGTTTCCACAGGTTGGGAGCAGGCCGCCAGCAGGGCAAGCGGCGCGAGCAGGGATATCAGCGTCGTGCGGGGGGAGGTCACGCATACATCTCCGTCATCATCTGGATAAGTCGGGACTGGACGGCTTCACGCTGGGCGTCGTCGACATAGTGAAGTCCGAGCAGGTCGGAAAAGTGCAGGCCGTCCATCGCCAGGAAGGCGATGAGGCCCAGGATCGGGTCGGGGGCGGGCGAGACGGCGTCAGCGACAATCTTCTCGATATAGTCACGGGCGCTGTCGAGGAGTTCTGGTTGTTCTGCCGAGGCGGCCAGGAGGGCAGAGCTGACATTGGTGTCCGGTTTGCGGTGGTGAACCATCGCCGAGATGATCGCCGGCAGGATCGGAGCGGACTTGTCCTCGGCCTCGCTGCGGGCGCCATCAATCTTGACGGTGATGCCCTCCACCATGCGATCGACCATTGCCGCCAGCAGGGCGGTCTTGTTCGGGAAGTGATAGAGCACACCGCCCTTGGAATAGCCGCTTTCCACCACAACAGCGTCGATGGTCAGTCTGGATGAGCCATCACGGCCCACCACCGTTTCGGCGGCGTCGAGAATGGCTTCACGTGTATTCGGCTTGTTTTCGATCGGTGGCATCAGCTTACTCATTGTTGTTGCAATGCACATAAACCGTCCAGACGGTACAGTCAAGACCGTCCAGACGGTACAGTGGCTGGATTGGCGTCATTTCACGGAGAATTCATGCGATTTTCAATTTCAGCGCGAATTCAGTGGGCTGACACAAATCCCGGTTGGTGGAGGCGCGCGGCGTGACGGCCTAGGGAGAGGGGCATTGCGAGCCCCTTTCAGACGAGATCTGCCATGTCCTTTTTTCGCGTTTTGCTTTCTGCCGGTGTCGTCGCGACCCTGGCCCCGACCGCTCCGGCCATGGCTTACGGCCGTGATGGGCATCGTCTGGTCTGTGACATGGCCTATCGCTTCCTGAAGCCGCAAGCGCGCGCCGAGGTCGATCGTCTGATCGCGCTGGACCCGCAGTTTGATCACTTCCGTGATGTCTGCAGCTGGGCAGACCAGGTCCGCAGCTCCACACATCTGCGCACGGCGCCCTTCCACTATACGGGGCAGGAACGCGACGACCCGATCGTTGATGCGGAAGACTGTGCCTTCAATGGCTGCATCACCTCTGCCATCGAACTACATGCCCGCGAGCTGGTCGATGAGGACAATTCGGATGAGGAGCGCCTTGAGGCGCTGAAATTCCTTGCCCACTGGATCGGCGATATCCACCAGCCCCTGCATGTCTCCATCAATGGCGATCGTGGCGGCAATGATATCCCGGTGATCTGGCGTGGTGAGCGTCACACCAATCTCCACCGGGTCTGGGACAGCGAGATCATCCTGGACTATATGGGCGAAACCTGGCCCTGGGCGCCGGCGTCGGAACGGGTGAATTACTTTGCTGACGAGCTGGCCGCGGAAATCCCACTGACCGGTTCGGAAATCTACACCACGGTCGATCCGATCGCCTGGGCGCAGGAGAGCCACAATATCGTGCGTTCCCGCGATTTTGCCTACTACTGGGCCAATGCCGAGAACACGATTGAGCCGGGTGATGCCTACTACGAGCGCGGCCTGCGCATCTCCCGCCAACAGCTCAAGCTCGCCAGCGTTCGCCTGGCGGGCGTGCTTAACGGCCTGCTCGACAGCCCGGCTGAGGGTGTCGGCGGTTTCGAGACGGCGCTCGACTAGGGCACTATTCGACGGCGTAGATGGCGCAGACGCGCGCCGTCATGCGGTGCGGATCAAAGTCCGATGCGACTGTGAACGCTTCTGCGGCTTCGACAATATCGTCTACGCTGATTGAACCCGTCGCCAAGCTGCTGTCGGTCAGGTCGAGTTCGCTGACTGCCTCATATGCCGTGCGACGAATTCTACTGCCGGTAACAACGATGCGGTCCGACGCATCGCTTCTCAAAGCATCCTGTCCCGGAGCGCCGTAAACCTGTCCCAGGCAGGATTGCGTTCCTTCACGCAGGACCAGGAGGCTGCCGAGTTGATCCCCGCTGGTTTGTGCAACGATCTCTGCGCGGGCCTGTGCGTCAGCAACAGCGGCAGCAAAGACGGTTCGCTGCAGCTCTACTCCGGCGTCCAGGAAGAAGCGGACGCTGCCTGCTTCCGATGGCCCCAATGCGAGTGCTGCGCCGCGCAAGGTCGCGACCCCTTCAAGGTCCGAGCTTTCCACATCGACACTGGCTATCGCGACGTAACCGATGAGCGCATTTGGATGGATGTTCTCCTCCACGGCCTCTTCGAACTCGGACACCTGGATCCGAACCTGCTCATAGAACGGCTCTACATCGATGGACGTGGTAATGCGCACCGCGTCTTCACCGATCTCACGCATGGCTTCCACCGCCAAATTGGCACGAGTAATCGCAAGTGCGTTCGCTTCCGCAGCGGTGGCAGCCTGGGCCCGGTAGGAGACGCCGAACTCTGCGCGATTTGGCAGGACTTCAATGCTCGCCCGGCCGATCGCCTCGATGGATTGTTCACGTGCCCAGATCGGAGCGCTCGGGTCCGATGTGGTCTCGAACTGGCAAGCCGTGAGGCAGACGGCGGCGCCGGAAAGCGCCAGGGCGTGCGTGAACTTCATCGGATTTCCCCCTTAAACCGGACCGGCCAAGCTATGCACCCAAAAGCTGTCGCCGCAAGCTGTTACATCTTGGCAACGACTCGCGAGTGACGCGAAATTTAATACTTTTCCACGCCCCAATTGCCTTGTCCGTCAGGTGCATAAATGGTTAACATCGGGCACGAGTAAACCTTCCGCATCGCGGTAAGGGGGGGAAGTGTGTTTGAGTCGGTTTCCGAGCAAGAGCTGGTAATCGCTGCGGGTTCGTTCGCGGTGATTTCGCTGCTGTGCTGGGGATATTGGCAATATCTGACTCATGACAGACGGCAGCGCGACGCGCGTTCCCTCGAGAAACTTCGAACCTGGCTTGATCGTTCCTACGAGGAAGCCAGGCAGGGGTACAAGGACGCAAGGGCCAGGCTCGAGAAGCGCAACCGCAAGAATACGATTGTCATCGATCTGATCCATGATCTGGGCGATGAATTCGAGGGGCGCGACAGCGCCGAGCAGGAAATCACCTTCGACGAGGCTTTCAACGCCATCGCTGCCATTCGCGGCGCGAATGCCCGAACGAACATCATGATCATCCTGCATACGCTGGGCGGCTATGCCCGGCCGGCGCACATGGTCGCCCTGGCGCTGAAGAAGCACCTCAAGAAAGTCGGCAGGCACAATCCCTACAAACATCCCAAGGTCACGGTCTATGTGCCCTATGTGGCGATGTCAGGAGGTACATTCATCGCCCTGGCGGCGGATCGGATCTTCATGGATGAGACCGCGTCCCTGGGGCCGATCGATACGATTTACGGATCCTTCCCGAGCGAGGCGTATGAAGATCTGATCGCTCAGAAGGGGGTAGAACAGACCCAGGACCTTCTGGTTCTGCTGGCGCATGAAGCGTCCAAATACGACAAGTATGCGCAGGAAGTGGCGCGGGAGATCATCAACCCTGTTCACAAGCTTCCGCTCGGCAAGATGCCGGCAGACGGCCCGCGAACCGATGCAGCGCGATCGCGGGCGCTCGCTGACCATCTGACCTCGGGCGAGATGTCGCACAGCCAGGCCATATCACCGACCTCCGCGCGCGAGCTCGGGATCAATCTGTCCAGGAGCATCCCGCCGGACGTCTATAATCTGGTCGATGCGCGTATCCGCATGATCCAGACCAAGGCGAAGAGCGAAGCGGACAAGGAAGCGCGCGAGGCGGACGAGAAGAAGCCGGATACCCCGAATTCCTCCGGCGATGACGATCAGCCACCCACGGCTGGCCGTCCGGACCGCACCGACCCGATTATCCAGAAAGTGATCGACAAGACACTTGAGGGCATCGAATAGCGAACCGACGGCTTGCGCAGGGCACCCAGCTGCACCTGCGCCTTGAAACCCGCGTCATCATCGCCACCTTGCAACCAGCACAAGGGAAAGCGCCATGACAAGCAAAGCTGAACTCTATGAAGATGTCCGCAAGCAGATCGTTGCGGTGGTGACGGGGGAAACATCCCACACGGCGCGTTATGCGACCGCCTCCTGCCTCCTGCGCGAGACGTTCGGGGACCGCTACTTCTGGACGGGCTTCTACGTCGTTGATCCGGCCAAGAAGACCGAGCTGGTTGTCGGGCCCTATCAGGGCACGATGGGTTGTTTGCGCATTCCTTTCGGCAAGGGCGTCTGCGGCGCCGCCGCGGCGACGGGAAAAACCCAGCTGGTGGAAGATGTGCACGCCTATCCGGGACACATCGCCTGTGACAGCCGGTCCAATTCGGAAGTCGTGGTGCCCGTCTTTGACAGCAAGGGCGAGCTGGCGGCGGTGCTTGATGTCGACTCCACAGAGTTTGGCGCTTTCGACACCGAGGACCAGGCCGGTCTGGAAGCGATCTGCCGCGATCTGCTGACGGTCTAGTTTTCCATCACCAGTTCAAAATCGTGGCGGCCGCAGGGTTTGCCATTGACCTGCAATTCCACTGCCTGGGGACCGGGATAGTATTTTCGCGTGGTGATCGGGCGGATCGGGTGGCGTTTTTGGATAGAGACGTGTTCGCCTGGACCCAGGGTGAGGGTTTTCAGCTTGAAGACCTTGGGTGCCGTGTCGCCATTGGCCTTGCGCCAGTGGACGATGAAATCGATTGCAAGCTGCTGTTTGCGGTCTGCGGTTGACCGGATCACACCTTCGAACTCCAGCGCCTCGCCGAACTGAACGACGGGTGTCCGGATGTTGAGCGAGGAGAGCTCGATCTCGGCTTCGCCAAAACCGAGCGTTTCCAGTGCGACCGGATGGCCCTGTTTGATCAGGGTGCGTAGTGCGTGGCGGATAAGCTTTTTGCGGTGCGGTGTGGCGTTCTCCATCCATTGTGCACAAATGCCTGCTGTCGTGTCCGCATTGTCCTTGGCGATGTCGTTGAGATGATTGGCGACCGAACGACGGACATATTCGGTCGGGTCATTTTTCAGTTTTTCCAGGATCGGCAGGCTGGGGCTTGGATCCGCGATGAAGGCCGGCAATTTCATGGCCCAGGGCAGGCGAGGGCGGGTGCCTTCCGAGGCCAGTCGGCGGACATGGTAATTGTCATCATCCGCCCATTTCGTGATCGCGGCCATGGCCCTGTCCTGGTCCGCCAGGATGAGATGGCGGATACCGAACTCGGAAGAAAAGCGCTTGGTCATCTCTTTCTGGGCGTTCAGTGCCGCATCGAACGCCTCGTTACAGCGCAATCCCACCAGGTCACTCATCGGCATGACGGCCCAGCCGCGAATACCCTTGTCGTCCATGCCCACATCGGAGAGTTCGACATTGTCTTCGGGATGAAGGCTGGCCAGCATGATCTCGATTGCCCTCTCCAGATCGGAAGGCAGACAGGCATCGAGGGCAATCCTGATCTGCGCCGCTCGCTCTTTCAGCTCGAGAACATCCAGTCCCGTACTGGCCTTGTCGACAAACATCGCTTTGTCAAAGCCGGGGGAGACGCGCTTGAGATGGTTACCCATCTTTTCGATAAGCGCGGGTGAATAGAGGTTTTTCAGCGGTTCGGGCATACGGTTGTCCGGCTTGTCTTGAAGAGGGCGGCAGGTCACCATCGGCGCTCTTGATTCACAAGTGTGCCTCCTGACGGCCTTATGTCACCAGAAACCATCCAGCTCGACGGCCAGCAGGTCGATTACCAGCTCAAACGGTCATCACGCCGGACAATCGGTTTTGTGGTTTCCGAGACGGGGCTGGCGGTGACGGCGCCGCGTCACGTGCCCCGGCGCGAGGTTGAGGCAGCGCTCCATCGCAAGTCGGACTGGATCCTGAAAAAGCTGGCCAAATGGGCCGAGCGTCCTTCGGCGCCCGAGCTTGAATTTGTTGATGGCGAGCGCTTGCCCTGGCTGGGCGGGGAGCGGGAACTGCGTGTGCAGCGCGAAGGCGTTCGTACACGTGTCGTGGAGACCGGGGGTGAAATCGTGGTGCGTGTGGATCCGGAGCTTTCAGGCGAACTCCTGAAAACGACCGTGCGCAACGGGCTGGTGCGTTTCTACAAACGCGAGGGTCTGAAACTGATGCAGCCCCTGACCGAGCAGCATGCCCGTTTTTTCCGGCGCGAGGTACGCAAAGTGATTGTTCGCGAGCAGAAGTCACGCTGGGGTTCCTGCGCGTCCGATGCCACCATTCGACTCAATTGGAGGCTGATGGGCTTTCCTCACGACGTGATCAACTATGTGTGTTCTCACGAGGCGGCTCACCTGGTCCATGCCAACCATTCCCGGGCCTTCTGGGAAACAGTCGAAAAAGCCTGTCCAGACTGGCGAATCCAGCGTGAGTATCTGAAAACTAATTCTTACGTACATGTATACTTCTAACCGAAAGGTAAGATGCCGGTACAGGCACCGGTAATGCCACGACTGTCACAACCCGCATCTGACAACACGCCGTTCGGGGCGGTGTGATCAAATTCGGGATATCAATAGTGAAACTGTTCAAGAAGACGGCGGCCGTTGGCCTCGCGGCACTCCTGCTTTCGGGCACGGCCCTGGCTCAAACCAGCACCCAGGATGGTGCCGTCCTGGTCTATGCGACGACCTATTTCGACGCGTTCAATCCGATCACGGCGCTGGACATGGTCAATCAGGTTCCGGGTTTCTCCATCGATAATGGTCAGCATGTACGCGGCCTGGCGGATACGTTCGCAAACGTCCTCATCGACGGCGAACGCCAGAGCACCAAATCGGAGAGCATTCACGATATCCTCGGTCGTATCCCGGTTGGCAATATTGAACGTGTCGAGCTGGTCCGCGAAGCGGTTGCCGGTATCGACATGCGCGGCCAGACGCGCGTTGTGAATGTCGTCCTGCGTGAAGAGGAATCCAGCCGCTCCACGACGGCCTCGCTGGGCGCGATCTACTGGGCCGGTGGCGGACGCATCACGCCCAACGGATCGATTTCGACCACGTGGGAACGCGGTGACACGCGCATCACCCTGGCAGGCGGCCTGGACACCAACGGAGCACCGGTCCTGCGTGATGAATGGCTGTATGACGCAGCCGGAAACCTGATCGAGAGCCGTGACGAGCGCACCTCTCAGGATCGTTTTGCGCCGCGTGTATCCGGTTCCGTCAACACGACCTTTGACAATGGTTCCCGCCTGAACCTCTCCCTCTCAGCTAACCAGAGTGAATACAACGGCCTGGATACCTCCCGCGTGTTCGATGCGGCCGGCGCGCCGCTGCGTACGGAAATCTTCACGACGGAGTGCGAGAATACGAGCTGGGAAGGCACGCTGACGTATGAGCGTCCGCTGGGCGAAAATCTGTCCGGTCAGCTTGTCCTGCTGAACCAGCAGAGCGAATCCACCTCCGCGGATGAATTCCTGCGCGCCACCGAAACCGGCAGCCGAAACACGACTTTCTTCGACAATGATGTCGAAAGTGGTGAGCGCGCGGTTCGCGGCACTGTGACCTGGGATATGAACGATCGTCACTCCTTTGAGTTCGGTGCGGAAGGCGCGTTCAACTATCTGGAAAACAGCCTGTTGATCTCCGTCGCTGCCGGCTCCACCCAGCCGACCCAGCTGCCGGTTTCCAACACGCGTGTGGAGGAAGAGCGTGCGGAGATCTTTGCCTCCCACGTCTGGCGTCCGATGGACAGTGTGACCGTGGAGTCCGGTTTCCGTCTGGAACGTTCCACGATTTCACAGTCCGGCGATGCCTCCCGTGAGCGCAGCTTTGACTATCCCAAACCGTCGATCACGCTGACCTGGAATGCTGACGAGGACACCCAGTGGGTGTTCGGTCTGGAACGTGATGTTGGCCAGCTTTCCTTTGGCGCTTTTGCAAGCTCCATCAATCCGACGGACGATGTCGTCCTGATCGGCAATCCGGAGCTGGAACCGGAAAAGACCTGGCGCGCCACGGCCCAGTGGGAAAGGCGCTGGAATGGCGAGGGTTTCTTCCGGGTCAGCCTGACCCATGAAGAGGTCGAGGATGTGCGTGATGCGCAGCCGGTGACGGTGGTGACCGACGGCAGCGTCACGCCGCCGCTGACGACCACCTTCGATGCGCCGGGCAATATCGGCGACGGGCGGCGCACCTACATGCTGGCCGAAACGGCGATCCCGCTGGATGATTATGGTCTGGGCGACAGCCGCCTGAACCTGTCTGTCTTCCTGCGCGATACGGAAGTCACTGACCCGACCACCGGCGAAAGCCGTCGTTTCCAGGGGAATGAGGACTGGCGGTTCATGGCGAATTTCCGCCAGAACCTGACCCAGCACAACATGTCCTGGGGTTTCAGCGGCCACGTGCTCGGCGACGAGGATATGTATCGCTTTGACGAGGTCTACATCTTCAGCCGCGAGCCGCGCCTGGATCTGTGGGTTGAGACCACAGCGTTCTTCGACGCGACGGTGCGCCTGTCCTGGCAGGATCTCACACCGCAGGTTCGGGAGCGTGAACGTCGCTTCTTCTCCGATGCCCGCGATGTGGGCACGCTGGAAGCGGTCGAGTTCCGTGAACAGGATCTTGGCGGGTTCGTCGTCCTGACCGCGCGCAAGACTTTCTGACCCTCCCCCCTTGGGTCAGACGACCAGAGGCCGGTCCCCAACGGGGCCGGCCTTTTTGTCTGTGGTGACAGGGCCGTTATCGCCTGCAAACAGTCACAAACTGACATGTACCGGGCCTTCATGGCGCTGATAGCGTCAACGAACTCGATGGCAGTTGTCGAGTGTCCCGGTCGGCCTGTCAGGGTTTTTTAGCCGCTCTCCTGTGGGTCACCGGACTTGGTGCGCTGGTTCGGGTTCGAACACGGGCATGGGCTGATGGTGGGCAACTATCCCGACACCTGGGGCTGGGCCTTGAGCTCGACCAGCGCATCAAACTTCCGGCGAACGATCCAGCGCTAGATGAAGGCTTGGTAGGACAGCATTCATGTCTTCGAAGGTGCGGTATACTAGGTTGTGTCGAAGGAAAGGCGCCGAGAGCGAGCGCATTGAAATCGAGATGTCCGACAGCGCTTCAGCGCCCTATCGAATGAGAGGGTTTCGGCCCGTCGAAGCCGCGCGACCGGATCTGTGGGCGCCGGGCGTTGTCGTGTTCGATTCCGGCCCTGTACATGTCGAGACAACCCCGCCCTTGCTCAGCCTGAAATGTGTCTTTGACGGTGAGGAATTCTACGACACGGACCGGCCCTTGACGGTCCGCAGACGCGAATGGCGGGTGGCATCCGGCGCGGGCATCGTGCGCGCGGCTTCTCGGTTTTTCTCGACGCGGATGATCTGCCGGTTGGCGTCGACGCGGAGACAGACCTCACCGGCATGATGCAGCCGGCACCAGCGCTCGCGTGTCGGCTTGAGTCTGCGTTAGTGAAACTGAACGGTGATTTGGGCGTGTGTGGCGGGCAGGAAGCCGCCCGGCTTCAATCGGCTTTCCACCATCTGCGGCTGGAAGTGCATGACTATCTTGAAGAGGTGCTTGGCATTAGCGAGCGCCTGGGTCTGGCGCGGCAAGCGACTCGTGACAAGCACGCCGCGCGTTTGCTGGCCGCACGAGCGGATCTTATCCGCAATAGCGAGCAGGTCGTTTCTATCACAGAGCTGGGCGCGCGGTATGGCTATGCCCGTGCCCAGTTCAGCCGTCTGTTTGCTGCGGCTTTTGCCGAAAGTCCTCAGTCCTGTCGTGATCGCGCACGCCTGGCCTGCGCCCGCG
This sequence comes from Maricaulis sp., assembly GCF_017643475.1. Classification (GTDB taxonomy): domain Bacteria; phylum Pseudomonadota; class Alphaproteobacteria; order Caulobacterales; family Maricaulaceae; genus Maricaulis. Next base: position 1,205,885 of record NZ_JAEPNI010000001.1, read on the forward strand.
CGTGCATCCGTGCCGGAAAGCTGAGCCTGGCCCAGATCGCAGAAAAGGCCGGGTATTGCGATTACCCGACCTTCTCCAAGGCGTATCGACGCACGCTGGGCCGTAGCCCGAGCGCGGACCGTCTGAACTAGTCTATTCCTCGCCCTTCAGGTGACGGTCGAAGAACTCCATGATGTCTGACCACATGTGAACCGACCGGTCCTCGCCGCGGACACCGTGACGCTGACCCGGATAGGTCATCATCTCGAAATCGGCGCGACGTTCCTGAAGTTCCGCGTAGAGGCGGACGGAGTTGGCGAAGATGACATTGTCATCGGCCATGCCGTGGATCAGGAAGAGCGGCGTTTCATACCCGTCCAGATGGGCGAAGACAGAAGACTGCTGATAGCCTTCGAAATTCGCGTCCGGGTGATCCATGTAGCGCTCGGTATAGGCCGTGTCATAGAGCGTCCAGTCGGTGACCGGGGCGCCGGAGACACCGGCTGCGTACTCGCCAGGGGCCTGCAGCGTGGTCATCAGCGTCATGTAGCCGCCATAGGACCAGCCCCAGATGCCTATATTGTCGGCGTCCACATAGGGCAGGCTCTTGAGGTGTTCGAGGCCCACCAGCTGATCCTCGACCTCGACGGAGCCCATGCGGCGCTGGATATGTCCCTCGAATTCACGACCGCGATTCCACGAACCGCGATTGTCGATCGAGAAATAGATGTAACCACGCTGGGCGAACAGCTGGGCACGCGTGCCCTGCCAGCCGCGCGTTACGACCTGGGCGTGGGGCCCACCATATAGATACTGGATGACCGGGTATTCGCGGTTCGGATCGAAATCTGTTGGCAGATACATCTGGTAGTGCAGCGTCGAGCCATCCGCCGCGGTCAGCGTGCCGTATTCAGGCTCTATATGCGCGTCGGCGAACTCGTAATAGGGGTGTCCCTCGACCAGGGCGTTTTCCTCGATCCAGCGAATGCGTTCGCCGTCGATGGAATACAGGCCTGTCTGCGGTGGCGTGGTCGGGTTGGAATAGCTGCCGATAAAAGCCGTCGCACTGCTGTTGAAGGAACCGCCCCAACGGCCTTCGCCTTCGGTAATCGCGGTCGGCTCGGCTGAGCCGTCAAGCGGAACCACAAAGAGGTGGCGATCCAGCGGGCTGTCCATCCAGCCAGAGAAATAGACCAAGCCGTTTTCCTGATCGACGGCGCTGATTCCGCCGACAACCCACTCACCGGAAGTGATCTGGGTGATCAGGCTGCCGTCGGCGGCGCGGTGCTGAATGTGGCGGTACCCACCGGGCGTATCTTCCGAGGTCCACAGCACACTTCCATCATCGAGCGCACGGAAATCACGGGTCAGGTTGATCCAGATATCGGTGCTCTCCATCAGCCATGTGTCTGACGTCCCCGTCGCCGGATCAACGGCGCGAATGTCCAGATTGCGCTGCATGCGGTCGAGCACCTGGACATATGCCGTGGAGCTGTCCGACGCCCAGTTTACACGAGCCAGGTAGTAGTCATTCGTATCTGCGAGTTCGACCTGGGAAAAATTCCCCGTCTCCAGGTCGAAGACGTAGAGGTCGACATTGGCATTTGCGGTGCCGGCGCGCGGATAACGTTGATCGACGACACGTGCGGAACCGTCAGTGCCGATTTCCATGCGTTCGATATTGTCGACCGGACTTTCGTCAACGCGGGCAACGGCCATGTAGCGCTCGTCAGGCGACCACCAATACCCGGTATAGCGGCTCAGCTCTTCCTGGGAGACGAATTCCGCCATGCCCCAGGAAATCAAACCGCCACCTTCACGGGTTATTGCGCGTTCTTCACCGGTTTCCAGATTGGTGATGTAGAGGTTCTGGTCGCGGATGAAGGAGACAAAATTGCCCTGCGGAGAGATGCGGGCATCGGTCTCGTACTCCGGCGTTTCCATTACACGACGCGCTTCGCCGCTTTCGATATCCACGTGGAAGACATCGCCGTCCAGCGGGACCAGAATGGCTTCGCCCTGGCTGTCCCACTGATAGCGTACGATACCGGTAGAGGAGATGCGCGCGCGTTCGCGCAGCTGGCGCTCGGCTTCGGTCAGCTCGCGTTCCTCCTCGACGAGGACACGGCTGTCGACCAGCATGTAGGGCTCGCCGCCATCCACATCCATCGCCCAAAGGTCCAGCACATTGCGGTCCTCTTCCTTGGCGCGCAGGAACGTCACCCGCGAACCGTCAGGAGAAAAGCGCAGTGAGCGCGGGCTCGGGCCGGTCAGTGATGGGCTGGCGAAGGCACGTTCAATCGACAGAGCCAGTTCCGGCGCGGCAGTTTCCTGCGGCTGGCAGGCCGCAAGCGCTGTCGTGGCCACAAGGCCAAGACCCAACAGGCGAAACTTCATTTCAGACACTCCCCAAGAATTCTTCGGCGAAGTTGTACCCAAATTGGATCCACGGGGCCAGCACTGGACTGTGGCTATGCGCAAGTATCCCCGCCATTGCCCAAAAGCGCGCACTCGGTTACACGGAGCGACCTTGAGTTTCCCCTGACAAGAAGAGACGACGCGCCCATGTCCGCCTATCAATACGTCTATCACATGGACAAGCTGTCCAAGACCTATCCTGGTGCTGCCAAGCCAGTATTCGACGGCATTTCCCTGCACTTCCTGCCTGACGCCAAGATCGGTGTTGTCGGTGTGAACGGTGCGGGTAAGTCCACCCTGCTGAAAATCATGGCCGGCATGGATACCGAGTTCAACGGTGAGGCCTGGGCCGAGAAGGGCGTGAAGGTCGGTTACCTGCCGCAGGAACCGCAGCTGGATGAAAGCAAGACCGTCTGGGAAAACGTTATTGAAGGCTCCGAGCTGAAGAAGCTTGTCGACGACTTCAATGCTGTCTCCATCAAGCTCGCCGAGGACTATACCGACGAGCTGATGGCCGAGATGACCGAGCTTCAGGAAAAGATCGATGCGGCCGATGCGTGGGACATCGACTCGAAGATCGAGATGGCGATGGACGCGCTACGCTGCCCGCCGTCTGACTGGGGTGTGAAAGACCTGTCCGGTGGTGAACGTCGTCGTGTCGCGCTGTGCCGTCTGCTGCTGTCTGAACCGCACATGCTGCTGCTTGACGAGCCGACCAACCACCTCGACGCGGAAAGCGTGCAGTGGCTTCAGCACTATCTGGAAGAGTTCAAGGGCGCCGTTCTGGTTGTGACCCACGACCGCTACTTCCTGGACACCATCACCACCTGGACGCTGGAACTCGACCGCGGCAAGGGAATTCCGTGGGAGGGCAATTACTCGGCCTGGCTGGAGCAGAAGGCCAAACGCCTAGCTCAGGAGGGCCGTGAAGCCGGTGCGCGGGACAAGGCGCTCAAGCGCGAGCTGGAATGGATCCGCTCCTCGCCGAAAGCCCGTCAGGCCAAGTCCAAGGCGCGTATCAAATCCTATGAGGAACTGCGCGACCAGGCTGAGCGCCAGGAAATCTCGACGGCCCAGATCACCATCCCGCCGGGCCCGCGCCTGGGTGGTGTCGTGGTCGAGGTCGACGACCTCAAGAAGGGTTTCGAAGACAAGCTCTTGATCGAAGGCCTGGAGTTCAAGCTCCCGCCGGGTGGCATTGTCGGTGTGATCGGTCCGAACGGTGCGGGTAAGTCCACCCTGTTCAAGATGATCACGGGCCAGGAAACCCCGGACGAGGGCACGATCCGCGTCGGCGAAACCGTCAAGCTGGGTTATGTCGACCAGTCCCGCGATGCGCTGGATGACAAGAAGACCGTCTGGGAGGAGATCTCCGGCGGCAATGACATGATTGAACTGGGTGGCAAGGAGGTTCCCTCCCGCGCCTATGTCGGTACGTTCAACTTCAAGGGCGGCGACCAGCAGAAGAAGGTCGGTCTGTTGTCCGGTGGTGAACGCAACCGTGTCCACCTCGCCAAGATGCTGCAGACCGGCGGCAATCTGCTGCTGCTCGATGAGCCGACCAACGACCTCGATGTGGAAACGCTGGCGGCGCTGGAACAGGCGCTGGAGAATTATCCCGGCTGTGCCGTGGTCATCTCGCACGACCGTTTCTTCCTCGACCGTCTGGCCACCCACATCCTCGCCTTCGAGGGCGATAGTCATGTGGAATGGTTCGAAGGCAATTTCGAGGATTATATCGAGGACAAGAAACGCCGCCTGGGCCCGGATGCGGACATGCCCAAGCGTATCAAGTTCCAGAAATTCGCGCGGTAAGGGCATGAGCGGCCTGCCGCTGGAATTGACCGACGAGCAACGCTGGGCCTTGGCGGCCTGGCGACGCCGGCACCTAGCGCGTGTCCTCACGGTTGTACCGGCTATCCTACTTTGGCTATGGTTGGGGCGGGACGGATTTGATGATTGGGCGCGGATCAATTTTCGTGGCGGAATTTCAATAGGTGAAGGCTTCTTCGCGGTATTGGTCCTACCGATTTACATACTCTGGCAGGCCCTGGCGGGGTTTCGCCTAATCCAGAGCTTTACCGACATCCGCGACGGATGTGTGGAATCGATGACGGGAGTTGCCGAGTATATCCACCGGCGAGTGCTTTGGAGTAGAGAACTCAAAGTCTGTAATAAGTATTTCGATATTCGAAACAATCGCTTGTTCGAGGTGAAGGACGGCGACACAGTCACCGTGACGTTCCTCGCCAACTCACACTTCGTCCTGGACATCAGGCCAGTTTGAAATTGAGTTCGGAGTAGCGCGCTTTTAAATCCGATCCGCCGCGTAGGGCGTCGGATCAATCGCCGGTTCCTTGTCCGCGATCATGTCGGCGAGCAGGGCGCCTGATCCCATCGCTTGCGTCCAACCCAGATGGCCGTGGCCGGTCGAAAGCCAGAGGCCCTTGGCGCGCGTCTCACCGATAAAGGGTTTGCCGTCGGCACTCATCGGGCGCAGGCCGGCCCAGGGTTTGACTTCCCCTTCCAGAACACGCGGGGCGATTTCCGGGTAGAGCCCGGACAGGAGAAGTTTGAGGTTGTCGATGCGCTCCTCGCGCAATTCCATGTCCTCACCCGCGATCTCGGCTGTGCCGGCCACGCGAAGTCGATCGCCCAGCGGCGTCACGATCGCATGCATCGCATCATCCACGACCGGCAGGCCGGGACGTTCATTGAGGCCACTCATATCCATGGTCAGGGAGTATCCCTTCACCGGCCGCACGGGCAGGTGAAGGCCCAGCGGGGTCATCAGCTTCCAGCTGGCATGCCCCGAGGCGAGCACAACGGCATCGACCTCGATCTCTTCGTCTTCGGTATAGACACCGATGATCTCGCCGGCGCGGTCCATCAGGCCCGTCACGCGGGTATTCCATTCAAAGGCGACCCCGGCCTCCTCGGCCTTGCGGGCGAGCGCGCAGGTAAACTCATGGGCGTCACCGGACTCATCCATCGGGTAGAGAACGGCACCAGCGATACGGTCCCTGATCGGCTCAAGCTGCGGTTCCAGCGCGATGGTTTCCTCGCGGGAGAGGACCTTGTATTCCAGCCCTTCCTCGCGAAGTAGTTCCGCAGCGGCAGCGGTGGCCTTTATGCGTTCTTCGCTCTGGCAGATCTTGAGTGTGCCAGCCTTGATGTTTTCGAACTGGATACCAAGCTCGTCGCGGGTCGCCTGGGTCAGGCCCAGCGAATAACGTGACAGCGCAAAATTGGCTTTTGACGCTGCCAGATGGCGCTTGTGAGTGGAGTTGCGCAGGAAACGCAGCCCCCAGCTGATTAGGCCGGGCAGAGGGGTTAGTCGTAGTTTCATCGCGGCATGCGGATCAAACAGCGACTTGATCAGGTCCCAGTGAACACCGGGTACATTCCACGGTTCGGGCTCGGACGGTGTCAGCGCGCCGGCATTGGCAAAACTGGTCTCCAGGGCCGGGCCTTCGCGGGCATCCAGAACGCTGACATTCATGCCCCGCTTGTGCAGCTCCCAGGCTGCGGCAATGCCGGCGAGGCCGGCGCCAATGACGAGCACATCCTTGCGCACTTTGGAAAGCTCCAGAATCCCGAATACATACTGGTGTTTGAACTTCGCAACGATGCGGATAAAAGCAAGACTTATTGCACACCTGAGGACAGGTTTTTCATGGACGGTCTCGTCTCCCAGCTCAAGGCCCTGGCCGAGCCCACCCGCTTGCGGGTGGTGGTCATGCTCGCGCGGGGGGAGCTGACCGTTTCCGAACTGGTCAATATCCTGGGCCAGAGCCAGCCACGGGTGAGCCGCCATCTCAAACTGCTGACGGACGCCGGTCTTGCCGAACGTCTGCCTGAAGGCGCTTACGTTTTCTATCGACTGACGGACAGTGGTGGCGGACGACGTCTGGCCGAGCTGGTCAATGACATGGTGCCGCCGGACGACCCCATCATCGCACGGGATATCTCCCGCCTCGAACGCACCAAGGAAGCGCGCGCCGAAGCCGCACAGGCCTATTTTGAAAGTGTTGCCGAGGACTGGGACCGCATCCGCAAACTCCACCTCTCCGATGACGAGGTCGAGCGCGAGATGCGCCAGTTCGCGGGCGAGGGACCGTTCAATCTGATGATTGATGTCGGTGTCGGGACCGGGCGTGTGCTGGAATTGTTCGCCGACCGCGTTCGGCGCGGTATCGGGATCGATATCAACCACTCCATGCTCAATGTCGCACGTTCCAATCTGGAAAATGCGGGGCTCAGCAATTGCTCGGTACGCCACGCCGATGTCGGTGCGCTTCCCTTCGAGGAGGGCGCGGCGGATCTGGTGACCGTGCACCAGGTGCTGCATTATCTCGATGATCCGGCGTTGGCCGTGGCGGAATGCGGCCGCGTGCTGCGTAAGGGCGGTCGTCTGCTGATCGTGGACTTTGCCCCGCACCAGCATGAAGCCCTGCGCGAGGAACAGCATCATCGCCGTCTTGGCTTCTCCGACGAAGAGATGAACGAGATCATCGAGCGAGCGGGCCTCAGCCAGGCGCAACAGATCGAGCTGCATCCGATGGACAAGGACAATCAGCTGACCATGAAGATCTGGGTCGCTGAAGCGGTTTGATCCTGACACAGGGGGAGAGATTGGGAATTCAATTGGTCACCCGCCTGGTCGCAGGTTGCGTGCTGCTGGCCGCGGCGGCTCCGGCATTATTCGCGCAGGACAGCGCAGAGGAGATCGATTTCTCCTACCCAACGGAGCTGGAAGACTGATTTCATGTCTTTGGCATGGAGTCCGGCTATTTCTTGTTCCCGGAACCGGTTGAAGTCGACGGTCGTTTCTACGACAGCATCATGTTTCAGGCGCCTCTGCCACAATGTGAGCAGTATGACGGACAGGTGATCCTCTATCACGGTTACACGGTCGAGCATCTGGCCGTTGATGAGGAGCGGTTTGTTTTCCGTGCCACCGGCGAAGACCTGCCGGACTATGAGTTTGTACTGATCCTGGACGAGGCGGGGGCAGACGCCTGGTTTGAGGGTGCCTCGCACATCGAACATCTCGGTACGGCACGGTTAACCCAGGGCGAAAATACGGTGATTACGCCCGTCTGGTTCTGGATCGGCGACTAGCCGGGCTGTTTCCGGAAACGGGTTTAGCGAGCGCGGGCGCTGACCTGTCGGCCAGCGCCCGCTGCGCGTTAGTTCGCGGTCGGGATGATCACGCGGTCCACGACATGGATTACGCCATTGCTGGTACGGATATCAGCTTGCACGACCTGGGCATTGCCGACCCGTACGCCGTCTGTAGCGTCGATCAGGACTGTAGAGCCTTCAACTGTCTCGACGGCCAGGATCTGACCGGACAACTGGTCCGAAGTGATCGCTCCGGGGACGACGTGATAAGTCAGAATGTCAACCAGCTCGTGACGGTTTTCCGGGAGCAGCAGGCGCTGAACTTCACCATGCGGCAGGCCGGCAAAGGCCGAATCCAGCGGGGCAAACACAGTGAAGGGGCCGTCGCTCTTGAGCGTGTCGACAAGGCCCGCGGCCTGGACGGCAGCGACCAAGGTATCAAACTGACCGGCATTCACGGCCGTATCAACGATATCGGCACGCATGGACGCGGTGTTTGTGTGGTTACGCTTGGTGTCGTCTCCAGCCAGGGCCGGAGCAGCAAACAGGGATGCAGCAATCGCTGCGCAAGTGACAAGACGCATGTCTTTCCTCCTGAGATCGGGTCTTTGATTGAGAGCAGGCAGAGGCCTCTGCCGCTCTCGTCCGGGGGCGTCTCATCGATGTGACGGAAAGATCTACGCAGGCGAATGGCGATCGGATGAATCCTTTCGTCGTTTTAATGATCTAGACAATTGAGCCCGCCGCCTCCGGGCGTCTCGATCTCGATCTTGTCCCCTGCCTCGATCTCGGCACTGAACAGGCCGCCAAGCGTCTCGGTCGAGCCATCGGCGCGGATACGCCGTTGATGCCCGGGCAGCGCATCGGCAGCTCCATTGAGCCCGAACGGACGTTCCTTGCGTCGTGAGGACAGCAGCGAAACGGTCATGGGTTCCAGGAACGTCACACAACGCCGACTACCGTCACCGCCCGCAACATCTCCGGGCCCGCCGGAGCCTTCGCGAAGGCGGTGGTATTCCACCCGAACCGGGAAGCGCTGTTCCAGCACTTCCGGATCGGTCATGCGTGAATTGGTCATGTGGGTGTGGATGGCGCTTTCGCCCGGGAAGGGCTGCCCGTCATGACCAATACCGGCGCCGGAACCGCCACAGATCGTTTCGTAATACTGGTGCCGATCATTGCCAAAGGTCAGATTATTCATCGTGCCCTGGCCCGCGGCGAGACGGCCCGTAGCCGCAAACAGGGCATCAACGACCAGCTGGCTGGTCTCGACATTGCCGGCGACAACGGCGGCCGGCGGTCTGGGGTTGAGCAGGCAACCTTCCGGAATGACCAGCTCGATCGGGATCAGGCAGCCTTCGTTGAGCGGAATGCTGTCGCCCACCAGACAGCGGAACACATACAAAACAGCCGCCCGGGCCACCGAGGCAGGCGCGTTGAAATTGCTCTTGCGCTGCGGCGAGGTGCCGGTGAAATCGACAACGGCGCTGCGAGCGTCCGGATCAACCGTGATGCCGACCCGGATCTCTGCCCCATCATCCAGACGAACGCAGGCCGAACCGTTCTTCAGTGCGCCGATAACCCGGCGAACCGAGCGTTCGGCATTGTCCTGGACGTGCTTCATATAGGCCGAGACGACATCAAGGCCGTTGTCGGCGATCAGGCGGTGAAGTTCCTCCGCGCCCCGGGCACAGGCCGCCAGCTGAGCCTTGAGATCGGCGATATTCTGATCCGGGTTGCGAGCAGGCCAGGTGCCGCTTTCCAGCACATCGCGCACGACCGGTTCGAGGAATTTGCCGCGGTGTACGATGCGTACATTGCGGAACTGCACGCCTTCTTCCTCGATGTTTGTCGAGAAGGGGGGCATGGAGCCGGGCGCGATGCCGCCGATATCGGCGTGGTGACCGCGTGAGGCTACGAAAAAGAGGCGCTCGCCCGTCTCGTCATCGTGGACCGGCGTGACGATGGTGATGTCGGGCAGGTGCGTTCCGCCGTCATAGGGCGCGTTCACCGCGACAGCATCGCCCGGCCCGAGATCGGGATGGGCGGCTGCGGCTGCCTGGACTGACGCCGACATCGATCCCAGATGCACCGGCATGTGCGGTGCGTTGGCGACCAGCCCTCCGCCGGCGTCAAATACGGCGCAGGAGAAATCCAGTCTTTCCTTGATGTTGACGGAGTGGGCGGTGCGTTCCAGTGCGACGCCCATCTGTTCGGCCACGCTCATGAATCGTTTGTTGAAGAGTTCCAGGCGAACCGGATCGAGCTCGGTGGAGCCGGTCATGTTGTCGACGAGCTCGGTCTGTTCCAGGATCAACATGCTGGTTCCGTCACGGCGGGCCTGCCAACCCGGTTCCAGAACAATGGTGGAATTCGCGTCCAGCAACAGGCCAGGACCCGCGATAGTGGGACCTTCGCGCAGTTGCTCAAGTGCGTGAACGGGGATGTTTCGGGTTTCGCCGTCGATGAACATCGGGACCTGCGCCTGTGCCGCTTCAGGTGCGCTCTCGTCAAAGACGTGTTGTGCGACGTGCGCGCTGGCCGGGGTGGCGGAGACCTCCACCGTGATGGACTGGACGATCAGCTCACCCTCCGGGCGGAAACCAAAGAGCCGGCTGTGCGCCTCGTCGAATTCGGACTTCATGCAGGCAAGGTCGGCGAGTTCGACGGGAAGGGCGCTGTCGGATCCGGCGATATGGATGTGCAGGAGGACGCTGCGGCGCATCTCTTCCTGGCGGATATGGGACACGGTAAGCGCGGCGCTGGCGTCGCTGACAAGGCGTTCCACCGCTTCGGCCACCGGTTCGAGCGCCTCTGACAGGGGCTGACCTATAGCCGCCTGGCGGGTCTCGACCAGATCCGCGAGGCCGATGCCCAGAGCGCTGAGCAGACTGGCGTGTGGATGCAGCAGAACGGTCTTGATGCCCAGCGCCTCAGCGACGCGGCAGGCGTGCTGGCCGCCGGCACCACCAAAGGCGGAGAGGGCATAGGCGGACGGGTTCACACCCTCGCCAATGGAGATCTGCTTGATGGCCTGGGCCATGCTCTCGACAGCGACGGCCAGGAAGCCTTCAGCGGCTGCTTCCGCACTCCCCAGCCCCATCTGGTCTGCAAGCTCGTGCAGGCGGGCCCGGCTCGCCTCGATATCAAGCGGCGCATCGCTGTCGGGTCCGAAGACATGCGGGAACCAGTCCGGCTGGATCCGTCCCAGCACGACATTGGCATCGGTCACGGCGGCGGGGCCGCCTCGACCATAGGCGGCCGGGCCGGGCATGGCGCCGGCGCTTTCCGGGCCGACCCGGGCACGTTCACCGTCGAAATGGAGGATTGAGCCGCCGCCCGCCGCGACTGTGTGTACCGCCATCATCGGGGCGCGCAAGCGCTGGTCGGCCACAACAGTGTCCTGCACCCGTTCAAAACGGTCTCCATCAAAGCGGGAGACGTCCGTTGACGTGCCGCCCATGTCAAAGCCGATCACCTTTGGATAGCCCGATGCCAGTGCCGTCTTGGCCATGCCGACCACGCCGCCAGCGGGACCGGACAGCACGGCATCACGGGCATGGAAACTGTCTGCGGCAGTCAGCCCGCCGGACGACTGCATGAAATAGAGTGGTGTACCGTCAAGGCCCTTTGCGACCCGGCCGACATAGTCAAGAAGGACCGGGGTCAGATACGCGTCCAGCACCGTCGTCGAGGCACGCGGAACAATCTTGACCAGTGGGCTGGCCACGCTGGAGCGTACAATTGTGGTGAAGCCGATGCTTTCAGCCAGTTGCGCCGCCTGGTCTTCATGTTCGGCATTGGCCCAGGCATGCATGAAACAGATGGCCACCGAGCGCATGCCATCTTCGAAGGCCTGGCGGAGTTCGGCTTCAACAGCATCAGCGGGCAGGGCGCGAAGCATCTTGCCGTTCGCATCGAGACGTTCGCTGACACCCGCAACACGATCATAGAGCGGATCCGGGCGACGCAGGTCCAGCGCAAAGATGTCCGGGCGTGTCTGGTCGCCAATGACCAGCAAGTCTTCGAAGCCAGCTGTGACAAGGAATAGTGTACGTTCACCCTTGCGTTCGAGGAGGGCGTTGGTGGCAACAGTCGTGCCCATCTTCACAGCGGAGACATCTGCTCCGGCGGCGAGGCGGCGGACGCCTTCGCTGGCAGCGTCAACATAGTCCGGGCTTTCAGACAGTAGTTTGAGTGCCGTCAATTCGCCTGCGGGAGACCGGCCCAGCACATCGGTGAAAGTGCCACCCCGGTCGATCCAGAATTCCCAGCTGCCAGACCCTGCTGTCACACGCGCTCTCCCTGTTCTCGGAGGCGAGCCTATCGAGGCGGATCAGGGGTGCAAGCGGCTTGTGCTGCATCCTGCGGAAATCCGTCGCACTTGCCCTCTGGCTTTTGAAGGGAGAGATTCCTAAATAACCTCGAGGACGGGAGAGACATGGGATTTTGGCGTAAGCTCGCAGCGCGACTTAAGGGCAAGGATTGTTTCCTGGCGTGCGACGGCTGTGATGATCCCAACGACCGCACGGTCGGTGATGCCGACTTTGCCATGGCCTTGATCGGGCTAGGCGCCAAGATGGCCAAGGCTGATGGTGTCGTCTCCCGTAGCGAGATCCGCGCGTTCTACGAAGTCTTTCGTCCGCCCCCGGAGGGCCGCGAGCCCCTGGACCGCGCTTTCGAACTGGCCATGCAGACCACGCTGGGGTTTGAAGGGTATGCGCGCCGCCTCGCACGTCGTTTCCGCTCCAATCCGGCGATGCTCGAAGATGTGATTGACGGGCTGTTCCATATCGCCAAGGCGGATGGCGCAGTGACGTCCAGCGAAGAGCGTTTCCTGGAAGATGTCGCCGGAATTTTCGGCTTCAATGCGCGCGAGTTTCGTCGCATTCGCATGGGACATCTCGGGGCGCCGGATGACGATCCCTATGTGATCCTCGGCATCGAAGCGGATATTGCCGACGCCGATTTGAAGCGCGCCTATCGAAGAATCGCCTCCCAGAACCATCCGGACCGAATGATCGCCCGAGGTGCGCCGCCGGAGGCACAACGCCTTGCAGGCGAAAAAATGGCTGTCATTAACCTCGCTTATGACCAAATTCTCAAGGAAAGAGGGTTAATTGTCGGTCTGTCCAATTGACGTCGGCGTGTTTGATGCCAACATGTCGGGCAGAGGAAAGGACGTAACGCAAAGCAATGACGAACACACAGAACTCTTCCGGACAGTTTTTCGGTAACGGCGCAGGCGGTTTCCTGCGCGATATTCTGGCGGCGGTTGTCGCGATCGCTGCGGCGGTGCTTGTGTTTGTACTCGCCATGATGCTGACCGCCGCCTTCCTGTTTGTCCTCGGCGCGGCCCTCATGGCCGCTGGCGTTTACTGGCTGTGGCGCAAGGTGAAGCGCCCGTCCGCCAAACGCGAATTTGGCGAGGATGGCGTCGAGATCCTGGTCGCAACCCGCGGCCCCAAGGGCTGGACGGTTGACGGCACCGACCCGTCCAATTCCTGATACACATCAATGTGAATGGTCGAACACGAGCACGCTGATAGCGTGGCGACAATCGTGGAGTAACGAATGCGCCGTGTTCTTCTAGTCCTCGCCATCCTGCTGCCGCTGTTGCTGGTCGGCTGTGTCAGCATGGCGCTTCCCAAAGTGTCGTCCCGCGAGGCCGGAGAGCCGGTCCAGCCCGACATTTCCACCATGGCCGCAAGCCGCGAGGTCTGGGAGGCGCAACGCCCGGAGCTGGCGCGCCTGTTCCAAAGTGAGGTTTTTGGTACCTATCCTGACCACGCTGTCACCCAGGTCCTTGATCGCCGAGTGATTGACGTCGATGCCTATCAGGGACGGGGCGTTCTGGAGGACTGGCATTTGTCGATGGCGGGTTTCGAGACCTATGTCGCGACTGTGCGCCCGAAAGGGATTGAGGGGCCGGTCCCCACCATCATCATGCAGATGTTCTGTGGCACGCGTGCGGCTCTTGGCGGCCATGAAGAGATGCGGCAAATGCCCGGTGCGCCCAATTGTGATGGGTCGGCCTGGATGACTGTGCCCATGTTGTGGATCTTCGGCGAGCATATCGCCGAGCCACCGGTGGCCGACATTCTGGATGCCGGTTACGCCGTCGCCTTTGTCTTTGCCGGTGATATCGTGCCGGACAGTTCCTCGCGTGCACCAGCGTCCCTGGAGCGTCTGATCCCAGAGGGCGATGGTGGTGCGATTGCAGCCTGGGCCTGGGTCTATTCCCGTGTCATCGATGTGCTGGATGATGCCCCGGAGTTCGATGAGGCGCGCACGGCTGTCTGGGGCCATTCGCGAAATGGCAAGTCGGCACTTCTGGTCGCGGCTTTCGACGAGCGTGTCGACCTGGTTATTGCCCACCAGGCTGGTACCGGTGGCACGACCTTGTCGCGCAGCCATAACGGCGAGAGCATCGCCCAGATCACCGATGGCTATCCGCACTGGTTTGCCCCGAACTATGCGGGGTATGCCGGCCGCGAGGACCAGCTTCCGGTCGACCAGCATCAGCTGATCGCCTTGATGGCTCCGCGTCCACTCATGATCGGAGGGGCCTGGCGGGATGCCTGGTCCGACCCAACGGGAAGTTTCCGTGCGGCCCAGGCCGCCAATCCGGTTTATGCGCTTTACGGTTCGGACGGTTTGAGCCAGGCGTCTATGGGCGATTTTGATCCGGAAGCGGATATTGCCCAATTCATGCGCCGCGGTCTGCATGGCGTACGTCCCGGTGACTGGCGCGCCTTCCTGGCATTCCTGGACGCGCATTTCGAGCCGGAGCGGCGCCCCGCTCAGTAAACGCTTGTCTCGCACGCCGACGCGCGCGAAGAAGACGTATGAAATTGCGCGATTTTCTCGCCCTGGTCGCGGTTTGCGTCGTGTGGGGCCTCAATTTTGTGGTGGCAAAGTTTTCGGTGACGGGCGCCCCGGGCTGGGTCCCGGGCTTTGAAGGCAGTCCGCCGATCTTTTTTGCCTTCCTGCGGTTCGCTCTTCTTTATGCGTTCCTGGCGCCGTGGTTGCGCCCGGGTCCGACGGATATGAAGACCATGATCGGCGTCGCCCTGTGTATGGGCGCGCTGCAGTACGTCCTGATTTTTCTCGGGCTTCAGACGGCCACACCCTCCGGGATGGCCATCGCCCTCCAGCTCGGCGTGCCGTTTGCGACCATACTTTCGGTATTCATGCTGAAGGAACAGATCGGAAAATTCCGTCTCGTCGGCATAGTCATAGCGTTTGGCGGAATCATGTTGGTCGTCGTCGATCCGCAGGGCGCCACACTGGAGCTCGGATTGATGATCGGAGTTGCAGCTGCCTTTGTCGGGGCGCTCGGCATGATCCTTGTGAAACGCATGCCACTCGATTCCATTCGCATGCAGGCCTGGATCGGCTTGATTTCCTGGCCGCCCCTCCTGGTGCTTTCACTCGTGACCGAACAGGACCAGATCTCGTCTGCGCTTTCTGGTGGATGGCCGTTTCTCGCGGCGCTCCTCTTTACCGTCGTGCTGGTCAACATATTCGGGCACGGCGTGTTCTATAATTTGCTGCAAAAATATGATGCGACGCTGATCGCGCCGTTGACCCTGATGGCACCGCTGGTCGGGGTCATTTCCGGTCTGGTGATCACGCATGATCCGGTCGGCTGGCAATTGCTGGTGGGCGGTGGTTTGACGCTGACGGGTGTGGGCATCATCGCCTTCCGCCAGAACAAGAAACTGCCTACCGCAGGTCTGGCCCGGGAGAAGACGCTGTGAGCCTGGACGTCATCGCTGCCCCGTCGCCGAATTTCAACGATCGCAAACTGCCGATCTCGCTGATCATCCTCCATTATACCGGCATGGAAACCGGCCGGGTTGCGCTGGAGCGGATGTGTGATCCGAACGCCCAGGTGTCAGCGCACTACATGGTCGAGGAAGATGGGCGCATTTTCCAGCTTGTCGCGGACGACAAACGGGCCTGGCACGCCGGCGTCAGTTATTGGCAAGGCGAGCGAGATATCAATTCTGCCTCGATTGGCGTGGAGATCGTCAACGGGGGGCATGATTTCGGTCTGCCGGAATATCCGGCGCAGCAGGTCGCGGCGGTGTGCTTGCTTGTGGACGAGCTGATGAGACGGCACGGGCTGAAGCCTCGACAGGTGATCGGCCATTCCGACATTGCCGTTGATCGCAAGCAAGATCCTGGTGAGCATTTTCCATGGACTGTGCTCGAAGGCAGAGGGCTTGCGGTGCAACTGCGCGGGGAGGCGGCAAGCGATACGCTGCTGTCGGATCTCGAACGCGCCGGTTATGATCCGGAAGCCGACCAAGAGGATGTCGTCCGCGCCTTCCAGCGCAGGCATCGGCCATTACAAGTGGACGGGCGGGTTGACGGCGAAACGTCGGCGCTTGTCGCAGCGGCTGCGGCAATATACGGCCGAAAATAACAAGGGGACGATGAATGCCTTCACCGTCCCCCCGCCACCCAGATCGGGTGGAACGTCTCATGAGTGCTCGTGACTTCACTCCCAGAGACTAGCCGGAACTCTAGAAATTCCGGATTCTTCAAACTCTTTCGGGGTGCGATATCCTCGTACACAAACGTGCACGAAACACTTCGAGCTACGCAGTGACCAACGCAGGATCCCACCGGGGTGCCGCCATCCCAGATCTTGTGCGGTCATATAATGCGAGAAACCTTGATGTCGAGTGTAGATGCAAAAACAAATTGCCGCTCATCGGGGCGGGGTAAGACGCGACAGCCAATGTCTGCATGTTTACCCGCGATGAGCGGCAATCTGATTTTCACGGCCGGAGGGCAATTCCGGCTACCCTTTTGAAACAAAAAGGGCGGTGGTTTGAACCACCGCCCCTTCGCTACCTCGGAGGGAGGTAATTCGCCCGTTGGGTGCTCGTGACTTCACTCCTAGGGGCTAACTGGAACTCTAGAAATCCCAGCTGAGACCGAAGCGTACGGAACGCGGAGCCTGGTAGCCAGACGCCAAGCCGTAGCGCGGGTTAGCCTCGTTGACGTACGGTGCAACGCCCGGAGCCGTAGCGGAGCTGTCACCAAACTCATAGATATCCGTTACGCCATCAGCATTGAGAACGTTGAAGATATCCATGCGCAGGGTCGGCTCACCCGGATACGGCAGGTTGGTCGGACGGTAGATGAAGGACAGGTCGAAGTTATACGTCCAGTCACTTTCCAGCTGAGAGCCACGCGGCGTCAGCTCACCACCACAGTACCAGGAAGAGGCACCGTATTCGTACGCAAACGCGTCAGTCGGGTGGTAACCGATACAACCGAAGGAACGCGGAGACGTCGCGTTGAAGCGACCGCCAACCGTGAACATTTCGTTGACCTGGTAGGAACCCCACAGCTTGAACTTGTGCGTACGGTGGTTCGGCAGGTCGCCGTTGGCACCGTCCGTCAGGCCCGGCTGGTCGAAGTCCTGGGTGATGCCTGCATCGTCCTGACCGTTGTCAGACTTTACAGAGCCCTCGTAGTTACCTTCGGAGCTGGAGATCGTCCAGGAACCGTGCAGGTCCCAACCATTGTCGAACTGACGGTCAAAGGTCAGCTCGAGCGCGGTATAGGTACGCTCTGCAGCCGGATAGCCAAGGTCAGCCGCAGACAGCTCAACTTGCTGATCCAGTTCCGGAAGATAGACATTCATGTCTTCGCCCGGGTTGGTCAGGACATACTGGTGGAAACCAGACCAAACGTCGGAACACGGCGTGCCACCCACGTCGATACCATTGGCATCACAGTAGGCGATGACAGCGGCGTCGATAGCAACGTCCTCGAGGGTGGAGCCCAGATCACGGTGCGTGAAGGACAGGCCGAAGTCCCAGAGGTCGTTCATGGTCCAGCGACCGCCCAGGATGATCTCGTCGACATACATCGGGTCGAGATTGGCGTCCGTCGTGGAACGCGTATCCGGAACAGAACCGTCACCGAAGACCTGCTCGTAGAAGTTGCCCGTTACGCCACCGACAAAGGTCGGAACGAAGTTCGCATCAACTGCGGAGTAGTCATACCAGCGGTGGATATAGGTTTCGCCGCCAGCCATACGAATGTTGGTGTTCGTGGCAACCGGCAGGTAGTAGCGGCCCCAGGAACCGAACAGTTCCAGGTTTCCGTCACCCCAGACGTCATAGGCAGCCTGGATGCGCGGAGCCAGCTGGTTGCTGATTTCCGTGAACGTTTCGTCGTCCGAGTTGCGGTTGTCGAACGTTTCGTTACGCAGACCCAGGTTCAAGGTCAGCTGATCGGTGATCTGCCAGGAGTCCTGGATGTAGAACGCGGTCTGGATGGTCGTGAACGAACCACCAACCGAGTAATCACGCCAACGGACACACGGATCGCCGGTCAGGGCAACGCCACCGTTCGCACGGTAGATGTCACAATAGGCGCCGTCACCGTACAGGTAGTAAGCACCACCGGAGTTGATGACAGATGCGTCAGCCGTCAGTTCCTCACGGTCAACACCGATACGGATCTGGTGCTCACCCATGAAATTGGCAAACAGGTCGAGGTCGGCGCGGAACAGTTCGCGGGAATCTTCACCTTCAGAGATGGAGAAGTTGACCCAGTCACCCTGGCGGATGAAGCCCGTGCCCGTTTCGTAACGGTAGGTTGCCGGCAGATCGTCGGCAGAGGACTTGGACGTCTGACCGAAGGTCTGCTGACCATAGGTGACAGAGAGCGTTGCCCAATCCGTCAGCTCGCCGGTGTAGTTTGCGATGAAGATGTCGCCGCCCTCGAGGGAGTAGCCTTCACCGTTGTAGGTTTCGCTGATGACGTTGCGGTCTTCGTAGCTGTCATAGCCAATATCATAGGTATTGGTGACAACACGACGGTCATCCGAGAACGCCGTCAGGCCGAGCGTGTGGCCTTCGAACAGGTTGGCGTCCAGCTTGATGCCCCAGAACGGATCTTCATCGACCGTTTCGAAGCGCTGACCGGAGGTCTGCTCGAAATTGATGTTGGAGTTCACGTATTCGAAGTTACGCGGAGAATACATCGCGTAGAAGAAGACGCGGTCTTCAACGATCGGACCGGACGCGTAGATGTTCATTTCCTGGCTGGTACGCTGGTCCAGGTCATTCGTCTGCGAGAAGGTGTTCGGAGAATCTTCGCGAAGTTCATCCGGGGAATAGAAGATGTTGAAGCCCCAGTGGAACTCGTTCGTACCGGAACGGGTTACTGCGTTGACAACACCACCCGTTGAACGGCCGAATTCAGCCTGGTAACCACCGGTCTTGACTTCGACCTGTTCGTAGAACTGGAACGGGATCGTGGACGCGCCAAGGAAGTTACGGAAGTTCGTAACGTTCATGCCGTTGATGTAGAAGGCGTTCTCACCAACAGAGGAACCACCGATGGAGGTGCCGCCGAACGCGGTGTCACCAGCAACGGTACCCGGAGCCAGCTGAGCCAGAGAGTCGATGTCACGGCCAACCGGGATCTGCTCGAAGATTTCGTCAACGTCGATGGTCAGGCCGGTCTCGGCGACCTGGAAGGTATTGGTCTGAACAGCCGTACCCGTAACCGTGATGACATCGGCGGTGGAAGAGCCAGCAGCTAGCGCGAAGGTGTAGTCAGACGTGCTACCGACGGAAACGCGCACAGCGTCGTCAGAGATCGATTGGTAACCGTCACGGCTGATGGTGATCGAGTGATTGCCGACAGCAAGGCGGCCGACAAAGAAGCTACCGTCCGCGCCGGTCGTTGCAGAACGAACCGAGCCACGTGCGGTATCGACGACGCGAACTGTCGCGCCGGCGACCGGGTTACCAGCCGTATCAACGACGGTACCCTGTACAGCACCGGTCGTATACGACTGGGCTGAGGCAACAGGTGCCAGAACAGCGGTCGTAGAGACTGCTGCGCCGAGCACCAGACCGACAGAAGCGGTCGTGCCAAGCATGATTTGCTTGAGAGTTTTCATTACATCCCTCCAGGACGGCAGCGCCGTCCATTGCGATTAGACACAGCAGGGGTGTTCGCCCGAAGCATAGTTTCGGCCGGTGCGAGCAGACGCACGAGTACAGTTCTGGCAAATTTTACCGTTGAATCCGCACTATATTGTAAGAGGTCTACCCTTCCCCTTTCGAGCGCTTCCCCAAGCGCCCAAAGTCACGCTGGCTCACGGATCCGTGAGCGTCAATGTGCAAACTGTAATAATTCCGACAGGCGGTGAATATTGGATACAAAATCGAGATTCTGTTGCAGTCACGCAACCTTGGGGTTTCAAAAACGGACCAGGTGTGCTCCGGAAGTTTCAAAATTGTACCAAAAGTAGGGTTTTATCGGGCCGAGATGCTTGCCTTGAACGTGAGCATGCTGTTTAAGCGCGCCGTCAGGCGGCTGGGCGGTCGCGGTCACAGGGCTGGAAACGGCGTGATCGAGGAAAGTCCGGGCTCCATGGAAACAAGGTGCCGGGTAGCGCCCGGCGGGGGAAACCCCAGGGAAAGCGCAGCAGAGAGCAGACCGCCTGCCAGAGCGTCAGCGACGGTAGGTAAGGGTGAAAGGGTGCGGTAAGAGCGCACCGCCCCGACCGCAAGGAAGGGGGCACGGCAAGCCCCACCTGGAGCAAGACCGAATAGGGATGAAAGCAGCCTCGAGCTGCACACGGGTTTCCACGTGTCATCCGGGTAGGTCGCACCAGCTGTGTCGCAAGGCGCAGCGCAGATGAATGATCGTCGCCCCGCAAGGGGAACAGAACCCGGCTTACAGGCCGCCTGACCTTTAGTTTCGCAAATAGTTAATTGTAAACGTTCAGGTCGAGCGCTGCTCAATATTTATGCACGCATTCTCTCCTTTTGTTCCGTCTCAAATGTGGCTGGCCGGCGAAGCCGGGTGGCTCGTTGTGGATATTAACTTAATGTTCCGCCTTTGTTCGAATTCCATTGGTTAATCGGGGTGTTAATCCATGAAAAACCATTCTTTCAACATTGTTTCCCATCTCATCCCATGTTATCCCATCGTTAACCATGAGAAGGTTCGTGCGGTTAGCTGGGGAGTAGGCGGACGTGTTCCTGTCCACCACCATCAATGGCGTAGATGCGAAGGGGCGGGTTTCCGTGCCGGCGGATTTCCGTGCGGTGGTTGGAGGCGGTGCGTTCGACGGCATCATTGTCTGGCCGTCCTTTGATGGAACTTATCTGGAAGGTGGTGGCCAGGCCCTGCTCGAGCGCTACCAGGCGCTGATCGAGGAGATGGATCCTTATGATGATGCGCGCATCGCCTTCGAGCGAGCGATCTTCGGTGCGGCGCGTCCATTGTCTTTTGATGCCAATGGTCGCGTGACCCTGCCGAAGGATTTCATCGACCATGCGGGTCTGGAGGGGAAGGCGACCTTTGTCGGGCTCGGCTCTCGTTTCGAGATCTGGTCTCCGGACATGTATGAGGCCCACAAGGCCAACGCGCAGTCCTTTGCCCGCGACAACAAGCGCGCGCTGAAGCTTGGTCCGCGTCCGGGGGGTTCGACATGAGCCATTATCCCGTGATGTTGAGCGAAGTGTTGGAGGGGCTGCGTCCACAGGCGGGAGAGGCGCATCTCGATGGCACTTTTGGCGCCGGCGGCTATTCGCGCGCCATTCTCGGTGCCGCCGGGTGTTCCCTGATTGCGGTGGACCGCGACCCAACCGTCCGTGTGGTCGTGGATCAGTTTCGCAGCGAATTCGGTGAGCGTTTCAGCTTCCATGCTGGTCCGTTTTCCGAGCTTGAGGCAGCTGTCGCAGAGAGCAGGCGCGAGCATATCAATGGTGTCGTTCTGGACATCGGCGTGTCCTCGATGCAGATCGACCAGGCAGAACGTGGTTTCTCGTTCAGCAAGCCGGGCCCGCTGGACATGCGCATGTCAGGTGAGGGGGCCTCGGCCAGCGACGCGATCAATCGTCTGAGCGAGCGCGAGTTGGCGGATATATTTTATGTCTACGGCGAAGAGCGCAAATCCCGCCGGGTTGCGCAGTTTGTGGTTCGCGCGCGTGGCGAGAGCCCGATTACGACAACGGATCAGCTTGCCGAGATCGTTTCCCGCGCAATTGGCGGAAAACACATGAAGATTCACCCTGCAACACGTGTGTTTCAGGCCCTGCGCATTTTTGTGAATGACGAGCTCGGCGAGCTCGCGCGGGCTTTAAGTGCTGCAGAGCGCGTTCTGGCGCCAATGGGGAGGTTGGTGGTGGTTACGTTCCATTCATTGGAGGACCGCATGGTTAAGACATTCATGCGGGCTCGATCTGGTCTCGCCGGTGGCGGTGGCTCCCGTCACAATCCAGTCGCTGTTGAAGGGCCGGAGGCAACATTCTCGCTGGAGACCCGCAAGGCCGTTACGGCGACGGAACAGGAATTGTCCGAAAATCCGCGTTCCCGTTCCGCAAAACTGCGTATCGCCGTTCGCACGCAAGCGCCGAGTTGGCAGGAAGAGGAGTTCGTGATGCCCGGAGTTGTGCCGCTTTCCAAGCTGGAGGCTGCGCTATGATCCGCGTGCTGAACGGAGTTGCCCTTCTCGTGGCCGTGACCCTTGCCGTTGCCCTCTATATTGCCAAGACAGAGGCGAAGTCTTCTCAGGAGCGTCTGGAGATGATTCAGGCCCAGCTCGCCGAGGAGCGCCGCCAGGTCAATGTGCTCAATGTCGAGATTGCTCATCTGGAAGAGCCTGAGCGTTTGCGCGCGCTGGCGCGTCGCTATCTTGGTCTCGAACCGCTCGATCCGAGTCGTGAGATCGCGGTAAATGACCTGCCCATCCTCACTGATGTCGAGGAAGAGGAGGGGCTGCGCGAAGACATGCTGCTTTCCAGCGACACGGGAGAGCTGGCGCTCGCTGAGGCTGCTCCGGCGGGAGGTCCCGATCGATGAAGCTGTGGCCGTTTCGCCGATCTGTCTCGACGGAGACAGTCAATCCAGCGCTGCCTCCCCTGGCGGAAGCGGCGCCGGCGGACATGTCACGCCTGCTTCGTGTCGAAAGTGATGAGGTCCAGGCCCTGGAGCAGGCGCGGTCCCGCCTGAGAATGCTTGGCCTGGCGGTTGCGGTCGGGTTTGGCCTTCTCGCGTTGCGTTCCATCGAAATGGCTGTCGCGCATCCATCTGATCCACTGGCGGGCGTGAATGCGGATATCGCGTCGGTTGGGCGTGGAGAGATCTTTGACCGCACAGGCCAGGTCCTGGCGACGACACTTGAAACACACTCGTTGTACGCAGACCCGACCCAGGTCTGGGATGCAGCGGAAACGGCCGAGGCGCTGTCCGGCGTTCTCCCGGGACTGGATATGGAGCGCGTGATCCGCGACCTGTCCTCACGACGTCGTTTTGTCTGGATCCAGCGCAATCTTACACCCCGCCAACGCCAGGCTGTCTTTGCCCTCGGGCTACCCGGCGTTGGGTTCAGGTCTGAACCGCGTCGTGTTTACCCGCGTGGCCGTCTGGCATCGCATGTTGTGGGTTACACCGACCGGGACATGGCGGGGCTGGCCGGCGCAGAGCGCGCCTTCAATTCGGCTCTGTCTTCCGGCGACGGCCGTCCGGTGGCGCTGTCCATCGACATGGCTGTGCAATTTCATCTCGATGAAGTCCTTCGCGCCAGCATGATCGAATTCGATGCTCTCGCAGCGTCAGGCATCGTCATGAATGTGCGTACGGGCGAGATTGTCGGTATGGTGTCCCTGCCTGACTTCGATCCGAACCGTCCAATGGAGAGCGAACCAGGCGAGCGCCTCAACCGGTCCGCCCAGTCGGTTTACGAGATGGGGTCCACCTTTAAGGCTTTCACCGTGGCGCTGGCGTTGGAAACGGAAACAGCGACACTGGAGAGTGGTTACGATGCCTCCAATCCGCTGCAGCTGGGTGGCCACACCATCAATGACTACCACGCCGAGGATCGCTGGCTGACCCTGTCGGAAGTGTTCACGCATTCCTCCAATATCGGTTCCTCGCTGATTGCGCTGGAAGCCGGGTCGGATGCGCAGCGCGGTTTCTTGGGTGATCTTCGTCTGCTAGAGCGTGCCCCGATCGAGCTGATCGAAAGCGCTGATCCATTGTTGCCGCGTCAATGGGCGCAAACCGAAACGGCGACCATTTCCTATGGCCACGGCATCGCGGTCAGCCCGATTGCAACGATCGCGGCCTTCGCGGCGATTGCCAATGACGGTGTCTATGTGCCGCCGACCCTGCAGCCGGTCGCGGCGAACGAAACCCTTGTTGGCGAGCGTGTGATGAGTTCGGATAGTGCGCGCGATGTTCTGGCGCTGATGCGTGAGAATGTCACGGACGGTACGGGCGGCAGTGCCGAGGCGCAGGGTTATCGCGTCGCCGGCAAGACCGGTACGGCGGAAAAACCCCATCGCGGGGGGTATGACAGCAGCCGCCTTATTTCCTCCTTCTCGGCCGTGTTCCCCTATGACGACCCGCAATATGCGGTGCTGGTGTTGTTGGACGAGCCGCAGGGCAATGAATCGACCTATGGCTACGCCACAGGGGGATGGACAGCGGCTCCGGCGACGGGGGAGATCATCTCCCGTATTGCGCCAATCCTCGGTGTGGAGCGATCCAACGAGGACCATGACAGTCGCGCAGCGCTGGTTCGAGCCGCGCTGATGCCGGAGGACATTCCGTGAAACTCGCCGACTTGCTGCCAGCGTCCGCGCTGAGACCCGGCTATGACCAGATCGAAGTGAAGGGTCTGACGCTGGACAGCCGCAAGATCGAGGGCGGCTGGGTGTTTGCCGCCCTGCCGGGCTTTTCTGTTCACGGTCGCCAGTTCGCGGCCAGAGCTGAAGCGGCGGGCGCCGTCGCGATTATCTGCGACGGTGAAATCGATGATGTCTCGATCCCGGTCATCATCGCTGAAGATGCGCCCGCCTTGTTCGCTGACATGGCCGCGCGTTTTTATCCTCAGCAGCCGGCCAATATCGTCGCCATCACCGGGACCAATGGCAAAAGTTCGACCGTCGAGTTTGTTCGCCAGATCTGGACAGCCGCCGGGCTGGACGGGGCAAGCCTGGGAACGCTGGGCGTGGCCCGCGGGACCAGTTCCGAGGTCACCGGTTACACGACGCCGGACGCCGCCGCCCTGCATAAATCGCTCGACGCCCTGGCCCGGGACGGGGTGACCCATCTGGCCATGGAGGCGTCCAGCCACGGGTTGAAACAGCGCCGCATGGAAGCCGTGCGAGTGACCCTGGCAGCCTTTACCAACCTCACCCAGGATCATCTGGATTATCACCCTGACTTCGAGGATTACTTCGCCTCCAAGGCACGTCTCTTCCTGAACTTTCTCGATGCCGGTGGCCCCGCCATCATCAATACTGACAGCGAGTGGGGCGAGCGCATGGCGGAGTTGGCGCGTGAGCGCGGGCTGGACATCTCAACCATCGGATGGCGTGGCCAGGACCTGCAGATCTGCGAGATCACCCCGCGCGCGGCCAGCCAGGATGTCGTGTTTCGCTGGAAAGGCGAGGAGATCCGCCTCGAGATACCGCTCGTCGGAGAGTTCCAGATCCTCAATGCGCTCGGAGCCGCTGCAATTGCCCTTGCTGGAGGTGTCGACAAGGCCGTTGTTCTGGGCACGCTGGGCAAGCTTGGCGGTGTTCCCGGGCGGCTCGACAAGGTTGGCGAAACGCGCGAAGGCGCCCCGGTGCTCGTCGATTACGCGCATACGCCGGATGGTTTGGACAAATTGCTGCGGGCTGCACGTCCTCACACCAAGGGACGTGTGATGGTTGTGTTTGGCTGTGGCGGCGATCGCGATCCGGACAAACGCGCCAAGATGGGGGCGATCGCCCGGAAACTCTCGGATGTCGCGATCGTTACCGATGACAATCCACGATCTGAAAATCCCGCGGCAATCCGCGCTGCTGTGCTGAGCGGCTGTCCGGACGCGCTGGAGATCGCGGATCGTCGAGAGGCGATCAATCACGGCGTCGGTCTGCTGCGCGAGGGCGATTGCCTGCTCGTCGCCGGCAAGGGCCATGAAACCGGCCAGACTGTTGCGGGCGTCGTGCACCCATTTGATGATCGCGACGTGTCCCGCGAGGCGCTTGAGGCGAGGGAGGCCGAGCATGTCTGATCCGCTCTGGACTGCGAAACAGGCCCTGGCCGCGACCGGTGGCGAGCTGACCCGTGATATCGACTGGACCTGTAACGGCGTCTCGATTGATACACGTTCGATCTGTCCGGGCGATTTGTTTGTGGCGCTCACGGACATCCGTGACGGGCATGAATTCGTGCCGGATGCCATGGCCCGCGGCGCGACCGCCGCACTGGTTGAGCGCTCGGCCGGTTTGCCTGGTTCGCACCTGAAAGTGTCCGACAGCCTGGATGCGCTACGCGCACTGGGCGCGGCCGCGCGT
Organism: Maricaulis sp.; assembly: GCF_017643475.1. Lineage (GTDB taxonomy): Bacteria > Pseudomonadota > Alphaproteobacteria > Caulobacterales > Maricaulaceae > Maricaulis. The sequence goes on from NZ_JAEPNI010000001.1 coordinate 1,231,756, forward strand.
GATCGCTCGTCGGCCATTCGTGTCGCTGTCACAGGCAGTGTTGGCAAGACCAGCGTCAAGGAAGCCCTTGCGGCCGTTTTCCGTGCTGCCGGCCCGGCGCACTGGAGTGTGAAGTCCTACAATAATCACTGGGGCGTGCCGCTGACCCTGGCGCGAATGCCCGCGGATACCGAACGCGCTGTCTTTGAAATGGGCATGAACCACGCGGGCGAAATCCGGGATTTGTCGTCTCTGGTCCAGCCCCATGTCACTCTGATCACGCGTATCGGCGAGGCGCATCTGGAAAACCTGGGTTCGATTGAAGCCATTGCAGATGCCAAGTCCGAGATTTTCGAAGGTATGGAGCCGGATGGCGTAGCCATTATCCCGGCTGACGATCCTCTGGGAGAACGCATCGCCCAGCATGCGCGCAATTCCTCTGCCGCTTTCCTGCTGGAATTTGGTCGCGCATCACACGCAGCAGTCCGGATCGAGGAATTCGAAACCGGCCTTGATGGCAGTCGCGGACGTATCAATGTGATGGGTAATCGTGTGCCGTTCCGATTGGCCGCATCCGGTGAGCACTGGGCCTGGAATACGGCCGCTGTCTTTGCAGCGGCGGCTGCGACTGGGCTCGATGCGCGCGATGTGGCGGACGCCCTGGCTGAGGTCGATGCCGCAGCCGGCCGCGGCCGTGCCGTGAAGATCTCGCTGCCGGGTGGTGGTGAGGCTACGCTGCTGGACGATGCCTATAATGCCAATCCGGTCTCCATGCGCGCCGCAATGAGTTCCCTGGCGGCAGCTCGACCGGAAGGAGAGGGGCGCCGTATTGCCGTGCTCGGTGATATGCTGGAGCTGGGTGCGTCCGGACCGGCATTGCACGCAGAGCTGGCGGAGCCTTTGCTGAGCGCTAACACTGATCTGGTTTTTTCCTGCGGCAGCCTGATGAAACACCTGCATGACGCCTTGCCCGCACCGTTGCGCGCGGGCTATGCGAAGAGTGCCAGTGAAGTGCTTGAGCCGCTGAAATCTGAGCTTCGATCGGGGGATGTCTTGCTGATGAAAGGCTCCAACGGTTCCGGGCTCCACAAGATTGCCGCAGTTCTGGCCGATGGCACTGCATTCGACCTGACGGAGGCCTGACCGCCAATGCTCTATCTGTTGTTCGCGCCGCTTGCAGAGGACCTGCAACTGGCGAACCTGTTCCGCTACATCACGTTCAGAACGGGTGGTGCATTGATGACGGCGATGCTGATCGCTTTCGTTTTCGGCAAGCCGATGATCGGCTGGCTGCGTCGCAAGCAGGGCAAGGGCCAGCCCATCCGCGAGGAAGGCATTCAGCGCCATGTGATCGAGAAGGCTGGAACGCCAACCATGGGCGGTTTCCTGATCCTGCTCGGGGTGATGATCGGCACGCTCTTGTGGGCGGATCTGACAAATCAGTACGTCTGGATCGTGATATTCGTGACGGCCGGTTTCGGCCTGATCGGCTTTGTTGATGACTATATGAAAGTCACCAAGCAGAGCACAGCGGGTTTTGGTGGCAAGTTCAAACTCCTGTTTGAGTTCACCATCGCAGCCATTGCCGTCGTCTGGGCCACCAGCGTTGCACGGGCCAACGGCATGGATGCAGGGCTCGAGACGTCCATCGCCTTCCCGTTCTTCAAGGATTTCCTGATCAATATCGGGCCGTTGTTCTACGTCTTCGGCTGTATCGTCATTGTCGGCTCGGGCAATGCCGTGAACATGACGGACGGGCTGGACGGACTGGCCATTGTCCCGGTGATGATCGCCGCCGCGACATTTGGCGTGATCGCCTACCTGGTCGGCCGGGTCGATTTCGCGGAATACCTGCAGGTCCATCACACGCCGGGCACCAGTGAATTGCTGGTCTTCTGCGGTGCGCTTCTCGGGGCCGGACTGGGCTTCCTGTGGTGGAATGCTCCGCCGGCGATGATCTTCATGGGCGATACCGGGTCGCTGTCGTTGGGCGGCGCGCTCGGGGCCATCGCCATCGCTGTCAAGCACGAGATTGTCCTGGCCATCGTCGGTGGTCTCTTTGTGCTTGAAATGGTTTCGGTTATGGTTCAGGTGGCCAGTTTCAAGCTGACCGGTAAGCGTGTTTTCCGAATGGCTCCGATCCATCACCACTTCGAAAAGAAGGGCTGGGCCGAGCCGACAATTGTCATCCGTTTCTGGATTATTGCCGTCATTCTAGCATTAATCGGACTCGCGACGCTCAAATTGAGGTAAACTGCAACCAGATGATCCCGATCCATACATACAAGGGCCGCCGCGTGGCTGTGTTCGGATTGGGGCGCACAGGTATTGCGGCCGGAAAAGCCCTGGAAGCCGGAGGCGCTGAAGTGTCGTCCTGGGACGACTCCGAGACGGCGCGTGCCAACGCCGAGGCTGCGGGTATCCACCTTGATGATCTTAACCGCAGGGACTGGGGCGATATTGCGGCCCTGGTGCTTTCGCCCGGTATTCCGCTGACGCACCCCAAACCGCACCGCATGGTCGAGCTGGCCAAGTCAGTGGGTGCGCCGGTGATCGGGGATATCGAGCTCTTCGCCCAGACGATCGCCGAGCTGCCGGAGCGCCGCCGTCCGAAAATTATCGGTGTGACCGGCACCAACGGCAAGTCCACGACCTCTGCGCTGATCGGCCATATCCTTCGTGAAACCGGTCGCAATGCGATCGTGGCCGGTAATATCGGCGACGCCATACTGGCTCAGGATCCGCCGCGACCCGGATCGTATTATGTGCTGGAATTGTCGAGCTATCAGATCGACCTGACCCAGTCGCTGGAATGCGATGTGGCCGTACTGCTCAACATCTCGCCGGATCATCTGGACCGACATGGCGGATTTGATGGCTATTTCGCCGCCAAGAAACGCCTGTTCGAGATGCAGAACACCCAGGGTGTGGCGATCATCGGTATCGATGATGACGAGACCAATGGTTTTTATTCCACCCTGCGCCAGCGTCGCCGTGAGGACCAGATTGTCCCGATCTCGGCCGGGCGGGTGTTCGCGCGGGGTGTCTATGCGCTGGGCGACCGGGTTTATGACGCGCTCGACAGCGCCTCCCATCCGCTTGTTGACCTGTCCGGGGCCCAGGCCCTGCCGGGGCGCCACAATGCCCAGAATGTCGCTGCGGCCCTGGCGGCTGTTCGCATGCTGGGAATTGGTGGCCGTGCCGCGGCTGATGCGATCGCCAGTTTTGGTGGCCTGCCGCACCGGCAGGAAATCGTCGCCAATGAAGGCGGTGTGCGGTTCGTCAATGACAGCAAGGCGACCAATGCCGAAGCCGCGCTGCAGGCGATCAATTGTTACAACGATATCTTCTGGATCGCCGGAGGGCGCGCCAAGGAGGACGGGCTGGAAGCGCTGGAGCCAGCGCTGCATCGTATCCGCAAGGCCTATCTGATCGGCGAGGCGCAGGATCTGTTTGCTGACGAACTCGATGGCAAGGTCAGCTGGCAGAAATGCGGTGATCTGGCCAAGGCCATCATTGCGGCACGTGAGGACACGCAAGGTGTGCCTGGAGCGGTGGTCCTGTTGTCTCCGGCCGCGGCCTCCTTTGATCAATTCAAGAGTTTCGAGGATCGGGGCGACGCGTTTTCCCGCCTGGTGCATGAAAACGGTGCCGCTTCCATGGCTGCTGGAGGCGCGGGTTGAATGCGCTTGCTCCCCGCGCGGCCATAAGCTGGTGGCGCGGCATTGACCGGACCCTGTTGTTTGTTGTCCTGGCGTTGATAGCGACAGGCCTGATGTTGTCCATGGCCGCAAGCCCGGCCGCAGCCGATCGCCTCGGTATCGAGGATCCCTTCTATTTTCTCTATCGACAGGGCGTTTTCGCGACGCTGTCGCTTATTGGTGTGCTGGCGATTTCCTCGCTCTCAGCCGCCGGTGCACGCCGCCTTGCGGCTGTTGCCTTGCTGGGCTCTCTGGCCCTGATGATCGCCATGCCCTTTATCGGGCACGAGGTGAAGGGCGCGACCCGTTGGATTCGTATCGGCAGTTTCGGGCTGCAGCCATCCGAATTTCTCAAACCCGCCCTGATCGTCACGGCCGCCTGGCTGTTTGCAGAGGAAAAGCGCGGAGCGCCCGTGCCCGGGCGTATAATCGCCTTTGCGATCTTTCTCGTATCGATCGGGCTTTTGATGATTCAGCCGGACTTCGGCCAGTCCGTGCTTCTGACGCTGTGTTTTGGTGGCGTTTTTTTCGCCTCGGGCCTGTCCTGGATCTGGGTTGCCGGCCTGGGTGGCCTGGCCGTGGCCGGTTCTGGTGCGGCCTATATGATGTTTCCCCATGTCGCCAGCCGCGTTGAACGTTTTCTCGATCCGGAGAGTGGCGACACCTATCAGATCGACCGGGCCATGGATGCGATTTCGCGTGGCGGTATTGCCGGTGTAGGTCCGGGTGAGGGGGAGGTGAAGCACTTTCTGCCCGATGCGCACACGGATTTCATTTTCTCGGTTGCCGCCGAGGAATTCGGCCTGCTCGCCTCATTGTCGATCATCGGCCTGTTTTCCATTCTGGTCGCGCGCGCCTGGAGCCAGGCCATGCGTTTGACCGATCATTTCGCGCAGCTGGCTGTTGCTGGCCTGGCCTTGCAATTCGGATTGCAGGCGCTGGTCAACATCGCTGTGAACTTGAACCTGATCCCGCCAAAGGGCATGACTTTGCCTTTCGTTTCCTACGGGGGATCTTCCATGCTCGCGCTCGCTTTCGGAGCCGGCCTGATGCTGGCCTTCACCCGTCGCCGTCCCGGCGCTTATTCCAGTCGATACACCGCATGACACCCAGACGTTGCCTGATTGCCGCCGGAGGAACCGGCGGACACATGTTCCCTGCGCGCGCGGCCGCCGAAGCGCTGATCAAGCGTGGCTGGCAGATCCGCCTCGTGACCGATGCGCGCGGCATGAAACATACCGAAGAATTTCCGGCCGTGGCCGTCGACGAAATCCACGCGGCCAGTCCCTTCACCAAGAACCCGCTGAAACTTCTCAAGGCCGGGGTCGAGCTGACCCGTGGTCTGGCTGAGACCCAGGCCATCGTAAAGGCGTGGAAACCGGATGTTGTGGCGGGGTTTGGCGGATATCCCGCTTTCCCGGCCATCGCCTCGGCGAGGACGGCAGGCATTCCGTTTTGCATTCACGAGCAGAATGCGGTGCTGGGCCGGGTCAATCGGACGTTTGCGTCCAAGGCGGGTTTCATAGCGTCCGGTTTCGAACGCCTCGACCGCCTGCCCGAGCGGGCCCGCAAGCGCCATATCCTGACGGGCAATCCCCTGCGAGCGCCGATCGTGGACGCGCGAGCCGCCGGTTATCCCGAAATCTCGGATGACAGCCGGATCAACCTGCTGGTTCTGGGCGGAAGTCTGGGCGCGCGCATCCTGTCCGAGACGGTTCCGGCGGCGATCGCAATGCTCCCGGAAAAGCTCAAATCTCGCCTTGATGTCGTCCAACAGACACGCGAAGAAAATCTCGACATGGCGCGAGAGACTTACAGCAAGGCCGGCGTAAACGCCCACTGCGAGCCCTTCTTCAAGAATGTGGGGGAGCTGTTGGCCAATTCCCATTTCGTGATCGGACGGGCCGGGGCCTCAACGGTGTCGGAAGTCGCCGGCGTGGGGCGTCCCGCGATTTTCTGTCCGCTCGGTATCGCTGCTGACGATCACCAGAGCGCCAATACCGAAGGTCTTTACAAGGCGGTGGCGGCGGATGTTCTGCCCGAAGCCGATTTCACTGCAGAACGGCTGAGCGAATTGCTGGAATCCCGCCTGTCGAACCCGCAGGATCTGAAAGAACGCGCAGCTGCAGCGCGGGCGTTGGGGCGCCCGGATGCGGCTGAGGCGCTGGCCAAGGCCGTGGACGGCCTGGTGACAGGAGCAGTTGTATGAAATTTGCCGCTTTGCCCTTCCCGGTCGGGCCGGTCCATTTTGTCGGTATTGGCGGTATCGGCATGTCCGGTATTGCCGAGGTGATGCTTAATCTGGGCTACAAGGTCCAGGGATCCGACATCAAGGCCAATCCGAACGTCGAACGCCTGCGTGAGAAGGGCGCCAAGATTGCCATCGGGCATGCCGGTGAAAATGTTGAAGGCGCCGGCGCCATCGTCGTGTCTTCGGCCATCAAGCCGGACAATCCGGAACTGGTCGCGGCGCGCTCGGCCAAGATCCCGGTTGTGCGCCGGGCCGAGATGCTGGCCGAGCTGATGCGCCTGAAATACTCGGTCGCTGTTGGCGGTACGCATGGCAAGACCACCACCACCTCGCTGGTTGCCGTGCTCATGGACGCCGCGGGTGTTGATCCCACCGTGATCAATGGCGGCATCATTTCCGCCTATCAATCCAACGCCAAGGTGGGGCTGGGTGAGTGGATGGCCGTTGAGGCGGATGAGAGCGATGGCTCTTTCCTGAAACTGCGCTCCACCGTGGCCATCGTCACCAATATCGATCCCGAGCACATGGAGCATTACGGAGACTTTGATGTCCTGCGTGATGCCTTTTACCAGTTCGTCGAGAACCTGCCGTTTTACGGCTTTGCCGTCCTATGCACTGATCACCCGGAAGTCCAGTCGCTGGCCTCCCGCGTCGAGGATCGCCGGGTCATCACCTATGGCTTCAACCCGCAGGCTGATGTGCGCATCGAGAATATGCGCGCGGAACCGGCGGGCACGACGTTTGACGTCCGTTTCCGCCTGCGCGGTCAGGACGAGGACATCTGGACGGATGTCTTCCTGCCCATGGTCGGCGAGCACAATGTGCTCAATACTGCAGCCGCCCTGGCGACGGCGCGCGAGCTTGGCCTGACGGTCGAGAAGGCGCGCTCGGGGCTGGCGGATTTTGGCGGTGTGAAACGTCGTTTCACCAAGGCCGGTGCCTGGAAGGGCGCCACGATCATCGATGATTATGGCCACCACCCGGTGGAGATCTCGGCAGTACTCAAGGCCGCGCGCCAGGCGTCGACGGGCAAGGTGATCGCCATCATGCAGCCGCACCGCTATTCGCGTCTTGCCGATCTGTTCGATGATTTCTCGACCTGTTTCAATGACGCCGACACGGTCATGGTCGCCAATGTCTTTGCCGCTGGTGAAGAGCCGCTGGAAGGTTTCGACCGCGACGGCCTGGTCGAAAGTCTCGCCGCGCATGGCCATCGCGAAGCCCTGGCCATCACCCGCAATGACGTTGCCCGTGAAGTCGCGGCGCGAGCAGGTGAGGGCGATATCGTCATTTTCCTCGGCGCCGGTGACATCACCCAGTGGGCCTACGCGCTGCAAGGAGAGCTGGAGGCGCTGGGTTGAGCCTCATCGAGCGCCTTCCAACCGTTCGCGGCAAATACATCGAGCATGCGCCGCTCAAGGACGTCACCTGGCTGCGGGTCGGTGGTCCGGCGGACGTGATGTATCTGCCGGCGGACGAGGCAGATCTGTCGCGTTTCCTCGCTGAAACCCCGGACGATATCCCGGTGCACGTGCTCGGCGCGGGATCGAACACGTTGGTGCGTGATGGCGGTATCCGCGGTGTTGTCATTCGCCTGGCGGGGCCGTTTGCGCGCACGGAAGTGCTCGAAGGCAATCGACTGAAGGCGGGCGCCGGTGCGCTGGACAAGATGGTCGCCAAGGCGGCAGCGAAGGCTGGCCTTTCGGGCATGGAATACCTGGTTGGAGTGCCGGGCACGATTGGTGGCGCGCTGCGCATGAATGCCGGTTGTTATGACCAGGAAACCAAGGACGTCGTCGTCTCTGTGCGTGCGATCGACCGCCTGGGCCGCATCATCGAGGCGAGCCCGGAAGAGCTGAACTATTCCTATCGCCATTGTGAGGCGCCGGAAGACTGGATCTTCACCTCGGCGGTGTTCCAGGGCACATCGGACGAGCCCACCGCTATCGAAGCGCGCATGAATGGCATCACCGAACGGCGCGAGGGCACCCAGCCGATCCGTGAGAAGACCTCCGGTTCGACTTTTGCCAATCCGGACGCGCCGGGCACGCCCAATCAGCGCCGCTCCTGGCAATTGATCGACAGTGTCGGCGGGCGTGGCTATCGCGTCGGCGGGGCGTTCTTTTCCGAACAGCACTGTAACTTCCTTATCAATGACGGCACGGCGACCGCGGCAGACCTGGAACAGGTCGGCGAGGATGTGCGCGCCCGTGTGAAGGAAAAACACGGCGTGGATCTGCGCTGGGAAGTGAAACGGGTTGGGGAGCCCCAGGAGTAAGTCATGAGCAAACGTATCGCAGTCCTTCTGGGCGGTTTGTCCCCCGAGCGTGAAGTCTCGCTGGTGTCCGGCAAGGCGGTGGCTGATGGTCTGCGCGAGAAGGGCCATGACGTTGTCGAGATCGATGCCGGGCGGGACCTCTATAACCAGCTGGTCGAGGCTTATCCGGATATCGTCTTCAACGCGCTGCATGGCGAGTGGGGCGAGGATGGAATGGTGCAGGGCGTGCTGGAGCATTTCGGCAAGCCTTATACGCATTCCGGTGTGCTGGCCTCGGCCCTGGCGATGAACAAGCAGATGGCCAAGGACGTGCTGCGCGCGGCGGGAATACCCTGTCCGGAAGGCATGCTGGTCAATCGCTTCGAGGCGGCCAAGACACATGCGATGAAACCGCCATACGTGGCCAAACCCAATGCACAGGGCTCGTCGGTCGGTGTTCATATCGTTCTGGAAGGCGCCAATCGTCCTCCGGCCGGGCTGGCTGCGGAGACGGATGATCTGGGTGATGAGGTGCTGGTTGAGCGCTATGTGCCGGGCCGGGAGCTGACCGTTGCGGTGATGGAGGACCGGGCGCTCGCCGTCACCGAGATCATCCCGAACACGACTTTCTATGATTACGAAGCGAAGTACGCGGCTGGCGGATCTGATCATATTTTACCGGCAAAAATTCCGGCAGAGGTCGAGAAGCTGGCCATGGAAATGGCGCTAAAGGCCCATAAAACCTTGGAATGTCGCGGGCTGACACGGTGTGACTTCCGTTACGACGAATCAGCAGAACACCCGCTATGGTTACTCGAAATTAACACCCAGCCGGGCATGACTCCTACGTCTTTAGCGCCAGAACAGGCGCAGTACTGCGGGATCGCGTTTCCAGATCTCGTGGATTGGATGGCGGAGAATGCGTCGTGTCGAAGGTGAGGCGCGGTGGACCGAAAAAGACGGTCCGTCGTAGAACCAGAGCCAAGTCCGCCGCGGTCCCAGCACCGCGGCGTTTGCGTAATTGGGTGGAAGCCCAGGTCCGAAGTGCGCGTTATCGTGTTGCCAATGCTGCTCGTCTGGGCGGGATTGCGCTCGCGGGCGTTGCGGCAGTGACCGTAGCTGGTCTGGCCCTGTTCGGCCAGCTTGATGACGTGCGCCAGTCTGTTGTCACCCATTCCCAGGTTCAGCTCGCCAAGGCCGGATTTGCCGTTGAGACCATTGATGTCTCCGGTGCCCAGGGCGTGATCGCCCACAATATTGTCGAGGCGACAGGCCTTGAGGGCGGTTACCCGATTTTTGCGGTCGATCCGGACGAGATCCGTGAACGTGTCGAAGCCATGCCGATTGTGCGTACGGCGTCTGTGGCGCGTTTGTGGCCCAATTCCGTGGCCGTCGTTGTTGAAACCCGCGAGGCCTTCGCCCTGTGGCAGGTCGAAGGACAGCTCAACGTGATCGACCGCTATGGCGTCGTGATGGGGCAGGCCGATGTGATGTTGCCGCCCGATCTGCCTCTGGTTGTCGCCGAAGGTGCCAATGACAGCGTCGTCGAGATTGTCGAAGCGCTGGATCGTCACCCGACCATTCGGGCCGAGGTCGTCGGTGCCGTGCGTGTGGGCGAGCGTCGCTGGAATCTGCGTCTTGAAAACGGCGCCGACATCAAGCTGCCGGAAGGCGATGTAAACGCCTCGCTGGCGATTCTTGCGCGCCTGCATTCCGAGCGGGGCGTATTGCGCCTGGCGGCCGAGAGTTTCGACCTGCGCGGGCAGGGTGACCTGATTGTAAGAGCCTTGCCGGACCGCGCTGCGGCTGCAGGTATGCGGGAGCGCGACGCATGAGTTTCTTTGGCATGTTCCAGCGCCAGTCCCCGGCCGCCCAACAGCCGGCCAAGGGCAATGGCGTCTATGCTGCGCTGGATGTTGGCTCGTCCAAGGTTGCGTGTTTCATCGCACGGACTGACGAGACCATTGCCGGTCCGCGTCCGCGCATGGTCGGCGTTGGCCATCAGTCCAGTCGTGGCGTCCGCGGGGGCGCAATTGTCGACATGGACGGTGCTTCCGAAGCGATCCGCGCAGCGGTTGAACAGGCCGAGCGTATGGCCGGCACGGCTGTGACCGCAGTCAGTGTCAGCCTGTCTGCTGGACAGCCGAACTCAACCCGTATTGCTGCAGAGATTGACCTGCATAATCGCGAAGTGACCGCTAAGGACCTTCGCAAGCTTCTCAATGGCGCTCTGTCGGAATTCCAGGTGGATGACCGTGTCATCCTTCACGCCATTCCCTTGTCCTGGTCAGTGGATGATCATCGCGGTATCCGCGACCCGCGTGGCATGTATGGCCGTACTCTGGGCGTTGAAGTGCATGTCATCACGGCGGCGGTCGGGCCGCTACGCAATCTGATGAATTGTGTCGAGCGTTGTCATCTCAATCTCAAGGGTGTCGTCGCAACCCCGTACGCATCCGGGCTGTCCGCGCTGGGCGATGACGAGGTAAAGCTGGGCGCAACCTTGATTGACATGGGCGCCGGTGCGTCCACAGCGGCCGTATTTGCGGACGGGGCCTTGCTACACATCGACAGCGTGCCGCTGGGCGGTACGCATGTGACGTCGGATATCGCGCGCGGACTGTCGACGCCGATCGCCGCGGCCGAGCGTCTCAAGGTTCTTTACGGGTGCGCATTGGATAGTCCGGAGGATGATCAGCAAATGATCGAAGTACCTCCGGTGGTGGGGGAGGAGGGAGTCGGGTACGGCACAGCACCACGCTCTCTCCTCAACTCCATTATTCGTCCGCGTCTCGAGGAGACTTTCGAGTTGATCCGCGATCGTCTCGATGTTGCGGGTGTCCTGGCGGCGAGTGGCCGGACCATGGTGCTGACCGGTGGTGCAGCGCAATTGCCCGGCGCGACCGAGGTCGCAGCCCGTATCTTCGGCAAACAGGTTCGAGTTGCGGGCCCGAGCGGCATAACCGGCCTTGGCGATGCTGTGGCCGGTCCGGCGTTCAGTTCCGTCGCAGGGATTGTGCGGCGCGAGACACGCGGTGCCGCCGAAGCCATTTCCGGACCGCCACAAATGATGGACACGCCAGTGCGCGAGCGCCAAGCCCGTCCGGCCGGCGAGGCCAAGGGCGCCGCTGCGATGTGGCGCTGGTTTGCGGAAAGCTTTTAGGGCCCAATTACTTGCATAAACAATGAATGGGTGTGGTGCTGACAGGCATCATCTCATGCGTGTATGTACGGTCTTCGCTGGAGTTGAAGGTCCCATGGCGCATCATCACGTTTCCATCTGCAAGCAGTCCGGCCATGTTCAGGCCGTCATCGACGGCTATGAGGACTGGTTCTCGGCGACAGGCGTGGTCGAGGAGATTGTCGACGCGCTTGAAGCGAGCGACCTGCGTCGGGTGCAGCTTGATTTCCGGACCGCTCAGCTGGGTATTCATCCTGGTGATGCCGTCGAAATCGCGAACTTCTTTACATCTGTCACCGAGTTGAAGCTCGAAGTCACGATTTACCCGCCTGCCTCCGAACGGGGCCGGCAGGTGATCACGGCTTTCGCAAGCCAGATGTTACTTGCGGGACACAGTGTGCAGACCCGTGTCTGGACTGATAATCCAAGTGCGGATGATCAAGCGGGCGAGGCTTGGCGCGCTACGGCTTAGGGTGGTGCCGGCGCGGAAAACCACTCGTCAATAAATCCTGCCAAATTCTATGCATTTCTTATCACGCTTAACACTCGCTTAAGGCTCCCAAGCGGACAATACCCCGTGAATCGCTGTTAACCTTAATATCCGTACACGGGGTCGATCATGACGCTCAATCTCTCCATTCCGGAAACGACCGAATTGCGGCCGCGCATCGTCGTCTTTGGTGTCGGCGGCGCGGGGGGGAACGCGGTCAACAACATGATTGAATCCAGCCTGGAAGGTGTCGACTTCGTCGTTGCGAATACCGACGCCCAGGCACTGACCCGTTCACAGACTGAAAAGCGCGTCCAGATCGGCGCGGCGATCACCGAAGGCCTGGGCGCGGGCGCGCGACCGGAAGTTGGTGCCCAGTCTGCTGAGGAATCCATTGACGAGATCCGTGAGCACCTTGCCGGTGCCCACATGGTATTCATCACCGCCGGCATGGGCGGCGGCACGGGGACGGGCGCAGCGCCCGTCGTGGCCGCAGCAGCGCGCGAGATGGGCATCCTGACCGTCGGTGTGGTGACCAAACCGTTCCACTTCGAAGGCACGCGCCGCATGAAAATGGCGGAGAGCGGTATCGACCAGCTCCAGGATCATGTCGACACGCTGATCGTGATCCCGAACCAGAACCTCTTCCGCATTGCGACGGAAAAGACGACCTTCGCCGAAGCTTTCTCCATGGCCGACCAGGTTCTCCATTCCGGCGTCCGTGGAATTACCGACCTGATGGTCATGCCGGGCCTGATAAATCTTGACTTCGCCGACGTTCGCGCCGTCATGAACGAGATGGGCAAGGCGATGATGGGCACGGGCGAGGCCGAAGGCGAGAAACGCGCCGTTGAAGCTGCGCAGGCCGCCATTTCCAACCCGCTGCTGGACGATGTCTCCATGAAGGGCGCCACCGGCGTGCTCATCAACATCACCGGCGGGTACGATATGACCCTCTACGAGGTGGACGAGGCTGCCAATGAAATCCGCGCGGAAGTTGATCCGGATGCGAATATCATCGTCGGCTCTACCTTCGACGAAAACATGGAAGGTTCCATGCGTGTATCGGTGGTCGCGACCGGTATCGAGGCTGAAGCCATGGTGGCTCCGGACCCACGTGCCCGTACACGTCCGGCTGAACGGCAGCCGGCAGTCGCGGCTCAGCCCGCTGCCGCCGGCAATAACGCCAATGACGCCATCCTCCCGTGGAAGCGCATGAATTCTGATCGTCCGGGTCGGGTCATGGCCGAGCAGCAACGCTCCGAAGCGCCACAGCCACGTCACGAGACACCGGTTGAGCCGGAAGTCCAGGCAGAGCCGATGAAATTGGCTGCGGGTGCCGAGGAAATGGTCGATGCTGTGGCTCAGCAGCGCGAGATGCCGTCTGCTGATCCGTTTATTGCTCCGGCTGAACAGGTTGCCCAGGCTCCGGTCGAGGCACCGCAGGTCGTCATGGATCGTGAGCGTCTCCAGCGTGAGGCGGAAACACTGAATGCACGTTACGAGCAGCGTCGTGCCAGCGAAGAGCCGGCACCTGCTGCAACCGCTCCAACTCCGCAAGCGCCTGCGGAAGAGCCCAAGCGCGGTTTCTCGCTGTTTGGACGTCGTCGCAAGCCGGCTGAGAGCGCACCAAAAACGGCTCCGGTCGCCTCCAAGGCGCCCAGTGTCCAAGCACCGCGCGCGCCATCCGGGGACCTGTTTGGTGACAGCCTGGACGAGGGCGATCTTGAGATTCCGGCCTTCCTGCGTCGCCAGGCGAATTGATTGAAACAATCGCGTAACAAACCGCAACAAAGCTTTAGTTGTAGTCTAACCGCCCCTGTCGTTGTTTGTAAGCGAAGGGGCGGCTTTTTTGCCGCATTTGGGCAACCATAAGACGACGGCGAGTAGTTGTGATTAACCGGCAAACATTGGCCGCACCTGTTGTGTGTGCAGGCGTAGGGCTCCACAGCGGCGATCATGTTCGCCTGGTGATGCAACCTGCTTCCGCTGGTACCGGCATCGTCTTTATCCGCTCCGACATCAAGTCTCACGACAATCGAATTGAAGCGCGCGCTGACGCTGTCTCCGCGGTTCGTCTTGGTACGACAATTTCCAATGCCGCAGGCGCGACTGTTGCGACTGTCGAACATCTGATGGCGGCCCTGGCCGGTATCGGTGTTGATGATCTCATTGTTGAGATCGATGGCCCCGAACTGCCGGTTATGGACGGGTCATCTGCTCCCTTTGTTGAGCTTATTCACAAGGTGGGCCTCACGGCGCATGCCATGCCGCGCCGCGCGATACAGGTTCTCAAGCCGGTCGTCGTGGAGACCGAAGGCCGCCGCGCCAGCTTCCTGCCGGCCCTGCGTCCCATGATCGAGGTTGATATCAGCTTCGAACACCAGGCGGTGGGCCGTCAAAGCTGTGTTTTCGACGTTACGCCGGATATTTTCGCCGAGGATATCGCGGGAGCACGTACCTTCGGTTTCAAGAAGGATTACGAAGCGCTGCTCGCAGCCGGCCTCGCCCGTGGTGGTTCCATGGACAATGCCGTTGTTCTCGACGAGGAGGGCGTCGTAAATCCGGAAGGTTTGCGTTTCGCCGACGAGTTTGTCCGTCACAAGGCGCTGGACGCTCTGGGGGATCTATACCTTGCGGGCGCACCGATTCTCGGTCGCTATTCAGCCAGCCGACCGGGGCATGCCATCAATAACGAGGCTCTCCGGGCTCTACTGAGCGACACTTCGGCATGGAAAATGGTGCCGATGCGCGGTGGTGTGGCCAAGGAAGTGGCGCTCGCCAAATCCTGAAATTTGACCGACTTACTGACACGGGCCTTTTGCCCCGGCGAATGATCCGCTACAAAGCTGTTCAAGACTGGCCGATATCGGCTGATTAACTACAAGAGTCGTGTAGATGCCTGTTTCGCCGCGCCTGATCGTTCCCGTTCTCGGTTCCGCCATCCTGGCCGCCTGCGCCAGCCGCGTGGACAACTCTGTCGCCTATGTAGAGCGACCGGTTGAGACGATTTACGCGGAAGCCTTCGAGACAATGGATCGTCGCCAGTTCCGCCTGGCGGCTGCGCAATTCGACGAGGTCGAACGCCAGCACCCGTATTCGGAATGGGCTCGCCGCTCGATGTTGATGGCGGCTTTTGCAAACTATCAGTCCCGCAATTACGAGGAAGCGATCTCGGATGCTCAGCGTTTTATCTCGCTGCACCCGGGTAATCGCAACACCGCCTACGCCTATTATCTGATCGCGATATCCTATTTCGAACAGATCATGGATGTGGGCCGTGACCAGCAGACGACCCAGCAGGCCATGGAAGCACTGCAGCAAGTTGTCCGTCGTTTCCCGGAGAGCCGTTACGCTACGGACGCGCGCCTCAAGATTGATATGACGCGTGACCACTTGGCCGGCAAGGAGATGGATGTTGGCCGTTGGTATCTGCGCCGCAATTTCCATCTGGCGGCGATCAACCGCTTCCGTAATGTAGTTGCTGAGTATGAAACCACTTCACACACGCCGGAAGCGCTTCACCGTCTGGTCGAGGCCTATGTAGCCCTGGGAATCGACGAGGAAGCCCGTCAGGTCGCCTCCGTCCTGGGTTATAACTTCCCGGGCAGTGAATGGTATGATGCGAGCTACGCACTTCTCTCTCGCGAGGGTATCGCTCTCGACGAGGGTATCGAGCAAGGCGATCCGAGCTATTTCCAGCGCGCTTGGCGCCGGCTGTTCGGTTAAGCGGCGAGGTTTCACCACGCCGAATGCTGCAATCACTCTCAATCCGCAATGTGGTCCTGATCGACACGCTTGATGCGGTTTTCGAGAGTGGATTGTGCGCGCTTACCGGCGAGACTGGTGCAGGAAAATCCATTCTTCTCGGGGCGCTCGGCCTTGCACTTGGAGAACGTGCCGATCGCGGGCAGGTTCGCTCAGGGGCGCCGGAAGCCCGCGCCACCGCCGAGTTTGACCTGCCTGACTGCCATGCCGCGAAAACGGTGCTCGAGGACGCTGGCATCGACCTGGAGCCTGGGGAACCCGTTGTTCTGCGTCGCCGTCTGAGCGAGGACGGGCGTTCGCGCGTTCATGTCAATGACCAGGCCGCGAGCGTCGGTCTGTTACGCCAGCTGGGAGAAGTCCTGGTCGAGATTCATGGACAGCATGACGGCCGTGGCCTGATGGATCAGAAGACCCATGTCGCCTATCTCGACACCTATGCAGACCATTCCGGCCTTCTGACTGAGTGTCACAGTGCCTGGAAACATGTTTCTGATGCCAAGGCTCGGCTGGAGGAGTTGATCCGCTCCAACAATGCGACGGAGAGCGAGCAGGACTATTTGCGTCACGCGCTGGGCGAGCTGGACACACTGGACCCTCATGAAGGCGAGGAAGAGGCGCTGGCTGAAGAACGCCAGTTCCTGATGGGGGCCGAGCGAGCCCTGGGCGACCTGCAATCAGCACAGGACGCATTGCGCGGCGATGGCGGCGGATTGGAGAACCGCCTCAACAATGCGTTGCGGGGGTTGGATCGCGTCCGAGAACAGATCGGTGAAGGCGGCGATGCCGGCAAAGCGCTGGAACGGGCCTCATCTGCCATCGATCGCGCGCTGATCGAGTTCGAGGAAGCCAGCGAAGCACTGGCTGATGCTGGTCATGCGTTCGATGTTGAACCAGGGCGGCTGGAGGCGGTCGAAGAGCGGTTGTTCGCTCTGCGTGGTGCAGCCCGAAAACATTCCGTGCCTGTGAACGAGCTCAACGCCCTGCGTAATCGTTTCGCGGACCAGCTGCAGGCGATCGATGATGCCGGTGAGTTGATCGCCGAAGCTGAAAAGGCCGTGAAGTCGGCACAGACGGTTTACGATGCAGCGGCCCGGGACCTCACCAAGAGCCGGTTAGAGGCCGGGCAAAGGCTTGAAAAACAGGTCGCGGAGGAACTCGCTCCCTTGAAGATGGATAAGGCGCGAGTTCGCGTCAGCGTGATCGACGACCCGGAACGTGCAGGTGCGCGCGGCTGGGACAAGGTCGTGTTCGAGGTTTCCACAAATCCGGGCGCGCCGTTCGGGCCGCTCGACAAGATTGCCTCCGGGGGCGAGCTGTCGCGTTTTGGGCTGGCCCTGAAAGTCGTATTGGCCGGTCGGGAACAGGGCCTCACCATGGTCTTTGACGAGGTTGATCAGGGCGTGGGCGGTGCCGTTGCTGATGCGGTAGGCCGGCGCCTCAAACGATTGTCCAGGCACGGTCAAACGCTGGTCGTCACGCATTCTCCGCAAGTTGCTGCTGTGGCAGATCATCACTGGAAGATCGAGAAATCCGATGATGGCGAGGGCGGCGTACGGACCACGCTCCGTCTGCTCCAGGGCGAGGAGCGCCGCGAGGAAGTCGCCCGCATGCTCTCCGGCGCTGACATAACCGACGCTGCGCGTGCACAGGCCGATGCATTGATGGCGGTAGAGGCGTAACGTGTCCGCGTGTGAGTGATTCCGAGGGGGATGCCGTGAGCGCGCTGAAAGACGTCGATCATCTTAACGAAACCGAGGCGCGAGATGAGCATACCCGCCTGGCGCGTGAGATCGGCAAACACGACAAGGCCTATTACCAGGACGACGCGCCCAAAATTTCCGACGCTGTCTATGACGGTCTGCGCCAGCGGCTGATTGCGATCGAGGCGCGCTTCCCGCAATTCGTGGATCTGTTCTCACCCACCCAGCGTGTTGGAGCAGCGCCGTCCGGAAAGTTTGGCGAGATCACCCATGCCGTGCCCATGCTGTCGCTGGGTAACGCTTTCAATGATGAAGACGTCGAGGACTTCGTGGCCCGGATCCGCCGCTTTCTCGGTCTGGACGAGCATGAGAAGATCGAAATCACTGCCGAGCCGAAAATCGACGGGCTCTCCGCCAATCTGCGATACGAGAAGGGGCAGCTTGTTTCCGGCGCTACCCGCGGCGACGGCGCGACCGGCGAGGATGTCACCCGCAACCTCATGACCTTGAAGGATATTCCGCACGCTCTGCCGGGGAATGACTGGCCGGAGGTTCTGGAAGTGCGGGGGGAAGTCTATATGTCCCACGAGGACTTTGCCGCCCTCAATGCGCGTCAGGTTGAGCTGGGAAGACCGGAATACAAGAATCCACGTAACGCTGCAGCCGGGTCATTGCGCCAGATTGACCCGAGTGTCACTGCACAGCGCCCGCTGCGTTTCTTTGCCTATGCCTGGGGAGAGCTTTCCCAGCCATTGTCTGGATCCCAGTTCGATGCGGTACATCGTTTCGACGCCTGGGGTTTTCAAACCAATTCGCATATGAAGAAATGCGGGAGCGTGGCTGAAATACTCGAGGTCTATCACGGTATCGAGGCACAACGGGCCTCGCTTGGTTATGATATCGACGGTGTTGTCTACAAGGTAGATCGCCTGGACTGGCAGGAACGGCTGGGGTTCGCATCTCGCGCGCCGCGCTGGGCCATTGCCCACAAGTTTGCCGCTGAACAGGCCACGACTGTACTCGAAGGCATTGATATCCAAGTCGGTCGCACCGGTTCTCTGACACCGGTTGCGCGGCTCAAGCCGGTGACAGTCGGCGGTGTGGTGGTCTCCAATGTCACCTTGCACAATGAAGACGAGATCCTCCGCAAGGATGTTCGAGTGGGTGATACCGTCGTGGTCCAGCGGGCGGGTGATGTTATTCCGCAAATCGTACGTGTCGCTGACGCTGACCGCGCTGGCCGTGGTGAGGCTTTTGTTTTTCCAACCGAATGTCCTGTGTGCGGTTCTCACGCATTGCGAGAGCATGATGAGAAAACGGGCAAGCTGGACGCGGTGCGGCGTTGCACCGGAGGCATGGTCTGCGACGCCCAGCTCAGCCGAAGCCTCGAGCACTTCGTCTCACGCAAGGCGTTCGATATTGAAGGATTTGGCAGCAAACAGGTCGAGACATTCCACGCAGAGGGGTTGGTGCGGGAGCCGTCTGCCATTTTTACACTTCGTGAGCGAAATATTTCTGGTGAAATCCAGCCCCCGTTGCAGGAGCGTGAGGGGTGGGGTGAAACCAGCGTGGCCAATCTGTTCAATGCGATTGATGAGCGCCGCCGGATTTCGCTTGCCCGCCTGCTTAATGCGCTGGGTATCCGTCACGTCGGTGAGGGGACAGCGCAATTGCTGGCCCGGACCTATGGCAGCTGGTCGAGTTTCTTCGCCGCGGTCCGAAACCTGTCTGACGAGACGGTGCGCGCTGAGCTCCTGGCGGTTGATGGTATAGGTGACACTGCGCTGGAGGCGCTCGAGCAGTACTTCTCCGAACCGCTCAATGTTGAAGCCTTGGAGCGTCTCACAGCGCAGCTGACCATCGAGGATGCCGAACAGGTCTCCGCCGACAGTCCGGTCGCTGGCAAGACTGTTGTCTTTACCGGCACGCTGGAACGCATGACGCGGGATGAGGCCAAGGCCAAGGCGCAATCGCTTGGCGCCAAGGTTTCCGGTTCGGTCTCCAAGAAGACCGATCTGTTGATTGCGGGACCCGGTGCGGGCTCGAAGGCGAAGAAAGCAGCTGATCTCGGTGTCGAGACCATTACCGAGGATGCCTGGTTCGAGCTGATCAGAGAGGTTTAAGTCCTAGTCCACGGGAAAGAGCCGTACGCCGTCGCTGATTTGCCCACCCATTTCCTCGACATAGGTCGTGAACACTGCGCGTAGGTGCGCTGTATCATTCAGCGCGCACTGACGGTCACCTTCCTCGGCAAAGCCCAGCTCAACGCGTGCTTCCGCGGAGAGACGGTTGCACATGGGCAGGTGAGCGTAATAGCTGCCGTCGGAATAGGCGAACATAAGCACGTACACGTACTCGTCATCGTCGGAGGTATTGGCGTGTCCGGCAAAAATATGTTGGTCAATCTGCATGAAGACCGCATTGGCTAGCGGCATGTCTTCAGTCTCTGAATGAAGTCGGCCATCGCGATAGGTGATCTCTCCCTGCCAGACCTCCTCCGGCTCGGAATAGGACCCGTCCTCATCCAGCGTGAGTGCGCGATATTCCCCCGCAGCGAGCGTCTCAACCCGGTTCTCTTCGGAGATCAGGTCAGTGGCAGAATAGAAACAGCCGCTTAGTCCAATCGAAACGAAAATGAGTAGCGTCAGAAAACTGTATTGTTTCATCGTGACTTCCCCTGTGATTTGAATCCACTCTAGGAAGTTCGCGCGTCAAAAATAGGGCTCTATTCGACGGGCCGGTAGACGCCGTCGAGACGCGGCGTGCCGTCATGTTCCGCCAGATAGGTCTGTAAGACTGCGCTGAGCACGTCCCAGCGTTCAATCCGACAGGCGCCATCCTCCATCTCCTCGACGAGTTCATAGGTCTCGCGCGCGGTGTCGGACAGGTCCGAGCAGGACGGGTTGTGATAAGTGACGAGACCGTCGGGATAAACCCAGACAAGTCCGAACAGATAGTGCTCGTCCGACCGTTTCTGGGCCGCATAAATTCCGGGTACCAGTTCGCGCAGGCGGACATTCGAGTGCGGGAACTCGGCGGTGTCGGAGGCATAGACCCAGCCACGCCGTTCAATCTCCCCGGTCCAGGTGGGACGATCGAAGGGCCGGCCATCCGGGTGATAGGGGGTATGGGTGTAAATCCCCTCCGCGACGGGGAAATCTGCGCCTCGGCGGGTGATCAGCGCTTCATCTGCGTAGAAACAGCCGCCCAGCAGGGCGGCTGTCAGAAGGATGATCAACGGTGTACGCATCAGGGCGTGGCACCGGCCAGTGGTTCGGTCGCCTTGAGCAGCCAGTCAGCGACTTCGCCCTCGACCAGCGGCAGGATACGGTTGCGCACCTCTGCGTGGTATTCGTCCATCCAGGCCAGCTCGGCCGGGGAGAGCAGGTGCAGGTCGATCAGGTCCTTGTGGATCGGAGCCATGGTCAGGGTTTCAAAACCCAGCATGTCCCGTTCGCCACCCGGAATGGCCTTGGCTGGCGAGACGACCTGGAGGTTCTCGACCCGGATGCCGTAGCCGTCTTCCTTGTAATAGCCCGGCTCGTTGGACACGATCATGCCCGGCTCCAGCGCGACGGCGCTAGGCGCCTTGGAGATGCGTTGCGGGCCCTCATGGACGCTGAGGAAGGCGCCGACACCGTGTCCGGTGCCATGATCATAGTCGAAACCAGCTTCCCACAGGGGCAGGCGGGCCAGGGTGTCGAGCTGGGTGCCCGTCGTGCCAACCGGGAAACGGACCCGGGACAGGGCGATATGACCTTTTAGTACGCGTGTAAACTGAGTCCGCATTTCGGCGGTCGGCTGGCCGATCGGAACCGTGCGTGTGATGTCCGTCGTGCCATCCGGATACTGGCCGCCACTGTCGACCAGGTAGAGCGAGCCCGGAACAAGCATCAGATTGCTTTCCTTGGACACACGATAGTGGGCGAAGGCGGCATTGCCCTGGGCGCCGGAAATGGTGTCGAAGGACAAGTCCCGCAGCTCGGGCAGTTCCATGCGGATCTCTTCCAGCTTGCGGGCTGCCTGGATCTCGTCGACTTCACCGGACTGGGCTTCGGTGTCCAGCCAGTGCAGGAATTTTGTGATGGCCGCTCCGTCACGAATATGGGCGTGGCGGGACCCTTCCACCTCGGCCGCGTTCTTGGTCGCCTTGGGACGCATGACCGGGTCTTCCAGTTCCTGCACCGTCGCGCCGCCGGCATTTAGCTGGTCGTATACCCAGGCCGACGCGGTGGAGGCATCCACCCGTACGGTCTTGCCCTGCATCTCCTGCAGGCCGGCTGCGAACTCGCTTTCCGGGCGGATGGCGATTTCATTTCCAAGATGGCTGCGGGTCTCGTCCGTCAGCTTTTTCGGTTCCACGAACAGGGTCGCAGTGCCGTCCTTGTTGATGATCGCAGCCGCCAGGGGCAGGGGCGCTCGGGAGACATCACCGCCACGGATATTGAACAGCCAGGCGATCGAGGGCGGTGCCGTGATCACGGCTGCATCGGCAGCGCCGCGCTCGATGGCGATGCCGATCCGGTGGCGCTTTGAGCTGTGTTCCTCACCCGCAAACTCCATCGGCTGCGGATTGATCTGCGCCATGGGCGCCGCAGGACGATCCGTCCATGCGGTGTCGATCGGATTGGTCTCGACGCTGACCAGTTCGACGCCGGCGCGGTGCGCGGACACCTTGAGCCGCTTCAGCGAAGCCGGGCTGTGCAGGCGGGCGTCATAACCGATCTTTTCACCGGATTTGGCCTGGCTCTCGATCCAGCCGGAAAGGCCTTCCTCGACCAGGTCGCGATAGTCGAAGATATCCCCGTCCGCCTGCTGACGAATCTGCAGGGTGTAACGGCCGTCCACAAAGACTGCTGCACGGTCCTTCATGACGATCGCAGCACCGGCGGAGCCGGAGAATCCGCTGATCCACAACAGGCGCTCATTGCAGTCTGGCAGATACTCGTTGTCATACTCGTCCTCATGCGGGACGAGGAAGCCATCAAGGCCGAGGGCTTGCAATTCTGAGCGGAGTTTCGGGACGTTGTCGCGACCAAATTGCGGGCCGCCCTTCACGTCGAAAGTCTGGGAAATCATCTGGGTCATGAGCGGACACTAGGCCTGCTCCGTGACGGTTTCAATCTGTGCGCCACAGCGCCTTGCGAAAGCGCATTGCGGACTTGCCAAACTGGCTCTCCCGCTTTGTTGCGAAAAGGCGCAAGAGGCCCGGTGACAGATGGAGATGCCAATGTACCCGATGGATGACTTCCTGCGCCTGAATTCCGGTGACAGCCTCAACCGCGCGCTTGACCGCAACCGTCAGCGTGCGGGCATTCGTGTGCGCCAGCGCACGACCGATGTGGATGCCTTCCTGTCGGCCTGTGGCGTCAAGGGCAAGCGCAAGTAATTACTCGGCCAGATGCCCAAGCGCTTCGATGCGGATGGTGACCGTGTCGCCGATCAGTGCTGCGGCTGTCGTGTTGCCGAAGTCTGAGCGATTGAGGCTGGCACGCATCGAGAAACCGGCACCTTCCCGGCCTCCCACGGACGGGTCTGGGCCGATCCGGTTGAGATCAACCTCGAACGTGACCGGCTGTGTCACGCCTAGCAGGGTGAAATCGCCTGTCACGCGAGCGCTGTCCTCATCAATCAACTCGATTGCAGTCGAGGTGAAACGGATTTCCGGGTGCTGAGCCGTATTGAGAAAGCCGGGCCCGTTGACCGCCTGATCGCGTGAGGCGAGACCGGTCCAAACGGTCGGTGTGTTGACACTCGCGGTGACGCGGCTGTTTTCCGGATGGTCCATATCCAGAACGATCTCGCCGGAACTGTCCGGAAACACGCCGACCGTCGCGGCATAGCCGAAACGCTCGACCTCGAAGACGATATGGGTATGCCCCGGGTCGATGATGTAGGTGCGCTCTTCAGCAAGGGTGGGGGCGGCCAGGAACAGCGCACCCAGGGTCGTGATCAGTGACTTCATCATGTCCTCCCAGCGATTTGGGAATGAAATCACCGTGGGTGCGCACGCTCAACGCACGACCGGGCACAATTCGTTGAGCATTCCGACAAAACGGTAAGGTTGGCCGGTGTCAGCCGTCTTCGGCTTCACCGTTTTCCTCGTCACACGTCCGGGCCAGGCGGTCCTCGGTCCAGGCCTCGACCATCAGGGGTAGACCCAGAGCCTCCCGGCGTTCGTCGAGCGTGACCTGCTCTTCGATACTGCCCGGATTGACCCGACCATTGAGACAGGTTTCGGCCGTGCCGAACAATTGCGGCTGGCCGGTCATGACCCGCCAGTTATCCGCGCGCCGTGCGTATTCCGGGCCGTCGATCAGGCCCATCATGGCCACGCCTTCTAGCGCCGCGACAATGGTGCCTTCCGCGGTCTCGTCCCGCTCGGCCCAGTTAAGGATCTGCTGTCCCATCCGGGTCTGCTCCGCATAGAGGATGGGGAAAAACTCCGGGTCGAGTTGTGCCACTGCCCAGGCCGTGTTGGCGCCTTCCACCTCCCGGATCGTGTCGGCGGTTTCGCGCAGGATTGCCCCGTGCGCACCTTCATCCAGATCGTTGCGCGCGATGACTGGAAGCAGCTGTTCGGCCAGAAAGCGTTCGCGGGCCCGGCGCGCGCCCAGTTCTCCAGCCAGATTACCATACGCGGCCCAGGCGCCATCAATCTGTGCGATCAGGCTGGCGGCATCGGTCGGTGGAGGTGGCGGTAGGTCTTCCTCGGCGCCGACGAGCGCGTCCTCGATCGCGGTTTCCTGGGCGTCAGGCTGGGCCTGGTCCTGCAGGGAAAGGCTCAGGGCGAGGGCGGCGAGAAACATGCGTACGGCTCCGGTTCGGGATTTCGCTGCAGTTTAACCGGGTTCGTGGCCAGCGGAAGAGGGGCGTCCCGATAGCCAGGCCAGATGCCAGAGCGCGGGTACAAGAATGGTGACGTTGATCAACTGGACCGCATCGCTTCCGATGGGCGGAGTTGCAAGGATTAAGCTGCCGAGGAGGAAGGTACAGTTGACCCCGAAGTACGCGAAATGGGGCGCGCTCTGAAACAGAGACAGGCCGGCATCTCTCGCTCGCCGGACGGCCCAGAAGGGGAGCCAACTCTGACCCAGGAGCAGAATGATGCCCCAGCCTATCAATGAAAGGCGTCCTTGGAGTTGAGTCATGAATTCGGTATCGCGAATGGCCGCAGGCAATGCCTGCCCAGCGAGCAGTTGAATGACCGGGCTAAACACGACGGAAGTCGCGGCGCCAATGATCCAGATGCTGAAGAAGCGAGACCCGAACGTTCCCATGGCACTCGCTTCACCCTCCTCAGGGTAGTTCAATTTCATGGGCTTGGAGTAGCCGTGAAACGAATACGCCCTGCGCGGTGGAAACGGGTTGATCCAGTTTGGCATTCCGCACTCATAGCGTGCAGTCAGGCAAAACAAAAGCGGAAGAGCCGTGAAGCTCTTCCGCTTTTTGTTTAGCTTGTGAAGCTCTGCTTCGGGGCCGGGAGGCGATCCGGCCCCAAACCCCTGGGCTGACAGGGGTAGCAGCGCTTCAGGCTTAGGCGAAGGTGCTGCCCAGCGCGACCGTCATGGCGCCGAAGACGCCTGCGACGAACAGGACATTGATCACCGTAGCCAAGGTTTGCGTAACGCGGTCCATTTGACTGTCCTTTCGGTTTTCTATGCTCGCGGTCCCTCCCGCGATGCCTCAGGGTAAATAATGGGTTACGACAGAAACTGAAGAGACGTTTCGCGAACGCACAATTGCATATATGCATGGATTAAACGAAAGTACATGAAATTACGGATTGGTCATGTTTCGCAATGTTTCGTAATGCCGATGTGAGGACCACCGCCGATACGTGTCAGCTTGCCAATCCGCGCCCGGAGGCCTAACCAGCCGGGATGATGAATATCCTGCTGATCGGTGCCGGTGGCGCCTTGGGCGCCATTTCACGGCATTACGTAGGGCAGCTTGCCCTGCGTACAATGGGCGGCGGCCAGCCCTGGGGCACGCTTTCGGTCAATATTGCTGGCGGATTGCTGATGGGTTTGCTGGTTGGATGGCTGGCGGCGAGCGAGCGCGCTGACGACACGTCCATCCGTTTCCTGGCTGCCGTCGGCTTTCTTGGCGGCTTTACCACTTTCTCGGCTTTCTCGCTGGAGATGGTGCGCATGCTGGAAACGCGTGCCTGGATGAACGCTTTCGCCTATGCAGCCGGTTCGGTCATTCTGTCAGTTGGCGCAGTGATGGTCGGTTTGATGATTATGAGGAAAGTCTGGGCATGAGCCGGGTACAGAAAATTACCGTCGAGAAGGGTGAGGAGGACAGCCGTCTGGACCGCTGGTTCAAGCGTCGTTTTCCGCACATCACCCAGGGCCAGGTCCAGAAACTCTGCCGCAAGGGCGAGATCCGTGTTGATGGCGGCCGGGTAAAGCCGGACAGTCGGGTCAGCGCAGGCATGGAAGTGCGCGTGCCGCCACTTCCCGACGCCAAGGAAATGCGGGCCAAGAACACGCTCAGCGATCGCGATATCGAATACGTCAAATCCCTGGTGATCTACGAGGATGACGACGTCATCGCCTTCAACAAGCCCTCTGGCCTCGCCGTGCAGGGCGGTTCCAAGACGACACGTCATCTCGACGGCCTGCTGGATGCGTTCGGCGAGGGCCTGCAGCGACCGCGTCTGGTCCACCGCCTGGACAAAGACACCTCCGGCGTTCTGGTCGTGGGCAAGTCCCCGGCCGCCACGGCGCGCCTGGCCAAGGCTTTCCAGTCCCACAAGACGAAAAAAACCTACTGGGCGATTGCCATTGGCGTTCCCAAACCGCGCCTGGGCGAGGTGAAAGGCTTCATGAAGAAAACTGCCGGTGCGGGTGGTGATCCGGACAGGGAGGTGATGACCGCTGCCCGTCATGGTGATGAAGGCGCGCATCACGCGCTTAGCCGTTACACGGTCGTGGCCGATGCCGGCCAGAAGGCCAGCTGGGTTGCCCTGCGCCCGGTAACCGGCCGGACCCACCAGCTGCGTGTGCACCTCCAGGCGATGGGCACCTCAGTGCTCGGCGACAAGAAATACCCGTGTCACCGTCCGGCTCCGGAAGATCTCGACCAGAAACTCTGCCTGCATGCCCGTCGCCTTGAGCTCCCGCGGGCCAACGGCAAACCGCTCGTCATCGAGGCCCCGCTGCCCAGACACATGAACCGGATTTTCGGCATGCTTGGTTTTGACCTGCGCGATGCCGACGAAGAGATGATCGAGGAACAGCTGGCTTAGCCCTTCCCCTTCGCCGCCATGCGGGCCTTGAATGCCGCCATCTGTTCGTCGGTGGCCGGGCGTTGGTGCTCTGATTTCCACTGGGTGTAGGGCATGCCATAGACACGTTCGCGTCCGTCTTCCCTGCCGAGCTCCAGTCCCTCGGCCTGCGCGGCCTCGGTCCACCAGTCGCCCAGGCAGTTGCGGCAGAAATCGGCGAGGATCATCAGGTCGATATTCTGGACATCCTTGTTGGCGTCGAGATGGGTCAGCAGGCGGCGGAAGGCGGCGGCGTCCAGGCGGTCGCGCTGGTCATCGGTGAGCTGGTCGAGCATGGCAGTCCTTCAGGGCTTGTCTTGCGGCGCGAGCGCGCCTAGTCAGCGGGCGAAACCAAGAGGTAATTCGCATGACGTCTCAGCTCAAGCTCGCCATCTGGGATATTGACGGCACCATTATCGACAGTCGCAAGATTATCCAGCGGGCCATGAACAGCGCCTTCGAGCGCGCAGGGCTTGGCGGGATTGATTATGATCGCACGCGAACCATTGTCGGCCTGGAACTGACCGAGGCGGTGCTGAAGCTGGCGCCGGTGGATTATCCGGCCGAGCGCATCCCGCAGCTGGCGACCTTCTACAAGGAGGCCTTTGTGGAACAGCGTCAGGAACCCGGTTTCGAGGAGCCGCTTTATGACGGTGCGCTGGAGACGATCGAGCGGCTGGCCGATGCAGGCTGGTTGCTGGGCGTGGCGACAGGCAAGGCCCGTCGTGGTCTGGATATCGTCTTCGGACATCATGATCTGCACAAATACTTCCAGACATTCCAGACGGTTGATGGCGGTCCGGGCAAGCCGCATCCGCGCATGATTCTGGATGCCATGGGCGAGACCGGCACGGATCCGCACCAGGCCGTGATGATCGGTGATACAATGTTCGACATGCAGATGGGGCGGAATGCCGACGTGCACACTCTGGGCGTCAGCTGGGGATTTCACACGGTGGACGAGGTCCGCGATGGCGGGGCGCATGAGGTTCATCACACATTCGACACGCTGAACACGGCACTGGACCAGTTCGCCCTTCGTGTGGAAGAGAGCGCGGCATGACAGAGAACTACGAAACCAAGCCCGGCGTCCGCATCCCCAGCCAGCAGGACAACCTGCCCAAGCGCTTTTACGAGAGCGTGACGGTCGAGGCGGTGGATGATGCCTTTGAGGTGCGTCTTGATGGCCGTGGTGTGAAAACGCCGGGCCGCAACGCTGCGATCCTGCCGACGCAGGCGTTGGCCAAGGCGCTGGCCGAGGAATGGGCCGCGCAGGGCGAGCGTATCGATCCGATGAGCATGCCGATGACCCGGCTGAGCTATGTCACTCTGGATCGCCTGGACATTCCGGCCACGGTTGCCGAAATCACCAAATACGCCTCCACCGACCTTTTGTGTTTCCGTGCGCCGGAGCCGGATGATCTCGTCGCCGCACAGGCGGCGGCCTGGGATCCCTTGCTCAGCTGGGCCGAGGAGGCGCTCGGCGCACACCTGGTGCCCGCGACCGGTGTTTTGCCGATCGACCAGGACCCGGTCGCCCTGACCCTGATTCATAATCGCGCCGGCGAGCTGGACCGCTGGCGACTGACAGCCCTGGCCCAGGCGACGGCCCTGACCGGATCAGCAGTGCTGGGTTTTGCGCTGCTGGAAAAGCGCATCAGCGGTGAGCAGGCCTTTGCCCTGTCCACGCTGGACGAGCACTACCAGGCCAGCCATTGGGGCGAGGATGCCGAGGCGAAGGAACGCCTAGACAATCTCAAGATCGAGATTTTGGCGGTCGAGCGTCTGCTGGACGCGCTCTAGATACCGCGCACGGCGGTCAGCGTATCCAGCCGGCGCCAGGCCTTGGCCGGCCAGTTCGAGACTGGTCCCAGGGGCAGGGCGCTGGCCAGCCGGTCGACGCCGCGGCCCAGGGCCAGAGCGGCGCTGGAGACTGACATGCTGGAAATCTCGCCGCGAAGAATATCAAAACTGCTGTTTGAGAACCGCTTCTTGAAGTCGTAATTGCCGGGGCCGAGATGCATTTGCGTCGGGCCGAGATCGGTCAACTGGCGAGTCATCTCTCGGAACAGGAGCAAACCCGGCGCCACACTGGACATGGCCGGGTCATAGGCCGGGAACCAATAATGCAACACACCGCGCGAGCGAATGCCGAAATGCGCGGCGACGAGCTTGCCATCCAGTTCCATGGTCGAGAGGCAGCCGGCCAGACGGTCCGTGCGATGGGCGAACAGGTTGTAGACCAGCTGGCGCGCCCAATCGCCGTGGAAGACGTCGGTCGCGCCCGTCGCAGCATATTGTGCACGCTTGTAGCTCAACAGCTGGTCCAGCGCCTCGGATCGCGGATCATCGATTTGATAGACGACCTCGCCTCCCAACGCGTCCAGCTTGCGTTCGCGGGCGCGCAGATTGCGCATGGCCTTGGCTTCGGCTTTCTGTCTGCCTTCCCAATAGACGTGCTGCCCCTCGGAAAGGTCGACAACCCAGGACGCTTCGGCCGGGTGCCCATTTTCGCGGAGATCCGACTGCGTCGCCAGGCCACCATCATAGATCAGCGTTCCGAATGTTTTGCGCCTCAGCAGGTTGGCGAAACGAAGTTCCGGATCATCGGAGATCAGGCCGTGATGATCGCCCATCGGACCGCCAATAGGGCGGAAGACACCGCTTATGGATTTCTGGAAGGGCAGGAAACCCGCCGGTACACCATCCCGATAAAACACAGCAACCCGCGTGTCCGTGCGGACCGCCGACATCGCCTCCGTGAACTCGAGGTCGAAATAGGGAGAAGCAAGTTCAGGCGCAGCGTCGACAAAGCCGTGCCAGTGCTGGCGCAGGCGCGGCGACAAATTCTGGACTTTGAGAATTTCGCAGGACGTGGCGTAATGGGACATGGACTTCTCCTCGCACTGTGTAATGCAAGCAAGAGGCCAGTTTAACGCCGCTTTTTCGCGTGACAGGGGAGCGCGGAAACAGGCCTCAGGGGGACTTGAATGCAAAAACTGATTTTTGGACTCGCCGCCTTGGCGATCGCATCCACGGCCGCAGCCCAGGAATATGCCGAAGGGCTGTATGACGGCCGTAACGTGCCGGGTTGGGTTTATTCCCAGGCCGGATCGCAAGGATCAGGCTTGCCGACCTGGGTTCCGGCCAGCGGAGGCAGCGATGTTGATGGTGCCAATTGCAATGTCGGTGCATCCGAAGTGCAGGGTCGGCGCGTTGACTATCTTGAGTATTTCAATGCTGTCACACCGCAGATCTTTGCCGAGCAGATGCGGGCGGGCGGAACTGTTGTCCGTTCAGGTCATCTAACCGAGGTTATTGACCTCAATGGTCGTCCGGCGATGCGCAATGTCCTGACCGCGGAAGTGGGGGGGCAGGCCTTCAATTTCGCGATTGTCTCCGTGGGCACGAACGGCAGGCTGGTGACGCTGACATGTACGGTGTTCGATGGTGGTTATCTTGACCGCATTCAGGAATTCTATGATTTCGCGGAGGGGCTGACATTGTTGGCACCACCGCCTTTGTAACCGGGGGAAGAAGAGTGAAACGCGTTGTGTTGAGTATTGCCGCCCTGCTGGGGGTGACCTCCGGTGCCCTGGCCCAGGATCATTTGGATAGCGTTTATGACGGTCGCGAAATCGCGGGCTGGGTCTATAACGCCGAAACTTCCGAAGCTGTCGGTCTTCCGACCTGGTATCCGGAAGGCGGGGCCTTTGCCGGTGCCAACTGCAATCTGGAAACCCTTGCCCTGGCGGCATCATCCCAGGAATGGCTGGAGGCGTTTTATGCAGCCAATCCAGCGACGGTTGGGGCTCAGTTGCAGGCGTCTGGAGTGGACTGGCGCCAAGGGTATCTGACCGAGGTTATCAATCTGCACGGCCGACCGGCCATGCGAAACCTCTGGGCCGGTGCGCATGAGAACCAGGGTTTCGAGGCGATGATGGTGTCCATCTCTGGCGCGGAACAACTGGTCATTATCCGCTGTTCCATCCAGACCGGTTACCTGCTTCCAGCGCTGCAGGCGTTCTACCAGTTTGCCAGCGACATCGAGATCGAGACGACCCCGCCGCAATAGGCTGGAAAGCAAGAGGCGCGCGATGTGATTGCGCTGTCAGGGCGACCTCTGCTATCCCCCTCGCAAGAGAGAGAAAACAGGGGGCGTCCTGCCATGAAAGATGTGCTCGAACAGCTGGAAGCAAAGCGCAATGGCGCGCGGCTCGGTGGCGGTGAAGCGCGGATCGAGAGCCAGCACGCCAAGGGCAAGCTGACTGCACGCGAGCGTATCGAGCTCCTGCTCGACGATGACAGTTTCGAAGAATGGGACATGTTCGTCGAGCACCGCTGTGTTGATTTCGGCATGGCCGACAAGAAGATCCCGGGCGATGGCGTGGTCACTGGTCACGGCACGATCAACGGTCGTCTCGTCTATGTTTTCTCCAAGGATTTCACGGTGTTCGGTGGCTCCCTGTCGGAGACCCACGCACAGAAAATCGTCAAGATCCAGAAGGCCGCGCTTCAAAATGGCGCCCCGATCATCGGCATTTTCGATGCCGGTGGCGCGCGTATCCAGGAAGGCGTCGCGTCGCTGGGCGGGTATGCGGATATATTCCTGCAAAACACATTGGCGTCCGGTGTCGTTCCGCAGATCTCCATGATCATGGGACCGTGCGCGGGCGGTGATGTCTACTCACCGGCCATCACGGACTTCATCTTCATGGTGAAGGACACGTCCTACATGTATGTCACCGGACCGGACGTTGTGAAAACGGTCACCAATGAAGAGGTCACGCACGAGGATCTGGGCGGAGCATCCGTACACGCCAAGAAATCCGGCGTTGCCGATGGGGCGTTCGAAAATGACCTGGAAGCCCTTGTCCAGCTGCGTCGCCTGATCGACTTTCTGCCGCTGTCCAACCGCGAAAAGCCGCCGGTGCGCCCGGTCTATGACCGTGCTGACCGCCAGGAGCCGAGCCTCGATAGCCTGGTCCCGTCCAATCCGAACAAGCCCTATGACATCAAGGAGCTGATCGAGAAGGTCTCTGACGAAGGCGACTTCTTCGAGATCGCACCCGATTACGGAACCAATATTGTCGTCGGTTTTGGCCGTCTTGACGGCCAGCCGGTCGGTTTTGTTGCCAACCAGCCGATGTCGCTCGCTGGCGTTCTGGACATTGACGCAAGTCGCAAGGCCGGCCGTTTTGTCCGCTTCTGCGATGCCTTCAATATCCCGCTTGTTACTTTTGTGGACGTTCCGGGCTTCCTGCCGGGCACCAAGCAGGAATATGGTGGGCTGATCAAACACGGTGCCAAACTGCTGTTTGCCTATGCTGAAGCTACGGTGCCGAAACTGACGGTCATCACCCGCAAGGCCTATGGCGGTGCGTATGACGTGATGAGCTCCAAGCACCTTCGTGGTGACGTGAACTATGCCTGGCCGACGGCCGAAATCGCGGTCATGGGAGCCAAGGGCGCTGCCGAGATCATCCACCGCAAGGATCTGGGTGACGCGGACAAGATGGCGGAGCACGTCGCCGAGTATGAAGACCGTTTCGCCAATCCGTTCGTAGCGGCGGGTCGCGGCTATATCGATGATGTGATCATGCCGCACAACACCCGCAAACGCCTGATCACGGCCCTGCGCACGCTGAAGAACAAGAAGGCGGAAAACCCCTGGAAGAAACACGATAATATTCCGCTCTAGGCGGCGGAGGTTCGTGCCAGCAACTCCCTGAACGCCTTCACTTCCTTGCGGCTGACCGGGACCTCTGCGCCGGTGGACAGTCGGGCGGTGTATTTGCTGCCCGTCTCGCTTTTCACCTCCGACACATGTTCCAGATTGACGCTGTATGAGCGATGCAGGCGATGGAGGCCTCCCGCGAGCGCGTCTGTCAGCGTCGCCAGGCTGCGATTGTCGAGATGCTGGCCGCCATTGGCCAGGTGAACCTCGGTGTAGTTTCCCGCCGCCCTGAGATAGACGATGTCAGCGCGATCGACGACGGTCATGCGACCCGTGGTCAAAATCTTGAACTGGGTGGGCGCCGGACCGGTTTTCGGGACGACAAGGTCCGGTAGTCGCAAGCTCAGATATCCCCACATCGCCAGCATCAGCGCATAGACCGCCCGGTCCAGGAAATCGCCGGGCAGGCGCAACGCGTACCAGGCGATGACGGCGAGAACAGCGGAGAGCCAGCGTGTGTGCCCACTGGCAAACAGGCCCAGCCATGTTGCGGTGGCGAACAGGGCGACGGCCACGGCAAAGCTGGACTTAGCATCATACCCCGGCGCCCAGAGCGCGTAGAGCGTGATGGCGATCATCGAGCCGGCCTGCAGAGCCAGCCCGGCATGATTGTTTGATGGCCAGCGGGTGATGGCAAAACGCAGCTGGGCCAGTCCGAAGATCAGGAGAAAGCCGAATTGCGCAGCCTGGCGAGGCTGGTGCCAGTCATAGGTATAGTTGATGAAAGCGCGCGAAACCTCGGCGCCACCCGCCAGGAAGAGGGCCGCCAAGGCGGATGCCAGATACCAGGCTCGCGGATCTGAATGCGAACGTCCAAGCCAGGCAATGCCGACGGCAAGAGCCAGCAGGGCGCCACCGGTCAGGACGAGCGGAAAATAGGCGCGCAGGGGACGGCGGTCATCAGCACGATAGGGCGTGATCGCCAGTGCCTGCAAAATGACCATCGGCTCATAGCCAGCGCGGTGGCTGGAGAATTCCACAAGCAGTTGATTGCCGCTTTCCCGGATCAAATCGGGCGGGATGGAGAAAACCGCGTCGATCCTGCCGGGGCTTTCAGCTCTGGAGGTGGCGGCGGGGCTGCCCTTCTCTCCGATCAGGACACCATTCCAGTAGATACGCCCGGAAAATGGCCCTGCGCTCCGCACGGCGAGAGGGCCGTTCAGCCCTTCCAGCTCCACATCTCTCCAAAGCACCCAGCCCAAGGTTTCCGGTGCCGGCAAGCGATAGATGGATGTAGTTTCCTCGGGCCAGCTGGCGCTTTCCATCTGATCCAGGTCGAGGGCTTCATCGATGAAGTGAACAGCCGTTGCATGATTGGCCGGGGGCGGCGCAGTCGGTGTGCCCAGCACCAGCAGTGCCAGCACAGCCAGCATCAGCACACCCAGTTCAAGTCCGGGGCGCAGGGCTGAAAATCGTTTGAGCCATTCATCCGACATAGGAGCAATTCGCCCCTTTTTGCTCCCGCGGGCAAGGGGCAGGTGCAATTCCGAAATCAGCGCCGGGGGGTGCTGAACAAGACGAGGATGATAAATGTTGATTGTGAATACGCTAGCCGCGCTTGCCGGAGCCCTGTCGCTGCAAACGCCCCAGGAAGAGGCGCAGAGCCGATTTGACGCCTTTGCCCAGGAATTCCCGGCGCTGAACCTCACCGTGATGGTCGAGGGTGAAGCCGTGTTCGAGGCCGAGGGCGGTATCGCCCGCACGGAGCTGGACGGTCTGGAGACCGACTATAACTTCTACTCAATCGCCAAACTCCTGACTTCGATGGCCTATGCCCGCCTGCAGGCTGAACAGGGGTTGGATCTGGATACCCTCGTCCGCGAGATCGATCCGGATCTGCCCGAACATTATGGGGCGGTGACGCTGCGCCATCTTCTCAATCACCGGGCCGGGGTGCGCCATTATCAGGGGCGCGGCGACTGGCGCAGATTTGCAGAGCGTCGCTGTGAGCGGCCGGCCGATGCGCTGGGACATTTCATTGATGATCCGCTGATCCATGCGCCGGGTTCGGATGTCCAGTACACGACGTTCGGCTATGTGCTGCTGAGCCATCTTCTGGTCCAGATCACTGAAACCGAAAGTTTTGACGCGGCGATGTCCTCGGTTCTCGGCGAGACTTACCTCGCCCAGACGGATCGTGAGGGCGCCGAGAAAGCCGCCAACATGTTTGGCAATCTGCGTCGTGCAAACCCGCTGGAGGACATGTCCGCCGAATGCAAGTTCGGTGGTGGCGGCTTGCTGGCATCGGCGCATGATCTGGCAAATATGGGGCAGGCGCTGGCGACAGGTGAGGTGCTGGAACTGGAGCTGCTGGCCGCATCAATCAGCGAGGAGCAGGGCGCTTTTGGCACCGCTGCCGGCTTCAGCGAGGCCAACAACGCCCACTATGCCGCGCACTCCGGTGGATCATCAGGCGGCCGCGCCTTCCTGCTGGTCTTTATCGAGCCGCAGGTGGTGGTGGCGGTGACGTCAAATTATGACGGGCCCAATCACGGTGAATTCGCCATCGGCATGGCGGGATTGCTGGGCGGTTTGGATGTTTCGCGTCCACAATAGCGTAGAGCAGGCGCCCCCGGAGACCATCGCCCGGGGGGGGCAGCCGGTCTGCCCGTCCGCTCGAACGGCCTTGTGGAGCATGTTTCCATAACCCTCTGTGACGCAGTCATAACCCGCATAATACCCACGTTCGGAGAGTAGGCGGTGCAGGCGTGGCAGATTGTACGGTGGAACGGCTGCGAACATGTGATGTTCCAGATGAAAATTAACATGGTTGGGCGCAACGAACGGGCGCTCCCACCAGCGTGGTCGTGTCGTGTGCGTATTGCGCCGCGATTCGGTGTCATAACGATCCGCCGCGACACCATGTTCGCCGATATTGCGCACGCGCATTATGACGGGGTAGACGAAGATGCGTGCCAGCCACCACAGGGCGATCGCCCAGGGTGCCCCCGCCAGCGTCAACACGCTAAGCAATACGATCTGGAAGGCGATAAAGGGAGCCTTGCCTGCAAGGGTCGGGTTTTGCCAGAGCAAAGCAAGTTCCTTGAAGCCGGTTTGCCCGGTGAGGTCGCGAACGAACTTGCGGCGCAGGCTTTCCTTGGTAACCGGATAGTCTTTCACCAGGCCCTGATCAGGATCGAGCTCCGTCCCGGCATGTTTGTGGTGGTTCAGGTGATAGTCCCGGTAGAGCTTAAGCGGGACATCCACCGCAGCGCCACCTATCCAGCGACCAACCAACGTGTTCAAGACCTCGCTTCGAAAGAGAGCATTGTGCGCGCAATCGTGCAGCAAGATCGCGAACGCCAGCTGGCGTCCGGCGATCAGGGCGACGGACATCAGGATCGTGAGCGGGTTCGGCCAGCGAATGGCGGGCACGAAAGCCAGCGCCAGGGTCAGCAGATTGCCGGCCAGCATCAGGCCGCCTTGCCAGTTCGTCGTTTCCGACAAAGCGCGCAATTCCTCCCGGCTCAGGCAATCACCGAGTTGGAGATCATTTCCATTTCGACCGCTCATCGGATGCTCCGACATTGTTCTGGCCGGAGTTTTGCGCAATTGAGCGAAAATGCAAAATCGGTTCGCTCTAGCGGTGTGCCGCCACCAGCGTTTCCCAGTCTTCGATCGGATCGCGACGGAAGACATTCAGGCCTGCAGCCTCGAAAGCCCCACGAACCCATTCTTCCTGTTCCGTCAGCAAGCCGGACAGGATGACCTTGCCGCCCGGCGCCAGCGCCTTGGCAATGTCGGGGGCCAGATCAACCAGTGGCCGTGCCAGAATGTTGGCAAAGATCAGCTCAAATTCGCGGCCTGCAAGCCGCTCGTGATCCAGACCTTCGGCAAGAATTACCTCGATGCCGGGTGTGCCGTTTTTCTCGCAATTGGCTTGGCTTTCCTCGACAGACTCCGGGTCGACATCGGAGGCCAAGATGCTGGCATCAGGCAGGGTTTTCGCGGCGGCAATGGCCAGGACTGCCGTGCCGCAACCCAGATCGAGCACGGTTTTGGGGCCTTCGCCTTGGCTGAGCATCTCGTCGAAAGCCATGAGGCAGCCGCGCGTTGTACCGTGATGACCCGTTCCGAAGGCCGGGCCAGCTTCGATCTCCAGGCCGATTTTTTCCGCTGAGACTTGCTCGCGATCATGTTCGCCGAAGACGACGAAACGGCCTGCATCGACCGGCTTCAATCCCGCCAGTGAAAGCTTGACCCAGTCTTCTTCCGGCATTGGGCCACAGGCGATGATCATATCGTCCAGCAAGCCTGCAGAGCGGCGGACCGCGGCTTCGTCGGGCTCGACGTCGAAAATGAGATCCAGCCGCGCCACCTCGCCTTCGTCGAAGAGTGACCAGGAGGTCATCCCCTCAGGGCCTGCCTCGTCCAGGCGTTGAACGATGTCGGCGAGCCGGGAGAAATCGGAATGCGCGGTGAGGCGCCAGAATTGCGTCATGAAAAGTCCTTTTCTGGCGTGGTGTTTGGACCGCTCCGGCAAGAAGATCAAGCGTGCTAGAGCTTGGCCTTGGCGTGTTCCAGCTCGATTTCTTCAGCCAGTGCTGTCGGTACAATCTTCACACCGAACGGAGTCAGGGCGACCGGCGCCAGTTTGAAATGCGCCATGGCATTGGGCAGACAGATCGGGATGGTGATGATCGGCAGACAGGCGATTAGGTTCATCAGACCTGAAAACAGGTGGGTCAGGGCCAGCATCCAGCCAAAGGTCAAAAGCCAAACGACGTTGGCGAGGAATTTGACAATACCGCCCGCCGTTTCGAAATCATCCGGGGCGGGCTCCTGCCCATTGGCCTGCTTGTAGGCATTCACGGCCTGTTTGGAGACGGGGCGCCGCCCGAACGGCCAGAAGCTGTAACCGATCATCGGCAATAGGAACGGCAAGAGCGGAAACAGGATGATTGCGCCCAACAGGTAGAGCAGGCCGACAACAAATCCGCCAAGAATGAACCAGATGATGTTTGCAAGCAGGGCCATGAAATTTCTGTATCGAGCCGGTTACGGCAGATCCCTCAAAAAGCTCTCCACGACCTTTTTCAGGCCGGCCTTGTCGAACTGGACGGAGTATTTCTCGCCATCGGCTTTCTTCACGGTTCCATAGCCGAACTTGTCGTGGAAGACGCGGTCGCCGGCTTTCCACTTGCCGTTCTTGTCGGATCCGCCGCTGGAAATGATCTTGGCCTTGGCGTTGATCGTGGGCGGATCGGAGCGGCGGCCGGACTGGGTATTGGCCTGATAGCGTTTCCAGCCGGGTGAGGAATAGCTCGACGCCATCGGATCGGCATTGGCGGTGAAGCTCTCGCGTCCGGGGCCACCATCATAATAGCCGGTCTCGGACCTGGCCTCGACGTGATCGACGGGCAATTCATCGATGAAGCGCGACGGGATGACGGCTTGCCAGCGGCCATAGATCATGCGGTTGGCGGTAAAGGAGATGACGGCCTGTTCGCGAGCGCGGGTGATGCCGACATAGGCGAGGCGGCGTTCTTCCTCCAGCGAGCGCGTACCGCCTTCATCCAGCGAGCGCTGGGAGGGGAAGACGGTTTCTTCCCAGCCGGGCAGGAAGACGAGCGGGAATTCAAGGCCCTTGGCCGCGTGCAGCGTCATCAGGGAGACCTCGTCCTCCTCGGTCGTGCGATCTGCATCAGTGACCAGCGAGACATGTTCCAGATAGGCTTCCAGGGTTTCCCATTCGCCCATGGAGCGGATGAGTTCCTTGAGGTTCTCCAGACGGCCCGCCGCCTGGGGCGTCTTGTCCTCGCGCCACATGGCGGTATAGCCGCTTTCGTCCAGCACGATCTCTGCCAGTTCATCCAGGCGAGATTGCTCGGACTGTTCACGCCAGCGTTCCAGGTCGCGCAGGAAGACACTCAGCGCAGTCTTGGCCTTGCCGCGGATCTCGTCTGTACCCAAGAGACGCCGGGTGGCCTCGGTCATGGGAACCTGCATCGCGCGTGCTGCAACAGCGATCTTCTGCACAGTTGTATCGCCAATGCCACGCTTGGGCGTGTTGACGATGCGCTCGAAGGCGAGATCGTCTTCCGGCGACCGGACGAGGCGCAGATAGGCATGGGCATCGCGCACTTCCGCGCGCTCGAAGAAGCGCGGGCCGCCGATCACCTTGTAAGGCAGGCCCAGCATGATGAAACGGTCCTCGAAGGCGCGCATCTGCCAGGAGGCGCGAACCAGTACCGCGGCGTCGGAATAATAGCGGCCCTTGGAGCTCCAGTTCTCGATTTCCTCGGCAACGAAACGCGCTTCCGCCTCGCCATCCCAGATGCCGCGTACCTGGACTTTCTCGCCGCCATCATCCTCGGTCCACAACGTTTTTCCGAGACGCGAACGATTGGCCGCGATCAGGCCGGAGGCCGCAGCCAGGATATGCTCGGTCGAGCGGTAATTGCGTTCCAGGCGGACGACATGGGCACCCGGGAAGTCCTTCTCGAAGCGCAGGATGTTGTCGACCTCGGCGCCGCGCCAGCCATAGATCGACTGGTCGTCATCGCCCACACAACAGATATTGCCCGTGCCCTGGGCCAGAAGGCGCAGCCAAAGATACTGGGAGACGTTGGTGTCCTGGTACTCGTCGACCAGGATGTAGCGGAACTTCTTGTGATACTCGGCTAGCACATCGGTGTGGTCCTTGAAGATGTGCAGGGTGTGCAGCAGCAGGTCACCGAAGTCGCAGCAATTGAGCGTTTTCAGGCGTTCCTGGTAGATGGTGTAGAGGCCCTGGCCACGGCCTTCGGCAAAGGTCCACTTGTCCTCTTCTCCCAGTTGTTCCGGCTTGAGGCCGCGGTTTTTCCAGCCATCGATCAGCGAGGCGAGATGGCGGGGTGTCCAGCGTTTCTCGTCGATGTTTTCGGCCTGGATGATCTGTTTCAAGAGGCGTAGCTGGTCATCCGTATCCAGGATGGTGAAATTGGATTTCAGCCCGACCAGTTCGGCATGGCGACGCAGGATCTGGGCGGAGATCGAGTGGAAGGTGCCCAGCCACGGCACGCCTTCGACCGCCTCACCGATGATCTTGCCGACACGCTCTTTCATCTCCCGAGCGGCCTTGTTGGTGAAGGTCACCGACAGGATCTGCCAGGGCTGGGCGCGACCGGTGGCCAGGATATGTGCCAGGCGGGTGGTCAGCACCCGTGTCTTGCCCGTGCCGGCACCGGCCAGCACAAGGACCGGACCCTCAACGGCTTCGACCGCTTCACGCTGTTCGGCATTGAGCCCTTCAAGATAAGGCGAGGGCGGCGCCGGGCGCGCCATGTCGGAGATGGAAAGTTCGGACATCACAATCTAGGGTCTTGGCAGTCGATAAAACGAGTCGATAGTCGAACTACTCTGGACCGATTGCGGCCATTTCCCAAGGGAGGGATGTGTGTTTGTTCGTTTTTTGTTCGCAATTTCAATGCTGATGCTGGCTGGCTGTGCATCGACGACTGTTCCGACCGAAAGCAGTCTGGCGGGCCTCACAAATTCCAGTTCACCCATCGATGTTCCTGAAATCGCCATTCTGCCTTTACGGCTTCAGGTTTCAGATGATTCCTGGGGCGAGGTCGGTGCTGTCCGGATCGCGGGCCGGACGCGTTATGTGCTCCTGCTGCCATCACGTCAGCTGGGGCGGGCTGGAAGTAGCGTTGATGAGCACTGGATCGGCGCACAGGCTGAGGCTGCCCATGTTT
Organism: Maricaulis sp.; assembly: GCF_017643475.1. Lineage (GTDB taxonomy): Bacteria > Pseudomonadota > Alphaproteobacteria > Caulobacterales > Maricaulaceae > Maricaulis. The sequence goes on from NZ_JAEPNI010000001.1 coordinate 1,271,776, forward strand.
ATCTGGGGGATCTGGATGGCGATGGGGTGCGGGAAATTCTGATCCAGGAGACCAGAGGGAGTTTCTCGACATCCCGATTGTTGGGCGGTCAACTGACCAGCGATGAGCAGTGGCCGTTGTTTTGGCATATCGAGATGTTCGGAGATGAGGTCGCTGAACGCGTTATCCCGGACATGGAATTTCTAACGACACTTCGTGCGGACGCGTTCGCAACAGACGAATAGCTGATCTGTATTGGATTGTTCGATCCAAGAAACGTTTGCAACTCGGACATGAAACGGCCCGCCGCAAAGGGGAGGCGGCGGGCCGTTGGAAAGCGGGAGAGGGGGGAGTTACCCGGCCTTCAAAAGATCTGCCTTCGGGCTGTATTTCATGTCGATCCCGCGAATATGTGCGGTCAGCCAGAGTTTGAGAAAGGTCAGGAACTTCTACGGCACCTGCCCGCCGCTCCCCTTGATGTCGCTGGCATAGCCGGTGAACTTGTCCAGCAGGTCCTTGTGGATCAGCTTGTGCGAGGCGATGCCGGCATAGCCGATCAGCTCCATATAGGCTTCCTCGTCACGGAAATGATCGATGGTGACCTGGCCCAGCCGGTCCACGAGAGCGATGACATCCGGTCCGCTCCGGACCGCCTCGCGGGCGTCATAGATGTGGTTCATCAGTGACAGGATCTGCTGGTGCTCGTCATTCATCTTGTCGACGCCGACATCAAGCGAGCTGTCCCAGTTCATGAGGGGCATGAGGAAACTCCATCAGGTTGTTTGGAGCAATCATGATAATCCCTTATAAAAATGTGGTTAACTGAAATCGGCCTGCACCGAACCGTCGCGGTCAAGCCGCGAGGGAAGGCTGGACATACGGGCCCTTATCCACAAAGGAGAAGAAACCATTGGGAAATTCGCCGTTCTCGCACCGGATCATTTCCGCATACTCCACCAGATCCGCGAGAAAGTGTTCGTGCAGCGTCCTGATCATGCCCAGCTGGCGTGCGCCTTGCTCGGAAAGGCCAGCCTCGAACTTCTCGAACTTGTCCTCGTACGTGCAGACGAGATCATTGATCAGCATGAGAACATGAGGGCTGCCGCTGCCGTAATCCTGGGCCAGGCGAAGCTGTACGATGATCTTGTCGACATCCGCGCTCATGGATGCCGTACGCGAGGGAGAGATCGAAGAAGTCGCCATAATGTCAGCCGCACCATCATGTTTTAACCATGATGCATCATCACGTGCAGGCTGCGTGATTGCCACTTATTATATAATATTATTGCTCAGGAAGCGGAAATTCTAGCCGAACAGGGCGTCGATATCGGCCTGGACAGACTCGTCTTCATAGTCAGCTTCGGCTTCGGCCTGGCCATTGATGGCCGCGGAGGCCGCGGCGATCAGTGGCTTGATCTCATCGGTGGCCATGCGGGCCACTTCGTTGCAGATCTCGGGGCTCTGAGCAGCACGTAGGAAGTCCTGGGCACGCTGGACCTCGCCATCGATCTGCAGGATCAACGTCTCCAGATGTACACGGACATCACGCGGTGCAGCCTCATAGGCGACGACAGCCAGGTCACGGTCCTTGAAGGCGGACATCTCGAAATGTTCGACATAGCTGGCCGGTTTCCACTCAAGCACGTCTTCGGCGCAGTCACGCATGTCCGGAAGCATTTCCATCAACATGACAACTTCGTTGAAGTGATTGAGGTAGTCCGTAGCGAGGCCGGTCACCGGGTTGATATTGGCCGCACGCAAGGCGTCAGGCGCAAGCGCACCCTCGCCAAACACGGCGCCATTTAAGGCGTTGGAATCCAAGCCACCCGTCTCCATGGAGAACCGTCATAAACCAACATCCTTACAGAAGAATTATTCAATTCGGGCAAGCTGCAGTTTATGATCCGCGCTAGCGGTGTTCTTCCTCGCTGATCTCGGCAAGGGCTTTCGCATAGGCGGCCTGGGCATCGGCCTTGGTGATCCAGCCGATGATATTCTGATCGCCTTTGCGCTCCCGCACCGCAGCGCCCTCCAGCTGTTCCGCGTCGAGAACACCCATCGCCCGGCCCAGCGTGTCGTCCTCATAGAAGCAGGTCTCGTCCTTGACCTGGTCGGAACTCCACTCGACCAGTGGCATCATGAATTCGCGCACGCGAACCATTTGCAGGACAAGCCTGCTCGAACCACCGGAAATGTCATAACCCCGGCGCAGGACCTGTTTCTGGAACAGTGATCCTCCCTGAGCCGACTGGGTGAGCACGGTGGCGAGCGAAACCGCGACGAGAACCGCGACCGAGGCCTCGTAACTCGAGGTGAGTTCGAACACGATCAGCGTCGTCGATAGCGGTGCGCCGAGAACCGCGCCGGCCACAGCGCCCATACCGATCACGGCAAAGAAGCCTGCACCGGCAGTTTCAGCGCCCATGAACTGGGCCATGATAAGACCGAAGGCAGAGCCCAGCATGGCGCCCAGATAGATGGAAGGCGAGAATACGCCGCCAGCGAAGCGAAAGGCGAGGGTGATTTGGGTGGCGAGGGTTTTGAGCACCAGCAACAAGATCAGCTCGCCGAACACGTACCGTGTCGCCAGTGCATTGGAGGTGGGTTCATAACCGACGCCCAGCACTTCCGGCGCAAAAACCGCGATGAGGCCGACCAACAGGCCGCCGGGAACGGGCAGTGTCCAGAGTGGGATATTGAGGCCGCGCGCGCGGTTCTCGACGAAGGCACTGCCGTGCAGCACACCGCGATTGAACACCACCGCAAGACCGGCTGCAGCCAGGCCAAGTACCGCTGCGGCCGGGAAATCCCAGGTATGAGCCTGATGCATGGCCAGGAAGCCGAAGACCTGATCCTGGCCCAGATGATGTCGAACAACCAATGCCCCCACCACGCTGGACACAGCAACGGGCGCAATCGAGCGCAGGGCATAATGGCCGAGTACGACCTCGAACGCGAACAGCGCACCGGCTACGGGCGCGTTGAAACTGGCGGACACGGCTGCTGCTGCGCCACAGGCCAGGAGAATGCGGCTGCCGCGAGCATTGAGGCCGACAAGCCTTGAAACCAGCGATGCCAGCGTGCCGCCAAGATGCACGGCCGGCCCCTCGCGGCCCGCGCTGCCGCCGCCACCCAGCGAAATGCACGCCATGAGTGCCGAATACAGCCCGGATTTCAGCTCGATCTGGCCTTTGCCGACGGCACGGGCCTCGATCACGTCCGGCACACCGCGCGAACGGAAATTCTTCAACAGGCCCAGCCGGTCGCCGAGCAGAAGCATGAGTGAAATGACGATGCCGGTGATCACCGGGATGGCCCAGCGTCGCCAGACCGGGAAATTGGCCGCGGTACTGGCGAGGTGTTCCTCGGTGGCACCAAAGGCGAATTGTTCAACAAGCCCAATGCCCAGGCGCAGGCCGAGCGTGGCATATCCAGCGACCAGCCCGACCACCAGGCCCATCAGCCAGAGCGCGGGTCCGCGTCCATCTCGAAAGGATTGCACCAGCCCGGTGAGCGGTGTGGAAGGCGGGGAATCAGACACAGCAAAGCTTTGTCCTGCGTCGCACGGATAGACAAGGTGGAGCAAAGAAAAGGCTCGGCTTGCAGGCCGGGCCAGTGGGGAGCTGATGATGTGTTTGCTGGCCAGTTGCCCTTGTGTCGTTCCAGCCAACTGGGGCGCACGACAAAGCGAGGTGATTTCAGGTCATTGCCCATTCGCAAGGCTGTGGAATACAAGCTGAACCTGGTTAGTCGCGGAGGGCGCGCAGAACCCAGACGCGGACGGATGAAGCCAGTGGCTCCACGCCGCGGGCCTCGTCGATCTCTCCGATCAAGCTGGCCATGGATTGCCCGCGTTCGGCGGCTGCGGCGTCCAGCACATCCCAGAACTCGCTTTCCAGCGACAGACTGGTGCGATGGCCGGACAGTGAAATAGAGCGCTTGATCAAGGGCATGTCTCTACAAAGCCAAGCTCTTTTCCTTCGTCAAGCTTTCGTCACGCCTTGGCCGCCACTAAATAGGAGGCAGAGGAGACAAATATGCGATCATTCGAGGAAATTCGTGACCTGGCGCTGGGATATCACCCCGATCTGGATGAGCGCCTGAAGGAGTATTACACGCCGCGCAGCCGGGACGAGATCCGCGCGCTGCCTGACAGTCGCTGGCTTGCCGAAATGACCAAGCGTGTCTTCCAGTCCGGCTTCGTGTGGAAGGTGATCGAGGCCAAGTGGGATGGGTTCGAGGAGGCATTCCATGGTTTCGACCCGGCCCGTGTCAGCTTCTATTCCGACGAGGATGTCGAGCGCCTTGTCAGTGACAAACGCATCGTTCGCAACGGCCAGAAAATCATGGCGACGATCCAAAATGCCCAGATGATCCAGGATGTTGTGGCCGAACACGGCTCGTTTGGTGCCTTCCTGGCCGATTGGCCGGTCGAGGATCAGATCGGCTTGCAGGAGTTTCTCGGCAAGAAGGGGTCGCGGCTGGGCGGCATGACCGGCCAGTACTTCCTGCGTTTCTCCGGCTGGGATGCATTCATTGTGTCCGGTGATGTTGTTGCGGCGCTCGTTCGCGAGGGCGTGATCGACAAGGCGCCTACGTCAAAGAAGGCCGGGAAGGCCGTCCAGGACGCGTTCAATCACTGGCGCGAAGAAAGCGGACAGCCCCAGGCATTGATCAGTCGCACACTGGCGATGAGCATCGGTTAAGGGCTTGCTTACCGAAGTCTGACTACTGGGGTGCGGATTTGAGCTAAATGCGGCAAATCTGTTCCATCGAAGACTGGTCGTAGAGTTATGCGTCGTTGGCACAAGCCGATACCCTTATCCAAACTCCACGCCGGACGTGTCCCTGACACGCCCGGGGTCTTCGTGTTGCTTGAGGATGAGGGCAATCTGGCGTCCGTGTTGAAAATCTCGCCGGCGCGCTCGCTCAAGCGGTCCTTTGAGCGTGAACTCGATCCCCCGGCCGGATATCAGCCGGCCTATCCGTCGGCGATGATGTTTTTCGAGACCTTCTCCGAAGTTGCCGAGGCGGAGCGCCTGCTGGGCGAGTACAAGCGGCGTCACGGGCGTAACCCGGCGCTTAATTCTCCGTACTAGGCGCTTCCCCGTCTGGCGAGGTGTTCCCTTCGAGCTTTTTCGCCTCGACTTCTCGGAGCAGGCGCTCGCGTTCCAGCTGAACCGGTTCGCGCAGGGCCTTCGGCGTGCCGTGTTCCACCCGGTTGGCCTCGGCCTGTCTGGCCTTGTCCTCGCGCTGCTTGCGCTTGCGGAACTGTCGGAGGTTGACGGGTTTGGAGGCCATGACTCTAGTTATTCTGCAGACCGAAAGACCAATCAAGCCCTGCCGGAAGCGCATTAGGCGGGGCGAAGTCGATATGCAAAACTCGCCGTCGCTTTGGTTCTTGCGCGCGCTCCGAAGCGTGCACAATCAGCGTTTTGAGGGCGAGGACGTCGCCGGTGTGTGCTGGATGAACGACGGGACGGATCCGCCGCACTTCTCGCGCCACCGCCTCAACTGAAAGACGCCCCATTTTGTGCGATCCGGGAAGAGTCTTTAGTGGAGCGTTGGTCGGGCCGCTGTCATCCAGATGAACGCGCAGTGTGACCATTTGCTCGCTCAACGAAACCGGCGGTTCGACATGAGGAACGCCAGATTTGTTGGTCCACCGTTCGAAGCCAGGTTGGGAGTATTCTTGGGCCAGGGGCAACACCCGGTCTTGGTGCCAATCGACTGCCCAGTTCACACTTTCTGACTTGTCGAACAGCAAAAGGCGTACGGGCCTAAGTGGTTGACCTTCGAGTTTGCTGGCGATGGAGCAAAGCCCACCGGAGGCCATGATGGCGTTTAGCAGGGCCGGCTTCGGTTGGGCCAATCGTTGTCCAGCCCCCTGATCAGTCGCTCCAAGAAGCTTCCGATAGGTTTCAACGCCCATGACGGAAAGGGCACCCTCCAGCAGAAGGGCGCCCTCACGTTGGAAACTGTCGCGGTCCAGGAGCAAGCCTATGCCTTCGGGCCGATCATCTGTTCCGGACGGACAATCGCGTCGAACTGTTCCTCGGTGACAAAGCCCAGCTTGACGGCTTCCTCGCGCAGCGTGGTGCCGTTCTTGTGCGCCGTCTTGGCGACGATGGTGGCATTGTCATAACCGATGGTGGAGTTGAGTGCCGTCACCAGCATCAAAGAGCGTTCCATCAGTGCCTTGATATTGTCTTCGCGCGCCTTGATGCCGACCACGCACTTCTCGGTGAAGGTCCTGGCCGCATCGGCGAGGATGCGCACGGACTGCAGCACGTTGAAAATGATCACCGGCTTGAAGACGTTGAGCTCGAAATGGCCCTGGCTGCCGGCCATGGAGACGGTGGTGTTATTGCCCATCACCTGGGTGCAGACCATGGTCATGGCTTCACACTGGGTCGGATTGACCTTGCCCGGCATGATGGAGGAACCCGGCTCGTTCTCCGGCAGGGCAATCTCGCCCAGGCCGGAGCGCGGTCCGGAGCCCAGAAGGCGGATGTCATTGGCGATCTTGAACAGGGAGACAGCCACGGAGTTGAGTGCGCCATGAGCCTCGACCAGGGCATCCTTGGTGGCCAGCGCCTCGAACTTGTTCGGCGCTGTGACAAAGCCCAGCTTGGTCAGGCTGGCAACTTCCTCGGCAAAGGCTTCGGCATAACCCGGCTTGGTATTGAGGCCGGTGCCGACGGCGGTGCCGCCCATGGCCAGTTCCAGTAAAGCCGGCAGGGTGGCCTCGACGCGGCGAATGCCATTGGCGACCATAGCGGTATAGCCGGAGAATTCCTGACCCAGCGTCAGCGGAGTGGCGTCCTGAAGGTGGGTGCGACCGATCTTGATGATGTCCTTGAAGGCGTTCTGCTTGTCATTGAGCGCATTGTGCAGCTCTTGCAGGGCCGGGATCAGGGCGTGGGAGATTTCCTCTGCCGCGGCGATGTGCATGGCGGTTGGGAAAGTGTCGTTGGAGCTCTGTGACCGGTTGACGTGGTCGTTCGGGTGAACCGGGTCTTTCGACCCGACCGTGCCGCCCAGGATCTGGATGGCGCGGTTGGAGACGACCTCATTCGTGTTCATGTTCGACTGGGTGCCGGAGCCGGTCTGCCAGACCGAGAGCGGGAAATGATCGTTCAGCTTGCCTTCGGCGACTTCCAGCGCTGCCTGGGCGATGGCGTCGGCCAGTTCCGGTTCCAGATTGTCCAGGCGCTTGTTGGCCAGGGCGGCGGAGCGCTTGACGATACCCAGCGCGCGGATCAGGGGCTCCGGCATGGTTTCCGTGCCGATCGGGAAATTGATCAGGGAGCGGGCCGTCTGGGCGCCGAAGAGTTTATCGGCCGGGACTTCCAGGGGACCAAAGCTGTCGGTTTCTGTGCGCATCTCGCTCATGAGGGGAGGCTCCTTGCAGCGCGGCTAACGCTGTTCGATGATGGTGAACTTCGATTCGGACGTGTATCACTCAGGCATGACGGATCAAGACGCATGTGCGCATAGCCGTGGGGGGCAAGCGCAAAACTGGATCGGGCGAGGGAAGGTTCAGGCCGCTATGACCGGTGATGAGCTCAATCTACGCGTGGACGCACTGACCACGCAGACACGTCGTTTCAAGGCGTTGATCGGGGATTTCTTCCGCCTTGAATTCAAGCGTGTGCGCCCGAAATGGGGGCCTTATGAAGTCGTCATCCGGATTGAGCGTTGCGAAAACAGCCCCGTCCATGATGTCGACAATGTCGCCAAGGCGGTTCTGGATGCTCTGACCGGTGTGGTTTTCCACGATGACAGCCAGGTCGAACGTCTGCTGGTGACCAAGGTGATGGGGGAACGCCCGCGTATCTCCGTGACTGCGCGTCCGATGGCGCGCGAGAAAGTTGCCGAAATAGCCTGATGCTGACTAGGCAGCCCACTTCAATGATCTAGACTGTCTCCGAGATCAGGGGGACGTCATGAAATTTCTCGCAGCCATTCCGATTAGTGTGGCGCTTTTCGCCTGTCAGGCGAATGCTCAGGATAGTGTTTATTCCAATCTGACCGAGGAGAATTGCCGCACGCTCAGTGAGACTGAAGAGGGCGGCGGCTATTCAGTCATACAGCGCTGCGAGGGGCTTGGAGATTGGAATGTCTTCTTCCACACCGGTGAGCATGGCTCAGCCAGCGCGTTCAGTCGGCGCGATGACGCGCCTGAGCAGATGCCCTATGGCGGCTATGTCGGGAATTTTGGCGGCTTCCACACGGTGATCGAATGGCGCCTGGACGGGGCGGGCGATGCGTTCGCGACCATCCACCGCTACAATTCCACCTCTTTCGATGCTGAAGGTCAGGCGCGCAATAACAGCATACTGATCGTTGCGGCGCTGCGCCCCGGTTCCGAAGCGGAATCCTGTCATGTGGGCTATGTGAACGTGACCCGGCTGTCCGGCGGAAACGCGCTTGCGCGCGAGATGGCTGATCGTTTCGCCCCGGGATTTGCTTGCGGCGACCCGATCTGGATTGTCGACACCGACAGCCCTGACCTGGCGTCTGCGCGTCGCTACTGAGGCTGGGCGGGGGCCCTCACATTACACCCCGGCCAAGTTCCACACATTCACGTGATACGCTGGACGTCGAGTTTCCAGCGCCCTAGCGTTCTTCCCGGATATCAAGGGGAGAGCCATGAATTCACTCAAGCTTCTTGCGGCCAGCTGCCTGATGGCATTCGGTGGACTGGCGCATGGGCAGGTCGAGCGCGTCGTGCGCGGCAATCTGGAAATGGAAAATATTCCGGAGATTCCGGAAGAGGTGCGTGAGCGCCTGCTGACCTATCAAAATGTGCGCGGCGCCGGTTTCCAGGCGTTTCTGCCGGATGGCGGCATCCTAATTTCCACCCGTTTTGGTGAAACCAGCCAGATCCACCGCGTGGACATGCCAATGGGCGCGCGTTCACAGCTGACCTATTACGACGAGCCGGTCGGCGGCGCGAATCTGCGGCCGGGGGACAGCGGCGAGTTCATTTTTGCGCGCGATCGTGGCGGTGACGAGTATTTCCAGATCTTCGTCTTCGATACTCAGAGCGGACGGGTGCGCCAGGTCAGCGAGGACGAGACCCGCAATGGTTCAGCCAGCTGGTCGGAAGATGGGGAGCATGTCGCCTGGTACCGGTCCACTGAAGGCGATCCCGACTGGGACATCATGATCGCCAGTTCGGACAACCCGGATGACCGCCGTGTTCTGGTCGAGGGCGAGGGCGCTGTCTTCCCCGGTGACTGGTCGGCCGACGGCACGCAACTGGCCATGATCCGCTATTATTCAATCACTCACAGCGATCTTTTTGTCATCAACACGGACAACGGTGATGTGCGTCAGCTCAATCCGGACATGGATGTGGCCTATGCTGCGCATGAGTTCGAGCCCGGCGGCGAGACCATGCTGGTGGTCACCGATGCCGGAGCGGAATTCCGGCGTGTCGTGCGCATGAATGTCGAGACCGGTGAGATGACGGATGTCTCGCCGGATCACGGCTGGGATGTGCAGGGCATGGACCTGTCTCCGGACGGACGAACGCTGGCGTATGTGCTTAATGCCGGCGGTGTTTCCGAACTCCGCCTGATGGATGTGCGTTCGGGGCGAGAGATCGCCGGGCCGCAATTGCCGGTCGGCCTGATTGGAGGCATGCAGTGGGATGACGCCGGGGAGCGTATCGGTTTCACTCTCAATGCGGCGACCTCGCCAAGCGATGCCTGGATTTACAATCACCAGGACCGCGAGCTGACCCGCTGGACCCAGAGCGAGGTAGGCGGTTTGAACACCGAGACCTTTGTCGAGCCGGAGCTGATCAGTTTCGAGAGCTTTGACGGTCTCGAAGTGCCCGCCTTTGTCTATCGCCCGGACAGTGAGGGGCCGCATCCGGTGATCATCTCGATCCACGGCGGGCCGGAAGGCCAGTACCGACCCGGGTTTTCCTCGACTTTCCAATACTGGCTCAATGAGCTCGGCGCGGCGGTCATCGCGCCGAATGTGCGTGGCTCCAGCGGTTATGGTCGCGAGTATGTGATGATGGACAATGTCTTCCAGCGCGAGGATTCCGTCCGCGATATCGGGGCGCTTCTGGACTGGCTGGCGCAGCAGCCTGATCTCGATGCGGACCGGGTTGTTGTCTATGGCGGATCCTATGGTGGTTATATGGTTCTGGCTTCAATGGTCCATTATTCGGATCGTCTCGCCGGCGGTGTCGATATTGTCGGTATTTCGGACTTCCGCACCTTCCTGGAAAACACGGCGGGATATCGCCGTGACCTGCGCCGCGCAGAGTATGGCGATGAACGTGACCCGGATATCTCGGCCTTTTTCGAGGAAATTTCGCCGGCACGCCAGGCAGATCGCATCACGGCACCTCTGTTCATCATCCAGGGTCTGAACGATCCGCGTGTCCCGGCCAGTGAGGCCGAGCAGATCCTGGCTCGAGTGCGCGAGGTTGGCGGCGACCCATGGTATCTGCTGGCCAATGATGAGGGCCATGGATTCCGCAAGAAATCCAATCGCGATTTCCAGCGAGAGGCGGAGACCATGTTCTTCCGTGAAGTCTTCGATCTGGATTGATCCGGAGGGCGGGAAGCGTCAGCGTTTCCCGCTCGCCATCTTCTTCGCTTCAGGTAGACGGCGCAGGCTCAGCATTGCCCACACGCCCAGAAAAGGGCCAATGGCCAGCGGGGCAAAGGCCCAGCTCCAGCCGGCGAATGCGATCCAGCTGGGCAGGATCTGGACCATGAGGATAGTCAGAGTGAAGCCCAGCGCAGTTTGTACCGTCAGCAAGGTGCCGGCCCGGTCCGGTGGAGCGAGCTCGGTGATTGCGGTCGAGAACTGGGCGCTGTCGGCGATAATGCTCAGACCCCAGATGATCAGGATGGGCATCAGGACCCAGGGCGGCGCGTTGAAGGCCAGCCCGGCCAGCAGGGCGCAACTGCCCGAAATCGCCATCGCTACCGAGGTCACCCGGGTGCGTCCGAACTGGTCTGCCAGGCCTCCCGCGACAACGCAGGCCAGCGCGCCGCTGCCGATGACGGCAAAGGCGGTGAGGTCGGCGAGGTTTGCTGATGCGCCACGGGCATTCCAATAGGCGTGGGAGAAGGCGCCGATCCAGGCCCACATCGCATAGAGCTCCCACATGTGTCCGAGATAGCCCAGATTGGCCAAGCGCAGTGCCGGGTTCCGAACAGCGAGCAGGATCGCGCCGGGATCAAATCTAGCGGCAGGTCGAAGACCGGGGCCACCGCGCGCAAACAGGATGGTTACAGCTGCCAGGCCGGCACCGATAGCGGCCAGCCGAATGGGGGTCTGCCAGTCTGAACTGGCGCCGGAAATGGACAGCAGGAAAGGCGAGGCAGATCCCAGCGTCAACGCACCGACGAGGAGGCCGACCAACAGTCCGGCATCGCCTTTTGCCCAGCTCGCTGCCAGTTTCATCCCGACCGGATAGACCAGCGCAAGCGCGGCTCCTGCGGTGAAACGACTGAACACCAGCCACCAGCTGTCGGGGGCAAGCTGCAGGGCCAGGAGATTGGATGCTGCAGCGATCAGAGCGCCGCCCGCAAACAGGTGACGAGGGTTGAACCGGTCCGGCAGGCTGAACACTGCGCTGAACAGCGCCGCCAATACAAAACCTGCCTGGACAGAACTCGTCAGGGCCGCCTGTTTGCCAGCGCCTAGGGTGTAAACCTCGAGGATGGCGGGCAGGGCAGCCGTCCCGGAAAACCACACCGACAATGCCAGGATCTGGGCGAGCACGATCAAGGTTATGGACAGCCATTTCCTGGAGTCGGTATCGGCCGGGTTCGCCATCAGGTCTTGCGAATACGGGAGGAGCGACGGACCTGGCAGGTGGCGCTGGCGCGCGCTGCGATCTCGCCTTCAGCTGTCCAGACAATGCCCTCCATGAACGCCACATTGCGGCCGATCCGCAGCGCCTGCCCGCGGGCCTTGCAGCTCCCCAGTGGCAGGGGCGCCATGAAGCTTGTCTTCAATTCCAGTGTGGGAACGCCAATCGTAAAGCGTTCGGCCACGACGACGGACAGTGACATCACCTCGTCGAGCATGGCGCAGATCATGCCGCCCTGGACCCCGCCGCGCAGATTGGCGCAGCGCGGGTCGGGGTTGAAATTTGCCTCAAGCCATTGCTCATCCACACTGAAATCGCGCGGGTGAAACCCCAGCAGGCCGGCTGCGTGTTCGTGCTCTCCAATGGAGTTCAACCGCTGCAGGATTTCATCATCCGCCAGCGGCACAATCTCTTTGCCGGCGGCCAGGTCGGCGGGCACCGGCTTTTGCATACGCATTATTTTTTGCGGAAACTGTCGAGGCTGACCACCTGGGCGCCATCATCGTCTGAACCGGTCGCCTTGACCTCGTCCTCATTGTCGGAGGCTACGGTTTCGGGCAACGCGACGGCGACATTTTCGTCTTCCACCTCGTGTTCGAACTGCAGGTGGAAACCGACGCTCGGATCGTGGAAACGGGAGACAGCCGAGAAGGGAACCTTGAGATATTTCGGAACGCCGGAGAATTTGAGAGTGACCTCGAAACCCGCGTCGGAAATATCCAGATCCCAGAACTGGTGTTCCAGCACGATCGTCATCTCTTCCGGATATTTTTCCATCAGAGACTCATCAATATCCACGCCGCGGCCACGCGTGCGGAAAGTGATGTAGAAATGATGTTGTCCCGGCAGTCCCCCCGGACCTGCCGCTTTGTGCAGTGCTTGTTTTACAACACCACGCAATGCTTCCTGCGCCATGACGTCATAACGCATAAGATCTTTCGCCATTGGCTTACCCCCGGATCTCACGGGAGCAGCGTAGCGGAGACTTGTGGCTCGTCAACGAAATCTGACCTCTCAACTGCAATCTATCTTTTAATACGGGAAGATCTGTCGCGCTGATCGCTTCAGGCGGGTGATTTTCCCATTTCGAGCGAGGTCACAGGCGTTATGCGCGTGATCCTTGTTGCGCGATGTTCAGCTCAGATCATTGGCTGGACAGGTGCGCTCAAGCGCAAATTCGCAATCAGGCCCACAGGTCAGCCCCTTGCGGTCACAACTCGAGACAAACAACGACAGCCAGACCTGAGCCGTGGCGAGTTCACTGAAAACGCAGACCTCGAACCCGCCTTTTCGCAGCACATTGCGGAAAGCCAGCTCGCCAGGTCCCGGATGCTCGACGTTGTCACTCACGAGGGCGATGGCGGTTTTCGACGGAATGAGGTCCAGAAAGAATCCAGCCAGATCGGTAGCGTCATTCTCCGAAACAGTCATTCCGGTTGCTGAAAGGTCAAAAAGGTATCGGACCGGTCTGCCAGTGTGGTTCCGCTCGGAGACTTTCTCAATCGTGCTGAGCCATTCATGGGGGGCCTGCGGCGCCCGCGTGGAGATTGAGAGCGTGGAAACATCCAGCCAGTCAATATTCGACCCATCAGGCATGTTCACACTTCCCCGAATCAACTGGTTCCATGATGAAACGAATGGGTTGATGAATGATAAATTATAAGGAAGTGTCAGGAAGTGCAGGGCAAAGTGGAGGCTTCTGTTGCCAGGCGCCTCCGAGCCCCGCCTATTCCGGCTAAAGGGAATAGGAGTTTTAGCGAGATGTCCCGCGCTGCTTATGCAGCGAGAGCTACCTCTTCAGCGTAGTTGTCATTAGCAACTATAAAATCGAGCCTGTAACGGGCCTCACCCGAGCGAAAGCAATCCCCTTTACCCGTCTGTCGATCCTGTTTCGGCCCCCACAGAGACCTTCGCTTGCCAATGGCAGTTCAGGTCAGATTCCCAACTTGCGCAGGGATGATTGGTGGAGCCGCCGGGTACTGCCCCCGGGTCCAGTCCGGTTATTACGAGCGCGTTTATCGCCATAGCCGGCGAACCGGCGCTGATTAATATAGCGACGGATAGTGGCGATTTGAAGGGAGGCTGGCAGGTCGTCTCAATAGCCGGTGACGATGAGCGCAATCGCCAGCAAGCCGATGCACAGATTGTAGCAGAGTTGTAGAAACACGCTGCGCAGGACCGCGCCGATCCAGCTGGACCGGTAAAACCCCCGATCGTTCAGGACCTGGTGGCTGAGGACGCTCGCAAAGCCGAGTATGGCCAGTGCGATTATGCCGGGAGTCCAGCCCTGGTTCACACGTGCACCGAGCACCAGCAGGGCGATGAGCGGCAGATAGGTGGCGTGCCAGTAGAGTGAAAAGACCACGTGTTCGATCATGCGGCGTCGCGGGTGAACCACCAGATTGAGGATGGCGAAGGCGACAACCATCAGGATCAGGGACTGCGCTGCGGCGGCAGTGACGCCCTGTTCGAAGCGGGCGGGAAACTGCACGGCAAAACGCGAGGGAGGGCCCAGGCTCATCGGGTCGCCACCGATTTCGAACTCGGTCCGGCAATCCGCTGTATCGGGCAAAGCGCGCCCCTCCGGCGCGGCGCCAAACTGGAAGAGTTCGATCTGGAGCTCGGTATCGCGTGAATAGACAAGGTCACCGCTCGGGCGGATTTCATCAGGACCCGGCATGACACCACAGGTGGATGTTTTAAAGAAGTTGGACGGCGTGTCGTCGGGGGAACGGGACTCGCTACGCCTCGCCATAGCCGCATCGATTGCGGCGGTTCGCGCAGCAATGGTCTCGGCCGATTGCGCGCGTACGGTCTCTGCGGAGGGAGAAATACTGACCCCGATGACCCGCACGCCGGCGGCGGACATGAGCAGGAAAAACAGCAGGCTGATGATCAGGTAGATGCGGATGGGGGCGGTATGGCTCTGGCGTCGGCCGTCGACATAGTCGCGCGCTACCCGGCCAGGCTGGGAGTAGAGGCGTCGCAGAGTGGAAAAGAATTTGCCTTCCCAGACAAAAATACTGCCGATCAGATCGGTCAAAAGGGTCCAGGCCGGGCGCCGAATGTCCTCGGCGGACTGACCGCAGTCCTGGCAGAACGGACCGACCAGAGTCGCGCCACAATTGGCGCAAGTCGCATCACCGGTTTGCGACGAGTTGGTGTCTGTCGAGCGGCCGCCCTTGGAAGTGTCTGTTTTGTCCACCTGATCCCCCGAGTCTCACGGGCAAAAGAGCCCGCAAGATCGGGGTGGTCAAGGTGAGGCAGGGCTTAGCCCATGCAGAAAACGTTCAGCTTGTGACCATCAGGGTCTCGGAAATAGCCCGCATAGAAGCTTCCATCGCCGCGCGGACCGGCGGGGCCTTCGCATTTGGCGCCCAGTTCCTCGACCGCCAGTTTGTAAACCTTGTCGACCTGTTCGGAATCCTTGGCCTGGAAGGCGACCATCACACCATTGCCCACCGAGGCGGCATTGCCATCAAAGGGCTTGGTCAGGCCGATACCGGCTCCCTGGCCCGGATTGGCCCAGGCGATGAAGTTCTCGTCTTCCATCATGCGGCCGACACCAAACTCTGCACACAGCTTGTCATAAAATGCAGCGGCCGTGGCCATGTCATTGGTGCCGAGGGTCACGTATCCGATCATCATCTTCTCCCTGTTGATGAAATTTGGAATGTTCTGGTAATGTTCTGTGCGCGAAAGCTACAGGATCACACCGGCCAGGCAAGCAAAATCTGGGCATGCCCGCTATGTATTTCCTGTGGAGATGCCTGTCGGGCACCATTCCGCCGGATCGAATCGCGGTCTAGTCTTCCCGGTTAGAACAGCGAGGTATGTGATGGCTGAAGCAGTGACACTGGATGGAGCGGGCAAGGCGACCCAATCAGTTGGTTCCAAGGCCGAGTATGCCTATCTGGATCTGCTGCGCGACATCCTGGAAAACGGTGCCGAGCAAAATGACCGTACTGGCGTGGGCACGCGTGCCGTTTTCGGTCGCCAGTTGCGCTGTGACCTGTCGGAAGGCTTTCCACTGCTGACCACCAAGAAGGTCCATTTCAAATCCATCGCCATTGAACTCCTCTGGTTCCTGCGTGGGGAAACCAATGTGAAATGGCTGCAGGAGCGCGGCGTCAGCATCTGGGATGAGTGGGCCGATGAAAACGGCGATCTGGGTCCTGTCTACGGCAAACAATGGCGCCGCTGGGAAGGCCCGGACGGCACCGAGATCGACCAGCTCTCCAACATCATCAAGCAGATTCGGGAAAACCCGTCCTCGCGCCGGCTGATCGTGTCCGGCTGGAATCCGGTCGATGTGCCGAACATGGCGCTGCCGCCCTGTCACACGCTCTACCAGTTCAATATCGCCAACGGGAAACTCTCCTGCCAGCTCTATCAGCGCTCGGCGGACATGTTCCTCGGCGTGCCGTTCAATATCGCGTCCTACGCGTTGCTGACGGCCATGGTGGCGCAGGTTTGCGGGCTGGAGCCGGGTGAGTACATCCACACTTTCGGTGACGCGCACATCTATTCCAATCACATGGACCAGGTGAGCGAACAGCTTTCGCGCACGCCGCGCGCCCTGCCACAGCTGAAACTCAATCCGGATGCCAAGGACCTGTTCTCCTTCGAGTATGAAGACATCGCGCTGGAGGGCTATGACCCGTATCCACGCATTTCCGCCCCGGTCGCGGTCTAGCTGTTCTCATGTCTGGCGCGCTGGGAGATCTTGCTGAGCGGATACGCCGCGTTTCGGACATCTATGCGCGCAAATACGACATCGACCGTAGCGGTGACTGGCACCTTCTCAAGCTGCAGGAGGAGATGGGCGAGCTGACCCAGGCCTATCTGACTGCAAGTGGCAGGACGCGCCGACCGGCCGATAACGCTGCGAGGGAGCAGCTGGCACTGGAGATGGCGGATACGCTGGGCATGTTATTGCTGTTGGCACGGGATGAGGGCATCGACCTGGACGCTGCTGTGCAGGCCAAATGGCTCGATTGGCTCGAGCCTGAGAGCGCCTAGACCATTGTGGAGGGGAGCATGACAAGCGCAGCTCTGGTGGTAAGGAAGTCCGGTATCTCCGCGAGGCTGGAAACCGGTGGACACGGAAATTTCCAGCTGGTCTTCCGGCGCGCCACGCTCAAGGCCCTTTTGCCCTGCCGAGGTCACAAGCCGGTCGATGATGATCCCGCACGCCTGCTCGAGAAGGCCATGGTCGAGCTCGCCTTTTTTGACGAGTGCGATGACGTGCTGGAATGGGCGGGCGAGCTCGATCTCGATGTCGCCAGGCCAGAAACCCTCGCCGAATTCAGGGCGGTCGATGAGGCGCGCTCCAATCTCATCGCGCTGATCGGACAACAGCGTTATGACGGTCTGCAAACGGAGATCGCCATCGGACAGGCCATCTCGGCCGCCGCTCTTGGATATGCTTCCAGCCGGGACGAGTAGACATGAACACCATCATTCCCAGGATCAGCCTGATCGCGGCGCGCGGGCGCAATAATATCATCGGTTCGGATGGTGATTTGCCCTGGCGGTTGAGCTCGGACCTCAAATTGTTCAAGGCCATCACCAAGGGCAAACCGGTCATCATGGGGCGCAAGACCTGGGAAAGCCTGCCGCGCAAGCCCTTGCCCGGGCGGCTCAATATCGTGGTGACTCGACAGGCGGGATACACGGCCGAGGGCGCTCAGGTCGTGGGGGATATGGGCGATGCATTCGATGCGGCGTTCATTCAGGCCAATACTGACCGGGTCGATGAAGTCTTCGTGATCGGAGGCGCCCAGATCTATGCCGCCGCCATGACCGTGGCAGACCGTCTCTACCTGACAGAAGTCGATGCCGCGCCCGCTGGTGATGCGGCATTTCCTGAGTTTGCAGAAAAAGACTGGTCCGAGCTCGGCCGGGAGGTTTATCCTGCCAGCGAGGCGGATGATCACGCCTTTGTCTTCCGCGCGCTTGAACGCGCCTGAACAAGTTTCCAACGTGGGGGGATTCTCCCTCCGCGCGTCCCGCAGTATCAGACTTGAACCTGAGCGCGCATGCGTTCATTTACATCCTGATACACGACAGAAGGATTGAACCACTCCATGCCATGGAATGACAATCAAGGCGGCGGCCAGGGTCCTTGGGGATCCGGCGGCGGCAATAACAACGGACAGAACCCTTGGGGCCAGCGCCCCAACGGGGGTGGCGGCGGTGGCGGTGACCAACCGCCGGATCTCGACGAGGTCGTCCGCCAGATGCAAAACAGCCTCGGCCGCATGTTTGGCGGCAAGGGCGGTGGTGCCGGCGGCGATGGCAAGAAGGGCGGGGGCTTTTTCAGCTTCAGCCTGATCCTGCTGGTGCTGATCGGTGTCTGGTTCGCGTCCAGCGGCTGGTACCAGGTTGGACCGAACGAGAACGGTGTGGTTCTGCGTTTCGGTGAATACAGCCGGACCACCCAGCCGGGTCTGCACTTCAAGCTGCCGTCTCCGCTCGAGACCGTGATGCTGCCGGAAGTGACGACCACCCAGTCGCTGACCATCGGCACCGGCCAGGAAGGTCAGATGCTGACGCGCGACGAAAACATCGTCGATATTGACTTTGCCGTTCAGTGGCGTGTGGATCTGTCCTATCCGGACGGGGTCCGCGACTTCCTGTTCAATGTCCGTAACCCGGAGAGCACTGTTCGAGCGGTTTCCGAAAGCGCGATGCGTGAAGTCATCGGCACCTCGGAATTGGAATTCATCATCACGGAAGGTCGTGGTGAGGTGTCCCAGCGAACGCGCGAACTGGTTCAGGCGACCCTGAACGAGTACGAGGCGGGTATCCAGGTCCTGCAGATCAACCTGCAGACCGCCCAGCCGCCGGAAAGTGTTATCGCAGCCTTCCGTGACGTCGATGTCGCGGAGCAGGATGCCGAGCGTGCGCGTCTGGAAGCGACCGCCCATGCGAACCGGGTCATTCCGGCAGCGCGTGGTGTTGCCGCCCAGCTGACCCAGTCTGCCCAGGCCTATCGCGACTCCGTGATTGCCCAGGCGCAGGGTGATGCCGATCGTTTTGTGTCGATCTATGACCAGTATGCACTGGCACCGGAAGTGACCCGTCGCCGCATGTATCTGGAGACGATGGAACTCGTCCTGGGTCGTTCCGACCTGCTCGTTCTGGACGGTGAGGCCGGCGCATTGCCGTACCTGCCGCTCAACGAGCTTGGCAATAACCGTCGTTCGGGAGGCAATTAATGTTTAGAACTCTTGGACTTGTAATTCTGGGTGTCACCGTATTCATCGGCCTCCAGAGTATCTACACGGTCAATGAGCGGGAGCAGGCCCTGATCCTGCGCCTTGGTGAACCAGTCGAGAGCGTCAATGAAAACGGCGATGAAGCGGGGCTCCACTTCAAAGTGCCGTTCATCATGGACGTGCTGAAGTTTGATCGTCGCAATGTCGAGTTCGACATGCAGCCGGAGGAAATCCAGGCTTCCGACCAGGTGCGCCTTGTTGTGGATGCCTTCTTGCGTTACCGCATCGTTGACCCGCTGCGCTTCTACCAGACGGTTCGTGATGAGCGCGGTGCCCAGCTGCGCCTGCGTTCGATCATGGATGACAGCCTGCGAGGCGTTATCGCTTCCATCCCGTCCCAGGACGTGATTTCCGGTCAGCGTGCGACGCTGATGGAACGGGTCCAGACACAGGTTGAGGCCCAGGTCGCTACACAGGATCTCGGCATCGAAGTCATCGATGTCCGCATCCTGCGCGCTGACCTTCCACAGCAGATTGCTGAACGTGTCTTCCAGCGCATGCGCTCGGAGCGTGAACAGGAAGCCGCCCGCATTCGCGCTGAAGGTGAGCAGGACGCGACGGAGATCCGTGCTGACGCGGATCGCCAGGCGACGATCATCCAGGCCGAGGCGCGCGCGGAAAGCGAACGTATCCGTGGTGAGGGTGATGCCCAGCGGAACGCGATCTACGCAACGGCCTATGGTCGCGACGTGGAATTCTTTGAATTCTACCGCTCCATGCAAGCGTATGAACTGGCCATCCAGAACGGAACACCTATCGTCATTCCGCCAGACAGCGAGTTCTTCGAATACTTCGGCAGCCAGACCGGACAATAGTCCAGCGGCTCTGAAAACAGATCACAGCCCCGCCATCGGCGGGGCTGTTTTCGTTTCGAAATCCACACGAATTCATGACGATGCCGTTAGGCCGGTTGCGGGCCTGCCGTGCTTGGGGGTATTCAGGGGTTAACGTGTAATCACCTGAGATGTGAGCAGAACTGTATGTTTCGTTTTCTGGCCCCAGTCCTGACCGTCGTATTGATGCTGACCACGCCCGGTGCCGTCACCGCTCACCCTGCACCGGACGGGTTCGCCGACCTTGCCGAGCGCCTGTCTCCGGCCGTGGTCAATATCGCCGCCGCGCAGCGTCTGGACAGTGATGATCGCCTGCCGGATTTCCCGGAAGGGTCTCCGCTCGAGCGTTTCAACGATATTTTTGGTGACGGCCCGCGCATCGCCAACTCGCTGGGCTCCGGTTTCATCATCGATCCCGAAGGCATCGTCGTCACCAATAACCACGTGATTGATGGCGCAGACGAGGTCGAGGTTTCCCTGCCGGACGGACGGGTTTTCCCGGCACAGGTTATCGGCACCGATCCGGTCACGGACCTGGCGGTGCTGCGCATGGAAACCGACGAGGCGATGCCGTTCGTCGCCTTTGGTGACAGTGATGGCGCCCGGGTGGGTGACTGGGTGATCGCGATCGGTAACCCGTTCGGCCTGGGCGGTACGCTGACGGCCGGTGTCGTCTCGGCGCGGGGTCGTGATGCCGGTGGCCGTTATGACGACTACATCCAGACGGATGTGGCGATCAATACAGGCAATTCCGGCGGTCCGCTGTTCAATATGAGCGGTGATGTGGTGGGCGTGAACACGATGATCCTGTCGCCAACCGGTGCCAGTGTCGGCATTTCGCTGTCCATCCCGTCCAATATCGCGACACGTGTCGTCGACCAGCTGGTGGAGTTCGGCGAGACCCGCCGCGGCTGGCTGGGTGTGCGGGTTCAGCCCGTCACCCCCGACCTGGCCGAGAGTTATGATCTGGACACACCCTATGGCGTGATCCTGGGCAATATCGAGGATGGCAGCCCGGCAGAAGAAGGCGGGCTGCGCCAGGGCGATCTGGTGCTGACCTTTGACGGTCGCCGTGTGCGCGATGACCGATTCTTCACCCGCCAGGTCGCGGAAACCGAGATCGGTGCCACGGTCGAACTGGAAATCGTGCGTCGCGATCGTCGCATGACCCGGACTATCACCATTGGTGAATTGGTCGAGGAGGGCGATGAGCTCGAGGAAACCTCAAATGTCGACGTCATCATTCCGCGCACGGGTGCCGAGAACGAGGTCTTTGGCATGACGCTTGGCCCGCTCACCCCGCAAAACCGTCGCCGCTATCGTGTGCATCCCGATGCCGAGGGTGTGCTGGTGACCGAAGTCGATGCGACCTCGGACGCGGCCGGCAAGGTGCGTCCGGGTGATGTCATCGAAGAGGTGGAGTTCACACGTGTGGAGAGCATTGCCGATATCCGTGCGATCACGGACGAGGCGGACGGCCCGGTGCGTTTCCAGCTCAATCGTGGCGGCCAGTACGTGCTGCAATCCATCCGCTCGTGACACCGATCCTGCTGATTGCCGGGCCGACAGCGGCCGGGAAAACAGCGCTGGCAATCGAAGCGGCCCGCCACCTGGATGGTGAGATCATCAATGCCGACTCGATGCAGATCTATGCCGGTCTGCCGATCATCACCGCCTGTCCGGATGATGAAGAACGCGCGGCTGCGCCTCACCACCTGTTCGCAACCATTGATCCGGCCCAGCGCTGGTCTGTCGGCGAGTGGAGCCAGGCGGCGCTGGCGCTCGTTGACGAGATCAGTGCGCGCGGTAAAACGCCGATACTGGTTGGCGGCACGGGGCTCTACTTCAATGCCCTGACGATCGGGCTGGCACCGGTCCCGGAGATTTCTGCTGAGACCCGGGCGCGAGCCACAGCCTTGCTTGAAGACGAGGGGCTGGACGCTGTTCGTGCGGAAGCGGAGCGCCAGGACCCGTTCTCCGCGGCCAGGATCAAACCCGCCGACAAACAGCGGCTCTTGCGGCTGGTGGAAGTCGGCTGGGAAACCGGACGGCCACTCTCCAGCTTTCACAGCGAAACCACGCCCTTGCTGGGCGAGCGGGCCTGGCGCGGGATTGTCATCGAGCCGGACCGCCAGGCGCTTTATGACCGCATCGATCTTCGTTTCGATCTCATGCTGGATGCGGGGGCTTTGGAAGAGGTGAGGGCGTTTCGCTCGCGTGGTCTGGACCCGGACCTGCCAGCGATGAAGGCACTTGGCGTGCCGCAACTGATCGCCCATCTGGATGGCACGCTTGATCTGGCCGAGGCGATCGAAATCTCCAAGCGAGAGAGCCGTCGTTACGCCAAGCGCCAGATGACATGGTTCCGTAATCAACAGGCTGGCTGGGATCGGGTGACAGCGTTGCATAAGGATGGCGCGCGAACACAACTCGCTGCCTTGCTGGGCTAGGCCTGCTGGACATGGGCACGAGAGACGGGTCCTATCAGTGCCCCGATTCCTCTCCCGAAAGCCCATCCGGAAATGACTGACGCGCTCTATAACGACGATATCGATCTCACACCCATTTTCGATCTGAAGCTTGCCCTGGTGGGGTATGGCAATCACGGTCGGTCCCATGCGCTGTGTCTGCGCGATAGCGGCGCAAAGAATATCCGCATCGCTCTGCGCCAGGGTTCGCCGTCGCGGGCGAAGGCCGAGGCGGACGGGTTTGAGGTGGTCACCCTGGCGGAGGCCGCAGCTTGGGCGGATGCAGTGGCCTTGCTCGCTGCGGACGAAGCGCATCGCCAGATCTGGGACAATGAAATTGCACCCAATCGCAAACCGGGCCAGGCGCTGATCGTCTGTCACGGCTTTTCGATCCACTACGAGCTGATCACGCCGCCAGCAGATTGCGATGTCATCCTGGCGGCGGCCAAGGGGCCAGGCGGCGCGGTGCGACAGGAGTTTGAAAAGGGCAAGGGGCTGATCGGTTTCTGGGCGGTGCACCGGGACGCGTCCGGCCGGGCCCGTGAGATCGCGCTGGCTTATCTCGCCGGTATCGGGTCGGGCAATGTTGGCATTTTCCCGACGACCTTCCGCGAAGAGACTGTCTCGGATCTGTTCGGGGAGCAGGTGGTTCTGGTGGGCGGCATGGTCGCCCTGGCCAAGGCGAGTTTCGACCGCCTGGTGGCGGCCGGCGTGTCCGAGCGCATGGCCTATATCGACTGTGTGCACGAGATCAAATACCTGGCCGACCTCATCCAGTCGCGCGGCATTGCCGGCATGTACAAGGCGATTTCCGACACGGCCGAATTTGGCGCCCGGGAGATCGAGGCCCGGATTGCGGGCCCGGAACTGCGCAAGGTCTTCGACGACGCAATGGCCGACATTGAAAGCGACCGGTTTGCGCGCAAATGGGTCGAGACCTATGAGGCGGGTGAGGCTATGGTCGCGGATCGTGATGCGGACGAGGCCTTGAAGATCGAGGAAGCGGGTCGGGATCTGCGTTCGCGGCTCTACGGTGCCTCGAAATAGCCAAGATGCACAATCAGTTGTAATAGACGAATTATTCCAGAGTGGATTGCAGGGGCTGGCAATGGCATTTAATCCGGTAAAACAAAGACCTTACGGCGAACCCAAAGAGGTTGTCGCGCGCCTGTTCGAGGAAGTGGGCGGTATCCCCAAGGTCATGGAATTGCTGGACCTTTCCCGCACACGTGTCTATGCGCTGGCGGACCCGGATTCGACCAACGAGATTTCCTATGCCCGCGTCTGCACGCTGACCGAGGACGGCGCCACCGCCGCGGCCCAGCACCTGGCAGCCCTGGCCGGTGGCCTGTTTGTGCCGCTGGAAAAGGCCGAGGACGCCGACTGGCTGGCCCTGGCCGGTGAAGCCAGCCGCCGCAATGCCCGCAATATCGCCGCCCTGATGGAATCCCTGTCGGAAACCGCCCGGTCTCCGGGCGAGGTCGATCAGCAGGAAGCCCGCGATCTGCTCAAGATCCTGGACGAACAGCTCGGGGTTCTGGCCATGCAACGCGCCAAGCTCTCGCTGATCGCGTCCGGCGAGCTGGAAGACAACGCAAACGGCTGATCAAGATTGCGGCTGGCTCGATCTCTGCTTAGGTAGTTGCGGGTGAACCAGTAAGGGCCAGCGCCTTCATGAGCGGCATCATCAATTTCATCATGCGTATGGACGCCAAGGCGTTGCGGGCTGTGCTCGTGTCGCTGGCGCTGTTTGCAGCCCTGGGCGTGATGTTTGTAGCCGGCAAGATGCTGTTTGATGCGGACCAGAGCCCGGTTGCGAGCTGGTTTGCATGGCTTTCCGAGCAATGGTTTGCCCTGCCGCTGACGATCGCGATCTTCATCGCTTTGTCCTTTGTCGGTTTTCCACAATTTGTCCTGATGGGCGCGGCTGTCGTCGCCTTCGGAGCCATCGAGGGCTTCCTCTATGCCTGGCTGGGCACGCTGGCAGCCGCGAGCGTGCATTACTGGCTCGGGCTGAGGTTCGGATCGAGCCTGGTCCAACGATATGGCGGGGAGTGGGCCAACCGCATCTCCGACTTTATCGGCCGCAATGGCATGCTGGCCTCGATCATCGTGCGCTTTGTTCCGTCCGGCCCCTTCATTGTTGTCAATATGGGTTTTGGCGTGACGCGAACGCCTTACTGGGCGTTTATCCTGGGCCTGGCGATTGGTGCAGCCTGCAAGATCGTCATTGTCAGCCTGGGCTGGCAGATCATCCTGGATTTCTTCAATGGTCAGGACCCGATGGTCATTGCCCTGCTGGTCTCGGCCATGGTCGCATGGATTGGCCTGATGCTGGTGGCGCGCCGCTGGCTGCGCCGCAATCGTCCGGAAAAAACCGACGCCTGAGCCCGTCTCCGTCTGGATGCCTCGCGCGACCAGCTGCAGCTGTTTCCTGAAAAGACGGAAGAATTGTGGAATTAGACCTTCGCGCCCCTTGCAATATCTTTCGCATCATCGCACAAGAAAAATAGTTGCAACGCGACTTTGTCGCCACACTTTCCGAAATCAGCGCCCATGCTCAACAGCCTCTTTGGTTTGCTTTCCGCGGATATTGCCATCGACCTCGGCACCGCGAACACGCTTGTCTACGTCAAGGGACGCGGTGTCGTCCTGAACGAACCGTCCGTCGTCGCCTACAAGGTCGACAAGGGACGAAAACACGTCCAGGCCGTGGGCGCTGAAGCCAAGCTGATGCTCGGCAAGACGCCGGGCAATGTCGAAGCCATCCGCCCGATGCGTGACGGTGTGATCGCCGACTTCGATGTCGCCGAGGAAATGATCAAGCATTTCATCCAGAAAGTGCACAATCGCCGCGCCATGGTGAGCCCGCAGGTCGTGATCTGTGTGCCGTCCGGTGCGACCGCCGTAGAGCGCCGCGCGATCCATGAGTCCGCGCTGGGTGCCGGTGCGCGCAAGGTTTATCTGATCGACGAGCCGATGGCGGCTGCCGTCGGTGCCGGTCTGCCGATCGATGAGCCGACCGGTTCCATGATTGTTGATATCGGCGGTGGCACCACCGAGGTCGCCGTCATGTCCCTGTCCGGCATTGTCTATTCCCGTTCTGTACGCGTCGGCGGTGACAAGATGGACGAGGCGATCATCAACTATATTCGCCGTTCCGCGAACCTGTTGATCGGTGAGACGTCTGCCGAGCGTATCAAGAAGGAAATCGGTTCGGCCATGCCGCCGGTGAAAGGCGAGGGCCTGTCGCTGGATATCAAGGGTCGTGACCTGATGAATGGCGTGCCGCGCGAAATCGCCGTCACCGAGGCCATGATTGCCGACAGTCTCTCCGAGCCGGTCGAACAGATCGTGGAAGCGGTTAAACAGGCGCTGGAAGCCACGCCGCCGGAACTCGCTGCCGACATCGTCGACAAGGGTATTGTCCTGACCGGCGGTGGCGCGCTGTTGCGGAACCTGGATACCGAGCTGCGTGAGCGTACGGGGCTGCCGGTCAGCCTGGCCGATGAAGCCCTGTCCTGCGTGGTGCTGGGTTGCGGTCGCGCGGTAGAAGATTTGAAAGTTTGGCGTCCCATTCTCTCTGAAGCTGTGTAATACACAGCGGGGCGGGGGAGAAGGAGTAGGTCGTTGGCGTCACGGCGCACGGCACGACACGATGCGGAACATGGGGTCCGCTTTTCGCGCACGATCTTCATCATGTTGATCGTAGTATCGAGCGCGCTGATCATGTTCGACCGTCCGGCGTCCAGATCAGTGGCTTTTGCGGGTTTTCGTGCCTCTTTCACCGACATCGCAGCACCACTGCTTGAGCTGGCCGCGCAGCCCATCCGGGCGGTGAAGGGTATTGGACCCTATTTCCGGATGCAGGGTGACCTGGCGGCCGAAAATGCCGAGCTGCGCCAGCAACTGATCGAGGCGCGTTACTGGGAAGACCTGGCCTATCGACAGCGCGACCGTATCGAGGTCTATGAAAGCGCCCTGAACGTACAGACGCAGGCGACCCAGGACCGGATCGGTGCCTGGACTGTAGCGGATCCGCGTGGCCCCTTTGTGCATGCCCGTCTGATCGGTCGTGGCAGAAACGCCGGCATTGCCGACGGGTATCCCGTCATCAATCTCTACGGCCTGGTCGGACGTGTCTACGAGACCGGCGAGCGTTCGGCACGCGTACTTCTGCTGACCGACCTGAACTCGAACATCCCGGTGATGGTGGACCGGTCCAATTCCCGCGCCATCCTGACCGGCGACAATTCCGAGTACCCGCGCCTGCAATATCTCGGACGTAATCCCGATATCGAGGCCGGTGATCGTATTGTTTCTTCCGGTGATGACGGCGTCCTGCCACGGGGCTTGCCAGTCGGTGTGGCCGTGCCGACGCGGGATGGCGGCTGGCGGGTCGAGCTCTATTCAGACCAGGCGCCGATCGATTTTGTCTGGGTCTGGCCCTATGTGCCTGCGGTTATCCCGCAGCGAGAGGAAGCTGAGACTGCTTCGGCAGAGGTTGAAACGGACCTGCCGGCACCCGCAGAAACTGCATCGGTCGAAGCAGGCGACACTGCGCAGCCCGCAACCGAGGAGGGCGGGCAATGAGAAAACCCAAGGAACGCTCTGCACCTTACTGGTCCGCGCTGGGTTGTGTGCTGTCGGTTGTGGCGGCGCTCTTGTTCCAGGCCGCTCCGACGCGCCTCATCGAAGGCATCACCATCATGCCCACCTGGCCTTTGATGGTGATTTTCCTGTGGTCGGGCCTGCGTCCCTATTTCATGCCGCCGATTGCCGTTTTCGCGATCGGCATCACCCAGGACCTGTTGACCGGAGCGCCGATGGGCATCTGGGCGTTGTCCTACCTGGTATCGATCTCGGTGTTCCGTTTTCGCGGCGAGGACGGCATGCCGAGAGATCTGCCGCCGATCGTCCTGCGGTTCGGGGGAACGCTTTTGCTGGCCCAGGCCATTGCCTTTTCTGCCGGTTTCTTTGCGCTGGGTGAGATGCCGCATCTTCAGCCCTTGATCATTGAGACCATTGCCTCAATCCTGATGTTTCCGATGCTGGCCTTTCTGGCTGTGCGTCGCCGGCGCGGCAGCCGGTCAGGTTTCATCGGGGGGTGATCGCGAGGAAAGATGCGCGCAGATCGCCAGGAACAGGAACTCAAATTCACCCGCCGGGCTCTCTTGCTCTCCGGCGCAGGGGCGCTGGGCTTCACTATTCTCGGCGCACGCCTCTATGCGCTCCAGGTGCTGGACAGCGAGCGGTATCGCCTGTTGTCGGAAGACAATCAGTTCAATTTCCAGCTTACACCGCCATCGCGCGGGCGCATTCTCGATCGTTTCGGGGTGCCCATCGCGGACAATCGCGACAGCTATCGCATCCTGCTGACGCCGGAAGGCACCAGCGACATCGATACGTCGCTGGATCTGCTCGGCCGCCATATGACGATCTCGCAGGGGCGCCGCGATCTGATCCACCGCCGGGCGCGCCAGAATCGCAGTTTCCAGCCGATCACCGTCGCCAACGATCTGGACTGGCAGACCTTCTCGACGGTCAATCTCTATGCGCCGGACATTCCGGGCATCACGCCGGATGTCGAGGAAGTGCGCAATTATCCTTACGGCGAGGCCTTTGCCCATGTTGTGGGTTATGTGCAGACGCCGAACGAGGATGATATCGCCAATGACCATCCCGATGCCGAGCGCCTGCTCCGCCAGCCGGGTTTTCGCGTTGGCAAGAATGGTGTCGAAATTGCGCGTGAACACGACCTTCGTGGTGCCGCCGGTGCCCTGAAGACCGAGGTGGATGCGGCAGGCCGCATTATCCGCGAGATCCCGGACCAGTCCGTTGATCCCAGTCAGGGCATGGATGTTGTGCTGACCCTGGATGCGGACATCCAGCGTTTCGCATCCGAACGACTGGGCGATGAGAGTGCATCCGCTGTTGTGATCGACGTGAATACCGGTGAGTTGATCGCGCTGGTATCCAATCCGTCTTTCGACCCGAACCTGTTTGTCCGCGGTATCTCCTCGGCAGATTATGCGCGTTATCGCGATAATGATCACCGGCCGCTCTATCACAAGTCCATCCAGGGGACTTATCCACCCGGTTCGACCTTCAAGGCCGTCGTTGCCGCGGCAGCGCTGGAAGCGGGCATAATCGAACCGTCCGAGAGCGTGCGCTGTACCGGTTCGACGCGCCTGGGCAATCGCGATTTCCATTGCTGGCGGCGGGAAGGGCATGGTCGTGTGGACCTGCATGAGGCGTTAAAGACGTCCTGCGATATCTATTTCTACGAGATTGCCGAGCGGCTGGGCATCGATCGCATCAATGAGATGGCGGCCCGCTTTGGTATCGGCGAGGAGTTTGATATCGGCATTGCGGGCGTGGCGCGCGGGCTGAACCCGAGCCCGGCCTGGCTGATGGCCAATCGCAACCAGCCCTGGACAACCGGCCGCACCTATAACACGGGCATCGGGCAGGGTTTCACCCTGGCGTCTCCCTTGCAGCTCGCCGTGATGACGGCCCGCGTCGCGTCCGGCCGTGCGGTCCAGCCGACCCTTTTCCGCAACGCCATGACACCGCCTGCCCAGCATATGGGGCTCAGTGACGACACCATGGCCCGGGTTCGTGAGGGCCTGCGGGCCGTCGTGCACGAACAGGGCGGGACGTCATTCTCGCTGGGCGGATTGGGTATTGAAGGCGTAGAGATGGCCGGCAAGACTGGTACGGCGCAGGTCTATTCCATCACCGCCGAAGAGCGCGAACAGGGCGTGAGGGAGCAGGAAGATCTGCCCTGGCGCCTGCGCGACCATGGCCTTTTCATGTGTTACGCGCCCGCCGATAATCCCAAGTATGCATGTGTCGTCGTGGTTGAACATGGCGGCGGCTCCAGTGCGGCGACGCGGCCTGCGCGCGATATCCTGCGTCGGACAGTGGCGCGTGATCCGTCGAGCCGACCGGGTGTCTTTGCCTCGCTCGCCCCGTCGACCACACGAGGTGGCATCTGATGGCTGTTTTCCGCGAGACCGTTCCCCGCGACCTTCCGGGCAAGATGATGGAGATCAACTGGTCTCTCGTCTTGCTGCTGGGCCTTCTGGGCGTAGCTGGCGTGGCGATGCTGTACTCGCTGGCTGGCGCCGAATGGAATCCGTGGGCGGTGCGCCATGCCCTGCGTCTGGGTGTCGGCTTTACGGGCATGCTGATCGTGGCCATGTTCCCGCCGCGCTTCTGGATAGGCGTCGCCTATCCCATCTATTTCGGCGCCTTGTTATTGCTTGTCCTGGTCGAGTTTGCCGGGGTCAGTATCAACGGCGCCCAGCGCTGGATCGATCTGGGGCCGCTACGCCTGCAGCCCTCCGAGGTGATGAAGGTGGCCCTGGTGCTGGCCCTGGCGCGTTTCTATCATGATCTGCCGACCGAGAAGGTGACCTCGCTGTCCGGATTGATACCGCCGATGATGATTATCGGTGCTCCGGCGGCCCTGATCATCGGTCAGCCCGATCTGGGGACAACCCTGCTGTTGATCGCCACCGGCCTTGCCGTGATCTTCATGGCCGGGTTGAGCTGGTGGTTCATCCTGATCGTGGGCGTGCTGGGCCTGATGGGTGTTGTCGGCATTGCCGTTGTCGGGTTGGAAAACATCCTGGCCGAATACCAGATGGACCGGGTGAGGGCCTTCACCAATCCGGATTTTGATCCCCTGGGCATCAATTATCACCCGAACCAGGCGGTGATCACGCTCGGATCGGGCGGAATGACCGGCAAGGGATATCTCGAGGGTACGCAGTCCAAGCTGGGTTTCCTTCCAGAGATGCAGACCGACTATATCTTCACCGCCCTGGGCGAGGAGTTCGGCTTTGTAGGCGGGATTTCCGTACTGGCGATCAATGCGCTGATCATGGCGCAGGGTGTCGGCGTCGCCGTGAGCTGCAAGAGCCCATTCCTGCGTCTTTTGACGATGGGCCTGATCACGACCTATGCGCTTTATGTCTTCATCAATATCGGCATGGTCTCGCGCCTGATGCCGGTGGTGGGCGTGCCTTTACCGCTGATTTCCTATGGTGGCACCGTGGTGCTCTCCATCCTGGTGGCCTTCGGATTGATCCTGGGCGCGCATATCCACCGCAATGCCGAGCCGCCACGCGGTGTCGGACTGTTCGGCTGAGCAACATCCTCTGCGCTGTCAAGCTTGACCGGGCCTTCCGCATGGGGAAGTGTGCGCGGCGATTTGTAGCAATACGAGGTGGCCGGTGAGGGGCTGCCCGGAGGGGAGAGTATCATGGCGGCAACACCAGCACCGGGTGCCCATGCGCACTGGTCGTCGCGTTTTGCATTTATCATGGCTGCGGTCGGTTCCGCAGTCGGTCTCGGCAATCTCTGGCGTTTCCCGTTTGAAACGGGACAGAACGGCGGAAGTGCATTTGTTCTTGTATATTTGGCGTGCGTCTTCCTAATCGCATTTCCAGTTTTGATGTCCGAATTCGCGATTGGACGACATGCCCAGAAGTCGGCGGTTTCGTCTACCCGCCAGATTGCCATGGATGCAAAGAAGTCTGCCCGTTGGTCGATAGTCGGCTGGGTTTGCATGATTGGTGGATTTCTCGTGCTCACCATCTACTCGGTTATTGCGGGTCGCATCATGGCGTACGCGACCGGCGGATTCATGGGGCTATTCGCTGTCGACGGCGGGATTGAAACCTTCCTTAACGGCGCGAGCGGAGAGGCCGGCATCTCGCGCGGGTTGGCGTGGCACTTCGTCTTCATGCTGCTGACTGTGATGATTGTTGCCCGGGGCCTGAAAGGCGGCATTGAGCGAGTTGTAACTATTCTGATGCCGCTGTTCTTCGTGATGCTTATCGGTTTGACCCTGTTCGGAGTTGTCCGAGGGCTTGGTGATGGTTCGACGTGGGAAGCGGCAAGGTACCTTTTCACACCCAACTGGAGTGCGGTCGACGCATCAGTCGTAATTGCAGCGCTCGGCCAAGCATTCTTTTCCGTAGGAGTGGCGTCGGCAATTATGATTACCTACGGTTCGTATCTTACGAAGGATACGAACATTGGCGAGAACGCCTTTTTCATCACAAGTGCTGACACGGTCGTGGCATTGATCGCAGGATTCATGATCTTTCCGGTGTTGTTCTCCGCAGGCGCACCACTGGACGGAAATCCGATCTTTGATGCTCTCCCGGGCTTGTTTGCACAAATGCCCGCAGGGCAGTTTATCGGCGGCGCCTTTTTCTTTCTCGCTGTGATTGCAGCTTTGACTTCGTCGATTTCATTGTTGGAAGCCACAGTCGCGTTTTTTGATGAGCATTCTGATTTCGGTCGGCCAACGTCGGCTTGGCTGTTAGGTGGATTTGCATTCATGATTGGCGCAGGGGCTGTCCATTCGCCGGAGTTTGATGGTTGGGTCAATTTGCTCTCAGGCGAGACACTGCTGCCGCTGGGTGGATTCCTGATCGCAGTATTCGTCGGCTGGGTGATCCCGAAAAAACTCCTCCGCGAGGAATTGAGTCATGCATCACCACGACTGTTCGGCTTCTTCCACTTCATGATGCGGTGGGTCGTACCAGTTGCAGTGGGAGCTGTGTTTGTGCTGGGCGTGGACGCAAATTTCAACGGTGGCCAACTTAACGAGGCCCTCGGACTGGGCTAGCCCATCTGATCTGCAAAGGCGTCGGTCGCGCGCACCAGTGCGTCGACCACGCCGGGCTCGCCGGCCGCATGGCCGGCATCGCCAATTAACTGGAGCCTTGCTCGCGGCCAGACCCGGGCAAGGCTCCAGGCCGTTTTGGGCGGCGTCACAACGTCATACCGACCTTGGACGATGACACCGGGCACCCGGTTGAACTTGCCCACATCCTCGAGCAGCTCGCCGTCGCGTTCGAAAAAGCCCTTGTGCGCGAAATAATGCGTTTCCATCCGTGCCAAGCCGTCGGCCCGCATCGGGTCTGCCAGCGGCGCGCTGGGATCACCTGCCAGCGAGATCAGGGCGCTTTCCCAGCGTGCCCAGGCGAGAGCATCCGGGCGTCGGCGCACCACGTCATTTTCCAGCATGCGGGCATAATAGGCCGCGACGACATCCTCTCGCTCTTCGCTGGTCAGTGAGCCGACCAGGCGTTCCCAGGCGTCCGGAAACATGACATTGGCGCCGTGTTTGTAGAACCAGTCCAGCTCGGCCTGCGTGCAGGTGAAAATCCCGCGCAGGATCAGCCCGAGGCAGCGATCCGCATGGTCGCGCGCATAGGCCATGGCCAGCGTTGCACCCCAGGACCCGCCAAACACGATCCACTTGTCGATACCGGCCTGGACCCGGATTTTTTCCATGTCTTCGACCAGGGCCTGTGTGGTGTTGTTTTCCAGTGAACCATGCGGCGTGGAGCGTCCACAGCCGCGCTGGTCGAACAGGATGATGCGATAGCGCTGAGGATCGAAAAAGCGCCTCAGGGCAGGAGAGATGCCTCCGCCCGGGCCGCCATGCAGGGTGACGATCGGTAGACCGTCAGGCCGTCCGCATTCCTCGACATGCAATTCATGCCCGTCGCCGACATTCAGGCGATAGCTGCGATACGGTTGTATCGGGGGGTAAAGCAGGCGTCGGGTGTAACCAGCGTCCATCATGAAATATGCCGCAATAGCAAGTTATTTCGTTAGGCAGTTCTAAACGGAATAAACCATAGCCTATTCGCTCAACACTCGATACTGTCACGGTATTGGGGCCGTAGTATTTTTTGTGGGACATTCGACGATGAAGAAGTCCGGGATCGTAACCGCTGCCATTGCCGCGTGTTTGACGATCAGCGCGTGTGCAAGCGCACCGATTTCTGTTGCAGGATCGGTGTTGCCGTCCATGCGCGATGCCCAGAATGTCCATCAGTCTGCCCTCAGAACATCCGTGACGCGTCTTGAAGACACCTATGTCGAACAGGGGTGGGTTCACCGAGTTCAGTCCATGACGTCGGCCGGCGGCTGGATGAACCGCCTGACGGGTCAAAGCGAGAATTCCGATACCCCGATCGAGCGCGGCGTGCCGGTCGCGTATCTGGTCGAGATCCCGTACATGATCAGCACGAATACCGGTTCGCTGGTCGCAGACGCATCCATGGCCAGACTGGCGTCTGACCTTGACGAAGCCGATGCGCTGATCCGGGACGTGAACTTCGCGGCCCAGGTTCTGATCCGTGAACCCTCCGCCGTGACGCGAGCATCTCTGGCGGAAGACATTGAACATCTCGAACGGGCCGTCGGATATTCGCGGCAAGCCCTGGATACGTTCAATTCTGCCATGGCCGATATCGCAGGCGGGCTGGAGCAAAGCCAGCTTGCCCAGCTGGAAACCCGCCGTGCTCGCTTCGCCCGCGACGCGGAAGCCCTGCGTGACCGGGCCGATGACATTGCCCAGCTGCGCCGCACGCTGATGACCGGCGCCTCTTCCTGATGCTTTCACCTGACGACGTAAAAGGTTTCCTCGCTCCCGAGGAAGGCGACCGCCTTGCCGAACTGGCACGTGAGGCTGGACGCCGGGGCCCGGTGCTGGAAATCGGAACCTATTGCGGCAAGTCCGCGCTCTATCTCGGACCGGCGGTCCGTGAGGCTGGAACTGTACTCTATACGCTGGATCATCACCGCGGTTCGGAAGAGCACCAGCCGGGTGAGGAGTATCACGATCCCGCTCTTTTCGATGCCGAGCTGGGCGCCGTGGAGACGCTGCGCGAACTGCGCCGAACGCTCCACCGCGCCAGGCTGGAAGATTGCGTGATCCCGCTCATCGGGCGTTCCGGGACCGTCGCTGCGAACTGGACCACGCCTTTGGGCATGGTGTTCATCGATGGCGGGCATTCCATGGAGGCCGCGTTGACCGATTATCGCGGCTGGGCCGGGCGCATCGTCACCGGCGGTATCCTGGCCATACACGACGTCTTCCCCAATCCGGAAGATGGCGGGCGGCCGCCCTATGAGATCTGGAAGCTGGCGCGCGATAGCGGCCTGTTCGAGGTCGTCAGTCGAACAGGAACGCTGGAAGTCCTTCGCCGTCTGGCTTAGGGGCTGTCTCCCGAAGTTCTGGTAACACCGTTCGGATCAGCAGGTTCGACCCCGGTGTCAGGGCTTCAACTGCGTCGAGTGCCATGATCATTGCCCCGGCCGTCCAGGACGGGCGCTCATAAGGCCAGATGACGTCCTCGGCGAACTGCCACCCCATCCAGTATCCACCGTCGTTGGCTCGCAAGGGCTCCAGGTTCTCCAGCAAATCACGGGCTTCCTCGCGCTTGCCCGCTGCGAGGCAGGCAAGGGCGAGTTCCGCTGTCTCAGCTGCAGTGACCCACGGCTCATCCGTCACGCAGCGACATCCCAGCCCCGCCTCGACAAACTCGTTCCAGCGCGCATAGAGGCGGGCCCGACCTGCCCCGGTCGGCAATACACCGGTCAGGACCGGGTAGTACCAGTCCATCGCATATCGACGACGGTCCGTGCCGAAACGATCAAAACGCGCATCATTCTCGCGCAGCGTGGCGCCAATCGCGCGCCGGGCACTTTCCCAGTGTGGGCGCTCGGCGCCGACCATGCGGGCCAGAAGCAGGGCGCATTCAATGGACTTATAGAGGCTGGCATTACCGGCGCGCAGGCTGTCGACGTCTTCCAGGGCCTCGTACGGATCGAGGCCACGCCAGACGATATCGCCGCGTTCGGTCTGGTGCCGCAGGACAAACTCAATTGCGCTGTCGACCATTGGCCAATAACGCTCGGCCTTGTCCGCGGCTTGCAATGCCAGCAGGCTGCGCAGCACGGTAACCGCCACATAGCCGGTGAAATTGGTGTCGCGGGCCTGTTCCGGGGTTCCCGGAACGAGGCGGCGATTGTCGTCATCCAGTGGTACCGAAGCACCCAGGTCACCGGTAAATCCGCCATCGGCGTCCTGTCGCTCGACCAGGCAATCCAGACCCCGCAGCGTATCGGAGGCATGTCCCGCGATGGCCAGTCCCATGACACTCTCGCCATGGTTCCAGGCGTCCCAGATGCCACGGTCAATCCACGGGATGGATCCGTCTGGACGCTGCAGCGTGCGGATATAGGCTGCGCTTTCGACGATGATACGGGGCGTGTTCATCAGCTGGCCTTGCGGAAATACATGACGACGGACTTGCCCATGACCGGGTTCAGCAGCCAGTCGAGGAAGCGCGTCAGCCAGGGGCGTTGCAACAGATCCCACTCCAGGAATTTGCGGTAGGTATTGACGAGGCCGCTGTCCTCGCGCTTGTCCCAGAGCGCACATTGCAGCCACCAGTAGGGGCTGTGCAGGCTATGGGCCCAGTGGCGCGCAAAGCGTTTGAAACCCTGCTGCTCGACGGACTGCCTGAGCTGGGAGGAGCGGAAGATGCGCACATGCCCGCCCGGCGTGTTCTGATAACCTTCCGAGAGGCTCCAGCAGATCTTTTCCGGCCAGTAACGCGGCACCGAGGCGATGAACAGGCCGCCGGGTTTCAGGATGCGTGAGATTTCCGAAAGAACCAGGTCCGGATCCGGCACGTGTTCCAGGACCTCGGAACAGATGATGCGGTCGAAACAAGCGTCCGGGAAAGGCAGACGGCCGGCGTCGCCGGCTGTGACCGAGGCGGAGCGCTGGTCGGAAGCCGGCTCGGGAGGAGGCAACTCGAAAAAGCCTTCCCAGGCTGCCTTGACCTCGCCGTGCGACAGGTCCAGTCCGACCACGTCCAGCGGAATGTCGTTCCAGTAGAGTGCGTGCAGGTGTCGGCCACGGCCACAGCCGAGATCGAGAACGCGCATTCCGGGCTCGAGGTCCATGTCCTCGAGACGAACCGTGACCATCATGAGCGGGCTCCCCGTTCAGCAAGGGCTTCGGTATAAAGACGCGAGGCGGCGAGGGCGTGGTGTTTCCACTGAAACACGTCCTGCGCCCGGGCGGTGGCACGCTGACCTATTTCGCTGGCCATGTTCGGATCATCCAGAAGGCGCGCCAGATTGGCCGCCATCGCGCCGGCATTCCCGACAGGAGAGACAAGGCCGCAATCACCGACCACTTCCGGCAGGGCACCGCCATCACTGGAGACAACTGCTGCCCCGCAGGCCATGGCCTCGGCGGCCGGGAAACCGAACCCCTCGAACCGAGCGGGGCAGGCGACGACATGCGCACGGCGATAAAGATCTGCCACATCCTCGCGGCTGAGACCGCCACCATCGATAACGCGGGAGGTCAGCCCGTGTTTCTCCAGAGCACGCCTGGCCGGTCCCTTGCGCAGGGTGCCGACGATCCGCAGTTTGACGTTCGGGCGCGCTGCCGCGACGCGGGCAACTGCCTCCAGCAGGACATCCAACCCCTTGATCGGTGCATCGGCGCTGGCCGTGGTCACGATCAGGCCCGGCTCGCGTTCCACTGCGCTGTCGGGATGGAAAATGGAGTGCTCGATGCCGTTGAACGCAACCCGCACACGTTCCGTGGGTGTCGCGTAGTGCTCGGCATGACTGTCCCGTGCCGCGGCAGAGACCGCGAGCATGCGCGGCAACTGCCGCGAGGTGCGCGCCTGCATTTTCACGAAACTGTACCAACGGCGTGTCAGGGCGCGTTTCCACCAGCTTTCGCCAGCGGCAACGGCATAGTCCAGATCGATCGAGATCGGATGGTGGATCGTGGTGATGACGGGCAAAAGCTCATCAATGCGCACAAATGGTGAGGCGAGGGTCTGGTTGTCGTGCAGCACGTCGTACTCGCCGGCGTGGTCGCGCAGGTATTTCTCCAGTCGCAAGCCAAATGAATACAGCTCACCGAATGCCCCGGAATTATGCGCCAGCCATTCCGACAGATCCGCACGATTGGTGAGATGCTGGGGGCGCAAGGCAAGGAAGGCGTTGTCTTCTTCGAACAGGTCGAGTGAGGGCAGTTCGATCAGCTCAACGCCGTCATCCAGTTCGGGGTATGGCGGGCCGGAAATGACCGTGACCTTGTGTCCAAGTCCTGCCAGCGCGCGTGTCAGCTCGCGAATGTAAACGCCCTGTCCGCCGACATGCGGGTGGGAGCGATAACCGCTGACCAGTACCCGCAGCGGTCGAACTGGATCGCTGTCTGCTGCCATCTTGGAGGAGGAATGTGCAGTCGTTTCGAAAGTCATCTGATGAGGCTGTGTCCGATTTTGCGGGGAACCTATAGAAGTGAACGCTGTTCGCCAAGCGTTTGACACCTATGCAGCGCTGTCGGGAAAGGTTATGGCGTGCGCTTCGGGACGCAAAACACATGAACGCCAACACACTCAGATTTTCCGCCTATTTTGGAGCTTTCTACCTGACCCTCGGGGCGTTCCTGCCCTATTTCCCGGTCTGGCTGGAGGGGCGCGGGATTTCGGCGGAGTGGATCGGCTGGATCGGGGCCGCGGGCTATGCCGGGCGTTTCCTGATTTCACCAATAGCCGCGCGCTGGTCTGACAAGGCGCGCCTGCAACGCCATCCGATCCGGGCCATGGCGCTGACGGCGCTGGTGGCCTTTGCCATGCACCTGCCAACCAGCTCGCCCTGGCCCCTGCTGGTACTGGCGTTTTTTGCCTCGGCCTGTTTCTTTGGCCAGATCCCGCTGGCAGATGCGTTTGCAATGCGGGAATCGCGAGCGGGCAAGATCCCGTTCGGACCTGTGAGAGCCTTTGGTTCCGCGGTGTTTGTCATCGCCAATTTCACCGCTGGCGCCTTGCTGGACCTGACGGGCAGCGAGAGCGTGATCGTGTTTGTCGTCACCGGTGCCGCCTTTGTCGTCGTGTCCGCCTTCACCTTGCCGGACGGCGAGCCGGCTGATGCTGAAGCCGGGCAGAAGATTGACTGGGTGCAGTTTGGTCGCCTTGTGCGCGGCCCGCTGGGCTGGGCGCTGCTGGCATCGGCCTGCATTCAGGGCGGGCACGGATTTTACTACTATTTCTCGACGCTTGCCTGGGAGGCGCAGGGGCATAGCAAGCTCATCATCGGAGCGCTCTGGGCGACCGGAGTGATGATCGAGATCGCTTTTCTTTGGTGGTCCGGCAAGGGTGTGCTTGGGCGCATGTCGCCCGCGCAGCTTCTGGGTGTCGGCGCGCTGGGTTCGCTTCTGCGCTGGGGGCTGACCGCGCTGGGTCCGCCGTTGCCCTTCCTTTTCATGCTGCAGCTATTGCACGCGCTGACCTATGCAGCGACCTATATCGGTTTCCTGCGTTTCGCTGTTGAGGCTATCCCGCAGCGTCATACGGCTACAGTCCAGGCGATCAACTCGGCGCTTTCTGGTGGGGTGGTCATGGCGCTCGCGTCAGTGGCGTCCGGGTACGCCTTTGCTTGGGCCGGTGCCGGGGGCTTCGTCATTATGCTGGTACCAGCCGCAATTGGTCTGGTTGCAGCAATTGCACTTCACCGCGTTTCAGCACTCCCGTCGGGCAAAGAAATCGACTAGGCTGCGATCCCATGAGGGGAAAAGCGTTATCTCAGGTTGATGCTGCCGGGTCCGTCATACGTCAGGACGGCGCTAAGACGGTTGTTGAGCTGCATGGTGACTGGACGGTCGAAACAATCGGCAGCACGGACGCAGATCTGCGCCGTGTTGAAGAGACAACTGCGCCCGGCGATATTGTCATCGACCTGACCCATCTGGGGCGCGTGGATACAGCGGGAGCCTTCATCATCGGACGGGTCACCCGCCGATGTGGAGAGCCCGATGGCGATTTCCATTTCATCGGGGATCACCCGACCGCGCGACGACTGATCGAGGAAGTGCGTGCCCGTACGACGGTTTGTTCCGAAGAGGCGCCACCCACGTTCGGGTTTGGCAAGGCTCTTGCGCGAATTGGTGCTGGTCTGGAAGCCATGGCGAGGGAAATCCTTGATACGCTGGGTTTCCTCGGCCGGACGATGATCACCGGTGTAACCAGCCTGTTCGTGCCCTCGCGCCTGCGATTGACCCCGACGATCTGGGCCATGGAAGAAGTCGGCGTGAACGCGATGCCTATCATCGCTACCTTGTCTTTCTTCATCGGTGCCGTGGTTGCGTACATGGGTGCCAACCTGCTGCAAAGTCTGGGTTTCTCGGTCTTCACGGTCGAGCTTGTCGGTATTGCCGTCCTGCGCGAATTCGGTGTCTTGATCACGGCCATCATGTTGGCGGGCAGGTCTGATTCCGCCTTCACCGCCCAGATCGGTGCGATGAAAATGCAGCAGGAGGTCGACGCCATGCGTGTTCTCGGCCTTGACCCGTTTGAGGTCCTGGTTCTGCCGCGTGTAATCGCCTGTACGCTGATGGCTCCACTGTTGACGTTCGGTGCCATGATCTCCGGTGTTTTTGGCGGCATGCTGGTCGCCTGGAGTGCCCAGGATATCTCGCCCTCACTCTTCATTACCCGTTTTCACGAACAGCTCGACTGGAGCCACTTCCTGGTGGGCATGTCCAAAGCACCCGTCTTCGGCCTTGTCGTCGCGATCATTGGCTGTCGCCAGGGCATGCAGGTCGGAGGTGATGTGGAATCGCTGGGGCGCCGCGTAACTGCGTCCGTGGTTCAGTCGATCTTCGCGGTGATCGTGCTGGAGGCCCTGTTTGCCATGCTCTACCTGGAGCTGGGAATATGACGCAGGACGCTCTCATTTCCGTGCGGGACCTGCGAACCGCCTTTGGACCGCACGTCATCCACGAAAATCTGGATCTGGATATCCGTCGCGGGGAAATCCTGGGACTGGTCGGCGGTTCCGGCACGGGCAAGACCGTACTGCTGAACACGATCCTGGGGCTCAAACAGCCCGATGGCGGGGATGTCTTTTTCGAGGGGCATCGCTATGGCGGCCTGTCGGTCGCTGAGCGCCGCAAGGTCAATTCACGCTGGGGCGTCCTGTTTCAGAACGGCGCTCTGTTCACCTCGCTGACCGTGCGTGAAAACGTCATGGCGCCGCTGCGCGAGCATGTCTCCATGCCACCGGCCCTGATGGAAGAAATCGCCGGCATGAAGATCGGCCTGGCAGGCCTGTCTCCGGAAGCAGCGGATCGTTACCCGTCAGAGCTTTCCGGCGGTATGCGCAAGAGAGCGGCCCTGGCTCGCGCCTTGGCGCTGGATCCGGACATCCTGTTCCTGGACGAGCCGACAGCCGGCCTCGACCCGATCGGCGCGGCGGCGTTTGACAGCCTTATTCTGGAACTTTCACAGGCCCTTGGCCTGACCGTGTTGATGATTACGCACGATCTCGACAGTCTTCACGCCATCTGCGACCGTGTCGCGGTGCTGGCAGACAAGAAAGTCGAAGCCGTTGCGCCAATTGAAGCCTTGATGCGCAATCCGCATCCCTGGATTCAGGAATATTTCCATGGACCGCGCGGCCGAGCCGCACTTGCGGGACAAGGGGGGTAAGAGATGGAAACCAAAGCACATCACATACTCGTCGGCCTGTTTGCCGTGACATTGATCACCGCAGGCATCCTGTTCACCCTGTGGATGGCCAAGGTCACCTCGGAGGAGTTTTCCCAGTACGACATCGTCTTTGACGGGCCGGTGCGAGGGCTTCGCGAGTCTGCCGAGGTGCGTTTCAACGGCATTCAGGTCGGTGAGGTGAAGGAGTTGGGACTGGACGAGCAGAGCCGGGTGATCGCGCGGATCGAGGTTCTTTCGCAGACCCCGGTTCGTGTTGACAGTTTCGCCCAGCTCGAACCCCAGGGCCTGACCGGCCTGTCCTATATACTGATCTCCGGGGGCTCCCCCGAAGCGCCACGCCTGGAAAGCCAGATTGGCCGACCGCCGCCACGCATCTTTGCCCGGCGCGCCCAGCTCGAGGGGCTGGTGGAAGGATCCGAGGACGTTCTTGATGCAGCACAGATCGCGCTTATCCGGCTGTCCGACCTGCTAAGCGAGGAGAATGTGGATGAGGTCGCAGAGACGCTGACTAATCTGCGGGAGATCACCGATCGCCTGTCCGAAGAGGGGGCGCTGATCGAGGACGCCCGGGAAACCCTCGCCCAGATCAATACGGCGGCACAGGACATCTCGGTGGCCGCGCAATCACTGCAGGAATTCTCGGAGACCACGACGACCTTCGTGGCCAATGACCTCACCGCTGCGGTCAACGAGACGACGCTGGCGGCGATGGCCGTAAACCAGGCGGCGGTGGACACCAATACACTGGTGCAATCCGTGACCCCGGCGCTGGAAGACTTTGCTGATAATGGCCTCAATAACATCACCCGTTCGGCGGCCAATCTGCAGCGCCTGACGGAGGCGCTGGAACGCATTTCAGCTGATCTTGAAAACAATCCCGGCGGTTTCATCGCCGGCTCACCGCGTGAGACCGTGGAGATTCCGCAATGAGTGCATCGCGTTCAATCAAACTTCTCCTGGCCGGCCTGACGGCGCTGTCCGCCTCGGCCTGTGTATCGCTTTTGCCTGAGACCGAGCCAGTCGCGGTTTATCGTCTGTCTTCGCCGACGCCGCGCGCCAGCGATAATCCGCCGGGTATCATTGTTGAAATCGAACGCCCGAGCGCTCCGGCTGGACTGTCCGGTGATGAGATCGCCATCGAACGAGTCGAAGGTCATCTTGCCTATCTGTCCGGCGCGGCCTGGATATCTCCGGCGCCAAACGCATTGCAGGGCCTGGTCGTGGATACATTCCACGCGACGGGAAATGGCGTGGACCCGGTCTATCCGACGGATGCCGTGCGCAGCGAGTACGAGCTGAGGATGGACCTGCGTTCCTTCGAGGCGGTTTATGATCAGGGCGAGAATAGCGCCCCACTGATCCGTGTTCGCATCATGGCGCGCCTGGTCGAGGAACGTGGACGTGAAATGGTCGGCTCGCGTGTGTTCACGGTTACTCGGCGCGCCAGCGATAACCGCGTCAGCGCCATCGTGGATGCGTTCAACGCGGCTTCAACCGATCTTGCCGGTGATCTAGCAGAATGGACCGGAACGGCCGTCCGGGCGCGCGGCTAGCGCCCGCCCGAATTTCCGTCATCCTCCTCCGGCATGGAGGAGAGAAGGTCCTTCCAGCGCCAGCCCGGATCCTTGCGCGCAGCGTTGTTCTCGCGTTCCGGGAAGCCGACACTCTTATCTGCCGCGCCCTTCATACCGGTCAGCGGGCGATGCATCTCGTCTTTTGAGGGGGCCTCGTCATTATCGGCACTGGGGGGCGAGTCCTCGACCGTTTCATTGCGCGGACGGCGCGGCAGTGGTGAGGGCACTTCATTGAGGCCCAGTTCGGGCGCGCGGCGGCCGCCCGCAACAGAACCCATGCGCAACATGAAATCACTCAGCAATTCGTAGTTCTGGCGGATGCGTGCCTGGAAGGCGGCATCGATTTCCTGTGCCTCTTCGGCAGCGGTCATAGCTGCTGCATTGAGGCCTTCCAGCCCCCGGCGAAGGGCATCGGCGGCCTCCTGGGCGCGGCGACGAGCCAGTTCCGGCAGCTCGTCGAGGCGTTCGGTCATGCTTTCGACCTGGCGTTCGACCGTCTGGGTCTCGGCGCGAGCAGAAGCCAGAACCGCTTCAAGGCGGCGACGTACGGACTCGGCTGCATCGTCGGCGGCCTGGGAGGCCTTCGAGGTCAGTTTTTCAGCCTCTGCCAGACGCATTTCGAAAGCCTGGTCCGAGCGGTTTGCAGCCTCATAGGCGGCTTCGTTTGCTTGTTGGACCTTGGAGGCCACGGCATCGGCCTGGTCCTCAATGGCTTCGATCGCTGCCTGGGAGATGGACTTTGCTTCCTGGGCGGAGGCCACCAGACGTGCCAGTGCACTTTCGTGTTCACGGGCAGCGTATTCGGATTCCTGGCGGATATTGCTGGCCAGATCCCGCGAGCGTGTCAGCGCGTCCTCAACCGCATCGCGGAAGGCCGAGGCACCGTCCGTGGTCGCGGTGTTGAGGGCTTCCGCACCATCGCGAGCGGTGGTGACCATCGTCTCCAGTTCGGCACGGTGGAAGTCGAGCGCGGCGGCGATCTTTTCCTGCTCCTGGCGCAGGGCTTCGCCCGCATCGTTCAGACGCTTGCGGTGTTTGACATAGGCCGCGTCCAGATTTTCCGCGCGCTCCTTGAGCGTGTCGGACATCTCGCCGAGATTTTCGACGCGCTCGGCGATCTTGGTGGAGACCATCTGGCCGCGGTCGGATATTTTCACGCTGGCATCATTGAGCGTTTCAACGCTGGCCAGGATTTTCTGTTCGGTGTCGTTGGCCTGAGTGGCGGCAAGTTCCGCCGCAGCAGCGACCATCTTGGACTGATCGGAGATCGCAGCGGCTATCAGCGCCGCCTTGTCATCCAGGGATTCTGATACCTCGCTGAGACGCAAACGCTCCTTGCGCAGGCCGCCCAGCAGCGTTTCGGTGCGCATGTGGGCGTCGCCGGCAGACTGTTCCAGCGTCTCGGCGTGGTGGCTGATCACTTCTTCCATGGCCGCGAGCCGGGCGAGGGCGCTGTCCATGGATGAATTGATGCGCTCGACCTCACCGGAAACCGCGGTCGCCAGATTGCGCACCTGACCCTCGGTATAGGCAGCCGGGTCAGCAAGGCGGTGGATGGCTTCTTCCACGCGGTCAGTATTC
Organism: Maricaulis sp.; assembly: GCF_017643475.1. Classification (GTDB taxonomy): domain Bacteria; phylum Pseudomonadota; class Alphaproteobacteria; order Caulobacterales; family Maricaulaceae; genus Maricaulis. The sequence continues at coordinate 1,315,713 of NZ_JAEPNI010000001.1, forward strand.
TGGGAATTGCGGGCAATCTCCCGCGCCATAAGGCCACACATTACAAAGAGCAGGGCGGGTGTGAGTGCGAAGGCCGCAAGGCCCGTCAGCTGGCCAAAGCCGAACTGGGTAAGGTTTTCAAGGCTCTGAATGCCGAGATATCCCCACAAAAAAGCGCCTGCAGCACCAATCCAGAGCAGGCCGAAGGAATTGCCGATCCAGACCAGCCAGGCGCCGGGCGATGCGGTTCCGGCCGGTTTGCGTCGCCGGTTTGCGCGATCCGATTCGTCGCTGATCGCCTGGTCGATGCTGGCCATCAAGGGCGCGTCGGCGGCGTCCGGCAGGACGTCGATATCTGACAAAGTGCTTGTTTTGTTTTTCGTATTTCCGGTCATGGGAGTCTCTTCTTGACCGGGCGCGCGACTTCTTCACGCCAGCCCTGCGTCGGAAAAACCATCGGGTTAATCAATCTATAACAAGCTTACGCGGTCTGGCGCAGCTTAGACACAGATAAACTATGCAAACTCGATATTTGCCCGGGGAAATTGGAGCGAAATTGTTAGGGATCAGCTTTTGTAGACAGTCGTCAGCGCAGCGTTGACGGTCTCGTAGCGGATATCCTCTATGGCGCCGGTATTACAGTCATCGAAGACGTAGGCGATCCGGTCACCCGGAATAAACTCAACGATTTCGCGCGTGTTGCCGATTACCGAGAAGTCCGTACCGCCCTCGGAACATCCGTCCGTTCGCGTCAGCTCGACGCCCATCAGGGACATCGAGAAGATGGCTAACCACTCAATCAGATCTGCAATCCAGGCCATAGGATCCTTAGCTCCCGCACGAATAAGGACGATTGCGTTATGCGCTTGCGCCACAGCCGATACAATTCACAATAGGGGTGATGCCGGTGAAAAATCTGTAAGATTGGGGCAGAATCCGGGCGGAATCACTTTTTGGGGGAATTTGATGCCGACTTCGCCGCGAGCGACACGATTTGAGTGCCTGGACACGCTGCGCGGTCTCGCAGTGCTCGGCATTTTGATGGTGAATATCCAGTTCTTCGCCATGACGTATGTCGCGGCGGACCATCCCTACATTCAGGGAAATTTCGACGCGCCGGCCAACCAGGCAGTCTGGTGGTTTGTGCACACCTTCTTCTCCATGAAGTTCATCACCCTGTTTTCGGCCATGTTCGGGGCTGGCATCGTCCTCATGCTGGGTACGGGAGATGCGGCTCATAAACGTCATTGGCGCCGCATGGGCTGGCTGCTCATGTTCGGCATGATCCACGCCTATGTGTTCTGGTATGGCGATATCCTGGTGCCGTACGCCTTGGCAGGAATGGTGGTCGTCACCGCACGCCGCATGACGCCTTTCGGCCAGATCGGTCTGGGACTCGGCCTGATCGCGTTCACCGGCTTGTTGATGGTGTCGGGTGCCGCTATCCAGGGTCTGCTGGGCGATGATGTTTCCGGTGCCGAGGCCATGGGCTTCACCGCTGAACGTGTCAATGACATCACGGCGCTCTATCAGGCCGGTTTCCTGGATCGTCTGCCTTACAATATGGGCAATGCGGTCATGTTCCAGCTGATCCAGCTGGTTTTCTTCGGTGGCCGTATCGCGGGCGTCATGCTGTTGGGCATGGCCCTGTTCCGTCTGGGTTTCCTCACCCTTGGTTGGTCGCGTGAACGTTATATGCGCTCGGCCTTGATCGCGGTGCCGGTCGGTCTCCTCCTGTGTGGCTGGAGCGCCAGCTACGCGCTTGCCACGGGGTTCGCACCCACATCCGCCTGGATAACGATGCTGTCTCAATATGTGGGCTCTCTGGTGCTGGCCTTCGGCTACGCGGCAGTGGTTATGCTGATCTGCCAGGCCGGCTGGTTACAGCCAGTCACCAATCTTCTGGCGCAGACGGGACGAATGGCCTTTACCAACTATCTCAGCCAGACACTTCTGATGACACTGGTCTTTGTCGGACTGCCGGGGCTGGGCCTGTTCGGTCAGGTCGACCGGGTGGGGCAGTTGATCATTGTGCTGGCGGTATGGGGGCTGCAGCTAGTCTGGTCGCCCTTGTGGCTGGCGCGCTATCGTTATGGCCCTCTTGAATGGGCCTGGCGGTCCATGACCTATGGTCGCCAGCTGCCGCTGTCCCGGTCACAGTGACGTGAACAACATCACCGAATTGACACTCTCCTGCTGACGTTGCTGGCGGTAGGTTTGGATCAGGTGCGGCGACACTTAGTACTAACATCAAGGAGTGTACTATGCGTCGAACGCTTGTCGCCCTGTGCGCAGGATTCGCCCTTTCACCATCCGGCTGGGCTGAAGACCCGCAGACCGAAACCGCCCTCAGGCCACTCGCCGAAACATTTGCCCACGGCTTCTACTCTCGGGATGCCGATTTGGTCCTTTCCGTGGTGCATCCGGAATTGTTGAAAATTGGCGTGTGGAGCAATTTTCGCGGAACCGGTATCGATATCACCGAGGAACTGCCGCCCGGAACGCTGCGTGTTCTTGGCCAAGTCTATAATTATGATAACCGGCTGAGCGTTGAACACTCGACCGTTGGTGTCGACTTTTTCGATTCAACGGCAAATGTCGGCGTGTTTCAGCTGACCGCGGATACGGATTGGTATGATTTCTTCCTGGGGACCCATATTAACGGGCAATGGGTGTTGGTGAACTGCGCCTATGGAGGGCATTCGCAGATCGATAACCCGAACCGTGCCGCCGATATGGCGGACGTGCACGACGTCGTGATGCGCTATGCGGCCGGCTGGGACACCGCTGATTATGATTTGATCGAGAGTGTCATCTATCCAGATGCCGACCGGCGCCATGTGGTTCGCGGCGGCGAGCTGGAATTCCTGCAACATGAAACGCTGGAGATGGTGCAGCAACAACTCCTGTCACGACCGGAACACCGCTCGGCTTCGCAGGCCATGGTGTTTGAAGCGAACCGCCGTACGGCAGCGGCGCGGATTGACGCGCCGGACCGGTCGGAATGGGTGTTTCTTCAGCGCCTCAACGATGAATGGAAGACCGTGAACATGTTCTGGGAAGCTGTTCAGACCTAGTCCGCCACGGCGTCCGGTTGAGCTTCCGGTATTGCATCGGCAAATGCCGCAAGCTCCCGGCACGCCGTGTCCGCTGCCAGCAGGGTTGGAAAGGCCTCGACCTCAACTCCCCATCGCCTGGCGTTGTAGAGCTGGGGCACCAGATAGACTTCGGCCATGCATGGTGCATCTCCGAACAGGTACGCGCTGGAACGCTTATGAGAGGCGACCAGGGCTTCCAGGCCTTCCAGCCCCGTCGTGATCCAGCGATTGGCCCAGGCTTTCATTCCGGCCAGTCCGGAGCCGTCGATTGCAGCTGCCGCCTTGAGGATGCGCAGGTTCTGGACCGGGTGGATGTCACAGCCTATGGCCGCTGCCCAACCCCGGACCAGGGCACGATCAGCGGCATTGCCCGGGAGGAGGGCAGGCTCGGGCCAGGTCTCCTCGATCCACTCCAGCACGGCAGGTGATTGCACCAGACGGTGATTGTCGGCTTCAAGCACCGGCACGAGGCCCTGCGGCTGCATCTTCAGCCACGCTTCGCCGTTCTGTTCGCCATCCTTCAGATTGATCGAGACCTGGTCATAAGCGACGCCCTTCAGGTTGAGCGCAATGCGCAAGCGATAGGCTGCGCTGGATCGCCAGTAGCCATACAGTTTCACGTTCATTGTGCGCGTTCCTTAATCTGAAATCTCAACTTTGGCAGGCCTTCAATCTCGCCCTCAACAATGTCTCCCGGCTGCAAGGCGCCGACGCCTGCTGGGGTTCCGGTGAAGATGAGGTCGCCGGGCAACAGGTCAAAATACTGCCGGAGTGCCGCAACCATATCGTCGGGCGGCAGGATCATGTCTTCGAGCCTGCCGGATTGCCGTTCCTGACCGTTAACCGACAGTTTTATATAACCTTCTCGTGGTCCATTCCCGATCTGGAGGGGGGCGAGAATGGCGGAATTATCGAAACCCTTGCCGATTTCCCAGGGCGCGCCCTTGCTTTTCATCCGGGCCTGCAGGTCCCGCCGCGTCAGATCCACGCCAGCGCCGCAGGCGATGATCTCGCCATCCTTGCCCAGGGCGAGAACCAGCTCGATTTCGTGGTGCAAATCCTCAGTCTGGCCCGGGTAAGCAATTTCAACAGCTTGCGTAGCGGCGCTGCCAGGTTTCATGAAGAAGATAGGTTCCGGCGCCGAGCCCATTTCCGCTGCGTGTGCCGCATAATTGCGGCCGATACAGAAGATGCGCCCGACCGGGAAGCTCCGGTCATCGCCGTTTATCGTGAGCCGGACCGGTGCCGGCAGGTCTGTCAAATCGGTCATGGGGCTCACATAGCCTGCCTGGGGGGTGTCGGTCGAGGAGCGGAAAGGCTTGTCCACAAGCGAAACTGTGTGATTTGTATACGCATGACCCAATCGAATCCCGCGCTTCGTCTGTCCGAATACCTGCCTTATCGCCTGGCCATCACGTCCAACCGGGTTTCCCGAATGGTGGCTCGTGCGTACCGGGCGCGTTTCGGGCTGTCGATCTGGGAGTGGCGGACGCTGGCAATTCTGGGGGAAGGGCGGTCCATTACCGCTCAGGACCTGGCTGACATGGCGGCAATGGACAAGGTCGCTGTCTCACGCGCGGTCAAGAACCTGGTGGATCGTGGACTCGTCGAGCGTGTCGCACATGAGGGCGATGGGCGCTCGCGGCTATTGCACCTGACGGCGGCCGGCAAGGATGTCTACCAGGACGTTGTGCCCATGGCACGGGAGGCCGAGGGGCGATTGTTGGAGCGGCTGAGTGCTGTGGAGCGGGAACAGTTGGCCAGATTGCTCGAAAAGGTACGGGCAAGCGCCCAGGAATTGCTCGATCAATCTGACGGTTGAGCTTCACGGCTGGCGATCCGGCCGGAAGCCATCATGGCGAAGAAGACTGACAGGCTAAAGGCGATAAGGCCCGGCGCGATTGAAACGTCGAGGATGGAATTGCTGCGCGCCGAGAAGACGATCAGCGCGATGATGAAGACATCGCCCATCGACCATTTACCAAACCATTCCAGTCGCCGGATCATCGGACGTGATAACTCCCCGGTCCGCTGATTGAGGCGCCACATCCAGACCAGTTTTGCAGTCGGGAAGATGACGGAGAAGGACCACACCGCGCCGGCAAGCAGGTATTCCTCACCTTCCAGAAGGCTGATGCCCACCCCGATGATCGAGTGTTCGCCGCGCCAGAATGCGAACTGTGTGGTTTCCAGTGAGGGCAGGAAGAGCCCGAGCGGCAAAAGGGCTGTAGAGAGGACCAGCAGCGCTGTGGTCATGCCGTTGGCAGGCTTTTTCGGTCTTGCAGTCATGGTTCCCCCGCTTGCGGGCAGGGCAACACGTGAAAAAGGCAAAATGACGACGCATACATCTCCGAGTTGTTTGGTCGCCTGGTTTCGAGCAAAAAACAACAGGAAGTTGACGCAAGGTTTTAGGAGATAAACAACTTTTCCGCGTGATGTATAGGATATGACTACACAAAAAATTTATGGTTAATACTTGAGGGCCACAATCCCCGGGAAGTTGAGGCGATCAACCTCAATATCCGCAAAAGGGACAATCATGCGCAACATACTCCTCCCCGCGATTGCTGCGCGTGATGTATAGCTTTCGGGCCCAGCAGACCGGCGAGGCGTCGCGGGATGTTCTTGAATCCGTACGCACCGTGACCGAGCGCGCCGAGCGCCTTCACCAGACCGTTGAAAGTTTCCTCACCGAGGTTCGCAAGGCAGGCTGATCTCTCCCCCCTTGATGTCGCCTTGTTGAACGCAAACGCCCGGACCGTCTCCCCCTTTCGATCCGGGCGTTTGTTTGTCTACTGGAAGGCCGGGACGAGGCGCTGCCAGCGGCGGGGCGGATCGTCCTCGCGATCCACTTCCAGCCGTTCGACGATGACGTCGAGACGTTCGGTGTCCAGGCATTCAATGCGCAAGGTGTCGAGATCGCGCGGGGCATCATTGAGACGGTTGCGGAAGTCGAACCGGTCAAGCGCGTTCAGCTCGCCTGGCACCAGTTCTATCACATGGCGATAGCCGAAACGCCCGCGATCAGAGGACAGTTCGATGATGCATTGTTCCAGAACATAACCGCCTTGATTTGAGATCAGGACCCGCCAGCTGGTCGGGTCGAATTCGACCACGGCCTCGATCCGGGCATACGGTCGATACTCGTCCTCACGGGGTTCCGGACAATTCCCCACAAACAATCCAAGGATCAGATGCGTACACTCAAGCATACAAGTCCATCACGCTTCCACGCCCCCACCATTGAAAGGAGACCGGCCAAAACAGGCGGTTATGGGGCAGGTGTGATCACAAATTGCATTCGCGGCATTTTTCGCCTGCGGATAATGACCTGGAAACTGCCGATGTCCCCTCGACTGGCCAGACCTGTTCCCCAACAGGTCCGCGCCATCCGTGACTGCCACAGCTTTCAGGTTTCAAGAAGTGAAATCTGGGTGACGGGCTGATGCCATTCAACCACAGCGGGACGTTCCTAGTAGCGTCCGCGCCGACCCCGGCGATCGATGAAGTGGATCAGGCGCGCCGACCCCCGTTCAACATAGAGAAAGCCTCGACGATCCCGGCACACGCGTTCTGAAATGAGGGCCGGGCGGCCGCGGAAATGCCCGTACCGCTCCTCGCGCCAACAGCGTCGGCCCTGATAGCGGCTGGGTCCATAATAACCTCGGCCATAGCGGCCTCGATCATAATAGCCGTGCCGATGGCGCGGATTGCGGTAACCGTCCCGGTCGCGGTGGTGATCATGGCGACCGCGATAGCCGTGACGACGATCCTGTGGATGGGCCACCTTGGCAGTCGTCAGCTGATTCTGTTTGAGAGCCGGTGCGTCGCCGGGCAGTGCACTTGCATGCGCGGAAGTTCCAGCCAGGCCAAGCCCGGCAGCAGCGATAAGGGCAGCGAGAATGATCTTCATGCTTCGGCTCCTTCTTGCGAGTAAAGCATAATGCATTTTCCCGCCTGACGCGAAGCTGAACGAAAAATTCACCTCGATAAACGTTTCCCGCGTTGGTCGCCGGGGGGTAAGCGGGATGTTAAGAACAGGCCGGATAATCTCGCTGGCATGGTTGCAGAACTCAAATCCGGCGGCTCACCGCTTTTCGATCACGCACATCTGCTTCGTTATACCGGCGAGGATGTCGAGCTTCAGCGCGAGCTGGTCTCATTGATGCTTGACCAGGCGGATCGCTGTGTCGGCATGATGGGTTTGGCGCGTGAGCGTTCGGAGTGGCGTACGGCCGTGCATACGCTCAAGGGATCGTCTCGCGGTGTTGGGGCATTTGCGCTGGGAGATCTGTGCGACGAGGCCGAGGAATTGCCCGCACTGGCCTGGCCGGGAGCGCGTGTGCAGATCGAACAGATGGTCGCTCAGACCCGCTCGGCCTTTGGAGAGCTGGCCGATTAAGTTCGGGTCTTGTCCCAAATGGTGAATTCATAGGCGATTGAGCGTTCCACCAATTCCCGCCAGACGGGCTCGGAGATACGAGTGCTCAGACCGACACGTTCGGATTCGGCCACGACCTTGGAAATCACATCATTGATGCGCCACTCGTCCCGCACCACACCGCGATTGGGTTTGATGCGAGCAGCGGCTTCCATGTATCTGGCCCGCGTGGCGATCAGGGCGACCAGCTCGCGGTCCAGCGCATCCACACCCTCGCGTACCTGCGCCATGTTTTCACAGTCTTCCGGAGCGGTGATATTGAGGTCGGACACGGTTGTCATGCGGTTTGATCCTTGTGATTTGCCCTGCTTTATAGAATGCCTCTGCGACGGGCCCAAGCGACGAGCTGTCACACACCGGTAAAGCGCCCGGCGAAATGCTTTCGATGATCCTTATTCCGGCTCGACCTTTGTCGCCGCCCCGCTATGGTGCATCGTAACGATCAGGAGGCCCGCATGAACCAGCCCATTCAAGTCTATGGCGACCAGCGCAGTGGAAACTGTCTGAAGGTGAAGTGGACGGCCGATCGCATGGGCCTGACCTATGACTGGCAGAATGTCGACATTCTCAAGGGTGAGACACGCACCGAGGATTTTCTCGCTATCAATCCGGCCGGTCAGGTGCCGTGCCTGGTTCGCCCGGACGGCCGTATCCTGGCCCAGTCCAACGCCATATGCTTCCATCTTGCCGAGGGCTCTGCGCTCATTCCCGAGGACAGTTTTGATGTCGCCAAAATGCTCGAATGGATGTTCTGGGAACAGTACAGCCACGAGCCGGCCATCGCTGTTCGCCGTCTCCAGAAAGCCTACAAAGGCCTGGATGATGACCAGATTGATCCGGAGTTGATGGCCAAGGGCCGCCGTGCCCTGGGCGTTATGGAAATGCGGCTCCTGTCCCGCGACTTCATCGTCGCCGAACAGCTCTCTCTGGCAGACATCGCGCTGGTTGCCTATACGCGGGTGGCTGATGAGGGTGGTTTCGACCTGGACGAATTCCTCAACGTTCGCGGCTGGGTCGCGCGTGTGGAGAACGAGCTTGGTATCGACGTCAATGACGGCCGGTTCGACCCGGTTGGCTAGCGCGCCAATTCCTTCATCGCATCATCGACACCTTCAAGTGTCAGCGGGAACATGCGGTGGGGGCCGATAATGTCCTGGATGAGGCGGGTGGAGTAGGAATACTCCCACCAGTCTTCCTTTTGCGGATTGAGCCAGATCAGGTTGGGCCAGGTATCGACGAGGCGCTGCAGCCAGACGGCGCCGGCCTCTTCATTCCAGTGTTCCACCGAACCGCCCGGATGCGTGATCTCGTAGGGTGCCATGGCGGCGTCTCCGACGATGATGACTTTCCAGTCCGCCGGGTATTTGTGCATCAGGTCAAAAGTTGGCACGGTCTCGGCGCGTCGGCGCAGATTGGACTTCCACATCCCTTCATAGGGACAGTTGTGGAAGTAAAGATATTCCAGGTTCTTGAACGTGCCGCGGGCCGCTGAGAACAGCTCCTCACACATGCGCACATAGGAATCCATGGATCCGCCGACATCAAACAGGGCGAGGACCTTGATGGCATTTCGGCGTTCCGGGCGCATGATCACGTCCAGCCAGCCCTGTTTCGCCGTCGCGTCGATCGTGCCACCCAGGTCCAGCTCTTCCTGCGCCCCGTCGCGGGCAAACTTGCGCAGGCGGCGCAGGGCGACCTTGAGATTTCGTGTGCCCAGCTCGCGCTCGCCATCCAGGTCCTTGTAGCGGCGCTGTTCCCAGACTTTCACGGCCTTCTTGTGCTGGCTCTGACCGCCAATGCGCACGCCAGCCGGATTATAGCCGGAATGGCCATAGGGCGAGGTGCCGCCGGTGCCGATCCACTTGTTGCCGCCTTCGTGGCGTTTTTCCTGTTCCTCGAGGCGTTTTTTGAGCGTCTCCATCAGCTCGTCGAAGGGCAGGGCCTGAAGCTCGGCCATTTCCTCCTCGGTGAGCAGACGTTGCATCATGGCCTTGAGCCATTCGTCCGGGATCTCCTCGGTCTCGAACAGGGCGCCAAGCGCTTCCACGCCCTTGAAGACATGACCGAAGACCATGTCGAACTTGTCGAAATCCTTCTCATCCTTCACCAGCGCGGCGCGACTGACCGAGTAGAAATGCCCGATACTCGGATCGATGGCGCCCTTGTCGAGCGCTTCCAGCAGGGTCAGGTATTCGCGGGTCGTAACCGGGATCTTGGCGGCGCGGAGCTCGGTGAAGAAATGATGCAGCATGACAAGAGACTAGGGTGCTCACAGCTTCTTTTCCAGCACCGTGATGCCGCCTTTCATCAGTCGACGACAAACGGCTAGATTTGTTTGAGGCTTTCAATCGAACTGGGACCAACACCATGCCCAAAAACCTCACCCTCCGACGGGCCCGCGCCGACGATCTCTCTGCGATCATCAACATGCTGGCCGATGACGCATTGGGGGCGAGCCGGGAGGTCGTCGCCGATCCGGTGCACGGTGACTATGTCGAGGCATTTGCTGCCATCGACACCGATCCCAACCAATATCTGGCCGTTGCCGAGGACGGCGAGGGCATCGTCGGATGTCTACAGCTCAGCTTTATTCCCGGTCTGTCGCGCAGGGGAATGTGGCGCGGTCAGATCGAGAGTGTGCGCATCCATTCACGCGCTCGGGGCGAGGGCTATGGCCAGGTTTTGTTCGAATGGGCAATCGAGCAGTGCCGCCGGAAAGGCTGTGGCCTGGTCCAGTTGACCACCGACAAGAGCCGGCCCGACGCACTGCGCTTCTACGAACGCCTCGGGTTTGTTCCCAGCCATGAAGGCATGAAGCTGGGCCTTTAAAATTGCCAGCGGATTGCGGCGCGAATCTGTCGCGGTTCAACGCTGCGAAGGTGACGATCTTCAACCGCAGTCGCTTCTGTAGCGAGCCGGCTTTCGATGAAGTACGTGATGTCCGCATCTTGTGCGTCGAAGAGATTGAAAACGTCGACAGACAGCGCGGCTGAACCGAAGCGGTATTCACCGCCCAGATTTACCAGGGTTGTCGGATCCGAGAGGACTGACCCGTCCTCGATCAGAGGCGCTTCGCCGAAGTGACGCACCCGTACAGACAGGGTGAAATCGTCCCAAGTGCCAATAAGGCCTCCACTGAGCACGGTCTCCACCGCGCCGGGAATGTGATCCTCGCTGCCATTGGTCTTGAAGCGGGCGTCAGTCCAGGAGGCTTCCAGGTCGGCGACCAGCCAGTCATTGATCGTCCAGAACATGGCCGCTTCGAAACCATGACGTTCGGATCCATCATTGGGTTCTGTGGAGCCGCCATCGCCGACAAAAACCAGCTCACTGTCGAGCTCCAGCCAGAACGCAGCCGCCGTGAAATGAACGTGGTCGGTCTGCCAGCGGACGCCCAGCTCGGCGACATCGCCCGGGACTAGCAGCGGAACAGCGACTGCAGGTGCATTTGGCTTTCCGCCCGGCACGTGATGGGCCGGGTTCAGCGGCTCAGCCGGATCCGTGATCACGACCGTGCTTGGGTCCAGCGTAATAGTGGCGCCACGGGCATCATTGGAGTGAAAACCACGGCCGTAATTGGCGTAGAGTTCAACGGCCGGGGAGGCGCGCCAGGCCAGTCCGAACTTTGGTGCAAGCAGGGCGTCATCTGCGGTGCCGCCATTGGCAGCGAGGGTCCGGGCGTCAACATCGACCTGCATCCAGTCTGCGCGGAGTCCCCCCATAACGCGCAGTGCGTCGGTCGCTTGCCAGTTCAGCTCGATGTGCGTCGCGAAGCTTGTCTGTTCGATGGCGTCTTCGCGGACCGTGTCCAGTCGTTCGCGCTCACGAGAGTGGTGCAGGCCGATTTCACCGATGTCGTCATGACGAAGCTCGGCACCCCAGCTGAGCTGAAGAGAATCTGCGACGTGCGCGTGCTGACGATAGCGTGCCCCGTACATCCAGCGTTCGTCTCGTTGTTCGAATTGGTCGCCATTGACCGGGCCTTCGAGGAAATAGGTGAAATTGGAGTAGAGCGTAAAGTCGGACCGGACGATCCAGGCGTTGACCTCAGCGAGGTGATTTTCCCAACGTGCTGTGGCAGCGAGGCGTTCCGATTGCCCCCCGAGCGTCGGGTCGATAACACCAAAACGGCCATACACATTCAATGCTCGTTCTGGAATTTGGTCGGCGCCGCGCCAGTCGGCATCGTAATACATGAGGGTGAAGCTGGCATCACCACCAAAGGCCGGGGCCACGTAGCGGGCGAGCAGATTGATGCGCTCTGCGTCCTCCTGCGTGCTCCATGGGCCGTCATACAGGACATGTTCACCGCCGAAGGTCAGTGCGCCGGAATCGGTCTCATGGCTGACGCCTGCAGCGGCTCGGCTGTATCCAAATTCGCCGATCTCCAGGCTGGCGAAGTTGGATGGCAATTGCTGATAGAGGGCGAAACGGGCCGACCCGGCGAGTGAAAAATCACCATCATCTGCACGATAGGCACCCTTGCGAAAACGAATTTCAGATACGAATTCCGGGATGAGTGGATTGAGATCCAGATAGCCCTGGCCATGGCCATGGCTGCGCATATTGACCGGCGCACCATCGATGAAGCCGGCGAAATCTGTACCGTGATCCAGATTGAAACCCCGCATGAAATACTGGTTCGCCTTGCCCGTTCCGGAGTGCTGCGTCGCGATCATGCCCGGGATGACTTCAACGAGTTCACCCACTCTCCCGATCGGTCGTGTCGAGATGTCATCATAGCCGACGACCCCTTCGGTCGCAGATTGAGCCACGCCAATCTGGTCCATTCCCTGGCCCCAGATGTGAATAATATCAGCCGTCGATGTGTCCTGGGCAGCAGCGGTGGCGGAAAGGGTGACGAGAAGGCAGGCGGAGACAAGCGGTCTATTCATGAGATGTTATAATATAACGTTTTAGGTCCGCTGCATGTAGCCGAGCTTTCTTTGTGTGGCAAATGACAGGTTTGTAGGATTTAAGGGGCGCCCGACGGCGTTAATCCGGTTGCTGGCTGACAAAGGCCTGCAGCAACACCGCTCGCGCAGCGGCGTCTTGTCCGGCCGGGTATTGCACGGTGACAGTCCAGGGCTGGAGCGGGTGTTCCAGGGTCATGGCGAATTGTTCCGGCGTGCCCGGGCGAGATGCGCCCAGTGACCAGGAGGTCAGGGGCGCGTTTTCGCCTGTGCCCGTCGTGACGATCTCGAACCGGGTGCTTTGCAAGTCCGGATAGGTTTCGCCCATGCGTTCGGCCTCTGCTGAAGCATGACTGCCCTGGGTCAGGCGAAGCCCGATATCCTCGTGGTTCCAGTAAAGGCAGGCCGGGTCGCCCTCGCTGCCGCCATAAACGTCGAAGCGCAGATGGTCGGCAATGAAAAGCGGGCATTGCAGGCCCTGCATGTGGCGCGCGCCCTGATCGCCCTGGACTTGCCAGCCGGGGCTGGCCTCCGGGTGATCGCGCAGCATGCGGGCATTGGCGTCTGCCAGGCGAGCCGTGTCGCCCGGATGCCAGGCAGCGCGGGCCTCTTCGGCGGCCATGTGGGAGGCCATGACCATGCGGGTCGCTGCAAGCTCTGCATCACCGTGGATGACGTCCGCAGCCTGCCTCGCATACCGCCCGGTCGCCTCCCAATACCCCAGGCGCGCATTGATATCCGTGAGCATGTGGCGAATGCGATATCGATCCATCGGCGTGTCGGCCAGGGCCAGAGCGGTTTCTGCCGGCGCCAGCGCGGACTCCCAGTCTCCGGCCATGACATGTGGAATCACCTGCCGGAAGGCGGACATGAAATCGGCTGGGGCCTCGTCCTGTGCGAAGGCCGGCATGGCAAGGCTGGCTGCCAGAATACCGGCACAAAATGCGTGTTTCATCATGTCCTCCCGATGTGCGGGAAGAGCATGAAAACACTCGCCGAGCACCGAGTGAATAAGCGGTAAGCTGGCTCAGATCGCGCCCGGGTCACGCGGTCCGCCAGCCGGAGCGCCGCCAGGTTCGGGATTGCGCCGCATCATGAAGGAAAGCTTTTCGAACAGCATGACGTCCTGCTCGTTCTTCAACAGGGCGCCGTGCAGCGGCGGGATCAGCTTGCGCGGATCACGTTCGGTCAGCACGGAAGGATCAACATCCTCGACCAGCAGTAGTTTCAGCCAGTCGAGCAGCTCCGACGTCGAGGGCTTCTTCTTCACGCCGGGGACCTGGCGCACGTCGTAGAACAGCTTGAGCGCCTCTGCGAGCAACCGGCCCTTCAGCCCCGGGAAATGCACCTCGACGATGGCGCGCATCGTTTCCTCGTCCGGGAAGGCGATGAAATGGAAGAAACAGCGGCGCAGGAAGGCGTCCGGCAATTCCTTCTCATTGTTCGAAGTGATGATGACGACCGGGCGCTGTTCCGCCTTGATGGTCTCACCTGTCTCGTAGACGTGGAATTCCATCCGGTCGAGCTCCTGCAGGAGATCGTTGGGAAACTCGATATCGGCCTTGTCGATCTCGTCGATCAGCAGCACGGAGCGTTGTTCGGCCGCAAAGGCCTCCCACAGCTTGCCCTTGCGGATGTAGTTGTTGATGTCATGGACCTTGTCATCGCCCAGCTGGCTGTCGCGCAAGCGGGCAACGGCATCGTATTCGTAAAGGCCCTGGCGCGCCTTAGTCGTCGACTTGATGTGCCATTCGATCAGCGGCATGCCCATGGCAGCGGCGACCTGTTTGGCCAGCTCGGTTTTACCGGTGCCCGGCTCGCCCTTGACGAGCAGCGGGCGCTCCAGAGCGATCGCCGCATTTACCGCGGCGCTCAGCTCAGCATCAGCGACGTAATTGTCTGTACCTTCAAAGCGCATGGTCAAGACCTAGCGCGTTGCAAACGGCTTGGGTAGGTGTGACGTAGGCGTCAAGCTGCAGCGTGCCCAGGGGGAGGTTCGAGACCTTGAATGCGGCACATTGCCCCAATCACCTTTCTCTGCTTGCGAAATTAAGGGACTGTAAAGGCGAATCTCTGGGATACTCATCGTGATAGATTAGAGGTGGCCCCGATGGCTGATGGAATGATCCACACGCAGAACTTCTACGCATTCGAATGGATGACCGGCAAGGTTGCCGATTGCGATCCGAATTTCCCAACAACTCTGCATGCTTGGGACAATCAGGATCTTGATCTTGACGCGACGGATACGGCCTATTTCGGTTTTGTCCAGGATGGCGATGCCATCGTGAATACGGATGCGGGCAGTTTCACCCTCAAATCGGGTATGTATTTCTCAGCCAACAATGCCGTCAGTATTTCCGGCGGCCGGGGCATCGTCATGGCGCGCGCCAAGCACCAAGCCTTCTTCTCGATTGGTGGTCCGGTCGAGGACAAGGGGCGGCTGAAATATATCGATGGCTGTACCGACAGCCTGTTGATCTCACCCATCAAGATGGGTGACCCCTGTCTCAACCTGCTCTACTTCCCGCCTGGCATTGACCAGACGTCGCACACGCATCCTTCCGATCGGATTGGCGTGGTCTTTTCCGGCAAGGGCGAGTGCGTCACGCCGGAAGGCATCATCCCGCTGGAGCCGGGAGTGATGTTCCGGATCCCCTATGAGGGGCACCACAAATTCCGGACCTATGACAGCGAGATGCGGGTCATTGCCTATCACCCCGATAGTGATTTTGGCCCCCAGGACGAAGATCACCCGATGATCAACCGCACGATTGTTGACGGTGTCTCTGCATCCAAGATCGACGCGATCCGAACGAAATAAGGGGCTTTGGGCCCACTACGAAAAAGGCGCCTCTCACGGCGCCTTTTTTGTGTCTGTGTGCTATTCCGCCCGATCATCGGCGGCGTGCTGCGGGCGCAGCCACACACCGTCATTTCCCGTTGTGGGGCCGCCGTGTTCAGCGTCATAGAGGCCGCGGCGCAAATTGCGACGGCGATTGATTTCGCTCGCTGCTGGCCGCTTCTCGGACGAGCCCAGCGCGACGCACAGATCGGTGATGTCGTGCGCCATTCTCGCGAATTCTTCCATCTCCATCGCGAAGGGGTGATCCGGCCCGGGATTGGAGCGGTCAAAGGTCACATGTTTCTCGATCACTCTGGCACCCAGCGCGATCGAGGCGATCGGAGCCAGGCTGCCTGGCGAGTGGTCTGAGAGGCCCAGGGGCGTGTGCGGAAACGCCGCCCGCAGGGACGTCAACGCGTTGAGGTTCATATCCTCCCAGGCAGGTGGATAACTTGCTGTACAATGCAACAGGGTAAGCTCGTTACAGCCCTTGGCGCGGAGGAAGCTGGCCGCCGCCTCGACTTCGTCGAGATAGCTGGCGCCGGTGGACTGGATCACGGCCTTGCCGGTTGCCGCGATCTTTTCCTGCATCGCGCGGAAAGTCATATCCCCGGATGCGATCTTGTAACGGCTGACGCCGACATCCTCGAGCAGGTCCACCGCTTCCAGAGAGAAGGGCGAGGACATAAATTCGATGCCGTTATCGTCAGCACAGGCCTTGAGAGTGTAGTGCCAGTCATCCGGCAAGCCCTGATTGCCGAACGCGGCGTATTTCGGATTGTCGACAATGTCGTCGCTGCCGGGGTCCTTGATGCGTCGTGCGATCAGGCCGTCCCGGCTCAGGCTCTGGAATTTGGCAATATCCGCGCCTGCTTTCGCACTGGCTTCGATATAGCGTTTGGCGAGATCGAGATCGCCATCATAGTTCGACCCGATCTCCGCGATCAGGGTCACGCGCTCTGCGTTCATCAGGCAATGTCCTCGAAGCGGTTTTGTTCGGCCACCTGTTCGCTGATCAGCTTGCAGATGTGTTCTGCATCGATGGGCCAGTCGCGTTCGCTCATCTGTGCGTAAACGGAGCGGACGAAGTCCAGGTCCTCACGTGTGTCGACCGAAAAATCATAATCGGGATAGTGAAGCGTGTCGGCGAACCGCACCATGTGTGTCCGGAAGGCTTCATAGTGTTCACGTATGAACAGGGTGACGTGCTCGCGGTGGCGGGCGGTGACTTCCGGATCAGCGGCAAGATGTTGAAGCACACGCGTTTGCACGACTTCCGCGCGCAAGCCCCGCGGCAGATGCTTGTCAACGGGCCGCGTGTATTCGGAAAGATTGTCGTGATGGTCCGACACGCATCGCGCAATAATCATGGGGTCACGGAAGGGACTGTCCGATGTAATGCGCACAAGGGTCGTGGCCAGGGTTCGTTCGGCGACGACGAGGAAGCGATCAAGAACGTCGTGCTCTGAACCACGAATGACGCGAATGCCTTCGGCCTGTCCCAGCTGTTCGACGGTATCATCATTGGGGTGTGTCGTCGTGGCGATCACCAGCTCGTCCACGCCTGGAATATTGCGCAAGTGTCGACACTGGTAAGCGAGCAGGGAAACATCATCGAAAAGCGGTTCGAGAATCTTCCTCGGAAGCCGATTCGAGCCTGTTCGTGCCTGAATTACCGCGACGGTTCTTTTCACACCGTGTCCTCTTCATTCTGGCTGCCTTGGACAGGGATTTCGACATCCATCCAGGTCCGCGTCATCCGAGTCGCATTATACGGAGGAATTCTACCGGGGATATGGTTACCAAGATCTGGATCATTCGCCAGCATGCGCACGAGCAGGGCCGGAATGTTGAGGCCCGCCAGGGTCATTAGATATCCAAACCCCCACATGCGCGGATTGATCTCCAGCAAATAGGCAGGTTCGCCCGCAGCCGGCCGTTTCAGCTCGACTGCCGCAAGACCGTGCCAGGGGCCACTGGCCTGCAGAACATCAAGCCCGGCCTGCATCAGGACCGGGTCATCCACGGTTTCCCCGGCGACCGCGACGCCCCCTGTCGGAGGATTGGTCTGCAGCTTGCGGTGCAGGGTGGAGATGATGAGTTCGCCATCGCGCCACAGCGAGCCGATCGTGTAGACGGTCTCGGCACCGCCCGGAATGTATTGCTGGACCACACAGGGGCCATGATCGCGGTGGGTTTCGGTCCAGATCTGGGCCAGCTCGATCGCATTGGCCGGATAGCTCACACCGCGTGCACCGCGTGATGTGCGGGGTTTGACGACGCAGGGATAGCCGCCATCCCAGGCATCCAGATCGTCGACGCTGTTGGGCTGTAGTGTCGCCGGTATCGGCAGTCCGCGGGCCTTGGCACGGGACAGGAGCTTGCCCTTGTCGAGACCATATTCGAGCACATCCGGAGCTGGCACGGGCACACGAATACCGTCCTTTGCCCAGGCGTCCACGACCGGCGCCAGGGCCTTGGCTTCAGCTTCCGAACCCGGAATGATGGTGTCACAGCCATGATCTGCCATCACCTTCAGCACAGCGCTCCGATAGGCCTCCGCATCTGCAGCGGAGGGCAGGGTTATCCCGGAACAGCCGGGTTCATACAGCCCGCCCGCGAGTGCGTTCAGGTCGGCGGCGACAAGCGTCAGCTCTGGATCGGCCTGTCTCAGCGAGCGCAGGGTGCCCAGGCCCGGAGGGGCGCCGACGCCCGTGACCAGCACGCCACCGGAGATGTTATGAAGCGCACTCATTTGCGCCAGAAATCCAGTGATCGTCCGAGCAGCGCCTCGACCTCCCGGATCGAGGGCTCGAACTGTGTCTGCAGGCGGGCGCGCATGCTGCTGGCCATTGGCGGAATCGAGACCGGCGTGTTGTCGAGTGGCGGGTAAACGCCGTCAGCGGTCTTGGCGCTGGTGGTGCCGGAAACGGGGGCGATCAGCTCGGCATGAAGCCGATCAAAATCCTCGCCGATACGGTCGTCGAAATGGCCATCGATGATCATCTTCTTGGCCGCGGGTATGCCACCGGTGTTATAGCGCGCCTCGACTGTGATGGGGTGTGGGGGCAGGTCAAGGAAGTCAACAATCTGGGCGACGGTTCCCGGGCCGTCTGCGTCGAGGTCATCCTGGAGAAGGACCAGCATGTTCGGGAAGTGAGCCTGCCAGATCTTCAAGCGCTCGGGATAGGTGGAAGTGTGCGCGTAAAGCCACTGGAACCCCCAGTTTTCCGCGATACGGCGCGGCTGGTCTTCCAGCGCTTTTTCAAACGAGAGAAATTCTGCATCACGTCGGACATTCTGCAGATAGTGGGAATAGGTCCGGTCGACGGGATTGCGCAACAGGGCGATAATGCGGGTGTCAGGGCCACACAATTCGCGCGCCCGCGGAGCTGCAAGCGACGCATAGGCATAGTAATCCGGCGAGACGTCCCCGACCCGCGCCTGGCCAGAATAATCCGCCATCAGCGCTTGATAGTCAGAGATCTCCGGCGCGGTGTCGAAGTGGTAGAATTCGGGCCAGTAGACCTCCCCTTGTCCCACTCGGGAAAAGAAGCGCCCTTCCTTGCGAACCCGGGACAGGAAAACATCGGGATGCTGGCTTAGATAGTGGTACAGCGAGGTCGTGCCCGCCTTTGGTGCGCCGATGACCAGAAAGTTTGGCCAGATGTCGCCGACTGTGGGTGAGGAATCGGTCAATTCTGTCTCTTCGCTTCAGGTTTCTGCTTCAAGCCGTTTTAGGACGATTCTGGCGGCGACGGCTCACCGGGCCAGGTCGTGTGGATGAATTGGGCGACCCGCTGCGCGCCAAGCCCGTCAACGCTGGCTGCCATTTTTTCGATCGCGCCCTGGCGGATCTCCACGTCCGTGTGAAACCGGTTGAAAGCCGTGGCGAACTGGCTTTCCCAGTGCGGCGTGTCCGGAACAATGCTGACGCCAAATCCGAGGGCCTCCCAGCTGCGGGCCCGGTCCAGCTGATGCGGAACAATCGGCAGGCATATCGCGGGCAAACGGCAGGCTGCAGCCTCGTGCAGGCTCGTGCCGCCCGCCATGACGGCAAAATCAGCCGCGCGCATTCGCTCTGCAACGTCCTGTGCGCGATGGGGTGTGCCGCGGCTGTCCGGGCGCAGGATATCCACTTCCAGGTTACGTTGTCGGCAAAGCTCTTCGCAAAGCGCCAGGCAATGGTCGATCAGTTCGCTCTGGCTTCCGCCCAGGGAGACGAAGACGGATTGCGCCTGCGTGACGGCGACGGGGGGAGTCAGGGCGCTGAACGCAGCAGGCAAGAGCAGATGTTCCGGACCATCAAGATAATGCACTCCACGCGTTTCGGGTTGGGGAACAAAGCGTTGTTTGACGATCAGATCGGCCCGCGCAGCGCCGGTCTGGTTGCCCAGCAGTGCGACTGGCAGGCCGGTGCCCCGCAGCCTTTGCACCAGGATCGGGTCGGTGTCCTTCCAGTCCCCGATCAGCACCGGGGCTTCGTGCCTACGGGCCAGCGTGGAGAGCGCCTCGAACTCGTCGGTCTGCGTCACAGATACAATCTCGCACAATGCTTTCACATCTGCGGGTAGAACGTCTGGCGTTCGGGTGATCCAGAGCACCTGGCGCCCAAGCTCGTGCAGCGTGCGCGCCAGCGCGCGGCAGCGTGTGACATGGCCGAAACCAATTGTCGGTCCGCCGTCCGCCCGTATCAGGATGACAGACATGGCCTAGCCGGTAGCCTTGACGTGTGCTGCCAGCTCGGTGGCGACCCGCCCCATCGTGTTCTCCCAGTCCTGGAAGCCTTCGCCAAAGAAGGAGCGTGTCTGCGGATACCAGAGTGACCGCCCGGCGCCCAGCATGGTCCAGGTCGAGGAGCGCGCGTGGATGAACCAGACATTTGCACCACTGGCAGCGGCCAGGTTGGTGGTCGCATTCATCGGGCCGATGACCAGATCACAGGCAGAAGACAGCGCGGCGACCCCGTCGAGATCCATCTTGAGGTCGATGCCTTCGGGCTGGTGAACCGTGACCCCGAAATGCTCGCGGGCGATCTCCAGCTCGTCTTCGACCTTGCCATACTGCAGATTGACGAACTCCACACCCTCTACGTCCAGGACCGGTTTCCAGGCGTCGAATGCCGAGAAAAACCGGGCGCGCCGTGCGTTCATTTTCAGCGATTTCCAGAGGATGCCGACCTTGAGGCCCGGGCCGAACGCGGCGAGTTGTTGCCGGAACTCTTTCTGGCGATCCGGATCCGGGGTCAGGAAACCTGCATCCTTGGGAAAGCTGTCGACACTGTTGCGAAGCGAGCGCAGGGGCGTCGCCATCGGCGTCCAGTAATCGGAGGCCTTGTCGATCTTTGGCAGGACACGCACATCGCGGCCTTCCACATGGGCGGAACGGTGGCTGTAGACCTTCGCCTTGGGGAAGGACCGGGCGACCAGGTCCACCAATCGATACTCCACGGCGATGCGCAATTCGCCATCCGGGCCGACCGCGTCGATCAGGTCATTGGCCTGGTTGAGAAACAGGACTTCATCGCCCAGCCCCTGTTCGCCGATC
This sequence comes from Maricaulis sp., assembly GCF_017643475.1. Classification (GTDB taxonomy): domain Bacteria; phylum Pseudomonadota; class Alphaproteobacteria; order Caulobacterales; family Maricaulaceae; genus Maricaulis. Next base: position 1,336,536 of record NZ_JAEPNI010000001.1, read on the forward strand.
CAGACCAGAGACTTGTCCCGGATCTCGTCCAGATCATCGCCTTCCCACATTGGACAGTTCATGACAAACAGTGTGGCCTGGGTATTGTCGGGGTCGAGGCGAATGCGTTGCGCCTTCCAGCCTTCAGCGAGGCGGCCCGACGCGAGCAATGCCAGTGAGTGCCCGTGCAGCATCGTGGCCCGGTCGATCTTGTCCTGGGGATTCTTCAGTGCTTCTTCGAAATGCGTGATGGCATTCTCGGGTTCGCCGATCAGCTCGTAGACATTCGCGAGGTTGTTATGTGCCCGTGCGAAATTGGGCTTAAGCCGTAAGGCTTCAGTGTAAAAGGGCACCGCGCCGACCGGGTCGCCGGAATCCGACAAAACTGTGCCCAGGGAATTCCACAGCTCGGCATTTTCCGGGTGCAGGTAGATGCGCTCTCGTAGCAATTCGATCGCATCTTCAAACTTGGCCTGGTCGCGCAGGACACTCGCCAGGTTGATCATGCCGCTCATACTGTCCGGATTGACCTGGACGCAAAGGCGATAGAATTTTTCCGCGGCCTCGAGCATGTCCAGCTTCCAGGCCACAATCCCCATATTGAGATAGATTTCATCGTCGGCGGGATCGAGTTTCCAGGCGCGTTCATAAAACTCGAGAGCGCGGGATAGTCGTCCCAGGCGAAACAGGAGCAGGCCGACCGTATGGTTGGCGAGGGCGGTGTCCGGCCCTGCATCGAGCGCCTTGAGCGCGTGTTTCGCAGCGCCGATATGGTCGCCTTCATCAGATATCTTGATGGCGCGTTTGCACAGGGCAGCGACCTTGCGATAGGTCGCGCGCTGATCCTTGGGGATCACGCCCAGTTTGGTTTCAGCCTTGAAGTGTCCGGAATCGCCCACAGCCCCGCGGGTTTCATTCTTTTCCGCTTCAGCCTCGGCGTTGAATTCTTCTAACAGCGCGCTGTCGGTCATCATGTCTCGCTATCGCTAGGGTCGCTCGCAACCAGACTGACGCACCGATTCGACTTAACGTTTGGCTAAGGTTTTCCAGGCGGCCTGTCACAGGCGATCACGCGCGATCAGTCGGATCGGTGAGGGCGGTTTGACGCGTATTAAATATGCATGACCGTGATCGCCTGGTTTCGCGATGATTGGCGAAACCTTTTGTTCATCAGCCTTTGGCAGATTCTCCGCCTGTCTAATGCGCACTCATAGTTCTGGGAGAGACTGAATGCCGCTCAAAATCTCGCTAAAACCCGGCGAGAAGTTCGTTCTGAACGGCGCGGTGATCGAGAATGGCGATCGCCGATCAGTGCTCGTCCTGCAGAACAAGGCTTCGGTGCTGCGTGAGAAAGACATCATGCAACAGGAAGAGGTGACGACTCCGGCGCGTCACATCTATTTCCCGATCATGATGATGTATCTGTCTGACAAGCAAAACGATGCCATCTACGAACAATTTGTCGTGCGGATGAATGAGTTCATGAGCGTGATCCAGTCACCGGAAGTGTTGGCGGAATGCGTTGCGGTGAGCAGGGATGTGATGGCGGGTGAGTACTACAAGGCTCTCATCCGGTGCAAAAAGCTCATCGCTTATGAAGAGGAGCGACTGAAGTAATGTCCTTCCAGGCCTATCAGCAAGCTGCGACCCGTAGCGAGGATCCGCGTTCAACCGAGTACCGCCTGTTCGCGCAAGTGACGCGCGCGCTAATGGAGGCGTCACAGGCGGACAAGCTTGAGATCACCAAGCGTGCAGAAGCGCTGGACTGGAACCGTCGCATGTGGAGCAATTTCGCTCTGGACTGCTCGAGTGAGGAAAATCAATTGCCCGAGCAATTGCGGGCCTCGATCATCTCGCTGTCACTTTTCGTCTCCAAGCACACATCCGTCGTCATGCGCGGCGATGATGATTTTCAAACCCTGATTGATATCAATCGAACGATTATGCAGGGGCTCTCGCCCCAGGCCCAGGCGCCCGCCGCGTAGAGGCCCGCAGATCGCTGAACAGGGAGCCGCCCACGGGCGGCTTTTTCTTGCCTGCTTGTTCGCCGGGAAACATCTGCCGGGGCGGCAAGAAAGGCGCTGCAGATCCGTCCGTACTCTGTGTTCCTGAGGCGTTTTGGTCCAAAAAGTGTCGTGAAAACAGCATTATAGCATATTCACCGCTCGGCATAGCGCTTGCGAAGCTTGCGGCAGGACAAAACGTCCAGGCCGAAAAAGTCGGCTTCATCGCTTCCAGAACGGAGGAACAATTATGCTTTCTGTGAACACCAACGCTGGGGCCATGGTGGCCCTGCAGAACTTGAACGCTACGAACCAGTCGATGAACGAAGTTCAGAACCGCATCAATACCGGCCTGAAGGTCGCGGGCGCGAAAGACGATGGCGGTACATTCGCCATCGCGCAGCGCATGCGTGCTCAGGTAGCGGGTTATGGTGTTGTTCAGCAGAGCCTCGATCGGACCCGTTCTGTTGTCGATGTCGCCCTGGCGGCAGGCGAGGGCATTTCGGATCTGCTCATCGAAATGAAGGAGAAAGCCCTCGCTGCTTCGGATGTATCTCTCGATGCTGCGTCCCGCACAGCCCTGAACGAAGATTTCAAGGCCCTGCGTGACCAGATCGGCAAGATGGTATCCACGGCCGAGTTCAACGGTACGAACCTGATCAATAACTCAGTGACCTCGATCTCCGCCCTGGCTAACCAGGACGGATCGAGCACGATTTCTATCATTGACGAGAACCTCTCGCTCGGTGGTGGTGTTGTGACGCTGGCTGCAACGGCTTCCTTCGCGTCTGCCGGCGCGGCGGGCACTCTTGCGGGTACGATCTCGACGTCCTTGAACAATCTCAACTCGTCTCTGGCGCGCCTCGGTACGGCCGCCAAGTCTCTCGAGATCCACAAAGGCTTTGTGCAGCAACTGAGCGACTCCCTGGAGACCGGCATCGGAAACCTGGTCGACGCCGATCTGGCCAAGGAAAGTGCACGTTTGCAGTCGCTGCAGGTCAAGCAGCAGCTGGGCGTACAGGCGCTATCCATCGCCAACCAGGCGCCGCAGACGATCATGTCGTTCTTCGGATAACCGTAAGCGCGCTGGGATCGCTTTCGAGCGATCCCAGCATTTTTTTCTGCGTCCACAGCGGAGGCACGGACCCATGTCTGAATTCGAAAATTAACTCATTATTAACCAAACATTTTTGCCGACCGGTAGTTTTTGCCGGGCGATTTTTACGTGTTGTTGGGCAGTTTTTGCCGGGTGAATGGTTACCCGGAAATTCCGACTCGGCAGAAAACTCCCAGTGATTCGGGGCGATCCGGGATTAACCAAGTAGGTCAAGCAAAAACTGGCACTTCCTTTGCTGTGTAAAGCGTCGGATCAGAAGATCCAGCGGACAAAACGTCCGAGAAACCAGAAAGGAAAGGGCCAAGAAATGGCTACTATCAATACCAATGCTGGCGCCATGGTTGCGCTGCAGAACCTCAACTCTACGAACCGTGACATTGAGCAGGTTCAATCTCGCATCAATACGGGTCTCGCCGTTGCATCTGCCAAGGACAATGGTGGTGTTTATGCGATCGCCCAGAAAATGCGTGCCGACGTGAAAGGCTATGAAGCCGTTGGTAACTCGCTGGACCTGGCTGCTTCGACCGTAGACGTTGCGCTGGCTGCTGGTGAAGCTGTCTCCGATCTCCTCGTTGAGATGAAAGAGAAGGCTCTGGCGGCTTCGGACGCTTCGCTTGACTCCGCTTCGCGCACCGCGCTGAACGAGGACTTCAAAGCGCTGCGTGACCAGATCGGCAAGATCGTTTCGAACGCTTCGTTCAACGGTACCAACCTGATCAACAACTCCGTGACCTCGATCTCCGCACTCGCTAATGCTTCGGGTTCGTCCACGATTTCCATCGTCGACGAGAACCTGTCACTCGGTGGTGGTGTCGTCACGCTCTCTGCAACGGCTTCCTTCGCGTCTGCCAGCGCAGCGAGCACGATTGCGGGTACGATCTCTACGTCCATCAACAACCTGAACGCTTCTCTGGCGCGCCTGGGTACGGCTTCCAAGTCTCTGGGCATCCACAAAGACTTCGTAGGCAAGCTGTCTGACTCCCTCGAAAAGGGTATCGGCAACCTGGTCGACGCGGACCTGGCCAAGGAAAGCGCTCGCTTGCAGTCTCTGCAGGTCAAGCAACAGCTTGGTGTACAGGCTCTGTCCATTGCGAACAGTGCTCCGTCCACCATCCTGGGTTACTTCCGTTAATCCCGGAAATGGAAGGTGGGTTAGCGCCCACCTTCCGCTTCCCGGAAGCTGATGACGGGAACCAATATGGAGGCGCTGGCGCCTCCGCGTCGGCGAATAGGAAATGGCAGAAACAGGATTTAATCCAGCATCTGTCACGGCGGTCTCGGCCACGGACAATCGAGAGAAGATTGTCGAGCGTAACCGTCAGGACAGCACACGCATCCAGCCTGTCGAGGAACAGGACGGGAGTGGTGCATCCAAATCACCCACAGAGCAGATGGACCAGTCCGAGCGCCATGAGGTGGTCGAGCAGAAAATCCAGGAACTCTCTGAGACCCCTTTTGCAAACTCGCGTTTGAAGATCACGCAGGACAATACGTCCGGAGAATACGTCTATCTGATGATTGACGACGAATCCGGGGAGACTGTCCGGCGATGGCCGCCCGAGAAACATTCCGACTTGCTGGAATACCTGCGTACAAGCACGGCAGGCTTGATCAACCAGCGCGTCTGACCACCCGGCAATATTAGCCGCCCGGGCAATCCACGCCCGGCAAATCTAAGTTTTCGCCCCTCTCGAAATTCGAGTGGGGTTTTGTAATTTATTGAATTCATTAAGGTTACTTATCAGTTGGCAAAGCGGCACGCCGCTTGCGCATAGGTCTGCGAATGCGCTGCAAAACTGCAGCAGGACTTTGCGGGAGAATGTCGCATGACGATGAGTGTCCACACCAACACCGGAGCCATGATCGCTCTGCAGAATCTCAACAAGACCAATGTTGAGATGGATCAGACCCAGAACCGTATCAATACCGGCCTGAAGATTGCCGGTGCCAAGGATAACGCCGCGATCTACGCCGTTGCCCAGGGCATGCGGGCTGATGTGAGTGCACTTGGAGCGGTTCAAACCGGCCTCGACCGAGCCGCCACGATCGGCGACGTTGCCCTGGCTGCCGGTGAAGCGATCTCGGATCTTCTGGTGCAGATGCGCGAGAAAGCCGTCGCGGCGATGGACCCGTCTCTCGATACCTTCTCCCGTGCTGCCTATGACAGTGACTTCAAGGCCCTGGTTGACCAGGTGCAGGGCATTATCGCAAATGCCGAGTTCGACGGCGCCAATATGATCAATGGTGCGGTTACTTCCGGTATCGAATTTCTCGCTGACGCTGAGGCCACCCGGTCGGTTACGCTGAAAGCGCAGGATATGAGCCTGGGCGGTGCTATCATTACCCTCGCGACAACCGCATCGCTGGGCACCACGACCCTGGCCAGCACTGTGGCCTCGCAGATCCAGACCAGCCTCGACAATGTGAACCAGGCCCTCGCCAATCTGGGGTCTGACGTGAAGAAGCTGGAGGCTCACTCCGGTTTTGTTGGCAAGCTTATGGACAGCCTGACCAAGGGTATCGGCGACCTCGTTGATGCGGATCTTGCCGTCGAGAGTGCCAAGCTTCAGGCCTTGCAGGTGAAGCAGCAACTCGGCGTACAGGCGCTGTCGATCGCGAACAGCCAGCCTCAGATCATCCTCAACCTGTTTAACGGCTAATCGCCGTTTTCGGTCTCCACCACCACGGAAGCGGCTCCCTTCGGGGGGCCGTTTCTGTTTAGGCGACTCGCGCCACTATCCCGGCAAAGGAGTGCTGCATGTCCGACAACTTCCTTCCCTATGGTCGTCAATCCATCGCCGAGGACGATATCGAGGCCGTGGTTGATGTGCTGAAGAGTGACTGGCTGACCACGGGGCCGGCTGTCAGCGACTTCGAAACAGCGTTTCGGTCCGCAACTGCTGCGCCGCATGCCCTGGCCTGTTCCAACGGTACAACGGCCTTGCATCTCGCACTGGCCGGGCTGGGCATCGGCGAGGGGGATGTGTGCATCGTTCCGGCGATTACCTTCCTCGCAACAGCGAATGCCGCGCTTTTCTGCGGCGCCGAGGTTGTGTTCTGTGATGTGGATGCCGACACCGGCTTGATGACCCAAGCGCATCTGGAAGAGGCGCTGGGACGCGCGGGCGACCGCGCCGCCGCTGTCTTGCCAGTGCATCTTGCCGGGCAGGCGGTGGACATGGCTGCGATATCGAGCATCGCTCGAACCGCGCAATTGCGGGTCGTCGAGGATGCGTGTCACGCACTCGGGACAGTTCACGCAGGCCTACCGGTCGGGGCCTGTCATCACTCGGACGCGGCGACATTCTCTTTCCACCCGGTCAAGACGATCGCCGCGGGTGAGGGCGGAATGGTCACAACGCGTGATGCGGTTCTGGCAGAGCGCATAGCCCGACTGCGCAGTCATGGCATGGAGCGTTCACCAGAACATCTGGAGCGGGGCGCCGACGAGCCCTGGTGGTACGAGATGCAGTCCCTAGGCTGGAACTATCGTTTGACCGATATCCAGGCGGCCTTGGCCCGGTCGCAGATCAAGCGGCTGGATCAGTTCAAGCGTGCGCGCCAGGCGCTGGCACAACGGTATGACGAGGCGCTCGCCGAGCTGGCGCCGCATATTCTGCCGATCCAGAGGACGCCGGACACGGATTCCTGCCTGCATCTCTACCCGGTGAGAATTGACTTTGAGGCGGTGGGGGTGACGCGGGCCGAGCTGATGAATGCGCTGCGCCAGCGCGGTATCGGAACTCAGGTCCACTACATTCCGCTCTACAAGCAACCCTTCTATCGCCAACGCTATGGCCAGACGGCTCTGGACGGTGCGGAGCGCTATTATGCGCGCACATTGAGCCTGCCCCTCTACGCCGGGCTGGACGCTGACGCTACCGATCGGGTCGTCAATGCGCTGAGCGAAGTGCTGGGGCTCTAGGCTGCCTTGCGCCCGTTGAGGTAATCGCGAAGTTCCTCCGGGCTGAAATGCTCTCGATTGGTGTGCGAGGCGTAACAGAAGAATTCCGGCACTTCCTTGCCGCCCTCTGCCAGATAGCGTCGCATGATGCGTGCATTATGGGCAGGCAGGATGGCATAGCGATCCTCCAGTTCCACTGTGGTGCGCGCGTCATCCTCGGGGATCATCACCTCGTGCAGCTTTTCACCCGGGCGGATGCCGATGATCTTGATGGGCAGGTCCGGCGCCATGGATTTGGCCAGTTCCACCATGGACATGGACGGGATCTTCGGGACGAAGACCTCGCCTCCGCGGGCCATAGCCAGGCTGGACAGGACGAAATTCACCCCCTGTTCGAGCGTGATCCAGAACCGTGTCATGCGCTCATCGGTGATCGGCAGGTGGTCGGCACCTTCATCGATCAGCTTGCGGAACAGCGGAATGACAGAGCCCCGCGACCCCACGACATTGCCGTAGCGGACCACGGAGAAAATCGGTCCGCCTTCCCCGCCCATATGCTGAGCGGCGGTGAATATTTTATCCGCTGCCAGTTTGGACGCGCCATAGAGATTGATCGGGCTGGCGGCCTTGTCCGTGGACAGTCCACAGACATGACGCACCCCACGCCGGATAGCAGCGCGAACAACATTCTCGGCACCGATCACATTGGTCTTGATGCATTCGAACGGGTTGTATTCGGCGATCGGTACGTGTTTCAGAGCGGCCGCATGGATGACGATGTCGACGTCGCGCATAGCCATGTCGAGGCGGCTTTCATCTCTCACATCGCCAATGAAGTAACGCAGGAACGGATAGTCACTGGGTGAAAATTCCTGAGCCATTTCGGACTGTTTGAGCTCATCGCGTGAGAAGATGATCAGCTTGCGGGGCTTGTATTCCCGGCAAATGGTTTCAGCGAGTTGCTTGCCGAAAGAGCCGGTGCCGCCGGTGACCAGGATCACCTTGCCATTCAGGTCCATGCGCGGTTCGCGGAAAGTCCGGTTAAAGGCCATCGAGTTCAGGGCGTCCATGGGGGGCGTGATGTCAGACATGGTTTGGTTCCGCGATTCGTTAATCGGTATCGACGCTGCTCCCGTTGGGTTAACGGGTCGTTAGGCTGGGCCCGCGATCCTAAAGCCTGGGCAAGCGTCGTCGGGGCGCGGGAGGAAGTTCCATGACCACAGCTGTGATCGTTCAGGCTCAAACCGATTTTCAAACTGACACCTCACCGGTGTTGGCTGATCTGGGCGGGCGAACCGTCCTGAACCGCGTTCTCGATCGTTGTGCATCCATCCCGGGTGTCGATAGCGTGATTTGCTCGATACCGGAAACGGAATTAGAAACCTCGCTGGCGCTGGAGGTTCTACGGGCCGGGCATTGTCTTTCGGTTGGCCCTGCAGGTGATGCCCTGGCCAATCTCTCCCATGCGGCCAAGGATTATCACGTCGACACGGTTGTCCGGGTCGGTGCCGAGGCGGCCTTTGTCGACGCCCAGCTTGCTGGCCGCGTGCTTGAGCTCATGCATGATTCCCGGGCGGATTTCGCAACCAATGCGATGCCGACCGGCTATCCGCGCGGTCTTGAGGTCGAGGTTATTCCGGCCGTATTGCTGCACAAGGCGCATGATGTTGCCTCGTCCGACGAGGAACGCGCGGATCCAACCTTGTGGATGCGTCAGCATGCCTATTTGCAGAAAGCCAATCTGCGGGGCCCCGGCGGAGCGCTCGAAGCGCTGGACTGGCGGGTTTCCAGTGCGGATGGCATCCGGTTCGCGCGGGCGATTTTCGACGAACTGGGCGAGGGCGCTGCAGCGGTGTCCGCCGCTGAACTTGCGGCGCTTTGCCTGCGTCGCCCGGACCTCCAGCGACCGGTGGAGCATGCTGGCGAGGTAAATCCCGTGGTTCCGTTGCAGGCAGCCGATATCGAGAGTGCGATCGAGGCGCTGCGCATTGCGGTTTGAGTGCCGCATTAACCTCATTTCTCAACGCTTTGTTTGTGTTCATGCGCCACATTGGGCAGCAGAACCAAAAGGACTGCGTTGATGTCAATCATCGGACTGGACATGAATGTGCTGACGGGCTGGTACAATGCCAAGCTCTCCAGCTCGCTCGCCTCCAGTTCATCGCTGTCTGGCGCCAGCCGGTCCAGCGCATCGTCTGCAGCCGACGTGGTGACGCCCTGGGATGTGCGTGGCGATGTCAGCTCGTTGGAGGAAATGCGCCGCAGCGTCCTGGCGACGGGTGTTTTTTTCAAGGACCCGACACGCGAGTTTTCCGCGCTCGACGCCCCCGCTGATCACAAAAGCCTGTTCTCTCTGCACCAGGGGCTCAAGCGCCTTGCAGCCCTGGCCGAAGAAGCCAAGGACACGGAGACGGATGCGTCGCGTCGCACATTTCTGGAAAACCGTTTCCAGGAGGGCATGGGTCAGCTGGATACGTATTTCCAGTCCCTGGATCTGACGGAAGTCAATCTCCTGAAGGGCGAAGAGCTGCGCAAGATAGAGAGCGAGGTCGCGATTTCCCGTGGTAGCTCGACCTTCACGACGGGATTAGTGCATTCCGGGGATTTCGACGCCGAAGTCGCCAGTCTGACCGGCGATGTCCAGTTTGATATCTCGGTGGTCAAGAATGGCGTGACGACCAATATCGCCATCGATCTTGCCGATATGGGCGCGACGACCCGAAATCTCGACAATATCGCCGAGCACATCAATACGCAGCTCGAGGCAGCCGGCATGCTGACCAAGTTCAGCCGCGTGAAGCTGGGCGAGAAGAACGAGTTCGGCGTCGTCGAGGGCAATGATTTCGGCTTCAAGGTCAGCGGGATCTCGACCGAGCGGATCAGTTTCAGTTCTCCGACCGGCGAGGCGGCCGTCTATCTGACAGGCGCCTCGGGCCTCAATGACACGGCAGGCGGCCAGTTTGTCAAACTGACCGATCTGGCCAGTGGCGACCCGACTGTAGGAGCATCCTCGCGCTGGGAAGCTGACGCGACAACGAGTGAAGTGGATGTGGTTGGTGGCGAGGACGGCGAGACCCGGACCAAGACCGAAAGCAATCCGCTTGAAATTCACGCCAGCGCCGCGTCTGCGGACGGGGGCATCTACGTCGTGGGCGAAACCTCCCATACGGTTGATGGCCAGGTGATCAAGGGTGAGCAGGATCTCGTTCTTGCCAAGTATGACAGTCTTGGAAACAAGCTTTGGAGCCGCGTGCTGGGCGCATCAGAGGATGCGGCCGGTACGACCATCAATGTTGATGATGACGGCAATGTCGTGATCGCAGGCCAGGTGTCTGGCGGTCTTGGCTCCACAACCGATATCGGCGGTACGGACACGGTCGTGGCCAAGTATAATGGCGATGGCGTTGAACAGTGGATGCAGCGTTTCGGCAGTCGCGATGATGACACTGCGGACAGTGTGGCGATCGGGGCGGACGGTACGGTTTATGTCGCCGGTCGCAGCGAATCGACCTTTGGCGACCAGACCCATCTGGGCGGGGCTTCGGATGGATATATCCGCGCCATCGGGTCGGATGGAACAACCCAATATACGCGCCGCATTGGCGGGGCTGGGGAGGACAAGATCGCCTCTCTGGCCATCGCCGATGATGGCAGCCTGCTGGTCGCCAGCGAGGAAGACGGTGTCGGTGTCGTGCGCAAGTATGATGCAGCCGATGGTACGTCTGCCGCGAGCTGGGAGCAGAGACTGGGCGATCTGGAAGATGGCCGGATCGGACAGATCATCAGCGATGGCACGGATATCTATGTGGTAGGATCTGCCGGATCCAGTTTCGCGCCGAGTGCGCCCCTGAGCGGCCATGCCGGCGGTGTCCGCGATGCCTTCCTGGTCAAGATGACCGACGGCGCCACCCCAAGCTTGAACTACACGACTTTCGTGGGATCAGCGGGTGACGAAATGGCCAATGCGGTAACCGTCAGCGACGGCAAGGTCTATCTGGCGGGCAAGACGGATGGCACACTGCCTGGCGCGACCCTGAACGGTGACCGCGACGCTTTTGCCGCGCGGGTGGATGCGACAACGGGTGCGCTGGACTGGGCGACCCAAATTTCCGGTCGCAGCGGCATCGCAGAGTCCACGGGCATCGTTGTTCAAAGCCAGGGTGACAGCGTGCTGGACGCCATGGGGCTGCCCTCGGGATCCCTGACCTATTCCGACAGTCGGGTGATTACCGACCGGAGTGCGGCCCGCGAAGGCGACCATCTCTACATTTCCGTGGACGGTGGCCGACGCAAGAAGATCTCCATCGACGCCGATGACACGATGCGGTCGCTGACATTCAAGATTAACGCGCATCTTGTGCTGGATGGCACAGCGGATGTACGCCGCAGCAGTGCGGGCGATCAGCTGCGGATCAAGGCTGCGGAGGATCACCGGATCGAATTGTTCGCCGGCGAGACCGGTCGCGATTTGCTCAAATCGCTGGGCATCGAGCCGGGCGCTGTGGTCAATACCGGTTCCCTGCTTGATGACGATGATGACAAGTCGGTCGATGCGCCACCGCTCTTCTCGCTGGACCTGCCCAACGTCCTGTCACTGGCGGATGAAGATACGTCCGAGGACGCCATGGATGCGCTGCAGGCGGCCATGTCCAAGGTCCAGCGTGCTTATCGCGATATCACCACGGACCCGGCATTGAAGGCGCTGCTTGAAGGTCCCCAGAACGGCAAGACCGGTGGGACGGTGCCTGCGTATTACAATGCCCAGCTGGCGAACTACCAGGCCGGTTTGTCCCGCCTGGCCCAAGGGCCCTCCGGCGCGACGGGCGCGCTCTTTTTCTAGACACAATAAAGCCCGCCGAAGCGGGCTTTATTCTTGGGATGCAACCAGTATCAGGCGGTCTGGTTCAGCGCGATGTTCATCGCGCCCGGGGCCACCGCACGATGGCCGGCGCCAGGGCCATATCCACCCCCCGCTGATTTCTGACGTGCGGCCTCGTCGGCGATGGCCTTGACCACGCCTTCGGTCAGCGTCTTCATCGCAGCCACGGCATGACCGTTTTCCGCGAGGGCCTTGTGGAACATTTCCGTTGCCTTGCGCAGGGCGTCCTTGACCGGCGCGCTGGCACCGGCAAATCGCTGCGGCTCCTGGCGTGCCCGAGACACCTCCACCCGATAGATGTTGGCCAGTTTCGATTTCTCGTCCTGCAGGTGCAGGGCATCCTGCGGACGACGCTCCTGAAACAGCGATGTTTCCTGGCGGATCAAATCCGTCAAACGCTGTGTCAGCTTGAGCAGGGCCTGCGCCCGTTCGGCACCATTCGCAGCTGCCAGTTCCGTCATGCTTGTTCTCCCCCTGCTTCCTGATAACGCAGGATTTCTGATGTCAGCCGATCCGCCAGTCCAAGTCCGCCGGACTGGGCCATGACCTTGGCGTATTCCTCGTGCAGCAATCCGGCGAAGGCCTTTTCGCCTGCACCGCCGCCAAACGGATTTTCCTCGCCGACATTCGCGAACATCGCTGACACCATCTGGGACAGGAAGAAGCTCTCGAAATCTTCGGCGACCGCACGCGCTTCCGCTTCGCTGCGCGCACCCCCGATGTTTGGCGCCTGGGTATTGGAGCGTGCCGCTCCAACCGCATTGGCCATCTGAAGGTTGAGGAGCTCGTCCATTACAGCACCTCGATATCGGCTTGCAGGGCGCCTGCGGCCTTGATGGCCTGCAGGATCGTGATCATGTCGCGCGGGGTGACGCCCAGCGCGTTGAGACCGTCGACCAGTTCGCGCAGGGAAACCGTATCATCCAGCACGCCCAGCTGCATGGCGTCTTCCTCAACCGTCACATCCGTGCGCGGCAGGATCGCCGTCTCGCCTTCTGAGAAGGGCGCCGGCTGGCTGGCGACCGGGCTCTCGGACACGGTGATGGTCAGATTGCCCTGGGCGATGGCGACCATGGACACGCGAACATTTTCGCCCATGACGATGGTGCCGGTGTTTTCATCGATGATGACGCGGGCCGGCATATCGGCCTCGACGCGCAGCTGCTCGACTTCGGCCAGCAGGTCGATCATGTCGCCGTTGAAGCTGGCCGGACGTGTCAGCTCGACCGTGCTCGGATCAACTGCGCGGGCGGCGTCTCCACCCATATAGGCGTTGATGGCATCGGCCATGCGGCGCGCGGTGGTGAAGTCCGGATTGCGCAGGGAGAGGCGCAGGGATGCGCGGTTGGCGATATCGGCCCATGGGTCAATGCCGGAGCCGGCAAACGGGTTCTCGACCAGGGCGCCATTGGCGATCCGACCGGAGGTGGGAACACCGCGGGTGATGGTCGCGCCGTCGCCACCAGCAGAAAAGCCGCCGACGGTCATCGTACCCTGGGCAACGGCCCAGGTGCGCCCGTGGCTGTCAAACAGCGGCGTGGCGACCAGGGTGCCACCTTGCAGGCTGGAGGCATCACCAATGGCGGAGACTGTGACGTCTATGCGGGTGCCCTGCGAGGAAAACGCCGGCAGGCTGGCCGTGACCATAACCGCGGCAACATTGCGCGTATTCAGATTGGCGTCGCGCGTGTTGACGTTGAACTGTTCCAGCATCGCGTTCAGGGACTGGTTGGTGAAACTGGAATTGCGCAGGCTGTCGCCGGTGCCGTCCAGGCCAACTACAAGGCCATAACCCACAAGATGGTTTTCCCGAACATCTTCGACATCGACCATATCCTTGATCCGTGACGAGGCATGGGCCGGCGTGACAAGCATGAGGGCGGCGAAGGCGAGGGCGATGATGCGCATTTTGCGGTCTCCGAACTTTGGTTCTGGAAACCCCGTTGCGAATGGTGTGCCAAACGCCGTTTCAGTGCGAATAAAAAATGCCGATTAAAAACAATATGATAGGAATTGAATTGCCGGGGTTTGCAGGGGAAAAAATGGCCGGGTGCGCATGCGGCCGGGTAGAATTTTCCCAGCGATAGCGTAGGCTTAAGTTTCTGTTAACGGCGCAGGTTCATGCCTTAACAGGTAGCCACAGGATGTGATTCTGCCATGAAAATCTCGGGAACAAGCTCGACCGGATCGATCTCATCGACCAAATCCAAGTCTGCCAGGAAGGCTGGCGGGCAGAGTTTTTCCGTGGATGCCCAGACCCAGACTCAGGCTGCAGTGAATACCCAGGCTGCGTCTTCTATCCAGTCCGTTGACGCCATTCTGGCTTTGCAGTCCGTCGGCGATTTTACCGAGGCCCGCAAGCGTGCGACTGAGCGTGCCTTCGACATGCTGGACGTTCTTGATGAGCTGAAGCTGGCCCTCCTGGAAGGGGGGCTCCCGCGTGCCAAGCTGGAAGCGCTGATGAAACTGCTCCAGACACGCCGCGACGATACCAATGACGCGCAGCTGGAAGCAGCGCTCAATGAAGTCGAGACTCGCGCAGCGGTGGAACTGGCCAAGTTCAGCTAGCGCTTTGGCAGGCCTGCCATGCTTACTTTTTTGTGAAAAACGCGTTGGATTTTAACGGTTTGTCCAGCTCAACAGCTACTGCGCGTTGACTCAGGCTTCCGGGTGAATATTCTCCGCTCCGCTTTCGGGGAGTGCGGCTTGTCCGCTTGAAGTGAGAAGAAAGCGTCATGAGCGACGAAAATCGTATCGAGTTGCCCAAGGGCTACATGCCGTCCGACGACGAGCCGTTTATGAATGAACGGCAGCAGGAGTATTTCCGGCTCAAGCTGGAAGCCTGGAAGGACGAAATCCTGCGTGAGAGTAAATCTACCATCTCCGCGCTTCAGGCAGACATGGGCGCGTTGCCGGATCTGGCGGATCGCGCGTCTACCGAGACGGACCGTTCTCTGGAACTGCGTGCCCGTGATCGTCAGCGCAAGCTGATCTCCAAGATCGACAGTGCCATTCGCCGTATCGAAGAAGGCGAGTACGGCTATTGCGAGGAAACCGGTGAGCCTATCGCCTTGGCCCGCCTCGACGCCCGTCCGGTTGCCACGCTCAGCCTCGAGGCGCAGGAACGCCACGAGCGCAAGGAACGCGTCCACCGGGACGACTGATCAGTCCGTTGTCGGCGGGAGCGGGTTTCCGAACTGTTCCGCCAATTCACGATAGCTCGCGTTGTAAATCAGTTGCGCTCGACGCTCGAGTTCTGTCCAGTATTCCGGGTCGGAAAAGCCGGCCGATACGGCGGCGTTCATTTCATCTGCCGGGCCCAGCAACAGGAAGGCGTCGATCGTTTCCTGATAGGTCGCGTCGCCACCGAACTGGCTGCGACGGTCCGCACTATCCTCGCCAGCTGTCTCTACAGTCATCGGGTCCATGCTAGGCCGTGTCAGGGCCTGAAGGGCCGGCGCGGTATCAGTCAGCAGGTGAATGATATAGCTCGCGCCCGGGTGTGACTGGTCGAGCTGGTATCCCAGAGCCGCCTCATCGCCATTGCCCCGGGTATGCGTCAGGTGGGAACGCCCGCGCAGCAGCAGAGCCGTGTCGCCGGTATCAAGAGCGCGGCTCCGGATCTGGTCGACGCAGAAAGCGTTCCGGCTGCTCATTGCTGCCCAGAACGCGGGCGCGCTGTCCATGTTCGCCCAGTCGATCGCAGGATCGCAGGCAATGACCCGCACAGGTGAAACATCATCTCGATTATTCTCCCGAACTGCCGCGAGCAGGCGTGCGTAGTGGGTATTGTCTCCGCCAGCCAGCAGTGAATTGACTGCGTCACGCCAGACCGGAGCAAGCGCATCTTCCGGGATGTCGTCCCCGCTCACATTGCGGTCGATGAGGTTTTGGTGGGCGGCGCTCGCGTTTTCCAGGATGAGAACATCAAACTGCTCACCAAATTCATCATCGCTGACCAGCGCCTCGATGAACTCTTCCATCGCAGGAACGCCATGACGCTCACCCAGAGCAATGATCTGGTAGTGGGCGGCCTGTTGAAGAATAGCTGGTGCGGCGGGCTGGGTCTGCGCAGCAGCGACCAGCGCCATGCCTGCGAGCAAAACGATCATGGTGTCTTTCCCGAGTGTGCCGCGCGTTACAGCTAACCTGTCGGGGGCTGACAAGTAACATTACTGATCTGACAGACTGCTGTGGCTAGATCGCCAGCAGAACGGAGCTGGACCCGATGATCCAGAAGGCCGTCATGATCTTCAGCCGGGTGGCCCCCAGTGCATGTGCCAGGCGACGAGCGAGGAATCCGCCGACCGCAACCGCTGGCGCGGCAAAGACCAGTACTCGCCAGTCCAGATGTTCGGCCTGCAGGTGGAAGATCACACCGACCCAGACAGTGATTGCGGAGACGATGACCGCGCTGGCGACGCTGACATCGACCGGATAGCGCCGCAGGAATAGGGTCAGTGCTAGCAACTCGCCGATCCCGACGGAGAAGAGGGCGGTCGCCATGCCTCCCACCGCTCCAATCGCCAGCGCCGCTTGTTGGTCGAATTCTGCAAGGTTTTCACGATCACTGTGCGGCTGGCGCAGGACGAACACCTGGACCAGCAGCAAGACACCCAGGGTGATCGAGAAGAGCTTGAACATCAGAAAGGCCAGGTCGCCATCCACCCGGATGACGAATTGCGTGAAAAGCAGGGCCGGAAGACCAGTGAGCAGAGTGCGTAAAACCAGTTTGCGCACAATCGGGCGATGTTCGATCTCGACCGGTTTGACGTCACGTCTGTAAAAGCGGTTGGCCCAGGTCAGGGCGCCAATGGTCATGCCGAAACACTGGATGGCGAAACTGATCCCGACGGCCGCGGTCGGTGAGAGGTCGAGGTGTCCGGCCTCTCGCATCAGGGCAAATACCGGCACAAACACGACGCCGCCACCCACACCCGTGGAATTGGCCACGAGCGCTCCGCCAATTCCGACCAGGCTGAATGGCCAGAACTGGCCGGCGGTCTCCAGAGTGGGCGAGGCCAGGGAGAGAACACCGATATAAGCCAGCAGCAACAGGGCGAGAATGCCCAGTGTGATGGTCTGGATCGGTCGAAGCCGCTTGGATTTCAGTGTCGCGATCATGCCGGCAAGTTAGTGTCGGTACGCGCTTCAGCAAGCACCAAGCACACAAAAAAGAAGGCCGTCATGGCGAACCATGACGGCCAGGTGGATACCCGATGGTGGCGGGATTTCGGTCCTAGAACGGCATCAGGATGTTGTAGAGTTCCTGGCCGTAGGAGGGGCGTTGAACATCGGAGAGATGTCCGCGGCCGCCATAGGAAATGCGGGCTTCGGCGATCTGCGTGTGGCTGATCGTATTGTCCGAACCAATGTCTTCAGGGCGGGCAATGCCGGAGATGAGGAGTTCGCGTACCTCGTTGTTGACGCGGACTTCCTGGCGGCCGGCGATGACCAGATTGCCGTTCGGCAGAACCTGGGTGACCAGGGCTGCAATCGTCAGCGAGACCGTCTCGGTACGATTGACGGAACCGGCACCGTCCAGCGATGAGGTCGAGCCGAAGCTGCCCAGATTGGTCTGATCGATACTGTCGTTGAAGAAACCGGTCAGGTCGATACCGAACAACTGGGTCAGGTCGCTGTCTTCCGCAGAGGTGCGTGAGCGGCTGGTCGTGTTCGACAACTGGGCGCGATCGGCAATGTCGATATTGACCGTCAGAATGTCACCAACACGCGCGGCACGCGGATCACCGAAGAAGGTCGGCGAATTGGCATTCCACAGCGAGTTGTTGGAGCGGACCATCTGGTTTTGTTGATAGTTCTGAACCGGCATGGGGATCTGCGATGCGCCGGTACCAACCAGATGGTTCGGGTTGGCGATAGGGGTCATGGCCGGCGTCTGGCCGACCTCGCGGATACGGTCAGTGGCACAAGCCTGAAGGCCAAGACCCAGAAGAGCGACGATAGCGAGTTTCTTGAACATGGGTTGATCCTTCGGGATTAAAAGCTGGCGGGCGCTGAAGAGCCGACACGGGCGCGGCCGGCGCCGTCCGCCAGGGCTTCAATCGTGCGGTTGGACTGGAGATTGACGAAGCGAGCGACTTCGCCGTCCGCAACGTCTTCAAGGGCGCGGGCGCGAACCGTCAGCTGGATGCCCGGAGCATCAAAGACCAGCGTGACCGTCTCGCCGCGGCTGATCACAATCGGCATTTGCAGGTCATAGCTGCGCAGCGGTTCGCCAGCGCGCAGGGCGCGGCGGCTTTCCCGACCGATGATCGCTTCGGGATCAAGCACGGCGTCCGGGCGCACCCGGTCCGCACGCAGGGAGATCCAGTCGATATCGTGCGAGGTGATCTCTTCCCCGGCAGACACCAGGCGGCCGAGGACCGGCACTTCCATCGTTTGATACGCACGACCGGTGATGCGGACAGTCTCGGCGCCATCATAGGGACGAACCTCGGCGGCCAGCATGTTCGAGCGCGGGTCGAAGTTCACAGACAGGACTTCCAGTCCGCCAAAACTGTCGACCGGTGCATGTACGCTGAAGGCGGTGTTGGCGAGGCGGACTTCGTGGCGCACGCCTTCATTCATGAACAGCTCGCCTTCCAGGATGTCGGACAGGACATCACCGGTGATGACGCGGCTGGCGCGGGTGATGGTCACGCGACGCATGCCGGAAGCATTGGCCCAGTCGAGATCATTCTCAGCCGCCAGACGGCGAATGTACTCAACGTTCAGCGACGTGCGCTGACCCGGTGCCGGAGCGCGGGCAATAACGGTGTCAGCGGCTTCGCCTGCGCCTTCGAACAGATCGCCGAGCGTGACCTGGGCGCCTTCGATGGTGAGGCGCTCGCGCAGCACGACCGTATCGCCGGCAAAGGCCGGGGCCGTTGCGAGGCAGGTCAGTGCGAGGAGGGTGGATCGGATCATCTACCGGCTCCCTTAGCGAAGGTTGGAAGAGGTGGCGAGCATCTCGTCGGCGGCTGTGATCACGCGTGCATTCATCTCATAAGCGCGCTGGGCGGAGATGAGGGCCGTGATTTCAGCGACCGAATTGACGTTCGAACCCTCCAGGAAACCCTGGTTGATTTCGCCAAAGCCCGGTGAGCCAGGCGTGCCGGTCGTTGCTGCGCCGGATGCAGCGCTTTCCAGGAAGAGATTATTGCCGATCGCTTCGAGGCCAGCGCTGTTGAGGAAGCTGGAGAGTTCCAGCTGGCCAACCGTTTGCGGCGCGGTCTGACCATCGATCAGGACCTGGACCTGGCCCTGGGGATTGATGTTGATGTCGCGAACGCCGTTCGGGATGGCGATGCCCGGAGCGACAACATAACCCTGAGCGGTGACCAGCTGGCCGTCCGGGCTCGTGGCAAAGCTGCCAGAACGGGTGAAGGCGTCGCTGCCATCCGGCATCTGGACCCGGAAATAGCCCTGGCCGGAGATGGCGAGATCGTAGTCATTCCCGGTATTGTTCAGCGAACCCTGTTCGGTAATGCGGTAGATAGAGGAGGTGTCGACACCTAGGCCGACCTGGACGCCGGTCGGGACGATGGTGCCGGCGTCCGAGCTGTCCACGCCCATGGACTGGACGTTCTGGTAGAGAAGGTCCTGGAATTCGGCTCGCTGGCGCTTGAACCCCGTAGTGTTCATGTTGGCCAGGTTGTTCGAGATGACCTCGACGTTGAGCTGTTGGGCTTCCATGCCCGTCGCGGCGGTAGAGAGTGCGCGCATGATAGGGCTCCTTCCTTATGCCTTGCCGAGGCGCTCGATGGCGCGACGGTTCAGGTCTTCTGCATCTTTCAAGAATTTCGACACCGAGGCGTAGCTGCGCATGATCTGCATCATGTCCGTCAGCTCGACGACGGAGGAGACGTTGGATCCCTCCACATAGCCCTGGTGGACAACCGCATCGAACATGGCCAGCGGCTCAGCTTCCTCCGGTGCCAGTTCGAGCGAGTAGCGGCCATTGCCTTCCTTGGACAGGTTGCCACGATTGACGATGTCAAACACACCGATCCGGCCAACCTGGACGCCGTCCTCGACGACAGCGCCGCCATCCATGACGCGGATGTTCTCGGCATTCGGATTGAGAATGATCGGGGCGCGGGTGTCTGCATCGAGGACGGGGGAGCCGTCCGCGCTGACCAGCTGACCGATATTGTCGACATTGAAACGGCCATCCCGTGTGTATTCGGTGCCGTTATTGGTCTCCAGGCCGAAGAAGCCGTCGCCTTCGATGGCGAAGTCATAGGTGCGGTTGGTGAGTTCCAGCTCGCCCTGGCTGAAATCGCGGCCCATGCCCCACGTATTGACGTATTGGAGCTCGGATGGGCCGTCGGAATGTTCCGCGGTGCGCGCCGGACTGTTTTCCAGCAGCAGCGTTTCGACCTTGAAGCCGGTCGTGTTCGCGTTGGCAATATTGTTGGCCACAACATCCATAGACCGTCGAAGGGTCATCTGGCGCGTCAGGCCGATCATCAGTGCGTTGTCCATCGGGTGGTCTCCATTCTGGATGACACGTCCACCATCATCTGTGGCGGTTGCTGACCATGCTGCACAGGGCGTGCCAAGGTTAACGCCCAAGGAAAACAAGGGTTAAGCGGGACAGGTCTGCGTGGGGCGGAAAGTGTTGCCGGAACCAATGGTGCCTGTGCTGGGCAGAATTTTCCCCTCTGCGCGCAAAAGCTACGGAAGGTTAACGACTCTGGCCGTTAATAACTTCAGATGATTCCCTAGACGGAGTTCGCAATGTCGGACGAAAACGACGATATCGAGGAAGAAGGCGCTGAGGGCGAGGAGGGCAAGAAGAAAGGCCTTCCAAAGATTGTGCTGTTTGGCGGCCTGGGCGGAGTGATCCTGCTGCTGGGCGCTGCTGCTGCCTTTTTTCTGCTGTCCGGTGGTGACGACGAACACGCTGTCGCCGAAGGCGAGCATGGCGAAGAAGGCGGCTATGAGAGCGCCGACGCGCATCATTCCGACGAAGTATATTATTACGACCTGCGTGACGGCGACGGCACGGAAGAGACCATCACCACGAATATTCGTGCTGTGGATGGCCGTCCGGTCATTGTCCAGTTCAAGCTGACCTTTGAATCGTCTCGCGACGATCTGGGGCCAATCCTTGAAGAGCATGTCGACCCGATCATGGACCAGTTCATCGTCTTCCTGCGCGAGCTGCGCGAGGACGATCTCTACGGCTCTGCCGGCATGCATCGTGTACGACTGGAATTGCTCCGGAGAGTGAATCTTGCCATCGAACCTGCACAGGTCGACGCCGTGTGGATTCAAGAATTTATGATTGTTGATTAAGGCAAGCGAGAATGTCTGAAGACGATCCAATGGACCAGGATGCCCTGGCCGCAGAATGGGAGGCCATGGCCGAAGACGGCGATGACCTTGATCTTGCGTCCGAATGGGAAGCCATGGTTGGCGCCGAGGAGGACGAACAGGACCTCCCGACCGTCGGCGGTGGCCCCGAGCGCATCCTCAACCAGGATGAAATTGACAGCCTTCTGGGCTTCTCCCTGTCTGATGATGACGGGGCGGACAAGTCCGGTATCAGGGCTATTATCAATTCGGCACTGGTCTCCTACGAGCGCCTGCCGATGCTCGAGATCGTCTTTGATCGCCTCGTGCGTTTGATGACGACCTCGCTGCGCAATTTCACCTCGGACAATGTCGAGGTCTCCCTCGACAATATCTCTTCCATTCGTTTCGGAGACTACCTCAACTCGATCCCGCTGCCGGCGATCCTAGCAGTGTTCCGTGCGCAGCAGCTGGACAATTACGGTCTGCTGACGGTCGACTCCAACCTGATCTATTCCATCGTGGATGTTCTGCTCGGCGGTCGCCGGGGCACGTCGGCGATGCGCATCGAGGGGCGTCCCTACACAACGATCGAGCGCATGCTGGTGCAGCGCATGATCGAAGTGGTCCTGGAAGACGCGAAGGCGGCATTCCAGCCGCTGACCGAGGTGGATTTCGATCTCGAGCGTGTTGAAACGAACCCGCGTTTTGCGGCGATCGCCCGCCCGGCCAATGCGGCCATTCTGGTCAAACTGCGCATCGACATGGAAGACCGCGGCGGACGCATCGAGCTGATGCTGCCCTACGCCACGCTGGAACCCATTCGTAAAATGCTGCTGCAGCAGTTTATGGGTGAGAAATTTGGACGCGACAATATCTGGGAAGGTCACCTGGCAACCGAGCTGTGGTCTACCAAGATGGAAGTGCACGCTGTCCTCGACGAACAGAAGGTTTCGCTGGGAACCGTTGCCGATCTCAAGGTCGGTGACACGCTCTTCCTGGATGCGTCACCGATGAGTGAAGTGGAACTGCGTTGCGGTTCCGTACCCCTGACCCGCGGCCGTATGGGTCGTATCGGACATAATGTTGCCCTGCGTCTGAGCGGACCGCTCTCGCCGGGGGCCAAGCGCGCAATGATGAGGTTCTCATGACCCTGGCTGGACTGGTATTCGAAGGTGTCGTCGCAGGTTTGCTGCTGCTGGCTGTCATCATGTGCTGGCGCGTAGATCGCCGTCTGAATGCGCTCAAGACGGGCCAGGATGGTGTGCGTGAGTCAGTCGTTCAGCTCAATGATGCGACAGATCGTGCACGTGCTGCGCTTGCGGCGCTGGAGCGTGCCACCCGCGAGAATGGTGACATTCTCGAGCGGCGCGTCCAGGACGCACGAGCCCTGTCCGACGAGCTTCGCCTGATGACGGGCAAGGCCGACCGATCGGCGGACAGCATGACACGTCGCCCGGCACGCAAGCGAGCCGCGGACATTTTCCCGCAGGGCGCGGGTTCCTCGGTTCTCAATGATCTCAAGGATGTAAGGTAAGATCATGGCTCAGCCGATCCGCCTCTTCTCAATCATCGCAATTCTGGCCGGCGGTCTGTTCGGTCTGAAAGCGATCTCGGTCACCAACAACGCCATCGACTTCTTCACAGCTGAAGCCGTGGCGATGGAGGCCGCGCCGCCTGCGGAAGAGGCTGGTCAGGATGATGACCAGGCCGACGATGAATACGCTGAACCGGAACAGCCGCTGGCGGAGGTTCCCGACGTCAATTCTGCCTTCCAGCAGCGCCTCGCCAATCGCGTGCGCAGCGGCGAGGAAGAGGATGTACTCCGGGCGCTCCGCGATCGTCGCGATGAACTCGATACCCGCGAAGCGGAGCTGGATACCCGCGAGGCCATGATGCTCGCGATGGAACAGCGCGTTGATGACCGTATTGCCGAGCTGGAGAACCTGCGCAACGAGATCAATGTGCTGTTCGGCCAGCTCGATGACATGGAAGAGCAGGACATGACCCGCATCATCAACTGGTACAGTTCGATGGCCGATAACGATGCGGGCGGGGCAGCTACACGTTTTTCCGCGCTTGACCCCCAGGTCCAGCTGCAGATTGCCTCGCAGATGTCCGAGCGAAAATTCGCCCCTATCCTGGCTGAAATGCAGCCGAACGAGGCGGCGACCCTGACCCAGTTGATGGCGAGCCGCGGAGATCTGCCGGAAACCCTGGATGAGCTGGAGGCCCGGCTTGCCGAAGAGAATTAGACACAATCGTCTACTCTACGGAGCCGCGCTGGCACTCGTCCTCAGCACACCGGCTCTGGCCCAGGCGCCCGCCGACATCCGTGTCGAGCGGGCGGGTGCCAATGTGCGTCTGATTCTGGACTATCCCGACAGCTATCAGGACAGCCTTCCGACGGCTGATGTCGACATCGAACACACGGTTCTGATCGCCGCGCTCAGCGAGCCAATTTCCGCCGATGTCGCTGATTTGGTTGACGAACTTGGCAGTGTCGCCGCGCGCGCGAGACTCGATCCGGATGGTCGAACATTGCGTATCGCGCTTAACGGCCAGGCGGATACCCATACCTCTGCAAGCTATGATCATATCGCCATCGATATCGTGCCGCGTGGTGCTGCAGCGCCCGCCGGTATCATCTCGCCGCGCGAGCAGGCCGAGATCGATGCGGCCGTTGAAGCCGAGCGACTGGCGCTGGAAGAGGCCAATGCCGAGCCGGAAGGCCCACCACCGGTTCCGCCGCTGCCGGTCGAACTGCGGGTCGGTCAGGCGACGGAATACACCCGGGTTGAACTGATCTGGCCGGAAATGGTCGATTACGCAATCCGCCAGAATGACAATGTTGCCGAAGTGCGATTCTCGCGTCCGGCCGAAATTGATCTGGCCCGGCTGGCTGGGTCCCCGCCGCGTTTTCTTCGCAATGCCTCAGGGCGTCGGGAAGGCGATGAATGGGTGCTGCGCCTGGTCATGGAAGAGGGCATCCGTGCCGGCGCCTGGAGCGAGGATGGTCGGGTTTCTATCGATATGGTCGATCCGGACGCTGACAACACCCAGGCCTTGCTGGCCCAGCTGGCAGAGCTGATCCCGGAAAACCAGCAGCAGGAGGCGGATGATTCCGGCTTCGAGCCAGCCCCCGAAAGCTATGCCGGTGAGACCGCGCTTGCCGAGGACCGTTTCGACAGCTTTGCCGAAGACGGGTTGGAAGATGTCACCGAACTGCCGGATGCGCCCCTTGAACCCGATCGCGATCCCGTGCCTGAAGACGGTGTGGTGCATGTCGCTGTTACGGAGTTCAATGGTGACCTGCGCACCGAATTTGCCTGGGCCGGTCCGGTGGGCGCGTCGGTCTTCCGTCGCGGTCGCGCTATCTGGATCGTCTTTGACGCCGCCGCCGATCTCGACCTGAACGAGCTCGGGCACCGCGATCGCCGTCATGTCCAGGGCTATCAGATTGTGCGCGGTGAGGATTTTGTCGCTGCTCGCCTGGAGGTTCCCGAGACAACCCAGGCAGAGGCCCGCCTGGAGGGCGATGAGTGGGCGGTTGTTTTCTCTGAGCGTATTGATTCCCCGCCGCGCCCGGTCAATGTCCGCCGCGATGCCCGTCGTGGACGTCTGGGGCGGATTCTCGTTGGTCTGACGGCTCCGAGCGCGGTGAGATGGGTCGATGATCCAGTCGTGGGCGATCGCCTCGGTGTGATAACAGCGGATGGCCCGGTCCAGGGGCTGGCGTCCCGTCGCGCCTTTGTTGGCGGAGCTCTGCTGCCTTCAGCACAAGGTGCTGCGGTAGAGGCGCTGGCAGAGGATCTGTTGATCTCGATCAACGGGGCCGGCGCCATTATCGGGCGCCCCGAAGGGCTTGACCTGACGCCATCGAGCGACGGCAGTCGCTCGCAGGGTGGTAGCTCCGTTCTCGCCAATATCGCGTCTCCGGCGCTGATGGATTTCGATAACTGGCGTGGCGAGGGCTATTTCGCTGATGAGTGGGCTGACCGCCTGCGGCGTGCAGCCATGGAAAACGGGCCGGACGGGCATATTACCCTGGCGCGCTTTCTGTTGGCCAACAACCTGGCCCCCGAAACGCTTGGCATGCTCAACCTGGCTGTCAGCAATGAACCCGAGCTGGGTGCCGACCATCACATCCGTGCCATGCGCGGGGTTGCCAGTTACATGCTGCACCGTCTGGATGATGCCGAGGCCTATCTGTCCAATGCCGGGCTTGTGGCTGATCCGGCGACAGACATGTGGCGTGGCCTGATCGCGGTCGAGCAGGAGCGCTGGGAAGATGCGCGGCGTCGTCTCGGCGCTGGCGCGGATGCCGCCTATTTCTACCCGCCGGTCTGGCAGGCGCGTTACGAGGCTGCCCTTGCCCGCGCGACGCTGGAACTGGGTGACTTCGCAGCGGCGGAACAGCATCTGTACGCCATCGAGGCCGGTGAACCGGACGAGCAGACCCAGCTGGACGCTGCCTATGTCGCGGCCCGTCTGGATGAGGCGCGCGGCAACCTCGACAGCGCGATCGAGCAGCTCGAAGTGCTGGCGCAATCGGGCAATCCGCCCATGGAAGCCCGCGCCATCTATGAACTGACCCGGGCCCGTCTGGCGGCCGAGCAGATCACGCGCGAACAGGCGATTGATGAGCTGGAAAACCTGCGTTTCCGCTGGCGCGGGGACAGCATTGAATCCGACACGATCCGCACGCTGGGCGAGCTGTATGTCTCGGCCGGCGAGTTTGGTCTGGGTCTGGAGGTGATGGCGCGCGGCCAGACCCGTTTCGAAGACAATGAAGCCGGTCGCCGGATCTTCGACGACATGAATTCGACCTTCCGCCGTCTCTTCCTGGACGGTGAGGCGGATCGCATGGACCCGGTCGAGGCCGTCGCGCTGTTCTATCAATACCAGCACCTCGCGCCGATTGGTACGGATGGTGATCGCATGATCCGCCGCCTTGCCGACCGGCTGATCGCCTTTGACCTGCTGGACCCGGCCTCGGAATTGCTGCAGCACCAGGTCGACAATCGTCTGCGCGAACCGCTCGCCCGTGCGCGTGTCGCCACCGATCTGGCCGTCGTCTACCTGATGGACCATCGTTATGAAGACGCGATGCGCACGATCCAGGGCTCCCGGGTCGCCGGTCTGCCGCGTCAGCTGGTCAATGAGCGTTACCTTCTGGAAGCGCGCGCGCTGTCAGAGCTGGGACGCGCGGATACCGCGCTGGAACTGATTGCCGGCGATACCAGCCCCGAAGCCATTCGGCTGCGTGCCGACATCGCCTGGGAAAACCGCGACTGGCCGGCCACGGGCCGCCGTCTCGAGCGCATCCTCGCTGACCGCTACCAGGACGCAGCGCCGCTGACCCCGTCTGAACAGAATGATCTCATGCGCGCTGCCATTGCCTATTCGCTCTCCGAGGACCGTGACAGCTCTGCGCGTCTGGGTGAGCGTTATGGTGCGGCCATGGACCTGACCGACCAGGCTGCGGCCTTCGAGCTGCTGACGGACAACTCGCTGCCTGCCGGCAATGTCCGCTTCAACGACTTGGCTGGCCAGATCGCCGGTATCGACACGCTGGACGCCTTCATGGAGCCCTTCCGTCGGCGATTTGATGGCGGCGGGGCTTAGAGCGCGGGCTGGGATTGCCGGCTCAGGTGTTGAAGTTGAAAATGCCAGTGGCACATGCTTAAGCTGAGTGATGATCTGGATTATTGGTCTCGGTATCGCGAGCCTTCTTGCGTACTTCATTTTGATATCTGTTTCGCGCCCTGCGTTGAAACGTGATCTGTTGCGGATCATGCGCTGGGGCCTTGTCATTTCCGGCGCGCTTTGGTGCGGAGCATTCGGTCTTGAGTTGATGTTGGTGGATGAGTATCGGCACGACGTCAGACAGGTCTATTTCTCGATTCAGATCGTTTGGTTTCTTGGCGGCGTCTTCTATTGGGTCGCCAAGAGCACACGTGCAGCGAGGGCTGAGACGTCGCGTGACGCGACGGTCAGCGAGCCTTTCCCGTCGAACAAATAGGAATCCCGTCTCGTGGCGCGACCGCGAAGCTGGCGTATTCCGGGAGCTGTTGGGGGCCTGGTCTGCGCCCCGCTGCGTCAGCTGAGCACTCAGGTTTGCGCGTCGAAAAAGTTAGAAGATGAGTTGGGAGACGATCGACCAAGTTGTCATAAAGGCAATGCCAAAATAGACGAGTTCGGCTTGCCAACCGAACACAGTTCCAACTGCGTAAACAGCTACGCTTGAGGCAACACCGGCAATCGTCATCAGCGGCGCCAGCTTCCAGCAGCGAATATTCTCTCCCATGAGAGGCTGAAGACGAAGAGCTGAAACGCGAAACACCGTGTAGGCCAGCGCAGATAAGCAGAAATAGGGAATTAGATCTGGTGGAAAGCCTACAAAGATTGGCATGAAGCAGAAGAACACGGGTAACCAGACGGTCGCCAATCCAATTTCGAACCTAATCGAGTGCGGTCTTAATTGGTCACTTGCTTGGTCAGTCATCGCTCATCTTTCAACGAAAGTACCAATCTACCCCGGTAATGTCCCGAAACTCTGCACCAGCGAGCCGGTCACCAGTCTCCAGCCATCCACAAGCACGAAGAAAATCAGCTTGAAGGGCAGGGAGATGACGACCGGTGGCAGCATCATCATGCCCATCGACATCAGGATCGAGGCGACCACGAGGTCGATGATCAGGAAGGGGATGAAGAGCAGGAAGCCGATCTCGAAGGCGCGGCGCAGTTCGGAGATCATGAAGGCAGGCGTGACGACCCAGAAAGAGGTCTCTTCCGGCGTGGCCGGGATCGGGTCCTGGGACATATTGATGAACAACTCGAGATCATCCTCGCGTACATGGCTGAGCATGAAGGTCTTCAGCGGCGCTGACGTGCGTTCGAAACTTTCCGTCAGCTCGATCTGGTCGTTCAACAGCGGCTCGATGCCCTCATTGTAGGACTCGGTAAAGACCGGTGCCATGATGAAGGCGGTCAGGAAGAGTGACAGGCTGACCAGAACCGCATTGGGCGGGCTTTGCTGCAGGCCAAGGCCGGTTCGCAGCAGCGACAGGACCACGACAATCCGCACGAAACTCGTCGTCATGATGACGATCGACGGCGCCAGCGACAGCACTGTGATCAACGCGATCAGTTGCAGCACGCGCTCGGTCAGCTCGCCTTCAGAACCGGTGTCGATGGTCACGCTCTGCGCTTCGGCGCCGCCGGCGCCCAGGAGCATCATCAGGCCGATAACGAAGAGAGCAAAAGTAAGCCAGAAGCCTTTGCGCATCACGGCATCTCCGCACGGCTGGGGACCGGCTTGGCCGGCTGGGATTTGATGACGGTCTCGCTTTCCACGCCCAGAAGCACGATGTGTTCCTCGTCATCGGCCTGGAGAATGACCAGGCGCCGACGCGGGTCGATGATCAAGCTCTCGCGTACTTTGAGGCGCCGGTCATCGATGGCGACCATGCGGGTCAGACCGGTCAACTGGTTGAAAATCCAGCCCCTCTGTATCGCCATGGCCAGGAGGCCGAATGCCCCCAGCAAGCCGGCCAGCACAACGAGTGCGAGGAAGTATTGCGTCATATCCATCGTAACCGTCACCGAAACCGGCAAATCGCCTGCTGAGTCATGGGATATCCGTCTTTTGCGGTGCGCCGGTTAAACCCTCGTTAACCGTGCGGGCGCAGCCTAGTCACAGGTTATTAAGGGGATTCGCTCATGCGGCCCGATGATGTGCCCCTCTTGGCACTCCTTCGACAGGAAATGAACTTCAGCTCGGAACGCCAGCGCGTCATTGCCAACAATGTCGCCAATGCGAATACGCCGGGTTTTGTCGCTCAGGACCTCGACCGCGCCGAATTCGAGCGCACCGTCAGCGAAGTGATGAGCCAGCGCCGCAGCGCCAACGGCATGCGTCTGCGCACCACGCGCGATGGTCACATGTCCGGAACCGCTCCTGTGGACACGTCTGCGCGGACCTGGTCGACCCAGGATACTCCGGACAGTGAAACGACGATCAACGGCAATTCCGTTGTCCTGGAAGAACAGATGGTCAAGGCGAATGAAACGCGCATGCGTTACGAATCCGCCCTCAGCCTCTATCAGAAAAGCCTCGGCCTGATCCGGACCGCGATCCGGACACCGACATAGGCGGGAAAGGGATAAGCCATGGCTGATCCTCGCGATTCGATGATGGTTTCCGCGATGGGCATGCGAGCCCAGTCCGCGCGCATGCGCATCATTTCGGAAAATATTGCGAATGTGAATTCTACGTCGCGTGAAGCGGGCGGGGAACCTTATCGCCGCCAGCTCCCGGTTTTCGAGGCCGAGCTGGACCGCGCCACCGGAATGAGCATGGTCCGCATGACGGACGCTGTGCACGACAATTCAGAGTTCACCCTGCGTCACGAGCCGGACCACCCGGCCGCGAATGCAGATGGTTATGTCATGTATTCCAATGTCAACACTTTCATCGAGATGGCGGACATGCGCGAAGCGATGCGCAGCTATGAAGCCAACCTCAACATGATCGAAAATCACCGGCGCATGCTCGAGCGTACGCTGGACCTTCTGCGCCGCTAAACGCTGGCGCTGGCCCCCAGGGAGTAGAAACTCATGGCCATTGATCCTTCAGGCCTCCAGGCCTATCAGCAGACCATGCGCGCGGCGCAGGACGCGATGAGCAGCGGTTCGGCCGCTGCAAGTGGAAGCGACAATGTCGACTTTACCGGGCTGGTCATGGACTCTATCTCCCAGGCCCAGGGCACCATTCAGGGCGCCGAGCAAGCCTCAGCCGCCTCCGTCGTTGGTCAGGCGGATTTGGTGGATGTCGTAACGGCTGTGTCTGCTGCCGAAGTCACGCTGGAAACCGTCGTTGCGGTGCGGGACCAGGTGGTCAAAGCCTATCAGGAAATTCTCCGCATGCCGATTTAACGGCGTGAAGTCAGACGTTTGGACGGCCGCTCGATCGAGCGGCTGTTTTTCTTTCTAAGGTTTCTCACTTTTTCGCGACGGGGTTCTCTCCGGCGTCCCGTTCTACTCTGCGAGGGAAAACCTAACCGCGGGGGCGGGACAGGAGTGAGTACATGTTCGCGCAAGCGACGGGTAAGCCGACCCAGGGGCTGAAACTGGGAAGCATCATCATTTCTTGTGTTATCGCGTTGACGGGCTGTGGCGGCGGAGGTGGCGGATCCACGTCAACCGGCGGGACAGGCGGTGGCGGAGGAGGCGGTCAGAACACCAATTCTGCGCCGACTGTCGCGAACGCGAATCTGGACCAGGCCGCCACGATCGGTGAGGAATTTATCTACGATCCGACCCAGGGCGGCACGACGTTCTCGGACCCGGACGGTGATACGCTGAGTTATGATGTCACGCTGGCGCCGGCCAATACGGGGCTGGACGTGCAGGGAACGAACATTGCCGGCACGCCGGACCGGGAGGTCAATGTCACGGCAACGATTACCGCCAGTGACCCGATGGGCCTCACGGCGAGTGACCAGTTCACGATCTTCATCCAGCCTGATCATGATGTGCGCTCACTGGCAGGGCTCGCGGGACTGCGATTTGCGGTCGACCAGGCCGTGAATTTCGATCCGGCTTCATGGGCCGGGCAGTTTGAGGATCCGTCCGGTAACGGGCTGGATATCCAAATCGAACTGGTGACCCCTGTGCCGGGTCTGGCCGTGGAAAACGGTGCCCTGGTCGGACGGCCGACCACAGCCGGTGTCTTCTCCGCCACGCTGACCGCCAGCAATGGTTCCGGCGAAGATGCCGTGAAGACCGTCAGCCTGGTCATCATCCGCGCGTCCACCACAAGTGCGCCGGACCTGCCGGGAATGCCGTTCGACTATATCGCCTATTCGCAGGATGATACGCCGCTGCACTTTCGCGAGGGCGGAAACAACAACATCGCGGCGACGGATAATACGCCGAACGATAACCCCCTCACCAATGAAGGCGCGACGCTGGGCCGGGTCCTGTTCTATGACACACGCCTGTCCGTGAATGGCACCGTCTCCTGTTCGAGCTGTCATGTGCAGGCGTTCAGCTTCGGCGAGCCCAGCCAGTTCTCTACGGGTTTTGACGGACAGATCACTGATCGCAATGCGCCGCACATCGCCAATGCGCGCTTTTATCGCCGGGGCAACATGTTCTGGGACGAGCGCGCGGACAGCCTGGAAGACCAGGCGCTGGGACCGATCCAGTCTCCCGTTGAGATGGGCAATACCCTGGCCAATGTCGTGGCCACGGTGGAAAATCTCGCCTTCTACCCACCTCTGTTCGAAGCGGTCTTCGGCGATGATGAAGTCACCGCGGAGCGGATCGGCTTGGCGTTGGCGCAGTTCCAGCGGGCCATGGTGAGTTACCAGTCCGATTTCGACACAGCGGTGATCGGCGACAACCCGAACGCCAACACGCCGGATTTTGTTGGCCGTCTGACCCAGCAGGAGCTGCACGGCATGGCACTGTTCCAGCCGGTTGATGCCGCGGATCTTGCCCAGGCCGGACTGCCGCCGATCCAGACGATGGGCTGTAACCAGTGTCATCAGACCAATGCCCAGATCTATGTCAGGCCACCCCAGAATATCGGTCTGGATGCGACTGTTGTCGGCGTCGGGGCGACTGGAGACGATGATTTCAAGTCACCCAGCCTGCGCAATGTCGAACTGACAGCGCCCTACATGCATGATGGCCGTTTCGACACGCTGGAGGAGGTGGTCGATTTCTACGCCACCGGCGTCCAGGACAATGGCGAGACCAGCAATCTCCTGCGTCAGGGAAACAATGCCGGTGCGCCGATCCAGCGCTTTGACCTGGACGCTGAGGATGTCGCCGCGCTGGTCGCCTTCATGTCGAGCTTCACCGATACGAGTTTCACCGCAGAAGAAGCCTTCTCGGATCCGTTCGAGGAGTGAGTGCCGTGAAACACCCTCTTCTTTTGGGGAGGGAGAGGGTGAGAACGAGGGGCCGGCTCAGAACCACCGGCCCCTCGTTTGTTGTTGAAAAAAGGCCGCTCCGTCCGGAGCAGCCTTTTAGCGATATTGTCTATTTAGTAGTGAGTGAATAATATGCAGCCTATGGTATAAATTCGTGATGGACGCATACGAGACAGTCTACGTCATGGCAAGCCGTCCGCGCGGCGCACTGTACACCGGTCGGACAAAAGACCTGGTGCGGCGTGTGTGGGAGCACCGAACAGGTTTTTTGCGCGGTCACACAAAGAAGTACTCGATCAACCAACTCGTCTATTTCGAGCCCCATGACCACTGGGAGGCCGCGTGGCGGAGGGAGCAGCAAATCAAGCGCTATCCGCGTGCGTGGAAATTCAATCTGATCGAGGATGGCAATCCGGGATGGAAAGACCTTTGGTTCGATATCACTGACCAAGGTCACAATCCATTTTCCCCCGGCCTTGTGCCGGGGCCTACGAACGAGTTCTAGCTTGCCAAGTGGTAGGTCCCGGAACTCGCTTCGCTCCTCCGGGAAAAACAGGAGTTGAATGCGAAAGGGCCGCACTGATCAAAATCAGTACGGCCCAATCATACGGGGTGCCGGCGGTGTTATTCGCCGGTCTCGGCGATGTAGGTGCGGACCTGTTCTTCCAGGATCGAAAGCGGCAAGGCGCCTTCACGCAGGATGACGTCGTGGAATTCACGGATGTCGTAATCCTCGCCCAGCTCTTCCTCGGCAATGCCGCGCAGGCGCAGGATTTCCAGCATGCCGATCTTGTAGGCCGTGGCCTGGCCGGCAAAGACGATGTAGCGGTCAATCGCGTTGATCGCATCGCCTTCCGGGTTCGGCGTATTTTCCATCAGATAATCGACAGCCTGCTGGCGCGTCCACTGGTTATGGTGCAGGCCGGTATCGACCACCAGGCGGCAAGCGCGCCACAGCTCCATAGCCAGGCGACCGAAGTTGGAATACGGGTCCGAGTAGAAGCCGAATTCCAGCGGGAAATACTCTGTGTAAAGGCCCCAGCCCTCGGTATAGGCCGTGTAGCCGCCAAACCGACGGAAGGCCGGAATGCCCTCCAGCTCTTGCATGATGGCCAGCTGCATGTGGTGACCCGGCGCGCCTTCGTGATAGGCGAGGGCTTCCATCTGGTAGGTCGGCATTTGCGCCATGTCGCGAAGGTTTGCGTAATAGATGCCCGGGCGGGAGCCATTGGCAGCGGGGCGCTGGTAGAAGGCCTTGCCGGCGGCGGCCTCACGGAAGGGCTCGACGCGGCGCACTTCCAGTTCCGCTTGCGGGAAGCGGTTGAACATCTGCGGCAGCGTCTCGACCATGGTGTCGATCATCGCTGTGGCGTCAGCCAGATAGGCTTCGCGGCCTTCATCCGTGTTGGGATAGTAGAACTGCTCGTCCGTGCGCATGAATTCAAAAAATTCCTGCAGCGAGCCCTCAAAACCGACCTGGGTCATGATGGCGCGCATTTCATTGTGAATGCGCTCGACCTCGGCGACGCCGAGCTGGTGGATCTCCTCGGCGGAGATATCCATCGTCGTATAGCCGTTGAGCAGGTGGTTGTAGTACTCGCCGCCCTGCGGGTGTTTCCAGACACCGTCATCCTCGCTGGCAACCGCTTCCTGTTCCTCGAACAGGGAAATCAGGCGACCATAGACCGGGGCGACGACCTCGGTCAGTGCGGCAGAGGCCTCCGCCAGCAGGCGGTTGGTCTCTTCCTCGCCCAGCTCCAGCGCGGTGACCTTGCGGCGGAAATCGCCCATCAGCGGGCTGTCTTCCCCGCTCTCGTCGAACGGCGCACCCGTGACGATGTTGCGCGAGGTCGCGATCATCGGCTGGTAGGTCCAGCGGGGCGTGTAGACACCCAGCTCGGCAGAGCGGCGGGAGTTCGCGATCTGCTGGTCCATATAGGCGCCCATATTGCGCAGACGGCCGATATAGGCCTCCGCATCTTCCGCCGTATCAACACGGTGATTGTTGATCAGGAAAGTCGGCGCATTCATGTGCGGACCGGAACGCGGTGTGAAGGTATAACCGTGATCCCACCACTGGCGACCGGCTTCGGCGCGGGCATTGTTGTACTCGGCCAGGCGCCAGGAAATCTGGGCGGAACGGTCCAGCGCATCAAAGTCGAAATTGTCCAGCATGTACTGATGCTGTTCACGACCCTGTTCGTACTGGCGCAGCTGTTCTTCCGGGGACGGGTCATCCCACTGGTCGTAATTGGTCTTCATGCCCAGGAAGGTCTGGTACATGGGCGATTCAGCGACACCCTGGTCGAAAACCTCCTGGAACCAGGCGTTAAGGCGATCACTCTCGGTTTCGACAGCCTCGTTGGCAGCCGTTTGGGTCTCGGCCTCGGCAGCGGTTTCCGCCGGTGCATTCGTGGCGGCGTTCTGGTCGTCAGCGGCCTCCGGCTGGCTGCAGGCGGCCAGCAAGGCGGCGACGGAGGCGCCGAGTGTCAGGTGTTTGAGATAGCTCATCTGGTTCCCCTCAGTGAAGCTTGGTGTATCGCAGAACGTGGAGCCCGGCGCCTGCGATGGCAAGACGCCGGGTTGGTCTGCGTTATTGCGCTGCCAACTTGGCGGCGATGTAGGCGTCGACATTTTCCTCGAGCAGGGTCAACGGCACGGAGCCGTTGGACAGAACCACATCGTGGAACTCGCCCCAGTCGAAATCATCGCCCAGCGCGTCCATGGTGCGCTGGCGCAGATCGATGATCGTGTTCATGCCGATCTTGTAGGAGACAGCCTGACCCGGCCACACCATGTAGCGGCGCACTTCCGGCGTGATGTCGCCCAGCGGCATCGGCGTGGTTTCCATCATGAAGTCGATCGCACGCTGTTCGTCCCACTGATAGTGGTGAATGCCGGTGTCAACGACGAGGCGGGCCGCGCGGAAGACCTCATAGGAGAGGCGACCGAAATCCTGGTAGGGGTCGGTGAAGAAGCCCATGTCCTTGCCCAGGCGCTCAGAGTACAGCGCCCAGCCTTCGCCGTATGCGGAATACCAGGTCGTGCGCTGGAACATCGGCGCGCCTTCCAGTTCCTGGGCCAGGCTCAGCTGGAAATGGTGACCCGGAGCACCTTCGTGATAGGCGAGGCTCTCCATCTGGTAGACGGGCTGCGCGTCCATGTGCTGCAGATTGACGTAGTAGCGGCCAGGACGGGTGCCATCGAGCGAACCGGTTTCATAGAAGGCGCCGGTCGCGGTTGCGATGCGGTATTGCTCCACCGCACGAACTTCCAGCGGAGCCGTGGGCAGGCGGCCGAAATATTCCGGAGCGGCTTCCATCATCTGGTCGATCATGGCCGTGGCCTCGTCCAGATAGCGCTGGCGCCCCTCATCCGTGGACGGGTAGTAGAACTCCTCGCTCTCACGCAGATGGTCGAAGAAATCGCGCAGCGAGCCCTCGAACCCGACCTGTTCCTGGATGGCGCGCATTTCCGCGTGGATGCGCTCAATCTCGCTCATGCCGATCTGGTGGATGTCTTCCGCCGTCATGTCGGTGCGGGTCGTGTAGTTCTGCAGCTGGCTTCTGTAGAAGGCCTCACCCTCGGGCAGGGACCAGGCGCCTTCCGCACGATCACCCACAAGCGCCGCGTGACGATCCATCATCGCCAGGAAGTTCTCGTAAGCCGGGCCGACGCTGGTGGTCAGCGCCTCGATGGCGCGGTCGACCAGGGCCTGCTTGTCGTCGTCGGAGATTTCCAGCGGTTCGATCTTGCGCCGGAAGTCCGCAAGCAGCGGGCTGTCTTCGTCGCTGTCATCGAAGGGGGCACCTGTAACGAACCCGCGCGCCGTCTCGATGATGACCGGGAAGGCGAAAGATGGCGGCAGCACGCCCTGTTCTGCGCGCGCGTCGGCCTGGGCAGCCAGTGCATTCAGGCGCTCTCCCATGCCGGTGAGGCGGCTGATATAGGCCTCGGCATGTTCTGCCGTGTGTACTGCGTGAAAGCCGATCATGAAGCTCGGCATATCGGAGTGCGGGCCGAAGAACTGGGTGAAGATATAACCGTGATCCCAGAACTCGGACTGTTGCTGGTTGTTGGCGGCGATGAACTCGGCAAAACGCCAGGAAACCTGCGCCTGTTCGGTCAGTGCCTCGTAGTCGAATTCCTCGTTCATGCGACGAATGCGGTCAGCCTCGCGCTGCAGGCCGGCGCGGTAGTTTTCCTCGGAGACATCATCCCACTGGCCATAGGCCTCCATGTCGTCGGTCATGCCCAGATAGGTCTGGCCCAGCGGCGAGCGCGCGATTTCGTCCTCGAAGGCGTCCTGGAAGAAAGCGTAGAGGCGATCGGTCTCGGTCTGCTCGTCGGACGCGGATTGCGTCGTGCTTTCAGCATTTTCCGCAGAGTTATCAGCCGGTGCCGGGACCTGTCCCGCATCGTCGCTGGCCGGTGTGCAGGCAGTGGCGAGAGTGATGGCGCTGACGCCAACAAGAAGGTCGCGAATACGCATGTCAGGGGTTCCCCGTATTTACCAGAATTGACTCTTTCTTAACGGGGTTAGAGGAATCGTAAAGATAATTAACTTTAATCGATTCTCTCGCTGCAGAAGGCGCGCACACGGTGACCGGACCTGAAGTCCTCGACTATGCCCGAGAGGCAATCTGGCTGATGCTGGCCATGTCGGCACCGATCATGATCACCGGCCTGGCGGTTGGCATTACCATCGCCTTGTTCCAGGCCCTGACCCAGATCCAGGAAATGACCCTGGTCTTTGTTCCCAAGATCATTGCCATCTTTATCGCGCTGCTGATCTTCCTGCCGCTCATGGGGGCGCTGCTCGGCGGGTTCATGATCACCATCACCGACCGGATCGCCAATCCATGACCGCTGTCCTGCCCGAGCTCGTGTTCGCCGCAGGTCTTGTTTTCGCCCGTCTCGGTGCGATCCTCATGCTCATGCCCGGTTTTGGAGAGCCGTCCACTCCGGTGCCGATCCGCCTGGCCTTTGCCCTGCTG
The DNA here is from genome assembly GCF_017643475.1 of Maricaulis sp. Classification (GTDB taxonomy): domain Bacteria; phylum Pseudomonadota; class Alphaproteobacteria; order Caulobacterales; family Maricaulaceae; genus Maricaulis. The sequence goes on from NZ_JAEPNI010000001.1 coordinate 1,373,664, forward strand.
GTCTGCCTGGTGATGGGGCCGATTGTGGCGCCCATGCTGCCGGCGATGCCGACCCAGCCCCTGCCGCTGGCAGGGCTGGTGATGACCGAAGTGCTGATCGGCCTAATGATTGGCGCGATGGCCCGAATCTTCATGGCGACAGCGGCTATTGCCGGCCAGATCATCGGCATGCAGAGCGGCCTCGCCATGGCCCAGAGTTTCGACCCGTCCCAGGGCACTCAGGGTGCCATCATGGCGACTTTCCTCAACCTGGTTTTCATTGCGCTCCTGTTCACGACAGGGCTGCATCACCTCCTGTTGATGGCGGCGCATAATTCCTACGAGCTGTTCCCTCCCGGAGACATGCCGTCGATGACCGATGCCGGGCAATGGGCGCTGGGCGCGTTTGTCGACACTTTCCGCATCGCGGTCCAGCTGGCCGCGCCGCTGATCGTCTATGGGCTGATCTTCTACCTGGCGCTGGGTGTGCTCTCGCGACTGATGCCGCAATTGCAGATTTTTTTCATCGCCATGCCCGCCAACATCATGGTCGGGCTTTTCATCTTCACGATCGCGCTGGGCGCGATGAGCGCCGTCTGGCTGGAGCGCATGCAGCGTTTCGCCATCGAGCTGAACTAGCGGAGACCGGTTCATGGCCGAAGGCGAAGACGACAGTCAGAAGACAGAAGAACCGACACAGCGGCGGCTGGATGACGCGCGCAAGAAAGGTGATGTCGCCAAATCCCAGGAAATACCTGGCTGGTTCATCCTGGCATCCGGCCTGGCCCTGATCGGCTTTTTGCTTCCGGCGATGATGCAGAACATGGCCGGGACGATGCAGGCTTATTTCGCCAGGGCCCACGAATTTTCACTGAACCCGCAAGCGATCATGACGATGATGCAGCAGACCGCCCAGGAAGTTGTGATAGCGGTCGCGTTTCCGGTCCTCTTGCTCGTTATCGCAGGGTTTGCGGGGCATTACGTACAGCAAGGACTGCTGTTCACGACTGAAAAGATCCAGCCCAAACTGTCCAAGATCAATCCATTCGAAGGCGCGAAACGGGTGTTCGGCGCTGAAGCCTGGATGAATTTCTTCAAGGGCCTGGGCAAGATGGTGCTGGTTGCCGGCGCTGCTTTTATCGTCATATACCCCAAGCGGGAAATACTGGCCGGCATGCCGTTGATGGATGTGACTGCAATTCTCGCAGTCGTGCAGCAATCGGCCATTGAGCTGATGATCGCGGCGCTGATCGTCTACGCGGCGGTGGCGGCACTGGACTATGTTTACCAGCGTCAGACTTTCATCAAGCGCAACCGCATGTCTCGCCGTGAGATCAAGGACGAACTGAAGCAGTCCGAAGGTGATCCGATGGTGCGCGCCAAGCTGCGCCAGCTTCGCCAGGAACGCGCCCAGAAGCGCATGATGGCCGCCGTTCCGGATTCCACCGTCGTCATTACCAACCCGACCCACTACGCCATCGCGCTGCATTACGAGCAGGGCGAGACGCCCGCTCCGATCTGTGTCGCCAAGGGTGTCGATGAGGTGGCCCTGCGCATTCGCGAGCTGGCCAAGGATAATGACGTGCCCATTGTTGAAGATCCGCCGCTGGCGCGCGCGCTTTATGCGACCGCCGAGCTGGATGAAGAAATCCCCGTCGATCACTTCAAGGCTGTTGCCCGCGTGATCGGCTATGTCCTGTCCCTGTCCCAATCCCCGGGACGCGCACAATACCGTCCGAGCGAGTAAGCTCTCACATCCGCACTTGATTCGCGCTGGAGCCGCCCATGGCCGAAATGCCTGTTTCGAACTCTGAGAACCCGAAATCCTTCTGGGAAAAGCCCTTTGGTCGCGTGACCTTTTGGGTGCTGGGCTTTATCGTGGTGCTCGCCGCGCTGGCTGCAGTTTTCGCGCCGGTTGAAGCCGGTCGGCAGGGCTTCATCTATCTCTCGGGGCTGGCGGCGGCGAGTTTTCTGGTGCTCTACACCATCGCCGCTGGCGAGACCGCCGGTCGTGGCATCCGCAATACCGTTATCCGCAATCGAGTCCCGTCCATCGCCGAGCTGGGATATGGCGCCATGGACAGTTTTCCGGAGCCGGTTTTGATCACGGACCGCCGCGGTGCTGTGCGCTGGGGCAATGACGCCTATCGCGAGCTGGCCAAGACGGCGGGATCCCTTGGGCAGAGTTTCGGTCTGCCGACGATTGACCGCCTGTGGGCGGGCGCCGGTGGCGGCGATGGCTCGGTTTATCGTCTGGCGCGCGCTGCTGCGCGTGGTGAGGGCGCTTGTGAACTCCTGCCGCCGCTGCCGGTCGGCGACACGGAAACTCTCAACGTCCGTCTGGAAGCGCGCCCGCTGGCTGACGGGCTCGTGCTTTGGCGTCTGCAGCCTGTCGAGCAGGCTGGTGGTGGTTCGGCAACGTCTGCTGCGGACTGGTCCCAGAACGCTCCCGTTGCGCTGTTTTCCCTGCGTGCCAATGGCGAGATCGCGATGGGCAATGCGACTTTCCGTGACTGGCTGGGCCTGCAGCCCGGCGAGAATTTTCCGCGACTGGCGGAGATCCTGGCCGGGGACGGTGCGCGCGCGCTGATGCAGACCCGTGGCGGCGAGTGCGTGTCCCGTATCGACGCCCGGCTGAAGGCACGCGACGGCATTGAAAGCCCGGTCGCGATCGCGGTTGAGTGGGCCGCTGGCGATCCACCCATGGGCCGCGCTGTCATGTATGGTCTTTCTGCTACCGGAGCGCCTCCCGGTGTCGCCCAGGCGATGGGAGAGGGGCGTGCTGCCGGTCATACGCTGGACGAGATGTTTGCCAGTGCGCCCTTTGGCGTGGTGCGTCTGGACGGCGCGGACCCGGAAACGGCCATCATCGAGGATGTGAATCCGGCCCTGGTCCAGCTGACAGGCGGACGGGCCGTCCCCGGCGTCAACTTCTGTGAGATGTTCGACTGGGATGACGGGCGCTCGGCAACCGATGCTTTCTCCTCTGCCATGGCGGGCAGTGGCGATCCGGCAGAAGCCAAGCTGGCGGGCGAGAAACCGGCCTATGTTCACCTGGCTTTCGCCCCCGCGAGAGGTGGCAAGCGTGTCGCCTATGTCATCGACGTGACCAGCTGGAAGGATATGGAACGCCAGTTCTCCCAGGCCAACAAGATGCAGGCCGTTGGCCAGCTGGCCGGAGGTGTCGCCCATGATTTCAACAACCTGCTGACAGCGGTCCGCCTGAACACCGATGAGTTGCTCAACCGCCACCCGGTGGGCGACCCGGATTATGGAGAGCTGCAGGCGATCAATTCCACCGTGGCCCGGGCAGCTGGGCTTGTGAAGAAACTGCTGGCCTTTTCGCGCAAGCAGACTTTCCGCACCGAGACGCTGGATGTGGGTGACATGCTTTCTGACGTCTCTGTTCTCCTGCGCCAGATCGTAGAGGAAACCGTCAAGCTCGACATTGTTCACGGCCGTGAGGTGCCGCTCATCAAGGCTGACAAGGGCCAGCTGGAAACCGCCATCATCAACCTGGCCGCCAATGCGCGCGATGCCATGCGTGACCAGGGCGGTGGCGAGTTGATCATCCGGACCCGATCGCTGGATGCCGAGGATGTGCGACAGCAGGGTGCCCCGAACCCGCGCGAGGGAGACTGGGTCGCGATCGAGGTGGAGGATCAGGGCCACGGAATGGACAAGGAAACGCTCGGCAAGATTTTCGAGCCTTTCTTCACCACCAAGGAAGCCGGCAAGGGTACAGGCCTCGGCCTGGCAACGGTCTATGGCATCGTCAAACAGTCCGGCGGTTTTCTCTTTGCCGACAGTGAAGTGAGCAAGGGTACGACCTTCACCATCTATCTGCCGGGCTATCAGCCGACCGAAGAGGAAGAGGTCGAGCTGGCTGAGGTCGAGGTTGCCAAGACTGTTGAACCGACCCCCGCAGACCTGTCCGGCAAGGGACGCATCCTCCTGGTCGAGGATGAGGACGCTGTGCGTAATATTGCCGCCAAGACCCTGGCCAAGCGGGGCTATGACGTCACCGAGGCCGAGGATGGCGAGGAAGCCTACGAGATCCTCGAGGACGAGGAGGAGCCGTTTGACCTGCTCATCTCCGACGTTGTCATGCCGGGGCTGGATGGTCCTGGGCTACTGGAGAAGGCCCGCGACATGCTGACGAATACACGTATCGTCTTCATCTCCGGCTATGCTGCGGAGCAGTTTTCCAAGACCCTCTCCGAGGAGCAGGACATCTCTTTCCTGCCAAAACCCTTCACGCTTACCCAGCTGGCGGAAAAGGTGAAGGAAGAGCTCAGCGCCCGCGAACAGGCCTGACGAACTGCAGACGCGAATCTTCGGGGTGGCCGTTTTTGTCACCCCGTTTCCCTAAGTTTTGAATCACCAATCGACGTGACCGGGAGCGGGGCGAGCGAGCGGAGCAGATGCTTACAGTCAGTTTTTGTTCCGTTTTGTTAACCATAAATGTTCTCCTTGTGTTCCGGGAACAAAATTGGTACATCAAACGTGGTTGCCCGCTGATCGGCGGCATGAAATATAGGGAAAACGGTTATGAGCAGGGGCGCGATTCGACTCGTGAAGAACGAAGAGATGGATAAACAAAAAGCCATTGAGGCAGCGCTGAGTCAGATCGACAAGGCATTCGGCAAGGGCTCGGTCATGAAACTGGGTCAGAAGCCGGCGATGGATATCGAGGAAATCTCGACCGGTTCCCTCGGTCTGGACATTGCCCTGGGCATTGGCGGTCTTCCCAAGGGCCGGATCATCGAGATCTACGGTCCGGAAAGCTCGGGCAAGACGACGCTGGCCCTGCATACGGTTGCCGAGGCGCAGAAAAAGGGCGGTGTTGCTGCCTTTGTCGATGCCGAGCATGCGCTGGACCCGGTCTATGCTGCCAAGCTGGGTGTGGATGTCGGCGAGCTCCTCGTCTCGCAGCCAGACGCCGGTGAACAGGCGCTGGAAATCGCTGATACTCTGGTGCGCTCCGGTGCCGTGGACATTCTGGTGATCGACTCCGTTGCGGCCCTGACCCCGCGGGCCGAGCTGGAAGGCGAGATGGGTGACAGCCTGCCAGGTCTGCAAGCGCGTCTGATGAGCCAGGCGCTGCGCAAGCTGACCGCGTCTATCTCCAAGTCCAATTGCCTGGTCATCTTCATCAACCAGATCCGCATGAAGATCGGTGTGATGTTCGGTTCCCCGGAAACCACGACCGGCGGTAATGCGCTGAAATTCTATTCTTCCGTCCGTCTCGACATTCGTCGTATCGGCGCGATCAAGAATCGCGACGAGGTCATCGGTAACCAGACCCGCGTGAAAGTCGTCAAAAACAAGGTGGCGCCACCCTTCCGCGAGGTCGAGTTCGACATTCTCTATGGTGAGGGCATTTCCAAAATGGGCGAGCTCATCGATCTTGGCGTCAAGGGCGATGTGATCGAAAAGTCCGGCTCCTGGTATTCCTACAATTCCGAGCGTATCGGTCAGGGGCGCGAGAATGCGCGTAAATTCCTGCTCGAGCATGAGGATATCGCCGCTGAAATCGAACATCGCGTGCGTGCCAATGCCGGCTTGCTGGCAGATGAGATGCTCACCGGTCCCGACGCCGAGGATGAGGAGGCTGTGGCGGGCTAGTCACGCCACCGAGCAGAACGACGTCAGACCGACGGGATTGAACGTTCAGGCTGACGGCATGCATTGCCCCGCAAGGCGGGTTTTGATTAAACGGGTGTTTGGCGGGGCCAAATACCCGTTTTCTGTTTAAGTCTTCCCGATATCGGGCGCGTCCGCTCCGATGTCTCCGCACCAGATTGATGGACCTGACATGGCAAGCCTGCGCGATATCCGTGCCACCTTCCTCGACTATTTCGGCAAGAATGAACACGAAGTGGTCGCGTCCAGCCCGCTCGTCCCGCAGGACGATCCGACGCTGTTGTTTGTCAATGCGGGCATGGTGCAATTCAAGAATGTCTTCACCGGTAAGGAAACGCGAGACATTCCTCGCGCAGTGACCTCACAGAAATGCGTCCGCGCCGGTGGCAAGCACAATGATCTCGACAATGTCGGATATACTGCGCGTCACCACACCTTTTTCGAGATGCTCGGCAATTTTTCCTTTGGCGATTATTTCAAGGAACGCGCGATCCATCATGCCTGGGAAATGGTGACTGGTGAATTTGCGCTGCCCAAGGACAAGTTGCTCGTCACCGTCTATTCGGAAGACGATGAAGCCCGCCAGCTGTGGAAGAAGATCGCAGGTCTCAGCGATGACCGCATTATCGGCATCTCCACCTCCGACAATTTCTGGTCCATGGGCGATACGGGCCCGTGTGGTCCGTGCTCCGAGATCTTTTTTGACCACGGCGATAGCATCTGGGGCGGCCCTCCCGGTTCGCCGGATGAAGATGGAGACCGGTTCATCGAGATCTGGAACCTCGTCTTCATGCAATACGAGCAACGCTCCAAGGAGGAGCGAATCGATCTGCCCAAACCGTCGATCGATACCGGCATGGGCCTCGAGCGCATTGCAGCCATCCTGCAGGGCAAACACAATAACTACGACATCGATCTTTTCGCCAATCTGATCCGAGCCGGCGAGGATGTGCTGGGGGTTAAGGCCGAGGGCGATGCGCTGGGTAGTCACCGCGTGATTGCCGATCACTTGCGTTCGACCTGTTTCCTCATGGCGGACGGTGTCACCCCGTCCAATGAGGGACGCGGTTATGTCCTGCGCCGCATCATGCGCCGCGCCATGCGCCACGCCCACCTGCTCGGCGCGACTGAGCCGGTGATGTGGAAACTCGTTCCGGCGCTGGAGGCCGAGATGGGCGACGCCTATCCGGAGCTCGGCCGCGCCCGTGCCTTGCTTGAGGACACGTTGAAGGTCGAAGAGGCAAATTTCCAGCGCACCCTCGGACGGGGGCTGGGCCTGCTGGACGAAGCGACGGCGAAACTCGGAGAAGGCGACAGCCTGCCGGGCGAGACGGCCTTCAAGCTCTATGACACTTACGGCTTCCCGCTCGATCTGACCCAGGATGCCCTGCGTCCGCGCGGTATCGATGTGGATGTCGATGGCTTTGATGCCGAGATGAGCAAGCAGAAGGAACGTTCCAAGGGCGGTTCACTCTCCAGCGTGGTCGCACCGGACGAGGTCTGGTTTGCCGTGCGCGAGAAACTCCAGCCGACCGAGTTCCTCGGTTATGCCGGCACGACAGGCGAGGGCAAGCTCAACGCCATCGTCTCCGAGGGCGCTGAAGCCAAGGCCATCGGTGAGAGCCAGACGGGCGAGTTGATCTTTGACCGCACGCCGTTTTACGGCGAGAGCGGCGGCCAGGCCGGTGATACGGGGCTCATCACGTTTGAAAACGGCGCCATTTTCCGGGTCGAAGACACCCAGAAGCGTGCGGGTGACTTGCATGCCCATGTCGGGGTGATGGAGAAGGGCGAAGTCACGCTCGGTGACACGGCGCAGTACGCGGTCGACGCCGGCAAGCGTACGGAGACCAAGTCCAACCACTCTGCAACTCACCTCCTGCACGCAGCGCTGCGTGATGTGCTGGGCGCGCATGTGACCCAGAAGGGGTCCTATGTTGGTCCGGACCGTTTGCGTTTCGATTTCTCGCACAACGGCGCGGTGACCGCGGAAGAGATGACGAAGATCGAGACTCAGGTGAATGCGGTCATCCGTCAGAATGCTGCTGTCTCGACACGGGAAATGGCCCCGGAAGCCGCAATCGAGGCCGGCGCCATGGCGCTGTTCGGCGAAAAATACGGCGACACGGTTCGTGTTTTGTCGATGGGGCGCGGCCTGGCCGGAGACGAGAAGGCCTATTCCGTGGAACTTTGCGGTGGCACCCATGTCGAGCGCACGGGCGATATCGCCCTGTTCAAGATTATCGGCGAGAGCTCAGTCTCCGCGGGTGTGCGCCGTATCGAGGGCCTGACCGGCGAGGCGGCTCGCCTGTACATGGAGGAACAGATGAGTTTCGGCCGTTCTGCTGCCGAGGCTCTGAAAATTCCAGCGGCAGATTTGCCGGCCCGTGTGGCGGCCATGCAGGGGGAGCGCAAGACGCTTGAGCGCCAGCTCGCCGAAGCCAAGAAACAACTCGCCATGGGCGGGGGTGGCGGTGCGGCACCGACTGGTCCGGAAGACGTCAATGGCACGAAATTCATCGGTCGTGTGGTCGAGGGTGTTGGCGGCAGGGATCTTCGAGGCCTGGTCGACGAGGCCAAGAGTTCGATGGGCTCCGGCATTGCTGTTTTTATCGGTGTCAATGATGGCAAGGCGGCCTTGGCGGTCGGCGTGTCCGATGACCTTACGAGCACTTTCAGCTCGGTCGACCTCGTCCGCGCTGGCTCCGCTGCAGTGGGCGGCAAGGGCGGCGGTGGTCGGCCGGACTTCGCCCAAGCCGGCGGCCCGGACGGTTCCAAAGCCGAGGCTGCCCTTGCTGCAATCAAATCCGTGATTGCAGGCTGATGGCGCGCAAGGTCAAGTCTTCCAGTGATTGTCAGCTGGTCGGCGAGAAAGTCGCCGCGCGCCTTATCCTGGAGGCGCGGGAGAGGTTCAACGATGCCCTGGAAGCTCGGAACATGGCCGCCATAGAGCATGTGCTGAGTCAGGACGCTGTTCTGGTGCCTGGGGATGATGCACAGCTTATCAATGGCCGCGCGGCCCAGCTGGAAGCTTGGCAGTCAATCTACGAGAATATGGACAGTGTGCGCTATGTGCGCTCGCCAGGACGTATCGAAGTCTCGGAAGACGGGCATCTGGCGGCCGAAACAGGCCGCTGGACCGGAGGCTGGACCAGCCAGGGTATGCAGATTTCCTATATGGGTCGGTATTTCGCCAAGTGGCGTCTTGAAGAGCTGGTCTGGAAAATCGAGGCGGAGACCTTTGTCACCATCAAGCGCACCGGCGGCATGCTCTGAGCCAGCCTAGGGCTCGTTGGCAACCTCTTCGGTATCCCAGAATTCGCGCCACTGACCGCGGCGCATTTCAAAAAAGCCGGACCGGTTTTCATCGCCCAGACCCGTGACGGACCAGCGGCCCAGAATGACATCGCCACCCTGTTCAATCTTGCCCCGATAGATCACCGTGTGGTCGGCGCCTTCGACACCGCTATAGGTTTTGAACAACTGCACGTCCGTGCCATCGCAATGCCCGGTCCATCCGGCCGGCAACTGCTCTATATCCATGTCCAGGAACGTGTTGGGTTCGATGGAGCTGCCGCTGATCGAGTTGCCGGTCTGCGTGAATTGCACGGAAAACGGCACCGGCATTTCATAACTCGGATAATGGTACAGACCGGTCCACCGGCCCGTGAGAGGGCGGATACTGGTGGTCGGCTTGTTTTGCCGCAGATACTTGAACAAGTGCTGGACTGGCATGTGTAACGAGTCGCACGAGCGGAGGAGGAAGGCAATGTCCGAGTGCTGAACTCGGGTTTTCGGAGCTATGTTCAGGCGGCATCTTCCGTGTGCCCGCCGATCAGCCATTCACGAGCTTCTGCCTCGCTGGAGAAGGTCCGTTCCTCTCGGCCCAGCACGTCTTCAGCTTTCTTTTCCCAGTAGTAGAGCAGGGCGCGGGCCATTTCGTCTCCGCAGACAATGGCGGCTCGTCTGGCTTTGCGGTCATGTTGCTCATCGCACAGGCGTACAAACTCTGCGAATCTCACTGCCATATCAGGGGTGAAGGCCCCCAGGCCCAGGCGCGTCAGGACACTCATGCTCATCAGATCGGGCGCCCAGTCGGGATGCCTGAAACGCGCAGCATAGCCTTCCCGGAGCGCTTCGAGCGAGGTCTCGCCTCCGATGCGCCAGATGCAGATGCGGTTTTCCGTGTCGATTTCCAATTGAGACAGCATGATGGCGACCCGAATCTCTCATTTGCGGTCGATGATAACGGCAAGCGCCCCGTCAGCCCCGTTTTTCTTATTCGACCCGCCCCAGCCAGACGAGCGCTTCGTCCATGGTTTCAAATATCGCTTCTTCCGTGACCAGCTCCGGTGCGGATATGTGTTCGTGGAAACTGAGAATTCCCGCTTGCAACTGGCTGTCCATCACGGTCGCGGCCTTGGATGTGATGCCCTGGCGGTATTGATCATCCAGTGCCTTGAAGCGCTGCACCATGTCCTGGACAGCTTCGGTGGAAAGCTCGGACAGGTCGATCTTTTCATAAACAAGCAGGTGATCGAAATGCGGAGACCAGTCGGGATGGGTCACGCATTCGCGGTATACGGCCTCGCCGGAGGCTGGCGTGAGCACACCTCGAATACGCGAACGCACGAGCCTGTTCGGAATGTCGATCGTCAGATCGTGTTTCATGCCTGTCACCCCTAGCCGGGATGGATGACACTATTCAGGAGTTTAGCCAAGCCAACGCATCCGCTTCATTGTCGAAAACCTGTTCGTCGACGAGCGCATTTTCGGTGAAACTGAGCTTGTGCAGCTCCAGCATCACACGGTTATTGTCGAGACTGCAGACAAGAGCTGACTTGACCTTATGGGATCGGGTGGCCTGGGTTTGTCGCTGTTTCAGCCAGTCCTGGAGGCGTTTGATGTCATCAAGCTCGACATTGCCAAGCAGCGCTGTGGGTTCATAGACCAGCATGAGACCGAAACGGTCATTCCACCCGGGATTATCGAGAATGTCCCGGAGACCAGCGATCAGCTCATCCACCGTCACCAAGCCGGAGATGCGCAGCGTCGCGACCCTGTTTGCGGTGTCGATATCGAAGACGTATTTCAGCTCAGCCTCCCGAATAACCCGAAACAAATTTTGCCCGGCAGGCCTGAAAATCAAGTCAAAGCGAGAGCGCTCACAAAAAAGGCGGAGCCGGAGCCCCGCCTTTTAATTCATATCCTTGAACGCTTACGCGTCGACAGCCATGGCAGCCTTGAAGTTCTCGTCGACCTTCTCCAGGAAGCCCTCGGTGGAGAGCCAGCCCTGCTTGTCGCCGACGAGGAGTGCGAGGTCCTTGGTCATGTAACCGCTTTCGACCGTCTTGATGATAGTGTTTTCCAGCGTGTCCGCGAACTTCATGACCTGTTCATTGCCGTCCATACGGCCGCGGTGGGAGAGGCCACGCGTCCAGGCAAAGATGGAAGCGATGGAGTTAGTGGACGTCTGCTCGCCACGCTGGTGCTGGCGATAGTGGCGGGTCACCGTGCCGTGAGCGGCTTCCGCTTCGACCGTCTTGCCATCCGGGGACATCAGGACGGAGGTCATCAGGCCGAGCGAACCAAAGCCCTGGGCAACGGTGTCGGACTGAACGTCGCCATCGTAGTTTTTACACGCCCACACAAAACCACCGGACCACTTCATGGCCGCTGCGACCATATCGTCGATCAGACGGTGCTCGTAGGAAATGCCTTTGGCCTGGAAGGCGTCCTTGAATTCGGCGTCGAAGATGTCCTGGAAGATGTCCTTGAAGCGGCCGTCATAGGCTTTCAGGATCGTGTTCTTCGTGGACAGGTAGACCGGCCAGCCGCGCTGCAGGCCGTAATTCATGCTGGCGCGAGCAAAGTCCTTGATGCTCTCGTCCAGGTTATACATGCCCATGGCTACGCCGGAGCTCGGGAAGTCGAAGACTTCGCGGGTAACCGGCTCGGAACCGTCTTCCGGAACGAAAGTCATGGTCAGCTTGCCCGGCTTGTCGACGAGGAAGTCGGTGGCGCGGTACTGGTCGCCAAAAGCGTGACGGCCGATGACCATCGGCTGCTGCCAGCCCGGAACCAGGCGCGGAACGTTGGAAATGACGATCGGCTCGCGGAAGACAACACCGCCCAGGATGTTGCGGATGGTGCCGTTCGGAGAGCGCCACATCTTCTTGAGATCAAACTCTTCAACGCGGGCTTCGTCCGGCGTGATGGTCGCGCATTTGACGCCAACACCATAATGTTTGATGGCTTCGGCGGCTTCGACGGTGATCTGGTCGTCCGTCTCGTCACGCTTGGTGACAGAGAGGTCGTAATACTTAAGATCAATGTCGAGATAGGGCAGGATCAGCTTGTCTTTGATCATTTGCCAGATGATGCGAGTCATTTCATCGCCGTCGAGTTCGACGACCGGTGTATCGACTTTGATCTTCGCCATGGTGTTCTGCTTTCTTTTCGGACGGATGGAATAGGCGCTAGAAGGCACCCAGAGAGATTTGCGCGCTCTCTAGCATTGGCGCGCGAGAAGGTGAAGAGGCGGCTCCATGAGTGCTGACAGACAAACCCCGGCCATTATCCTCCATTCGCCGCAGATGGGCGAGAATATCGGCGCTGCAGCGCGTGTGATGGGCAATTTCGGATTACCCGACCTACGCGTTATTGATCCGCGCGATGGCTGGCCGAATGACAAGGCGTTTTCCATGGCAGCCGGGTCGCCGGTGCTCAATGCGGCGAAAGTCGTGACGGACATGGCTGAGGCTTCGGCCGATCTGACGCGGATCTATGCCACAACGGCGCGTCCGCGCGGCATGGAGAAGCCGGTGCTGACCGCCCGCCAGGCCATGGCGGAGATTCGTCAGGCCCAGGCTGCTGGCGAAAAGGTGGGTGTTCTGTTCGGGGCTGAGAAGTCCGGCCTGCCCAATGAGGCCGTGGCTATGGCGGATGCCATCATTACGCTGCCGGTGGATCGCAGCTTCTCCTCTCTTAACCTCGCCCAGACCGTCGCCGTGATCGCCTATGAGTGGACGGCAGAGGAGGGCGCGCCCACTGAATTCGAGGCGGTTTCCGATCCGGCCAGTCGTGAAGACCTGGAGCGCATGTTCGTGCATTTCGAGGAGGAGCTCGACCGCGCCGGTTTCTTCTACCCGCCTGAGAAAACGGCTCTGATGACGCAGAATCTGCGCAGCGCCTTTGTTCGCGGCCGCTGGACGGCGCAGGAAGTGCGGACATTCAGAGGGGCCGTGAAAGCGCTCGCCATCGGCCGGGGCAAGGCACGCATCCAGCGCGAGGACTGATCAATTCGCGTTTTCGCGCTCGATGCGTTCGACGGCAGAATTCAGGGACGTCCACTGACTGGGGGTCAGGAAAATGCTGGGCTGGGCTTCCGGAGACGGCGGGTTGGCATCCAGCGCATCAAATCGGCCATTGAGATACTGTACCCAAGGGTCATCAGTCTGGCTCAGCCAGGCCTCGCGCCGCGCATGTAATCCGGCGATAACCTCGTCGACCGTTTCAGTGGTAAAGCGCTCTCCAAAATCCTGCTCGGGCGCGCCGTTTTCCAGCGGCGTTCCGGTCAGCCAATTCATGATGCTTTCGCCCACAATATCCCGGTAGTGCGAAGGTTCATGGAACCAGGGATTGGGATTCTCGCCGGTTTCATCAGGCGGTGGTGTTGTTGAAATCGGACGGAAGCCGGCAAAATCCCAGACGCTTAGTGCGCCTGCATCAAAACAAGCATTATCCGGGCGCGGGAGGTGGTCACGTGCATCTGCCGCCGCGGCCAGATCGCGCCGCATGATCTCCTCGACATAACCGGAACCGGCCCGCTGCGTTGCTTCCTCCTGCCAGCCATGGCGAGGATGAATGAAGACCGCAACCTGCTTGTCCGCGGCCAGCAACGCATCGATACCTCGGAAAAGGAACTCGATACGGTCCTGATTGTACTCGAAATTCAGATAGTAACGGTATCGCTTGTCGACTTCCTCATCGAATTCGGCGCGCATCAGATCTTCGCGGTAGGCATTGACCCAGGCGGTGTCCTCACCACCTGTCATATTGTCGATGAAGGTCTGCAATGCGCGGGCAAACGCATGCGGCGCCAGGGCCGTTCGGGTCAGTGACGCTGCGCGGCTACCGCCGTCGAATGTGGTCAACCAATAGGTCGCCTTGGCCAGGGTGTCGGTGCCGAACTCGCGACTGTCGATACCAATGATGACGCACTGAATATTTTCGTTTTCGGCCGCAAGCAGGCTTGCACGGGAGAGTTCAAAAGCGCTGGTGCCGGAAATACCCATATTGGCAAAACCGCCATCCCAGTAGGACAGTTCATCGGGGAAGCCGTCAACGATGCGTGAGCTTCCCATGGCGATGGTGCCGGCCTGGGTCGACATGATTTCGTGCGAGGTCGCAATGCGATAGCCATCTTCGTGCGCGCGGCTCTTGCGGGCATTGATGCCCTCGATCAGAGGCGCACCGCTGACACCATAAGGGTCGATGAACAGCACAAACCCGCCCCAGCCGATCAACCAGGCTGCGAGAGTGATCGCGAAGGCCCTTGCGTAACGCGTCAGGCGCGAGGTGTCGCTAGAACTGGTAATAGATGAACTCCGCTACGGTCCAGGAATTGATGATGGCGATGAAAAACAGGCTGGCAAGGCCAATCGCTGTGCCGATCCCCGGCTTCCAGCGCGAACCTTTCTGAAGGTCCGATTGCAGGCCTTCCAGCGTGCGCGGATCGAGCGCATTCTGGAACAGGGAAATCGTATCGGGCAGGCGCCAGATGATGAGCAGCGACAAGGCTGCGCCGATAAAGGGTTCATCATTGGTCAGAGGGCCAAAGCCGTTCAGATAGACCATGGCGGACAGCATCTCGCCGGCGGCCGCGAAGTTCTCGGCTCGGAAAAACACCCAGGCAACCGTCACGAACAGGAAGGTCAGGATGGGCGAAATCCACTTGAAGCCCGGGGCGAACAGGCCGTCGGGTCTGACCCGGTTCAGCCAGTGACACCACGCGAGGGCGAGGCCATGAATGCCGCCCCAGACTACAAACGTCCAGGCGGCACCGTGCCACAATCCACCGAGCAGCATGACCAGGGCCACATTCACGCCAAGACGGAACTGGCCGTGCCGGTTACCGCCCAGCGGGATGTAGAGATAGTCGCGCAGAAAGCGCGACAGGGTGATGTGCCAACGGTGCCAGAAATCGACAATGGAACGCGCGCGATAGGGGGCGTTGAAGTTTGCCGGCAGATGGAAGCCGAACATGCGTGCCAGGCCGAGCGCCATGTCGGAATAGCCGGAGAAGTCGAAGAAAATCTGGAAGGAATAGCTCAGAGCCGAGGCCCAGGCCTCAAGGAAGCCAACGGTCGCGCCATCGGCAGCCGCGTCGAACGCGGAGGAGGCGTAGGGCTCCAGATTGTCCGCAAGGAGCACTTTCTTGGCGAGGCCGATGGCGAATATTGATGCGCCCACTCCCAGATTGTCTGCCAGATTGTCTTTTCGCTCGGTGTCCGCAAATTGGTCACTGATCTGGCTGTGCCGAACAATCGGGCCGGCAATCAGTTGCGGGAAGAAGGCGACAAACAGGGTCTGGTTCAGCCATGCGCCCGGTTCGGTCTGCTTGCGTGAGACATCGACCAGATAGCTGATCTGCTGGAAGGTGAAGAAGGAGATCGCCAAAGGCAGGGGGAGTCCCTGCAGCGGAATTTCCGCCCCGGTGATCGTGTTCACATTGCCAATCGCAAAGTCGAGATATTTGAAAACACCGATCAGCGCCAGGTTGAAGACGATCCCGCCGGTCAGCCAATGCTTGTTGCGCTGCTTGGCAATCTCGATCGCCAGAAACTGGTTGATGATGATCGATGCGCCGAGGATTCCGAGGTAGATCGGGTTCCACCACCCGTAGAAAACGAGGGAGGCGACGGTAAGCACGAAAAGCGCGGCCCGGTGACTCACCTGGCGTCGGACCAGATAATAGAGCGCGAGCGTCGCTGGTAATAAAATGAATAAGAATTCCAGCGAGTTAAATAGCACGCCTACCCCTGTCCCTGCGAGTTTTACCTGCCTTGTCGATGCTATAGACGGACGGGCAATGACTGACAAGTAGGAGCGCGCACAGCGCGAATTCCGACCTTGAAACAGTTCCTTGGAGCGAATTGGTCGGCGTGATGCAACCAAACCTTAGGGTTTTTCTGTTTCAGTGATCACCGGGATGGATAACCGGGTTAAAATAGTGACTGACGCGCCGCACACATACGACACTGCCAAAATGGCCGAGTTTGTTTCGCGACTTGCTGCGGAAGGCGTGCATGCCAGCGATGCCATGTTGGCGATCTCTTCCCAGTTTGCGCTCGGCGTGGCGGACTCCCGTGAAATCGTCGAGGCCAGCGCCCATTGGGAAGCCGAGCTGGCCCAGTCCGCAGTGCTCACGGACCTGTTCCTGAACCTGCTGGCCGAGGGCGACAGCGACGCGGCCTGAGCAATGCCTGATGCGCTGATCTCCCGGTCTTTTCGGATTGTATGGGATAGCTCCCCGCATAGAGCGGACGTATCTTGCTCGATTTTCTCATCGGTTTTGGCTTAATTATGAGCCTGTTTATGCCGGTCGCACAGATGCGAGCCTAGGCCGCGCATTTTTTCAAGTGCGCGATTGTGTCGGGCAGGCGCTAGATGATCAGCAAGCCGGTGACTTACCGATGATGGAGGTTTCATTGGCTCGCAAGTCGGAGCCATAGCGATGGAGCGTAGACGCGAGACATCCACGAGATGGCTGATCTGCTTATCTGCCCTATAAATTAGGGGCATCAATACCGGATTCAGAAAAAGGGTTTTCTTGGGGGCGAGCAGCAGCTGAGGTCCGAAAAAAAAACGCGGAGAGGTGTAAAAAGTACGCGGGTATCACACGCCTTGGGCTTGGTCCGGAAGTTGGCTATGCCACTGATCAAGATCTTCTGGCGGCAGTTTCAGCGTCGCGAGAAAGCCTAGAAAGCCGGAATTGAGGCCGTCCGTGCCAAGTCCGCAGGCCCACTCCAGGATCGCCGCGAATAGCCGGGCATTGCGCATGATTTCCGACACGTCCATGGAGCCCGGGAAGATCCGGACTTCAAACGTTTGCTTGCCTGGCAGGTCATGCGCGAGGTTGAAGAAATTATAGTCGGCATATTTCGTCGGCTTGCACTCGATGAGGCGCTGCTGGGCCTTGATCCAGTCGAGGTGTTGGAAATCGGGATCGCGCGCCAGTGCGCGGATGGAATCGCTGATTGGGCCAAGTCTAACGCAGCGCGGATTGGTTCGCACTAGCGATCGAAGCGCATCGCCGAACTGATCGAGCGCCTTGATCAATCGGGCGAGAGCCCGCGCATCACGCAGGCGTACCGCGTCATAATGGATGTGAAGCGCCGCCTCGGCAGGCACGCTGAAATCAAGTGCGTGCGCTGCCATTAGCAATTTGCGCAGGGCGGGTTCGGGATCATCGCCATAGGGCGGGGATATGATTTCGCACGGTCGTTCACGCTCGCCCGGTAGCGGGGCAGCCATGGCGATTGAGCGTGCGGACTGGTCGACGACTTTGGTAATCCCGCCCCCTGCGTGCTCAACGGGCGTACCCCAAAGCGCGGCAACGGGTTCCAGCACGGTCTCGAGGCCCGCTTGCGGATCGCAATGGTGCTGGGCGAGAGAGAGCAGCCGGGCATCATCGCTTAGCAGGCGCAGCCAACCGGTCAGGGGCGGGGCATTATGGTCCAGCCCGTCGCGAATTGTGAGATCATCAACTAGGAGCGCGATGCGTTCACCGCCTCGGTCACGGACATCAAAGCCCAAAACCAAATTCTCGAAAACCGGCAGGCCCGGCACAAGGCTTGGCTCGGATTGCGGGTAGAAACAGACCCCTACCGTGCCGCCCTGATCGCGGGCAACAGCCGCGGCCAGATCGCGACGTGATCGGCCCTGTGGCGCCAAGAGTTCGATCTCGAATCCCATTTTCCAGCTTGCCATCACACACGCCTCAATCGTCGAAAACAGCCTCAACATCAACAGCTTTGGTACTGGTGTCTATCGAGATTGCCCACTCGCGGCAAAGGCGCTACGCAGTTACCCGCAAATCTCCGGGGAGGAAAACATGTCGAGCTCTTCTATCGCAGGCGTGGCAGCGCTAGTGACGCTGTCCGGCGGAACTGTAAGTGCTCACTTCGACGATCAAACCTATCATGCGCCGCTGATGGCAGCCAGTATTTCGCAAGTGAACAACCGGACCCAGCGTCCGGATGAACGAGATATGTGGCTGTTTTTAAGCAGTAATTATGGCTATTGTGACGCCAAAAAAGTCGCGCATGTCTGGAATACAGGTGTCGGATCAGCGAAGGCGATCATCGGCGGTAAGATTGCGGCGGGCCTGACAAATCTTGTCGATATAGATATTGCGAGCACCCACTTTGACGTCGAATGTAGCCATGAAGAGGTCGGGCTGACCTACTCAGATGCTGTGGCACTGGCCAATCATTGGGCGCTGGAATCATCGTGGGAAGCTAAGCTAGCGGTCGATCGGTTGGCGACCCGTCTCGGACACAAGCGTTTCTGGGAGGAATACGGTTTCACGTTGCATGAGGCCAATTCAATTACAATCATCACATCCGAGAATCCTGACGCCGATTCTTACTATCACTTTGCACTAAGTGATTACGGATACTGCGATGCGATGAAGCTCGCTCAAGTATGGAATATTGAAACTTCCCAGGCCAAGTTGGCTATCGGGCGCAAGGTCCAGGGCGGCATGACCGAACGGATCGATCTTGATATTGCCTCTACCGCGAACTCCGTCAGTTGTAGCTGGGGCGAGACGAGCCTCACTTTAAATGATGCGACTGCGCTGGCGAGTTTCTGGGGCGTGCCAATTGGTGAAGCCAAGCAGAAGGCTGCTAATTACGCGTCGCGATCGGGCACAAAGGGCCTCCGACAGCGGCTTGCTGATGTCCTGCCGGAAAGGCCCTGATTGGGTCGGCGCGAACCGATGATTTCAGCGTACTGCAACATTGCTTGACATTCCTGTCCGCACAGGTAGAAACCCCGCTTCTCGCGCGAGCGCCTGCTGGCGTGGGGTGTACGGGTGATGTGTGAACCGCCGTTTCAATTGCGAGCCTCAATAGGGAGGACGCCGGGCCACATCGAAATAGAGAGACTGATGTCAAAGCGTCATTCGCAAAAATATAAAATCGACCGCCGTATGGGTGAAAACCTCTGGGGTCGTCCGAAATCTCCGATCAACTCCCGTCCGTACGGCCCGGGCCAGCACGGCCAGCGCCGCGCCGGCAAGCTGTCTGACTTCGGTATCCAGCTGCGCGCCAAGCAGAAGCTGAAGGGTTACTACGGTAACATTACCGAGAAGCAGTTCCGTCGTACGTATGACGAAGCGGCTCGCCGCACCGGCAACACCGCCGAGAACCTGATCGGCCTGCTGGAATCCCGTCTGGACGCTGTCGTTTACCGCGCCAAGTTCGTCCCGACCGTTTTCGCAGCGCGTCAGTTTGTCAACCACGGCCACGTTCTGGTCAATGGCGTCAAGACGAACATCCCGTCCTACCGCTGCAAGCCGGGCGACGTCATCGAAGTTCGCGAAAAGTCCCGCTCCATGGCCCTGGTCCTGGAAGCCCTGGAAAGCGCCGAGCGCGATATCCCGGACTATGTCGATCTCGACCCGAAAGCCATGAAGGTCACCTATGTGCGCATGCCGGAACTGTCTGAAGTTCCTTACGCTGCACAGATGGAACCGAACCTGGTTGTCGAATTCTACTCCTCGTAATCACGAGGACATCCGAGTTCAAAAGAACCCGCCTGGCTATGCCGGGCGGGTTTTTTCGTGGTTGGCGGTGAGTGCAATGCGCGCTTCTGTTTTCGCCATCCAGTTCGCGGCAATGCACTGAATGAACCCGATCATCAACAGATTTGCTGCGAGAAACAGCGGTTCCTCTTCGCCGAACGCGATCTGGGGGCCGGAAGCGGAGGAGGGCAATAGGGGCAACACTATGCCAAAGAGGCCAAAACCAATCAGGGCAAATCCAACCCAGAAGGACAAGCGGAGAAACCGTTCAACCCGTAGCGCTCCTCTCCCCTCGCGCGAGCTAGGTTCGACATTCATTGGGCTGAACCCGGAATGGATGCCGGCAGCGGCGAGCATTGTGATCAAGCAAGCCAACCATGTTCCCATTGTGACTGCGAGCGCGATTGCCGTCCCCAATCCACCCCCGCTGACCCATCGGTCTGCGTAAAGCGGAACCGTAAAGGCTAGGCTGATTGGACACGGGGCGAAGGCGAAGAAGAAACATAGGATCCGCAGCGTCATATTCGCCCCCATCTACATGCATAGTTATCGTTCGGGGTTTTGGTATATTGTCACGATATACTGATGACATGCGCAGTAAGGTGATCGTCACGTCAATTCTGTCTGACCAGCGGATGTCCCAAACACCCGGTGCCCGATGAACATCAGGACGGTCAGGGCCAGGGCGCTGGCGACCGAGGTGATGGTGGGCAGGTGCAGCATGGTCGACATCACCACGCGCTCTTCGTTGACCGCGGTGAGAGTGTGCTCGTAAGTGCGCCAGACATAAACCAGGGCGGGCAGGAGTGTCATGGCACCGGCTCCGAACAAGGTTGTGGCGGCAAACAGCGAGAAACGATTGCTGTTGTGCCAGGTTTTCCAGACCGCAGACAATCCTGCGGCAACGGCCAGCGGGGGCAATGCCAGATAGATGATCCAGGCCATCGGCCAGAGCAGGCTCCCGCCAGGGCTCGCCGGCTGGGCCACGCTGTCCACGAGGACGGTGAAAACAACAAACATCGCCAGATAAAGCGACGCTCCGAGAAAAGCATACACCGCGCGAGACTTGGTCATGGCTCGGCCCTCCGGTTTCCTGTGAAGTGGGATAGTGGAGGTGAATCCAATTCATACAACCCCTGGATCAGGGCTGCTCGAAACCGCGGCGTTAACGCTCAACGCAGAGGCGTTTTCCCTCTGAGTTTTCTCCCGTCTCGACACAAGGGATTGATCGGCAATGTTTTTCGCGCTTTTCTTACAGAACCGAAATGATGAGGGGTGATCGTCTTTCGGTGTTGTGGGGTTAATGGGGTAATTGGGGGCAATTCATGACCTGGCGTTTTGTATCGGTAGCTGGCCTTGTGCTGGCCTGTGCGGCTTGTTCGACGGTTCCGGGGGAGAGCGAAGAGGCGCGTTTCCTGCCTCCGCTGCCGAGCCTGCCATCCATGCCGACCATGTCGATTTCCGACATTTCCATCCCGGGGACGGGCCGCGAGGCACCGGTCATCGATCCCAGTCTCGAGGCCGTGATCTACTGGCGGGTTATCGAGGATGATATCCTTGTCATCCACGCCAATACGCAGGGGTGTACCTCGCGGGCTGATTTTGATGTCTCGGTTAAACAGTATCACGAGGACATCTACACGGTGTCGATCAGCCGCGAAGATGTTGATCGCTGTGTGGATGATATCCCGTGGGGCATCCAGCTCGGTTTCGGCTTTGAGGAACTCGGCGTGCCGCATGGCGGCCAGGTCGTCGTGCTCAATCCGCTCGATAATCGTGCGTGGGATTGGAACCCCTACGGCGAACGTCGCCAGATGGCGGCGCGCTAGACGCGTTCCACGGCAACGCGGTCGGGATAGAAGCCGAGCCGGTCCTTGATCAGCGCGACAGCTTGGAACGGTTCTTCATAAGTCCAGACAGCGTTTTCCAGCCGCTCGCCGTTTTCCAGCAGCAGATGGAAGTAGTTGGCTTCGCCCTTGTACGGACACCAGCTCGTATGCTCGGAGCGTTCCAGCTGCGTGCTGTCCAGGGCTTTGCGCTCGACATAGAGAACCGGCGCGTAGACATGTTCTTTCAGTTCCAGCGCCTGGGCGTCAGCGGCAAGCAGCTCCCCGCGGGCGCTGATGGTCACGTCAATCTCGTGATCGGAGACAATAATGGGGTGTTCCGGTCCTGGCGTCAGAACCGGTCGTTCGGATTTGCTCATCGGGAGTGTCCTTCGGACTAGGCGGCCTCGATCAGGCCCTTATCTCGCAGATAGGTCTGCAATTCGCCCGTCTCGAACATTTCCTTGACGATATCACAGCCGCCGACAAACTCGCCCTTGATGTAGAGCTGCGGGATGGTCGGCCAGTTGGAGAAGGTCTTGATGCCTTCACGTACGCCGTCATCTTCCAGCACGTTGACGCTTTCGAAATCGACCTGGAGATGGTCGAGAACGCGGGCAACAACCGAAGAGAAGCCACATTGCGGAAAGATCGGTGTGCCTTTCATGAAGAGCACGACGTCATTCGCGTTGATGGTGGATTTGATCTGATCGTGGACGGTATCCGTCATGTCGAACTCCTTGGTCGTCTGGCGCTAGAGCTAGGCACTCGACGCTGATCCTTCAAGACCAGCCAGCCGGGCATTGGCGTCCAGATGTGTCAAACTCGTTGTCAGGGATATTACGCTATCACTCAAGGGGTGATCGAGTGCCCAGGACAGCGCCTCCTGCGGCGAACGGCCGCTGGGTGGCGCTGTTCGACCCAGCGCGACCTGCTTGATATGGCGCGCAAAATACCATGCTGAAGAGGCGTTTAGAGGAATGCGCGCGGATTTCGCGGCGCCTTTCATGACCTCGATGCCGATGATCGATTGGCCTGCCTTTTTGCAGTTCTCAAGGCGCTCGATTTCCTGAGTGGTGAGCTCGGAATTGAGCGGTGCCATCACCGCGTCCATAGCCGAGATGCGCGCGGCGGCCTCGAGTTCCGGGCCGCGGCCGCAAATGCCCAGATGCCGGATCATGCCGCGAACCTTGAAGGCTTCCAGATGCCGGATCAGCTTGTCGGTGAGTTCTTCCGGTGCCGGGCCGTGCAGAAGCAGGAGATCGACATGGTCTGTTTTCAATCGCTCCAGCGAGTCCTTGAGCGACATCTCGACGGCACCCGGCGAGAAATCACGAAACCCGCCCGCGTGCACACCCGCTTTCGTGCACACAAAGACCTTGTCCCGCGGGACCTCGCGGAGCGCTTCACCAAGCCGCGTTTCCGCACGACCGACGCCATAGGCAGGGCCGGTATCGAACAGGGTCACACCATGAGCGACACAGGCATGGACCAGCTCACGTGTTTTCGTATTCGAGCCGATAATGCTGGCATGGGGACCCGTGACGCCGAAGCCGAGACGGGAGAAGGCGGGGCTATCGATCATGCGAGTTTGTTTCAAGCGTCCGGAACCCTGGTCTCCAGCGCGAGCGCGTGGAGTTCATTGCCCATTTTCGAACCGAGGGCCTCATAGACCAGCTGATGCTGGGCGACACGCAGCTTGCCGCGAAACGCCTCGCTGGTGACGACGGCCTTCCAGTGGTCATTATCGCCGGCCAGGTCTTCCATCTCGATTTCGGCATCGGGAATTCCAGCCTTGATCAGGGCAATAATCTCGTCGGCAGGCATGGGCATGATTGGCGCTCCGGTCATGGATGACGAAAAGTTCACGAAAGCTCACGCAGAGCCTCGACTTGGTGAAGGAATGTGTTGGCAGTTGCGCTTTCCTGCAAGAGCGGAAACAGCCATATCACACACGGCTGGATAAACTGGAGGCTCTCTTGAATACAATTTTTGCCGTCAAACTCGTTACCCGCCTGTCCCTGGGCCTGGTCAATCTGGGACTGGCCTTTGTATTTCTCAGCGGTATTGCCATGGCCGGCGACCAGTATGTCGACCGCGAGGGCCGCCCGGTCGGGGGGTATGATGTGGTCAGTTATCATACCGAAGCCACGCCGCTGGTAGGGCTGGACACGCTCACTGCCGAGTATAATGGCGTTACCTGGTATTTCGCGACGGAGGCCAATCGAGACCTCTTTATTGCATCGCCTGAGGTTTATGCGCCCGCCTATGACGGGCACTGCGCCTATGCGCTCGCCCATGATCGCAAGGTCCGCACCGATCCGCTGGCCTATCAGGTGGTTGATGGCGTGCTCTACATGAATTTCTCGCCCAATATCCAGCGCCGCTGGGAAGAAGACATTCCCGGATATGTGGAACAGTCCGAAGCGAACTGGCCGGAACACGAACCGGAACCCGCTGCGCGTCCCAGCCGCTGGTTCTGATCCATTACAGAAAATTGGGTTCGGTCCGGGCTGCGGATCTGGCATGGTGCGGTCAAAGCGTAATCGGGGAACATTATGCGTATCACTGCACTATTATCATCCGCAGCCTTTCTCGGCCTGGCTGCATGTTCATCTTTCACGGCCAGCCAGTCGAGCGATTATGACGGCCTGGACCGGGCTCAATTGCTGGAAGACCTGCAGATCCTCGCATCCGACGAGATGCAGGGCCGCGAAGCAGGCACGCCCGGCAATGCCATGGCCCGTGAATACATCATTGGTCGCCTGCAAGAGATCGGGATTGATCCGGTTGGCGACAATTTCGAACATCCATTCCAATACTCTTTCCGCCGCGGTCCGGGCGAACGCCTGCCGGGCGTGAATATTCTGGCCGAGATCGAGGGCACCGGAGACAGTGACCATGTCATGGTGCTGACCGCCCACTTCGATCATGAAGGCATGCGTGACGGACAGATCTGGAATGGCGCCGACGACAATGCATCCGGCGTTGCTGCGCTGCTGGCTGTGGCCGAGGACTTCGTCGAGAACCCGCCGGAACATGACCTGATCTTTGCTTTTGTCGACGCCGAGGAGCGTGGTCTGCAGGGCGCGCGCGCCTTTGTGGCCAACCCGCCGGTGCCGGAAGAGAATATCGTCTTCAATCTCAATCTCGATATGGTCGCCATGTCCGATGACCGCATCCTCTGGGCCGTGGGCACGTATCACTATCCGTTCCTGAAGCCATTGGTCGAGCGTGTGGCCGAACGGGCCGACGTCAACCTGCCCATGGGCTATGACGAACCGGGCGGCCCGCCTGGCAGTGACTGGACCATGCTGACCGATAGCGGTGCCTTCCACGCGGCGGGTATCCCGTTCATCTATCTGGGCGTGGATTTCCACCCGCACTATCACCAGCCGTCGGATACCTATGAGAACATGACGCTGGAGTTTTTCCAGGACGCTACCGAAACCATTCTCGACTTTGCTCGCGAAGCCGAAGCCGGCCTCGACATGATCGCGGAAGAGAGTGGTCGATAATCTGATCGGAGATGTGAAGCTTTTCACGCTTTGGTAGTGAAAAGACAGTATTCGATTCGCATGGGGCGAATTCAGACAATCTGGACAAGTGTTTTGGGCACTGTGATTTGCCTTCGCGGTGCCTATTCTTTGTTTTTCAGTCTGATTGTCATGCTCGCGTTGGCGGGTGTCTTTGATATCCGGGAATTCGGTCCGGAACTTGCGCGCTACTTTGCCAGCGCGAACCCCATCATCGTCGTGGCCTGGGCGGTATATGCATCGGCTTATGTGGCGGCCGGTGTCCTCGTGCTTCTGCGCCGTCGGGTTCTGGCACTTGTGTGCTACGGGCTTGGCTACGCCATCGACATCACGCTCTGGCTGTCGGTTCATTCGGTCAGCTTCAATGCTGATGCCGCACCGGCCTGGGCGTCCTTGGCCGATCTGTTCTTCAATGTCTTTGATCTCGGGGCGCTGATGATCCTGACCTACCGGGTCATGGTGGGAACACCGGATACCAGCTCGCTCTACCGGTTGAACGACCGCAAGTAAAAAGCCCCGCTCGATGAGCGGGGCTTTTCTTTACTCGGCCGCTTCGGCGACCGGTTCCATCAGGTCCGGCATCCAGCCTTCCCAGGCCGCGCGCAGGCGGTCCAGTTCGAGATGGTGGGCACCATTGACGCTCACGGCAGTGCCGCCGGCCAGGCCGACAACCTGGATGTCGATATCCTCGGCCTTCGCGTCCTGGATGATGGCGATGGCATCATCCTTCTTGGCCGCCATCAGATAGCGGGCCTGGTCTTCGCCGAACAGGAAGCCGTGCATCGGCACATCACTGTCGGCGTCGTGCGCCAGCTTGATGCCGGTCTGCGACGCGAGCGCCATGTCTGCAGCCGCACAGGCCAGCCCACCGTCCGACAGGTCGTGACAGGCGCTGATACGGCCGGCACGGATCTGGCCGCGTACGAAATTGCCATGGGCCTTCTCGCGGTCGAGATCGACCATCGGCGCTCCGCCGTCCTCGCGGCCCTCGACAACACGCAGATAGGTGGAAGCACCCATCGCGCCAGTCGTCTTGCCGACCACCATCAGGATGTGGCCCTCGGACATGCCGCCGAAACCGGCGCGCTTGTCCATGTCCGGGATGAGGCCGACGCCGCCAACTGCCGGTGTCGGCGGAATGGCAACACCATTGGTCTCGTTGTAGAGGCTGACATTGCCTGAAACGACAGGGAAGTTGAGCGCGGCACAGGCCTGCGCCATGCCTTCAACACAGCCCACAAACTGGCCCATGATCTCTTCACGTTCCGGATTGCCGAAGTTCAGGCAGTCGGTGATCGCGATCGGATCGGCGCCGGTGGCGGTCAGATTGCGCCAGGCTTCCGCAACGGCCTGCTTGCCGCCTTCGAACGGGTCTGCATAGCAATAACGCGGCGTACAGTCGGTGGTGATGGCCAGGGCCTTGTTGGTGCCGTGAACACGCACGATCGCGGCGTCTGACGGATCCTCGGAGCTGGCAGCCGTGTCGGCCATGACGTGGCGGTCATACTGGCGCCAGATCCAGGCCTTGGAGGCCATGTTCGGGCTGGACATCAGCTTGAGCAAGACTTCGCCCATGTGCGACGGCTGGGCCACGTCCTTGGCATTGATCTGGGCGCGCACTTCCGGAGCGAAGTAGGGACGCTCGTATTTCGGTGCATCATCGGCCAGCGGTGCGACCGGGATGTCGCAGACGATCTCGCCCTTGTGCTCGAGCACCATGCGGCCGGTATCCGTCGTTTCACCGATCACGGCGACGTCGAGTTCCCATTTTTCAAAGATCGCCTTGGCCACGTCTTCGCGGCCCGGCTTCATGATCACCAGCATGCGCTCCTGGCTTTCCGAGAGCATCATTTCATAGGTGGACATGTTTTCTTCGCGCTGGGGCACGTCATCCATGATCAGCTTGATGCCGATCCCGCCCTTGTCCGCCATTTCGACGGAAGAGGAGGTGAGACCGGCGGCGCCCATGTCCTGGATCGCCGCGATGGCGTCCGTGGCCATCAGTTCGAGGCAGGCCTCGATCAGCTTCTTCTCGACGAAGGGGTCACCGACCTGGACGGTGGGGCGCTTCTCTTCGCTCTCATCGTCAAACTCGGCCGAGGCCATGGTCGCGCCGTGAATGCCGTCGCGGCCGGTCTTGGAGCCGACATAGACGATCGGCTGACCCGGCTCGGCGCCGCGGGCGTAGAAAATATTGTCCGTTTCCGCCAGGCCAACGGCCATCGCATTGACGAGGATGTTGCCGTTATAACCCTCGTGGAAATTGGTCTCGCCGCCCACGGTCGGGACGCCGACACAGTTTCCGTATCCCCCGATACCGGCAACAACGCCGCCGACCAGGTGCTGGGTCTTTTCATGGTCCGGCGCGCCGAAGCGCAGCGCATTCATCAGCGCCACCGGGCGTGCACCCATGGTGAAGACATCGCGCAGGATACCGCCCACACCCGTCGCTGCGCCCTGATAGGGTTCGATATAGGACGGGTGGTTGTGGCTCTCCATCTTGAAGATACAGGCCTGGCCATCACCGATATCGATGACGCCGGCATTCTCGCCCGGACCCTGGATGACTTTCTCGCCCGAGGTGGGGAATTTGCCCAGGTGGGCTCGCGAGGACTTGTAGGAGCAGTGCTCCGACCACATAACCGAGAAAATGCCCAGCTCAACCATGTTGGGCGCCCGGCCCAGACGGTCGAGGATGATGGCGTATTCCTCGTCATTGATACCGTGTTCAGCGACGATTTCGGCCGCGATGCCGTCAGCGTATTGGGTCATGTTCACGCACTCCCCAGCAGGGATTCAAACAGTGCAAGGCCGTCTGTGCCGCCGTGCTTTTCGTCTACTGCGCGCTCCGGGTGAGGCATCATGCCCAGGACATTGCCCTGTTCATTCATCACGCCGGCGATGTCGCGCTGGGAACCGTTCGGGTTGTTGCCATAGCGGAAGACGACCTGGCCTTCGCCCTCGATGCGGTCAAGCGTCTCGGCATCGGCGAAATAATTGCCGTCATGGTGGGCGATCGGAATGATCAGCTCCGAGGTCGCGCCATAGCGCGAGGTGAAGCGCGTATTGCCGTTATCGATCTTCAGCGGGGCTTTCTCACAGACGAAGGTGAGGCCCGCATTACGCATCAGCGCGCCCGGCAGAAGACCGCTCTCGGTGAGGATCTGGAAGCCATTGCACACACCCAGAACCGGCGCGCCGGTTGCGGCGTGGGCGACAACGGCCGGCAGGATGGCCGAGCGCGAGGCCATGGCCCCACAGCGCAGATAGTCTCCGTAGGAGAAACCACCCGGGATCATGACGAACTCGGTGCCCTCGGGCAGTTCGCTCTCCTGATGCCAGACCATGGCCGGCTTCTCGCCGGTCACACGTTCGATGGCATCATGGGCATCACGGTCACAGTTTGAACCGGGAAAGACGATAACGGCGGATTTCATGGCCCGCTCCGTTCTACGCGATATCGATCGAGTAGCTCTCGATCACCGGGTTGGAGAGAAGCTTCTGGCACATCTCGTCGACACGGGCCTTGGCCGCGTCGGCGTCATCGCCGGTCAGGTCCAGCTCGATCAGCTTGCCCTGGCGGGCGGCCGTGACTTCCTCATAACCCATATTGTGCAGTGCACCGGCTACGGCCGCGCCTTGCGGGTCAAGAACTCCGGGTTTCAGATAAACGTGGATTTTGGCTTTCACGGGACGACTCGCTTCGGCTGGTTTCGAATTGCGCTCCTCTTACTGTGCATGGGCGCAAAGGGCAATCGACTCACCTGCGCTGATGGCCTGATTTTGTAGGGGTGAAGGGGCGATAGCGTCCAGCCGGCCATGCCGTGCCCAGTGGATCGCGCCGTGATGTCCAGCCCTGGCTAGCCAGCGCTCTGATTTGCCACGGGATTCTGGCTGGCCAGGTACCCGTGTCTGCATAGCCGATCTGTCGCAAACGGCGGGCTGAACATGCGCCGTACACGCAAAGAAAAACACCCGACGCTCGTGCGACGGGTGTTCTTGTTATTCGGATGTCGCCGGCCTCAGGAGGCGGTGTCATCAGTGGTCATAGCGACCACATTGTTTTCCTTCATGATGCCCAGGCGACGGGCAACGTCCGCATAGGCCTCGGTCACATTGCCCAGATCCCGGCGGAAGCGGTCCTTGTCCAGCTTCTCGTTCGATTCCATGTCCCAGAGGCGGCAGCTGTCCGGGCTGATCTCGTCAGCCAGGATGATGCGCGGCACTTCATTGTCGAAGATCCGGCCGAATTCCAGTTTGAAATCAATGAGGCGGATGCCGGCGCCTGCAAACAGCCCACACAGATAGTCATTGGTGCGGAAGGCGATGGAAACCATCTCGTCCATCTCGTGCGGAGCGGCCCAGCCGAACGCGTTGATATGCTCTTCCGCGATCATCGGATCGCCGAGATCGTCATTCTTGAAATAGAACTCCACGATCGGGCGCGGCAGCGGTTCGCCCTCGGTCAGGCCCAGGCGCTTGGCGATGGACCCGGCGGCGACATTGCGGATGACCACTTCCAGCGGCACGATCTCGACCTGGCGGACGAGTTGTTCGCGCATGTTCAGGCGCTTGATGAAGTGCGTATTGATGCCGATCCGCTGAAGACCGAGGAAGATGTGCTCGGAGATACGGTTATTGAGAACACCCTTGCCCTCGAGGGTGGCGTGTTTCTCACCGTTAAAGGCCGTGGCGTCATCCTTGAAGTACTGGACGAGCGTGCCCGCCTCGGGACCTTCATAGAGAATCTTGGCCTTGCCTTCGTAGAGTTTTTTGCGACGGGACATCAGCGACGCTCCTGCAGGGGCCGGATACCGTATCAGGCCTATAAAAAGCGTGGCGCGGCCCGACTCAGTGACGGACCGCGCTTCGAGCGCGGAAACTAGCCGCACAGCCCATTATTCGCAATGCCGGGACGCCGCAGTGTCGCAGCCTGTTTCACAGGCGTTGATTTCCCCGTGGGGGCAAGCTAACGAGACTATCAAACATCATCCTTCAGGGAGACTGCCATGTCCGGCCTCGACGATCGCGAAAACGCGTTTGAAAACAAATACGCCCACGATCAGGAAATGGAATTCAAGGCGAATGCTCGCCGCAACAAGCTGCTGGGCCTGTGGGCTGCGGGCGAGCTCGGCCTGGACGGCGATGCCGCCGACGAATACGCCAAGACGGTTGTCGTGGCTGATTTCGAGGAAGCCGGTGATGACGACGTCTTCCGCAAGGTCCGCGCTGACTTCGACGAAAAGGGCGTTGAGCTCTCCGACCACCTGCTGCGCAAGCAGATGGACGATCTCCTGATCGAGGCCCGCAACCAGATCCAGTCCGAGGGCTGATCCCTCGTCGTGACGGCGGCTCAGTCCGCCGTCACCGCCAGCCACCGATCAATGGCCGCGCGGATATTGTCGCGGTCATAGGCCGTTGTGACAGCCTCGAAGACCTGGCCCGTATCCCGGTCGATCAGCAGCATGAAGCCGGTGCGGCCTTCCAGCTGCATGAAGACCTCGCTGATACCGGCTTCTGCCGCACGTTCCCGCAACCCGTCTCGGCGTCCCAGCGTGAAATCGAAGCGGATGAATTCGACGGCGGCATCCTCATAATCCTCGCGCACATCATCGATACGCGGCTCGATAATCCGGCAGGAACTGCACCAGGACGAGCGGAACATCGCCGCAACCAGTCTCGGACGCTCCTCGACGACGTCGGCCTGGGCCGCCGTTTCCCATTCCGCGCGGAAAAAGTTCGGAGCCATGAAAGTGGCGAGGGCGGCGAGGATGATCAAAGACAGGCGCATGAAATACTCCACAGATAGGACCTAGATAGGGCAGCTCGTCCAACGCGTCATCTGCGCGTCGGTAACAAGCGCGTCAGCTTGCCATTTTCCGAGGCTGGTCTGGCACCTTGCTTATGCCTTGGTTATTCCGCCCCTTCCTGCTTGATCAGGCCGGGCAGGCCGTCGATCGACTGGGCATTGCTCTCATAACGCCGCGCCGCCCATTCCTCGTCGGAGCGATGGGCGTTGACGCGCACCAGCTGGTCGCGCTCACCCTTGAATTCGTAGAACGGCACGCCCCAGCCGCAGCTGTCCTGGCATTTGTGGATCTTGGCCGTGATGATGGCGCGGGCCTTGGGGAAGTCCGGGAACAGGGCAAGCTTTTCGGCAAAACCCGGTTCCTCGAACGTCACCGCTTCTGCCGTGCCATAGAGGCGCAGAATGTTAGCAGCCCCCTCGAAGGCGCAGAACATGAAGGTTATACGGCCGTTCTGACGCACATGTGCGAGGGTTTCGATGCCCGACCCGCCCAGATCAAGATAGGCGACCTCATTGGGGCCGATCACCCGGAAACTGTCATACCCTTTGGGCGAGAGATTGACCGAACCGTCACCGCCAGACGGGGCAGTGGCGATGAAGAACATCTTCTGCTTGTCGATAAAGGATTGAATGCGATCATCAATCTGGTCGTAGAATTTGGCCATGCCGGTCTCCGCTTCGCCCCGCCACGAACATTAAGTCGAGTTGCCCGGCGGGGAAAGTTGAAGCGGGACATGGCGTATATGCACAAATCAGCCACCATCCGCGTCATCCCGACGAAAGTCGGGACCCAGTGGTTCAGCTGTTCAGGTCGTCGTACAGGTCGCGCCAATCGGGATTTCGCCCCTCGATAAGCTCAAGTTTCCAGGCACGCATGGCGATTTCGCTGGTGACGCCAGTGTAGAGCGTACCGTTGCGTTTGCTCGCCATTATGTAGACGCAAGGCTGAAACGTCATTCTGGGTCCCGACTTTCGTCGGGATGACGCTATAGGATGGCGAAAGCTTAGGCGAGCTTATTGAGAAAATACACGCGCAAAAATCGTGTCGACATGTTTGAGGTGATAGGCCTCGTCGAAACAGGCTTCGATCTGCTCGTCAGAGAGCAGGGCGGTGACGCCTTCATCGGCCTTGAGATGCTCGACCAGCTTGCCGCCTTCATCCCAGGTTTTCATGCCATTGCGCTGAACCAGGCGATAGCTGTCCTCGCGGGAGGCGCCGGCCTGGGTGAGAGCCAGCAGCACGCGCTGGGAATTATGGATGCCGCCATAGGCTTCCAGATTCTCGCGGCAGCGATCTTCATGCACGATCAGCTTTTCGATCATGCCTGCGGTGCGGTGCAGGGCAAAATCGAGATGGACATTGGCGTCCGGCCCGATGCCGCGCTCCACGGAGGAGTGTGAGATATCGCGCTCATGCCACAGGGCGACATTTTCCATGGCCGGCACGACGGCCGAGCGCACCAGGCGCGCCTGACCCGTCAGGTTTTCCGTCAGGATCGGATTGCGCTTGTGCGGCATGGCGGACGAGCCTTTCTGGCCCTTGGAGAAATATTCCTGCGCCTCGCGCACTTCGGAGCGCTGAAGATGGCGAACTTCAACCGCGATATTCTCGATCGCCGAGGCGATCAGGCCCAGCACGGCGAAATAGTTGGCGTGGCGGTCACGCGGGATGACCTGGGTGGAGACCGGCTCGACCGTGAGGCCCATCTGTTCCGCGACATGCTCTTCCACGGACGGATCGACATTGGCAAACGTGCCGATGGCACCGGAAATGGCACAGGTGGCAATCTCGTCACGTGCGGCAACGAGGCGGGCGCGATTGCGCGCGAACTCGGCGTAGAAGCGAGCGAACTTCAGGCCCATCGTCGTCGGTTCGGCATGGATGCCGTGCGAGCGACCGATGCAGACCGTGTATTTATGCTCTTCAGCGCGGGTTTTCAGGGCCGCGAGAACACGGTCCATGGCCACCAGCAGCAGGTCGGCGGACTGTTTCATCTGTACCGCCAGGCAGGTGTCCAGCACGTCGGAAGAGGTCAGGCCCTGGTGCACAAACCGGCTTTCCTCGCCGACATGTTCGGCCAGGTGCGTCAGGAAGGCGATGACGTCATGTTTGACCTCGGCCTCGATCTCGTTGATGCGATCGACATCAAAATCGACATCCTTGGCTTTCCATACCGCGTCCACGGCGGACTGGGGCACAACGCCCAGCTCGGCCAGCTTTTCCGTCGCATGCGCCTCGATCAGATACCAGATCTTGTACTTGTTCTGGTCCGACCAGATGGCGGCCATTTCAGGACGGGTGTAGCGGGGAATCATGCGCGCGCTCCGGGCTGGGTGCTCAAGAAGGCGGCGTGATGCGCCGATGTGGCGCAAAAATCAAGTGAAGGCTGGTATGCGCAAGATGTGATGCGAGTCACGGGTCTCTAATCCTTCACTAGGTTATCCCTCTCCCCTTGGGGGAGAGGCCGAGCGAAGCGAGGGTGAGGGGGATGAACCAAAAACTGACCAACCGTGCTCGCGAGCTCCGCCGCAACCAGACAGACGCGGAACTGCGTCTGTGGGGGCATCTGCGAGGCCGCCGCCTGCTGGGCGCGAAATTCCGCCGCCAGGTCCCAATCGGGCGCTATATCGTCGATTTTCTCTGCAAGGAGCTCGGCCTGATTGTTGAGGCCGATGGTGGCCAGCATACAGAGCAGGAAATCTATGACGCCAGGCGAACAGCCCGTCTGGAGGCACAGGGCTACACGGTCATCCGCTTCTGGAATGTTGATATCATGCTGGAAACGGACGCGGTGCTGGAGGCGATCGCTGACAGTATTCGCGCGCTCCGCGCCGCCCCCTCATCGCCCTTCTTCGCCAAGGCTACGAAGGGCACTTCTCCCCGAGGGGAGAAGGATTGGCGCTCCAGTCTCGTCCCTCTCCCTCGGGGGGAGAGGTCCCGAAGCGAAGCGTAGGGGGTGAGGGGGAAGGGGCACGGGTGGTGGCCGCAAACTCCTTCTTCCTCATCCTGACGAAAGTCAGGACCCATGCCGCAATCATCGGTCAAACTTGCGGTCGCAGGTTAGACGCGCCTTCGTATCGGTAAATCTGTTCGCCCGATTGTGCGTGCACGCGACCCAGCCTTGGGTCCTGACTTTCGTCAGGATGAGGGTTGAGAACCTCGTCGCCCGGTGACTCCCAGGCCAATGAGCAAAGACCCGCTCAGCAAAAAACCAATGCCAATCGACCACCCGACTTCATCATTGCGTACCCAATTGGCGAGCACTTGATCATAGGATTGCAACATCGTGCCATCTATTTCGATCTGATAGGCATATACAGATCCTCGCAGCCCGGACCCGAATGCGACCAGCTGCTCGCTGTTCACCAAGGCTGTCACGTTGCTGCTATTTCGCCTCAGCTCTTGACCGATCGATCGATGAGGCCCGGCTTTGGAAGGAAACCGGATTGTTACGATGTCGGGCTCGACTGTGAATTCTGTGAAATTCTTCCGGATCAAAACCGTTTCCCCACCTGTTGGGATCGATCCAGATACTTCCACCAACTCAGCCAAAGGAGGCACACCCGCGCCTGCGTTTATTCCAGCATGAAAACCCAATCCACTCAGCGCGTAGCTTAGCAAGCCGATCATCACCAAGGTGATTGGTGAATGCTTATTCTTGTTGGACATTCGTGTAGTTTTCTAGAAATGACTGTCACGTCAATGCGGATTGGTCCGACAGGTTTCCCGCAAGCACTAGGTGATCACAAAGCCCCCCAATCAATCTCCGCATGCCGATCCAGCACCTGCGCCCCGTCCGGCATTGCATATTTCAGGCCCGACCCGCAATTGAACAGCATGCAGGTCGCGTCGCGCTCCACCATGCCGTCTGCCATCGCCTTTTCCATTGCGGCGAGGGTCGCAGCACCTTCGGGGCAGAGCAGCAGGCCGTCTTCCCGCGCACAGCGGACCCGCGCCGTCTCAATCTGGTCCTCCGACACGTCGATGGCGAAACCGCCGCTTTCCCGGCAGGCATTGAGGATCAGGAAGTCACCGATGGCCTTGGGAACGCGGATGCCCATGGCGGCTGTCTCGGCGTCGAGCCATTCCTCGGCGTGTTTGGTGCCGGCGTGCCAGGCCCTGACGATGGGGGCGCAGCCCTCGGCCTGGACGGCGATCATTTTCGGGCGCTCCGAGCCGATCCAGCCCAGGCGTTCCATTTCGTCGAAGGCTTTCCACATGCCGATGAGGCCGGTGCCGCCGCCGGTGGGATAGAAGATCGCGTCGGGCAGGGTCCAGCCCATCTGCATGGCCAGCTCCAGCCCCATCGTCTTCTTGCCCTCGATCCGGTAGGGCTCCTTGAGGGTGGAGACATCAAACCAGCCCATTGCCTCCTTGCCGGCCCCAACCAGCGCACCGCAATGATGGATATAGCCATTGACCTTGAAGACGCGGGCACCCTGTAGCGCCATTTCGCGCAGATTGGCTTCTGGTGTGTCCTCGGGCGCGAAACACCAGCTTTCCATGCCCATGCGCGAGCAATAAGCCGACAGCGCCGCACCGGCATTGCCATTGGTGGGCATGGCCATGCGCTTGATGCCGAAAGAATGCGCCATGGCGACAGCGAGCGCCAGGCCGCGGGCCTTGAAACTGCCGGTGGGCAGGCGGCCTTCATCCTTGACGATGACCCGGCCGGTTGCGCCGGAGGCTTTGGCGGTCGCGGGCACATCGATCAGCGGCGTGTCGATCTCACCCAGCGCACAGACATCCTGGTCGTCGGCCACCGGTAGCAGCTCGCGCCATTTCCAGAACCCGCCATCACGTGCGGCAATGGCATCCCGGTCAACCTCCGAGCGAGCTGTGTCCAGGTCGTAACGTGCCAGCAAGGGCAGACCCACATCTGACAGGTTGTGTGGCTGGTCTTTCGAAAAGGTCGCGCCGGTGTCGGAGCATTCCAGATGGGTAAAATAGTTTGCGTACATGGCAATTGCTTAGCGCGTATTTCCACGATCTCAAACCGGTGTCGTGCCAGCCGGTTCATACTTGCGGATGACAAGCTTCGAGGGGCATGCATAACTGGCCGTCCTTACTCAGCGGGGAGTTGTTCATGGCCAAGGTGATCGGTGTCGGTGGCGTGTTTTTCCAGAGCCCGGATCCGGAAGGCCTGATGGCCTGGTATGAGGACAAGCTAGGTCTGACCATCAATGATTATGGCGGCGCGGATTTCCTGCATGCGGACAGTGGTAAGGCCTTCCCACAGGGGGCTCGCACGATTTTTTCGGGCTTCAAGGACACGACGGAGTACTTCGCGCCGTCCGAAAAACCCTTCATGATCAATCTTATGATTGATGACATGGACAGCATGCTGGCGCGCCTGAAGGAGAAGGGCGTTGTCCTGGAAGGTGAGCCGCAGGATTTCGACTATGGCCGTTTTGCCTGGCTGATGGACCCCAATGGTACAAAGATCGAGCTGTGGCAGCCGATCGAACCGAAAGCCTAGCCCGTTACAACCGCCAGGATAGCGCCGACCAGATGCGCCAGGGCTGGTCGTGACCAGCTGCGAGTGTCGGCGCGGCGACCGCTGATCCAGGTGCCGCGGACCTCGACGTGTACCAGGTCTTCCGCTGTCAGCGGATTGGCTGAAAGCCAGGTGAAGTCCGCGCGTTTCCCGATCTCGATTGAGCCGGTTTCATCATCAATGCCCAGCTGGCGCGCGGCGTGGATGGTCATCATGTCGAGTGCTTGTTGCCGTGTGACCCGCTGGTCAGCGGCGACGACGATGCCCGAAGCGCGACTGATCCGTTCCACCGCGGTTTGAAAGACCCGCATCGCGTTGATCGGGGTGGCCGGGCTGTCCGCATGCAGCGTCACGGTCGATGCGCCCTCAAGCGCAGACCTCACGGGCATGTAGCGATCCGTGCGATCATCTCCGACCAGATCCGGGAGCATGTGTCCGTAATAGCGGATGTGGTCGATGAAAAAGCCGAGCGAGACGTCCAGGGTCTCGGCGCGGGCGATCTGTTCCGGCGTAATCAGGGCGAGATGTTCCAGGCGGTGCGCGATTTCGCCCGTACTTTCCACCTCGATGGCGTTGAGAATGGCATCAATCGCGTCTTCGCCCTGGGCATGGATGGCGACTTGCAGACCCTGTACTTCAGCGTTGCGGATCAATTGTCGGGCTGTGTTTTGATCTGTCAGCAGCTCGCCGTGCCAGCCTTCAGGCAGCTCGATCACCTCTTCGGTGAAAGGTGATCGGGCATAGGGTTGCGCCAGCGCGGCGCCGCCGACATAGGGCGAACCGTCCATCCAGAATTTGATACCGGCATGACGGGATATGGCGCGCTGCTGGTCGACCGTGCTCCACATGTCGCGCGCCCGCTCCGCACGATCCGGGGCCGTGTAGAGGACCGAGTTGAGCGGTGCGTTCCGGGCCTGACTGACCTCGGCGAACAGCGCCAGCGGATCACGTGCCCGACCGACCAGCGAAGCGACACCAATCGTCGTGTAGCCCGAGCGGGCGTATTCATTCAGCGTTCCGAAAAGCAACCAGGAAAGGGCCGCATCCGGCGCTTCCGGAGCGGCCTCCATCAGCACCCGAATGGCGCTCACCTCGATAATGCGACCGGTTGGGTTGCCATCGACATCACGTTCGAAACGGCCCCCAAGCGGATCCGGTGTGGCGGCATGGATATTTGCAGCTTGCAGGGCAGCGGTATTGACGAAGGCCTCGTGCATCATCTGCGTCAGGATCACCAGGGGACGATCCGGAGCGAGTGCATCGAGTTCGGCCAGCGTGGGAGGTTCAAGGCCCCGGATCATGGCCGGGTCCCAGCCGAAGGCGATCACCCAGGGCGAGGGCCCGCTCTGTGCGGCGGCCTCGCGCAGGGCGGCCATCATGTCCTCGCGACGCGAATAGGTGATGCCGCTGACATCGACGGCGGCACCCAACAGGGCTGCGGCGAGCGGGTGCGTGTGCGGCTCGATGAGCCCCGCGGTCAGCGTGCCGCCATCCAGATCGATCCGGTCCGCCCCCCAGGGCGCGATTTCCAGCATATCCGCGCGCGAACCGATCGCGGCAATTCGTCCATCATGGATGTAGACGGCCTCGGCGGTTTCGCCGCCCGGCAACAAGATCTCGCCGACCAGAAAAACCTGGTGCTCCGCACGCTCATACGGCGAAGCGATAAGCCAGAAGGCGATGATGAGGGTGAAGAGGGCGGCCAGCAGGAATCTCGACATGAGCGCAGATTAGGGCAAGTGGGGCGCGGTGCAATTGTTCGCCATGGCTTGTTTTCGAACGGAGCGGGGCTAGCGTGGGCACATGACATCGCTCTACGACGTTCCGCTTCTGAAGGGGGAGATTGCCATCACCTGTCCGCGTTGTGCGGCCAGGGCCCGGTTTGGGACACCCGGTGGCGGCCCTTTGCCCGTGCGTTGGCAGAGACCGGACTACAATGCGACCCTGGGTCCATGGCATGGGGACGCCTCCTGCGTGAGTTGCGGTTTTCCGGTGTGCATTCGCTCGACTGGCCGTCCGACGCCTGGTTTCAGACCGAGGTGGGGGGCACGCTTTTGTGGGCGCTGGACAGCGCCATGCTCGAGGAAATCCGGCAATTCATCGCTGGTACTGATGACCGGGCAGAGGTTCGTCGTGGGGGTGACTACGCGGCGGCACTCCATCGCCTGCCGGCCGAGCTCCTCAAGGCGGCGCGGCGCGAGGAGGTCCTGCGCAAGATAGACCGCCTGCTCGAAGGCGAGGCTATATCAGGCCCAGAGTCTTGAAGCTTGCCGTGTTCTCGCGCGCGATCACCAGGTGATCGTGCAGAACGATGTCGAAGGGCTGGCAGACTTCCGCCAGTGTTCGCGTCATATCGATATCGGTCTGGCTTGGCGTGGCGTCACCACTGGGGTGGTTGTGTACGAGTATCAGGGCCGAAGCCTCGTGGGCGAGGGCGCGCTTGACGACCTC
Source organism: Maricaulis sp. (assembly GCF_017643475.1). Lineage (GTDB taxonomy): Bacteria > Pseudomonadota > Alphaproteobacteria > Caulobacterales > Maricaulaceae > Maricaulis. The sequence goes on from NZ_JAEPNI010000001.1 coordinate 1,412,222, forward strand.
GCGTGGGTAGACCGGTGCATGGTCGATCGTGCCGCGGCCGAGGACCTCGTCCGCGATCAGCCGGTTCTTGCGGTCGAGAAACAGGACGCGGAATTGTTCCGTACGTTCGTATTGCAGCGCGGTGCGGCAATAACCGACCAGGGCACTCCAGGAGGAGATGACCGGTTTGCCGATCACCTGTTCGCGCGCCAGACGTTCGCTCAGTGCCTGGATGAGCTTGAGTTCTGCCGCGGTTTTTTCGCTGATGCCCTTCATCTGGGTGAGCTGTTCAAGCGGCGCGGTCGTCACTCCGCCGAGGTCCCCGAATTTCGCGATCAGCGCCTTAGCAATGGGTTTGACATCACGTCGCGGGATGGATCGGAACAGGTAGAGTTCTAGTAATTCATAGTCGTGAAGGGCGGCGCTGCCCGCAGAGATTAGTTTTTCGCGCAAGCGCTGGCGATGGCCGTTATGGTGCGCCACTTCCTGCATGGATCAGCTGGCAAAAGGAGGTTTGTGCAGGCCCTTGGGTGAGGTCGTGAAGATCTCGACGCCGTCTTCGGTCACGCCCACGGAGTGTTCGAACTGGGCAGACAGGGTCTTGTCGCGGGTCACGGCGGTCCAGCCGTCCGACAGGATTTTCACGTCCGGACGGCCCAGATTGAGCATGGGCTCCACAGTGAAGAACATGCCGGGCTTGAGTTCCGGACCTTCACCACGCGTTCCGAAATGCAAAACATTGGGGCTGTCGTGGAAGAGACGGCCGAGGCCATGGCCGCAGAAGTCGGTGACGATAGAGCAGCGACGCGCTTCGGCATATTCCTGGATAATGGCGCCGATCGTGCCCAGCGTGACGCCCGGCTTGATCGCATTGATGCCGGCCATCATCGCTTCATAGGTCGTGTCGACCAGCAGCTCGGCCTTCCGCTTGGGTTCGCCCACCATGTACATGCGCGACGTGTCCCCGTGCCAGCCGTCCACAACCACGGTCACGTCGATATTGACGATATCGCCGTTCTTGAGCGGTTTGGGGCCGGGAATGCCGTGGCAGACCACGTGGTTGATCGATGTACACAGGGAATGACGATAGCCGCGATAAAACAGCGTGGCTGGCGTCGCACCGTGATCGAACACAAATTCGCGGGTCAGACGATCCAGCTTCTCCGTGGAGACACCCGGCTCGACTTCGCTGGTGAGCATGTCCAGCACTGAAGCGGCCAGCTTGCCCGCCTTGCGCATGCCTTCAAAGCCCTCAGGCCCGTGCAGCTTGATGCGTCCATCACGGGGAGAAGCGCTGTCATAGTCGGAAACGGTTTCGTAAGCGGTCGTCAATTTGGCCCTCCGGTCGGCCACCCTATAACGAAAACACGCGCCGCTAGAAACGGCGCGTGTCCCCATGTGTGCAGTTTTGGTCGGTAAGTCCAGCCTTACTGGCCGAAAGTCTGACCGAAGAAGCTGTCATCATTCCATGCCGGACGCTCTTCGCTGTCAGCGATTTCGCGCGCGATCATGTAGTTGATGTTGGCAAATTTGGCGCCCTGGTTGAACAGAACCTCCAGCTCACCGTCCAGCTGGTCGGTCTGGCGGTGGTAGTAGGTGTTCAGGAAGCCCATGAAGCCTTCACCCTGGTCCCAGCGCGGGTCCGGAGAGGAGAAACCCGTCATCAGGAAGAGAGACGGCACGCCTTCGCGGACGAAGTTGTAGTGGTCGGAACGCACGAAGAGAGACTGTTCCGGGATCGGGTCCTCGGACACCGCAATGCCCAGACGCTCTGCGGCGCGCGAGGCGATCGGTCCGAGATTGGAATGGTCGGAACCAAAGGCCACAACATCAGAGAATTCGTAGACGATAACTGGCATGTCCAGGTTCACATTGGCGACCATCTGCTCGTGCGGAACCGTCGGGTTGCGGGCGAAATGTTCGGACCCCAGCAGGCCTTTCTCCTCGGCCGTCAGGGCGACGAAGAGAACGGAGCGACGCGGCGTGCCGTGCTCCTGGAAGGTACGGGCCGTTTCCAGCATCACCGAGATGCCCGACGCATTGTCGACAGCGCCGTTACAGATGGTGTCTTCCTCGTCGTCAGAGCGGCAGGCACCGCTGGCGCGCATGGAATTGGTGATCTGGCCGATATGGTCGAGGTGTGCGGTCAGTACGACATATTCGTCGGCCACTTCCGGATCGGAGCCGCGGATCATGCCGACCACATTCGGGTCGGAGAACGGCTCGGAATTCGTGCGCTGGCGGATGGTGGCTTCGCCCGGCAGGTCAAAGCGCGGGAAGGTTGCACCCTCGTCGGCACTCATGGCGCCACGGACTTCCTCGAGGCTCATTTCTGCGCCCTCGAACAGCTCGGCGCCCAGCGAGGCGCTGATGGTTGCAGAGGCGCGAACCTGCTCAAGCGAGCTCGGACCGGTTGCAGCGGTCAGGCGAACCTGCGGACGTGAGGAGAAACCCTGCACGATGCCGGCAACCTGCTCGTCGCTCCAGCCGGAAATGGTGATCATGCCAACAGCGCCATTGGCGGCAGCATTGTTACGCTTGGTCGTGCCGGAGTTGTGGTGTGCGCGCTCTTCACTCGGGAAGATGTCCGGGACACCGTTGACGACAACGACGATTTTGCCTTCGACGTCGATGTCTGCGTAGTCATCATGACCGCGATTGCCGGCGGATACACCGTAACCGACGAAGACCAGCGGAGCGGTGACTTCCGATTCCAGCACGCTGGAATTGGTGCCGATCAGCGCGCGTTCGCCCTGGGCGAAGGTCTGGCCGTTGATCGTCAGCTGGCTGTATTCTAGGTCGGACGTGACTTCCTGCAGCGGAACGTCCGCGAAATAGGTGCCGTTCTCGCCAGCAGGCTCGAGGCCCAGCAGGCGATACTGGGACGCAACGTAGTTGGCAGCAATTTCGAAACCATCGGAACCGGTGTCGCGACCACCCATGTAGTCGGATGCCAGGAAGCGGATGTGCGCCTCGATGTTTTCGACGCTGACATTCGGGGTGAATTCCGCGGAGGCCGTGTCGCCGCCGCCAGACGTGATGCTGTCCATGTCACACGCAACAAGAGCGGTGCTCGCCAACAGCGGTACTAGATACTTCATACTCTGCCTCCCCAGAGAAAATTGGATCGAGGGACTATAACGATGGCACTTGGTGCGGCAATGCGTGCGCACCTTATATTTCAGTCATCTTGGGCACTGGTTACAGCTCGACACGAAGGGCGTTCGCGATGCTGATCTCGTCAGGTGAGACGGAACAGCCATAAGCGAGTACCTCGACACCGGCCTTGCGAGCCGAGCGGATCGTCTCGTCATAAACCGGATCAAGGTCTGCTGCGGTTGCCAGGCGCGTGCAGTCGTCCCGCTGGACGACAAAGAGCTGAACCGCCCGGTCGCCAAGGGCGACCTGGGCTGCCAGTTCATTGAGATGTTTGGCGCCTCGGCTGGTTACCCCGTCGGGAAACTCCGCGAGGCCCGGCTGACGCTGCCAGTGCACATTCTTGACCTCGACCCAGCAGGCCGGCTTGCCCGGCGTTTCCAGCAGCATGTCTATTCTGGAGTTCTCGCCGTACTTCACCTCCCGGCGCAGGCTCTCATAACAGGAAAGTTCCGGGATCCGCCCCGCCAGAACGGCTTCTTCAGCCAGGCCATTGGCGCGGGCCGGGTGAGTGCCGATCATCACCCCGTCAACCTCAACAATCTCCCAGGTGTATTTGAGCTTTCGCTTTGGATTGTTGCTGGGCTCGATCCAGACTGGCAGACCCGGATCCTTGATGCCCGCCATCGCACCGGTATTCGGGCAATGCGCGGTGACGATCTCTCCATCGGCCAGCTCCACATCGGCAAAAAAACGCTTGTAGCGCTTGACCAGACGGCCCTCGATGAGCGGTGTTTGGAACTTCATGGCTTGGACAATCCCCGGGGCTGGCTCATATACCCTAGTAGAACCGAGTCACAGGTGAATGGATATGGGTGAGATGCAACAGGTAACAGCGGCTGTCCTGCTGATCGGCGATGAGGTGCTGTCCGGCCGCACCCAGGACAAGAACCTGCAACAGATCGCCCAGTTTCTCGCTCCGCTGGGCGTGAACGTCGTTGAATGCCGTGTTGTGCCGGATATCGAGACCGAGATCGTCGACGCGGTGAACACACTGCGCCAGAAGGTGGATTATCTCTTCACCACGGGCGGTATCGGGCCGACCCATGACGACATAACTGCGGACAGTATTGCCCGTGCCTTTGGCGTTGGCATTGATGTGCGCGCGGATGCCCTGGAGATCATCGAGCACTGGTATGAAAAGACCGGCACGCCGCTGACCGAGACCCGCAAGCGCATGGCGCGCATTCCCGACGGCGCCTCGCTGATCGAGAATCCTGTCACGGGCGCTCCGGGCTTCCAGACTGGTAACGTCTTCACCCTGGCAGGTGTTCCCAAGATCGCTCGCGGCATGCTCGAGGATATTGCCCACCGCATTGAGGGCGGAGCGGTGACGCAATCTCGTTCGGTCAAGGGCGAGGGACTGCGCGAGGGCGATATCGCTGTGCAGCTCGGCGAGCTGCAGATCGATTATCCGGACGTGTCCATCGGCAGCTATCCCTATTTCCTGGAACTTCAAGACGGCAAGCTGCGGCGGGGAACCCAGCTGGTCGTGCGCAGTACCGACGACGGCAAACTCGATGAAGTGATTACGAAAATCACCGCTCTCGTTTCCGAGCTGGGACACGAGCCTGAACTGGCCTGACGACCCAATCCGGCCTGCTTGATGAACAAAATGCCCAGACATTGCCCCGTTTCAGCCAAGGCATGGCTTTGAAGCGGGTGCACCCCTTTCCCTTGTAGGGACAAGCCATCCGCAGGGAAGGAAGGGGAAGGACATGACCCAGAAACTGATGTTGAGTGCCGCAGCCGTGGCTATCATTGGCGGCATGAGCGTCGTCGAGATGCCTGGCGTCGCGGCGCAGGAACGGGCTGAATATGACAGGCCCGTTCCGCAGGTTTGCCAGCGAAGTCGCTCGGTGCAGGAAGAAGCAGATCTTCTGGTCGTCACCGGTTCTCGCAGAGAACGTTCTCTTGGCATCGCTCAGGCCGAGGCAAGCCGGGCGTCACCGCCACCACCGCCCCCTCCGCCGCCGGCTCCTCCACCGCCGCCGCAATCCGCACCAACCCCGATGGTTACCCAATATGCCGCGCCATCACCAATGCCGCAGCCTAATCGCGACCGTTTCGAGGATGTTCCGGCCAATCCGGTGATGGTCACTTCCGAAGATCCGGTCTCGACCTTCTCGATTGATGTTGATACGGCGAGTTATGCCGTTGTGCGCAATCACCTTCACGACTGTGAACTACCGCCAACCGATGCCGTGCGCATCGAGGAGATGGTGAATTATTTCGACTATGAATACGCGCTTCCCGAAGGTGCGGCAGAACCGTTCACGACCTCGGTCCAGGTGATGCCGACCCCGTGGAATGCAGACACGCAGCTGCTGCACATCGGCGTACAGGGTTATGACCTGGTCCCGACTGAACGGCCGCGGGCGAATCTGGTTTTCCTGATCGATGTTTCGGGCTCGATGAACGCGCCCGACAAGTTGCCCCTGGCGCTGCAGGCCATGCACATGCTGGTCGATGAGCTGGACGAGGACGATACGGTTTCCATCGTCGTCTATGCAGGCGCTGCGGGTGCCGTACTGGAGCCGACGCAGGCGCGTCATGCCCGTCAGATCCACGAGGCGCTTGACCGTCTGCGTGCGGGCGGTTCCACGGCCGGCGGGGCCGGTCTATCGCTGGCCTACAGCCTGGCCGAGGAGAATTTCGACCCGGATGCGGTGAACCGCGTGATGTTGCTGACCGATGGTGATTTTAATGTCGGCGTGACGCAGGACGAACGGCTCGAGGACTTTGTCGCGCGCAAGCGCGACAGCGGTATCTATCTCTCGGTGATGGGCTTTGGCCGAGGCAATTACAACGACCAGATGATGCAGACCATCGCCCAGGCCGGAAACGGGGTTGCGGCTTACATCGATAGTCGCCAGGAAGCCCGCCGCATGCTGGTGGAGGAGACTTTTGGTTCGCTCTTCCCGATTGCCAATGACGTGAAGATCCAGGTCGAGTTCAATCCGGCCCAGGTCGCTGAATACCGCCTGGTCGGCTATGAGACGCGCCTGCTGGACCGGGCTGATTTCAACAATGATGCTGTGGATGCGGGTGAGGTCGGTTCCGGCCATTCCGTCACGGCGATCTATGAAATCGCGGCGCCAGGCAGTGAAGGCGTGCTGACCGAACCCCTGCGTTATGGCGGGCAGACCCCGGTCGAACATGATGTCGCTGCGGAGTTCGCGCATCTGCGTATCCGCTACAAGCTTCCTGGCGAGGATGAGAGTGATCTGATGCAGCGCCCGATCACGGCCGGTGATGCCGTCAGCCGCCTGTCACAGGCTTCCAGCGAAGCGCGTTTTTCTGCCCAGGTCGCCGGTTTTGCGCAATTGTTGCGGGGCGATCCCTATCTGCGTGGCGGGTATGATTATGACTCGGTGCTGAGCGGTATCGAGGGGAGTCCCTCGCAGGATGAGTTTGGTTATCGTTCCGAGTTCGCGGAACTGGTTGAAATCGCGCGGTATGTGTCCGCGTTAGAGGACCGCAAGGTCAACTAATCACAGGCAATCGCATTTGAACGCTTGCACCTCCCGACACACTGGCGGACAGTGTTGTCCACATTGAGTTGGGAGGTGTGTATGCCTATTCGTGACTGGGCAGTATCAACCGGTAGTATTGCCGCCATTCTCGTGACTAGCGCGCTGGTTCCTGTCAGCGCCGCTCACGCCCAGGAAGACGCGATCGCTCACTGCCGTACGGCAGCGACGGCGGAAGCGCGCATAGCCTGTCTGGAAGAAGCGCTGCGCGCTGAACCGGCCGCAGAAACGACAGCGGATCGTGGTGAAACAGCGGCTCCGGAGCCCGGGCGTCGTGGTTTCAGGCTACCCGGCTTGCCGTTTGGGGGGCGTGACAACGATGATGAGCAGGCCGTTTCGACAGCCACGAGCGATAGCGCGGCTACGGTGCCGCAGGCTGAAGGGCTGGGCTCAGAGCAGGTTAATGCCCGTCGGACCAATCGTCGTTCGGCGCAAGAAGCCCAGCGCGAGGCAGAACAGGTCCAGAGCGCAATTATCTCCTTTGACATCATTCCCTATGAACGCCTTGAGGTGACACTGGCAAACGGACAGGTCTGGCGCCAGATCTCGGCGGACAACCAGCGTGTCGCCGGCCGTCTTCGTCGCAGCCGGAGTTATACGGCGACTGTGCGTGAAGGTGTCGTGGGCGGATATCAGCTGCGCATCAATGAAATATCCCGGATCATCCGGGTCGAACGCATTCGCTGACCACAGTCCGGATACGCAAATAAAAGAACCGCCGCAGCCCCGGGGCTGCGGCGGTCTTTTTTGGCCCAAAAGAAGAGGGCGGCGATCTGATGATCGCCGCCCCCGTCTGTAAGTCGTTGTCGCTTAGAAGCGACGCGTGACCGTTGCGAATGCACGGCGGCCAATCAGGTCGTAACCGGACTGAACAACCATGTTCATGCGCGACGGGCCTTCACCCTGGTCGATGAGCGGCGGCTGCTCGTCGGTCAGGTTGTTCACACCTGCCGAGAAGCTCCACATGTCTGCATCATAGGAGATGGAGAAGTCATGCGTGACGTAGCTGTCGACAAAGTCGACATCACGACACTGGCCAGCGTAACCAAGCTGCTCACAAGCGGTACGCGGAACCGCACGGGTCAGATCGGTTTGCGTCAGGGCGTCAGAGTTCTCCTGCTGACCTTCACCCTGATAGCGCGTGCGCCAGCGAGCGCCCCAGTTGCCACGGGTCGCCGTTGCAGAGAGCTGCCACAGCCATTCCGGGTTGGCGATACGGCCGATCAGGTCTTCCTCAAGGGAATTCGGATCGGTCGGGTCTTCGTTCCGCAGCTGCTCGAGATACTGAGCGGCATTGAAGACGACGGTCAGATCCGTCTGATCATCGATGAAGGACAGCGGCATACGAGCGCGGACATTATAGTCGATACCCGTAGAGGTCAGCTGACCAACGTTGATGAAGGACGCATCAACCAGGGCGATGGTCGCCGTGGCCGGGTCGCCAGTATTACGTGTGATGCGCGAACAGGACGGATCCGCCAGGTTCGGCTGGTTATTGTAACAATTGGCAATGATCTGAGCTGCGTTGGATTCTTCCAGCGTGTTCTCGATCTGGATGTCGAAATAGGTGACAGACAGATCCAGATCCAGGTCATTTGAGAAGCTGTGCTGGAAGATCGCGCTGAGCGTCATGGACTCTGAGGTCTCAGCCGTTGCATCCGGGTTACCACCGGTGGAGGTGGTGATACCGGTCGTTGCCAGCAGGCCCAGAGCCGTCGGATCAGCGCCGGCAGCCGTACAGTTGTCGAGCAGCAACTGGGAACGAGTCTCGCCGTTCGGGTCATAAACACCGCCATTATTGGCCGTGGTCGGGACCAGACACGGGTCATTGCCGCCACCAATGGTGCCGGTTGCGCCCGCGAGGAACTGCTCACGCAGGTTCGGAGCACGGAAGGAGGTACCGTAAGTACCGCGCAGACGGACGCTGTCGGTGACCTGCCAGGACGCACGCGTAGAGTACGTCATGTGAGCGCCAAAGTTCTCTTCCTCGGTGTAACGCGTGGAGATACCGACCATGAAGGTATCGGTGACCGGAATTTCGGTCTCGATAAAGCCTTCAAACAAGGACGTGCGGCCAATCGTCGGGCGTTCCGTATCCGGAATTTCCGAAGCGGCCGTACCCAGAACGCGGGTTACGTCGTTGATGGAGTTGATGCGCTGCTCGCGGAATTCGAAACCGAGCACCATGCCAACCGTACCAGCCGGCATGTCGAAGACATCGCCGGTAAAGATAGCCTGGGCGTGAACCTGTTCCATCTCGGTGATGTTGATCGACTGGCCGAACAGGAAGTCGGTCTCTTCCTGGGTCGCAAAGTTGCGATCACCACCCTGAACCGTGAAAAGGGTCGGGGAGAAGAAATCGATGGTCGGGCAGTTTGCCGGCGTCAGGAAGCCGAAGCTTGTTGCCTGGCGACCCAGACCACAGATCGGGTTGCCATTGACGTCGAGGCGGAGTGTGTCGAGCGCTTCACGGATACCGTCCTCACGCATGACCGGCTGGGAAGCCGTACCGTAGGAGCGGTCATAGGCAGCCGTGATGTCGTAGACCCAGCCACGATCCATCAGGAATGGCAGGTCGCCTTCGAGGCCACCGACAAAGCGGAAGACGTCGACGTCGGACTTACGACGCTGGGACAGACCTTCCAGCGAGTAAACCGGCAGGGCGTCGGCATCAAACGGGTTGAGCGGGTTGTCGAACAGCTGCAGCGAGCCGTCCGGGTTAACCAGCAGATTGCCGTTGGCATCTTCCTGAGGAATGAGCGCCGGAACGCCCGGGAAGACCTGCTCGTCGGTGAAGCGACCAACGGAGTTACGCGTGGAGTACGACATCTCGAAATAGATCGTGTCGTTCTCGAAGAAGTTCACATCGTAATGACCGGAAGCGAAGATATTCATGCGCTCCAGGTTTTCCATCAGCTGCGTGCGCTTCTCTTCGTCCTGCAGGGAGTAGGCGTCCTGCTCGTAGAAGTGCGAACCGGTCTGGGCGAACACGTCAGCGCTGGTGCCCCAGCCCGTACCAATGCCGTTCGGAGCGAGCGCCGGGTTGGTAAAGCCCGGGATGGACCATACGAAACCATTGCCAGCGACGAAGACTGAGTTATCCGGACGACGGTCCATACACACGGACATGACATCGCCCTGATCGGTGACGTCGATGTCGCGCAGACAGTCATTCCAGTGCGAACGATCGCCAGCGATGACGGCTGTACGGTTATAGAATTCAGCAGATACGGTGAAGTTGGAGCGATCAGTGGATGCGCCACCGATGAAGCCCATCTGGAAGACTTCGCCGCCGCTGTTTTCAGGCAGGGTGGTGAAGGCAGACACTTCGAAACCATCGAAATCATCGCGCAGGATGATGTTGGCAACGCCGGCAACAGCGTCAGCACCGTAGATGGAAGAAGCACCGTCCGTCAGCAGTTCGATACGATCGATCATCAGCGTCGGGATCAGGTTCAGGTCCGGAGCAACCGGAGCGCCACGAACACCTGACGGGCCAAGGCGACGGCCGTTGACGAGCAGCAGCGTACGCTCAGCACCGAGGCCACGCAGTGCGACGGTGGAAGCGCCCGGTCCGTTGACCGGAACGCCTTCGACGGCGGCGGTCGGAGAACCGGAGTTGACGGAACCGTCAAGCTGGACGCCGGAAACAACCGGAGAATCAGCGATCAGCGCAGTTGCATCGGAAATACCCAGCTGGCGCTGTTCGTCGGCATCGATCACCTGGATCGGTGATACGGCGGAAAACTCATCGCGGCGCAGACGAGAACCCGTTACGACTATCCGCTCACGGTTTTCGTCGTCGGTCTGATTGTCTTGTGCGAGAGCAGGTGAAGATACGGCGAGGCTTGATAGCGCAAAGCCAGCAAGCACGGTCGACCGTAACAAAACGTTTTGCATACGTTTCATTGCATGTCCCCTAGGAGTATATGCCGGATTTATGGTCACGATTTGGCTCTTCCGGCGTCACGAGCACGTGAGGAATGTGACGCGTGTTCTATGCTTAACGCAATTGACGCGAACGTGAGCTTGCACAGGCGTATTCGCGGCGTGTCATAAATTTTACATTTAAATTACAATGGGTAATGTCCGATGGCTTCGTGTTTCAGATAGTTTCATCTGCAACGAAAATTTGTGAGCGTGTTGCGCAATCGCAACGCTTTTGTTGTCACTGGTGGTGAGACAGGACCAGTTTGACGGTGAGGTGACAAGCTGCTTGGCGCCATGGTGCCGCTAACCATTCATGTTTGGCTGAAACTGCGACTGGAACCCGCAATGCGAGTGTGTAGGATCGCGCCACCGGTTCGGCGGGCGTGGCGGAATTGGTAGACGCAGCAGACTTAAAATCTGCCGGCCGCAAGGTCATGCCGGTTCAAGTCCGGCCGCCCGCACCAAGCTTGCGATCATTCTGGAGCACACGGATCAACGCGATAGCGCGACGTTTTCCGTGTGGAGTTCGACAAAGCGTCCGCTGGTGTTGCGGGCTTTGCCCACATAGTCACCCAAGCGTGCGAAGAAGGCCCGTCGCTCGGCCTCATCCGGCCATTCCTCAGCCATCAGGCGTGCATTGATCTCACTTAGTGAACCGGCAGGCCGGGTTTCACTGTAGGTGTAGATAACGAGCAGCTGGTGCTGCCCGTTATCCGCCTCCATCCAGAGCGAACGAACATCAGCGAAATAGGGATTGCGGCCGAGAATGCGTTCGGTCCAGCGCGCGGACAGCTCGAAAAACTCCTCGCGAGAGCCATCTTCCGGGATTTGCACATGATGAGTGGTGGTGCTGACCCGTCGGCCCAGGACCGGGTGATCTTCGGCGATGACTGGCGGCGTCACCGACAACAGGGCGAGGCAAAACAAGAGACCGAGCGGCTTCATCACATCTCCTTGGAACACGCATTCCTCGAGCACGCTTGGAGACTATCGCTGCACAGGCCGACCAGTGAAGGGGGAGAGGGCCCGGCCAGGCCGGCCGGGCCATCAAGTTAGTGTGACCAGCTCAGGCGTATGCCGAGATTGCGGCCCGCGGCAGGGATGGGGGCGCCCAACCCGACAGCGGATCCGGAATTGCGGTTACGACCACTTAGATGCGGCGCGTAGGCCTCGTCCAGCAGGTTGTCGACACGCAGATCGATGACGCTGTTCAGTGGACCGTTCACACGTGCGTTAAAATTCCAGACGACATAACCCTCTGACGTTGGTTCCCCATTTGTGAAGGAAACGTCTTTCTGGTCGGCCGTCCACACGGTTTCGATGCCGGCGCTCCAGTGCTCCGCATCATGGCTTAGCGCCAAGCTTACACTTGCCGGTGCCACACGATAGAGATTGTCATCGATATCGCGACGCTTCGCGCGGACAAATTCGAACGCGCCGTCGAGCCGCCAGGTCGGGCTCAGCTGTACGCCGAAATCGCCGTCAAACCCGTACAGTTCGGCGCCCACATTGGCAAAACGCAACGGTGTTGCATCGCCGTTCATCATCGACACCATTTCGACGGGCGTATCGATCACCCCGACGGTGTCATCAAAGGCGACGCCCTGGATGTAGTTATCGACCTGTTGATAAAAGAGGGCGGGACGGATGAAAGCCGGGCCTGCGTGATAGTCCAGACCTGCCTGGATGATCCAGGCGGTTTCCGGCTCCAGCTCCAGATCGCCGACATAGGTGTTTCCGTCTGCCAGGCCCGCACTGGCCGGTGTGGGAAGCCAGGCAAAGCGCTCCAGATAGGTCGGGACCCGTGACTTGCGGGCAATGCCGACCCGCAGAAGCGTGGTGTCATTGATCGGGTGCCAGGCGCGCGCCACGGCGTCGACGGTGACATCGTCCCATTCGCGCTCCGACATGTTGAACATGTTCGCAAGCATGACCGGCATCATTGGTACAGCAGGACCAGTGCTTGCTTCATCAGCCTCGGCGGTGTGGGCATCCAAACGTGCCCCCAGCTCCGCCTGCCAGGACCCGAGCGGGCCTTGCCATTCCAAAAACGCCCCGGTGCGAGCCATGTCGATGTCCGGGAGACTGTTGAGGAAGAAGTCGGCGTTACGCGGATTGGTAATCGTAACGTCGTACGTGGCGAAGGCGTGGTCGACGCCGAGGTCTAGCGCTCCTCCAGCGAAATCCCGGCTGGCGGACAGAGCGATTGCCTGATGCTCGACCGTGGCGATGGTCTCGCGGAACCGCATCATGCTCGCCGGGGCCGGACGCAGGCTGAAATTGTTCATTGCGTGCTCGACCTCATTCCAGCTGATGCGGGTGGAGACGTCCCAGCCTGCAAGGCTCATATCGTGATCGAACTCGATGAAATCGCTGTCGACGTAACGGATGTCCATGGCGAACTGGGGATTGCCGGTCGGGCCGGTTTCATTGCGACGGAAGCTCAGGGCTATTTCGTGAGCGCCACTGCGAAAGCCGGCGCCCAGTCCATAGATCAGTCGGTCATATCGTGTGCCAGCGACTGGCGTATCGGGAGCGGAATAATCCTCACCGCTTTCCTGAGCGCCAAAGGCGTAGACACGGAAACGCTCCGTCGCGATACCCGACATTGCAGAGCGCGACCAGCCCTCATCAATGCTCTGGCCGCTGAGTGAAAACTCGGTCGCGTGGGACAGCGTGTCACTTTCGGAAAAATCAATGGATTTGAAACGGGCGTCGAGCCCTCCGGCAAGGCCCGGACCAGCGCTGACCGGGGCGATGCCACGGTCAATCGTGATCTGTTCCAGCAGCGCGGCGGGCGCATAGTGCATCGGCGGGTCCATCAGGTTCGGACCACCGGATTCGAAGGCCCGTCCGTTCAGACGGATGTTCACGCGTGAGCCAAACAGGCCGCGATACTGGACCTGGCCGGAGAGGGCGCCATTGCTGATGGCGCTGACACCAGGAAGCCGGGCCAACACCGCCGTTGTGTCTGGCGTCATGTGAGATGCCATTTCCTGGGCATCCAAAGTCGATCCGTCGGTGGTCGTGCGGTGAGCGTTGATGGTGATGATGTCAACAAGCGGGGCGCTGTCCTGTGGGAATGCAGGCGCAGCGATGAGCACACCCAGACAGGTGCTCATAAGGATAGAACGCGGCATGATTACTCCTGTGATGCCGATCAGAAATTCAAGATTTCGGGGTCGTCACAGGGTTTGGGGTGGTGCCCGGGCGGGTGGTCGTATGTGGGCAAATTCGGTCGCGGCGAGGCCAGTGGTCCGCAATGAGATTGCCGCGCGGTCGTCGATCTGGCTCGGTTCGTGTGTGGCCTCGGCCGGAAGTGCTGCAGAGTGGGCCGCAGCGAAAGTACAGCTCTCAGATGTGTCAGCACTGGTCTCACGTTCTTCGATCTTCCCGGTAGAGAGATTGAGCCAGCGGCTCTGCCCGCCCAGACCTGCGGAACAGAAAACAACAGAGACAAAGCCGTCCTGGCCGTCACGGTCCAGCATATAGCCCTGAGGCAGGGCAGCCTGTGTTCCCGCCGCCAGAAGGGCGAGGGCCAGCAGGACCTGACGCAGGCTGTGCGAGATATAGCGACCAATTTGTAACACGCACAGGGATCTAAATCGGGTTACGCCGGTAATCAATGCGACAGACAGTGCGCCCTGCATCCAAAGTTCAGGTGACGAGCATCAACTCATCAAGAGTGCGGCACATCCAGGGAGTTTACAGGTGTTGAAAATCTCAACGGCCATGTTGGCCATGACAATGGGCATGGCGCAGGCGGACGCACAGGAGGGTATGTGTGGCACATCCCCGATCGCTTACACGGTCCGGCACGTCGAGGATAACCGCTTTCAGATCGAGGCGAGTTTTACCGATCACAATGGCGTATTCGATGTTGGTTGGCGTGTGGCTGAGGGGACGCAGGACGGCCAAGCCGACTTCATCTCCGATCTGCATGCGCTGACCGCCTGTGGCGAGCGGGTTGAGCTGTACTATCAGGGCTATGGAACCTGGAACGTGCCCGAGGCGCGTCGCGACGACGTGGTGCGTATCCAGTACGAGTTGGAAGCGGACCATGACCGTGCGGTCTGGAATATCGGCAAGGAAGAAATCGCCTACCGCTTTGATGACGGGTTTTACTTTGTCGGTTCCGCGGTCATCGTCGCGGACTATTCCTAGACGGATTGCGATTTCGAGATCGTCATGGACGTGCCGGGCGATTGGAGCAGCGTTGCCGGCTGGGCCACACAGGATGGTGAGACTTTTGCGGCGGCTGATCTGCGCGAATTGCTGCGCAACATCCTTGTAACGGGCCCGGACCTGCAGCCGCATTATGCCGAGTTCGAGGGCATGCGCGTGACAATCCTCAAACAGGCCGAGTTGCGTGAGAATGGTGAGGTTTTCCAGACGCTTCTGGAGGACAGTATCGGTCGGTATGTCGAGGTTTTCGGTTCCGCCCCGGTAGATCGATACCTTGTCGTATTCGGCGACGACCCGGGCACGGATGGCGGGGCGTTTGCCAACAGTTTCGGCCAGCGCATGTCGGCACCCGCGCGAATGGGTGAGAAGCTCATGTGGGGGCGTATCCTGGCGCATGAGGCGCTGCACACCTGGCTGGGACACGCTATCTACTCGACCAATGGCTGGGAATTGCAGTGGTTCAGCGAAGGCGGCACCGACTATCTGACCGGAAAAACGCTCTACCATTCCGGCCAGATCGATGCCCAGGAAATGCTGTTCATCATCGAAGGCCAGGTTCGCCGTTTCTTCCTCGGACGGATCGCCAGCGGTGATATCGACCTGTCTGAAGCCGGCCAGGAAAAACAGCAAAACCGCCAGCTCGTTTATGGCGGCGGAGCGCTTTTCCACCTGATGCTGGATGCGGAACTGACTGCGCGCCTGGGGGCAGGGAGCTATGAGGCGTTGCTGCGGGATCTCTACGAGAACTCCGATACCGGCTGGAGCCTGCGTACAATGTTGTCTTTCCTCGATCAGCGATCCGAGGGCTTGGCGTCAGAGATCTACGCCTTCCTCAACACGCCTTTCGATCATCAGGCCGTCCTGAACCGTCTGAATGGATACGGGCTTTCGGTGGCAACCTTTGGTCCAGACGAAATCCTGGTGCGCTACGAGGCGAATGGATGTTCCGGCAGTCGCGAGGCCGCCTGTATGCCAGCCTATTTCATGGACTAGGCTGGACCGCGCTGTTTGGCATTTCTAGGGTGGCAGCATGACGGCTACCCTGGTTTATACACACCTCAGCGAGATCGCTGACGACTTCGCCCCGGATTTGGCAGAGGCGATCCGACGCCTGGGGCCGCAGGATTTTCGGAGACGGGATGATCTCCCGTTTCCGGAATATCTGTGCCGGGCCATCTCCGGCCAGCAAATCTCCGTAAAAGCTGCCCAGAGCATCTGGACGCGTGTTGTCGCCAGTGCGGAGGGCAAATCGCTGGTGGATCATTTCGCAGCCTGCGACAGCGATGGCCTGCGCGCGTGCGGTCTGTCCAACGCCAAGGTGAAAACCATCCAGGGCATAGCGCGTACGCATCTGGATGAAGGGCTGGACGTGCCGACGCTCAAGCCACTTCCCGCAGAGGAACGTGCAGCGCGCCTGACGACGCTGTGGGGTGTCGGGGCCTGGACCGCCGACATGATGAACATGTTCTATTTCGGCGAAGAGGACATCTGGCCCGACGGCGATGTGGCAGCGCGCAAGACGCTGGAAAAACTCACCTCGAAGCGCCGGAAAACTTCACGAACGGCCGAACGTTTCCGGCCATACAGGTCCTGGCTGGCTATCTATATGTGGGCTCATGTCGACGCGCCGCCGGACGTTGGAGAGGCTGATATCCCGTCCTGACACAGGTATTCCGCACAAAAAAAGAGGCCGCGCGGAATGCGCGGCCTCTTCTCGATCTCGGGCAGGATCAACCGCCAAAACGACGGCTGAAGCGCAGTCCTACGGTGCGCGGCGGCGCCACGTTAGCGTAGTGCGAACGGACATTGTGGCCGTTGACCGTCTGGTTGGAGAGCGGCGTACCGCGAATGCCTGTCTCGATATACTGGTCGAACACGTTGTTGATGAAGAAGGTCGCGTTCCAGTCCTCTGCTTCATAAGTCACTGAAGTGTTGACCTGGGTATAGCTGTCCAGCGTCACGCTGGATCCGCGGCCACCGGTCCGGGTCAGGACATCGCCCTGATAGGACATACCCGCATTCCAGTTCAGGATATTGCCGCTACGCAGCGGTTGCTCGTAACGCGCAAAGAGTGAGAACTGGTTTTCTGGGGAACCGGGCAGGCGATCGCCAGCTTCGCCATTCTCGAACGCAGTCGCAAACCCTGGAGGCGTGATGGTGCGAATGAGGAAAGGCACGTCTTCGGTCAGCTCGGACTTGGTGCGGCTGAACGTGCCGCGAAGGCCAAATTCTGGCGTGACTTGCCAGGCAGCCTGAAGCTCCACACCGGTCGATTCCGCTCCAGCGGCGTTCACGGTGATCGGAATGTTCGCATTCACTGTGGCAGATGAGACCTGCGGACCTTCCCACTCAACAAAGAAGAAGGCGCTGTTGAAGGTGAAAGCCCCGTCCAGCCAGGTCGTTTTGAAGCCGAGCTCATTATTGGTTGTCTGGTCCGGTCCGTACTGGCGTTCGTCAAACTCGGCGATATCGCCCGGATTTGGACCGTACTGCTGTCCTGGTGCCAGCGCACAGGCGCCCTGCGTTGCATTCGGATCAAAGGCCGGGCATGGGCCGAGGCCATTTGAGCCACCGATACGATAGCCCTCCGAAACGGTGAAGTAGGCCAGGATATTGTCGGTCAGGTCATAAGCGATGTTGAACTTGGTCAGTACACCATCATCGGCCTGGAACAGTGCCGGGTCGAAATCGAGATCGCGGATCTCGGAGATCGAGAGACGTTCGAACGGCACGGCTTCGAACAGTGGGAAGTCTACCGTCGAAACGGACTGCAGTTCGTAGTCATATTGACGCGCACCAACGGTAATGGTCAGGCGGTCAGTGACATCCCAGCCGAGCTCACCAAAGAAGGCCTGCTCTGTCAGCTGCGTGTAGGCGGTCGAGAAATACTCGAGGCCACCAGGCTGGTTCGAGAGGCCGAAGTTGAACGGGGCTGCGTTGACGTAGTCGACGTAGTTGGGAACGAACTCGCTGGACGAGCCGGAGACATTGGATTTGTTGTAGTAACCACCAATGATCCAGCTGAAGCGGCTGTCGCCGGTCGAGACTAGGCGAATTTCCTGGTTGAAGAAGTCATCTTCGCCGACTTCATGCGTGAATGCCGTGAAGCTCGGGAAGGTCTCGTAGGAGTATTCAAGCGAGATCAGAAGGTCGGTCTGGTCACGCTGGCCATCTTCCTCATACGTGCCGTAGCCGGTGGCAGAAGTCAGTTCCGCAAAGCCAAGGTCCAGCGTCATTTCCAGCGCGAGCAGCTCATTGTCGCGCGAGATCGGCTCGGGAACTCGCAGGCCTGCTTCATACGGGCGCGCCGGAACAGTCGAGCGCTGGGACGAGACGGTGCGACCGCCGATGTCCTGGAACTGAAAATAATAGGTCAGCGTGGCATCGAAAATGTCGTTCGGTGCCCAGCGAGCGGCCAAACGACCGGAGAAGGCCTCTTCACTGTCCGCGTCCTCGATTGGCGAGAAGTTGGCAGCCCTCGCGGCTGGGTCACTGAAATCCGGATCCGGATCGGATACGCCGATCTGGCTTACGGCGAAGGGATAGTCGATGAAACCGCTGTCATCGAGATAGTCCAGCGAGCCGCGTACCGCGAACGTGTCTCCCAGTGTGCGGTTGAAGGTGAAGCCGAAGCCGGTGGAGAATGAATCGGCTTCTGAATACCGATAGGTCTCGGCACGAACCTCGAGCATGTTCTCATCGAAATTAGGACGGTTCGGGATGAAGCGGATCGCACCACCCAGGGTGCCTGCCCCATAGAGTGTCCCCTGTGGCCCGAGAAGAACCTCGACGCGTTCGAGGTCATTGAGCTTGAGGTCAATGAAGATCGGAATCTCGCCGAGATAGGTGGCGACGGTGCCCCCGCCGTCATTGTTGCCATCTCCGGAGTTGATCGGGTCGGCGTTGAGGCCGCGGACAATGATCGGATTGCCCTGGCGCCCGCCACGGTCGACGATATTGATGCCCGGAACGAAGGCCAGAACATCTGCGAGTTCGTTGAAGCCCTGTTCTTGAATCTGCTCGCCGCCGATTGCCGCGATGTTGAGCGGAACTTCCTGGACAGTTTCCTCGCGGCGGGTCGCCGTCACAACGATGACGTCCTGACTTGCCGTGTTGTCCTGAGCCTGGGCTGCTGCACCCAGGGCCAGTGAAGTTAGTGGAATAGCAAAGGCGCTAATAGACGTCGTCAGTTGGTGCCTCAGTGACTTGCCCTGTTTGCCCGAATACATGCTTTATCTCTCCTCCAGTGAAAGCTGCTGAAATTTGGCCAAAGTCGGCCCGCGAATGCAATTATTCGGCGTTATAAAATTGTCATTCCGGTCCATTTGTGGGCGAGTTGTTGCGCGGGGAACACGCCTTCGGCGCGATTTTGTAACCAGTTTTCTCCAGAACCCTCGTTTCGGGAGCTTTTTGCGTGATGAATACTTCTAAAGGCGCGCTGATTGATTCGGCCCGTGCCGATCTGGCGGCCCGACGATTCGAGCCCGCACACCGGTCGGCGTTGGCGGTCTTGCAGCAATACGGTGCTGATGCAGAGGCGTTTTTCGTGCTCGCGATGATTGCGCTCGAGCACGACAATGCGGGCAAGGCTGCGGAGATTCTCGATCGGGCGATCGCGCTGGAACCTGAGGATGCGCGGCTGCACGCTCATCGTGCGCGCTGTCTTTTAATCATCAATCGTCAGGATCTGGCATGGCCGGCGGTGCGCGAGGCGGCCAAGTGCGGGCCCCGTGATGCGCTAACCTTTGACACGATCGGGGTCGTGCTGACCCGGTTGGGGGCGCATGCCGAAGCGGTAGAGCTGTTCGAGACGGCTGTTGCGCAGAACCCGGGTGACGCCAATTTCTATTACAATCTGGGAACTTCGCGGCAGTTTTCGGGGGATTTTGATGGAGCCGCCGAGGCGTATCGACAGGCCATCGCGATCAACCCCGATCTCTTCAAGGCCAGTTCGGCGCTGGTGTCGCTGGGGCGCAAACACGTCGATGCGGCGCTGGAGAAGACGCTAGAGGCATCAATCGCCAAATCGGCGTCGTCGGAAAGCGATCTGCACTTGGGGCATGCGCTCGCGCGCATCTGTGAGGATCGCAAGGACTTTGTCGCGGCAATGCAATGGCTGCAGCGGGCCAAGCACAGGAAGTGCGAGGAAACGCGCCACGATGCGAGAGAGGATTCCCGGGTGTTCGCCGCGGCGGCCAATATGCCTACCCCGCTCCCGGTGAGGGGGGAGGGGAGCGACCGGCCGATCTTCGTCGTCGGAATGCCGCGGACCGGAACAACGCTCGTGGACCGGATACTGGGCGCGCACAGCGATGTTGAGATGGCTGGCGAGTTGTCCAATTTTTCCATCCAGCTGAAGCGGTTGGCTCGAACCCCGGGCGGGTTCGTGATGGATGCGCCAACGCTTGAGGCAGGCTGGAATGTTGATTTCCAGGCGCTCGGGCAGGCTTATGAACAAAGTACGGACAATCTGGTTGGCACAGCGCGCCGCTTCACCGACAAGATGCCGCTCAACTTCATGTTTGCCGGGCATATCCACGCGGCGCTGCCCAATGCGCGGATTGTCTGCCTGCGGCGCCACCCGCTGGACACCTGCCTCAGCAATTACCGTCAGCTCTTTGCAACCAGTTTTTCCTATTACAATTATGCATATGCGCTGGAACATACCGCGCGCTATTTCCTGGAATTTGACCGGCTGATGACGTTTTGGCGTGAACACCTGCCAGCCGATCGTTTCATGGAGATCGGCTATGAGGACATTATCGCGGATCAGGAAGGCGAAACGCGCCGCTTGCTGGATCATTGCGGATTGGGGTGGGAGGAGGCCTGCCTCGACTTTCACCAGCAGGATGCTGCTGTCGCAACCGCGAGCTCGGTTCAGGTGCGTCAGCCGCTCTATTCCTCATCCATCGGACGCTGGAAACATTATCGCGATGCCCTGGAGCCGATGATATCGGTGCTGGAAGCGGGCGGAGTGATTGATGCCGACGGGGAGTGGCTCAGACCCGTCTGGAAACAGGTGTAGCGGGGACGCAGGCGCCCCCGCCACTCTTCGACCGGGAGGGTTATCCGCCGAAGCTTTGCGAGACAGAGAAAACGAGCGCGTCACCGAAGAAGTCGGACGTGTCGTGATAGCGCAGGTCCCAGCCCACTCCGAGAGCTTCACCAGACAAGCCGAGTTGCCAGTCCTCGTAGTCGGCACCAGCCAGATCATCGAAGGTGCTCGAGCCGAACCGGGCGTCGGCAGTGATGCCTTCGAAAATTTCGACAGCTGCACCGATCTCCGCGTAGAGGGCTTCGCCTGTGCCGGCGTAGAAATCGTCCGACCAGGACAGTTTGGCATCGATCGTTACTGCACCGAATTCCCGCGAGCCACCGAAATAGAGCTCCAGGAAGTCCTGGCTGTTGCCACCCAGTTCCGGACTGTCCGGATAGGCGTAGTAGATGGCGCCGGCGTCGAAATCGAACCCTCCCGCCGCGAAGGTGTATCCGCCGTAGAAATCCATCTCCATCGTGGTGTCGTCACCAAAATCGACGGAAGAGGCCCAGATGCCGCCATAGAAGCCATCCTTCTCGACGTCGAAGCCGCCGGAGATCGCCGGACCGTCATCGGTCTGTGTGATGCCCCGGAAGATGTAGTTGGTCGTCAGGCCGACATTGCCGGTGACGTCTCCTGCGCTGGCGATACCGGATACGGTGATGGCCAGAAGGCCTGCTGTTGCGATTTGTTTGATCATCCCACTAACTCCTTGTTTTCAAGTACTTGATCAATTCTCACGGGGATCATTTCGGTGCAGAGACCCGGCCGCCTGGCTTGCGCCGGGCGATTGGGGCTTGCTTGCGAGATGGTCCTGTTGCTGGTGCCGAGCGGCGGGCCGCGACGGCGGGTTCAGGCGTTGGGTGTTGAACCAGGGCTCTGGTCGTTTCGGCGATGGCCCCGGCGGTCGTCGCCAGGGCCGTGTTCGCCATGGCCTGGATCAGGCCAGAGCCTTGTCCTTTCCCTCGGGAACGAAGACTGCTCCGGCAGCGTGGCCAAGTTCGGACAGGTCGCCGCCCACCGTTTCCGCGTCAGCAGAGAGGCGGATGCCCAGGGTCAGTTTCAGGCCCAGCCAGACAACAAAGCTGGTGATAAAGACGAAGGCACCGATGGCACCGACACCGACGGCCTGCCCGTAGAAGCTTGCATCGCCATTGGTCAGTGGTACGGCCATCGTGCCCCAGATGCCGGCAAACAGGTGAACCGGGATGGCGCCGACCACGTCGTCGATACGCACAGATTCTAGGAATTTGGCGCCGAACGTCGCGATCACAGCGCCCACAGCGCCGATCAGCATGGCTTCGGTGACGGTCGGGGTGAGCGGTTCTGCCGTGATGGCAACCAGACCGGCCAGTGCGCCGTTGAGGCAATAGGCCAGGTTGGCCTTGCCGCGACCGAGGATCAGCGAGAGGACATAGGCCGTCACAACACCGGCGGCGGCTGCCATATTGGTGTTGGCGAAGATCTGCGAGATCGCGACGGCGTCGGCTGCAGAGCCCATGGCCAGTTGCGAGGCTCCGTTGAAGCCGAACCAGCCGAACCACAGAACGAACGTACCCAGTGTTGCCAGCGGAAGCGAAGAGGGCTGCATGGCTACGGCATCCGGGCCAAAGCGCCCGGAGCGTGCGCCGATCAGGATAGCCCCGGCCAGTGCCGCCCAGCCGCCAGTGGAATGCACCAGGGTGGAGCCCGCAAAATCGGAGAAGCCAAACTCGCTGTCGAGCCAGCCAGCGCCCCACTCCCAGGAGCCCTGGATCGGATAGATGAAGCCGGTCAGGACGACCACGAAGATGAAGAAGGAGCCCAGCTTCACCCGCTCGGCGATGGTTCCGGAGACGATTGAGGCCGCTGTGGCCACGAATACCATCTGGAAGAACCAGTCTGATGCGGCGGCATATCCGGTCGACAGGTCGATGCTATCATCGGCTGCGACCTCGGACGGGGCCCAGATTTCAGGGATGCCGAAGAAGGGGGTCTGCCCGCCATACATGAGCTGATAGCCCACAAGGTAGAACATGATGCCGGCGATCGAGTAGAGCGCGATGTTTTTCAGACAGATCGCTGCGGCGTGTTTGGTGCGTACAAAGCCGACTTCCAGCATGGCAAATCCGGCCGCCATCAACATCACCAGGAAGCCACCGATCAGGAAGAGCAGTGTATTGAAAACAAAGGCTGTCTCTTCGGAGACTTCAGCTGCGGCATTGGCCGAGGTCAAAAGACCCATACCCAGTCCTGCCGCGACAATCACTGCCGCTTTGGTGCGCCAGCTTCTCTTCTTTTCCCACATGGTACCCTCCATAGTCTTGCGGGTGCAGCGCAGGGCGCTGCGTCTCTGGGACACGGCAATGCCGGCCCGTGTGCGGAGCTGGGTTTTGTGAAGCCGGGCTTGTCCCGGAGCATCGTCGCCAAAACCGCAGCCAAAACGTCTGCGGCGGGGTCGTCGGATGGATCTGTGTGCGGGTCTGTCGCCCTGGTTTCGCCTTATGGCGTTTAGCGGTGTCTTGCCGATGATCGGTGAAAAGGCCGGCGTCGGCCGCCGCCAGCAGTCACAGATCGCGGTCCCGACAAGACACCGCGTCTTCAGTGGGGTTTCGCCGGACAAAATCGTCAAGCAAGCGTTAAGTTTTATTCCGGGCAGGTTCGAAACTGCACGCCGATGAAGCAAGCTTGCTCGCATCTGCAGCAAAAAATTTGCACATGCGAAGTGGAAAGCCTTCGGGCGCGAAATAAATATGCCCGTGCAAACAGCTTGCTCGAAAGGCACTGCGGCTCTCGACAGCTGCCGGAGCGGTGGCTAACGTCCACCTGAACACTGTTCACTAGACGAGCGGCGCAAAGCCGCCTGACATTTGGTCGATATACTCAAAAAGGGGAGAGAAATGGCCGAACCCGATATCCTGAAAGGCAAGCTGCGCATTCCGGTGATTGGCGCGCCGCTTTTCATCATCTCCAATCCGGACCTGGTCATCGCTCAGTGCAAGGCCGGGATTGTCGGGTCGTTCCCGTCGCTGAATGCGCGCCCGGTCAGCCAGCTGGATGAATGGCTCGACCAGATCACGTCCGAGCTGGACAGCTATAACCGTGCCAATCCGGACAAGCCGGCTGCGCCTTTCGCCGTGAATCAGATCGTGCATCGCTCCAATAATCGCCTCGAAGAGGACATGGCGCTGTGCGAGAAATACAAGGTCCCGGTTGTGATTTGTTCGCTCGGCGCCCAGGAGTCCGTCTACAAGGCGGTCGATAACTGGGGTGGTATCACGCTGCATGACGTCATCAACCAGCGCTTCGCCCACAAGGCGATCGACAAGGGCGCAACGGGCCTGATCTGCGTTTCCGCAGGAGCGGGTGGCCATGCCGGTGCGCTCTCACCCTATGGCTTCATTGCCGAGACCCGCGAATGGTTTGACGGACCGATCCTGTGTTCCGGTTCGATCTCGACGGGTGGCGGTGTGCTCGCAGCCCAGGCCATGGGCGCCGACTACGCCTACATCGGTTCTGCCTTCATCGCGACCAAGGAGGCGCGCGCCGAAGAGGCGTACAAGCAGGGCATTGTCGACGGCAGGGCCGAGGACATCGTCTACACCAACCTCTTCACCGGTGTGCACGGCAATTATCTGCGCAAATCGATCGAAGAAGCGGGTCTGGATCCCGACAATCTGCCGGAAAGTGACCCGTCAGCGATGAATTTCGGTTCCGGCGGTAGTTCCGACGCCAAGGCCTGGAAAGACATCTGGGGGTCCGGCCAGGGCATCGGCTCGGTCAAGGCCATCCAGAGCGCCGGCGAATACATCGACCAGCTGGCGGCGGAGTATGAGGCGACCAAGGCGCGGCTTTGTAGCTAGTGCCGTCAATGCTCCCCCGAGCATTTGCCGTGATCGCCCAGGCTCGCCATGATCTGGCACTGGGCGATTGCGCCGCCCTTGCATGATGAGATCATGCGTTCCAGTTCCTCTTCCAGCGCTCGCAACTGGCGGATGCGGTCGCGAACCTCTTGCAGGTGACTCGTGGCAAGACGATCCGCTGTCGCGCAGTCATTGCCGGGCTGTTGCTGTAGCCGGATGAGGCCGCGCACGCTGTCGACCGGGAAGCCGAGATCGCGGGCGTGGCGAATGAAGCGCAGCTGGTCGATACGCGCTTCATCATAAACGCGGCGCCCGCTGGCCGTGCGGTCCGGTTCGGGCATCAACCCGTTCTCTTCGTAGAACCGGATCGTTGTCACCTTTACCCCGGACATTTCAC
The DNA here is from genome assembly GCF_017643475.1 of Maricaulis sp. GTDB lineage: Bacteria > Pseudomonadota > Alphaproteobacteria > Caulobacterales > Maricaulaceae > Maricaulis. The sequence continues at coordinate 1,437,281 of NZ_JAEPNI010000001.1, forward strand.
TGGCGCGCCCGATCGAGTGGAAGTTCATGACTTTTTCCGCTTGCTTCTACAGTGACTGTAGAAATTACATTCACTGACAGCAAGGGAGACTGATTCCATGGATTGCTGTTCCAACCAGCCCAAATTCGACGGAACATCCAAAGCCTACCGACGCGCCTTGATTGCCGTGATCGTCATCAACGCGGTCATGTTCTTTGTCGAGGCCGGTGCCGGAGTGGGTTCCGGGTCCGAAGCCCTGAAGGCGGATGCCCTGGATTTCGCGGGCGATGCTCTGACCTATACGATCAGCCTCGCGGTGATCGGCAGCTCCCTGGCCCTGAGGGCCAAAGCTGCGATGTTCAAGGGCGTCTTCCTTGGCGCGACCGCCGCAGCGGTACTTGCTATGGCCGTCATTGACGTTTTTGCCGGTGAATTGCCCTCTGCGCCGACCATGGGCTGGATCGGAACCCTGGCGCTTGTGGCCAATCTGGTGTCGGTGCTGATCCTGCTGCGCTGGCGCGATGGTGATGCCAATGTCCGCTCGGTCTGGCTGTGCTCTCGCAATGACGCCATCGGCAATGTCGGGGTGGTGATTGCCGGTTTCCTGGTTTTCGCCCTGCAGTCGCGTTTTCCCGATCTCATCCTCGCCGTGTTGATGGCGGGTCTTTTCCTGCGCTCGGCGGTGAGCATCATCAAACAGGCAAGAGCGGAAATGGCCGAGGAGGCCGTGTCGAACCGTTGCGGTGCGACCTAGCTGGCGCGAACGCCCGCGGCCTGATTGTTCACACACCCGTTCAGCTGGGTGCGGCAGTCGAGGAGATAGTCCGGCCCGTTGTCGGAGAGTATCTGCGGGGTTGCGAACCCCCAGTCGACAGCTGCCGCCGAACATCCGGCTTCGCGGGCAGCCTCGATGTCGCGGACTTCGTCGCCGACACACAGGGTGCGTTCGGCCGTGGTGCCGGCTTTCTTGATGACCTTGCGGAAGACGGGCGCCTTGCCAAACAGGGCGGCGCCGCAGGCGAACTGGCTGAAGAGGGCGGTCAATTCAGGTCCGAGAACTTCCTTGACGGCGACTTCGCCATTGGAGCTGACCACGGCGAGCGTGACGCCCTGAGCATGCAAGGCATGCAGGGCATCGGAAATACCGTCAAAGAGGTGGATCTTGTCGACATTCTCCGCGGCCCGGGCGCGGACATCTGCGGCGATGAAGGGCAGTTTCCACGCCGGGATCTGAAGCTCGTCCATGATCGCCTTGGGCGCTAGACCACGCAGCCGTTCGGCCTTTTCCTCACAGATCGGCGGCAGGCCGTGCTTGTCGACCACGTCAGCCAGTGCCGTGCGGAACCAGGTCAGGCTGTCGGCCAGAGTGCCGTCAAAGTCGAATATCACCAGGTCATAACGTCGAGTCACGAATCGGCCCCGTTGCCGCAGATAACGAAGAGGCCGGTTTTTAGACCGGCCTCGTAACGCTTTTATGATTCTCTTGCGCGTTGCACCCCTAAATCGAGGTCAGCCATTCTGGTTTGACGTAGGGTAGGTCGAGATCGTCAGCGACGGACTTGTAGGTGATCTCGCCGCCAGAGACGTTCAGGCCTCGGGCCAGGTTGGCGTCGTCATTGAGCGCTTTCTCGACACCCTTGTTCGCGATCGCGATGGCGAAGGGAAGGGTGGCGTTGTTCAGCGCGAAGGCAGAGGTGCGCGCATAGGCGCCCGGCATGTTGGCGACACAGTAGTGAACGACACCGTCGACGACATAGGTCGGATCGTCATGCGTGGTGGCCTTGGAGGTCTCGAAACAACCACCCTGGTCGATAGCGATGTCAACCAGAACCGCGCCGTCCTTCATATTGGCCAGCATGGCCTTGGAGACCAGCTTCGGTGCAGCTGCGCCCGGGATCAGAACCGCGCCGATGACGACATCGGCTTCACGCACGGCCGCGTCGAGTGCAGCCTGGGTGGAGTAGGCGGTTTTCACGGCACCGGCAAACTGGACGTCGAGCTCGGCCAGGCGGGCGTTGGAGCGGTCAAAGACCGTGACGTCGGCGCGCGCACCGATCGCCATTTCTGCCGCGTGCGTTCCGGCTACACCGCCACCGATGATGACGATCTTGGCCGGCAGGACGCCCGGTACGCCACCGAGCATCAGGCCGAGACCGCCCTGGGCCTTCTGCAGGCAATGCGCAGCGACAGAGACGGACATACGACCGGCAACCTGTGACATCGGGGTGAGCAGGGGCAGGCGGCCCTCATTGTCCGTTACGGTCTCATAGGCGATCGCCGTACAGCCGGACTTGCGCAGGCCTTCTGCCTGGACCGGATCGGGTGCCAGGTGGAGATAGGTGTAGAGGATGTGGTGCGGCTTGAGCATCGCCGTTTCGACCGGCTGGGGCTCTTTAACCTTGACGATCATCTCTGCGGCTTCGAACACGGCAGCAGCGTCCGGCAGGATGGAGGCTCCCGCATCGACATAGTCCTGGTCCGAGCAGCCAATGCCCAGGCCTGCGGTGGTTTCAACAACAACCTCGTGACCATGGCCGACCAGTTCGGCGACCGAATTTGGCGTCAGGCCGACACGATATTCACGAACCTTGATTTCCTTGGGAACACCGATGCGCATGATTTTCTCCCGCTCTCTTTCTTCATTCCGGCTGGATCTGCGAAATTGTGCAAATAACCGGGCCGATTTCGAAATATTTTGACTTTCTGACGAGTGTGGGCGAAGAATGCTGCGCACATCTCAAATTTGGCGGTGATATATACGAACATCACTGTCTTTGCCAGCAAGTTTTCTCCGAGGGTCTAATGCGCCTTGATGCCGTTGATATCGCCATTCTCAACCAGCTTCAGATGGATGGTCGCCTGACCAATGCTGAGCTGGCGGAGCGCGCCGGCCTTTCACCCTCGGCCTGCCATCGCCGCGTGAAGGCTCTGGAGGCGAGCGGGGTGATTGATCGTTATGTGGCGATTCTGTCGTCGGAAGCGCTGGGGCGCGGTATCACGGTTTACGTCCAGGTGACGCTCGACAATCAGAAACGCGATACGCTGCAGGGTTTTGAAGATGCCGTCGAAGACGTGCCCGAGGTGATGGAATGTTACCTGATGAGCGGCGAGGCGGATTATCTGGTGCGTGTTCTGGTGCGTGACGCGAATGATTATGAACGTGTGCACCGCGAAGTCCTGTCAGCCTTGCCGGGGGTGGCGCGCCTGCATTCCAGCTTCACCATCCGCCAGGTCTTCTCGCGCACGCAGGTGCCGGTGGCCGAGGGAACGGAAGTCTAGTTGTGGCGCGTCGATCCTCCCCGTTTCGTCTAGAGCTGAGCGATGAGCGAATAAAGAAATTTAAGCGCGGCTTTTTCCGACGCTGGAAACAGATTGCCGAACTGCCGGTTGCTGAAATTCGGCGGATCGATGTCGAAGTCGTCGACGCCCTTACATATGATTCCGTCTTTCTGGCTTTCACGGGATCGGAACGCACCATTCGGGTGGAAGAAGACGATGAAGGTTGCGACGCACTTGCCGCGTGGATGGACGGTCAATACGACCTCCTCGATCCCGAGTGGCGCGAGACCGTGGATGCGTACATCTGTGCGAACCCTCTGAAGGGTATGTTCGCCACACTCTGGCTCGACGAGGGAACCGAGGTCTGACTGCGGATAGTCAGTTTTTCCGAAATCGTCGGTAATCAAATGCCGAGCGCAAGATATCTTCCTCATCGAACATGAATTGAGGAGACCGACATGACGGACCTGACCATCACGCTGGAAGAAGACGGTAACAAGGGGCGCTATGTGGCGCGGCTGCCGGGCAGCGCGGACGAGGCCGAGATGACCTATTCGCGCATCAGCCCCAGCCGCATCATTGTCGATCACACCGGCGTACCGGACGCCTTCAAGGGCATGGGCGTGGGCAAGGCGTTGGCGCTTCATATCATTTCCGAAGCCCGGACGAGGGGTTTCACCATCGTCCCGCTGTGTCCCTTCCTGAAAGCCCAGGCGGATCGCAATCCCGACTGGGGAGATGTGATCGAGGGCATGGCCGCACCGGCCGCAGGCTGAAGGGCTTGCCCTCGGGCCGAGGGAGGGCTAACTCCCCGGCCATGACTGATGATCGCTACACTGTGCTGGGCCAGCTGGGCTCGGACACCCCGCTCCCCAACTCGCCGGAAGAGGCCGAGCTGGAGCGTGTCGCCAATCCGTGTGATGCGGATTACATGATCCGCTTCGCCTGTCCGGAATTCACCTCGATCTGTCCGGTAACCGGCGCTCCGGACTTTGCCCACCTGGTGATCGACTATGTACCGCAGGACTGGATCGTCGAATCCAAGTCGCTCAAACTCTTTCTTGGCTCCTTCCGCAATCACGGTGCCTTCCACGAGGCCTGCACAACCATGATCGGCCAGCGTCTGGTCAAGGAGCTCGACCCGAAATGGTTGCGTATCGGCGGCTATTGGTATCCGCGCGGCGGCATCCCGATTGATGTCTTCTTCGCGACGGGCGAACCACCCAAGGGCGTCTGGATCCCCGACCAGGGCGTCGCGCCCTATCGTGGACGCGGCTAGGCTTTCCAGCGGCCGATATGAGCGGTGGGACGTTTGCGTTCCACCGGTTCATCCCTTGCGGTGCCGATGTAGATGAAGCCGGCTATGCGTTCGCCTGAACGCAGGCCCAGCATGTCCTTCACATCATGGTCGAAGGCGTACCATTCCGTCAGCCATTGCGCGCCGAAGCCCATGGCCGAGGCGCCGATCAGCAAGTTCTGGCAGGCTGCGCCTGCGGACAATTCCTGCTCCCAAACCGGGATGGCATGCTTTTCGGTGACGCAGGAAATCACGGCGATGACCAGCGGTGCACGATTGAAGCGATTGCGCTCTAAATCCACCTGCTCCGGCGTGGCATCGCCATTCTTGGCTGACCAGATCTTGCCGAGCACATTGCCAAAACTTGCCCGAGCCTCATGTTCAAACAGGATGAACCGCCAAGGTGCCAGCTTGCCGTGATCGGGAACACGAGCCGCTATACCAAGCAGATGGCGGATCTGGGCTTCATCGGGGCCCGGTTCGCTCAGGCCGATGGCAGGGGTGGATCGGCGGCGCGTCAGCAATTCCAACGCATCGTCGGATTTGTGTGATGGGGCGAGTCGCTCACCAGGCTGGGGAAAATCAGGCAGGTTGATCTCATTCATTATGAGGTTTTCTTCCCTAAAATATCAGTGTCTTTGACCAAACACTTGTCAGCTCGTTATATCTTGGAACTGACAACGTTGTGACAAAAGGGCTCCGGGGGGAGTAGTATTGGGCATGAACGCAGAAATCTCCATCGATGATGACACGCCGGCTGATCGCCGCCGCCGCAAGGTTCGCGAAGCCATCATCGATGCGGCTGAAGCGATCTTCTCCAGCGAGGGCGAGCAGGGCATTTCGATGCGTCGCCTGGCTGAGGCGATCGATTACAGCCCCGCCGCCATCTACAAGTATTTTTCGTCCAAGGATGACCTGTTCGAGGCTATCCGGGATCTGTTTTTCGAGCGCTTGCTCAAACGAATCCACGAGGCGATGGCCGAGGGCGGCGAGACCAGTCAGCTCTGCGCGCGCTGTGTGAAGGCCTATATCGAGACCGGTCTGGAAGAGCCCAATCATTATATCATGGCCTTTTCGCCCTCCGCCCGTGTGCAGCCGCATGTGCATTCCGAGGAGGAGACGGCGTATCAGGCCGAGTCCAAGCTCGTCTCCATGATCGAGAAGGGCATGGCCGAGGGCGCCTTCCGCAAGATGGACCCGCATGTCGCGTCCAAGTCGGTGTGGGCTAGTCTGCACGGGCTGACCAATTTGATGGTCTGTCTGGACGATTTTCCGTCCGGCATGCCGGGCTCGGAACATGTTACTCGTGAAGAGGTTATCGACTTCCACACCGATGTGATCATGCGCGGTCTATGCTGTAACGCATAGTTGCCATGCGCAAAAAAGTAAACGTCGTTCACTTTTCAAACCGGGTTTGAGTTACTATCTATCGTCTCGTATTCTGAGCGAAGGGTAGTCTCATGCTGGCGAAACGATTTCGGGTTGGTGCCGGAACAATGGTCGCTGTTGGTGCCGTTGTACTGGCGGCGAGCGTATTTGGTGTGTCCGGTTGGCGCGCTGAAGCCAATCTGAGCGAGACCGCGTCGCCGCCCATGCCGGTTTCAGCCTATCGAGTTGCCTATGAGGACGCCGCCTTGATCGAGGAGCGTTTCCCGGGCGTGGTCGCTGCTGCACGACAGAGTGCCCTGGGGTTCCAGCAGGGCGGTCGGATCGAGGAGATCCTGGTGGATGTTGGCGACCAGGTCCTGGCCGGTCAGCCGTTGGCACGACTGGATACCCGTACGCTTGAGGCGCAGATTGCTGCCGCTGACGCGCAGACCCGCGAAGCGGCTGCTCAGACGGCGCTTGCTCGGGATACGCAGGGCCGTCAACAGATACTGCTCGAACGCGGGCACATCTCCCAGCAACGATATGACGAGATCGTCACATCGACCGATGCCGCTCGTGCCCGCCAGAACGCTGCTGCCGCATCAGCGGATGCCATGCGTGTCCAGCTCGATCTGGCCGTGATTGAGGCGCCGTACGCTGGTGTGATTACGGCACGCAGCAGTGATGAGGGGGCTATCGCCGCGCCGGGAACACCGGTCCTCGAGCTGGTGGAAACGAGTGCGCGCGAAGTGCGGATCGGCCTGCCGGCAGCTGTGATCGGCACGCTGGAGAATGGGCAAATCTACCGTTTTGAAGGAGAAAGCGGGGAGTTCTCCGCCGTTTTCCGTTCCAACACCGGACTGATGGATCGCCAAACCCGCACGGTTTCAGCGGTGTTCGACATCGCTCCGGACCAGCCGGTCATTATCGGTGAAATTGCACGATTGGTTGTTGAGACGCCGGTTGGAACCGATGGATTCTGGGTGCCCACAGATGCCCTCGCGGAGAGCCGCCGCGGGCTGTGGTCCGTTTTCATCTTGCAGCCGGAAGCAGATGAATACCGGCTGGAAGCCCGCATTGTGGAAACTGTTCGTGTGGAAGCAGAGCGCGTGTTTGTGCGCGGGGCTGTCGATGATGGCGAATACATCCTGGCAGCCGGTCTCCAGCGCGTAACCGCGGGTCAGCTGGTGGCCCTGCAGACGGGCGCGGAGGCTGAATAATGGCCACGCTCTTTTATCGATATCACCGCCTGACCATCCTGGCGATTACCCTCCTGCTTGCGGCAGGCCTGGGCGCATTTTTTTCACTGGGTCGCCAGGAGGATCCGACCCTGGTCGAGCGCTACGGCACCATTACGACGCCGTATGCCGGCGCCTCGGCTGAGCGTGTGGAGGCCTTGATTACAGAGCCGCTTGAAGATGCGATCAATGAGCTGGCGGAGATCGATGAAACATTCTCGACTTCGCGGTCCGGCGTGTCGGTGATCGGGATGTCTATCCGCGAGGATCTGAGCCAAGCCGAGGTCGACCAGACCTGGACCAAGATCCGCGAGCAGGTCGACAGCGTCCGTCCATTCCTGCCAGCGGCCTCGGGTGCCCCTGATGTGGATCGTCAGTATATCGGCGCTGCCACCATTATCGTGGCGCTTAGCTGGGCGGATGTGGGTGAAGAGAATATCGGCATCCTTTCTCGCTTGGGCCTCGACCTTGAGCGCGAGCTGCGCAACATGCCTGGCACTGAAGAGACACGAATTTTCGGCGAGGCTGAAGAAGAGATCCGCGTCGAGGTGGACCCGGAGCGTCTTGCCTCGCTGGGGCTCAGCGTTGCTGATGTTGCCAGCCTGACCAATAGCGCGGATGCCAAGGTTCCAGCCGGTGAGATCCGCGCAGGTGCAAGCGATCTCGGTGTCGAGATCGATGGAGAGTTTGACGGTATAGACCGGATCCGGTCCATCGCCCTGACAGACGGTCAGGATGGCCGCTTCGTGCGTCTGGGCGATGTGGCTGAGGTCAGTCGCGGAGAGCGTCAGCCAACCCGCTCCCTCGCGACGACCCAAGGGCAGCGCACGGTCCTGGTTGCAGCCTATCTGCAGCCGGACCTGCGCGCCGATGTCTGGGCCGAGCGCGCCGATACCGTGGTGGCCGCTTTCGCTGAGAGCGTGCCTGGCATCCAGGTCGAGACGATTTTCCGACAGGGCGATTATGTGGAATCGCGCCTCAACGGGCTGGCGACCAATCTGGGTTATTCCGCACTGATCGTCTTCGCCGTCCTCTTTCTGATGATGGGCTGGCGAGCGGCTTTCATTGTTGGCTCGGCTTTGCCTCTGACGGTGCTGACCGTCATGTTGCTGATGCGCCTGTTTGATGAACCTCTGCACCAGATGTCTGTAACGGGTCTTGTCGTCGCGCTCGGCCTGTTGATCGATAACGCGATCGTCGTGGTCGAGGAATACCGGCTTTTGCGGGCCAAGGGGCAGTCCCCCCTGGAAGCGCTGGATGGCGCCGTTCGCCTGCTGTTTGCGCCACTTCTGGCATCAACGCTGACGACAGTCTTTGCCTTTGCGCCGATCGCGCTGATGCCGGGATCTGCCGGCGAGTTCATCTCCATGATCGGGATCTCGGTGATCTTTGCGATCACGGCTTCCTTCCTGCTGGCCATGACCGTCGTGGGTGCGCTGGCGGCCTGGTTTGATGATCCAAAGGTTGACGGCGGACCACGTCGCTTCTGGCGCACGGGACTGCATGTCGCGCCTCTGGCGTGGATCTACAAACGTATCCTGACTGTGATCGTGGAGAGGCCCTGGGTTGGGATTTTCGCGTCTGTCTTGCTGCCGATTGCCGGTTTTGTCGCCGCATCGACCCTGCCGATGCAGTTTTTCCCGCCGACCGACCGCGACATGTTCCAGCTTGAGCTGGAATTGCCCTCAACGGCTTCAATCGAGGAAACTCGTCGTCAGACCGAAAGGGCGCGCGAGATCATCGAACGTTATGATGGCATCGAGCGGGTCACCTGGACGATCGGCGAAAGCTCCCCTCGTACCTACTACAATGTGGTCGGTAACAAATCGGGTGTCTCCAACTACGCAGCCGGTTTTGTGCACACGGAATCTGCGCAGGCGACCGCACGCATCCTGCCGCTGTTGCAGCAGGAGATGATGCGGGAGTTTCCGCAGGCGCGGGTGCTGACCCTGCCTTTCGAACAGGGGCCGCCGATCCCTGCACCGATCGAGCTGGTTATCGTCGGGCCTGAATTGGCCGAACTTGACCGGATCGGAAGCGAGCTTCGCACCTTGTTGGCCTCAACACCGACTGTCACCTACACCATGGCTCAGCTGGAAATGGGAGAACCGGTTGCGCGTGTCATGGCCGATGAAGCCTCGACAGAATTGGCGGGCCTGCGTCTGAGCGACCTGGCCAACCAGTTACGCAGTGACCTGGACGGTGTCGTTGGCGGCAGTGTGCTGGAAGGCATCGAGGAATTGCCTGTTCGCATCATCGCTAGCGCAGATCGTCGTGCCTCGTTGAGCGATGTCTCCGGCGCGCCGTTGCGGACTGCCGACGGTGAACTGGTCGCAGCGCCGCTCTCCGCACTGGGCGAGATCACGCTGGCGCCGCAAGTCGCCCAGATTCCCCACGAGGATGGCCGCCGAATTAACCGGATCTACGCCTATCTCGACCCGTTCACCTTGCCGGCGACAGCGCTGTCTTCGTTCATGCAGCGCCTGGACGAGGCGGGACTGGAATTGCCGCCGGGGTATGAGCTTCAGATGGGCGGTGAGGCGGCAGAGCGTGGTGATGCCGTTGGCAATCTGCTGGGCACTGCCGTCCCGCTGATCGTCCTGATGATCGGTTCGGTCGTTCTTGCGTTCAACAGTTTCCGTTTCGCTGGAGTGATCCTGACGGTTGCCTTCCTGTCAGTCGGTCTCGCCATGTTTGGCGTCTGGCTGTTCGGGACGCCCATGGGCTTTAACGCCATTGTCGGCTCGATGGGGCTGATGGGCTTGTCGATCAATGGCGCGATTGTCGTGCTTTCCGCGCTCAAGGTCTCGCCCGAGGCTTCGGCGCTGGAAGAGGGCAGTGTGGTCTCCACGGTGATGGATGCGACACGCCACATAATCTCGACGACGCTGACGACCATTGGCGGTTTCATTCCGCTGCTTTTGTCGGGTGATAATTTCTGGCTGCCGTTCGCTTCGGCGATGGTTGGCGGTGTCAGTGGCTCGGCAATCCTCGCGCTGATCTTTGCGCCGGCGGCGTTTGTTCTGTTGATGCGAAGCCAGAGCAAGGCCAGGCGCTTGATGGCTGCCGTCAAACGACATTCCGGCCAGGACGAGATCTCGGCGGTGCCGGCGGAATAGCGGCGCTTGCGGAGTGCTTTCAACCTCAATAGAGCTGCCCTTGGAAGCGGGAGTTCGAGATGAGCGAGAAGCGCGGTCCGTGGCAGGTCCACGGCGTTGAAGTGAAATATGAAAATGCCTGGATGCGGGTCGACGAGTTCGATGCAACGCGTCCGGATGGAGCGCCTGCGCTCTACGGAGTTGTTCACTTCCAGACACGAGCGCTTGCTGTTTTGCCTCTGTTCGAGAATGGCGACACCCTCCTGGTTGGCCAGCATCGTTTTCCCAATGACCATTACAGCTGGGAATTGCCGGAAGGTGGCGGCAATCCTGCCGCTGACCAACGCGAGGAAGCGGCCCGTGAGCTGGAGGAGGAAACCGGTTATCGGGCAAAACACTGGCAGGAAATACTGCGGCTGGAATTGTCCAACTCGATCAGCGATGAAACCGGAACGGGGTTTGTCGCCACCGGGCTGGAGCCGGGCAGGGCTAACCCTGATCCGTCCGAAGTCCTGCAAACGCGCCGCATCGCCTTTCGGGACCTGCTGGTTGAATGCCAGTCCGGAAAAATCTCTGATTCCCTTACACTGGTAATGGTCTTCAAGGCTTACTACATGGCTCGGGAAGGTTTATTGGAGCCGGAGCTTGCCCGTGCCATGCTGCAGGGCTGACGGAAGGAGGAGCCAGGAATGTCACTCTCTGAAAGCGAAAGCCCGATCGCGGCACGCTCTGGTGTCGACTCCGCCTGGGCGCGCTTGCGCGTCGAAGCTGCTGCTGCAGCTGCGGAAGAGCCGATCCTTGCCAGTTTTCTCAATGCGGCCGTTCTGCGCCACGACCATTTTGCGCATGCGCTGGCTTATCGCCTGGCTTCCAAACTGGCCGATGCTCAGCTGGACATGATGCTGGCCCGCGATGTTGCTGAGGCGGCGCTTGAAGGCGATACGAAGATTGTTGAGCAGGCCGCGGCCGACATGATGGCTGTCGAGGAGCGCGACCCGGCTTGCAGGAGTTTCCTGCAGCCCTTCCTTTATTTCAAAGGTTATCACGCGCTGCAGGCCCACCGTGTCGCTCATTGGCTGTGGGGCGAGGGACGTGAAACCCTGGCCTTTCACCTGCAAAGCCGAGTGTCGGAACGTTTTGGCGTTGACGCCCACCCGGCGGCCCGGATCGGCCAGGGTGTCATGATCGACCACGCGACCTCTGTCGTGATCGGTGAAACCGCTGTGATCGGAGATGATTGCTCGCTGCTGCACGAGGTGACGCTTGGCGGAACCGGTGCTGCGCATGAAGATCGCCATCCGAAAGTCGGTCGTGGCGTCCTCATTGGTGCGGGCGCCAAGGTGTTGGGCAATATCGAGATCGGTGACGGCGCGCGTATTGCTGCCGGGTCCGTTGTGCTCAAGCCGATCCCGGCGGGCTGTACCGTCGCAGGGGTGCCGGCGAAGATAGTCGGCGATTGCTGCCCGCAGCCGGCGCGTTCGATGGATCAGCGCCTGCCGGACTAGGCACGGCTGTTTGTCATCTGTAAATGAAGCTTGGCTCTGGACGCGCCCGGTACGGGTGCGCTTAGTTACGCACCAAACGAATCCCCCACTTGGAGAGCTCCCGTGGACAAGAACATCACGCCGATCGAGGCGGTCAAACTCCAGCAATTCCTTTGCGGCAAGCTGAATCCGGATCTGCAGGTCCAGCGTCGCAATCGTCCGGACGAATGTGCCGAAATCCACATTGGCGATGAATGCCTGGGTGTGGTCTCCAAGATCATCGATGAGGGCGAGACGTCCTACTCCTTCGAAATCACCATTCTGGACATCGATCTCGAAGAACTTGAGTAAGTCTGCCAAGCCGGTCCTCGAACTGCGAGGCGTATCGAAACAGTATGCGGGTGGGATCAAAGCCGTTCGCGATGTTTCGCTGTCTCTGGATGAGGGCAAGCTTCTGGCCCTGACGGGAACGTCAGGATGCGGCAAGACAACATTGCTGAAACTCATCAACCGCCTGGAGGAACCTTCGGGCGGTTCGATCGTTTATGAGGGGGCGGATGTCCGCCAGTTCGACGCCTTTCGCCTGCGCCGCCAGATCGGCTGGGTGATGCAGGGCGATGGCCTGTTTCCTCATTTCACCGTTCGCCAGAATATCGCGGTCGTGCCGCGCCTGCTGGAGTGGGATATCGCCACGACGGAGCTGCGAGTGCGCGAGATGATGCAGTTGGTCCAGCTGGATGTTGAGGCGTTTGGTGAGCGTTATCCCCACGAATTATCCGGCGGCCAGAGACAGCGTGTCGGATTTGCCCGGGCCCTGGCCGGCAAGCCGGACCTGGTCCTGATGGATGAAGCCTTCAGCGCGCTTGATCCACTGACCCGTGACGATTTGCAACGTGATTTCAAACGTCTTCAGTCAGAGCTGGGCTTTTCCGCCGTGCTTGTCACGCATGACATGGCCGAGGCCCTGATCCTGGCAGACGAGATCGCCGTGATGCGCGACGGGCAGTTTGTCCAGAGCGGAACGCCGTCGCAATTGCTGGCAGAGCCGGCTGACGACTATGTCGCCGGTCTGCTGGACACGCCGCGTCGCCAGATGCGTGCCATTGCGGAGCTGGGCGGATGAACGAGAACCTTGCCGAACGTCTCAACGAGCTGCCAGACCTTCTGTCAGGGCATGTCCTGTTGTCGCTCTCCGCGATCCTCGTCGGGCTGGCGATCAGCCTGCCGCTGGGCGTATTCGCGGCGCCGCGAAAGCGTTTTGCCGCGGCTGTCCTCAACATCGCCGGTGTGATCCAGACCATCCCCGGTCTGGCCCTGCTGGCATTGATGGTGCCGCTTCTGGGTGGGACAATCGGCTATGCGCCGGCCTTCATGGCGCTGATGCTGTATTCAATCCTGCCGATACTGAGGAACACAGTGGTGGGGCTCCAAGGTGTCGAGCCAGGTGTTGTGGAAGCGGCCCGAGGGCTGGGGCTCACGCAGAAACAGCGGTTATGGCAGATTGAATTGCCGCTGGCTCTGCCGTTCATCGTTGCGGGGGTCCGGACATCCATTGTCTGGGTGGTCGGGGCTGCGACCCTTGCAACCCCCGTTGGCGCGCCCAGCCTTGGAAACTACATCTTTGCCGGGCTGCAGACCCGCAACTGGCTGTCTGTAGTGTTCGGCTGCCTGTTTGCGGCTGGTCTGGCCGTGGTGCTGGACCAGCTCATCCGCCTGCTGGAAGTCGCCGCCCGGGACCGCCGGAAGATGCTGGCAGTGCAGGTTGGTGCGCTTCTCAGCGCACTGGTCGTGGCTTCGGTGTTGCCGCGTTTCGTCGAATTCACCCCGCCGGCACAGCCGCAGATCAGCCAGCAGTTCGCCAGTGTCCGGGCGGAAGAGGGCGCTCTTGATGACGAGATTGTTCGCCTTGGCGCAAAGGCCTTTACCGAACAGTACATTCTCGCCGAGCTGATGGAGCAGGTGCTCGTAGATGCCGGCGCAGAGGTAGAGCGCCTGGACAATCTGGGCTCCATTATTGCCTTCGATGCCCTGCGCAATAACGAGATCGACGCCTATATCGATTACACCGGCACCATTTGGGCGACGGTGATGGCCCGTGATGAGCCAATCAACCGCCATGCCATGTTTGTGGAAATGGCGGCGTATCTGCGCGAGGAGCACGGCATTCTGACGCTGGGGCGCATGGGATTTGAAAACGCCTATGGTTTCGCCATGCGGGCGGACCAGGCCGAGGCGCTGGGCATTCGTTCCCTGGCCGATCTGGCAGTCCACGCTGGGGCCCTGGAAGTCGGCGGCGACGCGGAGGTGTTCACGCGCTCGGAATGGATCAACACGCGCGATGCTTATGGCCTGGGGGCGATCTCGACCCGGGCGATGGATGCGACTTTCATGTATGACGCGGTGCGAGACGGCCAGGTGGATGTCATCAGCGCCTACACCACTGATGGTCGTATCGCTGCCTATGATCTTGTTGTCCTGGCCGATCCACGTGGAATTTTACCGCCTTATGACGCCGTTATCCTGTTGTCACCGGAGGCTGCGGAGAGGCCGGGGCTTGCTGATGCACTGGCGGGGCTTGTCGGATCGATCAGCGATGACGATATGCGGGAAGCCAACCGCCTTGCGGATCTCGAGCGCCAGACCCCGCAACAGGCGGCAAGCTGGCTGTATGAACAGGTGACGGAGTAGGGCGTGAGTGGATTTCTCGGACATGGTCGGCTTCAGGATGCGGAATGGCTGATGCGCGCCTGCATGGAGCTGAACAAGGACATTCCACCACATGCGCCTGAAATCACGCCAGAGACCATCCTCAACAAGACCTACACCCAGCAGGCCGCGGAGTTTGAAAGCCTGCTCGAACGCATCGACCCGGAAGGGGATATCGATCGCCAGCTTTTTCCAGCTGTGGCTTACTTCAATGCCGCAGAAAGCCTGCCACTCGACATCATCCTGGCGGGCATTGCGGCCTTGCTGATCTGGGTCTTCATGCCGAATTATTATTCCATCATGGAATACGTGGCCTATGTGGCGCTGGGCGGCTATCTGGTGATCCAGTTTCTCCGGGCGCGCTCAAAACGTGATAACGCCGAACAACAGATGCGAAGAATGGGCCTGAATCCGCGCGAACGCCATCCGCTAACCTTACGGAAGCTGGTGAAATATCGCCAGCGAAGGGTAACGGTTCACTAGGTGTCAAGCCATTCGAGTGCCTCACAACGCGTGCCGAATACTCCGAACACATCCAGTTTCTGTGCCGCAGGCATCAGTTGCCATGTCTGAACAATCGGCATGGTTCCCTCCGATTCGATTACCCAGGCATTCTTGTTGGGCGGGCCGGCGATGTGAGCAGTGTCCTGGAGCAGTTTGATGAAGCGGTTTTCGAACACCTCGTAGGTGAGGTCGCTCAGATCCGCTCCCTGTTCCACAATGATCAAGCGTACGACCTCGGACGACCATTCGTCGGACTGGATCATTTCCATGTAATTGCGCACAATCTCGTCAACCGGGACCCGTCCGAAAAAGCGGGTCTCGAACCGTTTTGCCTCGGGTACGAATACACGTTCGTAGGGCATTCAAGGTCTCCGACTTGCTTTAATCCTAGCCGGATAGGTCAGTCGTTCAAGATCATCCGCAAAAAAAGTGCGGCGATTAATCGCCGCACTCCTGCGCTACAGGATCACAGTACAGTCAACATCGTCGCGACGAGCGGGTGGCGGACGATGTCCTTGGATTCGAGGCGGCTGACACCGACATCCTCAAGCTCGTCCATCTTGTCGGCGATCGTCGCCAGACCCGACATTTCCGGCAGGAGGTCGGATTGCGCCGGATCACCGGTGACGACCATTGTGGAGTTCCAGCCGAGCCGGGTGAGCAGCATTTTCAGCTGACCATAGGTACAGTTCTGCGCCTCATCGACGACGACAAAGGCATTGTTCAGCGTGCGACCTCGCATATAGCCGATCGGAGCGATCTCGATCACACCTTCGGCCATCATGGCCTTTAGCTTTTTCGGGGAAAGCCGGTCGGCGAGGGCGTCATAGAGGGGGCGCAGATAGGGGGCGAGTTTCTCTTCCATGGCACCGGGCAGGAAGCCGATTGATTCTCCGGCCTCGACCGCGGGCCGTGACAGGACGATCCGGCTGACCTTGCCGGCTTCGAGCGCCTCGACGGCCTTGGCAACGGCGAGATAGGTCTTGCCAGTGCCTGCGGGGCCAAGGGCCAGGACGAGATTTTTCTCGTCGATGGCTTTCATCAGTTTTTCCTGGCCGGCTGATCTGGGTTTGACCTTCTTCACAAACCTCTGGTCACGCATGGGCTCCTTGTCGTCGGGGGACCAGTGTGTCCCGGGAAAGAGTGACTGGATCTTCGCCTTCTCCGACTCATAGTGCTTGCTGTTGAACTCTCCGGCTTTCAGGCGACGTTTGACGGATCGTTTGGCCATGGCTGGAACCTCCACACATGAAAAACCCCTCAGCCGAGGGCAGAGGGGCGAAAACGCGTTGCGTTGATGAAATTTCGGAAGACTCCGGCAGTTTCTGCGGCGTGTGGCCGTAACCGGGGGGCGGACTGACGCGATAATCGGGCATGCCGACCTGCAGACCTCCTGCTAGAGTGACCGATACGATCCGGGACCACGCCTCGAATCGTGACTACAGTCTGAGTGTAACTCAGTGAAGAAGATCTGAACGCGTTTGTCGCGCGAATTTCATAAAACTTTGGGGGCCGACACGGATGGCAATTTATGCATTGGGTGAGTCGCGACCGGTTCTGCCGGAGAGCGGAAACTACTGGATCGCCGACAACGCCACTGTTATCGGCGATGTTGTCCTGCATGAGAATGCGAGCATCTGGTATGGCTGTGTCGTGCGCGGCGATACCGACCGGATCGAGATCGGTGAGGACACTAACATCCAGGATCTAGCCGTCCTGCACACGGATTTCGGCATCCACATGAAGATCGGCAAGCGGGTGACGGTCGGTCACCAGGTCATGCTTCACGGGTGTGAAATCGGTGACAATTCACTGATCGGTATCGGTGCCATTGTCCTCAACAAGGCAAGGATCGGGAAGAATTGCATTATTGGCGCAGGCGCGTTGATTCCCGAAGGCAAGGAGATCCCGGACAATTCACTTGTGGTCGGCTCGCCGGGGCGTGTAATCCGAACGCTGGATGATGACACGGCGGCCATGTTGAAAATGTCCGCCGAACATTATGTCGAGAACTCACAGCGTCATTCAGCTGAACTGAGGCGTCTGGACTACTAGTTCGCGCGGCCCCACAGATCGCGGATATTCTGGTCCGCCTCGCTGCCCAGGTTGAACCACGCCGCACGGTCGTGGGAGGCGTCGATGATCAGCAGCTTGTCATCACGATCAAGTACATGGCTGAGCTCGTTGCGCAGCACGGCCGCCGTGGTCGGGCCGCGAAGCAGCCAAACGCCCGGTGTGACCGTTTCTACATCGCCGTAAGCAGCGAGGGAGGAGCGGAAGTCGGCGCCGTTCTCCGAGGTAATCTCGGTGATGATGACAAAATTCGCAGGCCGGGCACCTGGGGTGACGCGCTTTTCGACGACAGTGCCGCCATCCGATTCGCCGAACCAGGATTTCATTTCCTCGATATCAGCGGCCGGGGCAAACTCGCCTTCCTTGTCGGCAGCGACCATGGAATGCGACGCAATCCGGCCTTCACCTACGAAGGCGCGCATTTGCGGCGGCGTATAGGGTCCGTAGACACGGCCCTCAACTTTCACAAACCAGGACATTGCGATTCCATCATCGCGAGGCATATCGACCTCTTTCGCACCGAGTACTCAAACTATCATACACAGACTTGCGGCAAGAATCTGGCCACAGCCCAGAAAAATTCAACCCTTCAAGGATTGGGTGATTACTGCCCGTCAGGCAGCCTGTCCTCCGTCTCTCAAGGCCTCGGGTGGATCGAACACCACCGCGAAGCCATTGTCCAGAATGCGCGCCACACGCCCGGACATCTCGCCAACCCTGACAGGTTCATTGACCTTGGGGCGTTCCAGGCATTCGAAGGCAGCGCCGGTCACCGAGACATCGAGAACGTTGGCGTGAATCACCACGCCGTCGGCGAAACGTATCTTGGCACGACCGCGCCCAGGCTTGCGCGGCGCTTGGCGATCTTCATCCAGACCAAGGCGATCCTTGTTGAAACGCCAGGTAATGGTGTCGGCCAGCTTGTCCCGTTTCCGGTCGGTGGCGCTGAAGCGCAAGCTGAACTCGTCGCCATCGCTGCGCACGACCACACCTTCCATGCGACCAATGCCGTTGATCATCAGAATGATACGCTGATTACTGGCAGGCAGGGCGCGTGACATGACGCGCGCTCCGCCGGGAGAAATATCGATCAGACGGCAGGCATGCTCTCCAAGAGTCTCGCTCCAGAAACGGCCATGAAGGCGCAGCGGAAGACGGGCGTGCCGCCGTCTTTCGGCAGCCCCGCGGGCAGCAATCCGGATTTTGCGACGATCAAGTCGGTTCGGCTCTTCCGCCATGGCCTTCTCCATGCGCGGATCAGGTTTAGCGAAGAGGGGTTAAAAACCCTTTGCTACTATCGGTCGTTTGCGATCATTTCCCGCGCTGAACGCATGTCTCGTTGTGAAACGCCGAACAGGTGTCCAGGCACGGCTGGCGGACGAATTTCGCGCAGGCCTGTGCGCACGACAGGGCGGTTGTCAAACCCGTCGGCGTCATCCAGCGGCTGATAAAGACCGAGTATACGGTCGACGACACCCTCTGGCCCCTTCAGCGGGAAGAAGCTGATCTCCACCGGCAATTGGTGCATGTCGATCGAGGAGGCGCGTGCCACGACCGAGGAAGGTGATGCGCCGGACAAGGTCGATTCCAGCAGGGCCTGGATATGTGTCGCATCATGTCCGCGCCACAGGCTCAGGAAGTTCTGGTCGCGAAACTCGCGCTGATACAGCTGACAGAAATGCGTACCTGCAAGGCGAAAGACATGATGGCTCTGGTCTATGCGGCGCAGCATGAAGACGTAACCCAGCAATGAGGCGATATCCTGGGGTTCCACATCAGAACGCTCCGGTGTCATCCCCGCTGCCCGGCCAGACATTCGCAATGTCTGCCAATAGCTGTGCAGGGCTCTCGATTGAGCGTGTTTCATCTCGCACTCCGCTGTCGTCGCATGGCAGGGCTTAACGCCCTTCGCAGTCGCCCAGCTTCAAGATCGGGGCCATACCCGCGAGACGGGAATTGCGGATTTCCAGCTTCCCGATATGGGCGAGCGGAGTGGTGCTGAAACCGGCCCGGGGATTGCATGGACAGGCGCAGGATTAAAGGAGCCTCGCCATGAGCGTTTCAGCACGGCACGCTTTTATGATTGCAGCCAGCGCTGCATTTGCAGTTGTTGCAGCACCGACCGGATTCGGGGCCGCGACCGCCCTTGCGCAGGATTGCTGTCACCCGGCACCACCACCGCCTCCGCCGACTCACTGTTGCGATCACGGTGGCGGCCATACGGTGAACGTTCCGAACATCAATGTGCATGGCGGCAATATCAATGTCGGTGTCAATGTGCATGCCGGCGTGAACATCACGGCCAATGTCAACGCCAACGTCAACGCGACCGCGAATGTGAATGCCAATGCCGCGGCCAATGCAGGCGCTGGCGCAATCACCTTTGTGGGTGGCGGTTCCTATTACAGCAACACCACGGCACCGGCCGCGACGGCGATTGCCGGGCTCAATGTGGTCGAACGCGAGGAAGAGGCCTGGGAGTACTACGAGGAAGAGCGCACACGTATCATCGAGGAATGGCGTGTCGTTCGGGCTGTCTGTGTGGATGATAATGGCACACCGCACCCGGCCTCACAGGTCGATGGCGAGTCTCGCGTCGATGCGGTTTATGACGGTGAGCTTTTTCGCTGTATGGCTGGTACGGCGATGCAGGTGACTGTTGGCTGGCATTCCGATGGCAACAGTGTCTGGGAAGACGGTGCAACGATTATGTGTCGCAAGGGGGAGGCACTTCGCCATATGCCGGGCGGTCAGCTCTACTGCTCGACCCAGGAGCCGCGCCGCAATTGCAATGAACGCTCCCTGTTGCGCCGGTTCGGCCCGGGCGAGAAGCTGATTTTCATGCGCCGTGAGGAGCGGTATTTCGAACAGATGCGCCGCGAAGTTCGCACGGAAAGCCGTGAGTCGATTTCCATGACGCTGATGCTGGATGGTGGTGTTGGTGGATATCGCTAATTAGCGCTCATGAGCTGAAAATGAGAACGCCGGCCTATCAGGCCGGCGTTTTTGATTCACAGGTGTTGTTGTTCAGATCAGGACTCGACTTCATCCTCGGCAGCTTCCGTTGCCTCGGCACGCTGTTCGATGAGCTCCAGCGCCGTCTCTCGATCCTCGACTTCCTCGATCGTCTCGATATAGCAACGTTCATGGTCACGGGTGACGATGTATTCGCTACGAGGTGAAAACACAGTGCCGGTAGTGGGCAGGCTGGTTCCTACCTGCATTCCGCCCCGCAGGCCGTAACAGCGGTGGGTCAATGTCACGAGATAATAGCGGCTGACACCACCTCGCAGGATAAGGTGTTCATTGTCGACGACGGTGTATGAGTTGATATTGACCAGGCGAACCCGATCCGCGCTGGCGGGCATCGCCAGAACTACGGCAGCCAGGGCCGCGGCGGATAGAATACTTTTTATCTTCACGATCTTATGTCTCCAAAAAATCGTCCCTCAAAGATGAGTATACGGGGGAAACCACGGGAATCAAACTGCGTTAACGAGAGATTAGCTCGATTGGCAGGACCATCTACGCGATTCGAATCTCTTGGAGGTCGGCATGGTCGATCGCATCGAAAATCTCGACATGCGCGGGTTCAACACCGTAATCCGCCAGGCTGCGCGCGAAACCGGGGCCGATTTCGAGTATCTCGCTCGTACCGCTGCCCGGGAGAGCAATTTCGACCCAGAGGCTCAGGCCCGGACGTCCAGCGCTGCGGGCATGTTCCAGTTTATCGAACAAACTTGGCTCGGCATGATGCAACGCCATGGCGACAGCCATGGTTTCTCCGATCTCGCAGCGCAGATCGAGCGTAGCGCGGACGGGCGGTTCGAGGTCACTGACAGCGCGGCACGTCAGCAGATCCTGGATTTGCGATTCAACGCCGATGCAGCCGCGCTCATGGCGGGCGAGCTGGCCGCAGAGAATGGCCAAATCATCGAGAACCGGGTTGGGCGTCCGGCGACATCCGGCGAGCTCTATGCTGCGCATTTCCTGGGTGCCAGCGGCGCTGCCGACCTCATCGAGGCGGTTCGGGACAACCCGCAGCAATCAGCCTCACACCTGTTTCCGGCCGCAGCGGCGGCCAATCGCAACATGTTTCATGATGGTGCTCGTCCAGTGAGTGCGGCTCATCTGCTGGGGCGTTTGACCGGCGAGGCAGAGCGCGCACTGGCCGAGGCTCAGCCCGCTGGAGCCACCTCTGCGGCGGCTCACCGCCACGACAATATCGCGGCGGCCGTCCCCGCTATCGCGCGCAGTTTCGGCGTGATGAGTTCAGGCTCGTTCGCGTCTTCCGGTGGTGAGCTGACACCGACGCTGGTGGAAATCCTTGCGTCTCTAGATGTGCCCCTCGCTGCGCGCCAGCGTGACGTCTGACGCTGAACACTGTGTCTTGACAAGGTTTCGTTAAGCATGCTGCGGCTAATCTCTTGCCAGATCCTTATCTTGTGAGACCGCCATGGCTGTAGTTGCGCTTCGAAATCGACTGACAGACACCGACATCCGCCGCCTTGTTAAGGGTGGTGATGATGACGAACGTGCCAATGCTGCTCGAAAAATTTGTCGCCTGATCGATGCGGCACCCCTGCAGGGCGAAGAAAACCAGGCAGCCAGTGGAATTCTGCAGCTGATTATCCAGGATTCTGCGGAGTTGGTTCGACGGTCGCTGGCTGTGACCTTGCGGCAGTCCAAAAACCTGCCCCACGATATCGCCTTGCGCCTGGCCGCTGATGTTGAGGAAGTGGCGACGCCGATCCTGCTGTCCTCGCCGGTGCTTGACGAGGACGATCTGACCCGTCTCGTGGAGACATCCCAAGGCGGAAAATTGTGTGCCATTGCTGCACGCGAGCACGTTCCGAGCATTGTCGTCGAGGCAATCATCGACAAGGGCGATGAGAAGGCTGTTGGCATTGCGGCCAGCAATGACGGTGCTGACTTCAGTCAAAACGCTTATGAAAAAGCGTTTACGCAGTTTTGCGAGAACCAGGGCGTGATGGAAGCTTTTGTTGCGCGTTCAACGCTGCCGCTTTCTGTCACCGAGAAACTCATTGCCCACATCAGTGACGAGGCGATGCAGCGTCTCGTCGAGAAACATGCATTGCCGCCGCAGCTTGCTGTAGAACTGGCGGAAAACGCCCGTGAGCGCGCGACTGTCGACCTGGTTGACCAGGCAGGCCTTGCACATGATCCGCAGCATTTCGTGCAGCAATTGCGCATGAATGGCCGACTGACCCCGTCGCTTGTGCTGCGGTCGATGTTGCGGGGCCATGTTGCCTTTGTTGAGCACGCATTTGCCGAGCTGGCTGGTGTCACGCATGCGCGAGCATGGTTATTGGTACACGATGCTGGCCCGTTGGGTCTGCGCGCTGTTTATGACCGCACGGGCATGCCGCCGCGTCTTTATCCGGCTTTCCGTGCTGCGATCGATATTTTCCATTCCATGGAGATGCCGCACGACAAGCAGGGGCGGGAGCATTTCCAGGCCGTTCTCGCCGAGCGTGCCATTACCCGGTTCCAGGGCATTCCGGAAGAAGATCTCGATTATGTGCTCGACCGTCTTCATGGCGAGCCGGCGGAGTACAGCGAGGCCAGCTGATCCCACAAGATATGATCGACATCAAAAAGGGCGCCCGAAGAGGCGCCCTTGTTTGTTTCGGTGATCTGACAGCGTATGCGATCAATCATCCCACGGCTTGGCAAACTCGGTGGACTGGACTTCCAGCTCTCCGGCCAGAGCGGCGGCTACAGCATCATTTGTATCGCGAATATTCTGGCTCAGTGCTGCGCGAATGGCGTCTACATGTGCCAGCGCAAGAGCTTTGGAAGCTTTCTGGCGTTTCTCATCCATGTCGATGAGCTTGGTCAGCGATGCCGCCAGCCGCGTGATGATCGGGAATTCATAGGTCGAGCCGACGCCACGCAGGTCGTGGGCACAGATAAAGAGCTGTTCGCCTTCATCTCCTTTGAGCCCTTTTTCGCGAACGAGTTTCGCCGCGTCTTCCAGCTTCTGGACCTCTTCCTCGAGCCAGGCGCCAAATTCATGGCGAAGATCCTTGATGGCATCCTCAGCCTTTTCGATCAGGTGCAGGTCGCCGGCACTGATCGGGCCACCGATCTTGATCTGCAGCATGTTCGGCGGGTTGACGATTTCAACATCCTGGTTCGGTTTGGACATAATTTTTCCTCTTACCTGGCGGCGAGCAGGGGTTGTGCGGTTTCATTCACGGCACGCTCGCCTGCTCGGCGGTCGGGTCCGAAATAGTCGCTGGTATTGACGAAAACTCTATCGTCCTCGAGCGCCTCGACGATCGTCGTAGCGAGGCTGGAGGAGGTGAAAGGCTTGACCAGGAACGCGCTTGCGCCGGCCTGGCGGGCGGCGCGGATATGTTCCCCGTCGGAATAGGCTGTCAGCATGATTATCGGCACATAAGCCGCCGAGCAGAGCTGTGGGTTTCGGATCTCACGGACAAGGTCCAGTCCGGTACGCGGGCTCATCTTCCAGTCGGTGACGACCAGGTCCACGCGATGCCGATCTAGGTGGGAGAGGGCGGCATCAACAGATTCCGCCTCGAATACCTTGGCGACACCAAACGCCTGCAATGACACGCGCAATAATCCGCGCAGCGCTGCATTGTCGTCGACAATGAGCACGGTCTTGCCAGCGCAGCTTTCTTTGATGTTGCTCGTCAAGGTCACGTCCACAGGCTCACTATTGATAGCCGAAAACAACGTAACGCGCGGTGCTTAACACCAGCCTAAGCTTACTAACTTTCGAACTGTTCTGCCAAGATGCGTTCGGAAAGGTTATATCCCTGATCAAACAACATGGTCAGGGTGATGTCCGATGCTTCCTCGACATCAACCTTGCAGACCTCACGGAATTCCTTGTTGTCGGCGACTGCGGAAACCGGTCGGTGATTGGGTTCGGAAATCTCGAAGCCGACTTTCGCTGTATGTGGCAGGAGTGCGCCGCGCCACCGTCTGGGGCGAAACGCGCTGATCGGCGTCAGAGCCAGGACACGCGAATCCAGAGGCAGGATCGGGCCGTGGGCTGAAAGATTGTAAGCCGTTGACCCGGCAGGAGTTGCGACCAGTACGCCATCGGCCTGCAATTCGGCGAGGCGGTCGGTTTCGTCAATGCGGATCTTGATCTTGGCGGTCTGTCGCGTCTCGCGCAACAGGGAGACCTCGTTGATGGCCAGGGCTTCAAACCTGTTGCAGTGCACGTCTTCGCCGCGTGCACGCAGGGGGTGAATGCTGGCGGCCTCGGCGCGAGCCAGGCGTTCCAGCAAATCGTGCTCGGCATAGTCATTCATCATGAAGCCGACGGAGCCGAAATTCATGCCATAGACCTTGGCGCCGGTTGAGATTGCCGTGTGCAGCGCGTCCAGCATCAACCCGTCGCCGCCCAGGGCGATAATTATGTCGGCATCATAAACAGATGTGGAGCCATATCGCTCTTCAAGCCGCTGGCGCGCGGCTTTCGCTTCAGGTTTGGGGCTGGCGAGAAAGGCTAGGCTGGGTCTGGAGGTCAAATTGCGCACTCACTTGGTGAGTGGCCATTAAACCCTGCCACCCATCTGACGCAAGACTTTGGCCGCTTTTTCAGGACCGTACATACGAAAGACATTGGCCGCAGAGGACATCGCATCGCCCTCGAGCGCCTGGTGCATTCGCCCGAGGTGGCGCAGAGCCTTGTGAACGATCGGGTAAGCGGTTCGATCCAGCCCTGCAGACTGACAGGCGAGGGCCGCAGCACGGACACCGCCCATGGCCAGGGCGACGCGCCATTGCGCGACGGTCAGTTCGCAGAGCTCGGCGATAGCATGGTCGAAGACTGCTTCCTCGCCCTTCTTCAGGGCGGAAAGGGCGTATTGACCGTTGAGGCGGCCTTCCTTCCTGGCTGCATGAACCAGTTCGGCGGCGTCGTTGTCCGAACCCTCGTCGGAGATCTTGAGTGCAGCCTCGACCGTCAGCTCCTCGACCTTGGTCTTGTCCAGGCCGAAGCGGCGGCAGAGTTCCTCGCGCCAGCTTTCCGGCAGCATGATGCACAATTGCGTCGCGTAATCCGTGGAGATGTCGTGGCGACGGGCAAGCGCTTCGCGCAGCTTTGGGTGGGTGCGCGCCGCCGTGAGGCAGATCTCCAGCGTACCTTCGGAAATCTCCGCTGTGTCATTGTCGGCGAGCGCTCGAAGCACATTGGCCTCGCCAGGTTGCGCCAGGGTATCAGTGACACGGACGCGCAGGTTGGAACGTTTGGCCAGGATCAGACGGTGATAGGGGGAGGCGGTCTGCGCGATGTGGATCATGTCCTCATCAGACAGGCCGTCACCTTTCTTGATGATCACGCTGGCAATCTCGATATCTCGCGTGCCCAGGAAGCGCAGAGCCGCATGGGGCGCCCATTCGCAAGAGGTCAGCTTTTCAGCCATGGCCTTTTGCGTGTCTTCGGTGCAGGTTGAAGAGAGCGTAACCAGTAACTCGCCGGCAACGGGCTCAGCTGAGTCCGACAGCTTCTGGGCAATGCACATATCCGTTACCCCCAATGCAAGCTGGTGACGCTTGTCGGGGTCACGCATTTTTGCGAGAGCTTGAAGCGCTTGTGCAGGACTGGCTGTCATTGATGTCTATATATTTCTTTGCCCGACCTTGCTGATAGCGCGGATCAGTTTGAAAACTTGTTAATTCCAGTATTCGGAAAGCAGATTTCTTATGGACGAACAGATTTTTAGCTCGATTTTTTCGCTTTATTCGGGAGTTCGTCGGCGCACACAATTACTGGTATCGGACCTGTCCGCCGAGGATATGGTCGTGCAGACCATGCCGGACGTCAGCCCGACCAAATGGCATCTCGCGCATACGACCTGGTTCTGGGAGTGCTTTATTCTTCGTAAGTACGATCCCGACTACGTCGAATTCTCTCCTGAATTCAATTATTTGTTCAACTCGTATTACGAGCAGATTGGCGAACGACACGCTCGCCCGGAGCGTGGTTTCCTGACCCGCCCGTCTCTCGATGAAGTGTTGGCTTATCGTGCTCATGTTGACGCAGCGATGGAGCGTTTACTCTCCGGTAACCACAAAATCGATTCTACCGAAGTAAAGGCGCTGGTTGAGCTTGGTGTTGCTCACGAGGAGCAGCATCAGGAATTGCTGGTAACGGATATCAAGCATGTTTTGTCGCGGCATCCGTTCAGTCTCAAGGCCTGGGCGGAAGAGACCCTGCGCGGCAATGATCTGCCAGAGTTGAGCTGGCGGGCCTTCCAGGGCGGGCTGTATGAGTTCGGGCATATCGGTGAGGACTTTCATTTCGATAATGAGGGCCCACGACACCAATACTGGCTTGAGGATTTTGCCTTGGCCTCGCGTCCGGTCAGCAATGGCGAGTATCTCGAATTCATGGCCGATGATGGATACGGCTCTGCCGCACTCTGGCTGTCCGAGGGCTGGGCAAGCGTAAACCGCGAGAACTGGGCCGCTCCGCTCTACTGGTTCCGCAAGGAAGGGGAGTGGTTCGAGTTTACACTGGGTGGTGAACGTCGTGTCGATCCGGATGCGCCGGTCAGCCATCTCAGCTATTTCGAAGCGGCCGCCTTCGCCGAGTGGGCGGGAGCACGCCTCCCCGAGGAGCGCGAATGGGAATTTGCGGCCGCCAGCCACAACCCCGGTCTTGCTGACACGCTTGACCCGGCGCGGGCCCCCCATCCCGTTTCCCGCCCTGAACATGGTGGATTTTCGCAATTGTTCGGTGGGGTGTGGGAGTGGACTCGTTCGGCCTATTCCGCCTATCCGCGCTACCGCCCGGCAGCGGGGGCTGTAGGTGAATACAATGGCAAGTTCATGTGCGGGCAATTCGTGCTGAAGGGGGGATCTTGTGCGACGCCGCCAGGTCATGTTCGCGCAAGTTACCGCAACTTCTTCCCGCCCGATGCACGCTGGCAGTTTTCCGGCGTTCGACTGGCCAAGGATATTTGACGCAGAGCCCAGTGCGGAGGATGTTAGCCCCAGTCGATAAAGAATTGGGGAGATCGCTATGGACGATCAAGCTGCACCGAGCGTCAAGGATCAGGTCACGGCAGAGGAATGGAAGGCGCGGTGCGATCTCGCAGCGCTATATCGCCTCGTTCACATGCACGGCTGGGATGACCTGTTTTTCACCCACATCTCCATGCGTGTCCCGGGGCCGGAAGAGCACTTCCTGCTCAACCCGTTCGGGCTTCTCTATGAAGACGTGACCGCCAGTAACATGGTGAAGGTCGACCTGCAGGGCAATGTTCTGCCGCCCTCGACCTATGGCATCAATCCGGCCGGTTTCACCATTCACTCCGCCATTCATGAAGCGCGCAGCGATGTTAAGGTCGCGATGCACCTGCATTCCGACCAGGGCGTCGCTGTTGCAGCGCAGAAACGTGGACTTCTGCCGATCAGCCAGCTGGCGATGAATGTCTATAATGATGTCGCGTATCATGACTATGAAGGCATTGCCCTTGAGTCCGAGGAAAAGGTTCGCCTGGTCGACGACCTGGGCGAAAAGAACCTCATGATCCTGCGCAATCACGGCACATTATCGGTTGGCGATCACCCGTTTTCCGCGTATGTTAGAATTTATCTACTTGAGCGTGCGTGCAAGATTCAGCTCATGGCGCAGGCAGGCGGGGAGTTGATCGAATGGGATCAGCCCATGCAGGACAGGGTGTTTGGACAGTCTTCCGAGATCGCGGGCAACGAATTCTTCAAGGAAATTGCGTGGGCCGCTGTTCTCGACCGCGTGCGCCGCGAAAGCCCGGGCTTCGATACCTAGGACTGTTGGCCGCGCTGGCCTGGGTGCCTTCTGCTGAAGCGGGGGGCTGGCCGCGGGACAAGGGCGAGACCCTGCTCATCCTGACCAATCTGGTCGACCGCGCTGATGGCTATTTTGATGCTGACCGGCAGCGGCAATCAGGCGGTCATTTCTACAAGGATGAGCTGGCCGCCTACATCGAATACGGAGCGACCGACCGGGTGACCCTGGTCGGTCGTTTTGCTTGGCAGAATGTCGACCAGCTCTCGGGCGGGCGGCGGGATGCCGCGCAGGGCTTCTCGGCCAGCGAGCTGGGAGTGCGGGCCTTGATCTGGCGCCGGGATGACTGGGTGGTCAGCGGACAGCTTTCACATTTTGTGCCGGGGGAGGGCGAGAATGTCACCAATCAGCCGCTCGGCCAGGGTGAGGGGGCGTTTGATCTGCGTTTGCTGGTTGGCCGCGCGCTGCCCCGCGACGGTTTCCTGGATGTTCAGCTCGCGCACCGTGCGCGCGATGGCCGCTATCTCGATGAGTGGCGAATGGATACCAGCCTCGGCTTCGCAATCAGCGAACGATGGTCGGCGATGGTGCAAAGCTATTCGGTCTGGAGTGCAGAGGAAACGCGTCCGGGCCTGCCTGAATTCGACCAGCACAAACTTCAGTTCAGCGTGCTTCGAACGGTCGGCGAGGTCGATTACCAGATCGGAGTTATTTTGACGCCCAGCGGCCGCAACGCGCTGGACGAACGCGCTGCGGTCCTGTCGGTCTGGCGGCGTTTCTAGTTCGATGTCTGCGCGGCGATGTATGCGATGACATCACGGCGGTCATCCGCGTCACGCAAGCCTACAAAACTCATGCGATTGCCCGGTACAAGGCCACGCGGGTTTTGAATCCACGCGTCGAGCGTTGCAACATCCCAGACAAGACCGGCGTCCGTCAGGCGGGGCGAATAATTGAAGCCTTCCTTGGCTGCGGCCTGGGCTCCCATGATACCGTGGAGGTTCGGTCCGACTGTATGGCGGCCTCCTGCTTCCAACGTGTGACAGGACTGGCAACGGCGATATTGGCGGCGACCATTGACCAGGTCAGCATTGGCGAAGGTCTCGCCCAGCGCCAGTACGGCATCAGGAAGCGCATCGGAGGCCTGCTGACTGGTGGATTCTGCCAACTCTGTGACGGCAGTCTCTGCAGCTGCTCCAGCTTCGTTTGCCCCTGCTTCGGCTGTAGGCTCGGCTCCGGCATTGGTCGGCAGTTCGCTGGACGTGGCCGAGCTGTCGCCTCCACCGCAGGCTACAAGCATGAAGGCGGACAGGGCGGGCAGGACTAGACGCGACATTTCAATCTCCGTTCTGGGGTGGAGGTAGATATACGCCAGTCGCACCGAATGCCGATGCGTCAGGATGACGCCGGATGCATGCAGCCTCACAATCCGGCCCGTTCATCTCCGGTTACATGGAGAACCCGCATTTTTCTTGCGTCATCGCGAAATGTTCGCTCCAAGAGAATACAAGGAAAGTCACAATTCACAGGTTGAATTGTGCGAGGGGACAAATGGACAAGACTTCGCAAATGCGATCCGTGTCCTTGTGTGGCGCCGGTCATTCCGGCTCGACACTGCTGGGGATGATTCTCGGCAGGCATTCGAGCGCCTTCTACATGGGAGAGGGCGGCAAGGTTCGCTATCTGCACGATGAGCGCAAGCCGATGCGCAAGCGGGTCTGCAAGATCTGTGGTGATGACTGTCCGGTGTGGAGCAAGTTCCACTGGGACGAGACGCGTGCGCTCTATCCGCAAGTCGCGGAGCATGTCGGAGTCTCGATGATTGTCGACACGACCAAGGATGAACGCTGGATCGAGACCCGTAGCAAGGAGATGCGCGAGGCGGGGGGCGTACCGGCCCTGTTGTTTCTGACCCGTGATGGTCGCGCCGTCGTCAATTCGCGTATCCGGAAATATCCCGAGCGCGACCCGTCAGACCAGATCCGGCAGTGGGCCGACAAGATCGGCACGAGCGACACACCGTTCAACGCTTCTGACGGCCCAAAGATGCGTGTGCGGTATGAAAAATTGGCGACCGACCCGGAAGTAGTGACCCGCCAGGTCTGTGATCTGCTTCAGATCGAGTACGAGCCGGATATGTTGCGCTTCGACGAGCGCCCGCAACACGTGCTGGGCGGCAATAGCGGAACTCAGTTTCTTGTCGCCCGTAATCAGTTCGAAAACCCTCAGGATGCGTTTGTCTCGCTGGCTGATCGTACACGTGACTATTATGGCGAGCATGCCGGCGGCATCTCGCTCGATCTGCGCTGGAAACAGGAATTGTCCAGCGAGCACGAAGCCTTGTTTGAAAAGCTCGCCGGGCGAGCCAACGCAGAACTGAAGTGGGAGGCCTGAAGTCGATGGCCAAGATTGATCTTGTTTTCCGTCAGATCGACGAACGTACACGCGATGTGGCGCTGGAACTGGCCAAGGAGAGTATCCGGCCGGACAATACCTAGCATCATCGACGATGTGCGGCCCTTCACTGAGTGCGTGAACCAGATGCTGCAAATCGATCACGATTGCGACTACGTCGTCTATGTCGATGCGGATTGTCTTATCCTCGAAGACCTGCGGGCCTTTATCGAAACCTGCGACGCGCCCTATGTGGACAGTTATGTGTCAGACCGTTTCCGAGGCCGTCTGCACTGCGGTGTGCACATCACCCGGATTGATCTCGTGCGTCGCATGGCGGCTACCGAAGTGCCGGCGGACGACATGAAATACGTGTTGCGTCCGGAATCGCGCCTGCGCAACCTGGCCATGAAACCGATGGGTGTGGCCAAGCAGTTCCGGAACTTCGATATTCTACATGATCACTTCCAGTCCTATCACCACATCTTCATGAAGTACGCGCTGCGCGAATTGCGCAGCCGGACCAAGGACCAGGGGGTTCGCCTGCGTCGCTCCATGGACGCCTGGGACCTGTCCGAGGACTGGTGCGATCTGAAAATGGCGAAACACGCCGTGGATTACGCCCGGGAAAAAATGCCGCTCGATTCAAGCCCGGATGAGGTGCACGAATTTATCGAGGCGCTGCCGGAACATGCCGATGCCGAGATCAGGCGCCTGGGCGTGCAGGAAAAGCCGGAGTTTTCGCGCGAAGAACTGAAGCGCTGGCTCGAGGAAAATCGCGGCCGGGTAAACTATGGTTCCTCAGCTGATAAACCGAAAATCTTCGGACTGGGCCTCAGCCGGACCGGCACGCGCAGCCTGACGGCCGGTCTGCAGGTTCTGGGCTTTGATTGCAGCCATTATCCCATTGACGAGGACACCTATACCGAGCTGTCCAATGCGCAATACGGTCTGACCCTGCTGAAATACCATGATGGCCTGACCGACATCACGACCATCCCTTGCTACAAGCAGTTGGACAAACAGTATCCCGGATCGAAATTCATCCTGACGGTTCGCGACAAGGAAGGCTGGCTCGGCTCTTGCGCGCGGCATTATTTCAACCGCCCGGCGTTCAAGTTGACTGAAGACCCGGACCAGGAAGTGCACATGAACATGCGCCGCTTCCTCAGGGCGGCGGTTTACGGGTGTTATAATTTCGACCGGCACCGCTTCTCAGATGTCTATGATGACCATGTCCGTGCCGTGATGGATTATTTCAAGGACCGTCCGGGCGACCTTTTGGTCATTGATATCTGTTCCGGCGAAGGGTTCGAGAAGCTTGCACCTTTCCTGGACCGTCCGGTTCCGACCGAAGTCTTTCCGCACAAGGGCGCTGTCCTTTCGCGCCGGATGAAGGAAGAGGCCGAGAAAAAGGCCGCGGCTGTCGCCTAGGACGACATGAGCGACACGAACCCCGATAGCGCACAGGTTAGGCCATCCATCGCGATGGCCTGGTCGCATGGTGTGCGGACCGCGGGGCTCGTCTGGTCCAGCCAGCCCTGGCTGATCATTTGTATTTCCATCCTGACCGTTGTGGTGGCGCTTTTGCCAGCTGCGGCGCTCTACATGTCTCGGCTGATCGTCGACAGCGTTGTTGCGGCGATCGAGAGCGGAGCAAGCGCTGATCGGGATGCAGCATTGATGTGGGTCGGTGTTGAGGCTGCTATACTCGCTGTTCTGCTGGCGGCCAGGCGCTTGCTGGCGTTCGAGCGATCTCGGCTTCAGGTAGAGCTCGGATATGCAACCAACCAGGCGATCCTGGGCAAGTGCGCCGCTTTGGATCTGGAGCAGATCGAGCGAGCAGACCTCCAGCAACAACTCGTCATCGCCAAGCAATTTGCCACGAGCCGGCCCTACAACCTGGTCAGCCGTGGTTTCGACCTGTTACAGCACGCGCTGACACTTGTTTCGGTAGCGGTCCTGTTGTGGGCATTTTCGCCGCTATTGCTGGCCTTCATTGTGGCGGGCGCCCTGCCGCTTTTCCTGGGTAATCTTCGCTTCGCCGACACGGCATTCGGGTTCTACAAGGGACGCACGCCGGAAGTGCGCGAGCGGAGTTATCTGGAAAGCCTGATCACGGGTGAGGGCAGCGCCCGGGACCGGCTCCACTATCGGCTCGATAGGCCGTTGCAGGCGCGATATCGCGAGCTCTTCCAGTCCATGTTTCAGCGAGATCTGGTGATGAAGGGGCGGCATGCGTTCTGGGGGGCGGTGCTGGCCATCCTGTCGACGGCCGTGTTTCTGGGCGCCAAGGTCTGGATTGTCTGGGTCACCATTTCCGGCGCGATCACGCTCGGTCAGATGACGATGTTTGTCGGCCTGGTCAAACAGGGGCAGGCAAGCGTCACCAGTCTTCTGGCAGCCTTCAATGGTGTGGTTGAGGACGTGCTTTATCTCTCAACGCTCTATGGTTTTCTCGACACGCCGGTCGAGGCCCGCGCAAGCGGGGTGAGTGTTGGGGAAACGCCCGGCGATGGCCTTCGTTTCTATATGTTTCCTATCGCTATCCAAACGGCCCGCGACTGGCGCTGGATGATGTTACGTTTCATGTGCCGGGAGGGAGCGCACTGGGTATTGTCGGGGTGAACGGGTCAGGCAAGTCGACGCTGATCAAACTGGCATTGGGGCTATACCGGCCGTTGAACGGCAAGGTCCTGCTGGACGGGACGGATCTGGCGGACTGGGACCGGGAGGCCCTGGCGAGACGATTTGGTGTGCTCTTTCAGCCGTCCACCAATTTCAAGATGACGGCCCGTGACAATATCGAGGTTGGTGTTGGTCTTGCGCCAATGTCGGACGAGGCACTGGCCCGCGCGACAGAGCTGGGCCTGGCCGATGAGGTGATTGCCGATCTGCCTGAGGGCTATAACAGCCGTCTTTCAAAGCGCTTTGTTGACGGGATCGAGATGTCGGGCGGCCAGTGGAAACGCCTGGCTTTGGCGCGCGCCTACGCTAACCCAGATGCTGACTGTGTGATTCTGGACGAACCGACTGCCGCCCTTGATGCCAATGCCGAGGCTGAACTGCTCAAACGGCCGCGAGACGGCACGGGACTGATCATCATCTCGCACCGCCTGTCCAATCTCCGGCCGACGGACCAGATCATCATGCTGGAAAAGGGGCGTCTTATCGAGCAGGGCGACCATGACGCGCTTGTTGAAAAGGGCGGCGCCTACGCCACCATGTTCAACGTGCAAGCCAAGGCCTATCGCTGATCAATAACGCGGATTGGTCGTCTGGTAGGTAGAGGAGTTGCCGATGGCAGTCGCCGTGCCGGTGATCATGCCGCCGGTCGTCATCTGACCCGTTACCACCGAACTGATTGTCGCCGAGTTGGTCTGGTTCATCGCACCATAGGCCGTCACCGGGCATTCCGAGCAGATATAGCTGGTCGCCGCATTACCGAATGCTGTCGAGGACAGCATGGCGACGCCGCCTGCATCACCTTCGAAATTGGCTCGGGCCGTGACATTCGCCGTATTTGTCTGGTCCAGCCCCATGAAGGAGTTTGAACCGATATTGGACAGCACGGCGGAGTTTCCAACGCCTTCGGCGGCAACCGTCATCAGATCCACGTCGAAATTTCCGACAATGATCTCGGAATCAGCCAGCACCTCGCCGCTATTGGTCTGCTGTCCCTGCAGGTGGGCATAGGCTTCCTGGTTTTCGATCCGGACATTATTGCCATTAGCCGATGCGGTCGCATTGGTCATCTCGCCACCGCCGCCGGCGTTCACACGAACCAGGCCTGTCACATTGCCGCGATTATCCTGGTCGACATCGACGACTTGCGAGGCGGCGTCATAACCGGTCACCATGGCGGAATTGCCGTTGGCGGCTGCGACCGTCGTCGAAGACACGCCCAGCCCCGCGGTTGGCGCAAGCACATAGGCGTCTGCTGTCACAGAGGCGCCGCTATCCTGGCGCAGGTCGAGATTGGCTTCGCCCGCATAGGCCGTTGATTCCCAGGCATTTGCCGAGGCGCCGGCCGTTGTGACCGAGGTGATGCCGTAATTGGAGAGCGAGTGCTGGGCCGTCGAGCGGACCTGCGCGCCATCGAGGGCGTTCTGCTGCGAGGTGACGTCCATGCCGTTGTCGACAAGAACCACAGCGGAGTTACCGAACATGGTCGAGGTTGTGATCGCAGCCCCGTCAATCGTCTGCGCATCGGTCGTTGCGCGCCCGACCACACTGCCGGAGAAAGTCTGGGTGTTCTCGATATCGTGCGGCGTGAGCACGTCAATGGTCAGCGCATTGGCCATGCCAATGGCTGTCATCATCGCGCTCGCAGCTTGTCCAACCGAGGTCTCGGCGGTCACCTGAATATTGGCGTTCAGATTGACCTGCCCGTTGAGAATCTCAGTCGTATCGTCCGCGTAGGTAGCTGCGCACGTGAGGATCGCGGCGGTCATGGCCGTGCTCAACAGTTTGACGCGCTTGGACATTCGAGGTCTCCCGGGAGCCATAGGCTGTAGCGACATTGACGCCGCCGGTTACATTGGTTGAGCCACCGATTGGATCGGAATAGTGGCAGGCCGCGCTTGGATCGACGCCATAAAGCTGGGCGGAAACTTCCAGGACAGCGCGTTCGATGACAGAGCGTACGGCCAGCTGGACCGGCTCGAGCGAGCGGCCACCAGCCGAGATGTCGACAACGGCTTCATCCCAGAAGGCGAAGATGCCAGCGCTTATCTCGCGGCCGATAATCTGTTTCTGGTAGGAGATGACGTCGACGGTCTCCATCGTGCGTGTATCATTGAGCCGCAAATCGAGGCCGATATTCATCACCCAGGTGCGGCGATTGAAAACACCGGTCGGGTCACTGTCGATGCGGTCACCGCCCAGGATATCAACGCCGCCGGAGCGGATATTGTAGTTCAGCTCGGTAATGCCGCCGACCAGATGGAAGTCGGAGCCGGGCAGCGAGGCTGCGTAGATCTGACGTTGATCGCCGTTCTCGTCGCCAATCAGCTGATTGTTGGCATAACGCAGCTCCAGCTCGGACACCGAGGTGTCAAAACGCTCGACCAGACGGATGCCGGCCTTGGCAAAGGCGGAGATCGCCATCAGCGAGGCGCCCTGGGTCACAGCAGCACCGCCTTCAAGTGAGGCGCGTCCGGTGTAGTCCGACAGGCGACCCACAGCGATGCGCGGCGAGACCAGATTGTTCGCGCGGGCGTAGTTGGCCAGGCATACCAGGGCCTCGGAATAGGGGGTCGGGTTCGCGGTCACCGGTGCGCCGCCGATCGGCTGCGCGTAGAGTCCGTCAGATCCGCCCGTGCGAGCGGTCGTGGCACAGCCGGACAGGGCCAGCGCGCCGGCCAGTGTGGCCAGGAGAAGTTTAGCCTTCTTCATTGTCTTCACTCGTTTCCCCGTTGGACTGGGCGTTGGCGTTGACGTTGCCATTATTGATCTGGGTCGAATTGACGATGACAGTGTTCCACTGACCGGTGACATTCACGTTAAGCTGGTTGCCGATGGCCGTTGCATTGGCACCGACACCGCCTCCGAACAGGCCGTTCAGCTGGCTGGAAACGCCAACACCGGTCTGGATGACACCATCGATGATGACGCGATTGCCTGCAGACGAGCGTGCCGCGGAACCAGCGCTTGCCGTGGCGCCAGACCAGGGACGTTGCTCCTGGCCATAGGCGACGCCGTAGGGGCGTTCCCACTGGGCCGTCGTCTGTGTTGACTGGGCGCTCGCCGCCGAGGCGGCCAGCATTGTCAGGCCGATGGCAGAGGTCAAAAACCGCGTCCGCTTGTGTGTCATCCTGCGTCCTCACTGGCACGTATTCATACGTGAGACGTGCAACGTGCGTGCCAGAGGGGAAAGCCTGTAAAACCGGTTCACCCGGTGGGGGAATTAAGTTGTGATTAACGAAAAAGTGCCCGTTTGAGCCATCACAAGAGGGAGTTGCCAGAATGAGTGTGCCGCATCGGGACAGTGGCGATCGTGAGCCGGTTTTCAATTCCATGCCGGTGGTCGTGCTCGTCTTGGCTCTGGCCATACTTGGCGCCGAGCTGGCGAAAGTCGTGGTGCCACCGCTCGGCGAGCTGATCTTCCAGGCCAGCGTTCTGGTCCATACTCCGGCGGGGCAGGTGCCTCCCGCGCAGCCGCTTGGTCAATACCTGCCTTTCCTGCTCCATTTCCTCGTCCATTTCGGCTGGCTGCACATCATCATGAATCTGGTGGTGCTGCTCTCGGCCGGCCGCCTCGTCGCCCGTGTTCTCGGCGACAGCGCACAAGGTGTATTGCTGTTCCTGTCGTTCTTTGGTGCGTGCAGTGTTCTGGGCGCCGTTGCCCAGGTGGTTGCCGAAGGCAGTGAGCCGCTGATTCTGGGCGGCGCCTCCACAGGGGTCTCCGGCTTGATCGCAGCAGCCGGCTGGGTGCGTGGCGGGTATGCCGGCATGCTCAGATTGACCTTGCCCTGGATCGGCGTGAACCTGGTCATCGGCTTGCTGGGTGTGGCGTTTCCGATCCCGATCGGTTGGGCGGCGCATATCGGCGGCGCGGTTGCGGGGGCAGGGTTGTTTCCCGTCATTCTCAGGCTTGCCCGTCCGCGCTGACTACCACAGCCTCTCATATTGCGGCTCACCATCAATCTCGATCCCCTTGATCAGGGCACGCCCATCGGACGGGATCGACACGATCAGGCGGGGTGACCGGCTGTCATCTCGGAGAATTGAATCCAGCTCGAGCGCTGTTGCCCGATCCGCGAAATACCGGTTGAGCCCATAGTCGATCTGGACCACCTCATGCCGCTCATCTGCCTGGCCTCTGAAATAGACGCTCGTCACAAGGCCCAATATTGCCGGGCCCGTTTCCGGCCGCTCGTGATGAAGGCTGCTGGCGATCCAGACGCCGGCCTCGTTCGGTTCAAGCGCGACATAGACTAGGTCCTCTGCCTGGATCTCGTCGAGACCGCCCAGGTCGCGCAAGTCCAGTATCGCGATATCCAGGCGAATGCGGCTGTAATGGCCCAGGAACGGATCGCGCGGATCATAACCCGTGACATCGAGCACCACTTCCTGGCCGCCCGCACGCCGGGCCGTATTACTGCCCAGCATGAAGACCAGAAATGCCGTCATCACGGCTGCTATGATCAAGAGGCGGTTTGTATGGCTCATGACACGTCTCCCTGGCTTGTTGGCAGGCGCTTGCGCCATTTCAGCAAACCCCAGCTGAGGCCAAACAGCACAAGCCCGCCCGTGAGGAAGAAGAGGGAAGTGGAGAGCAGGCCCGAGAATGTCTCCCAGTAAACATAGGCGGTGTGCAGGATGAAGCCGGCAATGCCCAGCGTGCCGGTGGCCCGGGCATCCGCTCGTGTACCGATCAGGATCAGCGAGATGCAGAAGGCATAATAGGCCGTGCCGAACAGGATGCGCACGGCGAGAAAGACAACGGGATCCTCGATGTAGACAATGAAGGGGAAGCTGGCAGCTGTGAGGGCGGCGATGGCGACGCCCAGCCCGGTTCGTTTGCGCTGCCCGCCCCCGTTTATCCAGGCCATCGCAGCGATGCCGCCTGAAAGGGCGAGGGCGAGTGGCACGTAGAGGGCCGGATTGGGCATGCCCGGGCCTGTGTCTGAACGGTTCAGTTCGCGCACAAACGCCTCGTATTCGCCGAGCGGCCACTGGATCAGTGCGCCTCCGATGATGGCCGCCGTGCCACACCAGCCCGCGATCACGCCGGCCGTTGGCACCTGGCGGTGACGCAGGAGCGCAAATCCGGTGGCCAGGATGCCAAAGGACAAGAGGGTGAGGGTGGCAATCTGGTGTGCTTCCATGCCCAGGCTTTCCAGGCCGCGGACCAGAGCATTGATCAGCCAGGGCAGGAGAGCCAGTCCAAGCAGGTTGACGGAGACAGAAGAATTGAGGCGCGATGACGCGGCCAGCATTACGGCCCAGACCAGGGCATAACTCCACATGGTGTCCGGTGCGGCGGGGGAAAGGATCTCCAGCCAGACCCACAATGCCGACAGAAGCGTCGCCAGGATCATCACCGGCCTCGACGACACCGCGAGCGAAACAGCCAGTGCCGCCAACGCCCAGATCAGAACCGCCGTATTGCGGAAGGAGGATAGATTGAATGTCTGGGCAGTCAGCATGATGGTGATGCCAAACATCGCCGCACCCAGAAGGGCCAGGGCATGGCCAAGAACCGGGGCGTTGCAGTCGAAGGCGCGTCCGGCCGCAAACAGGCTGACCCAGATCACAGCCAGCAGCAGCGCGAAGACAAGCAGTTTGGGTGTGGCGTCCCAGTTGGCGCCGACAAAACTGATAGCGGAAAGGGCAATTAGCACCGATCCCAGAATGGCCAGCGCGCCGACCGGCGTCCATCCACCCGGTGCCTTCGCTACATCATCCAGTATCGATGCCTTGCCGTCTTGGCTGACCCAGCCCTCGGACTGCCAGCGTTACAGGTCCCGCTTGAGACGCGATTGATAGCCCATGCTGTCTCCCCGATCCGGTGATGAGGTCCGTCACGCCAGTAGACTGACGGAGGCGGGGAGGCCTGTCCACGTTAGTTTGATTCACGCGAGGCGCCTCGTCTAAGGGCTCACATTTCTTTCGTTTTGTGGTATAAGGAGACTCCATAGGAATGGAGTGACCCATGCGAGTGGAGACAATCCTCAATGTAAAAGGGCGTTCCGTAGTCACCATTGAAGACGGCTGCACACTGCGCGAGGCGGCCCAGGCGCTGGATGCCAACGCCATTGGTGCTTTGGTGGTGGTCGATCCAACCGGTCGGCCGATTGCCGTCCTGACCGAGCGCGATATCGTTCGCGAGCTGGCGATGCATGGTCGGGCCAGTCTCAACAGGACTGTGGCGAACGCCACTACACCCGCCTTCGTGACCGCTGCCCCGGACGATACAGTCGAGGATATCATGATGCGCATGACAGATCGCCGTGTTCGTCATTTGCCTGTTCTGGCTGGTCGGGAGTTGGTTGGAATCGTTTCGATTGGCGATGCTGTGAAGGCGAAGATGGAGGCGGTTGAGGCTCAGACGGCGGCGATGCGGGAGTATATTTTGTCCTGAGGG
>NZ_JAEPNI010000007.1 GCF_017643475.1 Maricaulis sp.
CATCGGGCCGTCAGCAGCGTTAACAACCAGGATAGCGCCGTCCATCTGGGCAGCACCGGTGATCATGTTCTTCACGTAGTCGGCGTGGCCCGGGCAATCAACGTGAGCGTAGTGACGGTTTTCCGTCTCGTACTCAACGTGCGCCGTGGAAATCGTGATACCACGTGCCTTCTCTTCCGGCGCGCTGTCGATCTCGTCATAGCCCTTGGCTTCACCACCGGAAGCCTCAGCCAGAACCATCGTGATAGCAGCCGTCAGCGTGGTCTTGCCGTGGTCAACATGACCAATCGTACCAATGTTCGCGTGCGGCTTCGTGCGCTCAAACTTTTCTTTAGCCATCGATCTCTCTCCGAAATCTCAATCTGCGTTGTTTCCGTTCGAAGAAGCCGCTTATGCGGACTTCTCGATGATTTCCTGTTCAACCGCTTTCGGCACAGCCTCATAGTGGTCGAACTGCATGGTGAACTGGGCGCGACCCTGAGTGGCCGAGCGCAGGTTGTTCACGTAGCCAAACATGTTGGCGAGCGGGACCATTGCGTTAACAACCGTAGCGTTGCCACGCATCTCCTGGCCCGCGATCTGGCCGCGGCGGGAGTTCAGGTCACCGATAACACCACCGGTGTACTCGTCCGGCGTCACGACCTCGACCTTCATGATCGGCTCGAGAAGCTTCGGAGCACATTCGTGCTTTGCTTCGCGGAACGCTGCACGGGCAGCGATCTCGAAAGCGAGCACGGAGGAGTCAACATCGTGGTAGGCACCGTCAACGAGCGTCGCCTTGACGTCGATGACCGGGAAGCCTGCGAGCAGACCGTTGTCCATGACAGACTTGAGGCCCTTCTCGACACCCGGGATGTATTCTTTCGGCACGTTACCGCCGACGATCTTGGATTCGAACTCGAAACCGGCACCGGCTTCATTCGGCTCGAACTCGATCTTGACGCGCGCGAACTGACCGGAACCACCGGACTGTTTCTTGTGCGTGTAATCGACAAGACCAGCCTGGCTGAGGCTCTCGCGGTAGGCCACCTGCGGCGCACCAATGTTCGCTTCAACGTTGAATTCACGCTTCATGCGATCAACCAGGATGTCGAGGTGAAGCTCGCCCATTCCTGCGATGATCGTCTGACCGGACTCTTCGTCGGACTTCGTGCGGAAGGACGGGTCCTCGGCAGCCAGACGCTGCAGGGCGATACCCAGCTTCTCCTGGTCGGCTTTCGACTTCGGCTCGATGGCCAGTTCGATAACCGGATCCGGGAATTCCATGCGCTCGAGGATAACCGGTTTGAGGGAGTCAGACAGGGTGTCACCCGTCGTGGTGTCCTTCAGGCCTGCAATCGCGACGATGTCGCCGGCATAACATTCCTTGATGTCTTCACGGGAGTTGGAGTGCATCAGCAGCATACGACCGATACGCTCTTTCTTGTCCTTGACCGTGTTGAGCAGGGACGTACCCGTTTCCAGGTGACCGGAATACATGCGCGCGAACGTCAGGGAACCGACAAACGGGTCGTTCATGATCTTGAACGCCAGCAGCGAGGTAGGCTCGTCATCGGAAGCCGGACGCGTGGTCTCTTCTTCCGTCTTGACGTCGATGCCCTTGATGGCCGGAATCTCGACCGGGCTCGGCAGGAAGTCGACAACTGCGTCGAGCAGCGGCTGGACACCCTTGTTCTTGAACGCCGTACCACACAGGATCGGAACGAAGGACAGGTTGATCGTACCCTGGCGGATGAGAGCCTTCAGCTTGTCTTCGGACGGCTCTTCCCCCTCCAGATAAGCTTCCATGGCCGCTTCGTCCTGCTCGACAGCGGTCTCGACCAGCTGTTCGCGGTACTCAGCAGCCTTGTCGGCAAGCTCAGCGCGGATTTCGCGCTCTTCCCAGGTCGCACCCAGGTTTTCACCTTGCCAGACGAGCTCTTTCATCTTGATCAGGTCGATCAGACCTTCAAACTCGGACTCGGAACCGATGGGCAGCTGGACCGGAAGCGGGGTGGAACCCAGGCGATCCGTGACCATGCCGACGCAGTTGTAGAAGTCAGCGCCGAGCTTATCCATCTTGTTGACGAAGATCATGCGCGGAACTTCGTACTTGTCCGCCTGACGCCAGACCGTCTCGGTCTGCGGCTCAACACCGGCATTGGCGTCGAGACAGCAAACAGCACCGTCGAGGACACGCAGGGAGCGCTCAACCTCAATGGTGAAGTCCACGTGGCCCGGGGTGTCGATGATGTTCAGACGCTTGCCGTTCCAGAAACAGGTCGTTGCAGCAGAGGTAATCGTGATGCCACGCTCCTG
Organism: Maricaulis sp.; assembly: GCF_017643475.1. Lineage (GTDB taxonomy): Bacteria > Pseudomonadota > Alphaproteobacteria > Caulobacterales > Maricaulaceae > Maricaulis. Next base: position 2,299 of record NZ_JAEPNI010000007.1, read on the forward strand.
CTCCTGCTCCATCCAGTCCATGGTGGCTGCACCATCGTGCACTTCACCGATCTTGTGGGACTTACCGGTGTAGTAGAGGATCCGTTCGGTGGTCGTCGTCTTGCCAGCATCGATGTGCGCCATGATGCCGAAGTTACGATAATCCTCAATCTTATATTCGCGGGCCATTGTCAGGGTCCTTGATACGAGCTTGGTCGTTTACCAGCGATAGTGAGCAAAGGCGCGGTTCGCCTCTGCCATACGGTGCGTGTCTTCGCGCTTCTTGACGGCCGTGCCACGGTTGGCAGCAGCATCCATCAATTCGCCAGCGAGACGCTCACGCATCGTGTTCTCATTGCGACCACGGGCAGCAGCCGTGAGCCAGCGAATGGCCAGGGCTTTCTTGCGGTCTTGGCGCACCTCAACCGGAACCTGGTAGGTCGCACCACCAACACGGCGGGAGCGAACCTCGACTTCCGGAGAAACATTGCCGAGGGCATCATGGAAAACGCTGACAGGCTCGCGCTTGAGCTTGCCTTCAACGATGTCCAGCGCACCGTAAACGATACGCTCTGCAACGGACTTCTTACCGTCCAGCATGATGTAGTTCATGAATTTCGTGAGATCGCGGTCACCGAACTTCGGGTCCGGGTGGATCTCACGTTTCTCTGCGCGATGGCGACGTGACATTTCCGTCTCCCTTACTTCGGACGCTTGGCGCCGTACTTCGAACGACGCTGCTTACGATCTTTAACACCCTGGGTGTCGAGCACGCCGCGAAGGATGTGATAGCGAACACCCGGAAGGTCCTTCACACGACCGCCGCGGATCAGCACGACAGAGTGTTCCTGAAGGTTGTGACCCTCACCCGGGATGTAGCTAACGACTTCGTGGCCGTTGGTCAGGCGTACTTTCGCGACCTTCCGGAGAGCCGAGTTCGGCTTTTTCGGCGTCGTCGTGTATACGCGCGTGCAAACACCGCGGCGCTGCGGGCAGGCCTCAAGGGCCGGCACTTTGTTGCGCTTCGGCTTGTCTTTTCGCGGCTTGCGAATGAGCTGGTTGATTGTCGGCATCCCGCTCTAATCCGTTTCTATCTCAATAGCGACACCCATCAGCGCGGCAAGGCACTGCTGGGTGCAAGTAACGGCCCCGCCGTTCGAGCGTAATGCCCGCGCGTCGGAACCAAGGGTTTTTCCGTTACGGTGAGCGTCGTTTAATCCAATGGATTACGGCCCGCCCTTAAAACGAGCGCGGAAACTACGCACGCGACTCGCATCCGTCAAGCACCGCTACAGACTTTTTCTCCAGCCCCTATGGTTAAGCGGTGCACACACAAAAAAAGGCCGCCAGATAACTGGCGGCCTTTCCTTGTCTATCAGGCGATTAGCGCCTTATTCCGGGCTCGCTTCAGAGGCTGCTTCAGCAGCGGCAGCTTCTGCGATTTCCGCCGGAAGCCCCTCTTCCTCGATCGCCTGCTCGCGCTCTGCGAGCATTACGTCGTCACGATCATCTGCAAGTTTCTGGTACTGACGCATCATGGCACCCGTACCGGCAGGAATCAGTCGTCCGACGATGACGTTCTCTTTCAGGCCTTCCAGCGTGTCTTCCTTACCCTGGACAGAGGCCTCGGTAAGAACGCGCGTGGTTTCCTGGAAGGACGCCGCGGAGATGAAGGAACGCGTCTGCAGCGAAGCCTTGGTGATACCCAGCAGAACCGGGTCGCCAGCGGCCATACGCTTGCCTTCGGCTTCCAGACGCTCATTGGCTTCGATGTACTCGATCTTGTCGACCTGCTCACCGGCAAGGAAGGTACTCTCGCCCGGATCACGGATTTCGACCTTCTGCAACATCTGACGAACAATCGTCTCGATGTGCTTGTCGTTGATCGGAACACCCTGCAGTCGGTAAACTTCCTGGATCTCGTCGATCAGGTAATTCGCCAGTGCCGGAACGCCCAGGATCGCCAGGATGTCGTGCGGCGCCGGGTGACCGTCAAGCAGGTATTCGCCCTTCTGGATGATGTCGTTTTCCTGAACCGTCAGGTGCTTGCCCTTCGGAACCAGGTATTCGACACGACCCTCTTCCGGATTCTCCTCCGGAACGATGGCGATGCGACGCTTGTTCTTGTAGTCGCGACCAAACTCGACACGGCCGGTGATCTCGGCGATCACAGCGTGGTCCTTCGGACGGCGGGCTTCGAACAGTTCGGCAACACGCGGCAGACCACCGGTGATGTCACGCGTCTTGGCACCTTCCGTCGGGATACGTGCAATCACGTCACCCGGGCGGATCTCGTCGCCATCGCTGACGGAAAGAATGGCGCCAACGGCCAGCATATAGCTCGCGGTAGAACCGGACGACAGCGTGATCGGCTCACCATTCTCGTCCTGGATAACCAGGGCCGGCTGAATGGAGGACGACTTGGTGCCGGAACGCCAGTCGATGATCACCTTGGAGGCGATACCGGTGGCTTCGTCCGTTTCCTCTTTCACGGAAACGCCGTCGGTGATGTCGACAAAGCGAACCTTGCCGCCAACTTCCGAAACGATCGGAGCGGTATACGGGTCCCACTCGGCGAGGCGCTGACCGCGCTCTGCCTTGTCGCCCTCTTTCACGCGCAGCTTGGTACCATAACCCAGCTTGTGCGCTTCACGCTCCTTGCCCTCGCCGTCAACGACACAGACCTGCATGTTACGGCTCATGACGATCAGATCGCCATCAGCATTGGTCACGGTCGACGGGTTGGTGAAGGCGATCTTACCCTCATTGGTGGCTTCCACGAAGGATTGCTCGGAGACCTGCGCCGTACCACCGATGTGGAAGGTACGCATGGTCAGCTGGGTGCCCGGCTCACCAATGGACTGCGCTGCGATGACACCGACGGCCTCACCGATATTGACGCGCGTACCACGCGCCAGATCACGACCGTAACAGGTCGCACAGACACCGACGCGGGTTTCACAGGTCAGCGGCGAACGCGCGCGGACGCTGATCACGCCAGCCGCTTCGATTTCCGCAGCCAGGTCCTCGTCGACATAGGAGTCGGCACCACAAATAGTCTCGCCCGTCGCCGGGTTCTTGACCTCTTCTGCGGTGGTCCGGCCCAGCAGGCGCTGTTCCAGGGAGACGATGACTTCACCACCATCCACAACGGCATCGATCTCGATGGACTCGGACGTGCCGCAATCCTCTTCGGTGATGATGCAGTCCTGGGCCACGTCGACGAGACGACGTGTCAGGTAACCGGAGTTCGCGGTCTTCAGGGCGGTATCCGCCAGACCCTTACGCGCACCGTGGGTGGAGTTGAAGTATTCGAGGACGGTCAGGCCTTCCTTGAAGTTCGAGACAATCGGCGTCTCGATGATCTCGCCAGACGGCTTGGCCATCAGGCCACGCATACCTGCCAGCTGCTTCATCTGGTTCTTGGAACCACGAGCGCCGGAGTGAGCCATCATGTAGACCGAGTTGACCTCGGAGATACGGCCGTCTTCACCGACCGTCGTCTTCGCGATCTCGTCCATCATGGCGTCAGCGACATTGTCCGTACACTTCGCCCAGGCGTCGACCACCTTGTTGTACTTCTCACCCTTGGTGATCAGACCATCAACATATTGTTGCTCGTATTCGGAAACGAGCTGGCGGGTTTCACCCACCAGGTCCGCCTTGGCGTCCGGAATGAGCATGTCATCCTTGCCGAAGGAAATGCCGGCCTTGGCAGCTTCCTTGAAGCCCAGCCCCATGATCTGGTCACAGAAGATGACCGTCGCCTTCTGGCCGCAGTGACGATAGACATTGTCGATCAGCGCACCGATCGCCTTCTTCGTCAGCAGCTCACCAACCATTTCCGGCTGGATCTTCTCGTGACGCGGCAGGAGATCGATGATCATCTTGCGACCCGGTGTCGTCTCGATGACCTTGGTGACCTGGTTGCCTTCGGAATCGATGCCTTCCCAGCGAGCCTTGACCTTGGCGTGCAGGGTCACAGCGTCGGTTTCCAGGGCGGCTTCCATTTCCGCACGGCTGCCAAAGGCCATGCCCTCGCCCGGCTCGTTCTCTTTCTCGATGGAAAGATAGTAGAGGCCCAGAACGATATCCTGGGACGGGACGATGATCGGCTTGCCGTTGGCCGGGGACAGGATGTTGTTCGTCGACATCATCAGCGTCCGCGCTTCCAGCTGGGCTTCCAGCGAGAGCGGGACGTGAACAGCCATCTGGTCACCGTCAAAGTCAGCGTTGAACGCTGCACAGACGAGCGGGTGAAGCTGGATGGCCTTGCCTTCGATCAGTTTCGGCTCGAATGCCTGGATGCCAAGACGGTGCAGTGTCGGCGCACGGTTCAGCATGACCGGGTGTTCGCGGATGACCTCGTCGAGCACATCCCAGACTTCCGGACGCTCTTTCTCGACCAGTTTCTTGGACTGTTTGACGGTGCCGGACAGGCCCTTTGCGTCAAGTCGAGCATAAATGAACGGCTTGAACAGCTCGAGCGCCATCTTCTTCGGCAGGCCGCACTCGTGCAGCTTGAGATCCGGACCAACCACGATGACCGAACGGCCGGAATAGTCGACGCGCTTGCCGAGCAGGTTCTGACGGAAACGACCCTGCTTGCCCTTGAGCATGTCGGAGAGCGACTTCAGCGGGCGCTTGTTGGCACCGGTGATGACGCGGCCGCGACGGCCATTGTCGAACAGGGCGTCGACGGATTCCTGGAGCATCCGCTTCTCGTTGCGGATGATGATATCCGGCGCGCGCAGCTCGATGAGGCGCTTGAGGCGGTTGTTACGGTTGATCACACGACGATAGAGATCATTGAGGTCAGACGTCGCGAAACGGCCGCCATCCAGCGGAACCAGCGGGCGCAGTTCCGGCGGAATGACCGGGATGACCGTCAGGATCATCCATTCCGGCTTGTTGCCGGAAGAGATGAAGTTCTCGAGCAGCTTGAGACGCTTGGCGTACTTCTTCAGCTTCAGCTCGGAACCGGTTTCCTTCATGTCTTCACGGATCTTGGCGCACTCGGCTTCCATATCCATGTTGATCAGGATTTCGCGGACAGCTTCAGCACCAATGCCGGCGGTGAAGGCGTCTTCGCCATACTCGTCCTGCGCGTCCATGTATTCTTCTTCGGAAAGAAGCTGGAACGGCTGCAGCGGGGTCAGGCCCGGCTCGATGACAACATAGTTCTCGAAGTAGAGAACACGTTCGACGTCCTTGAGCGCCATGTCGAGGATCATGGCGATCCGCGACGGCAGGGATTTCAGGAACCAGATGTGAGCAACCGGCGCGGCCAGCTCGATGTGGCCCATGCGCTCGCGACGAACGCGCGCGAGGGTCACTTCAACGCCGCACTTCTCGCAAACGATGCCCTTGTACTTGATACGCTTGTACTTACCGCACAGACATTCGTAGTCCTTCACAGGACCGAAGATGCGGGCACAGAACAGACCATCACGTTCCGGCTTGAACGTCCGGTAGTTGATGGTTTCCGGCTTCTTCACTTCACCGAAGGACCAGGAGAGGATTTTCTCCGGGCTGGCGAGTGCGATGCGGATCCGGTCGAAAGACGGGCCTTCGGCAGCCGGATTAAAGATGTTCATGACGTCGTTGTTCATGTCATCACTCCCATAAGGGGTTTGCGGGACGGCGAACCGCCCCGCGAAATTGATTGCCTTAGCCGTTCTTCAGTTCGACGTTGAGGCCGAGCGAACGCATTTCCTTGACGAGAACGTTGAAGCTCTCCGGAACACCGGCTTCGAAGGTATCGTCGCCACGGACGATTGCCTCGTAGACCTTGGTCCGGCCAGCCACGTCGTCCGATTTCACCGTCAGCATTTCCTGCAGCGTGTACGCCGCACCGTATGCCTCGAGTGCCCAGACCTCCATCTCACCAAAGCGCTGGCCACCGAACTGTGCCTTACCGCCCAGCGGCTGCTGGGTGACGAGGGAGTACGGTCCAATCGAGCGAGCGTGGATCTTGTCGTCCACCAGGTGGTGCAGCTTGAGCAGGTGCTTGACGCCGACCGTGACCTTGCGGCGGAACGGCTCACCTGTCTGACCATCATAGAGTGTCGACTGACCGGAACGGTCAAAGCCTGCCAGTTCCAGCATGTCAGCCACGTCCGGCTCACGCGCACCGTCAAAGACCGGCGTTGCGATCGGAACACCGTTTTTCAGGTTCTGGCCCAGCTCGGCCAGTTCCGCTTCGGTATCCGGAAGCTCGGCATCCTCACCATAGGCACGCTTCAGCTCGGTCGTCAGCGTCTGGACATTGCCATCACGCTTGTAGGCCTCGTAGGCCTCGCCGATCTGGGCGCCCAGGCCCTTACAGGCCCAACCCAGGTGGGTCTCCAGGATCTGACCAACATTCATTCGCGAGGGAACGCCCAGCGGGTTCAGAACGATGTCGACAGCTTCACCATTGGCCAGGAACGGCATGTCCTCGATCGGATTGATCTTAGAAATGACACCCTTGTTGCCGTGGCGACCGGCCATCTTGTCACCCGGCTGAAGCTTGCGCTTCACGGCAACAAAGACCTTGACCATCTTCATCACGCCCGGAGGCATTTCATCGCCGCGCTGCAGCTTGTCGACCTTGTCCTCGAAACGACGATCCAGGCGTGCCTTGGAGTCTTCGTACTGCTTCTGCAGTGCTTCGACCTGGCCCATGGCCTTCTCGTCGTCCAGACCGATGCGCCACCACTGGCTGCGCGGGGTCTCGTCGAGGGCGTCAACAGTGACCTCACCCTTGGCAAAGCCGCGCGGTCCGGAGACAGCCGTCTTGCCCAGCAGCAGATCGCCGAGACGCTGGTAGATATTGCGTTCCAGGATGACCAGCTCGTCATCACGGTCCTTGCCGAGGCGTTCGATTTCCTCACGCTCGATCGAGATCGCGCGCTCGTCCTTGTCGACGCCATGGCGGTTGAAGACACGCACCTCGACGACCGTACCGGTCGCACCGGACGGCATACGCAGGGAGGTGTCACGAACGTCGGACGCCTTCTCGCCGAAAATGGCGCGCAGAAGCTTTTCTTCCGGCGTCATCGGGCTTTCACCCTTTGGCGTCACCTTGCCGACCAGGATATCGCCAGCAGCAACTTCGGCGCCGACGGCAACAATGCCGGCCTCGTCGAGATTGCGCAGGGCTTCCTCACCGACATTCGGAATGTCGCGGGTGATTTCTTCCGGGCCCAGCTTGGTGTCACGCGCTGCGATCTCGAATTCCTCGAGGTGGATCGAGGTAAACACATCGTCGCGCACGATACGCTCGGAGATGAGGATGGAGTCCTCGAAATTGTAGCCGTTCCAGGGCATGAAGGCGACGACCACGTTACGGCCGAGCGCCAGATCACCCAGATCCGTGGACGGGCCATCAGCAATGATGTCACCACCACGCACCGCATCACCCACACGTACGATCGGACGCTGGTTGATACAGGTGGACTGGTTGGAACGCTGGAATTTCGACAGGCGGTAGATGTCGACGCCGGACTGGGCCGCTTCGAGATCTTCCGTGGCGCGGATAACAATACGCGTCGCGTCGACCTGCTCGACCACACCGGCACGCTTGGCCGCAATGGCCGCACCGGAGTCGCGGGCAACAACAGCTTCCATGCCGGTACCGACGAGAGGCGCTTCCGCCTTCACCAGCGGCACGGCCTGGCGTTGCATGTTCGATCCCATCAGAGCGCGGTTGGCGTCATCGTTCTCGAGGAACGGGATCAGCGCCGCAGCAACGGAGACGACCTGTTTCGGCGAGACGTCGATGAAATCGACTTCATCGCGCGAGGTCAGGGTCACATCACGGACCGGACCGACACGACAGTTGACGAACTCATTGTCCAGACCGCCATCGGTATTCACGTGGGCGTTGGCCTGGGCGATGGAATAACGCGCTTCCTGCATGGCGGAGAGATACTGGATATCTTCCGTCAGCTTGCCGTCCTCGACCTTGCGGTACGGGCTTTCAATGAAGCCGTATTTGTTCACACGGGCGAAGGTGGACAGGGAGTTGATCAGACCGATGTTGGGGCCTTCCGGCGTTTCAATCGGACAGATACGACCATAGTGCGTCGGATGTACGTCGCGGACCTCGAAGCCTGCACGCTCACGCGTCAGACCACCCGGCCCAAGCGCGGACAGGCGGCGCTTGTGGGTGACTTCCGACAGCGGGTTCGTCTGGTCCATGAACTGCGACAGCTGCGAGGAGCCGAAGAATTCGCGGACGGCAGCCGCAGCCGGCTTGGCGTTGACCAGGTCGTGCGGCATGACGGTCTCGATATCAACCGAGCTCATGCGCTCCTTGATCGCACGTTCCATGCGCAGAAGACCGATGCGGTACTGGTTTTCCATCAGTTCGCCAACGGAACGAACACGACGGTTGCCCAGATTATCGATGTCATCGATATCACCACGGCCGTCACGCAGGTCGACCAGCGTCTTCAGGACAGACAGGATGTCATCCTTGCGCAGGGTGCGCATGTCATCCGGAGCGTCCAGGTCGAGACGCATGTTCATCTTCACACGGCCAACAGCAGAGAGGTCATAACGCTCGCTGTCGAAGAACAGGCCCTGGAACATCGCTTCCGCGGTTTCCGGGGTCGGCGGCTCACCCGGGCGCATGACACGATAGATGTCGACGAGCGCCTGCTCGCGGCTCTCATTCTTGTCCACGGACAGGGTCGTGCGAACATAGGGACCAACACCGGTGGCCGGATCGATATCCAGGATACCGATTTCCTTGGTGCCTGCGTCCTTCAGCTCGACCAACAGCTCTTCGGTGATCTCGTCGCCGGCTTCGGCAAAGATCTCGCCGGTTTCCATGTTGACCATGTCTTCCGACAGGTAGGCACCGATCAGCTGGTCGTCGCCAACCAGCAGGTTGGCCAGGCCTTCATCGGCCAGCTTGTTGGCAGCACGGGCAGACATTTTCTTGCCGGCTTCGGCAACAACATCACCCGTCTTGGCGTCCACCAGGTCGCGCTGCGGTTTCACACCGCGCCAGCGTTCCTTCACGAACGGTACGCTCCAGCCCTTCTTGGTCAGCTTGTATTCAACAGCCGTGTAGAAGGTGGAGAGGATCTCTTCCTTGTCGAGGCCCAGCGCATACAGCAGGGTCGTCGCCGGCAGTTTGCGGCGACGGTCGAGGCGCATGTGGACCACGTCCTTGGCGTCAAACTCGAAGTCGAGCCAGGAACCGCGATACGGGATGATGCGCGCTGCGAACAGGTATTTGCCGGAGGAGTGCGTCTTGCCACGGTCATGGTCGAAGAACACGCCCGGAGAACGGTGCATCTGGGAAACGATGACACGCTCGGTACCGTTGACGATGAAGGTACCCTTGTCCGTCATGAGCGGGATATCGCCCATATAGACGTCCTGCTCCTTGATGTCCTTGACCGAACGGGCGCCGGTTTCTTCGTCCACATCGAAAACGATCAGACGCATCTTCACCTTCAGAGGCGCAGCATAGGTCATGTCCCGCTGCTGACACTCCTCGGTGTCAAATTTCGGAGGCTCGAACTCGTAGGATACGAAGTCGAGAACCGCACGCTCAGCGAAGTCCTTGATCGGGAAAACCGATTTGAAGACAGCCTGCAGACCCGTATCGGTCCGCTCGCTGGAATGCATGTCCTTCATCAGGAAGTGTTCATACGAACTCTTCTGGACTTCGATCAGGTTCGGCATCGCGACCGTTTCCGGAATGCGACCGAAAGATTTGCGAATGCGCTTTTTGCCGGTGAACGACAGACCCATGTCGGCTCCCTTCGCAGATAGCACTGCATAGATGCGGAGAGGATGCTCCGCGCCCCTCGCCCCTAGATCCAGACGGACGCCTGGACCGGTTAAACGAAACGCCCCGGGACGGGTTGGCATTTCGCAGTCATTCCAAGACGGGCTAACGGACGCGCAGGAAATCCCACGCGCCCGCAGCACATCTCAATCACGCCGTAGCGCGATTACTTAAGCTCGACAGAAGCACCTGCAGCTTCGAGCTTAGCTTTGATCTCTTCAGCCTCAGCCTTGGCAGCGCCTTCTTTGACGGCCTTCGGAGCGCCTTCAACCATTTCCTTGGCTTCTTTCAGGCCAAGACCGGTGATTGCGCGGACTTCCTTGATCACGTTGATTTTCTTGTCGCCAGCAGCGGTCAGAACAACGTCAAATTCGTCCTTCTCAGCAGCAGCTTCGCCACCGCCGTCGCCGGCCGGGCCAGCAGCAACTGCAACAGCAGCAGCGGCCTTGATGCCTTTTTCTTCGAGAAGGTCGTTGAGTTCCTTGGCTTCCATGATGGTGAGGGCCAGGAGTTCGTCACAGAGTTTAGCTACATCAGCCATTTCTATAGTTCCTTAAAGTCGTAGTCGTGTCAGTTCGATAGCGGAGAATGACGTTAGGCTTCGGCCTTCTCGCCGATGACCTCGATGGCGCCAGCCAGGCCCTGACCCGGAGCAGCGATACGCTGACCGATCTGGGACGCCTGACCAAGCAGACGTGCGGCAATGGTACCAATGAGTTCTTCGCGAGACGGCATCTTGGAGAGCGCCACGATACCGTTGGCATCGAAGATTTCCTCTTCCATGAAACCACCCAGGATGACGAACTTGTCGTTATCCTTGGCGTAGTCGACAGCTGCCTTCGGCGCTGCAACAAAGTCTTCCGAGTAAGCGATGGCCACCGGACCCTTGAAAAGGTCAGAGGCGCCTTCACCCGGCTTGCCCTTGAGTGCAATCTTCGCGAGGCGGTTGCGAACAACCTTGAACGTGCCACCGAGCTCACGGAGCTTGGCGCGCAGTTCCGTCATTTCCGCAACGGTCATGCCCGAATAATGAGCCATGACCACGGATCCGCTCTCGCCAAAGATGCCATTCAGCTCTTCAACGGAAGCTTCTTTTTGATTGCGATCCATTTGCGGACTCCCTGCAAGGCTCACCCACCATGGGTGAGCCGGTGAAACACCACACTGATGAAACCTGCAGATCTCATCGGTGCGATGGATCCTGTCCCAGGGCTCGAACCAACACGACCTTGGCAACCAAGGTCATATTGATCTCGCTCTGTCTCACACAGGGCCTTCTGTGATTAAGACCGGCCAAGCCGGTCCCCTGTGATCTCGGACAGGTTGGTCTGCCAAGGCGCAAAACGCGCACCCAAACAGGCCGACCAGCCCGGCTGGATATAGCCAGCCGGGCTGAAACTCAATAGCTTAAGCAGAAATTGCGTCAGCCATGTCAATCTTGACGCCCGGGCCCATCGTGGAGCTGAGCGAAATACGCTTTACGTACGCGCCTTTAGCACCCGACGGCTTGGCCTTGACGATCGCGTCAACCAGAGCACGGACATTCTCGGCAATTGCAGCTTCGGTGAAGCTAGCCTTGCCAATACCGGCGTGAACGATTCCCGCCTTCTCGACGCGGAACTCGACAGCACCGCCCTTGGAATCATTGACCGCCTTGGTCACATCCATGGTCACCGTACCTACTTTCGGGTTCGGCATCATGCCGCGCGGGCCAAGCACCTTACCCAGACGGCCGACGATCGGCATCATGTCCGGGGTCGCGATGACCTTGTCGAAATTGATATTGCCAGCCTGGACCTGTTCCATCAGATCCTCGGCGCCAACAACGTCCGCGCCGGCAGCCGTGGCTTCCTCAGCCTTCGGGCCACGAGCGAAGACAGCAACACGAACCGTACGGCCGGTGCCGTTCGGCAGGTTGCACACGCCGCGGACCATTTGGTCAGCGTGGCGCGGGTCAACACCCAGATTCATGGACAGCTCGATGGTTTCATCGAACTTGGCCGTGGCATTGGACTTTACCAGGGCAGACGCCTGGTCGATCGTGTAAACAGCGTCGCGATCTACGGTTTCGCGAGCAGCAGCGGTGCGCTTTCCGAGTTTAGCCATGATCTTACTCCGTCACTTCCAGACCCATGGAACGGGCGGAACCGGCGATGATTTTCGTCGCCTGGTCGAGGTCGTTCGCATTGAGGTCCTTGAATTTCGCTTCAGCGATCTCGCGGCACTGGGCCGTCGTGACCGAACCGGCAACTGCAGAACCAGGGGTTTGGGAACCCTTCTGGACCTTGGCAGCCTTCTTCAGATAGAAGCTCGCCGGCGGCGTCGCGATGACGAAGGTAAAGGATTTGTCGTTGAAGACGGTGATGGTCGTCGGGATCGGCATCCCTTTTTCCATCTCTTGCGTCTTCGCGTTGAACGCCTTGCAGAATTCCATGATGTTCACGCCGCGCTGACCCAGAGCCGGGCCGATCGGCGGGGACGGGTTGGCAGCGCCTGCAGGCACTTGCAGCTTGATATAGCCGTCAATCTTCTTGGCCATGTTCCCACTCCATTAACAAGGCACGCCCATCGCGCCTCTGAGGGTTTGCGGTACGGCCCGGCATGGTCTTGGCGCCGGCACCTCCCGCAGATTTACGCCTAGGCCGTCTTTTCGACCTGGGCGTATTCCAGCTCGACCGGAGTTGCCCGGCCGAAAATATTGATTGCCACTTTCAGGCGGCCATCGATGTCGTCGACTTCCTCGACAACACCGGTGAAGCTCTGGAAGTGACCGTCGATGACATTGACCGTCTCGCCAACTTCGTAGCTGACCGTCGGACGCGGACGCTCGGCGTCCTCTTCCATCTGGCCGAGGATGCGCTTGACTTCATTCTCGGAAACCGGGATCGGCTTTTTACCCGAGCCCAGGAAGCCCGTTACTTTCGGCGTCGACGTGACCAGGTGATAGGCCTGGTCGGTCATATCCATCTTTACCAGGACATAGCCCGGGAAATACTTGCGCTCTGCATTGACCTTGCGGCCCTTGCGAACTTCGACGACCTCTTCGGTCGGAACGAGGACTTCTTCAAACTTGTCCTCAAGCCCCTGGATCGCCGCTTCGGCGCGGATCGCCTCTGCCACCTTCTTCTCGAAGTTGGAATAGGCGTGCACGATGTACCACTTGGCAGCCATACAGCGCCTCCTTAACCGAGCGAGAGCAGGAATTGGATAATCAGCTGGAGCAGGCTGTCCACGCCCCAGAAGAAGAGCATCGCGATAATGGTCAGGATGACGACCATGACCGTAGAGACCCAGGTTTCACCCCAGGTGGTCCAGGTCACCTTGCGCGCTTCCTGACGGACTTGCGCGAGATATTGAAACGGGTTGGCCCGCTTCTTTTTCTGTGCGCTGTCCTCAGCTGCCATCTTCTTATCCTTAGAATTCTGCGCCATTCGCTCTCAGATGGGACCACCGGCCCCGCATTTTAATTATCCGTCGGATTTTCGTCGCCTGGCAGGGGCGGAGGGACTCGAACCCCCGACCCTCGGTTTTGGAGACCGATGCTCTACCAACTGAGCTACACCCCTGTACACAGGCGCGAAAAATTATGACGGCGTCGCCGCCGCCATCTCCGAAGCGCTGCTAACTACACGCAGTCCGACCGTTTGAAAACAGGAAATTGCAATTTCAATCCAGCGAATTTCAGTTGCCCTGTCAGGCCGCTCCGGAAGCAAACGGGGCCTCCGGTAATCCGGAAGCCCCGCAAACAGTTTTCCGTCCGATGACGGAGGTCGATTACTCGACGATCTTGGAGACGACGCCAGCGCCGACCGTGCGGCCACCTTCGCGGATCGCGAAGCGCAGGCCCTGGTCCATGGCGATCGGCGTGATCAGCTCGACGTTCATTTCAACGTTGTCGCCCGGCATAACCATCTCGGTGCCAGCGTTCAGCGTTACAACACCCGTCACGTCCGTCGTACGGAAGTAGAACTGCGGACGGTAGTTGGTGAAGAACGGCGTGTGACGGCCACCCTCTTCCTTCGTCAGGATGTAGGCTTCTGCAACGAACTTCGCGTGCGGCGTGATGGAGCCCGGCTTGGCCAGAACCTGGCCACGCTCAACACCGTCACGGTCGATGCCGCGCAGCAGGATACCGACATTGTCGCCTGCTTCACCGCGATCGAGCAGCTTGCGGAACATC
>NZ_JAEPNI010000008.1 GCF_017643475.1 Maricaulis sp.
ACCGCGTCCGTTGATAATTCCATAACTACATACGTTGGCCAATTTCGGGGGTCCCAAGCTGTTCGGAGCAACGCTCCCTCTTCGCTCCCTAAATCCGCTCTTTCCCTAAAATTCGCAAGGTAGCCGTGAAAAGACGCTTACGAAATATCGAACACTCCTCCTCCGAGTATGGCTACAGCTTGATTCTTAGTGGTACCCATATAGTACCCGATCGCATTTCCGGACTATAGCTTGAGAGTCGAAAAGCCCGCTAGCGTGCTGTACTAGCGGGCTTTTTATGGTTGCGGGGGCCGGACTCCGGCCCCGGCGCCGCCGGGCGGCTCATTCCCTTTCCAGGGCCATCTGCAGAGGAACGGGAGGGGCAAGCCTGGACTGAAGCGCTCACGTTGAAGAAATCCGAGGTCGCGCTGACGCTCGCACTGGGCGAGGAGAAGTGGACGGTCCCACGCTATATCCGGGATGGCCTCGTGTGGTTAGCGGAACAGGATGTACCTCCGCCGGCAATCGCCCCGCCGGCCGCGGGGGTTGTGGCATGACTGCGGAGGAGACACCAAACCCCGCGCTTATAGCGGCGCGAGACGCCGACGCACGTGTAATAGCCTGTCTCGGAGAGGGGCGCAGTTTCCTCCTTGAAGCAGGCGCGGGCAAGACCTATTCGCTGGTATAAACAAAGAGAACGAAGGAGGATGCGCAGCGACAAACAGGATGAGACTCAGCGACAATCAGGATGAGACGTTTCGGCGGGTGTGTGTCGCAGGGAGGGCGTAGCCCGACCGGAGGCATACACCCGCCGCTGCGCCCGATTTTGGGGTCTGTGATCGCGACCGGCCCGATACGCTGGTGGTTTTCTGGAATGGGGAACCACCTTTGTGCCGGGGCGCCATGTAACCGATCATCAGATGAGACTTTTCATGAAGCTGAGACAAGATCACCCCATCGAGACCGCCGCCGCGAAGGCGGGAATGAGCCGGGCAACCGCCTATCGGATCGTGCAGGATCCCCGGCTCCCGTCGCAGAAGACGCCGGCCAAAGGGCGGCGGCGTCCCGATCCGCTGGAGTTCATATTCGACGCGGAAGTCGTGCCTATGTTGCGGGCCGCGCCCGGGCTTCGCCCGGTGGCCATCTACGAGGAGATGCTGCGCCGCCATCCCGACCTGCAGCCGGGTATTCGCCGGACACTGGAGCGGCGGATCCGCGCCTGGCGGGCGATCCACGGGGAAGACAGGGAGGTGATCTTCCGGCAGGTTCACGAGCCGGGCCGGCTCGGACTGTCGGATTTCACCGACATGGGGTCCCTCGGCGTGACGCTCGCAGGTCAGCCCCTGGAGCATTTGCTCTATCACTTCCGTTTGCCATGGTCGGGCTTCGGACATGCCCATGTCATTCTCGGTGGCGAGAGTTTCGTCGCCCTGGCCGAGGGGCTTCAGAATGCGCTCTGGTCGGCAGGCGGCGTCCCGCTTTATCATCGCAGCGACAGCCTCTCGGCCGCCTTCCGCAACCTTGATGCGCAAGCCCGGTCGGATCTCACCGCACGCTACGAGGCTCTCTGTGCCCATTACCGCATGACGCCAACGCGCAACAACAAGGGCGTGGCGCACGAGAACGGCTCGATCGAAAGCGCGCACGGCCACCTCAAAGGGGCGATCCGCGATGCGTTGCTGATGCGAGGCAGTCCCGACTTCGAAGACCTCAGGGCCTACCGTGCGTTCATCGACGAGATCGTCGGCCGGCGGAACGCC
Organism: Maricaulis sp.; assembly: GCF_017643475.1. GTDB lineage: Bacteria > Pseudomonadota > Alphaproteobacteria > Caulobacterales > Maricaulaceae > Maricaulis. Next base: position 1,740 of record NZ_JAEPNI010000008.1, read on the forward strand.
GCTCATGGCAAGGGGATCGCGGTCGAGCGTCCGCATCTTCAGGATCTGCCCGAACGGCGCAGCACGGATTTCGAGGAGGTGATCGTCACCGTCTCCAGCACCGGCGGCTTCACCTTGCGCAAGGTCTTCTACACCGTGCCCTCCCGCCTGATCGGCCACAGGCTGCGCGTGCGCCTGTTCGACGACCGGCTGGAGCTCTTCATCGGCGGCACCCACCTGCTGACGCTGCCAAGGGGCCGCGCCGGGGCAAATGGCAAACACGACCAGGTGGTGAACTATCACCATGTCATCCATTCGCTGCGCAGAAAGCCCATGGCTCTTTTGCATCTTGTCTATCGCGACAAGCTCTTCCCGCGGGCAGAGTATCGGCGGGCCTTCGAGGCGCTTGCCGCCCGGTTGCCTGAACGGCAGGCCTGCAAGGCCACGGTCGAACTGCTCGGCCTTGCCCATGACCGCAATTGCGAAGCGGCCCTCGCAGGGGAACTGGCCAGGATCCTCAAGGCCGGCGATCTGCCTGATCTGGCCGCCCTGCGAAGCAGGTTCGCCCCGGACCCCGCCAGCTTGCCGACCGTCACGGTGCGGTCCGTTTCCCTGGACAGCTATGAAGCCCTCGTCGGATCGACGCAAAGAGCGGGAGAACGCGGATGAAGACCTCCCACACCGTTGACGAGGCCCGCCTCGGTATCATGCTGAACGACCTGCGGCTGCCCACCATCAAGACCCTCTGGCCCCGCTTCGCCGAGCAGGCCGACAAGGAAGGCTGGCCGGCCGCCCGCTTCCTGGCTGCCATCGCCGAACATGAACTGGCCGAACGCGCTCACCGCAGGGTCGCCCGTCATCTCGCCGAAGCGCACCTGCCGTCCGGCAAGACGATGGACAGCTTCGACTTCGACGCTGTTCCCATGATCTCGAAAGCACAGGTCATGGCCATGGCCGCAGGAGACAGCTGGCTGGCCAAGGGGGCAAATGTTCTCATGTTCGGCCCGCCCGGCGGCGGAAAGAGCCATCTCGCCGCCGCCATCGGCCTGGCGCTGATCGAGAACGGCTGGCGGGTCATGTTCACCAGAACCACCGACCTGGTTCAGAGACTGCAGGTCGCCCGCCACGAATTGCAGCTCGAGGCCGCCATCGCCAGGCTCGACAAGTTCGATCTGCTGATCCTCGATGATCTCGCCTATGTCACCAAGGATCAGGCCGAGACCAGTGTCCTGTTCGAACTCATCTCGGCGCGATATGAGCGGCGTTCCGTCATGATCACCGCCAATCAGCCCTTCGGCGAATGGAACAGGGTCTTTCCCGACCCCGCCATGACGCTCGCCGCCGTCGACAGGCTCGTTCACCATGCCACCATCTTCGAGATGAATGTCGAGAGCTACAGGCGGCGATCCGCGCTCGAGGCCAAACGCAAGAGGGGCAGGCCCGCCGCATACGCGACAATCAAGAACACACCTCTGATTGACGCGGAGCGACAAACACCGGCTGAAGAAAACCTTGCCGGTGACAAACACGGTGATATCATCACCGATGCCGCGACATAGAATCTCATCCTGATTGTCGCCAGCATCTCACCCAGATTGTCGCGCTATAGGAGGACGCCCGCGTGAGAAAAACATGGCTCTTGAGCGCGCTGTTGCTGGCCACCATTGCTGGCGGCTCTTATGGCTTGTACCTCTATTTGCGGCCAGCGCCGCTTCCTGAACAGTTGCTCTACGGCAACGGCCACATCGAAGGTACGGAAGTGCGGGTGGCCGTCGAGGTAGCGGGCCGAGTCGTCGAGAGTCGGATTGACGAAGGTGTAACCGTCACCAAAGGCGACCTCCTGCTTCGACTCGATGACGCCGATTTCATCCTGCGGAAAGAGCAAGCCGAGGCCGGGGTCGAGGCGCGACGGCGGGAGCGCGAACAGGCGGAGCGCGAGCTGCAGGTCTGGCGCCATCACTATGAGACTGCCGAACGTGAGCTCTCCCGCTACCGGGAACTTGGCAAGCGGGGTACCGTGTCGCCACAGCGGGTCGAACAGGAGGAAAACGCGTTCCGGAACGCCCAAGGCCGGGTTGGCGCTTTGGAAGCGGAGATCGGCGCGATCGAAGGCCGGATCGAAGCCGCGCGCAAGGAGCTTGCCCTTGTGGCGAACCAAGTCAAAAAGACGCGTGTTTTCACACCGGTCTCCGGAACCGTTTTGGCGAAGACGATAGAGGTGGGCGAGTTCGCCCAGCCAGGTCGAACGGTGGCTATCCTGGCCGACCTTTCTCGCATCGAACTCAAGGTTTTCATTCCCGAGAAGGACATCGGCAAGGTCAAGCTCGACGCCTCTGCGCGCGTCCGGGTGGACGCCTTTCCCGACCGTCTGTTCGAAGGGCGGGTCGCGCGGGTCGATCAGCAGGCGCAGTTCACGCCCCGCGATATCCACATGCCGGAGGAGCGGACGCGCATGGTCTTCGGCGTGACGCTTGTCCTTGACAATCCTGATGGTGTGCTCAAGCCCGGCATGCCTGCTGATGCCTGGATACTTTGGGGTTCCGGCACACGATGGCCACCGCAACTCTTCGTTCCGCAGTGAGGCGGGGGCGATGAGCGGCGCGGGCGACAACATGATTGAAGCCGAGGGACTGGCCCGGCGGTTCGGCCACGCTCGGGCCATCAGTGCAATCGATCTGCGAATTGCGCGGGGCGAGATCTTTGGTCTCGTCGGGCCTGATGGGGCAGGCAAGACGACGCTCCTTCAACTCCTGGCCGCCATTCTCGATCCGAGCGAGGGCAACTGCCGGGTGCTCGGCTTCGACACAGTACGGCAAGCCTCCGAAGTCACGTCCCGGATTGGCTACATGGCGCAAGGCTTTACGCTCTATGATCACCTTACTGTCGCGGAGAACCTGGCCTTCGCCGGCAAGGTGCGCGCCGTGCCTCAGGCTGTGTACGCCGCAAGGAGCGAGCGCATCCTCGCGATGGCCGCGCTCACCCCCTTTCTTCATCGCCGGGAGGGCACACTGTCGGGCGGCATGCGCAAGAAGCTCGCCCTGTGCACCAACCTGATTCATCAGCCGCCCCTGCTGCTCCTCGACGAGCCCGGCCTTGGGGTGGACCCGCTCTCGCGTCGCGAACTCTGGCGGATGCTGGAAGACTTCCGGCACGAGGGTGCGACGATTGTCTTCGCAACATCCTACATGGACGAGGCGGAAATGTGCGATCACGTCGCTTTCCTCGACCACGGTTCGATAACCGCGCAAGGGTCTCCCGACGAGCTGCGTGCTCGCGCGCAGGGAGCTGTATTCCAAGTGGAAACAGACAATCCGGTCGCGGTCGAGAATGTCTTGAGTGAAGCTCCGGAGATGCTGGGAAGCCAGTGGCGGCCGACGGATGTCCGCTTTGTCGTGGAGCCGGCCAAGGGTCTTTCGAATGAGTTGCGCAAACAGCTCGAACAGCTCGGACGGGTGGAACCGGCCACGCCTTCGATGGAGGATGTCTTCGTTGTCCTGCGCAAGGGCGTGCGTACCGAGGTTCCGACAGGCATTGCTGAAGTCGCCCGGCTTGCCGCTTCGAAGGGTCATCGCGAACCGGCCGAGAGTGTGGAAACGCGCCGGCTGACCCGCCGCTTCGGTGATTTTGTCGCTGTAGACGATGTCTCCTTCGAGGTTAACCCTGGGGAAATCTTCGGCTTGCTCGGCCCGAACGGCGCCGGCAAGACCACACTCATCCGTATGCTCTGCGGTCTTTTGCCGCCTTCGAACGGAACCGCGCGTGTCGTGGGTATCGACATTGCTTCGCAACCGCGCCGATTGCGCCAGCGTATCGGCTACATGTCCCAGCGCTTCTCGCTTTACCACGATCTCACCGTGCATGAGAATCTGGCATTCTTCGCCAGCGCCTACGGGATAAAACGCCGCCCGGCCCGAGAGGCTATCGCCTGGGCAAGCGCCGTCACCGGGCTCCACGGCCTCGCGGACGAAGCTGTCTCCGGCCTTTCCGGCGCCGTGCGCCAGCGGCTCGCACTCGCCTGCGGCATCCTGCACCGTCCGGCCGTCCTGTTCCTTGACGAGCCGACCTCCGGGGTCGATCCCCAGGCGCGTTCCCGCTTCTGGCGACTCGTCAACACGCTGGCTGCGGCCGGCACAGCTGTGCTCGTTACGACGCATTATCTGGAGGAGGCCGCCTACTGCCACCGCCTCGGGCTCATGTACGAGGGCCGCCTGATTGCGGCGGGCGACCTCGCGGCCTTGCGCGCCGGCCTGCCGCAAGACGGTCTGGAAACGATCGAGGACGTATTTCTTGCCTATATCGAGCGGGAGCGCACGCAGGCAGTTCGGCCAATCGGAGAAGCGCGATGAAATTCACCCGTATAGCCGCTATCGTTGAAAAAGAAACGACCGAGATAGTTCGCGATCCCATCACGGTCGTGGTCGCCCTTCTCATGCCGCTACTGATGCTATTTCTGTTTGGTTATGCGATCTCGCTCGACGTGGACAACGTTCCCATAGGGGTTTTCGACCAGGACCGGTCCCCGGACAGCCGGGCACTCGTCGATCGTTTCATTCAGAGCGGCTACTTCCAGCTCGCACAGGATTTCACCGATAATCGGGATGTCGAGAAGGGGCTGCAGCGTGGCACTGTTAAGCTCGCGCTCGTTATCCCGCCGAAGTTTCAGAACACCCTCGCGCGCGATGGGACGGCACCTGTCCAGGTGCTCGTGGACGGCACTTATTCCGCCACTGCTAACCTCGTCGCAGCCTACGCAGCAGCCATCGTCTCGGATTTTCATAGTGAGGCGTCCCCGAGCGTCCACGTTGACGCCCGCGTCTGGTATAATCCGGCGTTGCGCAGCGTAACTTTCGTGATTCCAGGCTTGTTCGGCGTGATCTTGATGGCGTTTCCGCCGCTTCTGACGGCGCTTGCCATCACCCGTGAAAAGGAAAGTGGTTCGATTCAGCAGATCTTCGCATCACCACTTACGCCGGCCGAGTTTCTGACCGGAAAGCTCGTGCCCTATGGCCTTATTGCCTTTGTTCAGATCGTCATGGTTATCGCCGTGGGCTTCCTGTGGTTCGATGTTCCGCTGCGCGGCAGCATCGGCCTCCTCCTTCTGGTGGGGCTCGTCTATGTCTTTTGCACCGTCGGCATTGGGCTTCTGGTTTCCACAGTCACCAAAAGCCAACTCGTCGCCATGTTACTGGCGCTCATCGTGACGCTGATGCCCTCGTTTCTGTTCTCGGGATTCCTGTTCCCAATATCCACCATGCCTTACGTCCTCCAGCTCTATACGCGCCTGTTCCCGGTGCAATATTTCGTAGACTTCTCGCGGGGCGTCGTGCTCAAGGGCGCCGGTTTGCCGGAACTCTGGCCCTCTGTCCTGCTACTCTTCGCCTACACGGCAATCATCTTCGCGCTCGCGGCGTGGCGGTTTCGCAAGAAGGTGGCGTGAGATGGGCACGCGGCTTGCCGGCCTCCTTGTAAAGGAGATGATTCAGCTGCTGCGCGACCGCGTGATGCTGGTCTTGATCCTCTGGCTTTACACGATCGAGGTGGTGATCTGCGCCTACGCTCTGTCCTTCGAAGTCAATGACATGCCGCTCGCCGTCGTCGACCTCGACCAGACATCAGCGAGTCGCGCCCTGGTCGAAAGCTTTCTGGTAACAGACGCGTTCGCGCCCGCCGGGTATCCCGCTAGCGCGCCTGCGGCGACAGATTGGCTTCAGACGGGCCGGGCACGTGTTGCGCTCGTCATCCCGGAACGCTTCCAGCATGATTTGGCGCGGGGCGACGCGCCTACCGTGCAGGTACTCCTTGACGGGACCAATTCGAACATGGCGGCACAGGCCCGCGGTTATGCGCTTGAGATCGTCAACCGTTTCCAGGCGGCTCCGACAACCGCAGCGGCGGCCGGAGGGGGTGTCCAGCCGGTAGTCCGGGTCTGGTACAACTCTGACCAGACCTACACCTCATTCGTGGTGCTTTCCATGATTGCGCTTGCCGCCATGATGGTGGGGGTGATCCATCCAGCGGCCTCCATCGTCCGCGAGAAAGAAGCCGGCACTATCGAGCAGCTCCAGGTGACGCCGATCGGCACGGCGGAGCTCTTCGTCGCCAAGACCTTCCCGACACTCGTTATCGGGCTCCTCTCGATATTCCCGAGCCTCTTGATCGTCTGGTGGTTCGGCGTGCCTATGCGGGGCAGCTTCCTTCTCTTCCTTGCGCTCACTGCGGTATTCCTTGTGAGCGCGATTTCGCTGGGCGTGCTGATCGCAAGCGTGAGCCGAACATTGCAGCAGGCCCTTTTGCTGAGCTTTTTCAGCTTGTTCCCGTTGATGTTCCTCTCCGGGACACTTGCGCCCGTTGAAAGCATGCCCGCGCTGTTGCAGACTCTCTCTCTCGGGAGCCCGCTGCGCCATTACATGGACGTGATCCTCGGCGTGTTCCTGAAAGGGATAGGCCTGTCCGAGCTTTGGCTGCAGGCGCTCGCGCTCCTGGCGATCGGCGCGCCTCTTTTCGCCACAGCGATGCTCATCTTTCGGCGCGGCAAGCCATAGTGGTCTCGGCTGAGACTGTCGTCTGGCTCGGAGAATTGGTAAGGCCCTAACTAATACCAACGGCAGTAGTTACTGACCGCCATGTGCCCAGTTTCTGAGACCAATGGACATGATCGTCTGGGGCTTTGCCAGGAGGCGGTTCCAAGCGTCGCATCCGGCGTCGAGGATGGCGTCGTAGGTCTCGAAGACGGAGTTGGAGAGCCAGTTCTGGCGTAGATACTGCCAGATGTTCTCGACCGGGTTCAGCTCGGGGGACCGTGACGGGAGGAGGATGATGGTGAGGTTCTTCGGGACCTTGAGCCTGTCGGTCTTGTGCCAGCCGGCGCGGTCCATCAGGACGACGGCATGGGCGCGCCGGGCCACGGTGCGGCTGATTTCGTCGAGGTGCATCTGCATGGCCGGAATGTTGGCGTGCGGCAGCATGAGCGCGGCGCCGACGCCGCGCCTGGGGCAGATCGCGCCGAACAGGTAGGCGTTCTCATAACGTTGGTCGGCCGGGAGGCGTGGGCGCGTCCCCCTCTTGGCCCAGATCCGGGTGCGGCCGTTCTTCTGTCCGAGCCGGGCTTCATCTTGTGGGATGGTTCGCCTCCTCCCCGGCGGATATTTTCGCCGTCTCAACAAGGAGGCATCACATGACATTCAAGCAGATCGGCATCGATATCGGCAAAAACAGCTTCCACGTCGTCGGCCTGGGCGCCGATGGCGACATCGTCCTGCGAAAGCAATTTACCCGTTCACGGCTGCTGGCGTTTTTCGGCGATCGGCGCAGCGAGTGCCTGCGTGTAGCATTCGAGGCGTGTTCTGGCGCGCATTGGCTTGCCCACCAGCTCATCGCGATGGGACATGACGTCAAGCTGCTGACCCCGGAGAGCGTGCGGCCCTTCGCAAAAGCGCAAAAGAACGACTGGAACGATGCGCTGGCGATCGCCGAAGCCGCACAACGGCCGGGCCGCCATGCGGTCGGAATCAAATCCGATGAACAACTGGACATGCAGGCGCTCCATCGTGTGCGCCAACGGCTAGTGACGGCACGAACCTCGATCATCAATCAGCTCCGTGGCCTGTTGCGCGAACGCGGCCTGGTGATCCCCTCAGGGCGGGCGCGTTTCGAACGCTACATTCAGACGGAATTGATGGAGGTCGGAAAGGTCGATCTTTCTGCGGTCTCGCGGGCGCTCTTCGAAACGCTCATTGCCGAATACACGATGATCGACGCTCGCCTTTCCAAGATCGACGACGAACTGGAAGCCTTCGCCAAATCCAACTCTGTCTGCCGGGCCTTGCTTCCCATTCCGGGCATCGGCGTGATCGTGGCGACAGCCCTTTATAGCGCCGTCGCCAACATCTCTGACTTCCGGACAGGGCGAGATCTCGCCGCCTTTCTCGGACTTGTACCCAGACAGCGCTCGACCGGAGGCAAGACGATCCTGCTCGGGATATCGAAACGCGGAAACACCCATGTTCGAACGCTGATGATACACGGCATGCGGTCGGCATTTTACCATCGCAGAAAGCGGGAAAGTCGAATGGCGGAATTTATGGAACGGCTTTGCGCACGGGGCATGCACACCAACAAGATTGTCGTCGCGAGCGCCAACAAGGTTGCCCGGATCGTCTGGGCGGTCTTATCGAGGAACGAACCCTTTCAGCCGGTCGCGGCCTGACGGCGCGAAGCTGAACGACTTGCAAGAAGAAGCCAATGGCACCGTGATCTGATCGGATGTGCAGCCTGATGGTTCCAGTAGATCGCCCTGCTTCGACCGGGACACGCAAAACCTGGTGGTGGCAGTAGATCAAAAAGTCTGATCATCTTGTAAGGAACGCATCCCAGCGGCTCCCATTGTGGCTCGGGCACTCGCCCACGAACAAGCCGGATACGCTGAAGCAGGGTCTTCTGGGACTATCGTTTCTTCTTGCAAACCGGAGGCGAACCATACACTGAAACCAGATCTCGATCCGCCGGTGCTTCGGCAAGTGGCCTATGTGGGCCTGGAGCGTTCGCGGAAAGTTTTTTTGAACGCCTCGATGACGCGCGCATCCTGGCCCGGATGCTTCGGCCGGCCGCTGATGTAGGAGAACGACAACGCGGCGAGCAGATCGGTGATCGTGCGCTCACTGTAGACGACACCGAAGCGCTCCTCGATGACGCGCTGCAGGTCGATCCGCCGCCAGCGCACGACGCCGTCGACCGCCGGATCGGGCCCTGTCTCCACGATCTCCGCCAGCTCCCGCATCTGCGCGTCGCTCAAGCGCCGTTGCATGCCGGGGCGGGGCCGGTCCATCAGGCCGTCCGGGCCTTCGGCATTGAAGCGATGCACCCAATCCCGGAGCGTCTGCCGGTCCATGCCGCCGACCGCGGCGGCAGCCTCGCGGCTCATCCCGTCATAGACCGCCGCCAGTGCCAGCAGACGTCGGGTCTGGCGGTTGTCCCGGCTACGCCGCGCTAGGCGGCGAAGCGCGCCGGCGTCAAAATCGTCCCGGAGCCCAATCCTCGATGGCGGCATGGCGATTCTCCTTCGCCAGCCTTGAATCCCATTTCCGTCCGAAAGGGAATCCCCTACGGGTCGGTATCGGGCACCGTTGGTATGACTGACGCCGCAGCAGCTTTTCACGTGGCGTCGGCTGGCCCGCAGCGCAAACCCGGCGCGACCTCCGCCAATGTTCGTGCCGGCGGTTGTGGCAACGGCCCCAGCTTGTCGCAGCGATACACTGGACGGCTCCCGGCATTGCCCGCATAGGTGACGGCAAGCCGGCGGCCGCACCGCCCGCAGGTCAACATCCCTGACAACAGCGCGCGGCCGCCCCGGCTGGACTTGGCGCCACCGGGCCAGCCATAGGTGTTGTTGGCCAGCTGCTTCTGGTTGCGTTCGTACTCCGCCCAGCTGATGTAGCCCTCGTGGTGATCCTTGATCATCACCTCCCAGGTGCCGATCGGCTTGCCGTGACCATAGCTCTTGCGGGCCCGGCCTCCGATGATCTCGGTCCGCTTCTCGCTTTTGCCGTAGACATAGACGCCAGCGTAGAACGGGTTCTTCAGGACCGAGATCAGGTTCCGATAAGGGAATCGTCGTCAATGTGAGTGCCGCTGACCGCGCTCGTCTCGAAGCGGTTGCGGCTGGGCGCATGGCGGTCAGTGACGACTGCCGCTGGTATAATAGATCATAGACAATAACCCGGTCGCTTCGACCGCGCCGCGCTTCGTAGCTCACCGTCTGCCCAAACGCCACTTGTTCCAAAAGCCCCTTCGAGCGCCGGCCGTCAGGGGAATGGAGTCCCGGCGCGTCAAAGTCCGCCAGCCGAACCTCGATCCAGGTGTTGGGGTTCGCAGAGTTGCCCACGCAAAATCCATCGCCGTCGCCGACGTAACGCACCGTGCCATCCTGATGCTGTTCATCGGGTACGGGCTTCGGACCGGAGAGGTCGGCGGTCTGCGGCTGGACGATCTGGACTGGGAGAACGCAATGCTTCGGGTCCGCTGCCCGAAACCGGGGCGAACCCATCTGTGGCCGCTGTCGCAGGGCGTGGGCCACGCCATTCTGCGTTACATCAGGGAGGCGCGGCCGTCCGGCTTCGGGCGCAGTCTCTTCTTCACGACGCTCGCGCCGGTCCGGCCACTCGACCGAAAAGCCCTGGGCGAGATGGTTCGCGACCGGCTGGCGCGCATCGACGTCGTCACCGGCCGACGCGGGGCCCACGCCCTGCGGCATGCCGCGGCCAGCATCTGCTGGATCAAGGCACGTCGATGAAGGTGATCGGGGACTTCCTTGGCCACCGCGATCCGTCCTCCACCGCGATCTACGCCAAGGTCGACCTCGCCGCGCTTCGCGAGGTGGCCGCTCTCGACCTGGAGGGCCTGGCATGATCCTGCGCGAGTCGATCGAACGCTATGTGCTCTGGCGACGGGCTCACGGCGCGAAGTTCACGACCGGCGCGAACCTCCTACGCCGCTTCCTTGACCATGCCGATAGCGACGCCGCCTGCGACGCGGTCACCACGGGGCAGGTCCTGGCCTACCTGGCGGGCGAGAGCCCGCCGACGCGTCACCGCGAGAATAGGTACTACGCGCTTGCCGGCTTCTGGCGTCACGCGATCAGCCGCGGCCATGCGACCCGCTCGTCCATGCCGGTCGACGCGCCGAGATCGCCCGTTCGGGCGCCGCCCTACATCTACTCGCGCGATGAGCTTGCGCGCCTCTTCGATCCCGCGACCGTGGAGGCAAGCCGGCGCGGCGCGGTCCAGCTGGATGCGGTGACGTTCCGCACCCTGCTTCTCCTCTTATACGGGGCGGGGCTACGCTTCGGGGAGGCGACCCGCCTCACGCTGACCGACGTTGATCTGGCGAACGCCGTCGTGACCATCCGGGCCACCAAGTTCTACAAGAGCCGGCTGGTCCCGGTCGGACCTCAGCTTGCCGCAGTGCTGGACAGCCACGTGTCCCTGCGCCAGCGCGCCGGACTCGCGAACGGCCGGGACGCGTTGCTCCTCGCGAACCGGGATGGGACGCGGCTCGCCAGCAGCACCGTGCAGGCCGCGTTCGACACGCTGCGGCGCGTTGCCGGGGTCCACCGCGCAGCAGGCGGCCGGACAATCCCGCGGCTGCACGACCTTCGGCACAGCTTCGCCGTCCATCGCCTGATGAGCTGGTATCGGCAGGGCGCCGATATGCAACGGCTGCTGCCGGTGCTCTCCACCTATCTCGGTCACGCCGATCTGGAGGGCACGAAGGTCTATCTGTCGATGACGCCGGAGCTGCTGGAGCAGACGTCGCTGCGGTTCGCCCGCTAATGCGGCGGGAGGTCGGCATGCCTGACCTCGCAGCCCTCGGCCCGTGGCTCCGCCGGTTCCTGTGCGAGCACATCGTTACCGAACGCAATCTCGCTCGGAACACCCGCAAGAGCTATCGCGACACCTTCAGCCTGTTGCTGCCCTTCGTCAGCCGGAAGGTGCGCAAGCCCGTGGACCGGCTTATGGTATCGGACATCACGTCCGGATGGGTGCTGCAGTTCCTCGCTCATCTCGAGACGGATCGAGGTTGCTCGGCCCGGACCCGCAATCAGCGACTGGCGGCCATACGCACGTTCGCGCGCTTCGTCGGCAGCCGCGATCCGGCTCATGTCGAATGGTGCGGTCACATCCGGGCTATCGCGTCGAAGAGATCGATGCCGCCGCCGGTTGGATGGCTGACCAGGGCGGAGATGGAGGCGATGCTGGCAACGCCCGACCGCAAGACCCGGCGGGGCCGGAGCGAGTACGCGCTTCTGCTCTTCCTCTACAACACCAGTGCAAGGGTGTCGGAGGCCACCCAACTGAGGGTGTGCGATCTGCAGATCGGATCGCGGAAAGGCGGGCACGATCTCGCCACCTTGCACGGCAAGGGCGGCACGACGCGGCACTGCCCGCTGTGGCCGGAAACCGAGCGCGTTCTGGCGGACGAGATCACCGGTCGCGCGGGCGAAGACGCCGTGTTCGTAAGCCGGCTCGGGACGCCGTTCACCCGCTTCGGGATCTATCGCCTGATCGAGCGTTGCGCAGCTCAGGTCCCGGAACTGCCCGATCGGACGATAACGCCGCACGTGATCCGGCACACCACGGCTGCCACCTGGTCCTCGCCGGCGTGGACATCAACACTATCCGCGCCTGGCTCGGACACGTCTCGATCAGCACGACCAACATCTATGCCGAGATCGACCTGACGCTGAAGGCCAACGCCGTCGCACTCTGCAAGGTGGGGCAGCCGCGACCGTTCGGTCATGGAAGGAGGATAAGGGCCTCATGGCCTTCCTGAAGGCCTTGTGAGTCGGCGACGGGGTGCCGACTTCGGTCACCCCGTCCTGGCCGTTCTCCGGCGTATGAAGCGGACTGCATCCTGCGGACCGAGCTGAACACGCACGGACGCGCGAACGGCGCCGACGCCGAACGCTCGCAGGTCGTCATTGAAGTCTCCGAATTGCGGAGAGAGGACCAGCGCCTCGATGCCAGCGGCTTCGGCTCGTTCGGTGAGCGCCGCGACCGCCGTGTCGCCGGCGGCGTCAGCGTCGCGGGCTATGTAGAGCCGACGGAGCGCCGGCGGGAACTGGAGAGCGGCGAGGTGGTTCGCTGACAGCGCCGCCGCCATGGGCAGGGCGGGGAGCGCACATCGCAGCGACAGTATCGTCTCGATGCCTTCACCGGCGGCGAGGACGTCGCCGGCCGCACCGAACCGGACGGCATGGCCGAAGAGACCGCCCATGGCTCGTCGCGGCGTGTCGATCGGCGCCTTGCCCAAGCCGTCCGGGGCAAGCCAGGTGCGATGCACGCCCGTGATGGCGCCGCAAAGGTCGGTGACGGCGGCGACCATCGCCGGCCAGGTCTCGGTCGGCGCGTTATCGTCCGGGCGATAGTAGCACCGCGGGTGAAACCGCAGTGCGCCCGCATGGTGGACGGTCTCAATCCCGCGGGCGTGGAGGTACGCCTCGGCCAAAGTGCCGGCGAGCGGCTTCGTGATAGCCCAGAGCCGCCGCGCGGCCTCGGGCGAACCGGTCGGGACGGGCGGTCTCGGCTCATGCGGCGGTTCGGCGCGGGGCAACGCCAGGAAGCGTCGCGCCTCCTCGGCGACCTCGCGGAACTGGGTCAGCCCGCAGCTCTCGCGGATCACGTCGAGCAGGTCGCCGTACTCGGCTGAGGCGGCATCGGTCCAGCGCCCGGCGGCGCCGGGGCCGGAGTCCGGCCCGCTCAGCCGCACGAACATCGACCGGCCGGGCGTGTTGCGCACGTCGCCCACCGTCCAATAGCGGCCCTGGCGTCGACCCTTCGATAGATAATGGCGGCAGACCGCCTCGGCGGCGCGCGCGAGGCGGCGCGCCAGCTCGGAAGCGTCGCGGGGCATCACGCGACCCTCCCGGACGGGCTGAGATTATGTTGCGGAGAAGTTGCCGATCTCTCGCAACACCGATGCCCAGCGCAGGGCCGCAACATAACCCGCCGCGCAACATAATCAGTCCATTTGCCGGCGGCGCCAGGACCGGACTCCGGTCCCGTGAGACGGACATAGAGGCTGCGGCCGGGCGTGTTCCGGAGTAAGCGTCTTTTCACGGCTACCTTGCGAATTTTAGGGAAAGAGCGGATTTAGGGAGCGAAGAGGGAGCGTTGCTCCGAACAGCTTGGGACCCCCGAAATTGGCCAACGTATGTAGTTATGGAATTATCAACGGACGCG